>JACKNU010000019.1 GCA_024234675.1 Pseudomonadales bacterium | reverse complement strand
CACCGCGACATGGCGCAACAGGTCGCATTCCGCCAGCCGCGCCAGCACCCCGATATGGAACAGCGCCGCCCGGAAGCCGCCACCGGACAGGGCGAGG
Organism: Pseudomonadales bacterium; assembly: GCA_024234675.1. Lineage (GTDB taxonomy): Bacteria > Pseudomonadota > Gammaproteobacteria > Pseudomonadales > Halieaceae > JARRPM01. Next base: position 1,787 of record JACKNU010000019.1, on the reverse strand, counting down.
CCGAGCTTGCCGGCGCGCGCTTCAGCCAGCGCCAGTGTGGGTCGGGGCGTATGTCTCATGGCATCGCATTAAGGCCCGTCGTGGTCAAATCTTCAACTGCAGGGTCAGCCAGACTTTGTTGGTATCTGTATAACTGTCACCGTCGGCATTGAAAATCGCCCCCTTCAACTGGGTAGTGAAGTACTCATTGACCGGCCAGGTGGCGGCGAGGTCCAGTTCGTCGCCGAAGTCCTCACTGGAGGACTCCGCCTGGAAATCATGGTACACGGCTTCGAGTTTGAAAGGACCCAGGTCGCCACTCATACCGAGGTACAGGTCCTCCACGCCATCACCCGGGGTACTGAGAAACTTGTCGGCCCACCCCTGGAACTTGTGCAAGGTGGCCAGCGGTGTGGCAAAACCCACGCCGTTATCTGCGGCCAGTACCTCATAACCGGCCTTGATGCCGACACCGCCCAGGGTTCCGCCAACTTCCGCCAGGTAGTACTCGGTGTCGTAGTCCAACTCGCTATCGCCGTCATCGGACTGGGAGGCATAGGCCGCCCGCACGTCCAGCATGGCTATTTTGCCCACGTATTCCAGGCCGTAGCTCTCGCTGGAGTTATTGACCGTTTTCGGCGGGGGGTAGTCGTGCTGCGAATCGACGTCGATCCAGTAACCGAAGAAACCGATGTTATGTCCATCGGCTACTTTCCAGTCGATGTAGAGAAAATTGTTGTCGCCATCCCATTCGGCAGGGTTGCTGCCGTCGTCGGGACCGAACACGCGGTGCACGCGGTAGGTATAGCTGTAGTCGAGGTTGACGTTGTCCAGGGCCTGCCAGTTCCCGCGGAAACCGTCGAAGGTCTGCTCGTTCTGGCGCCACGCCACTCCGCCCACGAAACGCTGGTTGCTGTAGTTGATGCGCTGGCGGCCATAGATGCCGTTGGCTGCATCCATGGTGTATTTGAGATACACCTGGTTGACTTCTGTACCGGTCGGATCGGCTACCACCGGGTACTGGGTCTTGCCATTTTCGGTGGAATTATAGTCATCCCATCCCACCGTGGAGACATTATCCACCTCACCGAGGACGGTGAAGCCGTGGAATGAAGCGGTGACGGCGGAAATCCGCGAACGCAGGGTCGATGCCTTGGCGTTCTTGCTGATGCCGTCCTGGTCAACACCTTCGAAACGGTAGCGAAAGTCCAGGTTGACGCTGCCGCCTTTTACCGCATCGACAAAGCTGGTGAATTCGTCGTCGGCAAGGCCGGCGCTGCTGCCTGCCAGCAGCAGGCAGGCCAGGGTGGCGCGATTGATGGCACAAATTTGCATTTTCTGTTCCCCCTCGGTCGTTGTAAAACCTGACCTGGCGTACGAGCCTGGCCGGGATTTAATGCACCGTTATGGTGCATAACCAAGTAATCTTATCAAGTAAAGGTCTTGATAATTGCGTGTTTAGATCAATAAAAAGTCAGGTAGTGGAAACCCGTCCGGTATCCGGACAAGGGTTCACAAACCCCGGTTCGAGGCGTCTGAGCCCGCTGCGCTGCCCGCTGGCCCGGGCCCGCAGGCCTGCCAGTGGCGGGCGATCTCCTCGCGCCGGCAGATCCACACCGCATCCCGGGCGGTGACGTAATCGAGAAAGCGGGCCAGCGCCTGGGCCCTGGCCGGCTGACCGCTGATGCGACAGTGCAGGCCCACGGTCATCATTTTAGGGCTGCTTGCGCCCTCCATCCACAACTGGTCAAACCCGTCCCTGAGAAAGCCGAAGAACTCATCGCCGCTGGCAAAACCGTTGGGCAACA
>JACKNU010000018.1 GCA_024234675.1 Pseudomonadales bacterium | reverse complement strand
CGATGTATCCACTACCTTCGACGAACTCAGGCGCCTGCGCGCCAGTCGCTCATGACACCCGTCCTCTTTGCCGCTGGCCGCAGCTGACGGCTGCGGTCCCGCGCCGAGACCGTGAAAGTCCAGGCCCAGGCACTGTTCTTCCCTGCGGCGGCGCTGTACGCCGCGCTGGCACCCTGGTTGTTGCTCGCCTCCCTGGCGGGTGCGGCTGGCCTGGTGTTCAGCGGCGCGGCCCACGCCCGCGGCTTGTTGTTCGGCTATGTGGGGGCCCTGATTGCCGGTTACCTGCTGGGCAAGCCGGGCCTGCCCACGCTGTCGTTGCTGTTCGGGCTGTGGCTCGCAGGGCGCCTGGCTGAACTGGTTGCCCCGGCCAGTATGCTAACCGGGGTCCTGTATGCATTGTACGGGCTGCTGTTGGCCGGCCTGGTGACACCGAAGTTCAGGGCCGCGAAAAAGTGGCGTAACCGCGTAGCCGGCCCACTGATTGCGCTGATTACCTGTTTTCCGTTGCTGGACCAGGCCCTGCTGCACCAGGGGGCCGCCCGGGACACCCCCATCCGCGGCATTATCCTGCCGCTGGCGCTGTTGATGTTCTTCATGGGGGGGCGCATCATCACGCCGGCCCTGGCGGTGGCGTTCGCGGCCCGGGGACAGCGCCTGCCCCAGCGAGTGCAGCCCGTCATAGAGGGCCTGGTGATAGTGCTCCTGCTGTTCGCCAGCGCCGCCTATATCCTGCACCTGGCCTGGTTCTGGGCCGCCGTCCCCGCGGTGGCGGCGGGCCTGCTGGTGCTTGTACGGCTGTTTCGCTGGCAACTGTTCTCGCTGGCCTGGCACCACGCCGATATCTGCGCGCTGGGGGTCGGTTACTGCTGGTTGGGGCTGGGCCTGGTGCTGTTCGGCTGCCACCCGGGCGGCTCCCCCTTGGCGCTGGCCAGCCTGCATGTCATTACCATCGGGGCCCTGGGAACCCTGTCCAGTACCGTAATGCTCCGGCTGAGCTACAAACGTGCGCCTGCGCCGGGGCTTGCCTACCTGGCGATCTGCCTGTTGCTGGCCCTGGCGATGCTGGCGCGCTTTGGCGCCGATCTGGGCCCGGATTTCCGTCAGCTGCTGCTGGCCGCGTCTGCCGTTTTCTGGAGCCTGAACTATATTGCTGTCGGTTGGTGTATGGTTGGGCGCTTGAGGGCCGCCAGGTCCAACCGGCTGGCAGCGAACTGAATCGCAACAGCTCAATGGAGGTCTACTGATACCCATGGATTACAAACAGCTCAAGAAACCAGCCAGGGTCAAGGACGACATATGGCGCCAGCACCTGCACTGGATGGAGGTGGTGGGTAAGCAGCTCGACGAGAATATCGCCAAACGGCGCAAGCAGCTCGAGATCGAGCGGGCCGCTGAGCCCACCAACCCGGGCGGCGACAGTTCCGATGCCTGATTACTGCGCCGGCTGGCGAGCGCAATGACGGTGCGAGGTGACGGATGAGACGCAGCCGTTCGGCCGTATTGTGGGTTGCGGCCCTGACCGTGGTGCTGTGCTGTGGAGGGCCTGCAGCCCTGGCCCGGGAGATCTCCAGTTCCGCCAGGGTCAATGAGGACGGGTCGCTGCGTATCAGCGGGAAAACCATCCAC
>JACKNU010000017.1 GCA_024234675.1 Pseudomonadales bacterium | reverse complement strand
GTGCCCACCGAACCCAGCAGGCCGCATACTGAAGACACGTTGACCACGGCCCCTCGATTGGCTTTCAGCTGGGGATAGGCCTCGCGCATCAGGAACATGGCGCCGTCCAGCGACACCATGAAGTTCTGGCGCCAGGCCTTGCTGCTGTAGCTCGCCAGCATACCCGGCACCATCAGCACAGCATTGTTCACCACGATATCAAGTTTGCCATAGGCGGCGATGGTGTGTGCCACCAGTTGCCTGACCGACTCCTCGTCGGTGACATCGCAGACGCATGCCATCGCGGTACCGCCGGCGGTCTCTATCTCCGCGACCACCTCCTGCAGCAGCTCCAGGCGCCGGGCAGCCACCACCACACTGGCCCCCTCCTCAGCCATTCGGCGGGCTGTTGCCGCGCCGATTCCCACGCCTGCGCCGGTGACGATCGCTACCTTGTTTGCCAGTCTCATAATTGCCAATCCCTGGAAGTATTAGTGCCGGGCCAGAACGCCGGCCTGCCTCTTGTTGATATGACCAGCCCGATACAACCAGCTCACAGTATCGGCCATGGTCTGCTCTACCGGGCGGAAGCTGAAATCCAGCGTGCGCTCCACCTTGCTGTTGTCCAGCCGCACCCAGTTGGTGGCATATTCCATAGCCTCCTCACTGATGGGCGTTTCGATGGGGTAGAAACGGTTGACCTGGTCGACAATCCGCCCGGCCAGGCGCATGGGCCCGGGCAACAGCGGCAGCTTCAACAGCTTCCTGCCGGTCAGGCGCTCCAGCAGGGGGCCCAGCTCGGTCCAGGGCACGTAATGGCCGCCCACGGTGTAATTGCCCGACGCTGGCCGCCGCTCCAGCAGGCGCAGGTGAATCTCCGCCACGTCGCGCACGTCCACGTACTGGTTGCCGCTGGGCATGTGCGGCACGAACATAGACAGGAAACCGCGCATGCCGACATGGGGCTCGGTGAGGGCCGGGTCATCGGGGCCGATGACCGTGGCCGGATAGGTGATGTAGATCCGCTTGCCCCTGGCCTTGAGCCCGCGCACGTATTTCTCGCAGGCCACTTTGGAGCGGCCGTAGGCATTGCTGGCGGCGCCGGGGGGGGAGTTTTCATCGAGAATCCTTGCTTTCGGATCGTACAGCGCGGTGACGCTGGAGACGTGGACCACGGTCTTGACGCCGCTTTCCAGGGCGTTGCCGATCACCGTTTTGCAGCCCTGCACGTTGGTATCGTATACCCGCTGCGCATCGCTGGCCTTGGTCGACACCATGGCGGCGGTATGGATCACGGCGTCGCAGCCGGCCAGCGCGCGCCGCACCGCGTCGGCATCGGTAATGTCGCCCCGGGTATAGCCCAGTTCACAGTCATCGCCGTAGAGCTTGTACAGCTTGTCGACGCTGCGCACCAGCAGGCTGACGGTGTGGCCGGCCGCCAGCAACGCCCGGGCGGTATGGTAGCCGATAAAACCGGTGCCGCCGGTGATCATCACGTGCATAAATCGTGCCCTGACAGTGTCGATAGGTCTGCAAAGATTATCAGCCAGGCCGAGGCTTTTCCCCAGCACCTGGGCGCTCGAATTCGTAGACATTTGAGGTCAGGGTGAGCCTGCGGAACCCAAATGTCTATCAATCTGGCCGACAAGGCCGTAGGTCGGCGTTAGCCGGATAACTAGAATAGCGATCTGACCTCAATGCCATCCAGGAGTCAATCATGCTTGCAGGTAAAGTCGCGCTGATAACCGGTGCCGGACAGGGTATAGGCCAGGGTATAGCGCTGGCGTTGGCAAAACGCGGGGTGAAGATCGCCGCAGCCGGGCGCACCATGGAGAAATGCGAGCATACCCGTCGCCTGATTGCCGAGCGCCACGGCACAGAGGCCATTGCCATCGCCTGCGATGTTGCCAACACCGCAGATCTCGAGCGCTCGGTGTCCGCAACGGTAGCAAGATTCGGTGCCCTCGACATCCTGGTCAACAACGCGGTGAGCACCTCGCCCGGGCCGCTGCTAACACAACAACACGACCAGATTATGACCGCGTTCACGGTTGGCCCCATCGCCACCCTGCGCCTGATGCAACTCTGCCACCCCTACCTTAGCGCCAAAGGCGGTTCCATCATCAACATGGCAAGCACTGCGGCCAAACGCTGGGACATGAGTAATTACGGCGTATACGCGGCAGAGAAGGAGGCCATCCGCGCCCTGACCCGCGCGGCAGCCAGCGAATGGGGCAAGGACAATATCCGCGCCAACTGCATCCTGCCGCACGCCAGGTCCCCCGCACTGGAAAAATGGATAGCGCACTACCCCGAGGAGGCCGCCGCATTTGTACGCAGCATACCGCTGCAGCGCATCGGCGACTGTGAGGCGGACATCGGCGAGTTCGTCGCCATGCTATGCGGCCCCGAGTCTTCCTATATCAGTGGCCAGAGCATCGCGGTGGATGGTGGCCAGGCCTGCATGGGATAAGGCCGGTACCAAACCGGCCGGGCAGCTAGGCGGCTTTCTTGCCGGCCTTGCTGCCCGCTTTGGCACGGCGCGCCGATTTCAGCCAGTGCGCCTCTTCTACTTCAAAGTCGCGCAGGATGCGATCCAGGGTGCGCCCGATCCGGGTGGTCACCCGAATCGCCGGCACCTTGGGCCAGGTGGCGCGCTCGCCCTCCCTGATCAGCGCCACCATCTCTTCCTCTGACAGCATTTTCAGAATCGCACTCAGGCTGGACACGCCGTAGCCGGGAAATATGTTGATATCGCCAGTGAATTGCTGGTCGATCAGGGCATTGACCGTGTTCATGGCCACGCCCATTCCGGGGCCCACCGTCAGGCGGCGCTGGGCAAAGTCCAGGCAACCGCGGACGATCTCCTTGGTCGCGGCCACCGCGGCATCAGAGGTGATCTTGCCAATCCCGGGCCGCAGGCGAGGTTCGTCCCGGCCAAGGCCTGGCATCACCTGGCTGACGATAAAATGGTTAACACTGTACAACCGCGCCAGGCGCTTGGCGGGCAGATCCTGGGAAAATGAGCCATCTATCCAGCGACGCGACGACAGGTAGGGCTGGACCTTGCCGTGCACATTGCGCGCCTCCAGTTGCACCGGCGGGAATACGCCGGGCAAGGCGGAGCTGGCCAGGACCGCCGAGCGGATGGTGACATTGGGTGAGGCGATATGGTTCAGCAGGCGCGAGTTCTGCCGGGGTTCAGCGGGAGAGATAGTAATATTTATGCTGCGCCCGGTCTTCTCGTAGGCCTCCAGGAAGGTCATATCGGGAATCATCCGCGCCATCTCCCGCTTGATGACCCTCATGTCGACTTTGTCGCTGCCGCCGCTGAAGCCGATCTTGATGTTGCCACGGTTTGCCGTCAGTGCGCGCGCCAGGTAGTTGTTCTCGAACAGTTGCAGGTACTCGGCATCGGTACGGGTACCCACGATGGATGCCACAAAGGCCCCGGCACTGGCGCCGGAAATCACCGCCGGGCACAAACCCTGCTCTATCAGCGTCTTGATCACGCCAAAGTGGAAGTATCCCAGGGTACCACCGCCACTCAACATCAGGGCCGAACGCCCGTAACAGTGGCTGGCGCGCTGAAAAAACTCTATGCGCTCTGCCCAGGGAATGCCGGGGAAGTCCCTGGGGGCGAGGTAGTTAAGCGAATCGCGAATTTCGTTGATGTAATCCTCTATCAACACCTTGGTGCCGGATTTGGCTCGCTGGTAGAGAGCGGCCCGCCCCATGCCCGCCATATTGCCGTGAATGCCTTCATTGAGCGCAAACAGCAGGCCGTGATCGTCACCCTTCTTTCTCAGGGTACGCAGCCGCTTCAGGCGCTTTCTGATGCTGGCGTGGTCATACTGGCGCGATTCATCGTTGCGACGCCACTCATCAGCGCCTGTTTCGCTGTCATAGGCCTCAGCGAGCGCCAGCCATTGCTCATAACTTTCGGCCTGCGATACCGCTTGCTCGAACCTTCGCAGACTGCGCGACTTCCTGGAAAACTTCTGGATGTTCATGACCTTACATACCTCCGGTGCCAGTAGTATTGCCGCGACCAACAATGGCGCTGCCGTGACTCAGGCACTACGCCATGCCCATTGTTGCAAGGCACTAAACCCTAACCATCATAGGGAATTACCCGCCGTGTTGAGTAACCTGAACGGTCATTTTTATAGGCATAAACGTTCAGGGTAAGAATATGTCTACAAGACTGGTGGAAAAGGCTGTTTTCGCAGGTGGAAGGAGTGGCTAGGATAGTGGTTGCCTATAAAATCGCCGGCAATTAATGGCGAAATAACAGGATTAAACGGAGGAAGGCGCGCACTCGCGGCCCCTCTCACCCAGCAAGGAGGTCTTTATGAAGCAGCTCACCGGGCCTGATGCCATGTTCCTGCACATGGAACTGAAGGGATTTCCCATGCACATCGGGGGCGTTTCCATCTACGACCAGTCCACCAGCCCGGGAGGCCTGGTCCGCTTCAAGGATATCCTGGCGATGTTCGCAAGCCGCCTGGATCGCTCGCCCATCTTCCGCCGCAGGCTTGCCGAAGTACCATTCAACCTCGACCAGCCATACTGGGTAGACGACCCCGACTTCGACCTGGAATTCCATGTACGCCATATCGCGCTGCCCAAGCCGGGTGACTGGCGTCAGCTGTGCATTCAGGTAGCCAGGCTTCACGCCAGGCCACTGGACAGGAACAGGCCGCTGTGGGAGGCCTACATCATCGAGGGCCTGAACGACCTCGAAGGCGTTCCCCCCGGCAGTTTCGCGCTGTATCTCAAGGTGCATCACGCGGCCATCGACGGCGCGTCCGGCGTGCAGTTTTTCGGTGCATTCAACGATATCAGCCCCGAACCGGAACCGGCGCCACCACCGGCGCCCTGGCAACCCGAGGCGCCGCCGGGCAAGGGCAAGCTGCTGTTCAAAGCCTATACCAACAACCTGCGCAAACCGGGCCAGGTGCTGCGCATGGGGCGCGATCTGCTGTCCTCCCGCCAGCGCGTCAAGCAGGGGCTGAGCCGCGGCGAATTCAGCGAACTGGGGGAGATACCCAGAACCCGATTCAACGCCAAAATGACGCCCCACCGTGTGTTGGGTGCCACCAAGTTTGATTTTGAAGCCATTCGCAAGATCAAGAACAGCGTGGAAGGCGCCACGATCAATGACGTAATGCTGGCCATTGTCAGTGGCGCCCTGCGAAAGTACCTCGACCAAAAAGGCGAGCTGCCGCAGCGCACCCTGGTTACCGGTTGCCCGGTCAATGTCCGCGATGAGAACGAGCGGGACAAGGAAGGCAACCTGGTGGGAATGATGACCACCGCACTGTGCACGGACGTCGATGACCCGCTGCAACGGTTGCGGGAGATTCATGAGCAGGCGCTCAACGCCAAGGCCTATATGCAGGCCCAGGGTTCACGCATGATGGTCGACTTCTCGGAGACGCTCCCGGCCGGCATGCAGGCGCTGCTGATCCAGGCCGCGGCCATGACCGGCCTGGCCGAGAAGAACCTGATGATGAATACCATGATCACCAATGTTCCGGGCGCCCCCTTCCAGCTCTATATGTGCGGCGCCCAGCTCATCGATTCCTTCGGCATAGGACCCCTGGCGCCGGGTATGGGCCTGTTCCATACCGTCAACAGCATGGTCATGAAGAACAAGGGCGCCATCACCCTGGCGTTTATCTGCTGCCGCGAAGTCATGCCCGATCCCGAATTCTATTCCCAATGTATTGAAGAATCCTTTGCCGAATTACAGCCGGTATCAACACAGCGCAAGAAGAAAACCACCCGCAAAAAGAGCAGTCGGGACGGCTCTTAGGTAATGTCCTCCTGCGCTTCGCAGGCGTGTTTTCCAACGCGCGGGGACGATTGCAACTCATCGGTTGAGGTGGGGGCAGGTCTGCCTATCAGGTAAGCGGCAACCAGGCTAAGGCTGGTCAGGATTACAAAGGCAATCGTATGAATGGTCATCTTCAAACCTCCTCTTGGTTTCGGTTTGAGCGGCCATTAGATCAAGCGGATCTAGTATAAACATACTAATAACCGGTGACCGTCGGCAGACGAATCAACCTGAAAAGCATACATATCACTTATGCATCAATGACTTAGTAGCAGACAGGTATATGTGAACAGTGAAAACTTCACATATACCTGTCTGCTACTAAGTCATGCGCAGTCGTCCACTTCCAAAAACGAAATTACCTTTTCAAAGGAATGGGGCCACCTGAATCGATGGTTGGAAATGTGCACTGATTAGGGCTG
>JACKNU010000016.1 GCA_024234675.1 Pseudomonadales bacterium | reverse complement strand
GCCTCACTGTACGTACCTGAACTCAGGCTGGGCATGAATATGAGTTGGCAGAGTGTGCCCCGTTTCGTGAACCTGATAGGCCCGGCGAAAACCAAGCAACTGTTGCTGCTGGCCGAGCCGCTGGACGCGAATACAGCCAGGGACTGGGGCCTGGTGGACTACCTGGCATCCCCGGGCAGCGCTGTCGGGAAGTCGCTGGAACTGGCCGCGCAGGCTGCCGCCATGCCCCCTGTGCCATTGCGCATGATCAAGCGCGCGGTCAATGCCAGCGCCAATGCCCTCAACGACGCCACCAGCTTCATGGACGCGGAACAGTTCCTGCTGACCATGGGCATGGAGGACGCACGCGAGGGCGCTGCAGCCTTTTTCGAAAAGCGCCAACCCCGATTCAAGGGTAATTGACGCCAGTACTCCCTGCACCCTCCGCTGGCCTCGGCTGTCTATACCGGACATACCAGTCTATAGTCGAACCCTGGCCGGGGCAGTACCATAGTAGCCCGGCGATCGCCAGGGGCTTCACCTGTGACGACCTACTGGCACTTGCCTACCCAACATTCAGTGGAGCGGAGTCGTCAGCCTGTCATGAGCAACACCCCCGGGATCTCGCACCGCCCCGCGATGGCGCCCCACCTCCCCAATGGGCTGCGTCTCGCGACCATGGTGTTGGCGCTGCTCGCCATCTGCAGCCCGGGTTGGCAATACGCGGCGCTGGCCCAGCCGGCAGGGGATGCCGCGGTCATGCCTGTGCCGGCTATCCGGCCTACAGTCAGGGAACTGGTGGAATACGATGAGTACACCGGGCGTTTTGCCCCGGTAAACCGGGTCGAGGTGCGGGCCCGCGTCAGCGGCTACCTCTCGAAGGTGGCGTTCACCGAAGGCCAACCGGTCGAGGCCGGCCAGTTGCTGTTTGTCATCGACCAGCGGCCATTCCAGATCGCGGAGACGGCGGCCCGGGCCGAGTTCGAGGAAATGCGCGCCACCCTGGACCTGGCCAGGACCGAGGCGAACCGGGCGCGGACCCTGCGCAAGGACCTCCTCATTTCCCAGGAGGACCTGGACCAGCGCGTGCAGGCCGAGGTGGTCGCGGCATCGAGGCTGTCACAGGCGCAGGCCACCCTGGCGCGGGCCAGGCTCAACCTGGAGTTCACCGAGATACGGGCGCCGATCCCCGGCCGCATCGGGCGCCGCCTGGTGGACGTGGGCAATATCGTGATAGGGGGGGATGTACAGGGGACCCTGCTGACGACTATCGTCCAGGAAGACCCGATTCATTTCTATTTTGAGGTGAGTGAGGCCGATGTGCTGCGCTATACCCGCCTCGGTCAGGCGGGCGCGAGACAGACCTCGCGGGAATATCCCAACGCCATCAGCGTCAAGCTGCTGGATGAAGACAGCTTCCAGCACCAGGGGGTGATGGATTTTGTCGACAACGAGCTCAGCGCTACCACCGGCACCGTGCAGGCGCGGGGCCTGTTGGCCAACCCCGACCGTCTGCTGCAGCCGGGACTGTTCGGCCGGGTGCGGCTGCCGGGCAGCGGCCTGCACGAGGTAGTCCTGGTGCCGGATGAGGTCATGCAGTTCGACCAGTCCAGGCAATTCGTCTTCGTCGTCAGCCCCGAGGGGCTGGTCGAGCGCCGGTGGGTTACAGCGGGGCCCATGGCCGACGGCCTGCGTATCGTGCGGGACGGGCTGGAGGGCACCGAGGTGGTGGCCGCGGGGGGCTTTCACCGCCTGCGCGCCGGCATGCAGGTAGCGCCGCAGCTCGAGCGCTCACCGCCGGGACCGAACTGAGCATGGGGTTCACCCATTTTTTTGTGGACCGGCCTATATTTGCCGCAGTCCTGTCAATCTTTATCACCCTGATGGGAGCACTGGCCTACCGCTCCCTGCCCGTTTCCCAGTACCCCGAGGTGGCCCCCCCGACGGTACAGGTGCGGGCGGCCTACCCCGGCGCGAGCGCGGAAGTGGTGGCGGACTCGGTCGCCGCGCCGCTGGAGCAAGAGATCAACGGTGTGGAGAACATGCTGTACATGCACTCGCAGTCCACCGGGGACGGCAATCTCAGCATCACCGTCACCTTCGCCCTGGGCACCGACCTGGATGATGCGCAGGTGCAGGTACAGAATCGTATCGCCCTGGCCGAGCCTCGCCTGCCGGAAGCGGTCCGCAGGCTGGGGGTCAGCGCCCAGAAGAACTCGCCGGACATCCTGATGGTCGTCAACCTGTACTCGCCGGAAGACACCTACGATCGACTGTACATCGCCAATTACGCCGTGTTGCGCCTGCGCGACACCCTGGCGCGCATCGATGGCGTGGGCCGGGTGCGATTGCTGGGTGCCAGTGAGTACGCCATGCGGGTATGGCTGGACCCGGACCGGGTCGACGCAGTGGGTCTCACCGCGGGCGATGTGGTGCGCGCCCTGCGCAGCCAGAACCTGCAAGTAGCCGCAGGCGTGATGAACCAACCGCCGGGTAGCAGCCCCCAGGCCTTCGAGATTGGCGTTCAAACCCAGGGTCGCCTGATGCGTCCCGAGGAATTCGGTGACGTGGTGATCCGGGCAACCCGGGACGGCGGCATAGTGCGCCTGCGCGATGTCGCCCGCATCGAGCTTGGCGCGCAGAGTTACTCCACCAGCGGCTACCTGAGGCGGCAGTCGGCGGTTGCACTGGCGATCGACCAGCGCCCCGGGACCAACGCCCTGGCGACGGCGAGCAAACTCAAGACCACCATGGAAAAGCTGGCCCAGCAGTTCCCGCAGGGGCTGTCCTACGAGATTGGCTACAACCCCACCGAGTTCGTGCAGGCCTCGGTAGATGCGGTGATCGTGACCATTTTCGAGGCGATTGCCCTGGTGGTGCTGGTGGTGATCGTGTTCCTGCAGAACTTCCGGACCGCACTCATCCCGATCCTGGCCATTCCCGTGTCCCTGGTCGGCACTTTCGCCGTGATGTCGGCCTTCGGTTTCAGCCTCAATAACCTGACCCTGTTCGGGCTGGTACTGGCCATCGGCATCGTGGTCGATGACGCTATCGTGGTGGTGGAAAATATCGAGCGCAACCTGCGGGCGGGGCTATCCCCCTGGGAGGCGGCCCACAGGACCATGGACGAGGTGGGGACCGCCCTCGTGGCTATCGCCCTGGTATTGTCGGCGGTATTTATTCCCGCCGCCTTCGTCGCGGGTATCACCGGCCAGTTTTTCCAGCAGTTTGCGCTGACCATAGCCTCGGCCACCATCATCTCGGCGATCGTCTCGCTGACCCTGAGCCCGGCACTGGCGGCGCTGATTCTCGAGCCTCCCGCAACCGGGCCACCCGCCTCGCCACTGTCCCGCTGGGTACGCGGCGGTTTCGAGGCTTTTAACCGCGGCCTGGAGCGCCTGGCGGGTAGCTACGCTCGCCTTGCCGCGGCCATGGTACGCCGCGGCCTGGTGTGCGCCGGCATCTACGTAGTGCTTATCGGCCTGGCCGGGGTGCAGCTGTCAGTAGTGCCGACGGGTTTTATCCCCTCGCTGGACCAGGGCTATGCGCTGGTAGCGGTACAATTGCCCCCGGGCGCCAGGTTCGAGCGGACCGAACGCGTGGTTACGGAGGTGATCGACAAGCTGCTGGGCGTCGAAGAGGTGGTCAATGTCGTCGGGTTTGCCGGCTTCTCGGCCCTGACAGCCTCAAGCGGACCCAACGTGGCAACCCTCTTTGCCTCCTTCGCGCCCTATGAAGAACGCGAGGCAAAGGGGATTTCCTTCGATGAACTGTTGGCGCAGTTGCGCGCCAGCATGGCGACTGTCCACGACGCGTCGGTGCTGGTGATCAATCCACCACCGGTGCGCGGCCTGGGATATGCCGGCGGCTTTCGCATGATGCTCCAGGACCGCGGCGGCCGCGGCCTGGACTTGCTGGCGACGACGGCGGCCGATATAGCGGAGGCTGCAAACCAGACACCGGGACTGGCGCGGGTATTCACCCTGTTTGAGGCCCGCACTCCGCAGCTCTACCTCGACGTCGACCGGGTGCGCGCGGAAAAGCTCGGCGTTCCGGTGGAGAACGTATTCGAGGCGCTGGAGATCTACTTCGGTTCCGCCTTCGTCAACGATTTCAATTTCCTGGGCCGGACCTTCCAGGTAACTGCCCAGGCAGACGCCGATTTCCGCCGCTCCCCCCGCGACCTGCTCAGCCTGCGCACGCGCAATCGGGAGGGAGAAGCGGTCCCCCTGGGTGCCCTCGCCAGCGCCGATTACCGCACCGCACCGTATCGGGTGGAGCGGTACAACCTCTACCCGGCCGTGTCCATTTTCGGCAGTGCCGCGACCGGTACGGGATCCGGGGACGCGCTGGTGGCAATGGAAGCCCTGGCTGCCGAGCGGGTACCCGATGGCCTGGGCTTTGAATGGACCGATCTGTCTTACCAGCAGAAGGCCTCCGGCAACGTCGGCATGGGCGTTTTTGCCCTCGCCGTACTGTTTGTGTTCCTGGTGCTCGCAGCCCAGTATGAAAGCTGGATGCTGCCCCTGGCCATCGTGCTCATCGTGCCAATGTGCATCCTGTCCGCCATGTTCGGCGTCTGGCTCGCCGGCCTCGATAACAATGTGCTGGTACAGGTGGGATTGATCGTGTTGGTCGGCCTGGCGGCGAAAAACGCGATTCTCATCGTGGAATTCGCCCGCCAGGATGAGGCGGCCGGCCACAGCCGCTTCGACGCCGCCGTCAATGCCGCGCGCCTGCGCCTGCGGCCCATCCTGATGACGTCCCTGGCCTTTATCCTCGGCGTAGTGCCCCTGGTCATCGCCGTGGGCCCGGGCGCCGAGATGCGCCAGGCCCTGGGAATTACCGTCTTTTCGGGCATGCTGGGGGTAACGGCTTTCGGGCTGCTGTTCACACCCGTGTTCTACGTCCTGTGCCGCGGCCTGGCACAACGCTGGTCCGGGTCTCCCGGTGCCGCACAGGCACCCCAGCGCCCACTTTAAACCGGCCATCCCGGGAAGACCGGCCAGACTTGCCCCTTGTGAACCAATCTGCTTTATACTCGTAATATATGGCGACTTAAGGCCGAAATATTGTCTTATTCGTTATATATTACGAATTGACAAGTCCGCCTACTTAACCTATATATCGTCATATATAACGATATGTGGGCAGAAGCGAGGCTTACTCGCAGGCAGTGACGACTATGAAGATAACCGCCTTGCTGACCGACAATGCCGTGCTGGCCGAGATCGGCCAGCGGCTGGCCCGCCGGCGCCTGGAGATACAGCTGACCCAGGCGGAGGTGGCGGAACAGGCGGGCATCGGCAAGCGCACCCTGGAGCGGATGGAAGCGGGACAGGCCTCGCAGCTGGGCACGCTGGTGCGGGTGCTGCGGGCACTGGACGCCATGCCGGGACTGGAGGGCCTGCTGCCGGAACCGGGGCCGCGGCCAATGGATATGCTGAAGCGCAAGGGCAAGGTGAGGCAGCGCGCCTCCGGCAAGCGCAGCGGGAAACCTGCCGGCGAGCCCTGGCGCTGGGGTGAGGATTCATGAGCACCCTGGGCGAGGTCAGGCTATGGGGCCGGACCATCGGCGCCGTCTCCCTGCTCGACGGCGAAGAGGTCGCCGCCTTCGAATACGATGCCGCCTTCGCCCGCAGCGGCATAGAGCTGTCGCCGTTGGTAATGCCCCTGTCCCGGCGGGTGTACCGCTTTCCCGAATTGTCGCGCCAGACTTTCCTGGGGCTGCCCGGCATGCTGGCGGATTCCCTGCCGGACCGGTTCGGCAATGCACTGATCGATGCCTGGCTGGCAACACAGGGGCGGCAGCCGGGGTCCTTCAACGCCGTGGAGCGGCTCTGCTACATCGGCGAGCGCGGCATGGGCGCGCTGGAGTTTGCCCCGGTGATCGGCCCGGGGGCAAAGCAGGCCACCCGGATCGACGTCGACAAACTGGTGGAACTGGCATCCAGGGTGCTGAGCCATCGCCACGACCTGCAGGTGTCCTTCGCGGACCAGGGCAAGGAAGACGCCCTGCGGGATATCCTGCGGGTGGGCACCTCCGCCGGTGGCGCCAGGGCGAAGGCGGTGATCGCCTGGAACCCGGCCAGCAACGAGGTCCGCTCCGGCCAGCTGCGCGCGGGGGACGGCTTTGAATACTGGCTGCTCAAATTCGACGGTGTCAGCGGCAATCGCGACAAGGAGCTGGAGGACCCGAAGGGCTACGGGGTAGTCGAGTACGCCTACTACCTGATGGCGCGGGACTGCGGCATCGACATCAGCGAGTGCCGCCTGTTCGAGGAGAACGGCCGGCGCCATTTCATGACGCGCCGCTTCGATCGCCTGCCCGGTGGCGACAAGCTGCATATGCAGTCACTGTGCGCGCTGGCCCACTACGATTTCAATATGGCCGGGGCGCACAGCTACGAGCAGGCGCTGCTGGTCATGCGGCAACTGGGCCTGCCCATGCGGGACCTGGAACAGCAGTTCCGACGCATGGTGTTCAATATCGTGGCCCGCAATCAGGACGATCATGTGAAGAATATCGCCTTCCTGATGGACAGGCAGGGCAACTGGTCGCTGTCACCGGCTTTCGACATGACCTACAGTTTCAACCCCAACGGGACCTGGACCGCCAGCCACCAGATGACGATGAACGGCAAGCGGGAGCACTTCACACTGGATGATTTCAGGGCCTGTGCAAAAACAGCTGCGCTGAAGCGCGGCAGCGCCGAAAAAATCATCGCCGAAGTCCAGGGCACGGTAGCGAACTGGCGGGCCTACGCCGAGCTGGCTGGCGTGCCGGCCGCAAATGCCAAGCGTATTCAGCAAACGTTGCATATCAAACCCTATTGTTGAAACCGCTGGAACTCGCTACCTTGGGGCCAACGCGTCACTTCCGGTAACTATAACTACACCTTGGAGGCACACCCGCCCATGCCATTGGAATCGGTCGCACCCGTCACCATCTACGGCTCCAGTATTTCCTATTTCACCGGCAAACTGGAGAACTACTGCCGGATCAAGGGTATTCCCTACCAGCTCCGGGCCCTGAGCGCCGGCCCGGTTATGGCCCGCGTCAAGGAGCAGACCGGGTCCAGCCAGATGCCGGCCATGCAACTGGCCGATGGGCGCTGGCTGAGCGATACCACGCCCATCATCCAGTGGTTCGAGCGGGAGTTCCCCGCACCGGCAGTCATACCGGCCAATCCCCTGCAGCGCTTCTTCAGCCTGCTGCTGGAGGACTACGCTGACGAGTGGCTGTGGCGGCCGGCCATGCACTACCGCTGGCACTACCCGGCGGGCGCGCGCTTCGCCAGCTATCACCTGGTGGACGAGATTGGCGGCGACATAGCCCTGCCCGCCGCGCTCAAACGCCGGCTGATCACCCGCCGGCAGCGCCAGGGCTACACGGCCGGGGACGGGATTACCAAAGACCAGGTGCCCGGCGTGGAGGCCATCTACCGGCGCACGCTGGCTCAACTGGAGGCGATCTTCCAGGCGCGTCCTTTCCTGCTGGGCGACCGGCCCAGCCTGGCCGACATCGGCTTCTCCGGGCCCATCTTCCGCCACTTCGCCCTGGACCCCGTACCGGCGGAAATCATGCGCCGGGAGGCGCCCGCCGTGTGGGAGTGGTCGGCCCGGCTGTGGAACTTCCGTCTCCAGGACCAGCCCGGCGGGTTGTCGGCGGGTATCCCCGCTGACTGGGGCCCGATCCTCCGGGAGATTGGTTCCAACTACCTCCCCTACCTGTGCGCGAATAACGATGCCGTGGCGGCCGGTCGCAAGCGCTTCGACACAGAGGCAGGCGGAGTGCGATACCGGGGGGCGCGCTGGTCCCCCTACCGGGTGTGGTGCCTCAGGCAATTGCGCAACCACTTTACGGCCCTGCCCGCCGCGGACCAGGCATCGGCACGCGCCCTGCTGGAGCGACATGGCTGCTGGGAGCCGCTGTGGCGGCACGAGAGCCTGCCCATAGACGACACGGTGTGCGGCCGGCTGCCTTTTCATGTCGATGCCAAGATGATCGATGTCTATGACTAGGGAGAGCAGTCACATGCAG
Source organism: Pseudomonadales bacterium (assembly GCA_024234675.1). Lineage (GTDB taxonomy): Bacteria > Pseudomonadota > Gammaproteobacteria > Pseudomonadales > Halieaceae > JARRPM01. The sequence goes on along the minus strand of JACKNU010000016.1, from coordinate 2,379 downwards.
TCAGTTGTTATCACCGGGGTATCCAGCGGCATCGGTTACGGCGCCGCCGAAGTCCTGATAGAGAAGGGCTTTCGGGTCTTCGGCTCGGTACGCAAGCAGGCCGATGCCGACAGGCTGAGCGCCCGCCTGGGGCAGAACTACACGCCCCTGCTGTTCGACGTAACCGACCGGCCCGCAATCGAGGCCGCCGCGCAGCGGGTTCGCGAGGAACTGCACGGCCGGCGCCTGCAGGGCCTGGTGAACAATGCTGGCATCGCCTCCACCGGGCCGCTGCTGGAAATCGACCCCGACGCCGTTCGCGAAGCCATGGAGACAAACCTGCTGGGCCCGATCATGGTCACTCAGGCTTTCGCCCCGTTGCTGGGCGTGGACCGGGCCCTGCAGGGACCTCCCGGGCGCATCGTCAACATCAGCTCCCAGGCCGGCATTCGCGCCCTGCCCTTCCTGGGTTCCTACGCCGCGTCGAAGTTCGCCCTGGAGGGTTATTCCGAGGCGCTGCGCCGGGAGCTGATGATCTTCGGCATCGATGTCATCGTGATCGGGCCGGGTCCGGTACGAACCGCCATCTGGGACAAGGCCGAAGAAATTGACATAGAGCAGTACGCACACTCACCCTACCGCAGCATCATGGAAAATTTCCAGAAGATGTTCATCGCCCAGGGGCGCAGGGGTTACTCACAGGAACACCTGGGCAGGCTGATCCACAAGGCGCTCACCGCCGAGCGACCGGCGGTGCGCTATGCGGCAGTCAATGCCTCGCTGGCCGAAAAATTGCTGGTGCGCTTTGCTCCCAAGCGCATGATCGACCGCGTGATCGCCCGCAAAATCGGCCTGTTACCCGGCGCTGCCGACCGCAGCGCGGCAGATTGAACTACGCGCTGCCGGACCGGACCTCGTTACCCCTGCGCAGTTGACGGTTTCCCGGCAGCTACCTACTATCGTGACACCGGGCTGGCACCCTACACCCTGAGGCCGCAGCATGAATGCAGAAAAAGTCGTCTTCGCGTTTTTCATCCTTCTGGCGCTGACCTTCAACTTCGGTTTTTTCCTTGGGGACATCGACAACCCCGAACACCATCATGTGTACGAACTCTACGCCGCCCTGGTGGTCAGCCTGATCGCGACGGTGATGAAATTCGGTGACCGCACCCACGTCGGCGCGGTGCTGCTCGCCACCAGCCTGGTGGCTGACCTGCAACTGATCCTGGCTGCCGTGGTGTGGGCGGCCGCGGTGAACTTCACCGAGACCGGGATGGACGGAGAAATGATGGCCAGTATCGTGTCCCTCTCCGGCGGCGCCCTGCTGGCGAATGTCACCTCCGTGGTGCTGTTGATCCTGGAGACCATGATGGTCCGCCACTGAGCAAAGAGGCCGGCGCTCATGGGACACGTTTTCTACCTGCTGCTGCGGCGGCTGCGCGCGCCCTTCCTCACCATCATCGTCATCTATGCCATTTCGACCCTCGGCTTTGTCCTCATTCCGGGACAGGACGATCAGGGCAATCCCTGGCATATGGACTTCTTCCACGCCTTCTATTTTGTCAGTTTCATGGGCTCCACCATCGGCTTCGGCGAAATACCCTACCCCTTCACCGCGGCCCAGCGGGCCTGGACCATGGTGATGATCTACGCCACGGTGATCGGCTGGCTGTACAGCATCGGCAAGATCCTGTCGCTGTTCCAGGACCCCAGTTTCAACCGCCTGATGCGACGCACCACCTTTGCCCGCCGGGTGCGTCGCATCAGCGATCCCTTCTACCTGGTCTGCGGCTTCGGCTACACCGGCAAGCGGCTGGTGAGCCGGCTGGACCAGCAGGGCATACAAACGGTGGTGATCGACGCCAACCCGCTGGCAATCGATGAACTCGAGGCGCACAGCCTGGGGCTGGCGGTCCCCGGCCTGTGCGCCGACTCCGCCGACCCGGATACGCTCAATATTGCCGGTATACGCCGCAAGAATTGCATTGGCGTAATCGCCATCACCAACGACGATCACACCAACCTGGCGATCTCGATAGACAGCAAACTGGTGGACCCTGAGCGCCTGGTGATCAGCCGCTCGCAATCCGCCAGCAATACCGCCAACCTGGCTTCCTTCGGTACCGACTACATCATCGACCCCTTTGAGACCTTTGCCCTGCACCTGGTAAAGTCAATCCGGGAACCCTACAAACACATCATCAGCGACCTGGTCTTCAACCCTCACCATAAAGTGTGGGCGTCGCCGCACCAGGACACCAGCGGCCGCTGGATCGTCTGCGGCTACGGCCGTTTCGGCCGGGCCATCGACAAGATCTTTCGCCGCCACGAAATTCCCGTCACCTTCATTGAAACCGATCCGGCGCTGCGCGATGCGCCTTCGGGCACCATACTGGGATT
>JACKNU010000015.1 GCA_024234675.1 Pseudomonadales bacterium | reverse complement strand
AAAGCGAAAGTGAAAGCCGGGGCGAAACCCAAAGCGACCGCAAAACGCAAAGCGGCGCCGGGAGCCAAGAGCCGCCCCAGGGCCGGCAAATAATAAAATAGAGGACATCGGCCAGCGTGGATATTGAAAGCAAATACCAGGCACGCGACCCCTGGCCCAGGCGGGAAGGCCAGCAGGTGGTGTTCATTCTCGACGCCCGCAACAGTTTCGAGCAGAAGCTGCTGCAGGGCTGGATACACCATCACACCAGCAGCGGCAGCGAAGAGTTCAAGGCGCCCCAGGTATGCCTGAACCTGGCGGATGACCGCCGCGCCATCGACAGCGGCCAGCTGGTTATTGCCCTGGCCCTGCCCGACGACACCCTGGTGGCACCGCTGCGTATCACCTGGCTGCCGGCGGCAGACGATATCAATGCCGGCCCGCGCCTGCGCTACCTGCTGTTCGGCGACCCGCGCCACCCCAACGCCCGCCGCGGCCGCAAGATTATCGAGGCGCATCCGGAGCGCATGCACCTCATCGCCGGGACGCCGGATTCGGTGGCCAACCTGCGCCAGCGTTTCGAGCGGCACCACAAGGCCAGCGACACCGAGGCCCAGCGCGAGTTCGGTAACTTCGTGGCGCGGCAGGCGGCCCTGGTACTGGATATCGCGGAACGGCGCCTGCAGGGCGGGCGCTACAAGGTGCCCCGCCACGTGGCCGACAGTCTGCTCGCCAGCCCGGGATTCAACGATGCGGTGGCAAAACTGGCCCACGACAGCGGCAAACCCAAATCCGAGTTGATGGCGGAGGCGGCCGGTTACATGGAGGAAATGGTCTCCCGGCCAAGCCCGTTCTGGCTGGATATGTACGCCAAGTTCAACAAGTTCTGCCTGGGCCTGGGATACGAGGAAGAAATCGTCTGCGACCAGGGTGAGGTGGAAAAAATGCGGCAGATGGTGCGCGACAACCCCGCCATGCTGCTGTGGACCCACAAGACCTACCTGGACGGCATGGTGGTGCCGAAAGTCCTGTACGACAACGATTTCCCCATGCCCCATATGTTCGGCGGCGCCAATATGAATTTTCCGGGCCTGGGTTTCCTGCTGCACCGGGCGGGCGCCATTTTTATCAAGCGCAGCTTCCAGGACAACGAGCTGTACAAGATCACCCTGCGCCACTACATCGGCTACCTGATGGAGAAGCGCTTCCCGATGAACTGGGCCTTCGAGGGTACGCGCTCGCGCATGGGCAAGCTGATGCCGCCGCGCTACGGGCTGCTGAAGTACGTGCTGGAAGCCTGTCATGCCACCGGCGCCAGGAATATCCATATCATCCCCATCTCGATCAGCTACGACCTCATCCGCGATGTGGAGGAGTACGCCACCGAGCAGACTGGTCGCGGCAAGGGCGCGGAATCCCTGCGCTGGTTCATCGGCTACATCCGCAGCCTCGCCCGCCCCATGGGCAAGGTGTACATGGATGTGGGCGAGCCGGTGGTTCTGGCCCAGGCGCCGGAGCCGGACGACAAACTGGCGCTGTCCAAAATAGCCTTCGAGGTGGCGGTAGAGGCGAACCACGTCACCCCCATTACCTTTCCCTCGCTGGTCACCATGAGCCTGCTGGGCGCCTCACCCGGTGCGCTTACCGAGGCCGAGGTAGTGGAAGACCTGCGGGTCTTGCTGGAATGGGCCGAGGCCCGCAAGCTGCGTATCTCCCGTGATTTCGACCGGAGCTACCCCGAACAGGCGGAAGGCCTGCTGGGCATCATGATCGATGAAGGCATCATCACCCGCTACGACGAGGGGCCGGAGGTGGTGTATGGCATAGACCTGGAACAACACCCGGTGGCTTCCTACTACCGCAATACCATCATTCACTTCTTCGTGAACAAGGCCATCGTCGAACTCGCCCTGCTCAAGTGCAGCGAGACCGAGGGCAGCGCCGCCCTGGAGGTGTTCTGGAGCGAGGTCGACAGGTTGCGCGACCTGTTCAAGTTCGAGTTTTTCTACGCCCCCACCGAGGAATTCCACCGCCAGATCCGGGAGGAACTGGAGCGTTACGACAAGAACTGGGAAGAGCTCCTGCAACAGGGTTCCAAAGGCTTCGCCCAGCTGCAGAACAATATGCTGCTGCTGGTGGCCCACGTCACCCTGCTCACCTATGCCGAGGCCTACTCGATCATTGCCGACCTGCTGGCACGCATGGACCCGGAGGAAACCCTGGAGGAAGGCGACTGCGTCAACCAGGCCCTCAAGCTGGGCCAGCAGGCCTACCTGCAGCGGCGTATCAGCAGCCGCTCCTCCATAGGCAAGCAGCTGTTCAAGAACGGCTTCAAAATGGCCCAGCACCGCAAACTCACTGTCGGGGGCGGTGACGAACAGGCCGGCAGGCGCAAGGCGCTGGCCCGGGAAATTCGCGACGTACTGCGGCGCCTGGATTTTATCCGCGCATTGGGCGTGGCGCGCCGCGGCACAATACAGGAGAAATAATAATGACAAAACTCAGAATAGCCGTGCTCGGTGGGGGTTCCTGGGGTACCACCGTGGCGTCGCTGGTCACCCGCAACGCCCCGGTCACCCTGTGGGCACGCAACCCGGCCACGGTAGAGGAGATCAATACCCGCCACACCAACGAAGTCTACCTGCCCGGCGCGATCCTGCCGGACAAGCTGGTGGCCACCAATGACATCGCCGAGGCGGTCAGCGATGCCGACGTCATCGTGATGGCGATCCCCTCGCAGAATTTTCGCACTGTGCTGGAGGAGGTGGGTAAGCATATACGCGCCTGGGTTCCCGTGATCAGCCTGACCAAGGGGCTGGAACTCAGCACCAGTATGCGCATGACCGAGATCGTCAACGAAGTCATGCCAGGCCATCCGGTGGGCGTGCTCACCGGGCCCAACCTGGCGCGGGAGATCATGGCGGGACAGGCGGCGGCGGGCGTGATCGCCATGGGGGACGATATCATCGTGCGCGAGCTGCAGGCCGTTTTCAAGAGCGGCCTGTTCCGGGTTTACACCAACAACGACGTGATCGGCTGCGAGCTGGGGGGGGTACTTAAAAATATCATCGCCATCGCCGTGGGCATGGGCGACGGCCAGGGCGCCGGCGACAACACGCGCTCGGCGCTGATCACCCGCGGCCTGGCCGAGATCACCCGGCTGGGGGTGGCCATGGGAGGACGACCTGAAACTTTTGCGGGCCTTGCGGGCATGGGCGATATGATCGCCACCTGCACCAGCCCCCAGAGCCGCAACCGGCACGTGGGGGTGGAACTGGGTAAGGGTCGCGACATGAAAGAGATCGTCGCCGAGATGGTCATGGTGGCCGAGGGCGCCAAGAGCGCCCCGGCAGTCATGGCGCTGGCGGAAAAATACGGCGTGGAAATGCCCATCGCCTCGGATGTGTACCGGGTGCTGTCCGGCGACGCCACTGCCAGCCGTGCATTCCGCGGCCTGCTGAGGGTGTCGGCCGGGGCGGAGTGCGAACCGGGCTAGACCCACTGGAAGATTCTGTGCCGCTGGGGCACACTAGCGACCTGCGACACCGGCCGGGGCCATGGCCGTCGCAAACGGGACTGAAAGTAATAACGGGGAACACTCAATGATCACGCGCGCCCTCTTCCTGGCGCTGGTACTGGCTGTAACGCTGCCTGTGGCGAGCCACGCCGCCAGCTCGAAATATGCCAGCCTCTCCGGCAACCCCAACCTGCGCTCGGCCTCCGCCATCGTGCTGGACAGCCAGGGCAATATTATTTACGGCAAGGACGTGAATACAGTGCGTCCCATCGCCTCCATCACCAAGCTGATGACCGCCATGGTGGTGCTGGATGCCGGCCTGGACCTCGATGAGCAGCTGACGATTACCAGCGCCGACCGCGACCTGATCCGGATGACCGGCTCGCGGCTGGGCGTGGGCGCCACCCTCAGCCGGCGGGAACTGATCCTGCTGGCGTTGATGTCCTCGGAAAACCGGGCGGCCACCGCCCTCGGCCGCACCTACCCCGGCGGCATGGAAGCCTTCGTGGCAAAGATGAACGCCAAGGCCAAGGCGCTGGGCATGGCCAGCAGCAGTTTCGCCGATCCGGCGGGCCTGCGGGCAGAGAACGTCTCCACCGCCAGCGACCTGGCGAAAATGGTCGCGGCCGCCGGTGGTTATCCGCTGATCACCCAGGCCACCACCACCGTGCGCCATGCAGTGCGACCCTACGCCAGCAAGGGGCCGTTGAACTACGGCAACACCAATCGCCTGCTCAAGAACGAGAACTGGGATATTGCGCTCAGCAAGACCGGCTACATCAATGAGGCCGGCCGCTGCCTGGTGATGCGGGCCAATATCGAGGGCGAGGACGTGTCCATCATCCTGCTCAACTCCTTCGGCAAGCTCACCCCCTTCGGCGACTCCAACCGTCTGCGCAAGTGGATGCTGGCCAGCAGCTAGCGGCGATCCCACCCCGGCGCCGCCTGGCCGCTGTCTTTTCACTGCCAACCGGTGGCGGGGCGTGGGCAGTATCCGGCTTTTTCTGCAAGGTAGTTGATCCATTCGGGGGGCAATCCCCCGCCTGAGCGCCTACAGTTAAGGGTGGGAGTTTTTTCGGCAAAGGCTGAGCGTTCCAGTGGCGAAGTTGGATTCCGGGCAGGCGATAGGTCACGTCCACGAGGTACAGGGCCCCGTGGTAGTCATCCGCTGCGAGCAGGTGCCGGCGCTGGGGCGGGCCCTGTATACCCTGCTAGGCAGCGAGAAAGTACTGTTTGAGGTGCATCAGCACCTGGACGAGCACAACGTGCGCGCCATTACCCTCCACAGCAGTGCCCGCCTCAGCCGCGGTTTGCCCGTCTTCGACAGCGGTGCACCACTGCAGGTGCCGGTGGGGCCGGAAGTACTCGGCAGGGTGGTGGATATTTTTGGCGCGCCGCTGGACGGGCAGCCGCCCTTTGCCAGCACAGCGATCAACAGCATCCACGGGTGGAAGCATCCGCTGCATGAGGTGCGCGCTGCCCAGGAGATACTGCCGGTAGGTATAAAGGTAATCGACCTGCTCTGTCCCTTCGTGCGCGGCGGCAAGACCGGACTGTTCGGCGGCGCCGGGGTGGGCAAGACGGTACTGATCATGGAATTCATCCGGGCCGTCTCGGCGATCCACAAGGGCGTCTCGGTGTTCGCCGGCATCGGGGAGCGTATCCGCGAAGGGCATGAACTGTGGCATGAACTGCGGCAGGCCGGCGTGATGGACCAGGCCATGCTGGTCTTCGGGGAGATGGACGAATCACCCGGCGTGCGGTTTCGCATTGGCCACACGGCGCTCACCTATGCCGAGTACCTGCGCGACAGCATGCAGAAGGAAGTACTGCTGCTGATCGACAATGTGTTTCGCTTCGTTCAGGCGGGCAGCGAAATCTCCAGCCTGCTGGGTCGCATGCCGGCCACCGTGGGCTACCAGCCGACGCTGGGTACCGAGGTGGCCGAGTTGGAGGACAGGATAGACTCCACCGAGCGGGGCGCCATCACCTCGGTGCAGGCGGTCTACGTGCCGGCCGACGATATGACGGACCCCGCGGTCACCACCATTCTCGGCCACCTGGACACCACAATAATCCTGTCACGCAGCCAGGCCGCCGAGGGCATATACCCCGCGGTCGACCCGCTGCTGTCGGGAAGCAAGTTGCTGGAAAGCAGCGTGGTGGGCCGTCACCACTATGCAATCGCGGAGGGTGTGCGGGAACACCTGGCCCGCTACCGGGAGCTGCAGGACATCATCACCATGCTGGGCATGGAGGAGCTGTCGCCGCGGGACCGCACCGTCGTGCTGCGCGCGCGCAAGCTACAGCGCTACCTGAGCCAACCCTTTTATGTCACCGCCGCCCTCTCCGGTATCGAGGGAACAAGCGTGTCCCTGGCAGATACGCTCGCCGATTGCCAGGCCTTCCTGGCCGGGCACTACGACGATATACCCGAGGAAGAGTGCTACATGCGCGGCAGCATGGAGCGCCCGACCCGATGACCGGCTTCCTGGTCAAGTTGCAGGGCGCCACCCAGTCCGAGCGGCTCGAGCAGGTGGCCTCGTTTGTCGGCGAGGACGCGAGCGGCAGCTTCGGACTGATGCGGGGCCACGCTCGCTTCGTCACGTCCCTGGTGTTCGGCATGGCGCGAGTAAGATACCTGGATGGGCGCCGGGAGTACCTGGCCTTACCGGAGGCCGTGGCCTATTTTGAAGGTGATGTACTGACGCTCAGCAGTCGGCGTTACCTGCGCGATGCCGATTATTCGCGCATCAGCCGGCGCCTGCGCGACGAACTGCTGCAGGAGGAAACTCAACTGGTGGAGATCAAGCACAGCCTGGAACAGATGGAGCGGGCCATGCTGGTGCGCCTGTGGCGCCTGGGCCGCGACCAGGAGGCGATAACATGAAGCCCGACAACGACGAGCTCGCCAGGCGGGTCGAGCAACAGGCACAGCGCATGCAACGTGCCGAGCGCGACCGCCCTACGCTGCTGGCCCAGACCGTCTACCTGGGAAGTCTGGGACTGATGTTCATCCTGCCCGTGATCGCCGGGGTCTACCTCGGCCACTGGCTGGATGGCAAGCTGGCGGGCTACTCCATGCGCTGGACATTGAGCCTGTTGTTTGCCGGGCTCGTCATCGGCGGCTTCAACGTCTACTGGCTGATCAGGAGCCAGGACTGAAATGAACCCACTGGCCGCTGAGACGCTCTTTCACCTCGGCCCGCTGGCGGTGTCGGCCACGGTGGTGACCAGCTGGGGCGTGATGCTGCTGCTGTGGTTGCTCAGTGTATCGGTGACACGCGCCTTGCGGATTGAGCCGAATGGCTGGCAGACCGCCGCGGAAGGCATCGTGGGCGCGATTGAAGAGGCGATCGGCCAGGTACTCACCCCCGAGCAGACGCGACAGGTATTGCCGTTCATTGCCACCCTGTGGATTTACCTGGTACTGGCCAACCTGACCGGGTTGGTTCCCGGGCTGCACTCTCCCACCGGTGACCTGTCCGCCACCAGCGCGCTGGCGCTGCTGGTGTTCCTGTCGGTGCACTGGTTCGGCGTTCGCGCCAACGGCCTCAGGGACTACCTGGGCCACTACCTCAAGCCCACCCCGCTACTGCTGCCGTTTCACCTGATCAGCGAAATCACCCGCACCGTCGCCCTGGCGGTACGCCTGTTCGGTAACATCATGAGCCTGGAGATGGCGGCGCTGCTGATCCTGTGGGTAGCGGGCCTGCTTGCACCCGTGCCGATCCTCATGCTGCACATCGTGGAGGCACTGGTACAGGCCTATATTTTCGGCATGCTGGCGCTGATATACATCGCCAGCGGCCTGCAGTCACAACAACTACGACAACGGAAGGAAGTGCAATGAACGAGATGGTTGCTTTTGTCACGGACTCGACAGTGATGGCCCTGGTTGCCATTGGCGTCGGTGTTGTCGGCCCGGCTATCGCCATGGGCTGGTCCATCAGCCGGGCCCTGGACGCCCTGGCGCGCCAGCCCGAGGCGGAGAAATCCATCACCAGGACACTCTTCATCGGCCTGGCGATGATCGAATCGCTGGCCATCTACGTGCTGGTGATCGTACTGATCGTGCTGTTCCGCAATCCGCTGCTGGAATACCTGGTCAAGTAGGGGCGCAGCGTGGAACTCGACTGGACCACCTTCCTGCTGGAAGTCATCAATTTCCTGATCCTGGTGTGGCTGCTCAAGCGCTTCCTGTACCAGCCCGTGCTGGAAGTGATCGGCAAACGGCGACAAAGAATCCAGGCGGAACTGCAGCAGGCCGCGACCACCCGAGACCAGGCCAGGGACCTCAAGGAGCAATATGAAACGCGGCTGGTCGAATGGGAGCAGCAAAAGCGCGCGGCCATGGAGCGGCTGACCCAGGAGATCGCCCGGGAGCGGGAGAAAAGCTTGCGACAGGTCGACGAAGAGCTGGAACAGCTGCGCCAGAAGCACCGGGCGCTTGACCGGCAACAGCAAGTGATGTGGCGCAGCCAGGCCGAATCAGGGGCATTGCGGCTCGGCGGTGCGTTCGCAGCGCGCCTGCTGCGGGAGCTGGCGGGCCCGGAAGTGGACCAGCGCCTGCGGCAACTGTTTGTCGAGCAGCTGCAAGCGCTGCCCCAGAACGAACTGGCGAGGCTGCAAGAGGGCTGGCAGGGCAGCAACCCGAACGTCGAAATACTCAGTGCCGCGCCGCTGGATGCCGGGCAGCAGGCCGCTATCCGCCAGGCCCTGGAACAGGCCTTGGGACCCTGCCAGGGAGACTGGCAGTTTGATACCGACGACAAGCTGGTTGCCGGTCTGCGCGTGTCGGCAGGAGGCTGGATACTGCAGGCCAACCTGCAGGACGAACTGCAATTTTTCAGTGAGGCCGCCCATGGCGGATGAGCTGTTCCCGCTGCTGGACCGGCAGCAGCGCTGGCTGGACGGTTATCACGCCGGCCTGCGCCTCTCGGAGCGGGGCACCGTTATCTCCGTCGGGGACGGCATCGTCTGGATCAAGGGCCTGCCTTCGGCCGCGATGGACCAGGCACTCATTTTCGCCGACGGCAGCACCGGCCAGGTATTCCACCTGGGCGAGCACCTGATCGGTGCGGTGCTGCTGAGCGAGAGCGAAGCCCTGACCGCCGGCACCTCGGTTCGACTGGGCGATGCCAGTGTCAGCATCGCCGTGGGCGAAGCCCTGCTGGGGCGGGTCATCGATCCCCTCGGCCAGCCCCTGGACGGCCTGCCGCCTCCGGCCTGCGCCAGCCGTCGCAACCTCGAGGGACCCTCTCCCGCTATGACCGAGCGCGACTTCGTCAAGCGGCCGCTTTACACCGGCATCAGCCTTATCGATACCCTGCTGCCCATCGGCATGGGGCAGCGCCAGTTGATCATCGGTGACGAGGGCCTCGGACGCACCAGCATCGCCCTGGATACCGTCATCAACCAACGGGGCAGGAACGTGGTCTGCGTCTACGTGGTGGTGGGACACAAGCGCTCCGAGGCAATCAATATCCTCGGAGTGCTGCGCGAACAGGGCGCCCTGGAATACACCACCCTGGTGGTCGCGGGGGGCAGCGCGCTGCCCGGAATGAAATATCTCGCTCCCTACGCCGGTTGCGCCATAGGCGAATACTGGATGCGCCAGGGTCGCGACTGCCTGGTGATCTACGATGACCTGACCCTGCATGCGCGCGCCTACCGCGAACTCTCCCTGTTGCTGAGGCGGCCGCCCGGCCGCGAGGCCTATCCCGGCGACATCTTCTACCTGCACGCGCGGCTGCTGGAGCGGGCCACCTGCCTGGCACCGGAGCAGGGAGGCGGCAGTCTGACTGCCTTGCCCATCGTGGAAACCCAGCAGGGGGAGATCGCTTCCTACATCCCCACCAACCTGATCTCGATTACTGATGGCCAGATCTACCTGGAGCGCAATCTGTTCGCCGGCGGTATCCGCCCGGCCATCGATGTCGGCAAATCCGTGTCGCGCATCGGTGGCAAGGCACAGCATCCGGCGATCAAGCGCCAGGCAGCGCATATCAAACTCGATTACCTGCAATTCCAGGAGCTGGAGGCCTTCACCCGCTTCGGCGCCAGGCTCGAGGTGAAGATGCAGGCAAAGCTGCGGCGCGGCAGCATCCTGCGCGAGATGCTCAAGCAGAATCGGCTGCAGCCGCGGGAAGAGACCCGGTTGCTGGCCTGGCTGATCGCCTACAACAGCGGTCTGCTGGATGACCTGGACCCCCGCCAGGCGCGCCGTTACCTGGAGAATCTCGGCGAGCAGGCGCACAACTGGCCCCTGACGCTCGACACGCCTTTGGAACAATGGCAGGCGGAAGTAACACAGTGGTGGGCTGATTCCGGTGGGCGCCATGAGCAAACGGCGTGATGTAGAGGAGCGCATCGCATCGCTCCGGGATATCCACGGCATCATGGACAGCATGAAGAATCTCGCCATGATGGAGACGCACAAACTGGCTCGTTACCATGAGTCGCAACAGCAGGTCGTCGCCTCCATAGGCCTGGCGTTGAACGCTGTCCGCCAACATTTTGCCAGCGAGGCCAGCTGGTCGGAGATACCACCGGTGTACTTGCTGATCGGTTCCGAGCGCGGCTTTTGCGGCGCCTACAATGAACAGGTACTCGCCGCCCTGGCGCAGCAACCGGGTTGCGATACAGCTCCGCTGATCGCTATCGGTTCCCGCCTGGCCAGCCCCGCGCAGCGCGCGTATCCACGCGCAACCTGCCTGCCGGGGGCGGCCGTGGCGGACGAGATCGACGAGGTGCTGGCGACACTTGCCACCACCCTCAACCAGCTGCGTCAGGAGCATGGCCCCTTGCGTCTCGAGGTGATCCATTTCCAGGCCGACGTTCAACAGGCGCAATGCCAATCGGCGTTGCCACCCCTGGAACCGGCATCCGGGCAGGACCTGGCTCCGATCATCAACATCCCGCCACAACAACTGCTGGGCGCCCTGCTGGAGCAGTACCTGTTCGCGCTCACCCACGCCTGGCTGTTCGAATCGCTGATGGCAGAGAACCAGCGCCGGGTGCAGCACCTGGACCAGGCCGGACATCACCTTGAGCAACGCATGGAGGAGCTCGGCAAACGCCGCAATATGTTGCGCCAGGAAGAGATCATAGAGGAAATAGAGGTTATCCTGCTGAGTGCCGCCAGTCTCGAGGGGAGGCCCGGCCAGGAGGCGCGAACCTGAGTGGTTGTGCAGGGATATCCGCAGCCGGGCCAGCCTCCACCTCTCAGGCGGAATCGGGCTCGCCAAGGGAACGGCTGAAGGCCTGGAACTCCGCGATCGCTGTCGCCTGCGACTGCTCGCAGGGCATGGTCACCAGGCGGGCCATTGCGCCCTGGATATCCTCTCCCAGATCAATCGTTTCACTTTCCAGCGTCTGCGCCAGGCGTGCGTGCCCGGCGCCACAGATAATGGTTTGACCCGACAACTCGCACTGCTCCGAGACCAGCCAGGCCACCAGCGGCGCCACGGCTGCACCTGAGAACCGGGCAGCCAGTGCCGCGGGGAAGGCGTCGCGGGTAAGCTGGGTGATCGCGTAGGGAGCCAGCAGGTTGACCAGCACGCCGCGCGATAGCCCCTCTGTTGCGAGGGTTTTCACCAGCCCAAGCAGGGCGGCCTTGGCGGACGCGTAGGCCGCCTGGCCATGATTGCCATACAATCCCGCGGTGGAACCGGACACCAGCACCCTGCCGTAGGCCTGCTGACGCAGCAGCGGCCAGGCGGCATGCAGCAGACGCGCCACACTGTGGAAGTTGACTTCCATGATCTGCTCGAATTCCGACATGGCCAGTTTGTGGAAACTGGCCGCGCGATCGATCCCGGCGTTGGCCACCACGATATCCAGGCGCCCGAAGTGCCGCAGCGCCTGGTCCACCAGCCGCGCGCCGGCGCCCTCCGCCTCCACGCTGTCATAATTCGCCACCGCCTCGCCACCGGCCGCGCGGATCTGTTCCACCACAGTATCGGCTGAGCGCGTTTCCGACTGATCACTGCTGCCGCGGTTGTTGACCACCAGGCGCGCGCCCTGGGCCGCCAGTTGCAGTGCCCAGGCACGCCCCAGGCCCTTGCCGGCCCCGGTGATGATTGCGACCCGCCCCTGCAGCCTCTGTCCTGTAAGCATCCCGAGCCACCCCACTTTCCACCTGTTATTAGTCTATTTATGCAATTGACCTGAAAAGCATAGCATGCCTATAATCCCGGTCAAGCCACCGTGGAGAATCAATATGCCCTGGACCGTCCTCGCACAGACGCTGGCATGCACCGCCGGTCTTACCCTGGCGCTGGTACTGGCGCTGTGGCTGTTGAGTATCGCGCTGCGCGATATCAGCATTATCGACATGGCCTTCTCAGGGCTCATAGCCGGCCTGCTGCTGGCCGCCTACTGGCTCACCGGGAGCAGCGGCGCCATACCCGGGCTGATCATTTTCCTGGTGCTCATCTGGGCACTGCGCATGAGCGTTTACCTGGTGCACCGCAACTGGGGCCATGGCGAGGACCCGCGCTATACCCGCCTGCGCCAGTGGGTGGAGCCGGGATGGCCCTTTCACCGGCTGGCCCTGCGCCAGGTTTTCCTGCTGCAGGGGACGGTCATCTGGGTGCTCACCCTGCCCCAGCAGATCGCCATGGTCACCGGCGGGCAGGCCGATATCGGCGCGCTGGCTGCCGCCGGCACGGCACTGTGGTGCCTGGGCTTCTACTTCGAAACCGTCGGCGACTGGCAACTCAGCCGTTTCAAGGCCGATCCGACCCGGCGCGGGCAGGTGCTCAATACCGGCCTGTGGCGCTATACGCGCCACCCCAATTACTTCGGTGAACTGTGCCAGTGGTGGGGGTTGTTCGTGATTGCCCTGGAAGCGCCCTGGGCCTGGTGCGGTTTCATTGGCCCCGTGGTCTACAGCTGGCTGGTGATCAATGTCACCGGGCAAGCCACCCTGGATAAGAAACTGTCCCGGGAGAAACCCGGATACGCCGAGTACATACGCCGCACCAGCGGCTTGATACCACGCCCGCCACGAGGCGCGTAGCCAGCCCGCCCTGCGGCTCAGGCAGACCGGGCCTGCCCCAGTTCGAACTCCACCTCATGGGCCCTGAGGACGCCGCCGCAGGCGCTGCACTGCACCTGACCCACCAGACGCTTGCCGCAGGGCTCGTGGGTCAAATGCATGGGCCGGCCGCTGCCGTCCGGGCTGCACCATTTGTCGCCCCACTGCAGCAGGGTCAGGAACCAGGGATAAAGGGCCTCGCCCCTCGCCGTTAACCGGTATTCGTAACGCACCGGGCGCCGCTGGTAGGCGATCTGCTGGAAAATCCCCTCCTCCACCAGGAACCTGAGCCGGTCGGAGAGTATGTTGGTGGCCACCGGCAGCTCCTGGTGAAACTGGTCGAAGCGGGTCAGGCCGTGGAAGGCCAGGGCGATCACATTGGCGGTCCAGCGGTCGCCGACGATATTGATAAGGTTCTTGTACAGGCTGCGGCCACTGGGAACCTCCTGCACCGACAGGGACGAGCGGCGCCGCACTTTCTTGTCCCGCTGGTCCCGGGTTGCGCCGGGACCGGGCTTGTAGCTGACATCCCACACCCGCACCTCGTCTCCGCAGGCCCGGCAGCGCAACTGCGGCTGAAAGGCGTGGCCACAATTGCGGTGATGCAGACCGACCTCATCCAGCTCCCGGGTATTGAAAAAGCGCCGTTCCCAGGCAATTGCCATCAGGGCGCAGTCGTAGAGCTCCACCGACTTGCGGGTGAGGTGGTAGCGCATGCGCTTGCCGCCATCCTCGGCCTTCTTGTGCAGGCAGTCCACCGCTTGCAGCCACTTGAGCCGGTCGGCCAGCACTCCCTTGGAAACCCCCGTCGCAGCCAGCATCTCATTGAAGGAATTAATGCCCCAGAACACCTCCTGCAGGATCAGCAGGCACCACTTGTCCCCCACCTGGTCCAGGGCGCGATTGATGGAACTGGCCCTGGTAATCAGTTTGCTCATACGAAATCCCCGGTCTTCGCCCGCATTGTACCCGATCCCGACAGCCCGCCGGCTCGCCGGCACCCACCCGTTTACCAGACCACTTTATACTTGCATAAGAGAACTGTTGGTACTATGTTTGGCACACCATAATAAGTCATAAAGCCCGGGAGGCTACCCACCATGATGCATACGCAACGCAAACTGCCCCTGGCCAGCGCCGTGCTGCTGGCTCTCCCATTACTGGCACAGGCCCAGGCGCCCGTGCTCGAGGAGGTCATCGTCACCGCCCAGAAGCGCAGCGAGAGTCTGCAGGACGTGCCCGTTTCCGTCAGCGCCATCAGCGGTGACCAGGTCAGGGAGGGCATGATCAGCGGCATGAATGACGTCGCCCTGGAAACCCCCAATTTCAATATGACCCAGTTCAACATCGGCGAGCCCCAGTACTTTATCCGCGGCATAGGCAACACTCTGGACTCCGCCGCCAGTGACGCCGCGGTGGCCACCTTTATCGATGAGGTCTACATAGGCCGCCCCGGCGGCGCCTCCACCGACCTGTACGACCTGGAACGCATCGAAATCCTGCGGGGTCCCCAGGGCACCCTGTTCGGCAAGAACGTGGTGGGCGGCGCCATCAGTTTGTATACCAAGCGCCCGTCGCAGGAGTTCGAGGCCAGCATCAGCGGCACCTACGGCGATCGCGACCTGGGCGTGGTCCAGGGCCTGGTCACCGGGCCTCTCACCGATACGCTTGCAGGCAAGCTGGTGGCCCAGACCAAGCAGCAGGACGGCTACGTCAAGAACGTCATCGACGGCGACGACTACCAGGACCAGGACAACAACAGCGCCCGTGGCCAGTTGCAGTGGGACCCGGCTGACAACCTCAGCATCCTGTTGGGCGCCGACTGGTCCAAGGACGATGTCAATGGCAACTGCCGCAACGTAAACAACCTGGAACTGCACGATCCGTTGGGACTGGCGGGCTTCTACCCCGAGGTGATAGAGGCCTTTACGGGCGGGGATAACCGCAAGTGTGCCTCCACCGCGAATGCTTTCCAGAAGCGGGAAGTCAGCGGTGGCCTGCTGCGAGTCGACTGGGGGGTGGCCGACACCACCCTGACCTCCATCACCGCCTACCGCGAAATGGACTACCACCACTCCGAAGACCTGGCGGGCCTGCCCGAGGGGCTGACCCCCTTCAACCTGGTGGACGCCGCCAAGGAGAACTCCGACCAGTTCAGCCAGGAACTGCGCCTGGCCTCGGCCGGTGACGAGAAACTGAGCTGGCTGGTGGGCGCGTTCTATATGGAGGAAAACGTCGATCGCAAGGAGAATTTCGTCGGCAGCTTCGGCCCGCCCCTGGTGCCGGGCAGCGCGATTCTCCTCAACGGCGACATCGACTTCACCCAGAAAGCCGAGACCACCAGCTACGCCGCCTTCGCCCAGATCGACTACGCCTTCAACGAGCAGTGGTCGGTCAGCGTGGGCTCCCGCTATACCTATGACAAAAAGGACATCAAACAGGGCCTGGTAAACAACGAGAACCCCGACTTCGATACCGCGGTGCTGGCCGGCGCCCTGGGCGTGCCGCCCTCGGTGGTACAGGCCATCTTCGCGCCCGAGGAAGCCGTGATCCTCGGTATACCCGCCAACGGTCCCGGCAACCTGGCGGCGTTCGCCGCCACCGGGGATACCTCGCTGCTGGCCTTTCCCTATGAAACCAAGACTGACGATGACTGGAACAAGGTCACCTCATCGGCCAGCGTCAACTGGAACTACAGCGACGACGGATTGCTCTACCTGAGTTTCTCCCAGGGCTACAAGAGCGGCGCCTTCGTCAGCTCGGTCACCAACCCGGAGGCGGCAGCCGTGCCACTGGAACCCGAAGAGGTGGATAGCTGGGAACTGGGCCTGAAATCCGAGTTCCTCGACAACCGCCTGCGGGTCAACGCCAGCGTGTTCACCATGGACTACAAGGACCTGCAGGTATTCCGCCTGGTGGGCTCGCTGCTGGTGGGCGCCAATGCCAAGGCAACCAGCGAGGGGGTCGAACTGGATGTGACCGGCCTGGTCACCGAGAACTGGACCCTGCAGGCTAACTACGCCTACCTGGATGCCACCTACGATACGTTCGAGGACGGCGCGGTGGACTTTTCCGGCAATGACCTGCCGCGGGCGCCTCAGGACAGCTTCTTCATACGCAGCTCCTATCGCACCCCCCTGCCGGGCGGCTCGGAGATCGACTGGGTTGCCAGCTACGCCTACACCGGCAGCTTCTATTTCGAGTCGTCCAACAGCCCGGCCTCCAAGGAGGACAGCTATGGCGTAATCAATGCCAGCGCCACCTGGACCAGCCCGCGGGACAGCTGGGAGCTGAGCGTCTGGGGTAAGAACCTGGATGATCAGGAGTATCGGGTCCATACCATCATCAGCAACATCGCCGGCACCGTGGACCTCTGGGGGGAGCCGCGCACCTACGGCGCCACGGTGAAATACTCCTTCTGATCGAATCACTTTAACTTTTTGGCGCCTGCGGGCGCCTTTTTTATTGGAGCTCCCATGCGCCCGATCATTTCGTTCACTTCCGGCCTGGTGTGCCTGGCCGTGTTCCTGGCAACCGCCAACGCCAGCGCCAGTGCCTCGCAACAGTGCCAGGCGCTGCCTGCAGCAGAGTTGGCCGATACCGAGCTGAGCGCCACCAGCCTGATCGTCGAGCGGGAAGGCCTGCCCCCATTTTGCCAGGTGGAGGGCCAAATCGCCGCCCGGATCGGTTTCGTGATGCGCCTGCCCGCAGACAACTGGAACGGCAAGCTCGCGGTGACGGGCTGCGGCGGCTTCTGCGGCAGTCTGCTGCCGGAGAAGCCGGGCTACTCCAACAGCATGAACGAGTACCTGAAAGGCGGCTACGCGGTGATCCAGACCGACGGCGGACACCAGGCCGAGAGCTGGGACACGGACTGGGCGCTGGGCGACGACACCGCCCTGGACCTGTATGCGGGCGCCTGGATGCCGCTGGCGGTGGCCACCGGCAGGCACTACGTCGCGAACTTCTACGCCAGCGCGCCACGGCATACCTACTTTACCGGTTGCTCCAATGGCGGTCGGCTGGGGCTGTTCGCCGCCCAGCGCTACCCCGAGCTGTTTGACGGTATCGCCGCGGGTGGCGGTATCTTCGACCTCAGTGGCAATGCGGGAGTCCACGGTCTCTGGTTGCTGCAGTCTACCCGCGACGAGCAAGGCCGCGCGGTAATAGACGCGAGCAAAATACCGCTACTGGAACGCCATGTCATGGCGCAGTGCGACCACCTGGACGGCGTCCGCGACGGCGTCATTTCCCGGCCGGCACTGTGCCAACCCGAAGTGGACAAGCTGGGCTGCGGCCCTGCTGGAAATGAAACTGACTGCTTCACCGCCGCGGAGCTGGCAGCGGTGAAGCGACTTTACCAGGGCGCGACAGTGGACGGTGAACAACTCTATCCCGGCATCCCCCCGGGTTCCGAGGCCCTGTGGCCGATCTGGATTACCGGCACCGACGCGCAGCCGGCCTGGGGTGAGCTCGCCGCCGAAGGTTACCTGCGGTTGAGCTACGGCGTACCCTCGGCGCGCCCTTTCAAGCCCCACGATTACGTGTTGTCAGAGCAACTGGGGAACATCCGGCGACTCGCCCCCAGGTTAAACGCCACCGACCCCGACCTCTCGGCCTTCGCCCGCGCCGGCGGCAAACTATTCTATTACCACGGCCTGGCCGACCCACTGATACTCCCGGGGCGGGCCCGGGAGTATTACGAGGAGGTGGTGGCCGTTCAGGGCAGGGAAAAGCTGGATGAGTTCGCCCGCTTCGTGATGGTGCCGGGGCAGGGCCACTGCTGGGAACAACCCGGTCGGGTGGCCGACGACTTTAACCCGCTGGCAGTATTGGACCGCTGGGTGGAATCCGGTATCGCGCCGGATACTGTTATGGCCGTGCAGAGGACCCCTGGAGGCGCGGTAGTTCGGTCGCGGCAGTTATGCGCGCTACCGGCGGTCGCGCATTTCGACGGCGGTGACGACAACTCGGCGGACAGCTTCAGCTGCGCGACAGTTGCCACCGACCCATAAACGCGGCAGGGAGCCCGGCTTTGCGCCGACCGGCGGCGAGTTCAGCCCCCCGGATACCCGCCCATAAGCGCCAGCGTCCTGCTGCCGGCGGGGTCACCTGCGGTCGCCGGCACCAGGCAGATCTCATCGGCGCCGGCGGCGCGGTAATGCTCCAGCCGCTCGGCGATCGCCGACTCGGAGCCCACCAGGCCGATGGCCGACATCAGTTCGGCGGGCATGCGCGCCAGTAACTCTTTCGGGTGCGGCCTGCTGCGCGCGTAATCCACCAGCTCGGCAAAGCCCGCCTCGCTGATCATCTGGGCGTAACCCGGCGCGGCCAGGTAGCCCACGATGGCCCGCAGCAGCTGCTGCATGGTCTCCGGCTGCGGATCCACGGCGCAGCTCAGCCAGACCGCCACCTTCGGCGCGGGCCGGCCGGCCTCGGCAGCCGAGGCCGCCACCTGCTTGTGCAGCCTGCCCAGGCTTTCGGGAGTCACCATATTCAACAGCATGCGGTCCGCCCGGCGGCCGGCTACCCGCACTGCCGCGGGCCCGAAAGCGGCTATGGTGAGCGGGCCGGGCACCGCATCCAGCCGCAGCCGGTAGCCCCGGCAACTGGCCAGTTCACCGCAGAAATCCACCTTGTCCCCCGCCAGCAGGCCGCGCACGATCTGCGCGGCCTCCTCCAGATGCAGGGCGGTGCGCGCCCGCGCCCGGCCGTGCCACTCCTCCACGACCACGTTGCTGGACGCGCCCAGGGCCAGGCCCACCGGGCGCCCGGTGAGGGCGGCGACCGAGGCCGTCCCCATGGCCATGGTCATGGGGGTGCGCACCGACACCGCCAGCGGACCTATACTGAAACCGATATTATCGGTGGCCAGGCCCGCCGCGGTGGCAAAGGCGAAGGCGTCATAGGTAGCCATCTCGCCTATCCACAGCTCCTTGAAACCGAGCCGGTCGGCATTCATCGCCACCTCGAGGTTTTCGGCCGCGGGCCGGTCCTGCCACAGGGGGGTTACTACACTCAGTTGCACCGGCTTCACCTCACTATACTTGTCAGCAGCAGGCTGGAAGCCTACTATTCAGTCTTTTTATAAAAGCTATAATATCGACAATCGCACAGGCGGCGTCAACCGCCCGACAGGTGAA
Source organism: Pseudomonadales bacterium (assembly GCA_024234675.1). Taxonomy (GTDB): domain Bacteria; phylum Pseudomonadota; class Gammaproteobacteria; order Pseudomonadales; family Halieaceae; genus JARRPM01. The sequence goes on along the minus strand of JACKNU010000015.1, from coordinate 13,399 downwards.
AAAATGATTACCTCCAGTGAACAGCGAATTCAGGACCTGACCAGAGCCGGCAGCTGGGGCACCGAGACCCTGCATGGACTACTGGCGAAACATGCCCGGGAGCGCCCCGCAGAGCTGGCCCTGAAAGACCAGCCCAACCGCGCCGAACTGACCGGCGATGCACCGCTGTCCCTCAGTTGGGAGGAGCTGGACCGGGCCAGCGAGGCCCTGGCTGTCGCTTTGCAGGAGCTGGGTGTGCAGGCCGGCGACCCGCTGCTCGTGCAGCTGCCCAATGTGGTGGAACTGCCGGCCATCTACTACGCGGCCAGCAAACTGGGCGCCATCGTCTCGCCCATACCGGTGCAGTACAGCAGTCACGAATTGCAGATGATGGCGACGGCGCTGGGGGCCGGTACCGTCATCAGCATGGAGTGCCTGCGCGACACCCGCCTGGCGGAACAGGCGCGCGCGGCCCTGCCGGGGCTGCGGGTGGTGGCCTTCGGCAGCGAGTTGCAACTGGACATCCGTCCCGGCAGCCGGCGCTGCCGCCGCGGCCCGGAGGACGCCAATGCGGTGCTGAGCGTGTGCTGGACCTCGGGCACCACCGGCACCCCCAAGGGCGTGCCCCGCTCCCACAATATGTGGCTGGCCACCGGGCGCTATTCCATGGCAGCGGGCAGCTATACTCCCGGGGACGTACTGCTGAACCCGTTTCCGCTGGTGAACATGGCCGCCCTGGGCGGATTCCTGTTTCCCTCGGCCCTGCTGGGCTGCGCCATCGTGCTGCACCATCCCCTGGACCCGGCCCTGTTCCTGCGCCAGATGCAGGACGAGCACATCACCTTTACCATTGCCCCGCCCGCGCTGCTGAACCAGTTGGCCAAGTCACCGGACATGTGGCGGCAGTTCGACTTCTCGGCGCTGCGCAGCGTCGGTTCCGGCTCCGCGCCCCTGGCGCCCTGGATGATCGACACTTTCAGCCGGGAATACGGTGTGGAAGTGGTCAATTTCTACGGCTCCAACGAGGGCATCAGCCTGTTCGCCACCCCCGAGACCGCCCCCGAGCCGGAGGTGCGCGCGGCCATGTTCCGGCGCCCGGCCGCCGGGGCGAGCATCGCCACCAGGGTCGCGGACCCGGATACCGGGGCAGAGGTAACCGGGGTCGGCGAGCGCGGCGAGCTGCTGATCAGCGGCGCCACGGTGTTCGACGGCTACCTGGATTACGACAACAGTGAGGTATTCAGCGAGGACGGTTTCTTCCGCACCGGCGACCTGGTGGAACTCTGCGGCGAGGGCGGTAATTACTACCGCATCGTGGGGCGCTGCAAGGACATTATCAACCGCGGCGGCATGAAGATCTCCCCGGCGGAAATCGACGTGGCGCTGGAACAGCACCCGGATGTGGTCGAGGCCGCCGTCTGCGCCTATGCGGACGAGCGCCTGGGGGAAAAAATCTGCGCCTGCCTGGTGCTGCCCGCGGGCGGCACCGCCCCCACCCTGGAGGCCCTGCAGGCCTACCTGCTGGAACTGGGCTTCGCCAGGTTCAAACTGCCCGAACGCATCGCTGTGTTCGAGCAACTGCCCCGCAACCCCCTGGGCAAGGTACAGCGCTTTGCCCTGCAGGAAACCGTCAACGCCCGGCACGAGGAACAGGACCAATGAAACCATCAGCAGACATCTACATCCTGGGCGGCAGCCAGACCGACTTCGCCCGCAACTGGGCGCGCGAGGGCCTGGGCCTGTACGACATGTTCGCCGAGACGCTGCGCGAGGCGGTGGTTAACGCGGATATCGAGCCGGGGGAAATCGAGGTGGGCCATGTCGGCAACTTCGTGGCCGAACTGTTCGCCGGCCAGGGCCTTATCGGCGGCTTTTTCGGCCACGTATTCCCGGAGTTGGCCATGCTGCCGACCTCGCGCCACGAGGCGGCCTGCGCCTCGGGCTCCATCGCCGTCCTGTCCGCCATGCGCGACATCGAGGCGGGGCACTACGACACAGCCTGTGTGCTCGGCCTGGAGCTGATGCGCAACGTCAACGGCAAGACCGGCGCGGAGTACCTGGGCAGCGCCGCCTGGCAGGGCCGGGAGGCCACCGATTGCGACTTCCCCTGGCCTTTCCTGTTCGATCGCATTACCCGGGAGTATGACCAGCGCTACGGCGTCAACAGCGACCACCTGAATGCCATCGCGCAAATCAACTTCGGCAATGCCAAACGCAATCCCCGGGCCCAGACCCGGGCCTGGGAATTTCCCGAGGGCGCCTTCAGCTGCGATGATGAACGCAATCCCGTGATCGAGGGCTGCGTGCGCAAGCAGGACTGCGGCCAGATCACGGATGGCGCCGCCTGCGTCATTCTCGCCAGCGAGGACAAGGCGCGCCAACACGCTGCCCGGCTGGGTATCAAGCTGGCGGATATCCCGCGCATCAAGGGCTGGGGACACCGCTCGGCACCACTGCTGCTGGAGCGGAAGCTGGCGCTCAGCGCCAATGATCGGCTGGTCTTCCCCCATGCCAACAAAACCATGGTGGAGGCCATCCTGCGGGCCGGCTTCCGACACGTCACCGACCTGGACGGCCTGGAAACCCACGACTGTTTTTCCGTCACCGAGTACATGGCCATAGACCACAGCGGCCTCACCGCTCCCGGGGAGAGCTGGAAAGCCGTGGAGGAAGGGCGTATTACCCGCGATGGCGATTTCCCCATCAATCCCAGCGGCGGCCTGATCGGCCTGGGCCACCCGGTGGGCGCCACCGGGGTACGCATGGTGCTGGACTGCGCCCGCCAGGTCAGCGGCCGCGCCGGCGCCTACCAGTTGCCGAAAGCGGAAAACATGCTGACTTTCAACGTGGGCGGCAGCACGACCACCTGCGCCAGTTTCGTGGTGGGAGTGGGCTGATGCATCCGGTATTCATCTACGACGCGATCCGCACCCCTCGCGGCAAGGCCAGGTCGGATGGCGGCCTGCACGACCTGCTGCCCCACGACCTGCTCAAGTGCCTGTACCGGCACCTGGAGCAGCACACCGGCCTGGATCCGGCCCTGGTGGGGGATGTGCTGCTGGGTTGCGTCACCCAGCACGGCGAACAGGCGGGCAACATCGCCAAGACCTCGACCCTCTATGCCGGCTGGCCCTCCAGCATCGGCGGCATGACCGTCAACCGGTTCTGCTCGTCCAGCGTCGACGCCATCAGCATTGCCGCCCTGAAGATCACCGCCGGCCAGGAACAGACGCTGGTGGCCGGAGGCGTGGAGATGATGTCACGGGTACCCATGCTCGCCGACCAGGCGTCAGTGTTCGTCGACCCGGCCTTCGCCGCCCAGTGCCGGATGCTGATGATGGGCAGCGGCGCCGACCTGATCGCCACCCTGTGCGGGGTGAGCCGGGAGCAGGCGGACGCCGTCGCCCTGCTATCCCAGCAACGGGCAGACCATGCCCGCCGCAACGGCTACTTCAGCTCCATCGTAGCGGTGCCCAACCCGGTGAAAGGCATCACGGTGACCGAGGACGAATGTATCCGCGCCAATGCCACCGCCGAATCCCTGGCCGCGCTGCCGCCGGCCTTTGCGGATCTGGGCAGCAAGGGGGTGGATGCGTTCCAACTGGCAGAGTACCCCGAACTGAAGGCCATCGATCACGTACACACCGCCGGCAACTCACCGGCCATGGCCGATGCCGCGGCGCTATTGCTGCTTGGCAACGAGGCGCTGGGGCGGCGCATCGACGCCGCGCCCCGGGCGCGCATCGTCGACGCGGCCACCGCCAGCGACGACCCCCTGCAGGTACTCAGCGGCTGCGTGGCGGCCACCCGCAAACTGATGGCGCGGCAAAACCTGAGCGCCGCGGACGTGGACCTGTTCGAACTGCATGAGGCCTTCGCCGCGACGGCGATCAAGTGCCAACAGGACCTGGGCATCCCCAACGACAAACTCAACGTCAACGGCGGCGTCATCGCCCTGGGGCACCCGATGGGCGCCACCGGCGCCATCATGACCGGCACCCTGCTGGACGAACTGCAGCGCCGCGGCCTGCGCCGCGGTATCGTCGCCGCCAGCGGCGCCGCCGGGGCGGGCAGCGCCCTGCTGCTGGAAATGGTATAAAGCAGCCTGCCGCTGACAATAACTCAAAGGACACCCTGATGCGCCTGCTCACCCTCGCCGCCGCCCTGGCACTGCCCCTGTGCGCCTGGCCCGCCGACAAGCAACTGCTGTGGGGCGACACCCACCTGCATACCAGCTACTCGCCCGATGCCTACATGAACAACAATTACACTGCGGACCCCAACACCGCCTACCGATACGCCATGGGCGAGCCGGTCATCCACCCCTATCACCGGGCGCGGATACAGATCGGCACGCCGCTGGACTTCCTGGTGGTCTCCGACCACGCCGAATACCTGGGCGTCATCCGCACCATCCACCAGCAGGGCGTGGACACCACCGGGCTGGGTTTGTGGGACAGCCTCAAGGCGCGCTTCGCGGCCTGGTACCTGAACCGGGCGCTGGACAATCACACCGCCATGGATATTTTCATCGACGCGCTGCCGGCACCCGGCGACGTGCGCGCCACCGCCTCGGGTGCCACAGGCCTGGGCAACAACACCGGCATGCTGCCGCCCATGCCCCAGGCCAGCATCGATACCTGGCGCGCCCAGACCGAGCTGGCCGACCAGTACTACCGGCCCGGCGAATTCACCACCTTCATCGGCTGGGAGTGGAGTTCCATGCCCGGCGCCGCCAACCTGCACCGGGTGGTGCTGACCGACGGCGACAAGCGCGCGGCCCAGACCTTCCAGCCCTTCAGCCTGCTGGACAGCATGTACCCGGAAGACCTGTGGGCCTGGCTGGAGGAAACCAGCGCGGCCACCGGGGCGAACTTTCTCGCCATTCCGCACAACTCCAACGTCTCCAAGGGCTTCATGTTCGATACCACCCGCCTGCGGGGCACCGCCTTCGACGCGGACTACATCGCCCGGCGGATGAAGTTCGAACCCATCGTGGAAATCACCCAGATCAAGGGCGACTCGGAGACCCACCCCAGCCTCTCCCCCGACGATGAGTTCGCCGACTTCGAGGAATTCCCGTTTTACCTGACGCCGCACTACTCCGAATACGTTGTCGCACCCGGGGACTACGTGCGCTCCGCCCTGAAACGCGGCCTGGCGCTGCAGCGGGAGCACGGCCGCAATCCTTACCAGTTCGGCGTCATCGGCTCCACCGACGCGCACACCTCCGTGTCCAGCGCCGAGGAGGACAATTTCTGGGGCAAGCTCGCCACCGACTCGACCCCGGAGACCAAGCAGCGGGACTGGGAGGACGGCACGCCCCACCCCGACGGCTGGACCATGTCCGCCTCCGGCCTGGCCGCGGTCTGGGCCGAGGACAATACCCGCGAGTCCATCATGGCCGCCATGCAACGCAGGGAGGTATACGCCACCACCGGCCCGCGCATCCGCCTGCAGTTTTACGGGGCCGCCGATTTCGGCGCGCCCGATGTCGACTCCGCCACGCTCTACCGGCAGGCCACCGCCAGCGGCGTGCCCATGGGTGGCGAACTCACCGTGCGCGAAGGCGCGCCGGAATTCCTGGTGCTGGCCGACAAGGACCCGGTGGGCGCCAACCTCGACCGCATCCAGATCGTCAAGGGCTGGCTGGACGCCGACGGCGAACAACGGGAACAGGTCTACGATGTGAGCTGGGCGGGCGAGCGCCAGCCCGGGGCGGATGGCCGGCTGCCGGCGGTGGGCAACACGGTCAACCTGAAGACCGGCAAGGTCGACAACAGCATCGGCGCACCGCGGCTGGAGGCGCGCTGGCGCGACCCGGACCATGTGCCCGGGCAACCGGCCTTCTACTACGCCCGGGTGCTGCAGATTCCCACCGCGCGCCACTCCCTGCTGGACGCCATCGCCCTGGGCCGGGAGCACGCCGGCGACCACCCGGATACCATCCAGGAGCGGGCCTACTCGTCGCCGATCTGGGTCGCGGGGAGTTAGGCTTCCCAGCCGCGGAGGCTGACCCGGTGCCGATCTCCACACCTGGGGGCTCCTGTTGCAAATGCGTCAATATGTTGCCATTATGCGCAAATGCACACCAACGGGCGAATTATGGAAATTGCACCCGCAGCAGACCGATCCCAGGTACTGGCGAAGAGCGCCTATGCCGCCGGTGAGTACCTCGGCCTGAACCGCACCGAGGTCGGTGAGGTGGTGGGGCGAACCCGCTCCTCTATCGATCGCAACGGTATCGACCCACAGACAAAGTCCGGCCAGCTCGCCCTGCTGATGGTCCGCATCTATCGCTCCCTGTATGCGCTGATGGGGGGAGACAAGGACAACATGCGCCACTTCATGCACACCCCGAACCACGGCACCGGAGGAGTGCCCGCGGAACAGCTTCGCGACGTGGAGGGGCTGGTGCGCGTGTGTCATTACCTGGATGCGATCAGGGGCAGGGGTTGACCGCGCATCGCTTTCCCGTAACGGTCTTCAGCGCATTCGCCGGCGAGGTGATTCGAATCGTCGAAAGCCAGGAACAGGTGGCGACCACCCGGATTGTCGGCAATCTGGTCGAGCAGGACCTGCTGGAACACATGCTGGAGGACAGCAAGCCGGGCTCCATCGATTCCGGCCTCCATTACCTGCTGTCCACGCCCTTCCGGTATCCGCCACTGCGGCACGGTAGCCGCTTCGGCTCCACCCTGGAACCCAGCCTGTTCTATGGGTCGCTGGAACTGCGCACCTGCCTCCAGGAGTGCGCCTACTACCGGTTCATATTCTGGTATGACATGGCCACGCCACCGCCCAACCCGATTACGACCCAGCACACGGTGTTCCGGGTGGCACTCGAGTCGGAGCGTTGCGTGGACCTGCAAGCCGGGGCCTATTTCAAAATCCAGCCGCAGCTGCAATCGCCGGTCAGTTATGCCACCTCCCAGGCCCTGGGCAGTCACCTCCGGCAGGCGGGTGCGCAGTTGCTGGTTTTTGCATCCGCCCGCGGCCCGGGCAGCAACGCGGCCGCGTACACCCCAGGGGTCTTTGCCAGCGCGCCGGGCGGCCAGGAACTGTGGCACTCCGGGCTGAGCAGCGAACTGGTACTGCTGCGCGGCGCCGGGGGGCTGTTCAGGTTTCCGCTGTCACAGTTCGCGGGAGACGACGGCCACCTGCTGCGGGTAGCGGCCTAGGCCGCTCACTGGCCCTGCCGCGTGGCGACACGCCAGCCAAAGAAGATCAGCGCCACCCTGCGCAGCGGACGCTGGTGCCGCGCTGGCAGGGCGGGAAAACGGATGACGGGATGGCGGTTGAGGGGTTGTTGCGGCGAGAGTGATGTGGATTTCTGTTTTAGCGATGATGGCTTCGTGCCAGGCCGCTGTAGAGTTGTGGGCAAATATAGGCGAAGATAACTCGGATCGCGATGCGGCAGCTGGCTACCAAGAAAGCCGAAGGTGCTGCACTGCTTTCGACTCAAGCGGGACACCCATTGGCTGTCGGGCACCAGAAAAAGGATTCCATTGAAGGTGATACTCTTGATAAAGAAATCGTGTGCTTTGGCGCTTGTTTGCTGGTTAGTGGCATCAGCAATCGCGCCGGCTGCGACATACGCCGCAGCGAACAACAAGATTCTCTTTGTTGCTTCAAATGTGCTCGATATGGGCGACCCCGAGCAGCACGATGCGCGCAACAACCTCTGGGAATATGCACCGCCTTTCCATATCTTCGTAATGCACGGTTACGAGGTGGATTTCGTCTCGCCTCAAGGAGGCCCGGTTGAGTTCATGATGGACCCCCTGGGCATTAGTAGCTATGCCATCAAGTACGAGAACTTTTCAGGCAAGGCCGGAGACACGCTCAAACCCGGTCAAGTCGATGCCGCCCAGTATCAAGCCGTGTACGTGGGCGGTGGCTACGGTACATTGTTCGACGTCGCAGCCAATGAGGAACTGATGAACCTCATTGGTGCTATATATGAAAACGGCGGCGTCGTGGGCGGCTGCGGGCATGGTCCAGGCGGCTTTGCCAACGCAAAACTCAAAAGCGGTAGCTATCTGGTGAAAGACAAGCGTGTGGCCGGGTTCCCCAACTCGACCGAGCGCTCCAAGTCATGGGCCGGGCAAGGAAGCTTGTTGCCGTTTCTTGTCGAGGATCAACTCCGCAAGAATGGGGCAATGGTCCAAAACAAGGAGACTTTGGCGGACAAGCATGCCGTCGTTGTCGATCAACGCATTGTTTCAACCATGTTCTTGCCATCAGCCGCGTTGGTGGCCGAGGAAATGGTGCGATTGCTAGAGCGCGACGATTCATGATTCCGGGCCTGGGTGCGCGGCGCCTAACAACACGTCGCAGGTGAAGCTTGCAGCGCTGCCAACCTTTGCTACCGCAAAAGCAGGCACAGCCTCAAAGCCACTGGAACGCTGGCCTTGCTGAACGACGGCTATTGGCACCCTTGTGCCGCTTCCAGGCTAAGATGTACTCCAGCAGAACAGTCAATTATCGACTCAAAGCGGACCCTTTTTAATCACCAGCTATCAAAGAAGATTGCATGTCTCGCACACCTAATTTTGTCTTGGCTTTTTTGCTGGCATCGTCACTGCCCTTGATGGCGCAGCCCAATCCGTTTGAACTCGAATATGGCAAAACCTATCCCATTCAACCGGTCACCAAATGGAAAAACGACTATGGTGTGCCGATTGCTCTGCACACCTTTGGGGTGCCAATGAATGCTAGTGCAGGCCTGCCGATGTTCAATGAGTTCATAGTGGCCTACTGGACTGAAGACGAGACGGTATTTTCCTCTTCCGCCTCGAGGGTTTATCCAGACTGGGATTCGTGTGAACAGGCGGAGGCTTTAGTAGTTAGCGTATCACGTAAGAAACTACCTGATCTTAGAGAGGTTGGCGAGAAGAAGTACAAGTACAAGTCGGGCGAACTTGTGTTAGATATATATTGTGCTATCAGTTCGGGCGACAGGTATCCTAAATTGAATTTCATGCTGTCACTTCCGAGATAGCGATGAAGGAACGGCGCCTTCGACTCAAAGCTGACATTGATACCCAACAGAATGGGGTCGCCTAACTTGCTGAGAGAAAAAGTACAAGAAGAGTTAAAGGCTGCGGGAATTTGCTTTTTTTTCGCGCCGCTAATCTGGCTGGCAGGTTCTACTATCATAGCGTGCACGGCGATTCTGTGCGGCGTCGCTGTAATCGCTATTCCCCCACTACTACGCAAGCTGGAGAAGTCCCCGCCAAGTTTGGGGAGGGCAGAGCCTTTGCGTTGGTATCAGTCTATACTGCTCGCACCTGTAGTTTTGCTTGTTCTTTACGCCTTATATTTGGGGTTGACCGGGGCCGTTGATACCTACCAATGCTACAAAGCAGGCGGCTTATATAACTGGACAGAAGGGAAATGTGGCTAGGTATGGGCGTCCGGTTCTGGCACGTTACCGCCGCGCTCATGCTGCGATATACTCACCACCATACGGCCGCTGCCGACTCACAAGGGACACTCAAATGAAGCGCCTGATGCCGGTTAAAAAATAGGCTTTTTCCAAAAAAATAACTGTTATGCTCGCGCTCAACGCGGAATTTCTATAACTGGAAGATGCGGCCCATTGCGGATTAAAACAGCTGTGAGCTTCTCTTTTTTCTGTTTAATTTGGACGGACGTAAATCTAATGAATCAATGTTTTCTTTCCTCGCAGAAAATCCACACTCCAGTCGATATTTCCTTATACACCTGCGGAACGGCTTGATGCAAAACCATTTTATTTGACACGGGCTGATCGGGAACCAACAACATAACCTCGGCTCGGCCGTCTCGAAAATACGCCAAATACGCTTTTTCTGTGGCATTGTCTAAATTGATCGTAGTTAACTCTACTTTGAGACTGGCAAAACTTGGATCAATATTAAATCGACTCCAATCGAGGCTTTTTGGAACTAACGGTTCAGGTATTTCGTTCGCAGAATCAGCTGGTCCAAACGACTCTAGAACCCAGTTTGACAAATAATCGCGATATTTTTCGCTCCGAGAAATTTCGCGAACATTCTCACAGGCTTGACTACTCAAATTGTGCGAAATGTAGATTACCCACGCAATGAATAATAAAGGCACGCCTACAATAACAGCAATTATCAACCGAAATATCTTCATATTGTCGCGAACTACCTCTATAGACTTTTCAATCAAGGATATTGTACAAGGTAGCGTCACGCTCAGCTCGTCGAATTGCTCGAGCCAATAACCGTTCATGGCACCTGTGGGCCGGTCAACTGAATGGTTTTCTGATATTCTGTGGGACAGAAAACGACTCACAAGGGACCTTCGCTCTAGATGGATGCGTGGAAGTATAAATTAGTATGAAGCCCATTTCCCAAGTCGTTGCTGTTGCGGTCTTAACAAGTTGCCTCACCGCGGTGGTCACATATTTGATTGTGTCCAGGTATGTCGTGGACGTGTGGGAAGAGCAGGCTCAATATGGACTAGGCTATGTGGATGTTGACCCCATCATTGACGCAGACCGTGCCGAGATGGAAGTCCGGGAATCTTTACTAATAGCTGAAAATCTAGATTCTGGGCAAACCGATGGACTCTTGTGGTGGGCGTGCACACAACTTACTCTCTCATTGCCCGAAATCCGGCCCAATTATTATGCCGATGAATCTCCTGGCAGATATGCCGAAGCAAATCGGCTCTTGGACCAGGGACATAAATTGTTAAAGAAATTAACCGATCAAGGGCATTGTACAGTTCAGTGCCAAGATGGAAGGCTGGCGCCTCCAAAATTTAACTGTGAATCAGAATAGTGTATTCATGTAATGTCCCCTCCTGGCACATAGCTGCCGGTTTATAAAATCAAAACATCTCATCGCGACCGGTCGTTGTGTGCCAGAAGCGGAAGTTAATGCCATATATACTTTGTGCTTCGAATCTTCATTCTTCGCTATATTTGTCGATTAACTCTTGGACTTTAGGATCGGCTAAGGCTTTCTCGAGTTGTTCTTCAGTTAGACCGGGTCGATTATCGCTTACCTTCCAGCCTTGCCTTTTCGCCAACGACTTTAGTCCATCAATATCCCAGAGACGAAGGTACCCATCAAATTCTTTGAGCCAGCCGGGTGAGCCTTGTGAATTGAGTGCAATTTGAGAGACAAGCAACCCAAATTCGGCTAACCCGGACGAGTGCTTTGCCCGATAAGTGATGCTTACAATATTGTTCCCATGTGAATGCTCTGTGGCTGTGTAGCTGGTCTCTGTGAGATCACCCAAGTCGGTCTGAAGCAGAATCCCCTTGGCGTCCCCAACAGACTTGTGGACCCGGCTTTCTCCATTCAAAGCGAGTAGATGTTTAGCAACTTGAGATGCGATGATTACCAATTGGCTGGCCGGATCCTCCGAACTACAGTCAATATCTTCAGGCGTGAAGCTGTACGCACGTTCCAATAGTCCCATGTGAGTAACATCTAACTGTGGGAATTCGCCATTCAAATACCAGTCTTTATTAAAAGCCACGGGGTCATATCTGTCATACCTGAGCAAGACCACTATGTCTGCATTCTCGCTGCCAAGTATTATTGATTGTGCATTGTCGTCGTTACCGCCGATTAGTAGGCGCGTATATTTAAGGTCGGGTATTGGAACTACGACTCCATGCCAAAGGAGGCTCCAATAATCATACTTTAGTGGACGCTGTGTATATGGAGTAAATGTCAGATAGTCCGAATCACTCCAGTCGAAGTCTGCTATACCAAACATGTCACAGTAAAGCGTCGTAACCTCGACCCGCGTATCACTGCCAAATAGCGGGCGAATCCCGATAGCTATCTGGAGGCAAAAAACTAAGGTAAATACTTTCTTCAAGGTTGAGTAACTTTCCAATACACCGAGCAGATGGAGTCGCTTCGAGTGTCTGCTTTGAGTCGATTTCTGCCCCTCAGAACACCAGAAAATCGAACAGTTCACCGGCACAGAGGAGCCATTAGCGGCCATTGCGGTAGTTTCAATCCACCACTTCGGGCTCAGGTTCGGGAGGTTCATTGCCTTTTCCCCGTGGCTCGATAAGCGCTAGCTTCATATCTCCATTCGAAGCCAACAAAGCTCTCTTGCATTCTAACAGGCTGGCTCCCGACAAGGTTCGCAGTAGCTTAATCATCTCTGCCATGTCTTGCATAACTCGCTAACTGCGTCTCAGATCTACGTAAGTCCGAGCTGTGCCAGGAGCGGCAGGATCGCCACGCTTCAGGCAGAGCAGACGGTCATGCCGCTCGCCGCCCTGACTTATTAATTGTGCAATCAATTTGGCACTGCCTCCGATGCGTTATACAAAGCCAACTCTAGGCGAAATGCGTAAACAGACCAGGGGATACAGAAAATAAACAGAGCCAAAACTTCAACTAGCAGCCCTTCTTCCCCCAGGAGAAAGCTAGACGCTAATTGTGCACCCAAAGTAACTGAGAACACGGCCCAAAAGTACCCAGGAAAGCCTTTTGAATATTGCCTGAAAAGCTTCGTTCGATCATTAAAGTAACTGACAAACGTGACTCCGATAAAACACCAGGATATTGGAATCTCATTAGAGGCAATCAGGGGCATCCAAGGCCCGCCTGTAAGTAAGATATTCATCATACGGCCTTTTTGTCGCCTGAGGTCGTCGACAGGTATTCCTGTTAGCCGCATTTGTGCCATGAACGGTCGGCTAGTGACGCGGCACGTGAAGCGATTGTAGTGAACGAATGATGTTGTGCCGTTCAGGAGACTCAACGTTTTCACTTTCAATGGCGCAGATGTATGTGGCGTAGATCAGTTGGTTCGCTCCTGCTAGCCACCAAGTATGAATGGCATATTGACCGTCAGTAATCCTCTTAAATATGCCATTGAGAAAAGGTATATCAGTCTCCTCCGGTGCATCTACTTCCGCGAATGAGAGCAAGTCGTCAACTGTTACATCGCCATCTTCCTTGAGATAGGAACTCACCTGGAATGCTCCTACCCCATCAGGGTCGTAGAGGGTAACGCACTCTTCAGCCTCTTCGACTAGCCAATGATCGGGTAGCTCCGCCGACCATGATTCATGTGCATATTTCATTCGTGCTCTCAAGTGTATTGTATGAGCTTCGACCGTTCCTCAAAAGACCGCAACGAATCGATAACCGACTATCTGGCTGTCGTATATCTTAGCCTGGAAGCGGCACAAGGGTGCACAAGCGGTCATCAAGAGTTCGCGGAAATCCTCGGAACGTTCATAACAAAACTAAAGAAAAGCTTTTCCTGCGTAGCTGTCACTTCCAAAATCGTCCACATCGAAGCACCCAATATCCCAGTCCCACTGTTCTTCCGACGCTGGGGTCTCGTTGCACTTTCTACGGATCGACTCGAAGTAGTCTACTAACCTGTTTTTTTGTACACGAACTTCGACTACATCTCCTAG
>JACKNU010000014.1 GCA_024234675.1 Pseudomonadales bacterium | reverse complement strand
GCCTGACGACAACGGAGCTGCGCTATCCCGCTCTGCAGCCTACGCTCGCGCCCGGCAAGAAAGGAGCAGCACGGTCACTGCAGCCAGGTGAAATCAGCTGTAACGAAACAACGGATCCAGCTCGGCCTTGAGCCTGGCGTCGATGGCGGCGACTTCCTCGTCGCTGAAGTAATCGCGGTAGCCGCCGACCTTGGCGCGGCGCACCTTGTAGCTGTCGGGGTTGTCCTTGTCGCCGGGCATCATACGACCGCCCGAGAAGCGGAACTGCTCCTTGCTCTCCATCTTCTTCATGTTCTCGTAGGAAGAGTATTCCACCGCCGCATCTACATGCGCGTCACTGGCATCCACCTGCATAAACTCCAGCAGCTTGCGCAGCCCCTCCTTCGGGTTGGCGCGCAGGTCTTCATAGCGCAGCAGGTGCAGGTGCTTGACCTTGTCGGCCTCCCTGGCCCACAGGTTCAGGTAGTCGATGACCGCCTGCATGCTGCCGCCATTGTCACCCATGACAAAATCGTAGAGGCTGATATCGCTGCCGCGGGGCGGGTAGTTGTTGATCGCCACCTTGGAGGGCTTGAGGCGGAATTTCCACTGAAAGAACTGGGACACCGCCACATCGCGGGGGTCGCGCGCCAGCAACACCACGCGCTTGTTGTAGAAGGGCTGCTTGGTCTCGAAATCGCCGGTGAAATCCTTGATGTAATTGTCGTGGGTAAAGAAGATCTTCGGCACGGCCCTGTTGAGGTTGTGAAAGTTGTCGAAACCCAGGATGGCATTTTCCGGCAACCGGTACATCACCCGGAACAGGTGGGAAACCATCACCCGCAGCCAGGTGCGGCCACTCTTGCCGAAAGAGACCACCACGATATCCGCGCGCTGCAACTTGTCGAACTGCTCAACGCCGCGCAGCTTGCGCTCCGCAGCCAGAATCTCCGCCTCGGAGTGGTCGCGCATGCGCCAGTGCAGCAGCTTGCGAGAAAGCTTTTTCTTGCCTATTTGCAGCGCCTGCCGCAGGTTCTGTATGGCCAGCTTCATGCGCTGTTGCTCCCGTAGCCGAAGATGGGATCCAGCTGTTCCACCATCGCATCCAGCTGGGCGCACTGCTCATCGCTGAAGTAGTCGCGGTAACCGCCTACCTTGGCCTTGCGCACCTTGAATGACTGGGGATTATCCTTGTCGCCGGGCTTGACCCTGGCGCCGCTGCCCTTGAAAAACTTCTCCTGCTCCATCTTCTTCATATTGTCGTAGGCGGCGAAGTCCACGGCCTCCTGTACCTGCTCGGGGGTGACCTCGGTGCCGGTGAATTCGAGGATGCTCGCCAGCACGGCGCCGGGGTCCGTGCGCATGTCCTCGTAGCGCACCACCAGCACGTCCTGCAGCTCAGGTATGGCGCGGGCCCAGCCATTGAAATAATCGATGATGCGCGGCAGGCCCGCATCCTGGTCCAGCACGAACTCCCACACGCCGATGTCGGCGCCGTGGGGCGGGTAGTCGTTGATGAATTTCTTGTTGGGACGCATGCGAAACTTCCACTGGAAGAACTGCGATACCGCCACATCCCGCGGGTCCCGTACCTGCAGCACAATGCGCTTGCCCTTGAAATGGGCCTTGGACTCCATATTGCCGGTGTAGTCGCGCAGGTAGTTGTTGTGGGTAAAGAACACCGCCGGCAGCTGTGGGTCGAGTTTCTTGAGGTTGTCGAAGTCCAGCAACTCGTGGGCATCCAGGCCGCCCTTGAGCTGATAGGCCCGCGACAGCATGACCCGCAGCCAGGTGCGCCCCGATTTGCCCCAGCTCATCAGCACCCAGTCGCTTCTCTCGAGCTTCTTGAACTCCTCGCGCCCACGCAGCCAGCGCTCCAGCTTCTTGCGACGCCGGGCCGGCAGCCAGAAACAGAGCAGCATAATGAGATGGCGGACTACCGCCCGTGCCGTATCGGCCATGTGCGGGGATATCCTCGGTGGCGTTCCACAAAGGCCGCGAATATTACAGGAAAACGCCTATTCCCGCATCTCGGCGCAAGGCTTGATTTACCGCACTATTAACATCTTTGCCGGGCCCCTCTCCTTGCCCGGCAAAGTGGCGACATACTAGAATGCGCGCATGTCACTGATCGATCTCAATGCGGTGCGCACGGCGAAGTTACACACCGACCCGTTCGACTATATGGTGGTTCCCGGCTTCCTCAGTCCCCAGGTGCTGGCGAAGGTAAACGCCGACTATCCGGCCATAGACAGTGCCGCCAATCACGACCTGGACAATCTCAGCTACGGGCCGCAATTCGCCGCCCTGATGGACGAGTTGCGGCAGCCGGCTTTCGCCCGCACCCTGGGCGAGCGCTTCGGAATGGACCTGGCGTCACTGCCCACCACCATCACCGTGCGCAAGTACTGCGAGCGCACCGACGGTAATATTCACACCGATCACAAGAGCAAGGTCATTACCGTGCTGGTCTACTTCAACGAGAAGTGGGAGCACGAGGAGGGGCAGCTGCGCATGCTGCGCTCCAAAGACAACATCGAGGATTATGTCGCCCAGGTACCCCCCCTGGGTGGCACGCTGCTGGCGTTTCGCCGCACCGACCACTCCTGGCACGGCCACACCCGGTTTGTCGGCGAGCGCCGCATGGTCCAGCTGAACTACCTGGACCAGAGCCCCCTGGCGGTGGCGGCCCAGCGGGTCAGCCGCTTCGGCACCCACTTCATGAAGAACGTCCTGCGCATACGCTAGGACACCCGGCCGACTGAAGTCGGCCCTACGACTCGCTTCTGCGGCCCTGCAGGGTCGAATTTATTCGACCAGGCGGCCAGCCGGGAACAACCCCTTGATACGCCTTACCACCTTGCCCACGTCATCCGGCAATTCCGTGGTGCCCTGGCGAAAAGGCTGGCCCGCCCACACCGCCAGTCCCCGCTCCACCAGCATATTGTGAAAGGCGCGAAAATCGCGGGTGGCGCACAGGATCTTGAAATAATCCACGTGAAAAACCCCCCGGGCAAGGCGGTGGCGCCAGCGGTCGCCGCTGGACTCCTGGCGCGGGTTGAACAACCAGTGGGCCAGTGAACGCCGCCCCTGGTCCAGACTGCCCAGCCACCCCATGGGCAGGGGAAATATGGCCAGCGGTTTGTGCAGGTAGATTACCTCCACCATCATCGACACACTGTCTCCGGTCACTATGAAACCATCCGCGCTGCCCAGCAGGGCGCGATAGGGGTTGTCGGTGGCGCCGGCCTGCCACTGGTAGAACACGGCCTGGGGCGGCAGCTCCGCGCGCAGCACCTCTACCACTTCCGGGGTGGTACGGCGACTGGTGGTGACATAGGGGGTACCCCCCAGCTCCTCCACCACCCAGCGGGCGGTGGCGACCAGTTCGTCGGCCACCTTGCGATTCATGATAAAGGGGTTGGTCTCGCCGCCGATCAACATGGCGATCAGCGGCTTGTCCAGTCCCGCCAAGCGCTCGCGCCAGGCCTGGGCCTGGACCTCGACGTCGGCGGCACCGATACGCATCAGGGGCAGGGTGGTAGGCAGGAAATTGTCCATGGGGGGCATCTGGTTTTCGGCGCTGGCGATCACCAGGGAAAAATCCAGCATGTGGCCCGAGGGCTTGCCCACCAGCACGATCCTGGTGCGATTACCTGACTGCTGGCGAATCCACAGGGCCACCATGGAGGGGCGGCGTCCCACGGTGAGGATCAGGTCTGGCCAGGGTGGCTCCAGCGGGTCGGACCGGTCGGTATCAATATGCTCCAGCGAGGGGCGATAGCGAGGTTTGCCCAACACCCACTGGGGCAACATATGCACATACTTGTGTTCCACGGGCCAACCAAGGGCCTCGACGATAGTCTCTACCTGCCCGTTGTCACCCTGTTTGTCGCTGAGTATGACCCAGGTGCGGGGAAAGGACACTAGGCCTCCGCGCCGTCCTGGCAATAGCCCAGTTCGGGCAGGATGTTGGCGCGCACCAGGGCCTCCAGTTCAGCCACCTGCTCGGGCGGAAAATCTTCGCGGTAACCGCCCACCTTGCCGCGCCGCACCTTGTAGGTACTGGGGTCGTCGGCGTTGACCAGCTTCATACCACCCTGGCTGAAGGTCCCCCTGGTCTCGAGTTTCTGCAGGTTGTCGAACGAGCCCCACTCCACCGCCGCGCGCACCTCTTCCTCGCTGAAATTCTCGCCCATGAGGTCGAGTATTTTCTGCAGGGTGGGCACCGGCTCGGCCCGCAGCTCCTCGTATTTCACCAGCATGCCGCGCTCCAGCTCCCGCACGTTGCGCGCCCAGGTATTCTGGTATTCGATGAGAAAAGGCAGCCCAATATCCGAGTGGCGCACGAAATCCCACATCTGCACACTGCGGCGGTCTATCGGGTGGTCGATGAAGTGGTTGATAAGTTCCTGCTTGGCCCGGGACTGGCGCTTGGTGAACTGGTGGTACCAGGACACCGCGATGTCTATCGGGTTGCGCGCCAGGAACATGACCGGCTTGTGCCGCAGGGGGTTATCCGGCGCCCCGGCCGCGAGCAGCTTGCCCACCTCGCCCTCATAGCTGTAATAGGCATTGGTAGCCGCCAGGCGGGGTATCTCGGGGAACTTGCGGGCGAACTCGTCAGTGTTGATGAGCCTGGATTCCGGCAGGTCGTAGCGCAACTGGTACAGCCTGGAGATCATCACCTTGAGCCAGGTGTTGCCGCTCTTGGGGTGGCCTATGATCAGGAAGTTGGCCGCATCGGCCTTGGCCATCTCAAGCCTGGCAAGGTACTTGCGGCGCAACGCCACCCGCATGGAAGCCGGCAGGGGCTCGGTGGGGATGAGAATCAACGCCTTCTTGACGCCATCACTCAGATTGAACATGGGCGGTTACTCGCGGGCCGGTCGAGGTGGCTGGAAAAGCGGGGAATTATGCGACAAGCCACGCAAAATAACCAGACGGCAGTCGCTTGATGTACAATGGCCGGCAGCCACGACAGGATCTCCCTAGCCTTGATTATCGACCGCCATATCAGCCTGGAAATACTGCGGCCCTTCACCATGGGGCTGGGATTGCTGGTGCTGGTTTTCATCGGTTTTTCCGCTGCCCAGCAGCTGTCCGCGGCGGCCGCGGGACAGCTGTCAATGCTCACTGCCTTCAAGCTCATCGGGTTGAACACGCTGATCACCCTGGAGATCCTCATGCCCTCGGCGTTCTTCTTTTCCGTGCTGGCGGCCATTGGGCGCCTGTACCGGGATTCCGAAATGAACGCCCTGTACGCGGCCGGCGTCAGCCGCGCGCGTATCATCGAGGCAGTGCTGAAACTGGCCCTGGTAATCGCCCTGATCACAGGGGTGATTTCCCTGCTGGGCAGGCCCTGGGCCTTTCGCACCAGCTACGACCTGGAGTCCAGGGCCGCCGCCCAGTTCGACCTCAAGAAAATGGCGACGGGCGAGTTCGTCAACATGAGCGGCAGCGACTACATCTTCATCGCCAACGACCTGGAACTGGAGCAGGGCCTGCACAAGGGCGTGTTCCTGCAGAAGGATCACGACAAGCAGCAGCGTTCGGAAATCATCGTCGCCGAGTCGGCCGCACTGCCCGTGCTCAACCCCGGACAGGCGATGCAGGCGGAATTCTACAACGGCCACCACTACCTGCTGGATAACAAGAGACGCCAGGATGTGTCCCTGGATTTCGACCACCTGATCATCCGCCTGGATAACCAGGAGGCCCAGGAACGCTACCGACGCAAGGCGGAGACCACCCTCAACCTGGCCCAGTCGGATGAACCCAAGGATGTCGCCGAATTCCAGTGGCGGCTGACCACCCCCCTGGCCACGGTGATCCTGGCGCTGATGGCCGTGCCCCTGGCCCGCTCGGCCCCCCGGGAGTCGCGCATGCGCAATGTGTTGATCGCGGTCACCATCTATATCGGCCTGTTCGCGCTCACCAGTGTGGTGCGCACCGCCATCGAGCAGGGACGCCTGGGGGCTATCCCCGGCCTGTGGGGAGCGTACGCGCTGGAATTGGTACTGCTGGTGGTGCTGGTGTCGCAACCCTGGATGCGGCGCCGATGATCCTGCAGCGCTACATCGCCGGCAACCTGGTCAAGGGCTGGCTGCTCGTGCTGCTGGTGCTGGGGGCGGTATTCGGCCTGATCGGTTTCATCCAGGAACTGGAGCGCACCCGCTTCGACTACAACGCCCTGGCGGTTGCCCGCTACACCATCTCCATACTGCCGCACCAGTTGGTGAGCCTGGCGCCGGTAATCGGGCTGCTGGGCAGCATCATCGCCCTGGCCAGCATGGACCGCAACAACGAGCTGACCGTGATCAGCTGCAGCGGCTTTTCCCGGGGCAGCCTGCTGAAGGCCATCGCCCTGCCCACCCTGGCCCTGATGGCCACCCTGTGGGTGTGCATGGAATACGTTACCCCGGCACTGAAGCAATCCGCCGAGGCCCAGCGGCATGCCCTGCGCTACCGCAACGAGGTGAGAATCCCGGATGGCGGGGTGTGGTCCAAGAACGGCAATCGCTATATCCACCTGGAAAAGATGCACGAGGGGGGCATACCCGGCGACATCAGCATGTTCGAATTCGATGACCAGGGACGCCTGCAGCGGGCCCTGCGGGCCCATAAGGCGAAGGTGAGCCCGAAGCGCACCTGGACCTTCCAGGGAGTCCAGGAAAAGCGCCTGGAAAACGGCCAACTGGTCACCCGCCAGTTCCAGCAACTGGAAATCGACAATCTGTGGTCGGCGGATGAGTTGCCCACCCTCACCCTGGACAGCGACAGCATGCGCCTGTCGGTGCTGAGCCGCTACAGCCAGTACCGCGCGGACAGTGGACAGCCGACCGAAAAATACCTGAGCACCTTCTGGCAGAAACTGCTGATGCCGTTCACCGTGGGGGCCATGGTACTGCTGGCCACCCCCATCAGCGCCAACCTGGGGGCCAGGCGCAATCGCAGTTTCGGCCTGGATATCGCCCTGGGCGCCCTGGTGGGCATACTCTTTTACCTGGGCGCACAGATCATCTTTGCCCTGGGTCAGCTGCTGGGCCTGAACATTCCGCTGGTGGCCCTGACTCCGACGCTGATCATCCTGCTCTGGGCACTGTTCCTGTTACACCGGATGAACTGGTGAGCGACGACATGTTCCAGCAGGTTTTCCCACCGGGCCGCGCCCGCCCAGGAGTACCGACATGGGCCTGATGCTGAATTTTTTCCGCGCCTATCCCTCGCAGACCGTGCTGATGCTGGCGGCGCTGCTGCTGTCCGGGCTGGCGGAGGGAGTGGGGCTGTCGGCGCTGTTGCCGCTGGTCAACATCGCCCTGGGATCCGAGGCCGCCAGCCTGCTGCCGGAGGCTTCCCCGAACCAGAACGAATTCGAACAGGCGGTGCTGAACGCACTGGCTTTCGTGGGCATCGCGCCCACCCTGGGCAATATGCTGACCATCCTGATTGTGGGGGTGGCCGTGAAAAGCTTCTTTCTGCTGCTGGCGCAGCGCCAGGTGGGTTATACCGCGGCCCAGGTGGGCACCGACCTGCGCCTGGAGATGCTGCGGGCGGTGCTGCGCAGCAAGTGGGAGTATTTCCTGCACCAGCCGGTGGGCAAGCTCACCAACGCCCTGGCCACGGAGGCCCAGCGCTCGTCCACGGCCTTCGTCAACGGGGCCACCGCCATTACCTTCCTGATCCAGGCGATCGTGTACGGCGCCGTGGCCTTCGCCCTGTCCTGGAAGGCTTCGCTCGCGGCCATCGGCGCGGGCGTCGTGGTCATTGGCCTGTCGCACTTCCTGGTGAGGATCACCCGTCGCGCCGGCAAGCGCCAGACCCGGTTGATGAACTCGCTGATGGCCAATCTCACCGACACCCTGCAGTCGGTAAAACCCCTCAAGGCCATGGCCAGGGAGCACCTGGCCGACCAGGTGCTGGCCTATGACACCAACCGCCTGAACAAGGCCCTGCGCCGCCAGGTACTCAGCGGCGCGGTGCTGGATTCGGCCCAGGAGCTGATGTTTACCGGTTTCATCTGCCTGGGGATCTACGTGGCGATCGAGAAGTTCGCCATAGACCTGCCCATGGTCATGGTGCTGGTGGTGGCGCTGGGGCGGGCGTTTTCCTTCTTCGGCAAGGTGCAGAAGCAATACCAGAAACTGGCCCAGGGCGAAAGCGCCTACTGGTCGCTGATGCAGGCCATCGAGGCCGCCGACAGCGCCCGGGAAAACCTGGACGGCGGCACCACACCCCGCTTCGAGCAGGCGATCCGCCTGCAGGGCATCAACTTCAGTTACGATGCCAATCACCCGCTATTCACTGACCTCAACCTGGATATACGCGCCGGCTCGCTCACCACCCTGGTGGGGCCATCGGGCTCCGGCAAAACCACCATCATCGACCTGACCATAGGCCTGCTGCAACCCGAGACGGGCCAGGTACTGCTGGACGGTGTGCCGCTCCCCCTGATCAACATCATGCAGTGGCGCAGCATGATCGGTTACGTGCCCCAGGAAACCGTGCTGCTGCACGACACCATACTCCACAACATCACCCTGGGTGATCCCGCCCTGGACACGGCCAGTGCCGAAGAGGCCCTGCGCGCCGCCGGCGCCTGGGAATTCGTCGCGCGCCTGCCCGAGGGACTGGACACCGTGGTGGGGGAACGCGGCGGCAAGCTTTCCGGCGGCCAGCGCCAGCGCATAGTGATCGCCCGGGCCCTCATCAACAAGCCGCGCCTGCTGATACTGGACGAGGCCACCAGCGCGCTGGACCCGGAGAGCGAGGAGGCCGTGCGCCAGACCATGGAGGCGCTGAAGGGGCAGCTGACGATTCTCGCCATATCCCACAATCGCGCCCTGGTGCAGGCGGCAGACCACGTCTACCAATTGGGCAACGGCAGTGCCCAGCTGCTGGATGCGGCCGGCCTGTCAGCTCTCGCCAAGTAAGCCCTTTACCGCCGCCACCGCCCGCTGCATATCCGATTCACCCGGCACCACCGAGGCGCCGAATTCCTCATCCAGCCAGAATGCCCGGCTGGTGGCGCGCAACTGGCTGTGCACCAGGGTGATATCGCGACTCAGGGGCTGCCACAACCAGCGCAGCAGAAACGCATAGAGCATGCCGCCAAAGCGAAAATCCGCTATGGACCGGGTTTCACCGCGCATACCGCCGAGGTCGAAGATCTGCACAGGGCGGCCGGTAGCGCAAGCCTCCGACAACATGGCGATGCTGTCGCCGGTAACCACCAGCCGGTCGGCGATGGCGAGAATACCGAAGTAGGGGTTGTCGGGGTCGTCGGGCTGCCAGCGATAAAAATAATGCGGCACGTCTATACTCGCCTGCAGCGCCTGTATCGCCGCCTCGGAGGTGCGCGAACTGGTGGAGACCAGCAGCGAGCCGCCGCTCTGGCGGGCGAGAATGGAAGCCTGGCGGCCAAGCCGGGTCGCCGCCCGCGGGCCGAAAGTAAACGGCCCGCTGTCGCCGCCGGTTATCACCGCGATGCGCGGCCGCGGCAGGTCGGCAAAGGTGGCGGCCCAGCGCTCCCGCGCTGCCGCCAGCCGCTGCGCCGACACGCTGTGCAGGGTCAGGGTATTGTTGAGCACGTTGGCACGGCGCGGCACGCGGTACTGGGGGGTGGTGATCAGCAGGTCGAAACCGCTCAGCGCTCCCCAGGGTTTACCGACATGCACATAGCGGCTGCGTCCGCCGGAAGCGGCCCGAATCCAGCGGCAAACCGGTTCGTTGCGCACCCCACTGGAAATCACCAGGTCCGGCCAGGGCGCCTTGAGCGTAGCCGCAGACGCCGGGGTAAGCCCGCGCAGACTGGCCTGCCCGAGTACATGGGGCAGGACGACGTGCTTGCGGTATTCCAGCCGCTTGGTTTCACATGGCCAGCCGAGTTGCTCCACCAGCGCGCGCACCTGGTTGCGTTCCCCTGCCCGATAGGCATCGATCAACCAAATGACTGGCATTACCATTCTTCCGTGGGTATAGTTCAAGCCTTTGAAATCTAGCGACTTACCTTGGGTGGCGCAAGGGTAGAGGCGAAATGACTGAGTATCGGGCGTACCTGGATTTTCTGTACAGCACCCTGGAATCGCACAATAAGAAAAACCTGGAGCTGACAGAGTCCACACACCTGGTGGCGGACATCGGTCTCAGTTCACTGGAGGTCATGGAGTTCATCGAGAAGATTGAAGATCACTTCGATATCTCCATTCCCCTGAATATCCTGCCCGACGTAAACACCATCGGTGAGCTGGCAAAAAAGGTCCAGGAACTCAACCCCTGAGCCCCGGTCCTAGTTACCACTATTAGCGCTATCCTGGTAGCGCAACCACACATTACCATTTCAAGTACCTGAATCAGGGGGCTGCCCCATGCTGTTTGACAAATTCAAGACCATGGCCGATTTTCAGGCCGAACTCGCCCAGCGCGAGGTGACGCCCTTCGGCGCGGTCACCGAGCAGATTCTCTCCGCCACCGAGGGCGTGGTGGAAGGGCACAAGGTCATCCTGGCCGGCACCAACAACTACCTGGGCCTGTCCTACGACCCGCGCTGCATCGCCGCGGCCCAGGCGGCGGCCGCGCGCTGGGGCACGGGTACTACCGGGTCGCGCCTGGCCAACGGCTCCTTCGCCGAACACGAGGCGCTGGAACGCGAAATCGCCGCTTTTTACGGGGTCGACAACGCCATCGTTTTTTCCACCGGCTACTCCGCCACCATGGGCATGTGCTCCACCCTCGCCGGCCCCGGTGAGGTGATCCTGCTGGACGCGGACAGCCACGCCAGCATTTATGCGGGCGTTACCCTCAGCGGCGCCGATATCATCCGCTACAAGCACAACGATCCGGACGACCTGGCCAAACGCATGCGGCGCCTGGGAGACCGTGCCAACCAGGCCCTGATCATTGCCGAGGGCATTTACTCCATGCTGGGCGACGTGGCGCCGCTGCAGGAGATCGCCGCGGTAAAGCGCGAGTATGGCGGCTACCTGCTGGTGGACGAGGCCCATTCCATGGGTGTACTGGGCGCCACCGGTCGCGGCGCTGCCCAGGCCGCCGGGGTTGAGGCCGACATCGACTTCACCGTGGGAACCTTCAGCAAGAGCCTGGGCTCCATAGGCGGTTACTGCGTCAGCCCGCACGCCGAGTTGGAGGCCATCCGCTTCTGTATCAAGGCCTATATCTTCACCGCCTCGTCATCGCCCTCCGTTATCGCCTCGACCCGCGAGGCGCTGCGTATCATCGGCGCGGAGCCGGAGCGCCGCAG
This sequence comes from Pseudomonadales bacterium, assembly GCA_024234675.1. GTDB lineage: Bacteria > Pseudomonadota > Gammaproteobacteria > Pseudomonadales > Halieaceae > JARRPM01. The sequence continues at coordinate 33,021 of JACKNU010000014.1, read as the reverse complement.
CCGCGTGTGGGACAATGCCCGCCGTCTCTACGACGGTCTCAAGGCCCTGGGCCTGCCGGTCGGCCCCACCGCCAGCCCGGTCGTGGCGGTGGAAATGGTAGACCGCTCGCGCACCATCGATTGCTGGAAAGCGCTGATGGAAGCTGGCGTTTACGTCAACCTGGTGATCCCACCGGCGTCCCCCTCCACCAATTTCCTGCTGCGCAACAGTGTCAGTGCCGCCCACAGCAGCGAGCAGATCGATACCATTATCAGCGCCTATGCCGACCTCAAGGAGGCCGGCCTGTTCGACCCGGCCGAGGCGGCCTGATGGAAAAGATCTCCATAACGGGCAACGGGCCGTTGCGCGGAGAAGTGCGTATTGCGGGTGCCAAGAATGCCGCCCTGCCGATTATCGCGGCCTCCCTGTTGAGCGCCGAGCCGCTGCAGGTCAGCAATATTCCCGGCGTGCGCGATATCGATACGGCGCTGCAACTGCTGGGCCTGCTGGGCTGCAAGGTGGAGCGCACACCTGACAGCCTGTTCATCGACACCGGCGAGGTGCACTCGGTCTACGCGCCCTATGAACTGGTGAAGACCATGCGCGGCGCCATCCTGCTGCTGGGGCCGCTGCTGGCGCGCTTCGGCGAGGCGGATGTCTCACTGCCCGGCGGCTGCGCCATCGGCTCACGGCCGGTGAACGAGCATATCGCCGGCCTGCAGGCGCTGGGAGCCGAGATCACTATCGAGGCGGGCTACATCAAGGCCAAGGCCAGGCGCCTGCGCGGCGCGCACTTCACCTTTGATATTCCCTCGGTGACCGCCACCGAGAACCTGGTCATGGCCGCCACCCTGGCCGAGGGAACCACCGTGCTGGACAACTGCGCCATGGAGCCTGAAATCGGCGACCTGGCCAGGCTGCTGACCAGCATGGGGGCGAGAATACAGGGCGCAGGCACCAGCACCGTCACCATAGAAGGCGTACAGAGCCTGAGCGGCGCCAGTCACCAGGTGCCGCCGGACCGCATTGAAACCGGCACCTTTCTCACCGCCGCCGCGGCGACCCGGGGCGATATCACGGTACTGGATACCAACCCCGATTTCCTCCACTTCGTGCTCGGCAAGCTGGAGCAGGCCGGTGCCAGTATCGAGCTGGGCCCGGACTGGATTCGCCTGCACACAGGTGGCAAACGCTGCCGGGCAGTGCACGTCAACACCGCGCCCTACCCCGCCTTTCCCACCGATATGCAGGCGCAGTTCATGGCCCTCAATGCCGTCGCCGAGGGCAGCGCAACGGTGGTCGAAAACATCTTCGAGAACCGCTTCATGCACGTTGCCGAACTGCAGCGCATGGGGGCAGATATCGAACTGCAGGGCCACACCGCGATCGTGAAAGGGCGGGAGCGCCTGCAGGGGGCGCCGGTGATGGCCACAGACCTGCGCGCCTCGGCCTCACTGGTCATCGCGGCGCTGGCCGCCGACGGCGAGACCACCATCGACCGGGTTTACCACCTGGACCGCGGCTACGCCAACATCGACCGCAAACTGGCGGCAATGGGAGCCCTGATCAAGCGCGTCTAAAGGCGCCGGAACGACTGCCGATGCAGCTATTTGCCCAGATTTCCGACCCCCACCTCAGCACCCTGGAGGGCGTGCACTGGCGCCAGTTGCTGAGCAAGCGCGCCCTGGGTTACCTGTCCTGGTCGCGCCGGCGCCGTTTCGAACACCGCCCGGAAGTGCTGGAGGCCCTGCGCCAGGACCTGCAACAGTTCGACCTGGACCAATTGCTGGTAACCGGCGACCTCACTCATGTGGGCCTGCCGATGGAGTTCCGCCAGGCGCTTGCCTGGTTGCGCACCCTGGGCGCTCCCGGGGAGGTACTGGTGATACCGGGCAACCACGACGCTTCGGTCGCCGCCCCCTGGGAAGACACTTTTTCACTGTGGCGCGACTACATGGCCTCGGATGAACTCGCTGCCGGTGACAACAAACTGTTTCCCAGCCTGCGCGTGCGTGGGCGGATCGCCTTCATCGGCCTCTCCACCGCCTGTCCCAAGCCGCCGTTCATGGCGACCGGTACGGTCAGCGCGGAACAGCTGCAGCAACTGCCCGGCCTGCTTGACGCAGCCCGGGAGCAGGGCCTGTTCCGGGTCGTCCACCTGCACCACTCGCCGCTGCCGGGCAAGGAGATCTGGCGCAAGCGCCTCACCAATGCGCCGCAGGTGCTGCAGCTTATCATCGACCACGGGGCGGAACTGGTACTGCACGGGCACGGCCACCGCGCCCACTACGATGAGCTGGCTACCAGCCAGGGTATGGCGCCCGTCATCGCAGTGCCCTCGGCCTCAGCCATGGGACTGCACGGCGGCAATGCGGCGGCGTACAACTGTTACCAGGTGACGACAGGCGGGGAAGGCTGGCAGCTGCAGGTCCGCTCCCGCCAGTACCAGCCCGACCGGAAAACCTTCGCGGAGAAGGAGGTAAAAACTGTGTGCCTGGTCAGGCGTCCTTGACCGCAGCCTGCTCCAGGGAACCCTTCACCAGCATCAGGTCGGCGATGGAATCGACATCGATGGCGGCATTGGCGTAGGGCAGGATAACCGCGCGCATGCGCAGCCCCAGGCGCTTGCCCAGCTTGGCCAGGGCCTCCTCCAGCGACAGCAGGCCCAGCCGGTAGCGGATTACCGCCCACCAGCCCAACAGGCCGATGACGACCAACGGTTTCTTGCGCTGCTGTTCGATGCGACGCCAGAAGCGCGCCGCGCGCCGCCCCTCGGGCGTGATGAACGCGAACAGGTTACAGCCGCAGAAGTCGCCGTCGCTGAAGCGCAGCACCGTCTTCTTGATACCCGGATAGGCTTCCAGCACCAGCGCGTGCGGTGCCAGGCCCACGGTTATGTCCACATCATCGGCCAGGCTTTGGCGGCCAAAGGCATCGACAATCTCGGCAGTCAGCAGGGGATGGTCAGCGGTGGTCAGCAGCACGGACTCCTCCGGATCCAGCGACTGCATGGCCTCGTAGGCACTGGTGCTGGGACTGATACCCGGAGGTTTCCAGAGTATCTCCCCGTCCTCCACCCACCGGGCCAGTTGCTCGTCCTTGGCCACCTCGGTCTGTTCGGGACCCGACAGGGCAATCTTGTTGACGACCCGTGAGGCGCGCAGGGAATTGAGTACCCGGCGCACCATGGGCGTGCCGTCGATATCAATCATGGCCTTGCTGCCGACCTTGGTGTGATTGATCAGGGAATCGGCCTTGGTGCGATCTCCGGCGAGAACGATAGCGGTCAATTGGTACAGTTCCGGGTTCAGATGCATGGGTGCTTATAACTCTTTTTCGTAGATGCGGTAGCGCTTATACGCCTGCCCGCCTATGGTTTCAATGATATTGCGCATGCCATCGTTGTCTTCCAGGATCCAGCCCATCTCCACATTGGTAACGCCGCGGGCGTGCATTGGCTTGCGCACCGCATCGATCACCATAAATGCGAGGGTCGGTCCCAGGCGCGAATGCTGGTGGCTCTTGCGCACGCCCATCAGGGGGATGCGCGCACTGTGGGGATGGCGCACCTTGAGGCGCCACAGCAGCTTCAACCAGCCAAAGGGCAGCAGTTTGCCGCCCAGGTCGCGGGTGGCCTCGTTGAGGTTGGGCAGGGCGACGATAAACGCCACGGGTTCGCCATCGTACTCGGCAATCTGGATATACTCATCCGGCATCAGTTTGGCCAGGGTGGAGACTGTCTCCACCCACTCCGCCTCGGCCAGGGGCACAAAGCCCCAGTTGTGCTCCCAGGCATCGTTGAACACGTCGCGCATGATTGCGGCGTCCTCCGCCAGTTGCTTGCGCCGCAGGGCGCGCACCCTGACCCGCTCCGAGGCCCGCTCCGCCAGCCGCGTCATGACCCGCGGCGGGTCGAAATCGGGGCGAATATGATAGGCCAGCAGGTCCTTTACCCCGCGGTAGCCCTGCGTTTCCACCTGCGGGCCGTACCAGGGCCGGGCGTGCCCCATCAGTACGAAGGGGGGAGTCGAAAAGCCCTCCACCAGCAGGCCCACTTCCTCATTGACATGCAGGTTGAAGGGCCCGCGCACCCGCTCCATGCCCTGGCCCCGCAACCAGTCCTGGGCGGCGCCGAACAGGGCCGCGAATACCCGGGGGTCGTCCTCGGCCTCCAGCATGCCGAAGTAGCCCGCCGCGTCGCCATGCTGGCGCAGGTGCAACTCATCCACCTGGGCCGTGATCCGCCCCACCGGAACGCCATCGCGGCGGGCGATCCAGGCCTGCATGCGGGCGTGTTCGAAGAAGTGATTGCGGGGTGAAAAGCGCTGGCGCTGCTCGAAATCCAGGGGAGCCACCCAGGCGGGATCGTCGGCGTAGAGACGGTGGGGCAGCGCCAGGAAGTCGCGCCACTGGCCCGGCTGGGTCACCACCTCCAAGACGAGCGAAGTTTCCCCTGTCGTAGCCATGCTTAGCTCCTGGTGGCGCCCGCTGAAGGCAAAGCCGCCAGTATACAGGTCCGCTCAGGCCTATAGAAAGGAAAGCGGGAAAAGTGCCGGAAAAACATAGGCTTGCACTTTGCGCGGGAGGTGGCTGTGGCAGAGTTCCCGGGCATTTCCAGCATAATTACCCCCCCATCTGTGGTATTATTACCTGTGATCCGCAAGCCTCGAAATGATAAAGTTGCGCCGTGTCGGGTAACCACTCCTGGATACCTGCGAGATGGGGCTTGAGGTGATGTACAAAGCACTACGCCAGCCCGCGATACCCAAGGTTATGTAGACCTGACATACCATCCTCGGCCATTCGGAGGATGCGTTGTATTTTTGTGTCGGGAAGCGCAGCGTCAGGTACGCTGCTCAAAAAGAGGATAATTCATTGTCATCTCCTGAACTTACATCCACGCCCACGAACCACGCACTGCCATTCCGTGCTGCCGATTTCGCCACCCTGACCGAGGCCCTGGATTACGCGGCCCGCGGAGAAACCGGGGCCAACTTCTACACCGGGCGCGGCGCCATCTACGCTGCCCTGAGCTATCGCGAACTGCGCGAGCAGGCCGTTGAGCTGGCGCACAAACTGCTGGGCCTGGGCCTGGAAGCCGGCGCCCGGGTGGCCCTGGTCGCGGAGACCAACCCCGATTTCCTTACCTTTTTCTACGCCTGCCAGTACGCCGGCCTGATTCCCGTCGCCCTGCCGGCTTCGGTGAAAGTGGGCGCACACCACGCCTACGTGGCCCAGTTGCAGCGCCTGCTGGAAGCCAGCGACGCCGCCGTCGGGGTGGCCTCAGAGGGCTACCTGAGCTTCCTGCAGGAGGCCAGCGAAGGCCTGGCCATGCGCATGGTGGACACCCCCGCAGCATTCCACGCCCTGGCGCGCGGCGAGCAGGCACTGCCGTCGGTCCAGCCGGAAGACATCTCCTACATCCAGTACACCTCTGGCAGCACCCGTTTCCCCCGCGGCGTTGTCATCAAGCATCACACCGCGTTGGCCAACCTGCAGGGCATTATCAGCCACGGCCTGGAAATGAACGGCGATGATCGCATGATGTCCTGGCTGCCGTTTTATCACGACATGGGCCTGGTGGGCTTCATGCTGGTCCCCATGGCCGCCCAGGTCTCCATCGACTACCTGGACACCCGCGAGTTCGCCATGCGACCCCGTCAGTGGCTGACCCTGATGACCCAGTCCCGCGCCACCATTTCCTTCGCGCCCTCGTTCGGCTACGACCTCTGTGCCCGCCGCGTGCGCCCCAACGACCTGGAAAGCTATGACCTGAGCAGCTGGCGGGTCGCGGGTATCGGCGCCGAGATGATTCGCCCCGAAACCCTGGAATACTTCGCTGAACTGCTTGAGCCCTGCGGCTTCGACCGCCGCGCCTTCCTGGCCTGCTACGGCATGGCCGAGTGCACCCTGGGCGTGAGCTTCTCCCCGCTGTGGACCGGCTTTACCACCCACCATATCGATGCCGACCACCTGGCGGATCACCACCGGGCGGTACCGCTGGCAGAGAGCGCCCAACAGGGCCGCGGCCGCCACTTCGTCAACTGCGGCATTCCCCTGCCCGGCTTCGAAGTGGAGATCCGCGACGGCGAGGAGACCGTGCTGGAAGACTGGCACAGTGGCGTCATCTACCTGCGCGGCCCCAGCGTCATGTCCGGCTACTACAACCTGCCCGAGGAATCCAGTCATGCCCTGGACCAGGACGGCTGGCTGAACACCGGCGATATCGGCTATATGGTCGACGGCGTTCTTACCATTACCGGCCGCAAGAAAGACCTGATTATCATCCACGGCCGCAACATCTGGCCCCAGGACCTGGAGCACATCGCCGAGGCCGAGCCGGAAGTTCGCTCAGGTGATGCGGTAGCGTTCTCGGTGCCCGATCACGAGGGCGAGGAGCTGTGCGTCCTGCTGGTACAGTGTCGCGAGACCGACCCCAGGAAACGCAACAACCTGGTGCGCCGCCTGTCGGCCCTGATGCGCCTGGAAATGAGCCTGGACTGCTACGTCGAGCTCGTTCCCATTCACTCCCTGCCGAGAACGTCGTCCGGCAAACTGTCCCGCGCCAAGGCGCGCATGGACTTTATCAATTCCCATGAACCCGAGAACCTGAATGCGGTAACCGAAGAGTTTCGCATGAGGGTTGCATCAGCCTGATCTCGGAAGCCAGCCTCCCGGGAGGCGGGCTGCCAGCTGGCAGCACCATTGCCCTCACCGGTGCGACCGGCTTTATCGGCAAGCCCCTGTGCGCGGAACTGCTGCGGCAGGGCTTCCAGCTCAGGGCCCTGGCCCGCTCGCCACAACAAGCCGGCTATCTTGCCGCCCGGGGCGTGCAACTGGTGGAGGGCGACCTGCACCGACCTGCAGCGCTGCGCCAGCTGGTGAGCGGCTGTGCCGGGGTAATCCACGCCGCGGGAGCGGTGCGGGGCGCCTCCCAGGCCGATTTCGACCGCATCAACGTCGCGGGCACTGCCAATCTGCTGACCGCCCTCTCCTCCCAGGCACCCGGCGCGCGCCTGCTGATGCTGTCCTCGCTGGCCGCCCGGGAACCGCAATTGTCCTGGTATGCGGCCAGCAAGCGCGGCGGCGAGTCACTGCTGGAGAAGGCATCGCAGCTGGACTGGGTCATACTGCGCCCACCCGCCGTGTATGGTCCCGGCGACAGGGAAATGCTGCCCGTATTCCAGTGGATGTCCCGGGGTATCGCCCTGGTGCCGGGCGACCCCGCTGCCCGCATCTCACTGATCCACGTCAGCGACCTGGTGGTGGCCATCGGCAGCTGCCTGCGCAGCAAGGCGTGTACGCACCAGACCCTGGCGCTTTGCGACGGCACGCCCGGGGGCTATGACTGGCGGGAGATGGCGGCGATCGCCGGGGCAGTATGGGGGCGCAAGGTGCGCCTCTGGCAGGTACCGGCCTGGCTGCTGGACAGTGTGGCCCGGATCAATATCCTGGGCGCCCGGGTCACCGGCGCAGCCCCCATGCTGACGCCGGCAAAACTGCGCGAGCTGCGCCATCCCGACTGGGTGGTGGACAATGCAGCCATCACCGCAAAAACGGCCTGGGAGCCCCGCACAGACCTCCGCCTGGGCCTGCAACAGCTGCGCAAAGCGGAACTTTGACAGCTAATTCCGGCCCAAGCAGGGGCCTGCCATGCGCTATAATCGGCGCGCGACTTTAAGCGTTTATTCCGGAGAAATTGTACGTTTTGTCAGAATTCATCGTCGGCAATTCACTGCGCAAACTGGCGCGCGAACACCGCTTCCTGCAGCGTGCGCTGTGGCGGCTGGATTTCGCCCTGGTGTCGCTGGTGGCATGGCTGGCGCGGCGTATGTCAATAGACACCGCGTCCCGCTTCGGCGAGCGTCTGGGCCGCTTGATTGGGCCGAAAATGCCGCATAAGGCGGCGATCTTCCGCGAAAATCTGTCAATTGCCTTTCCGGAGCTGGATTCCGCCGGTCTCGACGCGCTGGCCACCGATATCTGGGGACAGGCCGGCCGGATACTGGGCGAATACCCTCACCTGGACACCATCCTGGCGGAAGAAGACCGCCTGGTCATTGAGATCCGCGAGCCCATCGCCAGCTACACGGATCCCTCCAGGCCCTGCGTGGTGGTCTCCGCCCACCAGAGCAACTGGGAAGTGGTTTGCTCCGCCATGGCGAAGCTGGGCATGCCCAACGCCAGCCTCTATTCGCCGCCCAGCAACCCGCTGCTGGACAAGATGCTGCTGGAATCGCGCCAGGCCCTGAATTGCCAGCTGCTGCCCCGGGACCACAGCGCGCGCCTGCTGGTGCGCGCCCTGAAGAAGGGGCGCAGCGTGGGCATGGTTATGGACAGGCGGGTCGATGATGGCCAGCCGGTGCAATTTTTCGGCCGCGACAAGAATTCCACGATCGTACCGGCCAAACTCGCCCTGAAGCATCACTGTGAGCTGGTGCCCGCCCAGGTCGTGAGACTGGAGGGAGCCCGCTACAAGGTCATTTTCCACCCGCCGGTGCACCCTCGCGACCCGTCAGCGGACGAAACCGCCCAGGCGACAGACATGATCCAGCAGGTTCACCAGCAATTCGAACAGTGGATCCGGGAACGCCCGGCCCACTGGTTCTGCTCCAAGCGCCTGTGGCCCAGGAAGAAGGCCAGCGCCGCCAGCAGCGCGACCGATGCCAGAGACAATGAGGTAGACTCCTATGCAGCCTGAACAGCAGCACCAATCCATACGCCTGTTCGAGAATGATTTACTCGAGCGCCTGTCCCATGTACACCCCATCACCCCGCTGTTGATGTGGGGCCCCATTGCCGGCTGGTTGATCTGGCGCAGCTTCGCCCTGTACAACCTGCCGGTACTCCCGGTGCTGGCCATAGGCGTGGCGGGCGTTTTCACCTGGAGTCTGACCGAGTACTGCCTGCACCGCTTCCTGTTCCACTTTCCGGCCAGGAGCAAACTGGGCAAGTGGCTGGTGTTCCTGTTTCACGGTAACCACCACGAGGACCCCAAGGACAAGACCCGACTGGTCATGCCGCCGGCGGGCGCCATCCCCATCATGCTGGTGCTCTATCTGCTGTTCGGCCTGTTTATTCCCCAGCCGTGGATACAGCCTTTCTGCGCCTTTTTCATCATCGGCTACCTGATCTACGACTATATCCACTATTCCACCCACCATTTTCCCATGCGCAACCCGGTGGCGAAGTACCTCAAGCATTACCACCTCAAGCACCACTTCTCCAAGGAAGGTGGGCGCTTCGGTGTCAGCTCGCCCCTGTGGGACTGGGTATTCCGGACTGATCCCGCCAGGGGCTGAGCGCCCTCGTGCCGCAGTTCTACTTTATTCCCAAGCGCCTGGCGCGCAAGGCTCCCTGGCTCGCCTCGATCGCCCAGTGGCTGGAAGCCATGGGCTTTCGCTTTATTTTCTGGCTGATGCGACTGCTGCCGCTGGAACGCGCCAAGCAGCTGGCCGGGTTCGCCTTCGGCCTGGTGGGCCCCTACAGCGACAAGGCCAACAAGGCCAAGCTCAACCTGGCCGTAGCCTTTCCCGATACCAGCGAGGCCTGGCGCGAGCAGACCATGCGGCAAATATTCCGCTCCCTGGGATACTCGGCCGCCGAACTCATCAAGCTGCAGCAGATCTGGGAGGAGCGCGATAAGCGCATCGACTTCGTGGTGCACCCCAGGGCACACGAACTGATGCAGGCCAGGCTACCGGCAATTTTCGTGTCGGCACACGTGGGGCCCTGGCAGGTCGCGCCACTGGTCACCAAGTACTACGACCTCACTATCAATACGATTTACGCCCCCGAGTCCAACCCGGTGGTCGCCGAACTCATGCTGGAGCTGCGCCAGTTCCTGGGGGAGAAGCTGGTCTCATCGGAGGACGGCCTGCGGCCGCTGATCAGAGAGCTCAAGGCGGGAAACAGCATCAATATGGCGATGGACACCCGCCTGGACAGCGGCAAACTGGTGCCGTTTTTTGGCCGCGATGCCCTGACCAGCACCAGTGCCGCCGGCCTCGCCCTGCGCACCGGCGCGGCGCTGGTGGTGGCCAGGGCGGAGCGCTTGCCCGCGGGGCGCTATCGCATCACGGTCTACGACCCCTTGAGCAGCCCCGACCCGGAGGCGCCGCAAAAAGAACAGGCGCTGGCCCTGACCGCGCAAATCAACCAGTACTTCGAGGACTGGATCAGGGAATATCCCGACCAGTGGATCTGCCTGAAGCGGCGCTGGCCGAAGGGCCACAAGCTGTAGCGAAAAGCGCGACCGCGGGTTCAGGCCGAGGCAGTGAGGGAGCCGCCGGCAGCCACCCTGGACTGGTCCGGGCCCCTCCAGAACAGCTCCGGCAGGCAGTGCTGCTCCAGATAGGCGACGGTCTGGGCCGGCAGCGTGTCGCGGTAGCGGGTGAGCACGCCGCGATCTATGCCGCTGCTGGCGGCAAAAGAGGAATTGCTGCGGCTGGCCTCGCCACCCTGGGTGTACTCCAGTACCGCCGGGGAAAAATCTATTCCCGAGAACTCGCACACCCGCCGCATGCAAACCTCGGTATCGGTGACCAGATCCTCGAAACGCAGGCGCATCACCGGGCCGTAATCCAGCGCGAAGCGGTCGATTTCCCGCCAGTAGCTGTTCTGCCGCTGGCAGAATCGGGCCAGGTTGAGCGTGGGGTTGCGCACCAGCTTGGAGCTCAGGTGAGCCCGGGGGTCCCGCACCAGGAAGATGCCACGCACATCGTAACTGCGCGCCAGCAGTCCACTCACCCGGCTCAGGTCGTTGTTGCTGGGTTGCAGGGCGCAGAATATCACCCGCAGGCGTCCATCGCCCTGCACATGACCCAGCGCCACGGCCAGGGCCTCGACATGGTTGCGCACCAGCGTGTCGACTTCGCCCCGGACATGATGCTCACTGATATAGTGGTAATACGCCTCCAGGTCCAGTGAGTCCTCGGTACCGAAAACCTCGGTACCGTGGCCCGCGTTGATCCGCTCCAGGTGACCGTCCTTCTGTAATTGCCGGTAGAAACCGGGGGCACTGGCGCGGCTGGCCAGCATTCCCCGCAGGCGCAGCAGCGGGTGCCGTGAGAGGTGGCGGACAAAATAGTCCTCGTCGGGGGGCAGCAGCAGTTGGGGGTGGTGATCCAGCAGCCCGCGCAGCAGGTGGTTGCCTCCTCGCGGAGGCGCACCCAGGATCAGAAGCGGTGGTTTACTGCTCGGCTGCATTCATTCGCACTAGTACATCAGGCGTTCTTTTTCCGTTACCAGTTCGGCCCCGGTCACCAGGCGGCGCAGTTTCTTGGCCGCCATCTTCAGGGGACGGTACTCCTCAAATACTACAATAAACACCTTCCGGTAATAATTTTCCGGGCAGTTTATACGGCGCACACCGTGCCAGGAATTACCGCGCCGGCCGAATATCAGGCTGCGGTTGTCGCGGGTTTCGGCCGGGTACTCGGCGATAAAATCCTCGAACGCGGGTGCGTTCTCAGGGCCTATCCGGCCACCGTCGTCCAACACCACGGTCTCCCCTCCCCAGTCCCACTGCCAATCCTGCTCGGTATTGAGATAGAAAATCTGCGAGCCGATCTTGCCCTTGGAGTCGCAGTGGGGGGATACCTCACCGCCGTTGGGGGTGAAATGCCAGTGAAAGCGGAAGCGCACATCGGATACGCCCAGCATGGCGCAGACGAATTTCCGGTACAGTGGTCCGCGCAGTTCGGCGATAAACTGCTCCCAGGGCTCGGCCAGGGTCATACCTTCCTCGTAATCCAGCACATAGCGATCGTGGCTTGCCTGGCCGTGCTTGCGCTGCTTGCCGAAGAAAGCGCGGAATCGGGATATATCCGGCATGGTCGCCAGCAGTTCCGGGTAGCGCTCAGGGCGAATGAAACCCTGGGGATTGACCCAGGGAAAGGGCAACTGGGCGCTGAACGAGGCCGGGTCGATCGCGTTCAACACCTCGGGGTTCAAATACTGCTCGTTACCGTTCATTTTCCACCAGGGTAAAACAAAGGGAAAAGTATACGACCGCTATCCGGACATGGACAGTGGCATTTTCCCCATATCCCGTCACCGCGGGCGAATAGTCAAGGCCGTCATCTGCCCACCTGGACCGCGGTGCGTTCCGGGCCCGCCTGCGCTAAAATGGAGCACTTTCCCAACGCAAAGTGCATCCCGTGAAACTATCGGCCTTCGGGCAAAAATTCTCCGGCGACTCCGGCATCGTCGAACTGATGGACGACCTGAGCACCGCCCTGCGCGACAACCCGGACATGATTTTCATGGGCGGCGGCAATCCCGGGCGCGTCCCCGGGGTAGAGCTTGCTTTCCAGCGCCGCCTGGAGACCATCCTGGCCGATGCCGAACAACGCCACAGCCTGTTCGGCATCTACCAGGCGCCCCAGGGGGAAAAAGGGTTTCGCAGCAAGGTGGCCAACTTCCTCAACCGGCAGTTCGACTGGGGACTCACGGCGGCCAACATCGCGGTCAGCAACGGCAGCCAGTCGGCCTTTTTCGTGCTCTACAACATGTTTGCCGGCGTCATGCCGGACGGCGGACGGCGCAGCGTGCACCTGCCCCTGGCGCCGGAGTACATAGGCTACGGCGACATTGGCCTGTCCGACGGGTTTTTCACCGCCACCCGCCCCAGTATCGAGTTACTGGGAGACCAGCTGTTCAAGTACCACGTGGACTTTTCCCGGCTGCCGGCGGGCGAGGGTATCGGCGCCCTCTGCGTGTCCCGACCCACCAACCCCACGGGCAATGTGCTCACCGACGAGGAACTCACCCACCTGGACCAGATTGCCCGCGACCGGGATATACCACTGATCGTCGACGGCGCTTACGGGCTGCCGGTTCCCGGTATCGTGTTCACCGCGGCCAGGCCGCACTGGAACCCCAATACCATCCTCACCCTCAGCCTGTCGAAACTGGGGCTGCCCGGGGTGCGGACCGGCATAATCGTCGCCCGCGAGGACATCATTCGCGCCTACACCAACGCCAATACCATCGTCAGCCTGTCCTGCGGCAACCTCGGCCCGGCCCTCGCGGGGCCGCTGTTCGACAGCGATGAGATACTCACCATGAGCCGCGAGCAGGTGGCCCCCTTCTATCGCCAGCGCGCCGGGCAGACCGTGGAATGGTTCCGGCAATGTCTGGGCGACCTGCCCTTCCACATCCACAGGCCCGAGGGCGCGATATTCCTGTGGCTGTGGTTCGAGGGGCTGCCCATCACCAGCCAGGAGCTGTATCAGCGCCTGAAACAGCGCGGGGTACTGATTGTTCCCGGCCACAACTTCTTTGTCGGGATCGATGAGGACTGGCCGCACCGGCACGAGTGCATCCGGGTCTCCTACGCGGGACAGGCGGACAGCGTTCGCCGGGGTGTGGAAATCATCGCCGAGGAAGTGGCCCACGCCTACCGTAACCAACAGGTGACGCTATGAAACGCAGCTCAGCCCTGCTCATCGTCGCACCCATGGCGCTGGTCGTGATCGCGCTGTTGTTGCTGCCCCTGCTGCTGGACAAGGCGAGAGTCCTCGAGCTGGCAACCGCGATGCTCAGGGAGCAAACCGGCGCCACCCTTGTGGTCGGGGGCGATATCGGCCTGCGGCTGGTGCCCAGGACAGGCGTATCCCTGGAGGATGTCAGCCTGGCCCTGCCCGGGGAGGATGAGCCCACCGCCCGGGTGCGCTCCCTGCGACTGGGCCTGCAACTGGTCCCGCTGCTGTCCGGCAAGGTGGCCATCGACAGACTGGATCTTGAAGGACTGGATTACCGGGTTGCGGGCGGAGACCAGGCCGACAGGGTGGACACCAGCGTGCTCAGCGACGCGCAACTGGATGAGTACTACGCGCAACGCCGCCGGGACAAGGCGGCATCCAGCAATGCCGCCGGTGCGCTGGCGATACCGCTGGCACTGAACGTGGCCACACTCAATGTGACCGATTCCCGCCTGCGACTTGAAAATGCCGGCGGCGGCGACCCCACCATCATCGAATTGCAACGCTTCGAGGCCAGCGATCTCAATCTGGATGCCCGCCCCATGCGCCTGGCTGCAACTGTCATCCTGCCCCGCGAGCAACTGCAGCTGGACATGGAAGCCACCCTGCGGCTGGACCCGGCGCAACAGTCAGTGAGCATAGAACAGTTTGCTCTCGAGGCCAGCGGTGCAACCGCGCAGCCAATACGGCTGCGGGCCAGCGGCACCGCCGACCTCAATCGGCAAACAGCCGATCTAGAGCTCAGCGTGGCGAGCGGCGACGTCCGGGGGGAAGGCAGCCTGGTGTACGCCGCCCTGGAAAGCCCGGCAATCGATGCCGATATGCACTTCAACCGCTTCGACCCGGCCATTTTCGCCCTGGCCGGCCCCGAGGCGACCAGCGCCGCCGGGGACAGCCCGGCGGGCGGCGATGATCCCCTGCCGCTGGCGGCCCTGCGGGACATCGATACCCGCGCCACCCTGGCCATCGACGAGGCCCTGCTGGCCGGCCACCAGCTGCAGTCCCTGCAGATTCAGCTGCGGGCGCTGGAGGGCGTGGTGGAGGTGAAATCGCTGACCGGGGAGGTCTACGGCGGCCAATTGGCCGCCCGGGCCACTTTCAATGGCCGCCACAATACCGCCACCCTGGAGACCCGTGGCGAGGTCCGGGACCTGGACATCGCCGCGGCGCTGGCGGGCGCCGGCACCAAGCCCCTGGCCACCGGGCAAGCCAGCCTGGACTGGGAGCTGCAGGGCGCCGGCCGCACCCGCAACCAACTGGTCCAGGCGCTGACCGGACCCATCACCCTGCAAACCAGCCAGGTGGTGCTGCGGGACATAGGCGTGGAGCAACTGCTGTGCGAGGCGGTCGCCCTGACCAACCAGGAGACCCTGAGCGCGAGTTTTGCAGCAGACACCCGGTTCCAGGCGCTGGAGGCGAATGTGCAGTTGGCCGCTGGCACCGCCACCTTGCGCGCGCTGCGGGCGGACCTGGACCACATCAAACTGACCGGATCCGGCGCCTACACCCTGCTGGACGGGAATTTCGACACCACCTTCAAGGCCAGGCTGTCGCCGGAACTGGAATCCCTTGACCGCGCCTGCCGGGTGAGCAAGCGCCTCACCGCGATTGACTGGCCGTTGGACTGCAGCGGCAACATCGACGGCGAGCCGGGCAAGTGGTGCAAGGTGGATACCGCGGCAATCGTGAAAGACCTGTCGGTCAACGAGGCCCAGCGCAAGATCGAGAAGAAAGCCGGCAAGTTGCTGGATAAATTGTTTAACTAGAAGGGCGGGAAGCACGCCGCCGGCGCAGCGCGACACCCATGCCGCGGGTCGTATGAATGCGACCCGACAGGCAATTCCGCTAGTTCAGGACCTTGTAGCCGCGCCCGCGCAGGCAGCGCTTGACCACGTCGACTTCGTCCTCGGATCCCTCGTTGGCCCCCTTGGCGCCCCCGGTCACCGCGCCGACGCCGGCGGCCTTGCCCGCGTCGCCGGTGATGGCACCGATCAATCCGCCCACCACCGCGCCCGAGGCCGCACCCTTGGCGACTTTCTTGCCGGTCTGGACCTCGGTAGCGTAGGACTTGCACTCGGCCAGGTCCTGGTCATAGCGACTCATGTCGACGCCCTGCTTGTCGATAATGATCTCATCCGTGGTGGTGCAGGCGCTGGTGCAGGCCACCAGGGCGATCACCGACAATAAGCGTTTCATGACTGTCCTCCGCAGTTCCGTGCGCTCCGATGCGGCAAGGCTAGCACGATCGCAGCCAAAACTCCCGCGGCCCGCGCCCCGGCAACCTGTGTCCTGTAGGCAGGCCTGCCCCGCTACAAACTGGTATGCTTGCGACTGCAAAGTACCAAGGCCAGCCGTGACCAGCACCCTGCGCAAACTATTCCTATCCATGTTCGGCAGCCTGCGGGATCTTCTGCCGATCTTCCTGGTAATCGTGTTCTTCCAGTTCGCGGTATTGCAGCAGCCGTTGCCGAATCTCGGTGATATCCTGCTGGGGGTGGTATTCGTGGTGTTGGGGCTGACTTTTTTCATCCACGGCCTGGAGCAGGGCCTGTTCCCGATCGGCGAGTCAATGGCGGCGGACTTTGCCCGCAAGGGCAGCGCGTTCTGGCTGATAGTCTTCGCATTTTGCCTGGGCTTCGGCACCACGGTGGCGGAGCCCGCTCTGATCGCGGTGGCGGCGGAGGCGGCGGATGTTGCCGCTGCCGGGGCGATGATCGAATCCAGCGACGAGGCCCGGGAGGACTACGCCCAGGGGCTGCGCTACACCGTGGCGTTTGCGGTGGGTCTCGCCATCGTGCTGGGGGTGGTGCGCATCATCAAGGGCTGGCCCCTGCAGTGGCTGATTATCGGCGGCTATATCCTGGTCGTCATCATGACCGCCTTCGCGCCCACGGAAATCATCGGTATCGCCTACGATTCCGGCGGGGTCACCACCTCCACCATCACCGTGCCCCTGGTGACCGCCCTCGGCGTAGGGCTGGCCAGCTCCATCCGCGGGCGCAACCCGATGATCGATGGTTTCGGCCTGATCGCCCTGGCATCCCTCACACCCATGATTTTCGTGATGGCCTACGGCATGGTGATCTGATGGCTATCCTGCCCGCCATCCTGGAAGTCACCCTTGGCACGGTCACGGACGTGTTGCCCATCGCCGCCATTATCTTCGGCTTCCAGTTTTTCGTGCTCCGCAAGGTGCCGGCCAACCTGCCGGCCATCCTGTGGGGCTTCGCCTGGGTACTGCTGGGCTTGTCGCTGTTCCTGCTGGGCCTGGAGTGGTGCCTGTTTCCACTGGGCCGACTGATGGCGGGGCAGCTGACCGACCCCGCCTTCATCCAGGCCTCCCACGACGCGATGGGCGCCGCCGGGGCTCTCAACTGGCGGGATTATTTCTGGGTGTATATCTTCGCCTTCATGATCGGCTTCAGTACCACCATCGCCGAGCCGTCGTTGATCGCGGTGGCGATCAAGGCCAACCAGGTCTCCGGTGGCGCCATCGGCATCTGGGGCCTGCGCATTTCCGTGGCGCTGGGCGTCGCCGTCGGCATCTCCCTGGGTTGCTATCGCATCGTGGTGGGTGATCCCATCCACTGGTACATCATCGGCGGCTATATCATCGTTATGCTGCAAACCATGGTGGCGCCCAGGCTGATCGTGCCGCTGGCCTACGATTCCGGGGGCGTAACCACCTCCACGGTCACCGTACCACTGGTGGCGGCCCTCGGCCTGGGGCTGTCGGAGACCGTGCCCGGCCGCAACCCGCTGATAGACGGTTTTGGCCTGATTGCCTTTGCCAGCCTTTTTCCCATACTGACCGTGATGGCCTATGCCCAGCTCGCCGATTTCCGGGCGAAGCTGGGCAGGCGCCAGCACGGTGACACCAAATGACTCGCGACAAGAGGACGCCAGCATGCACTTCAAAATGATTATCGTGTTCGTAGAGGACCGCAAGACCGATACGGTGCTGAATGCGGCGCGGGAACACGGTGCTACCGGCGCAACCATTATCCACAATGCCCGCGGCGAGGGCCTGAAGGTGAGCAAGACCTTTTTCGGCCTGTCGCTGGAGACCCAGCGGGATGTCCTGCTGCTGCTGGTGGAGGAGCACCTCAGCCGCAGCATCCTCGAAGAAATAAACCGCGCCGGCCACTTCGACGATGAGCCGGGCACCGGTATCGCCCTGCAGATCGATGTGGAGGATGCTGTCGGCGTGGTAGGGCAGGCCCAGAAAATCACCACCGAAGTGGAGGAGTTGCTGTGATCCAGAAAAAATATATCAACGCCCGTGAGGTCATGCATACCGAGCACCTCGAACTGGACGGACTGGCGACGGTCAAGGAGGCGCTGATCGCCATGCGGGCCGCGAACGCCAGTGTGGTCATTGTCAGGAAGCGCCACGAACGCGACGCCTTTGGCATCCTGCTGCTGTCAGACATTGCCAAGAAGGTACTGGCCAAGGACCGCGCCCCCGAGCGGGTGAACGTCTACGAGATCATGTCCAAGCCGGTCATCTCCCTGGACCCGGACATGGATGTGCGCCACTGCGCCCGCATGTTCGAACGTTTCGGCCTGTCCAGCGTCCCGGTGATCGAGCAGGGCAAGGTATTGGGCATAGTCAGTTACAACGAACTGGTATTCAACGGCTTGTGTGAGTTGATTGAGTAGCCCCGGACGGAATTGGCCCCTCAGCGCCCGGGCAGCATGCGCACCAGGGTGTTGTCTTTGACGAGGTAGTGGTGGTACAGGCTCGCCGCCGCGTGCAGGCCGATCAGGTAGTAGCCGACCAAGCCGGCGGTCTCGTGAATCTCCTCGAGTGTGTGCGCCAGTTCCTTGTTCTTTCCCATCAGGGCCGGCAGGTCCAGGCCCCAGAAGGGAATTGGCTTGCCCTCCCCGCTGAGGATCAACCAACCCGCCACGGGCATGGCGATCATCAACGCATACAGGGCGATGTGCATGATTTTAGCCAGGATATTCTGCCAGCCGGGGGGCGTGGGCTCGATGGGGGGCGTGGGGGTGACCAGGCGCAGCACCAGTCGCAGCCACACCAGGGCGAACACCGTCAGCCCCAGGGTAAAATGCCAGGACTTCAGGGCTTCTCGCGGGTCACTGCCCTTGGGATACAGTTCCCGCAGCTCTATACAGGCGTAAACCCCGATTATCAGCAACAGCATCAGCCAGTGCATGGCGATGGAGGCGGAACTGTAACGCGAGGGTGTGTTTGCAGTGCTCATGAGTGACCCCTGTAACCGGATTGCCGGAGTATAGCGGCTGCCGCGACGACCGGAAAGCCACCGCGGCGCATGTGCGCAAAGCTAAACTACAGTACACTCGACTCCCTATGTGCGCGCGAAGGTAAGTGACGAGATGCAGCAGAGCTTAGACGAGTTGCTGGCAGCAGCGGAGGCCGAGGTATGAAACTGAGCCCTCCCAATGCCCTGCTGGCCCTGACCGAGGGCCCCCGTGCGCTGGTGGACATGGCCTGCCTCGGCGTGGCGGCACCGCTGCTGCGCCACTACCCCACGGTGAGGACCAATCACGGGGTCATGGTCATTCCCGGTTTTCTGGGGGATGACCGCGGCAATGGCCCGCTCATCCGCTACCTGCAACATCTCGGCTATATAGCCAGCGGCTGGGGCCAGGGCCGCAACATGGGCGCTGATAGTATTGACCGGGATAAATTGCAGCACGACATTGAGATACTGGCCAGTGCTGGCGATGGCGAGGTATCCCTGGTGGGCCACTCACTGGGGGGGATCTACGCCAGGGAAATGGCCCGCAGGGCACCCGCGGCAGTCCGCCAGGTGATCACCCTGGGAAGTCCATTTGGCAAGGGGCACAGGCGCGCCTCAAACGCCGCCCGCCTTTACCAACGCCTCAATCCCTCGCAGCGCCCCCCTGACGAGGACGATTACCTCTGGGTGCGGCCACCGGTGCCCACCACGGCCATATTCACCCGCGCCGATGGCGTGGTGAACTGGCGCACATCCGTGCAGGAGGGGGAATTTGACGATGTCGAAAATATCGAGGTGCCTGGCAGCCACACAGGATTGAGCCTGAACCCGGCGGTCTGGTTCCTGTTGGCCAAGAAACTCGCGTAGCTGTATTAGCGCACGTGTCGGAACAATACATCCGCGCCAATGGCATTCGCCTGGCATACGAGGAGTTCGGACAGCCCGACCACCCCGCCATGGTACTGGTGATGGGCCTGGGCACCCAACTGCTGGGCTGGCCCCTGGCAATGTGCGAGGAACTTGCCAACCGTGGCTTCCGCGTGATTCGCTTCGACAACCGGGACATCGGCCTGTCGGAAAAAATGGAAAATGCCCATATCCCCCAGGCCGTCGGCCTGATGCTGCGGGCTCGCCTGGGCCTGCCGGTAAACGTGCCCTACACCCTGACCGATATGGCCCGTGACTGCGTGGGCCTGATGGATGCGCTGGGGATTGAGCGCGCCCATCTCGTGGGTGCCTCCATGGGGGGCATGATAGGCCAGATCGTGGCCGCGAAATTCGGTGAGCGCCTGCTGTCCTTCACCTCCATCATGTCCAGCAGTGGCAACCCGCGCATCCCCGGCGCCAGCCCGGACGTGATCAGGGCCATGGTCAAGCGCTCGCTGAGCGGGGAGAAGCCGGACCTGGCGAGCAGCATGGCCTTGTGGCGCAAGATCGGCAGCCCCGCCTACCAACCCACGGATGCACAGCTGAAAAAGAAAATCCTGGACAGCTGGCAGCGCAGCGATTACCGGGAGGGCTACTCCCGCCACCTGGCGGCGGTGATCGCCAATGGCAGCCGGGTGAAGCTGTTGCGCAAGATCACCACTCCCACCCTGGTGATACACGGTCGCGACGATGCCCTGGTATCGGTGCACGGCGGAATCGACACGGCCCGTAATATCCCCGGCTCCAGGCTGAAAATTTTTGACGGCATGGGCCACGACCTGCCCGAGGCACTGCTGCCCGAGATTATTGAGCTGATAGCGAGTCATGCCCTGGAAAGCGCCACCACAGTCACGGCCTGAGCGGGTTCCGCGCGGGCAACCGGCCACGCCCTACAGGAAATTTCGCGCTGCAATCCGCCTGCCAGACCCGCTATAGTATGCGGCCCTGCGGGCGCCAGTCCTCGCCAAATCACCACCAGAACGGGAAACCATCATGACCTACAATACGCTGCGCTACGAAGTAGCCGAGAATATTCTCACCCTCACCCTGAACCGCCCCGAACAGCTCAACTCCTTCACTGTGGAAATGGCCAACGAATTGATCGCCGCCTTCAACCGCGCCAGCGCTGACGACGAGGTGCGGGCCATCGTGGTCACCGGCGAGGGTCGCGCCTTCTGCGCCGGTATGGACCTCACCGCCGCCGGCAACGTGTTCGGCCTGGATGAGAGCCTGCAACCGACCCTGGAGGACATGACAAATCGACTGGAAGACCCCCAGATGATCGCCAGCGTCCGGGACACCGGCGGCCGCGTCACCCTGGCCATCTACGACTGCAACAAGCCGGTGATTGCCGCTATCAACGGCGCCGCAGTGGGCATAGGCGCCACCATGACCTGTGCCATGGATATCCGCCTGGCCTCGGAACACGCCCGCATCGGTTTCGTCTTCAACAAGATCGGCATCACCCCGGAGGCCTGCTCCACCTGGTTCCTGCCGCGGATCGTCGGCATGTCCAGGGCCCTGGAGTGGTGTTACACCGGGGACATCCTGGCGGCGGATGAGGCACTGGCCAGCGGCTACGTCAAGGCGGTGGTACCCGCCGACAAACTGCTGGAAGAGGCCTATAAAATCGCCGCCAAAATCGCCCGCCACAGCCCGGTGGCGATCGCCCTCACCCGGCAGATGATGTACCGCAACGCCGCCCGGGAGCACCCCCTGGAAGCCCACAAGGTAGATTCACTGGCAATCTTCTACTGCAGCCAGAAAAGCGGCAAGGAAGGCGTGGCCTCTTTCCTGGAAAAACGCGCCCCGCAATTCACCGACACCGTATCCGCCGACATGCCACCCTTCTATCCCTGGTGGGAATGAGCTCAGCGGCGCCGGTACTCGCTGGGCGTGCTGCCGCTCCACGACTTGAAGGCGGCGGAAAAGGACGAGGGATCGCCATAGCCCAGCAGCATGGCGATCTCGATGATACTCAGGCTCCTGTCCTCCAGGTACTTGCGGGCGAGGCTGGCCTTCACTTCCTGCAGCAACTGCTGGAAGTTGGTGTCGCGCTCCTTCAGGCGGCGCTGCAGGGTGCGGCGCGACACATTCATATCCGCGGCAATACTGTCTATGGAGCAGCTGCCGGTGGGTAACTGGCGCCGGATCGCAGTGTGCAGGCCAAGGGAGAAAGGGTCCGAGGTCGAGGCGCCATCGCTGAAGAAGGTCGAGAACTCCCGGCTCACACCGTCGTAAAAACGGGTGCTCACATGCAGCTGCGGGTAGTCCAGCGCCGCCCGGTCGTAGTGCAGCGCACTGACCGGCTGGTCGAAGTACAGTGGCGCGCCAAAAAAGGCGGCGTGCAGCCCCTCCAGCTGTTGCGGTCGCGGGTAGCTCAGGTCGACTCGCAGGGGTTTCACCGGCAGCAGGCAATAGCCGTCCATCTCCAGGGCGGCGGCGGACAGCAGGCTGTCGGTTATCAGGCAGCGGCGTGGATGGGGCGGCCGCAACGGCTGCCACTGCAGCGCGAACCGATCCCGCTGGCGGGTGACCACGATAGTACCCACATCCCCCAGCAGGCTGGCCACGCTGGGCAACATGTTCATCCAGTCGCGCAGGGTGCTGCTGGCGGAGGCCAGGTACAGGAACAGGTGGGCGTTTTCCATGTAGGACACCCGGCCGCTGAGCAAGCCGAAGTCCGGGTTGCCGGTCTGTTGCAGGAACGCCTCCTGCAGCTGGTAATAGGTGGTCACAGGCACCAGGGCATCGGGCACGGTCAGCAGCGCCAGGTCCAGCCCCGCCCGGCGCGCCACCAGTTCCGGGCTCGCGCCCAGTGCCCGGGCCAGGTCCATGACGCCCTTCAGGCCCCGGGCGTAGACCACACCTGAGCCGGATCGCTGTTCAGCCGCGCGTGCCACCACTTCCCTGCAACCTCTTGCCAACTTCCAACTGGCAAGCCTAGCACGACCGGGCTGCCGATACCTGCCATCCCTGCGGCGACCCGGCCTGGCACCATCTCCGTGTTGTATGGCGCCATTTCCCGTGAGTCTGGCCACGCGAGTGCGTAAGATTAACGGTCTTCCGGGCGAGCCAACAGGGGCGGACAGATGACTGACAGGATACTGCGCATAGGGGGCGCCAGTGGCTTCTGGGGCGATGCGGCCCGGGCCACGCCGCAGCTGCTGGGGGCCGAGGGCCTGGACTACATCGTCTACGATTACCTGGCCGAGATCACCATGTCGATCATGGCTCGCGCCCGCGCCCAGGACGACAGCAGGGGTTACGCCCTGGATTTCGTCAGCGCCGCCATGCAACCCCACCTGGCGAAAATCGCCGGGAGCGGCATCAAGGTTATTTCCAACGCCGGCGGAGTCAATCCCGAAGCCTGCGCCGACGCCCTGCGGGCACTTATCGTCGAACAGGGCCTGGCACTGAAAGTGGCCTGCGTGCTGGGCGACGACCTGCTGCCCCGGGCCGGGGAGTTCGAGGCCGCCGGCGTGACCGAGATGTTTTCCGGTGAGGCGTTCCCCGCCGCGAACAGGCTGCAGAGCATCAATGCCTACCTGGGCGCCTTTCCCATCGCCCGGGCGCTGG
The DNA here is from genome assembly GCA_024234675.1 of Pseudomonadales bacterium. GTDB lineage: Bacteria > Pseudomonadota > Gammaproteobacteria > Pseudomonadales > Halieaceae > JARRPM01. Next base: position 9,820 of record JACKNU010000014.1, on the reverse strand, counting down.
CGGAAGGTGCCGATATCGTGGTCACCGGACGCTGCGTGGACAGCGCCGTCACCCTGGGTGCCTGCATTCACGCCTTCGGCTGGCAGCGGGACGACCTGGACCAGCTGGCCATGGGTTCGCTGGCGGGGCATATCCTCGAGTGTGGTCCCCAGGCCACCGGCGGCAACTTCACCGACTGGGAGCAGGTCAGGGATATGGCCCACATCGGCTACCCCATCGCCGAGATAGCCGCCGACGGCAGCTTCGTCTGCACCAAGCCGCCTGGCACCGGCGGGCTGGTGAATGTGGGGACTGTCAGCGAGCAGATGCTCTATGAAATTGGGGATCCGCAGGCCTACATACTGCCGGACGTGGTCTGCGATTTTTCCACCGCCATCCTCGAGCAGGTGGGCCCGGACCGGGTGCGGGTGAGCGGCGCCAGCGGCCGCCCCGCGCCCGATACCTACAAGGTCAGCGCCACCTACGCCGACCAGTTCCGCGGCGGTACCTACATGACGTTTTACGGCATAGACGCCGACAGGAAGGCCCGCGCCCTCGGAGAAGCCATCTTCGAGGCCGCCCGCAACAGCTGCAATGACTTTGGCCTGGGAGATTTCAGCGAGACCAGCATCGAGCTGATCGGGGCCGAGAGCCAGTATGGCGACTTCGCCGCAATCGACGGCAGCCGCGAGGTGGCGATGAAGATCGCCGCCAAGCACCCGGAGGCGGCGGGCATCGGCATCCTGCTCAAGGAAGCGGTGGGCCTGGGACTGGCCACGCCGCCCGGCCTGTCGGGTTTCGCCGGCGGCCGCCCCAGGCCGTCGCCGGTGGTGCGCCTGTTTTCCTTCACTCTGCCCCGGGATGAGGTGAGCGTGCGCGTCGACGTGGACGGCGTGGTAACGGCCTGCAATGAGGGCGGCGGCCAGCCCCTGGACAGCGCCGGCATTACCCGACCGCCGGCGCCGGTGGCGCAGCCCGGTGACGACAGGGTGGAGGTACCACTGGTGAGGCTGGCCTGGGGGCGCAGCGGCGACAAGGGCGACAAGGCCAACATCGGTATCATCGCCCGCCGGCCCGAGTACCTGCCCTACATTTGGCAGGCCCTCAGCGAGGATGTGGTGCGCGCGCGCTTCGCCCATTTCCTGGCAGGTACCGCCGGCGCCGAGGTGGAGCGCTTCCTGTTGCCCGGCGCCCACGCCATCAACTTCCTGCTGCACAATGTGCTGGGGGGAGGCGGCGTGGCCAGCATCCGCAACGACCCCCAGGCCAAGGGTTATGCCCAGCTGTTATTGAGCTGCCCGATACCTGTTCCACGTGCCATGGCGGAGGCCCTCGCATGACTGTATTCAATTCGAAGATCAACCCGGGCTCCGAGAGTTTCCGCAAGAACCGCGAGGAGATGCTGGCCCATATCGTCCACCTGCAGGAACTCAACAGCCGTGGGGCGATGATCTCCGAGCGGCGGCGCCCTCGCTTCGAGGCGCGCGGCCAGCTGACCCCCAGGGAGCGGCTGGCCCGGCTGCTGGACCCGGGCATGCCCCTGCTCGCCATCGGCAATATCGCCGGCTACCTGCTGGACAATCCCGATCCCGAAAAGTCCATCCCGGGCAGCACCATCATCGCCGGTATCGGCTTTATCAGCGGGGTGCGCTGCGTGGTGGTGGTGGACGACAGCGGCATACAGGCGGGCTCCCTGACTACAGCCGGGGGCTACCGCCTGCGGCGGGCGGAGGAAATCGCCCTGCAGCAGAAGCTGCCCTTCGTGCACCTGGTGGAGAGCGCCGGTGGCGACCTGATCAACTACACGGTGGAGGGCTTTTCGGAGGGCGGCGCCCTGTTCGGCAACCTCGCCAGGCTCAGCAAGGCTGGCATACCGGTGATCTCCATCCTGCACGGTTCCTCCACCGCCGGCGGCGCCTACATGCCCGGGCTGAGCGACTACGTGATCGCGGTCAAGGGCAACGGCCGCGCCTTTCTCGCCGGCCCGCCCCTGCTCAGGGCCGCCACCGGGGAAATCGCCACCGAGGAGGAACTGGGCGGCGCCGAGATGCACGCCAGTATCTCCGGGCTGGCGGAGTACCTGGCCGAGAACGACGGCCAGGCGGTGCAGATGTGCCGCGAACTGCTGCACCGGCTGCAGTGGAACAAGGACTGTGCCCGCCCCGACCGCCGCGCCTACCGCGAACCGCTGTACGATCCGGACGAACTGGCCGGGGTCATTCCCTGTGACTACCGCACGCCCTATGACATGCGCGAACTGGTGGCGCGGGTCGTGGACGGTTCCGACTTCATGGACTTCAAGCCGCGCTTCGGCGCCGCCACGGTGTGCCTGCAGGCGGACATCTTCGGCCTGCCCTGCGGCATCATCGGCAACAACGGCCCCATCGACCCCGCCGGGGCCAACAAGGCCACCCAGTTCCTGCAGCTGTGCGACCAGGCCAATATCCCGATGCTGTTCCTGCAGAATACCACCGGCTACATCGTCGGCACCAAATCCGAACAGGCCGGCATGATCAAGCACGGCTCCAAGATGATACAGGCGGTGCGCAACCTGGAGGTGCCGCGCATCACCCTGATGACCGGCGCCAGCTTCGGCGCGGGCAACTACGGCATGTGTGGCCGCGGCTACGAGCCCGACTTTCTCTACACCCTGCCCAACGCCCGCACCGGCGTGATGGGAGGCGAGCAGGCGGCCAGGACCATGTCAATGGTGGCACGCGGCAAGGCCAGCGCGGCGGGACAGGAGCCCGACGAGCAGGCACTGGCCAAACAGGAGGCCTTTCTCGCCGACCTGTTCGACAAGCAGTCGGGGGCTTTTTACACCTCCGGCCACATGATGGACGACGGCATGATAGACCCGCGGGACAGCCGCAAGACCCTGGGCTTCCTGCTGGAAACCGTATGGGAAACCCGCCACCGGGTGGTGCGACCCAACAGTTTCGGCATCGCGCGAATGTAAGGAGCACGACATGGCAACCCTACCCGACACCCAGTCCCTGATTCTCGACCGGCAGGGCAGCGTACTCACGGTCTGGCTCAACCGGCCGGAGGCCAGGAACGCCCTCACCGCGGACATGGTCGCGGAAATGGGAGCTGTACTGGACGCCATCCGCGACGACCGCAGCCTGCGCAGCCTGGTGCTGCGGGGCAAGGGCGGGTTTTTCTGTGCCGGCGGGGATATCAAGGGCTTCAAGTCCGGCCCGCAGGGCGGCGAACCCGACGAGGATGAGGTGGCCAGGGGCAACCGCAGCTTCGGTGACCTGATGATCAAGCTCAATGAGCAACCCCAGGCAGTGATCATCCTGGTGGAGGGTGCCGCCATAGGCGGCGGCCTGGGCCTGGCCTGCGTGGGCGATATCACCATCGTTACCCGGGAGGCGCGTTTTCGCCTCAGCGAAACCAGCCTGGGCATCCCGCCGGCGCAGATCGCGCCCTTTGTCACCGAGCGCGTTGGCCTGACCCAGGCCCGGCGGCTGATGCTCACCGGCGCCCGCTTCCAGGGCGAGGAGGCGGTGCGCTATGGCATCGGCCACCTCCTGGCCGAGGACGCGGCCGACATGGAGGCCCAGTGCGCCGAGGTACTGGCGCAGATCGCCCTGTGCGCGCCGGGTGCCAACGCCGTGACCAAGAGCATCGTGTTCGAAACCACCCGCCGCCCGCGTCCCGAGGCGCTGGACTTCGCCGCGGCCGGCTTCGCCCGCTGCATGCTCAGTGCGGAGGGACGCGAGGGCGTGGCCGCTTTCGTGGCAAAACGTAAACCCGACTGGGCCACTGAATAACTCCCGGAGAGTCAGATGACGAGATTTACCAGCATACTGGTGGCCAACCGCGGCGAAATCGCCTGCCGCGTCATGCGCAGCGCCAGGGCCCAGGGCTATCGCACCGTGGCTGTTTATTCCGAGGCTGACACCCGGGCTCCCCACGTACAACTGGCGGATGAAGCCCTGTGCATCGGCCCCGGCCCGGTCAACGAATCCTACCTGGCGCAGGAAAAAATCCTGCAGGCGGCCACTGCCAGCGGCGCCGGGGCCATCCATCCCGGCTACGGTTTCCTCAGCGAGAACGCCGACTTCGCCCGCGCCTGCGAGGCCGCCGGCCTGGTGTTCATAGGCCCCGGCGCCGAGGCCATCGACCTGATGGGCAACAAGGCCGAGGCCAAGCGTCGCATGATCGCGGCGGGGGTCCCCTGCGTGCCCGGTTACGAGGGCGAGGACCAGGCCGAAGAAGTGCTGCTGCGGGAGGGCGCCGCCATCGGTGTGCCGCTGATGGTCAAGGCCGCCGCCGGCGGCGGCGGTCGCGGCATGCGCCTGGTGCACGACCTGCGGGAGCTGCCCAACGCTATCAGGCTGGCCCGGGCGGAGGCGGAATCGGCCTTCGGCAGCGGGGAACTCATCCTGGAGAAGGCCATCATCCGGCCGCGCCACGTGGAGGTGCAGGTGTTCGCCGACAGCCAGGGCCACACCATTCACCTGGGCGAACGGGACTGCTCGGTGCAGCGCCGGCACCAGAAGGTCGTGGAGGAGGCTCCCTGCCCGGTGATGACCGCCAGCCTGCGGGCCGAAATGGGCGCCGCCGCCGTGGCCGCCGCCGCCAGCATCGACTATCGCGGCGCCGGCACGGTGGAGTTCCTGCTGGACGAGGGCGGCCAGTTCTATTTCCTGGAGATGAACACCCGCCTGCAGGTGGAGCACCCGGTGACCGAACTCGTCACCGGCCTGGACCTGGTCGCGCTGCAACTGCAGGTTGCCCAGGGAGAGCCACTGGGACTCAGCCAGGACGACATCAGCCTGCAGGGCCACGCCATCGAGGTGCGCCTGTACACCGAGGACCCCGCCCAGGATTTCCTGCCCACCTCCGGCCCGGTGGACCTGTGGTCACCGCCATCCGGAACCGGCATCCGGGTGGACGACGGCATCGTCAGCGGCCAGGAGCTCTCGCCGTTTTACGACTCGATGGTGGCCAAGATTATCGCCAGCGGCCCCACCCGCGACATCGCCCGGCTGCGCCTCATCGAGGCCCTGCAGGAAACCGTGCTGTTCGGGCCGCGCCACAACCGCGACTTCCTGGTGGCCTGCCTGCAGAAGGACTGCTTTGCCCGGGGCGAGGCCACCACCGCCTTTATCGCCGAGGAGTTCGCCGGGGGCGACATGAGCGGCCCGGCCCCCGGCTTCAGCGACAGCGCGGTGGCCGCGGTTATCGAGTTGTGCCTGGAGCACCAGGCACTGTACGCCGACAGCGTGCTGGTCGCTCCAGAGTTGCGGGACTGGTCCAGCGCCGGCGCCCTGCTGTCGCGCAAGCAGTATCGGCACGGCGAGCTGTTGCACGACCTGGCGATCATGTCGCTGGGGCGTGGGCGCTACCAGGTATTCAGCGCCGCTGAAGCGCGCTTTGTGGAAATGTTGTCACTGGAGGGCAGCAGGGCCTGCGTGGCGGTCGACGGCAGCCAGCATGTGGCGCGCTTCCACGCGCCCCGCCAGGGCAAGCTGTACCTGGCGGTGGACGGACGTGAGGCCGAGTTTCACGACCTGATTCCACTGGATGGCGCCCTGGAGCACAGCGGCGGCAGCGGCAGGGTTACCGCGCCCATGCACGGCCTGTTGCTGGAGGTGCGCGTCGCCCCGGGAGACGTGGTCGAGGCCGGACAGACCCTGGCGGTGTTGGAAGCCATGAAGATGCACTACGAAATCGTGGCGGACACAGCGGGTACGGTTCAGGAGGTCAGGGCGGAGTCCGGGGCGCAAGTGGCTGCGGACGATCTGCTGATGGAAATCGAGGTAAGCGAAGCCGGCTGAATGGAACCGGCAGCCGCCGGCCCCACCGCTGTTCCTGTCAGGCCTCCCGGCAGAACCGGGCAATCAGCGCCGCGGTCTCGCGGCTGATTTCGGGGCATGCGACGGCAAAGATCTCCACCCCGTGGGTGGTGCCCATCACCTGCCGGCACCGCGCCGGCACCCCCGCCTGTAGCAATTTGCGGTAAAACTCTATGCCCTCGTCCCGCAGGGGGTCGCACTCATTGACGCTGATCACCGTGGGCACCAGGCCGCGCAACTCCTCTACCGTGGCGAAACCGGGCCAGGCCAGGGGATTACCCCGCTCGAACTCCTCGATCCCATAGGCCATGGCCCCGCGGTTGTTGTGCAAGTCCAGCAACAGGCCGTTGTTCTCTATGGAGGACGGGTACATTTCCTGGGGCCAGGCACCGGCGATATAGGGGCACAGGGCGTACAGGCCGCGGATCAGGTCCAGGTCGCCGTCCCGTTTGAGTTTAAGGCCGGTGGCCAGGGTGAGGTTGCCGCCGCCGCTCTCGCCGGCCACCACGATATGCCCGGGGTCTATATTCAGTTCGCCAGCCTGGCCGGCCAGCCACTTGACGCCGGCAACGCAGTCGTTCAGGCCCGCCGGGAATGGGGCCACCTCGGGCGCCGAGGACGGCGTCAGGCAGTTGCGAAAATCCACCATGGCGACCGCCACACCCTGGGCCGCGATGATCTTGCCCCAGGCCCGGTACATGCCCACAAAGCAGCTCATGGTCTGCATGCCGCCGCCGTGAATGTAATACACGCAAGGCAGGGTCTCATCGGACGCCGGGCGGATGAACTGCAGCTTGATGGTGTTGTTGTCAGGGCTGGAAATAAACTCGTGGGTGCTTATTGCCAGCCCCGCCGAGGGCGCGACCTGCTCGTTGTCGATCAGCTCGAACATGCCTTCCATCTGCTTCATGCGGGCCAGGGACTCGGGGGAATTGGCTTCCTCCAGGGCCTGCTGCCGCGATGCCACGTCGCCAAAGCTTACCGTGGGCATATTGCCAAAGAGAGCCTTGATCCGCGGATCTATCCGCGGATCTTCGTTCATTTTACTCATGGGTGATGTCCTTGAAATACACAGTCGCCAAACGTCTCAATGATAGGGTGTGTCCGGCGTGGGGAAAAGGGACGCTGTCGGTGCTGTGAGTGCTGTGAGTGGGGGCAACCCGGGCTGGCGGGTCGTGTCAGTAGGTCAGGTACTCGTTGTTTTTGTACGCGGCCTCCCAGTCACTGGCCCGGCGCCCACGTCCCTCGCGGTGGTCCTCACGGCCAAAAAACAGCAGGTAGTCCCTTTTGACGCCCCTCAGGCTGCGCCGGTCCAGGGTCCCGGAGCGCCGGTCCGAATGGTGGACATAGGTGCATTTGCAGTGCTTCTCGGTACAGCCAGGCAGCGGCAGGGCGGGTGCGTCGTCGGGGTGAAAGCGCGCGCCATCAACCAACTGGGCGGCCAGGCACGCCCTGGGCGCCGCATTCACGGAGACGCCGGGGAATTTCGCCTTCGCTGTACCATGCTGGCCGGCGAGCCCATGTCTGGAAACATGTTTTGGGTGTAACCCCACGGAATGGGGCCTGCGTCGCGACGCGAGCAACAACGCACACAGGGCCACCGCGATAATCGCTACAGAGATTGCCAGTCCGTTCATACCTGCCTGCCCAGTTAACCGCCGAAACGCGGCGGCGCAGCTATTCTTATTAACAGACTAGCCCAATTAAACAGTTTTTCCAGTCAGTTGCGTACCCGGCCCGGTCCGGCGCGGCAAGGCGCCGGCGGGGTGCAGAGCACCGGGGTCCGGGCGGCCGAGCACCAGTGTGGCGCGCCAGCGTCTACAGCAATAAATCCGCCAGGCGCTTGCGGTGATGCTGGGCGTCGCCATATTGCTGTTGGCTCCACTGGGCCCGGCGGATGTACAGCTGGGCGTCGCACTCGTAGGTAAAACCCATGCCGCCGTGGAACTGCACCGCCCGATCACCGGCGTACAACAATGTCTCGGTGGCGTGTGCCTTGGCCATGCGACAGGCGATTTCAGCATCCCGGTCCAGGGCTTCGTCCCCCACCAGGGTGGCGGCGTGGTAGATAAAGGAGCGCCCCGAATCCACGGCACACAGAATATCCACCGCGGGGTGTTTCAGTGCCTGGTATGAACCTATCAGCTTGCCGAACTGCTTGCGGGTCTTGAGATACTCCACGATGGTAGCCAGGCAGCTGGCGGCGCTGCCGGTTGCCTCCGCCGCAGTCAACAACGCGCCCAGCAGGTACAGGTCGCGCAGGGCGCTGCTGACCGCCGCTCCCGTGAGCAGGCCCTCCTGCGCGACCTGTACGCCGCTGAAATCCACGCTGGCGCTGCGCTTGGTCTGGTCGATCAGGGTATTGGGCGCTATCGCCCCGGCGGCCAGTTGCTCCGCTTTCACGACTGCCAGCGCGGGCGCGCCGGCGTGCTCGACCGGCACCACGAACAGGTCCGCCGCCTCCGCGTCAGTCACGTATTTCTTGTTGCCCTGCAGCACCCCGCTGCCATCCAGTTGGCAGCCAATACGGGTATCGCCCCAGTCGGCGTTCTCCAGCAGCGCCACCGTGGCGATGCTGCCGCCGGCAATACTGGCCAGGGTAGCTTCCATGCTGCCGGCGCCACCTGCGCGCAACAGTAGTTGCGCCGCCAGGGTGGTGCTGATCAGCGGGGTGCCCAGCATCGCCCGCCCCATGGCCTCCACTACCGGCACCACCGATGCCACCCCCATACCCGAGCCGCCGCAGGCTTCCGGCAGGGCGATACCCGCCCAACCCAGGGCGACCATCTCGTCCCAGATAGCCGGATCAAAACCCCGCTCCGTCTCCAGTTGCGCGCGCACCGCCGCCATGGGCGACTTGTCGCGGCAGAACTCCCGGGCGACGTCCAGCAGCATGGCCTGTTCTTCGCTGAAGCTCAGCGCATTATTTCCTATCACCGACATGTCTGTGCTCCTACTTCGGCAGGCCGAGAATATGTTCGGCGACAATATTGGCCTGCACCTGGCTGGTGCCGCCACCGATGGTTGCCGAGAAACTGTTGAAGTAGGCGCGCTGCCAGAAGCCGCCCTGGCGGGCCTCGTCGTCGCCCACGTAGAGGCCGCCCGCGGCGCCCTGCAGGTTGATGGCAAACTGGCGCATGCGGCGGGTCATTTCAGTGGAGCGCAGCTTGTGGGACAGCTGCAGCGAGCCGGGATAATCCGAGGTAAGGGCGCCGATATGCGCGCGCCGGTCTCCCAGCGCCACGGCCTTTTCTTCCATGATCATCTGCACCAGCTTATCGCGCATAACCGGGTCCCGCAGTACCGGCTCGCCGTCACGGCTCACATCCTGCAGTTCCTCGATCATGTCATCGATGGTGACCCTCACCATCATCAGGCCGCCGGCGGCTCCGGCCTCGGCACCGCGCTCGTACTGCAGGGTCTGCATGGCGATCTTCCAGCCCTGTCCCTCCTCGCCCATCAGGCAGCCGGCGGGGATGCGCGCATCGGTGAAGAAGGTCTCGGTAAAGCCGTACTCGCCGGTGATCTTGCGGATCGGCCGGGTCTCGATTCCCGGTACATTCATGGGCGCCAGGAAGTAGGACAGGCCGTCGTACTTGCGCGCGGCGTCCGGGTTGGTCCTGGCCAGCAGGATCATGTACCTGGCGAAATTGCCCATGGTGGTCCAGATTTTCTGGCCGTTGATAACGTACTCGTCACCATCGCGCACCGCCCGGGTCTGGGCGTTGCCCAGGTCGGAGCCGTGGTCGGGCTCCGAAAAGCCCTGGCACCAGATATCCTCCGCGCTGAGTATGCCCTTGAGGTAGCGGGCTTTCTCCTCCTCCGTGCCGATGTCGATGATCAGTGGCCCGGCCCAGCCCAGGCCGATGACGTTGAAGCAGATGGGCACCGCGTGGCGGCGCATCTCCTGGTCGGCGATGGCCTGGAAAGCGCGCTCCATACCGCCGCCCCCGTATTCCTTCGGCCAGGCCATGCCGAGGTAGCCCGCTGACCAGACCTTGTGCTGCCACTCCCGCAGGAAATCCAGCTGG
>JACKNU010000013.1 GCA_024234675.1 Pseudomonadales bacterium | reverse complement strand
CCTGTGGTTCCCCCACAGCGAGCCGGGCCGGGACTGCCGGCGCCGCGGGATCGGGAAAGTAGCGCGTCATCAGGCGCGACATGAAGGTGGTGGCCACCACCAGTACGGTCAGGAACAGCACTACCGTGCCCATGCCGTACAGCATGAGCTCGAATCCCTGGGCAACGATGTCTGCCTGCATGAAATACTCGCATAGCGGAGCCGCCGGGGAATCCGCCCGGCCGGATCAGCCCATGATAAAGCAGGGCGACAGCGGGCGCCATGCCGCGGCAACGTGGATTACCCGGCGCGGTCGCGCTACAGCCGTGGCCGCTGTCACGGGGGCCGGTTATAATCGCCGGCCCCTGGAACCGGGAAATAACCATGCGCCTGATGCTTGCCCCAATGGAGGGCGTAATAGACCACACCATGCGCGAGCTGCTCACCTCCCTGGGCGGCGTGGACCGCTGCGTCACCGAGTTCGTGCGGGTGTCGGGCCAGTTGCTGCCGGCGCGGGTCTTCAAGCGCTACTGTCCCGAGCTGCAACGCGGTGGAACCACCCTGGGCGGCGTGCCGGTCTACCTGCAACTGCTGGGCGGGGAGCCGACGGTAATGGCCGACAACGCGGCCCGGGCGGCGGAGCTGGGCGCACCGGGAATAGACATCAATTTCGGCTGTCCCGCAAAAACCGTGAATCGCTCCGACGGCGGCGCCGTCATCCTGCGCGAACCCGAGCGCGTGTACGCCATCGCCGCGGCCGTGCGGGCCGCGGTGCCGGCGACCACCCCGGTCACAGTAAAAACCCGGCTGGGCTATGAGGACCAACAGCGCTTCCTGGACATCGCTCGGGCGGTGGAAGCCGCGGGGGCGAGCGAACTGACCATCCACGCCCGCACCAAGCGCCACGGCTACCGGCCGCCGGCCTACTGGGAGGAGATCGCCCGGGCGCGGGAGGTAGTGGCATTGCCGCTGATCGCCAACGGCGAGATCTGGAACCCGCAGGATGCCCTGCGCTGCCTGCAGGTCACCGGCTGCCGGGACCTGATGCTGGGACGCGGCGTACTGTGCCGCCCGGACCTGCCGCGCCTGGTCAAGGCCTCGCTCGCGGGGGCGCAGCCCGCGCCCCTGAGCTGGGCCGGCCTGCTGCCGCTGGTGCTGCGCTTCTACGAGCTGAACCTGGACCGCTACGAGGCCCGCTACGCCCCCAACCCGCTGAAGCAGTGGCTGGTTTACCTGCGCGGCTACTACCTTGACGCGGCGCCGCTGTTCGAGCGCGTGAAGCGCCTGCGCGACCCCGAACAGGTGCTGCAGGTATTGCGGGAAACCTGCGCGGCCGGCGCCGCGGCTAGAAGTTTGCCAATGACGGCCTGAAGTTGAGGGTCATGCCGACATAGGGGCTGGTGCTGACGTTGAGGTCAGGGGATTCGACGTCGGAGCCGCTCAGGCGCAGGCCGCGGAACCCACCTATACCCGCCTCCGCGGACAGCCATATATTGGCTGCCAGGCGGTGCTCGACGCCCAGGCCGAAATCCCAGGCATCGAGGTTGACGGTGGCCTCGCCGCCATCGGGCTTGAACGACCAGGACGATCCCGAGGGCGAGGCCCCCAGCCGGAACAGCCAGTCCCGGCTGGGGGCATACAGCAGCGCCGGCCAGGGCATGATAGCGCTCAGGGTCCAGCGTTCGTTGATCACCCAGGATGCGCCGACGTAGGGGATATAGAAATTGTCACCCGGGGCGATATCCGCGTAGAAGCCGAAGGCCCACCACAGGCGGTCGTGCTGCACATAGCGGGCAAAAACACCGCCCATGTACTGCCAGGCCCAATCCCCCCCGTCGACATTGTCGTAGTGCCCCATGGGCATGACGAAGACAGCGGCCTGCCAGGCCGGGTCCAGCTGGCGCAACCACGCCACCGGCAGGCCCACCGAGGTGACATCGAAGGAGTTGGTCTGCTCTCCCTGCACGCTGAAATCCGACCAGCTGAGGTACTCCCCCACCAGCAGGGCATCGCGCTCCCCCATGAGGATAGGCAGCATCGCCATCTGCGACACCGTGCTGACATCGTACTCTGCGTTCACACCCTCGCGACCATCCACCTCGGCGTCGCCATAGCTGGTGGCCCCGACAAAGGCGAGCGGGACAAACGGCGCGTTGGACACGGCGCGCGGAAACACGATCTCGCTGGCGGCGAACTCCTGCGTCACCCGCTGCATGAACGACTCCTGCGCCGCCAACGGCAGCGCCACCAACAACAGCACAACGGGCAGCCGGCGCAGGATCGGGTGTCGGGCCTCAGGCACAGACTGGCAGGGAGCCATGGTCCTCACGCGGCACAGCTCAAAACAGCGTGGGCACCACGGCATCGATCAGCCGCGGCCCCTTGGCCTGCACGGCGGCCGCGAATTGCTCGTTGAATTCCGCAGCGGTGGTGGCCCGGGTGGCCCGCACGCCCATGCCCGTGGCCATGGCCATGAAATCCATATCGGGGCCGCCAATATCCAGCACACTGGCGGCGTTGGGGCCGGGCTTGCCGCCGCGGGCCCCGGTGCGGGCAAACTCCAGCTCGAGGATGCTGTACTTGCGGTTGTTGAAGATCACCACGGTGATATCCAGGTGCTCGCGAGCCATGGTCCACAGCGCCTGTATGGTGTACATGGCGCTGCCGTCACCCTCCAGGGCGATAACCTTGCGATCCGGGCAGGCAATGGCCGCCCCCACCGCCGCGGGCAGGCCGAAGCCTATGCTGCCGCCGGTCAGGTTGAGCCAGTCGTGGGGCTGGGCCTGGGCCGTCAGGGGAAAGAGGGACAGGCCGGAGGTATTGGCCTCATCCACCACGATGGCGTTCTCCGGCAGGAAATGGGCGATGGTCGCCGCCGCGGAGTTGACGTCCAGGTTCCCCTGGGGCAGCTCGGGAATATTCAGGGCGTGCACGTCGGGCTCCACGTCCAGGGCGCCCAGTTTCTCCAGCAGGTCCTCCAGCACCTGGTCAATGTCGTCGTCCGGGCCGGCCAGCACGAACTCCTCACAGCCCTCGGGGGCCATCTTGCTGGGTACATTGGGGTAGGCAAAAAATGACACCGGCGCGGGCGCGCCCACCAGGATCAGCTGCTGCACGTCCTTGAGATGCTCCAGGGCCATCTCCGCCAGGTAGGGCAGGCGGTCGATGACCGCGGTACCGGCGCCGCGCGCCAGGCGAGCCGGAAAGACCTCGGTGCACACCCGCGCGCCACTGGCCTTGCCGATCCGGCTGAGCATCAGGCCGCGCTGGGTATCCAGTTCCCGGCCACCCACCATGATCATGCAGTTGGCGCCGGATTTCAGCCTGGCCAGGGCATCGTCGACACGGCTGGCGGGCACGGCGGCGGGCGCCGCGACGGTAACCGCGGCCTCTGGGCCATTGGGGTTGTCGCCCCAGGAGACGTCCGCGGGCAGCATCAGGGTAGCCACCTTGCCGAAACCGGCCTGGCGCACCGCCTCGGCCGCGTCCCTGGCGATATCCGCCGGTTCCCTGGAGGTGTGTACCCAGTGGGAAACCGGGCCGGCGATGCCCTCTATGTCCGCGGTAAGGGGCGCATCGTACTGCAGGTGGTAGGTAGCGTGATCACCGACGATATTCACCATCGGGGTGCGCCCTTTTTTCGCGTTGTGAATATTGGCCAGGGCGTTGCCCAGTCCCGGCCCCAGGTGCAGCAGGGTGGAGGCCGGCTTGCGGGCCATGCGGGCATAGCCATCCGCGGCGCCGCTGAGCACGCCCTCGAACAGGCACAGTACGCAGCGCATGCCCTCCACCTCGTCCAGGGCGGCGACGAAATGCATCTCCGAGGTACCCGGGTTGGTGAAGCAGACATCGATATTGTTATTGAGGAGGGTGTTGAGCAGGCTCTCGGCACCGTTCATGGCGTGTTACTCCTATTGTGGATGGCAGGTATCACGGTTTACGAACAAGCATAGAGCATGCCTGTCCGGGTAACTAGCAGGGCCGAATGAATTCGGCCCTACGGGGGAATCTGGTGTGGGGTCGAATGCATTCGACCGAGCGTGGTCAGCGCAGCGATCAGCCATCCACGCGCGGCACGGAAGCCAACAGGGCCTGGGTATAGGGGTGCGTTGGCGCGGTCAGGATCTGCTCGGCGCTGCCCTGCTCCACCAGCACACCCGCCTGCATCACGCCCACGTGATGGGCCAGGCTGGGGACTATGGACAGGTCGTGGGTGATGAACAGGTAGGACACGCCAAACTCCCGCTGCAGTTCCTGCAGCAGGTCGAGCACCTCGGCGCGAATAGACACGTCCAGGGCGCTGGTGGGCTCGTCGCAGATAATCAGTTCCGGGTCTACCGCCAGCGCCCTGGCGATCGCCACCCGCTGCAGCTGGCCGCCGGAAAACTCGTGGGGATAGCGACTGCCGTACTCGCGGCGCAGTTGCACCCGGTCCAACAACTGGCCGATACGCTCGTTGCGCTCCTCCAGGGACAGGCCCAGGCCCAGGCTGACCATCCCCTCGGCGATGATCTCGCCCACGCTGAGGCGCGGGTTCATCGAGGAGTAAGGGTTCTGGAAGATGACCTGGATGCGCTTGCGATAGGGCAGCATCTGGCGCCGCGCCAGGCCGCCGATGTCCTCTCCCTGGAAACGGATGCGGCCGCCACTGAGGGGCTCCAGGTTGAGGATGGCCCGACCCAGGGTGGACTTGCCGCTGCCTGATTCTCCCACCAGGGCATAGGTCTCACCGCGGCCTATGGACAGCGACACCCCGTTCACGGCGCGGGTGTAATCCACCACCCGCTGCAGCACGCCCTTGCGAATGGGAAAGTACACCTTGACGTCCTCCAGTTGCAGCAGCGGAGTCTCGGTCGCCATGCTCTGGAAGTGGCTCAGGTCCGGCAGCGCGTCTATCAGGCGCTTGCTGTAGGCCTGCTGGGGGCTGTGGAAAAAGTCATCCACCGGGGCCCGCTCGATGATCTCGCCCCGGTACATCACCGCAACCTCGTCGGCGGTGTGGCGCACCACTCCCATGTCGTGGGTGATCAACAGCACCGCCAGCTGGCGGGAGACGGTCAAATCCCGCACCAGGCCCAGTACCTGTTTCTGGATGGTGACGTCCAGGGCGGTGGTGGGCTCGTCGGCAATGAGGATATCCGGTTCGCAGGCCAGCGCCATGGCGATCATGACCCGCTGCTGCTGGCCCCCGGACATCTGGTGGGGGAAGAAGCTGAAACGTCCCTCGGGGTCGGGGATACCCACCTCTGCAAATAATTGCACAACGCGCTGGCGCAGGGCGTCGCCGCGAAGGCGGGTGTGCAGGCGCAGGGTTTCGGCGACCTGCTGGCCCACGCTCTGCACCGGGTTGAGCGCAGTCATGGCGTTCTGGAAGATCATCGCCACCCGGCGGCCGCGCACGTTCTGCATACTGGACTCGGAGAGGTCGAACAGGTCCTGCTCGCCCACCTGCACCGCGCCCCCGGTGATCGCCAGGGCCTCGGGCAGCAGCCGCATTACCGCCAGCGAGGTCACCGACTTGCCGCTGCCGGATTCGCCCACCAGGGCAAAAATCTGCCCGGCGCGCAGCTCCAGGCTGACGCCCTTGAGGATTTCCTCGCCGGTTTCCGGCAGCTTGACCCGCAGGTCCTTGACCCGCAGGCGTATATCACCGCTCATGTTCCGGACCTCCCCATCGCGCTGCGCGGGTCGAAGGCATCGCGCACCAGGTCGGAGAACAGGTTGGCCGCCAGCACCAGCACGAACATGAAGAAGAAGGCGCCGGACAGGGTCCACCACACCGCCGGCTCCCGGGACAACTCCGAGCGGGCGCCGTTGATCATATTGCCCCAGCTGCCCATGGAGGGGTCGATGCCCACACCGATATAGGACAGCACCGCCTCGGCCAGCACCAGCGAACTGAAATCCAGCACGAAGGTGATCAGGATGATATGCACCACGTTGGGCAGGATGTGGCGCCCCAGGATGCGAGCGTGACTGACGCCGAAGGCGTGGGCGGCCTGCACATAGCCCAACTGGCTGATTTTCAGGGTCTCCGCCCGGATGAGGCGACACAGGCTGGACCAGCTGGTCAGCCCGAGGATGAAACACAGGGCGATAAAACGGGCATCGGCTTTCTCCATGCCGATGGCGAAGAAATCCGGATTGAGGTCAATATACACCTGGAACAGCAGCACCGAGGCGGCGATCAGCAGAATGCCCGGTATAGAGCTGAGCGTGGTATAGAGGTACTGCACCACGTCGTCCACCCAGCCCTTGAAGTAGCCGGCCATCACGCCCAGGCTCACGGCGATGGGCAGCATCACCAGCGTGGACAGGGTGCCCAGCAGCACCCCGGTGCGCACGCCCTTGATGCTCTGGTAAGCCACATCGGCGCCGCCCTGGTCCGTACCCAGCACATGGTAATAGTGGCTGAGGTAAACCAGCCAGAAGAACAGGCAGATCACCACCGCCTGCACCGCCCAGGAGGCGTACCAGGGGTGCACACTGCCGCGCAGCAGATACCATTGCAATCCTACCACCAGGGCCGCCGCCAGCAGCCCCCAGGCCAGGGCCCTGAGACTCAGTTCCAGCACATTCGCCCACTTGGCCTGGGGGTCGGACAGGTGCTGGCCGGCGTGCTTGAGGTCCTCATAACCGCGGTACATATTGCCCTGCTCGTCCTTCATATTGCTCTTTTCGAAGGACTTGAGCGCAAAGGGAGCCGAGTAAGTGCGCTCGAAGCGCTCGCCCATGCCGTCCAGCAGCACGTCCAGCACGCTGGTGACCTTGTTGTCGTAGAAGATTTCGTTGGTGACCACCCCCTCGGGGGTGGGCAGGGCCTTGCGAAAATGCAGCGAGTCCAGCAGGGCAATGACCACATAGACCATGATGACGGTGAAGGTGACCATCCCCAGGCGCGAGGAGAACACCCTGCCCCAGCGCTCCCTGGTCTGGGGATCCTCGCGCAGGCGATAGAAAAACAGGGTCAGGGCGATGACCAGCAGGAACACCAGCGCATCGGACCACAGCAGGACCGGTTTGAAATCCAGCGCCAGCATCAACTGAGCCGCACCCTGGGGTCGGCCCAGGTGTAGGAGATGTCCGTGAGGATCAGGCCGATGATGTAGAGGATGGAGCCTATGAACACCATGGTGCGCACGATGGCGAAATCCTGGGACCGGATCGCATCCAGCATGTAACTGCCGAGGCCGGGAATACCGAAGAAGGATTCGATCAACAGGCTGCCCATGAACAGCGTGGGGATCAGCACCACCACCCCGGTGAGGATGGGGATCAGGGCGTTGGGCAGGATGTGCTTGAACAGGATGCTGATCTCACTGGCACCCTTGGCGCGGGCGGTGCGCACATAATCCTGGCCCGCCTCCTCCAGGAACAGCGTCCGGTACCAGCGCGCGCCGGAGCCTATCCCCGCGATGACGCTGACCAGCACCGGCAGGATGAGGAACTTCCAGGGCTGGAACTCCGGGTCATAGCCCGATATGGGCACCAGCATCCAGCTCTTGGCCACCAGGTACTGGCCGCCGATGATGTAGAACAGGTAGGAGATGGACATCAGCGCGACGAACACGAACACCGCCCAGCGGTCCAGGGCGGTGGCGCGGAACATCACCACCATCAGGGCCACGCAGATATTGACCCAGATGCCGATGACGAAGCTGGGCAGGGCCACCGCCAGGCTGGGCCACATGCGAGTGGAGACGTCGGTGGTGATGTCGCGGCCGCTCTCGGAGCGACCGAAGTCGAAAGCGAACAACTTCAGCGACTTGGTGAAGAAAATAGTGTCGGTAAAAGCGCCCACACCCTGGGCCTCGGCATTGACGAACAGGGGCTTGTCGTAACCGTTCTTGCGCTTCCAGGCCTCGATGGCCTCGGGGGTGACGTATTTCTCCCCCAGCTGGGACACGGCCATGTCATCCGGGGAGTTCACTACGAAAAACAGGGTGAAAGTCAGCAGGTTGACCCCGATCAGGATGGGAATGGCGTACAGCAGCCGGCGGACGATATAGGCAAACATGGGCGGTTACTCCACTGCGCGGCGCGCGGTGGCGTTCTGGCGCCGCCGGTAGGCAATGACGCCGGGCAGCAGCAGGCCGATCACCAGCGCGGCCCCGGCATACAGCGGCCAGGTCACCGGCTGGTTCCACTCCACCTGCCGGCGGGCGCGCTCCTCTGGATCGATATTCAGGTACTTCAGAGTGGCCTTGGAGATACCGTGGCGCTTGGTGTTGGACACCCAGCTGTTGTTCAGGTAGATGTCCTTGGGGTAATAGGCATACAGCCACACCGCGTCGCGGCGGAACAGTTCCACCATGCGCGCCACCAGTTCGGCCCGCTCCGGGCCCGGCGGCAGCACCCTGACCTGCCGGAACAGCTCGTCGTACTCGGGATTGTCATAGTTGGAGTTGTTGGCGCCGTCGCACTCACAGATCAGCGGACTCTCGGGGCCGTACAGCAGGAACAGGAAGTTCTCCGGGTCGGGGTAATCGGCCAGCCAGCCGTGGGAATAAATCTGGGTATTGCCGGTCAGCAGTTTTTCCCGGGTGCGGTTCCAGTCGGCCGGACGATATTCCACCTGTACCCCGAGTTCGGCAAACACCCGGTCCATCCAGTTCATGGAGGTATTGCTGATCGCCTGGGACTGCACGTCGATGAAGATTTTCAGGGGTTCGCCGGTGCGGGCGTCGCGGCCGTTGGGATAGCCCGCCTCCGCCAGCAGCTTGCGGGCGTACTCCAGGGGCTTGCGCACCGCCTCGCCGTCCACCCAGTCGTAGACGTAGGGGTTGATCCCCTCCTCCCCCTCCAGGTGCCCGGGAATGCCCGGTGGAATCGGGTTCTGGGCGGCGATCCCGTTGCCCTTGTAGAAGATATTGATGTACTCCTCGGTGTTGAAGGCGATTTGCAACGCCTGGCGCAGCTTGCGCCTGTCCTCCGTGTAGCCGCCCACCACGGGGTCGCGCATATTGAAGCCGTAGTAGTAGATACCCGGCTTCACGTCCGGCGACATGGTGATATTGTGGTCCTGCAGCTCCGGCGACATCTCCACGCCGTCGGGGCCCACCACGAAGGCCTGGTCGAATACGCCGTTGGTATTGCCGTGCACCTCTCCCGAGCGGTCGTAGTAGCCCTGCAGGAACTTGGTCCACAGGGGCAATACTTCCTTCTCCAGGCGGAACACCGCCCGGTCGATAAACGGCACCCGCTTGCCGGCGTCATCCAGCAGGCCCTTCTCCCGGTCACCCGGCTCCCCCTCGATGGGGTAGTAGTCCTCGCGATAATTGGGGTTGCGCTCCAGGATGATCTCGCTGTTGGGATCGTTCTTCACCATCATGTAGGGGCCGGAGCCGACCGGCCACCAGTCCAGGGTGAGGTTGCGGTCGCTGAACCCGGGGTTGTGGTAGAAGCGGTCCACCTCGGGGGCGATGGGTGAGAAAAAGTGCATGGCCAGCCAGTAGACAAACTGGGGATAGCGGCCGTTGATGGTGATCGTGAAGGTGCGCTCGTCCAGCACCTCCAGGCCCTCCATATCGAAATCATTCAGGTCCAGCCAGTTGCCTGGGCGCTCCACCCGGGCCAGCTCCTCGGAGAACTCCGTCATGCCGACGATGTGCTGGGCCATGAATCCCAGCATGGGCGAGCCGATCAGCGGGTCCGCCAGGCGCTTGATCGCGTACACGTAGTCATTGGCGCGCACCGGGCGATCGCCGGTCTGCGGAAAATCGGTAATCTGGCTGTAGCGCGAGCCCTCCTCGGCGTCGTCAAAAAGGTACAGGGGCTGGCCCTGCTGGTCCACGGCGAACGCCGGATGCGGCTGGTAGTGTTCGTCCTCGCGCACGGTGAGGGTATAGCGGGTATAGGCCACCGCGGGATCGTCCTCGGCGACCTCCTCGCCCTCGGCGTTGAGGTAGGTGACCTGGGGAAAATCCTCCACCGACAGCGCCAGCAGCTCATAGGGGCGCTTGAGGAAGTGATAACCCATGGGCGGTTCGTAGATCTGCATCAGGAACAGGCTTTCGTCCGAGGCGTAGGACGTGGCCGGATCCAGGTGCTTGGGGGGCGACGGGCTCATCACCGAGTTGTAGGTGAGCAGGCCGTCATCGAAGCTGGGGTTGGGATCGTTCCAGGGTGGCTCGCCGCAGCCGGCCAGCACCACGGCCAGCAGCGCCAGCGCCGCGAAGCCCAGGCGCGTGGTAAACCCCGAATTGTCCCTGTATCCTGTCGGCACGGCGACACTGCCCTGATAGTGAGCGCGCAAGGATACCCTGCCACCCGGTCGAGAACCAGTACCGGGTTCACACTTGGCGAGGCCCGGACCCAATAGGGTTACTGCGAAAGCCGCCGCCGATTTCCCATTTCGGCTCCCGGACACTGCTATGCTACAGCTTGTCACCAGGATGAGGGCGAGCTCCTCCCTGCAGGGCACGCACGACATTCAATCACCACCCATCCAGGGAGTAGGCCACCATGGCAAGGCGCAAATTCGACGTAATAGTATGGGGTGCCAGCGGCTTCACCGGGCAGCTGGTCACCGCCTACCTTGCAAAAAAATATGGCGTCGACAACACGCTGCGCTGGGCCATTGCCGGTCGCAACCGCGACAAGCTGGAGGCGGTGCGCGCGGCCTGCCTGAAAAAGAGCCAGCGCGCTGCCCTGCCGATACTGCTGGCTGACAGCGAGGATGCAGCCAGCCTGGCGGAGCTGGTGGCCCAGACCAGGGTCGTGTGCACTACCGTGGGCCCCTATGCCAAATACGGCACGCCCCTGGTGGCCGCCTGTGCCGATGCCGGCACCGGGTACTGCGACCTGACCGGCGAGGTACAGTGGATGGCGCGGGTCATTCCGGCCTACCAGGGCACAGCCAAAGCCACCGGGGCCCGGATCGTCCACACCTGTGGCTTTGACTCCATACCGTTCGATATTGGCACCTGGTACCTGCAACAGGCCATGCTGAAACAGCACGGCGTGCCCGCAGTACACGTCAAGACCCGGGTTGGCCGCACCAGCGGCGCCACCAGCGGGGGCACCGTGGCCAGCATGCTCAACCTCATGGAGGAGGCGGCTCACGATCCCGGTATCCGCGACCTCATCGCCGATCCCTACGTACTCAACCCGCCGGGGGCGCCTACCGGGCCGGACGGGCCGGACCAGGATACCGCGCGGTTCGATCCCGACTTCGGCCAGTGGACCTTCCCCTTCATCATGGCCCTGGTCAACACCCGGGTCGTGCGGCGCAGCAACGCGCTGCTGGGTTTCCCCTGGGGCGAGGATTTCCACTACGACGAGGCGGTACTGACCCGCTCCCGCTACCTGGCAAACGTAGCAGCCATCGGCTCGCGACTGGGCATGCTGGCGCTGGCGGCAACCCCCACCCGCAAGCTCGCGGCGCGCCTGCTGCCCTCACCGGGAGAGGGGCCCAGTCGCCGGCAGCGCGAGAAGGGCTTTTACGAGATTTTCCTGCACGGGCTCCACCCCCAGGACCGCAGCAAGGACATGCGCCTGAAAGTGACCGGCGACATGGACCCCGGCTACGGATCCACCGCGAAAATGCTGGGAGAAGCCAGCGTCTGCCTGGCACTGGACAAGCCCGTCGCCGGCGGCGGCTTCTGGACACCCGCCTCGGCCATGGGCGCCAGGCTGCAGCAGCGACTGGCAAAAAATGCCGGGCTCAGCTTCGAGTTCGTGGACCCGCACCCGTCCTGACAAGCCGCACTGGAAAACCACCCTGAAACCCCGTACATTCCAGTTACATAAAAAATCACGGACAACAGGGGCGCGAGACGCGGGGTGGCAAAGTTTAACCTCACGTTCAGGGGCAGGATCCTGGAGGGGCACGACCGCGAGCAGGTAGAAACCCGGCTGGCCGAGTTGTATGCCATCCATGACCCGGCGCGACTGCGACAGTGTTTCTCAGGCGATGTCGTGGTGCTGAGCCGCGACCTGAATCGCAAGGAAGCTGCGGAATCCTATGCCAGGCTGCGCCGTTTGGGCATAGAGACCGAGCTGGTCAAGCTCGACGACCGCAACGGCGCCCGCGACGGCAAGCCCCCCGCCACCAACTCGCCATCCGAGGCGAAAGCCAGCGCAATGGAACAGGCCCGGCAAAAAGCCCTGGCGCGGGAAGCCGCCCAGCAGGCGAAGCAGGAAGCCGCCCGCCTGGCAAAGCTGGAGGCGGCCCGCCAGAAAGCCGCACTGGCCGAACAAAAACGCGAGGCGGCGGCCGAGATCGCGCGACGCAAGGCCGAAGAGCGGCGCCGCAAAGAGGCAAAAAAGGCGCAGCGCGCGGCGGAGCACGAGCGCGCCAGGGCGGCAGCGGCGGCGCGAGCGGAGGCGGAACGGGCCGCGCGCGAGGCCGAACGGGAACAGCTGGCGCAGTTGCACCGCCAGCGCCGGGAAGAGCAGCAGCGCGCCGCGGCGGAAAAAGCCGCCGCCCGCGAGGCACTGCGCCGCGAGCAGGAGCAGCAGGCGGCCCAGGCCCAACTGGAGAGCGCCCGGCGCAAACGCCAGCAAGCGGCGGCAGCGGCCCAACGCAAGGCTGAGGAGCTGCGCAAGCGGGCCGAGGAAAAAGCCCTGGCCGAAGCCGCCGAACGCGAGCAGGAAGCCCAGCGGCGAGCCATGGAGCAGCAGGCGGAACGGCGCGCCGCCCGGGAGCTCACCCACATCGCCCCCCCCTCCGCCGCCGGCAGGGTAAAGACGCGCCTGGAACTGCCCAGCCGCAAGCGCGCCTCGCAGGCCGACGCCTATCCGGGCCGCCGCAAGCGCCAGCCCGGCGAACCCAACCTGTTCAGCCTGTCACCCTTTCGCAACACCGCCGCCGTGCGCCAGCGGGCCGAGGCGGCCCGGCACCGCGCCCGCCGCGCCGCGCTGGCCGCGGCGATCTCCATGGCCTGCTGCCTGGCCATGTTGCTGGGAATGCAGACTTCGCGGACCGATGGCGCTATCCGCGGCCCCGGCGCGATCGCGGTATTTCCCGGTCAGGGGCCACTGTTGCTGGCCGCCAACCGCTTGCTGCTGCACGATCGCGCCGGCGTCGGCCAGGCGGTGCTGGGGGCGCAACAACTGGGGGTTGCGGCCCTGTCGCCGCCGCTGGCCCTGGACCCCGGGGGCCGGCTGCTGGCACCGGGGCGACCCGCAGGTGAGCAGGCGCCCGCCCTGCTGCGCTGCACGCTGGAGCAGCCCCACTGCGAGCAGTTCTCGGCGCGGCTGGCCGGTAGCAGCATTGACGCGCTGGCAGTCAACCCGCTGGACGGCAACGTGTTCGTCGCCGACAGCGCCGCGGGTGAACTGCTCAAGCTGAATTCGCAGGGTGAGCTGCTGGCCCGGGCCGCCGTACCCCTGCCCGCGGAACCGGTACTGCAACTCGACTCGGGGCTGCTGCTGGTCAACAGCGCCGGGGCACCGACCATTTCCGTACTGCGCTACGAAGATGACGCTTTCGGCGAGCAACTGGACGAGATTGTGCCGCAACCCCTCGCCGAGGCCACCTCCCGCTATGCCGCAATTCGCGACTTCCTGCCCCTGGGCGACCAGTGGTGGGTGATATTTGAGCGCCGGGATGACCGGCCCGCGGAGCTGTTCCGCTTCGACCAGCAGTGGCAGAGCCTGGGTAGGGCAACCCTGCCATCGGGAGCGGTGGCCGGGCAGTTGGCAGCCTGGGGCAAACGCCTGCTGGTGCGCCAGCCCGGCAGTATTTCCCTGCTTAAATACAATGAGCAGGGAGACGCGGAGGCGCCCCTGACGTCCACGCTGCTGACTGCCCTGGTTGCAGAGCAGACGCGCCGCGCCAGCCTCGAGCTGCTGGCCTGGCGCGCCGGGCTGGCACTGGCCGTGCTGGCACTGGTCGCCAGCTGCTGCCTGGCCGCTGTGTACCGGATACGCTGCCAGGTCTACACCTCCTCGCGCGAGCAGGGCGCTGTACCTCTGGACCAGGGGGCCGACGACATAAGCTGGGTGGCCCCTGCCGCCAACCGCCAGCAACGCCTGTCGCTGCTGGCCAGGAGCTATGCGGTGCTGGCCCTGGCTGCAATCATGGTAGCCGTGGGCCTGGGGGTATCGGCCCTGCAGCTGGCGGCGCTGCTGGTGGCGCTGGCGGGGCCGGCCTTCGCCCTGTTGCTGCTGCAGGGCAGCGATTACGGCCATATAGGTACCCGGGGTGACGTGCTGGTGCTGGCAGACCACCAGGGCGTATACCACCTGGGCAGTGGCAGTCGGGTCCACTACCGCAGCCATTTCCTGATGATAGATGATGTGACCGTGTTTATCGGTTCCCGCTGGCTGCCGGCCTTCGAGCCGACAGCCATCGTCGCGCAGGTCGCGCCACTGGCGCGCCGCGGTATTTACGTGGATCGCAAGTTCCTGGCCACACGCCTGCTGCAGGGGCGCCACCCGCTGGCACTGGGAACGGGCATCATCCTGGCCTGCGCCTGTGGGGCCCTGGCGCTGCTTTCCCTGCCCGGGATGGGATAGGTCGCCACCGCCAGACAGCCGGCGCACTGCGACGGAGCGAGACAGCGCTTTGCGGTATTCGCTATACTGTCGCCTGAATTGCCCATGGATCGCCGCGCCCGGCGGTACGCCAGTTCACCCGGGACGTTTTCACAAGGGACCAAGGCCTGCATGAGTAACCCCTCCAAGGAGCAGACAAGCCAGCGCGATCCGCTGCGTGTGTCACTGTTTGTCACTTGCCTGGCCGACCTGTTCCGCCCCTCGGTAGCCTTCGCCAGCATCCGCTTGCTGGAACAGGCCGGCTGCGTGGTCGAGGTGCCAGGGCAGCAGACCTGCTGCGGCCAGCCCGCCTATAACACCGGCGATTACGCCACCTCGGTACCATTGGCCAGGCAGCTCATTGCTCAGTTTGAGTCGGCGGACTACGTGGTCGCCCCCTCCGGCTCCTGCGCTGGCATGATCTGCCACCACTACCCCACGCTGCTGGAGGGCGAGTGGCGCGAGCGCGCCCGGCGCCTGGCGGCGAAGACCTTTGAACTGACTACGTTCCTCAACGATATAGCCCGCCTGAAGCGCGGCGACCGCCCCGCCGTAAAGCTGCCGGCAGTGACCTACCACGACAGCTGCGCAGGACTGCGGGAGCTGGGTATCAAGCAGCAGCCGCGAGCGCTGCTGCGCGAATTGTGTGACACAGAAGTAAAGGAATTACGACAGACCGAGGTCTGCTGTGGTTTCGGGGGCACTTTCTGCGCCAAGATGCCGGAAATCTCCGGCAAGATGGTGGGCGACAAACTGGCGAATGCCCTGGCCACCGAGGCCAGCATCCTGGCGGGGGGGGACCTGGGCTGCCTGCTCAATATCGCCGGTCGCGCCAGCCGCAGCGGCGCGGCAATCGAGGTGCGCCATATCGCCGAACTGCTGTGCGGCGACCTGGACAGCCCCGCCATCGGCGAACCCGAGCGCCAGTGAGGCCCCTGCCTTGAAGCAGACCAGCGACACCTTCCTGGAGAATGCCAGCGCCGCCCTCGCGGACAGCGGCAAGAGCCAGCGCCGCGACCTGCTGGCGCTGTTCAGTCCCCTGATGCGCGACGCGGCCATGGGCAGCTTCGGCCAGTTCGAGGAGCTGCGCGACCACGTGCGGCAGGTGCGCCAGCACAGTCTCGATCACCTCGATCATTACCTGGCCCAGTTTGAGCAGCAGGCCGCGGAAAACGGCAACCGGGTGCACTTCGCCAGCGATGGCGATGCCATGAACAGTATCGTGCTGGACATCTGCCAGGAGCACCGGGCCCAGCGCATCGCCAAAGGCAAGTCCATGGTGACCGAGGAAACCGGGCTGAACGATTACCTGCAGCGGGCCGGCCTGAGCGTGATGGAAACCGACCTCGGCGAATACATCATCCAGCAGGCCGGAGAGACACCCAGCCATATTGTCGGACCCGCACTACACAAATCCGCGGCCGAGGTGCGCGAGCTGTTCCTGTCCAGGCACGACCTGGGGGAGCGTGACCTGGGGGAGATCGCCGACCTGGTGGGCGAGGCGCGGCTGGTGCTACGGGAGCACTTTCTCAAGGCTGAGGTAGGCATTATCGGCTCCAATGCGCTGGTGGCGGAGAACGGCTATTCCATGCTGGTCACCAACGAGGGCAACGGGGATCTGTGCGCCAACCTGCCCAAGGTGCTCATCATCTGCACCACCCTGGACCGCATCCTGCCCCGGCTGGAGGATGCCACCGCCATGCTGCGCCTGCTGGTGCGCTCCGCCACCGGCCAGCCCCAGACCTGCTACACCAGTTTCTACTCCGGCCCGCGGCGCGAACTGGATACCGACGGACCATTGGAAACGCACATCGTCCTGCTGGACAACCGGCGCAGCGAGATCCTGGCCAGCGATTATCGCGAAATGCTGCAGTGCATTCGCTGCGGCGCCTGCCTCAACCACTGCCCCATCTATGCCGGCGTGGGCGGCCACGCCTATGGCTGGGTGTATCCGGGGCCCATGGGCTCCATCCTCACGCCGCTGCTGACCTCCCTGGAGCAGAGCACCGACCTGCCCAATGCCTGCACCAGTTGCGGCCGCTGCGGCGAGGTATGCCCGGCGGGCATTCCCCTGCCGGACCTGTTGCGGGATTTGCGCCACGAGGAGAGCGAACGCAAGCTGTCTCCCACCCGCTGGCGCTGGGGATTGAAGATGCACGCCTGGCTGGCGCGCCAACCGCGCCTGTACCATGCGCTGACCGCCGTGGGTATTTTCGGCATGCACCTGCTGGGACGGCGCCGCGGTCGCTTTGCCAGCCTGCCCATGGCGGCGGGCTGGACCAGCCAGCGGGACTTCCCCGCCCCGCAGGGAAAGACTTTCATGCAGCAGTACAGTGCCCTGCAGCGACAGCAGCAGGCGGCCGCCGACGCCGGCAAGCGCGGCGGGCGCTCGACACGCAGGCCCGATCCACGCCGGCCGGGGACCAGGCGCCAGGACGCCACCCGCAAGGCACCGGCGGGCACCGGGAAGCGGGCCCACCCGGGCGGCCCCCGGGGCAAGAAACCCAGGCGGAGAACGGGCGATGAATAACAGTGCCCGTTCGGAAATATTTGCGCGGCTGCGCCACGCCTGCCAATCCGCGGAGGCGGAGAACATCCAGCGCGCCCTGCCTCCCACGGACAGCGCGCCCGGCGCGCCCTTGCCCAGCGACGACCTGGCAACCGCCTTCCTCACCAACGTCCTGAAAAACCAGGGCACGGTGGAATGTGTCGCCAACCGCTCAGCGGCGGTCAAGGCCCTGGCGGACTACGTTTACCGGCATTTTCGCAGCCACCGGCTGGTGGCCGGCAACGATGCCAACCTGGCGGCCATGCCCTGGCGCGAGGCGGGCGTGCTGCCGCGATTCGGCGCCATCGAACCCGGCGAGCCGGTGGCCCTGAGCTATGCCCTGCTGGGAATCGCGGAAACCGGCGCGACCGCCCTGCAGACCGGCAAGGCCAATCCCGCAGTCAACAACTTTTTGAGCGAACATCATCTGGTCCTGGTGGACAGCAGCCGCCTGGTGGCGACCATGGAGCAGGCCTGGGCGCGCATCAGGCAGGAGATGAACAAGAGCGGCCGGCCCCGGGGGTACAACTTCATCGCCGGACCATCCAGCACCGGGGATATAGAGGGCCAGCTGGTCTACGGTGCCCACGGGCCCCGCAACTGGCATGTGATACTGATGGGCGACATTGCCGCCACCGCCCTGGAGGATGCCCGCGCCCTGGCGGGCAAGTAATCCCCGCGGGATTTACAGCGGCGTGTAGCTGTACTTCTGCCCGCCCAGCGCGACCTCCACCATCAGGCCTCCCTTGGCGATTGTGAACACGGCCAGGCCGCGGCGATAACCGCCCTGGGCCGTGGCTGCATCGTTGCGGCCACCGCTGGCGGTCGCCGCCAGGCCACCGGTAGTGCTCGCCTCGGCGGCCACTCCCGCCGTAATCGCCACGGCCGTGGCCTGGGCACTGAACTCAAAGTTACCGGAGGTAAACTCCTCGTAGGCGGTCTGGTTCTGGAAGAAAATGATCTGGCTGTAAGCCTGCGCGCCGGCCTGCCAACCCGCAGTCACCTGCGCCATGGAGGTATTGCCCACGTGTTGGCCCGCCGCGTACACCCTGCCCTCGCCGTAAGCACCACCGATGATGAAGCCCAGCTTGCCGATGGTGGGAAACACCGCATAGCCATAGGCGCCGTCAAAATACTGGCCGCTGAGGCCGGCGGTCATGAAGGACTTGATGGTATCGCTGTACTCGTCGGCACGGGCGGGGGTGGCCATCACCAGGCACAGTGACAGCAGGGGCAGCAGGCTGGCCTTGAGAAATTTTTGCATGGAAAACACCTTGATTCGGTTGCAGACGGTGGGTTTTGAAACGCTGCGCTATTGTGGGCGGGCTCGCCCTCGCAGGTCAATAGCACTGTACCCTATCAGCCGGTGTTGCGCATGCCCGCCGCCACCCCGGCGATGGTGACCATGATCGCCCGCTCCAGCACCGGCTCCGGCGCCTGGCGGTTGCGCCTGAGTAACTCCGCCTGCAGCATGTTCAGGGGCTCGGTGTAGATATTGCGCAGCCGCAGCGACTCGCGAATCCAGGGCTCGTTCTCCAGCAACTGACCGCTGCCACCCAGTTCCAGCACGGTCGCCATATCCCGCGCCAGTTGCTCGCGCAGTGCCTCACCGATGGGGCGCAGTTCGGCGGGCACCAGCAATTCGTCGTAGTAGGCCGAGATGCCGGCATCGGTCTTGGCGAACACCATCTCCAGCATCGCCAGGCGGGTGGCAAAGAACGGCCAGACCGCCGCCATGTCCCGCAGCAGCTCTCCCTGGCCGCGCTCCATGGCCGCACGCAGGGCGAACCCGGCTCCCAGCCAGGCGGGGAGAATCAGGCGGTTCTGGGACCAGGCGAATATCCAGGGGATGGCGCGCAGGCTCTCGATGCCACCGCCGCCGGCGCGCCGGGCCGGGCGTGAACCCAGGGGCAACTTGGCCAGTTCCTGCTCCGGTGTGGCGTGGCGAAAATACGGTACGAAATCCGCCTCTCCCCGGACCACGGCGCGATAGGCGTCGCAGGACTCGCTGGCCAGGGTCGTCATCAGCTCCCGCCACTCGGCGGCGGGGGCCGGCGGTGTCAGCAGGTTGGCGCGGCAGATCGCGCCGGTGTACAGGGCGAGGGTCCTGACCGCCATGGCGCTCCAGCCCAGCTTGGCGCGGATCATCTCCCCCTGCTCCGTCACCCGCAGGCCATTCTGCAGTGAGCCGGGGGGTTGCGACAGCAGCGCTTCCCGGGCCGGCGCCCCGCCCCGGCCGATCGTCCCGCCGCGACCGTGAAACAGGGTCAGCCGGATATCGTGGGCCGCGCAGACGTCCAGCAGGGCCTCCTGGGCCCGGTACTGGGCCCAGGCCGCGGCCAGCACGCCGGCATCCTTGGCCGAGTCGGAGTAGCCAATCATTATCATCATGTGGCCGCGCAGCTGGCCGCGGTACCAATTGTCCTGCAGCAGGGTATCCACCACCTCCCGGGCCCGGGACAGGTCATCCAGGGTTTCGAACAGGGGTGCCACCGGCAGGTCGTGACTGCAGCCCGACTCCTTCAGCAACAGGTGCACGGCCAGTACGTCAGAGGCCTGCCGCGCCATGGATATCACATAGGCCCCCAGCGCCTGGCGGGGCTGGGCGGCGACCACGGCGCAGGTGTCCAGCACTTCGCGCACTTCGCCGGAGGGCTGCCAGTGAGGGGGCACCAGCGGTCGGCGTCCGGCGAGCTCCCGCAACAGGAAGGCGCGCCGGGTCGCCTCGTCCCAGGCGGCGTAATCCCCCAGGCCGAGATAGGTAGTAAGTTCCGCCAGCGCCTGGGTGTGGCGGGCGCTGTCCTGGCGCACATCGTGGCGCAGCAGGTGCACGCCGAAACAGCGCACCCGGCGCAGCAAATCCAGCAGCGCGCCATCGGCGATAATCTGCATGCCGCATTCATGCAGTGACTGGTAGCAGGCGTGCAGCGGCTCCCACAACTGCTCCAGGCTGTGCAGCAGCTCGCCTTCAGGCACCGGGTCCCCGTCCAGCTGGGCCTCGATGGCGGCGCGGGTGTGGCGCAACAGGTCGCGCAGCGGGCGCAGCACCGCGCGGTAGGGTTCATGGGCCTGGCCCGAAC
This sequence comes from Pseudomonadales bacterium, assembly GCA_024234675.1. GTDB lineage: Bacteria > Pseudomonadota > Gammaproteobacteria > Pseudomonadales > Halieaceae > JARRPM01. The sequence goes on along the minus strand of JACKNU010000013.1, from coordinate 25,897 downwards.
GCTGGCGCAGGGCCTCGTTACAGTGGGTCATGGACAGCTCCTCGACCAGCTGCACGAGATCAGCCAGATACAGGTCGGCGGCCTGCCAGCGGCTCAGCAGCATGACCTCGGTGGTCACCGTGGCGGTCACGTTGGGATTGCCGTCGCGGTCACCGCCCATCCAGGAGACGAAGGAGACCGGCGACGCGTCCAGCGGCAGGCGCGCGCCGCAACTGTCGAGCAAAGTCTTGTCCAGGCGCCGCATGAACTCCGGCACCGCCCGCCACAGGGAATCCTCCACCACGGCGAAGCCCCACTTGGCCTCGTCCACCGGGGTGGGCCGCTCGCGGCGAAAATCATCGCCGAACCAGATCTGGGCGATCAGTTCCCGCAGGCGCAGGTGCAACCTCGCGCGCTCGCGCTCGGTCAGGCCCGCCAGTTCCAGTTGCGACAGGCAGCGACCTACCTCCGCATGCTTGTGGATCAGGGTGCGACGGGTGATCTCGGTGGGATGGGCGGTGAGCACCAATTCGATGCGCAACGTCCGCACGGCGTCAATGACCTGCTCCGCCGGCACCCCCTGCTCGATCAGCTCGCCCAGGTCGCTGGCCAGGCTGCGCGAGGCGGACAACAACTCATCGGCCTCGCGCGAGACATTGTGGTGCTGGTCGGCGATATTGGCGAGATTCAGGAACTGGCTGAAAGCCCGCGCCACCGGTACCAACTCCTCGCTGCCCAGGTTCAGCAGCAGGGCCTTCAGCTCATCGCGCGCCCCGGCGGAGCCCTCCCGCGCGCGCTTGGAAAGGCTGCGGATCTGCTCGATGAGCTGCAGGAATTCCTCTCCCTGGGCGGCGGCGATGGTATCGCCCAGCATCCGGCCCAGCAGACTGACATTGCCCCGCAGGGAGGCGTAATCCACTTCCACCCGGCACAGCCCGGCGTCAGGTCGCAGCCAGCCGACCGAGCAGGTCGACCACCCGGCAGGAATAACCCCACTCGTTGTCGTACCAGTTGAGCACGCGCAGGTAGCGGCCGGCGGTCACCCCGGTAAACCCCGCGTCGAATATCGACGAATGCGAGTTGCCGATGATATCGGAGGAGACAATGGGCCGGTCGCTGTACTGCAGGATGCCCTGCAGGCGCTCCGAGGTGGCTGCCTCGCGCACCGCGTCGTGCACATCGCCCACCGACACCTCCCTGCCCAGCTTGCAGAACAGGTCCACCACCGAGCCGTCGGGCACCGGCACCCTGGCCGCGATCCCGTGCAGGCGCCCTGCCAGTTCCGGCAGCACCACGCCCACCGCCTTGGCGGCGCCGGTGGAGGTGGGAATGATGTTCTCCGCCGCCGCCCGGCTGCGGCGCCAGTCGGAGTGCGGCACGTCCGCCAGACGCTGGTCGTTGGTATAGGCGTGCACGGTATTGATCACACCCTCCTCGATGCCAAAGGCCTCGTTCAGCACCCGGGCCATGGGCGCCAGGCAGTTGGTGGTGCAGCTGGCATTGGAGATGATGCGGTGTTCGGGCAGCAGGCCCTCCTCGTTCACGCCCAGCACCACGGTGTAGTCCACCGGGTCCTTGGAGGGCACGGTCAGCACCACATGGCTGGCGCCCGCGGCCAGGTGTTGCTCCAGTTGCTCGCGCTTGCGGAACACCCCGGTGGCCTCCACCACCGCGTCCACCCCCAGCTCCTTCCAGGGGATATCCGCCGGGTTGCGTTCGCTCACCAGCTTGACCCGGCTCTTGTCGGTGACCAGGTAGCCGTCCTCGAGCTTGAGCGCCTTGCCAAAGGGCCCCATCACCGTGTCGTAGTCCAGCAGGTAGCGCAGGGCCTCGTAGTCAAACAGGTCGTTGATGGCTACCACGTCGATGCCCTGCACGTTTTCCAGGATGCGGAATACCGAGCGGCCGATGCGGCCAAATCCGTTGATACCGATTTTCATTACGCGGCCTCCTGCTGTGCGTCCAGTTTGCGGTAGAGCCGCACCACGTCCAGCAGGCGGGCTGCATGTCCGAGGTTCTCATACCAGCTGAGGGTCTTGATGGTGTTGTTGCCCGCCTTGATGGTGCCCACGGCGTCAAACAACAGCGAGTGGGGGTTGCCGATCACGTCGGACGACACGATGGGATCCTCCACCACGCCCACGATACCCGGCAGCTGCGCCGCGCCGGAGCGCATGGCGTCGTTCACCTGTTCGACGCCGACCGCGGAATCCGCCATCACCAGGTTCACGTCCAGCAGGCAGCCCTCGTGGATGGGCACATTGAGTGCGGAGGTGAGGATCTTGCCCTCGAAAGCCGGCAATACCTGCCCCAGCCAGTTGGCCGCCTCATGGGTATTGGGAATGATGTTTTTCGCCGCCGAGCGGCTGCGGCGGATATCGACGCCGGCGTAGTCCTGCAGCGCCTGGTCCGAGGTGTAGGCGTGGATGCTGGTCATGCTGCCGCACTCGATCTCGAACTGCTGCGACAATACATGCAACAGCAGGCACAGGGCGGTGGTAGTGGCCGAACCGGCGGACACCATGCAGTCATCCACCCGCGCGTCCGCCTCGTTGATACCCGGTATCACGATCCGGTCTATGCCGTCGGCGGGCAGCGAGCGCAGCAGCACGCGGCGCGCGCCGTTGTCGAGGTGATCCTGCATGCAGGCCACCTCGCGGAACTTGCCGGTGGAGTCGATCACCATGTCAACGCCGAACACATCCCAGGGCATCTCCGCCGGGCGGTCGATCTGCACCAGGCGCGAACGGAATCTGGGGTTTACCAGGAAATTCCCCTGTAACGCGTGCCGCTCGGGCTCGTTGACCTCGGAGCACAACAGGTAGTGCAGGATTTCCGGCTTGCCGATATCGGCGATCGCCACGATTTCCACATCCTCGCTGCGCGAGGCAAGTTCATATATCTGGCGCCCGGTCTGGCCGAACCCCATAATGCCCACCCGGATGGGCTTACTCTGTGCCATACACTCTCTCCTTGCGTGATGTTCCAACCCTAACCGGCCGTGGCCTCTCGCGCCAGGGCCTCAATTTCATGCCACTTGCAATTGTCTACCAGATCCGCTCCCACCATCCATGATCCACCGCAACATATCACATTGGGAAGTAACAGGTAGTCGCGAAAATTGCCCGGGTGCAGCCCTCCCGTGGGGCAAAATAACGCCTGGGGGAAAGGCCCCCTCAGTGAGTTCAGCAGTGCCATACCGCCGGCGGCCTCCGCCGGGAACAGTTTGAAGATATTGAAGCCCTGGTCCATGCCGCACATGATCTCCGAGGCGGTGGCCACCCCAGGCACAAAGTCCACCCCGGCGTCCACAGCCGCCCGCAGCAGCGCCGGGGTGGCCCCGGGACTGAGCACCAGGGTGGCGCCGGCCTCCGTGGCCCGCTCCAGTTCAGCGGCATTGGTCACCGTGCCGGCGGCGACCAGCATGCCCGGCACCTGCGCTTTCACGGCGCGGATGCTGTCCAGCGCCGCGGCGCTGCGCAGGGTGATTTCGATGGCCGCCATGCCGCCGCGCTGCAGTGCCTGCGCCAGGCGCACGGTGCCCTCCACGCTGGCGGCGGTGACCACCGGCAGCACCCTGCACTTTTTGAGAATGTTTTCCAACACTAGGCAAGACTCCACTACAAAGGGGTATACACGCACACCCTACTACAACGCGCCAGTGTAGACCCAATTCGGGTCAATTGGATGACAGGTCTCCCGGGATCGCGCCCCCAGCCCGGGCCGCGACGGAAAGTTTGGAAAAGATCAGTTGCCGGCCGGTAGTCACTGGTTAAAGCCGTACCGGGCTGCTAGGATTACTGGCCGATAGCGGATAAGGGGCGGACATGAGCATGTTTGATCGGAGCAAGAACAAGCCGGGCAGCGGCGGGACGGGAGCGACATTCGAGCCCCCGGCCCAGCCGACCGCAGCCACCAGCCAGCCCCCTCCCCTGCATTCCACCAATAACGCCAGGAGCACCGCAATGATTGGACCAAGCATCAAGATCAAGGGTGAAGTAACCGGCGATGAAGACCTGCATATACAGGGCCGGGTAGAGGGCACCATCAACCTGCAGGCCCATGAAGTGGTCGTCGGGGAGTCCGGCGAGGTATTCGCCGATGTCAACGCCAGGACTATCAAGATCGACGGCAAGGTGGACGGCGACATCACCGCCAGCGAAATTGTCATCATTTCCCGCCTGGGCAACGTGCGCGGCAACATCGTGGCGCCGCGGGTGACCCTGGAGGACGGCGGCATATTCAAGGGCAGTATAGACATGGATCCGGGCGAATCCGCAGCCAAGGCACCCCGGCCGGTGGCCAAGGAGCCCGCCAGCATCGGCCAGGCCGACACCAAGCCGCAGTTGGATCTCAAGAGCGGCTGACCGTCCCTCGGTCAGGGTACAGGCCGGCGACACATCCGGCGCCGCGGTCGTGAGTACCAGCCAGTCCACCAGCCTGCTCCCGGCGCTGCTTGCCAATATCGATGAAGAGCAGCCGCTCTCGGTGCTGCATATCGGCCCGGCGCTGCCGGAAACCCTGGATTTTTTTTCCGGCTATCGCTGCAAGCTGCATTTCATTGACCTGTTTGCCGAACTCCCCGGCCTGCAGGTGGGCGACGACAGCGAGGTCCCACCGGCGGCGCTGCTCGCGGAGCTGTTGCAGTGGCCGGCCGGCACTCGCATCGACCTGTGCCTGTTCTGGGACCTGTTCAACTACCTGGAGGGCGCCGTCATCCGGGACCTGCTGACGCTGCTGCGGCCCCACCTGCACAGCACCAGCCACGGCCACTGTTTCGCCGTGCATAATCTCAAGACCCCGCAGCACGCACAGGTATATGGCATCCGCGACACGGACCAGATCAGTGTCCGCGGGCGCCCCGCTCCCCTGCCCGGTTACCACCCCCACACCCAGGGCCAGCTGGAAAAGTGGCTGACGGGGCTGCGCGTCAGCCGCAGCGTGTTGCTGGCCGACAGCCGCCTGGAAATACTCCTGCAGGTCGCCAGCCCACAGCGCTAGAAAAAAATACAAGCGCCGGTAATCCGCTCCCCCGGTCGTGCCGTATCTTAGGGTGACTGCCTTGAGGAGCACACCATGGAATCATCCGTCGCCGAGAGAATGCTGACCTTTCCCGCCAACCTGTCAGCGGAGGCAGCCCTGGTGCGGGACGCCCTGCAGCAGCGGGGTCTGGAAACACCCATGATCCCCAACGGCCTCAGCCGGGATGAAAAATGTCGCCGTATCACCTCGGCCTTCACCGACATCACCCGCACCCTGGGGCTGGATCTGAGGGATGACAGCCTGTGTGACACCCCGCAGCGCATCGCCAAGATGTACGTGGATGAGATTTTTTCGGGCCTGGACTACAGCAAATTCCCCAAAATCTCCGTCATCGAGAACAAGATGGGTGTGGAAGAGATGGTACAGGTGGACGACATCGACCTGGTGAGTACCTGCGAGCACCACTTCGTCACCATCGACGGCAGCGCCCGGGTCGCCTACATACCCGCCGGCAAGATCATCGGCCTGTCCAAGATCAACCGCATCGTGCGCTTCTTTGCCCAGCGACCACAGGTACAGGAACGCCTCACCCAACAGATACTGGTGGCGTTGCAGGCCCTGCTGGAAACCGATGACGTCGCGGTGACCATCAACGCCGTGCATTACTGCGTGAAATCTCGCGGGGTCATGGACAGCAATTCCACCACCCGCACCACGGCGCTGGGGGGGGCCTTCAAGACCAATCCCAGCACCCGCGCCGAATTCATTTCCTGAGTCCAGGTCCTGGTCTCCTAAGTCCTGGTCCCCCCCAGGCACCTTCACACCCGGCCCAGGCCGGGTGTTTTTTTATGCGCCGTTTATTGATCGGTCTCAATCCCCCCGGGGCGCTGCCCGGGTAGACTTGGGCCCCACCAGCTGGCGAAAAAAATAATGAGGTGACCACCGCGATGATGGACCAGAGCAACGAGGCATTGCCGCGCGGCGTCAAGCTGCTGCACGACCCGGTACGCAACAAGGGCACGGCCTTCACCGACGCGGAGCGCGACCTGCTGGGACTGCGCGGGCTGCTGCCGCCGCGCGTCTGTTCAGCCACGGACCAGGAGCAGCGCGTCCTGGAGATCCTGCGCAACAAGGATAACGACCTGGAGCGCTACATCGCCCTGATCGCCCTGCAGGACCGCAATGAAACCCTGTTCTACCGGGTGCTCATCAATCACATCGAAGCCATCATGCCGCTGATCTATACCCCCACCGTGGGCAAGGCCTGCCAGAGCTTCAGCCACATCTACCGCCGCTCCCGGGGCCTGTACATCTCACTGAATGAGCGCGGCCGGGTTCGCGAAATCCTGGACAACTGGCCGCACCGTGACCCCCGCATCATCGTGGTTACCGACGGCGAGCGCATTCTCGGCCTGGGGGACCTGGGGGCCGCCGGTATGGGCATCCCGGTGGGCAAACTATCGCTGTACACCGCCTGCGCCGGCATCCATCCCACCCAGTGCCTGCCGATCACCCTGGACGTGGGCACCAATAACGAGGACTTCCTCAACGATCCCCTGTACCTGGGCCTGGAGCGCCGGCGCGAGCGCGGCGAGGCCTACGATGCACTGGTGGATGAATTCGTCAGCGCGGTACAGGACGCCTTCCCCCGCGCCCTGATCCAGCTGGAGGACTTTGGCAATCGCAACGCCTTCCGCCTGCTGGAGCACTACCGCCACCGGGTCTGCCTGTTCGACGACGACATCCAGGGCACCGGCGCGGTGGCCCTGGCGGGGCTGCTGGGGGCGCTGCGTATCAGCGGCGGCGAGCTGGCGCAGCAGCGAATCCTGTTTTACGGCGCCGGCCAGGCGGGCATCGGTATCGCCAGTACCATCGCGGCCGCCATGGTGGAGGAAGGCCTGGGGCCGGAACAGGCCAGGGCCCGCTGCTGGCTGTTCGACAGCCAGGGCCTGGTGGTCACGGGCCGGGAAACCATCCCCGCGCAGAAACAGCCCTTCGCCCAGGACCTCCCCGCCATCAGCGATTTCGCCGCCGCCGTTGAGGCCCTGCAACCCACCGCGGTCATCGGCTGCGCGGGCCAGGCGGGGGTCTTCGACGAGCAGGTGGTGACCACCATGGCCGCCGCCAATGAACGGCCTATCGTCTTCGCCCTCTCCAACCCCACGGCCAACGCCGAGTGCACGGCCCAGCAGGCCTACCAGTGGAGCGAGGGCAGGGCCATATTCGCCAGCGGCAGCCCCTTCGAGCCGGTCAAGTTCGGCGGCGACACACTGGTGCCGGGCCAGGGCAATAACGCCTACATCTTCCCCGGGGTGGGGCTGGGCGCCATCGCCAGCCAGGCCAGCCGGGTGACCGATGAAATGTTCCTGGCGGCGGCGCGGGTGCTGGCCGCCCAGGTCAGCGCCGAGGACCTGGAGCTGGGCCGGGTGTATCCCAGCCTGGGCCGCATCCGCGAGGTGTCGGCACTGATCGCTGCCGAGGTCGCCGCCATCGCCTACCGCGAGGGCCTGGCGCAGCGGGATGAACCCGCCGATATCCTGGCGGACGTGCGCGGGCAGATGTACGAGCCCATCTATCCCCACTACGCCTGAGCCCCACCCAGGGGGTTCCCAATGCAGCCAAAATTGATCTACTGCAACCCGGGCAGCGCTTCGCTTGGGCTACACTTGGTCGACATCGACGCCGCTGGGGCAGTGCGTACTGCCGACACCCGCTTTCGAGCCGGCAGCGGCCATGCGGACCTGGGAGGCACGCCCCGCCTGCGCAGGCCCGCCCAGCTTCGCCAGCCTTTCGAGGAGATCCGGTTATGGCCAACCAACAGGAACAGGGCGCCATTGCGATAGAGGACGTCGTCTCCGAACTGCACCGCAGGGGGGTCGAACGGGGCGAGCTCGAATACGAACGCCTGGTGGCCGAGGCGCGCAAGGAGGCGGCCGCTATTGTCGCGGCGGCGGAAGCCCGCCGGGACAGCCTCGCCGAGGAGGGCCGCCGGGAGGCCGCGCGGCTGGTCGACGCGGCCAACGCGGAGGCGGAACAGCTGCTGCATGCCTTTCTCGGGTCCCTGGCCGACGTCTTCAAGCACCGCGCCTCGGCGTTCCTGGAAGCCCTCTACCAGCGCAGTTTTTCCAGCGAGCGCAGCGCCGACAGTCTGCGTCAGTTCGTCGCTGCCCTGGACGGCGACAAGGTCGAGCGCCTGCAGAACTGGCTGGACCGGGCCGACCCCCAGAGTTTTCTCGAGGCGCTGTTGATCCTGGCCATCGTGTTCTACGCCGACGGCGAGGGCTTTGCCCAGTTCCAGATCGACGCGGGACTGCAATCGCGGCTGGCCAGGATTGTCGCCGACCCGGACCTGGAACCGGGCATCGGCTTCGAGTTCCGCAAGGGCATCGCCGGTTTCAGGGTCTCCAGGCAAGCCGGTCGCGAGGTGGAGGTCTCTGAGGAAAGCCTCAAACACATGGTGGAGGCCTGGGCCGGGGATGAATTTCGCGACGTACTGTCTCGCCTGGTGGCCAGGGAGCCCCTGCCGGGAGCGGTCCGCGATGTCTGACCTGGGCTATCTGCTGGCGCGGCTGCCGGCGCTGTACCCAGACAGCAGGCAGCGCCCGGTGGGCGTGGGGGAATTCCTCGGCCTGATTGGCGACCAGCAACTTCGCCACTGGTGCGGGACGGTACTGGAATGGCTGTGCATCGCCAATAGCGAAGCCCGCTCGCTGCAGCTGCCCCTGCCCTTCCCCGATGCCGGCGAATCGCCCCCCGACCCGGCGGCCTCCTTGAACCCCTGGCACGGATACTACCGCCGTCTCGGCCAACTCGGCACACCGCTGCTGTTGCGTCGCTGGGCGCGGGAAGACGCCGCCAGCATCGTGCACCGGGCCATTTACCGGGGCACGGAATCCACCCTGGTGCGCCACCAGACACCGCGCAGCGAAATCGCCAGTCTCATCGAGACAACCCCCGCCACCCCGCAGGAGGCCGAGCAGCAGGACCGGCGCCTGCTGGCACTGCGCTTTGCCCGCCTGGACCAGTTTCTCTACGGCAGCACCGCCGACGCCCCGGAACGGCTTTACGCCTACGCCATCCGCCTGTTGCTGCTGGCGCGCCTGGGCGTACCGCTGGAGGCCCGGCATGCAGCCTGAACTCGCCGCCAGGATAATCAGTGCCAACAATGCGGGCATCGCGGAGATCCGCCTGTCCGCCAACCAGACACCGGCGGTCTACGAGATGGTGTGCTTTCCCCTGGAGGTCGGCGGGCGGAACATCCAGTTGCTGGGCGAAATCACCGAGATCGATGGCGATACCGCCATCGTCCAGTTGTACGAGGGGGCGGAAGCGCTGTCGGCAGGCGGCGTGGCACTGCCCACCGGTGAACCGTCCATCTGCCAGGTCGCGCCCGGCATGCCCGGCATCCGCATGTCCGGGGTGGGTTCCTCCCTGGACAGCATGCCGGGCCAACACATCCCCCGGGGCGAATACTTCTCGCCACTGGCGGACCTGCGCGCCGGCTTCCAGGCCAGCGCCGCCGCCGGCGACCGGGTACTGCCCGGGTCCCTGCTGGGGCGCGCCCATGTGGACGGGTTGGATTATCGCATCAACGCACCCCATGATCGCTGGCAACGGGACGGACTGATCGAATGGCTGGCGGCGCCGGGCGAGTATGGCGTCGCCGACACCATCGCCACCATACGCTACAGCCAACAGGAGTTGCGGCAAATATCCATGATCAGCCAGTATCCGGTGCGCCAACCGCGCCCGGTATTGCGCCGCCTGCGGGCGATCAGGCCGCTGTTCACGGGCAAGCGCACCATCGACTCCAGCATGGTGCTGCTGGAGGGCGGCAAGTTCATCGTCATAGGCGGCGCCGGCACGGGCAAGACCTGGTTTACCCAGGACCTGGCCAAGTACAGCGACGTCGACCTGGTGGTGCTGGTACTGTGCGGCGAGCGTTCCGGGGAGGCCACAGAGGTGGTCATCAACTACCAGGAAATGGGGCTGATGGATCGCACCGTGGTCATTCTCAACACCAGCGCCCAGAGCGCCCAGGCCCGCGGCCAGTCGGTGCGCTTCGGCGCCGCCGTGTGCGAGGGACTGCGCGATATGGGTATGAACGTGCTGATGATCGTGGACTCCCTGTCACGCCAGGGCCAGGGCGATCGCGAAACCGCGGGCATGCTGGGAAAAATGCCGGGGAAACAGAGCTTTCCCGTGGATATGCCCTCGGTAATGGCCGCCACCTTCGAGCGCTGCGGCCGCGCCACCTGCCTGGGTGGCTTCGATGCATCGATTACCGGCGTCATGGCCGTGTCCCCGGACGGCGACGATTACGAGGGGGACGCCATCGCCCAGGTGGCCCGCCAGTATGCCGACGGCACCGTAATCCTGACCAACAAGGTGGCGCACCGGGGATACTATCCCGCGGTGGGCTTCGGCGCCGGGCTCTCCACCAGCAAGACCACCGGCATGGAGCGGCGCGACGACCTGCGCCGGTTCTTCGAGGATCGCAAACTGCGGGACTGGATCGAACTGGGCGATCACATCGCCGCCACCGTGGCGGATTCCGAGGGACCGCTGACCGACCAGATCAAGGTACTCACCGCCAAGCGCATGAGCGCGGAAGACTACCGCCGTTACCTGCTGGGCAATGTCTACCGGCGGGCGTTTTTTGTCCAGGACTCCGGCCATGCCATCGACCAGAAAACCTCCCCGGAACGCATGCTGGTGATGATGCGTTTCTGCCGCGCACTCGAAGACGCCTTTCCCCTGCTGCAGGACAAGGAGCGCGCCCGCAGCCTCGCCGACCAGTTGGGGGGCAGGGCCTACGAGATAACGCTGCTGGAGGAGGGCTACGAGCAGGCCTACCAGGACATCCTGGCCTGGCTGCACACCATCACCGCCGAGGACAACAGCGGGGACGCGAGGCCGGAACATGCTGCAGTTTAAACCGCACGGCATTTCCCTGCCGCTGATCACCTTCGGGCCGATAGCCGGCCTGGAGGTCGGCACGGAAGCGCAGTTTCCCGGGGGCGGCATGGGCATTGTCACCGCCGTGGGCAGCAAGACCACGGTGCAGTACCTGGGCACGCCGCTCAACCTCAGTCGCGACACCAAAGTGCGCTTCACCAACCGCGTGCTCAGCTTCAATTATGACCGGCACGGCATAATCGGCCGCACCCTGGATCCGCTGGGGCGGCCCCTGGATGGTCGCCCCGAGGTGGTCGGCGAGACCCTGCCGGTCTACGGCGGCATTCTCAACCCCACCCGGCGCACTCTCGCAGAGGGGCTTATCCAGACCGGTTTCCCGGCCCTGGACGCCAAGGAACCCATTCCCCAGGGCGTCAAGATCCTGTGGATGAAACGCCCGGAGGAGAGCCTGGACTACGCGGTTGCGCGCACCCTGATGCGGGCGCGTTATCGCCGCCACCGGGAGGACCCCCTCAAGCCGCTCACGGTCATCTTCTGCGCGCTGGGCCTGACCCGGGACTCGATCCTGTATTTCCAGAGTATCCGTCCCCGCATCGGGCGCACGGTATTCGTGCTGCACGGCGCCGCGGATCCGGCCATCAGCGCCCTGATCGCGCCGCAGACGGCCTGCCAGATCGGCGAGCGCCTGGCGATGCAGGGCGAGGAGGTGCTGCTGGTAATCCACGATATGCGCATTTTCTACAATGCGTTGGCCGAGGTGCGGGGTATCCAGGGCGCGCCCCCGGGCAAGGACAACTCGCCGGTGGATTTCTACTCCCAGGCCGCGCGGATCTACGAGCGGGCCTTCATCAAGGAAACCGGCAGCCTGACCGAGATAGTCGTCATGTCGGTACCCAACCTGGACCACAGCGAAATCGGCGTCAACCTGACCAAGTATTCCACCGAGGGGCACATCCCCTGGACCAATGGCTCGCTGGATTTCCTGGCGGCGCTGTCGCGCCTGAAGGGCGAGGCTTTCCGCGCCTCCCGCCCCGACCACAAGGCGCTGCAGCGCGCGATTACCGCCGCCTACTCGCGCGCCCTGGAGGTGCGGGAACAGGAATCCCTGGGCCTGAAAATAACCGCCGCGATAGACCTGGCCTACCTGCGCTTTGCCACCCTGTTCGAACAGTCTGTGCTCAGGACCGACGAGTACCTGGAGGTGGACCAGGCACTGGATCGCTGCTGGCACGCACTGGGTGAGGTACCGCCGGAGAACCTGGATATAGACGCCGCCGTCAAACAGCAGTTTCACAACTACCGTCCCCAGGGGACGGCGGGCGGCGACTGATGTCCTCGGGTCAGCGCCTGCGCCAGGTCAAGGAAGACATCGCTCGTATCGAGCGTTTCCTGCCGGTTATGAAGCGTGTGCTCACCATGCTGCGGGCGGAGATCCGCAATTTCCAGGAGCGCATCGCCGAGCTGGAGCTCAGCCTGCAGCACTTGCAACAGCGTTGGCAGGCCTGCGAGGCGCATCCTCTTTGCAAAACCATCGAGGCCTCCCTGGAGGCGGAGGTGTTGACCCGTTCGGAAAACCTGGTCGGCGTGGATATCGAGGAGGTAAAGGCGGTGCAGGCACACTGTCGCCTGAGCCAGGTGCTGATCTGCCAGTCGGCGTCTTCCGCGGCCATCACGGATCTGGCCATCGAGCGCCTGCAACTGGCCCAGCGCCTGCAGATAGAGCGCCGCAACGTGGCGCGCCTGGAAGATGCCGAAGAGGAGTTCGTGTTCCTGATCAATGGCAGCGAACAGGTGCGCCTGCCGCCCCTGCACGAGGAACTGGCGCGGCTGGCCCGGGCCATGGATGAAGAAAACGGCATGGCCGCGACCATCGCCCGCCTGCTGCGCGAGCGCGAGGCGGACAAGCACCGGGAAATGGAAACATGGCCACTGTTGGGATGAAATATGCCCTGGTCTGCGGGGCGCGCGAGCAACGGGGCAAAGTGCTGGAGGTGCTGCTGGACCTGGGCGCCCTGGAATTACATCGTCTCAGCGCCGTCACCGGCGGCCGCGCCCAGCGCCAGGCGCTGATCAGGCTGTATGAGAAGGTGCGCGACTGCGCCGGACTGGAGGTGCCCCAGTTGCCTCCCGCAACGGAACCGGAAGACCTGGTCGGCCTGGCAACGCGCCTGCTGAAAGAGATCGACGCCCTGTCCCACGAAAAAAATGAACTGCTGGCGATTGCCGAGCGACAGGAGGTGTGGGGTGACATATCGCCGGGCCAACTCGCCGGCCTGGCCCACGAGGGTGTCTACATCCAGTGCTGGCGTACCGACGATCCGGAACGTCTCGATTGGCTGGCACAGGAAGGCGGCCTGCTGTGGCGGGGCGAGCGCAGGCGCAAGAAGGCCGAACTGCTGTTCTTTACCCTCAATCGGGACGCGCCGCTGGTGCTGGACTGGGCCAGCAACCTGGCCCCCCCGGATCGGGAGCCGGCGGCGCTGCACAGCCAGGTCAACCGCATCCTGGCCCGTATCGGGACGCTGCAGGGGGCGTTGCGCTGGCTGGCCCGGGAGCGCATCGATCAATTCGGCCGCCAGCTTGCGGCGCAGATAGATGCCCTGAGCATCGAGTCGGGGCGCATACAGTCCCATGTCGATGAGCATGTCTTCGTGCTGTCCGGCTGGATCCCCGCGGACCAGCTGGATGCCACCGGGCAGCGCCTGCGCCAGCTGCGAGGCGTCAACGCCAGTTTCCGCGATCCGCTGCCGCAGGAGGACCCGCCGACCCTGACCCGCTATCCCGCCTGGGCGCGCCCCATCCAGTCGATCTTCGATTTCATGGGCTATCGACCGGGCTATTACGAGTATGACGCCGGGCACCTGGTAATCGTCTTCTTCACCGTGTTCAGCGCCCTGCTGATCAATGACGGTGGCTATGGACTACTGATGCTGGTGGTGTTGGGCCTGGGTTACCGGCGCCTGTCCGACTCCCTGGGTCGCGGCGCCGTGCAGCTCGGCCTGTATGTGGCCGCCGCCACCGCGATCTACGGGACCCTGACCGGGGCCTTCTTCGGCCTGCAGCTGGATTCCCTGGGTGGCCTGCCGGTCCTGTCCCTGGACACCAACGATATGATCGAGCTCTCTTTCGGGCTGGGTATTCTCCACCTCAGCCTGGGGCGACTCATCCAGGTTCGGCGCCTGGGGTGGTCGGCGAAGATGGTGGCGGAGCTGGGCTGGCTCGCCATGTTATGGGCCATCTTCCTGGGTATCCTCAACGTCTTCACCGGCAAGCCCATTCCCGCTGTCGCCGGCCCCCTGCTGGGGCTGGGGGCGCTGCTGGTGGTGTTCCTGTCGCGCACCGAGCTGGGAATCCTGCGGGGCGGCGTGGCCGGCCTGGGGCTGTTGCTGGGCAATGCGACCACCCTGTTCTCGGACATGATGAGTTACATACGCATCATGGCCGTGGGTTTTGCCAGCATGAGCCTGGCCATGACCACCAACCTTATGGCCGAGCAGACCGGCTCGCTGCTGTTTGGCGGCCTGATTCTCCTGCTGGGCCACACGATCAACCTGGGCCTGGGCATCATCGCCCTGTTCGTCCACGGCCTGCGCTTGAATACGCTGGAATTTGCCCGTCAGCTGGGCGTCATATGGTCGGGGCGCGCCTTCGAGCCCCTGGCCCGCTTTCAACTTCTGGGTGTGGAGGAACGCTAGCATGGTAGAGACGTCAAGTATCGGTGCGCTGGGCTATGTCATGTGGGGACTGGCGGCCATGGGCAGTACCCTGGGCATCTATCGCGCCGGTGTGGCGGTGCAGGGCGTGTGGGCGCAACAGGCCCGCAGCCCGGAGGGCAAACTCTCCATGGAATACATTGCGTTTGCCATGTTTCCGGCCTCCCAGGTCCTGTACCCCTTTATTCCCCAGTTCATGAAACAGCACCTGTTCGAGGATCCGCAGTATGGCTCCCTGGGCATCGCCACCGGTTTGGCCACCGGGCTTATCCTGCTGGGTGCCGCCTATGCACAGGGTTGTATCGCGGCAGCGGGGGTGCAGATGGTGCACGAGACCGAGGGGCGGGCCCGGGGACAGGCCTACTCGCTGGTGTTCCTGGTGGAGGGCATCGGCATCGTGGCCATAGGCATCCTGGTCGCCCTGCTGCCCTGACCGGGCAGGTGGCGTCCCCTCTTCCCCCTGGCTTTGTTCCCGCCTCGCAGCGCCATCGAGGGCGAGCAGCGGCCGCCCCAGCCCCTGCGGCAGGGCGGCTGATCCCGGCTCCATCGGCTATGCTATAGTCGCCGTCCCGCGCCGGCGTCTGGCTACTGGAGGACCGCACCTTGCGCAAGGTACTGACAGGTTTATTGATTATCGTACTGCTGCTCGCCGCCGTGCCGGTGGCGCTGCTGGTGAGCGGGACCATAGACAGCAGCAGCCTGCGCATGATCCTCAATGTCATGACCGGCCTGGGCGGCCCCGCCGCCACCGCCGGCAAGGTGCAGCAAAGACTGCAATTGCCCGAGGGTTTCAGCCTGCAACTGTACGCCGCGGACCTGCCGCGGGCGCGGTTCCTGCGTTTCACGCCCGCCGGCGACCTGCTGGTGAGCCGGCCCCACTCCGGGGATATCCTGCTGCTGCGCCGTGACGCCGACGGGGACGGCCACCCGGACGCGGTGGAAACCCTGCTCGCGGGACTCAAACGCCCCATGGGTATGGACTTCCTGGGGGACTGGCTGTATGTCGCCGAATCCAACCGCATAGGCCGGGTGCGTTTCGACAGCGCCAGCGGCGCGCTGGCGGGTGACTACGAACCCGTCGTGGAAGGTCTCGGCGACGACGGCAACCACTGGAGCAAGACCCTGCGCGTCGGGCCCGACGGTTTGCTGTACCTGGCCCAGGGCTCGACCTGCAATGTCTGCGAGGAGGCCGACGAGCGACGCGCCACCATGATGCGTTTTGCGCCGGATGGCAGCGGCGGCGAGATCATCGCCACCGGCCTGCGCAACAGCGTGGGCTTCGACTGGGCGCCCTGGAGCGGCGACCTGTACGCCACCGACAATGGCCGCGACCTGCTGGGGGACGATTTTCCGCCCTGCGAGCTCAACCGGATCGCAGTGGGCAATTTTTACGGCTGGCCCTATTACAACGGCGCCAACATACCGGATCCCGACATGGGCCCCGACCCGCTGGCGGCGCAGCGCCAGCCCACCGCCCCGGCCCACGGCTTTCGCCCCCACAACGCGCCCCTGGGGATCAGCTTCATAGACGGTGCGGGCTGGCCGCAAGACTACCGGCGCAGCGCCCTGGTCGCCCTGCACGGCTCCTGGAACCGCAGCACGCCGGACGGCTACAAGGTGGTCTCCCTGCACTGGGGCGAGGACGGCATCGAGGAGCGCGATTTTCTCAGCGGCTTCAACCGCGAAGGTGATATTTCCGGGCGCCCAGTGGACGTGGCCCAGGGACCGGACGGGGCGATCTACATTTCCGATGACTACGCCGGTGCCATCTATCGCGTAAGCCGCGGCGAGGACGTCGTCGCCTGGGAGCCGGCCGTGGCGGTTACTGCCAGCCGCCTGGACCGCCAGCCGCCAGCCTGGCTGGCGGCAGCGGACCTGGAGGCCATGGCGGAACGCGGCGCCGACCTGTACGGTTACTACGGCTGCAGGAGCTGTCACGAGGAGGGCCAGAACCCGGTCTCCCTGGCGGGCCTGTCACAGCGACTGGGATACGAGGCGGTTATCGAGGTATTGCGCGCGCCCCAATCGCCCATGCCGGTGTTCCCCCTGAGCGAAGCCGAGCAGCGCGAGCTGGCGGTGTTCCTGCTCACGCGCACGCCGGACCAACCGGGACCATAACAACTGCCGCGGGGTGCGCTGGCAACCGCCTCGTCCCGCGGCCTGAACCGCAAGCGTAAGGAGATACCGCGATGGCCAGTAAAATCATTCCGCCATTGGACCTGATGTTCTTTCTCACCGAGTCGCCCCAGAGCCCCAAGCATGTGGGTGCCGTGCAGATCTTCCAGTTACCCGCCGGGGCTCCGGCCAACTACCTGCTGGAGCTGGTGGCAGCCTTCAAGGAGGCGCCGGTGGTTGCCCCCTTCAACTATTACCCCCATTTTCCCCGCCTGGGCCTGCCCCGGTGGCGCGAGGCGCAGGATATGGAAATGAGCTACCACGTGCGCCACTCCGCCCTGCCCGGGCCGGGTACCGAGGACCAGTTGATGGAGGTCATCCAGCGCCTGCACGCCGGCCTGCTGGACCGGCGACGGCCCGGCTGGATCTGCCAGGTGATAGAGGGGCTGGAGAACAATCGCTTCGCCATCTACACCAAGATTCACCACGCCTACATCGACGGCATGTCCGGCGTGAAGCGCATGTACGGCTCCCTGTCCTCCTCGCCCACGGATACCCGGGTCGTACCGACCTGGTCCTACGACCCGGACCAGCAGCGGGCGCCAGGCGAGACTCACCAGGCGCACCGCGGGGGCGACCGGGACACTGTCAACAACCTGGTCAGCCAGGCGAAGGGCCTGGCGCAGGCGTACGGCTTCCTGGCCGACATGGGCCTGCAGTGGCTCAAGCTGCGCAGCGGCAAGGCAGCGATTCCGTTTACCGCCGGGCGTACCCGCATGAATCGCACGGTGGAATGGGAGACCCGCTCCACCGCGGTCTGCACCTTCGAACTCGACAAGATCAAGGCGATCGGCCACAACAAGGGCTGCACCGTCAACGAAGTGGTGCTGACCATCATCGGCGCTGCCCTGAATGACTACCTGGCAGAGCACCACGAAAAACCCCGCGAACCGCTGGTGGCCATGTGCCCGGTTTCCCTGCGCTCCCAGAGCGACGACTCCGCCAAGACCCAGGCGTCGGCGGTACACGTCAGGCTGGGTGCACCCGACGCGCCCCTTGAGCAGCGCCTGGAGCAGGTGGTGGAGTCTTCCCGTGCCGCCAAGGAAGCGGTCAGCCAGCTGTCCTCCGAGGCCATGATGGATTACGGCGTGGTCATCTTCGCCATGTGGGAACTGCTGTCCCGCACCCGCATGGACCAGTTCGTGACCCCCTCCTACAACGTGCTGGTCTCCAACGTGCCCGGGCCGGGGGACGAAGCCATGTACCTGTGCGGCTCGAAAATGCTGGCAAGCTACCCGATCTCGGCCTTTTTACCCGGCATCAACCTCAACACCACCGTCCTGTCCCACGGCAACAGCCTGGATTTCGGCCTGCTGGGAGACAAGCACGTACTGCCGGACCTGGATCTGGTGGCGCAGCGCATGCTCCACCATTTCGAGACCCTGCAGCAGCAAGTACTGGGGGGCAAACCGACCGCCGCCAACACCACCGGCAAGCGTGCCGGGCGCAAGGCGGCGGCGAAAACCCGGGGCAAGACAGCGGCGAAGCACGCCCCCAAGCCGCGGGCCAGGCCCGCCGCGCAGCGCGCCCGGGCGTCCACCGGGAGCAAGTAACAGGCACGCATGAGCATGTTGCAGTACCTGCCCAACAGCCTCACGCTGTCGCGCCTGCTGCTGGCCGGCCCCCTGGGCCTGCTGATATTGCGCGAGCAATACCAGTGGGCGCTGGCGGTTGGACTGCTGGCGGGACTCACCGACGCCCTGGACGGCTTGCTGGCCAGGCGGCTCGACGCCCGGTCCCGTTTCGGCGCCGCCCTGGACCCCGTCGCCGACAAGGTACTGGTCACGGTGGCTTTCCTGAGCTTCGCCCAGGGGGGGCTGATACCCTGGTACCTGGCGCTGGCAGTCATCCTGCGGGACCTGGTGATTGTCAGCGGGGCCGCCTGTTATCACTGGCTGGTGGGGCCCCTGGAGTTTGCCGCGACCACCCTGAGCAAGGTCAACATGTTCGTGCAGATCTGCTTTTGCGCCCTGCTGTTGCTGGCCCAGGTCGTAGCGTGGGTGCCGCCACTGGCGCTAACATTGGGATCCGCCGCTGTGCTGTTCTTCGCCGGCGCCAGCGGTTGTGACTACGTCATGAAGTGGTCCGCCCGCGCCATCGCCCGGCGCGGCAACAAAGACTGACAATGCATGTATCATGCGCCCATGCCACCGACAAGGAATACCGTGAGAACTAAAGTCCACGTCCTGACCTACAACATCCACAAGGGCTATTGCACCGGCAATCGCCGTTTCGTGCTGGATTCCATGCGCCAGCGGATAGCGGAAACCGAGGCCGACGTGGTGTTCCTGCAGGAAATACACGGCACCGCCATCAAGAGCGAGGCCAAGCGCAAGCGCTTCTCCTACCCGGACCAGCCCCACTTCGAGTACCTGGCGGACCAGGCCTGGCCCCACTATGCCTATGGCCGCAATTCCATCTACCGCAAGGGCGACCACGGCAACGCGATCCTCAGCATGCACCCTTTCGCCAGCTGGGAAAACATAGACGTGTCCATCTTCAAGCGCTCCAGCCGCAGTATCCTGCACGGTGTGGTGGAAATTCCCGGGCGCTCCATCCGCCTGCACACACTGTGCGTCCACCTGGGCCTGCTGGAGCAGGAGCGCAAGGGACAGTTGCAGGCGCTCACCGAGCGCATCGACCAGCACGTGCCCCACGACGAGCCCATGATTATCGCCGGCGATTTCAACGACTGGCGCAGTCGGGCAGAGCAGCACCTGCACCAGGACCTGGGCCTGGAGGAGTTGTTTGTGACGATGCAGGGCCGTCACGCTCGCACCTTCCCGGTGTGGGCACCGGTGTTGCCGGTGGATCGTATCTATTACCGGGGGTTGCGGCCGCTGGCCTGCCAGCGCCTCAGCCGGGGGCCCTGGCGGGACCTGTCCGACCACGCGGCCCTGTTCGGGGTATTCAGTCTATGAACACCGACACCAATCCGATCCTGCGGGACCCGGGTTTCCTGGAAGAGCTGCAGCGGGCCGCCGAGGCCAGCGGCAAGACCCTGGAACAGGCGCAAAAATATGCGCACAAGTGCCTGCACGAGATCGAGGCCACGCCCCGGGACTCCTGGCTCCATCCCGCCGCGAAACTGGCGCGCTTCATCTACACCCGCAGTTACGAGCGCCAGCTGGACATCAACCTGGAGGCGCTGGAAGAATTGCGGGAGCTGTCCAAAGATCACCTGCTGTTGTTCCTGTGGTCGCACAAGTCGCACATGGACAGCTTCGTGTTCCTGCTGTCCCTGTACGAGAACCGGTTCCGGCCCCTGCCGCTGATTTTTGCCGGCATCAACATGAATTTCCTCGGTTTTGGCAGCCTCGCCCGCCGGGTGGGCGCGATCTTCCTGCGCCGCACCTTCGCCGAGGACCCCATCTACAAGCTGGTGTTCCGCACTTACATTGACCAGCTGATTCGCAACAAGACCCCCCTGTCCTGGTCCATAGAGGGCACCCGGTCGCGCACCGGCAAACTCTCCCCTCCCAAGCTGGGCATTCTCAACTGGGTGGTGGAATCCTGCCACAAGGAGCAGGTGGAAAAGGTGCTGCTGGTGCCGGTGTCCATCGCTTTCGACCGCATTGCCGAGATAGACGACTATGTCGCCATCCAGCGCGGCGAACCCAAGCGCAAGGAGTCCCTGGGCTGGTTCTTCAATTACATCTTCGGCATGAAACAGCCCTATGGCAAGGTCTACGTGCGCTTCGCCAAACCCCTGGCGCTGGGCGAGGCCACCAGCCTGTCCCCGGACATGACCAGTGGCGCGGATGCCAGGAGCAGCGTGGTTACCCGTATGGGCTTCGAGGTGTGTACCCGCATCGAGCAGGTCACTCCCATCAAGTCCGCGGACGTGCTCACCATGGTGCTGCTGGGCGCCAATGGCCGGGCCCTGACCGCCAGCGAAATCTACCGCCAGGCCACGGATATCGCCGCCGAGGTGCGCCAGCGGGGTCTTCCCGCCGCCTCCGGTTTCAGTCTCGACAGCGAAGAGCAGGTCAGCGCCGCGGTGCTGGCTTTGCAGGGTTCAGGGCTGGTCCGCGGTTTCGACAAGGCCAGCGAGACGGTGTACTACATACCGCGGGAGAAGCGGCTGGCCGCGGCTTACTACCGCAATACCATTACCCACTTTTTCCTGGGCGCAGCGCTGGCGGAAACAGGCCTGGCCAGTTGCACCATGGATATCGAGGCACCCGGTGCCGCGCTGCTCGAGCGCGAGGTGCTGGGACTGCGCGACCTGTATAAATTCGAGTTCTTCTACAAGCCCACCGCCGAGTTCCTGGCGGAAGTGCAGGAGGTCGCCGAGCAGCGCTACCCGAACTGGAGCAGCGGCGAGCGCTCCCTGCAGACCTTGTTGCGGGAGCAACCGCCGCGTTTCGGGCACGCCATCCTGCGCTCGATCACCGAGTCCTACCTCGTCATCGCGGCCACCCTGCTGGAACTGGAAGCGGCGCCGGTGCACGACCGCAAGAAATTCACGGCCCGCCTGATGGCCCAGGGCGAGCAGATGCTGCTGCGCCGCACCATTACCTGCGAGTCCTCGGTTTCCCAGGATATGTTCGCCACCGGGCTGCGCCTGGCCGAACACCTGAACCTGCTGCATGCCGGCGGCGACTTGCGTCCCGCCAGGGAAGCGTTTGCCGAGCGGGTGGTCAAAGCCCTGTCGGCGATCAACCTGTTGCAGCGCTCCTACGACGCCGCCTGGTTCGCCCAGCTATCCTCGGGCAAGATAGCCAATCTGCTGGGACCCTGAGCAGGCAGTAAAATAATGCATTATTGCAGGAGGTTGACATGACAATGACCGATGTTGCCACAGCGCTGGCGGAAATGCCGCAAATGCTGAAGCTGGCCCGGGAGGTCAAGCCGCGACCACTCTCCACGCGCGACTGCTTCGCCCTGCGGGTGGAGCAGACTGCCGACAAGTACCCCGACCGCACGGCCATCATCTGCGAAGGCAGCCGCACCAGCTGGCGGGAACTCAATGCCCAGGCCAACCGCTACGCCGCGAGCCTCCGCAGGCTGGGGCTGCGTCGCGGCGACTCCGTCAGCCTGATGATGGAGAACCGGGTGGCGTTCGTCAGCACCATCATCGCCCTGAACAAGCTGGGAGTAACCGTAGCCCTGCTCAACACCAACCTGACCGGCCACCCCCTGGTGCACTGCATAGCGATCACCGGCTCGCGCATGTGTATCTTCGGCGAAGAGCGGCTGGCGGCAATTGGCGATATTCGCCAGGACCCGGCATTGACCGGCATCGAGCAATACCTGTTCGTAACCGACAGCGGTACCACGCCCTGCCCGGACTGGGCCCTGGACCTGGAGGAGCAGGCCGCAACCGAGGATAGCGCCAATCCTCCCCAGACCGCCGAAGTCACGCTGGGCGATACCGCCATGTACATCTTTACCTCCGGCACCACCGGCCTGCCCAAGGCGGCGGTACTGTCCAATCGCCGCTACCTGCTCACGGCAGCCCTGTCCTACAAGGCCGGCCTGCGCTGCGACGTCGACGACTGCATCTACCTGTGCCTGCCCCTGTACCACGGCACGGGCCTGTTCCTGGGAGTGGGCGCGGCTTTCTGCACCGGCGCCACCATGTTTATCCGGCGCAAGTTCTCCGCCAGCAATTTCCTGCCCGAGGTGCGCGAGCACGGCGTCACCTGCTTTATCTATATCGGCGAACTATGCCGCTACCTTTTGAACACCCCCGAGGGGGTCGACGATTACAAAAATCCGCTGGGCACCATCATGGGCAACGGCCTGCGCCCCGATATCTGGAAGGCGTTCAAGGAGCGCTTCGGCATCCAGCGGGTATCAGAGTTCTACGGCTCCAGTGAAGGCAACGTGGGCTTCCTCAACCTGCTCAACAAGGATTGCACGGTCGGTGCCACCACCCTGCCGGTGGCGCTGGTCAAATACGATGTGGACCGCGATGAAATACTGCGCGACAGCAAGGGCCGCTGTATCAAGGTCGCCGCCGGCGAGCCGGGACTGCTGCTGGGCAAGATCACCGCCAATACCGTGTTTGAAGGCTATACCAGCAAGGAGGCCACCGAGCAGAAGATCCTGCGCGATGTGTTCAAGCGCGGCGACGCCTGGTTCAATACCGGCGACCTGATGAAAACCATAGACGTGGGCTTTGCCATGGGCATACCCCACTACCAGTTCGTCGACCGCGTCGGCGACACC
Source organism: Pseudomonadales bacterium (assembly GCA_024234675.1). Classification (GTDB taxonomy): domain Bacteria; phylum Pseudomonadota; class Gammaproteobacteria; order Pseudomonadales; family Halieaceae; genus JARRPM01. Next base: position 2,951 of record JACKNU010000013.1, on the reverse strand, counting down.
TTCCGCTGGAAGTCAGAGAACGTGTCCACCAACGAGGTCGGGGAGATTCTCAACGCCCACCCCCAGATCAGGTTCTGCAATGTGTATGGCGTGGAAATCCCCGGCGCCGACGGTCGCGCGGGCATGGCCGCCCTGGCGCTGGCCGATGGTGTCCGGGCACTGGACCTGGACAGCTTCTCGGCCCATGTGAACGCGCAGTTGCCCGGTTATGCGCGCCCGGTGTTCCTGCGTATCCAGCGCGAACTGGACACCACCGGAACCTTCAAACTGGTCAAGGGCGAGTTGCGCAAGCAGGCCTACGACCCGGACCTGGTGACGGACGAGCTCTTTGTCATGAAGCCCGGCAGCAGCAAGTACGTCCCCCTGGACAGGGGCTTCGTGGACCGGCTGCGCGCTGGCGAGGGCGGTTATTGATGGCGCGGTGAGCGCGTATATCCCGGCCACCTGGTCGAATGAATTCGACCCTACCGGGTCTCCGGGCAATGCCTGGTCGAATGAATTCGACCCTACGAGGTGAGGTCAATGTAGGGTCGAATTCATTCGACCAGCGAATTTGCAGGCAATCAGGGTTTAAAACGATCCAGGCCGAATACCCGCGACGCCATGCGATCAAAGGCCCGCAGGGGTAACAATTTCTTGAGCAGGGGCAGGCGGGTGCTGTTCTTGCCGCCGCGAATGATCGGTGGCGGCGTGTCGCCCAGCAGTTTATCCACCACCGGCACCACGAACTCCTCGACCGGCGTCGCGCCCTGCTGGCCCGCCTGTGAGCGCGCCTCTATGCCACTGCGCACCGGTTGGTACACCGAATCCTCGGGCAGCGCGATAGACTCCTGGGCGTGGTCACCAAAGGCGGAACGCACCCCGCCCGGCTGGATCATCACCACCTGAATGCCGAAGGGCGCCAGCTCCATGCGCAGGGCGTCCGACAGTGAGTGCAGCGCGGCCTTGCTGGAACAGTAGGCGCCGGCAAAGGGCGTGGTGAATAGGCCGACGATGCTGCCGACATTGACCAAGGTCGCCCTGCCGCCGGTGGCGACCCCGGCGCGCAATAATGGCAGCGCCGCCCTGGTCACAGCCACCGGTGCGATGACGTTGGTTTCGTACTGGCGGCGCAAGGCCTCGCGGCTCAGGTCGACCACCGCCCCCACCTGGGAGAAGCCGGCGTTGTTGACCAGCATATCCAGGCGGCCCTCCCGGGCCTGCACCGCCGCGATGGCGGCGGCGATACTGGCGTCATCGTTGACGTCCAGGGCCAGGGTTTGCAGCCCCTGTTCCGCCAGGGGTGCCAGGCTTTCCGGCCGGCGGGCGGTGGCATAGACGCGCTGCCCGCGACGATGTAATTCGCTGGCCATGGCGGCGCCGATACCACTGGAACAGCCGGTAATGAGAATCACGCCTTGCATGCACAGCTCCTCAAGGCTAATGCCTGCCCCCTATCATTGACGCGAGAGGGCAAAGAATCAAGCCGCGGGACGCCTCAGCGCGCATTGCCGGGCTGGGCCTGGCGATTACGACCGCGGTTGCCCGGGCGCTTCCGGCCCTGGCCGGGGCGCTGGTGGCCCTGGCCGCCACGGCCATCGGCCCGGTGTTTACCGCCCTCGGCCGGTCGGGACGGGCGCCGCGCCTGGGCCTGGCGGGGCTTGCGCAGGGGCGCGCTGGGGGGCAGCTCGTGATCGGGCTCGAAACCCTCGATATACTCGCGGGTCAGGTGCCGCTGTATCACCTGCTCGATGTCATTCAACTGCTTGATCTCGTCGGCGCTGACCAGGGAATAGGCCAGCCCCGCCGCGCCCGCCCGGCCGGTGCGACCGATCCGGTGCACATAATCCTCGGGCACATTGGGCAGGTCCACATTGACGACCTGGGGCAGCTGCGCGATGTCCAGCCCCCGGGCAGCGATATCGGTCGCCACCAGCACCCGGATCTTGCCGGCCTTGAAACCGGCCAGGGCCTTGGTGCGGGCGCCCTGGCTCTTGTTGCCGTGAATAGCGGCGGCGTCGATGCCCGTTTTCTCCAGGTACTGGGCCAGCTTGTTGGCGCCGTGCTTGGTGCGCGAGAACACCAGTACCTGCTGCCAGTCGCGCACGTTGATCAGTTCCCGCAGCAGCGCCGGTTTCTGCTTTTTGTCCACAGGGTACACCCACTGCTCCACCCTGTCGGCGGTGGCGTTGGCGGGGGATACTTCCACCTCTACCGGCTGATGGAGGATGCCCCTGGTAAGTTCCCTGATTTCCGGCGCGAAGGTGGCGGAGAACAACAGGTTCTGGCGCCGGGCCGGCAGCAGCTTGAGAATGCGGCGAATATCGTGGATGAAACCCATGTCCAGCATGCGGTCGGCCTCGTCCAGCACCAGCACCTCGATGCCGTCGAAACTGACCTCGCCCTGCTGGTGCAGGTCCAGCAGGCGCCCCGGGGTGGCGATAAGAATATCGACACCCTTGCGCAGCGCGGCGATCTGCGGGTTGATTTTTACCCCCCCGAAGACCACTGCCGACTTCAACGGGAGGTAACGCCCGTAGGTGCTTACGCTCTCCCCGACCTGGGCGGCCAGCTCACGGGTGGGAGTAATGATCAGGGCCCGGGTGCGGTGCGGGTGGGCCGGCGCGGCGGCATCCAGGCGCTGCAGGATGGGCAGCACGAAACCGGCGGTCTTGCCGGTGCCGGTCTGGGCGGCCGCCATAATGTCGCGGCCCGAGAGCACGGCGGGAATGGCTTCTACCTGAATGGGTGATGGGCTGCTGTAACCTTTTTCGGTAACAGCACGCAGCAGGGGCGCGGCAAGGCCGAGCTCTTCAAATGTCATGTTCAATCTCTTGGCTTGGGTGACAAAACAAATACGCCGGCAGAAGCCGGCGTCTGGGGGAGCGACAGCTTACGCTATCTTGGCGAAGAATGACAGCGGGCAGCTGGCCGCGTCGACCAGGCCGACTGAAGTCGGCCCTACACGATCA
>JACKNU010000012.1 GCA_024234675.1 Pseudomonadales bacterium | reverse complement strand
ATGCACCCCCCTCGTGCTGCGGGATCAGAGCTCCAGGATGAGCTCCGCCCCGTAGGTGCGCGGTTGCAGGTAGGTCCTGGCGGTAGCGCCGATCAGGTAATTGGAGTCGTCCCTGTTGGTCAGGTTCTTGCCCCACACCGCAAACTGCCAGTTGCCGCCGAGCATCTGGACACCGGCCAGGTTGATGCGACCATTAAGCAAGCCGTAGCTGCCCACTTCCACCTTGCCCGCATCCGTGTTGGCGAGCGCGTACTGGCTGTCCTGCCAGGCGTAATCCAGGTGGAACTGGACCTCGCCCACGCTGACCGGGAAGTTGTAGTCGCTGCTCACCGAAAAGGCGTTCTCCGGCGCCCACACCAGCTCCGTGGTGTCGGTCCGATCGGAGCCATCGGGGAACACCGCGTCGTTTATGGTGTAATCGATAAAGGCGTAGTTGAAACCGACCAGCCAGCGATCGGTGATGGCCGCCTGCATGTCCAGTTCCAGGCCATAGATATCCGCATTACCCGAGTTGAATACCTCCACCGCCGAGGGGTTGTTGACCGGGTCCGGCAGGTAATCGAGGATGATATCGTCGACTTCCATGTAATACATCGCGCCGTTGATACGCACCCGGTTCTCCATCAGCTGCGACTTCCAGCCCAGTTCGAAGGAGGTCACGGTCTCCTGGTCGAAGGCCTGGTTGAAGTCCAGGCCGTTGCGGCTGGAGCCTCCGGAGCGGAAACCGGTGGCCACCTTGGCATAGGTGGAGATTTCGTCGGTCCAGCTGTAATCCGCCACTGCCGTGTAATCGACCTTGTCCTTGTCGGAGCTGGACTTGCCCGGTGCGCGGCTGTTCCAGGGCAGGCCGTCATTGGTTCGGGTGGCATCGCGCTGGTCATCGGTGTAGCGCAGGCCACCGGTCAGGCTCAGGCGGTCATCCAGGATGTTGGGGGTCCAGGTAGCCTGGCCGAACCCCGCCCAGGATTCGATATCCGTTTTGACCGTGTACTCGCCCAGGTAGATGGGCAAATAGTTGACGAAGGGGAAGCCGCTGCAACTCAGGCCGGGCACGGACTCGATGTAGCAGGGGGTAAAGTCGGGCAGGCTGAAGGCATAGATGCCGGTCTGGTCGACGACGGCCCGGTCGAGGTACTGCCGCTCGGTCTGGTCGCCATTCTCGTTGTAATAGTACAGGCCACCGACGTAGTTGAGCCGCTCGGCGCTGCCCACCAGCTGCAGCTCCTGGGAAAACTCGTCGTCGTTGGTGGCGGTGTACACCTCCAGGGAACCGGCATCACCGAAAGACTGGGAAAAGTTCTGGGATGCGTTGTCATCCAGATTGCGGTAGCCGGTAATCGACTTCAGCGAGAGATTGTCGTTGATCTCGTAGCTGACGGTGAGGTTGTGCCCGTCTACCTTGGTCTTGGTATCCGGCAGGTAGTAGGCGAACCTGCCGCCACCCACGGGGGTGCGGGTTTCCTTGAGGCGACTGCGAAAACTGTCTGTGATGGGCAAACCGTTGCCGTCAAAACCGCCGGTGGGGCCACCGTACTGGAAATACGCCGGCCCGGTGGTCATGTCCGAGTAATCGTAGCTGTAATCGACCAGCAGCTTGTCGACACCATCGTAGCGAAGGGCAACGCGATAGCCCTCGTTTTCCTTCTTGTAGTAGTCGGTGTATTCGAGACCCGGCGTCTTGTTGGGTCCCGAGTTATCTACCCAGCCATCCCGATCCGAAAACGCGCCGGTGAGCTTGGCACTGAAGCCGGCCACGCGGGGCAGGTTCAGGTGGGTGGTCGAGCGCCAGCTGTCCAGGTTCCCGGCCCCCAGGGTCTGCTTGAAGCCCAGCTCCCCGGTAGGTTTGGCGTTGATGAAATTGATCGCACCCGCGGTGCTGTTGCGCCCGTACAGGGTGCCCTGTGGCCCGCGCAGGACCTCTACCCGCTCCAGTTCCGACAGATCGGACAGCATGCCGGAGGAGCGGGCCGCATAGACGCCGTCATAGTAGACGCCTACCGTGGGATCCTTGGTAATGACCACCGAGTCTGCGTTGCCTATGCCGCGGATGAACAGCGCCAGGTTATTGCTGGAAGTGGGGTAGGCCGGCATCTGCAGGCTGGGCGACACCATTCCCAGGTCCTGGGCGTCTATCAGGCGCATCGCCTCGATGTCCTGGGCATCGTAGGCGGTAATCGATATCGGGATATCCTGCAGCGACTGGCTGCGTTTCTGGGCGGTAACCACCACCTCCTCCAACTGGGCGGCGGCGTTGCCGGCAGCCAGGCCAGAGGCCATCAACACGGCGAGCGAGAGGGTTTTACGGTGCGACAGAGCGGGCATGGTGATACTCCTTTTTAATTATCATCGGGTCGAGCCGCCGGAGGGCCTGGGCAGACTCGTACCATCAACCTGAATATAAGGGTTTCGGCTCCCATTTAACTGTGAAGAATTCACAGTCGTGCCTCGCCCATAGAGAGCTGGCCTTTCCTTTATACCAAAGAGTCATATTCTGGAGAGCTGGTCACCCGAAACTTCCCCCGCGGCGGCGGCATAGTTGAACCAGCCATCGGCCACTTTTAACAGACGGCACTTATCGTTACTATCCCTGCAGCCACGCGCATGCTGACTATAATAATTGAGCACGCGTGGCTGGAGACCAGCAAATGATAAGAATGGGCGGTGCCGACGCGATGATGTTGTCCAATGAGACATCATCGGCCTATATGCACACCTTCAAAGTAGCCATACTGGACCCGTCCAGCGACCCCGAGGGCTGGTCTTTCCGGAAATACTACGACGACTTCGCCAGCAGGATGCACCTGGTGCCGATGTTCCGTTGGAAATACGCGCCCTCGCCCCTCGGGATAAACCATCCCATGTGGGTGGACGACCCCGACTTCAACCTGGCCTACCATGTGCGCCGGGTCGGCTGCCCGGCGCCGGGGGACCACCGGGCCCTGTGCGAATTCATGTCATCGGTCTACGCCTATCAACTGGATCGCAGTCGCCCGCTGTGGATGTCCTGGGTCGTGGAGGGCCTGCAGGGCGGCAAGGTCGCCATCGTCTCGCTGATTCACCATGCTTATGTGGACGGGGTGGGTGCCGCCTTCAACCTGCAGCGCCTGTACCGCTCCGAGCCGGGCTGGAAGCCCGAGCCGGAGCCGCCCTGGCAGCCCCGACCCTGGCCCTCCTGGGGCAAGCGCCTGTGGTGGGGCAGCCGCGACCTGCCAAGGGTCCTGGGCAAGCACCTGCCACGGGTCATCACCGGGCTGCGCAAGAAGAAGGCCCTGGAGCAGCGCCTGGCCAGCGAGGGCAAGCCCGCGCATCCCTCGATGTCGATGATGCGCCGCACCCCGCTCAACACCTCCCTGTCCCCGGGGCGGACTTTCGTCTGTGACAGCATGCCGCTGGACAAATTCAAGCGCCTCAGCAAGGTTTTCGGGGTCACCATCAACGATGTGTTCCTGAGCAGCACCGCCGGCGCCCTGCGCCGCCTGTTGCGGGACAAGCAATACGACCCCGACCAGCACCCGCTGATTGCCGGTACGCCCTTCGCGGGCAAAAGGCACGAGGGCTGGCAGGGGATGGGTAATTTCGCCACCGTGGATTACTGCTGGCTGCACTCTGAAATCGAGGACCCCCTGGAGCGGCTCAGGGCCAGCCACAAAGCCGCGGTCGACATGAAGGAGCACCTGCAGGTCACGGTGGAAGCCGGCGCCGACCTGAACGCCCTGTTCCAGATCTGCCCGCCATGGATCATGGGCGCGCTGCGCTGGCATATCAGGCGGCAGGAGGGCGGGCTGGGGATGTTCGGCAACCTGGTGCTGTCCAACGTGCCGGGGCCCCGGGAACCCATTTACTTCAACACCTACAAGATGGTCGACTGGTTTTCCACCGGGCAGGTATTCGACGGCTCCTCCCTGAATATCACCCTGTGGAGTTACTGCGAGCATGCCAACCTGTGCATACTGGCGGACCAGAAGGTACTGCCCGATGGCTGGGTGCTGTACGACTATTTCGTGGAAGAACTGGATAAACTGATAGACCTCATCCCCGCGCAAGAGACCGCAAAAGGAACCGCTGCATGAGCAAACTCTCCCCCGTCGACCTGAGCTTCCTGTTGCTGGAAGCGCCCAACCGCCCCATGCATATGACCGCTTTCCAGCAGTTTCGCCTGCCGGCGGGGCAGAAGAAAACCTTTATCCCGAAGCTGCTGGCCGCCTACCGCGGCGGCCCGGTCGCGAAACCCTTCAACCAGAAACTGAAGTGGCTGGACAAGGGGGTGGCCTCCTGGGAGACCGTGGAGCCGGACCTGCGCTACCACGTCCGGCACCTCGCCGTTCCCCCTCCCGGCAGCGCGGCGCAGTTGACCGAGATTGTCAGCTTCCTCAACGGCCCGCTGCTGGATCGCGGGCGGCCGCTGTGGGAGTGCTACATTATCGAGGGGCTCGAGGATGACCAGTTCGCCATCATGGTACGCGTTCACCACGCCATGATCGACGGCATGGGCGCCTTGAAGTTGTTCGACCAGTACATCAGCCGCTCGCCCAGCGACAAGTCCATGAATGCCCTGTGGACCCCCATGGAGGCACCCGCAAGTCGCCGGCCACGCTCGGGAAAGGCGCCGTCACAGAGCCTGGTGTCACGCCTCACCAAACTGCCGACCGACCTCCTGCAGATCGGCGCCGGCTTCGCGGAACTGGGCGCTCAGAACCTGCGACTCAAGCCCGCCAGCTCGTCGCTACCCTTCAGCGCCAGCAAAACCCTGTTCAACAACACCGCAACCTCCTCCGAGCGGCGCTACAGCAGTTGCGAGATCCCGTTGGCCCAGGCCAAAGCCCTGGCCAAAGCCACCGGCACCACCGTTAACGACATAGTCATGACCCTGATAGATCACGCCCTGCACGCCTACCTGCGGGAACACCAGGCGAGCGCGAAAGCCCCGCTGGTGGCATTGATGGCCATGTCGGTGCGCCAGGAGGGACAGGAGGCCTCCGGCAACCAGGCCGCCGCGGAGCTGGTACCCATGGGCAAACCGGATGCCGGCCTGGCGGAGCGTCTGCAGCAGGTCCATACCGCTACCGACAAGATCAAGCAGGACAGTGCCAGACTGCCGGTGGCCGTGCGCCAGCTCTACGCCATGCTGCTGTTCGGCAGCACGACCCTTCCTGATATCGCCGCGGCATTCAAGGCACTGCCAAGCATCAACCTGGTCATCTCCAACATGCGCGGCCCCCAGGGCCAGCGCTACCTCGCCGGTGCCAGGATGACCGCTTTCCAGGGCTGTCCGATCGTGCCGCCCGGCGCCGGGCTGAACGTCAGTTTTGTCAGCATCAACGAGGAAATATGCCTGGGCGTCGGCGCGACGCCCGAAGCCGTTGCAGACCCGGTGCGCCTCACCGACCTGATCATGGAGGCGCTGCGGGAACTGGAGAAAACAGCGGGCGTGAACAAGCCGACAAGCAGGGCCAAAACCAAAGCCAAAACCAAAGCCAAAGCGAAAGCCAAATCGAAAACCAGGCGCAAAGCCGGCTAGTGCATAGCCCGGCGGGGCGATGATTTCCGCCCCGCAACGTGCCCGCAAATGGTTGCAACAATAAACACCTTCAGAGGACAGTATATGAAAATCAATCTCGGCCACCACCTCACCCAGCGCGCCGGCCTCTCACCGGAGCTGGAGAATTACGTCGAACCGTCAACCGAAACGCGCCTGGACTACGCCCGGATGAACGCCCTGGCCAACCGCTGCGCCGGGGTGCTGGCGGCCAGTGGCCTGCAGGCGGGGGACCGGGTGGCACTGCTGATGGCCAACTGCGTGGAGTTCGTCGGGCTGTTTTATGGCGCCGCCAAACTGGGCGCCGTGGTGGTGCCGATGAATACGCGGCTCACCCCCAGCGAACTCTCTTTCATCGTCTCCGACAGCGGCGCCAAAGCCGTGATCTACGGCGCGGAATGCGCCGAGCTGGCCGCCGGGGTCAAAGCCAGTACCGACCATCCCATGGCGGTGCAGACCTGGATACAGGTGCAGGCCGCGAATGGCGACGACGCCGGGCTGCGGGCGCTGCTGGAGCAGGCCTCGGACGCCGAGCCCGAGGTCACCGCCGGCGGCGACGACAATCTCTTCATCATGTACACCTCCGGCACCACCGGCCTGCCCAAGGGCGTGGTGCACACCCACGAGACCATCAGCTGGGCGGCCCTGAGCTGGGTAACCACTATGGATGTACGCTATCGGGACCGCCTGTTGTTGCCCCTGCCGATGTTTCACGTGGCCGCCCTCACCTCGCTTATTTCCTGCACCATCGGCGGCGGCACCATTATCTCCATGCCCAACTTCGACCCCATGTCGGTGTGGGCACTGATCAGGGAGGAGCGGGTCACCACCGGCGGCTCGGTGCCGGCCATCCTCAACTTCATGCGCCAGGTCCCCGACTTCGCCACCTTTGAATCCGAGCACTTCCGCTGTTTTATCACCGGTGCGGCCCCCATGCCCAAGGCCCTCATCGAGATCTACAACGACAAGAACATGCAGGTGGTGCAGGGTTATGCCCTCACAGAAACGGGCGGCGGCGGCTCTTTCCTGCTCAACGAGTATGCGCTGGACAAGATAGGCTCGGCGGGCGCCCCGGCGATGTTTACCGAGATCCGGGTCCGCGACGAGGCCGGCAACATCACCAGCCGCGGCACCGGGGAAGTGGTTATCAAGGCCCCCTTCGTCATGAAGGAATACTGGAATCGACCCGATGCCACCGAGGAGGCCTTTGACCGGGGCTGGTTCCGCACCGGGGATATCGCCGAGATCGACGACGAGGGTTTTATCTTCATCAAGGACCGCATCAAGGACATGATTATTTCCGGCGGCGAGAACATCTATCCCGCGGAACTGGAGAATGTAATCATCGCCCACCCGGCCATCAATGAAGTGGCGGTGATAGGCCTTCCCGACGAAAAATGGGGTGAAATTGCCTGCGCCATCGTGGTCGGCAACGAAGGAGAAGTCAGCGAGGAGGACATCATCGCCCACTGCGCGGAAAAACTGTCGCGTTACAAGCTGCCCAAGAAGGTGATTTTCATCGAGGCCATCCCGCGCAACCCCGCCGGCAAGGTGCTCAAGCGAGTGCTACGGGAGCAGTTTGTTTAACAGCCCCGTCGATTCCTCGCTGGCCTCCGCGGGGGGATACTCCGGGGTGGGCTCATCCGGTACCACCGATACCGGGTCGATATGGATGATGATCTCCGCCGTGGGATAGGCCTGCTGCAGGCGCTGCTCCACCTCGTCGGAGATGGCGTGGGCCCGCAGCAGGCGCAATTCATCGTCCAGTTCCAGGTGCAGCTGGATAAAGGTGTCTATGCCCGACCTGCGCGAGCGCAAATCATGCATGCCGCGCACCTGGGGGTGCGCCCCGACTATTGCCTTGATCTGCTCGCGCTCCTCATCGGGCAGTTCCCTGTCCATCAGATGGTCGAAGGCCCGCCTCACGATCTCCCAGGCGCTGTAGAGAATATAGAGCGCGATAGCGATGGCAAACAGGGGATCGAAGCCGCTCCAGCCCTTCACCGACAGCCACAGGGCCAGGATGACACTGCCATTCACCAGCAGGTCGGTGCGGTAATGCAGGGCGTCGGCGCTGATCGCGGTAGAGCCCGTCTGCCGTATGACACGGCGCTGGAACCACAGCAGCCCGAGGGTCGCGGCCATGGAAAACACCATCACCGCGACGCCCAGTCCATAGGCGTCCAGGGGTACCGGGTTGGCGAAGCGACGGGCTGACTCCAGCAACAGAAAGCCCGCCGAGCCGGCTATGAAGGCGGCCTGGCCCAGCCCCGCCAGCGCCTCGGCCTTGCCGTGACCGAAGCGATGTTCGCGGTCGGCGGGTGACAATGCGTGCCGTACCGCCAGCAGGTTGATCAGGGAGGCCAGGGCATCCAGCATGGAATCAATCAGCGTGGCCAGCATGCTGACCGCGTCAGATACCCCCCAGGCGAACAGTTTGGCAACGATCAGTACCAGGGCAACCGTTACCGAGGCATAGGTAGCCCGGCGCATCAGGCGGCCCGCATCCTCGGAATTGAGTCGCACTGCGCTGGCGGCGGGTTCAGTCATGGTGGGCTTGCTGCTAACAGGGGTGAATAAACGCGCCATTCTAGCAAAATTGCCCGCCCGGGAGGACCTCGCAGGCAACTAATTTCGCCGGCAGATCGGCCTTGTGGGCGCCAGGCGAATAAGGGAGAATGCCCCTGGTCAGCATCTCCTGGACGGGCGCTGGCAACCCTGAAACCAGGTTTTTCTCCTGAAATTCAAAGTCTATGCCAGTTTGCCACGGTAACCTGGCTGGGAGCAGCTGTTGGCGAAGCAGGTCAAACCGGTCGCAATTGACGATTACCTGAAGCTGGAAGAAATCCTACCGGCGCTGAAAAACCAGACCAGCCGCCTGGTGCGCTCCACCAGCGACTTTACCGTGGGCGTTGCGAAAATCTACCGCGCGCTCCTGCCCCTGGTCGAGCTGATCAATCGCCGCAGCCCGGTGACCGAGCAGGAACTGCACCAGGCGCTGGACGAGTTGTTCCTGGCCCTGCAGCAGCACCCCGTGACCCTGCAGCTGCGGACCCTGACCGACCGCATGCGCAGCGGCAACCTGTTGCCCAACGAGGAGAGCACCGAGAACCTGCTGCGCTTCCTGGTGGACCAGGTTACCTCCCGCAGCGTGGTGCCCATCCCGCCCCAGGTGACCGAGGAGTTCTGGAAGTTCTTCAACGAATTGATGAGCGAACCCGAGCTGCGCGGCCTGGGCGAGGTCAGCCTGGACGTATTGCGTATATTCCTCACCGCCTACGAACCGCTGATCGCCCAGGTGATCAACCAGATGAAGGACTTGCGCCGGGTAAACGACCGGCAGATGCGGGAGATATTGGGCAACACCCGGGTCATCCGCCAGGACCTGGTGATATTCCGGCGCCAGATCGGGGCGCTGCGCTATATACGCGAGTTCTTCGCCACCGATCCGGAAGATTTCCAGGAGCAGGCAGAAATCGTCGCCCAGATGGTGCGCGAGTTCGGCCCCTTCTTTATCAAGATGGCCCAGGTCGCCGCCGCCAGCTCGGACTTTCTCCCCGATGAGATCGCCGAGGCGCTGGCAGTGTTCCAGGAAGACGTTGAGCCCATGACCGCCAGCGAAGTCGAGCAGGCCTTCCTGGAGTGCTACGGGGAACTGCCCACCGAGCGCTACTTCGGCTTCGATGCGTCCAGCCCCATCAAGTCCGGCTCCATCGCCTCGGTGTACCTGGCCCAGAAACCCACCCGGGACAGGAAAGGGCGGCAGATGCTCACCCCGGTGGTGGTCAAGGTCGGGCGCCACAACCTGGAACGCGAGTTCCTGATCGGCAAGACGGTCATCAAACTGGCCATCCTGAGCAGCCAATACTGGGCACCGCACTCCAAGCTATCGCCTTTCCTGTCGTCCTGGCTGGGGCAGGTCGACGTGTTCGTGGAGGGCTTCCGGGAGGAGCTCGATTTCGAGTCCGAGGCCAGCAACCAGTCCCGCTTCGCCGAGCGCGCCAGCCTGTCCGGCCAATGGCGTGTACCGCAGGTATATCACGGTACCCGACGCATAATCGAAATGGAATTTGTCGACTCGGCGGCCAGCATCAACAGCGCGTTCGGCACCGGCAGCAAGCGCCGCGTCACCCGGGCACAGCGCAAGGTGGGCCGCGCCTTCCTGCACACGGTGATCTCACACCTGGTGATCTACCAGGAATTCCACGGCGACCTGCACCCCGGCAACATCCTGGTGGCCAACCAGGAAGACCTCTACCTGATCGACTGGGGCAACACCGTTGACATCAGCTCCATCTGGCAGCCCGCGCTCAAGTACCTGCAGGCGGTGCTGGCGGGTGATGCCGAGGCGATTACCGGGGCTATCATAGCGCTGGGGAGCGACCCGACGGCGCTGCGCGCATCGCAGGCGGAGCTGCGAGGCCATATCGAGCAGATCCTCGCTGATGCGGCGGTGCGACCGCTGGGCTACGACTTCCTGCTGACCCTGTACCGCGAAGGCCAGGAGGGCCTGCTGACCCGCCTGGAACTGGCCGTTAACCTGGGAGCGGCGCTGAGTCGTCAGGGCATCGTGGTGCGCAGCGACTACCTGCACCTCACCCGCTCCCTCACGGCCATGGTGGGCTCCTACCTGAGTATCTACCGCGGCTTGTCGCGGGTGGCACTGGCCCAGGATATCGCCCAGGTATTGCTGCAATTCCCCGCCCTGGAAGGCATGCGCCAGCTGTCGGGCTACCGCAGGAAGCTGCTTCGGCAGATAAGCCTGGAGACGCCCCGCAAGCTTATCCCCATACTCGGCAACAGATAGCTCGGGCTAGGCCACCGCCTGCCACACGCTGGCCAGCACCGGCGCCAGTGCTTCACGCGCCTCTTCGCTTATCCTGGCATCCACCCCTTGGGGCACGTCGAACACCGCCATCGCGTTCACCAGCTGCTCCACCTGCTCGCGCATCAGCACGCCGTCGCTGGCATAAATCGCGTCCAGCTGGTCGCCCTCGTCGGCATACCAGCCGCGGATCAGGACCCGGTCGTTGGAGTCGGGGAAATTTATCGCCAGGTGATTGCGCTGGCGGGACAGCCATACCTGATCGGTTTCAATACCCTCGAGGCGCAGGACATCGAGGCTGTCGGGGCTGGCGTCGGCGTTGTCTATCTTGTCGCGACCGTGGCCGAGGGAGAACACATAGGTATCGTCACCCGCGCCACCGCTGAGGGTGTCATTGCCCTTGCCTCCCATCAGCAGGTCATCGCCTGCGGAGCCGGTAATCACATCCCGGCCACCGCGCCCGTCTATGGCGGCGATATTCCGCAGCAGCGTGGCGCTGAAATCCAGGGTATTGCGGCCGCCGACACCCAGCAGCAAATTGTGGCCGTCGCCACCGTCGATGACCTCGATACCGTCCGTCGGGACCAGTTCGGTGAGCCTGAAGCTGTCATTCCCGGAACCGCCGGTGACAACATCGAAGCCCGCGCCGCCGATAACGCGATCCTGGCCCTGGTTCCCGCCTTCGATAACAAAGAGGTCGTCGCCGCCCGCACCGTCCATGGTGTCGTTGCCCAGCCCGCCAATAATCACATCGTCCCCGTCGGTTCCCAGCAGGTAGTCGTCCCCATCCGTCCCCACCAGCTCGGTGGAGGTCTGTCCCAGCAGGCTCTCCAGCACTGCCTCCATGTCAAAGGTGCTGCCGTCGGCGAAGCCCAGGGTGGCAATCGGCAGCCGGGGAAGGCCTGCCAACACATCGGGATGCGCCAGCGAATCCGGCCGCGGCCCCTCATCCCACAGCATCGCGTACAGCTCGCCGGTATCGGCCACCGGGGACTGTTCCCAGTTGGTGAAAAACCCGGGCAGGCGAATACCCCCGGAGCCGTCCGCCAGTGATATCACCAGCTCATCCTGCTGGCGAGCAAAGCGCAGGTCGTCCAACGCTATACCGGGGCCGAAGGACAGCCGGTCCTGGCCGTGTGGCTGCAGGCTGGCGCTGGCGGTGTCGTGGTCGAGCACAAAGCGATAGGGATGGTCGGATGACCAGGACCAGTCATACAGAATCCGGTCTTCGCCATCGCCGCGGTTGTAGTGGAAGCTCAAGCCCTGGAACAGCGGCGTGTGGACCACGTCGTTGCCCGCGCCGCCGACCACGGTCTTGTGACCAATCCCCTCGCGGCCCTGCCTCATATACAATTGGTTGAGAAAGATGATGTCGGGCTCTCCCCCCGCCTCGATCAGGTCATCGCCGTAGCCGGGGAGGATCATGTCGATGCCGTCGCCGCCGACTATGTGGTCCGCGCCGAAACTGCCGTACAGGTCGCCGCCGGAGTCCCGGGCGCGGATCAGGGGCTGCCAGGCGGGGTCGGCCTCGGACACCAGGGTAAACCGGTTCAGGACATTATCGCGATAGGCAAAGGCGGTGTCGGTGCGCAGTGCAATGGCATCACCGGCGCCATAACGGAGCGTGACCGCACTGTTGCTGAAACTGTAGTCCAGGCTTTCCAGGTCGATGCCGGCGGCTAGGCGCAGCTCGCCCCTGGTTTCCGGAGCGTAGCCCTCGTCAACCTCCACGGTATCGACGCCATCACCGGCCTGCAGCCGGATGGCGTCGTCCCCCCAGCCGCTGAGATAAATCGTATCGCTGCCCGCACCGCTCTCGAAAACGTCGTTCCAGCGGGTATCGTAAAAGCTGCCCTCGGCGAGATCGGACCGCTGTACCAGTTCGACCGGGACACCGCCAACCGTAACGCTGTTGATCCAGTGCGAGGATGTACCCGCCGCTGCGAGGATCTGGTCGCCCTGTCCGTATTCGATACGGAACGGCCCGTCGCCGTGGCCGTTGAGATACAGGGCAATTGTGGCCGGGTCTACCCGGCCGGTGAACTCGAGGTAGTGGTAGCCGCTGGCATCGTCGAGTACATCCAGGCCATCCCCGCGGTCAAACAAGTAGTGGTCGGGCCCGGGGCCACCGGCCAGCGTATCGTTGCCGCGCCCGCCCTGCAGCCGGTCGCGATCCGTCAGCATCCCGCCGAACAGTTCGTCGTCACCGGCACCGCCGCGCAGGGTGTCGTCACTGCTGCCACCGTCGAGGTGGTCATTGCCCGCCTCCCCGTCCAGCAGGTCGCGACCGGAGCCACCGTAGATCCAGTCACCACCGTCGCGACCATAGACTATATCGTCGCCAGCGCCCGCCTGGATGGTGTCCCCGGAGTCGCCGCCGGTTATCAGGTCGTCTCCCCCGGTGCCCGCGATGCTGCCACTGAAGCCCGCCAGACTGACCACCTGGCCATCCAGCAAAAACAGCGTCTCGATACCATTGACCAGACCGTTCACTGCCCAGCGAGAGAGCAGCAGGTAACTATCGCCATCAAGGCGCACCTCGGCGCCGCCATCAGTAGAGGACAGGGCCTGGATTGCAACACTTTCCACTGCGGCCCCAACGGCGATGCGCGGACGCCCGGGGTCGCTGTCATCGATTGTGACCAGCGCCCCGCGGTCCGCTTCACCTGCGGACGAACTGGCCTTGAGCGTAAACAACAGATTACCCGCGTTGTCCTGGTAGAGCATGTCCAGGCGGGAGCGCTCAATGAGCGCATCGGGCGTATCCAGGGCAATCCGTACATTGGCCCACTGTTCGCGCGCCAGGGAAAAGCCCTGGGAGCCGTCACCGGTAACCACACGCAACCGGTCTCCGCGAAAAATCACCTGCAGGTCGGCGGGATCGACTCCGCTGAACACCAGGGTATGCATCCCTTCGACGTCTTCAATGTAATCGAGGCCATCGCCGGGTTCATGCAGGTAACTGTCGTTACCGGCACCGCCCCGCAGGGTATCGGTATCGGCGCCACCGGCCAGCCAGTCATCGCCACCCAGGCCCAGCAACAGGTCACTGCCGGCGCCGCCATACAGCTGGTCGTCGCCATGCAGGGCCTCCGCCAGCACCGCACTGCTGTCACCATAAGCGGCCAACTCGGCGCTGAACCAGGCCTCGTCGTCATAGCGATCGCCGACCAGGTAGTCGTCGCCGGCCTCGCCATGGATGACATCGTTCCCGAGTTCTCCCCAGACAGTATCATTCCCGGCACCGCCGTGAATGACATCGTCGTACTCCCCGACGCCCTCCGCGCCGTCGGCAAAAGCTAACTCCAGGACTTCGCCCAGGTTGCCACCCGGAACCGGTTCTTGCAGACGATAGGCCAGCGCGGAATCACCGTAAATGACGTCCCGGTCAGTACCGCCATCGAGGAAGTCCCGGCCGCTGCCGCCCAGCAGGTAGTCCGTGCCGCTGCCACCGCTGATCTCATCGGAAAACTGGCCGCCGCTGGCTACATCGTCACCGGCACCGCCGTCCAGGATGTTGACGTCAGCGGGCGCATCCTCGACCTGGGCGAGATAGAAACTACCGTAAGACGTGGCTGGGTCCAGCGCGGCATCGAGATTGGCCCGGGTGGAGCCGAACAGCAGGTCTGCGCCGGCACCACCGAGCAGGGTATCGGCGCCGGACCAGCCCTCCAGGAAATCGTCCCCCGCGCCACCCTCGAGATGGTCTTCACCTCCCAGCCCGTGCAGGGCGTTACCCGCCTCGTCGCCGGACAGGTAATCCCCGAGCGGGCCACCCTCGAAGGCCCCCGACACTGTGCCGTGCAGGCCGCTGCCGCTGTAGTTGGCGACGTCGGTGGCGTTGAAGCGAATGGCGATACTGGCCCAGTCCAGCCCATTGTGTAGAGCGGGAAACTGCCTGTCGTAGGCGGCGGCGCGCACCTCGCCCGCGGCACTACCGAGGGCGGCTACCTCGATGTCCGTTACCGGGGTTCGCGGGGTGTACTCGTGCAGCACTATGCCGTAGTCGGTGCCGCTGGCGGGAGTGTACTTGCTGGCGGTAATCGTACCCCGGCCGACGCCGGTACCGGCGAATATGTCCAGTGCGCCACCGACGTAATGCAGCTTGATATCGGGCTGCGCAGGATCACTGAAGTACCCTGATCCGGCTAACTGGCGCTCAAACCGCAGGGAGGCGAGGTCCACCCCATTGACGACAATGCGGTCACCGCCGTCGTCCTGGTCTTCGATAACATCGTCGCCGTCGCCGTGGCGCCAGTGAATCTGGTCATCGCCCGACCCGGCAATGATAAAGTCGGCCCCCGCACCCCCCTCGATGCGGTCATCACCGGCCCCGCCATCGAGGAAGTCACTGCCACCCAGGCCCCTGAGGGTATCGTTGCCTGCACGCCCGAACAGGTAGTCACTGAGTTCGCCGCCGGACAGGGCGTTGGAATCGTCGCCCGTGCTGCCGTACACGTGCCGGCTTGCCGGGACAGAGCCGGCAAAGCTGCGGATTTCCACAGCGCTGTCCACATCGGTAAACACGGTTCGCGGGTATGCAGAGTTTTCCACAACCGCGACGGAGGACGCGATATCCAGTGCATTGCGCTGTTGCAACAGGTCCAGGAAAGCCGCGCGGGAACGCAGGAAACCAGCGGAAAACCTGTCCAGGTCATAGCTGTCGCCTGCCGCCGTGGTGTCAGCCAGGCCGCTGGTCACGGCAAAGGGCAGCAACTTGTCCAGCGCGTAGCGGTAGCCCCGGCCGGCGGGGCCATCATCCCCGGCGAGCGCGGCCAGGGTGCCGGCATCCAGGGACTCCGGCGCCAGTGAGACGATATCGTGACTGATGCCGGCCTCCGCGATTTTCTCCATGAATAACCCGATGTCGGCCTTTACCGCCGCACCGGCGAACTCGCCGCCCAGCAGGGTGCCCAACTGGTCGACAAGCACCTCCAGGGACTGCTCCGGCAGGTTCGAGCTACCGTCCAGTATCTGGTAGATCGATTCCATGCCGGCAGCAGAGTCCAGGCCGGGACTCACGAGACCCAGCAACTGGTAGACGGAGAGGCTCTGCACCAGGCGCTCTATCGCGTGGTTCTCGATCAGGCCCGCCTCCTCGATAAATATCGGCTCTCGCTCGCCGGGACGGTGAAACAGCGGGAGCGCTGCGCCCTCTATCCCCTTGTCGGCGAAATAGTTGGTAATTCTGCTGCCATCGATGACGATTCCCTCGAAGGCGTTGGCTATCTTTTCATCGAGGGCTTCAGACCAGTTCATTCCCAGGCCGTTGTAGGTACTGATCTCGCCAAAATCGGCGCTGTATCGGTAGCCCGCCATCAATGCCAGGTAACCGCCCAGGGAATGGCCGGTGAAGTTCAGCGGCTGCTGCAACCTGCCGTCGACATCCAGCCCCGCGGCGGAGAGAAAATTGCTGATGTTGTTGCTCTGGTTAAAAAACTTTTCCAGGGGAGTATCGGGGTTTCCCAGCAATGCCAGAGCGTCGGCGACCAGATCGACCCAGGGGAACTTCATTTCGGTGCCACGGAAGGCCACCGTGAGGGCGCCGGTGGCGCGCTCCTCGAAAATCGTGGCGGAGAAGCCGTTCAGATGTTCTGGGTAGTGGTGGACGATGAATCTGGACTGGGGGTCTAGGAAATTTTTTTTAACCTGTTGTTCTGTAAGGCCTAACCCATTAAGGAGTGCTGTTCGAATTTCTGCGTTCGTTTTTGACCAATCAACATATGCGGCGGCAGACATTAGCGCATTTGTATAAGCTTTCTCTATCATAGCGAATTCCTTTTCAGCTATAGATTAATTTCCAGACTGCACAAGTATCCTATTCACAAAATTGGCGTCTCTATAAGAAGAATATTTACTATCCAAGTGGTAACAACTTCTCGAGGCGCTACTCCCAGGATTCGGATTGAACGAATATGAAATGTACTCGCCCATAAGTTCTGAATAATTTGTATCTGTTATCCAGGCGCGAACTCTTGTGAATTCACCCTCCCCACCTTTGGGTTGCCAAGCTTTCAGATCTGTTTGGAATGAGTAGCGTGCCGTGGCTACAGGAATCGACTCAAATTGAACGCAGTAGTCCTGGCGAAACCTGACGTAAGGTTCCGGGTAGGATTCATCCAGAATTTTCTGCAGCCATGGATGGCAGCGCCCCGAACTTTTGGGTGCCCGAGTCATTCTTCCACAGCCAGGTCCTTCCAGTAATTCGTTCTGCAGCGGGTTATCGTCGCAAAATTCGATAAACTCGAAATCAGACTTGATCAACTCCAGAAATGAAGTCTCTGGAACTGATCCATTGTAATACCCATCCGCATCCACACTCCGATAGATATTCACCCCGGCATCTTTCTCGCAGAGACGGCGCAACTCCTCGAGATTGGGATCCTGCAGCGAACAGGCCAGCAGGGGCCAGGCAAGGAAGGAGTAACAGATCAGGCGCACGCACAAGTTCATTGGTAAGCCTCGTTCTCGGGCCGGCAGATGCCGGCCGGTTGGCAATGGCGCAGGCGGCACATGCTTGCTACCGCTCCCGCACGCTCTCCTGCTGGTAGCGCAGTAGCGGCGACAGGAAAAACTCGATGAGTCGTCGCCGGCCCGTCTTCACCTCCGCGGTAATGGCCATGCCCGGGCTGACGCGAATCCGCTTGCCCTCCACCGCCACCCAGTCCTTGTCGAGTAACAGGCGGATACGGAACACCCATCCCAGGCGCGGGTCTTCAACTGCATCATTGCTGATATCCAGCACTTTTGCATCGATCAAACCGTATTTGGTGAAATTAAAGGTGTCGATTTTCACCTGGGCCGATTGTCCCTCGCGGACGAAGCCGACATCCTTGTTCTGCAACAGCGCCTCGACCTCCATGCCCGCATCCGCCGGCACCACCTTCATCAACTCCTGGGCCGGCGACACCACTGCTCCCACCGTGTGCACCGCCAGCTCCTGCACGGTACCTGCCACCGGGGCAACCAATTCCAATTGTTGCCTGTGTCGGGTCAATTTCCTGGCGCTCTGTCGCAGGCCGATGCGCTCACTGTCCAGCTGCGCCAGCGCCAGCAGGTTGGCCTTGCGTATCTCCCCCAGCGTGGCCCGCATGCGGGCGTCGATCGCCGCGGCCGTCTCGACCAGAGCGCCTTCCCTGGACTGCAGTACCGGGATAGTGCGCTCCAGTTCGGTCTGCTGCTGCAGCATCTCCAGGTACTGGACCCTGGCGCCATACTGCCGGTCCTGCAGGGTCTTGTAGGCACTCACCCGCTGCACCAGAACCTGCAGGGTCGCCTGAATCCCCTCCCGCTCTGCCCGCAAGGTCGCCTGCTCGGCCCGGTTGGCGGCCAGTTCCCTCGAGTGAACCTGCATCCTGGCGGTAATTTCCTGGCGATGCCGGGCATAGAGTGCATCGGCCGCCATCTGGTCAGCGGCGGCGAAACGCCGCGGCAGTTGCTCCGGGGCAGCCCTGTCCCAACCGTCCGCCAGCCAGTGCTCCAGGGCCCGGCGCCAGGCGGACTGCACCGCGATGTCATTGAGCTGTTCGCGCACGTTGCGGCTGTCGGCTTCGACATAGGCCGGATCAAGTCTCACCAGCGGTTGCCCGGCGCTGACCTCATCGCCCTCAAGCACCAATAACGCCGCGACACTGCCCAGTTCCGGCGCCTGCACGCGCTTCACCTGCCCGGTCGGCACGATGCGCCCGGGTGCGGTGACCACGATATCGACCTGCCCCAGGCAGGCCCAGGCGATACCGATGGCAAACAGCGCCAGCAACAGCCACAGCAGGCATCGCCCCAGCGGCGAGGGCGGGGTCTCCTGCACCTCCAGCGCGGCGGGCAGGAACTGGCGGGTGTCATCAGCGCCCAACATCAGCGTTCCGCCCTGCGGGCATCGTCCGCCGGGATATCGCAGGCGCGTATGACCGGGCTGTGATTCTGGTAGCCATGAAGCCTGGCATAGTAGCCGTCCGCGGCCAGCAGGGTCTGGTGATCGCCGGACTCGACGATGCGGCCGCCATCGAGCACCGCGATCTGGTTGCAGTGGCGCACCGTGCTGAGGCGGTGGGCGATGATAAAGACCGTGCGCCCCCGGGCAATCGCCCCCATATTCTCCTGCACCACGCGCTCTGATTCATAATCCAGGGCGCTGGTGGCCTCGTCCAGTATGAGAATGCGGGGATCGCCCAGCAGTGCCCTGGCGATAGCGATGCGCTGCCGCTGTCCCCCGGAGAGATTGCTGCCCTGCTCGCCAATCACCGTATCATAGCCCCGCGGCAGTGCCAGGATGAACTCGTGGGCGCCGGCCACCTGCGCACAGTGCATCACGGGCTCCAGCGGCAGGCCCGGGTTGGCCAGGGCGATATTGTCGCGCACCGAGCGGTTGAACAGGAAACTCTCCTGTTGCACCACGCCTATATTGCGGCGCAGCCAGGCGGTGTCTACCGTGGCCAGATCCCTGCCATCCACCGCCACGCTGCCGCTTTCAGGCACATACAGGCGCTGCAACAGTTTTGCCACCGTGCTCTTGCCCGAGCCTGAGCGTCCCACGATGCCGATTACCTCTCCCTTGCGCACCTCCAGGTCCAGTCCGTCCAGTACCGGCGGTGCGTCCGGCGCGTAACGAAACCTGACCTGCCGGAAGCTGACCTGGCCCTGCAGGCATCGGGGATTGCTGCCACTGGCGCCTGCCATGTTCTCTGTCGGGGTGTTGAGGATATCGCCCAGGCGCCGCAGGGATAAGCCCGCCTGCTGGAAGTCCTGCCACAGCTGCACCAGCTTCAGGATGGGGCCGGTAACGCGCCCGGCGATCATATTGAATGCCACCAACTGACCTACCGTCAGGGCCCCGGCGATAACCAGGTGGGCTCCCCACCAGATAATCAACAGCGTGGTGATCTTGCTGAACAAGCCTGCCGCCTGGTTGGCGATATTGTTGAGGTTCTGGGCGCGAAAGGACGCAGTCACATAGTCCGCCAACTGCTCCTCCCAGCGGCTCTGTACCTGTGGCTCGACGGCCTGGGATTTCACTGTCTCCATTCCCGTCACGGTCTCGGTCAGGAAGGCCTGGTTGGCGGCGCCGTGGCGGAACTTGTCATCCAGGCGCTGCTTCAGGACCGGGGTAACAACGACAGACAGGGCGATATAGCAGGGCAGCGAGCCCAGCACGATCCAGGTGAGCGTTGGGCTGTAGTACCACAACACCGCCAGGAACACGAAAGTAAAGGACAGGTCTATCAGCAGCGTCAGGGCGCTGCCGGTGATGAAATTGCGAACGGTCTCCAGCTCCCGCACCCGCGCCACAGTCTGACCCACCTGGCGCGCCTCGAAGTAAGCCAGCGGCAGCCCCGCCAGGTGATGGAACATGCGGGCGCCCAGTTCCACGTCCACCCGGTTGCCGGTGTGACTGAACAGGTAGTTGCGCAGGCCTCCCACCACGGCGTCGAAGACCACCACCACGACGAAGCCAAAGGCCAGCACATCCAGGGTGGTAAAGCCCTGGTGCACCAGCACCTTGTCCATCACCACCTGGAAGAACAGCGGTGTCACCAGCGCGAACAGTTGCAAAAAAAAGGAGGCGATGACCACCTGGACAAACAGGCGGCGGTACTTGATCAGCGAGGGGATAAACCAGCGCAGGTTGAAACGCTGGCCGGCGCCGAATCCGCGTGCGCCGCGCGGCGCCAACAGGATCAGCTCCCCCGACCAGAGCGCGGCAAATTCCCTGGCGTCGAGTTGCTCGGGCCTGCCCTGCCCCGGTCGCTTCACCAGGTACTGGGGGCCGTCCTCACCACCGTCGCGGACGGCGGCGAGCACAAAGCTGCCGCCCTCCCTGTCCAGTCCGATAGCAGGCAACACCCTGCCCGCCGTTGCCGCGGCCTCCAGTTGCACTCGCCTGGCCCGCAGTCCCAGCGAGCGGGCGGCCCGCAGGACATTATCGGTAGCACAGGCGCCGCGTCCGAACCGGTGCTGCAGGCCGGCGGCGTCAGCCGCCACCCGGTGAAACTGCGCGATCAGCGCAAGACAAAGTAAACCGCTATCAATCAACATCCATGTCAACCAATTCAGTTTGCGTGCAGCAGGACAGCGAAGCGCATGGCGGCGCGGCTCTGCAACAGGAATATGCAGCCCCAGTCTGGAAGCCGGCCCGACAGGGGTCAAGTGAGGCACTGCAATTGATCTGTTAGTGCCGGCCGATGATGCGTATTAGTGCCGTTAACTGCCGGAAGCGGCCGGTTCACGTTGCTCTTGGCGCCCGATTCGCGATACCTTTATGACCAAAGAATACTGGGGAGACACATTGCAATGGGATCAGCCAAGCGCGCCTGTATTGCCCTGTCGGCCACTATGCTGCTGGCGACGGCAAGCCTGCCTGCCATGAGCAGCGATACCTACTATCGGTGGGTAGATGAAAATGGCACCCCGATGAACAGCGACCACCCACCGCCGCCGGGCATCAAGTACGAGAAGGTTGTCGTGGGTGGGGGTATGTCGCGACGGTCAACCGGGGACGACGCGAGCCCCGCTGCCGCGGAACCGGCTCAAACCGCGGCCGCTCCCCAACAGCAGGCGGCGACGGCGGGGCAGCATACGAGTAACAAGGACCCGGAGGCATGTGCCACCGCCCGCCACAACCTGGAAACGCTGAATACCCGCGCCAGGATTCGTATGCCCGATGGCGATGGCGGTTACCATTTCCTGACCGAAGAGGAAAAAGAAGCCCAGCGGGAACAGGCCCAGGCAGTCATTACCCGCGCCTGCGAGTAACCGGTCTCCGGGCGGCGAACGCCACCGGCTGCGGCTACCGAGTCGGCCAGTTCTGCCCGGGGCAAGCCGGCAACCGGGCCCGGGTTAAAACAGGTACTCGTTACTGGTCGAGCTTCTCAAACCATGCCTGGAAGCTGGAGTCGGTGAATTTGTTTCCCTGACCTTTTTCAACGCACTGTATTACCCGCGCCGCGCTGCCCTGGTTGCCCAGCAGGGTGACCGCGGTCTTTCCCACCGCACCCTTCCTGGCATCCTCCGGCGACAGGCTTTGCAGACTTACCAGGCCCTGGGCGCCCTTGATGGTAACCACCTGGCAGTCGAACACCCGGTCGGGCCATTCCCGCTCGGCGTGTGCTCCAGCGGATACCAGCAGGGATGCGGTGACCAGCAGTATCGATTTGATGTTTAACATTCGATTTACCCCTCAGTAATCGGTTACCAGCAACTTTCAGTGTCGCTGCCGGTTGCGGTTTTGGCACCATTGGACCCGAGCACAATCGTAGTACAACGTGTATCGTCGGTCTGAGGCGACCCGGCTCGGGGGGTCGCTGTCAACACGTAGCAGCGCGCGAGTGTGCCGTCGGTACAGGCCGCTGCATCCACGCTGTAGTGCCCTTCATCCGAGACCATCGGGTCATCATCAAACCCCAAATCTTCCATGTCGTCGGTATAGGTGCCCCGGTCCAGCATATACTGTTCCTGCCGACCGGCTACATCCAGCAGGGCGGCCTTGGCGTCCGCGCGCCGCCCTTTCTGCATACTGCCCTGGTAACCGGGCAGGGCGACGGCGACGAGGATGCCGACAATCACCACGACGATCAGCACCTCGATCAGGGTGAAGCCCCCGCTCCTGCTCAAACCCTGTCGCCGGGCACGATTCGATGGCTTCACTGGTAGTCCTCCTGGAACCAGAAGTTACCGTAGGGCGGCCGCAGCGACTCGTTGACGTCGCAGACGCCGCCCTCACAGTTTATTTCTCCCGGTTCCTCCAGGCTCGAGGCCGGCGCCCCGGGTGGCAGCAGGATACGAATCGTGCCGTCTTCCGAGAAGTGCAGCGACGGGGTATCGGGAATAATCGGGCCGAGGTTGATGTAGTCCCTGTCCCCGGTGTAGATGTCCAGGATGTACATCCGCCCGGTACCCGACTGCGGTTCACAGCTGTTGATGTCACTGAGCAGGTCGGACGGCGTGAACGTGGGTATGAACGCCCTGCCGTTGATGGTAATCGTCCTGGCCAGGCTCTTCTCACCGGCGTTGGCCAGGTCAAAGCGCCAGCCATCGGCACTGCTCAACTCGGCGATCGCCACCGCCCTTTCCTCATCCGTGCCAGTGATAATGATGTTATCGGAGATGTCGTAGAGGTCATCCTCAGACAGGGGAAGCCTGCAGCGGAAATCGACAGTGTCAGGGTCGGAACAGGCGGTGGAATCGGGCCTTGCGGTAGCGTAGGGCGCGGTGGCCCGGTCGCGAACCAGGTAGACGCGGTTGTCCACATCGGTGGCATTCGGGTTGGTGCGGTCACCGGTGCCGATGATGATGGCATCGATGGCCTGGCCGTCCTGGCGTATGCGCACCACGTCCGGGGCGTTGAAGATGCGCCTGTCACTGGCTGTGGTGCCGCCGTTGAAGGCCGCCAGCTTGTTGATCTGCCAGGTATCCTGGCTGGAAGTGGGCAGCGCGTTACCCGGCAGGTCGACCCGCCACAGGTTGCCCCCGGTATCGCCGAAGTAGATCCGGTCGGTGAGCTGGTCGCCATTGCTGTCTAGCAGGGTCACGCCGCCGGGTACCGAATGCAGCAGGCCGGGCTCGTTCAGGTTGGTGGCCGAGTTGATCGCCGGAGTGACGCTCCAGATCAGGGCGCCGGTCTCGGCATCGACGATGAACAGGCCCCTGCCCTCGGAGTCGGCGGCGCCCACACCGGAGGCATCCTTGCCGGTGTCGTAGCCGGCGCCGAAAATCAGCACCGGCTTCCTGACGCCTGTGGTGCCGTCCACATAGCCCGGTATGTTGGTTACCACCGGCTCGGACCAGGTCTGACCCAGTTCGCCGAAACCGGTGGTATTTTTGTCTATGCGCCACATGAAGGACGGGCTGTCAGGATTCGACAGGTCCAGGGCATAGTAGGCCTGCCCTCCCCGGCGCATACCCAGGTAGGCCCATACCTTGTCGCCATCGCCGGAGTCCAGCGTGCCATCCCTGTTACTGTCGTAGGTGTAGGCCACCGGGGTCAGGTCCATACCGTAGACGTGGTCATTGGTAATGTCGTTGCGGCGGCGCTCGGGAAGGATGCCCGCGAGCTCCTTGGGAAAGAAGGCCCAGTCTTCCACGCCGTCGCTGTTGCCGAAGAAGTGCACGAAGCCCGAGTTGGACCCCACCAGCAACCTCAGGTCGGGCGCGGTAGCGGTAAAGCTGCCCCGCGCACCATAGTTCAATACCAGCGGCTGGCTGTGCAGGATATCCCCGAGCTTCCAGCCCCTGGATTCGGACGTATTGCTATCGCCGTCCCGGTCGTAGGCATCGGCGCCCCGCGCCCAGTTGATCTGCCTGTTCGCCGCCGTCTGGTTGGAGGCCCCCAGCAGGCTGAAGAACTGGGCGTCGGTGAGACCCAGGGCGTCGGCGTCGAAATTGGTGGTATTGAAGATCTCGAAGGCGCCGCTGCTACCGGTATTACTGTACAGCGTGCGCGTATCGGGATCGCGGTTGGCCAGCAACTCGCCGACACCGCCTTTCTCCACGTCCGACCCATCCGCCGTCGCGCTCCAGAAGGTCCTGGTGGTGTCCTTGATCATCCCGGTGTCGGGGTCCAGGGCCGCCGCGTTCGCGGCATCCACCAGCACCGCATCGGCGTTGAGCTTCAGCTTCTTGATGTTACCTACCCAGTCCACGGTGGCCGCCGGCTTGAACATGGCATAGAACACCTCGTCGCGGCTCTGGGTACGGGTGAAGGTATCGACAGCCACGGCGGGAGAGGTAAAGGTCGTGGCCCGAGACAGGATGCCCACGATCGCGCCCTGGAAGGCCGCCGTCAGCTCCTGGGCATTGTTGGCAGTGTAGTACTGCCCCTTGCCGTTTTCCGCCGCATCGCTCAGCAGTTCCTGGTCGGTGGCGAAACCGATCGTGTAGGTAATACCGTACTGCTCGCCATTGCTGTCATCGCCGTCCAGGTCGGTATTGGCCATGTACTCGGTCAGCTGCGGCAGGCAGTTTTCGGTGCGGCCGCCGCTGTCGGCGCTGTCGTATATCTCGCAGTCCTTGCCGGTCAGGGTTTTGATCCGCTGGTTGGCATCGGTATCCCGCTGCGGCGCGCCGTCCGTCATCAGGATGATGTAGGTATAGGCGCAGTCCGTGTTGGGGGAAATATAGGTGCCGCCCCCGCTGACTTCCGCCAGCGGGTCCTTGGGCAGCACGTCATAGGTACCCCGGGAGTCGCTGCCCGACAGGGCATCGTTACCGTACACAACACCCAGGCCGGCAATATAGCGGTAGGCCTCGTACATGGATTCACACATGGGCGTACTGCCCGCGTGATCGGTCATGTTCACCAGGTCTATCAGGTTGGCGCGCTGGCTCTCACTCATGCCGGAGATGATGCGATGTGCTATGCGCCCCCCCGAATCGTAGTTGAACTCCAGCAGGCCGAAGTCGATATTGGGGTTGGTATCGATAATGGTGGTGATCACTTCCTGGGCGATCTCCAGCCGGGTTTTGGTCTCCACCAGCGCATCGTCGTGATACCAGTTCATGTAGTGGGAGGTAAAGAACGTGTAGGCGGTGTTACCCCAATCGATGTTGCCATCGACATTGGGGCCGTACTCATTGCCATTGGTCACGTTGGTCTGTGGATAGCCGTCGCTCTGGCCACTGCCGTTGGCGGTGATACCGTTGGTGACGTCATCGCGGCACTCCACATGGGTGGGCGTGTGGGCGTTGTTGCTGAGGCTACCCCAGGTCCCCGGCACGGGCGTATCCTCTTCGCACACCTCGACCTGCGGCCCGCTGTAGACCCAGTCGGTAGTCGTGGTGAATTCCGGCTCGGTGACCAGCTCGAAACAGGCGTCATAGGCATTGTTGCCCCCCGGGGGGTCGACATACAGGTAGGTGGTGCCGCTGTCGCACCTGTTGCCACCGCGGTCATTTGAACGATATACCCAGCCGCTGACCGGATTGCTGGATGTAACCACCTCGTAGCAGGCGTCGCCGCCGCCGCCGCCAACATCGACGTAGGTTAACCCGCCGGAACAACTGTTCCCCGAGTCATTGCTGGAGTAAACCAGCTTTTCAACCGGCTCACTGGTTGTCGTCTCTTCATAACACCCGTCATTATTGCGCCCGGGCAAGTTGCGATACTCGGTACCATCGGGACAGCTCAGGGTGCACTGGCCCTGCTGGACAGTGGAATCAATCCAGCGCCTGGCGCGCTCGACGCCGTAGCGGCCGCTGTCGTCCAGGTCGTCATAGGACGAGGCGCAGCGGTTCTGGGAGGCCGAGAACCAGTTGCTGCTGTTCTCCGAGGGCACGGAGCCGTCGGTCGACCAGTAAATGCGGTCGGCGCTGACGCTGGTGGTATAACTGGCACCGGGATCATAGGCCGGCCGCTGCTGCTCCACCTCGGTGCTCATACTCCCGGAGTCGTCAAAGGCGATCAATACCTTGGGGCGCGAGCCGGCGGTGCTGCCGGAGTCGTATTCGGCCTGGTATATTTCCGTGTCGTCCGCCGTCGCGGGGATCACTGCACTTAGCAAAGCGAGTGCGAGGGCACCGGGCGCTATCGATAATGTTCTGGTCACTTTGTTAAGCATGGAATTGTCCTCCACGGATACATAACTGCGTCATTTTCCGGCGCACTGCTCAGGTACTGCCTATTACTGTCTTTACAACGCCCAACTCGACCCGGGTGCGGGCCCGGCCGGACTCCTCGTGTTCGGATTGGATCCGGTAGTAGTCACAATCGAATACCCCCACGCTGGACCCGCCACTGGCGGTGGGCGGCCTGGGGCAGGGGCGCTGGATGGAAATGAGAAAAACGTCCACGTCGATGGGAGCCGAGGCCTGGTCGTCGGGATCCACCGCCAGGTTGCGCAGCGGATGCGTGGTGATGCCCTGGAAGGGCTCGGTCACCACATCCTGGCGCAGGAAGGGGTCCTGGGCGCCCCCCGCCAGCCCCAGGGCGGCAAAGATGCCGGCCTCGGCGGCGTGGAACGAGCGGTAGGCGTCCTGCATGCTGGCCGACATCTTCAGGCCCAGGTTGCTGTTGTTGGCGGCGGTCACCGCGATAACGGTCACCACCAGCAGGAACAGCAGCGCCGTGACCAGGGCGACGCCCCGCTGTGCCGAGGTAGTGTTGACAGGCTTGTTCATTAGGCTCCTCCCCGCAGGACCAGCCGTGGGTTGCGCATGGCGATATCGGTGTTCAGGAGGATTCTGCGAAAATTGCGCTCATCACCTGATGGTGTGAAAGGGATATCGCCCAGGTTGTAGGTTTTTTCATCGGTGTAATTGGGATCCGCCACGTCGCTGCGGACCAGCATGAAGACCTGCAGTGACATCACCAGGTTCCAGGCGCCGGCGATATCCACCGCATCCGCATCCCCCAGGGCATCCACCTCGCCGTCGCCGTCCGAATCGTAACTGAACAGGTAGTGGATGTTCTCCACCCCCTGCACCAGGTCCTGGGTCTGCACCGCCATGGCGCCGGCAGTGCTGTCCCATTGCAGCACCTTGCGGCTCAGCATGGGCGCACCGCCTCCCGCGGGCTGGCGAATATAATAAATCTGCATCCGGTAGGGCCACGCCACGCCCTGGGCGAACTCGGTGCCCACGCTGACGCTGGGGGCCGTGTCGGCGCCGTCCAGCAAAATGCCAGACTCGCTGTTGGCGATCACGTAGACGTCCTCGGCGTTCAGGCCGGTGGGGAACGAGATGACCCCGTCGCGGGTCGCGCTGGGGTCATCCGGGTCGGCATCGAACAGGGGGCTGGGGGCCACGCCCTTGATTACCAGCACATCGGTATCTGGGAGGGCGTCGTCAATACAGTTATTACTGAAGACAACGGCAGTAGTTGTGTTGACGGCATACAATGATTGTGAAGTGTCATAGGCCGACGCCTCATCGGTACACGCCGTCACCGCCCCCAGTGAACCGTCCTCGCGGATATCCGCCGGATTGGAGCCGCCGAAAAAGCCCACGTGGCGTACCGCCGTGTTGAGCAACTGCAGGGCGAAGCGCCCGTTCTCGGAAACCGCCGCCACCTGCTCACCTTCGGTCATCGAGCGCTTGGAGGCCAGGTAAATCGAGGTGGCGCCCGCCAGGATAATCATGCCGAGCACTATCGACACCATGAGTTCTATCAGCGAGAACCCGCCGGCTTTGCCCACTGCTTGCCTGCTCTGCCTCATAATTCCGTCTCGTCAATTACATAGGTGCTAACCACCACCTGGCGCCGGGTCAGGTCCTCGTCGTCGGCATCGCCGCAGACCGCGCCGCCATCGACCGCGTCGGCGGTTTCCTTCAGGCCCTGCCACTGGATTATCACGTCGACAATACCGGTGTTGGTTCTGCCGGTATCGGCAGTAAACACGATGCAGCCCTGCACGTTGCGCAGCGCGACCGCAGGGGTCGTGGTGCCGCCGTCATCGAAGGTGGTCGCCCGGCCATCCAGCAGTTGCTCCCAGGCCCACAGGTCGAAGTTGGCCAGTTCCGTTACCGTGCAGACCACGGCGCTGCAATCGGGGTCCGGCACCTCGTCAATCGTATTGCCACCTACCGGGGCGTCGAGCCCGATATCATCGTAGGTGTCCATGGCCCCGGGGTTCCTGACAATACGCTCGATCATGTCATCGGCCAGGGCCACGGCCCGCACCCGGTCCATGCCCTCGTGTTGCGACACCTTGGACATGGTCAGCAGGCTGACCACCCCCAGTACGCCGATCGCGAGGATAACGGCCGCAACCAGCGCCTCTATCAGGGTGAACCCCGACTGGGTCGCCCTGCCCGGGGGTAAGCTGCTATTAGTTGCAGGTAACATTGGTACCGTCCGCTTCATCGACAATATCGTCATTCGGTAAGTCGGTATCGGTGGCCGCCCGCAGGGAACCCACCGCATTCAGGATCAGCGCCCGCGCCCTGTTGGCGCCGCGCTCGTCGCAGAAGACGAAATTGCCCTCGAAGCCGAGCGCTATGCCGTCGGGTGCAAAGCGCACCAGCCTGTTGCCGTTGTCAAAGTCGATATCCACCGAGCGCTCCTCGGTTTCCCGCTGGATGATTTCCTCGTCGGGATCGGTGGGGTCGGCTGCGCCGTCGCCGTCGCTATCGACGAAAGCCAGGTAACCGGTGGACCAGTCGTCCGAGTCGGCGCAGGTGGCGCCGTCGGCAGTGGGGCACACCACCACGGGCGCGCGCCGGGCAAGGGCTTCCGTGCGCGCATGGCTCAGGGTGGCCCTCAGGGCATATACCTCGGAGATCATGCGGTTGTTGCCGATCAGTTCCTGGAACCCGGGCGCGGCTACCGCGATCAGTATCGCGACAATGACCAGGACGATCATTGCCTCGATGATGCTGAAGCCGCGCTGCACAGACGCACCGATCCCTCGGCGCGTGGCGCCCGGCGTCCTGTTGTCGCGATATGCCACCATGTAATCCTTTTCCCAAGCTTCTATCCGCACCATCAATATAAGGAGGAAGGCGAAGAAAGATCACGTAAAAACTTTGGAAAAGTTGAAATAAGTCCGCTATTTACTGGCGTTTTTCGCGGCAAAAAGATAAGCGGTAATTTTTTTCGATGAACGGTCGGCGGCGAATTCGCCTCCGGTCGGCGCAGCCGGGCCCTAAGCCCGGCGCGCCGCCATCAATTGTTTCTGCAGGGACATCACCCGCCGGGTTGCGGCGAAGACCGACAACCCGGGCTGCGCCCGCCCCTCGCGGCCGATCAGGTCGAGCTGGGCGTAGTACCAGAACTGGACCGCGAAACCCGCCGCCGCTCGCAGGGCCCTGGCCCGGCTGAGGAAACCGAGCCAGGGCGGCAACAGGGACAGCTGGTTTTCGTAGCGCGGCAGTTCCTCCAGGCCCGCCAGCAGTCGCGCCGGTGCGTCGGTCATGACGCACATGGGCCGGCCCAGCCCCACCAGATCCGCGCCGCCGCCCGCCACGGCCTGCTCCATGGCCGCCCGCTGCCGAAAGCCGCCGGTAACCATCAGGGGAACGGACACTTGCTCCTGCATGGCCAGGGCGAAGTCCACGAAATAGGCCTCGCGCATCATGGTGGATTGCGCCACTCTCTGCTCCTCGGCCTCTTCCATGCCATCCAGCCCCATCAGCCGCGGCTGCTCGTAGGTGCCACCGGATATCTCGATAAGATCCACCCCCGCCTCCTCCAGCCAGGCAGCCACCTGCAGGCTGTCCTCGAAGGCGAAGCCACCCTTCTGGAAATCCGCGCTGTTGAGCTTCACCGCCACCGGAAAGTCCGGCCCCACCGCGGCGCGGGTGGCGGCCACCGCTTCCAGCAGGGCGCGGGCCCGATTGGCCAATTCGCCACCGTAGCGGTCCTGGCGCAGGTTGCTGCGCGGGCTGAGAAACTCCGACAGCAGGTAACCGTGGGCGGCATGCACCTGCACGCCGGTAAACCCCGCCTCCTTGACAGCGGCGGCGCAAACGCCGAAACGGCGCACTATCTCTTCTATCTCGGGAATGGCCAGGGCCACCGGCTCGCCGAATTGCCCGCCCGGCAAACCCAACCTGACCGCCGAGGGCGCCTTGGGGTGCGGGTTGACGATCTTAAAGGTCTGGCGTCCGGCGTGGCTGATCTGCGCCCAGAAATGGTTGCCATTGCGGGTGGCGGTCCGGGCCCAACTGGCCAGCGCCGCCCGCATGGCGGCGTCGGGCTCGCGATCGATGACCACGTTACCCGGCCGCTCCAGGTGGTCGGCATCCACCTGTATATTGCCCGAGAGCAACAGCCCCGCCCCGCCGTCGCTCCAGATGCCGTACAGGCGCTCCAGTTCCGGAGTGGGCAGGCCATCCGGCGTCGCCAGACCCTCAGTCATGGCGGCCTTGGCCAGGCGATTGGGTACTTCGGCGCCACAGGGTAATTTCAGAGGCCGGGATAACACTGTATTCAAGGTCAAGTCCCTCAGGAAACGATCAGCAGGTGCTCCCGGCTGAGCAGTCGCGGTTCCGCAACCCCGCAGGAGTGGGCAATCACCTCTACCTCGTGCATCAGGTTGGCGGCGTAGTTCGCCACTCGATGGGCCTTGTCAGTGGGGTCCAGACCCTGCTGAAGCTCCTCGTCGTGAGTGGTGATCCCGGTCGGGCAGGTGTTCCGGTTGCACTGCAGGGACTGCACGCATCCCAGGGCAAACATGAAGCCCCGGGCCGAATTCACGCAATCGGCGCCCATGCACAGGGCCGCGGCCACCCCGGCGGGGTTGATCATCTTGCCGGAGCAGATCACACGGACCCGCTCCCGCAGTCCGTGTTCCTGCAGCTTGTTCACCACCAGTGGCAGGCTGTTCTGTATCGGCAGGCCCATATAGTCGATAAGGCTCTGGGGAGCCGCGCCGGTACCGCCGTCGCCGCTGTCAACGGTGAAAAAGTCCGGGGCGTATTGCAGGCCCCGCTCATTGATGCGCCGGCAGAATTCATCCAGCCAGGCGGCCTGGCCGATCACCGCTTTCATGCCCACCGGCTTGCCGGTGATTGCGCGCACCCTGTGCAGCATATCCAGCAAATCGTCTACACAGCCGATATCGGTGTGGCGGTTGGGGCTGAGGGAATCCTGCCCCACCGGGATACCGCGGGTGCTGGCGATAACCTCGGTTACCTTTATGCCCGGGAGAATACCACCCTTACCGGGCTTGGCCCCCTGTGACAGTTTTATCTCGAACATCCGCACCTGCTCGTGACTTGCCACGGCCCTGAGCTTGTCATCGCTCAGGGCGCCGTGCTCGTCCCTGACGCCGTACTTGGCCGTTCCTATCTGGAACACGAGGTCGCAGCCGCCCTCCAGGTGGTAGGTAGAGACCGCCCCCTCGCCGGTGTTCAGCCATATACCCGCCTGGTGCGCACCCCGGGACAGGGCCCGAATGGCCGGCACCGACAGGGCGCCGAAACTCATGGCGGAAATATTGAAGAAGGCGCTGGTGCTGTAGGGTTGCCGGGCATAGCCCGCACCGAAGGTGATGGCGCTGCGGGGCTTGATTTCGTCCTCCAGGGGTGGGAACGGGCCGTTCAGGAGGATGAAATCCCCCGGGCGATTGATCGGCTGGGTACTACCGAACGCCACAGTGGAGTCGATGTTCTTCGCCGCCCGGTATACCCAGGCCCGCTGGGCGCGATTGAAGGGCATCTCCTCCCGATCCTGGGCAAAGAGGTACTGACGGAAAAACTCGCCGAGATGCTCGAACAGATAGCGGAAGCGTCCCAGCACCGGGTAGTTGCGCCGGATGGTATGCCTGCTCTGGGTGACGTCGGCGATATACATGTACAAAACCGCCAGCAACAGCAGGCAAATCGCCAGGGTGATGACGATCGCGGTGATCTCGAAAAAGACCAGGGCAAAGTGTTGCAGGGTGTTGAGATTGAAATCCACAGGCAGGTCCGTCGTAGTTACGCCAGCTTATTATACTTATCGGGCCCGGTTATTCATCGCTGCGTTGCGCCCCGGCCGCCAGCAGCCATTCGCGGAGGACTTTCTCACCCCGGGGCACCTCGACCAGCACCTCGGGCGCCGCAAAGTGATCTGCGACCGCGCAAAGCAGTGATGCCAGCCGCTCCAGGCCGGGTCCGCCGGCGCTGTGCAGGGCCCTTATGACAGGGGGCGCCACGGCGCCATCCCCTTCGGTGGCTCCCGCCCCCGCCGGCGGCGCCTTCCCGGCCCAGCAGGACGCCCGGGTTCCCGCCGCGAAACAAATACACCCTGAACGAAAGCGCTCATAGGCAGCTCTGTCGATGGGCCGGCTGGTCTTCCGGCAGTACTCCACGTAGTCCCCGAAATGAGTCATGGCAGCAATCTCCCCCGCCCTGGAGGCTGGCAGGCGATCGCGAGGCACCCGGTAGCGATCGGGTGCCGGGCCGGAACCCGCAGCGGTCCCGCCCCGGGGCCTGATTCTGTTCGCAATGGCGACGACGCCGCGCTCGACAATCGGGTTGCGCTTGGCCGCGCGCAGCGACTGCGCCATTTTACCCTTCAGGGAAATGGGATGGCTGTACTCGTATACGGGTCTGCGCGAGTTCGAAAACCGTTCCTTGTAGGGCTCATCCCCTATGCCCAGGTCAAGCACGCCATAGCCCATTCGCTCGCAGTAGGACACGGTCTCGTATAACAGCACTTCCAACGGCGAATAATCCAGGTATTTGATATTCACCACTGGTGTATGCCAGATCATGGTGTCCCCGAACACCATGCCGTAGTGAAAGGCGAGCGTATCGTCGTTGACGCTGATCCGGGTCAGCACCCGCTGCGGCGACGAGGCCAGGTATCGATCACCGGCACCCTGCCGTTCGAAAACACTGGAATCACCGTGAAAGCGCCGGGTCTCGATATGCAGTTTACCCATTTCCGTGACCAGCGCTGCCGCGATACCGGCGCCGGTAAAATGCTCGACCCCGTACTCGAAAGTCCGCTTGCACTTGTTGACATGGCGCTTGACGCTTTTCTTGCTCAGCAGCGGCTGATAGCCCTTCTCCTCCCTGGCACTATCGAAAAGGGCAGTCGGCTTGGAGCGCACGAAACCGCCGTCCAGCAGCGACGGATCGTCCAAAAGCGTGTCGGCCAGGAATAGAATATCGGCCCGCTGGGTCCTCGCATCTGTCAGCAGCTCGCGAACCAGCTCGGCACCGAAACCATCGCTGTAGCACAATTTGGAGTAATCGAAGAACCCCTGCCCGAAGGCGCTGTATACGCGGCAGGGTACCTTGCCCAGGGTGGTATCCTCCAGCTGGCAACATGCCATGCCGACACAGCGCTCCCCCTGCAACAGCACCAGGATACGCTGTTGAATATCGACAAACCGCGCATATTCCGCCAGCTCTCCCGGTCCCGGGGCAACATCGTAGCTGAAGGCCCTGCCATACTCGATGACTTCCGGGGTGATGCAATCGAATGTCAGCACCCTGACAGGTGGTTTAGCCGCGGCCGGAGTCATTCGCCGAGACCGGTCCATGACTCACAATGCTGCAGCGACTCGTAGCTGGAAATCTCGGCCCCGGACCCGAAGCGATAGAGAAAATATTCCAGCCTGGACAGCTCAAGCCAGCGCAGTATCCGTAGGTGCATGCCGAGATCTCGCTCCATTCCGAGGATATTTACATTGCCGGCATCGATCTCGTTTTGAACGGATTCGAGTTCGGTATATAGCGGCCGGGACTGCAACCAGGCACTGATCTCACCGATATTTTCCGGCTCGAGAGCGTTGAAGTTGACGCCGTACGGGTTGCGCAACTCCGGCCACCGCGAGGTCCCGGCCCGGGCCAGTTCCCCGCGAAGATCCAGTTCCCGTTGCCGGAGTGCCCTGACCTCAGCCTCCAGCCCGTTGATCTGCGCCTCCAGCGCGGTTCTGCGACCAGATACCTCGCGCACCAGCATCACATGATCCAGGTCAACGGGAAAGCCCAGTCGAGCAGCCACAGACCGGGCCATCAGGGCATAGTGGCCGTCTCCCGAGCTCTCGGGATAGCTCCAAGTCTGGCCACGAACATACCACGGCTGCCACTGTTGCAGAAAGTATTCACTGGTTGCACCCGGCACATCGCGGCTATAGGACTCGGTGGCCGCATAGAAATGGGCCTCGTTCAGGCCCACCAGGCCGTCCCCGTTGGTATCGGGATCCCGGGACAACGCCTGCCCCAGGCGGGACCGGCCATCGAGAGCCGCGAAGAAGTAAGTGGAATAGTCCACATACTCGCGCTCGTCCTCAACCTCGGTACACCCCTCCGACTTCCTGTGGTGGGGCGCAGCAGTAAACCCGCAACGGGCGGTATTCACGGGTCCGCTTTCGCCAATGGACAGTTGTTGGTGGATAGTCCTGAGGAAGGGGCCAGAGTAACACTGGGGCAAAACAAAGCGAAAGACTGTCTGCGGTGGCTGTTGCTCGAGGGTTTGCACCAGATCCGCTACCGTCAGGCTGGTGTTGTCCCACAGCCGCAGGTGGTGTTGGGAGGGGTCCTCGTCACTGCCCCCACCGTGTCCGTTGTAAACAAGCATCAGGTTATCGCCGGCCTGCATGGCAGTGAGCCGCTGCTGCAATATATCCAGGGCATTCTCCCTGCTCGCGGCATTGGCAGAGCGCGCAACCGTGTTCTTGTGAAAGGCCTCGAACAATCGAGCCCGGTTGCCGTACACCCGCGCTATCGGCAGCCACAAGCCGGAAAGTTCCGGATCCACACGGTTGGTTTTCACATCGCGGGTGGGGTCCTGCAGGCCTGCGGCGAACAGCACGTCGTGATCTTTGTGGCCGCGGCTATCCAGGAGCGCGGAAATCCACTCCACGTTTTTCTCGATGGAGACTTCCGAGGAGGCCGGGCCCGCGCCACCCCCCAGCAGTATGAAATAGTCGCCAGCACTCGTCTGTGAGGCCAGTCCCGCGCATAACAGCGCGATGGATATCAGGCGCCTGGTCATCAGTTCGCCCGGCGAAATCGGAAAGCCAGGTGACAGCCGCAGGCCAGTACCACGGTGACAAACCCGACCGGGATCACTTGCGTTCCCTCAAAGCCCAACATACGCGATGCCAGCACTATAGCGGCAATGACCGCGGCGGATACCAGCGCGACCGCAGTGTTGCCCGCTCCCCCGGCGCGCAGCAGTTCGGGCAGCAGCAGTGGCCCGCTGACCACGGCCCCGACCGGCAGCGCGAGGAGCCAGTCCGAGCGCAGCAGGGCGACGGTGTGGAACCAGGATTCATAAACCAGCGACTGCCACAAAACGCGCCCCCCGCAGCTGTAGTCCAGGCAAAATACCGCGAGCATATAGACCGGGTAGAAAGCAATGGCGCCCACGGCGATGAAGGCGAGACTGGTAAACACGTTATGCAGGGGCATGGCTCACACGGTAACTGATGTGCCGACACCGTCCTTGCGCACCAGGAAATCGCCGATCACCAGGGCGTCCAGGCCGGTGGAGAAAAAGCACCGGATCGCCTGCAGCGGCGACTCGACCACAGGCTCGCCCATGATATTGAAGCTGGTATTCAGGACTACCGGCACGCCCGTGATCCCGCCCAGCTCGGCAATCAGTTTATGGTAGCGGGGACTGGTTTCCGCGCGCACCGTATGCAGCCTGGCGGAGCCGTCGACATGGGTGATTGCCGGCAGCAACTCGCGCTTGTCGGGCCTGACATCGCAGACCTTGAGCATGAACGGCGCCTCGACATCGATGTCGAAATACTCCTTGCTGCACTCCACCGTCGCAGAGGGCGCAAAAGGACGGTAGGCCTCGCGGTGTTTCACCTCCGCGTTGATCTTCGCCTTCATGTCCGGCAGGGTGGGATTGGCCAGTATGCTGCGGCTGCCCAGTGCCCTGGGACCGATTTCCATACGGCCCTGGAACCAGCCGATGATTTTGCCCTCCCCCAGCAGGCGAGCCGCCGTGGTGCTGGCGTCCCCCAGCTTTTCATAGGGCAGTTTGCATTGCTTGAGCGTGCGCTCTATAAACTCGTTGCTGTACTCCGTGCCCAGGTAGGGATTGTTGTGGGAATAGCGCCTGGTGGCGCCCAGCTTGTGGTTGTATACGTAATACGCCGCGCCTATGCAGGTGCCATTGTCGCCGGCAGCAGGCATCACATAGACATCCTTGAAGCGCGTTTCCCTGAGGATGCGCCCGTTCATCACACTGTTGAGTGCAACCCCACCCGATATGACCAGGTAGTCCGCCGAGGATTCCCGTTCCAGGATCCTGCACATCTCCAGCACGCGGTCTTCCAGTACCCGCTGGGCGGCCGCCGCGACGTCCTCGTGGTGTTTCTCTATCGGCTCGCCATCCTGCCTGGGCCTGCCGAAAGCCTGTACATACCTGTCGCCAAGCCGCCAGTGGGCGAGCGTCTGGTAATTGAACCAGGACAGGTCCATCTTCACCTCGCCTCTGGGGCCGATTTCAATCATCTGCGCCATGGTGCCATAAAACCGCTCCGGGTCACCGAAGGGCGCCAGCCCCATGGTCTTGCCCTCATCGTAGTTGGGCCTGAAGCCACAGAACTGCGTCGCAGCTTCGTAAAAGGACCCCAGCGAGTTGGGAAACTCGGTCTCGCTGTAACAGGTGAAGTGCCTGCCATCCGTTTCGCCCATCCAGGTCGTGGACCACTCTCCCGACCCGTCTATGGACAACAGGGCGGCCTTGTCATAGGGGGAGACGAAAAACGAGCCGGCGATATGTGACAGGTGATGATCTACATTGTGTACGGTCGGGCCTTTGCCGGCGGGCCAGTGCTCCTTGTACCAGGCATTGAAGTCCACTTGCTTTCTGACTGCCCTGATCAACTCGTGCTTGACGAAGGGCCACATCCGATGACCCAGCTTCAGGCCATACAGGATTTTCTTGTGCCAGTCCTTGGTGGGATTGATTGACACGGCCACATGATCTATATCCTCGTAACCGCAGCCGGCCACTTCCAGGCAGCGGGCGATGGCTGCATGCGGGAACAGGGTAGTGTGTTTGCTGCGACTGAAACGCTCCTCTTCGAGTGCGACCACCAGTTCGCCGTCATCGACGATGCAAGCGGATGAATCGTGAAAGAAATAGTTGATACCGAGAATTTTCAAACCTTGTTTCCTTGTTTGGCCAAAATCAGCCTGTTTTTCAGCGGCGAAAGCCGGCATTTCAGGCGATAGAGTCCACCATACAGCCGGCCACGCAGTGTGTTGCCGGTAATGATAACTTCATGCACAGAGGCGCGCTCGAAGTGCCACCGCTCCGACCACGGCGGCGCGGTGGTCAGGTTAATGGCAGTGACGTCCGGGTTATCCGCCATTATTTCGATCAGGCGCGCGATGAGGATACTGCCCGGGCCATAGGCCTTGTACTCCTCGTTGTAGCCGGTTTTCAGAACGTAAAGTACCTGGCCGCTGCAGATGCAGAGCACCGAAGCTACCTGCGCCTCGCCAAAACATAATACGTAGACTCTCGTCTCCCAGTTCTCCGCGTTATCCACGATCAGTGCGCGGAAAAAGGCCTGGGCTCTTTTATCCAACAACAGGCTGGTCCCCGTGCCGTCCTCGCCTTTCCAGCCGGAGGACTCGATGCGCATAAAATCCTCGAACCAGGGCTCCAGGGGCTCGCCGGGAGTACTGTGGGTTAGCGCCAGCGCGCCGACCTCATCGGCGGCCTTTCTGGCGAGCCGGTTGGCGTTCTTCCAGGCTTTTTTCGAGATTCCCTGGATATCGGCCCGGTTCCGGCAGGGGATAAACGCACTCCCCCCTACCTCGCGCAACTCGACGGCCCTGCCCTGCAGGTAGGCGTAGAGAGCGGAGCGTGCGTTGAATTTGCGCAGCTTGAAATAGTCCCAGCGCAGGCCCTGCGACTGGCCGGAGACAGCCTCCAGCACCGCGCCGAGGACATCCTCGTCCACGTAGTCTCGATCCAGCAGGATATCATTCAGGTAGATGTTGGAGTGGCTGGGCAGGTGCAGGGCCCGCAGCCGGACCGGGCCGTTCCATCGCGCCCGGTACTCCAGCGGGATCACGGCAACCAGTCGATCCCGGTCGTAGACGAAGTAGAAAACCACCCGACCGGGCTTGAGTGCGGTGGCGACCGCCTGGGACCATGGCAACTCGTGCAGAAAAGTCGGGTTCAGTGCCCTGCAGAGCAGGTCCATCCACTGCTCCCGCAACGCAATGAGGCCATCACCACCCTGGACGGGTACAACCCTGAAACTGGATGAACCGAGTTCGCCCACCGAAGAACCTTCCCTGCCAGCCTCTAACAGAGAACCGGGATAATAAACCGACACCTGAAAACCAACCTCCGTTTGCCGGGGGGAGTATAAGCGCCAACAAGGGCCCCGGAACACCCGCAAAGATGGTCATTTCCCCTGAACTGGGATATGGCTCTCATTCTCCGCTCGGC
Organism: Pseudomonadales bacterium; assembly: GCA_024234675.1. Lineage (GTDB taxonomy): Bacteria > Pseudomonadota > Gammaproteobacteria > Pseudomonadales > Halieaceae > JARRPM01. Next base: position 22,010 of record JACKNU010000012.1, on the reverse strand, counting down.
GACTCGACAGCAGCCTCCCGGGGCCCTGGTCGCGCCTCGCCGGATTTGACCCGTCGCGCCCCGGGGGACACGCCAGGGCTGCGATATCTGTGCTTTACAAACAGGTGACTTGAGCTGCATCCTTTAACCCATGAAGGTATTGTCACTTGTGCTATTGCTCGCCACCGGTCTGCTGTCCGGCTGCGCCCTGTTTGATACCGGCCAGCTCACCGAGGCCGCGGCGTCCCCCTCCCCCAGCGATCGCTTTACGCTGCCGCCGGAAGGGACCGATGTGGTCGGTAAAATTCAGGTCGCCTCGGCCAGGTCGGAGGATACGCTTGCTGATATAGCCCGTCGTTATAACCTGGGCTATGAGGAGATAGTGGCCGCCAACCCGGGAGTCGATCCCTGGCTGCCGGGGGAAGGCACCGCGGTGGTACTGCCCACCGAATTCGTGCTCCCGGCCGGCGCCCGCAAGGGGCTGGTGCTGAACCTCGCCTCGATGCGCCTGTTCTATTTCCCCGAACCCGCGCCGGGCCAGCCCGCCGAGGTTATCACCCACCCGATGGGCATAGGCAGGGAGGGCTGGGAAACCCCCCAGGGAGAGACCCGCATTATCCAGAAGACGGCCAACCCGAAGTGGACCGTACCCCAATCCGTGCGCAGGGAACACGCCGCCATGGGCGATCCCCTGCCCCGGGTCGTGCCCCCGGGGCCGGATAACCCGCTGGGGGAGTACGCCATGCGCCTGAGCATGCCGAGTTATCTGATTCACGGGACCAACAAGCCGTGGGGTGTGGGGATGCGCGTCAGCCACGGCTGCATACGGCTCTACCCCGAGGATATCGCCAGGCTGTTTCCCGAGGTCCCGGTGGGAACTCCTGTGCGCATTATTAACGAACCCTACCTGACCGGCTGGCGCGGCGGCGTACTGTACCTGGAAGCCCACCCGCCCCTGGCGGAGGACAGCAGGGCGGCAGGCGCCAGCCCGACATCGCCGGAACAAATGCTGGTGGCCCGCACCGCGGTGCAGTCGACCATGGTCAACCCGGCCAAAGTGCAGCAGACCGTTCGCGAGGCCCGTGGCCTCCCCGTGCCGATCACCCAGGGCAGCGCAGAATTGCACGAGTTGTTGGCGCAGGCACCCCGGGTTTCCAGCACCCCCGGCTGGGCTCCGGTTGACTACGATGCGGATTCCCCGGCGGACACAGCTTCGCCCGGCGCCGCCGATGGTATACAGTGAACGCAGAAATCGTTCAGGAGCAACTTGTGATGAGAACAATAGCCAGAGCACGACCTACCCGGCTGGAGCTGGGCGCGCTGTTGTGCGGCCTCGCCATCCTGCTACCCGGCTGCAGCAGCACCCCCGTCCCGGATGCCGAGATCGCGGGTGCGCGCGCCGCCCTGATGAGCGCCGAAAACCAGGGCTCCACGCCCTATGCCCCCGTCGAAATGGATCGCGCCCGGGATAAATTGCGGCGGGCGGAACAGGCGTTGCAGAAGGAAGACTACAACGAGGCCAAACGACTGGCCGACGAGGCCCAGGCCGATGCCGAACTGGCCCAGGCCCTGACTGGGAAAGCCGAGGCGGAACAATCTGTGCGTGAGATGGAGATCAGCATAGAGGTTCTGCGCGAAGAAATTATGCGCAGCCAGGGCCAGTGAGCGCCATGCCGGCAAAACCAGGAGAATTCACCATGTTGACAAAAGCGCCTAGATTTTCGGCCCTTGTGCTCGCGACCGTGCTGACCGCGGCCTGCGGCGGCTTGCAGAAAAACCCCTCCCTGCTCGAAGCCGAGGCGTTCTACAACGCCACCAGGCAGAATGAAAACGTACTCAGGTACGCCCCCGACGAGCTGCAGCGCGCCGAGCAGGCCCTGCAACAGGCTGCCGTGGCGGAAACCAACGGTGATATGACCTCCCTGGCCTATGTGGCCCAGGCCCGTACCCGCACCGCGCTGGCAATCGCCGATCGCAAGGTGGCCAGAATCAAGCTGGCCGAGCTGAGCAAAACCAAGGAAGCAGCCCGCCTGCAGGCGCGGGACATGGAAGTTAACATGCTGCGCAGCGAACTGGAGGCCCTGCAGGCCGTCGATACGGACCGGGGCATGGTTATCACCCTGGGAGACGTGCTGTTCTCCACCGGCAAGGCGGATTTACAGCCCGGTGCCATGAGCACCATCGAGCGCCTGGCGCTGTTCATGGCGGAATACCCGGCCAAAACCGTATTGATCGAGGGCTACACCGACGACGTGGGTAGTGAAATTTTCAACCTGGGCCTTTCCGAACGGCGCGCGGCGTCGGTGAGAGATGCCCTGCTGGCCGCGGGGGTCAGCCCCCTGCGCATCAGCACTATCGGCTACGGTGAAGCCAGGCCCATCGCCTCCAACAGCACCCCCGAAGGGCGGCAACTGAACCGCCGCGTCGAAATCGTCATCCAGGACTAGCCCGTCCACCCGGGCCAGGGGCCACCGACAGCGGCAGCCCTTGCGACTTTTGCCCTGGTGTTATAGTATTGCATAACACTATATCAATGAGGCGCTACCGATGGCTCTACTCGACCGCAGCAAGCAGCCTGCCGTTCGCGGGAGAAACCGGCCCGCGATCCTGCTGGTTCTCGCCTGCTTCAGCACCCTCGCCATGGCTGAGGTGAGGAGCGTTGACGGACTCCGTTTCAGCAAGGTGCTGCTGCAGGGCGCCAACCAGTTGGAGATCCGGTCGGGGGAAACCGGCGAACTGAAGTTTCGCGGTGACCCGCGCGACCTGGAACCGCCACCTTTCGTCCTGGACGGCGACACCCTGCGCCTGGGTATGACGGTCGACGGCACAAAGGTCGATGATATCCAGTACAAACTGGCGGTAACCCGACTGGAGGTACTGCAGGTGATGGGTTCCGGTGAAGCGTTCGTAAAACCACTGGACGCGACCCGGCTGGTGATTTCCCTGGATGGCTCAGGGGCGATTCGCCTGTACGACCTGACGGGTACCGAGCTCGAGCTGCAGTTGGCAGGCTCCGGTGAATTGCAGGCCGCCAGGGTCGAGTCGCAAACCACCCGGCTGCAGGTCAATGGCAGCGGCGACATCCAGGTGGGCGAGTTGCAAACGGGCTTGTTGAAAGTTCACCTGGCCGGCAGTGGGGATATCACCCTGGAGAGTGACAGCCATACGGACTCCCTGGAAATTGCCGTGTTAGGCAGTGGCGACGTGGGGATGGCCAAACTGTCCGCCGATGACGCCAGGGTCACCATAATAGGCTCGGGAGATGTCGAGATCCGGGTGCTGGACCAGCTGGAGGCCGAAATCCTGGGGAGCGGCGACCTGCGCTACCGGGGCGCCCCGGCCATTTCGACTTCAATCCTGGGCTCCGGCGAAGTCCGGCGGCGGGACTGAGGCCGGAACGTCCGGCGGGAGCCCTTCTTGGCGATAGAGTGGAACGACAAACAACCCATTTACCTGCAGCTGCGGGAAATGGTTGTGGAGCGGGTACTTGACGGCAGCTTTGCCGAGGGCGCGCCCGTTCCCTCGGTGCGCCAGGTTTCCTCGGATTACCAGATCAATCACCTGACCGTGGCCAAGGCGTACCAGGAGTTGGTCGACATGGGACTGCTGGAGAAGCGCCGGGGCCTGGGCATGTTCGTGGTACCTGGCGCCAGGGAGTTGTTGAACCGGACAGAAAAGAAGAAGTTCATCGAGACCGAACTACCGGCTTTTGCCCAGCGTGTGCAGGCCCTGGGTATCGGGCTTGACGAAATTGCCCGGCGCTTGCGCGAAATGGGAGAAAAACACTGATGGATACCGTTATAAACGCCAACGGGGTTAGCAAGCACTTCGGTCAGCAGCGCGCCCTGGACGGCATAGACCTGCGGGTAAACGCCGGCAGCATCCTGGGGCTGATAGGCCCCAACGGGGCTGGCAAGACGACCCTGCTGCGCTCGATACTGGGCCTGAGTGACTACGAGGGAGAGATCGCGGTGCTGGGTCATGACCCGCGGCGGGACCGCAGCCGGATGATGCAGCAGGTCTGCTCCATTACCGATACCGCGGTGCTGCCCGGCTGGATGAAGGTTAACCAGCTGATCGACTACGTGACAGGCGTACACCCCCGGTTCAACCGGGATCGGGCCCTGCATTTCCTGGCCGGCACCGAGGTGGGCATGCAACGCCGCGTCAGGCAGCTCTCCAAGGGAATGATCGTACAGTTGCACCTGGCCCTGGTCATGAGCATCGACGCGCGCCTGCTCATCCTGGACGAACCCACCCTGGGGCTGGACATCCTGTTCAGAAAGCAGTTTTTCGAACAATTGCTGAACGACTACTACGACGACCAGCGAACCATCATTATTTCGACCCACCAGGTCGAGGAGGTCGAGAATATTCTCACCGATGTCATGTTCCTGCGGGCCGGCAAATGCATTCTCAGGGAGAGCATGGAGACAATTCCGGAACACTTCGCGGAGCTGCACGCCGTGGGCCCGAACGCGGCGCTGGCCGAAGCCCTCGAACCCGTTGGCCAGCGCGCGATTCTCGGGGGCCGGGCATTCATTTTCGAGGACGTCGAGCGTCGCAAACTGGCGCAACTGGGCGAGCTGAAAACGCCGACGCTTGCGGACCTGTTCATCGCGAAAGTGGGCGGAGGAGACCGGTGATGACCGAGCAAACCAACTATATCGCCCTGCTGCGGCGGGAGCTGCAGGAATACAGGAACTCGCTGGTCCTCGCTCCGCTGGCGGTGGCGGCCACTTTCATCCTGCTGTTGCTGGCGAGTGTGCTGCTCACCAACCAGATCACCATCGTCGGCAGCTCGATGGTGGAGATTCTTGAAAACAGCAGCTCGTCCCACGGGGTCAATATCACGATCTCACTCGATGAGGACCAGTCCGCCCCGATCCAGATCGTGCAGAACGAAAACGAAACCACGGACGCCGGCAGCCAGGAATGGAACTTTGGCCGCGACTGGACCTTCAACCCGCCAGCCCGGGAGGAGAATCCCCTGGACGACCTGGGGAGCAGCAAGCCGGTCAACACCGTCCTCAATGGACTGCACTGGTTCTTTCTCCTGATCATGCTCACCACCTCCATCAATTACCTGCTGGGCACGCTCTACAATGACCGCCGGGACGGCAGCATCCTGTTCTGGAAGTCGATGCCGGTGGCTGAAAAGCAGGAACTCGTCTCCAAACTGCTGACAGTGTGCGTGCTGGTTCCGGCTATCTACCTCCTCGCCTCCATGGCGACCCAGCTCTGCTCCGTGCTGCTGGCAATGCTGGCCGTATGGCGCATGGATATGAATCCGGCAGAGTTGGTGCTGGCCAATCTCGACCTTCCCAGCCTGCTCGGGGCACAGCTGGGGGGCATGGTGATATGGATACTGTGGACGCTGCCACTGTACACCTGGCTGCTGCTTTGCTCCGCCGCGGCCAGGCGCTCGCCGCTGCTCTTGGCGCTGGCGATTCCCCTGGCGCTGGTGGTGATGGAACAACTGTTCTTCGGCAGCGATTACCTGTCCTCGGCGATCGGAGCCCACATACCCCAGCGCAGCAGCACCGGGGCTGATTCAATGGGCTTCTATTTCCAGCCGCCGGACTGGCGTACCCTGGACTATCCCGCCATGCTGGGGGGGTTACTGGTTGCGCTCGGGTTTTCCTGGGCCGCCGCGCGGCTGCGCAAATACCGGCTGGAGATCTGAGCCCGCCCCGGGACGGCGAAAAAACCGTTGCCAATGAGACGAAACGAGGGCAATTTGCGATAAAGCGCCATTGACGACTCTGGTACCTCCCTATAATGGGCTAATGCAGATACAAGCGTTCCTACAGGATAAGCGCCACCTTTTCTGGACCCTGCAACTGGGGGGCTGGTCGTGCTGGGCTATCACCTCCTATCTCGGCGTGTTCGTGTGGCGATCGCCGCCCGAGCATTACTGGACCTACCTGCTGCTCATCAGCGCTGTCGGCCTGGGGATTACCCTGTTGCTGCGCGCGCTCTACCACGCCACCTGGGAGCGCGGCCCCGCCCTGCGGGGCGTGGCGATCCTGGCGGGCTCCTTCGCCGGTGGCGCGACCTGGATGGGCTTTCGGGCAGTGGTCTTCATGAACTTCTTCTACGATCCCGCCGTGGAGGCTTACCCGGACAAAGAGGGCTTCTGGTCGTATTTCGAGGGTACGACCGGCGCCTTCATGGTGATGCTGGTGTGGAGCGCGCTGTACTTTGGCATCAAGTATTACCTGCTCGCCCAGGACGAGCAGCAGCGGCGCCTGAAGGCCACCGCGATGGCGCACCAGGCACAGCTGAAGATGCTGCGGTACCAGCTGAACCCGCATTTTCTGTTCAATACCCTCAACGCCATATCCACCCTGGTACTGGACCACAATGCCGAGTTGGCCAATACCATGCTGACCCGCCTGAGCCGCTTCCTGCGCTATTCCCTGGACAACGACCCGATGCAGAAGGTGACTGTGGCGACGGAAGTGGAGGCCCTGAAACTCTATCTCGACATCGAGAAAGTGCGCTTCGAGGAGCGCCTGCAGTTGTTCTTCGATATCGACCCATCCGCCCGCTCGGCGCTGATGCCCAGCCTGCTGCTACAGCCGCTGGTGGAGAACTCGATCAAGTACGCCATATCGGTTGCCATAGGCGGCGGCTCCATTGCGGTCAGCGCCCGGGTGGCCGGCGACGAACTGGAGCTCACCGTCGCCGACGACGGCCCGGGGCTGGACCATCGCCCCGGCAAGCCGCAGCAGGGCGGCGGCGTGGGCCTGGCAAATTGCCGCGAGCGGCTGCGCGAGATTTACGGCAAGCAGCAATCCTTTCGCCTGGGCAACACCGAGCCCCACGGGCTCACCATCACCATACGCCTGCCACTGGAACTGGAGTCGACACCAACATGAAACCGCTGAAGACCATTATCGTGGATGACGAGCATCTCGCGCGGCGCGGGCTGGCCATGCGCCTGGCGGGGATACCGCAGGTGGAACTCATCGCCGAGTGTGCCAACGGCCACGAGGCGCTGCAGCTTATCCACGAACAGTCACCGGACCTGGTGTTCCTGGACATACAGATGCCCGGGATGGACGGCTTTGATCTCGTTTGTGAGCTGCAGGCAGACGTCATGCCGCTGATCATCTTCGTGACCGCCTTCGACCAATATGCGATCGATGCGTTCAAGGTGCACGCCGTCGACTATGTTCTGAAACCCATCGAGGAGGAGCGCCTGCTGGAAGCTGTCAGCCGGGCGGTGGCGCGCCAGGCGCAGCAAAACAGCGGCAGCAAGGAGGCGCTGATGGCCATGGTAAGCGGGCGCCGGGAGGCCGGCAGTGCGGGGGAACTGGTCGCCGGGGACGACGACCCCGGAAGCACCCGGCCGGACCGCTTGACAATCAAGGACGGCAACCGATTCCAGCTGGTTAAAACCGCCGAAATACAGTGGATCGATGCCGCGGGCGACTATATGTGTGTGCACGCCAGCGGCAGGACCCACATCATGCGCACCACCATGAAGCGGCTCGAGGAGAGCCTGCACCCGGACACCTTCATCCGCGTGCACCGCTCGAGTATCGTCAATATCAATGCCATCGCGAGTGCCGAATCACTGTTGAACGGCGAATACGTTCTCACTCTCGAGGGCGGGGCGAAGCTCAAGGTAAGCCGGGGCTATCGCGACCGGGTCAGGCGTTTACTGGCTTCCTAGCCCGGCCGCCACCGCGCCATAACCACTCATCGCGGCAAACACTCACTTCACCGACAGCTGCCTGCCGTTCGCCGCAAGGCCATTTCGGGGGCTCCCGCCACAACCTAAGCTATCTCCCAAGGTCAAGGCACACAGGTTGCGACCTACCCGCTATCCGGCACCACAATGCCGGCAACAACGCTCGAGGAGATACCCAATGAAATCATCTACAGTGTTCACCAGACTTTACAGCGCCACGACTGCAGCCGCGGTCAGCCTTGCCCTGGGCTTTTCCGCCCAGGCGAGCGCGGAGGAAACCCAGGCTTACGTCAACCCGGCCGCGGCCACCACCGCCTCCGTCAGCATCAACTTCGCGGAATCTGACCTGGCCACGGCAGAGGGTCGCGCGGTGGTGGAAAACAAGATCAAGCGCGCCGCCGAGAAGGTTTGCGGGCCCACCGGCTACCGCGAAGCCGGCAGCCTGGCCGCAGCCTCCCACAATCGCAAGTGCGTCGAAGCGGCGATGGCGACTGCCGTCAGCCAGCTGGACTCCAGCCAGGTGGCGACGCTCTCCAACTAGGTCGTCCCGGGGCCGCCGAGGCCTGCGGCCCCATGTGGACGCCATTTCCGAGGATCCACCTGGTAGTAGGTCTGCAGCTCGTCGTACAAATCAGGCCGCACCGCGAACAGCTGTTGCGGCCTTTCAAAAAACGTCTCTGTGGCCACCGCGAAAAACTCCGCCGGGCTGGTCGCGCCGTACTCGTCCATGACGGTCGCCTGCCCGTGCAGGCTGCGGCTCCTCAGATTCGCGAAGCTTGCGGAAAAAACACTGGCCCATGACTTATAACTGTTGCGGCGCAGTGGCGGCGCGCCGTTGACCGAGCCGGACTCGGCGTCCAGCTGGTGCGCAAACTCGTGCAACACCACGTTGTGCCCGTCGGTGAAATCGCCGACCCCCTTCTGCACGTCGTCCCAGGACAGTATGACTTTGCCATTGCTCCAGGACTCGCCCAGCAAGTGGTGATCGCCTGCCGCGACAGTGCCATCGGGACGGTGTTCGTCCCGCTGTACCTGGAAGGCCGAGGGATAGACCAGTACGGAAGCCAGCTCCGGGTAGACCGGCCCGCCCTTGTTGACCAGCAGCAGGCAGGCCTCGGCGGCGATGGTGACCCGCATCTCGTCTGTTATCGTCAGGCCGCCGCAACCGTAGAAGCGCTTGTCGGCGATGAACTGCTGTATCAGCTGGCGCAGCCTGGCCTGCTCATCCGCTGCCAGCGAGGCGTAAACCGGCAAACCCGTGGCGAGAAATCCCAGCCAGGGCGCCGGAAAAGGCCTGTTGCGCAGCGCGCGCCGGCGCCAGCGCGAGTAGACCAAGTACAGGGCAAATGCCACCAGCACGAGGGCCATGGGCACAAGGGCAATCATGCTGGCACTACCTCATACCGACCGCGGGCAAACAGTTCATGATGCTGGCCCGTTACCACACGGCTCAATCCTGCCAGGCACAAAGACCCAGGCTTCCCCCTTTGTCGAGAATCTTCTGCGCCTTGGCCTGCTTGACGAGTTGGGTCTTGTTGGCGCCGCGCTTGCAAACCACCAGTTTGTCGCCCAGGCCGGCGATATCCACCAGGATCTGGTCCAGGTGACGGTACTGGGCCTCATGGCCCTCTCCCGGGTAAATACGGGCAACCACCTCGGCGTTGCTGAAACCCGCCAGCCAGCGCCCGGCGTGAGGGTCAATGGGGGTCAGGGGATCGGCATCACCATAATACAGGTAGACCGGTGCGGTGACTCCGGTGAGGTCGGGCAGCGCCTGCACCTGGCAGTACAGCCCGAACTCGTGGGCCAGCGCGGCGGGATCCCCGGCCTGGCCACCCATATTGAAGGTCCGGGCGGCATCGTCGTAGGCGGCATCCGGGAATCCCGGTATGCGCTGCACCGGGCTCTCGGGCGTGAAGCCCCACCATGCCACAGGATCTTTGGTGTAGATGGTCAGCGCCTGCTCGGGAACGATACACTGCAGGGCGGACGGGTCTTCCCAGGTCAGCGCGGAAGCCATATGCACCGAGGTCAGGCTGCCGGCATTGCGGTTGGCGATTACCGCGGCGTAGGGCCCACCCCCCGAAATCGCGAACAGGCTGAACTCTCTCACCCCGAGTTGCTCCAGCACGGCTTCAACGTCCTCGGCATAGTCGGCGTAGGCCAGCGAGTCGTCGAAAGCTGTGGTGCCGAAGCCGTTGCGCTCCACACTGATGAAGCGGAGTTTCAGGTTGCGCCGGGTTTCGCGCAGGAATTCCAGCAGTGCAAAAACCCGGCCGCTGGTACCGGAACCGCCCACGAACACCACCGCCTGCCAGTTGCGGTCGCCCTCATCGAGGTAAGCCAGGGTGCGCCCCGAGGGGGACTGCATGGACTGCATGGTGGGCCCCAGGTAATTGAAATCATCCTGCAGCTTGCTTTTGGCATGGCCGGTGACGGCAAACAGCAGGCTGCACAGCAGTAATGCAATTCGCATAGTATTCTCCATCGTAGTCATCTGCGGAAGCGCGCCGGTCCCCCGGACCAGATGGCGCCTAACATAACGAGCGGGGCCGGCCACCGTCAATCGGGCACTGCCGGCCATGCAGGTGCTCCACCGCTGCCTCGGGCCTTGCCCAGGTCGAACTGGTCCAATCGCCAGCGCAGGGCGATCGGCAGCACCGGCCTCAGTTTGACCTCGACATCATAGTCGTTCCTGAGGCTCCGTGCAGTCGCCGCTGCCGCGCGGTGCCGGAATCTCCTTGTCAAGGCACCGTTGATCAAACCAGAATAGGGGCGCTTACATTCATATCGGGGGTTTGGCGTGTTGACACAGCTGCGCAATTGTCTTTGTTCCATTGCCGCGGTTACCGCCCTGGCGGGCTGTGATGGCAACAGCTCCAATGCCGTTGACATCTTTACCCTGCAGGGCTGCGCAGACACCGGGACATGCGCCTCAAATCCGCCGCTGGTACTGGGTGGAGAGCGCCCCGCCATGGTGCAGATACCTTCCGATTACGACAACAGCACCCGCTATCCCCTGGTCGTGGTGTTGCACGGCCGCGGTGTCAACGGCCAGATACAGGCCCTCTACATGGGCCTGTTCGACAGGATAGACCGCCAGCAGTTCGTGATGGTTTACCCCGATGGCCTGGTCGCCGCAGACGGGCGCAGACAGTGGCGCTTCACCCCGACCTGCTGCGACACACCGCCGGAGGAGGCCAACCAGATCAGCGATGTTCCCTACCTCAAGGACCTGATCCGGGAGGCCGCCGCCACCTACAGTATCGATACCAGCCGCGTCGGGCTCATCGGCCACTCCAGTGGCGGCTTTATGTCCTTTACCATGGCCTGCGAGGCGTCCGACCTGGTGACCTCGATGGTAAACCTGGCCGGCTCCACCTTTGTGGACCTGGACCGGTGCCGCCCCGCCAGTAGACCGGTGAGCGTACTGACCATACACGGCGACCAGGATGACACCGTCTTTTATCCGGGGATAGCAGGCGCCTACCTCAGCGCGCCGGCGGCCGCCGAGCGCTACGCCATGCTCGCCAGTTGCGACACCACCCGGCCGACCCCCGGCCCCGCTATCGACCTGGTAGGCAACCTCGCGGGCGCCGAGACCTCGAGTACCACCTGGCCGGGCTGTCGGCGGGGCGCAGCGGTCGAGTTCTGGACCATCAACGACGGTCCCCACATCCCGGGTCCCTGGGTGGACACCGGTCTGGACGCATTCGTGGACTGGATTCTGGAGCACCCCAGGGCGGGTGGTTGAACGAGCGGGTTTCTCTATCGCGCAACGGGATGCGCACCCGTCCTGGCGCGGCGACTGGCATCCAACACAGGCTTCAGTGGCGGTTATATTGGTGTAAGTTTTTGCGGCAGCAGCCTCAATAGCGCTCAATCAGTCCCTGCAGATCATTCAACAGCTGGTCATAGGTATCCAGGGTCGTGCTCCTGGCAAGGGTGCAGAGCGAAGCTTCCTGCTGCAGGGCTGCCAGCCGTTGGCGGACCTGATCGATCGCAACTTTCCTGGATGGGTCAAGTTGGCTGGCGTTCTCCAGCAGTGCCAGGGAGTTGTCTATCCCCTTGGCCATACGTTCGATCCGCTCCAGGAATTCGCGCTGCTGTTGGCTGGACTCAGCCAGTTGGAGTTGGGCGTTGACCAGCGCCGTGCGGGCCGGATTGTAGAGGTCGTGTGGCCCCTCGGGAGGCGGCGCTTCTGCCAGCAAGGGCACGCCATAAAATGCCAGCAGCAAAGCAAATGATGTGAGCCTGCCCGCCGGGGGAGACACGGGTCGTTTCAGCATAAACTGGGCCGCCTGCTATCGGATTGCAGGTTTGATCTCGATGCCATCACTAAGTTCCCGTTGGGCCGGGCCCGAACTATCGATTCAGTCCGGTAAGCCTGCCCCGGGGCAGGGTTATCCCGCAGGCCGAAAGTCGAGGCTGCCAATCGCAGTCAGGATTACCGCGGCTGCTGGAAGTCGCGCACCGAATTGACCCCGCGATTACTCGCCACCGCGTTCAGGGAACGCTCCGCAGTGGCGATGTAGTCACGGGTCAGGGGCACCGCCTCGATATCGCGGGCGAGCTGCAACTGGAATACCATCAGTCCCGTCCAGCGAAACGATGCCTCCGCCGAGGCCAGGTAAAACTCCCACATCCGGTAAAACCGCTCGTCCATACTCCGGACAATTTCATCGCGCCGCGCGGAAAACCTTGCCAGCCACAGGCGGGTTGTTTCGGCATAGTGCAGGCGCAGGATTTCCAGGTCTGTCATAAAAAGCTTTTCCTGCTCGACACGCGGAATCAACTCGCTCAAAGCCGGGCAATAACCCCCGGGGAAAATATACTTGCGCGTCCAGGCGTTGGTGACCCCGGGGCCATCCGCACGACCGATGGCGTGCACCAGGGCGATACCCCGCGGCTTGAGACATGCTCGCACCCTGCGGAAAAACGTACGGTAGTGATTGCTGCCTACATGTTCGAACATGCCAACCGATACCACCCGGTCATACTGCTCCTCGATCTGGCGATAATCCTGCAGTCGAAATTCTACCTGCCCGGACAAGCCCGCCTCCGCGGCCGCCCGGCGCGCCACCTCCAATTGCCCCTGGGCCAGGGTAACGCCCGTGACCCTGGCCCCGCAGCGCCTTGCCAGGTAAAGACCGAGGCCGCCCCAGCCGCAACCCACATCCAGCACCGTCATGCCCGGTTTGAGGCAGAGTTTCGCCGCGATATGGCTCAACTTCTGCTGCTGGGCCGTTTCCAGATCGTCCTCCGGGGTAGCAAAGTAGGCACAGGAGTACTGGCGCTGACCGTCCAGGAAAGTATCGAAAAAGTCCGCGGACAACTCATAATGATGGGCGACATTGCCGCGCGCCCTGGGCATCGGGTTCAACTCGAAGAAACGTTTGCCAAAACGCTCAACCATCGCCGGGAGGCAATAAATCCAGGGCCCTCGTCCCCAGCGCTTGTTGCGCAGGCACAACTGAAGCAGGGCTTGCAGCCCACCCTCTTCGATGGTGTACGCACCGTCCATATAGCCCTCGCCGATGGCCAGTGCCGGTTTCCAGAGCACTCTGTGCGGCCAACTCGCATCGCGGATGCGAATGGTCACGCGGGGCTCACCGCGGCCGTACTGTTCGCGATGTCCCCCGGGGTCAATGACCGCCAGAGTACCTTCCTTGAGATAGCGACGTAGAAGCCGGCGAAATAACAACATAGCGACCTCCCACGACCATTAAACCTGATCTGTCGTATAGTCGTCGGTATGCGGATCGTACTGTACCGGTTCGCTGTGCAGGCCCTGACCGATGACGGTGATCAGGGCGCCAGTTCCAGGAACCGCGACCACTTCTGCTGCGCGCCGATCACCCAACCGGGAGTGGATTTACCCTCGCCGGCAGGCTCCAGGGAGCCGTGCTCGCGGGTGACCCGACGCAGCGCATCTTCGTGTTCCTCGGCCACATCGACCAGCAGGATGTGCCTTCCCTCGCGTAGTTCCTGCTGGAACCGACGGAAGTTTACATTGGGCTCCTGGATGCCGATCAGCCCACCCTCCCAGGTGCAGAAACCGAGCACGACCACCGCCAGGAACCCCGCCGGCAGCCAGGTATAGGTCTCGGCCAGCCCCGATACCCAGGCCAGCAGCAGGACCGCGATCGCGCAGGCTACTCCGATTGCGGCGCCGACCGAGGTGCCATGCACGACGTCCTTGCGCAGCACGGCTTCGACCTCGTGTAATTGTTTGAGCGTTACCCCCGCATCGTCGTTGCTGAGGATATGGATCTGGGGCGTGCTGATGCCGACAGCTTCCAATTCCCGCTCGATCGCGGCGAGGTCATCCAGGTTGTCGCTGATGAAATAGTGGCGTTTCATTGTTATCTCCCTGTGCAGGCACCAGGCGCCCTTCGGAAATCAGGCCGGGCCCTGGAAGGTACACTTGCGATGCCTGATGCGTTTACTTACCCCTGTAAGTCTGGCACCTGTCGGGCAGCTGCGTTAGCGAACGCAATAGATCGATTTTGTCTTAGAGTTATTTTTTTTAATCGTATGGGGAATTGATCCAGGATAGGGGAATGCGCTTCGGTGCAGTTAAGGCCCTATCTGCGAAAACAACGCCGCGACCACAATCGGCATCAACAGCGACCGGACTCACCATCACGCCCGGTCGCGCCGCCGTTGCCGCGGTGCCGTCAAACGTCGTCACGCCATTGACCAGCGTCAGCCGCACCGGCGCCGGTTTACGCGTCCAGCGCCAGGTGTGGCCGCCCTTGCCGTCCGGCACATCATAGACACGCTCCATATCCCGCGATTCGATTTCATCGAGATCGAACACGGTGATATCGGCGCGCTTGCCCACCACCAACTCGCCGCGATCAGGCAGGGAGAAGTGCCGGGCCAGCTTGCCGGTCATGGAGTGCACCGCCTCCTCGATACTGATCCGTCCGGTGTCCCGCACCCAGTAGGTCAGCAGTTTGACGTTTTCGCCGCCGCCGCAGAGCATCTGCCCGTGGGCGCCGCAGTCATTGATATTACCGGTCGCCATGGGATCCCTGATCAGGGCTTCCACCACGTCCTCGGTCATGGCGAAGGGCGGCATGGTCACCGTCGATTCGAGACCGTTGGCCAGCAGCCATTCCGCCATGGCGTCGGAGGGGTGTTCGGCGCCGATCTGCTGCTGGTACTCTCCCAGGGTGATGTGAATCGGGCCGGCGCCGTTGTCGCTGTTCAGCAACTGCAGGTTCTCCGCCCGACCTGGCGGGAAGGGTGAAAACTCGAAGGTTTCCTCGTCCCAGCTCTTGCGGGCCCGGGCGCGCCATTGGGGATCCCGCAGGATGGCCGCCTTGGCCTCGTCTCCCGGGGCTGTCACGACCTCGTGCCAGACGTAGTCATTGCTCTGGGCAAAGATGAGTGAGCTCTGCACGCTGAGGGTGGACGTCACCGGAATATGGGCGAACCCGGTCCAGAAATCCCTGCCCTCGGCTTTCATCTGCTCGTGCAAGGCGACCAGTGGCGCCTGTATGCCCATCAGGTCGCGCTGGAATTCCAGGGTCGGAACACCGCCCCACTGCACCCGGACATTGAGCCCCTCGGACAGCCGCGCCAGCCGCTGCAGGGACTCGGCGGCCGTCATGTTGCGGAAGGTGTCGAGGATGATCTGCAGGCTGCTGCCGGGATAGCGGTCCAGCACTTCCAGCAGGGCCCGGAATTCGGCGTCGTCAGCCTTCAGGCTGGGCACGGGGCGATCCTCGCCATCGTGATCCATCAGGTTGGAGGACAGGCCCATGGCGCCGGCGGCCATGGCCTCGTCCAGCATACTGGCCATCTGCCCGATCTCCTGGGCGGTGGCGGCGCGCTCCCAGGCATCCATTCCCATGACGGCCAGGCGCAGGGCGATGTGGCCGCAGTACACCGCGTAATTCAGCGGCACCCTGCACTTTTCCACCATGGACGCCTTGTACTGCGGCCAGCTGCGCCAGTCCCAGGGCAGCGAGTCGATAAACGGCCCCTCGGGGATATCTTCGAAGAAGGAGAATATCTTCACGATCTCACGGCGCACCGCCTCGTCCTCGGACACCGGCGCAGTGGCAAACCCGCAGTTGCCCATGACCTGGGTGGTGGCGCCGTAGCCCGGCAGCGGATCGAGGCTGTCATCCCACCACATGGCGCCATCGTAGTGGGTGTGGGATTCGATAAACCCGGGGGCGACGAAGCAGCCGTCGGCGTCGTAGTCAGTCTCCCCGGCCCCGGGCGCGAGATCGTTGGCGATTTCGGTAATCACCCCGTCGCGGATGCGAACATCGGCGCGGTAGGCAGGGGCGCCGGTTCCATCGACCACGGTACCGTTACGAATCAGCAGCTTCGGGGCTTGGTTCATCTTGTTATCCTCGTCGAGTTGGCGGAAGCAAGGCGTATCGGCCTGCTGACAATGTACTCCGGGCGCGAATACGCTAGTATCAGGATCACAGCAGATACCTGGATAATATTACTGACATGAGTCGGCAACAGGACGCCGCGGACACGCTCTTTCGCCTGCTGGATGGCCAGCCGCTGGCGCCGGGTGCCCTGGAGTCGGCCGGCCGCTGGTTCGAGGCCCTGGACACCCCCCTCGATCGGCGCAGTTTCTCGGCCTATACCGAGGCGCTGCAACGCCCGTTACCCGCCTCCAGCCCGCTGGCGTCGCTGGCATCCAGGTGGCGCGCAAGCTGGCGTGCCCGGGGCCGGTTTGCGGCCGGCGATGCCACCGCGTTCTTGCAGGATTATCTCAGGCACCTGGATCCCAACCTGCTGTTTCGGGCCCCCATTACGGCGGGGTATGCCCGCTGGAGTCACGCGCAACTGCGGGCGGGATTTTCCTACGGCAGTCGCAGCGAACAGGGCTGGAGCCTGCTCTACTGCGAGCACGGCGGCGCCAGCCTGCGGGCCTCCGGCCGCGACCTCATACTGCAACCCGGAGTGGTCCTGCTGGTCGCTCCCGGCGCCCTGTACAACCTGCAGCCCCACGCCGGGAGCCGGGAATGGCGCTATCACTGGGTGGTGTTCCAGCCGGACTCGCGCTGGCGGGAGTGGTTGCGCTGGCCGGAGTTTGCCAGCCAGATCAGTCACCTGTTAATACCGAACAGTCACAGAGAGAAGCTGTCCACGGTGTTTACCGACCTGGCGACCAGCCTGCACAGCGAGGATGCGCTGGTTGCGGAACTGTCCCACAACCTGCTGGAGCAACTGATCCTGCGCTGTCGCGCCTGCCTGCCGCAGGCTTACCAGTACCAACGCGACCCGCGTATCGAGCGCGCCAGGGAATACATCAACAGCCACTACAACCGGGCGTTCACCCTGGAAGAGGTTGCCCGGGCGGCCAACCTGTCGCCTTCGCGGCTGGCGGGCCTGTTCCGGGAGCAATGTGGCCTGAGCGTACTGGGCTACCGGGACGAGCTGCGCATGAGCCACGCGGCGCGCCTGCTCAACGACAGCGCCCTGGGCATCGCCGGGATCGGGGCGCAGGTGGGCTATCCCGATCCGGCCTACTTTTCCCGGACCTTCAGCCGCCATGTGGGGATTTCGCCACGCAACTATCGACGCTCCAACACCGGCGGTGCCTGAAGCTGCACGCCAGGAGCCTTTTTATACCCTGCGCAAGTGGCTGCCCGTCGATTGCTGCGCTTAAGAAAATACCCCCTGTTATACTCAGCTTACATTACAGCTACCCGGGCACCAGGGAGAGAGAAAGGCATGGCACTGGATTCACTGGCAGGACAGTTGGTTCCCAGAGAGCGGCTGGCGGACATTCCCGCCCTGGTAAAGGCCTATCATGAACTTGCCCCGGACCCGGAGGTCAGCGCACAGGGCATCAGCTTTGGCACCTCCGGCCACCGCGGCTGCGCCCTCACCCGGAGCTTCAACCGGCATCACATCCTGGCCATCACCCAGGCGGTATGTGAATACCGGCGGGAAGCGGGCATCAACGGCCCGGTTTTCGTTGGCCAGGACACCCATGCCCTGTCCGCCCCCGCCCAGGAAGATACCATCGAGGTGCTGGCCGGTAACGGCGTAACGACCTTGATCGCAGCAGATAACGGCTTCACACCCACGCCATTGGTCTCCTTCGCGGTGCTGGCCCACAACAGGCAGAACAGCGAGCAGGCGGACGGCATCGTAATCAGCCCCTCGCACAATCCGCCCGAGGACGGCGGCTTCAAGTACAACCCGCCCAACGGCGGACCGGCGGATGTGGATATAACCTCGCGTATCCAGCAGCGCGCCAACGACATTCTGCGAGACGGACTGCGCGATGTGGTCAAACTGGACTACCAGGCGGCGCTGCAAAGCGAGTTTGTTCGCCACTTCGACTATGTGTCGCCCTACGTGGAGGCACTGGCAGCTATCATCGACATGGAGGCAATCAGGTCCGCCGGGCTGAAGATCGGTGTTGACCCCCTGGGTGGCGCCAGCATCGCTGTTTACCAGAAAATCAACGAGGTTTACGGGCTGGGCATGGATATCGTCAACCCCGACGTGGACCCGGCCTTTGCCTTTATGACCCTGGACCACGACGGCAAGATACGCATGGATTGCTCCAGCCCCTACGCCATGGCCTCGCTGGTGGCACTGAAAGACCGCTTCGATATTGCCTTTGCCAATGACGTGGACTCGGACCGCCACGGCATTGTCACCCCCTCTGGCGGGCTGATGAATCCCAACCACTACCTGAGCGTGGCAATCAGTTACCTGTTTCAGCAGCGTCGCGGGTGGCCTGACACCACCCGGGTTGGCAAAACCCTGGTATCCAGCGCCATGATAGACCGGGTAACCGCCGATCTCGGTCGCACGGTCATCGAGGTGCCGGTGGGATTCAAGTGGTTTGTGGACGGGCTGCTCAGCGGAGAACTGGGTTTCGGCGGGGAGGAGAGCGCCGGCGCTTCCTTCCTGCGCTTTGACGGCAGTGTCTGGACCACCGACAAGGACGGCATCATTCTCAACCTGCTGGCGGCGGAGATCTGTGCCAAAACAGGCAGGGATCCATCGCAACTATACCAGCAGCTGGAGGACCGGTTCGGCAAGTCCTATTACACGCGCGTCGATGCCCCGGCAAGCAATGAACAAAAACTGGCCATCAAGTCGCTGGACGCGAAGGCTGTAACCCTCGCCACATTGGCCGGCGAGCCTGTGGATAGCGTTATGACCACTGCGCCCGGCAATAATGCAGCCATTGGCGGCGTGAAGGTCACAGCCCGGAACAGCTGGTTTGCACTGCGGCCCTCAGGCACGGAGGCGATTTACAAAATCTACGCGGAGAGCTTCATTTCCGAGGAGCACCTGCAACAGGTGCTGCGGGAAGTAAAACAGTTCGTTACGCAGACGCTGGGCTGAGTGCGACCGTGCAGTCTTTTAGGGTTATTCATACCCCATAGAACGGGAAGGGTCACAGTGACATCGCTGCACGTTGTGTTGAGATCGATCGCCATGGTGGCACTATGCCAGCTGGCCCTGTGGACACTGCCGGTGAACGCGGAGGTCAAGGTTGTCGCGATACCGGTTTACCTGGATTATCCGTTGCTGCGCCATATCCTGGTAAAGCAGTTGTTCGCGACGCCGGACCAGAGCAGGGAAATTCTCGCCGACCCCGCTGGCTGCAGCCGCATTCTGCTGGCCAACCCCTGGATTGAAGGCCACCAGCATGAGCTGGAATTCCGCGCTGATGTCCAGGCTGAAGTCGGGCTAACGGCTATCGGCGGCTGCCGGCAACTAAGCAGCTGGCGGGGCCGTATTGGCTTACTGGGCAGGCCAGTCATTCAAAGCGGAGGCAGGAAGGTCAAGCTGGAACCACAGTCCGTGTGGTTGATCGACGACAGTGGACAGAAAATCACCACGGGACCACTGTGGTCGGCGGGCAACGCGGGCCTCAGGGCCCTGCTGGCGAGCTTCGTAATCGACTTTACCCCCTACTTCGACTCGCTGGACGATTTCATTCCGGCAGTGCTGCCCGACCGCAGCACAGAGCAGTTGCAGGCCCTGCTGGCCAGCCTGGTACTCGGCGACCTCCGGGTGACCGCCGAACATCTCGGCGTGTCCATCGAGATGGAGGTCGACGTACCCGATGTGCAACCGCCCCCCCCGGCCGAAGTCCTGAGTGAACAGGAGCTCGAGGAGTTCGAGACCCGCTGGCATATGATGGATGCCCTGCTGGTTGGAGCCGTCAAACACTATGCGACAGCCACGGATATGCCGGCCCTGCGCGATGCCCTGCTGGATATCCTCCTGGACAGCCGCTACCAGTTGCGCGACGCCCTCGCCCTGCCACAGGACCAGACGGAGGATGCGGTGCGCCGCTGGTTTATCGACAGCTGGCAGCGACTCGGCCCCGTCATACGTCGCATCGCGCTGGAACAGGAAGGTCAACAGAACCTGGTCTGGTTCAGCGTGCTGACCGCCACCGATGCCCTGCACGCGCTGGATCAGCTGGGGCCCGCTCTCGGTCTCGATATCTCCACCAACGGACTGCGCCAGCTGGCACGCATGATCAACGCGGGCCAGGTCGAAGACCTGCTGCGCTACAGCGAAGACGTTGATCCCGAGCTGCAACAACTGCTGCGGCAGCAGATCGAGGCGGTGGCGCCCGACGTTTCGGCCATGCGCCTGCAGTTCTCGTTTTTTCCCATGGCCCACGCCGCTGCAGCGAAGGACCTGAATCGCTGGGTGCCGTCGAAGGGCGATCTCGCGGTATATCTACCGCGGATAGCCTCCCTGCTGACTGAGACGGCGCAAAAGGTCGCACAGCAGGACAAACTGGATGCAGCCTATCGTTCGCTGTACCGCAAAATAGTTCTGGCGACAGCCTGGCAGGAGAGTTGCTGGCGACAATACGTGGTCATTAAAAAGCGCATCGAGCCGCTGCGCTCGGGCAGCGGCGATGTCGGCATCATGCAGGTCAACGAACGAGTATGGCGCGGTTTCTATGACCTGAACAAACTGCGCTGGGATATTGATTACAACAGCAGCGCCGGCGCCGAGGTACTACTGAAGTACCTGGTGACTTACGCCCTGAAACAGGGTGAACACAAGCGCCCCGGGGGAATCGGCAACCTGGCGCGGTCGACCTATTCCGCCTACAACGGAGGGCCGGGCCAGGTGTCCCGTTACCGCAGGTCCAACGTGGCGGCGGCACACCGTAAAATCGACGCAACATTCTGGGAAAAGTATCGCCAGGTCGATGCCGGCGATGAACTGAACGTGGCCGGGTGCCTGGGGGGGGATGCGCTACAGGCGGCCTACAGCCCGCCACCCCGCAGCAAGGCAAGCGGCACTGCGGACACAGGCAAGAATTGGGTGCAATCCCAACCGCCAAAAAACGTCACCCTGCAACTGGGCGCGTTCAGCACGCACGAGGCCGCTGCGAGCTTTATTCGCCAGCAATCACTGCCGGCTCCCGTCTATGTGGTTGCGCTGCAAAAGGGCCAGTCCGTGCAATACCTGGTCCTGCACGGCAGCTTTGCTACCCGAGAGAATGCGGAACCCACCAGGCAACGTTACAGCCGCCTCAAGCCCTGGCTGCGCACGTTTGCCGACCTGCGATAACGGAAAATACCCAATGAGTCTAGACATCCAACTGGTAGAGGCCCTCAACCAGTTCTCGAGAAGCGTACCCCCGATAGACGTTCTTATCGTGTTTATCACCCACAGCTATCTCTTCAAGGGCGGGGTTATGATGACCTTCCTGTGGTGGGGATGGTTCCGGGATCACCCGGACCAGGAGCGGCAACGACAACTGTTGATGTCCGTTCTATTCGCAGCCCTGGCCAGCCTGGTAGCGGCAAGAGCACTGGCCTGGGCGCTGCCGTTCCGGACCAGGCCGATTAATGATCCGGCCGTAGATATGGTCTTGCCCATTGGCATGCCCCCCGCTGCACTAAGCGGCTGGTCCTCTTTTCCCAGCGATCACGCGGCTCTGTTCGGCTGCCTTGCCAGCGGTATGTTCCTGGTTTCCAAACGGGCGGGGGTAGCGGCCACTGCCTACTGTATTGCAGTCATCATGCTGCCGCGGGTGTATTGCGGCTTTCACTATCCCTCGGATCTTGTGGCCGGCTATCTACTCGGGGCACTGCTGACCTGGATTATTTCCAGGGAAATATCAATGCAGCGGATCGTACAACCCGTGTACGGCTGGTTTAAGCGCCGCCCTGGTCTCTGGTATCCCCTGTTTTTTCTGTTGAGCTACCTGATAGTCACGCTGTTTGACGATGTACGAAACCTTGGGACGCTCTGCTACATGATTCTGGAGAGGCTGCTCGCGGGGAATCATACTATCATCAATGTAAACTGACAGCAGTACTGTCGGCAGCGGCGT
>JACKNU010000011.1 GCA_024234675.1 Pseudomonadales bacterium | reverse complement strand
TCCGGCGCGAACCGCAGGAGCTGTCATTCAATTACGCCAGGCCCACGCGCCGCCTGCCCTCGGTTCTTACTCATGAGGAGGTGCAGGCGGTTCTGGCGCATATGTCCGGCACCCCCAAATTGATGGTTGAAATACTGTACGGCAGCGGGCTGCGCCTGCAGGAGTGCATCACGCTGCGGGTAAAGGATATCGATTTCGCCCTGCACACCATCACGGTGCGCCAGGGCAAAGGCGACAAGGACCGCACCACTATCCTGCCCCGGGCGCTGCAGCAGCGCCTGCACAACCAGGTGGCGCAGGCACTGGCGCTGCACCGGCAGGATATCGCCGATGGCCTGGGCGAGGTCTATCTCCCCTATGCGCTGGAGCGTAAATACCCTGGCGCAGCGCGGCGACCGGGGTGGCAGTATCTTTTTCCCTCATCCCGTATCAGCGCCGATCCCCGCTCGGGCATTCGGCACCGCCATCACGTCCACCACACCCTGCTGCGCAAACACCTCAACCTGGCGGTAGCCAAAGCGAACATCCACAAACCGGTCAAGACACACACCTTCCGCCACAGCTTCGCCACGCGGCTGCTGCAGAAGGGCTACGACATCCGCACCATCCAGAAACTGCTGGGGCACGAGGACGTCACCACCACCGAGATCTACACCCACGTGCTCAATCGCGGGGCCATGGGTGTGATCAGCCCCGTGGATGATTGACGGCACCCGGGCCATCGCATTTGACAGAATCGATAATACTGTATATTTATCCAGTATCATGTCAAGCTACGCCGAACTCCACTGCCTCAGCTGCTACAGCTTCCTGCGCGGCGCCTCCCACCCCCACGAACTGGTGGCGCGGGCCGCCGCACTGGGCTATGCCGCCCTGGCCATCACCGACGAGTGCTCCCTGGCGGGCATCGTCAAGGCCCACGTGGCGGCGCAGGAGCACGGCATCAAGCTGCTGGTGGGCAGTGAGTTCAAGCTCGAAGAGGGCGTCCGGCTGGTGGCGCTGGCGCCGTCGCGGGCGGCCTACAGCGAGCTGTCGGGCCTGATCAGCCTGGCCCGGCGGCGCAGCCCCAAGGGGGAGTACCGCGCCAGTTTGCGGGACGTGATCTTCCACCTCAAGCGCTGCCTGCTGATCTGGCTGCCGCAGGATGACGACGAGGCCAGCCGCGCCTGGGGTCGGCAGCTCGCCCGCCTGTGCCCGGGCCGGGTATGGCTGGGTATCGCCCACCTGCTGGGCAACAACGAGGTGGAGCGCTACCTGATCCTGCACCGCCTGGCCTGCGAACTGCGCCTGCCCATGGTCGCCTGCGGCAATGTGCAGATGCACGGCGCGCAACGCAAGCCCCTGCACGACGTGTTCACCGCCCTGCGCCACAACACCAGCATCGGCCAGCTGGGGCGTCGCCGGCTGGCCAACAGCCAGCAGCACCTGCGCACCCTGGACAAGCTGCAGCAGCTCTACCCGCCCGCCCTGCTGGCGCAGACCCTGCATATCGCCGGGCTGTGCGAGTTCAGCCTCGATGAACTGCGCTACGAGTATCCCGAGGAGGTGGTGCCGCAGGGCGAAACCGCCAACAGCTACCTGCGCGCCCTGGTAGCCGCGGGCAGCGCGACGCGCTGGCCCGGGGGCGTGCCGGCGGATATCCAGCAGCGCATCGCGACCGAGCTGGAGCTGATCGGCGAGCTCAACTACGAGTACTACTTCCTCACCGTGTACGACATCGTGCGTTTCGCCCGCTCCCGCGACATTCTCTGCCAGGGCCGGGGTTCGGCGGCCAACTCGGTGGTGTGCTACTGCCTGTTTATCACCGAGGTCTCCCCCGAGCAGATCTCCCTGCTGTTCGAGCGCTTCATCTCGAAGGAGCGGGACGAGCCGCCGGATATCGACGTGGATTTCGAGCACGAGCGTCGCGAGGAGGTGATCCAGTACATCTACGCCAAGTACAGCCGCAAGCGCGCCGCCCTGGCGGCCACCCTGATCACCTACCGCTCCCGCAGCGCGGTGCGCGACGTGGGCAGGGCCCTGGGGCTGGACCCGGTGTTCGTGGACGACCTGGCCAAATCCCTGGCCTGGTGGGACCGCACCGCCGACCTGGCCAGGCGCTTCGAGGAGCAGGGCGTGGCGCAACACGGCCGACAGGCCGAACTGTTTTACACCCTGGTGCAACAGATACTCGGCTTTCCCCGCCACCTGTCCCAGCACGTGGGGGGCTTCGTCATCACCCGCAGCCCCATCTCCACCCTGGTGCCGGTGGAGAACGCCAGCATGGCCGAGCGCACCGTCATCCAGTGGGACAAGGAGGATATAGAGGCCCTGGGCCTGCTCAAGGTGGACATCCTGGCCCTGGGCATGCTGTCCGCCATCCGCAAGAGCCTGCAAATGGTGCACCGCTACTGCCCCGCCATCAGAACCGTCAGCGACGTGCCGAAGGAGGACGCGGCCACCTACCGCATGCTGCAGGCGGCCGATACCGTGGGGGTGTTCCAGATCGAGTCGCGGGCCCAGATGTCCATGCTCCCCCGCCTGAAGCCGGCGTGTTTCTACGACCTGGTGATCGAGATCGCCATCGTGCGCCCCGGACCCATACAGGGCGACATGGTGCACCCCTACCTGCGGCGCAAGCAGGGCCTGGAGGACATCACCTACCCCAGCGAAGCCATCAAGTCGGTACTGGAGCGCACCCTGGGGGTGCCCATCTTCCAGGAGCAGGTGATACGCCTGGCCATGGTGGCGGCGGGCTTCAGCGGCGGCGAGGCCGACCAGCTGCGCCGGGCCATCGCCAACTGGGGCCGCAACAGCAAGCTGCTGACGTTTGAGCAGAAGCTCACCCGGGGCATGATAGAGCGCGGCTACGACGAGGATTTCGCCCGCCGCCTGTTCGACCAGATCAAGGGCTTCGCCGGCTACGGCTTCCCGGAGTCCCACTCGGCCAGTTTCGCCCTGCTGGCCTATATATCGGCCTGGCTCAAGCGCCACCACCCGGCGGCCTTCTTTGCCGGCCTGCTCAACAGCCAGCCCATGGGCTTTTACAGCCCCTCGCAGCTGGTCCAGGACGCCCGCCGCCACGGCGTCGCCATGTTGCCCGTCGACGTCAACCACAGCGCCTGGGATCACCTGCTGCTGGACGGCCGGGACGGTCGGCATGCCCAGCCGCCCATGCGCCTGGGGCTGCGGCTGGTAAAAGGCCTCAGCAGGGACGGTGCCGGGCGTATCGTGGAAGCCAGGCGGCGGGCGCCCTTCGGCCAGATCAGCGACCTGCGCCAGCGGGCGCAACTGGACAAGCGCGACCTGGAGGCGCTGGCCGACGCCGACGCCCTGGCTTCCCTGAGCGGCCACCGCCACCAGTCCCAGTGGCAGATCATGGCGCTGGAACAGGCGCGGCCATTGCTGCAGGACGAGCAGCGCGCGAGCGCCAGTTATTTCGACGACGGGGTGCAGCTGCCGGCGCCCGCGGTGGCGGAGGAGGTACTGGCCGATTACCGCGCCACCGGCCTCACCCTGCGGGCCCACCCCATGAGCCTGCTGCGGAGCCGCCCGCCCTTCGACCGCTGCAAGCGCCATGTCGACCTGGCGGCGCTGGGCAACAACCGCTTCGTGCGCATCGCCGGGCTGGTCACCTGCCGCCAGCGCCCGGGCAGCGCCTCCGGGGTGCTGTTTCTCACCCTGGAAGACGAGACCGGCAGCAGTAATATCGTGGTCTGGCAGCGCACCCAGCAGCAGTTTCGACGGGCCCTGATGAGTGGCCAGCTGTTGCTGATCAACGGCACGCTGGAAACCCGGGACAATGTCATCCACATCATCGCCGGGGGCCTGTACGACTACAGCCACGAGCTGCAGTCCCTGCAGGTGGCATCGCATGACTTTCATTGACCCGGCCGGGGAACCCCCGAAGATCCGCCTGTCGGATTCAGCCAATGTGATCTAAACTGGCACCAACAATAATCTGTACCCAAGGAGATGTACCGCATGAGAAAGATCGCCACCTCGGCCCCCCTGCTGGCGGCACTGGCAGCCGCTGTCAGCCTGGGGGTGAACGCCCAGGTCAATCCCACCGAAAAAGACCGGGATATCCTCTCCCGGGAATACACCGGCAAGGTCTACTCACCCTACGCAGAGCGCGATTTCGCCACCAACGTGTACTTTGGCGACACCCACCTGCACACCGATATGTCCATGGATGCCGGCGCTTTCGGCAACCGCCTGGGCCTGGACGAGGCCTACAAATTCGCCCGTGGCGAGCAGGTGAACTCCACCAACGCCGGCCCGGTGCGCCTGTCGCGGCCGCTGGACTTCCTGGTGGTGGCGGACCACTCGGACAATATGGGCTTCTTCCCCGACCTGTATGCCGGCAAACCCTTCATCCTCGACGACCCCACCGGCAAGAAATGGTACGACATGATGAAAGCCGGCCAGGGGGTACAGGTGGCGCTGGAACTGATCGGCCTGTTCTCCCAGGGGGAGTTCCCGCCGGCGCTCAGCTACGAACCCGACTCCCCCCCTTATAAAGCCGCCTGGGACAAGACCGTGCAGGCAGCGGAAACCTACAACCAGCCCGGCGTCTTCACCGCCTTTATCGGCTACGAGTGGACCTCGCTGATCAAGGGCAACAACATGCACCGGGTAGTGGTCTACCGCGACGGCGGTGACAAGGGCGGGCAGATGGTGCCCTACACCACGGTGGCTCCCCAGGGCAGCACCAACCCCCGGGACCTGTGGAAATGGCTGGCCGGCTATGAGCAGAAGACCGGCGGCGAGGTGCTGGCCATCGCCCACAACGGCAACCTCTCCAATGGCATCATGTTCCCGATCAGCGAGCAGTACGACGGCAAGGCGCTGGACGTGGAGTACGTCACCCAGCGCGCCAGGTGGGAGCCCCTGTACGAGGCCACCCAGATCAAGGGCGACGGCGAAACGCATCCCCTGCTGTCACCCAATGACGAGTTCGCCAACTACGAGACCTGGGACATCGGCAACCTCGATGTCTCGGAGGCCAAGACCGATGCCATGCTGTCCGGCGAGTACGCTCGCGAGGCGCTCAAGCGCGGCCTGGAACTGGACGCGAAACTGGGCACCAACCCCTACAAGTTCGGCATGATCGGCTCCACCGACAGCCACACCTCCCTGGCCACGACCCAGGAGAACAACTTCTGGGGCAAGCACTCCGGGGCCGAGCCGTCACCCACCCGCATGACCCACCCCTTCATGGCCAATGAAAACGGCGCCATCATGGGCTGGCAGATGGTGGCCTCCGGGCTGGCAGCGGTGTGGGCCAGGGAAAATACCCGCGAGGCGCTGTTCGACGCCATGGAGCGCAAGGAAGTCTATGCCACCACCGGCAGCCGCATGAGCGTGCGCTTCTTCGGCGGCTGGGATTTCACCGCGAATGACCTCAACAACCGCGAGCCCGCTTTCGCCGGCTACGACAAGGGCGTGCCCATGGGTGGCGACCTGCCGGCCAACAAGGCCGGCAAGAAGGCGCCCAGCTTCATGGTCTACGCCCTGCGCGATCCCATCGGGGGCAACCTGGACCGCATCCAGATCATCAAGGGCTGGTACGACGGCAAGCAGCAGCACGAGAAGGTCTACGACGTGGCCTGGTCCGGCGACCGCAAGCCCGGCAAGGACGGCAAGGTGCCCCCGGTGGGCAACACGGTAGATGCCAGGACGGCCTCCTGGACCAACACCATAGGCGCCTCGGAACTCGGCGGTGTGTGGACCGACCCGGATTTCGACCCGCAGCAGAAAGCGTTCTACTACGCCAGGGTGCTGGAAATACCCACCCCGCGCTGGTCTACCTACGACGCCTTCCGCTTCGGTGTATCGATTCCCGCCGAAGCGCCGGTTTCCACCCAGGATCGCGCCTATACCTCGCCCATCTGGTACACCCCCTAGGGGAAGTGTTCAGCGCGTGGCCGCGGAAGCCGCGCTGAAGAACCGCCAGACCACCTCGGCCCCATCCATTTCATGACAGGTGGGGCCGAGTATCCTGGGCATACTGAACACCGGATGCGGTACGGTATGCCCTCCTCCCACTATCTTCACCAGGCTGACGGGTAACTGCCCCGGCAACAACCACTCCGTGCTCTCCACCGTGGTGCCGTCATCGGGCACCCGGTCGCTCCAGACCCGCCGCTCACCGGCGCCGATATAGCCGGCCAGTTCCGCCCAGTAGGCGGCCGTATCCAGCGAGGACATCACCTCGCCGCGACTGCTGTTGCCGAATATTTCCACCGTGCCCCCGTCGTAGGGGTTCACCGGGTCCTCCGTCCCATTCATGACCAGGGCGGCGACCGCCTGGCCCGAGGGTTGGCAATCCGAACTGGCGGGCACCGGCAGGCTGGCGGCGATGGCGGCGATACCGGCCACCAGTTCCGGCGCCTCCAGCCCCAGGCGGTACGCCATCTGGCCGCCGTTGGACAAACCTGTGGCGAAGACCCTGGCGGGATCGACCTGCTGCTCCGCCACCATGCGCTGCACCAGGGCACGCAAAAATCCGACGTCGTCGATATTTTCAAGCTTGGCAGCGTAATCCGCGCCGGCGCGGCAGTCATTCCAATGGCGCCGATAGCCATCTGGGTACACGACTACGAAACCATGGCGTTCCGCCAGCACATCGAAACTGAAACGGGTGGCACTGCGCATACCCTCGCCATCGCCGAGCGAACCGTGCATCACCAGCACCAGCGCGGGCTGCGCGGCCCGGGTCGCCGGAGTATAGGTCAGCCAACTGCGGCTATGGCCGCCAAACTCCATTTTCCCGCGCTCACTCACACCGGGGAGTTCGGGTGGCTCCATCGGCTCGGACCGCAGGTACCACCACCAGCCCAGTACCGCTGCCACCAGGATTATCACTACCGCCAAGGCAATGAACTTGAGCAATTTACTCACGACTTGCCCCTCACCGACAGCCTGCCGGTTGCCATCTTCCAGTCGAAGTCTAGACTTAAAGCATGGTGTTTGGATACAAAGATCACTGGCAAGTTTACTGGCTACTGGGAGTCCTCATAATGATGTCCACCAATACCGGGGGTGCTACACCGAACCCCGCGCGCGAAGACATGCTTGCCGCTATCGCCGTATCGGTGCGCAATTCCCATGAATACACGGGGCTGGCCGAACTCGACGAACGGGTGATGGCGGCGATGGCGGCAGTGCCGCGGGAGCAATTCGTGCTGCCGGCCTACCGGCACCTGGCCTACCAGAACACGCCACTGCCCATCGCCGCCGGCCAGACCATCTCCCAACCCCTGATCGTGGCACTGATGACCCACCTGCTGGATCCCCAGCCCGAGGATGTGGTGCTGGAAGTCGGCACCGGCTCCGGCTACCAGGCGGCGGTGCTGGCAGGGCTGGTCTCGAGGGTGTACAGCGTGGAGATCGTCGAGGAACTGGCCACCGAAGCCGCCGGGGTACTGGCTCGGCTGGGCTATGACAACGTGAGTGTGCGCGCCGGGGACGGTTACGCCGGCTGGCCCGAGCACGCCCCCTTCGACGGCATTATCGTCACCGCCGCCGCGGAGGAGATTCCGCCACCGCTGTTACAGCAGCTGAAGCCGGGCGGCAAGCTGGTGATCCCGGTGGGCGAGGAACACGGTTACCAGGAGTTGCTGCTGGTGGAGGTGGGCGACAACGGCGAAGTGCGCGAGCGCTCGATGCTGCCGGTGCGGTTTGTGCCGCTGACCGGCGAGCGCCCGCAGGCCGAATAAATTCGGCCCTACAGGGGGGAACGGCCCTTATTCGCGGCAATCCGCATGCGCAGGGCGTTGAGCTTGATAAAGCCCTCGGCGTCCTTCTGGTCGTAGGCGCCGGCATCCTCCTCGAAGGTGGCGATGCTCTCGTCGAACAGGCTGTCGGCGGACTGGCGCCCGGCGACGATCACATTGCCCTTGTACAGTTTCAACCGCACCTTGCCGTTTACCACCTGCTGGGATGAGTCGATCGCCGCCTGCAGCATCCTGCGCTCCGGGGACCACCAGTAGCCGTTGTAGATCATATTGGCATAGCGCGGCATCAGCTCGTCCTTCAGGTGCGCCACTTCCCGGTCCAGGGTCAGCGACTCTATGGCGCGGTGCGCCTTGAGCATGATGGTGCCGCCGGGGGTTTCGTAGCAGCCCCTGGATTTCATGCCCACGTAACGGTTCTCGACGATGTCATCGCGACCGATGCCGTTGGCACCGCCCACCTTGTTGAGGGTTTCCAGCACCGTGGCGGGGCTCATGGCCTGGCCGTCAATGGCAACGATGTCGCCGTGCTGGTAATCCAGTTCGATGTAAGTGGGCGCATCCGGCGCGGTCTCGGGGCTCACGCTCCAGCGCCACATATCCTCTTCGGCCTCAGCCCAGGGATCTTCCAGGATGCCGCCCTCGTAGGAAATGTGCAGCAGGTTGGCATCCATCGAGTAGGGCGACTTCTTTTTCGCACTGGAAAAATCCACCGGAATATCGCGCTCCTTGCAGTAGGCCATCAGCGTTTCCCGGGAAGTCATGTTCCACTCCCGCCAGGGGGCGATCACCTTGATGCCGGGCTTCAGGGCATAGGCGCCCAATTCGAACCGCACCTGGTCATTGCCCTTGCCGGTCGCG
Source organism: Pseudomonadales bacterium (assembly GCA_024234675.1). Lineage (GTDB taxonomy): Bacteria > Pseudomonadota > Gammaproteobacteria > Pseudomonadales > Halieaceae > JARRPM01. The sequence continues at coordinate 71,598 of JACKNU010000011.1, read as the reverse complement.
CCGTGGGAAATGGCATCCGCGCCGGTTTCGTTGGCGATCTCGATCAGGCGCTTGGCGATCAGCGGGCGGGCGATGGAGGTGCCCAGCAGGTATTCGCCCTCGTAGAGGGTATTGGCGCGGAACATCGGGAAAACGAAGTCGCGCACGAACTCCTCACGCAGGTCGTCAATGTAGATCTCCTGGACACCCAGTGCCTTGGCCTTGGCCCGGGCCGGCTCGACCTCCTCGCCCTGGCCGATATCGGCGGTGAAGGTCACCACCTCGCATTGATAGTTGTCCTGCAGCCAGCGCACGATAACCGAGGTGTCCAGGCCACCCGAATAGGCCAGGACGACTTTATTTACATCTGACATGACACGCTCCATGAATGCTGTGCGGAAAAGCCGGCCATTCTACTCCCGGGCGGCGCCGATTCCCAGCGGCGCGCCCCCGACCAAACCGCTGGCGGCTGCCCCTTGTTTCCGCTGCGGCGGCTTTGCGGTAGCATGCAGCTTCTGTTTTTGAGCCACAGGCCCCCCGTGACCACACTCACCATCACCCGCCCGGACGACTGGCACGTGCACCTGCGAGACGGCGCCGCCCTGCAGCATACCTGCGCCGATATGGCCCGCTATTTCGGCCGCGCCATCGTCATGCCCAACCTGACCCCACCGGTGACCACGGTGGCTGAGGCCAGCGCCTACCGCCAGCGCATTCTGGATGCCATGCAGGGGCTGCCGCGCCAGTTCGAGCCGCTGATGACGCTGTACCTGACGGACTGCACCACTCCCGAGGAGATCCGCCTGGCGGCCGCCGCTGATTTCGTGCACGCGGCCAAGCTCTACCCCGCCGGGGCGACCACCAATTCCGCCGCCGGGGTCACCGATCTGGAGCGGCTGTACCCCACGCTCGAAGCCATGGAAGCGGCAGACCTGCCGCTGCTGGTGCACGGCGAGGTCACCGACTCCCACATCGATATATTCGATCGCGAGAAAGTGTTCATAGAGCGCCGGCTGTCACCCATCGTGGAGCGTTTCCCCAGGCTGCGGGTCGTGCTGGAGCACATCACCACCGGCGAGGCGGTAGGCTTCGTGCGCGAGGCCGGCGAGCACGTGGCGGCGACCATTACCGCACACCACCTGCTGTTCAATCGCAACGACATGCTGGTCGGGGGCATCCGGCCGCATTACTTCTGCCTGCCCATACTGAAACGCAACGTCCACCAGGCGGCGCTGCTGGATATCGCCGCCTCCGGGCACCCCCGCTTCTTCCTGGGGACCGATTCCGCGCCGCACAGCACGGGCAACAAGGAAAACAGCTGTGGCTGCGCCGGCGTGTACAGTGCCCGCAACGCCATCGAGCTGTACGCAGAGGTGTTCGAGCACCTGGGCGCCCTGGACCGCCTGGAGGGCTTCGCCTCCCACTTCGGACCGGACTTCTACCGCCTGCCGCGCAATGCCGACACCATCACCCTGGTGGACAAGCCCTGCGCGGTGCCGGCGCGGCTACCCCTGGGGGAGGATTTCCTCACCCCCCTGCGGGCCGGGGAAACAGTGGGTTGGCAGGTACTGGACCAGGGCGCCGACTCTTGAGCGAATCCGCGCGACACCAGATATCCGATCGTTTCCGTGGCTTCCTGCCGGTGATTGTCGATGTCGAGACCGGCGGCTTCGTCGCCGCCACCGACGCTATCCTCGAAATCGCCGCCACCACCGTGCGCATGGATGAGGACGGCGTGCTGGCCGTGCACCGCACCCACGATTTCCATATCCAGCCCTTCGAGGGCGCCAACATCGAGCAGTCGGCGCTGGATTTCACCGGCATAGATCCCTGGCATCCCTTCCGCCAGGCGGTGCCGGAGGCCCAGGCCCTGGACGAGCTGTTCCGCGTGCTGCGCAAGGAAATCCGCGACCAGAATTGCACCCGGGCGATCCTGGTGGGGCACAACGCCCACTTCGACGCGAGCTTCATCAACGCCGCGGTGGAGCGCTGCGGTATCAAGCGCAACCCCTTTCACCCCTTTTCGTTTTTCGACACCGCCACCCTCTCGGGCCTGGCCTACGGCCAGACCGTGCTGGCCAAGGCCTGCGCGGAGGCCGGCATCCCCTTCGACAACAACGAGGCGCACTCGGCGGCCTACGATGCCGAGCGCACGGCGGAATTGTTCTGTGAGATCGTCAACCGCTGGCGCGAGTGCGGCGGCTGGATGCCCGATTTCAGCTAGGTCGCGGCGGCTTAATCCAGGTCGTCCAGGGAATCCTCGCCGCTGATCTGGTTGAGGATGGCATCGAGCTCGCCCATCAAGTCCCGGATATCGTCCAGTCCCAGCAAGCGGTACTTGATGGCCTCTTCGAGGGGCAACAATTGCAGCAGGGTGTAGGCCACCTGCCAGGCGTCCTGGTAATCCACTTGCAGCGCCATGCGCTGCACATGCGGGTGGGTCTCCAGGCTGCGCAGCACATCCAGCAGTTGTTCCCACTGCGGCGCCATCTGCGCCGGCGCCTGGGGCGCTCGCAAGCTCACCTGCCCGACCACCAGGCCGTTGTCCCGCCGGGAGGTGGCCGCCAGGTCGAAGCGTTGCCCGCCCTCGATGGTGACGCCCAGCAGCCCGTTGGGCAGCTGGTCCCAGTCCACGATACGGGCGCTGGTACCGTAATCTCCCAGCTGCGGCGCGGCGCTGCCTTTTACCGCCACCTCGGCGCCGCGACGAATCCACACCACCCCGAACGGGCTGGCGCTTTTCATGCTGTCGCGCACCAGGTCCAGATAGCGCTGCTCGAAAATCTGCAGGGGCATCTTGCCGTGGGGCAGCAGCACGCCCGACAGGGGGAACAGCGGCAGCTCGGTCATGCGTCCGTCCTCGCCACCGGTCGCGTGCTCTCCTCCAGGGCCGCCAGGATATGCAGCGCCTGCTCGCGGCTGTCGCCGCACACCGAGGGTTCGGCCAGGAACTGGCTGCAGCACTGCGGGCGCCGCGGGTCATTGAACAGCAGGCAGCGGCGGTTATCATCCAGGTGCACGCAGGCCTCCCCCGCCGGCTTGCCGCGCGGCATGCCGTAGTACGGCCGGCTGATGGCGGGGGCCACGCAACAGGCGCCACAGGCCTGGCGGCACTGCATCAGGCGCCCTCCGGGCCCAGCGGCTTGACCAGCACGATCAGCAGCGGCAACAGCAGCAGGGCGCCCAGCACGGCGGCAACCATTGCCAACACGGTGAGCAGGCCGAAGTAGATGCTGGGCGTGAAGTTGGACAGCGCCAGCATGGAAAAGCCCACCACCACCGTCACCGTGGTGTAGTACATCGCCCGGCCGATGCTGTTGTGGCAGCGGTACATGGTGGCCTTGTAATTGCGGTCCACCGGGAACTCGGCCATGAAGCGATGCACATAGTGTATGCAATCGTCCACGCCGATGCCCACGACGATCGCCGCGATGGTGATGGTCATGATGTCCAGCGGGATACCCACCAGGCCCATGACGCCCAGCACCAGACCCGCCGCCAGCACATTGGGGGCCAGCGCGATCAGGGACAGCGACAGGGAGCGGAACAGGGCGAGGAACATCAGCAGGATGGCGACGAATACCGCGCCCAGGGTGAGGATCTGGGATTTGAACAGGCTCTGCAGGACGTTGTTGTACAACACCAGCATGCCGGTGAATCGGATACGCTCCGGGGCGATGCCCAGCTGCTCGGTCAGGGCGTTGCGCAGGTCCTTCAGGAACCGGTCCCGGCGCAGGTCCTCGCTGGTTTCCATCACCCGCACCGTCAGCCGCGCCTGCTCCCGCTCCCGGGAAAAGTAGGGGTCCACCATCATCGCGCTGATGTCCGGGGGCAGGCTCTTCTGAACCAGCGCCAGCTCGACGCTGCCCACATCTTCTCCCAGCAGGTTCTTTACCACCGCAAATACAGTGGACAGGGACAGCACCTTGCCGGTCTCGGGCAGCGAGTCGACGTAGGCGTGTACCGCGTCCAGTTCACGCATGCCCTGCAGGCTGAACCAGTAGCTGGGCGTGAAAGACTCCCCGGAGGTGGCGAAGTCGTCCACATCACTGGCGAACTCGTCATCCCACTCGTCCTCCGCGGCGGCGGGGGCCGGGGCAAAATCGTCGCTGTCCTCGGCGAAGGGATCGTCCGCCGCCACGGGGGCCGCTTCGCTGGCGGGCACCGACTCCAGGCCCGGCAGGGGTTGGTCGGTATCCAGGGGGGCGAGGATGATATCCAGGGGAATGGTGCCGCCCAGCTTGGAATCCAGCAACTCCATGCCCTGGTAGATCTCGGTGGACTTGTGGAAATAGTCGATGAACCGGTTCTCCACCTGCAGGCGGCTGATGCCCGCGGCTGTAAGCGTCACCATAGCCGCGGTCACCGCCAGGATGGCGGGACCGTGCCCGTCCACCACCCGGGCGAACAAACCGGTCATGGGGGTGTCGGTGCCGGTGTGGCGGTGCGGCCTGCCCGTTGGCCAGACCAGCATCATGCAGGGCACCACCAGGAAATTGAGAAACAGGCCCAGGGTGATACCGGTGGTCATCATCCAGCCGAAATCGATGACCGGCTGGATGCCCGACACCACCAGTGATACGAAGGCCACAATGGTGGTAATGCCGGTGTAGATACAGGGCGTGGCCATCAGCCGCACGGTTCGCAACACCCGTTCGTGCAGGTCGCCATCGGGCTCCAGCGCGTGCAGCTCGCGGTAGCGCACGATCAGGTGGATGGATATCGCCAGGGTCATGATCAGCAACACCGCCACGAAATTGGAGGAGATCACGGTCATCCGCCAGTCCAGGGCGCCCAGCAGACCCAGCATGATCACCACGGTCGCGCTGCAGGTGACCAGGGGAATCACCACCCAGCGCACCCGCCGGAATATGAATGCCAGGATAAGCAGCATGATGCCCAGGATCGCCGAACCGAAGATCACCAGGTCACTGGCGATAAAGCTGACCATGTCGGCGGCGATCATGGGCACCCCGCCGACAAAGATATCGGCGTGGGAGCGGTACTTGGCGGCGATCTGCCGAACGTTTTCCACCAGCGCGCCCTGGGCCTCCAGCATCTGTGCCGTGTGGGCCTTGAACTGCTTCTCTACCTCGGCAAGTTGCCCGGCCTCGGCGGCGGAGAGCCCCTGGTCATCGCGTTTGCTGCGCAGGCTGTCGCGCGTCGCCAGCAGGTCGTAGTAGCGGTCATCCCGCTTCAGGTTGATCTGTACCGCTGTCAATTGGCCGTCGCGGCTGGCCAGCAGGTCGGCGTAGATCGGGCTGGTGGTCAGCTCCCGCAACACCAGGTCCTTGTCTATGCCCGGCATATCGAGGCTGGGCAGGGGATCCGGGGAAGTGATATCCGACAGGGTGACCATCGGGCTTTCCAGCAGCGGCACGTCCCACACCGTGACCACCGAGGAGACCCCATCCAGCAGGCGCAGTTCATCGGCCATGCGCCGCAGGGGCTGCAGCGACTCGTCGCCCAGCAGCGGCCCGGGAGGCTGCCAGGTAAGCAGCAGGAAATCCTCGGAGCTGTACTCGGCGCTGATCTCGCGATAGAACTCCAGCGATGGATCGCCCTGCAGCATCAGTGAGTCGGCCGAGGCGTCGAGCTTGATCTTGCCCAACTGACTGGCAAAACCGGCCACTGTCAGGGCGACCAGCAACAGCACCCACCAGGGGTGCCGCAGCACCAGCCGGTCGTAAGTCGAGACTAGGTGTTCAATCATGCCTGTGGGCCTTCTGCAGTCTGGCGAGCAATTTCTGGTGAATACCCCCGAAGCCGCCATTACTCATTATTACGACCTGGTCCCCGGGTCGGGCCTCGGCCACGACGCGCTCGATGAGATCATCGATATCGCTGGCCAACTGCGCCGGCACGCCGCTGTCTTCGACAACGCTTTCCAGCGACCAGTTCATCGCCGGGGGCTGGAACCAGAAGACCAGGTCAGCGGCGGCAGCGGACGCCGCCAGTTGCGCACGGTGTTGACCCATACGCATGGTATTGGAACGCGGTTCAATCACGGCGATCAGGCGCCCGCCCGGCTGCCGCGCCCGCATGCCCTGCAAGGTCGTGGCAATGGCGGTGGGGTGGTGGGCGAAATCATCGTACAGGGCGATGTCATTCACCCTGCCCAGCAATTCCTGGCGCCGCTTCACCCCGCCGAATTCGCCCAGGGCGGCGGCTGCCACCTGCGGCGCTACTCCCACATGGCGGGCGGCGGCCATGGCGGTCAGCGCGTTTTCGACGTTGTGCAGGCCGCACTGCTGCCAGCTGACCTCCAGCGCCGCCTCACCCTGCCGGTGCAGCCGAAAACGACTGCCGTCCTGCGCCAGCAGCTGGGCGCGCCAGTCCGCCGTACTGCTCTCACCGACCCCGAAGGTAGTGACCGGGGTCCAGCAGCCCATCTCCAGGGTGGCGTCTATCGCCGGCGAGGAAGCGGGGCGTATCACCAGGCCCTCGCCCGGGACACAGCGCAGCAGGTGATGAAACTGGCGCTGGATAGCGGCCAGGTCGTCGAAGATATCCGCGTGGTCGAACTCGAGATTGTTGATGGCCAGGGTGCGGGGGCGGTAGTGGAGGAACTTGGAACGCTTGTCGAAGAAGGCGGTGTCATACTCGTCTGCCTCCACCACGAAAAAATCCGTTGTCCCGGCCCGGGCCGACACGCCGAAATTGGCGGGCACCCCGCCGATGAGGAAACCCGGCGCCAGGCCCGCGTATTCCAGTATCCAGGCCAGCAGGCTGCTGGTGCTGGTCTTGCCGTGGGTGCCCGATACCGCCAGCACCCACTTGTCGCGCAACAGGTTCTCGGCCAGCCACTGGGGGCCTGAGGTGTAGGGTAAACCGCTGTTGAGCATATATTCCACGGCGGGGTTGCCGCGGGTCATGGCGTTGCCCACCACCACGCAATCGGGCGTGTCCTGCAGATGCTCGGGCAGGTATCCCTCCATTAAATCGATGCCCGCGGCCCGCAACTGGGTGCTCATGGGGGGGTACACATTGGCGTCCGAGCCGGTCACCCGATAGCCGCACTCACGAGCCAGCAGGGCGATGCCGCCCATGAAGGTACCGCAGATACCCAGGATATGAATATGCCCTTTCAACTCGACCTCCCCCAAGAAGCGGCCAATGGTAGCACGCAGGTCAATGCATCCACAGTTACCGGGCAGAAATCTGCACCCGCAGTCCACAAGCGGGGTCAAGTTTCGTATCATGTAGCCCTGCCACAAACCCGCGCGCCACGGATCTGGCCGCACAGCAGGGGACGACGACCATGTCGAAGAAAAACGCTTTTTACGCCCAGTCCGGTGGCGTCACCGCCGTCATCAATGCCTCCGCCTGTGGCGTGATCGAGACCGCCAGGCAACACCGGGATCGCATCGGCAAGGTATACGCCGGCCGCAACGGCATTATCGGCGCGCTGCGCGAGGACCTGATAGACACCAGCAAGGAGAGCAAGGCGGCTATTCGCGGCCTGCTGACCACCCCCTCGGGCGCCTTTGGCTCCTGCCGTCACAAGTTGAAGAGCCTGGAGGACAACCGGGCCGAATACGAGCGCCTGATCGAGGTCTTCAAGGCCCACAATATCGGCTATTTCTTCTACAACGGCGGCGGGGATTCCGCCGACACCTGCCTCAAGGTCTCCCAACTCAGCGAGTCCATGGGCTACCCCCTGCAGGCCATTCACGTGCCCAAGACCATAGACAACGACCTGCCCCTCACCGACAACTGTCCGGGCTTCGGGTCGGTGGCCAAGTATGTCGCCATCTCCACCCGGGAGGCGGCCCTGGACGTGGCCTCCATGTGTGAAACCTCCACCAAGGTCTTCATCCTGGAAGTCATGGGCCGGCACGCGGGCTGGATCGCGGCGGCGGCGGGACTGGCCGGCGAGGGCGCGGACGAGGCGCCCCACATCATCCTGTTTCCCGAAATCGCCTTTGATCGGGACAAGTTCCTGGCGCGCGTCAAGCGCACCGTCAAGCGCTGTGGTTACTGCGTGATCGTCGCCTCGGAGGGCGCCCAGTACAGGGACGGCCGCTTCCTGGCGGAATCCGGGCTCAAGGATGCCTTCGGCCACAGCCAGTTGGGCGGCCTGGCCCCCTTCCTGGCCGGCCTGGTCAAGGATGAACTGGGCTACAAGTACCACTGGGCGGTGGCGGACTACCTGCAGCGTTCTGCCCGCCACATCGCCTCCCAGACCGATGTAGACCAGGCCTACGCCCTGGGCCAGGCGGCGGTGGAATTTGCCCTGCGCGGCGACAACGCCGTGATGCCCTGCATCGTGCGCGGCAAGGGCAAGCGCTATCGCTGGTCCATAGGCGAGGCGCGCCTGCAGGATGTGGCCAACGTGGAGAAAAAAATGCCGCGTCACTACATCAGTCGCGACGGCTTTGGCATCACCGACGAGGCCCGCGAGTACCTGGCGCCGCTGATTGCCGGCGAGGCCTACCCGGAATACCGCGACGGGATGCCGCAGTATGTGACCCTGAAGAATGTCGCGGTACCCCGCAAGTTGAAGACCCGCTTCAAGGTGTAGGACGCCGCCGGTCGCGGGCGGGACACAGCGCCGGCAAAGGGGCTTTTTCGTGACCCGTATGGCAATTTTTGCCAGAATCCGGCGAGATTTCGCCCGCCTTAGTCTGTACAATGCCCGCCTCCATAGCGAACCAAGAAACAGGGCATAACCATGTATAGCAATCAGAATTTCAACCGCTGGCGCCGTCACCCCTGGCACGGGCTGCACGCCCGTCCGGACGGCGCCAAAAGCGAGGACATCGTCCGCGTTTATATCGAGATGACGCCCGATGACGTGGTCAAGTACGAACTGGACAAGGCGTCCGGTTTCCTGATGGTTGACCGGCCCCAGCGCACCACCTCCAGCCCCCCTGCCCTCTACGGCTTCATCCCCCGCACCTACTGCGCGGAAGAAGTCGCCAAGCACTGCCCCCACGCCGATATCGCCGACGGCGATCCGCTGGACATCTGCGTGTTCTCAGAGCGCCACATTACCCGCACCGACATCATCCTCAAGGCCCGTGTGGTCGGCGGTATCCAGATGATCGATGGCGGCGAGGCGGACGACAAGATCGTGGCGGTACTGGAAGGCGACAACATCTGGGGTGATGTACACGACATCGCCGACCTGCCGGCGATCAAGACCGAGCGGCTGCAGCACTACTTCTCCACCTACAAGATGATTCCCGGCAAGGAGATCAACATCAAGGTCGATTTCGTCTACGGCCGCGATGAGGCCCTGCGGGTCATCGCCGCCGCCGAGAAGGACTACCAGAATCACTTCGGCCACCTGCACCAGCAGGCCAAGAGCTGAATCGCGACCCCGGGGCGCGGCCCAAACCGCGCCCCGGCCTCAGGCCCCGGTTCCCGGGGCAGGGCACCATCCCGGCGCAACCGCCACATAGCGCGCAAGGATAGCAGGCAAATCCGCCTGTATTTCATCCAGCAGGGCCAGCGGCTCCTCCCCCGGGTCACACGCCCAGCACGATAGCAGCAACTCGCGGCTCAACCGGGCCTCGCAGGCCTGCGCCAGCGGCGCGAAGCTGAGATGCCAGCGCTCCGGCGCGACCCCTCCCGTATCCCGGGCATAGGGCCGGAAAAACCCGTGCGACGCCCCGGCCGCCATGCGCTCGTCAAGCCAGCGGTGCAGGGGGTCGAACAACCCGCCCGGCGCCACCTCCCGGGGCGATAACTGCAACCGGTAATCCGCCGGCAGCGCAGCTGCATCGTAAACATCCAGGTCGGTACCCCAGTGGTGGCGCGAGGTGCCGGGTATGGCCGAGTAGCGCAGGATGGCGCGCAACTGTTCACCCCGGGACAGGGTGGCCATGTCCACAGGGCGCCCGGCGTCGTCGTGCACCGGCCGCTGTCCGCCGGCCTTGCCATTCCAGATGCTGCGCTGCCGCTCATAGGAGCGGAAGCTGCTGGCGATAGCCAGTGCAAATCCCGCCTCGGCCGCTTCGGCCTGCAGGCGGCCGAAGGCCCGGGCCGCCTCGGCCCGCAGGCGGTTGCCGCAGGGCAACTCCACCAGGTGGCTGTCCTCCCGGCCGGTCAGTTGCAGCGGGGTGAGTTGCCGGACCATTACGGTTGCGGGTCCAGGGTAAACGGCAGAGCGCCGGCCGGCGTGATCCCGCGGGTACTGACGGTGGCCCGCCAGGCGAGCACCTCCACCCCCGCCGCCATGGCCTCCGCCAGCGCCTCGCGGTAGGCCGGGTCGATATCGCCGGCGGCGCTGACGCGCTCGATGCCATTGTGGAATACGCAGAAAAACAGCAGCGCCCGGGTATCGGGCCCCAGCACGGACTGCAACTCCCGCAGGTGCTTGCGCCCGCGCTCGCTCACCGCGTCGGGAAACACCCCCTGCCCGCCATCCCGGCACAGGGTCACCGACTTGACCTCCACGAACACCCGCCCGTCCGGCCCCTCCAGCAGCAGGTCGGCGCGACTGCCCTGGCCGTACTTCACCTCGCTGCGAATGGCGTCGCAGGATTCGAAACCGGGCACCCGGGCGCCGGCAAAGGCCTCGCGGGATACGCGATTGGCCAGGGCGGAGTGCACACAGGCCATGCCGGCAGGGGTCTCTACCAGTTCCCAGGTGTGCGGGTACTTGCGGGTCTTAACCTGGCTGGTTGACAGCCAGACGCGCGCGCCGGGTTCGGCGCAACCGGTCATCGCCCCGGTGTTGGGGCAGTGGGCGGTGACGATCCGCCCGTCCTCCAGTTGCACATCGGCGAGGAAGCGCTGGTAGCGACGCTGCAGGATTCCCGTCAACAATTTATCGAAATGCACTCTCACCCACCTGCCGCGCGGCCACCCCATACCAGGGTGGTTTATTCTAGCAGGCCGGGAGGGGGAAATGGCCCCCCGGTAAATCTCTCATGAAATAGTGGAACCAGTCGGTGATATCTGGTAGTTTCTCCGCCCTTGGTTTGGGGCACCCCTTTAACGCGCCGGCCATTCAGCCAACTAATACCTGTGAGTATTGCCTAGTTACTTTTGCAGTGTGGGAACAGATCCATGCCTAGAGCAGCCAAAAAAGCAGCCACTACCGATTTCAAGAACTTCGTGCCGTACAAGCCCAAGCGCGGCGAAGAGTACATGAACGAAAAGCAGCGCGAGCATTTCAGGAACATCCTGCTGAAATGGAAATCCGAGTTGATGCAGGAAGTCGACCGGACTGTCACCCATATGAAGGACGAGGCAGCCAACTTCCCCGATCCTGCGGATCGCGCCACCCAGGAAGAAGAGTTCAGCCTGGAACTGCGGACCCGCGACCGGGAGCGCAAGCTCATCAAGAAAATCGATTCCACCATGGAACGCATCGATCAGGACGACTACGGCTTCTGCGATGCCTGCGGTGTGGAGATCGGCATCAAGCGCCTGGAAGCCAGGCCTACAGCCAACCTGTGCATAGACTGCAAAACCCTTGACGAGATCAAGGAAAGACAGGAAATGGGCTGAGTCCGTCATTGCGGGACCCCCTGATTTCTGACCGACCCTACCGGGGGCGTTTTGCCCCCTCCCCCACCGGCCCGCTGCACCAGGGCTCACTGATTGCGGCCCTGGCCAGTTACCTGGACGCCCGCCACCACCGCGGATTGTGGCTGGTGCGCATGGAAGACCTGGATCCACCCCGGGAGGAAGCCGGCGCCGCGAAGCGCATCCTCTCCAGCCTGGAAGCCCACGGACTGCACTGGGATGGCGAGGTCCTGTGGCAAAGCCAACGCGGCCCGGCCTACGCCGCGGCCCTGGCCCAACTCGAGCGCGACCATCACCTGTTCCGCTGCGACTGCACCCGGCAGCTGCTGGGGCCGGGCGGCGCCTGTTGCGGCCACTGCCGGGAGCGCCAGGCGACACTCAGCGAACCGGTTGCTGTCCGGCTGTCAGTACCCGCCGCTTGCCGCATCCGCTTTATCGACCGGGTGCAGGGCGCCCGGGAAATCGCGCTGGGCGCGGAAATCGCCGATTTCGTGGTCAAGCGCAAGGATGGCCTGGACGCCTACCAGCTGGCCGTGGTGGTAGACGACGCCTGGCAGGAGGTCACCCACATCGTGCGCGGCTCCGACCTGCTGGACTCCACCGGCCGCCAGATCTTCCTGCAGCAGCTGCTGCAGGCGCCCACCCCCTCCTACTGCCACCTGCCGGTGATCACCGATGCCGCCGGCCACAAGCTCAGCAAACAAAATCACGCCCCGCCACTGCGGGACGAGCGGGCAGCCGCCAACCTGCGCGCCGCGCTGCGTTTCCTGGGACAGCCGCAACCCCCTGAAGAGGTGGACGCCGTGGCGGATATACTGGCCTTTGCCAGCGTCAACTGGACGCTGCAGGCCGTCCCCGCCGTACTGTCCATAACCGCGACGTCCGCCACCTGGCAACCCCGCTAGGGTCAGCCCCGCGCTTTACCGCTTAATGCCGCTTCAGTAGTATCGACTGCCACGCGCTATCAGGGGAAACCCGGTCAATGTATATCAACCGTCTGTTGCTGCTGGCGGTGGGAGTGTTCCTGATCTTTTCTCCCGCCGTCGAAGAATGGGTATTTCACTCCGGGACCGCCTGGTACCGACCCTACCCCCTGTGGCTGCTGGTGATCTTCGCCGCCTACCTGAACCAGCGCACGAGGTACCCGGATGAGCTTTAGCCTCGTCCAGATACTGCTGTTCATCGTCGTCTATCTCACCGGCCTGTTCGCGGTTGCCCACCTGGCGGACCGGGGCATCATCCCGGAACGGGTGAGCAACCACCCCGCTACCTATGTACTGTCCCTGGGCGTGTTTGCGGGGGCCATGGCCAGCAACGGGGTGATGGAACTGGCCCACCGCTACGGCTACAGCTTCATGCTGTACTACGGCGGGGTGGTCTTCATGTTCGTCATGGCGGCCCTGCTGCTGGTGCCGCTGCTGCGCCTGTGCCGGGTCTACCAGCTGTCTTCCCTGGCCGACCTGCTGGCGTTTCGCTTTCGCAGTCCATGGGTAGGGGCCGCGATCACCATGGCCATGTGCCTGACCCTGCTGCCCCTGCTCGCCCTGCAGATACAGGCGGTGGCCGACAGCATCCAGATCATGGCCGGCGGCGCCGACAAGCTGTTTTCCCGCGACAACCGCCAGGACGGCCTGGCACTGCTGTTCTGCATCATCATCACGGTTTTCTCGATCCTGTTCGGCACCCGGCACATCTCTTCGCAACAGCGCAATACCGGCCTGGTGACGGCCATTGCCTTCGAATCCCTGGTAAAGCTCGCGGCCATGCTGGTGCTGCTGGTGGCCGCCGTGTACGGCGTGTTCGGCGGCCCCGGCAACCTGGAAGTCTGGCTGGGCCAGAATCCGCAGGTGGGCGACACCCTGCAGGAATCCATGCGCGACAGTACCGCGCGGGCACTGCTGCTCATCTTTTTTGCCGGCGCGGTATGCATGCCGCACATTTTCCATATGGCTTTCGCCGAGAACACCGAAAGCCGCTACCTGCGCAGTGCCAGTTGGGGCCTGCCCCTGTACCTGATGCTGCTCAGCCTGCCGGTGCTGCCGGTCACCTGGGCGGGCCTCAAGCTGGGGCATTCCCTGCCCATCGATTACACAGGCCTGGCCCTGGGGCTGACATCCGGCTCCACCTTCGTAAGCGCGGCGGCATTCGTGGCCGGATTGTCCGCCGCCAGCGCCACCATTATCGTCACCACGCTGGCCCTGGCGAATATGTGCCTGAACCACCTGATCCTGCCTACCCGGCTGTTGCAGATAGACCGGGAGCAGAATATTTACAGCCAGCTCAAATGGCTGCGGCGCACGCTTATCGGCATCCTGATTCTCGCGGGATACGCATTTTTCAAGGCCCTCAGCGGCAGCCAGACGCTCACCCAACTGGCCCTGGTGGCGCTCTCCGGCACCCTGCAGTTCCTGCCCGGCGTGGTGGCCACCCTGTACTGGCCCGGTGCCAATCGCAAGGGCCTGCTGACGGGAATGGCGGGCGGTCTCAGCCTGTGGTTCCTCGCCATGCTGCTACCGTTGGCGGGCGAGTACCCGATTGCCGCGCTGGCCACCCTGGGCGAGCAGTTGCTGGGCAGCGGCGACCAACGCTGGGCCAACGCCATCATGTACTCCCTGGGCCTGAATGCGGCCTTGCTGTTGGTGGTATCCCTGCTCACCAGCCCCAGCAGGGAGGAGCGCATCGCTGCCGAGATATGCTCCATGGATGACAAGGCGCGACCGGTACGCCAGACCCTGGCGCTGGGCTCCGCCGCCGACTTCGCCGATGCGCTGGCCGCCGCCCTGGGCGAGAAGACCGCCCAGGTGGAGGTCGCCCGGGCGCTGTCCGAGCTGCAATTTTCACCGGAGGAATCGCGCCCCTACGCCCTGCGGCGACTGCGCGCCAGGATAGAGGCCAACCTGTCCGGCCTGCTCGGACCCGCGGTGGCCCACGGCATCATCGAAAGCTGCATCCCCTTCCAGACGGGACTGGGCGGCGCCTCTGAGGATATCCACCTGATCGAGCGCAAACTGGACCGGGCGCAGTCGAGTTTTACCGGGCTGGCGGCGGACCTCAACAACCTGCGGCGGCACTATCGGGAAACCCTGGACAAGCTGCCCATAGGCGTGTGCTCGGTGGGCATCGATGACGAGATACTGATCTGGAATCGCAGCATGCAAAAGATTACCGGCATCGCCCCGCAGCAGGTACTGGGCTCGCTGCTGGGCTCGCTGGCGCCGCCCTGGGGAAGGGTCCTGGGGGATTTCAACCGGGGCGACAACCACACCGTGCTGAAATCCGAGGTGACCACGGACCCGGAGCGGCCCTGCTGGATCAGCCTCCACAAGACCGAGGCCGTTACCGACGACGCGGGCGCGCCGCGCGCCGATACGATTATCCTGGTGGAGGATATAACCGACTTCGAGTTGCTGGAGGAGGAGTTGCTGCACAACGAGCGCCTGGCCTCTATCGGCCGCCTCGCCGCCGGGGTTGCCCACGAAATCGGCAACCCCGTCACGGGCATCGCCTGCCTGGCCCAGAACCTGGAATACGAGACCGACCCCGAGGAGATCCAGCACTCGGCCAGGGACATACTCAAGCAGACCGACCGTATCAGCCGCATCGTCGAATCGCTGGTAAACTTTTCCCACGCGGGCTCCTCCAGCGGCGAGATCTCCCTGGCAGCGTCGAACCTGGCGGACTGCGTGGACGAGGCCGTGCACCTGCTGACCCTGGACCGCCAGGCCAGGCCCGTGGAATTCGCCAACCTCTGCGATCGCGAAACCCTGGTGCTGGCGGACAGCCAGCGCCTGCTGCAGGTATTCGTCAACCTGCTGGGCAACGCCAGGGATGCCTGCAACGAATACGGCCAGGTCAGGATACTGGCTGCCAGCGATGGCGAACGGGTTACCATCGCGGTGGAAGACGACGGCTGTGGCATCCCGCCGGGGCAGTTGGGTCATGTTTTCGAGCCCTTTTACACGACCAAGGACCCCGGCGCCGGCACCGGCCTGGGCCTGGCGCTGGTGTTCAGCATCATGGACGACATGGGGGGCAGCGTGAGCATAGCCAGCCCCCTGCAGAGCGGTCCCAATCCGGGCACCCGGGTAACCCTGCAACTGCCCGCCGCGGATTATGGCGCCGCCTTCGAGCTCGGCTAGGCAGGCACCGCCGGCGAATTGGCGCTTTTACTGGAATCCAGGCAAGCGGAATAGTATGTTGTGTAGCATGTACACACGAGGTAACACTTGATGCACAGAATCCTCATTGTCGAAGACGAGACCGTCATCCGCACCGCCCTGCGCAGGCTGCTGGAGCGCAACAACTACCAGGTCATTGAATCCGGTTCCGTGCAGGAAGCGATCACCGCCAATGAACTGGAAGACTTCGACCTGATTATCAGCGATTTGCGCCTGCCCGGCGCCCCGGGTACCGACCTGATCAGCAAGGCGGGTGAGGTGCCCGTGCTCATCATGACCAGTTATGCCAGCCTGCGCTCCGCGGTCGACTCCATGCGCATGGGGGCTGTGGACTACATCGCCAAGCCCTTCGATCACAGCGACATGATTGCCGCAGTGCAGCGTATCATTGCCGACCACCCCGCGCCGCGGCAGGCGCCGCAACAGGAACGCGTCGGGGCGCGGGCCGACGATGACGGCCTCAGCGGGATACTGGGCAACTGCCCGGCCATGCAGACCCTGTTTGAACATATTCGCAAGGTGGCCCCCACCGATTCCACGGTGCTGGTGCTGGGTGAAACCGGGACCGGCAAGGAAATCGTCGCCCGCAGCGTGCATCGCCACAGCCAGCGTGCGGACAAGACGCTGATTTCAGTCAACTGCGCCGCGATCCCGGATACCCTGATCGAGTCGGAGCTGTTCGGCTACGAGAAGGGCGCCTTCACGGGCGCCAACGCCAGCCGTATGGGCCTGATCGAGGCGGCCGACGGCGGCACCCTGTTCCTGGATGAAATCGGCGAACTGCCCATGGAGGCCCAGGCGCGCCTGTTGCGCTTTATCCAGGAGGGCGAGATTCGCCGTATCGGCTCGGTGCACTCGCGCAAGGTGGACGTGCGCCTGATCTGCGCCACCCACCGCGACCTGCACAGCCTGGCCGCCGATGGCGGCTTCCGCCAGGACCTGTTTTACCGCATCAACGTACTGCAACTGGCACTGCCCCCCCTGCGCGAGCGCGGCAAGGACATCCTGCACCTGGCGGAGTGCCTGCTGCTTGCCCAGACCGAGCGCCTTGGCAAGCCGACCATGAAGCTCTCCCCGCGCGCGATCCAGGCCATAACCACCTACCAGTGGCCCGGGAACGTGCGGGAGCTGGAACACGCCATCGAGCGGGCGGTGATCCTCACCGACGGGGACGAGATAGACAACGAGACCCTGGGCATAGACCTGGAACTGGTGAATATCAACCGCCTGCGCGGCCAGCCCGGCCTGGGGCAACCGCAGCGCAGGTCCGCCAGCAGCAACAGCGACCCCATGGAAGACCTGTCGCTGGAGGATTACTTCCAGCGCTTCGTGATGGAACACCAGGACTCCATGAGCGAGACCGAACTGGCCCAGAAACTGGGCGTCAGCCGCAAATGCCTGTGGGAGCGACGCCAGCGCCTGGGCATTCCCCGCAGCAAACCCGTGGCCGCCAGCCAGCGCAAAAGAAGCGTATCCCAGGGAAAGTGAGCGTTACCCGGCACTGCTGCCGTTACATAAAGCAGGGTAGTTTGGTAACAAACGCGCCTATCGCCGACCAGCGAATCGCGAAAGGAATATTCTAACTTATTGTTTTATATTAATATTTAAAACACTGGCACAGCTACTGCATTTATCCGCCAGGTACAAAAAATAAAAATAACAGTTACCGCAATAACAATAACACTGCTCACTATGGACCTGGATGGGGAAGATCTCTTCCCCTTCGTTCCTGACGTGCAGGTAGGCACTGGCCGGACTTTAGCCGGCCGCGACATGTGACCGGCCGGCAAGAGCCCGGGCATGCATAAACCGATTGGTTTATTGACGCGCATAACAATAACAGCACATCAGAAATAACAATAAAACTCGAAGTGAGACCTGGATGGGGAAAACACTGTTTTCCCCCTCATTCACTGCCACTACCCTCCGCTCCAGGCGGCAAAACCGCGCCTGAATTGTGGTAGACTGCGCCGCTTCCGAACACCTTTACAGGCAAAGGCCAGCTTGAAAATCATCCCCAGGGACCAGCACTGCATATCCCGCAAGAACATCAGCGATGGCGCACTCAAGGTCATGTCGCGCCTGCGCGGCAGTGGCCACCAGGCATACCTGGTAGGCGGCGCCGTGCGCGACCTGCTGCTGGGAGGTCACCCCAAGGACTTTGATATCGCCACCGATGCCACCCCCGAGACCGTGCATGCCCTGTTTCGCAATTCCCGCATCATCGGCCGGCGTTTCCGCATCGTCCATGTGCGCTTCGGCCGGGAAATCATCGAGGTCACTACCTTTCGCGGCCATCACGACAACGATGCCGAGCCGACCACCGAGACCGGCGGCAACCACTCGCGGCAATCCGCCAGCGGACTGCTGCTGCGGGACAATGTCTATGGCACCCTGGAAGAGGACGCCGTGCGGCGCGACCTCACGGTGAACGCGCTGTACTACGACTCGGGCACCTTCGAGGTCTTCGATCACGTACACGGCCTCAAGGACCTCGAGCGGCGCACCGTCTGCATCATCGGTGATCCCGCGGTGCGGTATACGGAAGACCCGGTGCGCATGCTGCGGGTGCTGCGCTTCGCCGCGAAACTCGGCTTCAGGATCGACCGCGATACGGCCAGGGCCATTCCGGGCTGCGCCCACCTGTTGGGGGAAATCCCCGCGGCCAGGCTGTTCGACGAATTCCTCAAACTGTTCCTGTCCGGCCACGCGGCGGCCACCCTGGAGCTGCTGATGCAGCATAAGCTGCTCCAGTACCTGTTCCCCGGCACCGCCCAGAGCCTGCAGCGCGACATGCACACCCTGGCACTGGTGCGGGCGGCAATGGTCAACAAGGACCAGCGTATCGCCGCCGACAAACCGGTCACCCCGGCGTTCCTGCTGGCGGCCCTGCTGTGGCCGGTGGCCGACCGCCAGGCCCGGCACTTGCGGGAGCGCGGCGACCCGCCTATTCCGGCGATGCACAGCGCCGCCCAGCAAACCATCGCCGAGGCGACTCAACACATATCGATTCCGCGCCGCTTCAGCCAGCCCATGCGGGAGATCTGGGAATTCCAGCTGCGCCTGCAGCAGCGCCGCGGGCGCAAGGCGGCGGAACTGGTGGATCACCGCCGGTTTCGCGCCGCCTACGATTTTCTGCTGCTGCGGGAGCAGGCCGGGGAAGAAACCGAGGGCCTGGGGAGCTGGTGGACCGACTTCCAGCAGCTGCCCATGGAACAGCGCCTGCAGCAGGTGGCGTCGGACAAGGGCGGGCGCGGGCCCCGTCGGCGACGCTCTAAAGAGGGCGCGTGATAACCGCCTATATCGGCCTGGGCAGCAACCTGCTTGACCCCCTGGCGCAACTGCGCAAGGCCGTAAGGGCGGTCGCAGACCTGCCGCAATCGCGGCTGCGCCGGGTTTCAAACGCCTACCGCAGCGCCGCTGTCGGCCCCGGGGAGCAGCCCGACTACTTGAATGCCGTCATCCAACTGGATACCGACCTGGAAGCCCCGCGGCTACTGGCGGCGCTACAGGCCATAGAGCAGCACCAGGGCCGGGTGCGCACGGTGCGCTGGGGGCCGCGCAGCCTCGACCTGGATATCCTGCTGTACGGTGACGCGCGTATAGACAGCCCGACACTGAGCGTTCCCCACCCCGCCATGCGGGAACGCAACTTCGTGCTTTACCCCCTGGCGGCAATCGCCGGACCGCAATTGCTGCTGCCGGATGGCGAGTATCTTGGTACATTGACCGCCAGTTGCCCGCGCGGGGACCTGGTCGACACCGGCCTGCGCCTGGTCGACTGAAATACACTATCCCGGTAGGGGATAAACGGAAATATGGATTCCAATGCAGGATAACGCCGCTGTCAGCATCGAGCTCAAGGGACGCAAACCGCCGGCCTATATCGCGGTGGAAGGTCCCATCGGCGTGGGCAAGACCACCCTGGCCAAGCGCCTGGCGGCCAGCTTCAATTACCAGACCCTGCTGGAAAATGCGGAAGAGAACCCGTTTCTGGAGCGTTTCTACCAGAATCGCAAGCAGGCCGCCCTGGCCACCCAGTTGTTCTTCCTGTTCCAGCGCTCCCAGAAAATCCACGACCTGCGCCAGGCCGACATCTTCGAGCCGGTCCGGGTGGCCGATTTCCTGATCGAGAAGGACCCGCTGTTTGCCCGCGTCAACCTCGACCCGGACGAGTTCGACCTGTACCGCAAGGTCTACGAGCAGCTGACCATAGACGCCCCCCGCCCCGACCTGGTGATCTACCTGCAGGCGGCGCCGGACGTGTTGTTATCGCGCATAGAAAACAGGGGGATTACCGCGGAAAGAGAGATAAATCGGGACTATCTGGAGCGCCTGAACGAAGTGTACAGTGAGTTCTTTCTATATTACGATGACGCGCCTCTGCTGATCGTAAACGCCAGTGAAATCGACCTGGCCAACAGCGATGCGGACTACACTCACCTGGTGGATTACATGCTGGATATACGCAACGGCCGCCACTACTTCAACCCCACTTTTTTCGGATAGCGAACGCCATGGCCAAGGTCACCATCAGCACCCTGGACAAAATGAAGGCCGCGGGGGAGCGCTTCGTCTGCGTTACCGCCTATGACGCCACCTTCGCCAGGGTTGTCTGTGATGCAGGGGCCGAAACAATCCTGGTGGGAGACTCACTGGGCATGGTCCTGCAGGGCCACGACAGCACCATACCGGTCACCATAGAGCACATGACCTACCACACCCAGTGCGTATGCCGCGCGGCCCCCGCGGCGCTGGTCATCGCCGACATGCCCTTCATGTCCTACGCCACCCCGGAACAGGCCATGGACAACGCCACCCGACTGATGCAGGCCGGGGCGCAGATGGTCAAGATGGAAGGCGGGACCTGGCTCAGCAGCACCATCAGCAAGCTGGTGGAACGGGGCATCCCGGTGTGCGCCCACCTGGGACTTACCCCCCAGTCCGTGAATACCTTCGGCGGCTTCAAGGTGCAGGGCCGCACGCCCAAGGAGGCCAAGTCCATCCTGGCCGACGCGGTGGAGATACAGGATGCGGGCGCCAGCCTGCTGGTGCTGGAGTGCATACCCAGCAATCTCGCCAGCGATATCAGCCGCAAGCTGGATATCCCGGTGATCGGCATAGGCGCGGGCCCGGGCACCGACGCCCAGGTGCTGGTGCTGCATGACCTGCTGGGCCTGTCCGGCCACTCGGCGCGCTTCGTGCAGAACTTCATGGAGGGCCAACGCAATATCCAGGACGCCCTCAAGGCCTTTGTGCAGGCCGTGAAATCCGGCGACTACCCCCGGGAAGAACACTCCTATCGCTGAATGCCCTTAATGTAAGTGGTTACTAACTTAAGTCCGATTTGACGCAGCGCAATACTGCTTCTTTCAGTAACAAACGGCGTGAATTTTTCACGAATATTCGTTGCCGGGTCTAAATCCTTGGTTCATACTTGCCCTCCCGTCGGGAACTGAGGTCCCGGCCGGGGTGAACCAGGCCCGTGATTTCTATCGGTTTAGCATCACCATTCCGCCCATAACGGATGAGGTCGATATGCGAACTTACAGCAACAACGCGCAGTTACAATCCGCACTGGACAGCTTTCGCAGCAAGGGCCAGAGCATCGCCTTCGTGCCCACCATGGGCAACCTTCACGAGGGCCACCTGAACCTGGTACGCAAGGCCGCCAGCCTCTGTGACGTGGTGGTGGTGAGCATTTTCGTCAACCCGCTGCAATTTGGCCCCAATGAGGACCTGGACGCCTACCCCCGCACCCTGGCCGCCGACAAGGAAAAGCTGTTCAGCGAAGGCGTGCAGGTGCTGTACACCCCGGAGGTGAGTGACATCTATCCGCAGGGCATGGCGCAGCAGACCCAGGTCAGCGTACCGGACCTGTCCGACACCCTCTGTGGCAGCAGCCGTCCCGGGCACTTTGACGGCGTCACCACGGTGGTGGCCAAGCTGTTCAATATCGTCCGCCCCGATACCGCGGTGTTCGGGGAAAAGGATTTCCAGCAGCTCTCCATCGTGCGCAAAATGGTCCGGGACCTGTGCATGCCGGTAAAAATCGTCGGCGTCGCCACCACCCGCGACGAGGACGGACTGGCCAAGAGTTCCCGCAATGGCTACCTGTCTCCCGAGCAGCGCCATATCGCCCCCATTATTCACCAGACCCTCAACAGCTGCCGCGAGGCCATTGCCTGCGGCTTCGACAATTTCCTGCAACTGGAGTCCCACGCCCGCATGCAGCTGCTGCAGGCCGGTCTCGAGCCCGACTACTTTGCCATCCGCGATGCCAGCACCCTGCGAGCGGTGACCCCCGAGACCGAGGAAATCGCCATTCTGGCGGCGGCGCGCCTGGGGCCCACGCGACTCATCGATAACGTGCGTCTCACCCTCAATCCCGTTTCCGACTGGGGCATGCTGGCCGGCAGCCACTGACCGCCGGCCCGCACCTGCGAGGGCCTCCCCCGGCTTAGACCTTGGTCGGCTTGCACTGGCGAGTCGGCGCAGTATCATCCCCCTTCACCATTGATAAGCAAAGGGAACGACCGCCATGTCTGAATTTCCTACCCACCCGGTACCCGCAAATTTCAAGGACGCCCATATCAACGCCGAGCAGTACCAGGCCATGTACGAGCGTTCCATCAAGGACCCGGACGGCTTCTGGTCGGAGCAGGCCGAGGCATTCCTCAGCTGGGACAAACCCTGGGATGAAGTGGTTAATTTCGATTTCGTCAAGGGTGAGGCCGCCTGGTTCGCGGGCGGCAAGCTCAATGTCAGCTACAACTGCATCGACCGGCACCTGCCGGAGCGAGCCGGCCAGACCGCCTTCATCTGGGAGGGCGACGATCCCGCCGCCAGCAAGCACATCACCTATGCGGAACTGAAGGAAAACGTCTGCAAACTGGCCAACGTGCTCAAGGAGCGCGGGGTGCGCAAGGGCGACCGTGTCTGTATCTACATGCCCATGATTCCCGAGGCCGCCTACGCCATGCTGGCCTGCACCCGCATCGGGGCGGTGCACTCGGTAGTCTTTGGCGGCTTTTCCCCGGAAGCCCTGAAGGACCGTATCCTCGACTCGGATTGCCAGACCCTGATCACCGCCGACGAAGGCGTTCGCGGCGGCCGGAACATCCCCCTGAAACTCAACGCCGACGCCGCCCTGCAGGCCTGTCCCAATGTGCATACCTGCCTGGTCGTACGGCGCACCGGCGGCGACACCGGCTGGCAGGAAGGGCGGGACATCTGGTACCACGAGGCCACCGCCAGCGCCGCCGGCGACTGCCCGCCGGAGTCCATGGACGCGGAGGACCCGCTGTTCATTCTTTACACCTCCGGCTCCACCGGCAAGCCCAAGGGTGTGCTGCATACCACCGGCGGCTACCTGCTGCAGGCCGCCATGACGTTCAAGTATGTCTTCGATTACCGCGAGGGCGAGATCTACTGGTGCACCGCGGATGTCGGCTGGGTCACCGGTCACACCTATATCGTCTACGGCCCCCTTGCCAACGGCGCCACCTCGCTGATTTTCGAGGGCGTGCCCACCTACCCGGACGCGGGGCGCTGCTGGGAAGTGGTCGACAAGCACCAGGTAAACACCTTTTACACCGCCCCCACGGCCATTCGCGCCCTGCACGCGGTGGGCGACGAGCCGGTCACCCGCAGTTCCCGCGCCAGCCTGCGCCTGCTGGGCACGGTGGGCGAGCCGATCAATCCGGAGGCCTGGAACTGGTATTACGAGGTGGTGGGCGACTCCCGCTGCCCCATCGTCGACACCTGGTGGCAGACCGAGACCGGCGCCCACATGATTACGCCACTCCCCGGCGCCACGCCCCTCAAGCCCGGCTCGGCGACGGTACCCTTTTTCGGGGTGAACCTGGCGCTGCTCAACGAGGATGGCTCTGAAGTCCGGGGGGCCGGCGCCGGCTACCTGGTGGTGAAGTCCTCCTGGCCCTCCCAGATCCGCAGCGTATACGGCGACCACCAGCGCATGATCGACACCTACTTCAAGAACTACCCGGGCTATTATTTCACCGGTGACGGCGCCACCCGGGACGAGGATGGCTACTATTGGATCACCGGCCGGGTGGATGACGTGCTCAACGTCTCCGGCCACCGCATGGGTACCGCCGAGGTAGAGAGCGCACTGGTGCTCCACGATAAGATCGCCGAGGCAGCGGTGGTGGGCTTCCCCCACGACATCAAGGGCCAGGGCATCTACGCTTATGTCACGCCTATGCAGGGCGTGGAGCCCTCGGAGGAGCTGCGGGCTGAGCTCATCGCCCTGTGCGTCAAGGAAATCGGGCCCATTGCGAAGCCGGACGTGATCCAGTGGGCCCCCGGGTTGCCGAAAACCCGTTCCGGCAAGATCATGCGCCGCATCCTGCGCAAGATCGCAGAGAACGAACTGAACAGCCTGGGCGACACCAGCACCCTGGCCGATCCCTCCGTGGTGGACAACCTGGTGGCCAACCGGCCCAAATAGCCGCCGCAACACCCCCTTCCAGGGCATGCCGGGCGGCATGCCCTTTTTTGTGCACAGGATGCAAGGTTTGTCGCGAGAGGCAGGGATGCCGCTAGCGACGCCGCCCCGCCCATTTAGTAGACTAGTCAACTAAATGGGCGTAGGGTTAGCGCCAGGACAACAGCCGGTTGCACTCATGAACACCCCCGTTTCACCGCGCCGTCGCAAGGCATTCATCACTGCCATCATCGCGCTCGCCGCGCTCGCGGGACTGGCCGTCGGCGGCTGGTACTGGTGGCAGGGTCGCTGGTACGAGACCACCAGCAACGCCTACTTCACCGGTAACCTGGTGGAGGTCAGCGCCCAGATCGGCGGCACCGTGGTGTGGATTGGCCCGGAACAAAACCAGGCCGTGGTGGCCGGCGATGAACTGTTGCGGCTGGCCGACGGCGACGAGCGCCAGGCACTGGCCCTGCACGAGCAGGAGCTGGCCCTGGCGGTACAGGCAGTGCTGGTGCTGCAGGCCCAGGTCAACCGGCTGGAGTCGGAAGAGCGCCTGCGCGCCATTACCCACAAGCTGGCCGGAGAGGAATTCCAGCGGCGCGCGCGCCTGCACGGCAACAATATGGTCTCCGACGAGGAACTGGATACCGCCCGCACCCGCCAGCAGGAAACCCGGGTGATGCTGGAGACCGCCCGCCTGGCCCTGCAGGAGGCCAGGGTACGCGCCGGCGACGCCGATATTACTTCGCACCCGCGGATCATGGCGGCGGCGGCGCGGCTGCGCAGCAGTTACCGGCAGTGGCGCAAGACCCGGGTCATCGCCCCGGTGAGCGGTGCAATCGCCAGGCGCCGGGTGCAGGCGGGGCAACGCATCCAGGCAGGTGCGCCGCTGTTCAGCATTGCCGAGCGCGACAGCGCCTGGGTGGAGGCAAACTTCAAGGAAACCCAGCTCCGCAATCTGCGCCCGGGCCAGCCTGTGACGATCAGCAGCGACCTGTACGGCGACGAGGTGACATTCGCCGGGCGGGTGCACAGCATCGGCACGGGCACGGGCGCCGTGTTCTCGCTGCTGCCGCCCCAGAATGCCACTGGCAACTGGATCAAGATCGTGCAGCGTGTCCCGGTGCGCATAGTGCTGGCAGACGGCTATGACGAGGAACATCCCCTGCCCTTCGGGGCATCGCTGGACGTGCGGGTAGATACCCACGATCGCAGCGGCTCGGCGCTGGCAAACCAGCAGCCGGTGCCCGCGGTCGCGGATATCGACCTGTATGAGTTCCAGGAGGAGGGCGCGGACGAACTGGTGGCCAGTGTGATCGAAGCGGCGCGCCGGCAACTCGATATCCGGCAGTGACTGCGACGCTCGAAGAAGACCTCCCCAGACCCCAGGGGCTCCCCCTGGTGCTGGCGACCCTGGCGGTCGCCTCCGCCAGTTTCATGAATACCCTGGATACCACTATCGCCATCGTCGCCCTGCCGACGATTTCCGGCAACCTGTCGGCCACCCCCTCCCAGGGCAGCTGGGTGATCACCTCCTACGCCGTGTGCCTGGCGGTGATCCTGCCGCTGTCGGGCTGGATTACCCGGCGCTTCGGCCAGGTCCACACCTTCACTGCTTCGGTGTTGCTGTTCACCCTGACCTCCTGGCTGTGCGGCATGGCCAGCAGTTTCAACGAGTTGCTGCTGTACCGCGCCCTGCAAGGCTTCGCCGGCGGCCTGTTGCTGCCCCTGTCACAGTCCCTGCTGATGCGCCTGTACCCGCCGGACAAACACGGCAGGGCACTGGCCATCTGGGGTCTGGCGACCGTGGTGGCGCCCATCCTGGGGCCGATACTGGGGGGTTACATCACCGATGAATGGGGCTGGCCGTGGATCTTCTACATCAACATCCCCTTCGGCTGCGCCTGCGTCTACCTGAGCTGGACCCTGCTGCGCCCCTACGAATCCGAACGGCTGCGCGTGCCGGTGGACCGGGTCGGTCTGTTCCTGCTGCTGGTGGGGGTCATCTGCTTCCAACTGGTGCTGGATCGCGGCCACGAACTGGACTGGTTCAGCTCCACCCCCATTGTCGTTATGCTGATTGTCTCGGTGTTGTTCCTGCTGCTGTTCCTGGCCTGGGAACGGGACGAGCCCTACCCCATGGTCGACCTGAAGCTGTTCGCCTATCGCAACTTCCTGGTGGGCAACATACTGATCGCAATCGTGTATTCGATTTTCATGCTGACCTCGGTAACCTTTCCGATCTGGCTACAGACCACCCAGGGCTATACCGCCAGCTGGTCCGGGTTGATGATGGCGCCTACCGGACTGGGACCGCTTATACTCATGCCGCTGATCGGGGAGCGCATCCGCCAGTGGGATGCCCGCCCGGTAGTCTGCTTCGGCATGTGCCTGATGGGCTTCGCCACCTATCTGCATATGCAGATTTCTACCGACTCCCCGCCCTGGTATTTCCTGCTGGTGCGCCTGTGTTTCGGGCTGGCCATGCCCTTTGCATTCATGCCCGTCATGGTGATCGCCCTGGTGGGCCTGCCCGCCGCCAAGCTGGCCTCCGCCACCGGTATATTCAACTTCGCCCGCATGCTTGCCGGCAGCCTGGGCACGGCGATCGGGGTCACCCTGTGGGACGAACGCGCCATTTTTCACCGCAGTCGCCTGGCGGAGAACCTGTCCGGGGATTCTCCCCTCTACCAGCAAACCATGGCCCTGCTGACCGCGCGCAGCGGCGCTCCCGAGTCCGCCCTGGCCGCCGTGGAAGGTGCAGTGCAGGTACAGGCGCGCACCATGGCTTTGAACGACCTCAACTACCTGTGTGTCGCGGCGATACTGGTGGCCGCCGCACTACCCTGGTTCCTGCCCCCCAGCACCAGACCCCGGGAGTCGACCCAGTGATAGACCTGGCCAACAGTGAAGCCCGCCACCTCGCCTTGCTGCACCGGCAGATGATCAAGCTGCTGGACCAGGAACTGGCGCCGCTGGACCTGGGCCACGGGCGTTACCTGTACCTGTTCAGCCTGTATCTGCGCGGCGATCGCAGACAGCAGGAGTTGGCGGACCTGGTCGGGGCCGACAAGGCGGCCGCCGCCCGGGCGCTGGCGCGCCTGGAGGCCGCCGGCTATGTCGTGCGCCGCCCCGACGCCAAAGATGGCAGGGCTGTGCGGGTGGACCTCACCCCCAGGGGGCGAGCATTGCGCCCGCGCCTGGAGCAGGCGGCGGAAAACAGCATACAATCCTTTACCGCCGGGTTGACCGACACCGAACACAGCGAACTGCGCCGGCTGCTGGCAAAAATGGCCGCGCCGCTGCTGAGCGCACGGGAGGAACCATAAAAAAGGGGGTGTGCCTTGCGGCACACCCCCCTTGTTGAAGGCAGGTTGGCAGTGGATCAGCCAGTGCTTTCCCCGGCGGCCGCTTCCTCGGGCTGCGCATCGTCTTCCAGCAACTCCTTGATGGAAAGCTTGATGCGACCGCGCTGGTCCACGTCCAGCACCTTGACCAGTACTTCCTGGCCTTCCTTCAGGTGGTCGGAGACATTTTCCACACGCTCGTTGGCGATCTGGGAAATGTGCACCAGGCCATCCTTGCCGGGCAGGATGTTGACGAAAGCGCCGAAGTCGACGATGCGAGCCACGGTACCGTTGTACACCGCACCGACCTCGGCCTCTGCGGTGATCTCCTCGATCAGGGCTACAGCCGCATCGCGCGCCGCCATGTCCTGGCCGAACACGCGCACGGTGCCGTCGTCGTCGATGTCGACGGTGGCGCCGGAGGCTTCGGTGATGGAGCGAATGGTCGCCCCGCCCTTGCCGATGATGTCACGGATCTTGTCCGAGTCGACTTTCAGGGTAATCATGCTGGGCGCGTTTTCGGAGGTCACCTCGCGGGGCGCTGCCAGCACCTGGTTCATCTGGCCGAGGATATGCAGGCGAGCGTGCTGTGCCTGCTCCAGGGCGACCTGCATGATCTGCTCGTTGATGCCCTCGATCTTGATGTCCATCTGCAGGGCGGTAACGCCTTCAGCGGTTCCGGCCACCTTGAAATCCATATCGCCAAGGTGATCCTCATCGCCCAGGATATCGGTGAGCACGGCAAACTGGTTGCCGTCCTTCACCAGGCCCATGGCAATACCGGCGACCGGCGCCTTCAGCGGTACGCCCGCGGCCATCATGGCCAGGGAGCCCACGCACACAGAGGCCATCGAACTGGAGCCGTTGGACTCGGTGATCTCCGATACCACGCGAATGGTGTAGGGGAACTCGTCAGCGGTGGGCAATACCGCCGCCAGGCTGCGGCGCGCCAGGCGACCGTGACCGACTTCGCGACGACCGGTAAACCCGACACGACCCGCCTCACCCACCGAATAGGGGGGGAAGTTGTAATGCAGCATAAAGGGATCGCGACGCTCGCCTTCCAGGGCGTCGATGATCTGGGCGTCGCGGGTGGAACCCAGCGTTACCGCGCCGATCGCCTGGGTTTCACCGCGGGTGAACAGGGCGGAACCGTGTACCTTGGCCAGCAGGTCGACCTCGCAGGCGATGGGACGCACGGTGCGGGTGTCGCGGCCGTCAATACGCGGCTCGCCGGCCAGGATGCGCTTGCGTACCAGGTTCTTCTCGACGCTCTTGAACACGTCCTTGACCTCGTCGGCCGAGGGACCGCCCTCGACGGCCAGCGCCTCGACGCAGGCCTTGCGGATCTCGCCGACACGCTCGTAGCGGGCAGCCTTGTCGGTGATGCGGTAGGCTTCACCCAGGTCTGCCTTGGCATGGCCTTCCACGGCCGCCAGCAATTCCTGGTTGACCGCGGCGGGCTCCCACTCCCAGCGGGGCTTGCCGGCCTCGGCAACCAGTTCATTGATGGCCTGGATGACCACCTGCATTTCCTGGTGGGCAAACAGCACGGCGCCCAGCATCTGGTCCTCGCTGAGTTCCCTGGCCTCGGACTCAACCATCAGCACCGCGTCCCTGGTACCGGCGACCACCATATCCAGCTTGCTCTCAGCCAGTTGGGGGTAGGTGGGGTTGAGCAGGTAGCCGTGCTCCTCAGTGAAACCGACCCGGGCACCGCCGATGGGGCCGTTGAAGGGGCAGCCGGAAATCGCCAGGGCGGCAGAGGTGCCGATCATGGCGGGAATATCCGGATCGATGTGCTTGTCGGCGGACATGACCGTACAGATAACCTGTACTTCGTTCATGAAGCCATCGGGGAACAGCGGGCGGATGGGACGGTCGATCAGGCGGGAAGTCAGGGTTTCCTTTTCACTGGGACGCGCTTCACGCTTGAAAAAGCCGCCGGGGATTTTGCCCACGGCATAGGTCTTTTCAGTGTAGTGCACGGCCAGCGGAAAAAAGTCACGGCCCTCGCGTTGGGTCTTTTCTGCCACCACGGTGCACAGCACCGAGGTATTTTCGACGGTCACCAACACAGCCCCGGAAGCCTGGCGCGCGATGCGGCCGGTCTCCAGGGTGACTGTCTGGCCACCGTACTGGAATGTTTTAGTTACTGGATTCACAATTTTTCTCCAATTCTTTATATGGCTGCCGCAGCGCCCGGACGGAGTGCATGGTCACAAGCCAATACCCCTCAGTCCGGGTGATCCGGCAGGTGATACCGCTTATCGACGCAGGCCCAGTCGCTTGATCAGGTCGGTGTAGCGCGCGACATTCTTGCGCTTGAGATAGTCCAGCAGCTTACGGCGCTGGTTTACCATGCGGATCAGGCCGCGACGCGAGTGGTGGTCATGCTTGTGCGACTTGAAGTGCCCCTGCAGCTGCTCAATATTTGCGGTCAGCAGCGCTACCTGTACTTCCGGGGAACCCGTGTCACCTTCACCTACCTGGTATTCTTTTACGATTTCTGCCTTGCGTTCAGCATTTAAAGCCATGTTACTTTCCTCTGGTTGAATCTGCCTCAGGTGGTTCCCCACCCTTCATTGATAAAAGAGCCTGTCCGTGCAGATTTACAGACAGGTTCGCGTCACCTTCCGGTGACTATCAGTCGACGCGGCGCTATGCGCCCATCGTCCAATATTTCTCCCACGCCCAGGAACTCACCGCTCTCCAGGGCGACGCGCACCATACCATCACGGGGTGCGTTTGGCACCTGTACCGGCTGGCCCTGGCGTATGTAAAAGCCACCGGACTCACTCAGGCTGACCAGGGGCAGTGCCCTGACCGCCGCATCCGCGGGCAGCAACAGCGCATCCATCTGCGCTTCCTGGCCGTTGGCCTTGAGCGCCTCCAGGGTGCCCAAGGAAACGCTGTCAGCCAGGCTGAAGGGCCCGGCCCTGGTGCGGCGCAGGCTTGCCACATGGGCGCCACAGCCCAGCGCCCGCCCCAGGTCCTCGGCGATGGAGCGCACATAGGTACCCTTGCTGCACTCGAGGTAGATGTCCACCTCGGCGCGGGCGCCGGCGCGAAACGCCAGCAGGTCAAGTTGCTTTATGACCACCCGGCGCGCCTTGCGTTCCACTTCCACACCCCGGCGCGCCAGTTTGTACAGCGGCTGGCCCTGGTGCTTGATCGCCGAGAACATCGAGGGAACCTGCTCGATCTCGCCCCTGAAGGCTTCCAGCGCCACCGCCACCTGTTGCTGGCTTATATGCCCGCTGTCCTGGCTGTGCAGCACCTCGCCCTCGGCGTCACCGCTATCCGTTGCCGTACCCAGCACAAAAGTACTCTGGTAGGCCTTGTCCGCGTCCAGCAAAAACTGGGAAAACTTGGTCGCCTCGCCAAAACACAGGGGCAACACCCCCGTTGCCAGGGGATCCAGGCTGCCGGTGTGCCCCGCCTTGGCGGCGCCATACAGGCGCTTGGCCACCTGCAGGGCGCGGTTGGAACTCATGCCCCCGGGTTTGTCCAGTACCAGGATGCCATCGATAGGGCGGCCGCGGCGCTGCCTGGCCACTAACTAGCTCCCTTCATCAGGGTCGGGGTCGCGCAGTCCCAACTCGCGATCGGCGTCAGCCGCCCGCCTGATCAATTCCTCCAGGTGCCGACCCTGGCCCACGCTGGTGTCGAAGTAAAACCGCAACTGCGGCACACTGCGCATGGTGGCATCCCGGGACAACTGGCTGCGCAGGAACCCCGCGGCCTTGTTGAGGGCCTCGATGGAATCCGCTGCCTCCTCGCGGGAGTCGGAACCCAGCGCCGTGAAATACACCTTGGCATGGCCCAGGTCCCGGCTCACGTCGACGCCGGTGATACTGACCATGCCGATGCGCGGGTCGCGCAGCTCGTGCTGGATCAAGGCCGCCAGCTCGCGCTGCAGGTAATCCGCCACCCGCTGGGTACGACTGTATTCCTTTGCCATGCCGTGACCGCCGCTTACAGCGAGCGGGCAATCTCCTTGACCTCGAACACCTCGATCAGGTCACCGACCTTCACGTCAGTATAGTTCTTCACGCCGATACCGCATTCCATGCCATTGCGCACCTCGCTGGCATCGTCCTTGAAGCGGCGCAGCGACTCCAGTTCACCCTCGTAGATCACCACGTTGTCACGCAGCACCCGGATGGGCCTGGAGCGGTAGACGGTACCCTCTATCACCATACAGCCGGCGATCTGGCCAAACTTGGGCGAGCGGAAAACATCGCGCACCTCGGCAATACCCAGGATCTCCTCGCGCAGTTCCGGCGCCAGCATCCCGGTCAGGGCGGCCTTCACATCGTCGATCAGGTCGTAGATCACGTTGTAGTAACGCAGATCGACACCCTCGTTCTCCACCAGTTTGCGCGCGGCGGTATCGGCCCGCACGTTGAAGCCGAACACCACCGCACCGGAGGTCACCGCCAGGTTCACGTCGGTCTCGGTGATGCCGCCTACGCCGCCGACCACGATATTGACCTGCACTTCCTCGTTGCCAAGATCCGTCAGGGCTGACTGGATAGCCTCCAGGGAACCGCGCACATCGGCCTTGACCACCACGTTGAGCGTCTTGCGATCGCCGGCGGTCATGCTCTCGAACATGTTGTCCAGCTTGGCGGCGTGCTGGCGCTGCAGCTTGGTATCGCGGCTCTTGGCCTGGCGGAAATCGGCAATTTCGCGCGCCCGCTTCTCGTTTTCCACCACCGCAAAGGGGTCGCCGGCATCGGGTGTGCCGTTGAGACCGAGGATCTCCACCGGGATACTGGGGCCGGCCTCGTTGATGGGCTGGGCGTTTTCGTCCAGCATGGCGCGCACCCGTCCGAACTGCAGCCCGGCCAGGACGATATCGCCCTGGCGCAGGGTGCCGCTCTGGATAAGCAGCGAGGCCACGGGACCGCGGCCCTTATCCAGGCGCGATTCAATAACGATACCCTGGGCGGGCACATCGCGGGCGGCGGTCAACTCCAGTACCTCGGCCTGCAGCAGCACGGCGTCCAGCAACTCATTGACGCCGTCGCCGGTGTGGGCGGACACCGGTACGAACTGGGTATCGCCGCCCCACTCCTCGGGAATCACTTCCTTGGCGGCCAGTTCGTTCTTGACGCGCTCGGGATCCGCGCCTTCCTTATCCATCTTGTTGATGGCAACGATAATGGGTACACCGGCGGCCTTGGCATGTTGCACCGCTTCCACGGTCTGGGGCATTACGCCGTCATCTGCCGCTACCACCAGGATGACGATATCGGTGCTCTTGGCACCGCGGGCGCGCATGGCGGTAAACGCCGCGTGACCCGGGGTGTCCAGAAAGGAGATCATGCCGCGCTCGGTCTCCACATGGTAGGCGCCGATGTGCTGGGTGATGCCGCCCGCCTCGCCGGAGGCGACCCGGCTCTTGCGAATATAGTCCAGCAGGGACGTCTTGCCGTGGTCCACGTGGCCCATCACGGTAACTACCGGGGCGCGGGGTTCCTGGGTGCCTTCCTGCAATGACAGCGTTTCTTCCAGCTTTTCTTCCAGGACATCCTCGCTGACCGTCCTGGCCACGTGCCCCAACTCCTCGATCACCAGCACGGCGGTGTCCTGGTCGATCATCTGGTTGATATTGGCCATCACGCCGAGCTTCATCAGCTCCTTGATCACCTCACCCGCCTTCACCGACATCTGCTGGGCAAGCGCTGCCACCGAAATCGTTTCAGGTACCTGTACCTCGTGAACCTTTCTCTCAGTGGGCATCTCGAATCCGTGTTTGGAGTGCTCGGCGTGAGACGCCTTGATTTTCTTGCGGCCGCCGCGACGCCTGGCCAGGCCCGACTCAGCGGCCTCCAGGTCTGACAGGGACAGGTTGTGACCGCGCTTCTTGCCGCGCCCGATGGGCGAGGTGCGATCCAGCTTGCCGCGCTGCTTGCGACGCTGCTCTTCGTCCTGGGCGGCGGAGCGCGGGGCCTCATGCAAGCGCTTGGGGCGCTTGACCGTATCTTTGGCCGCCTCCGCGGGCTTTGCCACAGCCTTCAGTTCTTCCTTGCGACGTTCTTCCTCTGCCTTGCGAGCCGCGATGGCAGCCGCGCGCGCGGCCGCCTCCTCGGCTTCCTTGAGCTTGCGCCGCTCCGCCGCGCGCTGGCGCAGTATTTCCGGATCGACGTTGCTCAGGTCCTCCTCTTCCTCGACAAACTCGGGCTCCGGAGCGGGGCCAGCGACAGGCGCCTCGGGCTCCAGGGCGGGCGCGGCAGGTGCCTCGGTGACACTTTCCGCCGCGCGGGCCTGCACCGGCTCCAGTTCATCGGCCGCCACCTGCTGCTTCTGCTGTTCCGCTTCGGCGAGCAGTTCGCTGGGATCGCGCTTGACGTAGGTACGTTTCTTGCGCACCTCGACGTTGACGGTCTTGCGCCCCTGGGAACCGGGGGTGCGAAGGGTGCTGATGGTCTTGCGCTTGAGTGTGATACGGCGGGGCGCAGCCGTGGATTCGCCGTGGCTACGCTTCAAGTACGCCAACAATGTCTGCTTGTCCGCATCGGATACGACCTCCCCGGCAGCCGAGTGGGGCAATCCCGCTTCTTTCATCTGCGTCAACAGACGTTCAACGGTTGCACCCACCACTTCTGCGAGTTGCTCTACTGTAACCTGCGCCATGCAATATTCTCCTTGGGACCCTGTCTCTTCGCCTTCAACCTTGCTGTGTGAGGTTGTTACTCTGCTTCGGCAAACCAGGGTGCTCTCGCGGTCATGATCAACTCACCCGCGCGTTCTTCCGTCATATCCGGAATATCCATGAGGTCGTCCACGCCCTGCTCGGCGAGGTCTTCCATGGTAATAATCTCGCGGCTGGCCAGGATGTAGGCCAGATGCCTGTCCATGCCATCCATATTGAGGAGGTCCTCGGCCGGCTCATTGGCACCCAGCTTCTCCTCGGAGGCAATAGCCTGGGTGAGCAGCGCATCCTTGGCGCGGGCCCGCAGTTCCTCGGCGATCTCCGCGTCGAAACCCTCGATAGCCGTCATCTCTTCCAGCGGCACATAGGCCACTTCCTCCAGGGTGGTAAAGCCCTCTTCCACCAGGATCTCGGCGACTTCCTCGTCGATGTCAAGCTGGTCCATGAACACCTGGATGACCTGCCCGGCTTCGGCTTCGTGCTTGTCGGCAGCCTCTTCCAGGCTCATGACGTTGATGGTCCAGCCGGTCAGCTCGCTGGCCAGGCGCACATTCTGGCCGGTGCGGCCGATGGCCTGGGCCAGGTTGTCCTCGGAAACCGCCACGTCCATGGTGCCGCTGTCCTCGTCGACCACGATGGACTCGACTTCCGCCGGGGACATGGCGTTGATCACCAGCTGGGCTGGATTGTCATCCCACAACACGATATCCACGCGCTCGTTGTCCAGTTCATTGGAAACGGCCTGGACCCGCGAGCCACGCATACCGACACAGGCGCCGACGGGGTCGATACGCTGGTCGTTGGTTTTGACGGCAATCTTGGCCCTGGAGCCGGGGTCGCGGGCGGCGGCGCGGATCTGGATGACTTCCTCGGCAATTTCCGGCACTTCTATCTTGAACAGCTCGATCAGCATCTCCGGGCAGGAGCGGCTCAGGATCAGCTGGGGCCCGCGGGTTTCGGTGCTGATCTCCTTGAGGATGGCGCGCACGCGGTCGTTTACCCTGAACGTCTCGCGCCCCACCAACTGGTCACGCGGCAGCAGGCCCTCGGCGTTGTTACCCAGGTCGACGATGACATTGTCCCGGGTCACTTTCTTGACCGTACCGGCGACCAGGTCGCCGACGCGGTCCTGGTACTGTTCCACTACCTGGGCGCGCTCGGCATCGCGCACCCGCTGCACGATGACCTGCTTGGCGGTCTGGGCGGCGATGCGACCGAACCCGACGTTTTCCACCTGCTCCTCGAAAATATCCCCGGGCTTGAGGCCGGGATCTTTCTCCAGGGCTTCTTCGGTGGTCAACTGGGTACCCAGCAGGGCCATTTCGTCATCGGGCACAACCAGCCAGCGGCGCACGGTGACATAGTCACCGGTGCGACGATCGATGGTGACGTGGATGTCCGCCTCCTCGTCGTAACGCTTCTTGGTAGCCGTCGCCAATGCCAGCTCTATGGCCTCGAAGATGATGTCCTCGGACACCCCCTTCTCATTGGATACGGCCTCGGCCACCAGCAGAATTTCCTTCGTCATCTCAAGCCTCGCCTGTTCACTTGCCGCCTTATATGCGGGGTTGTATCCGCGCTTTTTCGATTGCGCTATGGGGCAAAAGGTATTCGTGATCATCCACGCGGATCACGACGTCCTCCCCCTCAATGCCTGTTAACACACCCTTGAACTTGCGCCGCCCTTCAAAAGGCGTGCGCAAGCGCAAATCCACTATCTCACCCACGAACCCGGGATACTGGTCCAGCCGGAACAGCAGCCGGTCCATCCCGGGTGATGAAACTTCAAGCGTGTACTCACCCGTGATCGGGTCCTCAACATCGAGCACACTTCCCACCTGCTGGCTGACCAGGGCACAGTCCTCGACCGTGATGCCCTGTTCGGCATCAATGTAGATCCGCAGCAGGCTGTGCCTGCCCTGCGACAAATACTCGACGCCCCAAAGTTCAAAGCCCAGGGCTTCAATGGTGGCGCCCAGCAAGTCAGTTATCTGCTGATCCTTGCCTGCCATGGATGATTACTTTTCTCCACGTATGAAAAAGCCCCTGAAAAGGGGCTTTTTCGTTTCGCGCTGCCATTTGGAGCTGGCAGCGCGCAATTGGTAGCGGGGGCCGGATTTGAACCGACGACCTTCGGGTTATGAGCCCGACGAGCTACCAGGCTGCTCCACCCCGCATCAAACTTTCTCGCCGTGAAGGCCCCTTGGCGCTTCACAATGAACCGGTCTCGTCGTCCCGGCCCAAATTCGAGGCTGTGCATTATAGGTATCGACCCCAGCCGGGTCAACCGTAAGAGGAAGGGAATTGCGACTATCTTTCGCCGCGAATTCAGCGTTCCCCCGGGGCGCACCCTGGGCGTCGACTCAGGCGTTGACGTCCACCACGATGCGGCCGCGAACGGTGCCGGCGATGATGTCGCTGGCCAGCCCGGGCACCGCATCCAGGGGCACTACCTCGTAAATAGACTTCAGTTGTTCCCGGTCCAGGTGCTCGGCCAGGGCGTCCCAGGCGCGCTGGCGCCGCTGCTGGGAGGCCATGACCGAATCCACCCCGCGCAGGGTGACGCCCCGCAGTATAAAAGGCATCACTGTCGTGGGCAGTTTCATACCCCCGGCCAGGCCGCAGGCGGCCACGGTACCCTCGTAGCGGGTCTGGGCTATCGCCGTCGCCAGGGTCTTGTCACCCACGGTATCCACTACCCCCGCCCAGGTTTCACGCTCCAGCGGCTTGCAGTCCCGGGACAACTCATCCCTGGGCACCAGCTGCCTGGCGCCCAGGTCCCGCAGGAAGGGTCCGGCCTCATCGATCCGTCCGGTGCTGGCGTGCACCTCGTAGCCCAGCCCCGCCAGCAGGGAGACCGCGATCGAGCCCACGCCACCGGCCGCGCCCGTCACCAGCACCGGCCCCTGGTCGGGGGTGACCCCGGCGTCCTGCAGGGCCAGCACGCACAGCATGGAGGTATAACCGGCGGTACCGATCGCCATGGTCTCCTCCAGGCTCATGCCCTCGGGCACCCGCACCAGCCACTCGCCCTTGAGACGCTGCTTCTGGCTGTAGCCGCCGTGATGGCGCTCGGACAGGCCGTAGCCGTTGACCAGTACCCGGTCCCCGGGCTTGAAGGCCGGGTCCCGGGATTCCACCACCGTGCCGGCCAGGTCTATGCCGCAGGTGAGCGGCGTGACCTGGCAGATGGGCGCGGCGCCGGACACCGCCAGGCCGTCCTTGTAGTTGATGGTGGAGTAGGCCACGTCCACCAGCACGTCCTCGTCCGGCAGGTCCGCCAGGCCGATCTCGCGGATGGAGGCCACTGTTTTACCGTCCTGCTTGTCGGCGATAATCGCCCTGAATGTCTCTGCCATGATGTGTTTCCTTGCATCAGCTTGTCCTGGTGAGGGGCGCAGTATAGCCCATGTAGAGGACCAGA
Source organism: Pseudomonadales bacterium (assembly GCA_024234675.1). Lineage (GTDB taxonomy): Bacteria > Pseudomonadota > Gammaproteobacteria > Pseudomonadales > Halieaceae > JARRPM01. Next base: position 34,070 of record JACKNU010000011.1, on the reverse strand, counting down.
GTAGGCAGGGGGCGCCCGGCTGCAAAGGCCTATACAATGGCGACTGGAAATACTGGAGACTGCATACTCGTGACGTCTCGTTACTGGACCAGGCTGGGCTTGTCCCTGGCACGCGTTGTTGCCGCCGGACTGGTCGGCAGCCTGGTAACAGCCCTGGGCGTTTACATCTACCTGCTGGACAAGCGCCCGGATTTGTCCGTCTGGCATGTGGCGGATCTCGACGAGGAGTTCACCGCGGACTCGGGCATAAACGACTTCAGGCATTACCTGGCGCTGGAAGAGCGCCTGTTCACACAGCTGGATCGCCTGGTATACGACCAGGTCCCGGTGGGGCCGGAACAAGCCATCAACCGCTACAGCCGCGGCAGTCTCTCCGACCCCGGCCGCTGGCCGCTGAACTGGAACCGCAGCTTCGAGCTCGGCCACGAGCAACCGGTGGCGGGCGTGTTGCTGTTGCACGGCCTGTCTGACTCGCCCTACAGCCTGCGGGCCCTGGGCGAAACCCTGCACGAAACCGGGGCGACCGTGCTGGGGCTGCGTATCCCGGGCCACGGCACCGCACCCTCCGGGCTGGTGGAAACACGCTGGCAGGATATGGCGGCGGCTGTGCGGCTGGCGGCCCGGCACGTGCGCAAGGTCGCGGGCGACCGGCCCCTGTACGTGGTGGGCTATTCCAACGGTGGCGCGCTGGCGGTGCAGTACGCGCTGGAGACCCTGGAGGACACCTCCCTGCCAAAGGCATCCGGCCTGGTGCTGCTGTCGCCGGAAATCGGCGTATCGTCGGTGGCAGCGCTGGCCGTCTGGCAGGGACGGCTGGGGCACCTGCTGGGGCTGGAAAAACTGGCCTGGAACGTATTACTGCCCGAGTACGACCCGTTCAAGTACGGCTCTTTCGCGGTGAATGCCGGCGATCTCGCCTACCGCCTGACCGCGCATATACAGCAGCAGTTGGGTGCGCTGCAGAAGCAGGACCGGCTTGCCGACCTGCCGCCTATCCTGGCCTTTCAGTCCAGCGTCGATGCCACGGTGACGGCCTCGGCCCTGGTCGCCAACCTGTTTGATCGCCTGCCGCCGGCGGACCATGAGCTGGTGCTGTTCGATATCAACCGCCGGGCCGAGGTCGGCAGCCTGCTGGCGGAGGATCCGCGCACCGTGTTCGGGCCCCTGCTGGCCAAAGACAAGCGCAGTTTTGACCTGACCCTGGTCACCAATGAAAGCCCTGAGAGCAACCGGGCAGTGGCCCTGACCACCGCGCCTGGGGAGCGCGTCCCCGGGGCGGCCACTTACCTCGATGACTGGCCGCCGGGCGTGTACTCGCTGTCGCATGTGGCGCTGCCCTTTTCACCCCTGGACCCCGTGTACGGCGGCCCGCTGGCGGCGGACAGTCCCGGCATCGAGCTGGGCAACCTGGCACCGAGGGGGGAGCGCGGCGTACTCAAGGTATCCGGCACCGATATGCTGCGGCTGCGCTGGAACCCGTTTTACGATTACGTGGAGAGCCGGGTGCTGGATTTCACCGGCCTGGGGGCGCGGTGAACTCGTCTGGAAACGCTTACCGCGACGTATTGCGGAACCTGGCGCTGCACGGCCTGCTGTTCGCCAGCCTGTTGCTGCCGGCAGGCTGCACCACGACCCGCGCACCGGACAACAAAGCCATTACGAGTATCGCCGAAAACAGCGGCTACCGCCCCGCGCGGGGCTGGGAGGTGGATCGATCCGGGGGCAGTACGGTGCTGCTGGCCTTCTCGGGCGGCGGGGTCAGGGCCGCGGCGCTGTCCTATGGCGTCATGCAGGAACTGCGGGACACCCTGATCGAGCGCGACGGCACCGCGGTGCGCCTGCTGGACGAGGTCGATGGTATCTCCTCGGTGTCCGGCGGCAGTTTCACCGCCGCTTATTATGGGCTCTATCGCGAGCGCCTGTTCGAGGACTACGAGGATGATTTCCTGCGTCAGGGCGTGCAACAGGCGCTGATCAAGCAGTTGTTCAACCCCATGCACTGGATACGCAGTGGATTCAGGGGCTTCAATCGCACCGAAATGACCATCGATTACTACAACCGGATCATGTTCGACGGGGCGACTTTCGCAGACCTGGAACGCAACGGCCCGCCCTACATCACGATCAATGCCACCGATCTCGCAGGCGGACTGCGCTTCTCGTTCTCCCAGGGTATGTTCGACCTGATCTGTTCCGACCTGGGCAGCTACCCCGTGGCCAGGGCGGTCACGGCGTCGTCTGCCGTACCGGTCGCCTTCCCGCCGGTCGTGCTGGAGAATCACGCCGGCTCCTGTAACCTGGGCGAGGACCCCCGGTGGCAGCAACTGCAACGACTGCAACCGCAAAACAGTGTCCAGGCCAGCCTGGTGGCGGGCATGAAATCCTACCGGGACGCCCGGCAGCGCAAGTACATTCACCTGGTGGATGGCGGCATCGGGGACAACCTCGGCCTGCGCACCCTGATCGACCGTTTCGAAACCATGAACCAGGAGGAAATGCCAAGACTGCCCGGCACTGCGAGCGGGGACATCCTGGTGATACTGGTCAACGCCGAGGTCAATCCCGACCGACTCATCGAACAGACCTATGCAGCGCCGTCGGTAGGCACCACCATGGCGGCTGTCAGCAGTGCCCAGTTCAGCAACTACAATATGGAAACGCTGGACCGGTTCAGACAACTGCTGGACCAGGTCGAGAAATTTTCAGAACAGAACAAGCAGTCGAGGAAGATCTATTTCAGCCAGGTCAGTTTCGAGCACATCAAGAGCAGGGAGATCAACCGGCTCCTGAACAGTTTGCCCACCACCCTGGCGCTGGAGGATATCGATGTCGACCGGCTGATCGTGGCGGGCAGGTTACTACTGCGCACCGAACCCGAATTCCAGGCCTTCAAGCAACGCCACAATGCCCGGCTGGCAGAGGGTGCGCTCAGCGAACAGGCGCTGTGCGAGTATTACCCGCATCCTGCCTGTCCCTCCCCGCCAAACCAGGCCGGGAGCCCATAGACCCGGCCGGCGCGTAGAATTGCGTAATACGCAGATTTCCGTACTATCTTTCTCACTGTATTCCCTGACGCAAGCTCCGCCTTGAGGACAACAGCATGGCACTCCCGACCTTCATCACACCGCCGATGTCGCGCTGCAACCGCGAAGACGGGGCAGCAGACCATGAGTGAACAGCGGGCCTCAGCCGCGACCACGGCGCAGCAACGGGTGCAGGTCAACGGCATCGAACTGAATGTGCTGTTTGCCGGCCAGGAGAACGCGGGGCCGACCGTGCTGCTGGTGCACGGTTTTCCCGACGATCACACGGTCTGGCGCAAACAGATCCCCCTGCTGGTACAGGCGGGTTATCGCATCATCGCCCCGGATACCCGTGGCTGCGGGGACAGCGACATGTTGCCGCGGGTAAGGGATTACCAGGTGGACAACCTGGTCGCCGACCTGGTGGGGTTGCTGGACGCTCTCAATATCGACCGCGTCCGCCTGGTTGCGCACGACTGGGGCGCCGTCATCGGCTGGCGCCTCGTGCTCGCCCACCCGCAGCGTATCGAGCGCTATGTCGCGCTGTCGGTGGGACATCCCAATGCCTACGGCCAGGGTGGGATCAGCCAAAAACTGCGTGGCTATTACATTGTGCTACTGCAGTTGCGCGGCATTATTGAATTCCTGGTGACTTGCTTTAACTGGTTCGGGTTTAGAGCCCTGACGCGCTACCCCGAGGAGTTTCCCCACTGGAAGGCCAGCCTGTCGCGGCCCGGGCGCCTGACAGCCGGCATGAATTACTACCGCGCCAACCCCGGTATGATGTTCACCCGGGGCCTACCGGCGGCACAGGTACCGGTTTTTGGCATCTGGAGCAGCGGCGACAGGTTCCTCACCGAACAGCAAATGCTCGATTCGCGGCTGCACGTGACTGGCCCCTGGCGTTATGCCCGACTCGAGGGGGGCAACCACTGGCTGCAGCTCGATACGCCCGAAGAGTTGAACCGCCTGTTACTGGATTTCCTGCAATAAGCCCTTTGGAGGTAGATGCCATGAAGCACCGTTTCGAAGTTATCCTCGCCCTGGTCTTCGTGGTCCTCTTTGCGGGCTTCTGTCACTGGCTGCAACCCGGCAGCGCCCTGACCCAGTCCGAGGTGGACAGGTATATCGCCGGTTATGAGCAGAACTGGCCACTGCCAGCAGATGAGAAAGCCCGGGTAATGGCCAACATGCGAGCCTGGGGCGAAGCGGACGACGGCAACCCCGTCTACATGATCAACCTGATGGGCTATTACGACCAGCTCAAACGACTACCCGGTCTGCCCCCGTTCGAGGGTACGCCGACACAGGCCAACGAGCTCTACGAGGACAAGGCAATACCGCTACTGCTGGAACTCGGCGCCTATCCCCTGGTGACGAGCGAAGCCCAGGGCGTGCAGTCGCCGGACCATGTCGAGCTACTGGGCGAGGCGGGCAACGACAACCTGCAGCGTATCCTGGTGGTGCGCTATCCCAATCGTCGCGCCTTTTTCGAACTGCTTTCCGACCCCGGCTACCTCGAGGTGATGCCGTACAAGTTCGCCGCCATGAACGCCACCCTGGTTCCCAGCAGTGGCACCCTTGTGGTGCCGGAGCTACGCTTTGCCCTGGGAAGCTTGTTGCTGTCGTTGTTCCTGCTGATTGGCTGGGTGCGGTCGGCGCGCCGGTACCGTCAGCCGGCAGGATGATGTTGCTACCTTCATAACATTCAAGATGAGCTGAACAGAAAGCTGGTGCCGAAGGCGGGAGTTACCGGGGCCGCCCAGGCGGGCCGCGCAGGTCCGCACGAGCATGCGTTTTGATATGGTGCCGAAGGCGGGACTTGAACCCGCACGAGCATAGCTCACCACCCCCTCAAGATGGCGTGTCTACCAATTCCACCACTTCGGCTTGTTTACTTGTCAGTCCAGTGCGGGGAGGTCTCCCTCGCTGTCAGCCGCCGCCGGGACATCCTGCTGGATCACGGGTAATTCCTCCTCGACCACCGGCAGTTCCCCTGCTGCGGCGGGCATTTCCTCTGCCACCACCGGCATCTCCTCGCCTGCGGCCTGCACCGGGCTCTCCATGACTTCCGGGATATCGAGATCGAGTTCATCGATCGCGGAGGACTGCTGGTTGGCCAGCAGCGCCAGGCCAAAGCTGGAGGCAAAAAACAGGGCCACCAGCCAGGCGGTGGCGCGGGTCAGCACATTGGCACTGCCGCTGGACCCCAGCAGGGTCTGGGAGGCGCCGGCCCCGAAAGAGGCGCCCATATCCGCGCCCTTGCCCTGCTGCAGCATGATCAGGCCGATGATGGCCAGCGCCACCAGCAGGTGCACGACTAAAATAATCTGTTCCATAACGTTAACGCCCCCCGCGGGAGCACCTCAATTCTTCAGTTTACGTACCCGACCCCATGGTCAGGCGGCGCTGATAATCGCCAGGAAGTCAGCGGCCTGCAATGCCGCCCCACCGACCAGGGCACCGTCTATGTCCGGCTGGGCAAACAGCTCCGCCGCGTTGGCGGCTTTTACACTGCCGCCGTACAGAATACGGACGGCATCGGCTTCCAATCCCTTGAGCCTATCCAGCTCCTTGCGGATAAACGCATGCATGTCCTGGGCCTGCTCCGGGCTTGCCGTCAGGCCGGTGCCTATGGCCCAGACCGGCTCATAGGCCACCACCAGGCCCGCCAGGCCGGGCTGCCCGTGCAGGGCGCCCTGCAGCTGTGAGGCCACTACCGACTCCGCCTCACCGCTCTCGCGCTGCTCCCTGGTCTCGCCCACACAGAGTATGGGCTGGATTCCGGCTGCCACCGCGGCGCCCAGCTTGGCCGCCACCAGGTTATCCGATTCCGCATGGTACTGGCGCCGCTCGGAATGACCGAGAATAACCCAGCGACAGCCCAGGTCCGCCAGCATGGCTGGCGCCACCTCGCCGGTATAGGCCCCGGATTGCATATGACTGCAGTCCTGCCCGCCCACTGCAATGGCCGAACCCTCACAGAGTGACAGGGCCTGCGACAGGTGCACGAAGGTGGGGCATACCGCGACTTCAGCCTCGCCAGCGAGTGGTGCATCCAGCAATCCGCCCAACAGGCTCGCCACGCTGTCCCGGGAGCCATGCATCTTCCAGTTACCTACAACCAGTGCCTGACGCATATCGACCCCCAGTCGGAAAAGCGGCGCAATCTTACCCAAGATACCCGCGGGTTACAAGGACGGCGGCAGCGGGCTCAGCCCAGCTCGCGCGCCACCTCGGCGGCCAGTTCGGCGCACAGGGCGTCCACCTCGGCGGCATCCTCGCCCTCCACCATCACCCGCACTTTCGGCTCCGTACCCGAGGGCCGCAGCAATACCCTGCCCCGCTTGCCCAGCTGGGCCTCGACCCGGCAGACAGCCGCGGTCACCGCCGGGAAATCGGCCAGGTTCACTTTACCGGAGACCGTGACATTGATCATTTTCTGGGGAAACTTGCTCATCCCGGCCCGGTAGCTGGCCAGGTCCATGCCCGCCGCCTTGAGGGCCACCAGCACCTGCAGGGCGGCGACGATGCCATCTCCCGTGGTGGTGATATCAGAACAGATGATATGACCCGAGGATTCACCACCCAGGTACCAGCCCTCCGCCTCCATGCGCTCCTTCACGTACCTGTCCCCCACCTGGGCCCGCACCAGCTGCAGGCCCTCCTCCCGCAGGGCCAGTTCCAGGCCCAGGTTGGACATGAGGGTGCCCACCACGCCGGCGTCGCTGGTGCCCCGGGCCAGGCGGTACATGGCGATCATGTAGAGCAGTTCGTCGCCGTCCACCAGTTCGCCGGTGCCGTCGACGAACAGCACCCGGTCGCCATCGCCATCAAAAGCGATGCCCAGGTCCACGCCCTGCCGGCGCACGATGTCCGCCAGCGCCGCAGTATCCGTCGAGCCCACGCCCTCGTTGATATTGAAGCCGTCAGGCTGCACCCCGATGGCAGTGACCTCGGCACCCAGTTCGCTGAATACACTGGGAGCGATGTGGTAGGTGGCGCCGTGGGCGCAGTCGACCGCGATCCGCAGGCCGCGCAGGTTGAACCCCTCCGGCACGGTGGACTTGCAGAATTCGATATAGCGCCCGGCGGCATCCACCACCCGCAGCACCTTGCCGATCTCCCGCGACTGTACGGTGGTCACCGGCTGGTCCAGTTCCGCCTCGATAGCCAGCTCGATATCATCCGGGAGCTTGGAGCCACTGGCCGAGAAAAACTTGATGCCGTTGTCGTAAAAGGGATTGTGGGAGGCGCTGATCACGATGCCCGCCACCGCCGCCTGGGTACGGGTCATCAGGGCCACCGCTGGGGTCGGCATCGGGCCCAGCAACTTCACGTTGACCCCCGCCGCCACCAGGCCGGCTTCCAGGGCCGACTCAAACATATAGCCGGACACCCGCGTGTCCTTGCCGATAATCACGGTACAGCGACCCTCGCCGCCAGCTTCCCGCGCGAAGACGCGGCCGCTGGCCCAGCCCAGCTTGAGCATGAAATCCGGGGTGATGGGCGCCTCGCCCACCAGGCCGCGAATGCCGTCGGTGCCAAAATACTGCTTTTTCATTATTGTGCTTCCACTTCCTTCAAAGCCGTCCACATCGCCAGCGCATCCACGGTGGCAGCCACGTCGTGGCTGCGCACCACCGCCGCGCCCCGCTCCACCGCCAGCACCGCCAGGGCGAGACTGGCGGGCAGGCGCTCGCCCGGCTCGCGGCCCAGCAATAGGCCAATCATGGATTTGCGGGACAGGCCCACCAGCAGGGGCAGCCCCAGCTCCGCCAGGCGCGGCAGGCCGCGCAACAGCTGCAGATTGTGCGCCACTGTCTTGCCAAAGCCAAACCCCGGATCCAGCAGCAGGCGCTGTCGCCCCAGGCCATGGGCCGTGCAGGCGGCGACCCGCTCCTGCAGGTAAGCGCCCACCTCGGCCACCACATCTTCGTAATGGGGGTTGCGCTGCATGCTCCCGGGCTCCCCGCGCATATGCATCAGGCACACCGGCAGCCCCGTGGCCGCGGCGGCCTCCAGGGCGCCCTCGCGGGTCAGCGCCCGCACGTCGTTCAACAGGCCCGCCCCCAGGGCGGCGGCCTCGGTCATCAGCTGCGGCGTGCTGGTATCGACCGATATCACCACGTCCAGCTCCGCCGCCACGCGCTCCACCAGCGGCAGCACCCGGTCCATTTCCTGGGCCGGGCTGACCGGCGCGGCACCGGGACGGGTGGATTCCCCGCCGATATCCAGGATGGCGGCGCCGGCCGCCACCATGTCCCTGGCCCGCCCCATGGCGAGGTCGATATCCAGGCCACCGGACCGGTACAGGCTGCCGCCATCGGAGAAAGAATCAGGGGTGGCGTTGATCACGCCCATTACCAGCGGGCGTGACAGGTCCAGGGTGCGCCCGGCACAGTGAAGTGCCGGGGCAGCGTGGCGGGGAGGTTGTGACAACGACGCGGCCCGCGTCAGTGCTCGCTGGCGGGGCCACCTATGGGTCGGTCCGGCTTGGGCTGCGCGCTGGTGGCACCCGCGCCGGGGCTGCTGTTGTCGACATCGTCGTTCCAGCCGGCCGGCTCGCGGGGCTCGCGCCCGGCCATGATGTCGTCGATCTGGCCGGAATCGATGGTTTCGTACAACATCAGCGCGCGCGCCATGGCGTGCAGCTTGTCGACGTTTTCCTCCAGCAGGGTGCGGGCAGTGGCGTAACACTCGTCGATAATGCTGCGCACTTCCTCGTCTATCATCTTGGCGGTTTCACCCGACAGGGATTTATGGGTCTGCCCGGCGCTGCGCCCCAGGAACACCTCTTCCTCCACCTCGTCGTACATCAGCGGTCCCATCTTTTCGGACAGGCCCCACTGGGTAACCATCTTGCGGGCGATGCCCGTGGCCCGCTGGATATCGTTGGAGGCACCGGTCGTGACACCGTCCTTGCCCAGGGTCATCTCCTCGGCGATGCGGCCACCGAACAGGCTGCAGATCTGGCTGATGATGAAGCGGCGGCTGTGGCTGTAGCGGTCCTCTTCGGGCAGGAACATGGTGACACCCAGGGCGCGGCCGCGGGGAATGATGCTCACCTTGTAAACCGGGTCGTGCTCCGGCATCAGCCTGCCGACGATGGCGTGCCCCGCCTCGTGGTAGGCCGTGTTGCGCTTCTCGTCTTCGGACATGACCATGGATTTGCGCTCGGCGCCCATCATGATCTTGTCCTTGGCGAGCTCAAACTGAACCATACCCACGGTGCGGACATTGGCGCGCGCCGCAAACAGGGCGGCCTCGTTCACCAGGTTGGCCAGGTCGGCGCCGGAGAACCCGGGCGTGCCGCGGGCGATCTTGGAGGCCTCGACATCCTCGGCCAGGGGGACCTTGCGCATGTGCACCTTGAGAATCTGTTCGCGGCCGCGGATATCGGGCAGGCCGACGACCACCTGGCGGTCAAAGCGGCCGGGGCGCAACAGGGCGGGGTCCAGCACGTCGGGGCGGTTGGTGGCGGCGATGACGATGACGCCGTCATTCACCTCGAAGCCATCCATTTCCACCAGCAACTGGTTCAGTGTCTGTTCGCGTTCGTCGTGCCCGCCGCCCAGGCCGGCACCCCGGTGGCGTCCCACCGCGTCGATCTCGTCGATGAAGATGATACAGGGGGCCTGCTTCTTGGCCTGCTCGAACATGTCCCGCACCCGCGAGGCGCCGACACCGACGAACATCTCCACGAAATCCGAACCGGAGATGGAGAAAAACGGCACCTTGGCCTCTCCGGCGATAGCTTTCGCCAGCAGCGTCTTGCCGGTACCGGGCTGGCCCACCATCAGCACGCCGCGCGGTATGCGCCCGCCCAGTTTCTGGAAGCGGCTGGGATCGCGCAGGAACTCGACCAGCTCCTTGACGTCCTCCTTGGCCTCGTCCACCCCCGCCACATCGGCGAAGGTGGTGGTGATCTGGTCTTCACCCAGCAGCCGCGCCTTGCTCTTGCCAAAGCTCATGGGGCCGCCGCGACCACCGCCGCCACCCTGCATCTGGCGCATGAAGAACATGAATACGGCGATGATAATCAGGATGGGGAAGCTGGCCACCAGCAACTGGGTCCAGACACTCTGCTGTTCCGGCTTGCGGCCCACCACTTCGACGTTGTGTTCCAGCAGATCGTCGATCAGCTTGGGATCCTCGACCATGGGGCGGATGGTCTCAAAGCGGGTGCCGTCGTAACGCTCACCGGAAATGGTAAGGCCGTCCACCACGACTTTCTTCACCTGCTCGGACTGAATCTCCTGAATGAGCTCGGAATATCCCACCTGCTCGGTCTGGCTCTGCATATTGAAGTTGTTGAAGACCGACAGCAGAACCGCAGCGATCACCAGCCAGAGCAGCAAATTTTTAACCATATCGTTCAATACTGTTACCTCACCAAGGATTCCTGACAGGTTTCCCCTTCGGCCTCGCCCAACCAGGGGGCGTGCCGGGAAAGATGTGACAGCCTCTCTCCGTTAATGATAGTCGAATTTTCCCGCATTTCAGCGGCAGGGTAGCCTCGTCCACAGACGCCCCCCTCAATTGTACGCGGGCAAACCGGAAACGGCCCAATGTACTACACTTGGGGCGAGGCCTCCATGTTTCAAGGTGGCCGCCGATCATCCGCCCCGGAAGCCCCTGGCGACCACGTAGACTTCCCGGGATCGCGGCCGGGACGCCTTTGGTTTCCTGGTCAGAACCCGGTCGAATGACTCGCGCGCCTCGCGATACAACTCGTCGAAACCCTCCCCCTGGAACACCTTGCTGACAAAGGCGCCCCCGGGGGTCAGCACCTGCCGCGCCATGTCCAGCGCCAACTCCACCAGGTATATAGACCGCGGCTGGTCCACGGCGTTCATGCCACTCATATTGGGGGCCATGTCCGATATGACCAGATCCACCGGCGTCCCCGCCAGCGCCGCCAGCAACTGCCCGAACACCTCCTCCTCGGTGAAATCCCCCTGGATGAACTCCACCCCGGCGATAGTGTCCATGGGCAGGATATCCGAGGCGATCACCCGCCCGGAGTGGCCCACCAGCGCCACGGCCACCTGGGACCAGCCGCCCGGGGCGCTGCCCAGGTCCAGCACGGTCATGCCGGGGCGTATCAGCCTGTCGCGCTCCTGCAGCTCCAGCAGCTTGTAGCAGGCGCGGGAACGGTAGCCCTCGCGCTGGGCCTGCTGCACGTAGGGATCGTCCCGGTGTTCTTTCAACCAGGCCTTGCTGGAAGAGCGTTTCTTCGCCATCAGTTCCGTATCCGGGGCCACTTGTGTAGAATGCCCGCCCCCGTCGCGGCGCACCACAGCAGTGCGCCCTTGGCGCCATTGTACCTTGGATTGATTATGAGCAAGAACGCGAATCAGGACAGCCGCCAGCTGCGGGCCATAGGCCACAAGCTCAAGCCGGTGGTGACGGTGGCCGGTAACGGCCTCACCGAGAACGTGCTGGCGGAGCTGGAGCGGGCCCTGGGCGACCACGAACTGATCAAGGTCAAGCTGGCCGTGGGGTCGCGGGAGGCGCGCAGCGCCATTGCCGCCGAGATCTGTGAGCGCACCGGCGCCCGGCTGGTGCAGGCCGTCGGCAATGTCGTGCTGCTGTTGCGCCGCGCGGCCCGGCCCGACCCGCGCCTGTCCAACCTCATTCGCAGCCAGTAGCTGGGCGCTTTCCCCCTGTTGCAACCCTCCGTTACACTGCCCGGGTACACACAGCGGGGTGGCCAGTGGCAGACATTCTCGAATTCCCTTCCCGGCAGGCCCAGGGCCTGGCCTTCCTGGAACGCGAGCTGCGCGCCCTGCTCACCGCCCGCGGGGCGGACGAGCGACTGATCGAATTCGCGGTGAGCCAGCTCACCGGCACCTACACCAAACTCAGCAAGTCCGAGCAGTACGACTTCAGCGTCGAGTTGCCAGCCTCGGTCTCGCCCGCCGAACGCGACCAGCTGTACCGCCAGATCAACGCGGGTCTCGAGGGTATCCGCCGGGAGAACCATGCGCTCATGGTGGAGCTGGTGGCCCGGCTGGTGCTGGCGGAGCTGCGCCTGTTCCAGCACGAGCGCTCCGAATAGGGCGTATCAGCCGCCGAACAGGCCGGCGATGTGGAAAATGGCCAGGGCCGCGGCGTAGGCCAGCAACAGGTAGGCGACAAACATCTTCAGCGCCAGGGACCGCGAGGCGCTCTCCTTGCTCAGGATGGCCAGGGTAGAGACGCACTGCAGGGCGATGGCGAAAAACACCAGCAGCGCCAACCCCGAGCCTATGCTCAGGTCGCTGGCCTGGATCTGTTGCACCAGCGGGGTCATGTTTTCATCCGCCGACTCGATGCCGAAGATGGTCCCCAGGGTGCCCACGAATACCTCCCGCGCCAGGAAGGATGTCAAAATGGCCACCGCGTAGCGCCAGTCCAGGCCCAGCGGGGCGAACACCGGCTCCACTATATGCCCCAGGGTGCCCAGCCAGGAAGCTCCCAGGTCGGTGCCGTAATTGGGAAAATAACCCAGCACCCAGATCACCAGGGTAACCGCAAATATGATCTTGCCCGCCTTGGTGACGAAGTGCTTGGAGCGGTTCCAGGCGTTGCGCAACAGGGGTGGCAGGCCGGGCACCCGGTAGGGAGGCAACTCCAGCACGAAGGGCAGGTCGGTATAGTGATCCTCGCTGCTGCGCGATACCACGCCGGTGACCAGCAGGCCGCAGAACATGCCGAAGAAGTAGATACAGAACATGGCCAGCCCCTGCCAGCCGACCAGCCCGCCCAGGGCCGTGTCCGCGGGGATGAAGGCGGCGATCAGCAGCGTGTAAACCGGCAGGCGCGCCGAGCAGGGCATCAGCGGAATGGCCATGTAGGTCAGCAGGCGCTTGCGGGGCGAATCGATGGCGCGGGCGGCATAGATACCCGGAATGGCGCAGGCCACCCCCGACAGCATGGGAATGAAGCTCTTGCCGGTGAGGCCGAACAGGCGCAGGGGCTTGTGGCAGATGAGCGCCGCCCGGGCCAGGTATCCCGAGTCCTCCAGCAGGCCGATCACGAAGGTGAGCACGAAGATCTGGGGCACGAACACCAGGAAGGCGCCGATGCCGCCAAACAGCGCGTCCGAGGTGAAATCCCGGGCCAGCTGGCTGCCGAACAGCGGCACCACCAGGTCGGCCATGGCCGCCAGGGCGCCTTCCACCGCGTCCATGGCGGGGGCAGACCAGGTGAAAATCGACTGGAACAGCAGGTACATGATGGCGAAAAACGCCAGTCCCCCGGTCAGGGAACTGAGAAAGAAACTGTCCAGGCGCGTCTGAGAGCGGATCAGGATGTCGCCCTTGGGGCCGAATCGCCGAGCCAGCTGGTGGGCCGTGCCACGCAGCAGCACGTCCGGCGAATCCACCAGGCGAGACCGGGGCACGCGGGTAGCACCGCCGGCGCTGGCGCGCAACTGGCTGACCACCGCATCCAGGCCCTTGCCGCTGCGCGCCGACACCGGCAATACCGGGGTCTCCAGTTCCGCCGCCAGTCCCGCCACATCCAGCGCCAGTTTGTGGTTGTCCAGCACATCGATCATATTGGCCAGCACGGTCACCGGCTTGCCGTGGCGCTCGCAGTCGCGGATGACCTGCAGGGTGAAGTAGAGGCTCTTCTCCAGGCGCGTCGCGTCTATCACGCACAATACGTGCGCCACCTCCGGGTCATCCAGGGCGCGCTCGAATTGATCCACCGCCACCCGCTCCTCAGCGGAAATCGCCTGCAGGGAATAGGTGCCGGGAAAGTCGACCAGCTCCACGTCGGTCATGGCCCGCATACGGCCGATACCCACGTCCACCGTGATACCGGGAAAGTTCGCCACCTTGTGGTGCAGCCCGGTGAGCTTATTGAACAGCAGGCTCTTGCCCGAGTTGGGGCTGCCGATCAGGATGACTTTACTCATTGTCACCCAGCAGCCTGACCTGGAGGTGACTGGCGACCTCTTCATCCAGCGAGAAAATGGTATTGCTCACCCGGTATACCTTGGGCGCCCCGAAGGCCAGGGACTGGACACAGGACACCGTCTCGCCGGGATGGAAACCAAACTCCATCATCCGCGTTCGGTAATTGTCCGCCAGTACCTGGTCGAAGCCCAGTATTTCACAGCGCTGGCCGGCCTTGAGCGACCACAGGGTCAGATTCATCGCGATTTGCTTACCATTGGTGCAACGGAGGGGCCAGGGCCCCAGGTGGCAGCAATAATAGCCTAAATGAGAATTATTTTCATAGAGTGAACCCGCTAAAAAGCTGCTCGCAAAAACCGCACGGACCGGGGAGCCTGCGCGTCAGATATAGCGAACCTTGTCGATCTCATACTCGATATCCCCGCCGGGGGCCCTGACGATCACCACATCCCCTTCCTCCTTGCCGATCAGGGCCCTGGCAATGGGCGACCCGATCGAAATGAGGTTCTGCTTCACGTCGGCCTCGTCCTCGCCCACGATGCGGTAGGTAACGGTGGCATCGGTTTCCAGGTTGAGCAGGTCGATGGTGGTCCCGAAGATCACTTTGCCGGTTTTGGGCATGGTCGTCACATCGATCACCTGGGCGTTGCCCAGCTTGCCCTCGATTTCCATGATGCGCCCCTCGTTGAAGCTCTGCTGCTCCCTGGCGGCGTGGTACTCGGCATTCTCCTTGAGGTCGCCGTGCTCGCGGGCCTCGGCGATGGCCTTGGTAATACGCGGCCGCTCGATCTTCTTGAGGCGCTCCAGCTCTTCCCGCAGGGCTGCCTCGCCCGATACTGTCATGGGAAACTTATTCATGCCACGATACTCCTGTGCAGGTCCTGCAGGCGCCGCACGGTCTGGTCGCCCTCGTGCTTGAGTGCCATGCACACCGCCTCGGCGGCCGCCAGGGTGGTAGTGTAGAACACCCGGTGCGCCTCCGCGGTGGCCCTGATGGCCGCGGAATCGGCGATCGCCCGCCGGCCCTCGGTGGTGTTGACGATAAGATCGGCCTCATCGTTCTTGATCATGTCCACGATATGGGGGCGCCCCTCCTGCACCTTGTTCACCCGGCGCACGGTCAGCCCCGCCCGTTCCAGGGCGTCGGCGGTACCGGCGGTGGCAGCCAGGGAAAACCCCAGCTCAACGAGGTCGCGGGCCAACCGCACGATGCCGGGCTTGTCCACGTCGCGCACACTAAGCAGTGCAGTACCCGTCTCGGGCGGCGCCTGGCCGGCACCCAGCTGGGCTTTGGCAAAGGCGGCAGCAAAGGTATCGCCGGTGCCCATCACCTCGCCGGTGGAGCGCATTTCCGGGCCCAGAATGGGGTCCACCCCGGGGAACTTGTTGAAGGGCAGTACCGCCTCTTTCACGCTGAAATAAGGGGGCACCACCTCGCGGGTGAAGCCCTGCCCCTCCAGGGTCTGGCCGACCATGCAACGGGCGGCCACCTTGGCCAGGGAGACACCGATGCACTTGGATACGAAGGGCACGGTGCGCGACGCCCTGGGATTCACCTCGATGACGTAGATTTGCTCATCCTGCCAGGCCAGCTGCACATTCATCAGGCCCTTCACCCCCAGTTCCAGGGCCATTTGCCGGACCTGCTCGCGCATCTCGTCCTGGACTTTCTCGTCCAGGCTGTAGGGGGGCAGTGAACAGGCCGAGTCGCCCGAGTGGACCCCGGCCTGCTCGATGTGCTGCATGATGGCGCCGATCACCACCTGCCCGCCATCGCTGACGGCGTCGATATCCACCTCGATGGCGGCGCTCAGGAAACGATCCAGCAGCACCGGCGATTCCGCCGACACTTTCACGGCGTCGCGCATGTAGCGCAGCAGGTCTTCCTCGCGATAGACGATCTCCATGGCCCGTCCACCCAGTACATAGGAGGGTCGCACCACCAGCGGATAGCCGATGGTGCTGGCGGCCTCGATGGCCGCATCGACGCTGCGCACGGTGGTATTGTCAGGCTGCAGCAGGTCCAGCTTCCGGATCATCTGCTGGAAGCGCTCCCGGTCCTCGGCCCGGTCGATGGCATCGGGGCTGGTGCCGATGATGGGCACACCCTGGGCCTCCAGGGCCCTGGCCAGCTTCAGCGGGGTCTGGCCGCCGAACTGCACGATGACGCCCATGGGTTTCTCCAGGGCGACGATTTCCAGCACATCCTCCAGGGTGACCGGTTCGAAATACAGCCGGTCGGAGGTGTCGTAGTCAGTCGAGACGGTCTCCGGGTTGCAGTTGATCATGATGGCCTCGTAGCCATCCTCGCGCATGGCCAGGGCCGCGTGCACGCAGCAGTAATCGAACTCGATACCCTGGCCGATGCGGTTGGGGCCGCCGCCGATCACCAGGATCTTGTCGCGATCGGTGGGTGCCGACTCACACTCTTCCTCGTAGGTGGAATACATATAGGCGGTGGCGGAGGCGAATTCGGCGGCGCAGGTGTCCACGCGCTTGTACACTGGGCGAATCCCGAGGCTGTGGCGATGGTCGCGCACCTGGGCTTCCGAGACCCCCAGCAGGAGCGCCAGGCGCTCGTCGGAAAAGCCCTTGCGCTTGAGGGTGTACATGCGGCGATGGTCGATGTCCGCCAGGGCCACACCCTCGAGGCCCTGCTCGGTTTCCACCAGGTCCCTGATCTGCACCAGGAACCAGGGATCGATCCCGGAGTACCGGTAAATATCATCCAGCTCCATACTCGCGCGGAAGGCGTCCGCCACGTACCAGATGCGCTCCGGCCTGGGGTTGGACAGCTCCGATATCAGCAACTCGCCCGCCTCGGGGCTGGCGGCGTCCACCAGCGGCTCGAAACCGGCCGAGCCCACCTCCAGGCCGCGCAGGGCCTTCTGCAGCGATTCCTGGAAGGTGCGGCCGATGGCCATGACCTCGCCTACCGACTTCATCTGGGTAGTCAGGCGGGAATCCGCCGTGGCGAATTTCTCAAAGGCGAAGCGCGGTATCTTGGTGACCACGTAGTCTATGGAGGGCTCGAACGAAGCCGGGGTGGCCCCGCCGGTGATGTCGTTCAGCAGTTCATCCAGGGTATACCCCACCGCCAGCTTGGCCGCCACCTTGGCAATAGGGAAGCCGGTGGCCTTGGAGGCCAGGGCGGAGGAGCGCGACACCCTGGGGTTCATCTCGATCACCACCATGCGTCCGGTTTTCGGGTCCTGCCCGAACTGAACATTGGAGCCACCGGTCTCGACACCGATCTCCCGCAGCACCGCCAGCGAGGCGTTGCGCATGATCTGGTATTCCTTGTCGGTCAGGGTCTGGGCCGGGGCCACGGTGATGGAGTCGCCGGTGTGCACGCCCATGGCATCGAAGTTCTCGATGGAGCAGACGATGATGCAGTTATCGTTTTTGTCCCGCACCACCTCCATTTCGTACTCTTTCCAGCCGATCAGCGACTCGTCTATCAGCAGTTCCTTGGTGGGCGACAGGTCCAGGCCGCGCACGCAGATCTTCTCGAATTCATCGCGGTTGTAGGCGATGCCGCCACCGGAGCCGCCCATGGTGAAAGACGGGCGGATGATGCAGGGGAAACCGATCGAATCCAGCACCTGGAAGGCTTCCTCGAGGCTGTGGGCAAACGCCGCGCGGGGCGTCTCCAAACCGATTCGGCGCATGGCCTGGTCAAACAGGTGGCGGTCCTCGGCCTTGTCGATAGCTTCCTTGGTGGCGCCGATCATCTCCACGCCGTGGGCCTCCAGCACGCCCTCCCGGGCCAGGTCCAGGGCGCAGTTGAGCGCCGTCTGGCCGCCCATGGTGGGCAGCAGGGCATCGGGCTTTTCCGCCTCGATGATGCGCGCCACCGTGCGCCACTCGATGGGCTCTATGTAGGTCGCGTCGGCCATGGCCGGGTCGGTCATGATGGTGGCCGGGTTCGAGTTCACCAGGATCACCCGGTACCCCTCTTCCCGCAGCGCCTTGCAGGCCTGCGCCCCGGAGTAGTCGAATTCACAGGCCTGGCCGATGACGATGGGGCCGGCGCCCAGGATCAGGATGCTTTGGATGTCAGTTCTCTTGGGCATAGGTAATCAGCTCAATCCTGTGGGGCGGCCAGCCGTCGAGCTGAAATCAGCTCGATAAAATGGTCGAAAAGCGGTGCGGCGTCGTGCGGCCCCGGGCTGGCCTCGGGGTGGCCCTGGAAACTGAAGGCGTCCCGGTCAGTGCGGTGAATGCCCTGCAGGGAACCGTCGAACAGGGACTTGTGGGTGACCCGCAGGTTGTCCGGCAGGCTGGCCTCGTCCACCGCGAAGCCGTGGTTCTGGCTGGTGATCAGAACGGTGCCGTCGTCGAGGTTCTGCACCGGGTGGTTGGCGCCGTGATGGCCGAATTTCATCTTCATGGTAGCGGCGCCGCTGGCCAGGCCCAGCAACTGGTGGCCCAGGCAGATACCGAACACCGGGATATCGGTTTCCAGGATGGCGCGGATGGCCTCGATGGCGTAATCACAGGGCTCGGGGTCGCCGGGACCGTTGGACAGGAATATGCCGTCGGGCCTGAGCGCCAGCACCTCGGCAGCGGGGGTCCGGGCGGGTACTACCGTGAGCCGGCAGCCGCGATCCACCAGCATGCGCAGGATATTGCGCTTGACCCCGTAATCGTAGGCCACCACATGCCAGGGCAGATCGGCCGCGGCATGCGCGGTGTGGCCGCGGCCCAGCACCCAGCTGCCCTCGGTCCAGTTGTAGGGCTGGTCCACCGTAACCTCTTTGGCCAGGTCCATGCCCTTGAGCCCGGCAAACCCCCGGGCCTGGGCCAGGGCCTGCTCCTCATCGATATCCTCGCCCGCCACCAGGCAGCCGTTCTGGGCTCCCTTTTCCCGCAAAATACGGGTAAGGCGGCGGGTGTCGATGTCCGCAATGGCAACGATGCCGCGCTGCTCCAGGTACTCCTGCAAACCCTGCTGGCTGCGGAAGTTACTGGCCAGCAGCGGCAGGTCGCGAATCACCAGGCCGGAGGCCCAGATTGCGGATGACTCCTCGTCCTCGGGATTGGTGCCGGTATTGCCTATATGGGGATAGGTAAGCGTGACGATCTGGCGGGCGTAGGAGGGATCGGTGAGGATTTCCTGGTAACCGCTCATGGCGGTATTGAAAACGACTTCTCCTACCGAGCTGCCGATGGCGCCGATAGCCTGACCCTTGAAAATCGATCCATCTTCAAGCGCAAGAATGGCCGGACTGGACAAGCAAACCTCCAAACTCAGCGGAACAACACCGGCCGCGCGCGCTCGCAAAAAGGCGAGATGGGAAACCTCATCTCGCCTTGTTACATAAATTCAGCTCTGGTTATTCACGGAGACACACGGTGCCCGGTGCGCTGGCCGGGCATGTGAATTCTGGCGCCAGATTGTAGGGGATCAACCAGGGACTGTCCAGCGCCTGCGGCGGAGACAATTGCTTTGGGGACAGATATCCCTATCATGAAACCCCTCCCACCACGACCCATGCAGGCACCCCTTGCAGCAACCGGCAGATCCCGACGCAGCGCCAGCCCAGCAGCCCTCAGCCAGGCTCAGCCGACACGACCTCGCCGTGCTGATCGCGGCGCTGATGACCACCGCCATGGGGCAGTCGCTGGTATTCGCCATCCTGGCGCCCCTGGGGCGCGAGGTGCGCCTGGGGGAGTTGCAGATCACCTCGATTATCGCCGTTTCCGCCCTGGTGTTCGGCGTTGCCGCGCCCTACTGGGGCCGCCTCAGCGACCGCCTGGGTCGCAAGCCGATTATCATCACCGGCCTGATCGGCTATACCCTGGGCACCCTGGCCTTTACCAGCGTGTTCTATGCGGGGCTGGCGGGCGTCCTGGGCGGCACTGCCCTGTATGTCGTGGCGCTGCTGGCGCGCTGCAGTCAGTCTATCGTGATGTCCGCCACCAATCCCGCCAGTACCGCCTATGCCGCAGACCACACCGGCCGCGAGCAGCGCACCAGCACCATGGCCAGGCTGGGCACGGCCAACAGCATGGGCACCATCCTGGGACCGGCCGTGAGCGGGGCGCTGGCCACCCTGGGCCTGCTGGCGCCATTGTATTTCGCCGCCGGCATGGCGGCTCTCGCAGCCCTGATAGTCTGGCGGCAGCTGCCCCCGACACCCGCCCGGGATCGCGCCACCCGCCCGGTCAGGGCCCGGCTGCGTTTTACTGACCGCCGTATCATGGCCTACCTGGCCACGGCGGTCGGCCTGTTCGTCGGCTTTTCCGGCATCCAGCAGACCCTGGGTTTCCAACTGCAGGACAAACTGCAGTTGGACGGTATCCAGACAGCCCAGATGACCGGCGCGGCGCTGCTGGTGTCGGCGGCCTTTACGTTCCTGATCCAGGTCACCGTCATGCAGCGCCTCAAACTCAGGGCTGCACTGCTGATACGCATCGGGCTGGCCTCCCTGCTGCTGGGCGCGATCGTGATCTCCACTTTCAACAGTTTTGCGGTACTGGCGGTGGGCATGGCCTTCCTGGGAACCGGCCTGGGCCTGTGCATGCCGGCGATTTCCGCCGGTGCCTCCCTGGCTGTGAGCCCGGAGGAACAGGGGGCTGCGGCCGGGCTGGTGAGTTCCTGCCCCGCCATCGGCTTCGTGGCGGGCCCCATCTGCGCCGGCGCCCTCTATCAGGTTGACGGCACCCTGGCCCCGCTGTTCAGCGCGGTGGTGTTCCTCGCCGTATTGCTGGGCCTGCACTTCAGTCAGCGCTAGCACAGTGCAATTGTACCTTGTCAGCGAACTGCAACCGCGGGCGCGATTGGTGTAACCTAAGCCCCTTTTCAGCCAGTTGAACACATGCGTACCTATCTAGCCAGTTTCGCGCTGCTGCTCTCCCGGGCAGCGGCCTCAGCCACCTTCGACATGCCGTTGGCGGAGTTCGACCTGATCGGCGCCATTCACGTGGTGGAGGCCAGGCAGGAAGACACCCTGCTGGATATCGCCCGCCGCTATGATATCGGCCAGGAACAGATTACTCGTGCCAATCCCGACGTGGACCGCTGGCTGCCGGGCGGCGGCACCCCGGTCATCATCCCCACCCATTACATCCTGCCCGCCGGACCGCGCGAGGGCCTGGTGCTGAACGTTCCGGAAATGCGTATTTACTACTTTCCCAAGGCAAAACCGGGAGAAACTCCTGTGGTGCAAACCTACCCGGTGGGCATAGGGCGGCAGGACTGGGGTACGCCGCTGGGGCTGACCAAAGTGGTCGGCAAGAAAAAAAACCCCACCTGGACCCCGCCGGCCTCTATCCGCAAGGAGCACGAGGAGGCCGGCGATCCCCTGCCGGCGGTGGTGCCGGCGGGGCCTGACAACCCGCTGGGCCAGTACGCGATGCGCCTGGGCATCGGCGGCGGCAGCTATCTCATCCACGGCACCAACAAGGCCTTCGGCGTGGGTATGCGCGCCTCCCACGGCTGCATCCGCATGATGCCGGAGGATATCGAATACCTGTTCCCGCAAATCGAGGTGGGCACGCCGGTGCGGATCGTCAGCCAGCCGGTGAAGGTGGGCTGGTTCGGCGGCAAGCTGTACCTGGAGGTGCACGAACCGCTGGAGGAAGACCAGGTCGGTCACGCCACCCTGATCGCCACCGCCATGGCGCTGATAGACGAAGCCCAGGCCAGCCGCCTGGTGGAGCTGGACGAAGTGGCGATAGAAAAAGCGCTCATGGAACAGACCGGCATGCCGGTGCCTATTTCACTGCTCTAGCCCGGGGCGCTGTCCCCAAACATCACGGGTATTCGTCGCTACCGGCACACCCGATAAAGCGGGGCGGGCCCTCCATGCCTCTCGCGACATACCTCACGTCCTGTGCATCGTCGCTACCGGCATCCGGCCTCTCGCGACATACCTCACGTCCTGTGCATAAAAAAACCGCAACCGCCCCAGGGGCAATTGCGGTTTGCTGAAGGGGTGGAACACCCCCGGCCAGCTTACTTCTGCATGGACTTCTTGAACATGCGGTCCAGCTTCTCGTTGGTCGCGTTAGCGGCGTCACGAGCCTGCTCGGCGGCAGTCTTGGCAGCTGCTGCATCGCGCTTGGCAGCAGATGCGTCAGCGGCTGCCTGGCTGGCAGTGCTGTTGGCCTTGTCGACTTCTGCACGCAGCGCGTCCAGATCGCCAGTGGTGGCACAGCCGGCCAGAGCGGCAAGCATAACGCCAGCAGTCATAGTCTTGTAGATATTGCGCATTGAAATTTCTCCCTTACCCGGAAAAAAGGCTTCCGCCCGTTAATATTGCAGACCCAACCCGGTCTTTCGTCCGGAAAGCGCGAATTGTCCTGTCACTCAAATTGGAAGCGGCATGCATTAACAGAAGCACACCCACTCACCCGCGCATATTCTCTTGGATACCCAACTACTTCGCAAGCGATTATTTTGCTGCCATATTGCGCATATTCGCCCTACGGAGACTATCTTACGCTCACTTTCGTACCCACGCCGACCAGGCTCGCCAGTTCATCCATCTGTTCGTTGGTCACGGCTATACAGCCATCGGTCCAGTTGACGATGCCGTGGATCTCGGTGCTGCCATTACCCAACCCGTGAATACCCAGGTAGCCGCCCAGGCGGGTGTTCTGCGGCGGTGGGCCGCCCGCCAGCCAGGCATTGCTGACGGCCACATACTCCTCGATACCGATGCGACCATCCTCCAGCGCGCGCTGGGCGTGCTCCATGGTGGGATAGTCCAGGCCCAGGAACAGGTGGTAGCGGCTGCGAGGGTTGATACGACTTATGCGGAAATCTCCGAGCGGCGTGGTCTCGTCGCTGACCAGCTTGGCGAGGGTGGGGCCGTTGCTGCCGATCGCAATATTGTTGTAGCGACGCAGTTCAGTATCGCCGCGCATTATCGCCAGGGTTAGCGAACTGGTGTCCACCAGCAGCCAGACTTCTTCTTCCTCCGCCGCCATGGCGGTACAGAAAGACGCCGGCACGGCCTGCAGCAGTGCCAGCGACATGAGCAGGGCAAGCAGGGGCAATCGCGGCCGGAAAGCTGTCAGGGGTCGCTCAAAGTACACGTCACATCATTCCGCGGCATAGGCCAGAATTGTTATTGGGCGCGGCCGCTGCCGGCGCCGTTAAGGCCGAGTTTACAGAATCGCGGGGAGCGCTGTCACCAGTTGCATCAGCTCGAACTGCTGTTTTCACCTGACTGCAGTTGTATACGCGCCAGCGCCGTACGCAAATTGGCCGGGATCGGCACCGAGCGGTCGTGCTCGCGCTCGACGAATACATGGATGAAATGGCCGTGGGCCACCGCCTCCTGGCCACCGGCCCGGAAAATGGCGATACCGTACTGCACCGAGCTGTTGCCCAGGCGATCCACCCGCAGGCCGGCCTCGATGGGCTCGGGGTAGGTGATGGGAGCGTGGTAGGCGCAGCCTGAGCTGACCACATAACCGACCACGCGGCCGTCGGCGATGTCCAGCCCCCCCTCCTCTATCAGGTAGCGGTTGGCGGCGGTGTCGAAGTAGGAGTAGTAGGTCACGTTGTTGACGTGACCGTAGATGTCATTGTCCGACCAGCGGGTGGAAATGGGGTAAAAGACCCGGTAGTCAGCCCGGGTGGGCACCGCCGGCTTACTCACGCCGCCGCCCCGTAGGCCGCGCGATAGATGGCCAGGGCGTCCTCGTAGGCCACGTCCCGCGGGTTGTTGACCAACAGGCGCTGTTGCAGCATCGCATCCTCGGCCAGCATCTCCAGGCTGCTTTCATCGACCCCCGCGGCCTGCAGGGTCGCGGGCAGCGCCACATCGTCGATCAGCTGGCGCAGGGCGGCTACCATGGCCGCGGTTTTGGACTCGGCGCTGCCACCGAGGGGCTCGCCCACGACGATCTCGGCCAGCTCGGCGTACAACTCGCAGGCGGCGGGTGTATTGAACTCCAACACCGAGGGCAGCACCAGGGAATTACTCAGGCCGTGGGGGATGTGGTAGTGACCGCCCAGCGGATAGGCCAGGGCGTGCACCGCCGCCACCGGGGCGTTGGCGAAAGCCTGGCCCGCGAGACAGGCGCCCAGCAGCATATTTTCGCGGGCCTCGCGGTTGCCGCCCTCGCGCACCGCCGTGCGGATATTGCGCGCCAGCAGGCCCAGGGCCTGGCGCGCGAGATTGTCGGAAAGAGGATTCTTCTGGTGACGGGATGTATAGGCCTCGATGGCATGCACCATGGCGTCCACCCCGGTCATGGCGGTGACCGCCGGCGGCAGCCCCAGGGTCAGGTCGGCGTCCAGCACCGCTGCGTCGGGCAGCAGCACGGGCGAGGAAACCCCTGCCTTGGTGGTTTCCCCGGTGGTGATGACCGCCACCGGGGTGACCTCCGAGCCGGTGCCGGCAGTGGTGGGCACCAGTACCAGTGGCAGGCGCCCGCCGGTCACGTTGCCGACGCCGTACAGCTGGGACAGGGCCTGCTGCCCGGCCAGCAGCACGGCCACGACCTTGGCCACATCCATGGAGCTGCCGCCACCCACGGCGATCACGCCGTCAACGCCCTGGCTGCGACCCAGGTCCGCCGCCGTCAGCACCGTGGCCTCCGGCGGGTCTTCCCGTACCTGGTCGAAGACAACCGGCGCAAAACCCGCCTGCTCCAGGGCGGCGATAACCGGCTGTACCAGGCCGATGGCCATCAATCCCGGGTCGGTAACCAGCAGCGGCCGGCGCATACCCTGGTGCCGGCACTGGCTGGCCAACTGCAGGGCACTGCCGCAGCCATTGATGATCTGGCGGACGGTATTGAACTCGAATCCTTGCACGGGCGCTGCTCCCTGGTTGCTACATGGTGAGGATGACCTTGCCGCGAGCGCGCCGCTCAATCATGCAGTTGTAGGCATCCTCGTACTGATCCAGAGGATAAACGTCTGTCACCACCGGATTCAACTTGCCGTTGGCAAACAGCTCCCACAGCTCGGCGATATTCTGCATATGCACCTTGGGCTCCTCGGTGGTGAAGCGCCCCCAGAACACCCCGACGATGGAGCAGCCCTTGAGCAGGGTCAGGTTCAGGGGAATCTTGGGAATGGGGCCGCTGGCAAAGCCGATCACCAGATAGCGGCCGTTCCAGGCCATGCTGCGCACCGCCGGCTCGGCGAAGTCGCCACCCACAGGGTCGTACACCACGTCCACGCCCTTGCCACCGGTCATTTCCTTGACGGCATCCTTGAGGGAGGTAGTGCTGTAGTTGATCACCTCGTCGGCGCCCAGCTGCTTGCACAGCTCGAGTTTTTCGTCGGAGCTGGCGGCGGCGATGACCTTCGCCCCCATGAGCTTGCCCAACTCCACCGCCGTGGTGCCCACGCCACCGGCGGCGCCCAACACCAGCAGAGTCTCCCCGGGTTGGATATTGGCGCGCTGCTTGAGGGCGTAGTAGGAGGTGAAATAGGTAACGCTGATGCCCGCCGCCTGCTCGAAACTCAGCGTCTCGGGCATGGGGAACACACCGTGCTCATTGGCCTTGATGCGCTCGCAAAAGGCGCCCGTGCCGGCGGCCGCGATCACCTTGTCGCCGGGCTTGTAACGGCTGACGGCGGCACCCACCGCCTTGACCACGCCGGAACACTCGTTACCGGGCACAAAAGGCAGTTCCGGCTGGAACTGGTACTTGCCCTGGATGACCAGCACGTCGGGGAAATTCAGCCCCGCTGCCTTGACGTCGATCAGCACATCGTTGTCGCCCAGTTCAGGTTCCGGCCAGTCGCTGACCAGTTCCAGCTTGTTGGGCAGGCCGTGCTCTTTACAGACTACTGCTTTCATATCATCTCCCGCTCTCTAACCGGCTGCGGCCTAGGCCACTTCAAACAATCCCGCGGCACCCATGCCGCCGCCCACACACATGGTGATGACCACGTACTTCACGCCGCGGCGCTTGCCCTCGATCAGGGCGTGGCCGATCATGCGCGAACCGCTCATGCCATAGGGGTGACCGATGGAGATCGCGCCGCCGTTGACGTTGAGCTTGTCGTTGTCGATGCCCAGCCGGTCGCGGCAGTAGAGCACCTGCACGGCGAAGGCCTCGTTCAGCTCCCACAGGCCGATATCATCCACCGACAGGCCGTGTTGCTTGAGCAGCTTGGGCACGGCGAATACCGGGCCTATGCCCATCTCGTCGGGCTCGCAGCCGGCCACGGCGATGCCGCGATAGATACCCAGCGGCTGCAGGCCCTCGCGCTCGGCAACCCTGGCATCCATCACCAGTTGCGCGGAAGAGCCGTCGGACAACTGGGAGGCGTTACCGGCGGTGATCGTGCCGCCCTCGATGACGGTTTTCAGGCCCTGCAGACCCTCCAGGGTGGTGGCGCGCACGCCCTCGTCAGCAGACACCGTGGCCTCCGCCTCGGACTGCTCCCCGGTTTCCTTGTTCCACACGATGCGCTTGCAGGTGACCGGCACCAGTTCGTCATCGAACTTGCCGGCCTCGTAGGCGGCCGCGGTGCGCTGCTGGGACTGCAGGCCGTACTCGTCCATGGCGTCGCGGGAAATATTGTAGCGCTTGGCCACCACCTCGGCAGTCTGCAGCATGGGCATGAAGATGTTCGGCGCCACGGCCAACAGGCTGTCATCCACCAGGCGATGGGTGTTCATGTGCTCGTTCTGCACCAGGGAGATGGATTCCAGGCCGCCGCCCACCACACACTCCATGCCGTCGTACAGCACCTGCTTGGCGGCGGTGGCCACCGCCATCAGGCCCGAGGAACACTGGCGGTCCATGGTCATGCCGGCGGTGGTCACCGGCAGGCCGGCGCGCAGGGCGATCTGCCGAGCCACGTTGCTGCCGGTGGCGCCCTGCTGCAGGGCGGCACCCATGATCACGTCCTCCACCCGGGCGGGGTCGATCCCGGCGCGCTTGACGGCTTCCGCCACCGCGGCGGCCCCCAGGGAGGCGCCCCCAAGGTTGTTGAAGCCACCGCGATAGGCCTTGCCGATGGGGGTACGTGCGGTCGAAACAATCACTGCATCTGCCATGCTAAAACTCCTTTGTTGCCGCCGCAGTAACAATTGGCGGCGGGTTATAGGTCATTAATCCAGGGAAATACCCAGGCCTTCGGCGGCCTTGGCGGTAAACTTGACGGTCTGTTCAAAGCCGGCCTGGGGCACTTTCTCGCCCTCGGGCGAGGTGATCTCACGCCAGTGCGCGGCAATCCCCTCGGGGGTTTGTTCCTCCGGGCTCAGCCAGGCGCCGTCGGTCTCGACGATCTTGGCCACCGCATAGGCGCCGGCGCCGGCGCAAAGTATGGTCTTGTTGGGCGCATCTTCGCTGACCAGGTACAAAACCGCCGGGGTGACGGTCTCCGGGGTGAGTAGCTCGAAGGCTTTTTCGGGTATCAGGCCCTCGGTCATGCGGGTACCGGCGGTGGGCGCCAGCGCATTGACCCGGATATCGTACTTGGCCCCCTCCTGCACCAGGGTGTTCATCAGGCCGATCACGCCCATCTTGGCGGAACCGTAGTTGGACTGGCCGAAATTGCCGTACAGGCCGCTGGAGGAGGTGGTCACCACCACCCGGCCGTAGCCCTGCTCGCGCATGATATCCCAGCAGGCCTTGGTGCAATTGACGGTGCCCATCAGGTGTACATCCAGCACCAGTTTGAAGTCGTCCAGGCCGCCCTTGGTAAAGCTCTTGTCCCGCAGGATGCCGGCATTGTTCACCAGGATGTCGATGCGGCCCCACTTGTCCATGGCCTGCTTGACCATGGCCTCGACCTCGTCGTATTTCGCCACGTTGGCGCCGTTGGCAATCGCCTCGCCGCCCAGGGCCTCGATCTCCGCCAGCACGGACCTGGCTGCGTCGCTGGAGCCGCCGGTGCCGTCCTTGGCGCCACCCAGGTCATTGATCACCACCCTGGCACCGCGTTTGGCCAGTTCAATGGCGTGACTGCGGCCCAGGCCCTGGCCCGCCCCGGTAACAATGGCTACTTTGCCGTCATAACGGATCGACATCTTTTTCCTCCTTGCGCTTTACTGAAAAATAACTACGTTAGCTGCCGCCTAGCCGGCAATCATCATGGCAAGCCACTCGGCGACCAGTGCGGGCGTGTCCTCGCCCTCGATCTCTACTGAAATGGACTGCTTGACCAGGAAGCGGTTGTCGTCCTTGCGATCGACAGCGGCGATCGTGACATGGGCCCGCACCCGCTTGCCGGCCCGCACGGGCGCCAGGAAGCGCACCTTGTCGAAACCGTAGTTGAGGCCCATCACGATGTTTTCCGGGACGATGCCGTTGCTCTCCACCATCTTCGAGAGCAGCGAGAGAGTCAGGAAACCGTGGGCAATGGTACCGCCAAACGGGGTCTGGGCGGCCTTTTCCAGGTCGACGTGAATAAACTGGTGGTCCTCGGTGCAGTCAGCAAAGGCGTTGATGCGCTCCTGGGTCACCTCGATCCATTCGCTGGGCGCGAATTTCGTGCCCACCGCGTTGACCATTTCATCCTTGGGTATAACTTTTACTGCCATGAGTCGTTCCTCCTGTTGGTTCGGGTCGCGCTACGCTCCAGCCGGTCTCAGCCGTCGCGGAAGGTCGCGTTGACATCTTTCTGCTCGGCGTACTTGCGCAGCTCGTTGCGGCCCACGACCATGCGGTGCACCTCGTCCGGGCCATCCGCCAGGCGCAGGGTGCGCTGGGCCATGTACATGCCCGCCAGCGGGGTGTCCTGGGATACCCCCAGGGCGCCGTACATCTGGATCGCCTGGTCGACGATACGGATAGACACGTTGGGCACTGCGGTCTTGATCATGGAAATCCACACCCGCGCTTCCTTGGGGTCGACATTATCCATCATCCAGGCGGTTTTGAGGGTGAGCAGGCGGGCCTGCTCGATGTCCATGCGGGCCTGGGCGATGATGTCCACGTTGCCCCCCAGCCGCGCCAGCGGCTTGCCGAAGGCAACCCGTGACACCGAGCGCTCGCACAGCAGTCGCAGGGCTTTTTCCGCCGCGCCGATGGCGCGCATGCAGTGGTGGATGCGGCCCGGGCCGAGGCGTCCCTGGGAGATCTCGAAGCCGCGGCCGGGGCCGAGGATGATGTTGTCCCTGGGCACCCGCACATTGTCGAAGCGCTGGTGCATATGGCCGTGGGGCGCATCGTCCATGGAAAACACGTTCATGGGCCGGATATTTTCAAAGCCGGGGGTGTCGATGGGCACCAGTATCTGCGACTGCTGCAGGTGCTTGGCAGCGTTGGGATCGGTCTTCACCATCACGATCATGATCTTGCAGCGGGGGTCGCCGGCGCCGGACACATAGTGCTTCTCGCCATTGATGACCCACTCGTCGCCGTCCAGCACCGCGCTGGTACAGATATTGGTGGCATCAGAGGAGGCCACCCCGGGCTCGGTCATGGCGTAGGCGGAGCGGATCTCGCCGTTCATCAAAGGCTCCAGCCACTGCTTCTTCTGGGCCTCGCTGCCGTATTTGTGCAGCACCTCCATATTGCCGGTGTCGGGGGCGGCGCAGTTGAACACCTCCGCGGCAATATGTGACTTACCCATCTCCTCGGCCAGGTAGGCGTATTCCACCGTGTTCAGGCCGGAGCCGGCTTCACCGTCGGTGAGGAAGAAGTTCCACAGGCCCCTTGCCTTGGCCTTGGCCTTGAGCCCCTCCATGATCTCGATCTGGCGATCGGTAAACTGCCAGCGGTCGCCCACGGCGATTTCGCTGAGGTACTCATGCTCCAGGGGTGCGATTTCCTCGTTCATGAAACGTCTGACGTCCGCCAGCAACGGCGCCACTTTTGCACTGATTCCGAGATCCATGCTGTTCTCCTTGGGGATGTTGAAATTGGTTGGGGTGGCCAGGCCTAGGACCACCCTGCGGCCGCCAGCTCAGCGGCGTAGTGCGCCTTGAGTTGGCGCTTGAAAATCTTGCCCGAGGCAATGCGCGGCAGTTGCTCCTCGCGGAACCACACATGGACAGGCAGCTTGAAACCGGCCAGGTGCTGGGCGAGGTAGTCCCGCAATTCTTCGACGCTCATGCTGGCGCCGTGCCTGAGCACCACGGCAGCCCCGACTATTTCGCCCAGGCGTTCGTCCGGCAGGCCAAAGACCGCCGCCTCGAAAACATCCGGGTGGCTGTAGATGGCCGCCTCGACTTCCAGGCAGCTGATGTTCTCGCCGCCGCGGATGATGATTTCCTTGATGCGATCGACGATATAGACAAAACCGTCCTCGTCCAGGTAGCCCACATCACCGGTGTGGAACCAGCCGTCGACGAAGGCCTCCGCGGTGGCCTCCGGCTTGTTCCAGTAACCGAGTACGTTGGCCGGCGACTTGATACACACTTCACCGCGCTCACCCACCGGTACTTCCCTGCCACTCTCGGGATCGATGATGCGGAAGTCCGTGACCGCCGGCACCACCCGCCCGGTACTGCCGGGATTGGCCAGGTACAGGGCGCCGGCGTTCACCGCCCCCAGGGCGTTGGTTTCCGTGAGACCGTAGCCCGTGCCGGGACTGGAGCGCTTGAAGGTGCCGCTGATCTTCTTGACCTGCTCGGGAGGGCGCGCGGCCCCGCCACTCATGATGTCCACCAGTGAGGACAGGTCGCGGCTGGAATTCGCTGCCGCGGCCTGCAGTTCGGCGGACATGGTGGGCACGCCGTTAAACCAGGTGATGCGCTCTTCCTCGATCAGGCGCAGCGCCTCCTGGGGGTCCCACTTGTGCATGATCACCAGCTTGCGACCTATGGCGAGGGACATCAGGAACACGGAGTGACTGGCGGTACAGTGGAACAGGGGAATGGTCATCAGGCCGGCCGGGGGGAATTTGTCCGCCGGTGCGGCCTCGCCGGAGGCGGCCTTGGTGGCCATGCCCAGCAGTATCCAGCTGTAGAGAGCGGACAGGATACCCCGGTGCGAGGACAGGGCGCCCTTCGGGTGTCCGGTCGAACCGGAGGTGTACATGATGGTGGCGTGGTCATCAGGAGCCACCTCCACCTCGGGCATGGGCGCTTTCTCATATGCCGCTATGGCCTCGTTGAAGGGCGTGTGCTCAACCCCCAGGCCGCTGCAGTCGTCGACCGATATAATCTGCAGGCCGTGCCGGTCGGCGATGGGAGCGAGTCGCTCTATACGGGCGCGATCCGCCACTACGATTTTGGCTCCGCTGTCCTCGAAACCGTAATCCAGCTCCTCCGTGATCCACCAGGCGTTCATGGGCACGGCCACCGCGCCGATGGAGGTGATGGCGATGAAGGCCATCATCCACTGGGGGTTGTTGCGGCTCAAAATGGCGACCCGGTCACCCTTGCCCACGCCCAGGCGCTCGACGAGAACATTGGCGAAGGCCGCACTCAGCGCGTAGGCCTCGCCGAATGTATAGCGCTCCTGCTGGTAGACGGCAAAGTCCTTGTCAGCGTGTTTCAACATGACCTTGCAGTAGGCGCCCAGGTTGGCGGGCATGGTGCTGTAATTGCGGTACTCGATGCCTGCCACCTCCACGGTATCCAGGGCGAAGGGCTGGCCGGGGGCCGTCATGGAGGCCACCACCGCATCGAGTTTTGCCAATTCCTTATTATTCACTGTTACCTCACGGCCTGCATTCGGCCATCAAAACCCGTTGAGCCGGGCGAACCGGTCGAGATGGTAGTTGTAGTCGCCAAAAGTGTGCTGCGCAACCCGGGCCCGCTTGATGAAGAAACCGATTTCGTGCTCGTCCGTCATGCCGATGCCGCCGTGCATCTGGATAGCCTCGTTGGTGGCCCGCTGGGCAACTTCGCAGAGCTTGGCCTTGGCGGCACTGGCCAACAGGGCGAGGCTTTCCTCACCCGCGTCGATGGCCTGCAAGGCCTGCAGTACGATCGAGCGCGCCAATTCCAGTTCGGCGAACAGCTCCGCCGCCCGGTGCTGCAAACCCTGGAAGGACCCGATCACCCGTCCGAACTGCTTGCGTTCCTTGAGGTAGGCCACAGTACGCTCAAAGGCCTCGGTGGACAAGCCGAGCAACTCGGCCGCCAGGCCGATGTTGGCGATGTCCAGGGTCCTGGCCAGCCCCGCCCATGCTCCGCCCTCGGCGCCGAGCAAATTGGCGGCCGGCACCCGGACATTCTCCAGGCTCAGGGCACCCGCGTTGCGGGAATCCACCAGGCTGCGCCGTTGTACCGAGACACCCGCGCTGTCCGCGTCCACCAACAGGGCGCTGAGCCCCTGCTCCTGGCCGGCGCTGCCGCCGCTGCGGACTATCACGATGAATTGGTCGGCGGAGCTGGCATCCAGCACCATGAGCTTGCAGCCGCTGACCACGTAATCATCCCCGTCGCGCACCGCGGTGCTGGCGATATCCAGGGGAGCGTGGTGCAAACCCTCCTGCAGGGCCAGGCTCACCAGGCACTCGCCCCCGGCGATGGCCGGCAGCAGCGCCTCTTTCTGCCGGGCATTGCCCAGCTCGGCAACCAGGGTAGCCGCCACCAGCACGGTCGATTGCAGCGGGCTGGCGCTGAGGTTGCGCCCCGCCTGCTCCAGCACCAGGCCCAGCCCGGTATAGCCGTAGCCCAGGCCGCCAAAGGCCTCGGGAATCGCAATACCGGCCCAACCCATCTGCGCCATTTCGGCCCAGACCTCGCCGGCAAAACCCTGCTGATCACCGCTGTCGCGCAGCGCGCGCAAATGCGCCACGCTGGCCTTTTCCGCCAGGAAACCGGCGGCGGCGTCCTTGAGCATCACCTGTTCTTCATTCAATACCAGTGCCATGATCTTCTGTTCCTCGTGTCTGTACTGCGCTGCCTGAGCGGCCAGGGTCTATGCGTCGGGGAGCCCCAGCACGCGCTTGGCGATGATATTCAGCTGTATTTCGGAGGTGCCGCCCTCAATGGAGTTGCCCTTGGAACGCAGCCAGTCGCGACTCACCTGTCCGTCGCGGTAGGCCTCCCCCTCCCAGCCCAGGGCCTGTTCGCCCAGGGTCGCCAGGTTCAGCTCGTTGCGCCGCTTGTTCAGTTCGGTGCCGTAATACTTGAAGATGGACGAGGCCGCACCCAGCCCCTGCCCCGCCTTGGCTTCATCACCGACCCGCGTCATGGTCGCGGCAAACGCCAGCGTGTCGAGCTGGTACTGGGCTATATTCTGGCGCAACACGCCATTGGCGAGGCGTCCGGAGGCATCGGTGCCCATGGTCTCAACCGCCATCTGGCCCACGGATTTCCTGGCGGCGGAACCGAAGGCCGAGATCATTTCCCGCTCGTGGGTCAGCAGGTACTTGGCGATGGCCCAGCCCTTGCCCTCCTCCCCGATCAGGTTGGTCTTGTAGGCCTTCACGTTGTCGAAAAAGGTCTCGCAGAACGGCGAGGAGCCGCTGATCAGCTTGATCGGACGGGTAGTCACCCCGGGGCTGGCCATGTCGAACAGCACAAAGCTGATGCCCTCGTGCTTGCTGCCGCTGTTGTCGGTGCGCACCAGGCAGAAAATCCAGTCCGCCTTGTCGGCGTAGGAGGTCCATATTTTCTGGCCGTTGATCAGGTAGTGATCGCCCTTGTCCTCGGCCTTGGTCGCCAGGCTGGCCAGGTCGGAGCCGGCATTGGGCTCGGAATAACCCTGGCACCAGCGAATCTCACCGCGGGCAATTTTCGGCAGATGCTCCAGTTTCTGCGCCTCGGTGCCGAACTGCAGCAGGGCCGGCCCGAGCATGGAAATACCGAAGCTGTCCAGGGGCGTGCGGGCGTTGATCCTGGCCATTTCCTGGCGCAGCACTTTCACCTCTTCCTTGCCCAGGCCGCCACCGCCGTACTCCCTGGGCCAGTGCGGCACGGTCCAGCCGCGCTCGGCCATGCGGTCGCACCACAGTTTCTGGTCCGGATGGTCTATCTCGGGATTGCGGCCGCCGTTGTAAAAGTCTTCGAAGCCCTTGGTGGGTTCGCGCATGGATGGCGGGCAATTTTCTTCCAACCAGGCCCTGGTAGCCTGGCGAAACTGGTCAAGTTCGCTCACGGGTAATGCCTCATCAGGTCGCGACGCTGGCGGCCCGGAACGCCGGGCAAGC
This sequence comes from Pseudomonadales bacterium, assembly GCA_024234675.1. Lineage (GTDB taxonomy): Bacteria > Pseudomonadota > Gammaproteobacteria > Pseudomonadales > Halieaceae > JARRPM01. The sequence continues at coordinate 153 of JACKNU010000011.1, read as the reverse complement.
TAACGCCTCAGTGTAGACAAAAGGCCCGGCAGCGACAGCTGGGGCCTCAAAAACCGGATTTGAACATACAGTATGTTTTGCTAGCGTTCAAGTATCTTCGGCAGGCGTCGCCGGCAGTTCATGGGTCGAATGAAATCCACCCTGCAATGGCAC
>JACKNU010000010.1 GCA_024234675.1 Pseudomonadales bacterium | reverse complement strand
GTGTCCCCCCGACCGAGGATGCGCATTATACGGATCGAACCCCGCCCTGCAAGGCCTTTTACAGAAATATTTTCTGCTTGATTCCAGCCTCCCTACAACTGCTCAAATAACGACCAGATACGTGCAGAATCAAAGGCTTATAGAGGCTCCCTCCCCCGCGGATTACAACCGCTCTAGGAATAGCGGCTCATCCCCGTTCTCTGCCTGGGCAGGTAACGCCGCAGCCTCCAGCCCAACAGCACCCCTATCACCAGAGTGTAGGCCAGCGCTTCGCCGATGTCCGACCTGGCCTGCCATAACAGGTGGCAGCAGGCCAGCATCGCCGCGATATACACGGCCCGGTGCAGGCGCACCCAGTTGCGACCCAGGCGCCGCTGCATGGCGCGCGTCGAAGTTATTGCAAGAGGAAGCATAAGCAGCCAGGCACCGAACCCGGCCGTGATATAGGGGCGCTCCCGCAACTCCTCCAGCAGCACTGCCAGGGTCCAGCCAACATAGAAGTGACCGAAGCAAGCGAGGTGGACGCAGGCGTAAAAGAAAGCGTACAGGCCCAGCATGCGCCGCAGCCTGAATACCCAGCGCCAACCGCTCCACTGGCGCAGGGGTGACACCAGCAGGGTGAGCACTATAAACCGCAGTGACCATTCCCCGCTGACATGCATGATCGTCTCGGCGGGATCTGCGCCCAGCGAACCGGAAGTGGCGCCGTACAGGAGCCATGAAAAGGGCACGAGGCACAGCAGGAACACCGCCAGTCGCAGGGGCCGGTCGGTCATCAGTAGAACCGGGCCAGGTCCATGCCCTTGTACAGGTCGGCGACCTGTTCGCCATAACCATTGAACATCAACGTGGGCATGCGATTGGGCCTGAACAGGGTCGACGGCAAGCGCCTCTCGTACTTCTGGCTCCAACGCGGATGGTCGACCTGGGGATTGACGTTGGCGTAAAACCCATACTCCCGCGGCGCCAGGGATTGCCATGAGGTGGCAGGCTGCTGCTCCAGCAGACGAATACTCACAATGGACTTGATACTCTTGAAACCGTACTTCCAGGGCACTACCAGCCGCAGCGGCGCACCGTTCTGGTTGGGCAGGGTTTTGCCATAAAGCCCGACGGCAACGAGCGTCAGCGGATGCATGGCTTCATCCATGCGCAGCCCCTCGCGATAGGGCCAGTCGATAATACTGGTAAAGGACCGGGTGCCGGGCATTTCCTCGCGACGATACAGCGTGCGAAATTCGACGTAACGGGCGCTGCTTGTCGGTTCGAATCGCCGCAGCAGGTCTCCCAGCGGAAAACCTATCCAGGGCACCACCATGGACCAGGCCTCTACACACCGCAACCTGTAGACTCGCTCCTCGAGATCGTAGCCGCTCATGATATCTTCCAGGTTGAGCTTGCCGGGCCTGGCCACCGCCCCCCCAACTTCCACCGACCAGGGGTCAGTGGACATCTGACCGGCGTAGCGGGCGGGGTCGCCCTTGTCCGTCCCGAACTCGTAGAAATTGCAGTAGGAGGCCACATCCTCAAAGGGTGTCTGTGGCTCATCGGTATAGAAACCATTGGCGCCGGGGCCGGCGGGAGCGTACTGCAGTGGCGCACCAGCCACAGACTCACTGCTCGCCAGCGGTGAACTCACACCCGCCACCAGCGGCGCCGCCATCATGCCGGCGCCGCGAATGAAGGTCCGCCGGCTCAGGTACGCTGTCTCAGAGGTAATCTCGGACGATGCTATAGGTGGAATCCGAATTCGGCGGCGCATGGGCACTCCGGGAAAGGACGAGGATTGTCTTTACTATGATCGGCAATCCCCGAAATGGTTCCGGGCGGGTGGCGCTCACGCTGCCGAAGCCTGGGCTAGGCCTGCCCCCGCTTGCGCCACTTGAAAAATTGCGTCACCGGGCCGGAGGCCGCGTAGGCCAGAAAGGCCAGTAACAATATGCGTGGGGGATCAACCGTGACCAGGCCAAAAACCAGTACCACCAGGATCATCACCACGAAAGGAACCCGCCCCCTGAAATCGATACTCTTGAAGCTGTAGTACGGGAAATTGGCAATCATAAGCACACCGACCACGGCGGTCAGCAGGCCAACCACTACCGCGAGTTCCAGGGGCAGGCCGACACCCACCCAGCCCTCGTCATGACATACCCACACCGTACTGGCGATAATGGCGGCGGCCGCCGGACTGGCCAACCCGGTGAAATAATTTTTGTCGGCGGTATCGATGCGGGTATTGAAGCGCGCCAGGCGCAGCGCCGCACAGGCCACATAGATGAAGGCAACACTCCAGCCAAATTTACCCAGGTCATCCAGGGCCCAGCTGAAAACGACCAGGGCCGGGGCAACTCCAAAGGAAACCATGTCCGACAGACTGTCGTACTCGGCGCCAAACTTGCTTGAGGTATTGGTCAGCCGCGCGACTCGCCCGTCCAGACCGTCGAATACCATGGCGACGAAAATCGCAATGGCGGCGGCTTCGTAGTTCCCGCGCAGGGCCGCGATGATGGCATAGAAGCCTGCGAACAACGCGCCGGTGGTAAACAGGTTGGGGAGCAGGTAAACCCCCTTGCGGCGCTCGGTGCGGCCGCCGATGGAGACTTCTTCCTCGTGCTCGTCAACCAGAAGGTCCAGAGCCGCGGTCGAGCCCGGCTGGGCCTGCCCTGCGCCGGCGTCCGCCTGCTCCGTCGCGGTCTTCGGAGTACTCGCGTCCTGCTTGTCCATGTTCACCACCACTGTCAATGACGCCCGTATAGTATCAAACTGGGGCCCGGTAGGTCTGCCCCGCCACATCCCACAGGGATTTCACCAGGGGATTCTGCAAGCGCCTGCGCAAACTCGCCAGGCCTATGGCGAGGGGCGGCAAACTGTCTGCGACGGTCATCGGTTGTACGCTGGCGCCCAGGCCGCTGGCGCGCACGACCAACTCGGGGGCAATACCGACTCCCAAACCCAGGCCTACCATGGCCACGATTGCCTCGTGCCCGGCCACCTGGGCATAGACCCTGGGGCGAATGCCGCTGTCCCGCAGCCAGGCATCCAGTATGTCCTTGGTAATGCCGCGCTCAGGCACGATAAAGGGCAGGGTGCTCCAGTCGAATTCGGGCGAGTCGACCCGCGCCGACAGCGCCAGCTGCCTGACCGCGCAGTCCGCCGCAGGCATCCACAAGCACAGCGGTGACTCCAGCAGGGGCAGGAACTCCAGGCGCTGCGGCAGCCGCAGCGGCCTGCCGCTGACCGCGATATCGTCTTGCCCCGATAGCACGCGACTGATGCCGTCGGCCTGGTCGCCGGTGTGCATCATGATCTCCACCGCCGGGTGCGTTGTACGGAATGCTTCGAGAATAGGAGCCAGTACGCTGTAGGTTGCCGTCACCGAGCAATACAGGCTGACCTCCCCCGCCAGTTCCTTGTCGGTGCCGAGCTGGCGCCGCATCTGTTGCCACTCCGCCACCGAGCGCCGGGCGTATTCCCTGAACTCCTGACCCGCCCCGGTCAGGCGCACGCTGCGGTTGTCCCGCACCAGCAACGCCTGTCCCAGCTCCTCTTCCAGGCGCTGGATGGTGCGGCTCACCGCCGAGACGCTCATGTGCAGCTGTTCAGAACTGCGGCTGAAGCTCAGGGTGTCTGCCACGCTGATAAAAACTGCCAGCGACCGGGTGTCCATCTCTCACCTTAATTGCGATTATCGCAATACAGTATCTCTCATATAGCGTTTTACGCAAGGCCTGAGTTGGCGTAAGGTGGGCCACCTGCAAACAGCCGACCCAATGAGGATCAAGAACATGGGACAAAACTACTTCAACACCCTGCCCCTGCGCCTGCAACTGCAGCAGCTGGGCAAGTGTCGCTTCATGGACCGCGCTGAATTCGCCGACGGCGTGGATAAGCTGCGGGGCAAGAAAATGGTCATTGTCGGTTGCGGCGCCCAGGGCCTCAACCAGGGCCTGAACCTGCGCGACAGTGGCCTGGATGTATCCTACGCCCTGCGCGACAGCGCCATTTCCGAGCAGCGCCAGTCCTGGAAGAACGCCACTGAGAACGGTTTCACCGTGGGCACCTACGAGGAACTGATCCCGCTGGCCGACCTGGTACTCAACCTGACGCCGGACAAGCAACACACGGCCGTGGTCGGCCAGGTGATGCCGCTGATGAAGCAGAATGCCTGCCTCGCCTACTCCCACGGCTTCAATATCGTGGAGGAGGGCATGCAAATTCGCGAGGACATCACCGTTATCATGGTGGCACCGAAATGCCCCGGCACGGAAGTGCGGGAAGAGTACAAGCGCGGTTTTGGTGTACCCACCCTGATCGCGGTACACACCGAGAACGATCCCCGCGGCGAAGGCCTGGAACTGGCCAAGGCCTATGCGGCCGGTACCGGCGGTCATCGCGCCGGAGTGCTGGAGTCATCCTTTATCGCCGAGGTGAAGTCCGACCTGATGGGCGAACAAACCATACTGTGCGGCATGCTGCAGACCGGTGCCATCCTGTGCTTCGACAAGATGGTCGAGAAGGGCATCGAGCCCGGTTACGCCTCCAAACTGATCCAGTACGGCTGGGAAACGGTCACCGAGGGCCTCAAGCACGGCGGCATTACCAATATGATGGACCGCCTGTCCAACCCCGCCAAGATTCGCGCCTTCCACCTCGCCCAGGAACTCAAGGACATCATGCGTCCCCTCTACGAGAAGCACCAGGACGACATCATCAGCGGCCACTTCTCCGAAACCATGATGCAGGACTGGGCCAATGACGACGCCAACCTGCTCAAGTGGCGGGCAGAGACCGCGCAAACCGCTTTCGAGAAATCCACCAACACCACCGCCGACATCGCTGAGCAGGAGTACTACGACCATGGCATCCTGCTGGTGGCGATGGTCAAGGCCGGCGTGGAGCTGGCCTTTGAAACCATGGTTGCCGCCGGGATCATTGCCGAGTCCGCTTACTACGAGTCCCTGCACGAGACCCCGCTGATTGCCAACACCATCGCGCGCAAGAAACTCTATGAGATGAATGTTGTGATTTCCGACACCGCGGAGTACGGTTGCTACCTGTTTGATCATGCCTGTCGCCCGCTGCTGGCGGACTTCATGAGCAAGATCGATACCGACGTCATTGGCCGCGGCATAGAGGGCGACAACGGCGTCGACAATGCAGAGTTGATCGCGGTGAATGAAGCGATCCGCAGCCATCCGGTGGAAATCGTCGGCAAGCAACTGCGCGGTCATATGACTGCCATGAAGCGGATCGTCTAGGCCAGACGCCGGCCCGAGGCCCGGGTCGGCGCAGCCTACGCCGGGCGGGTCAACAGCAAAGACCTGCCCAGGCAAGATCGCAGCGGGAGGTCATTTTTTGAAGCACACAGGATGATCGATGACCGCCAGTCCCACCAACACGCAGCAAGCAGACCGGGCAACGGAGGCCTGGGACATAGACCAGAGCGCCCAGCTCTACGGCATCAATGCCTGGGGCGCCGACTATTTCAGCATTTCTCCTCAAGGCGAGGTCCAGGTCAGGGTGGCCTTCGGCGACCACACTGTCACGGTGCCGCTCATGGAAATCGTGCAGGGCATGCACGACCGGGGCCTGCACATGCCGGCCATCCTGCGTATTCGCAACCTGCTGGATCACCGTATAGAACTTCTCAACACGTCGTTCTCCAGGGCTATCGATGCTGGCGGCTACCAGAGCCCCTACCGCGGCGTATACCCGATCAAGGTCAACCAGCAGTGCCACGTGGTGGAGGAAATTGCCGACTACGGCCAGGCCTACCACCACGGCTTTGAGGCCGGGAGCAAGGCGGAGCTGATCATCGCCATGTCCCAGTTGCGCGATTCCGAGGGCCTGATCATCTGCAACGGCTACAAGGACGCTGAGTTTATCGAGCTGGGACTGTATGCCGTACAGATGGGTATTCCCTGCTTTTTCGTGGTGGAGACCCTCTCGGAGCTGCCCATAATCATAGAGCGCAGCCGCGCCCTGAATATCGAGCCACTGCTGGGCGTGCGCATCAAGACCACGGTCGCGGTAGATGGTTACTGGAGCCAGGACAGCGGCGACCGCTCCATCTTTGGCCTGTCCACCGCCTCATTGATGCGCCTGGTGGACACCCTGCGGCAGGCCGACATGCTCCACTGCCTGCGCCTGCTGCACTGTCATCTGGGCTCGCAGATTCCCAACATTCGCAATGTCCGCAGCGGCGTGCTGGAAGCCTGCCGATTCTACGCCGGCCTGGCGCAGGAAGGTGCGCCCATGGGGTACCTGGACCTGGGAGGCGGATTGGCGGTGGACTACGAGGGGGTCCGCACCAACAGCACCCACAGCATGAACTACCGTCTGGACGAATACTGCGTCAACATCGTCGAGAGCATCCGCGAGACCCTTGACCCGCTGGAAATAGAGCACCCGGTCATCATTACCGAATCGGGGCGCGCCACGGTGGCCTATTCCTCCATGTTGCTGTTCAACATCCTCAATGTAAGCAGCAGTTCACCGGCGGCGCCCACATCCGCGCCGCCGCAGGACTGCCCGGATGCGCTGAAAAACCTGTTCGAACTGCAGCAACACGTATCCACCCAGAACTTCCAGGAATGCTACAACGATGCCCTGTTCTACCGGGACGAGCTGCGTGAACTGTTTCACCACGGCCAGGCCACCCTGCGGGAGCGGGCCCTGGCGGAAAATGTCTGCGTGAGCATCCTGCACCATATCGCCGCGCTGCTGCCGGACCTGCCGCGGGTACCGCCGGAACTGCAGAACCTCCCGGAACAGCTGTCCGACATCTATTACGGCAACTTCAGCCTGTTCCAGTCCCTGCCGGACATCTGGGCAATAGACCAGTTGTTTCCCATAATGCCCATCCACCGGCTTGGGGAAGCACCCGGGCGCACCGCCATACTTGCGGACCTGACCTGCGATTGCGACGGCAAGATCGACCGCTTCTCCTCCCTGGAAGGGGAGCGCAATACCCTGCAGTTGCACGAGCTCAGGACAGGCGAGGAGTATTATCTCGGCGTATTCCTGGTCGGCGCCTACCAGGAGACCCTGGGTGACCTGCACAACCTGTTTGGCGACACCAACGTGGTCAATGTCGCCATCCAGGCCGACGGCAGCTTCGAGTTCGCCCGCGAGTTCCACGGCGACAGCATCGCCGATGTCCTGAGTTATGTGGAATATGAACCCAAGCGCCTGCAGGAAGACTTTCGCCTGGTGGCGGAGAAGGCCGTGCGCGCTGGCAAGATCAGCGTTGCCCAGCGCAGCCAGATCGTCCAGGCTTTCAGGGAAAGCCTGCATGGTTATACTTACTTTGAGAAGTACTGATCCGCGAGTGCTGCGGAACCCGGAACAGCATCGAAAACTGAATGCTTAAGGAGAGAACAGGTGTCAAAAGTCATGATCATTGGTGCCGGCGGCGTGGGTGCTGTCGTCACCCACAAATGCGCGCAATTGCCAGAAGTGTTTCCGGATATCATCCTGGCCAGCCGCAACGAGGCGAAATGCAGGGCCATCGCCGCCCAGTTGGACCGCCCCATTGCCACCGCACAGGTGGACGCCGACAATGTCGAGGAACTGACCGCCCTGCTGCAACGCGAGCAGCCACAGCTGGTGATCAACGTGGCCCTGCCCTACCAGGACCTCACCATCATGGACGCCTGCCTGGCCGCTGGCGTGCACTACCTGGACACTGCCAACTACGAACCCCGCGATACCGCCAGGTTCGAATACAAGTGGCAGTGGGCCTACCAGGACAGGTTCGAGCAGGCTGGCCTGACGGCGATCCTGGGCAGTGGTTTCGACCCCGGGGCGACCAACCTGTTCACCGCTTACCTCGCCAAACACTACTTCGACGAGATCCATGAACTGGATATCATCGACGTCAACGGCGGCGATCACGGCTACCCCTTCGCCACCAACTTCAACCCGGAAATCAATATCCGCGAGGTCAGCGCCGAGTGCCGTCACTGGGAACACGGGAAATTCGTCACCACGCCCCCAATGTCAAAAATGGCCCGTTTCGAATGCCCGGAACAGGTGGGGGCTTTCAATATTTATCGCATGTACCACGAGGAACTGGAGTCACTGAGCAAGCACTTCCCGCAGTTGCGTCGGGCCCAGTTCTGGATGAGTTTTTCCGACAACTACCTGAAGCACCTGGAAGTACTGGAGAATGTCGGCATGACGGGTATCGAGCCAGTGGAATACCAGGGCCAGCAGATCGTGCCCATACAGTTTCTCGCCAGCCTGCTGCCCGATCCCTCCAGCCTTGGGCCGCGCACCAAGGGTAAAACCTGTATAGGCTGCATCGTCCGCGGCCTCAAGGATGGCCAGGAGCGGGTGATGTACCTCTACAACATCTGCGACCACCAGGAGTGTTACCGGGAGGTACAGTCCCAGGCTATCTCCTATACCACCGGCGTACCGGCCATGATCGGCGCGAAGATGCTGCTCGAGGGTAAGTGGCGCCAACCCGGTGTCTGGAACGTGGAGCAATGTGATCCCGATCCTTTCATGGAGGACATGAATCGCTACGGCCTGCCCTGGACAGTGGTCGAACTGGACCCGCAGTTCAGGCTGGACACCCTCAAGGGCGCGGACCTGTAACTGCTATGCAGTTCACCGATTTCAGCAGGCTGGATGTGTCGCGCCTGCCGTCGCCCTGCTACGTCGTGGACGAGGTGGCGGTAGAGCGCAACCTGCGCATCCTGCGGCAGGTGGCCGATGCCAGCGGCGCGAAAGTGCTGGCCGCCCTGAAAGCCTTCTCAATGTGGCGGCTGGCCCCCTTGGTAGCGCGCTACCTGGATGGCACCTGCTCCAGCGGGCTGCACGAAGCGCAGTTGGGCAGCGAATACTACGGCGGCGAAGTGCACGTTTTCAGTGCCGCCTACAGCGAGGCCAGTCTCAGGGAAATCCTGTCCCTGGCGGATCACGTGGTGTTCAACAGCTGCAGTCAGTGGCAGCGCTTCGCCCCACTCGTACAGGCCGCGCGGGCGCAGCGCCCGGGGCTGGAGTTCGGCCTGAGGATCAATCCCGAGCACTCCGAGGGCACCGTGCCCCTGTACGACCCCTGCGCCCCCGGCTCGCGGCTGGGGATACCGCTGTCACAACTGGACGAATCCACCCTGGAGGGCATTAGCGGCCTGCATTTTCACACCCTTTGCGAGCAGGATTTTCCACCGCTGCAACGCACCCTGGATGCAGTGGAGGCAAAATTCGGGCACCTGCTGCCGCGCATGAAATGGGTTAATTTCGGGGGCGGCCATCACATCACCAGGCCCGGTTACCAGATCGGTGACCTGGTGGCGCGCATCAAGGCGTTTTCCAGAAAATACGATGTTCAGGTCTACCTTGAACCCGGTGAGGCTGTGGCGATTGGAACCGGGGTCCTGGTGGCCGAGGTACTGGATATCACCTGGAACCAGATGCAGCAGGCCATTCTCGACACCTCGGCTACCTGCCATATGCCCGACATCCTGGAAATGCCCTACCGCCCCGACATTCTTGGCGCCGGGGAGGCCGATGCCCTCGCCCACGGCTACCGTCTGGGAGGGCTTACCTGCCTGGCGGGTGATGTGATAGGCGACTACAGTTTCGACCAACCCCTGCAGGTGGGCCAGCGCCTGGTGTTCGCCGACATGGCCCACTACACCATGGTGAAAACCTCCACCTTCAACGGCACCCAGCTGCCGGCAATCGCTTTGTGGAACTCCCTCACGGACAAATTGGAGATCGTGCGGGAATTCGGCTACAACGACTTCAGGGAGCGCCTGTCCTGAGAATCCGCCACCCACTGCAGGGTGGAATGCATTCGGCCAGGAGTGCTAGAGCAGGGCGCTGTAGTCCGCCTGCAACTGGTCGTAGCTGAGGCTGGATATAAACCGGGAAAAACTCATCCAGGTGGCCAGCCCTTTCAGGTCGGCGAAGTGTGGCGGTATGAACTTCGGGGCGACGATAACGCCCTCATCCATAAGCAGGCGATAGCTGCTGATGTCTTCCAGGGTGACCTTGCCGCAGAACAGCAGCGGCAGGTTGTCCAGCTTGCCCTCGCTCATGGCGAGTCGCAGGAAATTATAGGTTTGCACAAAGCCGCGCATATAGGCCAGGTCCTTGGTGAAGGGTCGGCCATCGGGCGTGCTGCCGCGAAAAATCCGTACGGCAATCGCGTAACTGTCTTCCTCGGGCATATCGTGTTCGCGCAGGTAGTTGAACACCTCCACGAAGTTCGCACCCTGCTCCGCCAGGGTGACAGCGCGCACCCGGTTGATCAGCTTGTACAGGCGCGAGGGGCTGGAGCGCAGGGTGAGAATCTCCGTCAGCACTGCCAGGCCCTCCTGGGTGGTAGTGGATGAGGGCGGCCCCTTGCCCAGGAATGTACAGGCGGGCTGGGCCATACCGTTGAGGGTGGTGCCCAGGTGTACCCAGCCCTCGTGTACCTCCAGCACGTCCACATCAAGGGCATTGAACCGGGCATCGCTGCGGATTTTCAGGTAGTCGGAGCCGGCGGCGGCATCGGCCGTCATCTGGTCGTTGAGCAGTACCCTGATACCGGCGTCCGGGAAGGCGGCCAACAGGCGCTGGTTGAGTATTTCCACTGCCTCGGGTGCCGATATGTCCTTAGGCGCCTCCTCCATGGAGCTGTTCCTGAGCAGGTTGATCAGGGTGGCCTCCATCTGGGTGCCCAGGTCCGCAAGGGTGGGGTCACCGGCGTGGAAGACGTCCGAGGCGGAACCGTACAACTCCTCGGAGTAGAGGCCGAAATCTGCCGTGCCGCGGGCCTCCAGCATGCGCACCACCGTCTGGTACTCGCGGCACATGCGCCGCATGATGGTCGCCAGCGGGTTCAGCTGTCCCAGTTTGCGGACGATATCCCGCTCAATCTGGTGCAACTCGGCGCGCAGCGTCCCGGGATCGTAATCCAACAGGTTCTTGCGCCGGTAGTAATCGGCGTCGACGATCGGCAACTCCCGGCAACCGCTGGCAAAGAAGGCGCTGCGCACCTCGCCGCACCATTTGATGGAGTCCAGGATCCGGATCGGCCGCTGGGCCTCCACAATCTGGTCGGACAGCTGCCGCACCAGGTCCAGGTATTTTGCATTGCTGTCGGGCATTTATTTCAATCCAGGTGATCTGTTCCAGGGTGACACGGCCATGATTGTCACTGCTTACGGAGGATGACGGCGGAGCGCAGGCGGCTGCCACCGAACATGCTCATGGAGGCAAAATCGTCGCGCGCGATCGGAATATGATGGCATTCGATCGCATTGCGCTGTTCGTCGGCGATGCTCAGGTAGGGCCCGACCTCCAGGTCGGGATCGTGAAAGTAAAGGCAGCGCTCATCGTAACCGCTCACCACCACCCAGTGCGGGGCCTTGCGGTTATCCATCCGATAGGTGGAAATCAGCACCAGTATATTTGCGCCCTCGGCATAGTGGGCAGCCAGCGTGGACTGTTCGATATTTTCGTAGTGTATGGAGATGTTCCGCTCCCCTGCCTGCTCCAGAAAGGACTCGTGGACAAGCCGCATAACCCGCTTCTTGTTGGGATCACGTACCCCCTCTACAAACAGCGGCCCGCGCTGGTTCACCCACACCTCTGCGGCGAAACCGCGCTGCACCGCCGCCAGCGCCAGGCCGATGGGATGACAGCCGCCGTGACCCGAGGTCATGAAAATGGTGGTGGCCTGTCGCCATATCTCGATTTCCTCAAGCGGGCTGGCGACATAATCGGGATCCAGGCCACTCATGGCCATCATCAGGGACGCTGGTCCGCAGGTGAATGGCGTGGTCTGGGATATCCAGGGAATCACCCGGCTGTCGCCGTGCGGCTGCAGGCGATGGATACATTTTTCCATGCGCAGGGCGTCGCTGTGGTCCTCGTAGTAGTCCTGGTACAGACCAAACTGCTGGTAACCCAGTTTCCGGTACAGAGCGATCGCAGCGGCGTTATTACCTGCGACCTCCAGGCGCATATACAGGGAGCCGCTGTCCCTGGCCACCTCCTCGGCCCGCCCGATCAGCTGCGCGGCAATCCCCCGGCCACGGCCGGCAGGGTCCACCGCCAGCGAGTACAGGCGCGCCAGCCGGGTACCACGGCGCTGGATTACCAGGATATATCCCAGCAAAACACCGCCCTCCTCCCACACCAGGAACACGCAGCCGCCGTGCCTGATCCAGCGTTTGAAACTGCGCCGGCTGAGTCGGTCTCCCGAGAAGGCAAGCGCCTCAAGCCGCAGCAACTCTTCAATGTCGCTGGCGACAACCCGGCGTATTTCAGTCATGGCGTTTTAGTCCTCAAGCGCAGAAATATATCCCGAGAGGCAATTGACTACCAGCGACCTCTGTAAAATACTTGGCTGGCCTGTCTACCGGCTGCGGTCGCGCCGGCCGCACCCTTGGATGTTTCTATGTCGCAAACCCTGATCGTCATTCACAGCCTCAAGGACTGGGCGCCCTATTATCCCAGCGAGAACGTGATCACGTTTTCCGATTACATGAACGGCAGCCACGTCGGGGTCCAGCCGCGCACCCGTATCATCAACCTGTGTCGCAATTTCGATTACCTGTCAGAGGGCTATTATTGCTCCCTGCTCGCGGAGGCCAGGGGCCACAAGGTAATACCCTCTGTACGCACCCTCAACGACCTCAGCAAACGCGCCCTGTACCGGATTCACATCGATGACTTCGGCGAGGCGGTCTACAAGTCCCTGCAGGAAGCAGACCGCAGGCAACCGGTAGTCCTGCACAGCTACTTCGGCCGCACCTCCGACAGCCTGTATCACGACCTGTCGCAGGAGCTGTTTGAGGCTTTCCCCTGCCCCATCCTGGAAATTACCCTGCGTTATCGCAAACGCTGGGAGATAGCCAGCCTCAAGCCGCGATCGCCCAAAAAGCTCAGCGATGAGCAGGCGGACGAATTCGCCACTGCCCTGGATGAATTCAGTCGCAAAGTATGGCGCAAACGCCGCAAGCAGAAGGCTGCCCGCTACGACCTGGCCATCCTCTGCGACCCCGAAGAGGCCATGCCGCCATCCGACATGGCGGCTCTCAAGCGCTTTATCCGCGCGGGCAAGGAAGTGGGCGTGGACTGTGAGGTAATACGGCAACGCGACTACCTGCGCCTGCCCGAATACGATGGCCTGTTCATCCGCACCACCACCAATATCGACCACTACACCTACCGCTTCGCCAAGAAAGCCGAGAACGAAGGCCTGGCTGTCATAGACGACAGCAATTCCATACTGCGCTGCACCAACAAGATCTACCTGGCGGACCTGTTCAGGATCAACAGGGTCCCCTCTCCCAAAACGGTGGTGCTGTACAAGGACCAGCCGGGTCAGCTGGCTGGACTGGAGCAAGCGCTGGGATTCCCCATAGTGGTCAAAATACCCGATGGCGCCTTTTCCAAGGGCGTGGAAAAGGCCACTAGCCCGGAGGAACTTGCGGCGATCTGCAAAAAGCTGTTTCGCCACTCCACGCTGCTGCTGGCCCAGGAGTTCCTGTACACGGATTTCGATTGGCGTATCGGGGTGCTCGATAACCAACCCCTGTTCGCCTGCCGCTACTACATGGTAAAGAACCACTGGCAGATCTACCGCCACGGCAAGCGCACGGACTCAGGCGGCTTTGATACCATGCCTATAACGGACGTGCCCCCCTCTATCATCGACGCCGCCCTGCGAGCCACCAGGCCAATAGGCGACAGCCTCTACGGCGTGGACCTGAAGGAATGCGACGGCAAGGGCTGCGTAATCGAGGTCAACGACAACCCGAATATCGACCAGGGCGTGGAGGACAAATACCTGGGAATGGAGCTCTACCGCCGCTTTATGGCGACCATGCTCAAACGCATGGAAGCCCGCCGCGGGCACTAGAGACTGAGGATTTTTTCCCCGCGGGATATCCCCGCCACCCCGGAACGCACCACCTCCAGGATATCCACCTCCGCCATGGCCGCCACGAAGGAATCCAGTTTGTCGCTGGTGCCGGTCAACTGGATGGTATAGACGTTGGGTCCCACATCGACGATCTGGCCGCGAAATATATCCGTGGTGCGTTTCACTTCGTCCCGCATGGCGCCCTGGGCCCGCACCTTGATCAGCATCAGGTCGCGTTCTATGTGTGCCCCCTCGGTCAGGTCTACCAGCTTGACCACGTCCACCAGCTTGTTCAGGTGCTTGGTGATCTGCTCTATCTGCTTGTCATCGCCGGCCGTCGTCAGGGTCAGGCGCGACAGGGTGGGATCCTCGGTGGCCGCGACATTCAGGGTCTCGATATTGTAGCCGCGCTGGGAAAACAGGCCCACTACCCGGGAAAGTGCGCCGGGTTCGTTCTCCATCAGCATTGAAATTATCCGCCGCATGTCAGGTCCTCTCGTTCTTGCTGAGCCACATATCTTTCATGGAGCCGTTGGGAGCCACATGCATGGGGTATACGTGCTCCATCGGGTCGACAAAAATATCGAGGAAGACCAGCTTGTCCTTCATGGCAAAGGCCTCCTCCATTTTCGCGTCGAGATCCTCCAGTTTCCTGACCTGCATGCCGACATGCCCGTAGGCCTCGACCAGCTTGACGAAATCAGGCAGCGAGTCCTCATAGGTGCTCATGGCGTAGCGACCCTCGTACTGCATGTCCTGCCACTGCTTGACCATGCCCAGATAGTTGTTGCGCAGGTTGATGATCTTCACCGGCGTGTTGTACTGGGTACAGGTGGAGAGTTCCTGGATGTTCATCTGGATGCTGCCCTCACCGGTTACGCAGGCAACGTCCTTGTCCGGGAATGCCAGCTTGACACCCATTGCGGCCGGCAGGCCGAACCCCATGGTTCCCAGGCCGCCGGAATTGATCCAGCGCCGGGGCTGGTCAAAGCGGTAATACTGGGCCGCGAACATCTGGTGCTGACCCACGTCTGAGGTCACGTAGGCGTCGCCCCGGGTGACCCGGTACAAACTCTCTATCACCTGCTGGGGCATGATGTAATCGCCCTGGCGGTAGCGCTGCCCGGTCCACAGGCCGTGGTGGTCGCGCCATTCGTCGATCTGTTTCCACCAGCGCTCCAGCGCGCCCTGGTCGGGCAGTTCGCGGTCGCGCCCGCGCAACTGCTGCAGCTGCGTGAGCATTTCCTCGAGAACCGACTGTACCGGGCCGACGATGGGAATATCGGCCGCGACCGTCTTGGAAATCGAGGCCGGATCCACGTCGATATGGATGATCTTGGCGCCCGGGCAGAACTTGCCGACGGTGTTGGTCACCCGGTCATCAAAGCGCGCACCCACGGCCAGGATCACATCCGAGTGGTGCATGGCCATATTCGCCTCGTAAAAACCGTGCATGCCCAGCATACCGAGGAACTGCCGATCCGTCGCCGGGTAGGCGCCCAGGCCCATCAGCGTATTGGTCACCGGATAGTCCAGTTCCCTGGCGAGCTGTCGCAGCAGTTCGCTGCCCTCGCCCTGCACCACGCCGCCGCCGGCGTAGATGACTGGCCGCTTGGCGGCGAGCAACAGCTTGGCGGCTTTCTTGATCTGCCCGGTATGACCGCGCTGCGCGGGCGAGTAGGAGCGCATTTTGACGCTGGCGGGATACTGGTACTCGAACACCTCGTCCGGGCGGGTGACGTCCTTGGGAATATCGATCACCACCGGACCGGGCCGGCCGGTGGCGGCTATATAAAAGGCTTTCTTCATGATCATCGGGATATCTTCCGCCCGCTTCACCATGAAGCTGTGTTTCACGATGGGGCGGGAAATACCGACCATATCGGTTTCCTGGAACGCATCTTCCCCTATAAGGTGGCTCTGCACCTGCCCTGACAGCACCACCATGGGTATGGAATCCATATAGGCCGTGGCGATACCGGTCACGGCATTGGTCGCCCCGGGGCCGGATGTCACCAGCACCACGCCCGGCTTGCCGGTGGCCCGGGCATAGCCGTCAGCTGCGTGGGTGGCGGCCTGCTCATGGCGCACCAGCACGTGGGGCACCTTGCAGTCCTTGAACAGGGCATCGTAAATATGCAGCACCGCGCCGCCTGGGTAGCCGAAAATAAATTCGACGCCCTCGTCTTCCAGAGCGCGGGCAATCATCTCGCCGCCGGATAACAACTCCACAGTATCTCTCCCAAAACGGAATCCCGGCGCGTAACCCTCGCCGCCGATTCTGACATTGTCATGTGGACGTTGCTGCAGAGCATCCGGAACCGGTGCCCTCTGGGCTACGCCACCCCTGCAAGCTCGATACACTATCCGGGACACACTTTCCCCGGAGACGCTCCTTTGGGGGGAAGTACGATCACGAACACCCGTGTATCGGTCGCCCTGCGGGATAGCGCAGTGTCTGGCCCTCAGACCCGGCCTGTGCGGCGCGAGCTGAATACGGGACTTACAAACAGCCGACACCGAATGATGAGATCGGAGCGGTGGGCCAGAGATCGAGGGTACTCGACGTTAGCCGTTGCCATCTGCAAGACAGGCGTATTGTTCTCAGGAAAGACCGCGGTGTCAACCGCGCCACAGGGGAGATGTGAGCAAATTACGAAGAAAATCAGTACATTGCCTCGACTGGAGTGTCGGGGTACTTTAAGTTACTGTAAAGTCACAGGAAAAAGCGGGGGGATAGGAACGTGAAACACATCTTGCAGGCCTGCCTGGCATTGGCCGCGGTCACGATGTTGCTGGCGAGCTTCGGGGCCAGCGCCGCCGAAAGCGTGCATTACCGCTGGACGGATTCGCGCGGCAACCCGGTGCACAGCGACCGGCCGCCTCCCGAGGGGACAGCCTACGAAGTGGTCTCCACCAGTTCCAGCCTGGTGCGCAAGGTCGATCCCGATGAGGGCGCTGTGCCGGCGACCACAGAACCGAGCCCCGGCAATGAGTTTGAACAGGTGAATTCCAGGCCCCAACCAATGAAGAAAAACTCGGAGCAGTGCAAACGCGCCCAGCAGAACCTGGAGACCCTCAACACCAAAAAGACCATCCAGATTCGCGATGACCAGGGCGAACTGCGCACCCTGAGCGACGAAGAGAAAGACATTCAGCGGAAAAAAGCCAAAGACGCCATTGCGGTCCACTGCAACTAGCGTTCATACAACGAACAAGGGCCCCTCGCGGGGCCCCTGTTGCATCAGTCGTGGGTGAAAGCGGGCCGGTCGCCCTCCAGGTCCACCCGGATGGTCTGTCCGGGCTCGAAATCGCCGGCCAGCAGGCGCTGGGCCAGCGGGTTTTCCAGTTCCTGCTGGATGGCCCGCTTCAGGGGCCGGGCACCATAGACCGGGTCGTAGCCCAGTTCCACCAGATGGTCCATGAAGGCGGGAGTGAGTTCCAGTTGCATCTCCCGCTCCGCCAGGCGCTGCTTGAGAAAGCCCAGCTGGATATCGGCGATACCCCGGATCTGGTCTTTTACCAGCGGGTGGAACACCACCGACTCATCCACGCGGTTGATGAACTCCGGCCTAAAGTGCGTACCGACGATCTCCATCACGGCGGCTTTCATGGCCGCATAGTTTTCCTCGCCCGCCATTTCCTGGATCAGGTCTGAGCCCAGGTTGGAGGTCATCACCACGACGGTGTTGCGAAAATCCACAGTCCGCCCCTGACCGTCCGTCAGGCGCCCATCCTCCAGCACCTGCAGCAGGATATTGAACACATCCGGATGGGCTTTCTCCACCTCGTCCAGCAGCAGCAGCGAGTAGGGCCGGCGCCGCACCGCCTCGGTGAGGTAACCGCCCTCCTCATAGCCGACATAGCCCGGGGGGGCCCCGATCAGGCGCGCCACCGAGTGCTTTTCCATGAACTCGGACATATCCACACGCACCATGGCGTCTTCACTGTCGAACAGGAAATCAGCCAGCGCCTTGCACAGCTCGGTCTTGCCCACACCGGTGGGCCCCAGGAACAGGAAGGAACCGTTGGGCCGTTTCGGGTCGGCAAGGCCGGCACGGGAACGGCGCACCGCGTTGGCCACTGCCGTGATCGCCTCGTCCTGGCCCACCACGCGCTCGTGCAGCTCGCTTTCCATGCGCAGCAGTTTTTCCCGGTCGCCTTCCATCATCTTGGACACGGGGATACCGGTCCAGCGCGACACCACCTCGGCGATTTCCTCGTCGGTGACCTTGTTGCGCAGCAGCACGGTCTCCCGGGTTTCGGATTCCTGGGCCATGGCCAGTTGTTTTTCCAACTCCGGCATACGGCCGTACTGCAGCTCCGACATGCGCGTCAGGTCGCCGGCCCGGCGGGCGGCTTCCAGGTCCAGCTTGGCCTGCTCCAGGTCACTCTTGATCTGGGCCGCGCCCTGTACCGAGGCCTTCTCCGCCTTCCAGATCTCCTCCAGGTCCGAGAACTCCCGCTGCACCTTGTCGATTTCACTGTCCAGCAATTCGACCTGCTTGCGAGCCGCCGGATCGGTATCCTTTTTCACCGCCTCCCGCTCTATCTTGAGCTGTATCAGGCGGCGCTCCAGCTTGTCCATGGACTCCGGCTTGGAGTCGATCTCCATGCGAATCCGGCTGGCGGCCTCATCCACCAGGTCGATGGCCTTGTCCGGCAGTTGCCGATCGGTGATGTAGCGCTGCGACAGCTTGGCCGCGGCGATGATGGCACTGTCGGTTATATCCACCCCGTGGTGCACCTCATAGCGCTCCTTGAGACCGCGCAGGATGGCGATGGTGTCTTCCTCGTTGGGCTCGTTCACCAGCACTTTCTGGAAGCGCCGCTCCAGGGCCGCATCCTTTTCCACGTACTGGCGATACTCATTGAGCGTGGTGGCGCCCACGCAGTGCAATTCACCGCGGGCCAGGGCGGGCTTGAGCATATTGCCCGCATCCATGGAGCCCTCGGCCTTGCCGGCGCCCACCATGGTGTGCAGTTCATCTATAAACAGGATGATCCGGCCCTCCTGCTTGGAGAGCTCGTTGAGCACCGCTTTCAGGCGCTCCTCGAAATCGCCCCGGAACTTGGCGCCGGCCAGCAGGGAGCCCAGGTCCAGCGACAGGATGCGCTTGTCCTTGAGCCCCTCGGGCACCTCGCCATTGACCACCCGCTGGGCCAGGCCCTCGATGATCGCGGTCTTGCCCACTCCGGGCTCACCGATCAGGACGGGGTTGTTCTTGGTCCGCCGCTGCAGTACCTGGATGGTGCGCCGGATCTCGTCGTCGCGGCCAATGACCGGATCCAGCTTGCCCTGCTCCGCCCGCTCGGTCAGGTCTATGGTGTACTTGTCCAGGGCCTGGCGGGACTCTTCGGCTTCGGGGTTGTCAACGGTCTCGCCACCGCGCACCTGTTCGATCGCGGCCTGCAGGGCAACGGCAGTCACGCCGCTGTTCTTGAGCAGCTCTCCCGCCCGGGTCTTGCTTTCCAGCATCGCCAGCAGCACCAGCTCGCTGGAGATATAGGCGTCGCCGCCCTGCTGGGCCAGCTTGTCCGCCACATTGAGGATCTTGCCCAGTTCACCGGACAGGTGGACTTCCCCCCCCGTGCCGCTGACCTGGGGCAGCGCCTCCAGCGCCGATTTCAAGCCGGTTGCCAGTCCCGCCACGTTTGCGCCTGTCTTCTGCAGCAGCGGACGGGTGGAGCCTCCTTTCTGGTCAAGCAGGGCGCTCAACAGGTGCAGCGGCTCGATAAAATTGTGGTCCTTGCCCAGTGCGAGCGATTGCGCGTCGGCTAACGCCGTCTGCAACTGGTTGGTTAATTTGTCCATCCTCATGGGGCTCAATCTCCTTTGGGGGTTTGCCGCACGCCCTGCGACAGTCCTGCTTCACTCCCCTGTCAATGGGGGCAGAATAGACCTATTTCAAGAGCGGGTTTAGGCTGGCCTGAGCAGGATGAGGCTGGCCATGCGGCCGGTGACGCCATCGCGCCGATAGGAGAAGTACTGTTTACTGGCGCTGTGGGTGCAGTGCTGACCGCCCCAGACGCGATGGACACCGGCAGCGGCCAGGCGCAGCCTGGCCAGGGCGTACAGGTCGGCAAAATAGTGGCCCGGACGCGCTGCATTGGGGACAAAACAGGCATCCGTCGCCACCGCATCCGCCGCCGGGGCCGCCGCCAGGAACAGCTCCCGGACCTCGCCGCCCACCTCGAAGGCCCCGGGACCAATCGCCGGCCCCAGCCACGCCAGCAGTTCGCCGGGGGCAGCGCCCATCGCCCCTATGGTGCGTTCCAGCACGCCGCCGAGCAGGCCCCGCCAACCGGCATGGGCGGCGGCCACGGCCTGCCCGTCCGCCGAGCACAACAGCACCGGCAGACAGTCGGCGGTCAGCACCGCGCAGGCCCGCCCGGGGCTGCGGGTCCAGCAGGCATCCGCCTCGGGTTCGCCCCCCGCCTGCCCCGCCTCCACCACCCGGGTACCGTGCACCTGGCTCAGCCACTGCACGGAGCAGTCCGGCGGCAGCAGCCCCGCCAGCCGGGCCCGGTTGGCCCGCACCGCCACCGGGTCGTCACCCACATGTGCCGCCAGGTTGAAGCTGTCATAGGGAGCGTTGCTACAGCCGCCATCGCGCCGGGTACTCAGCGCCAACACCCTGGCAGGTGCCGGCCAATCCGGCTTGATGCTAGCCGTGACCACGCGCTGTCACCGGATCTTCCCGCTCCAGCACCGCCAGCAGGCCGAGCATATCCTCCGGCAGGGGACACTCAAACTCCATGAGCTCCCCCGACACAGGGTGCAGCAGGCCCAGCGCCCGCGCATGCAGGGCCTGCCTGGGAAACTCCCGCAGGGCCGCGATCAACTCCGCCGAGGCGCCCGGGGGAATGCGCGGGCGACCACCGTACACGGGATCACCCACCAGCGGGTAGCGACGGTGGGCCATGTGGACCCGGATCTGGTGGGTGCGCCCGGTTTCCAGGTTGACGGTAATCCGGGTGTGATGGCCAAAGCGCCTGGCCACCCGATAGTGGGTTATGGCGGGCTTGCCACCGGCGGATAACACCGCCATTTTCTTGCGCTGTCGCGGGTGGCGACCCATGGGGGCGTCCACCGTGCCACCACCGGTCATGGCGCCGATACAGACAGCGCAATACTCACGCTTGACCGTGCGCGCCTGCAACTGGGCGACCAGGTCGTGATGTGCGGCCAGGCTGCGGGCAACCACCATAATCCCGGAAGTCTCCATATCCAGGCGATGAACGATGCCACCGCGGGGCAACTGGGCCAGTTCCGGGGCATGCTCCAGGAGGGCGTTGACCAGGGTCCCATCCATATGCCCCGCCGCGGGGTGCACGACCAGCCCGGCGGGCTTGTTCAGCACGATGATGCTGTCGTCTTCATAGACGATATCCAGCGCTATGGGCTGGGCCCGCCAGCTCACCTCCGCCACCAGTTCGGCGGCGATTTCCAGCAGCTGCCCCGCCGTCACCTTGTCCCGGGGGCGGTATTGCCTGCCGTCCACCTGCAACTCCCCCGCCCGGATCCAGGTCTGCAGACGCGACCGGGAATAGCCGGAAAACAACCGGGCCGCCACCTGATCCAGGCGCTCGCCGTCCAGTTCCACAGGCACGGTGGCCGCCATTTCTATGCGTTCGTTCATCATATTTCCTGTTTATGCCCCCGCCCGCCTGTGGTTAAATATCGCCGCGACAGTCCCGGTGGCGGCCTGCATTTTAGCACGCCGACCCTACTCCAGATTGGTGATACCGTTGAAATACATTCTCCTCCTGTTAGCCAGCCTCGTCCTGTGGGGTTGCTCAAGCAACGACGAGCTGCCCGACATGGCAGATACCGGCGAGCAGGGGATGTACGAGGACATACAGGGTTACCTGAACAACGAGAGCTACAACGAGGCGGTTCGCGGCCTGCAACTGCTGGAATCCCGCTACCCCTTCGGCAAGTACGCCGAGCAGGCCCAACTGGAATTGATTTACGCCCACTACCAGGCCTACGAACACGAGGCCGCAGTGGAAGCGGCCGACCGCTTTATCCGCCTGCATCCGCAGCACCCCAACGTCGACTACGCCTACTACATGAAGGGCCTGGCGGCCTACACCGGTCGCGAGGACATTTTCGATCGCTTCGTGCCCACGGACGCCTCCCAGCGGGATACCAGCCACGCCAGGGAAGCCTTCGCCGAGTTCGCACAGTTGGTGGCCCGGTTTCCGGCCAGCCCCTACGCCGCCGATGCCAGGGCGCGCATGATTTTTCTGCGCAACCTGCTGGCGCGCCACGAGATTGCCGTCGCCAATTACTACTTCCGGCGCGGGGCCTACCTGGCGGCCCTCAACCGCGGCGCCTATGTGGTGGAGAATTTCCAGAAAACGCCGGCTGTCGCCGACGGCCTGGCGGTGATGGCCCAGGGCTATATCCTGCTCGGCTACAAGGAACTCGCCCGCGAGACCATCTCAGTGCTGGCGCTCAACTACCCTGATCACTATTCACTGGATGAAAACGGGGAATTCCAGAGCGTCTACACCCTGGATGGCCTGCAGCGATCCTGGATCAACAAGGCCACTTTCGGGCTGTTCGATCCGCCTGAAGCCCCCCAGTTCGACAACCGCCCGGAGACCTGAGGCGTCCCGGCGCCCGGGCGTCCACAGCGGGTCCTGGCCAGTGTCAATCGCCGATTCGCCAGCCGGAGGTAATCGGGTAGCGCCGGTCCCGGCCGAAGCCGCGGCGGGTGATGCGCACCCCGATAGGGGCCTGGCGCCGCTTGTATTCGTTGACATCCACCAGCCGCAGTACTCGCTGCACCTGCTCTCGATCCATACCGGTGGCGATAATATCCTCGGCGCTGTAGTCCTGCTCCACATAGAGTTCCAGGATGCGGTCCAGCAGCTCGTAAGGCGGCAGGCTGTCCTCGTCTTTCTGGTCCGGGGCGAGTTCGGCCGAGGGCGGCCGGTCTATCACCCGCTGGGGTATACAGGGGCCCAGGCTGTTGCGATAACGGCACAGTTCGAATACCAGAGTCTTGGGGACGTCCTTGAGTACATCGAAGCCACCTGCCATGTCCCCGTACAGGGTGGAGTAACCCACCGCCATCTCGCTCTTGTTGCCGGTGGTCAGCACCAACAGGCCTTTCTTGTTGGAAATCGACATCAGCAGGACACCGCGGCAGCGGGCCTGCAGGTTCTCTTCTGTGGCATCCACCGCGGTGCCGGCAAACTCCTGTGCCAGCCCCGCCATGAAGGCCTCGTAGATAGGCTCTATCGAGATGACCTTGTGCGCCACCCCCAACAGCAGTGACTGCTGCGCCGCGTCCTCCACGCTCATTTGCGAGGTGTAGCGAAACGGCATCATCACTGCCTCCACCCGCCCGGCGCCCAGCGCCTCCACCGCGACGGCGAGGGTGAGGGCCGAATCGATACCGCCGGACAATCCCAGCACCACACCCCGGAAGCGGTTTTTGTTGACGTAGTCGCGCACACCCAGGACCAGAGCCTGCCAGGTGGCTGCAATTTCCGCCTGGGGCGGGCTCACGGGCAGGCCGCCCAGAGCAGGCGCCGCCCCGGAGAAGTCCGCCTGCAGCCAGTAATTACCCTCCTCGAAGTTGGGAGCCGCGGCGATCACCCGGCCGGCCGCATCGACGGCAAAGGAGCCGCCATCGAAAACCAGCTCATCCTGCCCGCCCACCTGGTTGACATAGACGATGGGCAGCCGGGACTGCCGGGCGCGCCCGGCCAGCAGCTGCCAGCGCTCCTCGCGCTTGCCGCGGTGGTAGGGGGATGAATTGATGTTCACCAGCAGCCGCGCGCCAGCGGCGGCGGCCTGCTGGGTCGGGCCCTCCTCCCAGATGTCCTCGCAGATGCTCAGTCCCACGGGGATACCGCCGATATCCACGACGCAGGGCTCGGCGCCCGGGTTGAAGTAGCGCTTTTCGTCGAATACCTGGTAGTTCGGCAGCGCCTGCTTGCGGTATTCCGCGATGACTTTGCCGCGGTGCAGCACGCCGGCCACGTTGTAAAGCTTGCCCGCATAGCGGCGGGGATAGCCGACCACGGCATATACCGAGCCGGGCATGGCTGTAAGAATCCTGGTGAGCGCCTGGTCTACCCGCCGGTCTACGCTCGGCCGCAGCAACAGGTCCTCCGGGGGATAACCGCTGAGGGTGAGCTCCGGGAACAGCACCAGGGCTCCCGGATGCCGGCGCTCGGCCGCATTGAGGATCTCGATCACCCCGTCGGTATTGCCATCGAAATCGCCCACCAGCGTATTCATCTGGGCCATGAGGATATTCAGGGAGGGCATGCTGGATCTCGCAACGGGGTCGGGGGCGTTATTGTCCGGAAAAGCGCGCGCAATGGCCAGCCCCCGCCGGCAGCTGTTGTGGCTGACCGGGGGCCAATGCCTGTTACACTATGCGCTCCCAGTGAGCAGCTTTCGCGACAGGACAGGCAACTCTAACCCGTGAATCGTCCGGCCATATTGACACAACCGCCCACGCACATGCCCGGCCAGCAGAACCTGGCGCTGTTCCGTATCTATGTCGCCTACCGTTCACTGCTGTCGGTGGTACTGCTGATCATGCTGGTGAGCCCCAATACGCGCCAGCTCGTCGGATCCCTGAACCCGCCCCTGTACCTGGCGGTGGCACTGGCCTACCTGGCAACCAGCGCGCCGCTGCTGGGATCCCTGTCATCGCGGCTGCATCGCAACCAGAAGATGCTGTTCGTGGTGTTCCTGGTGGACATCGCCGCCATTATGCTGCTGGCAGATGCCAGTGGCGGCATGGTCAGCGGCCTGCCCATCCTGCTGGTCATCACCGCGGCCGCCAGTTCGGTACTGATCGCCAATCGCACCCTGGCCATGCTGATTGCCTCGGTGAGCGTGCTGGCCCTGTTGTTCGACACGGTCAGGCTGATCCTCATGGGGGTCCTGCACTCCAACTCCCTGTTCCCCGCGGGCCTGCTGGGCGCGCTGATATTCGGCGTCGCCGTGATGGTCCAGGCCATAGCCGGGCGCCTGGGGCGCGCCGAGGAACTGGCTCGCAACCGCGCCAGTGATCTGTACAACCTGCAGCGGCTGAACGAGCAGATCGTACAGCACATGGAAATCGGCATCCTGCTGGTCAACCACGACGGCCTGGTGAGAGTCATGAACAAGGCGGCCACCACCCTGCTGGCCCCGGAACGACCCGTGGCGGTGGAACAGGGCCGCCAGCTTGCGGATTACAGCGATGAACTGGCCTACCAGTTCGAGCACTGGAAGGATACGGGCCTGCACCGGGCCAAGCCCTTCAGCATACTCGACGGCTCGCCCCCGGTGATCGCGCACTTCCGCGAGCTGCAGCCCAACACCAGGGGCGAGGCGCTGGTATTCGTGGAGGATTACACCCCGGTCACCCAGTACGCCCAATCGCTGAAACTCTCCTCGCTGGGGCGACTCACCGCCAGCATCGCCCACGAGATCCGCAATCCACTGGGTGCTATCAGCCACGCTGCCCAGTTGCTGCAGGAATCCCCCGACCTGTCAGAGCCGGATCGGCGCCTGGCCGATATCGTCCAGCAACACTGTGTGCGTGTGAACGAGATCGTCGAAAGCGTCATGCAGATCTCCCGGCGGGAACCCCCCAAACCCGAGTACATCATGCTCTCGGAATGGTTGAACGATTTCGTGCTCGACTACCTGAAGGAACTCAACAGGCCCGCCGACATCAGCATAGATTGCGATTACCGGGAACTGTTGGTGGAGTTTGACCCGGAAAACCTGCGGCGGGTGCTGTCCAACCTGCTGGACAATGCCCTGCGCCACAGCAAGATGGCCACCGGCCGGGAGACGGCGAGAATTGTGGTTAGCCTCGATTTCAGCACCCACCAGTGTCTGGTGGATGTGATCGATGCCGGCGCCGGAGTGCCCGCGGCCGACCAGGCCAAGCTGTTTGAGCCTTTTTTCACCACAGTGGAGGCCGGCAGCGGCATGGGCTTGTACCTGTGCCGGGAACTGTGTGAAATCAACAATGCCGACCTCCATTACCGGCACAGCAACGCGGGAGAGAGCTGCTTCCGCATTTCCCTGAACCAGCGCGCCTTATAGGATATAGATGAGCAAACAGAGCGTTCTGATAGTAGATGACGAGCCGGACATCCGCGAGCTGCTCGATATAACACTCAGCCGCATGGGGCTGCTGACCCACGCCGCCGCCACGCTGGCGGAAGCCCGCGAGCTGGTGGCCCGGGAGCAACCGGATTTATGCCTGACCGACATGCGCCTTCCCGACGGCAATGGCATCAGCCTGGTAGAACATATCCAGCAGGACTTCCCCCAAATCCCGGTGGCCATGATTACCGCCCACGGCAGCGTCGAGGCCGCCATTGCCGCGCTCAAGGCCGGCGCCTTCGATTTCATCAGCAAACCCATTGAACTGGAAACCCTGCGCAGGCTGGTTACCACCGCCCTGCAACTCGAGGGCGACACCAGCCGCGCCGCCAGCGCGGTGGACCAGGACCTGATCGGCTCCGGCAGCGCTATCGCGCAGCTGCGACGTCAGATCACCAAGCTGGCCCGCAGCCAGGCGCCGGTGCACATTCACGGGGAGTCGGGCAGCGGCAAGGAAGTCGTGGCGCGGCTGATCCACAACAACGGCCCGCGAGCATCGGGCGCCTTCGTCGCCGTGAACTGTGGCGCCATTCCGCCGGAGCTGATGGAGAGTGAACTGTTTGGCCATATCAAGGGCAGTTTCACCGGTGCCAACCAGGACAAGCTGGGGCTGTTCCAGGCCGCGGCCGGGGGCACCCTGTTCCTGGACGAAGTGGCGGACCTGCCGCTGGCCATGCAGGTCAAACTGCTGCGTGCCATCCAGGAAAAAGCCATCAGGCCGGTCGGCGCCAGCGCCGAGCAGGCGACCGATATTCGCCTGCTGAGCGCCACCCACAAGAACCTCGCGGCAGAGGTCGAGGCAGGTCGGTTTCGCAATGACCTGTACTACCGCATCAATGTCATCGACCTGCAGGTGCCCAGCCTGCGCGAGCGCATGGAAGACCTGCCGGAACTGGCCACCGCCCTGCTCAGGCGCATCGCCCGCGACGAGGGCAACGCGCGCGCGGAACTGGACCCCTCAGCCCTGGAGGCTCTGGGCAAGTACAACTTCCCCGGCAACGTGCGCGAACTGGAAAACATGCTGGAGCGCGCCCTGGCGCTCTCCGACGGCAACCGGATTACCGCGGACGACCTGCAGTTCTCCGCAGCGGCACCGACCCCGCCCGCACCGGAACCCGACCGACGGGCTGCCGGGCTGAGCCGCTCGGGGGCTTCCGGGACCCTGGATATGGAGGCCGCCTATGGCGACCTGGAGGGGTTTCTCGCCAATATAGAGCGTGAAGTCCTCAGCCAGGCCCTGGAGGAAACCCGCTGGAACCGTACTGCCACGGCCAAGCTGCTGGGGATCAGTTTTCGCAGTTTGCGGTACCGGCTGAAAAAACTGGGACTGGAAGACTAGGCCCTCCGGTTACTGCCAGCAGTGCCCGGGCGCATCGGCAGAGCTGCCTGACACCGCGCGCATACCGGTGCGAGTCAGGGACAAGGTCATGCATTCCTCGTCAGCGGCTTGTCGGTTGCGAGGCGCGGCGGCGGCTCCGACAAACATTTCATCCACGATCTCCAGATCTACCTGATAGGCAGCCCGCGCAGGCTCTACCGCCTCCGCCTGGCGATTGATGTAGAAGGGCTGGGGCAAGCCCAGGTCGGCCAGGGCGACAGCGTAACGCTTGTTATTGATAAAGTACTCTTCCTGCCTTGTCATGACATCCAGCAATATGCCGCGCGCCGCGGCCCGGCCACTCTTCAGTACAGCGTGCTGGTAACCGGGCAGTGCGACAAAGTACAGGATGGCGGCGATAACCAGCACTGTCACCATCTCCAGGAGTGTGAAGCCGGCGGCACGGCCTGGCGTGCACCCGCCGCCGCGCAAACTGCAACCGGTCATGTTGCGCATCCCGAACTAGGGCTCATCAACCCCCTCCTGCCGCCAGTAGGAGCGCCACCTGGTGCGGCCCGGCACGCTCAGCCGTTGGGCACCTGCCGCACCGTTCCCCGGCAGCAGCAGTCCGTTCTGCAAGGGGACCACATCTCCGGCCAGACCCGGCCCCAACTCGCGATAGGGAACCGGGGCCTGCTGAGGCTGCAAGCTTCCCGCAGGGGGCATACGGGGCGCGCCGTCACGCAGCGCGAGCTTGTAGGTTCGCGAGCGGCCCGCCGCCTGCGGACAGTCCTGTGCGGCAGTAGCCGCCGGCACGTAGCTGGTGAACACGATACTGCCGTTGCTGACCAGCGGGGTGGACAGGCCCTTTTCACCGCCTCCCTGCAAAGCCAGTTTCCAGCCGACAGAGAGCTCGCCGAGTTCACAACCAGCAGGGTCCGCGACAGTACAGTTGTCGCTGACATCGGCCAGTTGCGCGTGGGTGATAGCGGCCACCGGCGGGCCGTCAGCGAGAGCGGCGGCGCCTGCCGTGGCGCGATCCTTGAGCAGGTAGGCGTAATCCCGCACCCGGGTTTCGGTCGGCGCCGCCCGATTGCCGGAAACGATGACCACGCCGTCATAATCGCCCGCGGCATCGCGACTCTGGACCACGTCGGGGGCGTGAAAAAACCGGCGGTCGGCGGCACCGGAGCCACCGAGGATGGCCAGCAGTTGCAGGCGCCACCTTGCCGGGGCCGCGGCGCCGGCCGCCAGCTGCAGTTGCCCGTGCTCGTGCAGGTCCAGGCGCCAGACCCTGCCGCCGGTGTCTCCCACGTAGGCGCGATCTTCCACCCCGTTGCGATCGGCATCGATGACAGTGAGTGGCGAAGGGATGCTATCCGTCAATTCCGGCACGAACAGCAGGTTGTCACCGGCCTGGGAAAGAGGCGCCTCGCCGGGTCCCACCACCTTCCAGATCAGGGCGCCGGTGTCGGCATGGACCACGTAGATGGCGTTGCCGCGAGTGTCCGCATCGTCCCCGCCATCCTTGCCCACTCGCTCCTCCCCGCTCCACCCGCCGTGGTAGCCACCGGCAAAGATCAGCACCGGCGTGGGCGCAACCTCGCCCAGGTCCAGATGGGCAATGCGCGGTGTGGAGAAGGTAAGAGCCAGTTGCCCGAAACCGGGCGTGTCCTGCCCTATGCGCCACTTGTAGCGCGGCTCATCCGGATCGCTCATATCGAAAGCGAACAGGCTGCTGCCGCCGCGCCGCTGGCCGATATAAACCCACGCCCTGTCCCCCCGGGCCGCATCGATCACACCGTCGTGATCACGGTCGAGGATATGGGCCACCGGTTCGCCGTCCAGGCCATAGCGATGGTCGCCAGTCGCGAGAGGCATCTGCATCGCCAGTTCAGCCTGCCGCCGCAACAGTGAGGGCGGGATGAACGCCCAGGTCTCGCGCCCCGACTCGCTGCCACCGAGATCGGCATCGGTGTTGCGGAGCATGTGAAAAAAGCCGTCGTTACCGCCGAAGAACAGGCGAACATCCGGATTGTCCACGCGGTAGCCGCTGCCGGGGCGTGCTCCGTAGCTGATTGCCAGCGGCCTGGAGTGCGGGGCGTCCGCCAGCAACCACGGGCGAGCTTCCAGGTAGTCGCCATCACTGTCGGCATCAAAGCTGTCCAGGCCCCGCAGCCAGCGCAGCACGGCCAGCTGTTGCTCCCCGGACATACTGTTCGCCGGGTCCAGGACGGGGCCCAACAGCGCCAGATTCGCCGCCGCGGCGTTCAGTGGCTGCACCCCGGCGCCCCCCTCCCCTGCCAGGGTAAACAACTGCCTGGCCCCGGGTTCATCATTGGTCGCGCCCGGCGACCCGGACAGGAAGCCCGGCACCTGTTGTCCCGCACCCCCGCGGGTGACCGAGCGGCCATCCCTGCCGGGTACCTCGCCGAGAGCGGGATTGTACGCGAGCACGTCCGCGCCCGCCGGGTCGGTCCAGAAAGTGAGGGCATCGGGCAGGATCTGGCCGTCCACCGGCGAGATGGCTGCCACCGGCGGGTCGGTCAGCGGCGCCTGGGCGATAGTGCCCGCTGTCGCAACCCCATCGACCCCGGCTGCCGCGCCGACCGGCGCCAGCCACTGCAGTTTCTTGATATTCCCGTGCCAGGCAATACCGGCGCCCGGCTGGAACAGGTTGAAATACATATCCTGCAACGCGCGTTTGCGGCCGGCCGTCCCCAGGGGTATTGAAGCGGCCACCAGCGAGGCGGTCAGACCGGGGCAGGTGCTGGACGACACCTGCGCGGCGGGCCTGTAGATATCGATATCGTCCGCCATCAATGGCGGCGCCAGCAGCAGGCACAGCGCGCAATTCCAGCCAGCTGTCAGCCGTCTCATCACAACCTCCCACCCGTACTCAATGTTCCATCCTCACCAGCACGCCCTGGGTGACCGCCGCCCTGCCCAGATCGTCGGCGGTACCATCGTAGACCCCGCGCACCTCAAAGCTGGCCACCCGGTAAAAAACCGTGCTGCTGGCCGTTTCCTCGCCCAGGCGCGGCATCCGCATCGCCAGGGGCGCCAGGCGCTCCACCAGCGCATCCAGGCGACCCGCCGGCTGCGGCAGCGTCGCGGGCAACGCCAGTCCGGCGTCACAGGGCTGTGACGCCGCCTGCGCCGTGCAGGCCCGGTAGCCGACCTGCGCGGACAGTTCCATGCCCGCGCCCGTTTCCAGTACCGCGTCCACCACTGCCATGGCCTGTTGCAGGGCGCTCAGCCGGTTCTCATCGTTGCCCGCCATCTGCAAGTGCAACAGGCTGCTCCTGGCCACGGTAGTGCCCAGCAGGGCAAGTAACAGCAACACCAGCAGGCATACCAGCAGCACCGTACCCCGGGCGCCGCGGATCATGTTCCCGGCAGGGTTCACCAGCGGAATACCGGGTTATTGCGCAGCAGCACCGTCGCCTGCAGGATGCGCCGATAATAGCCATCGCCGGCGGCGGGAACCCGGCTGCCGGCCAACAGGTAGGAACTGGTATCGCGATGACCCGGAACCGGATGCACACTGCGAACCAGCAGCGATAGCCGTGCCGCGACCGCCCGGGCCAGCTCCGCAGTCGTGGGCGCCCGTTCGAAACGGTCCGCCTGCAGGTCGCCGTTGTCGTCGATACCGAATTCAAGTTGCAGGTTTTCTATGCCCTCCACCAGGCATTCCGTTGGCGCCATGCGCCCGGAAGTGCGCCCGGGCCGCTTGCGACAGAGTGTGGGAATGTCGTCTCCGGGGGACCGCGAGTACTGGCGCAGGAAAAAGACGGCGGGAATATACTCCCACAGATCACCCGAATCCCGCGCATCCGCTCCCCGGCGCAGCACCGCGGTACTGCCCTGCGAGCCAGCCTGCAGGTAGAGCGCGTCGGCGTCCGGGGCTCCACGGACCTCACCGGCGGCTATCAGGGTGGTACCGCTGGCACGACGCACCACCAGAATATCCGTTCCCGGCTGGTGCTGGCGCGGCAGCAAACAATCTGCGGGGGGCGCGGCCCCTCCGCTGGCAGCGACGCCGTTGGCACTGACATCATTCACATGGAACAGGGGGGCGGTGGTGTCCAGCAGGAACCCGAAACAGCCACTGCCTTCCACCGTTGTGGCAATGCCCGAGCCCGGTATTTCCCTGCCCAGGTGGCCGGCCATGGCGAGTTCATGCGCCAATAGCCGCAGTGCGTAGGCGCCGTTCTCCTGCAGCCGCGCCAGTTCATCTGACTGCAGAAAGCTCAGCTTGCTGCCCAACAGGAAATGCGTCACCGCAAAGGACAGGACCGCGCCGATAGCAAGGGAGACCAGCAATTCCACCAGGCTCAGACCCGGGCAGGAACGGCCACCCCCACGACAACTAACAGCCACCGCTAGCCCTCCGCGACCCAGGTGGTCATACGCAGCCGTTGGCGGCCGTCCGGAGATCCGGCCTCCTCACCGCAGCGATGCCCGTCGGCAGTTTCATCGGCATGCGCCGGCCCCCGCCAGCTCACTTCCACCAGCACTTGCCTGCCCTCGACCAATACGCAGGCCAGGGGATCTACCAGGCCGCCGGTCACAGCGGAGGTCAACTCACCGTTGAGGGCGCGCTCCCACTCCCACAGGTCAAAAAAGGCACGCTCGGTGGGCGAGCAGGCGTTGAGATCGCAGGCGCTCAGGGGATCGGGCAGGCGCCCGCCCGCAGCCGTTCCCAGCCCGACGATCCGATAGCTTGCCAGGGCGCCACGGTTGGCCCGCATACGCTCCAGCAAGTCCACCGCCATGGTCGCCGCCGCAGAGCGCTGCACGGCTTCGTAACCCATACGCTTGGCACTCAACTGCAGGCCCGCCAGGCCCAGACTGCCCACGGAAATCAGCAGCAGCGAGATGGCCACCTCGATCAGGCCGGCGCCGCGGACGGCCCCTGGATTCAATCCTGTTGGCCCGGGCATTGCCCCTCCCCCCTGCTGATGCGGGCGCGGCCCGCATTGTTCAGCACTACACTCCAGGGCGGCACCGGTTGCCCTGGCGGCGGGCACAACAACAAACTGAGATTGCGTCGGGAGGTACCGTCCGGCAAATAGGCGATCAAACCCTCGACCGCCGCACTGCCCGCTAAATTGGTCAGGGAATAACCCTTGGGAATGGGGTCGAACGCCCTTATCAGCTCATCGCTGCGCGAATCAAACCGGCCATCGCGATCGACGTCACTGAATACGATCCAGCCGTCCGCAAAGCGGCCGCTGCAGTCACCGGCCTGAGCGCCGCGCGCCGCCAGGGGGCACAGGGCGACCCGGGTGCTGCGCATGACTGCCTCGCTGCGCGCCAGGCTGAGCGCATCGAGCAGTCGACTCGCCTCGGTGCGCAGGCGGTTGCCGTGCAGGAGCTGTTGCATCGAGGGCGTGACCAGCGTCACCGTCAGCGCGAGAACCGCCAGGGTCATCGCCAGCTCGATCAGTGTGAAACCCCTTTTCCCCTGCGACGTCCTGTCCACGGCATACCTCCTGCTGTGACAAGGTAGGCGACCGACGGTGCAGCTGCCAGCGAATGGCTCGAGATGGTGGAAACCGGACAGCTGGGATTGCCCGCTTCAGCGGGCGGACAGGCTAGATATTTCTGGCTTCTATGCGCAGCTCGCGCGGCAGGGAAAACGTGACGTTCTCGGGGCGCCCCTCGAGCTCCACCGGAACGCTGGCGCCCAGTTCGCGCAGGCCCTCGAGCACCTCGCGCACCAGCACCTCCGGAGCGGAGGCGCCGGCGGTCACGCCGATTCGGGTTTTGCCGCGTAGCCAGGCGGGGTCGATATCAGCGGCGCCATCCAGCAGGTAGGCAGCGGCGCCCATGCGCTCCGCCAGCTCCCGCAGGCGATTGGAATTGGAGCTGTTGGGTGAGCCCACCACCAGTACCAGGTCGCAGCGCGTCGCCAGTTGCTTGACCGCATCCTGGCGATTCTGGGTGGCGTAACAGATATCGTCCTTGCGCGGCCCCTGTATTTTCGGGAAGCGCCGACGCAGGGCCTCGATGACCCTCGCGGTATCGTCCATGGAAAGTGTCGTCTGGGTGACGTAGGAGAGCTTGTCCGGGTCTCGCACCGCCAGTGAATCCACCTGCTGCTCGTCCTCGATCAGGTAGATATCCCCACCCGCAGAGGCATCATACTGACCCATGGTACCCTCGACCTCGGGGTGCCCCCTGTGGCCTATCAGTATGCATTCACGCCCCTCGGTGCTGTAGCGGGCCACCTCTATATGCACCTTGGTCACCAGCGGGCAAGTGGCATCGAATACCTTGAGACGACGCCGGGCGGCATCCCTGCGCACGGCCTGGGAGACCCCGTGGGCGCTGAAGATGACGATGCAATCGTCCGGCACTTCCTCCAGTTCATCGACAAACACAGCCCCGCGCGAGCCCAGGTCCTCTACCACGAATTTGTTGTGCACCACTTCATGGCGCACGTAAATCGGCGCCCCGAACACGTCCAGCGCGCGATTGACGATATCGATGGCGCGATCTACTCCCGCACAGAAGCCGCGCGGATTGGCCAGCAACACCTCCATCAATGCAACTCCACCGGCTCAACCCGGTGAACCAGTACATCGAACAGGATATTGCGCCCGGCCAGCGGGTGGTTGAAGTCGACCGTCACCTGCTCCTCGTCATGGGCGACAACCATTCCGGGCACCTCACCGCCACTGGCGTCGGCGAAGGAAAACACCAGGCCGATTTCCAGCTCGCGGTCATCGTCAAACTGCGAACGGGGAATACGCTGCACATTGTTTTCGTTGGGCTGGCCGAAAGCATCCTCGGGCGGTACGGTGAACATCTGCCGCTCGCCGGCCAACATACCCAGCAGGCGCCGCTCAAACCCGGGCAACAGGCTGCCATCGCCCACCTCGAAATCGACCGGCTCGCCGCCGAAGTTGGAATCCACCTCCGAGCCGTCCTCCAGGCTGACTGAAAAATTCAGGTACACCCTGGTACCCTCGCTGACCGGCATATTCACAGCTGTCATCCCGTACCCAGCTCCTCTTTGGACTGTTTGCGACCCTGGCCGCCAAACAGGCTGTCAAAAATCATCAATGCAGCGCCCACGCTGATGGCGGCGTCGGCGAGGTTGAAGGCGGGAAAGTAATAACCGCCGTAATGCACCGATATGAAATCCACCACGTGACCCAGCACCAGCCGGTCCCAGAGGTTGCCCAGGGCTCCGCCCAGTATCAGCGCCAGCGCCGCAGCCAGCAGTTTATCCGCGCGCGGCATGGTATACAGCCATATCACCAGGGCGACGGAAATCAGCAGCGCTACCGCACTGAAAAAATAGCGCTGCCAGCCGCCCGCGTCGCTGAGGAAACTGAAAGCCGCGCCAGTATTGTACTGCAGGGTGAGGTTGAACCAGGAAAAAACCTCTACCGGCCGACCATAGTCCAGGCCGCTCTCGGCCAGCAGCTTGGTGTACTGGTCGAGGACGATTACCAGCACCGCCAGGGCATACCAGCGCAGGCTGTACCAGCCATTACGCATAGCGGCGCTGCTCCCCGTCCCCGAATACATTGTCCACGCAACGACTGCAGAGCGTGGGGTGAGCCTCCAGCTGCCCTACCTCGGGACGCCGGTGCCAGCAGCGCTCACATTTCTCGTCGGCGCTGGCGCTTACCTGCAGGCGCAACCCCGCCAGTTCGGTGACGGCGGCATCGGCCGGAGCCAGTTCCAGCGGCTGCAGCGCGGCCGCGGAGGTAATCAACACGAAACGCAGCTCGTCACCCAGCACCTGCAACTGCTGCAGCAGTTCCGGGGCGGCATAGAGGGTGACCGCCGCATCCAGCGAGCCGCGCAACTCGCCCGCCCCGCGGCGGGCCTCCATCTCGCGGTTGACCGCGGTGCGCACCGCCATCAACTGGCGCCAGTATTCCCGCCCCAGCGCTTCACTGCCATCCAGTTGCTGCAGGCCGGTAAACCACTGCACCAGGAACACCGACTCGGCGCGCTCCCCCGGCAGGTTTTCCCAGATTTCCTCGGCGGTAAAACTGAGAATGGGGGCGATCCAGCGCACCAGGGCCTCGGCGATCAGGTACATGGCGGTCTGGGCGGAACGGCGGGCCATGCTGTCGGCCCGGGTGGTGTACTGGCGGTCCTTGATCACATCCAGGTAGAAGCCGCCCAGGTCCACGGCGCAGAAGTTGTGCAGCTTCTGGTAGACCTGGTGGAACTGGAAGCTGTCGTAGGCGGCTACCAGTTCCGCCTGCAGCAGGGCGGCGCGATCCACCGCCCAGCGATCGAGGGACAAAAGGTCGGCAAACGCCAGCTGATCCGAAGCCGGATCGAAACCATCCAGGTTGGACAGCAGGAAGCGCGCGGTATTGCGAATCCGGCGGTAGGAGTCAGCGGTGCGCTTGAAGATCTCGTCGCTGACCACCAGCTCGCCGCGGTAATCGGTGGCCGCCACCCACAGGCGCAGGATATCGGCGCCCAGGTCGTTCATCACGGCCGTCGGCGCGATCACATTGCCTATGGATTTGGACATCTTGCGGCCGTCGCTGTCCACCGTGAAGCCGTGGGTGAGAACACTCTTGTAGGGCGCCTCCCCAAAGCTGCCGATGCCGGTGAGCAGGGAGGACTGGAACCAGCCGCGGTGCTGGTCGGAACCCTCCAGGTACAGGTCTGCTGGCGCCTGCAGGCCTTCGCGCTGGCGCAGTACGCAGGCGTGGGTGACCCCCGAGTCGAACCAGACATCCAGGGTATCGGTGACCTTGTCGTAGTTATCGGCCGCGGCGCCCAGCAACTCGCGCGGGTCCAGTTCAAACCAGGCATCGATGCCCCCGGCCTCCATACGGCAGGCCACCTGTTCCATCAGCGCCAGGGTTTCGGGGTGCAATTCGCCGGTTTGCCGGTGCACGAACAGCGCGATGGGCACGCCCCAGGTGCGCTGGCGAGAAATACACCAGTCGGGGCGATTGGCCAGCATGGCATCGATGCGTGCCTTGCCCCACTCCGGCAGCCAGCGCACCTGCTCCACCGCGGCCAGCGCCTTGTCCAGCAGGCCGTTCTCGCGCATGCCCACGAACCACTGGGGCGTGGCCCTGAAAATGATCGGTGTCTTGTGGCGCCAGCAGTGGGGGTAGGAGTGGGTGTACTGCTCGTCGTGGAGCAGCGCGCCGCGCTCCGCCAGCAACTCGATCACGGCGGCATTGGCCTTGAGTACATACTGGCCGGCAAAATATTCCGTATCCGGCAGGTAGACACCGTCGCCACCCACCGGGTTGTACACCTCCAGCCCGTACTTCTGCCCCACCGCAAAGTCATCCTGGCCGTGGGCAGGCGCGGTATGCACGGCGCCGGTACCGGCCTCGGTGGTGACGTGCTCGCCCAGGATCACGGGCACCTGCCGGTCCAGGAAGCAGTGCTGCAGCAACTGGTTTTCCAGGGCGGCACCGCGGCAGCGACCCAGTATCTCGAGCTCGTCCAGGCCGTAGCGGCGCGCGCACTCCTCCGCCAGCGCCTCGGCCACCAACAGGGCACGGCCATCGCCCGCTATCAGCAGGTACTCGAGCTCCGGATTCAGGCAGACCGCCATATTGGCCGGCAGCGTCCAGGGGGTGGTGGTCCAGATGGGCACCGCGATCTCGCCGCTGTAACGGGCGCCACAGGCGGCATTGAAGGCGGCGGGATCGACTGCCGCGAAGGCCACATCGATC
This sequence comes from Pseudomonadales bacterium, assembly GCA_024234675.1. Classification (GTDB taxonomy): domain Bacteria; phylum Pseudomonadota; class Gammaproteobacteria; order Pseudomonadales; family Halieaceae; genus JARRPM01. The sequence continues at coordinate 63,368 of JACKNU010000010.1, read as the reverse complement.
GCCGGGGACTGTTTGTCCTGGTACTCGACCTCGGCTTCCGCCAGGGCGGAGCCGCAGTCGGTGCACCAGTGCACGGGTTTGAAGCCCTTGTGCAGGTGGCCGTTCGCTATGATACGCCCCAGGGTGCGCACGATATTGGCCTCGAAGGCAAAATCCATGGTGAGGTAGGGATTGAACCAGTCGCCCAACACGCCCATGCGCATGAAATCCTTGCGCTGTCCATCCACCTGGCGGGCGGCGTAGTCGCGACAGCGCTGGCGAAACTCGGCGGCGCTTACCTTGACCCCGGGTTTACCGACTTTTTTCTCCACGTTCAGTTCGATGGGCAGGCCGTGGCAATCCCAGCCGGGCACATAGGGTGCGTCGAAGCCGTCCAGGGTCCGGGACTTGACGATGATGTCCTTGAGAATCTTGTTCACGGCGTGACCGAGGTGCAGCTCACCGTTGGCGTAGGGAGGGCCATCGTGGAGGATGTATTTCGGCCGCCCGGCGCTCACCGCCCGGATCTTGCCGTACAGGTCCATGTCCTGCCACTGCTTCAGCCGCTGGGGCTCGCGCTGGGACAGGCTGGCCTTCATGGGGAAGGCCGTGCGCGGCAGGTTCAAGCTGTCTTTGTATTCACTCATAAATAAACTGCTAGAAAGTATCAGTGCCGATCGAACCAGGCCCGCGTATTTTCTATATCCCTTGCTATGTTTTCCCTGAGCTCATCCACTGAGCCGAACTTTTTTTCCTCACGCAACTTGTACCGAAACGTGACTTCAATGTGCTGGCCGTAGAGGCCAATCTCCCTGTCCAGCAGGTGTACTTCGAGGTTGGCCTTGATGCTGTCGTCTACCGTGGGGCGCACGCCGACATTGGCCACGCCCAGGACACCCTCCAGGCCGGCTCCGCTCACCTGCACCGCATAAACCCCGTTAAGCGGGGCCCGCAGCCGCCGCAACTCCAGGTTGGCGGTAGGCGTGCCCAGGGTTTGTCCCAGCTGGCGGCCATAAACCACCTTGCCGGATATGCTGTAGGGGCGTCCCAGCAAACGCGCCGCCTCGGCGAAATCCGCCTGTTCCAGTGCCTCCCTGATGCGCGTGCTGCTGACCCGCTGGCCGTCCATGGACAGTGTCGGGGTGGGGCGGGCCTCGTAGCCGTAGCGCGGGCCCTGCTGGCGGATGAACTCCAGGTCCCCCTCCCGGTCGTTGCCGAAGCGGAAGTCATCACCGAGCACCACGTAACGCACGCCCAGCCCGGCGACGAAAATGTCGTCGACAAATTGCTGCGCGGACATGCCGCGCAGGCGTTCGTTGAAACGCACCCGCAGCAGGCGATCCACGCCGAGGTCCCGCAGGGCAAAAAATTTCTCCCGGAAGCTCATTATCCGCGCGGGCGCCTTGAGCGGGGAGAAATACTCCCGGGGCAGCGGCTCGAACACGATGATCGTCGAGGGCAGCCCCAACTCCGCTGATTTCTCCAGCAAATGCCTGATAACCGCCTGGTGACCCAGGTGCACGCCGTCAAAGGCCCCGATTGTCACCACGCATCCGCGGTGTCGAGGCCGCATGTTGTGCAGGCCGCGGATCAATTCCATCGGGTCAGGGAGCACTCAAGCAAACCAAACGCGTGAGTATAGCGAAAGCAGCGCCGCTAGCCTATGTCTGGCGGCCGCAGGATAGGGTAAAAATGCCGGCGCCTGACGCTCCCTGCCCGCCGTCCTCAGAGCGCCGACGGCTTGCGCAGGTGGCGCAAACGGGTACCCAGCAACAGGTGGATCGCCAGGTATACCGCCGCGCCGGCTGCGCACACCAGGGCGATCTCCCGGGCGCGCTGGTGCCAGTCCCAGGACAGCCACAGGGCCGGTTCATGGGCCAGCAACAGCAGGGTCACGGCCATCCCGACAGTCGCCAGCGACAACCTCGCCGAGTAGCGGGCCCAGCCGCCGTGGAAGCGGTATACGCCGTCGCGCACCAGGCCCCGCAGCAGTAATCCCGCATTCAGGAACGCGGCCAGGCTGGTGGCCAGCGCCAGCCCAACGTGGCCTATGCCCCAGTAGTACATCAGCGGCAGCACCAGGGCGATGTTCAGCACCATATTGACGACCATGGCGGCGATGCCGATTTTCACCGGGGTCGCCGTGTCCTTGCGCGCGTAATAACCGGGGGCCAGCACTTTCACCAGCATGAATGCCACCAGCCCCAGGCTGTAGGCCTGCAGGCTGAGGGACGACATGGCGACATCCCGGGGAGCCAGTTCCCCGTACTGGAACAGGGTGATCAGGATGGGCTCCGCCAGCAGCACCAGCGCCACCGCCGCCGGCACCCCGATCAACAGCACCGCCCGCACCGCCCAGTCCAGGGTGAGGCTGAAATCGTCTTCCCGCTCGGCCGCCCGGTGCGCCGAGAGGTTGGGCAAGATCACGGTGGCGATGGCGATACCGAATACGCCCAGCGGCAACTCCGCCAGGCGATCGGAGTAGTACAACCAGGAGACGCTGCCGGTAGGCAGGAAGGAGGCCAGCACGGTATCCAGCAGCAGGTTTATCTGGCTCACGGACACCCCGAACAGGGCCGGCACCATCAGCTTCAGGATACGGCGCACGCCCGGGTGCCGGGTGTCCCAGATGGGCCTGGGCAGCAGGTCCAGGCGGTACAGCGAGGGCAGTTGGAACAGCAGCTGGATAATACCGGCGAAGAACACCCCCCAGGCCAGGGCGAAGACCGGTTCAGCAAACCAGGGGGCCGCCACCGTGGCGGCAAAAATCAGCGACAGGTTGAGAAAAACCGGGGTAAAAGCGGGTACCGCGAAGCGGCCATAGCTGTTGAGTATGGCGCCGCAGAACCCGGTCATGGAGATCAGCAGCAGGTAGGGGAAGGTGATGCGGATCATCTGCGAGGTGAGCAGGAATTTCTCGCCCTGGCCGATGAAACCGGGAGCAAACAGCGCGGCGACCAACGGCGCAGCGAGCACACTCAGGGAAGTGACCAGCAACAACGTACCCCCCAGCACGCCGGCGACCCGGTCCACCAGCGCCCTGGCGGCGACAATGCTGCCCCGCTCCTTGTAATCCGCCAGCACCGGCACGAAGGCCTGGGCGAAAGCGCCCTCGGCGAACAGCCTGCGCAGGAAGTTGGGAATCTTGAAGGCCACGAAAAAGGCGTCGGCATTGGCCGTCGCGCCCACGAAAGCGGCGATGACCACATCGCGCACCAGGCCCAGCACCCGCGACAGCATGGTCATGGTCCCTACCAGGGCGCTGGAACGCAGCAGTCCGGGGGCGTGATCGGGGCTGGAGTCGGGAGTCTGGCTGGACATCGGTGCCTGGGTGGGCCGGGGACGGCGCGCCTCAGCTCCAGCGCCGGCGCAATTCGGCGCCGTGAATCTGCAGCCACTGCAGGGCGATCAGGGTGTGGCCGTTGGGCACCCGGTCACGGGCCAGCAACTCCAGCGCCTCCAGCCGTGGCACCCCGTGGACGAGAATGTCCTCTCCCTCCGCCGCCAGACCGTGAATACCGCCGACGGAGGCCCGGCTCACCCGGCCGCAAAACAGGCGCACTTGCTCATTGCAGGCCCCGGCGCTGGGCAATACCGTGGCGATGGGCAGCAGTTCCGACATCTCGCAGCCCGCCTCCTCCATGGCCTCCCGGTGAGCCACGGATTCGTCCCGCTCGCCCGCTTCGACCACCCCGGCCACCAGTTCCAGCATCCACGGGCTGTCCTGCCCGCGGATGGCGCCGGCGCGGAACTGCTCGACCAATACCACGCTGTCCGTCACGGGATCGTAGGGCAACACCCCCACCGCATCGCCGCGGTTGAAGACCTCCCGCACCAGCGGCTCGCTCCAGCCACCGCCGAAACAGCGATGTTGCAGGGTGAGCCGTCGCACACTGAAATGCCCGGAAAACGCCGCCACGTCCTCAAGTACGCGCACATCCCGGGCGCCAAAGGTCAACTCCAGGCTCATCAGAAGCGGCCCGCGGTGTACCAGTTTACGTCCCGGGCATGCCTGTCGACCTGGTCGACGACATCCAGGACCAGGGCGAACAGGGCCATGCGCACCAGCATGCCGTTGTCGGTCTGGCGAAAGATGGCGAGATTGGGATTGTCGTTGAGATCGTCGTCCAGCTCCCGGGCATTATCGCGGGAATCCCGCGGCAGCGGGTGCATGATGACGGTGTTGGGTTCGCAGTGGTGGGTGTAGATACTCTGGTTCAGGCGATAGCGCCCCCGGTACAGGTCGGCTTCCGCCAGGCTGCTGAAGCGCTCCTCCTGGATACGGGTGGAATAGACGATATCCACATTGGCAATACCCGCCTCCAGGGCGTCGGACTCCACCACCCGCAGGCCCGCCTCGCGCATTTCCTGCACGATCTCGCCGGGCATGCGCAACTCCTGGGGCGACACCAGCACCACCTGCACAGAACCGAACAGGCACAGCAGCTTGCTCAGGGAGTGCACCGTGCGGCCATAGCGCAGGTCCCCCACCATGGCGATACGCAACTGGTCGATGTCGCGCCCCCGGGCCGTCAGTTCGCTGCGAATGGTATACAGGTCCAGCAGCGCCTGGCTGGGGTGCTCATTGCTGCCGTCGCCCCCGTTGATGACCGGCACCCTGCTGGCGGCGGCGAATTCCGCCACCGAGCCCGCCGCGGGATGGCGCATGGCGATCACGTCGGAGTAGCCACTGAGGACCCTGGCGGTGTCGTACAGGGATTCGCCCTTGGCGATGGCGGAGTTCTCGAAACCGGTGGTTTCACGCACCTCGCCGCCCAGCAGGTTGAAGGCACTGCCGAAGCTGACCCTGGTGCGGGTGCTGGGTTCGAAGAACATGGACCCGAGGATGGCACCGTCCAGCACCCGGGTAACGCGACGGCGATGGGCATAGGGCACCATGCGGTCGGCGACGTCGAATATATGCTCCACGTCGCCGCGCTCGAACTGCTGCACCGAGAGTATGTGGCTGCCGGCAAACTGCAAAGGGACGCTCTCCAGGACAAAAACACGCTGCGGGCACCAGCCCGTGGCCGGCCATTATACGGGGAGGCCGTGCTCCTGCCCATGGGCGCGGCCCAAGAAACCCCAGCCGGGCCTCAGGCCAGCAGGCTGTCGCCGTATTCCTGCAACTCCACCAGCAACCGCCGCTGTTGCGGCGAGAGGTCGGGGGTTGCCAGCAATTGCTCCACCAGGGACAGGTACTCTTCCATACAGATGCTGGCGCCGGCCTCGGGCTCGGTGAGGCGCTGGAAGCGGAAGTCGTCCCAGCGCGCCGCTTCCTCGGCGGACAGGCTGGCGCGGTGGTTGCGGGCGCGATAGCGAAACAGCATCTCCGGCAGGCGCGGATCCTGGAAGGGGAAACTGGCCGCAGCCAGTTCGGCGGGACTGCTGGCGCGCACGGTGTCCATCACGCGCCGGTCACTGTCGGAAAAAAATCCGCCGCTGTAGAGCATCCGGTCCGGGTCCGTAACCGGCTCGAAGCTGCGCCCGCTATAGATGGCCTGCAACCTGGCCGTGAAGCCGGGCCCGTCCCGGTCGCGAAAGGCCCGCAGCGCAGCCAGGTGCTCGCGACAGCGCTGGCCGCTGATGCCCAGTCGCTCCGCCGTCGCAGGATCGGCCATTTTGGCGGTGACCAGTACCGGGCAGCGGTTGAGGTGCACGGATTTCAGGCCCAGGCGCTCACTGCCCTCGGGCAGGTCCTCCCGGCGCGTGAACAGGAGATCGGCCAACTGCTGCGGCTGCAGCTCGAACAGCGGTGCCGGGTCGCTGTCCAGATCGAAGCAGATGATCTCATTGCTGTTCACGGGGTGCGCGGCCAGGGGCACGATCAGGGCGATATTGTGGCGCTGCGCCCCGAACATACCCGAGACATGCAGTACCGGCTTCATGCTCACCAGGTCGAGCATGACCTGGGCCGAGCGCTTGTCGCGATGCTCCAGCACGTAATCGTAGAGGCGCGGCTGGCGCTCCCTGACCAGGCGCGCCAGGGCGATGGTGGCCTGCACGTCCGAGAGCGCATCGTGAGCCGCCTCGTGGGCGATGTCGTTGGCCGCCGTCAGGTCCTCCAGTTTGAAGCTGGGCAGGCCATCCTCGCGCAGGGGCCACTGAATACCTTCCGGACGCAGCGCCCTGGCGGTGCGCAGCAGGTCGATAATATCTAAGCGGGAGTTGCCGTTCTGCCACTCCCGGGCATAGGGATCGTAAAAATTGCGATACAGGGTGAAGCGGGTGACCTCGTCATCAAAGCGCAGGGAGTTGTAGCCCACGCCGCAGGTATGGGGCTGCGCCAGCTCGGCGTGAATGCGGCCGATAAAGTCACACTCCGGGATCCCCTGGGCCAGCGCGGCCAGCGGGCTGATGCCTGTGATCAGGCAGGCCTGGGGATGGGGCAGGCAGTCATCGGCGGGTCGCGCGTAGATCACCAGCGGCTCGCCAACCGGGTTCAGGTCACGGTCGGTGCGCAGCCCGGCGAACTGTACCGGGCGATCCCGGGTGGGGTCGGCGCCGAATGTCTCGTAGTCGTGCCAGTAGAAGGTATCAGGCAACGCTGATGGCCTGCTCTTCTATCTTCTCCCGCCACAGCTTCGGACCGGTCTCGTGCACCGAGGTACCGCGAGTGTCCACCGCCACCGTGACCGGCATATCCTTCACCTCGAATTCGTAGATGGCCTCCATGCCCAGTTCCTCGAAGGCCACCACCCGCGCGGAAGTAATGGCCTTGGACACCAGGTAGGCAGCACCGCCCACGGCCATCAGGTACACGGCCTTGTGCTTCCTGATCGCCTCCACCCCGGTGGGGCCGCGCTCGGCCTTGCCTATCATCCCCAGCAAGCCGGTATGCTCCAGGATGAAATCGGTGAACTTGTCCATGCGGGTGGCGGTGGTGGGGCCGGCCGGGCCCATCACCTCGTCGCGCACCGGGTCCACCGGCCCCACGTAATAGATAAAGCGCCCCTTGAGATCCACCTCCGCCGGCAGGCCCTGGCCGCTCTCGATCAGTTCCTTCATTTTCTTGTGGGCGGCGTCGCGCCCGGTGAGCATCTTGCCGGACAGCAACAGGGTGTCGCCGGGCTGCCAGTCGACCACATCGGCAGCCGTGACCGTATCCAGGTTGACCCGCCGCACCTGGTCGCTGACTTCCCGGGTTATTTCCGGCCAGTCATTGATGTCCGGCGGGGTCTGCAACGCCGGCCCGGAGCCGTCGAGCACGAAGTGGGCGTGGCGGGTGGCGGCACAATTGGGGATCATCGCTACCGGCAGGGAGGCCGCGTGGGTCGGGTAGTCACGGATCTTGACGTCCATGACGGTGGTGAGCCCACCCAGTCCCTGGGCGCCTATACCCAGCTTGTTAACCGCGTCCATGATCTCCAGGCGCAGTTCCTCCACCCGGTTGGAGGGGCCCCGCTCGCGCAGCTCGTGTATGTCGATGGGGTCCATCAGCGCTTCCTTGGCCAGCACTGCCGCCTTCTCGGCGGTGCCACCTATGCCAATGCCCAACATGCCCGGTGGGCACCAGCCCGCTCCCATGGTAGGCACGGTTTTCACCACCCAGTCGACAATGCTGTCGGAGGGGTTGAGCATGACCAGCTTGGACTTGTTCTCGGAGCCGCCGCCCTTGGCCGCCACCTGCACGTCCACGGTGTCACCGGGAACCACCTCCATATGGATCACCGCCGGCGTATTGTCCCGGGTATTCTGCCGGGCGCCGGCAGGGTCGGCGAGAATAGAGGCGCGCAGCACATTGTCGGGATGGGTATAGGCGCGGCGCACCCCCTCGTTCACCATGTCGGCCACCGACATGGTGGCATCCCATTGCACGTCCATACCGATCTTGAGGAAGACCGTGACAATGCCGGTATCCTGGCAGATGGGCCTGTGGCCCTCGGCGCACATGCGGGAATTGATCAGGATTTGCCCCATGGCATCCCTGGCGGCCGGGTTCTGCTCTTTCTTGTACGCCTCGTGCACGGCCTGCACGAAATCCACCGGGTGGTAGTAGGAGATGAACTGCAGGGCGTCGGCAACACTGTCGATAAAATCATCCTGGCGAATAATGGTCATGCTGTGTCCTCAGGGCGTGGCGGGGGGTTTGGGTTGGGCCCGCAAGGCGGCCTGCAACTCCACGATATTGGCGTTGACCTGCTTGCGGAAGGCGTTGATCGACTGGATCCACTCCTCGTTGCCCTGGACACGCTTGTTCAGCTTGGCCAGGTCCAGGTTGACGCGATTGATGCTGTCGGCGACCCGCTCTACTTCGGCCTGGCGGGCCTTGCCGCTGGCGATGATGCGCTCCAGGTCAGCGGCGACGCTCTTCAGTCTGGCGATATCCCCCGCTGCGTCCTTGACCTGCTTTTCCAGCGCCGTTACCGAGCTGGCGCCAGCCGTGATTTTTTTACCCTGGATAGCGTTGTCGTTCTCCAGCTTGGTGAGCCGCTCACTGGCCTGCTTCCACACGTTGTCCCAGAGCTTGCGCACTTCCAGGTCCAGTTCGCGGATCTTGGTGGCCTGCAACTGGGCATTCTGGTTCATGCCCTCGTCGGTATCCGACAGGCGCGCCTCCAGATCCTGTATGCGCCGGGCATAGTCCGCGGCCTCGGCGCGATTGGCCTCAAGTTGCTGCTGCAGCTGCCAGGCCCATGCACAGGCGACCACGGCCACTACCAGGCTTACAGTGAGCAACAGCCGCGCCAGCGGCCCGCTGCCGGAGCCGCCGGAGTCGCCCTTGCCGCCACCGGTTTTCCTGGTCGCGGCTTTCTTGGCACCGCGGCCGCCACCAGCCGGACGCGGCGTCACGGGATCGCGAGTCGGCACAATGGAGGGGATATGGTCTAGATCGTCATTGGACATGGGCCGCACACCTGTAAGCGCCAAAGGCGCCGATTATACATACCCCCCGCCCCGGCAGAAAGAAGCGCCGCCGTGGTGTACACTTGCGTGTGCAGCTTGTTATGCTGCCTGACTGCGTCCCGCCACTTGCTGAACGCTTAATTTGGGCGCAATTTCCGATCAACCCCAACTCCATAGTGAGGATGATTATCATGGCTTTCGAATTACCCGCCCTGCCTTATGCGCAGGATGCCCTGCAACCGCACATCTCTGCCGAGACCCTGGAATACCACTACGGCAAGCACCACAAGACCTATGTGGACAAACTGAACGGCCTGGTCGAGGGCACGGACATGGCCGGCAAGAGCCTGGAAGACGTGGTCAAAAGCTCTGAGGGTGGCGTGTTCAACAACGCCGCGCAGATCTGGAACCACACGTTCTACTGGAACTGCCTGAGCCCCAACGGTGGCGGCGCCCCCGGCGGCGCACTGGCGGAGGCCATCAATTCCGCTTTCGGTTCATTTGACGCCTTCAAGGAGGCGTTCACCAACAGCGCCATCAACAATTTCGGCTCATCCTGGACCTGGCTGGTGAAAAAAGCCGATGGCAGCGTAGCCATCGTCAACACCAGCAACGCGGGCACTCCCCTGACCGACGCCAGCGTCACGCCGCTGCTGACCGTCGACCTGTGGGAACACGCCTACTACATCGACTATCGCAACGCCCGCCCCAAGTACATGGAGGCCTTCTGGGCCCTGGTCAACTGGGACTTCGCCAGCGCCAATTTCGGCTAGGCCTGGCCAGCGTTCATCGGGACCCCGGCTTTGCCGGGGTTTTTTTTGCTTAACAATTGTCGGCTGTTGCAGACGCTATGGTTCATGCTTCCTGCGGCCAGCACTAACAGCGGTGGAGGGCGGGGGTTGCCTCGCGGAACATAAAAGGCGCACGCCGAAGGAGTGGAGCAAGACAGCGAAGCGCTTTAAGGCTTGCGACCGACTGAGGGAAGCCCGGAGGGCCGCAGCCGTGCAGCGAGGTAACCCCCGCCCTGCGCCGCGAATGGAACGGCCGTCAACCTCCACACAGAGCCAGGACATACCCGGACACCTGACGCTGAAAACAAATACAAATCGCGTTAGCTCTGATTCCGTTATCGACAGTCGAAAAAAACCCGGCCGAAGCCGGGTTTTTCGTGAGTGGTGTAGCGAGCTTACATCATGCCGCCCATGCCACCCATACCGCCCATGCCGCCCATATCGGGCATGCCACCGGCACCGCCCTTGTCCTCTTCGGGCGCGTCGGCAATCATCACCTGGGTGGTGATCATCAGACCGGCAACTGAACCGGCCGCCTGCAGGGCGACGCGAGTCACCTTGGCGGGGTCCAGGATACCCATCTCGATCATGTCGCCGTACTCACCAGTGGCGGCGTTGTAGCCGTAGTTGGCCTCACCCCGGCGAACCTTGTCGAGGACCACGGACGCTTCGTCGCCAGCGTTTTCAACGATCTGGCGCAGCGGGTTCTCCATGGCGCGCAGGCAGGCACCGATACCGTGGTTCTGGTCTTCGTTGTCGCCTTTCAGGTCGCGGATTGCGTTGACGGCGCGCACCAGGGCCACACCACCGCCGGCCACCACGCCCTCTTCCACCGCTGCACGGGTTGCGTGCAGGGCGTCTTCGACGCGGGCTTTCTTCTCCTTCATTTCGATCTCGGTGGCGGCGCCAACCTTGATTACCGCAACACCGCCGGCCAGCTTGGCCACGCGCTCCTGCAGCTTCTCGCGATCGTAATCGGAGGAAGTGTTTTCGATCTGGACGCGGATTTCGCTGACACGGGCCTTGATGGCGTCGTGGTCACCGGCACCATCGATGATCGTGGTGTTGTCCTTGTCCATGGAAACACGCTTGGCGTTGCCCAGGTGCTCCAGGGTGGCGGACTCCAGATCCAGGCCCACTTCCTCGGAGATCACGGTACCGCCGGTGAGGATGGCGATGTCCTGCAGCATGGCTTTGCGACGGTCGCCGAAGCCGGGCGCCTTACAGGCGGAAACCTTGACGATGCCGCGCATGTTGTTGACCACCAGGGTAGCCAGGGCCTCGCCCTCGACGTCCTCGGCCACGATAACCAGCGGCTTGGAAGCCTTGGCTACCTGCTCCAGCAGGGGCAGCAGTTCGCGGATGTTGGAGATTTTCTTGTCCACCAACAGGACGTAGGGGTCGTCCTGGTCGGCGCTCATGCTCTCCTGGTTGTTGATGAAGTAGGGAGACAGGTAACCACGGTCGAACTGCATACCTTCCACTACGTCCAGTTCGTTTTCCAGGCCAGAGCCTTCCTCAACGGTGATCACGCCTTCCTTGCCAACCTTGGCCATGGCCTCGGCGATAATATCGCCCACAGCGGAATCACTGTTGGCGGAGATGGTGCCCACCTGGGCGATCGCCTTGTTGTCTTCGCAGGGAATGGAAGCCGCCTTGATTTGCTCCACGGCAGCCGCTACCGCCTTGTCGATGCCGCGCTTCAGGTCCATGGGATTCATGCCGGCGGCAACAGACTTCAGGCCCTCATTGAGGATGGCCTGGGCCAGCACGGTTGCGGTGGTGGTACCGTCACCGGCCTGGTCGCTGGCCTGGGAAGCCACTTCCTTGACCATTTGCGCGCCCATGTTCTCGAACTTGTCTTTCAGCTCGATTTCCTTGGCCACGGATACACCATCCTTGGTCACGGTGGGCGCGCCGAAGGACTTGTCCAGGATCACGTTGCGGCCCTTGGGGCCCAGGGTTGCCTTAACGGCGTCAGCAAGAACGTTCACGCCCTTGAGCATGCGAGAGCGTGCCTTGTCGCCAAAAAATACGTCTTTAGCCATGATTAGATTCCTTATTTACCAATTCGATTAACGTACAACGGGCTGGATGCGACTTACTCGACTACCGCGTAAATTTCGCTCTCACCCATGATGATCAGTTCCTCACCATCAACCTCGATGGTGTTGCTGCCGGCGTACTGGCCGAAAACCACTTTATCACCGACTTTCACCGCCAGCGGGCGCAGTTCACCGTTGTCCAGCACCTTGCCGTCGCCAATAGCCACGATCTCTCCCTGGTTGGGCTTTTCCTTGGCGGAGCCCGGCAGGACGATGCCGCCAGCGGTAGTTTCTTCCTCTTCCTTGCGACGAACGACAACACGGTCGTACAGCGGACGGATTTTCATCTGTTTTACTCTCCTGATAGCGATGTTATGGATACCCTCGCGGGGCTAGCCTGAACTATTGGGGCGCTAAATTGCTTTTCAAGCCCCGCTTAGCACTCTTTTTAAGAGAGTGCTAATTCTAGTCGGGAAGTGGACTGAGTCAAGCCACCGGTGGACGCCGGCGAAGCTCTGGAAATACAGCTATTTCTGCTTATATTTCAATATATTACACCGTTCTGTCGTCATCGACCCGGGTGTACTGCCCCTCGATGGTCACCTGGCTGGTGGTATCCCGCTCGGGCGCGTAGGGTTCCGGCTGGGGGCCGAACAGCCATTTGCTCAGGCGGCGGCGCAGGGGTCCTATCATCACGATAAGCGCGGCGCAGTCCGAGATTATCCCGGGCACCATCAACAACAGGCCCGCCAGCCCCATGGCCATGTCGTCCAGCAACAGCTGGGGGCCCATTACCCGGCCCTGCTGGGTCTCCCGCAGGCGCTCGAACATGCCCCTGCCCTGGCGCTGCAGGATGGCCATGCCCAGCACAAAGGTCAGCAACACATAGCCCAGCGCCGTGAGGGCACTGGTCTCGATGCCCAACTCGATAAGCGTGAACAACTCCAGCCAGGGCAGCAGGAATACCAGAAAGCGCATGCGGGAAGTCTCCGTTGGGGAAAGTATGGGGGCGCTGGTGTCAATTGCAAGGCGCGGCAGCGCCTTTGCCTGCCCCGTGGCCGGTGATAGACTCGCCCACATCCTCGTATCTTTGCCCCCTTATGGCCTCCAGGCAAATCGATATAGACCAGCGCATCTGGCAGGTGGTCATGCTGATTCCACCGGGCAAGGTGAGCACCTACGGCGATGTCGCCCGCATGGCCGGCCTGCCGGGGGCGGCCCGGCGCGTGGGCCGCGCCCTGCGCGGACTGCCCGGGGACACCCTGATTCCCTGGCACCGGGTGGTCAACGCCCAGGGCAGGATCGTGGTTCCCGGGGGTGACGACGCCCGCAGCGAGCAGCGGGCCAGGCTGGAAGGCGAGGGTATTCATTTTGGCCGGGGGCCGGCGCTCAGCCTGCGCAAATATCGCTGGCGGCCGGGATGACAACAGCACGGGGACAGTTTTTTGATTGTTAAATCCACTGGTATACCGGCGACACCAACCCAGGACTGGGACAAGGTGACTATCGAGGCGGCCGCCACCCTGGACCTGTACGGCAAGCAGAACCGTGGCTTCCTGGATGTCACCGTGCACAACGGCTCCGGCACGGCGCTGCAGGCTGGTGAGCTGGCCCTGTCCTACAAGGTGCTGGATGCCAACGGCGAGGCCCTGGCCGTGGATGGTGTGCGCACCCCGCTGGAGGCGGCGGTTCCCGCCGGCACCCGCCTCACCCAGAAAATTGCCGTCATCATTCCCGGGGGAAAATTCGCGAGCGTGGTCGCCATCCGCGCGGGCCTGGTGCGGGAGGGCCATTACTGGGTCGAGCAGCACAACCCGGCGCATCCGGCGACCGTGCGGGTCAACGCCAGGCAGGACCTGGCGCGCGCGGAGGCCCGCCTGGCCGCTGCCGGCCAGATCTGGCCCCAGCGCCAGGGCAACGGCCTGCGCTGGCCCTATGGCCCCATGATGGTAGCCGAGCGGCACCAACTGTTTTATATCCCGGTCGCCAAGTGCGCCTGCACCTCCCTCAAGTCCATGATGGTCAGGCTGGCGGGGATAGCACAGCCGGACATTGCCGTCGAACTGGGGGTACACCTAGTCACCGATCGCTTCAACACCGGGGTCCAGTTGAAGGACCAGCCCATGGACCGGGCCCGGGCCATTCTCGCCTCCGACCAGTTCTTCAAGTTCAGCGTGATCCGCGACCCCTTCGAACGCCTGGTGAGCGCCTACCTGGAAAAATTCGTCTATAAGCGCCACAGCGAACGCAACCTGCTGCATACCCGGCCGGTGATCAGCGCCGTGCAGGGTCGCGCGGACATAGACCTGCAGCGCGGCATCAGCTTCGACGAGCTGCTGGAATACATCCTGGGGCAGGATTCCTTCGAGCTGGACGCCCACTGGCGACCGCAGCACCTGTACTTCAGGGGCGTACCCCATATCAGCCGGATCTTCCGCCTGGACAATATCGTCGAGCTGGAGGACTACCTGCTGCAGCACCACGAGGTCAACGTCAGGCTGGGGCATGAGAACAGCACCGCCAAATCCGACCTGGCGCTGCCCGAGGCCCCCACCCTGATGGCGGGGGACTTCGACCAGCTGGCGGCCATCGACCCCGACTCATTCCTCGGCAGTCGGCACCTGGAGGCGATACGTGCCTATTACCGGGAAGATTTCGCGTTCTACACGAGAGCCGGTTGAGTGCCTGGTCGAAAGAATTCGACCCAAACTATCATCCCCTGTAGGGCCGACTTCATTCGGCCCAGGTTTTCCCGGTGCGCCCGATATTTCACTGGTCGAATGAATTCGACCCTACAGGGAGGTGGCGCGTCAGGGGCGGAAACCAGGTGCCGGGCGGGCTAAATCTCCCAGAAATCCGCCGGCTTGCCGAAGGCCTCCAGAAAGCGCCTGGCATCCGGCGCCACCTGCTCGCGCACCATCGCCAGTGAGCGCGCATCCCAGGCAATCGGCTTGTTGAAGGCGCGGCGCAGGCCCAGGGGAATGAGCAGCCGGTCCTGCTGCTCGGGATTCAGGCGGGCCAGCTTGAAACCCGACCAGGGTTTGCTGCGGATATAACGCAGGATCCGGGTATCGTAGTATTTCGAGCTGCCCTCGTTGAGGCGCAGCGCGCGCTGCGCCCGGAAGCGGCTGTCCACCCCCAGGTGACGAAAGCATTTTTCCAGTTCGAGCTGGGGGTTGGCCTTCAGGTCCTCTAGGAATATCACCTGTACGGAGTCGCGCCCGAAGGCTTGCAGGTACTTGGAGATGCGCTCGAAAAACAGCGAGTCCTTGATCATCTGGGGAAACATCTGCAGGTTGTCAGCAAGGCCGTAGGGGGCGTTGAGGCCGAACTTCACGCCGCTGTGGTGCATCTCCCGATAGCTCGATTCAATGCGCCGCAGGGGGTTGCGCGCGATGAAAATGAAACGGCAATCGGGGTTGTTGGCGCGGATACGCGCTATGGAAATATCTTCCTTCTGGTAGCCGGAGTAATTGACGCTGCCCTCACCCAGCAACTGCCCCGGCAGGGCTGGCGAGAAGTGCTGGATATAGTCCGCCTGCTTGGCCGGAAAATCATCGGAGCTGAAATACCAGGGTTCCTTCAGCTCCGGGATATAGATACCGGGGTGCTGGGCCAGCAGGGCACAGAGGGTGGTGGTGCCGCACTTGCTGAAACCGGGAACCAGGAAGTCGATCTTGATCATGCTTGGCAATGCCGCTTCATGAAATGAGTAGCCCTTCTAAAACTGCCAGAAATCCGCCGGTTTGCCGAACCGCTGAAGAAAGCGACGCGCATCCGGCACAATACTCTTGCGCACCATGGTCCTGGCGCGCTCGTCCCATGGTACCGGCCCGCTAAATGCCCGGCGCAGACCCAGCGGCCTGAACAGGCTGTCCTGCTGTTCGCGGCTGAACCGGGCCAGGGTGGGCGCCAGCCACGGCCTGGCACGAAGGTAGCGCAGCAGCGCGGTATCGTACAGCTTGGAGTCACCCTCGTTCAGCCGCGGCAGCCCCGGCACAGCGAAACCGGGGGCCACCCCCAGGTGGCGGAAGCATTTTTCCAGTTCGACCCGGGGCTGCCGCCGCAGGTCCTCCAGGAACAGCACCAGGATAGCCTCGGGGCCAAAGGCCTGCAGATACCCCGAGATACGCTCGAAAAACATGGAGTCCCTGATCATCTGGGGGAACCGCTCCAGGCTGTCGGCAAGCCCGAAGGGCGCATTGAGCCCGAACATGACGCCGCTGTGGTGCATCTCGCGATAGCTGGACTCGATGCGCCGCAGGGGGTGCCTGGCCATGAAGATAAAACGGCAGTCCGGATTGTGCTCGCGTATGCGCTCTATGGAGACGCCTTCGTCCTCGTAGGTGCTGTAGCTCTGGCTGCCCTCCCCCAGCAGTTGGCCGGGCCGGGCCGCCGCGAAGTGCCGGGCGTAGCCGGGGGCGTTCGGCGTGTAGTGCCTGGAGCTGAAATACCAGGGTTCCTTGAGTTCCGGCATGAAAAGTCCGGGATGTTGCGCCAGCAGGGCACACAGGGTGGTGGTGCCGCACTTGCTGAAGCCCGGCACCAGGAAATCCACCCTGATCGCGTTCCCGGCCAAGCTTCAGGCGGGCTTGCGCGCGACGATGGACTGCGACTTGGGCAGCAACTCATTGAGCGCGTTGCGGATCCTGTATCCCTGGGGATGTTGCTGCAACTCGCTCCACAGCCGGGTCCAGTGATCGGGTATCGGATGGGGGTTATCCAGGGGCAGGCCGGAGTCCGGCTCGCAGGTGAGCCAGGCCAGCGGCCAGTAGACAGCCTCGAAGCAGCCCACGAAGCGCTGGCTTTCAATCACCAGGCCGGCCTCCTGCGCCAGCTGCCGGAAGTCATCGGCGCTGAATGTGCGAATATGGTTGGGCTCCTGGAAATACTGCGGGGGCGCCGTGGCGGCCACCAATCGCTCCGAGCGTGAATCCGGTACCGTAAGCAACAGGCGGGCGCCCGGTTTGGTCACCCGTATCAACTCGCGCAGGAAGGCGCGCGGGTCGGGTACGTGCTCCAGCACCTCGGTGCAGATCACCAGGTCGCCGGTATTGTCCTGCAGGGGTATGGGATCACAGTCCGACAAAATCCCCTGCTGGGCCCGGGCCGGCGAGGCGGCGATCTTGGCGGCGGTTTTCGCCAGCGCCGCCTCGCTGCGATCGATAAAAATCACCTCGGCACCCTGCCTGGCACAGAAGTGAATGAACACGCCATCGCCGCAACCCACATCGATCACCGTATCGGCCGAGGTGATGCGCAGGCCACTGGTCAACTCACCGGTCTGGCTGTTCATCCAGCCGTCCAGTCCCCGGTCGCGCCAGCCGGTCGGGCCCGCCTTGGGCCTGCTGTCATCTGTCATAGACCTTCCTGAAATTCATGCGGGGGTGCCCGCGGTTTGCGACGCCGCCTGTGCGGCCACTCGCCGCGCTTCCATTCTTCCGGCTATGGCCACGCCGCGACGCCGCAGGGGCAGTTCCAGGAAACGATAATTTAATTCGCTCAGGCCCAGCAATAATACCAGCGCAGTGGCGAGGAACTCCCAGGTGTAGTCGCTGTTGAAGCGGGTGCCCGCGGGCGCCAGCCGCAGCCAGAGTTCCCGGGTCAGGAAATAGCTTGGCATGTGGATAAGATACAGAGCGTAGGAGCGGGTGCCCACCCACAGGAGCAGGGCCCGCAGGAAACGGGGCCGGGCGAAATAGTCGCCGTCATAGGAGGCGATCAGCACCAGCAGGCCCGCCAGGCAGGTGACCAGCCCGTAATGGTATTCGATGATCACCAGTCCCTGGGAACCCACGCAGGCCAGGGCGCCAACCAGCAACAGGACGGCGGCCAGGGCCGCCGCGGGGTTGGCCAGGAAGCGGGGCTGGAACAGGGCATAGGAGGGCTGCCGCTGCCACAGCGCAATCAGCACGCCGAGGAACAGGGCATCGGTGCGTACCAGCGCCAGCAGCGCCGTTTCCCGCTGCAGAAACAGCTGGGGGACAACCAAAAAGGCCAGGACATAGGGCAGCCATTGTCGACTGACGAATACCAGCAGCGGCAGCAACAGGTAAAACTGCTCCTCCAGTGACAGGCTCCAGTAGACGAAGGCGGCCCCTGCAAACTGCTCGCCGAATACATGCGCGACATGGAAGTTGGCGATCTGCAGGGCGGCGGTGACGACCATGTCGACATTGTTGGCCACACTTCCCCAGGCGCCCGAGCGGTTTAAATGGACCGAGGCCAGCAGGATAAGCAACAGCCACATCCAGGCCGAGGGCAACAGCCGCCAGCCACGACGCACCCAGAAAACCAGCGTCACCGAGAAATAGTCCTGCCGCCCGCCCGCCGCCTGCAGCCTGGGCACAAGGTCCCTGGCAATGACAAAGCCCGATATGGCGAAGAACAGGTCCACGCCGGTCCAGCCACCGAAGACGCTGTAAAAGCTTGCCAGCGCAGGGCTATTCCAGGCGAACAGGTTGAAGTGCATATGCTCGACGACCACCAGCATCACGGCAAAGGCACGCAGTATCTCAATATCGTCAATACGCTTTTTCACAGCCGCTATTGTGCCTGAATGTCAGTGCCGGCGCGCCCCGCGCTGCCCGCGCGCGGCGACTTTGCCGGCCGCAGGGCCAGCACCAGCAAGGCACAGCAACTCAGCAGGCTGATCGCCAGGCCCAGCCGGAAGCTGAGCGGCTCGAACACCAGCTCCAGCAGATGCTCTCCCGCCGGCAGGAAAATGGCCTTGCCCATCAGCTGGGCGCTGTATACCTCCGCCCGGGCACCGTCCAGGTAGGCGTTCCAGCCCGGATAGTTGGCATCCGCCAGGTAGAACCAGACGGGGGTGGTGGTGTGGATTGCCAGCTCGTAGTGGTCGGAGCGGTCGCGAAGCAGGCTCAGTTGCTGTTCGCCGGCCGGCAGCTGTGAGCGCTGCGTCTCGTCCGCGTCCCCGGGAGCCTCGATCACCAGCGCGTTGTCGGTCAGCCGCTCCAGGGTCGCAGCCGCCTCCTCGGCGGTGCCGACAAAAATGGCCCGGTCGAAAAACTGGAAGCGCGGATGAACCGCCAGGTTCTCCACGATACGAACCTGCAATGCCTCATCGACAAAGGCGTCCTCGAAACCGGGCTCGGCGAAATGTCGGCCCACGGCGATGTACTTGATGGCGGCATAGTCCAGTAGCCGCAGGCCTGCGGGCCTTTCCGGGGTGCCAGCGAGCTCGGAGTCCAGCAACCGTTCCGCCAGGACGTGGCGCTGCAATCCCAGCGCCAGATTCCCGGAAATGGAGGAAACGCCCCACAGGGAGTTGGCCGCTGGATAACCTGCAAGCAGCATGGCCCGCAAGCCTTCCTCGACCCTTGGTGACTTGGGGTGCAGCAACGCATAAAGCCTGACATAGGTACGATCGGCAAACTTGAAATCACGCAGGTCGGATTCACGTTCCAGCGCCTGTATCGAGGCGGGCTTGGCAATAAGTGCAGTCGCGGCAAAGTCGAAAGAGTCTATTCGGTAAAGCAGTATCTCCTGACTCAGCATGAGCACCGCCGCCAGCGGTAGCAGGCGCTGGTGATTGCGCACCAGGGCCAGGCCAGCCAGTACCAACCATGTTCCAGCTATGACGTACTGCCCGGGGAATACATGCTGCACGTGCAGGTAACACACCCCTGCCAACCACAGCAGGGACCAGGCTGCGAGCAACGCCAGCATGGACCGGTGGGATCGCCAGTACCGCGACAGGCCGCCGGATACGGGCTGCAGTCGGGCCAGAGCGTCCAGGCACATGCCACTCACCAGGGTAAAACCCACCAGTGCCACGAAAAGGTAGGTGAAACTGACCCGAAAATTGCGCAGCCCGGGAATGAGGTGCCAGTCATAGAGCAGCTGGAATACCGGCGTGCCCCCCCTGCCCAGGCCCAGCAGTAGAAGGACCAGGGTAGCGAGGAGGTGGCCATTCATCTGGGCAGTGCGTCGAAAAAATAAGAACAGGCTGAACACCATGCATACAAACAGGCTGCCTATGGCCGTGAAATAGATCGCTCCACTTCCAGCCCCCATATTCGGGTAGGCCTCCGGATTGACAAAGGTGTACAGAAAGCCTCGCAGAAATGCCGAGGTGGTTGAACTGTCCTGGGGGATAATTCCGATGCCAGCACTGCGGTGGGACTCCCGGGCCAACTCGAGCAATGGCAACCACTGTATCGAGGACAATCCGATGGCCAGCAGGATCGCCACGCCAATCGTGGCCGCCAGCGGCTGGCGCCGTTGCCACAGACTCCTTCGCTCGCTTGGCTGCATTAACTGCACCAGGAGGTAAACCGTCAGGTATATCAGCACCCCGTGCACCAACTGCGGATACCCCGACAGCACCATCAGGGCGATACTGGCCCCGAACAGGCAGGCGCTGCGCAAATCGGCCCGCTGCAACCAGCTGTTCATGGCCCAGAATACCCAGGGAATCCAGGCCATGGTGCTGGCCATAGCCAGGTTATCGGCGCCGCGAATCCAAAGCGTGCTGAAGGCCAGCGCCAGGCTGGCGTAGGCAGCCGCCTCGGGCCGGCACCCGTAGCTGCGGCACAGGCCATAGGCACCGCCGGCACCGAGCAACATGCTCAGGAACTGGTTTATATTGTAGGCCGCCACCGGCGACAGCAGCCAGGCCAGCAGCAGGTGCAGGGGATTGGCGAAGCCGCCCTGCCCCTCGGCAAAAATCGGATGACCGCCGTAGATACTGGTGGTCCAGAGCAGGCCAGTCTCGCCCTGCAGGGCGCTGGAGAGCATGTGCATCAGGGCGATGCCCACGGACACACCCTCGCCATGGATCTGGGTTCGCTGCTGGAACAGCACGGGGTAGTAGAACAATACCGGCATGGCGGCGACGAGCAGCAACCAGGGCCAGTTCCTGTAGGGGGAGAGGGTACTCATGCGCCTACCGGTAGGGTCGCAAAGCAAAGGCTTGGGACGTGAGCATAGGCACTGGTATTGTTTGCGCTTTTCTTAACACCGCCCAGCCCGTAATATCGGCCTGTTCGCCATAAAAATAAACCGTGGTCATGAATACAACCCGGCGGACGCTGCTCATGTCCGGCCCGATGACGCCGAATACTACCACACTTGAATCCGGGTAAATCGCCAATGACTTCCAGGAACAGCGATATCGAGGTGCTGCGAGGCATCGCTGTCATCTACGTGGTGGTCTACCACGCCTATGGCAATCTCATTACCTGGCGGACCCCGGAGCTGAACCTCGCCTTCCGTTACTTTGGCGGCTGGTCGGGCGTCGACCTGTTTTTCGTGATCTCGGGATTTGTGATAGCGCGCAGCCTGGTGCCGAAACTGGAAAACTGCGCGGACCGACAACACTACTGGGTGACCAGCATCGCGTTCTGGATCAGGCGCTACTGGCGACTGCTGCCCTCCGCCTGGCTGTGGGTGGGGCTGGTGTTACTGGCCAGCCTGTTTTTCAACTCCTCCGGCGCTTTTGGTGGCTTCAAGGTTAATTTTGAAGGCGGGCTGAGCGCGATACTGCAGGTCGCCAACCTGCACCTGGCCGCAACCTTCGGGACCCCGGGGGGCGCCGGTGCCCTGTTCCACCTGTGGAGCCTGTCCCTGGAAGAGCAGTTCTACCTGCTGCTGCCCATCGTCATCCTGGTGAGCGGGCGCTGGCTCCCCTATGTACTGGGTATCGCGGTGCTGCTGCAACTGGCATCGACCCGCTCCGGGCTGTACGAAATGATGTTGCGCACGGACGGCATACTGCTGGGGGTGTTGCTGGCGATGTTTTCCCGCAGCGCCAGTTACCGACTGTTCGAGCCGGTCTTCCTCAAAAAGTCCCGGCTGCTGAAAATCGCAATAGTCGGCGTACTGCTGCTGTCCCTGGCGGTGGTGGGCAGCGAGCACCTGCAGATTATCGATCACCGGGTCTCGATGATCACGTTCATCTCCATCGCGCTGGTCTTTATCGCATCCTATGACGGCGATTACCTGCTGCCAAAGGGCCCGTTGCAAACCCTGTTCATGTGGATAGGTTCGCGCTCCTACGCCATCTACCTGATCCATATCCCGGCGTTCTGCCTGACTCGCGAGATCTGGTTCCGGATCGGCCAGCCCGCCAGCCCCCGGTTCAATCCCGCCTACCTGGACCAACTGGTGCTGACCGCGCTGGCGCTGATCATCCTGCTCAGTGAACTGAACTATCGCCTGGTGGAACAGCCACTGCGCCTCAGGGGCCGCGCTATCTCGCGGGCAATGGCCGGTAGCGAGGGCGAGGACAACCCGCAGCAGGACGCCGCATCCCGCAACCGACCCTGAACGGGCTCAACAGCCGTAGTCCCCGGCGGCTGGTCGCTGGCCGCGAAAGGGATCGGTGAGATCATCGGAATATTCCTCCATCAGCAAGCGCTGCCTGGGCAGGAAATGGCGGCGGAAGAAGCGGCTGAAGCCTGCCAGCTGCTCTCCCCAGGGGGTGAGCCTGACACAGCCAGCATCGATAACAATCGTCCCGGACTCGCGCTGCTCTGTCAGGCGCACGTCCACCAGCCGATGCTCCCGCACATACTCCCGGGTAAAAACCTCCTCAAAGCTCGCCAGCTGGATGCCGCCGCCGCGCTGTGCCAGTTTCTCGAGAATATAAAAAGACAGCGAGCGGTCGATTACCGTGGGCACCGATATCGCCAGGGCGTAGCCGATCAGCACCCAGATGGCGACTAGCTGGCATTTCTCGAATGGGTTGAATACCCCAAAAAATCGCAGGCTGAAGAGAATAGCGGCCGTAACAAGGACCGCGACCAGCACATCCAGCAAGGCGCTGTAGAACACAACGTCGACCTGGAAATACCGCACGTGCACCAGATAAAGCGCAATCAGTACAGCCAGGAACAAGGCAGTGGCAACCGCGGCGCGAACTATCTTCATCATTTGAATACCAGGCGTTTGTTGAGCCAGTAACTCAGCAGAAACTGCATGCATGTCGCCAGTAAAAAACCGATCCTGTAATCGAAGCCATACACGTCCGTCCAGGCCAGCAACACCAGGCCGTGCAGGCAGGCTATCGCGGCGTACAGCAGGAGGAAGCTGCGCGCTTGGTGAAACAGCGCCCCGTCATGGGCCCGGAACACGAAATAGCGGCTGCCGAGGAAGGACGAGGTAATACCGAACAGGGCCGCCACGACATTGGCCAGGCCCGCGGAAGGCATGGCAAAGACCTCCAGGTTCAGGGTCAGGACGCCGTAATGCACCGCGGTTGCAGTCAGGCCGTTGAGTATATAGCGCAGAAACTCCAACGGATCGAGGCTGTCAGTCAGCTTTGCCGGCACCGGTTATGCTTACCCTGGCTATGAAGGACTGGTAGTCCACCGCCGCGACCGTGCTGCCCTTGACCACGCCGGTGAGCATCAGCGTCATCAGCGTCAGGGTGCCCGTCTGCAGGAACACCAGCAACAGAATGCCCAGGGCGACGGAAAACCAGCCGGGGGTGGCAAAATTGAGGACCTTGAGGACGACGGCGGCGGCGCCACCCACCACGGACAGGGTGGCGATCAGCGCACAGGCCATGCCGACCCTGACCAGCACATCCTCCGCAAAGATCATCAGGCCCCTGAAGCCGTGCAGGGCCAGGCCCACAAAATTCATCTTGCTGCGTCCGGCATAGCGCGGCCCGCGATCCAGGGCACATTTTTCCACCCGCAGCCTGGAGATGAGCACGCAACCCGCCACGTGTATCCACAACTCCTGCATGGACACCAGGCGCTGCAGGGCCGGCCGTTTCAGGGCCATGAAGTTACCGAAGCTGATGGCGTGGCCGGAAAGCAGCCGGAACAGCCACTTGTAGACCGCATAAAAGGCCCGGAAGCGGCGCGTTTCGACCCGGCTGCGCCGCTCGGCGACCACCACGTCCACGGCGTCCGGTTCCAGGGCTCGCAACAGGCTGGGGATGGAGGCCGGCAGATCCTCGCCGTCTGAATCCATGACCACCACCCGCTGGGCGTTGGGGAACTGGTCGGCCACATAGCTCAGGCCTATGGCTATCGCGCGCTGGTGACCGACATTGCGCCGCAGGGTAATAACCACCCCGTCCAGGTCGGCGGCTTCGATCAACTCCACATCCAGGGGTTGGCGCACGGAGCCATCGTCCACCGCGACCACGAAAACGTTACCCCCCAGGGACGCGGCGATCTCCCTGAACAGCCGGGTGCACGCCTGGGCGTCCTCGAAAACAGGCGTCACGATGACGGTTGGGTGTTCAGTAGCAGCGCTCATGGTTCCTGTATATCAGATACGGACAAATAACCAAGTTTTATCATCCCGGTTTGCGCGCCACGATGCAGTGGGTGCGCGGCAGTAACTGGTTGAGGGCAGAGCGGATCACCCCCCCATCGGGGTGCTCCTGTAACGCCTTCCACAGCCGCGTCCAGTGGTCGGGGATGGGATGATCGTTGTCTATGGGCAGGGGCGCGTCATGACCCGCGGTCAGCCAGGAAAGCGCCAGGAACATGCCCCAGAAGGCGCCCATCCACTGCTCGCTCTCGATCTCCAGCCCCGCCTGCAGCAATAGTTCCCGCAACTGGCCCGCCGCGAACACGCGCACATGGTTGGGCGCCTGGAAATATTCCGGGGGGGCGGTGGCGCCAATCAGTTTTTCGGAGCGGTAATCCGGTACCGAGATAACCAGTTGCCCCCCCGGCCTGGCGACCCTCACCAGTTCGGCGACAAACCGGGCGGGGTCGTCCACGTGCTCCAGCACCTCGGTGCAGATCACCACGTCACCGACGCCGTCCTCCAGGTCTATGGGATCGCAATCGGACTGTATCGCCCGGTAGGCGTGGGCGGGCGATGCCTTGACCTTGGCCTCCGTGGTGGCCAGGCGCGCCGCGTCGCGGTCGATGAAAATCACCTCCGCGCCCTGGTTGGCGCAGAAGTTGATATGCGCGCCGTCACCGCAACCCACATCGATAACCGTGTCGGTTGCCCTGATCTTCACCCCATCGGTCAACTGGCCCGTTTGCACGTCAAGCCAACCGTCGAGTACCACCTCCCGCAGGCCGACATGGGACGCCCGGGGTCGCTTATCCTGTTGCATCATTCTGCCGTTCTCCCATGCAGGGTTTGTCAGCCGCCAAACCAGCGCCAGGGCCAGGGTCGCGGTCGCGCCGTGCGGCGCAGAAAGCTGTCCAGCCGGCGCGTCACCACCGCCGAGGAGTAGTGCGCCTTCACCGTCGCCCTGGCCGCCTGAGCCATCGCCGCATAGCGCTGCGGGTCGCCGTCCCGCACCGCGGCGCTGTCGACATAGGCCTGCCGCAGGGAGTCCCAGTCGATACGGTTGGAGAGGGTGCGGTAACACTCCCGCGGGTCATTGGGCCAGATATGAGGCTGGTGGCTGGAGCGCACCACGAAGGCGTTGTCGGCCCTTATGTAGGTTTCCATGGCCGTGTGATCCGGCGATACCGCTGGTACGCCCTCGGCCATGAATTCCAGCAGCGGCAGGCACTGGCCCTCCGCTACCGAGGCGTTGACAAAGAAATCCGTCACCGCCACCAGGCCCTGTAATTGCTGCGCCGCCAGGAAACCGTGAATCGCCACCACCCGGCAGCGGAAAGGCGCCAGTTTCGCGAACAGCAGGAACAGGTCGCCAAGGAAGGTGGAGCGGTTGTGGTGCGACATTTTCAGCAGCAGGGTCTTGTCGGGATCATCGCGAAAGGCCCAGACAAAGGCGGTGACGATATCCAGCCAGTTCTTGCGCCCGTCGGCGGGGTTGAAGACCGAGGCGTAGACCGTGCCGCCCAGGGACAGGGTGGTCGTCACCGGCGCGCCCAGTCCGCTGTCGCGGCCTGCGGCCGGGCAGTCGCGATCCGCTCCGGGACGGCGCAGGGACAGGCGACTCAGCCCCAGCCCCAGGGTGCGGTGATCGCGGGCGCCGGGCTCAGGCTCCGCCGACAGGCCGGTGAAGTAGAGATTGTTGACCGCCTCACCAGGTGCGAAGCGCAGCACATGGGTGTGCAACTCGCGCTGCAATACCAGCTCGGCTGTCTCCTCGCCCAGGTGCACCTGGATGGTCTTGCCCTGGTTGGCGCCATAGCCCACCAGTTCGATGGCGACCTCGACCTCGCCGCTCAGGCTCCAGGGAAATATCACGCTGGGGCGGGCGGTCTTGGACCAGCTGCCCCAGTGTTCCTCGCCGTAAAACCCCACCAGGTACTGGCCGGAGGTTGCCGCTTTCGAGGAAAAGCCCCAGTCCACCGAGCGACCGTCCCAGCTGCCCTGCTCGTGACCCGCGCTGGCGGCCAGCGACAGTTTGGGGGTGACGCTTTCACTGTCTATGTCCAGGCACTGGGTATCGAAGACCGTCGCGGACAGGCTCAGTTTGCGCGTTCCGCTATTCCCGCTGGCAGCGGTCGTCGTCACCTGGCCCGCCAGCGGATCGACCGGGGCGGGAATGGTCACCACCCGCGGGCCGCTGCCCACCTGGCGCCTGATCACCCGGGTGGCGTAGTCGGAAATGGTGATGACATTGCCTATTTCCCGTATCGCCTTCACCCAGTTCTGCCAGGGTTCCGACGGGTCCCAGTCATCGCTGGGTATATTGTCGAACTCCCAGGCCAGCACGCACACGGTGGGACACTTCAGTCCCTTGGCGGTGCGATGCGGCGGGGTAAAGGACAGGAACACCGCGGCTTCACCCACAGCTGCCGCCTCCTCGAACAGCTGGTCGACCTCGGCAGCGGGCTCGGTTACCTGACGCACCTCGCCCAGTTGCGACAGGCAGGGCAGGTACTTGTTGAGGATGAAATAATAGCTGTATTCCGGCTGGCCCAGGTTGCCGCCCACCGTGGCCGCCGTGGTTTCGGAGTAGACGATTATGCGCATCTCAGCCCTCCCCCTTTTCCTGCAGCCGGGCCAGGAACTCCCCGAAGCTGGCGCGGGCGACGTCCATGGAGCAGAAGCGCTGCAGCGCGGTGATCGCGGCCTCCCCCATGCGCCGGTAGCCGCGGGGAGACCGCCTGAACAGGGCCTCGCTGTCCACGAAGGCCTGGTACAGGGTCTGCCAGTTGATGCGATGCCAGTAGGTCCGCAGCACCTGGCGCGGGTCGTGCGGCCAGTAGGCCAGTTCCGGTGAGGACTCCACCAGGAAGGCGTTGGCGCTGTCTATGTAGTCGAGCATGGCGGTATTGCGCGGGGCGATAGCCGGCACCCCCGCGGACATGAACTCCATCAGCGGCAGGCACTGACCCTCTCCGCGAGAGGCGTTGACAATGTAGTGACTGTGCAGGATCAGCTGCCGGTACTGGTCATCCGTGAGGTAGCCGTGGATAAACACCACCCGGCACTGGAAGGGGTGCAAGCGCATGTAAAAGGTGAAGATATCCTCGAAGAACATGTCCAGGTCCTCGTTGGCTATCTTCACCAGCAGGGTCGCGCCCGGCCGGTGGCGCAGGGCGTAGACAAAGGCGGTGATGATGTCCTCCCAGTTCTTGCGCCCGTCGTTGGGGTTGAGAATGGTGGTGTACAGGATTTCGTCCCGCGCAGGTCGCGGCGGCCGGGCGGCCCGGGCCTGCGTGGCAGCGGGCGCCGCCTGCTGCTGCGGGGCATCCGCTACCGCCAGGCTGATGCGGGCGATACCCAGGCCGAACTCCCGGGTATCGGTCTCCTCCCCGCTGGAGCCGTGACCCAGGCCATCGAAACGCAGGAAGCGGGTCGGGCCGATGGCCGGCAGCTGCAATTCGTACACCGCCGTGTCCTTGTCCAGGGTGAGGGTCCTGCGGCTGCCCCCCAGCCACAGTTCTATCTCGCGCCCGTGGTTGTGCAGCAGGTGAAACAACTCGAGGCGCAGGGTGATATCGCCGGCGATGGCTCGCGGCAGGTGCACGGTGCAGCGCGAGGCGGCGGTCCAGCAACCGGCCGTCTCGGGGGGATTGAAGCCCTCCAGGACCAGCTCATCCGCGGCCAAGTCCAGCAGCTGGGATGAGTGCAACAGGGGCGGATTATCCAGGCGCCTGATCTGCAGTGACGCGAGGCCGAAACCGATGTCCCGGGGGTCGTCCATCCCCACCGCCCGCTTTTCCACACCGTTGAAGGCCAGGAAGGTGGCGGGCACAGCGACATGCATCTGCAACCTATGGGTCGCCAGGCTGTCGGTCAGCAGCAGGTGGGCGGTGCAGTCGCCCAACTCTATACCCAGCGGCTGGTCGATATTGTGGGCGTAACCGCGCAGGCTGATCTCGATTTCCACGTCGCCACTGATGGCCGCATCCAGCATCAACCAGGGATAGCCGGAGCGGGACCAGACACCCCAGGGCTCGGCATCATTGAATCCCACCAGGGTAGGGCATGGCTCGCCCCGCGCGAAGGAGTACGCCAGCGGCTCGCCGTCCCAGGGCTGGGCCAGCAGCCGCGCCTGCTCTCCCTCGCTGCCGGTTTTGGGGCGCACGGCGGTGTTGCTGATGTCGTAGCTGCGACTGTCGATCACCTTGCAGGCCAGTTCCAGCCCCTGCAGGCCGCGCGGAGGGGCCTGCTTGCGCTGCGCCCGCAAGGGGCCGCAAGCATCCCACAGCGGCGCGGGAATGCAGGCGATATCGTAGTCCTGACCCAATTGCTCGCGCACCACCGCGGCGGCGTAGCTGGAGTGGGTGATAGCCCTGCCGGTGGCGCGCAGGTCCGCCACCCAGTTGTCGCTGGGGTTGCGGAAGGCCTCGTAGGGAATGGTGCTGTACTCCCAGGCGAAGACCGGGACCACGGGACAGGCTCGCGGCCCCACGGCCTTGTCGGGCGGGGTAAAGGCCAGGTACACCAGGCCCTGCTGCGGGGCGTCCGCCGCCTCCTCGCCGGGCGGTTCCGGCAACACCTCGACTTCGCCAAACTCCTGCAGCAGCGGCAGGAAGCGCTGCATGACAAAGTAGTAACTGTAATCAGCCGTGCCCAGGCTGGTGGCGATGTTGTCGCGGTTCAGCGGGCAGTAGACCAGGAATTTCATTGCAGCAGCAACCTCGCCATTGTGTCCGCTGAGTCATCCCAGCTGTAGCGTTGCGCTGCCGCCGGCGCCAGTCCCGCCAGGTGTGCGCGCAGCGCGCCATCGCCGCCGAGCCGCGTCATGGCCCGGCAGATATCGGCCTCCGACAGCGGGTCCACCAGCAGGCAGGCGGCGCCCCCCACCTCCTCCATGGCGGAGTTGCGGGAGACGATGGCCGGCACCCCCAGCGACAGCGCCTCGACCACCGGCAGGCCGAAGCCCTCGTACAGGGAGGGCATCAACAGCGCGTGGGCGCCGCGATACAGTTCCCGCAGGTGGTCACTGTCCGCCTTGCCCACCAGCTGCACCTGCGAGGACAGGCCCAGCTCTCGCACCAGCGCGCCGATATCCTGTTTACCCCAGCCGGCGCCCCCGGCGATCCTGAGCTGGCGCGCAGCGGAATTTTCGCTCACATAGCGGGCATAGGCCCGCAGCAGGCGCGGCAGGTTCTTGCGCGGCTCCAGGGTGCCCACGAACAGGAAATAGCCGCTGTCCGCCGCCTGGTCCGGCTCACCGTCACCAGCACCAGCCAGCATGCTGGCGCCGGGCACCAGGGTCACCTTGTGGGCCCACTGGGGAAAATACGTTTGCAACTGCCCCCTGGTGAACTCCGACACCACCGCGATCACATCCGCGCGCGCCAGGGCCCTGGGCGTCATGAAATTTTCTACCTGGCGGCCGGGAAAACGCATGGTATCACCGTACTCCTTCCAGACCAGGTCGTGCATGGTCAACACGGTCCGGATCCGGGCCGGCAGCATGGGCGGCAACTGGTGCCTGGGGCCCCACAGGGCCTGCACCCGGTCGCGCCTGGCCCAGTAGGGGAACAGTAACTGCCCCAGTTGGCTGCCGCGCATCGCCGCGGGCAAACCGGCGCTGCGGTGATGTACGTTGGGCAGGTCGAAGGGGCCGCGGTCGTAGTGCTGGTGGGCGTACAGAAACCACTGCCCACCCATGCGGCAGAGGCGGTAGAGCAATTCATGGGTATAGCGACCGATCCCGGTGCCCGGGTAGCACAGGGGCCGCGCGTCCACGGCGATACGCGCTTCGCTCATGCCGCCAGCTCCGCAAACAGCGTTGCCAGCTGGCGGGCACTATTTTGCCAGGTGAAGGTGGCGGCCCGCGCCAGCCCTCGCTCGGTGGCCTCGCTGCGCCAGGCGGGATCGTCCAGGACTTTTTTCAGGCTAGCCAGTATCGCCGCATCGTCGTGGGGTTCCGCCTGCTCCGCACTGCCCGCGCACAACTCATCCAGGGCGGAGCCACTGGCGCAGATCACCGGCACGCCGCTGGCCATGGCCTCCAGCACCGGCAGGCCAAAACCCTCGTAGAAGGACAGGTAACAGAAAGCCGCGGCACCGGCGTACAGCGCGGGCAGGTCCGGCTCGGGCACATAGTCCAGGTAGATGAGCTCACCGGCGCCGCGCAGTTGTTCAAGCTGCGCCAGCAACGGCCCGCTGTTCCAGCCGTAGGCGCCGGCGATAACCAGCGGGTACTGCCGCCGCTGTGCCCGGTCCAGCCCCTGGTGGGCACGCAGCAGGGCCGCGAGGTTCTTGCGCGGCTCTATGGTGCCCACGCTCAGCAGGTAGGCACCGGCCCGCAGGCCATAGCGGGCCATCACGGCCTGCAGGTCCCCCACCGGGCGCGGCCTGAAAGCGGCGTCCACCCCCAGGGGCACAGCGGTCACCCGGTCGGCGGGCAACCCGAACAACTGCAGCAGCTCGCCGCGCACGAAGGCGGAGTCGGTGACCAGATGATCGGCGCGCGCTATGGAGTGGGCGATCTGGTCCCGCAGGTAGTTGACCCGGTCACGGGGATGAAACTGGGGAAAGTGAAACACCGACAGGTCGTGCAGGGTAACCACCGCTCTGCCCTCCACGGGGGGCAGGCTGAAATTGGGGGAATGGAACAGGTAATCCCGGTAGTCGTGCAGGCTCGCCGCCAGGGCCCTGGCCCTGCGCCGGCGGTAGGGCCCCAGCAGCAGTTTGTAGGGCAGCAGTGGCTTGAGCCACTGGCGGAAACGGCTGGCCGGGGGTGGCGGCGGGATCGCGGCGGGATCAAAATCGGCCTGCACCCGGTCCCCCGCCAGGTAGACCACCTCCTCCACCCCCGGGCAATGGGGCAGATGCCCCGCGAGTTCCAGGGTATATCTGCCGATGCCGGACAACGGCAGGCTGACAGCGGAGACGTCGAGCAGGATTTTCACGCGCAGGTCTGGCTGCGGTACATCCACTCCAGCGTCGCCGCCAGCGGAATATGCTCGATATCGCCTATGGCCTCGCACAGGCGCCTGTTGGAACCCGCCAGCCGCCGCACCTCATTGGCGCGCACGAAGGCCGGGTTGATATCCACCTGGATCTCGTACCCCGCTATCCGCGCCAGCATACCCAGCACGTCCTCGATGGAGTGGGTCTCCCCGGAACAGACGTTGTAGACCTCGCCGGGCACGCCGGCGGCCAGCAGCCGGGCATAGGCATTGGCCACCATGCGCACATCGGAAAAATCCCGGTAGACGTCGATGTTGCCGAGCTCGACCCGCGCCTCGCGCCGGGCGAAATGGTCCACCAGCTTGGGCAGCAGGAAGGATCTGGACTGGCCCACGCCGGTGTAGTTGAAGGGGCGGGCAATCACAATGGGCAGCGCCTCGCGCCAGTGCCGGGACATCAGCTCCATGGCGTACTTGCTCACCGCGTAATCATTGGCGGGCTGCGCCGGACAGTTTTCGTCCAGCAGGGTGACGGCGGCGTTGCCGTACACGTTCGCACTGCTGGCCAACAGCACTTTCTGCGCGCGGCGCTCACAGGCCGCCAGGGCGGCCAGCAGGTTGCGGGTGCCGACGATATTGCTGGTATAGATATCGCTGGCATCGCCGTGGGCGACGAAGGCTATCGCCGCCAGGTGGACCACCACCTGCGGCTGTATCG
This sequence comes from Pseudomonadales bacterium, assembly GCA_024234675.1. GTDB lineage: Bacteria > Pseudomonadota > Gammaproteobacteria > Pseudomonadales > Halieaceae > JARRPM01. The sequence goes on along the minus strand of JACKNU010000010.1, from coordinate 31,804 downwards.
CCTTCACTATCCCGGTGAGTCCCACCAGGTCGCGCAGGTCGACACGGTGACAGCGCGGCGCGCTGGACTCGCCCTGCCCCAGGCCGTGCACCTCGTAGCCCAGCGCCTCCAGCTCCAACGCGAGGTAGCGTCCGGTAAAACCGGACAGGCCTGTCACCAGCGCCCGGGCGGCCATGCCTAGAAAGACACCCCGCGTTCGACCCGGGCCAGGTCGGCCTTCACCATCATGTCGCACAATTCCTCGAGGGTCACCACGGGCTCCCAGCCCAGCTCCCGGCGCGCCTTGGCGGGGTCGCCGATCAGCAGGTCCACCTCCGCGGGGCGGTAGAATGCCGGGTTTACCGCGACGATTTCCTTGCCGGTCTGCGCGCACAGACCGCGCTCACGCTCCGCGGTCCCCTCCCAGCGCAGGGTTCTGCCCACGGACCTGAAGGCCATCTCCACAAAATCCCGCACGCTCTCGGTGCGGTTGGTGGCCAGCACATAGGTATCCGGCTGCTCCTGCTGCAACATGCGCCACATGCCGTCGACATAGTCGCCGGCAAATCCCCAGTCGCGCTTGGCATCCAGGTTGCCCAGTTGCAGGGTATCCAGCAGGCCCAGCTCGATACGGGCTACCGCATCGGTGATCTTGCGGGTGACGAACTCGCGCCCCCGCAGCGGCGACTCGTGGTTGAACAGGATGCCGCTGCAGCCAAAAATATCGTAAGACTCGCGGTAATTGACCGTCATCCAGTGGGCGTACAGCTTGGCGACCCCGTAGGGACTGCGGGGATAGAAGGGCGTGCTCTCATCCTGGGGCACCGCCTGCACCATGCCGAACATCTCCGAGGTGGAGGCCTGGTAAAAGCGGATGCCGGGGTTCACGACGCGGATGGCCTCCAGCAGGTGCACCGCGCCGATTCCGGTGATGGCCGCGGTGGTGGCGGGCTGGTCGAAGGACACGCCGACGAAACTCTGGGCCGCGAGGTTGAACACCTCGTCGGCTTGACTGCGCTCCAGCAAGCGGATCGCGGCACCGGGATCGGTCAGGTCGTAGTCCACCAGTTCCAGGTTCTCGTGGCCGAGCACGCCCACCTCCTCCAGCCGCCAGTGGTTGACCGAACTGGTGCGGCGTGTGGCGCCCCATACCCGGTACCCCTTGTCCAGCAGCAGCCTGGCCAGGTAAGCGCCATCCTGCCCGGAGATACCGGTGACTACAGCATTCTTCATTGCTTGATTCCTGTGTCAGGCCCGCTCCGGCAGGAAGGTGGCGACCGCGGTCTCCAGCGCATCCCGGAACAGGCATGTATCGGTTTCTTTTTCGCACATGGAGGCGACCATCGGGACCAGCTCCCGCTCCAGTGTCCTGTATGCCAGGCGGCCGTCACTGAGCCGGGCGGCGAAAGCGAGCAACTCGCGAGCGTAATACTCCGGGTTGTGCGCCTCCCGCAAGCGCGCCTGGCCCTGCAGGCCCACCTGCCGGTACTTGTCCCGGGATGCCAGTGCGTCCTCCAGCAGGGCCCGCAAATCCCCGGCCTCGTTGCCCACCGAGATTCTGCAGACACTGTCCGCGGGCAGCTCGGCGTACCAGCCCACATCGCTGACCAGCGTGGGCAGGGCGGCGGTCCAGTAGCGCAATTGGCTGGCGGAGGCCTCGCCCATGGTTGGCCAGCGCAAGTTTATAGCGAAGTCGGCGCTTTGTAACGCCCGCTCCAGTTCGGCATCGCTGACATAGCCGTTGATGCGGATATATTGCTGGACCCCGAACTGGCCGGCGTGTTGCAACAATTGCCGGCTGCTGCTGATATTCCCGTACAGGTCCAGGGTAATGCGCTGGGGCGACGGCAGCGAGCCCCAGGCCTGGAGAAATTCCACCAGGCGGCGATTGGGCCCCACGTGACCGCAAAAAACAAAGCGCAGGGGGTCGGATACCGCAACCGGGGCAGGCCCCTCACCCGGCGGGGGGGCGGGCAGGTTGAGGCGCAGCAGCGGGGTTCCCGGTGCCAACTGGCGCTGCAGGGCATCCAGGGCGTAGCGCGAGTGCACCAGCACCCCCAGGGCGCCGGCCACGAAGGGCTGGAACAGCGGGTAGTTGGCGACCATTTCATTGTAATCGGCCAGCGACTTCTCACTGCGATTGACCAGCGCCCGCACCTCGTCCCCGTACTGGCGGCACATCATGTCCTTCCACAATTCGGGGCGCTCCAGCTGGTGCGAGAGATGCCGTGCCAGGTCGACCAGGCTCAGGTCGTGCAACACCACCAGCCCCGGCTCCTGCAGCGAGCGCTGGTAGATGGGCAGGTGCAGGGGGTTGTTGCCGATATGATAGACAGGCAGGGCGGCCACACCGGCAGCGGCCATCTGCATTACCGGCGCGGTCCCGTCGGCACCGTCTGCCACGGCCACTACCTCGGCGAACTGCCGCAGGTAGGGCAGCAACTGCTCGCTGTAGCGGGCAATCTCGCTGGCGGCGGGGTCAAGCGGTGAATACCAGCCGATCTTCATGAGCGCAGCAGGCTCTGCAGGATCTTGTCCCAGGACAGGTCTATGGTGTCGATGCGCTTGCGGGCCGCTGCGCCCAGGCGCTCGGCCTCCTGGCGGTCGTTCCATACCCGGCTGATCGCCAGGGCCAGGGCGCGGGGATCGGCGGGGACCGTGAGGCCACACTGCTCATGCACCACGAATTCGGTGGCGCCGCCGGCATCGTCCAGGGTCAGGACCGCCTTGGAGGAGAGCATGGCCTCGGGCGTGACGTAGCCGTAGTCTTCGTCCACCGGGGTGAAAATCACCATCAGCGCCCCGGCGTAGAGGTCGAACTTCTCTTCCTCCGGAATCCTGCCCCGCCACTCCACCTTGGCCTCCACCCCCAACTCCCGGACGCGGCTCTTGAGCTTGTCGAGGTACTGGGGACTGTCGGGCTCGCCGGCGAACACGACTTTCACCGGCTCGGGCACATGCGCCAGGGCCTCGACCACCAACTCCTGGCGCTTGATCGGGGTGATGCGGCTGGGAAAGAAAAAGTAATCGCCGTAGCCGTCTACCCGGAATCGCTCCATGGCGCGCGGCGGGGGATACAGCACCTCAGAGTCGATGCGATTGTACTGCTTGAGCCGGCCGGTGACATTGCGGGAAATGGTACAGACATTGCGGCAGGCCTGTATCGCCGCGGTATCCTCCCGGCGAATGAGGTCGCGCAGGGCCAGCCCGTCGGGCATGGCGGCCAGGTCTGACAGGCTGGAATCCCACAGGTCGTAAGCGCCCCGGTGCTGGTGCAGTATCCACAGCGACATGGCGGGATGGGGTATCAGCCACATGGGAAATTTCAGGGCGATTACCCGGTCGATGTTCACGCCGTTGAAATTGCTCACGTCCATCAGCTTGCTGGCCAGGATGGTATTGGCCAGGGTCTGCTGCGGATACCACTTGAAGGGCAGGGTCAGGATTTCCGCCCGGTGCCCCGCCAGGCGCAGCTGCGCCTGCAGGTCCTCGGCCAGCACCTCGGCGCCGCCGTAGCAGAACGGCACCTGGGTATTGAGTATCAGTACATTCATGCGGTCGTCACTGGCTTGTCTGTCCTCAGCTGTCCAGGTGGCGCACGATGTTCGCCAACTGTTCGTTCTGGAAGTCCACTATGGCGCGATCCCGGTCGTCCAGCGCGTTCTTGTGCATGGCGATGAGACCCCGCAGTTCCTCTAAATCGCGCTGCATGCGCGGCAGGTAGACCAGTGCCCGCAGGTAGCGCGGCAGCGCGCCCAGCACCGGTATGCGACAGGCCCGCTCTATGGCGAAAGCCCGCAGCAAACCCCTGACCTGGGTCCCATGCTGCTTCCCCTCGGGGCCATAGCGCAGCCTGAACAGCAGCTCCAGGCGCGTCATCTCGCCACTTTGCAGCTTTTGCAGCCTGCCGGTAAGGCCCTCGACATCGGCGTCGCGCTTGAGCAGCACCAGGTAGGCGTTCTGCACGAACTGGCGGTCGTAATGAGCCAGCAACTCCCCCACCGACCAGCGCTGTCGCTGGTAGTCCCGCCCTGGCGTGCCGCCGCCGGGGGGCAGTTGCAGCGGGGTGAAGCGCAAGCCCCCCAGGCGCGGGGTGTCGCTGCGTTCGTAGCGGTTCTGGTGGATACGCTGCCTGATCAGCGCTTCCAGGCGATCGGCCGGGCCAGTCATGCGGGCGTCTCCTCCAGCGGGTTGTCTGCGCAGCGATTGTACAACTTGAAGTCCCTGGGGTAATACGCCCTGATCAGCTGGTAAAGCGCCGCGTCCACGAGTTCGCCCAGCCACAGTGCGGCATCGGCCGGGAGCTCCCCGGCGGGTGTATCCGCATGGGCCACGCTGGCAGGGGCCGGGCCCTCGAAGGGTGGGCACAGTCCGGCGCCATCCTGCGGACGCTCGATATGCACACTCACCCCGCAGTGTCGCGCCAGGTCGCGCTCCAGCAGCGCCAGCTGGTCGGGACGGTACAGCCGGTCACAGGTATCGGGCCAGGGCAGGCAGCGACTCTGGCGCTGCCACAGGGGGTGCGCGTACTTGCCACTGGCCAGGGTGGTGACAAACTGGCGAAAGCTGATTCCCAGGGCACAATCCGGCTCCGCCCTGCCCTGGGCGGCGGCCAGCAATTCATACAGGCGCGGCCAGCGGGGCAGCTGTTCGCGCAGGGTCACAAAGCGGCTGTGGTAGATCTCCACCAGCCGCGCCACCGGCTCGTAGACGATGGCAAACCGGAAATAATCTTCGGCGGCGGCAATTTGTTCCACTTCTGCGGGGCTGCGATCCCCCAGCACCAGGCCGGTGACGTACTCCCCGACCACCCGGTCGATGCCCAGGAGCCGCAGCGCATCCTGGTGCGCCACCCGGGAAAGCTCCAGCATCATGCGCTTTATGCCCGCATCGGCCCGACCCGGCGAGGGCATGTAAACCACGCGGGCGGGCTCGGCCACCAGCATGCGGCTGAGAGGCCAGGGCAGAACATCCCGCTCGCGCGGCGGCCACAGCTCCGGGGCGTCCTCCCACTGCCAGTTGCGCACCCGGCGCAGCCCGGGCCGCAGGGGCAGGGCCCGCAGGCGCCTGCATCGCCGGCGCCGCTCACCAATAGCCAGCCACAGGCCCCGCTGTTCACCTGTCACCCACTGCACCAGTTTCTCATCCTCGGTGTTCAGTTCCGCGATCCTGGCTACCAGGGCGGCGTCCTGCAGGAAACTGCGGGCGTAGTCGTCGCGGCTGCGATTGGCCTGCAGCGGCGGCGCCTCCGCCCAGTCCAGCAGCTCGGCCAGTTGGGCGTGGAACAGCCCGTGGGCGGCCACGCTGCCGACCAAGAAGTCGTGGCCCTGCAAACTCTTCTGCACGCTGGCGAAGGTGGCGCGACCGCGACTCAGGTAGCGGCACTGGAAGTTGGTGATTTCGCGGCGAAAGGGCCGGCAGTTGCGAATGGAAGCGGTCATGGAATCCGGATCCAGGCCGCGCCGGACCCACTCACTGATATGCGCCTCCCGGATCCTGCGCTCGCGCTCCGAGTTCGCCAGCTCCGGGCGGGTGTAGTAGACGAACAGCGAGATTGCCCGCTCCACCGGGTCGCGCACCAGGGCGCAGTACAGCGGGTCCAGGCTGCGGGGGTAAAAGGCCAGGTGCTTGTGACCGCCGACAATGGGTCGGCCGGCGATCGCGGCGGCGGGATAGCGGCGCACGTCGGGGTCGCAATCCCTGCCAATCCAGAACACCTTATCCCGCCCGTAGTGCTCGTTGAACATGGTCTGCTGGCTGGTCCCGGCGGTTTTCGGGATATGCAGGAACACCAGCTCGGGACTGTCCATGTCAGGCGGAGGCCGCGCTGGGCTGGGCGCTGAGGATGCGCTGGTAGGCGTCGGCGTAGCGCTCACCCATGCGGCGACCGGTGAACAGCTCCTCGTAGCGCAGCCTGGCCCTGGCGCCCATGCGCCGCGCCTGCTCCGCATCCCCGTGCAGTTCATCCATGGCCTCGCGCAGCGCCCGGCTGTTGCCGGGCGGCACCACCAGGCCGGTATCACCGTGGATGTTGACGTGACTGGTACCGGAACCCACCTCCGCGGAAATAAGCGGCCGGGAGCTCATGGCTCCCTCCAGCAGGGTGACGCCGAAGGCCTCCGAGCGCAGGTAGGAGGGGAATACCACCGCCCGGCACAGGCGGAACAGGGCCATTTTCTCGCGATCGGAAACGAATCCCGCGAAAATGACGTTGTCCAGGCCCAGGCGCATGGCCTGGCGACGCAACTCCGTCTCCACCGGACCGCTGCCGACAATGACGACCTTGTAGGCGGCGCCCTGCATCGCATCCAGCAGGATGTGCAGCCCCTTGTAGTAACGCAGCACGCCGACAAACAGGAAAAAGTCCTCTCCGTAGCGCTCCCGGACCCGGACCAGGTCCCGGTTTTGCTCGTTCAGGGGCGGGTAGGAGGGCTCGTCCAGGCCGATGGGGATCACTTCCACCTTGTCCGCGTAGCCGGCCAGCACCTCGCTGGTGGCGAAGTAATTGGGCGAGGTCGCGACGATCATATCCATCGCGTCCAGGTAGCGGCTCATCAGCGGCCGGTACACCGACAGCAGGAACTGTTGCCTGACGATGTCCGAGTGATAGGTCAATATGGCGGGCCGCTGCCGGCCCACCATCAGGTACATCAGGTCGGAGAAGGGCCAGGGATAGTGGTAGTGGACGATATCGGCCCACTCGACCTCCCGGGCAAAGCGCCGCATGCCGGTGAGGGCGAAACCGCAGGAGGCGATTTCGAAGGTCTTGCGCACCCTGATCACGTCCGCCTCCACCCGGGGCAGGGTGTGGGGGAAGGGTTCGTCGCTGAGGGTGAACACCCTGCTCTGGACCCCGTGCTTGCCCGAGGCCAGACAGATCTGGCGTATCACTTCCTCCAGCCCGCCCTGGGAATCGGGAAAATACGTCCTGTAAACGTGAAGAACCTTCACCAGCCCCTGCTCTTGTTATAGGTTTGAACCGCATCAGCCCGGTGTATTACCGCCGGCCGCGCCTGTGGCGCGCAGTTTACCAGCGAACAGCCTGCCATGCCGGTATTCGCCGAGAAATTATCGCCCGTCCGCACTGCGCCAGGGTGCCACCCAGATCAGCAGCACCATACCCGGTAGGGCGATCAGGGCGCAAAACAGGAAAAAGTTGAACCAGCCGACCTGCTCGACGATCACCCCGGTACTGGCATTGGCAAAGGTGCGCGGCAGCGCCGCCAGGGCCGTGAACAGGGCGAACTGGGTGGCGGCGTAGGTCTTGCTGGTCTCCCTGGCGATAAACGCGGTAAAGGCGGCGGTACCCATGCCCACGCCGAGGTACTCAAAGCTGATCACCACCGCCAGCATCCACAGCACGTCGCCATGGCTGGCGAGCACCGCGAAGCCCAGGATGCTCACCACCTGCACCACGCCGAACAGCCACAGGGAGCGATTGATTCCCAACCGAACCATCAACAGGCCTCCCAGCAGGCCGCCAAAAATTGCCGGCCACAGGGCCGCGTGCTTGGCCACCAAGCCGATCTGGGTCTTGCTGAAGCCCATGTCCAGGTAGAACGGCGTGGCCAGGGCGGTGGCCATGTTGTCACCGATCTTGTAAAAAAACATGAAGCCCAGCACCAGCAGCAGCCCGGACCAGCCCCGCCGCGCCAGGTACTCGGCAAAGGGCGCGATCACCGCCTCGCGCAGGCCGGTGCCGGTGGGCAGCTCGGAGTCCGGCTCGCGCACCAGCAGGGTCATGGCGATTCCCACCGCCATGAACGCGCCCGTTATCCAGAACACGCTGGACCAGGGCAGGATATCCGCCAGGATCAAGGACAGGGAACCCGGCACCAGGCTGGAAACCCGGTAGGCCTGCACATGCACGGCATTGCCCAGGCCCAGTTCCTCGTCGGGGAGAATCTCCCGCCGGAAGGCATCCAGGGCCACATCCTGGCTGGCACTGAAAAACGCCACCGCCACCGCCAGCCAGGCGATCAGCCAGGTGGACTGGGCGGGCTGGTACATGCCCAGCACGCCTATGCACAACAGCAGGGCCAGCTGGCAGACCAGCATCCAGCCCCGGCGCCGCCCCAGGAACGGCGGTATCCAGCGATCCATCAGCGGCGCCCAGACAAATTTCCAGGTGTAGGGAATACCCACCAGGGCGAACAGGCCGATCTCGGTGAGGGAGACACCGCCCTCCTTCAGCCAGGCGGGCACCAGCTGGAACAGCACGTACAGCGGCATGCCCGAGGAAAAGCCGGTGAAGATACAGATCAGCATGCGCCGGTTGAGCACGGCGTCGCGCCAGGGGTGGCCGGAGGGACTCACCTGTGGCTACTGTCGCAGCGGGCCGCGCGGGGCAAACCTATAACCATTGGCCGAGCGTCTCCCGGCGGGCCGCGCCGAACTCTTCCCACAGGTCCTGTTCCGCCAGCATCAGCAGCATGGCCCGGGCGAACAGGCTGCGGTGTCGCTCCAGCCCGGGGCGGTCGAAATAATCATACAGCTGCAGCAGGAACTGCAGCAGGGCCTGGGGGTCGGTCTGGTAGACGGCGATCTTTTCCGGTGGCGGGATGGGCTCGGCAAACAGTGCCTCTCCTTCCAGGTAGTCCCGGGACAGGTGTTTGTTCACCTGTATCCAGTGCAAACGGTAGTCGCGGTATAGGCCCCGGTGCACATACATGCAGTGCTCGCCGTGCGCCTCCGGGCAGGCCGCCAGCAGCAGGGCCAGCACGTTCTCGTTTTCACCCTTGTCATAGCCGACCCGGTTGAGGCAGCGCTTGATATACAACTGGTTGGGCCCGAGGCTCTCGTTCACGCTGAGCTCGCCGCTGCCGGCCAGCTCAATCCCGGTCAGGGCACAAAAATCCTGCACGATATCACCGCCCACCCAGCGCCCGGACTCGTAGGGACGGATCAGTATATTGTCCCGCCCCACCGCGTCCCCCCAGATGCCCAGCAGCTCGTCGTAGTGGTGGCGAAACAGCTGGTGCGTCTGGTAGAACTGGTAGGCGCTGAAAGCCCACTGCCTGGCGCCCTTGACGTCCTGGTTGTAGAACGAGCTGTACAACTGGTCCTGGCGGCGCAGGTAGACCACGACCTTGAGTTCGTGCCCGCTGAGACGGTGGCGGATGTCAGCCAGCATGTCCTCCAGCTTCTGGGTCTGGCCAAAGAACAGCTCGGAACTCAGGATGATCTTGTCCACCTGCCCTTCGTGCTGCCCGATTTCCCGCTGCAGGTCATCCCAGGCGGCGCCGCGGGTGCGTTCGCCATACCACAGGTCCGCCATGCTGTGACCCTGGTAAGCCTGTATCAGGTCGCAGACCAGGGTGTGGTGGGCATCGCCGTGGCGCAGCAACTTCGGGTACAGCACGCCCTGGCGCAGCAGGCGCTGGTAGTTTCTCGCCAGCACCCGCTGCAGGGTCGAGGTGGCCGTTTTCGGGGCACCGATGTGAAGGTATACCGTCGCCATAATTTTCCGGAGGCCCCAGGGCCCCGCTTCACTCCTTGTGAACGATGTCGTGCATGGGGCGCGAGGACAGTCGTCGCTTGAAAGACTGCTTCAGGCCAAAGGGTATCAGGGCGACACAGCGGGCCACCAGCGGCGAGCGACTGAGCTGCCAGAGGCGGCGCAGCAGGCGCTCGGAGCGCGACAGTCCGGCCCGGGAGGCGCGGTAGTTGTCGACCAGCCCATCCAGTATGGCCCTGTCCAGGACAGTGCTGTTGGCGACCACCGGCCGCAGGTAGTCACCCTGGTAGAAGGCCGGGTCCTGCTCATCCACAGGCGTCGCCGGGCGGTCCTGTGCGGCCCCCGAGGGCAGGGCGCGCCGCTCCAGCACGGCCTGCCAGAAGACCAGCAGGTCGGCCGGGGACGTGTCCCAGGGCAGCACCACACTGGCGGCGCGCCCTGCCACCCGCTCGGGAAAGGCCCCTATGTCCGGCACCACCACCGGCAGGCCGCAGTGCAGGGCGATGCTGAGCGTATAGCTGTAGGTCTCGGGCCACTGGGCCGGGTACCAGACCACGTCCGGGGCGATTTCCTCCACCAGCCGATAGACCTCGCCGTTGCGATAGGGCCCATGGGTAATCACCCCGCCCTCCAGGGCCCGGTAGGCGTAACCCAGCAGGTGGAATTCCATATCCCGGCCCGCCATCCCCGCGGCCACCGCCTCCAGGATGTCGGCCCCCTTTTCCCGGCTGAGGGCGCCCAGCACCAGTACGCGCAGGGGGCGGCCCGCGGGGAAAGCCCAGCGCGGTTCGGGATAGGGCTGCGACAGCCGGTAGTCGGGATGCCAGGCGGCCACCGCCGACCTGACGCTGAAAAATTCGCTGAAGCGGCGGCGGGCATCCAGCGACGGAAAAATAACCCGATCCGCATTTTCCACCAGCAGGCGCTGGTTGTCGCGCCACTGCCGGGCATCCACCCCCGGCGGCAGGGGGTAGTGTCCGGCACAGGCCGCGTCGAAATCCTCGCGCCGCTCGCTGACGTAGCGCGCGTTGGCGTCGGTGAGGGTGGGATTGCCGTTGACCAGGTAATAGTCGTGCACAGTCAGGTCACAGCCGCAGCCCAGGTCCCGGGCCAGCAGCCATATGCGTGGCGGCAGGCCCATGGTGTGGTGGAAGTGCACCCGCCCTACCCCCAGCGCGGACAGCAGCTGCAGCAGCTTGTCGTACTCCCCCGGCACCTCGAAATGCAGGCCGTCCTGCAGATGGCGCCCGCCGTCGTAGCAGGTGAGCAGGACCGATTCGCCCTCGCGCTCCGGGATCAGCTGCAGGCACAGGGCCTGGCCGCTGTACAACTGCGCCAGCTCGTCCACGTGCTGCTGGGCGCCGCCGCCCAGCTTGTGGGAAATCATCAGGATTTTCGGCAGATTGCTGGCGGCCACCAGGGCCAGCAGCGCCTGCCCCCGCTTCTCCCGGGCCGGGTCCGCGGCCAGGTACTGGGCCACGTCGCCGGCGTAGCGCGGGTGCTTGCGGGCCAGCAGTTGCTGGGCCCTGTCCACCCGCTCCCGCTGCTCGGCCCCGAAACTGACGCCACCGGCGTGATAGACGAAGCAGTTCGCCAGGTGCAGGTTGCGCCAGCCCGCCCGCTCGGCGCGCTGGCACCAGTCGTTTTCCTCGCCGTAGCCGCGGCCGAAGGTCTCCTCGTCGAAGAACCCCACCGCATCCAGGCAATCCCGCGGCAGGTACATGCAGCAGCCCACCCCGGTGGGCACGGGAATCACGTCCCCGGTGCCGAACTGCCCGGCGAAGCAGGCGTCGAGCTCGGCCACCGACAGGCCGAACAGCAGGGGATTGTCACTGCAGAAATCGGGGAAACTGAAAATGGTGGCATTGTTGGAAAAGGGTGTGACGCTGGCCACCCGCTCATGCTGGTAGGCCGCCTCGCGCAGGCGCCGCAGCCAGTCGTTGGCCACCTCCACATCGCTGTTCAGCAGCAACACGTCCCGCTGCAGGTCGTACTGCATACCGCGGTTGACCGTGGCCACGAAGCCGAGATTCCGCTCGTTTTCCAACAGCACCAGCTCGTCGTGGGCCGCGTCCAGTTCACGCAGGTAGTCGGCAATCACGGGGTCGGGGGAGCCGTCATTGAGCACCACCACCCGGGCCCAGGCCGGGTCGATGGTGGCCAGCACCGATGTCAGGCAGCGCCGGGTCTCCTCCAGACCCTTGTAGACCGGGACGACGACGTCAACCTTGCGCATGCTTTTTTCTCAACGCCCTGATGACCAGCCCAAGCCCGGGCAGGTTGTAGAGATAGTCCAGCTGCGCATCGCGCTCGCGAATAACCTCCAGGGCATGGCTGTGCTCCGCGCCGATCTGCGCCAGCCGCCGGTCGAACTCACGAATCTGCTCATCCCGCTCGTCGATAGTGGCCAGCGCCCGGCGGTGCTCCGCCGCGAGCGCCTCTATCTCCCTGTCGCGTTGCCCTATCGTCGCCAGGGCCTTGCGGTGTTCCGCACTAAGGGCCGCCACATCGGCGTCGCGCGCATCGAGAGTGGCCAGGGCCTCGCTGTGGGCCGCGCCCACCCGGGACAATTCCAAGCCCCGCGCCACCAGTTCCCGGGCAAACTCCGCCATGACCTGGTCCGCGGGATAGCCGCTGGCGATGGCGTCCTCGAGTCCCGCCGCGGCGGGGTCTGTGGCTGCCGCCTCCGGCGGCGCACCGCCCGGGGAGCCGCTCAGCTGGTGGCGCAGCTCCGGGCGCACCCCCGCAGCCAGTTTTTCCGGATTCACGTCCAGCGGCAGGGTGTCGCCCAGGCGCTGCATAACCGCCGCCGTATCAGCCAGCAGCTCATCGTAACTGACCCGCAGGGCGTCTGCGGGCAACGCCGACACCAGCGAAGCGCGGTAGGCGCTGCACAGGCGCAGGCCGTAGCCCAGGGGAAAGGCATCGCGTTTCAGCAGGGAGCGGGCCACCTCCAGCGGCGCCCGCTCGATCACGCAGACCTGGACAGCCAGGCCCATGTCCCTGCACACGGCCAGCCAGAAAGGCAGCGTCAGGCAGAATCGCGGGTCCTTGGCTGCGCACACCGGGCCGGCGCCGAAGCCCGCACCCAGCAGCTGCGCCGCTCGCTCCATGGCGGGGTGAAACCTGTCGTCATCCCAGTCGACGACACCGGGGGCAGGCGCGTACCAGGTAGCGCCGCCGAGCGCCAGCAGCTGCTCGTTGAGTGCGACCACCTCCGCGTCTTCCCAGAAGCCCTCGTCATTCACACCGGCGATGGCGCCCAGCAGGCGGTCCCCGAAAGACACGCCACAGGCGTCCAGAGCGGCACACAGGGCGGAGGTGCCCGAGCGGTGCATACCTGTGACGATCAAGAGGGATTGATTACCGGAAACGCGCATTGTATGGCATCGATTGAGTGGAGACGGAATTCTATCACGCCGCGATTGGCATGCGCTCGAAGGCCGTGAAAATGGGCCCCGCTTGCCGCGGGGCCCGGGCAGCCTGAGCTACTGGGCAGTCTTGTAGGGCGCCAGTATTTCCTCGACCGCTTCAGTGTCAATATAAGTATCATCGGTAAAGCGGAAACCGGCATCGAATTCCTTGGCCGCCAGGTCGACGTACTCCTTGCGCAGGGTGGCAATGATCTGGTCCCTGACCTCCTCGAAAGGCTTGTAATGTGCCTCTTTGATACCGTCCAGCTGGATGATATGCAGGCCGAAACGGGTATCGACGATGCCGCCGTGGTCGCCCACGTTTTCTATCTCGTACATGCCCGCCACGAAGTGCGGGTCCACCTGGGCCTCACCCAGTTTCACCCAGCGGTCGAAGCGACCGCCCTTGTCCTTGCTGGCCTTGTCCTCGGAATACTTGCCGGCCAGTTCGCCGAAATCGGCCCCCGCCTCCAGCTCGGCGAGGATCTGCTCCGCCTCCGCCCGCCGTGCTTCCCTGTCGCAGGAGCCGGGCGTACACAGCAGCAGGATATGCGACGCCATGCGCGTTTCCGGCACCAGCGCATACTTGTCTTTCTGGGTCTCGTAGCGCTCCGCCGCCAGCTCGGACATATCGGGAATATCCAGTGACGCCAGGTACTGCTGCACCACGTACTTGCTCTGTGCGTTGCGGATCGAAAACTGCAGGCGCCAGTAGGCCTCGCTGTCGCCCTCCGCCGGCGGTGAGGTAGGCGCCATGGCCGCCAGCTTCTTGTTGGCCAGGGCCATGTTCAGCAGTTCGATGCGATCACCGGCATCATCGGCCGCGGCCTGTTGCATCTCCGGACTCCAGGACTTGACGATGTACTCCAGTTCCTCCCGGGATAAGCCGACGCCGCCGTCTTCCACCACATCCCCGGCGGCGACAGCAGCCAGCGACAAGGACCACAACAGCAAGGCGTTAAAAATCAATTTCATATTGTCAATTTCTCCTGACATCAGCCAAAAAAAAGCCGACGCCTTGCGGCGTCGGCTTCGCTTGGTTCAAACTGCGACCGTATTACGGGGCAGTAGTAGCACCTGAGGTGAAGCTGTGCTCAACCAGGCGGCCGTAGTTGGCATCCGGGTTGGACGGGAAGCTACGCTGCCAGGCAACGAAGCCAACCATCGGTACACCGCCGGTAGCGGACACACACAGGGGAGCCTGTGAGGCGTTCGGTGCCAGGGTCGGAGCGTTGTCCCAGGTGGTGTCGTCGACACCCTTGAACTGGCACACAACCTGAGTCCAGTCGTCGGTGCTGCTGACAGCCAGGGAAGCCCAGCCGAACTCACCCAGCACGCTGGGGTCAACGGTAGTGGCGTAGCTGCTGGGCAGTACCGGATCCTGGGTACCATCGGTCCACTGGATCACGTTAACCTCGTAGGGCAGGATCAGTTCGTTGCGCTCGCTGGGCGGTGCAGGTGAAATCACCAGGTCACCGTCTTCGGGCACGATTTCGCCTTCTTCACGATCGTACAGGGTGATAGCTGCGGTTACCGGAATGTCCCGGAAGTCACAGGCAGCGATGGAGTCGTCACCGGCGGTGTTGGGGTCATTCAGGGTGGCACAGTTATCGAAGTCCAGACCTGCGCCAGCGGCCCAGGTGATGTAGTCGATCATGGTGTACTGGCCGGGCAGGGTGACAACCCAGTCGGTGGACACGTTGCGAGCCGAGGCGACAGACCAGTCGTTCAGGACGCTGGCAACACCCAGGACAGCACCGTCACGCAGGTTGTTGTAGGTGCCGCGCAGGGTAGCACCGAAGTCCGCACCCACCCAGGGACCACCGTCCAGGTCGGGGAAGTCGAAGCCGTACACGTCGCCGCTGAACAGGCCGGTTTCCTGGTTGCTCATCCAGGGATCGGCAGAGAAGTCAGCGATGTGTACTGCGTTGTTACCCATTTCGGTACCGGCAGTCGCGTCACGGAAGAAGTAGGAAACCTTCAGGCCGTTCTCTGCGTCGGTGTAAGTGTTGTTACAAACGCCGGGAATGCCTGCGTTGGCAGGAGTAGCTGCCGGGGTACAAACACTGCCTACAGAAGTGCTGTACTGTGATACGTCAGCCACAGCCTGTACTGAGTTGGCGTTGTCGACAATACCCTTGGTGGTGCTGGCTACGCCATTGGCAAAGAAGTTGCTGGCTACAGCGCCGCAATCACGGGGCACACCAGCAACGTGCTTGGCAGCGTAGGCGATAGCGGTGTTGTCGGCGGCGGAACCCATGCCGATAACTTCGATGTACCCTTCCTCAGCGCCTTCACGGAAGATGAAGGGCATCGGGAAACGACCGTCTTCACGGATCGGGGCGGTACAGGTGTTATCGTCGGTGGCGAACACGAGGTCACCGGTGGAATCGTCGATAAAACCGGTCCACTCGTCCTTCGGAGACATGATCAGGTTGAAGTCGAGGGCGTCAGCAGAGTCAGGTGCGCGACGCAGGCGCAGCTTGACAACCTGGGTCAGGTCGCTGCTGTTGATGATGTGTACACCGGTTACCCAGTTACCTTCGACAGTGTAATAAGGGATGATGCCCAGGTCACCCAATTGACCAATGGACTGCGTAGTCTGGGCGTTTGCCACACCCGCGTAGCCCGCTGAAACAGCAGCTACTGCGGCGGCAAGGCCGAGAGGCTTAAACATGGTTTTCATATGGAGACTCCTAATGTCTTTTGTTTCACAACTTGAGGTTGTACCAGTTGCTAGCGCTATTATTGCCAGCCGCAGCTCGCTGTCAACAACAACAAATACCTAAACGTCTGCGCTGTACCACCACTCACCATCAATGAGCATCCATCTCTCGTGAATGGTTACCGGTACCGCACCGACCGCCTGGGAAGCTGTTGAAGTTAGTTTGACCGGCTTGGACATGACCCGAACCGCCACACTTGCCACAGCTGCAGCGGCATCATAGTTAAGTACTTCAACCCCTGTCAACTGTCTTTCCACCGCATAGGAAAATTGCAGTACATACAGGTCTTTAGGAAAGACACTTCGATAAACAGGTGTAGAAAACGCGTAAGCCGCGGCGTAGTCGCGGGCGACCAGCGCTTCCCAGCGCTGTTCCACCCGCTTCTCCAGGGCCGCGACCTGGGCGGCGGACAGGCCCTCCACCGAGTCGGCCCAGCTCGCCGGCGCCAGCAATGCGACCAGCAACAGCACCCCGAGCAGTGCCCGAGGGAGCCTTCCAGAATTACGTAACATACTGTCTTTCCTGAATTTTTTGATTGAGGGCCCGGGATTATACAGCAACACCGGGGGCTTACAAGACGGCGTCGCCGGATTCCCCAGTGGCGTCGGGACGGTCCATCCGGCGCTGCAGCGCCCGGCGGTACAGCGCCACGTCCCGGGCGTGGTAGGCCTCGATGCGGGACCGGTCCAGGTCGCCGACCACCGCCTCCGACCCCGGCTGCGCGTCCGGGGGGCGCCGGTTCAACGTCTGAGCACGCACTTTATTCCCCAATATTTCCCGTGAAAAGTACCGCAAATCTTCGGGGAAAAACTCGGTAATTCCGACGAAATCCAGGCGATCCAACGGGAAGCCCCAGAGGAACTCGCTGTACACATCGCGCAATTCAGGGGCCAGGCAGAACTGCTGCAGGGTCCAGCCCTCCTCCACCACCCGGCGGTGCAGGGGCGAGACCAGTGGCGAATCGCCGTCATAGGCGCGCAACCAGTAGTGGTAGTGGGACACCAGCCTGGCCACCGGCTCCCGCAGCCAGGTGACGAAGGTACAGGGCAGGCGCTCGGCCAGTTGCAGGTACTTGAGGGGCAGGAAATGCCCGTGGACGCAATCGACTCCGGCGAAATCCCCGGGCCGGGCGGTCTCACCCCAGTCCCGCGCCCGCTGTCGGCGCGCCCGGGGGGTGTGGGCCAGCGGGTAATCCTGGTAATCGTGCCGGAAGCGGTCGCCGAAGTGTTCCTCCAGGGAGCCGCGGAAACTGGTGCCCGCGGTCTTGGGCATGTGGATGGAGACCAGCACGGCTCAGCTGGGGGGGACGTCGATCAGTTCCATGTGGCGGATCTGGCGGCGCATCTCCTCGCTGACGTCGCGCAGGTCCTGCTCGTTGTAGAGCGCCCGCGGGGTGATGATGACCAGCAGCTCGGTGCGCCGGTCCTCCTTGGTGGTGGTGCCGAACAGGTTACCGATCACCGGCAGGGTATGCAGGAATGGCACCCCGGATTCGTTGTTGGTCGCGTTCTCCCGGATCAGGCCGCCGAGCACCACCGACTCGTGGGAGCGCACCGCCACCCTGCTCATGATGGTGCGTTCATTGAAGGAGCGCTGACCTGTGGCCGAGTCCACGGTCCCCACATCGGTAACCGATTGCTCTATCTGCATGGTCACCAGCCCGCCGGCATTGACCGAGGGGCGGACGTTCAGCTGCACGCCGGTGTCCTTGTATTCTATGGATTCAACCGTGTTGCCGCCGTCCGTGGTCGTGGTGGAGGACTTCACCGGCACCTGGTCACCCACGTGGATGTAGGCGTCGTGGTTGTCCAGCACCATGACCGAGGGGGTCGAGATCACATTGAGCAGGTTGTCCTCGGACAGGGCGCTCAGCACCGCCTTGATGTCACCGACAGTGTTGGTGATGGCGTAGGAGAAGCCCGGCACCCTGGCCGCCAGCCCGCCCGACTCGGCATTGGTCAGCAGGCCGGTGCCCGAGTAGCCACTCGGGAGGTCGTTACTGAAGGTCCACTCCAGGCCGTAGCGCAGGCTGTCGGTGAGGGTCACTTCCAGGATGCTGGCCTCGATCAGGACCTGGGTGGCCTCGACGTCCAGCTGCTCCAGTGCAGTCTTGATAATGCGGTACTGGATGCCGGTGCTGTAGATCATCAGGGCATTGTTTTCCTCGTCGGCCACCACCCGCACATTGCCCAGCGGGGAATTGCCTCCCTGGGCGCCCATGGTCACCGTGGAAATTTCCCCACCGCGATTCGCGCCGCTGTTGTCAAAGGAAGGCTGGTAGGAGTCGCTGATGTTTCCCTGGCCGGAGGAAAAGCCCAGGGTTTCGTTGGACATGCCCGGCGCCACCCCAGAGCCGCGCCCCATCCCCGCAGAGAAGCCGGAACTGCCGGAGCCGCCGGAGCTGGTAGACTCCTGGGACAGGCTGCCCGAGTAGATACTGTTGAGCAACTTGGCCAGGCGTTCGGCGGTGGTGTTCTGCACCGGGTAGACATACAGGCGCATGTCCGCCTCGGAAAAGTAGGCCTCGTCCAGGCGGTCGATCCACTTCTGCACCACGTCCAGGTAGTGGGCCCGGGGGGTGACCACCAGGATGCTGTTGAGGCGCGCCACGGGGATTACCCGCAGCAGTTGCGACCAGCTGCCGCCCTCGTCTTCGGGACCACCGCTGGCCAGCAGTGCCGACAGCGCCGTGTTGACCTCCTCGGCACTGCTGTTTTCCAGCGGGAAGATGCCCACCGACATACCCGCCAGCATGTCCACGTCGAAGGTGGCGACCATCTGCAACCAGCCCTCCAACTGAGCCCGGGTACCGGCCAGCATCAACAGATTGCGGGTGTTGTCCACGCGCACGAAGGCCTCGGGTTCGGCCACGGGCTGGAGAATCTCCGCCATATTGGAGGCGCTGATATACTGCAAGGGGACAATGATGGTGCTGTAGCCCACTGCCAGGTTATAGGGGCTGGAAAGACTGGGCGACATTTTCGTGCCTTCCACCGCCGAGGTAATGATGTAGCGTCCGTCGCTGCCCCTGACCATGACCACGCCGTTGGCCTGCAGCAGCGACTCCAGCACCTCGAACAGCTCGTCGCGAGGTATGGGGGTGCGGGTGCGCACCGTGACCTCGCCCTTGACCGGCTTGTCCACCACGTAGTCGAGCTGCAGGATGTCCCCCAGGATGGCGTGCATCACCTCGCTCAGGGGCGCGTTCTCGAAGTTGATGCTGACATCCTCGCCGACAAAGCGAACGGGCTCTGCCACGGCCGGCAGCTTCACCTGGCGATCGGTACCGCGAAACAGGGTGGCTTCGGCGGCCGGGCTGTCGTCCTCGATAGCCGCCGCCAGATCCGCTGTCGAAGTGGACAGCGGCGCCGAGGCGTCTACCTTCGGTCGCGCGGCCGCCGCGCCGGCGCCTGGCCCGGCCCCGGTGGTGGCGGTGTTGCTGCAACTGGTGAGCAGCACCAGGATCGCCGCGGCTGTTAGTAGTCTGAGCATTGCAAGTCCCAATCGTCCCGTTGCTGTGGTTCTGTTGTTGTCATCGGCGGCCCTGGCCCGCCCCGGGCCCCAGGCTCAGGGATGAACCACCCTGCTGCCCGGCCGCCGGGTCTTTTGCGGCCGCTTTCGCAGCGGCCTGCTCCCCGTTCATCGCTGGCTTCACGGCTTCCTGCGCGGCCGGGGGTGTCGCTACCCCGATCGGTACCGGTGGCCGCGCGGCTCCGCGTACCGCCGACTCGTTGCGATGATCGCCGTTGGCCACTGCGCGCTCCAGGACAAGCGCTTCACGGCGGGTCCCGCGCGTGAACACCGCCTCGCCCGCGCCGATGGCGTCCAGGGTCCAGCCCTCCAGGGACTCATCGCGCAATATACGTTGCTTCTTGCCCTTCACCAAGACGATCGCCCCCGCCGTGTCGCCGCCGCCGAACAGGCCGACCAGCTTCACTTCCTTCAATTCCGCGCTGCCGCCCCGGGCGGCGTCGGGATCCTTTATCGCGGCGATGACCTCGACCGGGCGCCTGCCCACCCAGAACAGCGGACGGCTGATGATTTCATTGCGCTCGGCGGCCGCGACCACAGCGGGGGTGGACACCGCCGGCACCCGCAGGGAGTCGGCGGCGGGCTCTATGGCCGCGGGACCCGTGGACACCGCCAGGCCGATAAAGCCCGCTACCAGTTGCAGGCAGATAAACAGCCCCAGCAGCAGGGCCACCAGTTCCAGCCTGCGCTGGGTGCGCAGGGGGTCCGCACTCTGCGCATACCGCTCCCGCAATGCCCGCCACCCGATCACTGTACCGCCCTCAGCGACAACACCTGCAGGCTGGCGGTCACCAGCTGCTGCTCGGGTTCGTCCTTGCCGCGGCGCACCCTGGCGGGATAGACCTCCAGCGCCTCCACCAGCACCAGCGGCAGGTAGGCCGCCAGCTCGGCCAGCGCGGCATCCAGTGCCGGGAGGGCCCCGGTTACCGTGAGTTTCACAGCGATGTAGTCGAAATCGCCCTGCTCCCGCACCGCCAGTACCTGGCTGTTGGTAATGGACAGGCCCGCCTCGGCCAGCAGGTCCCGCACCCTGGTCTGCAGTTCCGCCGCGACCGTAGCCGAGTCCTCGCTGCCCGGATAGACCAGGTCCGCCACCTGCGTATCGACCGCCTGGGCCGCCTCCCGCAAGGGCTCCTCAAAGGCTATCAGTCCCTGCAAGCGGGCAATCCTGGGTTCGATGCGATCGATCTCGGCCTGGGTATCCTGGCGCAGGCCCCACACGCCCAGCAGCAGTTTCAGGTAGAGCAGCACGGGCAGCAGCAGGGTCAGCCCGCAAATCCAGGCCGTGCGCGAATGCATCCGCAACCAGCTCACTGGGCCTGCCCCCCGGCAACCTGGAAATTCAGCGAAAACTGTTCCTGGCCGGTATCCCCCAGCTTGACGATCGCCTGGGGCGTCATATCGAGATAGGCGGGCTCGTTGGTCAGCTGCTCCATGACCTTGGCGGCGTCGGCGGCCCGCCCGCGCAGGCGGATGTCCGCGCCGGCCATGGCAAAACTGGTGATGGAGGCATCGTCACCCAACAACCGGCTCAGGCGCGCAATTTCCGCGTGCGGGCTGGGATAGCGCGCCATGACCTCGTTGGCCGCCGTGATGGTGTTGTTGGCCTCTGCCAACAGGGACTTGTAGCCCGAGGCCGCCTCGGCTGCGCGCACGGTCGCCGCCGACAGGGTTTCCAGTTGCCGCAGCTGCGCGCCCTTGAAGGCAGCCGAGATGCCGATGGCCACCAGCAGCAGGGCCGCGCTCAGGGCCACCATGCCCGCCGAGTGCAGCAACCGGCGGCGATAGCGTTGCCTGCGCAGCCCTTCACCGAAGCCCTGCACCTCGACCATCACGGCGTCGACATCGACCCAGACCTCGTGGCTGTGGATGTCGTGGATATTGTATTCGCGGCCCAGGTAGGCCATGGCGCCGCTGGCGGAGACGATCACCACGGCCACCTGCAGCTGCGACTCGTCCCGTGCCACCACGCTCCAGCCCCAGCGGGTATCCCGGGCGGCGAAGGGACTGCTCGCCCTGACCTCCAGCTCAACCATGGACCCCAGCTCGGCTTCCGCGGCCACGGGTACCCGCAGCTTCTTGCACAGCACCAGCTCGTCCGGCAGCAGTACCGCCTGGCAATCCGAGGTGGTGGCCACCGGGGAGGGACTGCCCGCCTGGTAACAGCGACTGCCGTCGGGACCCTGCAGGGTAACCACCTCGTCCAGGCGCCGGCGCAGCGGGGAATCATGGGCCCACAGCAGATCGCGCCACGCCGCCAGCCAGTAGCGACCCAGGTGGCGCATATCGTAGCCGAACAATTCCCAGTTCTGGCCCTTATCCAGCATCAGCTGCCCTGTCCGTCATGTCATTATTATCCCGCAACACCCTGGGCGGCTCTGTGCGCACCACGCTCCAGGGCAGTTCACCGCCGGAGGCCGCGGACATCTCTATCCACTGCCGCCGCAGCCAGTTGCGCCCGCCGTAGCGCAACACCGCATCGGCGCGATAGGCGCGCGCCAACACCGGCGCACCGTTGCCGGCAGTCGCCCCCTGCCGCGCGCGCACCCCGGCGGCTCTCGTTTCATCTACTCTGTCCAGGACGGCCAGCACCTCGTCGGGCGCCACCGACCAGTTCATGCCGCCCTGTGCTGGCGTGCCCACCACAATAAAGTCCCGCACTGCATCAAGCAAGGAGCGGGACATGCCCGGCACCCGCAGCAGGTCTTCCATGGCTTCGAGGCGGCCGCTGCCGCCCGGTGCCCCCGGTGCGGCCGCCGGCGAGCGCGACTGTAGCACATTTTCAGCCAGCGCCTGTGCCTCATCTTGCTCGACGCCCGCCTGCAGGAACAGCCCCAGCAGCACCTCGGGGGCGGCGCTGTTGATATCGATCAGGCCCGCCACCGGCACCAGCGTCACTCGGACTTCATCCTCCCCCAGGCGGTAATAGCCGCCGCCTGCGTCGCTCCCCTCGCCCGCCGGGGATCCCCTGGCGGTGAGCAATTCAGCCAGGCGCAAGCGGATCGCCCCGTCCCCCGCTGCCACGACTTTGGCGCGCGCCACGTGCAACTGCGCCATATGGGTATCCACCCTGGCCTGGGAGACGATTCCCGCCACCAGCAGCGACATACCGGCGATGAACCACAGCACGATGGCCAGGGCCACACCGGCCTGTGCCCGGGGGGCGACCGGCGCCTGCCGGGCGAGCACCGGCGTCATTGCGGGACCTGCATGATGAGTTCCGGCCAGTGACGCCCCGCGGCCTTGATCTGCAGACGCACCCAGCGCGCCTTGTCACCTTTTACCCATTCCTGCTGCCAGGGCTGGTCATGGTTTTCTCGCCAGGCAATGGCGAACTCCTCCAGGCCCAGCACGAGGGGCCGGGTGGCGGCCTGGGACCAGTCCACCTGGGCGGCCATGGAAGGGAGGGGCTCGAGCCAGCGCAGCAGCAACAGGTCCTCCTCCCGGGCGACCTGCACCAGGTAGGTGCCGCCAAACCCCTCGCCAAACAGCACGGTGGCCTTCCAGGCCAGGGCATCATCGCCGATCTCGAAGTAGGCCGACTGCCTGCTGCTGCCTCCCAGGGCCAGCCCGCCGCCACTGCCGCCCTCGCCCACCACCGCCGCCTCCATCAGGTCGCGCAGGAAGCCGCTCACGGTGCGCACCTCGTCGATGCGCGCCGTGACCCGCTCCAGCGTGCCCTGGGTGTTGGCCAGGGTGCGCAGGGCGGTAACCGTGGCCAGCATGATCAGCGACAGGATGGTGAGCGCGACCACCACCTCGACCAGGGTAAACCCCCCGGCCGCGCGGCCGCCCCCGCTGCGGCCCGGCGCGATCATGGCCGCAGGCCCTCCACCACCGAGGCCAGCACCACCTCGCGGCGCTTGCCGCCGTCCACCCAGCTCACGCCCACTTCAATTTCCTGCAGACTGGCGCCGGCCAGGGAGGTGCGCTCCAGGTCGATGGGCCGGGTAGCGACCCGCCAGGCGAAACCGCCCTCGGTCTCGCCGCTCTGGCTCACGCCCTGCGCCGGCGCCGGCGAGTTGGCGGCGAGCAGGGAGCGCGCCAGCTCCACGCCGTAGGCGTATTTTTCGTCGATGCGGACATTGCGGGTAGCGCCGGCCGCCGCCTGGTACAGGGCGCCCAAGGCCAGGCCTAGAATGGCGATGGCGACCACCATCTCCAGCAGCGAAAACCCGCGCGCCCGGCGTGGCGTCGCCCGGCGTGGAGTCGTGTGCCTACTTGAGGGCATATGCTTCCTGGGTCACCCGCCCCATCAGCCAGTCCACCGAGATCCTGACACCGCTGCCATCGCCGCGTTCCAGCTCGATACCGCCGCCGCTGGAGCCGCCCTCGGGGTAGAAACGGATCACGCCGGCGCGCTCGCGGTTGAGTTCGCCGGCCGCCTGCACCGCCATCTGCAGGCCGGTGGGCAACTCGGTGAGTTCGCCATTGAAGGCCAGGGTATGGGCAAAGGGATCGACGGCCACATCCTGGGCCCGACCGCTGTTCACGGCCCGGTAACGCGCCGCGGCGAGGGTGGTCACCACTTCCCGCACGGCCTGCCGGTACTGCATGGACTCGTAGAAGCGATAGGAGGCCGGCACCGCCACCGCCAGCAACAGGCCGGCGATGCTGATCGCGACCATCAGTTCCAGCATGGTGAAGCCGCGCAGCCGCGCCGCCCAAGGGCTAGCGGCAGCTGCGTGGAGAGCCATGCCAGCAACACCGCCGGGCATCCCCGGCGGCCATCCCGGGAACACTAGTTCCAGTTACCCACATCGGCGTCTTCGCCGTCACCGCCGGCCTGGCCATCCTGCCCGTAGCTGAAAATATCCAGCTCGCCCCGCTCGCCGGGGTATTTGTACTGGTACTCACGGTTCCAGGGATCCAGCGGCACATCCGACTTTTTCAGGTAGGGCCCGTTCCAGCCCACCGCGTTGCCCGGCTTGTTCACCAGCGCGTCCAGGCCCTCCTCGGTAGAGGGGAAACGCCCCACGTCCAGCTTGTACATCTCCAGCGACTGCTCCAGGTCCTTGATCTGGATGCCCGCGGTCTTGGTCTTGGCGCCGCCCAGCTGGTTGAGCACCCGCGGCCCCACCAGGCTCATCAGCAGGCCCAGGATGGCCAGCACCACCAGCAACTCCATGAGGGTAAACCCGCGTTGTCGCAGCGGGCGACGGCTGTTTGGTTTTGACTGCAACTTCATATAGCACTTCCCTTGATAAAAAATCCCCGGCGCGCAGCGCAGCTAGGCCGCCAGGTCATTGACTGACAGGATACCCATCAGGATCGAGATGATAATGATCGCGATGAGAAACCCCATGCCCAGTATCAGCACCGGTTCCAGCAGCGCCAGGCCGCGCTTCACACCGGACTGCACATGGCCGTCGAACACCTTGGCCAGCTCCAGCAGCATCTGCCCCAGGCTGCCAGACTCCTCGCCCACCCGGATCATCTGGATCACCATGGGGGTGAACAGGCCGGTATCGGCCAGCGCCACCGACATGCGCTTGCCCGCCTTGACCGCCGGCGGCAGTACCTGCAGGGCGTCTTTGATGACCGTGTTGTCGACGGTATCGATGGCGATGGAGATGGCCTTGAGCAGCGACACGCCGTTTTCCAGCAGGGTTCCCACGGTCCTGGCGAATTTGGACACCTCGAACTCGAAAACGATCCCACCGGCCAGGGGCAGTTTGAGCAGGCGGCGGTGCAGGCTGGCCCGGCCCTCCTCGCTGGCGGTCCAGCGGCGCAGGTAGTAACCCAGCGCCACCACCACCAGCAGTATCAGCCAGCCCCACTCGGCGATGAAGTTTGCCGCGCTCACCACCATCCTGGTCAGCAGGGGCAGGGCCTCGCCCATATCCTCGAACAGGGTCTCGAACTGGGGCACCACGAAGCCGAGCATGACCACCACCGAGAGCACCGATACCACCAGCAGGATGGCCGGGTAGATCAGCGCCGATACCACGCTGTCGCGGTTGGTCTTGGCGTTTTCCAGGTACTCCACCAGCCGGTCCAGCACGGCGGACAGCTGGCCGCTGGCCTCGCCGGAGCGCACCATGCTGATGTAGAAGTTGCCGAACAGCTTTTCATTGGGCTGCATGGCCTGGCTGAGGGGCTTGCCGCCCTTGACCGACTTGAGCAGCTCGCTGAGCAGCTGGTGCATCTGCGGCAGGGAGGCCATGTCTATCAGGACCTTGAGCGCCCGGTCCAGCGGCAGCCCGGCGCGCAGCAGCACCGCCAGCTCGCTGGTCATCGACAGGATCTCCTGGCGCCCGGGCGGCTTGCCCTCGGCCCGGCCCGGCACCGCCGCCGCACCCCCGGCCTCCAGCTTGAGCAGGGTCAGGCCCTGGGCGCGCAACTGGCGCGAGGCCAGTTCCAGGGCATCGGCCTCGATGACACCATCGAGTGGCTTGCCGTCCCTGGCGATCGCCTTGTAACTGAACCGCGGCATCGGCTGCTATCAGGCCGAGACGGGATTGATGGCCGGCATATCGGCCGGTTCGATATCCACCGCCAGGGGCACCGGCGAGGACTCCTCGTCGTTCTGGTCCTGGGTCACGCGCAGCACTTCCTCGATGGAGGTGAGCCCCTGCACCACCTTGCGCAGGCCGTCCTCGTACAGGGTGACCATGCCCTGGCGCCGGGCCGCGGCGTGCAGCAGGGTGGCATCGGCTCCGCTCATGATCACCCGGTGCATCTCCCCGTCCAGCACAAACAGCTCGTGAATGCCGGTGCGGCCGGCGTAACCGGTGTGATTGCAGGCGGCGCAACCGGCGGCCTTGAACAGGGTGCAGCTGTCGCCCGCCACGTAGCGGCGCAGGCCGGTTTGCACGATGTAGTCGCGCCCCACCTGGTGCTCCACACGACACTGCCTGCACAGGGTGCGCACCAGGCGCTGGGCCAGCACCCCGTTGACGGAGGAGGTGATCAGGTAGCGCTCTATGCCCATATCCTCCAGCCGGGTGATGGCGCTGGCGGCGGTGTTGGTGTGCAGGGTGGACAGCACCAGGTGGCCGGTGAGCGCCGACTGCACCCCGATCTGCGCAGTCTCGGTATCGCGCATCTCGCCGATCATGATGATATCCGGGTCCTGGCGCAGGATGGCGCGCAGGGCGCGGGCGAAGCTGAGCTCTATCTGGCTCTGCACCTGGATCTGGTTCACCCCCTGCAGCTGGTATTCCACCGGGTCTTCCACGGTGATGATCTTCAGGGATTCCGCGTCCAGGGACGCCAGCGAGGCGTACAGGGTGGTGGTCTTGCCCGAACCGGTGGGCCCGGTGACCAGCAGCACCCCGTGGGGCCGCTCCAGCAGGGACTGGTAGCGCGTCAGGGTGTCCTCGCTGAAGCCCATGGTGGGCAGGGCCAGGCGGATGCTCTCCCGGTCCAGTACCCGCATGACGATACTCTCGCCGTGGACCGTTGGAATGGTGGAGACCCGCAGGTCGATCTCGTGACCCTTCACCCGGGTCATGATGCGCCCGTCCTGGGGCAGGCGGCGCTCGGCGATGTTCATCTGCGACAACAGCTTGATGCGCGAGGCGATAGCCGCGGACAGGTTGCCCGCCGGCGGGTCGGGGTAGTCCTGCAGCACGCCGTCCACCCGATAGCGCAGGTGCAGGCCGTCCTCGAAGGGTTCTATATGGATATCCGAGGCGCCCATGTCCACGGCGCGGTGAATCATCTGGTTTACCAGGCGGATGACCGGCGCCTCGCTGGCGAGGTCCTTGAGGTGCTCGATGAACTCATCGTCCGACTGGCCACCGAACTGGTCGTCGCCGGCTGCCTCCTCGTCGCCCTCTTCCTGTCCCTGCAAGTAGAGTTGCAGGGCCCTGTTGATATCGCTCTCCAGGCCCAGCACGATGCTCACCGGCCGGTCCAGCGCCATGGCCAGCGCCTTGCTGAGAAAGGGGTCCTGGGGCATGGTGGCGGCGAAGCGGACTTCGCGCTCCCCGGCGGCCACCGGCACCACGGCGTTGCTCACCAGGAAATCATCGGCCACGTCTTCGAGCCGCACGGGGGTCTCGGGGTAGTCGGCGGCAGTCTGCAGGGGAATCGCCAGCTGCCCGGACAAGGCCGCGGCCACGTCGGCCTCGGAGACCAGGCCCAGCTTTACCAGCACCTGGCCGAACACCCCGCCCATTTCCGCCTGGGCCAGCAGGGTGCGCTCCACATCCCGCTCGGAGATCTTGCCCTGTTCGACCAGCAGTTCGCCGATTTTTTTCATGGATAGTACGTTCGTTGCCAATTCGGGCTCGCGGCGATGGCGCGAGGCGGAACCATTGTAGCACGCAAGTAGCGGTGCACGCGTCCCGGCCGCCGGGGCCGGGATGATGGGGAATCCGCGGCCGGGCTGGCGCCGCTCAGGCGCGCTGGCTGGAGCAGGACACCACTTCGCCGGTCATGTACCCGGCGTAATCGGAGGCCAGGAACATCATCACATTGGCCACCTCCCAGACTTCCGCGGCGCGGCCGAAAGCCTCTTTGGCTGCCAGCTCCTCCAGCAGTTCCATGGGGGTGGTTTTTTTCAGGAACTCGTGAAAGGCGATGGAGGGCGACACGGCGTTGATTCGCACCCCAAAGTCGGCGGCCTCCAGCGCCGCGCAGCGGGTCAGCGCCATGACCCCCGCCTTGGCCGCGGCGTAGTGGCACTGCTCCTTCTGGGCCCGCCAGCCCAGTACCGAGGCGTTGTTGACGATCACCCCGGCGCCGCGGGGCTGCATCTTCCTGAGCATGGCGCGGGTCATGCGCATGGTGCCGGTGAGGGTGATGTCCAGCACCCGCGCCCACTCCTCGTCGGCCATCTCCACCAGCAGGCGGGTGCCGCCCAGGCCGGCGTTGTTGATCAGGATATCGACACCACCCATGCGGTCCTCGGCCGCGTCGATGAGGGCCTGCACCTCCTCCTCCACGGTCACATTGGCCAGCTTGCCGTACACCGTCTCCAGCCCGGTGGACTCGCGCAGGGCGGCCACGGCCTTTTGCAGGCGCCCCTCGTGGATGTCGCTGATCATCACCGCCCGGGCCCCCTCTTCCGCGGCCCGGGTGGCGGCGGCGAAACCGATACCGGCCCCCGCTGCGGCGGTGATCAGCACCGATTTGCCCGCCAGCAGGTTGTGGCCGGCGACGTAGGGTGGTGGTTCTTTCAGGGCCATGGGCGGTCTCCTTTGATGGGTTGTTGGGTGCGATCCCTGGTATCGCTGGTCGAATGAATTCGACCCTACGGGGGGCTACCCCCGCGGCTCGCGCGGCATGCCCAGGGCGCGTTCGGCGATGATATTGCGCTGGATCTGGTTGGTGCCGCCGTAAATGGTGTCCGCGCGGGTGAACAGGAACAGGGACTGCAGCCGGTTCAGTTCATAGGGCGCGCCATCCAGGATTTCACTCTCGGCGCCCAGCACATCCATGGCCAGCTTGCCCAGGTTGCGGTGCCAGCTGGCCCAGTAGAGCTTGTAGATCATGGCCTCGCGACCCAGGCTGCCGTCATCGCCGCCGCCGGACAGCATGCGCATGCTGTTGAAGCGCATGATGCGCAGGCCCACATGGGCGTCGGCGATGCGCTGGCGAATGGCCGGGTCCCGCGCCGCACCGTTTTCCCGGGCGATGCGCAGCACCTCGTTGAACTCGTTCTGGAACAGCATCTGCTGCCCCAGGGTAGACACGCCGCGCTCGAAACCCAGCAGGCCCATGGCCACCTGCCAGCCCTGCCCCGGCTCCCCGACGATGTCGTCGGCGCCACAAACCGCCTCGTCGAAAAACACCTCGTTGAATTCGCAGGTGCCGGTGAGTTGCTCGATGGGACGCACGGTGATGCCGGGCTGGTCCATGGCCAACAGGAAAAACCCCAGCCCCTTGTGCCCCACCGACTCCGGGTCGGTGCGGGCAATGGCAAAACAGTACCGGGATTCGTGGGCCAGGGAGGTCCAGACCTTCTGCCCGGTCAGGCGCCACTGGCCGCTGGCCCCGTCGAAGCGGGCTTTGGTCCTGACGTTGGCCAGGTCCGAACCGGCGCTGGGCTCGGAGTAACCCTGGCACCACAGGTCCTCGCCCCGCAGTATGCCCGGCAGGTAGCGCGCCTGTTGCGCCTCGCTGCCGAAGGCGATCAGCGTGGGGCCGGTGAGGGTTTCACCGATATGGCCCATGCGACCGGGACCGCCGGCGCGGGCGTACTCCTCGTTGAAAATGACCTGCTGCTCGATACTGGCGCCGCGACCGCCGTGCTGCCTGGGCCAGCCCAGGCCGGTCCAGCCGCCCTCGTGCAGCTTGCGTTCCCAGGCCTTACGCTCCTCGACGAAGCTGTGCTCGTCGCCGGGACCGCCGCGAAAGCGGATCTGCTCGAACTCGCCGCCCAGGTTAGCGGCCAGCCAGTCGGCCACTTCCCGGCGAAACCGCTCATCCTCTTCACTGAAACTCAGCTTCATGCCACCACCTCCGCCTCTCGATCAAGCAAAGCGCGCGCCAGCCGCTCCCGGTGCCAGGCACCGTTGCCCAGGAAGGTCTCGGTGGATTTGGCCCGCTTGAAATACAGCTGTATGTCGTACTCGGCGGTAAAGCCCACGCCGCCGTGCAGCTGGATGCCGCAGCCGGCATTGAAGAAATAGGCGTCCGAGCAGTAGGCCTTGGCGATACTGGCAGCCTCCGCCAACTCCTCCCCCAGGGGATTGCCGGCCAGCGCCTCGTCGGCGATGCAGGCCGCGTAATAAACCGCCGAGCGGGCCGCCTCGGCCTTCACCATCATATCGGCGGCCTTGTGCTTGAGCGCCTGGTAGGAGGCGATAACCCGCCCGAACTGCACCCGCTCCTGCAGGTAGGCCACGGTGCTGTCCAGGGCTTGCTGGGCGCCCCCTACCTGGTCGGCGGCAATGGCCACCGTTGCCAGGTCGATGATTTTCGCCAGCGCCGGCCCGCCTTGGCCAAACTCGCCCAGCAGATTGTCACCGGGCACCAGCACATCCTCAAACTGCAGCTGGGCCTGCTTGCGGGTCTGGTCCATGGTGGGCAACCACTGGCGCCTGACCCCCGCGGTCTCCGCCGGCAGCACGAACAGGCTGATACCGGCATCACCCGCGCTGCCCGCGCTGCGCGCCGCCACCACCAGCAAGCCGGCGGTGTGGCCGTCCGGGACATAGCGATAGCGGCCGCTGATACGAAAATTGTCGCCCTCGGGGCGCGCCAGCGCCTCCACCGCACTGCAATCCCAGCGGCCACTGGCGCCGGTATAGGCCAGGGTGCCGGTGGTGCCCGCGGCCAACTGCGGCAGGTAGCGCGCCTTCTGCTCCTCGCTGGCAGCCACCAGCAGGGCATTGGTGGCCAGGCAGACGCTGGCATAGAACGGCGCACACAGCAGGTAGCGACCCATCTGCTCCAGGGTGGCCACCAGTTCCACATAGCCCAGCCCCAGGCCGCCATGGGCCTCGGGGATGGTCATGGCCTGCCAGTACATGTCCTCGCAAATGGACTGCCACAGCTGCGGGTCGTAACCCCGCTCGGTCACCATGGCCCGGCGCACCGCGGCGGACGTGGATTTTTCCGCCAGGAACGCCTCCGCCGTGGCGCGGATCATCTGCTGTTCTTCGCTGAAACTGAAATGCATTGGCTCGACCGCTTCGCTTGGAATAACTCAGGTGCCGTAGACTTTTTGCGCCGGCACCTCTTTGGCCAGCAACTGCGCCACCGCGCCGCCCACCTCGGCGGGTTCCCAGCGCGCGCCCTTGTCCACCCCCTCGGTAGTGCGCCAGCCGTCGGCGATGGAGAGCTTGCCGCCCTCCGCCTCGAACACCCGGCCGGTGACGTCTTTCGATTGAGTCGACACCAGCCAGGCCACCAGCGAGGACACGTTCTCCGGCGCCCAGTAATCAAAGCTGCCATCCTCGGGCGCCGCCATGCGCCGGGCCATCTCCGGCACGGCGGTGGTCATGCCGGTGCGAGCCGCGGGGGTGATGGCGTTGGCGGTAATGCCGTAGCGCTTGAGTTCCGCCGCCTGGTTCAGCGTCAAGGCGGCGATGCCGGCCTTGGCGGCGGCGTAGTTGGACTGGCCGATGGAGCCCTGCAGGCCGGCGCCGGAACTGGTGTTGATGATGCGCGCATCCACCGCCTCGCCTTCCTTGGACTTGCCGCGCCAGTAGTGGACGGCATGGGAGCTGATGCAGAAGTGTCCCTTGAGGTGCACGGCCATGATCAGGTCCCAGTCCTCCTCGGTCATGGAGGCGAACATGCGGTCGCGATTGATGCCGGCGTTATTCACCACGGCATGCAGGTTGCCGAAGCTTTCCAGCGCCTGCTTGACGGCATTGAGGCTGTCGTCGTAGTGGGTGATATCGGAGGTGTTCACCACGGCCTTACCGCCGGCCGCAACGATTTCCGCCACCACTTTGGCGGCGGCTTCCTTGTTGATGTCGTTAACCACCACGCTGGCACCCTCGGCTGCCAGCACTTTAGCATGCGCCGCACCCAGCCCGCCGCCGGCGCCGGTGATGATCACTACCCTGCCTTCACATATTCCGCTCATTCGTTCGTTCCCATTGTTTGCTTCATGCATCAATTACATTTTTCATTCGCTACTCACCGCACGGAGCATACGAAGTACCCCCGCTGGACTCGCCGTGAATACGTCCATGTAGGCTCGTATCGCGCATCCATGCGCTCCACGGTCCAGCGGGGGTACTTCGTACACTCCGCGCTAACACCGTTCTTTTCATGCTGGATTGTAGAACCGA
>JACKNU010000009.1 GCA_024234675.1 Pseudomonadales bacterium | reverse complement strand
CCCCTGTACCCGTATCAATTGGTTATTGGGCGTATCGATGCCTGTTGGTACTGTGCCGGGCGGCTTGCCATGAATTGTCTCCCGGCACAGGTATAATCAGGTTCGAGCAATGTGCGTGGCAGCGTGTGGATTGGGTCCGTGAAAAATAGCGGGTCGGGAGTCGCCGCGGGGGTAGGGGATAACAATACGGGAGGATACAGCATGGGGCAGTCACACCATCTGGTGTGCCCGCGATGTGGTGCCGTGAATCGCGTGCCCGCCGACAGGTTGGCGGCGGGGCCGCGCTGCGGCAGCTGTCACGAGCCACTCTTCACAGCCGAGCCGGTGGCACTTACTGACAGCTCTTTCGAGCGGCATGTCACCCGCAACGATATTCCGGTGCTGGTGGATTTCTGGGCCGAATGGTGCGGGCCGTGCAAGATGATGGCGCCGGCCTTCAAGCAGGCGGCCGCGACACTGGAGCCGCGGGTGCGCCTGGCCAAGGTCGATACCGAGGCGGCGCCCGGGGTGGCCAGCCGCTACCAGATACGCAGTATTCCGACCCTGATCCTGTTTCGTGGCGGCCGCGAGGTCGCCCGCCAGGCGGGGGCCATGAGCGCTGCAGACATCGTTCGCTGGACGCAGGCAAACCTGTAGGCCGGCGTGGAGGGGCGGCTCCGCGCGAAGCCGCCGGGGCTGTCAGTCCCGGGGGTGCAGGGCTAACTCAGATAGCGTCAACAGGCCCTAGGGCACTAGCTGTAGTACCCAGCCGGCCTCGCCTGGCACCAGGCGATACCGCAGCTCTCGGCTGCCGCCAGTGGGCGTCGCGTTGCTGTCGGTGGGGCGATAAACCGGGAAGCGGCGCATCAGCTGGTCTCCCTCTACTGCGAAACGGTCGTGCCCCATGTAACCCTGGAAATCCCGGGGGGACTGTTCCGGCGGCGGCAGGTAGATCGGTGTGATCGATTTGCCGTTGTTTACCGCGTAGGCCGCCAGTGAGCCGTAACTGCCGCTGCCGGCGGAGCTGACAAACACGTAAACCTCGGGCCAGCCGTTGCTGTCGAGATCGGCTATTTCCGCGCGGTAAGCGGTACCGTCCAGTTCAGTGCTTATTTCGCTGTTATCCACGGCCAGGCCCGCAGGCTGTATGCGCAACTGGTTGATGGAGCCGCCGGCGCTTGCCTGCAGAGCAAAACGGATGTCGCCGTAGCTCAGTTCGCAGCCCGCAGGCGCTGCCAGCTGTGCTCCCGGACATGCCGTATCAGCCTGCGCGCTGGCAGCGGCTGCCAGGCAGATAAGTAGTCGAAGCGTCTTTTGCGTCATCGTCCCTTCCTTTCGACATCGCAGGAGTTGCTGTCGAGGCGATTATGGCGCCGGCCCACCCGGGAAGTCGTCGGGCGGGTCCAGGGTCACAGTGATTCCAGGTTGGCCAGGCTGTACTCGGCATGCGCCAGTATGGCTTGTTGTTGGTCCTGGCCCATGCGGTCCCAGTTGCCATAGATCATGCCTATTCGTCGGTTGCGGCTCAACTCTGCGCGGTGTCGCTGCATAAAATGCCAGTAGAGGCTGTTGAGCGGGCAGGCTCTGTCTCCTGTCTTCTCGGCCACCTTGTAGTGACAGGAAGCGCAATAGTCACTCATCTTATGGATATAGTTACCGCCGGCCGCATAGGGTTTGGTGCCGACTATGCCGCCGTCGGCATACTGGGACATGCCACGCGTGTTGGGCATCTCCACCCACTCTATGGCATCGATATAGATACCCAGATACCACTGGTCAAGCTGGTCCGGGTCGATGCCCGCCAGCAGCGCGAAGTTCCCGGTCACCATCAGGCGCTGGATATGGTGCGCATAGGCACGGTCCAGTGACTGCTCGATGGCCTGCTGCATACAGCGCATGCGCGTATTGCCGGTCCAGAAGAATTCGGGTAGCGGGCGGCTGGCCTGGTAGTGATTGAGGCCGGCATAGTCGGGCATGTTCGCCCAGTAGACACCGCGAATATACTCGCGCCAACCGAGAACCTGGCGCACGAAGCCCTCCACCTGGGCCAGGTCTATGTGCGCTGCGGCGTGGTAGCTGGCGATAGCAGCGTCGATCACTTCCGCGGGCGCCAGCAGCTTCGTATTGAGTGCGAAAGACAGGCGCGAGTGATAAAGACTCCAGCCGTGTACGCTGCTGGCGGTCATGGCGTCCTGGAAGCGACCGAACTGGCACAGGCAGTGCTCGCAGAAATAATCCAGCAGCTGCAGGGCCTGGGCCCTGGTTACCGGCCAGGGCAGGGGGTCATGCACGGTTCCAAAGAACGGTATTTCGTGGCGCTGCAGCCGATCCATAACGTCCCCGACATCGGTAGCGCATGTCAAGGGTGCCGGGATCTCACTGAGGTCGCCTTTCTTGAGCTTCTGGCGATTCTGTTGATCGTAATTCCATTTACCACCGGCAGGCTCATCGCCCTCCATGAGAATGTCGAAGCGACGCCGCATCCTGCGATAGAACGACTCCATGCGTACGTGTTTACCCCGGGGCAAGTAATCGCCGATGTCAGCGAAGGGTAGCAGAAAGTGTTCAGTCTCAACCCGGTGAACAGTCACCGTCTCGGCCAGCTCCAGGCTCTCGAATTGCTGTAACAGGCGGTATTCGTCCGGTCGTTGGTAATGAAATTCCCGGGCGTCAAAACGCTGGATAAGTGCGGCTATCGTCGCGGCGAGATCACTGTATTCACAGCTGTCATCCAGGGTCAGGTGCAGTACGTGGTGGCCGCGAGCGCGCAGCAGATCGGCAAAGGCCGCCATGGCGGCAAAAAAGGCACACAGCTTCTGTACATGGTGGCGGACATAACGGGTTTCCTGGGGTAGTTCGGCGATGACATAGAGTACGTCATCGTCGACCTCGGTAAACCAGGAGTGATGCTCGTACAGCTGGTCTCCGAGGAGCCAGCGCAACTGACGGTAATGTTTTCTCATGGGTTCGATCCGGGTTGGTCACCGGATCTACGCCAGTAACTGTCTACTCGTCCAGGAAGCTGCGCAGGTAATCCGAGCGGGTCGGGTGACGCAGCTTGCGCAGGGCTTTGGCCTCTATCTGGCGAATGCGTTCGCGGGTGACGTCGAACTGCTTGCCCACTTCCTCGAGGGTGTGGTCGGTGTTCATGTCGATCCCGAAGCGCATGCGCAGCACCTTGGCCTCGCGGGCGGTGAGCCCGGCCAGCACTTCCTTGGTGGCCTCCTGCAGGCCCTGGCCGGTGGCGGCATCCACCGGGGAGTGGATGGTGTTGTCCTCGATGAAGTCGCCCAGGTGCGAGTCTTCGTCATCGCCGATGGGAGTCTCCATGGAGATGGGCTCCTTGGCGATCTTCAGTACTTTGCGCACCTTGTCCTCCGGCATGTCCATGCGCTCGCCCAGTTCCTCGGGGGTGGGCTCGCGGCCCATCTCCTGCAGCATCTGGCGGGAGATGCGGTTGAGCTTGTTGATGGTCTCGATCATGTGCACCGGAATGCGGATCGTGCGGGCCTGGTCGGCGATGGAGCGGGTAATCGCCTGGCGAATCCACCAGGTGGCGTAGGTTGAGAACTTGTAGCCGCGGCGGTACTCGAACTTGTCCACGGCCTTCATCAGGCCTATGTTGCCCTCCTGGATCAGGTCCAGGAACTGCAGGCCGCGGTTGGTGTATTTCTTGGCGATGGAGATCACCAGGCGCAGGTTGGCCTCCACCATTTCCTTCTTGGCGCGGCGGGCGCGGGCTTCGCCCATGGACATGCGGCGGTTGATTTCCTTGATCTCGCTCACCGAGAGGCCGGACTGCTCTTCCACCTGGATAATGCGGCGCTGCAGGCGCTGGATATTCTCCTTTTCAGCGGCCAGGCGGCTGCCGTAGTCCTTCTTGCGGGTGTGGCGCGTCACCCACTTGAGGTCCGCTTCCGAGCCCTGGAAGGAGGTGATGAAATCCTTGCGCGGCATCTTGCAGTCCCTGATGGCGATGCGCATGATTTCCCGCTCCTGGTCGCGCACGGCGGCCAGCAGGTTGCGGGGGGTGTCGGTCAGGGGCTCGAATACGCGCGGGGTGAGCTTGAAGAACTTGAACAGATCTCCCAGCTTCTCCATTTCCTTGACGGCTTCCTTGCTGTTGCGGCCCTTGGCGGCAATGGCCTTCTCGGTCTTGTTGAACTGGCGCTTCAGGGCGGTGAAGCGTTTCTTGGCCTCCACCGGGTCAGGGCCGGTATCGGCTTCTTCGTCGGTGTCGGTGTTCTCGGCGGCCTCTGCCACCTCCAGCGCGGAGGGCACGTCCTCTGCCGGATCCAGGTAGCCCACCATGATATCGGCCAGGCGCCGCTCTTCCTTGGCAACCAGGTCGTACTCGTTGAGAATGGCTTCCACGGCGCCGGGGAAGTGGGCCAGGGCGGCCATGAGCTCGCGAATGCCCTCCTCGATGCGCTTGGCGATCACGATCTCGCCTTCGCGGGTGAGCAACTCCACGGTGCCCATTTCCCGCATGTACATGCGCACCGGGTCGGTGGTGCGGCCGGCCTCGGTTTCTACCGCCGCCAGGGCCGCGGCGGCTTCGGCCGCGGCGATGTCGTCGGCGGAGGAGTCGCCCTCGGCCATCAGCAATTCATCGGCGTCCGGGGCCACCTCGAACACCTGTATGCCCATGTCGTTGATCATCTGGATGATGTCTTCGACCTGGTCCGGATCGGAGATGTCCTCCGGCAGGTGGTCGTTGACCTCGGAGTAGGTCAGGTAGCCCTGTTCCTTGCCCTTGGCAATGAGGTCTTTCAGGCGCGATTGCTGTTTCACGACGTCGGTCATGTATGGTGACACCCTGTTGAAATAGACGAAAAAAAGTTAGCCGGCGATTATAACCGCAAAGCCCGTGGTATAACTACCGAAGCGTCCGGGAATATGGCCAATAATCGAACAACTCACCGCCCCGCGCGGTTCCACCATTATCGGTACCTATATGGGGGCTGGTGAGGCTAATGCAAGCAATGCCCGCCCCGTATCTGCGGGGGTTCCCGGTGGCCGGGGTCACTGGCGGGGCTTGTTGCGCTCCGCGTCCCGCCGCTGTTTTTCCTGCAGCATTTCCCTCAACCGCTGCTTTTCCAAGTCGCTGATTTCAGCGTAGTTGCTGTGCTTGAGTTTGTCGACCTGGGCCGCCAGCCTGGAGTGATGGGGCACCCGGGCCAGCACGTTCATGGTGTCGACAAACTGCTGCTCGATGCCCTCGCTGGGGATCAGGCGCTCCTGCCCGGCCAGGCGGCTGAGCAGCTCGCCCTCCGGGGTGCCGTACCAATGCCCCAGCAGCATGGCGGTATTGGATTCCGGGCGCCGCTGCAGCAGGGTCAACAATTCCCTCAGTAGACCCACGTCATCGCCTTCCAGTTCCGCCAGCGTCGCGGAATCGGCGAGGCGCGCGATGTCCGGCTGGTGCAACAGCAGGGCGATGGCAGCCTGCGCCAGGTTGGAATAGCCGCTGTGGGCGCCGCCGAAGGGGGCGCGTCGCCGCGGCCGCGGCTCGGGCTCCCGGTCGTACTGCCGGGGGGCTGTTGCCGCCGGGTGCCCGGCGGGCGGCGCCGGAGGTGCCGGGGCGGGTTCGAGTTTCATCAGGCTGGCCTGGTCCAGGCCGGTGCGCCGGGCCAGGGCCTGGAACATCAGCTGGCGATAGACGCCCTCGGGTATCTGCCGGATGTAGGGCAGGGCCAGTTTACTCAGCCTGGCCCGGCCATCCAGGCTGTCGGTATCCAGCCCCTCGGCCACGGCCTCGAACAGGAACTGCTCCAGCGGCATCGCCTTGCCCAGCAGCTGCTGGAAATGCTCCCTGCCGCCCTTGCGCACCACCGTGTCCGGGTCCTCGCCCTCGGGCAGGAACAGGAAGCGCGCCTGGCGGCCGTCCTCCATGCAGGGCAGGGCGGCTTCCAGGGCCCGAAAGGCCGCCTTGCGGCCCGCCTCGTCGCCGTCAAAACAGAACACCACCTCCGGGCACAGCCGGTAGATGCGCTCCAGGTGGGTCCTGCTGGTGGCGGTGCCCAGGGTGGCGGTGGCGTAGCTGATGCCGTGCTGGGCGAGGGCAATCACATCCATGTAGCCCTCCACCACCAGCAGGCGCTCGAGCTTGCGGTTGGCCTGGCGGGCCTGGTACAGGCCGTAGAGCTCCCGTCCCTTGTGGAAAATACTGGTTTCGGGGGAGTTCAGGTACTTGGGCTTGTCGTCCCCCAGCACCCGGCCGCCGAAGGCCACCACCCTGCCGCGCTGGTCGCGGATGGGGAACACCACCCGGTCGCGGAAGCGGTCGTAGAGCCTGCCCTGCTCGTTTTCCACCAGCATGCCGCTGTCCTTGAGCAGGGTGACCTGCTCGGGGCCGGTGCCCAGGGCTTTCATCAGCTTGTCCCAGCCGGGCGGGGCGAAGCCCAGGTCGAATTCCCTGGCGATCTGGCCGGTCAGCCCCCGACCCTTGAGGTATGCCACCGCGCGCTGTGCCTGGGGGTGAGTGCGCAACTGGCCGCGGTAGTAGCGGGCCACGTCTTCCATCAGGGCATACAGGGCCTTGTTGCCCTGCTCCCGCTCGGGATCGTGGGGGGTACTGGAGGGCTCGCGGGGCACCTCCATGCCGGCGCTGCTGGCCAGGCTTTCCACGGCCCTGGGAAAGTCCAGGTTCTCGTAGTCCATGAGAAAGCCCAGGGCGTTGCCGCCGGCGCCGCAACCGAAGCAGTAGTAGAACTGCTTGTCGGGATTGACGCTGAAAGACGGGGTTTTCTCCTCGTGGAAGGGGCAGCGGGCGGTGTAGTTCTTCCCCGATTTGCGCAGTTTGACGCGCCGGTCTATCACCTCGACGATGTCGACGCGGTCCAGCAGGTCATCCAGGAAAGCTTGGGGTATCCGTCCGGCCATCGGGGGCTGCTACACAGTGGGTGTACTGGCTATTGAACCACGCCGACAGGGTAATGTTTAGCGGCGGTGGGGCTCAGGCGGTGAGTCTGGCTTTGACCAACTGGCTGACCGCGCCGATATCGGCCCGGCCCTGCAGTTGCGGCTTGAGCTGCCCTATGATGGCGCCCATGGCCTGCATGCCGGTGGCGCCGCTGGCGGCGATCGCTGCGTCCACCATGGCGGTGAGTTCGGCCTCACTGAGCTGGGCGGGCAGGAATTCCTGGATCACGCCTATCTCGAAATTTTCCTGGGCTGCCAGTTCTTCCCGGCCGGCCTTGCTGTACTGGTCGGCGGAATCCCGGCGT
The DNA here is from genome assembly GCA_024234675.1 of Pseudomonadales bacterium. Classification (GTDB taxonomy): domain Bacteria; phylum Pseudomonadota; class Gammaproteobacteria; order Pseudomonadales; family Halieaceae; genus JARRPM01. The sequence continues at coordinate 101,984 of JACKNU010000009.1, read as the reverse complement.
TGCTTGATCATTTTGTCCAGCACCGCCAGTGCCCGGGCGTCATCGATTTCGATGCGTTCGTCCACTTCGATGCGTTTGAACTCGGCCTGGATCAGCCGGATTGTTCCCAGGCGTTCCTTGTCCCGCGCCTTCATGGCAGCCTTCATGGCCGCCGTGATGCTGTCCCGGAGGGCGGTGTCGCTCATGGGCAGGGGGATCGTGTGCCGCCTAGTAAAGGCGGACGCGCTTGCGGTTGTCGCGAGAAAGCTTCTTGAGGTGACGCTTCACGGCAGCTGCGCCGGCACGCTTGCGCACGGTGGTGGGCTTTTCGTAGTGCTCGCGCTTGCGCACCTCGGCCAGAACGCCGGCCTTTTCACAGGAGCGCTTGAAGCGCCGCAGGGCGACGTCAAAGGGCTCGTTTTCCTTGATCTTGATATGGGGCATTAAGTCCGTACCTGTCTCGTTTGGTTGGGGCGACCACGGGCCTCACGCCAATGTGTCACCTGAAAGGGCGCGCATTCTATACTTATCGGGATCGTTTTGCAAAGGGTCCGCAAGCCCGCCCCAATGGTACAAACTCGGCCCTACACAGGGGCGTGGCCAGCCAGTATCATGCGCCCTTCATTGCTCACGGTGGGTACAATGCTGGTCCTGGGTCTGGAAACATCCTGTGACGAAACCGGGGTGGCGCTCTACGATACCGAGCGCGGCCTGCTGGCGGACGCCCTGTTCAGCCAGGTGGATATCCACGTGGAATACGGCGGGGTGGTGCCGGAACTGGCCTCCCGCGACCACATACGCAAGACCCTGCCGCTGGTGGAGCAGGTGCTGGCCGATGCCGGCTGCAGCACCGGCGACATCGATGGGGTGGCGTATACCGCCGGCCCCGGGCTGGTCGGCGCCCTGATGGTGGGGGCCACCCTGGCCCGGGCCCTGGCCTGGGGTTGGGGCGTGCCGGCCCTGGGGGTGCACCACATGGAGGGCCACCTGCTGGCCCCCATGCTGGAGGCGGAGCCGCCCCGGTTCCCCTTCGTGGCCCTGCTGGTATCGGGCGGCCACACCCAACTGGTGCGGGTGGATGCCATCGGCCAGTACCGCATCCTGGGCGAATCACTGGACGACGCCGCCGGCGAGGCCTTCGACAAGGCCGCCAAAATGCTGGGTTTGCCCTACCCGGGCGGACCCCATATCGCCCGCCTGGCCCAGCGTGGCACCCCGGGTCGTTTCGTGTTCCCCCGGCCCATGGTCAATCGCCCGGGCCTGGATTTCAGTTTCAGCGGCCTCAAGACCCATACCCTCAACACGGTGGAGCAGTGCCGGCTGGCGGGGGAGGTCAGCGAGCAGGACGCCTGCGACATCGCCGCCGCCTTCGAGGAGGCCGTGGTGGCCACCCTGGTGATCAAGTGCCGGCGGGCCCTGCGCCAGGAGCAGCTCAAGCGCCTGGTCATTGCCGGAGGGGTCAGCGCCAACAGCAAGCTGCGCCGGCAACTGGAGCAGGCCCTGGCAAAAGAGGGCGCGCGGGTCTACTACCCGGCGCCCCGCTACTGCACCGACAATGGCGCCATGATCGCCTACGCCGGCGCGGTGCGGTTGGCGGCGGGGCAGGTGGACGAGGCGGAGCCGCCGGTGCGGCCGCGCTGGCCCATGGAAGAGCTGCCGCCGCTGGCGGCGACCGGGATGGCTTGAGTGGATATCGTCTATATCAAGGGACTGCGGGCCGACACCGTGATCGGCGTGTATGACTGGGAGCGCAGGGTCCGCCAGCAGCTGGTGCTGGACCTGGAACTGGCATCCGACAACCGGCGGGCGGCGGCCGGGGATCGCATCGAGGAGGCGCTGGACTACGCCGCCATTGCCGCGCGCCTGCTTGCCTATATAGAAGAGAGTGATTTCCAGCTGATCGAAACCCTGGCGGAGCGCCTGGCGGATATCCTGCGGGATGAGTTCGCCGTGTCCTGGCTGCGCCTGCGCCTGGCCAAGCCCGGTGCGGTGGCCCAGGCCGCCGAGGTGGGTGTGGTGATCGAGCGCCCGGAGCAGCCCTGATGGCGGCGGTCTTCCTCGGGGTGGGCAGCAATATCGAGCGCGAGCGCTATATCGTCGCCGGGCTGGATGCCCTGCAGGGCCTGTTCGGCGAGCTGGCCCTGTCCTCGGTCTACGACAGCGAGGCCATCGGCTTTTCCGGCCAGCCCTTCCTGAACCTGGTGGTCGCCATCGACACCGACCTGGGTCCGGGAGAACTCGCCCGCCGTTTGCGCCATGTGGAGATCGAGCACGGCCGCCCCGCCAATGCCAGCCGCAACAGCCCGCGCCAGCTGGACATCGATATTCTCACCCACGGCACCGCCACGGGCATCGTCGAGGGCGTGGAGTTGCCGCGCCCGGAGATCCTGGAAAATGCCTTCGTGCTGTGCCCCCTGGCAGAGCTGGCCCCGCGGCAGATCCATCCCCTGGCGGGCAGGAGCTACCGTCAGTTGTGGCAGGAGTACGATAAGTCCGCCCAGTCCCTGCGCCGGGTGGATTTCCAGTGGCGCGGCCGGTCCATTTCGCGGGCCTGAAGCGGGCGCGCCCGGCCACCCGGGATCGCGACCCAACCCCGGCCGAATGAATTCGGCACTACAGGGGATGAGGGCCGAATGAATTCGGCCCTACGGGTAGGAAAATTGTAGGGTCGAATTCATTCGACCAATGAATCATCGGGTGCATCCGGAATATCCGGGCCGAATGAATTCGGCCCTACAGGGTGCGGCGCAGGGCGTCCAGGCGGCGCACCCGCTCCGCGGCGATCGCTTCGCCCAGGGCCTTGCCCTGCAGGCCCTGCTCGCTGAAGGCGGCGGCGGTCACCTCCTGGGCCGTCGCCTGGGCGCGCCGCAGGAAGTCGGCCTGGGGATAGTCCCGCTGCTCCAGTCCCTTGCGACCACGGGCATCGGCCTCGCAAGCCAGCAGGAAAGCCTCGAAACGCTCGGGCCGGCGCAGCGCATCGGTGGCGTTCAACAGCTTCAGCAGGGTCTTGCCGCGCAACGCCAGGGCGCGGTGGCAGAGGGTGTGGTACTCGCACACTTTCAGGGCCAGCTCGCGATGTTGGCCCGGCGCCTTGAGGCGCTGGCATACCCGTTCCACCAGTTTCAGGCCGCGGTGCTCGTGGGCGATGTGCCGCGGCCATTCCGCCCGGGGGGTGGTGCCCTTGCCCAGGTCGTGGAGCAGCAGGGCGAAGCGCACATCGGTGGCCGGCGTGAGCAGCGCGGCCTGCTGCAGCGCCATCAGGGTATGCACCCCGGTATCGATCTCGGGGTGGTATGTTTCGGTCTGGGGCACGCCGAACAGGGCCTCCAGTTCCGGCAGCAACCTGGCCAGGGCGCCGCAGTCGCGCAGTACCTGCACGAATACCTGGGGGTCGCGCTCACCCAGGGCGCGCTCCATTTCCACCCATATGCGCTCCGCCGGCAGGTGGGCCAGCTCGTCCTGGTCGACAATCTCGGCCATCAGTGCGAGGGTTTCCGGCGCGACGCCAAACCCCAGGTGGGCGTAGCGGGCGGCGAAGCGGGCGGTGCGCAACACCCGCAGCGGATCCTCCACGAACGCGTCGGACACATGCCGCAGCACCCTGGCCGCCAGGTCCCGCTGGCCGCCATAGGGGTCGATGATGTCGCCCTCGGGTGAGCGGGCCATGGCGTTGATGGTGAGATCGCGCCGCAGCAGGTCCTGCTCCAGGGTGACCGCGGGGTCGCAGTGCACGGCGAACCCGGTGTAGCCGTGCCCCCGCTTGCGCTCGGTGCGCGCCAGGGCGTACTCGTCCCTGGTGTCGGGGTGCAGGAACACCGGGAAATCCTTGCCCACCTGCTGGAAGCCCTGAGCCAGCAGGTCGGCGGGGGTGGCGCCCACCACCACCCAGTCGTTCTCGCTGCTGGGGTAGCCCAGCAGGGCGTCGCGCACCGCGCCGCCGACCAGGTAGGCCTTCATGGGGCCGCCATCGCCCCGCCGGGACGGCTCACTTCCTGCACTTGCCGTTCCTGCATTTGCAGCTGGTCCAGTGGCCGGTTTCCAGCTCGTACAGCGACATCGAGCCGCCCCACACGCAGCCGGTATCCAGGCCGATGGCGAAGGGATTGTCGGTGTGGCCGGCGATGGAGGCCCAGTGGCCGAACAGGATGCGGTCTTTGGCGGTTTTGCGATTGGGGTGGCTGAACCAGGCGGAAACCTTCTGCTTGCCGACATTGGGGCTGGGGCCCTTGCTCTCCAGGTCGAGAACCCCCTGGCTGGTGCAATAGCGCATGCGGGTGAGGTAGTTGGTGATGACCCGCAAGCGGGTCATGCCGGTCAGGTCGTCCGACCAGACCAGCGGTTCGTTGCCGTACATCTGCTTGAAAAATTCCAGGCAGGCGGGGCTCTGCAATACGGTTTCCACCTCGTGGGCGCGCGCCAGGGCGTCCTGCACGCTCCACTGGGGAGGGATGCCCGCGTGGACCAGGGTAAACCCGTGTTGGTGATGAACCAGGGGGCGGTGCAGCAGCCAGGTCAGCAGGCTGTCCCGGTCCGGGGCCTTGAGGATTTTTTCCAGGGTATCCGAGCGGTTGGGTGAGCGCACGCCGGCGGCCACCGCCAGCAGGTGCAGGTCGTGGTTGCCCAGTACCAGCACCAGGTTGTCGCGCATGGCGTGCAGGTAGCGCAGGGTCTTGAGGCAGCGCGGCCCGCGGTTGACGATATCCCCCACCGACCAGAGCATGTCCTTGTCCGGATTGAACTGTACTCGCTTGAGAAGACATTTGAGCGGCTGCAGGCAGCCCTGGATATCGCCGACTACGTAGGTGCTCACCGGGGACCTAGTGCAGCGCCTTGGGGGTGTGCAGTGAGAAAGCCGGTATGGGCGCGTCGAAGCGATTGCCGTCGGCCAGCGGCCGACCGCCATTGTCACAGCGGGTCATGGTGTAACTGCCCTCCATGCAACCCACGGGCGTGGCCAGGGTGGCGCCGCTGGTATAGCGAAAGGATTCACCCGGCGCGATCACCGGTTGCTCGCCCACCACGCCCTCGCCTCGCACTTCCTGCACCGCGCCATCGGCGTCGGTGATGACCCAGTGGCGCGACAGCAACTGCACGCTCTGCTCCGACCTGTTGCTGATGGTAATGGTATAGGCAAACGCGTACTGGTGCTGCTCGGGCCGGGAGTGCGCGCGCAGGTAGGTGCTGACGACCCGTATATCGATCTGGGTGGGCGCTGCTTCGGTGCGATTGGCTTTATCCATGGATGGCCGCGGTAATCTCGATAAATTGGGACAGTTCAAGTGATTCGGCGCGGGCACCCGGGTCTATACCGAGCGTTTCCAGGCCGTCCGTATCTATAAGCCCTTTGAGGTTGTTGCGCAAGGTCTTGCGACGCTGGCCGAAGGCGCTCTGCACGACCTGGCGCAGCAGGTCGGCGTCGCAGTCCGGTCGCGTGGCTGCGGGGCGGGGCGTCAGGCGCACGATTGCCGACTGTACCTTGGGGCGTGGGTCAAAGGCCTCGGGCGGTACCTCGAACAATTTCTCCACCTCGCAGTAATACTGGGCCATGATGCCCAACCGGCCCCAGTGGCGGTTGCCCGGTACCGCCGCCAGCCGGTCCACCACCTCCAGCTGCAGCATGAAATGCATGTCACGGATAAGCGCTGCCTGCTCCAGCAGGCGAAAGATCAGCGGGGTGGATATGTTGTAGGGCAGGTTGCCCACCACCCGCAATGGCGCGCCTCCCTGCACCAGCGAGGCGAAATCGAACTTGAGGGCGTCGGCGCTGTGCAGCCTGAAGCGCGGGTTGACGCTGAAGGCGGCGAGCAGGCCGGGCACCAGGTCGCGATCCAGTTCGATCACGTCCAGCGCGCAGCCGCTGGCGGACAGGTACCCGGTCAGGGCGCCCTGTCCCGGCCCGATTTCGACCAGGTGGTCGCCCGGCTGCGGGTGGATCGCCGCGATGATGCTGTTGACTATCCCCTCGTCGCGAAGAAAGTTCTGGCCGAAGCGTTTGCGGGCGCGATGTGGCGAAGTGTTCATGGGCCCATTGTACCGCGACCGACGGTCTTGCATACCGCGCAGTGGCTCGATTGATCAGAGGTGCCCCGGCAGCCAGCATTTTGCTAGAATGCCGCGCTTCGCAACACGTGATTCCATTGGCGGCGCCCACTGATGTCCTTTGTGCAATATCTTCGCCTGGCTGACACCATGGCACGCATGTCGCTGCGGGCGGAGGCCTCCCGGTACTTCCTGGGTTATATCTGGTGGATACTGGAACCCATGCTGTGGGTGGCCGTTTTCTATGTCGTCTTCGAGGTACTGCTGCAAGCGGGGCGAGCGGATTTCCTGGTATTCCTCATGTGCGGCAAGCTGGCCTTCATCTGGTTTTCGAAATCGGTGAACCAGGCCGCCAACAGCATCGTCATGAATCGCGGACTGGTGGGCCGTATCAATGTCACCAAGACCCTGTTCCCGCTGGCGGTGGTGCAGGAGGGACTGTATCGCCAGGCGGCGGTGTTCCTGTTGCTGTTCTGCGTGCTGTTCGCCTGGGGCTATACGCCCTCGCTGGCCTGGTTTTATGTGGTGCCGGTTATCGTGGTCAACTACCTGATGATCGTCGCCTGCGCCTATATCGGTGCCTGCCTGGTCTGCCTGGTGCGGGATTTCAGCATGATTATTTCCCTGGGCATGACTTTCCTGCTGTTTACCTCGGGGATTTTCTGGGACGTGCGACATTTGCCGGACCCCGCCCTCACTGAACTGGTGCTGGCGGTCAACCCGCTGGCGTTCATCCTGGACGCCTATCGGCAGGTGTTGATGTTCCACACCCCGCCTGCCTGGATGCACCTGCTGTGGGTGGGCTGCGGCGCCGTGGCCCTGCTGCTGCTGATGGTGGTGGTCATGCGCAGGAACAGCCAGTACCTGGCCCTGAAGGCCCTGTCGTGATCGCTGCAGACGGCAGGCGGGTGATGCTGGAACTGGACCAGGTGTGCCTGAGCTACCAGTCGCGGCGCCAGTCCTTTGATCACGGTTCGCACCACGTCCTCAACAGGGTATCCCTGCAGGTCTACGAGGGCGAGACCCTGGGTATCATCGGTCGCAACGGGGTGGGCAAGACCACCATGCTGCGGCTGATGGCGGGCATTCTCGCGCCCACCAGCGGCAGCGTGCGCCAGCATCCGGGCAAGAGCTCGGCGCTGCTGACTATCGGCCTGGGTTTTCGCCCCGACCTGTCCGGCCGCGACAACGCCATGCTGGCGGCGATGCTGCAGGGGGCCACGGCCCGCCAGGCCCGCAGTTACCTGGAGGAGATCAAGGCGTTTTCGGAACTGGGGGATTCCTTCGAGGAGCGGGTAAAAACCTACTCCGCGGGCATGCTGGCGCGGCTGGGTTTTACCACGGCCCTGATGACCCACGTCGACGTCCTGCTGATCGACGAGGTATTGAGCGTGGGGGACACGCGGTTCCGGGAGAAAGCCCAGAAGGCGATGATAGAGCGCATCACCGGCGACCAGACTGTGGTGTTCGTATCGCACATGGAAGGGCAGGTGCGCGATATATGCAGTCGCGCCGTGTGCATTGATGCCGGCAGCATCGTGGCCGATGGCGAACCCGAGGCGGTGCTCAAGACCTATCGCGACCTCTGTTAGCGGCGCTCATCGCCAGCGCCTGCTCCAGGGCGTGCACCAGGCTGCCCGGATCCGCCCGGCCGCTGCCGGCGAGATCCAGGGCTGTACCGTGGTCCACCGAGGTGCGGATGATGGGCAATCCCAGGGTGATATTGACGGCGTTGCCGAAGCCGGCGAATTTCAGTACCGGCAGGCCCTGGTCGTGGTACATGGCGAACACCGCGTCGCACTGCTCCAGTACTTTGGGATTGAAGGCGGTGTCGGCGGGCAACGGTCCCAGCAGTTCCATGCCCTGGCCGCGCAGTTCCGCCAGCGTGGGTATGATCGTGTCGATTTCCTCCCGCCCCAGGTGCCCGCCCTCCCCGGCGTGGGGGTTGAGCCCCAGTACCGCGATACGGGGCCGCTGCAGGCCGAACTTGTCGCGCAGGTCGCGCTCCAGGATATGCAGGGTTTCCCGCAACAGCGCCGGGGTAATCGCCCCGGGCACCGCCGCCAGCGGCAGGTGGGTGGTCGCCAGGGCCACCCGCAGTTCAGCGGTGGCCAGCATCATCACCACCCGCGCGGTGCCGGTGGCCGCGGCGAGAAACTCGGTATGGCCGGTGAAGGCTATGCCGGCGTCGTTGATAACCGACTTTTGCACCGGCGCGGTGACCATGGCGCTGAACTCGCCGGCGAGACAACCGTCCACCGCCCGTTGCAGGGTTTGCAGCACGTAGGGCGCATTGGCCACGTCGAGCACACCGGGGCGGCACTGCGCCGCCAGTGCCACCGGCAGCACCGCCAGTGAACCCGGCTGGTGCCCCCGGGGCGAGGCACCCGGGTCGATCTCCCGCAGGACAACAGACAGGCCCAGCTGACCGGCGCGGGCGGCCAACAGGCCGGGATCGCCAATCGCCACCAGCTCCGCGTCCCAGGCCATGGCGGCCGCGGCCAGCACGATGTCCGGACCGATGCCGGCCGGTTCCCCGACGGTAATGGCTATCCTGGGCACGGCGCTCACAGTGCCCGCTTACTTGATATCGACGAAGGCTTCATCGCGAATCTGTTGCAGCCAGGCGTCCAGTTCTTCCTGGTACTTGCGCTTGTGCAGGAAATCCGCCGCCTTGTTGCGCAGCGCCTCGCTGGTCATATCCTGTTGCCGGCGATCTTCCACCAGCACGATATGCCAGCCGAACTGGGTGCGCACCGGTTCCGAGATCTCGCCCACGGGGGTGTCGTTCATGGCCTGCTCGAACTCGGGGACCATCTGGCCCGGGCTGGTCCAGCCCAGTTCGCCGCCCTCGGCGGCCGAGCCGATGTCCTCGGAAAATTCCCGGGCCAAAGCGCCGAAATCCTCGTCCGCCAGGGCGCGGGCGCGCAGGCTGGCCACCAGGTCCCTGGCCTGCTCATCGGTGAGGATCTCCGAGGGCTTGACCAGGATGTGGCGCGCCTTGGTCTGGTTGACAATCTGCTCGCCGCCGCGCTTGTCCTGCATGTAGATCAGGTGAAAGCCGCTGTCGCTGCGGATGGGGTCGGAGGTGGCGCCCTTGGCCATGTTCGGCGCCACGTCGGCAAACAGCGAGGGTAAATCCTCCGCCTTGCGCCACCCCAGGTCGCCGCCGCTGAAGGTGTATTGCCCGGTGCTGGAGCGGATAACCTGCTCGAAGGGTTGGCCGGCGCGAATCTGCCTGAGCAGCTTTTCCACCTGTGCCCGGGCCGCGGCAACCTGCTCCGGGCTGGCCTCGGGGGATACCGGCAGCAGCGCGTGCAGCAGGTGATACTCGGCCTGGGTCAGCTTGCGGCCATCCTCGGTGGCGAGGAAGTTGTCTACTTCCTTGGGCGTGATCTGGATCCGCTGGTTGACGTTGCCCGCCTGCACCCGCTGAATGATCATTTCCCGGCGCACCTGTTCGCGCATGCCGGCGTAGGATTGCCCCTGCTGCTCCAGGGCCTCCCGGAACTGCTCCACCGACAAGCCGTTCTGGGCGGCGATACCCTCGATGGCGGCATCCAGTTGCTGGTCGGAAATCCGCACCCCCACGCGCAGGCCCAGCTGCAGCTGGATGCTCTCCAGGATAAGCCGGTCCAGGGTCTCGCGGATGACCTCGTCCTCCGGGGGGAGGTCCATGCCCCGGGACTGCATGGTCTGGGTGAGGGCGCTCACCCGCTCGCGCAGCTCGCTGGCCAGGATGACGTCGTCGTCAACGATTGCCACCACCTGGTCCAGGGTTTCCATGGCCGCCTGTGCCGCGGGTATGAGCGCGCCGACAAACAGGGTCGCCAGCAGTAATTTCCTAATATTCACGTTCTTTATAACCTCGAACCATGTCCTCAAGAATGTTGGAGATCCGGCTGCCGAAGCTGCCCATGCCCTTGAAGATGACTTGAAACTGGGTGGAGTTTTCCTTCTCCAGATTGGGATCGCTGAAATCGGGGAAGAAAGCGGTGGAGCTGTTGTCGTAGTAGCGCAGGTTCAGCAGCCGGAACGACCAGCAGCAGTTATCATATTCGACGCCGACCATCTCTTCGATGCTGGTGTTGTCGAGGATGCTGTAGTTGATAGCCCCGAAGATGCGCCAGTTCTGGTTGATCGGCAGGTAGGTGGAGGCGGTGATCTGTTCTGTTTCCGCCTGCAGGACGTTCGCCTGCAGCGGCCGGTTGTAGGCATAACCCAGGTTGAAGATGGTGCCGTTGTCCAGGGTGTAGCCGGCCAGCACGTTGCCTGAGTTGGTGTTGCCGCTGTAGGGGTCCCACACGATGTTTGACCACAGGCTGAAATGCCGGTTGGGGTTAAAGGTCAGGTCCGCGGCGATAGGGGAACCGGAATCATCCAGCGCCGGGGCTCCCGGCACCAGGCGAACCTTGCGATCGCGAAAATAGTAAATCTGGCCGATGCTCATGCTCAGCAGTTTGTTGCCGTTGTCGTTGTCGATAAACTGGGAGCTGATGCCCACCGACAGGCGATTGGCGTCGTCCAGGCGGTCGTGCCCGGAAAACCGGGTCTCCCGAAACAGCTGGTTGTAGGAGAAGGTCAGCTCGGCGCTATCGAAATCGGGCTGGTCGTCCTGGTTCTCGTAGGCGGAGTACATGTAGAACAGGCGGGGCTCCAGGGTCTGCAGCAGGTCGTTGCCTGCGAAACTCATGTTGCGCTCGAAATACAGGCCACTGTCCAGGCTGGCCATGGCGGCACCCGTGGACGGGCTGTTGTCGGTATAAAATTCTGCCTGGCTCAACTCGTAGTTCAACTGGCGGTATTTCACGGTCGGCTTCAGAAAGCCGTAGGTCCAGTTCATGGGATAGGCGGCGCCGCCCTCGCTGTAGATCCGCTGGCCGGTAACCACATCCTCATCGGCATCGAAATTGGAGTACTGGGTCAACAGTATGGGCTCTATCTCGAAGGGCGCGCCGCTGCTGCGATACTGGGCAGTAAACTGGGGCAGCTTCTTGTACACGTCGTTGATGTCATCGGCCAGCGACTGGTACTGCTCCACCTCGAGGTTGAGCAGCCAGCTGTCGCCCAGGTAGTCCATGGAGGCCATCTGCAGCAGGCTGGTGCGGCGCTGGGCCGTGAGGCTGGAGGTCTCCAGGTCGCGCATGTAGTCGACGTCGCTCACCTTGGTATAGTCGATCCTCGAGCGCCAGCGCTGGTCCAGCAGCCCATCCTGGCGCACCAGGGTCAGCCAGCGGTCGGCACTCTGGCCCTCGGGGATCTGGTCCTCGTAGCGCTTGTCGTTGCGCATGTAGGCGCCGCCGACGGTCCAGAAACCCAGGTACTTGTTGAGGTAGCGCGTTTTCAATTCGTGGTTGACGCCGCGCTCCTGGATATAGCGGGGCGAGTACAGCGCGTCGTAGTTGGGTGCGAGGTTGAAATACACCGGCACCGAGATATCCAGGCCCCCGGAGCTGTCATTGCCGAAATCGGGCCACAGCAGGCCGGTGCGGCGCCTGTCGTCCAGCGGGAATTGCAGCCAGGGCGTGTAAAACACCGGCAGACCGGCGACATCGACGGTGGCGCCGCGGGCCGTGCCCAGCCCCTCCTCGATGTCCAGTTGCAGTTTGTCCGCGTGGATGCTCCAGTCGTTCTCGCCCGGGGGGCAGTAACTGAAGTTGCCGTTGTGAATGTGGATCAGGCCGTCGGCATCGCGTTCCAGCAGGTCGGCGGTGCCCTGCAGGTGATCCGGGTGGATGACGAATTTACTGTCCTCCAGGGTGGCCTCGCCGGTTTCGGAGAATATCTGCGCGCGCTGTCCCTGCAGCAGCACACCTGGCTCCCGCAGGGTGACGTCGCCGGTCAGCACCGCCTCGCCGGTTTCCCGGTCGATGACAGCCTCGTTGCCCTGGAAGCGGCGGTAGCCCTGGGTAACCCTGACGCCACCGGTGAACCAGACCTGGTCGCCCTGCAGCTCGGTGCTGTTGGCCCAGGCCTCTATTTCGGCGTCATCGGGGTCCTGTGACAGGTCCTGGTCGGCCAGCGGGTCCATGTAGCGGCCCTCACACAGCAGGCAGTCGGTATCGCGCAATGCAGCCGGGACCGACTCCAGCGGCACCCAGTCCAGGGGGTAGGTCGGCGGCGGGGTGGCCGCGGCGGGCTCATCCGCTACTGCTACCTGCTGGTCAGGCGGGGGTGCGGCTTCAGCGGAAGGCGCCTCGGCGGCTGTTGCTGCGCCGGCCGCAGCGGCGCCGGATATCGCCGCGGGAACGACTGCGGCGGGTGCCTCGGGGATGGGTTCCGCACCGGGTGCCGCGGGTGCAGCTGCCGGGGCGGGAGGCTGCGACACGGCGGCTGCCGGCGCAGGCGCTGCGGTGGCCTGTTCGGAGGCCCGTGCGGATGCCGGTGCCGCAGGGGTATCGGCTGCCCCGGGCTGCGTGGACTGGCAGTCCCAGCCGTCACCGCTGGCATTGGCCTTGCAGACCTGGTAGTTGGTATTCTTTGCCTGCAACGGGGCAGGCATCGCGAAGTTCACCAGTAACACCACCGCGGGTACGAGAAAGCGCCCGCGTCGGGCGATGTGTCTGGCAAAGTCCGTTATCATTGATGGCTGGGCACGTTCGCGGAGTAAACGCGGATTCTAAAGCATCGACTCGCCCTTGTCCGTAAAATGTCAGATTGGAGAGAGCTTTGAACGCGCGTCCGCCGCCAAACGATTTGTTGCCCTGGGCGCTGGGACAGCTGGCGCTGGATGCCGGCCACGCCGATGCCCACCCGCAAGCGGTGGCAGGGGATGCCAGCAACCGGCGTTATTTTCGCGCCGCTCTCGGCGGCCGCTCCCGCATCCTGGTGGAGGCCCCTCCCGGTACGGAAAAAAACGCCGAATTTCTCGCTGTGCGGGCGCTGCTGGCGGCGGCCGGCGTGAGGGTTCCGGCGCTGTACGGGTCGGATTTGCAGCGCGGCTACCTGCTGCTCGAGGACCTGGGCGATCGCCTGCTGCTGCCGGAATTGACCACCGGCTCGGTCGATGCCGCTTACCGGCGGGCCATGGATGTGCTGCTGCGCATGGCGGCGCTAGAGACCGCCGGCCTGGATATTCCCCACTACGACGCCGCCCTGCTGCAGGAGGAGCTGGGCCGCTTCCCCGCCTGGTTTGCCGAGGCCCTGCTGGGGCACACGCCTGATGAACAGGAGCGCGGCCTGCTGCGCCAGGTGGACTCGCTGCTGGTGGCCAGCGCCCTGGAGCAGCCGCAGGTGCTGGTGCATCGGGATTTCCACAGCCGCAACCTGATGCCCCAGGAAGATGGCGCCCTGGCGGTGATCGATTTCCAGGACGCGGTAGCGGGGCCGATCAGCTACGACCTGGTGTCGCTGTTGCGCGACTGCTACGTGCGTTGGCCCGCGGCCCGGGTGCGCGACTGGGCCCTGGACTACCGGACTCGCCTGCAGGCGGCGGGGTTGCTGGGAGAAGTGGACGAAGAGCGCTTCCTGCGCTGGTTCGACCTGATGGGCCTGCAGCGCCATATCAAGGTGCTGGGCACCTTCGCCCGCCTGTACCTGCGCGACGGCAAGCCCGGCTACCTGGCCGACCTGCCCAGGGTGATCGATTACGTGCTGGAAATCGCCGACCTGTACGCGCCGCGGGAGCCGGCCCTGGCCGCCTTCGGGCAGTGGTTCCGTCGCCGCCTGGCGCCGCTGGTGGCGGCCCGGGACTGGGGTCGCCCGTGAAGGCGATGATCCTGGCCGCAGGTGTCGGCGAGCGCATGCGCCCGCTCACCGACCGCACGCCCAAGCCACTGCTGCAGGTGGCCGGTGTGCCGCTCATAGGCCACCATATCGAGCATCTCGCCGGGGCCGGTTTCCGCGAGCTGGTTATCAACGTCTCCCACCTGGCGCAGCAGATTGTCGACTACTGCGGCGATGGCAGCCGCTGGGGCGTGAGCATTCGCTACTCCCGCGAGGACACGCCGCTGGAGACCGCCGGGGGTATTCACCGCGCCCTGCCGCTGCTGGGGGAGGGGGCTTTCCTGGTGGTCAACGGGGATGTGTGGATCGATTATCCCTTTGCCCGCCTGCTGGGCTACTGCCCGGCGCCGCCCCGGACCGCACACCTGGTGATGGTGGGCAACCCGCCGCATCACCCCGCGGGCGATTTCCAGCTGGCCGAGGGCGGCCTGTTGCAGCTGCGGTCGCCGCAGGCGGTGGGCTGTACCTACGCGGGCGTGGGGGTTTTCACCCCCGCGTTTTTCGCCGGCATGGGCGCGGGCAAGCTGGCGCTGCGACCACTGCTGGATGCCGCGATCCCGGCGGGCCTGGTCAGCGCCGAGTTCCACCCGGGGCAGTGGCAGGATGTCGGTACCCCCCAGCGCCTGGCGGACCTGGACGCGGCCCTGCGCGAGGCCCGTGTGCCCTGAGCGTTTAGCCGGTAGAATAGCGCCCTGAATCCAGCCTGGAGCCGACCATGACCGACTTCCTCATCGCCCCGTCCATACTGTCCGCCGATTTCGCCCGCCTGGGCGAGGAGGTCGACGCGGTGCTGGCCGCCGGCGCTGATATCGTGCATTTCGATGTCATGGACAACCACTACGTGCCCAACCTCACCATAGGCCCCATGGTGTGCAGCGCCCTGCGCAAGCACGGTGTTACCGCAGATATCGACGTGCACCTCATGGTCAGCCCGGTGGACCAGCTGATCGGCGATTTCGCCGCCGCCGGCGCCAGTTACATCACCTTTCACCCGGATGCGTCCACCCATGTCGACCGCTCCCTGCAGATGATCCGCGACGCCGGCTGCAAATCGGGCCTGGTGTTCAACCCCCACCTGGGGCTGGACGCCCTCAAGTACGTGCTGGATAAAGTCGATATGGTGCTGCTGATGTCGGTCAACCCGGGCTTTGGCGGCCAGTCCTTCATTCCCGCCACCCTGGACAAGCTGCGCGAGGCCCGCGCCATGATCGATGCCTCCGGCCTGGATATCCGCCTGGAGATAGACGGCGGCGTCACCCCGAAGAACATCGCGGAGATCGCTGCCGCCGGCGCGGATACCTTCGTCGCCGGCTCCGCCATCTTCAATGCGCCGGACTACGGCGCCGTGATCGCGCAGATGCGGGCGGCACTGGCCTCGATCTGAGGCCGGGCCCGCGCCGACGGTCCCCCGGCGAGCCGGGCGCTTTGCCAAGCCCCTGGTGCCATGTACAATAGCGCCTCCCCAATCCTGGAGAATGCTGTGCTCACAGCAACGCGTAACTGCATCGACCTGCTGTCGATGCGCGAGGTCACTTGCTGGCGATGGTAGCCAGGGCATTGCCGCGACCTTATTACGCAAACCGATTCTCCGAGGACAAGCTATGAATTCCCAAGACTTTGCCGCATTGGCGGCACAGGGTTACAACCGCATACCGGTCTCCACCGAGGTGCTGGCGGACCTGGAAACTCCCCTCAGCAGTTACCGCAAACTGGCGGAAGGCCCGTACTCCTACTTTTTCGAGTCGGTGCAGGGCGGCGAGAAGTGGGGCCGTTATTCCATTATTGGCCTGCCCTGTCGCACGGTGCTCAAGGTGTTCGGTTACCGGGCCGAGGTGTGGGTGGACGGAGAGCTCGCCGAATGCGAGGAGGTGGCGGACCCGCTGGGCTTCGCCGAGCAGTTCCAGCAGCGCTATCACACCGCGCCGCGGGCGGACCTGCCGGTGTTTCACGGCGGGCTGGTGGGTTATTTCGGTTATGACAGCGTGCGCTATGTCGAGCCCCGGCTGGCGGACAGCGCGCCCCCCGACCGCCTGGGGACACCGGACATCCTGTTGATGGTGTCCGAGGAGGTGCTGGTATTCGACAACCTGGCTGGCACTATCCGCCTGATCGTCAATGCCGACCCGGCCGCGGAAGGCGCCCTGGAACAGGCGCAGCAGCGTTTGCGGGAACTGGTCGGCAGACTGCCCCTGCCCATGACGCCGCTGCCGGAGGTGGTGCTGGGCGGCGCCGACAGCGCCGCGCTGGAACAGCGAGCCGAGTCCGATTTCACCGAGGCCCAGTACTACCAGGCCGTCGAACGGGTCAAGGAGTACGTACTGGCGGGGGACGTGATGCAGGTAGTGCCCTCCCAGCGCATGAGCATCCCCTTCACCGCGCCTCCCCTGAACCTGTACCGCGCCCTGCGCAACCTCAATCCCTCCCCCTACATGTATTACCTGGACCTGGAAGATTTCCATATCGTGGGCTCTTCCCCCGAGATCCTGGCCAGGGTGGAACAGGGAGTAGTCACCGTGCGGCCCATCGCCGGTACCCGTCGTCGCGGCCACAGCGAGCAGGAGGACAGGGAACTGGAGGCGGAACTGCTGGCGGATCCCAAGGAAATCGCCGAGCACCTGATGCTTATCGACCTGGGACGCAACGACGTGGGCCGTATCGCCGAGATCGGCTCGGTGGAGCTCTCCGACAAGATGGTGGTCGAGCGCTACTCGCACGTGATGCACATCGTGTCCAATGTCACCGGCAGGCTGCAGCCCGGCAAGTCCGCCATCGACGTACTGCGGGCCACCCTGCCGGCGGGCACCCTCAGCGGGGCGCCCAAGATCAGGGCCATGGAAATCATAGACGAGCTGGAACCGGTAAAACGCGGTATCTACGGCGGCGCCATTGGCTATATCTCCTGGGCCGGCGACATGGATACCGCCATCGCCATTCGCACCGCCGTCATCAAGGACCAGCGGCTGCATGTGCAGGCCGGCGGCGGCGTGGTCGCCGATTCGGTGCCGCGGCTGGAGTGGAAAGAAACCCACAACAAGGCGCGCGCCATGTTCCGCGCCGCCTCCATGGTGCTGGCGGGGGAGGGCTGAACATGCTGTTGATGATCGATAACTACGACTCCTTTACCTACAACGTGGTGCAGTACCTCGGGGAACTGGGGGCCGAGGTGCGGGTGGTGCGCAACGACGAGATTACGGTCGCCGACATCGAGGCGCTGGCGCCGCAGCAGATCGTGATCTCGCCCGGACCCTGTACCCCCAACGAGGCCGGCATCTCCATGGCGGTGATCAAGGCCTACGCGGGCGTACTGCCCATCCTGGGCATCTGCCTGGGGCACCAGAGCATCGGCCAGGTTTTCGGGGGCCGGGTGGTGCGGGCCCGCAAGGTGATGCACGGCAAGACCTCGTCCATACACCACCGCGGCGAGGGCGTCTTTCGCGGCCTCAGTGAACCCTTCGAGGCCACCCGCTATCACTCCCTGGTGGTGGAGCGCGCCAGCCTGCCGGACTGCCTGGAAGTGACCGCCTGGACCTGCACCGAGACCGGCGAGATAGACGAGATCATGGGGCTGCGGCACCGGGAACTGCCTATCGAGGGCGTGCAGTTCCACCCGGAGTCCATCCTCACCGCACACGGTCACGACCTGTTGCGCAACTTCCTGGAACAGTAGGGGACATATCTGATGAACATCCAGCAAGCGCTTAACCGGCTGGTGGTCGGCCAGGACCTGCAGCGCGATGAAATGGCCGCGGTCATGCACGAGGTGATGTCGGGCGAGGCCACCCCGGCCCAGATCGGCGGCCTGCTGGTGGCCCTGCGCATGAAGGGCGAAACCATCGAGGAGATCGCCGGCGCCGCCCAGGTCATGCGCGAGCTGGCCACCCCGGTAGCAGTGGACGACCCGCACCTGGTGGACCTGGTGGGCACCGGCGGCGATGGCGCCAACCTCTTTAATGTCTCCACCGCCTCTACTTTCGTGGTGGCCGCGGCCGGGGCCAGGGTCGCCAAGCACGGCAACCGCTCGGTCTCCAGTTCCAGCGGCAGTTCGGATGTCCTGGAGGAGCTGGGCGTGCCCCTGGACCTGAGCCCGGTACAGGTCGCCCGCGCCATTACCGAGGTGGGCGTGGGGTTCATGTTCGCGCCGGCGCACCACAGCGCCATGCGGCACGCCATAGGGCCGCGGCGAGAGCTGGGTATGCGCACGGTGTTCAACATCCTCGGCCCGCTCACCAACCCGGCCGGCGTGAAGCGCCAGGTGATCGGGGTATTTTCCGCCGACCTGTGCGAACCCATGGCGCGGGCGCTGCAGGTGCTGGGCTCCGTGCATGCGATGATCGTCCACTCCGATGACGGCCTGGATGAAATCTCCATTGCCGCCGGGACCCGGGTAACGGAGCTGCGCGACGGTAACATCAGCAGTTACCACATAAGCCCGGAAGAGTTCGGCATGCCGCGGCAGAGCCTGGAGGGGCTGGCGGTGGATGGTGCCGCGGCGTCGGCGGCATTGATAAAGGCGGCCCTGGGCGGGGGCGCGGACGAGGTGTCGGCGCGGGCGGCGGCGATCATCGCCCTGAACGCCGGCGCCACCATCTACACCAGCGGTATTGCCGCCACCCTGGCGGACGGCGTGGAGATGGCCGAGGATCTGCTCGCCAGCGGCCAGGCGGCCCAGAAACTCAGGGAATTTGTGGAGTTCACCCAGATGATGCGCGCCCGGGACGCCTGACGACATGGCCAAGGTATCGACTATTTTGCACAAGATCCTGGCCCGCAAGCGCGAGGAAGTGGCCGCGCGCCGCCCCCGCAATTCCCTGGCCAGCCTGGAACAGCGTATCGCCGAGCAAACCGCCGTGCGGGGCTTTGCGGCGGCGATTGCGGCGCGCGTCGCCGCCGGGCAGGCAGCGGTCATCGCCGAGGTGAAAAAGGCGTCGCCCAGCAAGGGGGTGATCCGCGAGGATTTCCGGCCGGCGCAGATCGCCGCCAGCTACCAGCGCGGCGGCGCCGCCTGCCTGTCGGTGCTTACCGACGTGGATTTCTTCCAGGGGTCGGATGCCTACCTGCAGCAGGCCCGCGCGGCCTGTGAGCTGCCGGTGCTGCGCAAGGACTTTACGGTGGATCCCTACCAGGTCATCGAGGCCAGGGCGATTGGCGCCGACGCGGTGCTGCTGATCGTGGCCGCCCTGGAGCAGGAGCAGATGCGGGAGCTGGCCCATACCGCCGCGGAAGTCGGTGTGGACCTGCTGGTGGAAGTGCATGACAGGGCGGAGCTGGAACGGGCCCTGGAGCTGGAAACGCCGCTGATCGGCATCAATAACCGCGACCTGCACAGCTTCGAGACCCGGCTGGAAACCACCCTGGAACTGTTGCCTTACATACCCGCTGATCGCCAGGTGGTGACCGAAAGCGGTATCCATAGCGCCGAGGATGTGGCCTCGATGCGTAACCACCAGGTCCACGGCTTCCTCGTGGGAGAGGCTTTCATGCGCGCCCAGGAACCCGGGGAAAAACTGCGGGAGATGTTTTTCCAGTAGCCTGGAACAGCCCCGGCCCTAGCGGGTCCCGTAGACCACCATGGTCTTGCCGGAGACCGACACCAGCCCGTCCTGCTCCAGGGCCTTGAGTACCCGCCCGGCCATCTCCCGGGAACAGCCGACGATTTTGCCCAGTTCCTGGCGGGTAATCTTGATCTGCATGCCGTCCGGGTGCGTCATGGCATCCGGTTCCTTGCACAGGTCCAGCAGGGTGTGGGCGATGCGGCCGGACACGTCCACGAACGCCAGGTCGGTGAGCTTGCGGGTGGTCTGGCGCAGGCGATTGCTGATCTGGCGTGAGATGGCGTACAGGATATCGGGGAACTGGTTGCGGATCTGGTGGAACCGCTCGTAGGAGATTTCCGCCACCTCGCACTGGGTCTTGGCCACGACCATGGCGCTGCGCACCTGTATCTCGTCGTCGAACAGGCCCATCTCCCCCACGAAATCGCCGGGGTTCAGGTAGGAGACCACCATCATATGGCCCTCCTCCGCTTCGTCTTCCACCATCACCGATACCGAGCCTTCCAGGATCAGGTAGAGCGAATTGCTCAGCTCTCCCTGTTTCAGTACTGTCGATTTGGCCTTGTAGTCCCTGCGCTGGCAATGCCGCAGGAAATTCTCCACGTTGGGAAGTGCCTTGAGAACCTGGGGTTTTACCACCGTGACGTCTCCCTCGTCTGCACCTGGCTAGCCCGCGAGTGTAAACCAGTCTACCCCCGTGCTCTACCCCTGCCTACGTAAAAGCACTGACCTTATGGTATGCTCCGGCGCTGTTTTTCGCAGGAGTCGCGGCATATGAAAGCAACAGTCAAGTGGTCCGATGGCGCCATGTTCGTCGGCGAGTCCGGGAGCGGGCACTCGGTGGTCATGGACGGTCCGCCGGACCTGGGTGGGCGCAACCTGGGCCCCAGGCCCATGGAAATGCTGTTGCTGGGTACCGGCGGCTGCTCCAGCTTCGACGTGTTGAGCATGCTGAAAAAGTCCCGCCAGCAGGTGGTGGACTGCCGGGTCGAACTGGAGGCCGAGCGCGCGGACGCCGTGCCGGCGGTGTTCACCCGCATCGCCATGCACTTCGTGGTGACAGGCGTCGGCCTGAAGGAGAGCCAGGTCAAGCGGGCGGTGGAGTTGTCAGCCGAGAAGTACTGCTCGGCCTCGATTATGCTGGGCGCGGCCGGGGTGGCAATAAGCCACAGCTATGAAATCGTCGAGTTCGATGCGGGCGCCCTGTAGGGTCGAATTCATTCGACCAAGGTAACAGCGACCGTAACCCGCAGAAACCAGGCCGAATGAATTCGGCCCTACATGGGATGGATCATGGCCGAATGAATTCGGCCCTACATGGGATGGATCGTGGCCGAATGAATTCGGCCCTACATGGGATGGATCGTGGCCGAATGAATTCGGCCCTACATGGAGATGTAGCGTAGGGTCGAATTCATTCGACCCACCCACCCCCGCAATCAAACCCTGTAACTGCTGCCGGTCATGACCCGGGACACGGCGGTCATGGCGTCCTTCACCGGGCGCGGAAAGTCGGTGCCCCCCGCCGCCAGCGCGTTGTCGCCGTGCCGCTGCTCGTCCTCCAGCATCTGCTGCAGTATAAGCCGCGACTTGCGGTCGTCTTCGGGCAGCGATTTGAGATGATCCTGCAGGTGCCTGCAGACCCGCTCCTCGGTGGCGGCCACGAACCCGAGGCTAACCCTGTCGCCGATAGCCCCCGCCACCGCACCCAGTGCGAATGACAGGCCGTACCAGGCCGGGTTGAGGATGCTGGGCTGGCTGTCCAGTTCCCGCAGGCGCTGCTCGCACCAGACCAGGTGGTCCACTTCCTCCTCGGCCGCCTGCTGCATTTCCTCGCGCACGGTCGGGAGTTTGGCGGTGAGGGCCTGCCCCTGGTAGAGGGCCTGGGCACAGACTTCCCCGGTGTGGTTGACGCGCATCAGCCCCGCCACGTGCCGGCGTTCGGAGTCGCTCAGTTCGGTGTCCGAGTGACCCTCGGCGGGGGAGGGCCGGGCGGCGGAGTGGCCCCGGCTGGTGACGGTGCGCAGCACCGTATCGGCCTCGCTAATAAGACGGTCCAGCAGGGAGAGACGACGTTCACGCATGCGGTGTTCCCGGAAAACTCAGCCTGGCTGACTATAACGCGCTATAGCTCGCCAGCCAATGTCGTGGCGCAGGGTCATGCCCTCCCAGCTGATTTTCGCCACCGCCCGGTAGCAGTCGGCCTGGGCCGTCGCGATGTCGCTGCCCAGGGCTGTCACGCACAGAACCCGGCCGCCGCTGGTCACCACCTGCCCGTCGCTGTGCGCGGTGCCGGCGTGGAACACCTTGACATTGTCCGGCTGGGCCGCGTCCAGCCCGTGGATAGGGGTGCCCTTGCTGTAGTTGCCCGGGTAGCCGCCGGCCGCCAGCACCACGCCGATGGCGCAGCGTGGGTCCCAGTTGGCCGTGGCCGTGTCCAGGGCGCCGTCCAGCGCCAGCTCGCACAGCTCGACCAGGTCGGATTGCAGGCGCACCATGATGGGCTGGGTCTCGGGATCGCCGAAGCGGCAGTTGTACTCGATCACCCGGGGCTCTCCCGCCGGTGAGATCATCAGCCCGGCATAGAGAAAGCCGGTGTAGTCATTGCCCTCGGCGGCCATGCCGCGCACCGTGGGCAGGATCACTTCGCGCATGACGCGTTCGTATACCGCCTCGTCCACCACCGGGGCCGGCGAGTAGGCGCCCATGCCGCCGGTATTGGGCCCCACATCGCCCTCGCCGATGCGCTTGTGGTCCTGGCTGGTGGCCATGGGCAGGACATGGCTGCCGTCCACCATCACGATGAAGCTGGCCTCTTCGCCTTCCAGAAACTCCTCGATGACCACCCGGCAACCCGCCTCGCCGAAGGCGTTGCCGGAGAGCATGTCGGTCACGGCCGCCTCGGCCTCGGCCAGGGTCTCGGCCACGATCACGCCCTTGCCGGCGGCCAGGCCGTCGGCCTTGACCACGATGGGCGCACCCTGTTCCCGCAGGTAGGCCAGGGCCGGTTCCAGTTCGGTAAAGTTGGCGTAGGCGCCGGTGGGGATGGCGTGGCGGGCCAGGAAGTCCTTGGTGAAGGCCTTGGAGCCCTCCAGCTGGGCCGCGCCCCGGCGCGGCCCGAAGCAGCGCAGGCCGCGCTGCTGGAAGTAGTCGACCACGCCCGCCACCAGCGGTGCCTCGGGGCCGACGATGGTCAGGCCCACCTGGTTGCCCGCCGCGAAATCCGTCAGTCCGGCGAAATCCATCGCGTCCAGCGCGACATTCTCCACCCCGGGTTCGGTCGCGGTGCCGGCATTGCCGGGGGCCACGTAAACCGTCTCCACCCGCGGCGACCGGGCCGCTTTCCAGGCCAGCGCGTGCTCGCGCCCGCCGCTGCCGATAATCAATACATTCATACTAGTGCCTGAAGTGGCGCATGCCGGTGAATACCATCGCCATCCCGTGCTCGTCCGCCGCGGCGATGACTTCCTCGTCGCGGATGGAACCGCCGGGCTGGATGACCGCCGCGATCCCGGCCTCGCCGGCGTTGTCGATGCCGTCGCGGAAGGGGAAGAAGGCGTCGGAGGCCATCACCGAGCCCTGTACCGGCAGGCCGGCGTGCTCCGCCTTGATGGCGGCGATGCGGGCGGAGTTGATCCGGCTCATCTGCCCGGCCCCCACGCCCACGGTTTGCCCGTTGGCGACATAGACGATGGCGTTGGACTTGACGAACTTGGCGACCTTCCAGGCGAACAGCAGGTCCCGCATTTGCTGCTCGGTGGGCTGCACCTTGCTGACCACCTTGAGGTCGGCCGCGCTGACCATGCCCAGGTCCCGGTCCTGCACCAGCAGGCCGCCGTTGACCCGCTTGTAATCCAGGGCGGGGCCGGGGGCGGACCACTTGCCGCACACCAGCAGGCGCACGTTTTGCTTGGCCGCCACCGCGGCCACCGCGTCGGTGCTGGCGCCGGGGGCGATAATGACTTCCACAAACTGGCGCTCGACGATGGCCCGGGCGGTGGCGCCGTCCAGTTCGCGGTTGAAGGCGATAATGCCGCCGAAGGCCGATTCCGGGTCGGTGGCGAAAGCCAGCTCGTAGGCGCGGCCGATGTCGGCCGCCACCGCGACCCCGCAGGGGTTGGCGTGTTTGACGATGACGCAGGCGGGTTCTTCGAAGTTCTTGACACACTCCAGGGCGGCATCGGTGTCGGCGACGTTGTTGTAGGACAGCTCCTTGCCCTGCAGCTGCTTGGCGGTGGCAATGCCCGCCTCGGCCGGATGCGCCTCCCGATAGAAGGCAGCCCGCTGGTGGGGGTTTTCGCCGTAGCGCATCGCCTGGGCTTTGTGGAACTGGGTGTTGAAGGTGCGCGGGAAGCCGCTGGAGCCGCCGGGCACCAGGGTGCCGAAATGATTGGCGATGGCGCCGTCGTAGGCGGCGGTGTGCTCGTAGGCCTTGATCGCCAGGTCGAAGCGCGTGGCGCCGGTGGTCGCGCCATCGTGGGCGCGC
Source organism: Pseudomonadales bacterium (assembly GCA_024234675.1). Taxonomy (GTDB): domain Bacteria; phylum Pseudomonadota; class Gammaproteobacteria; order Pseudomonadales; family Halieaceae; genus JARRPM01. The sequence goes on along the minus strand of JACKNU010000009.1, from coordinate 78,203 downwards.
AGCTCTTCCAGCACGCCGGCGTAATCCGCGCTATTGACCAGGATATTGACGAAGCGATGGTTCTTGGCGGCCGCCCTGACCATGGTGGGGCCGCCGATATCGATATTCTCGATCGCCTCCTCCAGGGTGCAGTCGGGCCTGGCCACGGTGGCCTCGAAGGGATACAGGTTCACCACCACCATGTCGATGGGCTGAATACCGTGTTCCGCCATGACGGCGTTGTCCTGGCCGCGGCGGGCGAGGATGCCGCCGTGGATCCTGGGGTGCAGGGTCTTGACCCGGCCATCCATCATTTCCGGAAAGCCGGTGTAATCGGCCACTTCGGTGACCTGCAGGCCGCTCTCCTGCAACAGCCGGTAGGTACCCCCGGTGGACAGCAGCTCGATGCCCATGGCATCCAGGGCGCTGGCAAAATCCACGATACCGGCCTTGTCGGAGACGCTGATCAGCGCGCGTCGCACCTTGATGAGATTGAGGTCGCTCATAGCTCTGTCCTATCCCCGGTCCCGGGTGGCAATCAGGTTGTACTGTTTCAGTTTCTTGCGCAGGGTGCCGCGATTGAGGCCCAGCATGATCGAAGCCTTGGTCTGGTTGTTGCGGGTGTAGGCCATGATTTCCTTGAGCAGGGGGGCTTCGATCTCGGCCAGTACCATCTGGTAGACGTCCGCCGAGAGCTGGCCGTCCAGTTCATCCAGGTAGTGACGCACCGCGATGGTTACCGATTCCCGCAGACTCTGGGCGGGGGCGCTCGCGGGCTTGTCGTCGTTGGCGGCGACATCGCCGTTCAGTGGCGGGTGAAGGGGGTCAGCCCTGGTCATGCTGCAATTACCTCGTTGGTATAAGAATTATCGGAAACACCCGTGGCCAGTTGCTGCAGGAAACACAGTTGCCCGACGGCGCAGTCCAGGCGGTTGAAGTCCCCGCGCAGTCCGCTGGCGTCGGGTCGCTGCTGCAGGTACCAGCCCACGTGCTTGCGGGCGATACGCACCCCCATGTATTCCCCGTAGAAATCGTGCAGGGCCTCCACGTGCCGGCGCATGATGGCCAGCTGCCGGCCCGGTGACGGGTCCGGCGGCGCCACACCGGTGGCCAGGTACCGGGCCACCTGGCCGCACAGCCAGGGTCGCCCCTGGGCCGCACGGCCTATCATGACGCCGGCGGCGCCGGTTTGCTCCAGCACCGCGGCCGCCTTGTGCGGCGAGTCGATATCGCCGTTGGCGAACACCGGAACAGTGGTAGCGCTGACAATGGCGGCGATGGTGTCGTACTCCACCGCGCCGCGGAAGGCGCAGGCGCGGCTGCGCCCGTGCACGGCCAGCGCGGCGATACCGGCATCCTCGGCGATACGGGCAATGGCCACGCCGTTGCGGGCGTCGGGACTGGGGCCGGTGCGGATCTTCAGGGTCACCGGCACAGCCACCGCGGCGACCACGGCCTCCAGTATGCGCCGCACCAGCGATTCGTCCGCCAGCAGGGCAGAGCCGGCTGCCTTGCGGCACACTTTCTTGGCAGGGCAGCCCATATTGATGTCGATGATCTGGGCGCCGTTGGCCACATTGTAGGCCGCCGCCGCGGCCATGGCGGCCGGGTCGTTGCCGGCAATCTGCACCGAGCGCGGGGCGATTTCGGCGTCGTGGCGGCTGCGCAGGCGGGTCTTGCGCGAATCCCGCAGGCGGGGATTGCTGCTGATCATTTCCGCCACCACCAGGCCTGCCCCGAGCTCGGCGCAGAGCCGGCGGAAGGGGAGGTCCGTGACGCCGGCCATGGGAGCCAGTGCTACGCGATTGGGCAGTTTGTAGGGGCCGATCTGCAGCATTTGGGAGAGAGTGAAGCCAGGGTGTCGAAAAGAGGCGGTATGATACTCGGATGCCTCCACGCGGGGAAGAATGTGTGGATAAAAAACCACCAACCCATGAGCCGGATCGCGGCTTGCGCTCGCGGGCGCAGGGGAGCGTGCGCCGGCGGTTCAGCCCGGCAGGCGGCCCCTGAGGCACACCCAGCCGTCCTTCTCGCCCGCCACCTGCAGGTTTATGCGGTCGGCATAGTGCTCGCAAAGTGCCGCTGCCTGGGTATCCAGCAGCCCCGACAACAGCAGCGTGCCACCCGGGCGCAGGAAGGCCGCCAGGGTATCGGCCAGTTCCATCAGCGGCCCGGCCAGGATGTTGGCGATGACCAGCGAGGCGCGTCCGGACCAGGCCTGGTGGTCGACGGCGTCCGGCAACACCACCTCCATGCCGGCTGCCGCGATACCGTTGCGACCGGCGTTGTCACGGGTCGCCACCAGTGCCTGGGGGTCGTTGTCCACGGCAAGCGCGAAGGCGGCGCCCAGGCGCAGGGCCGCTACCGCCAGGATGCCCGAACCGCAGCCGTAGTCCACGATATCGCAGCCTGCCAGGTCCATGCTGTCCAGCTGCGCCAGGCACAGGGCGGTGGTGGGATGGGTGCCGGTGCCAAACGCCAGGCCCGGGTCCAGCAGCAGGTTGATGGCCCCGGGATCGGGGGGCTGCAGCCAGCTGGGGCACACCCACAGGCGCTTGCCGAAGGGCATGGGGCGGTAGTGCTGCATCCACTCCCGCTCCCAGTCCTTGTCCTCCAGGATCTCCACCCGCTGGTTGGCCTGGCGCAGCAGCCCGCTGGGAAAGGCGGCCAGCACCTGGTCCATGTCGGTGTCGGCGGGGTACAGGCCGGTAAGCCTCACCTGGCCCCACAGCGGGGTCTCACCCACGCCGGGCTCCAGCACCGGCTGGTCGGCATTGTCCTCCATGGTCACCGCCACCGCGCCGGTGGCGAGCATCCGCTCTTCCAGGGACTCGACTTCCCCGGGCCGGGTGTCCAGCCGCAGTTGCAACCAGGTCACGGCCGGGACGGCCCGGCGGGCGACCGCGCGCGATCGGTATGCCGGGTCTGCGGGCTCACTCTTCCAGCTTGCTTTCCAGGTAGTGAATGCTGACACCGCCGGCGGCGAAGGCGCGGTCGCGAACCAGGTCGCGGTGCAGCGGGGCGTTGGTGCGGATGCCCTCGACCACCAGTTCATCCAGGGCCTGGCGCATCCGCGCCAGGGCGACCTGCCTGCTCTCGCCGTAGCTGATGATCTTGCCTATCAGGGAGTCGTAGAAGGGGGGCACGGTGTAGCCGTCATACAGGTGGGAGTCGACCCGGATACCCGGGCCGCCGGGGGGATGGAAGGTGGTGACCTTGCCCGGGGAGGGCAGGAAGGTCTTGGGGTCCTCGGCGTTGATCCGGCACTCGAAGGCGTGCCCGGTGAATCGGATGTCCTCCTGCTTGATGGACAGCGGCAGGCCGCTGGCGATGCGCAGCTGTTCCTTGACGATATCGATGCCGGTAATCATCTCCGTCACCGGGTGCTCCACCTGTACGCGGGTGTTCATCTCGATAAAGTAGAAACCGCCGTCCTCATAGAGAAACTCGAAAGTGCCGGCGCCGCGGTAGCCGATTTCGATGCAGGCATTGACGCAGGCCTCGGCTACCTGGGCGCGCAGGTCCTCCGGGATGCCCGGCGCCGGCGCCTCCTCCAGCACTTTCTGGTGGCGGCGCTGCAGGGAACAGTCCCGGTCTCCCAGGTGAATGGCGTTGCCCTGGCCGTCGGCCAGTACCTGGATCTCCACATGGCGGGGCTTTTGCAGGTATTTCTCCAGGTACACCACCTCCGAGCCGAACGCGGCGCCCGCCTCGGTCTGGGTGATCTGTACCGAGCTCAGCAGTGCCGCCTCGTTGTGCACCACGCGCATGCCCTTGCCGCCGCCGCCCGCCGCCGCCTTGACGATGACGGGGTAGCCGATGCGGCGGGCCACTTCCAGGGTCCGCTCGCTGTCGTCCGTCAGCGGGCCGTCGGAGCCGGGCACGGTGGGAACCCCGGCTCGCTTCATGGACTCGATGGCCGATACCTTGTCGCCCATCAGGCGAATGGTATCCGCGGTGGGGCCGATGAAAATGTAACCGCTTTTCTCCACCTGCTCGGCGAAGTCGGCGTTTTCTGCCAGGAAGCCATAGCCGGGATGGATGGCCGTGGCATTGGTCACCTCGGCGGCGCTGATGATTGCCGGCACATTGAGATAGCTGTCCTTGGAGGGAGCCGGACCGATGCACACCGATTCGTCCGCGAGGCGCACGTGCATGAGCTCGCGATCCGCCTTGGAGTGCACCGCGATGGTGCGGATATCCAGCTCCTTGCAGGCGCGGAGAATCCGCAGTGCTATCTCACCGCGATTGGCGATGAGAACTTTGTCCAGGATGGGCATTTTTGTATCCTCTGGTGATCGCTGGGCGGGCCGCCGCGAGGGCGGTTAGACGATGGAGAACAGGGGCTGGTCGAATTCGACCGGCTCGCCGTTCTCGACCAGGATCGCCTCGATCGTGCCGGCCTTGTCGGCCTCGATCTGGTTCATCATCTTCATGGCCTCAACGATGCAGATGACATCGCCCACCTTGACCGTGCTGCCGACTTCCACGAAGGCATCGGAGGTGGGAGAGGGGGAGCGGTAGAAGGTGCCCACCATGGGCGAGCGCACCACGTGGCCACTGGTGGCCGGGGCCGCGGGCGCTTCCGCCACGGGGGCTGCTGCCGGGGCCGGCGCGGGCGCGGGCGCGGCGGCAGGTGGCGGCGGTGGCGCCGCGTATTGGGGGGCGGCGTAGGAGGCGGCGGCGTTGGCCGCGGCCTGGGCGCCATTGCGGCTGATGCGCACGGACTCCTCACCTTCCTTGATTTCTATTTCGTCGATATTGGACTCCTCGAGTAACTCGATCAGTTTCTTAACCTTGCGAATGTCCATAATTAGTCAGTCTCTCGATTTGCTGTGGATTGTGATTATGTTTGCGTTTGTTCCAACTGCTGCAGGGCCGCCAGCAGGCCCAGCTCGTAACCCTGGGCCCCCAGCCCGCAGATCACGCCCCGGGCCAGGTCGGAAAAATAGGAGTTGTGGCGAAAGGCTTCGCGGGCGTGGACGTTGGACAGGTGGATCTCTATAAAAGGTATCCCCACACCGCTCAGGGCGTCCCGCAGGGCCACGCTGGTATGGGTGAACGCCGCCGGGTTGATCAGGATGAAGTTGACGCCCTCGCGGCCGGCTTCCTGCACCCGCTCCACCAGTTCGTACTCGGCGTTGCTCTGCATGTGCAAGAGGTGGTGTCCGCGCTCCCGGGCCAGCAGTTCCAGTTGGTGGTTGATGTCCGCCAGGGTGGTGTGGCCATAGATCTGCGGCTCGCGGGTGCCGAGCAGGTTAAGGTTGGGGCCGTGCAGTACTAAAATGGTGGCCATGGCGCGTGACGGTTCACAGTAGAGTGTGTTGCAGAAGTGTGGATGATAATCCTCGTGCTGTCCACGAAATTTGCTCTACGACGTACTTTTACCGGCTTTTAGCGACTGTATTGCCGGAGTTAGCGGTCTTTTTTGTTCGGTTCGGCCAGCCGGGAACGCTTCTCGCCGTGCCGCCCGGTCGCCCCGGACCCGCTGGGGCGGGCACTGGCGGATCAGTTGACGGCTAATTCGGGTTCCCGGTTGGAAACGGCGCGCAGCGCATCCAGCACCGTGTTGCGGGTCAGGATCTGGGGCAGCAGCAGGGGCTGCGCCGCCGGATCGGCGGGGTACATGAGGTACAGGGGAATGCCCGTGCGCCGGTGCTGACGCAGCAGGGCGGCGATGTCGGCATCGTAATTGGTCCAGTCCGCCACCAGGTAGACCACCCCGTATTCCTCGAAGGCCGCGGTCATGTCCTCGGTCAGCAGCACGGCCGATTCGTTCGCCAGACAGGTGATGCACCAGTCGGCCGTGACGTCGACGAACACCGGGGTGCCGGCGGCGCGCAGGTCGGCCACCGCCTGTTCCGACCAGGGCATCCTGCCGCCGCCGAGTTGCGCGACGCCGCTGCCGTTTTCATCCAGTGAGCGCCAGGAGCCCAGGCTGACTGCCGCGGCCACGCAGGCGACGGTCGCCAGCCTGCTCCATTTGCCGTACCGCCACAGCCACAGTCCCAGGGCCAGGGCCAGGGCCCCGGCAAGCGCCGCGGTCATGGTATTGACCCCGGTCTGGCGACCGGCCACCCACAGCAGCCAGATCGCCGTGCCGTACAGGGGGAAGGCCAGCAGTTGCTTGAGGGTTTCCATCCAGGCGCCCGGTCTGGGCAGCAGGCGCCGGGCGGCGCCGCTGTAGCCCAGCAGCAACAGCGGTGCCGCCATGCCCGCGCCCAGGGCCGCGAACACCAGCAGCGCCACCGCCGGCGGCTGGGTGATGGCGAAACCCAGGGCGGTGCCCATGAGGGGCGCGGTGCAGGGACTGGCCACCACCACCGCCAGTACCCCGGTAAAGAAACTGCCGCTGAGACCGCCGCGATTCGCCAGCGCGCTGCCGGTGTTCATGATGTTGCCGCCGAATTCCACCAGGCCAGACAGGGACAGGCCCATGGCGAGGAACAGGTAGGCCAGGGCGATCACGAAGCCCGGTGACTGCAACTGGAAGCCCCAGCCCACCGCCTGTCCGGCCTGTTGCAGGGTTATCAGCAGCGCGGCTACCAGCACGAAGCTGGTCACCACCCCCGCCGAGTAGACCCAGCTGTGCAGGTGGCGGTCGTGCTCGCTGCTGCGGGCGAAGCTCAGCACTTTCAGGGACAGAATGGGGAAAACGCAGGGCATCAGGTTGAGGATGGCGCCCCCGGCGAAGGCCAGCAGCAGCATGTAGGCGAGTGTCACCATCCCGGTTTCCGCGTCGCTGGTTGCCGCCCCGCTCGCCGCAGGGCTGCCCGGTCCGGCACTGGGGCTGATGCTGCCCGTGGTGAAATCCACCGCAAAGTACTGGGTCTGGGGCGGGTAGCACAGGCCGGCATCGGCGCAGCCCTGGGAGCCGACCTTCAGGGTGGCCCGTTCCGGGATGCGCTGCGGCGTGAGCAGAATATCCGCCTGCTCGTAGTAGACCTGCACCAGGCCGAAGTACTCGTCCTCCCGCTCCAGTGCCGGAGGGTAGTCGACGGACAATGGAATGGACTCGCCCCGGGTCTCCAGGGTGAAGTTGAAACGGTGTTGGTAGAGATAGTAGTCGTCCGCTATCTGCCAGTAGGCGCGCAGGCTGCCGTTGTCACGCAGCTCGATTTCCAGCTGGTAGGCTTCCTCCACCGGCAGGAACTGCGGTTGTTGCGCAGCGGTCCCGAACGGATTGGCGCCGGCGGTTGCGGTGAGCTGGGCGCTGGCCGCGCCGGCTATTATCAGCAGTAGGCTTGCGAGCAATGCGCGCATGCAGAATCCTCGTAGTGTCCGGTGACCCGTTGGTCCGGTGACCCGATGGTCCGGTGTCCGGGAGGCTTTCCCGGCGCGCGATTGTAACAGCCTCGCAGCCTGTGCCCAATCGACAATCAACAGCGATGCCGACAGTGTTATAGTTATAGGACGTTACGGGCGCTGCCCAGGTTCCGCAAACGAGGTGAGTTTTTGAACATTTTCAGGATATTCCCGGTGGTATCATTATTGGCCCTGTTGGCCGGCGCGGTGCTGGCGGGAAATTCCGCCCCCATTGCCGTGAGCCAGCCCTGGGTGCGGGCTCTGCCGCCCACCCAGGCCAATACTGCCGCCTATCTGGTGATCGACAACCCGACAGGGGTCGCCGTGACCATTACCGGCGCCAGCACTGACATCGCCGAGCGGGTTGAATTCCATACCACGCGCGAGGTGGATGGTTACCAGCGCATGGAGCAGTTGCAGCAGCTGGAACTGGCGCCGGGGCAACGCCTGGAGCTGGCCCCCGGCGGCACCCACCTGATGCTGCTGGGGCTGCAGCGCATGCCCGCGGTGGGAGAGCAGGTACAGCTCTGCCTGTATGTGGCGGGGGGGGAGGAAACCTGCTTCAGCGCCGAGGTTCGCCGGGAGGGCGGGCAGTCTTCACACGAGCATCACCACCATTGACAGGATATCGACATGAATGACATCAACGCAGTAAAAGATGCCGCCGCGGACTGGCGGGACGGGATCACCGGCTTCCTGCCCGGCGGCCGGGTGAGGGCCCTGCTGGTGCTGGTACTGATCTACCTGGTCATCGTGACAGTGCTCGGCATGTACTGGAGTATTGCGCCGGCGCCCTTCGATGTGCGCGCCAACGCTGAGGCTTATGCGGCCGAGACCGGCGGCGAGGTGGTCACCGGCTCGGTTACCACGGCGGCCCTGATGGGGGTGGTGGATACCCTGCTCACCAAGCCCGGCGGTTACACCCACAATGATATTTTTCCGCCCGGGGTGTGGCTGGACAACATGCCCAACTGGGAATACGGGGTGCTGGTGCAGTCCCGGGACCTGGCGCGGGCCATGCGCGAGAACTTCAGCCGATCCCAGTCCCAGTCCACGGAGGATGTGGACCTGGTGCAGGCTGAGCCGCGCCTGAACTTCGACTCCGACAGCTGGGCGCTGCCCGCGTCGGAGTCGGAGTATCGCGACGGCCTCAAGTACATACACCGGTATTTCGATCGCCTGTCGGACGAGCAGTCACCGGATGCCCAGTTCTTCGCCCGGGCCGACAACCTGCGCATCTGGCTGACCACGGTCAACACCCGCATGGGCAGCCTGTCACAGCGGCTCAGTGCCAGTGTGGGCAAGCGACGCATCAACACCGACCTGGCCGGAGAGGAGGTCGCCACCCAGTCCACGGCCACGCCTTATGAAATGGATGTGACCACCCCCTGGCTGGAAATCGATGACGTCTTTTACGAGGCCCGCGGCTCGGCCTGGGCGCTGATCCAGTTCCTGAGGGCGGCGGAAGTGGATTTCGCGGAGGTGCTGCGCAAGAAGAACGCCCATGTCAGCCTGCAGCAGATTATTCGCGAGCTGGAGGGCACCCAGGAGACGGTGTGGAGCCCCATGATTCTAAACGGCAGCGGTTTCGGCGTACTCGCCAACCACTCCCTGGTGATGGCCTCCTATATCAGCCGCGCCAACGCCGCGATCATTGACCTGCGTGACCTGCTGTCCCAGGGCTAGTCCTTGTTGTTGTAACGCAGGCGGGTGCCGGTATCCAGGGAGAGGCGGATTTCAGCCGCGCTCAGGGCCTCGGGGAAGTAGGTTCCCGAGAGCTTGGCATCCAGCAGGCTGGCTCCTTCCAGGTTGGTGTCGCGAAAGTCGATGCCGCTCAGGTCGGCGTTGCGAAAATAGGAATTGCTGAAATCCAGGCCGCGGGCGTTCATATTGCGCAGGTCGCGGCCGCGGTAATCGCCGCTGGCCAGTTCGCTGGTATCCAGCTTGTCGCGCTGCTCGTTGAATCCCTTGATGTCCTCGTTGCGAAGCAGCTGGTATAAGGGATCTTGCTTGATGACGGGCTTGTCCATTGGTTTACCTTTAGGGCGAAACGGGGAAATTCGGGCTGTAGCTTAAGCCACAGCGGCCCCCAAGCCCAGCCCCATTGTCTATCTGCCGGTGCCCATGACAGCACAGAGCTTCAACGGTTTTCTCCTCACCCGCAACTGGCGCGATACGCCGGGCGGGGTGGAACTGGAATTCTGGTTCGCCAGCGCCCAGGGGCCGCTGTGCGCGCTGGTGCGGGGCGAACGCAGTGTGTTTTTCCTGCGCCAGGCCGAGCTGGCCCGGGCGCAACCCCTGCTGGATGCGGTCCCCGGCATAGAGTGCAAGCCGCTGCCCCTGCGCAGCTTCGAGTTGCAGCCGGTGGTGGCGGTGTACAGCCGCGCCTACCGCGAGGCGCGGCGCCTGGCGGATGCCTTGCGCGAGCAGGGGCTGGAGCCGCTGGAGGCGGACATCAACCCGGCGGACCGCTACCTGATGGAGCGCTTCGTGGCGGGGTCGGCCCTGCTGCAGGGGGTGGCGCGGCCATCCGGGAGCTATCTCCTGCTGGAGAACCCCGCCATCCGTAGCGGTGCCTACCGGCCCGCGCTGAAAGTGGTCTCCTTCGATATAGAAACGGCCATGCAGGGCCTGCAGCTGTACTCGATCGCGGTCCACGGCGTCGACGGCGACAGCCACAGTCGCCGCGTATTCATGGTGGGGGAGGGCGCGCGGCAGGATTTCGTGGAGGCCCATGCCAGCCAGGAGGCGGTTCTGCAGGCTTTCACCGACTGGCTGGCGGCCTACGATCCCGATGTGCTGATCGGCTGGAACGTGGTGAATTTCGATACCTGGTACCTGCAGCGGCTGGCGGACAAGCTGGGACTGCGGCTGGTACTGGGTCGGGACCGCCGCTCCGTGCACTGGCGGCAACTGGACGAGGACGGCGAGCGGCGCAGTGCCCAGTGCCCCGGCAGAGTCATACTCGATGGCATCGAGTTATTGCGGGCGGCCTTCTATCGCTTCGAGAGTTTCTCCCTGGAAAATGTCGCCCGGGAACTGCTGGGAGAGGGCAAGCTGCTCACCGGCAGTGGCCGCGGCGAGCAGATCGGCGAATTGTTCCGTGACGACAAGACCGCCCTGGCGGATTACAACCTGAAGGACTGTGAACTGGTGTCTCAGATCTTCGCCGCCACCTCCCTGCTGGATTTCGCGGTCGCGCGCACCGTCATGACCGGCCTCAACATCGACCGCATGGGCGGCTCGGTGGCCTCCTTCGACAATCTCTACCTGCCGCGCCTGCACCGCGCGGGCTATGTCGCCCCCAACGCCAGTCCCGACCACACCGGCAGTCCGGGGGGCTTCGTGCTCGACTCCATTCCCGGCCTGTACGACCACGTGCTGGTGCTGGATTTCAAGAGCCTGTATCCCAGTATCATCCGCACCTTCTGTATCGATCCGCTGGGGCTGGCGCTGGGGACGGGAGGCGAGCTGGCGGAGGCGGACACGGTGCCCGGGTTCCTCGGGGCCCGCTTTGCGCGCCAGGGGCATATCCTGCCGCAGCTGATCGAGCAGCTGTGGCAGCAACGCGATGCCGCCAGGCGTGCCGGCGACGCCCCCCTGTCCCAGGCCATCAAGATCATCATGAACAGTTTTTATGGGGTGCTCGGCACCCCGGGCTGCCGTTTTTTCGATGCCCGCCTGGCCAGTTCCATCACCCGCCGCGGGCACGAGATCCTGACGCGCACCCGGGACCAGATCGAGCTGGCCGGTCACCGGGTGATTTACGGCGATACCGACTCGGTATTCGTGTGGATTCACGAGGCCGACAATGACGCCCGGGCCGTCGCGGCGGGACAGCAGCTGCAGGCGGACCTGAACAGCTGGTGGCGTGAGGTGGTGCGGGCTGAGTTCGGCCTGGAGAGCGTGCTGGAGCTCGAATTCGAGACCCACTTCAAGCGCTTTCTCATGCCGACGATCCGCGGCTCCGACAAGGGCAGCAAGAAGCGCTACGCCGGGGTGGTTGCAGGCAAGGATGGCGACCGGCTGGTATTCAAGGGCCTGGAAAACGTGCGCACCGACTGGACCCGCCTGGCCCGGGAGTTTCAGGAGGAACTGTACCGCCGGGTATTCATGGAGGAACCCTTCGAGGACTATGTGCGCCAGCTGACCGCCGAGGTGCTGGCGGGGCGACACGACCAACAACTGGTGTATCGCAAGCGCCTGCGGCGCAGGCTGGACGAATACCAGCGCAATGTGCCACCCCATGTGCAGGCGGCGCGGCTGTGTGGGCCCCGCGGCTTGCCACCTCCCGCCCGCGGCGGCTGGGTGGAGTACGTCATCACCACCGCCGGCGCGGAGCCCGTCGCCAGGCCGCTGGCGCCACTGGACTACCAGCACTATGTAGACCGCCAGCTGGAGCCGGTTGCCGACGGCATCCTGGGTATGGTGGGCACCTCGTTCCGCACCCTGGTCGACAAGCAGATAGACCTGTTTTAGCGGGCCGCACCTGGCGGCAACAGCATCAATCCCCGAAAAATTCCGCCCGCAGGGCCGGGTAATCGGCCGCCGCCAGGCGCGGTCCGTAATTGGCGACGATTTTACCGGCGGCCAGGCTGGCAAAGCGGCCCGCGGTGGGGAAATCCTCGCCCCGGGTGATGGCGTACAGAAAGGCCCCGGCAAACATGTCGCCGGCGCCATTGCTGTCGACCGCATGCACCTTGTGCGGCGGAATATCGGCCAGCTCCTCCCCGTCCCAGGTGAGCGCGCCGGCGGCGCCGCGGGTGATCACAAACGTCCTGGCGACCCGTTTCAGTTTCTCGATGGCCACGTCCAGGTTGTCGGTATCGCCCCAGCCCAGTGCCTCTGCCTCGTTGCAGAACACCAGGTCCAGGCCGTCACCGACGATCTGTGCCATGCCCTCGCGGAAAAACTCCACCATGCCCGGGTCGGAAAAGCTCAGGGAGGTTTTCACGCCCGCGGCCTGGGCGATTTCCCTGGCCTTCACGGCCGCCGCGAGGCCGGTGGGCGAGGTAACCAGGTAGCCCTCTATATAGAGGTACTCTGACGCGGCGATGGCCTCGGGGTCCAGCTCCGCAGTCGACAGGGTCTCGCTGACCCCGAGGAAGGTATTCATGCTGCGCTCGGCGTCGGCGGTGATCAGCACCAGGCACTTGCCGGTGGTGCCGGGAGCGCGGGCGCCGTTCAGGCCGTGATCGACCCCGGCCGCGGCCAGGTCGGCCAGGTAAATATCGCCATCGGCGTCAGCGGCGACCTTGCAGGACATGAAAGTGGGGCCGCCGAACTGGGCGGTGGCAATCATGGAGTTGCCGGCGCTGCCGCCGCTGGCGTGACTGGCCTTGACCAGGTGGCCCTCCAGGTGCGCCAGCAGTTGGGCCTGGCGGGCCTCGTCGACCAGGGTCATCATGCCCTTGTCGACCTGCATGGCCGCCAGTTCCTCATCGGTAACCTTGATCTCGGTGTCCACCAGCGCCGCGCCGATGCCGTATGCCACGTACTTCTTCATGTTGTACCCTGCCTGTGCGTCTCTGCGGGGCTATTATCCGGATACCTTGCAGGAATGAAAGCGCCCGCCGTCATTTCTATACTATGATGTAAGTGCGCTGGCCCCCAGGATTGCTGCCGAGACCGCCAGGCCTGTAAGTCGCCCTCACATGGAGCAGAGAGACACCGATGAAAGACTCTTTGATAGCACGCCTCGCCACCTTGTTGCTGGCCCTGTTTGCCGCCGCCGGGGTGCTGGCTGAGCCGCTGGAAAAAGCGGCGGTTGAGGCGGCCCTGGACGCTGCCTATGCAAAGTACAAGTCGCTGCAGGAGGGCGCCAATGCCGACTATATACCTGCGCTGGCCAAGGTTGATTCGACTATTTACGGCATCGCCCTGGTCACGCCCGACGGCACGGTATACACCAAGGGGGATGTCGAGTCCGAGGTGTCGATCCAGTCTATCTCCAAGGTTTTTACCATGACGCTGGTTATGGATGAGCAGGGTCCCGGCGCGATCTACAACAACATGGGAGTGGATGCCACCGGCCAGGTATTCAACTCCATTGTTGCCGTGGAACAGTACAAGGGCGCGGAGATGAACCCGCTGGTCAATGCCGGTGCGATCGCCGCCACCAGCATGGTGGCGGGCGGTTCCCGCGAGGAAATCTGGGCCAGGATCCTGGACTACTACAGTGCCTTCGCGGGCCGCGAGCTCAAGGTCAACAGGGAAGTATTCGACTCGGAAGCCGCCACCAACCAGCGCAACCAGGCGATCGCCCAACTCATGTACGCCTATGGGCGCATCAAGGATGATCCTGCCCGGGCCACCGACATTTATACCGAGCAGTGTTCGGTCAACGTGAACGCCCGCGACCTGGCGGTCATGGCGGCAACCCTGGCCAACGGTGGCCGTAACCCCCTGACCGGCAAGCAGGTGATGCAAGAAGAGAATGTTCCCGAAGTGCTGGCGGTGATGGCCACCGCCGGGCTCTACGATGATTCGGGCAAGTGGCTGTACGCGACCGGCCTGCCCGCCAAGAGTGGAGTCGGGGGCGGCATCATCGCCGTTTCCCCCGGGCGCTTCGGTATTGCGGTCATTTCGCCGCCGCTGGATTCGGCCGGCAACAGCGTGCGCGCCCAGAAGGCGATTGCCGACATCTCCAATGCCCTGGGTGGCAATCCCTATGAGGTGATCCCGCAGCAGTAAGCCGGCTCCACAGCCGCAGTTAAACCGAGGACGAGAATATGCCAGGAACCGGAAAAGCCCTGCTGCCAGCGGCCATCCTGTGTGCCTCCTATGCGCTCAACGCGGGAGCCGCCACCGATGCGGAGAGGATTTCCGCGCTGGAGGAGCAACTGGAGCGGCAAAAGGCGGTCATGGAGCAACAACAGCGCCTGCTGGAGACCATGGATGCGGAACTCAGGCGACTGAAGGCGGCCCAGACCGCTGCCCCTGAACCGCAACAGTCTCCCACCGCCCAGGAGTTCGGGACGGAAGAGCCGCCGCCCCCGGAAGACTACGGGAGTATGCCGGCGACGGCCGGTACCGCCGGGGCCCCGGACAGGCTCAGCGCCGAGGTGTACGGTTTTGTCATGGCGGACGCGATCTATGATTTCAAGCGGGTGGACCCGAACTGGGAGGACACCCTGCGGGTGACCACCATTCCCACCCAGAGCGGGGCTTACGGTAATAATGGCGACTTCGTGTTCAGCGTGCGCCAGTCGCGGCTGGGCATCAGGGGCGGTTACGGCGACGACGTCACCTACATCCTCGAGGGTGAGTTATTCGGTGTCGGCTCGGACCAGGGCCAGACCACCCTGCGGGTGCGCCATGCCTGGGCGACCTACAAGGATTTCGGCATGGGTCAGTACTGGTCCAACTTCATGGATATCGGCATCTTCCCCAATACCATCGATTACTGGGGTCCCACCGGCATGGTGTTCTACCGCAACAAGCAGGCGCGCTACAGCTTCCCCATGGGCGACGACATATTCGCGGTGAGCCTGGAAAACCCCAGCACGGCATTATCCGTGGGACAGTTCCGTGATACCGACAACTGTAAGCTGCCGAATCCGGCCCCCGATTGCGAGTCCGTGGATTCCACGGCGGAGACGGTATTCCAGTCCTATAACGACCTGCCGGACCTGACCGCCAGTTACCTTGGCAGCGGCGATTTCGGCCACTACAAGGTGGCCGGCATCGTGCGCAAGCTCGGCTACGAACGGCTCGACAATGGCAACAAGGACTATAAAATCGGCTGGGGCGTCAACACCAGTGCCGGGCTCGTTACCCGGGGCAGGGACCAGCTGAAGCTGCAGGTAGTGTACGGCGAGGGTATCGGCAACTACATGAATGACGGCGGCCTGGATATCGCCCCTGACTCCGCGGATATTTTCCGGGCGGGGGCCGAGACCGTGCCCATCCTGGGCATCAGTACCTATTACGACCTCTACTGGAATGACAAGTGGTCGACCTCCTTCGGCTGGTCCGGGATCGACCTGGATACGACTGACGGCCAGGCCCAAACCGAGTTCAAGCGAGGGCAGATTGCGCAGATCAACCTGCTGCACTACCCCAGGGATCACGTCATGCTGGGCACCGAGTTCATCTGGGGCCAGCGCCAGGATATTTCCGGTAACACCGGTACCGATTACCGCATCCAGTTCAGCCTGAAGGTGGATTTTGATACCGGCGACCTGGTGCGGCCCAATTAGCGACGCGCCCGATGCAGGTTACTGTAACGACCAGGGCTGGCAAGCGGGTATGAAGGATGGATGAAAAACCCCTACTGAAAGACCAACCCAACAGGTGGGTGCTGCTGGTGTTCCTGGCGCTGTCCCTGTATGCCTGCTTCCTGCTGGTAGAGCCTTTCCTGCAACCCATCATCCTGGCCATCCTGATCGGTATGCTGACGATTCCGCTGCATGAGCGGCTGGTCGCGAAACTCAACGGACGGCACAATATCGCCTCGCTGCTCAGCGTCCTGCTGTTGACGCTGGTCCTGCTGATACCCGCAACCATGGTGCTGGCGGCTATCCTGAAGCAGGGCATCACCTATTCCCTCATGGTCAAGGACTGGGCCACGGGGGAGAATGTGCACGAGCTGTTTCAGCAGCCGTGGATGCTCGAGCTGAAGGCCTGGCTGGGCAGGGTTTTACCGGCCGATGCGCTGGACCCGGAAAAAATCCGTTCCCAGGCCCTCACGGCGGCGAGTGCCGCCGGCAAGCAGTTTGCCGGTGTTTCCACCGCCATGCTGGGCAGCGTGACGGCTTTTTTGGTCGATTTTGGCCTGGTCCTGTTCGTGCTTTTTTTCGTGCTGCGTGACCACAACAAACTGTTTGAGTTCATTCGCCACGCCCTGCCGCTTTCCCGCAGCCAGGAAGACGCCCTGCTGCAGGAGGTTGTGGAGGTCAGCAAGTCGGCGCTGCTGGGTTCTTTCCTCACCGCCATTACCCAGGGCTTTGTGGGCGGGTTCGGTTTTTTCCTGGCGGGGATTCCGGCGCTGTTCTGGGGCTCGATGATGGCGGTCAGCTCGCTCATACCGGTGGTTGGCACGGCGCTGGTGTGGGTGCCTGCGGCCATTTACCTGTTTCTCAGCGGTGCAACCGGCTGGGGGATATTCATGCTGGTCTGGGGCGTGGTGGTGATCGGGTCGGTGGATAACTTCCTGCGCCCACTGTTCATGCAGGGTTCGAGCATGGGAACCGTGGTGGTGTTTTTCTCCCTGCTGGGCGGCCTGCACGTCTTCGGCCTGGCCGGGCTGATCTATGGCCCGATTATTTTTTCCATTGCCCTGGTGTTCTTCCGGCTCTACGAAGCCGAATTTTCGGAATTTCTCAAGTCACAGGATAATAACTAGCGGCTATCGATCGCGGGCTTCCACGGCCTGATCGGCAGGCAGCTTGCCGCGGTCATGGCGCTGTTGCCGCTGCTCAGTAGAAGCGCAACAGGGTGAGCGCCAGCCAGGTCGATACCAGCACCGGCCAGAACATCAGCTTCAGCGCCAGGTTGTCCCGGTAGGTGAACAGTTTCCAGTTGGTACCCCGCAGCAAAGCAGCCAGCGCAACGGCCTCCAGGGTGATGAAAACGTACATGGAAAAGTAGAACAGTTCGATATAGGCGATTTCGGGTGTTTCGATGCGATTGCGTTCGTTGACATGCGCCAGCACCAGTATGAACAGGAACCCCGCCGAGCTCTGTATGACATTCATCGTGGTTAGCCCCGTCCTTCCCTCCTCCTTGTTGGAGGACACATACAGGACGATAAACATGATCAGTGCGACTATCAGGATAGGGATGATATTGGCGATAAAGGGGCTGAGCCATATCCGCTTGGCGACCATGTTGAAGGTAAGCGCAGGGTAATTCTTGACCAGGGTCTCATTGCCGAAGCTGGTCTTGTAGTCGATCTCTTCGAAGGTAAAAAATGACGAAATCGTTTCCGAGGAGGGCACACTGATGCTCTCGCTGAGGCCGGGTTTTGCCGAGGGGTTGAGCACGTCATAGCTGTCCAGGTCCGGGACCAGCAGAATGTTCCTGCTGAAGTCCGGGTAAAAAATCAGCAGGCGAATATCATTTTGCTCAAAGGGGAACTGCTGGTAACTGAAGTCCTGCTCCAGGGTGCCGCGGAACTTCCAGGTCACCAGCACATGGTCCTCGTAGGGTGTCTCGGACACCAGCTCGATCGCCAGTCCGCGGGACTCTATGGCGGATACACCGGGGAAGTAAAACGCCGGCGGCGCCCGGTCGTAGAGCGCCAGCGGGTATTTCATCCACAGCTTGCCGATAATGCTCGCTTCGAAGGAGTTCAGTTCATAGGACTCGACGAATATGCCAGTGGGCACCCGGGTGTAGGTGGTGTTGGTCAGTTTGTGGAGATCCCGGTCGTATTGTTCCACGTACTTCTTGAGGATGGACTGATTGACAATTCTTTCCTGGTTGCTGTCCAGCAGCGAGAAGTCGGTTTTCAGGTTCAGGTGCCAGATAAGGACAATATTGCCCAGCACAATGATCGATATTGCCGCGACCAGCCACCACAGTTTCACCAGCGTGTACTTCCCCGTCCCCATGGCCAGCAGCATGAATGCGACCAGCAACAGGCTGACGCCCAGGGCGATGTGAATAATCTTGCGCCTGCCCTCGTCCGACGCACCCAGCAAATCGTCCACCGCGAACACCAGCACGCTTTTCCAGCCGGTTGACTCGAGTTCCCGGAAGAAAAACCAGGAGTACTTGTAGGTATAGGTGCTGTTATAGGCAACGACACCCTGCCGCTCATGCTGCATTTTGGCCAGGATGGCCCGGTCCTTGCCGTCCTTTTCCTGGAAGACATTGTCGAGCAGGTAATCCGGGTTGGGGTGGGACAGAATGGCGCCCTGGGCGTCGTAGGTAAAACCGTAACCCGATTCGCCGATACTGAGAGAGTCGACGATCTGGGTGAAGTCGCTCAGGGCAATGGTGTAATCAACCATGCCAATCAGTTCCCCGCTGGCGTCAATAAGCGGCACGCCGTAATCGACCACCATGGCTTCGGCCGCTTCCGCGTAATAGGGCGCCGACCACTGTGGCTCACCGGTAGCGATGACGGTGGTATACCATTCGGCGGTAGCCAGCTGTGGGTCGGTGTAGTCGTAGCTGCGCTCTACAAACTGGAATTCATCGCGGCTCTTGTTAAAAAACGGGGCATAGCGGTCGCGGCCGCCAAACTGGCCCGGTTCGAAGGCCACGGTAACGCCCAGCAGCAGGGGGAAGCGCTGGCTTTCCTCACTGATGCTCTGCAGCAATTGTGTTTCGCTGTCCAGGGCGACGATTTCCTGCGCATAGGCCCTGGCCCTGGCGGAAATTGCGTTGAGCCTGGCGTCCAGGGCCTCGGCCACCCGGGTGCCCGCCTGCTCGCCGAGTTGAATGCTCTGGTTCTCGCGCGCCTGTTCATAGCGCAGGAAGTCGGCGATCAGGTACGCCGTCAGCGCCAGCGCCGCCAGCAACAGCGCGCCGTGCAGGAGTCGCTGGAAATTCAAGCTGCCGGGCGCCCCGGGTGTTTGCCCCGGCCGGTTAGCTGCATGCTGAGCGCGGGTGCGCCCTTGTCCTGGCTCAGTTCCTGCACTGGCTGTCTCCTTCTGTCCCGGGTTGTTTGTAGCCTATTAGGCCTTGCGCCGCAATACGCATCCCGCCGCCGGGAGCGGTGAAAAGCCCGTCTTTTTTTCACGCCTGCTGGTGTACACTCGCACCCCATGTTTCGCACCCGCCATTTCTTCCTCAAACTGCTTCTCGCCGGCCTGGTGGCCGGCGGGTTGTTGCTTATCTATCTCGACGCGAAGATCACCTCCACCTTTGTCGACAAAATGTGGGAATTGCCCGCCAAGGTCTACGCGCGGCCCCTGGAGCTGTTCGCCGGCGCGCGGCTGGACGCCGCGGGCCTGGCCTACGAGCTGGAAGTGCTGGGTTATCGCAAGGTGACCAGTACCTCCAACCCCGGGCAGGTAGCCCGCAACCGCGACCGCTTCGAGATCTACACCCGCGGCTTCGACTTCCCGGGGGAGCGCGAGTCGGCGCGCAAGGTGCTGGTGGAACTGGGCGGCTCGCGGGTGCAGAAAATCACCGCCGGCGGCCGCGCGGTGGACCTGATGCGGCTGGATCCGGTGCAGATTGGCGGCATCTATCCCTCCCACGGCGAGGACCGGGTGCTGGTGCGGCTGGATGACGTGCCCCTCACCCTGCGGGATGGCCTGCTCGCCGTCGAGGACCACCGCTTCTATGAGCACTCCGGTATTTCCCTGATCGGTATGGCCAGGGCGGCTTTCAGTAACCTGCGCTCGGGGCGGGTGGTGGCGGGGGGCAGCACCATCACCCAGCAGCTGGTCAAGAACTACTACCTGACCCCGGAGCGCACCATCCTGCGCAAGGGCACCGAAGTGTTGATGGCCATGCTGCTGGAGCTGCACTACAGCAAGGACCAGATTCTCGAAAGTTATATCAACGAGGTCTACCTGGGGCAGGAGGGACCGCGGGCGATCCACGGCTTCGCGCTGGCCTCCCGTCACTATTTCGATACGCCGATTCACCAGTTGCGACTGCACCAGCAGGCGCTGTTGATCGGGATGATCAAGGGGCCTTCGCTGTACAATCCCCTGCGCAATCCCGAGCGCGCCCTGGAGCGGCGCAACGTGGTGCTGGGGGAGATGGCGGAGCGGGGGGTTATCTCCGAGGAAGAGGCGGTGGTGGCCCGGGCCATGCCGCTGGACCTCAACAACAAGCACCGTATTCGCGATTCCTTCCCGGCCTACCTGGAGCTGGTGCGGCGCCAGTTGCGCGAGGAGTATCGGGAGGAGGACCTCACCACCCTGGGCCTCAGTATCTTCACCGCCTTCGACCCCCTGCTGCAGCGCCAGGTGGAAAACAGCACCACCACCGTGCTGGGGCAGCTCAATAAAGGCGGCGAGCTGGAGAGCGCCACGGTGGTCACCCGCTTTGACTCCGGCGAGGTGGCCGCGCTGGTAGGTGGACGCAGCGTGCGCTACGCGGGGTTCAACCGCGCCCTGGATGCGCGGCGACCCGCCGGTTCCCTGCTCAAGCCCGCCGTGTACCTGGCGGCGCTGGAACAGCCGCGGCGCTACTCCCTGGTGACGCCCCTGACGGATACGCCGCTCAAGGTGGAGGGGCCGGGCGGGCAGCTGTGGGAGCCCCGCAACTTCGATCGCGAGGTGCACGGGGAGGTACTGCTGTACCGCGCCCTCGCCAACTCCTACAACCTGGCCACCGCCCGCCTGGGCATGGACCTGGGGCTGGGGAAGGTGGTCGACATGCTGCAGCGCCTGGGAGTCGAGGGTCCCATTCCCGAAGTGCCCGCGCTGACCCTGGGCGCCGGGGAGTACTCGCCCATGGATATGGCCGCCATGTACCAGACTATCGCCGCCGGCGGTTTCCGCATGCCCCTGCGCAGCATTCGCGAGGTGGTGGACGCCCGGGGCGAGCCCCTCAAGCGCTATCCCCTGGAATACGATCGCACGGTGAGCCTGCAGGCCACCAACCTGCTGACCTACGCCCTGCGGGCGGTGGTGCGTGAGGGCACTGGCAAGGGTGTATATCGCTACCTGCCCCAGGGCTTCGACGTCGCCGGCAAGACCGGCACCACCAACGATGGCCGCGACTCCTGGTTCGCCGGTTTTGCCGGGGACCTGCTGGCGGTAACCTGGATTGGCCGCGACGACAACGGCAGCACCGGGCTCACCGGGGGTACCGGCGCGCTCAAGGTGTGGGCGCATTTCATGGCCCAGGCCAGCGAGCGGCCCCTGGGTTATCGTATGCCCGACGGCATGGAGACGGTCTGGATCGACGACCAGAGCGGGTTCCTGACCGGCAAGGGCTGTCCCAATTCACGGCTGATACCGTTTATCACCGGTTCCGAGCCGCGCCAGAGCACCCATTGCGCGGCCCGCTCGACCGGCATAAAGGACTGGTTCCAGTCATTGTTCGGGGGTGACAACTGATGTTGCAGACACTGATCAACCGCGGTGGGGTACTCTGCCTGCTGCTGGTCATGGCCGGCTGTTCCACCTACAGCCTGCCGGAAAGCGAGCCGGCTCCGCCCCCGCAACCTACCGCCCCGGCACCCCGGGCGCCGGCGCCGCCCCAGCCGCCGCGCCCGCCCCAGCCGCCCACCACCTCCGCCTGGAAACCACTGGTCGAGAAGGCGCAGCAGGCGCGTGCGCGGGGCGATTACGAACAGGCCCTCGCGTTGCTGGAGCGGGCCCAGCGCATCGATCCGGAGAGCGCTGAAATCTACCTGCAGCTGGCGCAGACCCACAAGGCTCGTGGCGATACCAGCCAGGCCCGGGCGGTCGCGGAGAGGGGAATGCTGTTTTGCACCAGTTCCTCCCAGTGTGATGCGCTGCGAGCGTTTACTCGCTAAGCTGACGTTATAAGATACCGGCTTTCAAGCGGGTTCAGCAGTGAGGAGAACAGACAGATGACGGGACTCTGGCCAAGGATACTTTCCATCAGCCTGGCGCTGCTTGCCCTGGTGGCATGTGGCGATGGCAGGCAAGCCGCGCCGGAGCCGGCGAGTCGCCCGGTCAAGGTGTTTGTGGTGGAGGGCTCGGAGGTGGATGCGGTGCGCAGCTTTCCCGGCAAAGTGGACGCCTCCCAGCGGGCGGAGCTGGCGTTTCGCGTCGGTGGCCAACTGCAGGAGCTGCCGGTAAAAGAGGGCGATCTGGTCAAGAAGGGCCAGGTGCTGGCCCGCCTGGATCCCACCGATTACAAACTGATACTCGAGGATCGCCAGGCCAGGTTCGACAACACCGAGCGCAACTTCAAGCGCGCCAGGGACCTGGTGGCCGACGGCAATATCTCGCGCCTTGACTTCGATCGCATGGAAGCCGAGTACCGCAGCGCGTCCGCGGCCCTGTCCCAGGCCAGGAAAGACCTGGAGTACACGGTGCTGATCGCACCGTTTGCGGGCCGCGTGGCCCAGCGCGACGTGGAGAACTTCGAGGAAGTAATGGCCAAGCAGACGGTCATGTGGCTGCAGAATATCGACCAGTTGGACATCGTCATTAACCTGCCGGAATCCGTGGTGCGCAGCGTGCGCGGCGGTGTCAGCAGGGAGGTCGGCGACGGCGGGCATACCGACCCGGCGGTGCGCGCCACCGCCCAGTTCGAAGGGCGCGGCGACCAGACTTTCCCGTTGAGACCCAAGGAGATTGCCACCAAGGCAGATCCGCAGACCCAGACCTTCAGGGCGACCTTCACCATGGCCGCACCGACCAAATTCACCGTGTTGCCGGGTATGACCGCGACGGTATTGCTGGACCTGAGCGAACTGGTCACCTACGAAAGCGTGAAGTGGGTTCCGGCGCGGGCCGTCCAGGCGGACTCCGGGCTCAATCCCCGGGTATGGTTGCTCGATCCGGAGACCATGACGGTATCCTCGCGTCCGGTCTCCATAGGCCGCATGTCCGGCAGCATGATCGAGATTACTGACGGATTGGCAGGCGGCGAGGAAATTGTCGCCGTGGGTGCACCCTACCTGGCGCAGGGAATGCGGGTCACGCGGATGGCGGATACCGAGCAGGCCGTGCCGCGCGCGGGCGATCCCGGTTGAGCCGTAATAATAACACCGGGGTGCAGCGGATATGAATATCGGTGACTATTCGGTAAAGAACCGGGTGATTTCCTGGTTGCTGGTGCTAATCATGGTCGGCGGCGGCCTGATCGCCTTCGAGCGGATGGGCAAGCTGGAAGACCCGGCATTTACCATCAAGTCGGCCAAGATAATCACCCTCTACCCCGGTGCGACCGCGCGGGAAGTACAGGAAGAGCTGACCTACCACCTGGAAGACGCCATCCAGAAAATGCCCCAGGTCAAACGCATCAAGATGTCGGTGTCGCGTCCGGGACTGTCCGACATCCTGGTCGACTTCAAGGATGAGTACAAATCCGCCGACCTGCCCAATATATTCGACGAGTTGCGCCGCAAGATCGCCGACGTCAGGCCGTCGCTGCCCCCGGGGGCCCAGGCTCCGATCGTGCTGGACGATTTTGGTGACGTATACGGCATCTATTTGATGCTGACCGGAGAAGGCTATAGCTGGCGCGATCTCTACGACACGGCAGACGCCATCAAGAAGCAACTGGTGCTGGTCAACGGTGTGCGCAAGGTGGTGATAGACGGCGAGCAGCGCGAGGTGGTCTACCTGGATATTCCGCGCAGCACGGTGGCGGAAATGGGTCTGGATCTCAGCCAGATAGGGGCTGTGCTTGGCTCGCAGAACGTGGTGGTGGACGCGGGCAATGTGCGGGTCGGGGACGACTATGTCCGTTTCAGCCCCACTGGCGATTTCCAGTCAGTGCAGGAGATAGGCGATGTGCTGATCAGCTCCAGCGACCGCAAACTGATCCGCCTGAAGGACTTTGCCACCATTACCCGGGCTTACGAGGAAGTGCCCGGCAAGATGTATTACCTGAACGGCCAGCCCGGCCTGAGTATCGGTATTTCGATGGCATCGGGACAGAATGTGGTCGAGGTCGGCCGGCAGGTCGACAAGATGCTGGAGTCGTTGCTGCCGGTAGTGCCCATCGGTATGGAACTGGAAACGGTCTATAACCAGCCCGAGGAGGTGGAAAAATCGGTAGGCGGCTTTATCGTCAGCGTCGGCCAGGCAGTGGCCATCGTTTTGCTGGTGCTGCTGGCGTTCATGGGGCTGCGCACGGGTATCGTCATCGGTGCGGTATTGCTGATTACCGTGGCAGGCACCCTGTTCCTGATGAATGTCTTCAACATAGAGCTGCAGCGCATTTCCCTGGGTGCCCTGGTTATCGCCCTGGGCATGCTGGTGGACAACGCCATCGTGGTGGCCGAGGGCATGCAGGTCCGCATGGAGTCCGGAATGAAGGCCATGCAGGCCGCCGCCGAGGCCGTTGGCAAAACCATGTGGGCTCTGCTGGGGGGTACCGTAATCGGTATTCTCGCCTTTTCGGCCATAGGCCTGTCTCCCGACAACACCGGTGAATTCGCCAGTTCCCTGTTTTACGTGATCCTGATATCGCTCTCCCTGAGCTGGATAACCGCGATCAGCACCACCCCCCTGCTGTGTGCGCTGCTGCTGAAACCAGGCAGTAGTGATACCCCCGGGGACCAGGACCCCTACGCCGGCAAGCTGTTCCGGGCCTACCGGGGAATTCTGGCGGCGGCCATCAGGCACCGCTGGGTCACCCTGGGGGCGGTAGTGGGCATGTTCGTCCTGGCCGTGGTCGGTTTTGGCCACATCAAGAGCGGCTTTTTCCCGGATTCCAGCACGCCCATATTTTTTGTCGATGTGTGGGAACCCGAGGGTACTGATATCCGCAAGACCCGCGACGACACCCTGCGGGTCAGCAAGTTTATCCGCGAACTGCCCGGCGTGGTGCAGACTTCATCGGTCATAGGCGGCCCTCACCAGCGCTTTACCCTGGTGTACGATGCCAAGGAGCCCGCCCGGGTCTACTCGCAGATTATCGTCCGTACCGAAAAACGTGAACAGATCCCGGCGGTGGCAGCCGCCACCCGGGAGTACCTGCAGCGGGAACTGCCGTGGACAGATCCCATCATCAAGCCCATGCGTATCGGCCCTGGGCGCGATGCCAAGATCGAGGCGCGGTTTTCCGGGCCGGACGAGAAAGTGCTGCGCCAGTTGGCTGAGCAGGCCCAGGCCATTATGCTGCAGGATCCCAATACCACCGATGTACGGAATGACTGGCGTTCTCCGGTGAAGGTGTCGACGCCGGTGTTCAATGAACAGGTGGCCCGCCAGTTGGGGGTGGATCGCCAGGAACTGGGCGATGCCCTCAAGGTTGCCTTCGATGGTTACGACGTGGGCCGTTATCGGGACGGTAACCGGTTGCTGCCTATTCGCCTGCGGGCGCCGGAGGAAGAGCGCGCTGATATCGACCAGGTGCGTGACATCCAGGTGTGGAGCCCGGTGCTGCGGCGCACGGTACCGGTATCACAGGTGGTCTCTGGCTACGAAACCCGCTGGGAGAATTCCGTGATCCGCGGGCGCAACCGCATCCAGACCATTATCGCTTCCTGCAATCCTGTCGATGGCATGGCGGGGCCGCTGCTGTTAAGCCTGTGGCCGCAGATTGAGGCCATCGAGCTGCCGCCGGGTTACCAACTGGAGTGGGGCGGCGAGTACGAGGATTCACAGAATGCCCAGGCCGGCCTGGGTGCCTCGCTGCCGGTGGGTTTCCTGCTGATGATACTCACCAGCATTTTCCTGTTCGGCAAGCTGCGCCAGCCGCTGATTATCTGGCTGACGGTGCCGCTGGCTATCGTCGGTATCACCGTGGGCCTGCTGGGTACCGGTGGCGCCTTCGACTTTATGTCGCTGCTGGGGGCCCTGTCGCTGATCGGCCTGTTGATCAAGAATGCGATCGTACTGATTGAGGAAATAGACCAGCAGATCGACAGCGGCAAGGAGCCCTACCAGGCTCTGCTCGATGCCTGCGTCAGCCGTATGCGCCCGGTGGTGCTGGCGGCCGCAACGACCATTCTCGGCCTGATCCCGCTGTTGTCCGATGTGTTTTTCGTGAACATGTCGGTCACCATCATGGCCGGGCTGGGCTTTGCGTCGGTGCTGACACTGATCGTGGTGCCTACCCTGTATGCGGTGTTTTTCAGGATCAGGAAGCCGACAGAAGCATAACTCCTGGTTTTGGCTGTGCCGTCAGCGTCAGGTGTCCGGGTATGTCCTGGCTCCATGTCCGCGGCCCTCCGGGCTGCCCTCAGTCGGTTGGGAGCCCTGGAAAACGGTCTCCCGCCACTCCTTCGGCGCTGGCCTTTTATATTCCGCCAGGACATACCCGGACCCCTGCCGCCAGATCGAGCGTGCAGCGAGGTAACCCCCGCCCTGCGCCGCGAATGGAACCGCTCAAAACCTTCACAGAGAATCAGGACATACCCGGACACCTGCCGCTGAAAGCATGAACCGCCGTGAGTGGAACAGAACCAAGGCAGAGCCTCAGCCTACTGCCGGCAAACCACCTGGAAGCCATCCTCGCGGGGTTCGAACACCAGGTGCTGGTTGATGCAGGCGGGTACCTCGCCCGCCGAGTGGCTGACGAAAATAATACGGGTATCGGAATTGGCGGCGATATGGTCGATCGCGCGCAGCATCAGCATGCGGTGGTGCCCGTCCAGGCCCAGGGTGGGTTCGTCCAGCAGCAGGATGATGGGCGATTTCACCATGGCCCTGGCCAGCAACACCATGCGCTGCAGGCCGAAGGACAGGGCATCGAAGCTCTCCCGGGCGTAGCCGGCCAGCCCCAGGGCCGCCAGCCACTGCGCGGCGGTGTCGCGCTGCACGTCGCCCCAGTCGTCGTACAGGCCGATGGTATCGAAAAAGCCCGATACCACCACCTCCACCACCCGCATGCCGCGCACGTAATTCAGGTGCAACTGGTTGTCCAGCTGGCCGTATTTCTGCTTGATGTCCCAGACACTCTCGCCGCTGCCGCGGCGGATGCCGAACAGGGTAATGTCCTGGCCGTAGGCCTTGTGATTATCGCCGGTGACCAGGCTCAGCAGGGTGGTCTTGCCGCAGCCGTTGGGGCCGGAGACGCAGCAGTGCTGGTCGCGCTCCAGCACCCAGTTCACCCCGTCGAGCACGGTGACCTCGCCGTAGCGCACGTGCACATTGCGCAACTGCAACAGCGGGCCGTCGGCCGCCAGTTCGTAGGGGCGCGGTGCCGGGGGAGGGAGCTGGCCCAGTTCGGCCGCGGGCGGGTTCATCAGGGTCGTGACCCGCAGGTCCGCCAGCACGGCCTCCCGTTCGCCCTGCGCCAGCACCGCGCCGCCGTCCAGCACCAGCAGGTGGCTGACGCCGGCGGGCACGTCCTCCGCTTGCCGGCACAGCATCAGCACTGTCATGTCCGAGTGCAACAGCTCGTCGATGATGCGGCGCATATCGGCCTGGCTGGCATGATCCAGCCCGTCCAGCGGGCTGTCCAGGATCAGCAGGGCGGGTTGTGCCAGGATGGCCCTGATCAGCAGGGTCTTGCGCATTTCCCCGGTGGAGATGAAGCGCAGTCCGCGCTGCAGGATATGGCCGATATGCAGGCGCTGCACCCAGTGGTGAAAGCGTTCGTCGGGCTGCCTGCCCCCCAGGATTACCGTCTGCACCGCGGTGCCGGGGTCGCTGGCGTCGGCGCGGAACTCCGAGTCGTCCAGCTTGCGGTCGCGGTCGCACAGGGCCTTGGCCTGCTCGAAGCAGACGTAGGCCACGCCGCGTTCGTCCAGCAGCGGGGCGCGCTGGAAGTCGCCGGAGTAGTGGGTCGCCTGGCTGCACAGCACCCGCGCCAGGCTGGTCTTGCCGGCGCCATTGGGCCCCAGGCAGGCCCATTGCTGGCCCTGCAGCGGGCGCCAGTTGATGTCCCGCAGGGCGGGCAGGGCCCGGTATACCAGGTTGACCCCGTGCAGTTCCAGTAGTGGCTCAGTGCTCATAGTGTTCCCGACAAATGGCAATGCGACTTGTATCCCCGGGCTCCGGCTGGCTTAATCGCGCAAAACCCTGCGGACGACCAACCGGTGCCTGTACCACTGCTGCAACTCATTGAAACCCGTCTCGAGGGCCACAAACCCGGGCGAAAAGTATGGCGGCGGCTGATGAAACGCTCAGCCGTGGCAATGATTTTGCAGGTGCGCGAGGGCGAGCTGAACATTCTAATGATTAAGCGCGCCGAAAGGGAGGGGGATCCCTGGTCCGGGCACATGGCGTTCCCGGGCGGTCGCATGGACAAGGCCGATGCCCACGGTTTCGCGGTGGCGGTGCGGGAAACCGAGGAGGAGGTGGGGCTGACCCTGGGTGAGCAGGACCAGTGCATAGGCCGCCTGTCCGATATCATTACCCGGCCGAAAAAGGGGCCCTTCGGCATGGCCGTCTCCCCCTTTGTGTTCAGGCTGGAGCGGGAGGTGAGCTTTCAGCCCAACGAGGAGGTGGCGGAGGTGGTGTGGGTGCCGCTGGAATTCCTGCTGGACACCGATAATCGCGAGCAGATGACCTGGCAGTACAAGGGCCTGAAGCTCACCCTGCCCTGTTATTTCTACGAGGGCCGGCGTATCTGGGGGCTCTCCCTGATGATGCTGGACGAGTTGATGGACCTGGTAGAGGGCAGGAACCCCCGGCGCCCGCGCTGGCGTTGAGATCCTGGCCGGATCGTTCCCGAAATACTGTAGGGTCGAATTTATTCGACCACCGCGAGGCCCGGGCCCGGCGCCCGGCGGATTGAAATCCGCCCTACAGGGATCGCGGCGAGCGAACCGGACCGGTTGCCGTCAATCCGCCCCGCGCAGAAAGGCCCTGGTATCGAGCATCAGTTCCCGCACCGCGGGGTCCTCCCGGCTCGCCTGGGCCAGGGCCTGGGCGTCCACCCTGCCGGCCACGTAGTCGGCCACCAGGTCCAGCAGCACCGGGGTCATCTGCGGCTCGCGCACCCAGCGCGGGGCGTCCACCAGGTTGCCGGTGACCCAGTCGTCGTTGCGGCTGAGCCAATAGCCTCCGCAGCTGGACAGGGTGTAATCGCCGACGCGCCCGTAACTGACGTTGGGGGTGTGGGGGTTGAAGCCGCCGGGCACATCCTCGGTGATGCGTTGCAGGGCCATCACCCACTGGCTGCCCACCGGGAACAAGTCCGGCTCGGGGCGGCAGTAGTCGCCGGTCTTGAGCCACACGCGGATGTCGGGCTGGTCCGATTCCCCGCGCAGTTCGCGCTCGATCGCCAGGTCTATGGAATTGCCCCTGGCGGCGATGACCTCGCCGCTCACCACCAGGTCGGTGTGCGCCTGGACCTCCGCAAAGGAGCCCTGCCACAGGCACTCGCACTCGGCCCGGGCGTGAGTGGCTGCCGCCAGCGACAGCAGGGTCGCCGCCAGGGCCAGGTAGCGCGCGGCCACGGCTACCCTATTGCAGGGCCCGCGCCGCGGCGAGGGCGAAGTAGGTGAGGATGCCGTCGCAGCCCGCGCGCTTGAAGGCCATCAGCGATTCCAGCATCACCGGCTCGCGCTGCAGCCAGCCCCGCTCGAAGGCGGCCATGTGCATGGCGTACTCGCCGCTCACCTGGTAGGCGAAGGTGGGCGCCTGCAGCTCCGCCTTCACCCGGCGCACGATATCCAGGTAGGGCATGCCGGGCTTGACCATGATCATGTCGGCACCCTCCGCCAGGTCCAGGGCGCATTCGTGCAGGGCCTCGTTGCTGTTGGCGGGATCCATCTGGTAGCTGAACTTGTTGCCGCCCTTGATATTGCCGGCGGAGCCCACCGCGTCGCGGAAAGGGCCATAATAGGCCGAGGCGTATTTGGCGGCGTAGGCCATGATGGCGGTGTTGCAGAAGCCGTCCGCTTCCAGCTGCCCGCGGATGGCGCCGATGCGGCCGTCCATCATGTCCGAGGGCGCCACCACGTCGGCACCGGCCTCGGCATGGGACAGGGCCTGCCTGACCAGCACCTCGGTGGTCACATCGTTGAGCACGTAACCGCTGTCGTCGATGATGCCGTCCTGGCCGTGGGTGGTGTAGGGGTCCAGCGCCACATCGGTGATCAGCCCCAGCTCCGGCACCGCATCCTTGAGGGTGCGCACCGCGCGCTGTACCAGGCCGTCCCTGCTGAAGGCCTCCTCCGCCAGCAGGCTCTTGCGCTCTGCGCCCACCACCGGAAACAGGGCGATGGCGGGAACGCCCAGCTGGACCAGCTCCCTGGCCTGCTGCACCAGCAGGTCTATGCTCAGGCGCTCTATGCCAGGCATGGAGGGGATGGCCTCGCGCTGGGCCTCGCCCTCCAGCACGAACACCGGGAAAATAAAGTCCGCCGGCGTCAGGCTGTGTTCCCGCACCAGTTCACGGGAGAATGTGTTGGCCCGCAGGCGCCGCATGCGGGTGTGGGGGAAGGGGCCGCGCTGTGTGCTGAATCCCATATGCTGCTCCTTAAAGCCCGTTCAGGGCGGTGGCGGCCGCGTCCACGGTGGCGGCAATATCGGCTTCGCTGTGCGCGCTGGACATGAAGCCCGCCTCGTAGGAGGCCGGCGCCAGGTACACGCCCGCCTCCAGCATGCGGTGGAAGAACGCGTTGAACGCCGCGCTATCGCAGGCCATGACCTGGCCGTAATGGCTGATGTTTTGCTCGGCGGTAAAAAAGCCGCCGAACATGGTGCCGGCGTGGTTGGTGGTAAAGGCCACGCCGGCGCGGTCGGCGGCGCCCTGCAGCCCTTCACAGAGCTGCCGGGTGCGCTCGAACAGGGGCTGGTAGAAGCCGGGCTCGGAAATGATGTCCAGGGTCGCCAGGCCGGCGGCCATGGCGATGGGGTTACCCGACAGGGTGCCCGCCTGGTAGACCGGCCCCAGCGGGGCGATCTGCTCCATGATGTCGCGCTTGCCGCCGAAGGCGCCCACGGGCATGCCGCCACCTATCACCTTGCCCAGGGTGGTCAGGTCGGCCTCTACGCCGTAAAAACCCTGGGCGCCCTGCAGGCCAAAGCGAAAGCCGGTCATCACCTCGTCCAGGATCAATACTGCCCCGCTGGCGGTGCAGACCTCGCGCAGGGTCTCCAGGAAACCCGGCGCCGGGGGAATGCAGTTCATGTTGCCCGCCACCGGCTCCACGATCACGCAGGCGATGCGGTCGCCGAACTCGGCGAAGGCCGCGCGCACGCCCTCGGGGTCGTTGTAGGTGAGCGTGAGGGTCAGGTCGGCCAGCGGCGCCGGCACGCCCGGCGAGCTGGGCACGCCCAGGGTCAGGGCGCCGGAACCCGCCTTTACCAGCAGCGAGTCGGAATGGCCGTGATAGCAGCCCTCGAATTTAACGATGGTATCGCGCCCGGTATGGCCCCTGGCCAGGCGGATGGCGCTCATGGTGGCCTCGGTACCGGAATTGACCATGCGCACCATGTCCATGCCCGGCATGATGTCGCAGATGCGGTCCGCCAGCTCGATTTCCAGTTCGGTGGGGGCGCCGAAGCTCAGGCCCTTCTCGCTCTGGCGGATAACCGCCTCGCGCACCCGGGGGTGGTTGTGGCCCATGATCATGGGGCCCCAGGACAGTACGTAGTCTATGTAGCGCTTGCCCTCGCAGTCGAATACGTAGGCGCCCTCGCTGCGATCGATAAACACGGGGGTGCCGCCCACGGCCTTGAAGGCGCGCACCGGTGAGTTGACCCCGCCGGGTATGTGCTGTCTCGCTCGATCAAACAATTGTTGTGAAGAGCTCATGGTGATCCTGTCCTGTTGCCGGAGGCAGATTATCAGGGCTTGGGCGGGGAATATCCAGCCGCCGCCTTCTCCAGCCAGAACAGGGCGTCCAGGTAGCTGACGAACCGGCCCAGGTAGGCGGGGGACAGCTCGCGCATGGACTCCAGCGAGCGCAGCGCCAGCCGCTGCGGGTTGAGGGGGCCGGAATCGGCGGGCTTGCGGCGCTGCTCCCGCGCCAGCATCCGGGCAGTGGCCAGCGCCGCCAGGGTTTCCCGCAGGGGGGCGTAGGATTTCAGTTCCGCCCGTTCCCCCGACGCCTGGTCGCCACCGGCCCGGCCCAGGCTGTGCTGTTCCTGCTCGGCCATGGCGCCGGCGAGGGATGCTGGGGCGGATGGCGCCGCCGCTTGCGCCGCCAGCAGCCGGGTGAGCTGTGCCGGGGAGGGGGCGCGGTCCGCCCGGTGCAGCCTGGCGACGGCGCGTCGCAGGCCGCCGAAATCGCCGTTTTGCAGCAGCGCCTGCAGGGTGTCCCGGGCTTCGGGCCGGGCCGCGGCCAGCAGCTCCAGGTCGTCCCGGGCCTGTTCCCGGGCGCGCTGAAAGTCGGTGCGGAAGCACTGCAGGGCCGTGCGGGCCCTGTCCGCCACCAGGGTGGCGGCGGGTTCGGGCAGGGCCAGGGCGCGCCGGCTCATGGCGGCGAGGTACTCGAACCGCACCGGGTCGAAGCCCCGGGCGCCGTCGGCCTGCAGTTGCGCGAGGGCGACCGGCAGGGACTCGGGTTCGCCGGGCGAGGGCGCCGCCACTGCCTCAGTCATCCGCCGGCGCCCGGCTGGCGGAGCGCGGTACCGGCGCCATCTCCACCCGGCGGTTCTGGGCGCGCCCGGCGCCATCCAGGTTCGGCACCACCGGCTGCTGGGCGCCGAAGGCGGCCGCGAACACCATGGTCGGGGGCATGCCCGCGTCTATCAGGGCGCGGGTCACGGTGAGGGCGCGCTGGGCGGACAGTTCCCAGTTGTCGGCGAAGCGGTTGTTGCCCTGCTGGATGGGCAGGTCATCGGTGAAGCCGCTGACCATCAACAGTTCATCGCGCTCCCCCAGGTAGACCTGCAGGGGGCCCACCAGGGTCCGCAGCAGGGCCTGGCCCTCCTCCTGCAACTGGTCGGAGTTGAGGGCGAACAGCACGCTGCCGCTGATGCCGATGCGCCCGTCGCGCAGGGTGATCCGCCCCGTGGCCAGTGGGTCGGCCAGGGCCTGCTCCAGGGCCATGCGCCGCTGCTCTTCCTGCTGGCGCTTGCTGGTCTCCTCCCGCAGGGTCTGCGCCAGTTCCACCTGGTAGCCCAGCACCCACACCAGTATCAGCACGAAGATGCCCACCAGCCCCGCCATCAGATCGCCGAACACCGCCCACACGGGCGTGTCCTGCGCCAGCTCGTCGCGCAGCTCTTCCATCAGCCGGCGCCCGCCCTGGCGTCGGCGGCCGGGCTCGTCTCGCCCAGGCGGCGCAGGTCTTCGATGATGCCCTGCTGGGAAAGCATGCTCTGGTCGATGATCTCCCTGGCCTGGGCAATGTAGTAACCCATCTGCTCGTCGCTGCGGGTGGCGGAGGCCTCCATGGATTCCTCGATGCGGGCCAGGTTTTCCGCCAGTTTGCCGTTGGCTGCATTGAACAGCTCGACGCCGGCGTTGAAGGCCTCCCCCAGGCTGGCGAGCTCGGCCGCGCCGCCACTGAAATGGGCCGCCACCTCGGTCAGCCGGGCCACGCCGCTGTCAGCCTGCTCGCTGAAGCGGGCGCCGATAGCCTGCAGGGTGCCACTGGAGGCGCTGACCAGCTGTTCGATCGCCTCGCGCTGGCGGCCCGCCGTGCTCTCCATGGCGTCCGCCAGGGTGTTGAGCTGCGCCATGACCTGGGCGCGCTGTTCCAGCATCTGCTGGTCGCGCTCGATATTGGCTGAGATCTCCGCGCGCAGCTGGGAAATGACCTCGGCGGCGGCGCGGGGGGTTTCCGAAGCTGTTGCGATCAGGCGCTGCATGGGTTCTTCCAGCCCGCGGCCCAGGTCCGCCAGGTGGGTGGCGACCGCGGCCTCCAGCTCTGCCAGCCTGGCCACCGCGGCCTGCTGGCCGCTCTCTTCCGCGGCCCGCAGCTCAGCCAGTTCGGAGCGCAGCGCACTGGTCAGTTGCGCCATCTGTTCAGACCAGGCGGCGGAGGTCCTGTCGAAGGCGGCCAGCACGGCGCTGTGTCCCGCTGTCGTCTCCTCGCGGAAGGCGGCCAGTTGCCCGCTCGCGGTGGCGGCGAGCTGCTGTTGCATGTCCCTGCTGTCGCGCTGCAGTTCGGCCATGGCGGTGGCCACCAGCGGCTGGATGGCCTCGCCCGCTTCCCGGCCCGCCCGCGCCAGGCTGTCCCGCAGCGACTCGCCCACGGAGGCGGCGAGCTCGGTGTAGGCGGCGCTGGCGGCGTCGTGGAACTGTCGTTGCTCGCCCCGCAGCTGCTCGCCAAGGTGCTGCCCCATGCGCTCCAGGTCGGTGGCCAGGGACTGCAGCCGCTCGGCCACAGCGGGCAGGTCCCGGGCCTGCTGCTGCATTACCTGCAGGGTTGCCTGCCGCTGGAAACTGGCGGAGAACTCGCGGAACGGGCCGGCGATGGCCCGGTCCAGCTGCCGGGTCGCCAGCATGCGTTCGCGGCGGCAGGCGGTGGCAATCAGGCCCAGCATGGCGGAGGCGGCCACGCCGGCAACGGAGGTGCCGAAGGCCACGCCCAGGCCCTTGATCGGCGCCGCCAGGCCGGCCCTGATGGACTCCAGTTCGGTGGAGCCCTCCAGCGCCAGCACCGCGCCGCCCAGGGTTTCCACCATGCCGATGAAGGTGCCCAGCAGGCCCAGCATGACCAGCAGCCCCACCAGGTAGGGGGTGAAAACCGGGGCCGGCAAGCCGCCCCGGTCGCCCTCGATGCGCAGCCGGCAGGCGTTCTCCAGCGCGGGGTCCAGGCGCTGCAACCAGGTCTCCAGCCAGCCGGCCGGGTCTGTGCCGCGCTCGGGTATGTTCTGCAGGGCGCCGGTCAGCGACCCCGTTGCCCGCCGGTACTGGAACAGTTCGACGATACCCAGCAGGTAGACGCCGCCTATTATCGAGGTAACCAGCAGGGCCAGGGTGTCAGAACCCGCGAAGCCCTTGCCCATCCACAGTATTGCGGCAGCGCCCAGGGTGAATGCGATGGCAAAAAATAATCTAGTCATGGGTCTCTTTCATCTGGTGTGCCTCGACCGCTTCCACCAGTCCGGTGACCGGCAGCAAGCGGGTTTCTATTTCCGCCAGCAGCATGCCCCGCATGTCCAGGCGGTAGCGCTGCAGGGTTTGCTGCCACAGGGCAGCGGCTTCAGCTTCATCCGTGCCCTGCGGCCGGTAACTGGCGCGCAGGGTCTCGAAGTGGGTTTGCAGCAGGCGCGGAATTGCGCTGAAAAAACCCCGGGTGCGAGCGCTCATGGACCTGGCCAGTACCGCGTCCAGCGCGCACAGCTGGTCCAGCTGCGCTGAGCGGCCGGCGCTGGCCTCCCGGACCTGCAGCTGCAGTCGGCGCACCCGGTGTTCGGCATCACTTTGCTGGGCCCGGTAAAAACCCAGGTAGGGCTCGACCTCCATGGAGGTGGCGCGCGCCGCCGGGTCCGCGGGGTCCAGGCCGGGAAAGCGGATCCGGGCGCCGCCATCGGGGTCGAAGGCCCTGGCGGCCGAGCGCAGGATGGCGCCGCGCCCCGCCAGGAACAGGCTGGTCACATCGGTCGCGGGCAGCGCCGCCGGCCCCGGCTTGCCCAGCCCGCCGTGCACCGCGGCGATGGCAATGGAATCCTGCAGGTCGAACAGGGCGCCCAGGCGCTGGGTGAAGTGCTGGCGCGAAACCTCCGGGCGCGCCAGCCCCAACTCGGCCAGGTACCTGAGCAAGCGTGGCGAAGCGGCGGCGAAATGCGTAGTAGCCTGGCTCATAAAAGTCCACGACAAGCGAGTCGCCGCTCAATAACTACCTGATTGGTTTAAGAAAAATCCGTTGTACGGAATATTGCTAGCGCCGCTGTCGGCGTTAGTTGGCGAGCGCCCCGCGACGGCGGTTACCGGCGCCACGTGCGCCCGCATTATCGCTATTTCCGGGCAACATTCAAGGCTGCCGCCCGGTACCCGATTGTGCATACGAAAAACCATATATATACTTGCCCGTATATACGAACTTCCGTATTTGATCGGTTGTGTCAATCGCTTCTGCCCGACCCGTCAGGGAGGAACAGTCCAAACCATGGACGCACTCGCATTCTTTAAATGTCTCGCCGACGACACCCGGCTGCGCTGCCTGTTATTGATCCAGCGCGAGCAGGAGTTGTGCGTGTGTGAGCTGACCCAGGCGCTGCAGGAAATACAGCCGAAGATATCCCGGCATCTGGCGCAACTGCGCCAGTGCAAACTGGTAGAGGACAGGCGCCAGGGGCAATGGGTCTTCTACCGTGTCCATCCCGCGCTGCCCGACTGGGCCCGGGCGGTGTTGCGCGACACGCTGGAGGGCAACCCAGACTTCCTGGCGCCCAACCTCGCGTTATTGCAGCAGATGGGCGAGCGGCCGGAGCGGGCACAGGTCTGCTGCTAGTTCGGATTGCGGCGCCGGGCTGGTGGGCAATTGGCGCTGGCGCCGCTGTGTTTGGCAGTGGGCAAGGATGAAGAGGGACTTGTTATGGTGACCAGGGTTGGCGTAAACGGCTGCGGGCGCATGGGCCGGCTTATCATGCGGGCGGCCTGGCAGATGGAGGGTGTGGAATTCGTGCAGGTGAACGACCCGGCGGCGGACGCCGGGACGCTGGCGCACCTGCTCAATTACGACTCCGTCCACGGCAGGTGGGCGCATCTCGCGGAGAGTGACGGTAACGACCTGGTCGTGTCCGGCCGGCGCCTGGCCTGCACGGCGAATGAATCCATAGCGGACACGGACTGGTCCGCCTGTGATGTCGTCATCGAGGCCTCCGGCAAGTTCAAGAAGCAAGCCGTGCTGGACAGCTACCTGCAGCAGGGCGTCAAGAGAATCGTGGTAACCGCTCCGGTCAAGGAGGAGGGGGTGCTGGACGTGGTCATGGGGGTGAACCACGAGCGCTACCGGCCGGACGTGCACCGCATCGTCAGTGCGGCCTCGTGCACCACCAACTGCCTGGCGCCGGCGGTGAAAGTCATTCACGAGAACCTGGGCATCAGGCACGGCTCCATGACCACCATCCACAACATCACCAATACCCAGACGATCCTGGACGCCCCGCACAAGGATCTGCGCCGGGCCAGGGCCTGCGGTATGAGCCTGATACCCACCACCACCGGCTCCGCCACGGCGATTACCCATATTTTCCCGGAGTTGCGCGGCAAACTGGACGGGCACGCCATCAGGGTGCCGCTGGCCAACGCCTCCCTGACCGATTGCGTGTTTGAAGTGAGCAGGAAAACCACGGTGGCCGAAGTTAACGCCCTGCTGGCGGCGGCCGCCGACGCCGGGCTCAAGGGTATTCTCGGCTATGAGGAAAAACCGCTGGTATCGATAGATTACCGCACCGACCCGCGCTCCTGCGTGGTCGATGCCCTGTCGACCATGGTGGTGGGTGGCACCCAGGTAAAACTCTACCTGTGGTATGACAACGAGTGGGGCTACGCCAATCGCGCCGCGGAGCTGATGCACATGGTCGCGCGGCTGGAGCCGGCCTGAACCTTGGCCACCCTGGCCTCGCTTTCGGCGGAGGTCCGCCAGTACCTGCTGGTTACCGGCAATTACTGGGCCTTCACGCTCACCGATGGCGCGCTGCGCATGCTGGTGGTGCTGCACTTTCACCAGTTGGGTTACAGCCCGCTGGAAGTGGCCCTGTTGTTCCTGTTTTATGAGATCTTCGGGGTCGTCACCAACCTGCTGGGCGGCTGGCTGGGCGCTCGCATCGGCCTCAATGCAACCATGAACGCGGGTCTGCTCATGCAGGTGGTCGCCCTGTCCATGCTGCTGGTGCCCGCGGACCTGCTGACGGTGGCCTGGGTCATGGCGGCCCAGGCGCTGTCGGGCATCGCCAAGGACCTCAACAAGATGAGCGCCAAGAGTGCGATCAGGACCCTGGTGCCCGCCGCTGCCCAGGGCACCCTCTACAAGTGGGTGGCCCTGCTCACCGGGTCCAAGAACGCCCTCAAGGGCGCCGGTTTTTTCCTGGGCGGATTGCTGCTGAGCCTGTGGGGCTTTCGGCAGGCGATCCTGGTGATGGCCGCGATTTTGGCCCTGGTGTGGCTGTTCAGTATCCTCAAGCTGAACAGGCAGCTGGGCAAGTCCGCCAGCAAGCCCAAATTCAGCCAGTTGTTTTCCAAGAGCCGGGCGGTGAACAGCCTGTCCGCGGCCAGGCTGTTCCTGTTCGCGGCCCGGGATGTCTGGTTCGTGGTGGCGCTGCCGGTCTACCTGGCCTCCACCCTGGCGTGGGACAACTGGGCGGTGGGGGCCTTCCTGGCCTGCTGGGTCATCGGCTACGGGCTGGTCCAGTCGCTCGCCCCGGGACTGACCCGCGGCCGGGATGGACGGGTACCCGACGGCAGCACGGCCCTGTACTGGGCGCTGCCTCTGTCCGTGGTGCCCGCGCTGATCGCCTTGGCGATGACCAGCGGCTTCGAGGTGGAGGCCAGCCTGCTGCTGGGGCTGATGGTGTTCGGGATGTTGTTCGCCGTGAACTCGGCGCTGCACAGTTACCTGATCGTCAGCTACGCGCAGGAGGATGGCGTATCGCTGGACGTGGGGTTTTACTATATGGCCAACGCCATGGGCCGCCTGCTGGGAACGGTGCTGTCCGGGTGGGTCTACCAGCGCTGGGGACTGGAGGCCTGCCTGTGGATATCCAGTGTGTTTATTGCCGCGGCGGCCCTGGTGTCCCTGTCGTTGCCCCGCCACCCCGCGGCAACCGCGTGAATATGGAGTAGCGCCAGTGATCTCGAAACTGCTGGAACTGTACCGGGAAAACCCCTCGCAAGCGCGCCTCATGGGGGTGATGGTCGGGGCTTTTCTGCTGGTTTATTTTCTACCCGCGGGGCAGCCGCGTTTCGACAATGCAGTGCTCGAAGCGATCAGGTTGACCCGCTGGTACGCCCGCGAGCACGTCATCCTGTGCCTGCTGCCGGCCTTCATCATAGCCGGCGCGATGGCGGTCTATATCAGCCAGGGCGCGGTGTTGCGCCATCTCGGGCCCCAGGCGCCGAAGGCCATCGCCCTGGGAGTGGCCTCGGTCTCGGGCAGCCTGCTGGCCGTCTGCTCCTGTACCGTGCTGCCGCTGTTCGGCGGTATCTACAAACGCGGGGCGGGCCTGGGCGCCGCCATCGCGTTTCTGTATTCCGGCCCCGCCATCAATATCATGGCCATAGTCGTTACCGCCAAGGTGCTGGGGGCGGAACTGGGGATTGCCAGGGGCGTGGGCGCCATTGTGTTCGCGGTGGTGATCGGGGCCATTATGCAACTGCTGTACCGCAGGGAAGAACTGGCGCGGGCCGCCGATGGGTCCGCGCGGGGTTTTGCCGCCGGAGAGGCGGAAAAACCGTTTCCCGCCGTGCTCGCGTTTTTCGGCCTGCTGACCGGGATCCTGGTGTTCGCCAACTGGGCGGCTGCCGACAGCTCCCGGTGGATGCAGGTCTACGCCTGGAAATGGCAGATCACGGCGGCGCTGGCGCTGCTGTTTGCTCTCTTGCTGGTGTTCCAGTGGCACTGGCCGCTGCGCCAGGTGCTGGTGCTGGCCGGGCTGGTCGCGGGCAGTGCGCTGCTGCTACCCGGTACCCCGGAGCTGGGGTTTGCTATCGGCGCGCTTGGCATTCTCGTTATCGCCGCGACCCGGGACCAGGATCGTGAATGGGCGGTGCAAAGCTGGGACTTCAGCAAGCAGATCCTGCCGCTGTTGCTGGCCGGCGTGTGCATCGCCGGCTTCCTGCTGGGGCGGCCCGGTCACGAGGGCCTGATTCCCTCGGCCTGGGTGGGCGCGGCGGTTGGCGACAATTCCCTGCAATCGACCGCGATCGCCGCGGTGCTGGGCGCCTTCATGTATTTCTCCACCCTGACCGAGGTGCCGATCGTGCAGGGCCTGCTGGGGGCCGGTATGGGCAAGGGGCCGGCGCTGGCCCTGCTGCTGGCGGGTCCGGCCCTGTCGCTGCCCAATATGCTGGTCATCCGCACGATCCTGGGCAACCAGAAGACCTTCGTCTACTGCGCCCTGGTCATGGTGATGGCGACCATCACCGGCTATCTCTACGGTAACCTCTGGTAAACGGCAACAAGGAGCGACAAACGATGAAACTGGCAATCTACGGCAGCGGCTGCAGCAAATGTAAAACCCTGGCGGCCAACGCGGAAGCGGCGGCCCGGGCCCTGGGGCTCACCTATGAACTGGACAAGATCACCGACATGAACGCCATCATCGACGCCGGCGTGATGCGCACGCCGGCGCTGGGGGTCGATGGCAGCATTGTCGTAGAGGGCAAGGTTGCTGCCGCTGAAGAGATCCAGAAACAGCTCGCCAGAGCGGGCGTTATCAAAACGGCTTGAGCACTGCCAGCAGCACGATGCCAAACAGGAACAGCACCGGAATCTCGTTGAAGAAACGGTAGAACACATGGCCGTGCCGGTCGCTGTCGGCGTTTATGGCCCCCACGTAGCGGCCACACTGCAGGTGGTAGAAAACCAGGAAAGTGACCCCGGCGAGTTTCAGCCACAGCCATCCCGCCCGCAGGTAGTAGTCGGGGTTGAGGGCGATCATGGCCAGTCCCAGGACGATGACGATCAGCATGAATGGCGTGACAAAGCGGTACAGCCGGCGCGCCATGACCGCCAGCTGCCGGCGGGTTTCGGGGTGCTCGCTGGCGGCGTAGTAGACGAATATGCGCGGCAGGTAGAACAGGCCGGCGAACCAGCACACGAAGAAAATGATATGGAAGGCCTTGAGCCAGAGCATGCGCGCTTCTCCAGATTGCTTTACAGTCTTTCCAGGCTGAATTTTTCAATGCTTTCGCGGGTGACCACGCCGTGCAGTATCGGTTTCCCGGTGGCGCGGCTGCGCTCGTACACGCATACCGCTTCCACGACGGCGGAGCGTATCTTGTCCATGGCCTGGCGCAGCGTGGCCTGCACCGGTACCGGGGCGACTGTCCAGCGGCGAATACCCGCCTCGGCCAGGTCCGCCGTTTCGCCCTCGGCCAGCGCCTCGCGCAGCCATTCCAGCAACTCGGCGCCCTGCACCAGGTAGAGGTCCTCCCCCTCGCGTTCCACCAGGCACCATGTCGGGGTGAATTCCAGCAGCGGTTCCAGGTCATCCGCGTGCAGCAGCACGGGCACCCGCACGACCCGGCCGTCCATGGTGGCGGTGACATCGGTACGGTGCAACAGCTGGTTGAGCGGGTCATCCGGGACGATACGGCGCAACTGGCGCAGCACCGTCTGGTGAGCGGAGCGCTGGCCAAACAGGCCGGTGTTGGTCAGGCAGGCTGCCACGATAGCCAGCAGGGCGGGCATCACGATGCCGATATTGTCGGTGAGTTCGATCACCGCGAGGATGGCCGCCAGCGGTGCGTTCAGGATCGCGCCCATGGCCGCCGCCATGCCGATGGCGATATACAGCGGATAATCCGAGGTGATCTGCGGATGCAGGGTATGGGCCACGATGCTGACTGCGCCGCCCAGGCAGGCGCCGATCAGCAGGCTGGGTCCGATCAGGCCAACCGGCAGGCCCAGGCCGCAACTCACCGCGGTGGCCAGGGTCTTGCACAGGCACACCAGCAACAGGGAGCCGAGCATCATCTTCGCATTGATGATCAGGTCCATGCTGTCATAGCCCAGGCCCAGGGTCTCCGGCACCAGCAGTGCCAGCAGGCCGGTGAAGCAGCCCGCCAGGGTGAAACGCACGACGACTGGCCAGTTGGACAGCCGCGTCGTCAGCT
Organism: Pseudomonadales bacterium; assembly: GCA_024234675.1. Taxonomy (GTDB): domain Bacteria; phylum Pseudomonadota; class Gammaproteobacteria; order Pseudomonadales; family Halieaceae; genus JARRPM01. The sequence continues at coordinate 36,779 of JACKNU010000009.1, read as the reverse complement.
CCAGTATCTTGACAAAACCGGCGACTACCACGCCGCAGCCCAGGCCCAGCAGCAGTATATAGGGCAGCTCCAGCAGGGAGTTGAACTCCACGGCGGGAATGCTCAACAGGGCTCCCCCGGTAACCAGGCTGCGACTCACCGCGGACGCCGATACCGCTGCCAGCATGACCGGGATGAAGCCCGCCACCGTGTACTCGGCGACTATCACTTCCATGGCGAATATCACCCCTGCCAGGGGGGTGTGGAAGGCGGCGGATATGCCGCCGGCGGTGCCGCAGGCGATCAGGATGCGCAGGCTGTTATTGGGTAGCCCCAGGCGTTGCCCCAGCAGGCTGTTGATGGCGCCGCCGAGGTGCACTCCCGGACCCTCGCGGCCGCCGGATTGACCGGTGCCGAGGGCGAAGGCGCCGGCGAAGAACTGCAGCAGGGCGTTGCGCAGGGGCAGCACACCGTAGTGAGAGTGCATGCGGCTGACCACATGGACAATGCCGGTGTCCCTGGCCTCAGGCTTCAAGGGCCAGTAAAGCAGTCCCAGCAGCAGTGCTCCGCCCGCGGGCAGGGCGAACAGCATCCACTGCGGCAATGCCTCGAAGCCCTCGCCGCCATTGCCTACCCCGAACAGCCAGGCTACCTCCCGGATGGCCAGGTCGAAGGCCAGCACCACCAGCCCCGAGGCGATACCGCCCACGATACCCAGCAGCGCGTAGGCCAGCGCAGAGTTATAACTGGCGAGGTAGCGCCGGTAGTTCTTGAGGAAATCCTGCACGGGACGAGCCGGTTTATTGCCAAAAAACCAATATTACCAGTTATCTCCCCGATTATTACTTTTATACTTGGTGCCCTTCGCAGCCGCGGGCGCAAACAGGTTGTCGGGCCCGCTGGAGCCGTCAGCTGAATTGGATATTGTCATGATCAAGGTGGGTATCGTAGGGGGCACAGGCTATACCGGCGTGGAATTGCTGCGCTTGTTGGCCATGCATGAGCAGGCGGAGGTAGTGGCAATTACCTCCCGCGCCGAGGATGGCCGTCGGGTAGACGAGCTGTTTCCCAACCTGCGAGGACATTACCAGCTGGCCTTCAGCGAACCCCGGGTAGAGGAACTGGCCGGCTGCGACGTGGTGTTTTTTGCCACGCCTCACAATGTGGCCATGAACCTGGTGCCGCAGTTACTCGCGGCGGGCACCAGGGTGGTGGACCTGTCCGCCGATTACCGCCTGCGGGACGCGCAGCTGTGGTCGCGCTGGTACGGCGAGCCCCACGCCAGCCCCGAACTGCTGGCTGAAGCGGTGTACGGCTTGCCTGAGGTAAACCGGGCGGCAATTGCCGGCGCGCGCCTGGTGGCCTGCCCGGGCTGTTATCCCACCGCCGTGCAACTGGGCCTGATACCCCTGTTGGCCGCTGACCTGGTAGATCCTGCGCACCTCATTGCCAGTGCGGCCTCCGGGGTCAGCGGCGCCGGCCGTCAGGCCAAAATAGACAACCTGCTCAGCGAGGTCGCCGACAGCTTCAAGGCATACGGGGTGGCGGGTCACAGGCATTTGCCGGAAATAGAGCAGGGGCTGGGGGATGTCGCCGGCAAACCCGTACAACTGACCTTCGTGCCCCATCTGCTGCCGATGATCCGCGGTATTCACGCCACTCTGTTCGCCCGCTTGCGGGGTGAGCCGGGAGACCTGCAGGCCCTGTACGAGCGGCATTACGCGGACGAACCCTTCGTCGACGTGTTGCCCGCCGGGATGTTGCCCCAGACCAGGACAGTGCGCGGCGCCAATCGCTGCCAGATCGCCATCGCGGTGCCGCAGCAGCGCGACACGGTGGTCGTGATGTCCACCATCGACAACCTGGTCAAGGGCGCCTCGGGCCAGGCGGTGCAGAACATGAACATCATGCTCGGGCTGCCGGAGGACAGTGGTCTCGGGCAGCCCGGCTTGTTGCCCTGAGGGCGAACATGGCGGCCGGGCCAGCAGACTATCGAGGCAGGCAGCCGGGGGGCCGGCGGCGGCTGCTGGTTGCGGCGGTCGCCCTGCTGGTGGCAGCCGCCCTGTGCGCGGGTTATTACCTGGGGCAGTACGCCGCATACCAGGGCATGGGCGCCAAGCCCAAGTCCTACCGGGCCATGCAGGCCCAGTTGCTCGAGTTGCGCGGCGCTTTGGTCGAGCGCGATACCCAGTTGGAAATCCAGGCCACCCGGCACGAGGTCGACCGCCACGCGCTGGAACTGGTGCGCCGCGATATGGCGGCCCAGCAGGAGCAGATCACGGCCCTGGAAGAAGGCCTGGCGTTCTATCGCAGCCTGATTTCCCCGGAGGAGTTGGGTGCCGGGCTGGGCCTGCGCGAGCTGGAATTGTTGGCCGGCGATGCGCCGGGGACCTACCTGTTTCGCATCGTCGTGCAGCAGGAGGCCCGCAAGCATGAACTGCTGGAGGGCCGGCTGCAGGTGACCCTGGCCGGACAGCTTGGGGGCGAGCAGGTGGAGTACCCCCTGGGCCAGCTCAGCGACGAGGTGGAGGGCGACTCGCTGGCGCTGAAGTTTCGCTATTTCCAGGCGGTGGAGGGCACTATCACCCTGCCGGAAGGCTTTGAGCCGGAGGTTGTTACCGTGGTCGCCAGCACTTCCGAGCCGCACAAGCTCGAGGTGACCAAGCAGTATTCCTGGCAACTGGACGAGAGGTTTACACATGTTGGGAAATAAAAAGTCGACGGTGAGCGTAGCGGGCAAGACCACCCTGATATCGCGCGATACGGTGGTTCTTGGCGACCTGCGTTTCAGCGGTACGGTGGATGTGGAGGGCCTGGTCCAGGGCAACCTGATTGCCGAGAGTGGCAAAGAAGCCCTGGTGCGCGTCGTGGAGAAGGGCAGGGTAGAGGGTGAGATTCGCTGCCCGGCGGTGATTATCAATGGCGAGGTGGAGGGCGATGTCTACGCCAGCAGGCATCTGGAACTTGCGGCCAGGGCCCGGGTCAAAGGCAACGTGTTTTACGCATTGATGGAAATGGCGGCCGGTTCCGAGGTGAACGGCAGTATGAGCCATCTGCCGGAGCAGGATGCGGCCAGCCAGGCCTCGCCGCAAGCGGCCGCGGCGGGCACGGCTGACGCCCGCGGGCGGGGCCGCCAATCTTGACTAAAATAGTGGGTTATAGCATACTGCAACGCTGATTTGCGGGCGCCGCCGCGCCCCGAGCACTGGATTACTGATGTCTGTAGCAGAAACCTTCAACCCGACGAGTATCAACCTGTCCGCCCGCGCGGTGCGCAAGGTGCGCGAGCTCGTTGCCGAGGAGGAAAACGACAATCTCAAACTGCGGGTCTATATCACTGGCGGCGGCTGTTCCGGTTTCCAGTACGGCTTTGCCTTCGAGGATGAAGTGGCCGAGGACGATGCCGCGATCGAGAAGGACGGTGTCACGGTGCTCATCGACCCGATGAGTTTCCAGTATCTCGTGGGGTCGGAAGTGGACTACACCGAGGGCCTGGAGGGCTCCCGCTTCGTGGTCAACAACCCCAACGCCAGCACCACCTGTGGCTGCGGTTCCTCGTTCTCTATCTAGCGCCGCGGTTTTCGTGGAGCGCCAGCCCGACCACCCCTAGCCCCGAATACCGCTGGCGGGATAAATTCCCCCCAGTACCCGCTCGCCCGCTGCGCCTGTTACCGCGGGGGCGTTGCCAGCCATCCCGACCAGGGTGCGCTGGGCCAGCCAGGCAAATGTCATCGCCTCCACCCAGTCGGGATCTATACCCAGCGCCGCGGTCGTAGCCACCCGGGCGCCAGGCAGCAGTTGCGCCAGGCGCGCCATCAGGTGGCTATTGCGGGCGCCCCCACCGCAAACGTATAACTCGGCAACCGCAGGAGTGCTCGCCGCGATGGCCCGGGCGATGCTCACTGCGGTCAGCTCTGCCAGCGTGGCCTGCACGTCGACGGCCGCCAGTTGCCGGTGCCCCTGCAACTGCTCGTCCAGCCAGGCCAGGTTGAAGGCCTCCTTGCCGGAGCTGCGCGGGCCGGAGCGGGCGAAATAGGGGTGTGCGAGCAGGGCCTGCAGCAAGTCTCCGTCAACCACGCCCGCGCCGGCCCACCGACCGTCTGCATCGTAGGCCTGCTGGCGGTGGCGCCGTACCCAGCCATCCAGCAGGGTGTTGCCCGGGCCGGTATCAAAGCCCATGCGCAGTTCCCGTCCCGCCAGCAGGGAGACGTTGGCGATACCGCCGATATTGACGATGGCCCGGTTTACCGTGGGGTGGGCAAAGGCCGCGGCGTGAAAGGCGGGGGCCAGTGGGGCGCCCTCGCCGCCGGCGGCGATGTCGCGGCGGCGGAAATCCGCCACTGTGGTAATGCCGGTGAGTTCGGCGATGGTGTTGGGGTCGGCCAGTTGCAAGGTGAAGCAGTCGGCCGCTTGCCGGCTGTCGCCGGGGGGGCGGTGACGTACGGTCTGGCCGTGGCTGCCGATGGCCCGGACCTCGCCCGGGTTGACTGCCGCCTGGTCGGCCAGCGCCAGGGCGGCCGCGGCGAACAAACGCCCCAGTTCCCGATCCAGGGGGCCCAGGCGCTCGATTTCATCGTCGCCGGGGTGACTGATCGCTTCTATCGACGCCCTGACCCCTGCCGGGATGGGGTGCAGGTGGGTGGCCACCAGCTCGATGCTGTCCGCTGCACAGCGGACGAGGGCGCTGTCTATGCCGTCGACGCTGGTGCCGGACATGAGTCCTATGTAAAGCGCCGGCTCCACCGGATGGCTCAGTTGGCGCGCGATTTGGCGTCGCCCTGGTTGTTCATCGCCAGGTGGCTGTCGGTGCGCAACGCGGCCAGTTGCATGGAGCTCTGGTTGGTAGCCTGGCGGAAGGCGGTCATCTCCGCCGGCGCCAGGGTCTTGGCCTTGGGCAGCTGTTTATGGATCTTGCGGGGATCCCGGTGCACGCCGTCCAGCAGGAACTCGTAATGCAGGTGGGGCCCGGTCGCCGCCCCCGTGGACCCCACTGTGCCGATTACCTGGCTCTGGGCGACCCGCTGTCCCTGCTTGACGTTGCGCTTGTGCAGGTGCAGGTAGCGGGTGACATAGCGATCGCCGTGCTGCAGGAATACATAGTTGCCATTGGCGCGGGTGTACCCCGCCTTGATCACGCGGCCGTCGCCCGCGGCGTATACCGGGGTGCCCGTGGGGGCGGCGTAGTCGGTGCCGCGATGGGGGCGGGTGGTCTTGTAGATGGGGTGCAGGCGTTTCAGGTTGAAGTTGGAGCTGATGCGGGTGAAGTCCACCGGCGCGAGCAGGAAGGCCTTGCGCATGCTGACACCTTCCTCGTTGTAGTAATTGGCCTCGCCGTTGCTGTCCACGAAGCGGAAGGCATTATAGGTTTTGCCCTGGTTGGTGAATGAGGCCGCGATAATATTGCCGTCGGCGTATTTCTCGCCATCCAGATACAACTCCTCATAGATGAGGTGAATGGTGTCACCCTGGCGGGGGTCCTGCACAAAATCGATAACGCCGCCAAAGACATTGGCCAGTTCCATGATCATGGTCTGGGACAGGCCCGCCTCCTGGCCCGCCATGAACAGGGAGGAGCTTATCTCGCCGGTGGCCCAGGATTCCCGGACTTCCGGCTCGCGGGTCTCGACCTCGCTGCTGAAACCGGTTTCTCCCCGACGGTAGTAAATCGTTTCCAGCGCGGATTTCACGTAGCGCACCGCCAGCAGCTGGCCGTCGTCATCGGCCTGGAATGCGAGCACCTGCCCCGGGTAAATGCGCGCCAGGGTTTTGCCATCAGCGGATTCGCTGACCACGCTGTGCACGTCACCCTTGCTGAAGCCCGCCCGCTGGAAGATCAGCGACAGGTTGTCGCCTCTTTTTACTGTCTGTTCCAGCCAGGGGCGTTCGGCGGGCACGGGCGGCTCTTCGGCCACGGCAGGTACGGCTGCTTCGGTTGCCGTTCTGGCGGGCCTGGTCACCAGCCACAGCTCGCTGTCGGCACCGTTGGTGTCGGCCCCGGAGGTGGGTTCCACGGCGACCACCTCGGGCGATGGATCGGTGGCGTCCTCGGGGGAGTGCAGCAGCAGGCCGGTCACAAAACAGGCCCCCAGCGCCAGCATCACCCAGGTGGCTTTGCCGGGCGGGTTGAATTTCGCCTGTGCGCGTGTCCCCGTGCGAGTGGCGGTCGCCCCCCGTTTCTTTTTCGCCAATGCGAACATGCCCCGATGGTCCCCTGGTTTATCAAGAGGGGAGTATATAAAAAAAACCGCTGATGCCATAGCGGGAAACATGACTTCGGTAGTGTGGTTGTTGTATGGTTTGCCCCCGCTATTTCCGCCGCAATCGCAACGAGACCAGCTTGATGAGCAGCGCCCTGTTAGAAGATCTTCGCGCCCGTGGACTGATTTTCCAGGTGGCGGGGGAGAAAGACCTCGCCGACTGGCTGGACGGTGGGGTGCGCACACTCTACTGCGGTTTTGATCCCACTGCTGACAGCCTGCACATCGGCTCGCTGGTTCCGCTGTTGATGCTGCGCCGTTTTCAGCTGGCCGGACATCGGCCCCTGGCCCTGGTCGGGGGCGCCACCGGCCTTATCGGCGATCCCAGTTTCAAGGCCCAGGAGCGGCAGCTGAATACCCCGGAGGTGGTGGCGGGCTGGACCGAGAAGCTGCGTGCCCAGGTGTCCCGCTTCATCGACTTCGACAGGGGTGAGGCCTCCGCGGAGGTGGTGAACAACCTGGACTGGACCGCCGGGCTGGATGTGCTGACCTTCCTGCGCGATATCGGCAAGCATTTTTCCGTCAACGCCATGATCCAGAAGGAGTCGGTCAAGCAGCGCCTGGAGCGCGACGATGCCGGTATCAGCTACACCGAATTCACCTACATGATCCTGCAGTCATATGATTTTGCCGAGTTGAACCACCGTTACGGTTGCGGCCTGCAAATTGGCGGCTCTGACCAGTGGGGCAACATCACGGGGGGCATCGACCTCACTCGCCGCCTGCACGGCAAGCAGGTGTTCGGCCTGACCATGCCGCTGATTACCAAGAGCGACGGCAGCAAGTTCGGCAAGACCGAAGCCGGTACCGTGTGGCTGGATGCGCGGCGCACCTCGCCGTACGCCTTCTACCAGTTCTGGCTGGGCACGGCTGATGCGGATGTATACAAGTTCCTGAAATATTTCACTTTTTTGCCTGTGGCGGAGATTGAGGCCATCGAGCGCGCCGACGCTGAACGGGCCGGGCGACCGGAGGCGCAGGGAGTACTGGCCGCCGAGGTTACCCGGCTGGTGCACGGTGACGAGGGGCTGGCCGCAGCGCAAAGGATCACCCAGTGCCTGTTCAGTGGCGATCTGCAGACTTTGTCGGCAACCGACCTGCAGCAGTTGCGCCAGGATGGCCTGCCCGCTTCCACCCTGCGCCGGCAGGAGTTGCCCGAAACCCTCACCCACCTGCTGGTGGAGGCCGGCATGGCGTCTTCCGGCAAGCAGGTCAAGGATGCCCTGGGGCGCAGCGCGGTAACCTTCAATGGGGCGGCGGTGTCCTGGGAGCAGAACGCCCAGGTCGCCGCCTGCCTCGATGCCGCCCGGGCACTGTTCGGGCGGTATTTCCTGGTGCGTCTGGGCAAGAAAAAGTATCACCTGTTCGAGCTGGAATGAGCTGCCGGCGGGCCGGTTGCCAGGGCGGCAAAGTTGGCAATTTTGCCTATCCCTGAAAAATTTCAGCAAAGGGCTTGCGCTCCCATGGGGTGCTGCGTATAGTTCGCCTCCCTTCGCGGGTGCGGCCCTTCACGGGTTGCAGCTTACCTCCTCAAATAGCCCGTCGCATACCTGCGCCAGGCGCTCAGGGGGAGGGTGGTTCCGGAGGGGAATCCGGCAAGAGAAAGTTACTTAGTTCTTGCCTCGGAGGTGGTGATCGGTATAATACGCCTCCGCGCTCAAGGGTACGTTCCCTGGGCCGACAACCTCGCCCTGGCGGTGAGGTGTTATTTAACAGTCAAATGAAGACAGATGTGTGGGCACTTGTTGGGATAGTTGTCACGACTATTCAGACACAACAAGTGACTCATTGATTCATAGTAATTTTTGATTTCGAATTGTGTCTGAGCCTTTGATTTGGGTATTGGAGTGAGGTTAATCACACTAATGCCCCCTCTTGCAGCCGTTTCTGTTTATTAGAGAAGGTGCAGAGGTAAAAGATTTAAACTGAAGAGTTTGATCATGGCTCAGATTGAACGCTGGCGGCAGGCCTAACACATGCAAGTCGAGCGAGAAAGGCCTTCGGGCTGAGTACAGCGGCGGACGGGTGAGTAACGCGTAGGAATCTACCTGGTAGTGGGGGACAACATGGGGAAACTCATGCTAATACCGCATACGCCCTATGGGGGAAAGCGGGGGACCTTCGGGCCTCGCGCTATCAGATGAGCCTGCGTAGGATTAGCTTGTTGGTGAGGTAAAGGCTCACCAAGGCGACGATCCTTAGCTGGTCTGAGAGGATGATCAGCCACACTGGGACTGAGACACGGCCCAGACTCCTACGGGAGGCAGCAGTGGGGAATATTGCGCAATGGGCGAAAGCCTGACGCAGCCATGCCGCGTGTGTGAAGAAGGCCTTCGGGTTGTAAAGCACTTTCAATTGGGAAGAAAGGTTGCGTGTTAATAGCACGTAGCTGTGACGTTACCTTTAGAAGAAGCACCGGCTAACTCCGTGCCAGCAGCCGCGGTAATACGGAGGGTGCGAGCGTTAATCGGAATTACTGGGCGTAAAGCGCGCGTAGGCGGTTTGTTAAGTCGGATGTGAAAGCCCCGGGCTCAACCTGGGAACTGCATTCGATACTGGCCGACTAGAGTACGAGAGAGGGAGGTAGAATTCCACGTGTAGCGGTGAAATGCGTAGATATGTGGAGGAATACCGGTGGCGAAGGCGGCCTCCTGGCTCGATACTGACGCTGAGGTGCGAAAGCGTGGGTAGCAAACAGGATTAGATACCCTGGTAGTCCACGCCGTAAACGATGTCTACTAGCCGTTGGGAGACTTGATTTCTTAGTGGCGCAGCTAACGCACTAAGTAGACCGCCTGGGGAGTACGGCCGCAAGGTTAAAACTCAAATGAATTGACGGGGGCCCGCACAAGCGGTGGAGCATGTGGTTTAATTCGATGCAACGCGAAGAACCTTACCAGGTCTTGACATCCTGCGAATTTTCTAGAGATAGATTAGTGCCTTCGGGAACGCAGTGACAGGTGCTGCATGGCTGTCGTCAGCTCGTGTCGTGAGATGTTGGGTTAAGTCCCGTAACGAGCGCAACCCTTGTCCTTAGTTGCCAGCACGTAATGGTGGGAACTCTAAGGAGACTGCCGGTGACAAACCGGAGGAAGGTGGGGACGACGTCAAGTCATCATGGCCCTTACGACCTGGGCTACACACGTGCTACAATGGAACGCACAGAGGGTTGCAACCCCGCGAGGGTGAGCTAATCCCACAAAACGTTTCGTAGTCCGGATCGGAGTCTGCAACTCGACTCCGTGAAGTCGGAATCGCTAGTAATCGCGGATCAGAATGCCGCGGTGAATACGTTCCCGGGCCTTGTACACACCGCCCGTCACACCATGGGAGTGGGTTGCTCCAGAAGTGGTTAGCCTAACCTTCGGGAGGGCGATCACCACGGAGTGATTCATGACTGGGGTGAAGTCGTAACAAGGTAGCCCTAGGGGAACCTGGGGCTGGATCACCTCCTTAAACGATGTTGGCACTGCCTGATGAGTGCTCACACATTTGTCTTCATTTGTTCGGTTGATGCGACGGTAACGTAGTATTTTTTGCGCGCATATTGCGTGAAAAAGCCGGGTTACGGGGCTATAGCTCAGCTGGGAGAGCGCCTGCCTTGCACGCAGGAGGTCTGCGGTTCGATCCCGCATAGCTCCACCAATTGGAGGCCTGTAGCTCAGTTGGTTAGAGCGCACCCCTGATAAGGGTGAGGTCGGCAGTTCAAATCTGCCCAGGCCTACCAAACCACTCGTGACGCATCACTGAGATCAGAAAGAAGCTTTTTGTTTTAGATAGAAGGCTTCTTTCTGGTTTTAACGACCGGAAAGTTCTTTAACAAGGTAAATCAAGCTGAGTCTTTGGATTTTAGCTTAGCACTGCGGCTTCTTCGGGAGGCGTGTGTGGTGAGAGGAATCCATAGATAAAAAGTTCTGGTGACGGGTATCAATTCCCCGTTGCCAAACGAGTTGTAACAACACTGTGACTTAAGCGTCACAACATCCGGCGGGCATGCACTTTGATCGGTGCATGTCTTCTAAGTACCTGGCCTGTGTTAAGGGGGTCGGGGAAAAGTCTTCTTGATAGTTCTCCTTTTTGGAGAGACAGATAACTTTGGTTATATGGTCAAGCGACTAAGCGCATACGGTGGATGCCTTGGCAGTCAGAGGCGATGAAGGACGTAGTAGCCTGCGAAAAGCTTCGGGGAGTCGGCAAACAGACTTTGATCCGGAGATGTCCGAATGGGGAAACCCACCTGGTGTAAGCCAGGTATTCTCAACTGAATACATAGGTTGAGGAGGCGAACGGGGGGAACTGAAACATCTAAGTACCCCTAGGAAGAGAAATCAATTGAGATTCCCTCAGTAGCGGCGAGCGAACGGGGAGTAGCCTGCAAGTGATAGCAATCGGGTTAGTGGAACGGTCTGGAAAGTCCGGCGATAGAGGGTGATAGCCCCGTACACGAAAACCTGGTTGTGGTACTGAGCTTGCGACAAGTAGGTCGGGACACGTGTTATCCTGACTGAAGATGGGGGGACCATCCTCCAAGGCTAAATACTACTGACTGACCGATAGTGAACCAGTACCGTGAGGGAAAGGCGAAAAGAACCCCGGAGAGGGGAGTGAAATAGAACCTGAAACCGTATGCGTACAAGCAGTGGGAGCCCCATCTTCAAACCCTTTTGGGGGTGTGAAGTGCGCTCTCTGGGATTTGAGAGGTTAGCGCCGCGCAGCGGCGATCAACCGCTTAAAACAATGCAGTTGTTTTGGTTGTTTCAAAACAACTGTGGTGTTTTGGTTGATTGTTGATGCGGGACGATCAACCGCCTCAAAAGAAGCAGAGAGGGTTTGAAGATGGGGTGACTGCGTACCTTTTGTATAATGGGTCAGCGACTTATTGTCTGTAGCGAGCTTAACCGTTTAGGGGAGGCGTAGGGAAACCGAGTCTTAACAGGGCGACTTAGTTGCAGGCAATAGACCCGAAACCGGGCGATCTATCCATGGCCAGGTTGAAGGTGCCGTAACAGGCACTGGAGGACCGAACCCACGTATGTTGAAAAATGCGGGGATGAGCTGTGGATCGGAGTGAAAGGCTAATCAAGCCCGGAGATAGCTGGTTCTCCTCGAAATCTATTTAGGTAGAGCCTCGCGTCTTACCCTGGGGGGTAGAGCACTGTTTGGGCTAGGGGGTCATCCCGACTTACCAACCCCATGCAAACTCCGAATACCCAGGAGTACAATCGCGGGAGACAGACGGCGGGTGCTAACGTCCGTCGTCGAGAGGGCAACAACCCAGACCGCCAGCTAAGGTCCCCAATACCAGTTAAGTGGGAAACGATGTGGGAAGGCTTAGACAGCTAGGAGGTTGGCTTAGAAGCAGCCATCCTTTAAAGAAAGCGTAATAGCTCACTAGTCGAGTCGGCCTGCGCGGAAGATGTAACGGGGCTAAACTGGTAACCGAAGCTGCGGATGCGTGTACTTCACTTAAGTCCACATAGGACGATTGCTTGTCGACGGCGTTAGCCGGCGACCAAGCGCCCCCGAACGTTGAGTCGGGCTGCATCTATGGAGATAGAGCAGGATCTGAATGAGTGGATTTAAGGAAGTACACGCATGGTAGAGGAGCGTTCTGTAAGCCGTTGAAGGTGAACCGGGAGGTTTGCTGGAGGTATCAGAAGTGCGAATGCTGACATGAGTAACGACAAGGGGGGTGAAAAACCTCCCCGCCGGAAGATCAAGGTTTCCTGCGCAACGCTAATCGGCGCAGGGTGAGTCGGCCCCTAAGGCGAGGCAGAAATGCGTAGTCGATGGGAAACGGGTTAACATTCCCGTACTTCTTCATATTGCGATGGAGGGACGGAGTAGGCTAGGCCATCAGGGCGTTGGTTGTCCCTGTTTAAGGTTGTAGGCTGGCTGCTTAGGTAAATCCGGGCGGTCAAGGCTGAGAGCTGATGACGAGTCTGATGCGAAAGTGTCAGATGAAGTGGTTGATGCCATGCTTCCAAGAAAAGCTTCTAAGCTTCAGATATGAAGGAACCGTACTGTAAACCGACACAGGTGATCAGGTAGAGAATACCAAGGCGCTTGAGAGAACTCGGGTGAAGGAACTAGGCAAAATGGTACCGTAACTTCGGGAGAAGGTACGCCGGTTTGGGTGATGGGACTTGCTCCCTGAGCCTGGGCTGGCCGAAGTGACCAGGTGGCTGCGACTGTTTATTAAAAACATAGCACTCTGCAAACACGTAAGTGGACGTATAGGGTGTGACGCCTGCCCGGTGCCGGAAGGTTAATTGATGGGGTTATCTTCGGAGAAGCTCTTGATCGAAGCCCCGGTAAACGGCGGCCGTAACTATAACGGTCCTAAGGTAGCGAAATTCCTTGTCGGGTAAGTTCCGACCTGCACGAATGGCGTAACGATGGCCACACTGTCTCCACCCGAGACTCAGTGAAATTGAAATCGCTGTTAAGATGCAGTGTACCCGCGGCTAGACGGAAAGACCCCGTGAACCTTTACTATAGCTTCACACTGGACTTTGACCTTACTTGTGTAGGATAGCTGGGAGGCTTTGAAGCGGTGGCGCCAGCCATCGTGGAGCCGACCTTGAAATACCAGCCTGGTAATGTTGGGGTTCTAACTCAGGTCCGTTATCCGGATCGAGGACAGTGTGTGGTGGGTAGTTTGACTGGGGCGGTCTCCTCCCAAAGAGTAACGGAGGAGCACGAAGGTGCGCTAATCACGGTCGGAAATCGTGAGGTTAGTGTAAAGGCACAAGCGCGCTTGACTGCGAGTCTGACAAGACGAGCAGGTACGAAAGTAGGTCTTAGTGATCCGGTGGTTCTGTATGGAAGGGCCATCGCTCAACGGATAAAAGGTACTCCGGGGATAACAGGCTGATACCGCCCAAGAGTTCACATCGACGGCGGTGTTTGGCACCTCGATGTCGGCTCATCACATCCTGGGGCTGAAGCCGGTCCCAAGGGTATGGCTGTTCGCCATTTAAAGTGGTACGCGAGCTGGGTTTAGAACGTCGTGAGACAGTTCGGTCCCTATCTGCCGTGGGCGTTGGAGAATTGAGGGAAGCTGCTCCTAGTACGAGAGGACCGGAGTGGACGAACCCCTGGTGTTCGGGTTGTGTCGCCAGACGCATTGCCCGGTAGCTATGTTCGGACAGGATAAGCGCTGAAAGCATCTAAGCGCGAAGCCCCTCCCAAGATAAGTTCTCCCTGACCCCTTGAGGGTCCTGAAGGGTCGTCCAAGACCAGGACGTTGATAGGCTGGGTGTGTAAGCGTTGTGAGGCGTTGAGCTAACCAGTACTAATTGCCCGTGAGGCTTGACCATATAATCCAAGTTATTTGCAAGACGAAGAGTTGGATGTTGTGTGCAGGTCATGGTGTGAAGACACTTGAGAGAAGACAGGACTGCAAATCGGCTTGATTTACCACCCTATTTGAGGAGTAGAGGGCACTGTTCAGGCAGGTGAGACCCGGACCCCCTCAAGCCAGTTTGCCTGGCGACAACAGAGCGTTGGAACCACCTGACCCCATCCCGAACTCAGAAGTGAAACGACGCATCGCCGATGGTAGTGTGGGGCTTCCCCATGTGAGAGTAGGTCATCGCCAGGCTTCTAATACGCAACAAGGCCACCCCGACCGGGGTGGCCTTTTTGCGTATTGGATGCGATGAAATACCCTGCCGTCCTGACGCGGCCCGACGGGCCGCCATGTGACGCAGCCTGTTCACCGCAGGTGAACGGCGCAGAGGCGCCGCAGGCGTCGCGCAGCGATTGCGACCACTGGTCGCAACCCAAAGTAGGTCAGACCCTACAGCCCAATCTCAACCAGCCACCAGCCACCAGCCACCAGCCACCAGCCACCAGCCCCCCCCACACCCGCCAATGCGGAACTCAAGCACGCCGATGGTATAGTTATCCCCATCGATACCGAGGCAGAGAGCGTCGGGTCCAAACTGCCCCGCCACTGATCGTCCAGCCCGCAACGGAGCAAGAGAGCATGCACATACTGGCAACTGATCTCGACCGGACCCTGTTGCCAAATGGCAGCTGGCCAGCTGACCCGGGGGCGATCGAGCTGTTCAACGAACTGACGCAACAACACGAGCTGTTGCTGGTCTATGTCACCGGCCGCAATCTCGACCTCACAGAAGCGGCTATCCGGGAGTACGGGGTGAGGTATCCCGACGTGCTCTGTGGTGATGTCGGCACCACCATCCGTCGGTATCGGCAGGGCGAGTGGCTGCCGGACCCCGGCTGGGACGACAAGGTACACCGGGACAGCCCCGCCTGGGATGCCGCGGCGGTGCGTGCGACCGTGGCTGGCATCGAGGGCATGCGCGAGCAGGAGGCGGCGCACCTCAACCCCTTCAAACAAAGTTACTACGTCGATCACGCCCGCAGGGAGCAGATACTGGAGCAGGTCGAGGCGGCGGTGAAGGGGCGTTTCGACGAGGCCATCGTCTACAGCTTTGACTCCCGGAACGGCAAGGGGCTGCTGGACTTCCTGCCCGCCAGTGCCACCAAGCAGACCGCCCTGGAGTATGTGGCGCAGGCTCACGACACGCCCCGGGAAGAGGTCGTGTTCTGCGGCGATAGCGGCAACGACATCTTTCCCCTGACGGCGGGCTTCTCAGGCGTGCTGGTGCGCAACGCCGATGAGCAGTTGGTGGAGAACGTCAGGCTCGCCTGTGAGCGGAACCCCGCCCTGCGGGTCTATTTCGCCAGGGGGGGCTGTAGGGGTCTCAGTGGCTACTACACCAGTGGGGTGATAGAGGGCTGTTATCACTACGGGCTGTTTCCCCGCCAGTAGGGGGAGGAGACCATCTCGTCGACCCTGCACTGCCGCCCGGCAGGCTCGGATTCATACCAGCCGACACCCCACGCTGTAGGGTTGAATGCATTCGCCCGGGCTGCCTGCCATGCCCGTACGGGCGGTGGGCGTTGCGCCCTACGGCTCGGCTCTTCGCACCAGTACTTCCCCGTCCAAGTGTACATCCCGCTGGGGGAATGCGATGACGATCCCCGCTTCCGAAAACAGTGCATCGATGCGGTAGCGCAGGTCGCTGCGGGTCCCACGCAGGTCGCCTTCCGCCGTGGCGTGAATCCATACGTTCAGGTCAAATACCAGGGCGTTGTCCCCAAAGTCATCGAAGATAACCGAGCTCCTGGGGCTTTCCAGCACTTTGGGATGTTCCTGTGCGGCTTGTTGCAACAGCTCGGTCACCCGGTTTACATCGGAGCCGTAGGCGACCCCCACTCTCACCGTGGTGCGCACAAGCTGGTCAATCAGTGTCCAGTTGGTCACCGTGTTTTCGAGCAGGAAACTGTTTGGCACCAACAGGTGAACACCGTCTACCCGGCGGATGCGTGTCGAGCGGGTATTGATGGATTCCACGCTGCCCTTGACGTCTCCCAGTTCCAGGAAGTCGCCTATCTTGATGGGGCGCTCCCACATCAGTATCCAGCCGCTGATGAAGTTGTTGATGATGTTCTGGGCACCGAAACCGACGCCGATGGCAACGGCGCCGGAAATAAACGCGAACGCGGCAAGTGGCACGTTGAGAAAGTCCAGGATGATAAATGCCAGGATGACGAAACCCAGGATGAGATAGGCCCTGGTCAGCAGCTGGATGATGTCCGGGTTGGCGCCGCGGGCCTGCAGGCGATTGCGCAGGAAGCGGGTGGTGGCGATCACGAACAGGCTGCCCAATAGGATGAACAGCCCCACGTACAACAGCTGGGCAAGGTCCAGGCTGGTCTCGCCAAAAACGATGATCGGCGTATGCAGGATGTTGTCCAGGGTTCCCATCGGCAGATTATCTCTGGATTCGGATCGCGGGGCCAGCGTCGCCAGCCAGGCGAGGTCGCGGCGTGTCATTAAAACAGCACGCCTGCCGGCAACTGGCCACTGGTGAATTCTCCGCCGCGCCGCGCCGGCGCCAGGGTCAGTGTGTAAGTGATTGATTGTTATCCCAATTTCGGACCCCGGGTCGATTTGTATGACCCGGGGTGACAAAGTTGGCTATGCTAGAGCGAGTGTCACCATAAGAATTACCCGCCGTTCCGGCAGAAAATCCACAGGAAATCACCATTATGATACTGAACCGTATTGTGAAGATAGCGTTGCTGTACGGCCTGGCCGTACAGGTGGCGATGGCAGCCGAACGCCCCAATATTCTCGTCATCTGGGGCGACGACATCGGTATCTGGAATATCAGCCAGTACAGCCACGGGCTGATGGGTTACCAGACGCCCAATATCGACCGGATCGCCCGCGAGGGCATGCTGTTTACCGACTACTACGGCGAGCAGAGCTGTACGGCGGGGCGCTCGGCCTTCATCACCGGGCAGAGCCCGATCCGCACCGGGCTGACCAAAGTCGGCATCCCGGGCGCGGACCTCGGCCTGCAAGCCGAGGATCCGACCCTGGCGGAACTGCTCAAACCCCTGGGTTACGCCACCGGGCAGTTCGGCAAGAACCACCTGGGTGACCGGGACGAGTTCCTGCCGACCAACCACGGCTTCGACGAGTTTTTCGGCAACCTTTACCACCTCAACGCCGAGGAGCAGCCGGAGGATCCGGACTACCCACAAAGCCCCGCCTTCCGGCAGCAGTTTGGCCCCCGCGGCGTGATCCGCAGTTTCGCCGACGGCAAGATCGAGGACAGCGGTCCGCTGACGCGCAAGCGCATGGAGACAGTCGATGCCGAATTCCTGGCGGCGGCCCTCAAGTTCATCGACAAGGCCGCGGCCAGGAAGCAGCCCTTTTTTGTCTGGTTCAACTCCACCCGCATGCACTACTACACCCATGTGAATCCCTCCCAGCTGGGACGCTCGGGCCAGGGCTTCTATAACGATGCCATGCTGGAGCACGATGACCAGGTGGGTGCCCTGCTGGACCGGATAGACGAGCTGGGCCTGGCTGACAATACCATCGTGTTTTACTCCACCGACAACGGGCCACACTTCAACATGTGGCCGGATGCGGCGATAACGCCTTTTCGCGGTGAGAAAAACACCAACTGGGAAGGGGGTTACCGGGTGCCGGCCCTGGTGCGCTGGCCAGGCAAGATCGCGCCGGGGAGCATAAACAACGAGGTGATGTCCCACCTCGACTGGGTGCCCACTTTCATGGCCGCGGCGGGAGATGCCGACATTGCCGCGGAGCTCTGCCAGGGCAAGCAGGTCGGCGACCGGACTTTCAAGGTGCACCTGGACGGATACAATTTCCTGCCCCAGCTGACCGGCGAGGTCGAAAATGGCCCGCGCCGCGAGTTTTTCTACTTCAGTGACGACGGTCTGTTGACCGCTGCCCGCATCGGCGACTGGAAACTGGTGTTTGCCGAGCAGCGCTCCCATCGCTTTGACGTCTGGCGCGACCCCTTTGTCACCCTGCGCATTCCCAAGTTGTTCAACCTGCGGCGCGATCCCCTGGAACGGGCCGATACGGACGCCAATGCCTACAACAACTGGTGGGACACCAAGATCGGGCCCGCGGCGATGCAGGGCCGGGTCGCCGTGACCCGGTTCGTCCAGAGCCTGCAGGAGTTCCCCCCGCGCCAGCGGCCCGCGTCTTTCACCATTGACCAGGTGATGGAGTCCCTGTATGAGCCGTAGTGGGCTCGCCCGCCACGGGCAGGTTGGGCTACACTGCCGACCCTGCCCCAGCCACCAAGAACCGGAGTTGTACCCGCTATGAAGCTTGCCATTCTTTCCTGCGCCCCCCACGCCTACAGTACTCGCCGCCTCAAAGAGGCCGCCGAGCAGCGGGGTCACCAGGTGAAGGTGTTGAATACCCTCAAGTTCGCTATCGACCTCGATCGCGGCAACCCCGATCTCTACTATCGCCAGCAGCAACTGGAACATTACGATGCGGTGCTGCCCCGTATCGGGGCTTCCATAACCTACTACGGTACGGCGGTGGTGCGGCAATTCCAGGAGATGGACACCTTCTGCGCCAATACCGCCCACGGTATCCTGAACTCCCGTGACAAGCTGCGCAGCCTGCAGATATTGAGTCGGCATTCCATTGGCCTGCCGCGCACGACCTTTGTGCGCGACAAGAAAGATGTGTTGCCCGCTATCGCGCGGGTGGGCGGCGCCCCGGTGATCATCAAACTGATCGAGGGCACCCAGGGCATTGGCGTGTTGCTCGCCGAATCGGTCAAGCAGGCCGAGTCCATCATCGAGTTGCTGCAGAGCCAGAAACAGAATGTGCTGATCCAGAAATTCGTGGCCGAGAGCAAGGGGCGCGATATCCGCGCCTTCGTCGTCGGGGACCAGGTGGTGGCCGCCATGCGCCGGGTCGCCCAGGGGCAGGAGTTCCGCAGCAATGTGCACCGGGGCGGCGTGGCCGAGCCGGTGGAATTGAGCGACGAATACCGTGAGACCGCGGTGCGCTGCACCCAGATCATGGGGCTGCGGGTGGCCGGTGTGGACATGCTGGAGGGCAAGGACGGGCCGCAGATCATGGAGGTCAACTCCTCACCGGGCCTGGAAGGCATCGAGAGCTGCACCAAGCTCGATATCGCCGGCGCGGTGGTCGACTACATCGCCGCCCAGGTGGACTTCCCCGAGATCGACGTCCGCCAGCGACTCACGGTTAGCAAGGGCTATGGCGTTAGCGAGATCTACGTGCCCGAGGGTTCCAATTTTGTCGGCCAGACGATCGCCCAGACCAATCTGCGGGAAACCGATATCAACGTGCTCACGCTGTATCGCGGTAGCAAGGTGATCCCCAATCCCCGCGCCGACCGGGTGCTTGAAGCGGGCGACAAATTGCTGTGCTTCGGCAAGATGGAATCCATGCGCGGCATGATACCTCGCAAGGAGCAGCGCCGGCGCCGGCCCACGGTGCAGGAGTTGGATACGACCCAGGCCTGAAGGGACCGTTGCGGATAGTCATGTCCCCGGGTACATGCTGTCTTGGCGGTCACCTGAATTGCGGGCGTGCGGCCCGCCGCGTGTTGCTGTTGGCCTGCCTGCTGTCCGGCCTGGCGGTACAGGCGCAGCCACCCCCCGAGGCGCCGCCCCCGTCGCGCTACCAGCGCACGCTGCAGTACCTGCAGCACGCCCCGGAGGCGGAGCAGGCGGAGTTCGCCGGCACTGCCCTGGGCCGGCTGGTAGAGGTATATATGGCGGAGGCCGACCTGGCGCGCTCGGAGGCCAGGGCAAAGGCCGGGGTCGCCGCGGCCCGGTTGCGCGGCTGGGCGGTGGCCGTGGACCAGTATGCCAGCCAGTTGCTGCTGGTGCTGGATGACCTCGAACAGGGATTCCCCCTGGAACTGTCGGTGAGCCCCCAGGGCCAGGCCAGCCTGGCCGTGGCCGGCAGGGCGGTGATGCTGTTACACCCGCGGCCCAGCCAGCAGGGCGCCTATGAACAGGAAGTGCTGGCCGATTATTGCGCTCGCCACGACTGCCTGGCGATCACCGCCACGGCGGCGGGAGAATCCCCCCAAGCCATTCCCATGAGTGCCGCCCGGGTGAGCCCGCGCTGGACGTTCACCAACGCGGGGCCGGTGTGTTCCTACCAGGGCCTCGACGTGCAGTTCGGCGCCACGCGCCAGTTGGCGGCGCTGCGCGATCTCTGTGCACAGCTGATGCAGGAGCTTGTCGGCCTGGCGGTGGAACTGGCCTGGCAGCGGCGCCATGGGGTGGCCGTGAACTGGGCCGCCCTGGACATCGTCGCCACCCCGGGACGGCCGGGGCACGTGGTGCACCTGAATCTCGCCGGTGATTCTGTACTGGCCAATGTCCCCCTGCTGGCCGGCAGTGAGGGCCTGTTGGCAGATATCGTGCCCTGGCTGCGGGCGCGCTCGGCCGGGGAGGAAACGGCCACCCTGCAACTGGACGCCGCGGACTACGGCTGGATGCCGCCAGGGCAATAAGCGGAGCGCCGGGACCGCAGTCAGCCGGTGCCGCGCCTGCCCCGGGTTGCAGTTGCGCGCTTCACCTTACCTGCGGACGAGGACTTGCTGCGGGCCCGGGCCGCCGCCTTGCGGCGTGGCCCGGGCTTGCCGCCGGCCCGGACGGCGGCCTCCAACTCGTCGTAGGCCTGCTGCAGGCACTCCCGGTAAAAGCCCGGGTCGGGCATCATTTCCCGGCAGCATACGAAGTTGATGCTGATCTTGCCGGCGCCGCTGATCACCGCGTGGAACAGGCCCATCATGTCGGTGGTGGGCCCCAGCCCCATCAGCGCGTGCACCCTGGCGCCGGCCAGGTAGAGCGGCATCTGGGGCCCCGGCACATTGGAAACCACCGTGTGGACCGGCAGTGCCATCTCCCCGGATACCGCCGCCAGCGTGGCGGCTCGCATGCCAATGCCCACCACCGAGGGCCACAGGCCCTGGCTCAGCTCCAGCATGGTTTTGGCGCCCAGGGCGGAGGAGTAGGCCTTGGACTCCCGGGCGTGCTCGGTCACCGCCCGCAACCGCGGCAGCGCCTCCTCGATATCGGTGGCCATGTCGATGGTCATCATGCCCACCTGGTTGCCGATGGACTCGCTGTTGCGCTCCGCCCTGACATTGATGGGCGCGCCGCAGGACAGGCTGCTGGCCGGCAGCTCGCCCTTCGCCTGCAGGTACTTGCGCAGGCCGCCGCCCACCACGGAGACGATGACATCGTTCACGGTGGCGCCCTCGACAGCGCTCTTGAGCGACCGCACCGCGGCCAGGTCCAGGATAATGGCGTCGGTGACGCGAAACGCGCTGACCCGCTGGTTGAAGCGGGTTTTGCCGGCGGGCGACTTCGGCGGGTGCGCCGTGTCGCGGTCGCCCGCCAGGCGGTTGGCGCGAATCAGATTGGGCACCAGCTTGCCCAGTGTCTCCACGAACCTCACCGGTCGCTTGAGGTTGTTCAGGTAGGCATTGGACCAGACTTTCAGGGTCGAGGGCGGCTGCTCCCCCTGCCAGTCATCCACAACCGGCTCCACGGGCAGCTCGGGGCTGGGGCTGTGGATGGCGCTGAGGATCTCGGCGCCGGACACACCGTCGATCGCCGCGTGGTGCACTTTGAGCATGATGGCGAAACTGTGCGGCGGCAGCCCCTCTACCTCGTTCAGGCCCTCTATGACATAGGCCTCCCACAGGGGGCGGGTCATGTCCAGGCCGCGGGCGTGCAAGCGCGCCAGCAGAATGCACAGCTGGCGCCAGTCACCGGGCTTGGGCAGGGCGATATGGCGCACGTGAAATTCCAGGTCGAAATCCGCATCCTCTATCCAGTAGGGGGTGTCCAGCCCCAGGGCGCCCCCGGCCAGTTTGCGACGAAACACGGCGGACTTGTGCAGGTTGTGGCGAAACACCTCCAGTATCTGCTTGAAGCGCACCGGCCCGTCGGCCACCTCGGACTGGTCGTAGAAGATGACGGGGCTGATGTGCATGGGAGAGCGGGTGCTCTCCATCTGCACGAAAACATTATCCATTTCAGTGAGCTGTTGCATGGCGGTTCCACCGGCTGGGGCAAAAGATTACTGTGCCCAAAGCCGGGAGTGACTGCAAGCGCGGAAGCGCGGGGGTCAGTGACCGGGCGGCGTGGTCCGGAGGACCTGCCACCGGCGCCTGTCAGCACACTGGTCATGCCAGGGGCATGTCGGTATTCTGTGCGCACTGCCGCACGGGAAATCGTTCGCAACTATGCTGGAAGTCGTCAAGGTAAACACCGCTGATTTGCAGGCGGGCATGTACGTCTCGGGGCTGGACCGTCCCTGGCTGGAGGTACCCTTCCCCGTGCAGGGCTTCCGGGTCGATGGCCCGGAAGACATCATGCGCCTGCAGCAGTACTGCCAGTACGTGTTCATCGATACCGTGAAGAGCGCGCACCAGCCGCCCGCGGCAAAACACGCGGTACCCAGGTCCCGCAAAAGCGTGCAGGAGATCTTCCCGGGGCGCAGGCTGAAAAAATACCAGGACAGTACCGGCTGGACCGACGAGTACCCCAGGGCCAAGGCCGCGGTGGATCAGTTGGCGGAGACCGTGGGCACGATTTTCGACCAGGTCGCCACCGGCGGGGCCCTGGATGTCCTCAAGGTCAGGAAATCCGTCGACCCCATGATCGACAGCATCACCCGCAACCCCGACGCCTGTATCTGGCTGGCGCGCATGAAGCAGCAGGACAGTTACACCTACCAGCACTCGGTGGGCGCCTCCATCTGGGCGGTCGCCCTGGGGCGGCAACTCGGCCTGCCGCGCGCCGACCTGCGCTCCCTGGCCATCGGCGGTCTGTTGTTCGACGTGGGCAAACTGGGCGTCCCCGCCGACTTGCTCCGGGCGACCCGCAAACTCAGCGACGAGGAGTTTGCGGAAGTGCGCAATCACGTCAATCGCGGTGTGGACATGATCCAGAGCAGCGGCCTGATGAACCGGGATGTACTGGACATGGTGGCTCATCATCACGAGCGCCACGACGGTTCCGGTTATCCGCAGGGGCTGGCCGGTGACAAAATCCCGATTTACGCCCGCATCGCCGCCATTGTCGATTGCTACGATGCGATTACCAGTCATCGCAGCTACGCCCGGGCGATCCCGCCTTCCGTCGCCATCAAGATGCTTTACGAATGGCGCGACATCGAGTTCCAGGCGGAACTGATAGAGGAATTCATCCAGGCCGTGGGCATTTATCCGGCGGGCACCCTGGTTGAATTGTCATCGGGGGAGGTGGCGGTGGTGGTGGCGGAATATCGCACCCGCCGGCTGCGGCCCCGGGTGATGGTGCTGCTGGACGCCGCCAAACAGCCGCTGGCGGACCTGAAGATGATCGACATGCTCAACCAGACCGCCACCGAGGATGGCCAGCCGCTGGATATCGTCAACAGTCTCGAGCCCGAGGCCTACGGTATCGACATGACCGCCATCAAACTCTGAAGGGCGGACCCCTTGCAGCACTTGCCG
The DNA here is from genome assembly GCA_024234675.1 of Pseudomonadales bacterium. Classification (GTDB taxonomy): domain Bacteria; phylum Pseudomonadota; class Gammaproteobacteria; order Pseudomonadales; family Halieaceae; genus JARRPM01. The sequence goes on along the minus strand of JACKNU010000009.1, from coordinate 13,663 downwards.
GCCATCGAGCGCGACCGCTTCCTCCTGCACCTGGGCGCGGCGGTGCAGCGCGCCCGGCAGGACGGCTCCTGTCTCGGCCTGCTGTTGATAGACCTGACCAACCTGGCGCGAATCAACCACCTGCACGGCTACGAGGCGGGCGACAGTGTGTTGTCGCGGGCCTACCTCGGCCTGGTTGAGACCAGCAAGCTGCCCGATTCGGTGTTCCGCGTGGGCAGCCACCGCTTCGCCTTCATTCTCCAGGACCTGGGCAATCCGGCCTATATCGCCCTGGCCCTCAACCGGGTGGAGCGCGTGCTGGGCGGTGAGTTGCACGGGGACCGGGACCAGTTGGGGGTAGACATCAAGACCGGCATAGTCATCAACCGCGAGGGGGTTCGCGAGGCCATGCCGATGCTGGCCCTGGCGGAGGCCTCCCTGGCCAACGCCAAAATGGGCGGCAGTCGGCGGATAGAGGATATCCTCGCCGGGGATGTCGAGGAGCCGGGCAACCTGCGGCTGGAGCAGCAACTCACCGAGGCCCTGCAGGACAATGCCTTCGAGCTGTACTTCCAGCCGAAGGTCGAAATGGCCACGGGCCGGGTGAGCAGCGTGGAGGCCCTGCTGCGCTGGCAGGCACCCGACGGGGCCGATATCTCCCCCCAGCTGATTGTCGACTGGGCCCAGGCCGCCGGGCACTCCTATGACCTCACCAAGTGGGTGGTGCACCGCAGCCTGCGCCAGGTAAAGGCCTGGCAGGGCACCCTGGACCTGGGTATCGCCGTGAATGTGCCGGCCAACCTGGCCGGCGACCCCGACCTGCCCCCCATGCTGCACGACGCTATCGCCATCTGGGGGGTCCCCCCCGACAAGGTCACGGTGGAGATCACCGAGAGCGCGGTGATAGAGGACAAGCAGTCGGGCTATGACAACCTGCTGCGGATCAAGGCGATGGGCGTCAATATCTCCATCGACGATTTTGGCACCGGCTTTTCATCGCTGTCGTATTTCAAGCACATCCCCGCGGCGGAGCTCAAGATCGACAAGTCCTTCGTGGACTCCATGCTGGTGGACGAGCAGGACCTCGAGCTGGTGAAGATCATCCTGTATATCGGCCACCAGTTCGGCCTGCAGGTGGTAGCCGAGGGGGTTGAGGATAGCGAGAGCCTGGACATGTTGCGCCAGCTGGGCTGCGATTACGTCCAGGGCTACCACGTCAGCCCGCCGCTGCCGCAGGACGAATTCGAGTCATGGCTGGCCGGCTGGCAGGGCCTTGCCGATTAGCGCTTGCTGCGCGCCTCGGCGAAGGCGGCGGCGAAGGCGTTGTTACCCGCCGGCTTGTCCTGCCTGCCGCCCCCCCGGGACGATCTGTTCGGGCGGCGTTGTTGCGGCTCTCCCCGGGGCGCGGCCTGCTCCCCGGCCTTGTCCGCAAGGCGCATGCTCAGGGCGATGCGCTTGCGCCCCGGGTCCACTTCCATCACTTTTACCCGCACGATATCGCCGGCCTTCACCACCTCACGCGGATCCTTGACGAAACGCTCCGCCAGGGCGGAGATGTGCACCAGTCCGTCCTGGTGCACGCCGATGTCCACGAAGGCCCCGAAGGCGGTAACGTTGGTGACCGTGCCTTCGAGAATCATGTCCGGGCGCAGGTCCGAAAGTTGCTCCACGCCGTCCTGGAACTGCGCCATCCTGAATTCCGGACGCGGATCGCGGCCCGGCTTCGCCAGCTCCGCGAGGATGTCCCGCACCGTCGGCAGGCCGACCTGCTCATCGGTGTAGTCGGCCGGATCCAGTGAGCGCAGGAAACTGCTGTCCCCCATCAGTCCCGCGACGGCGCGTTGCTGGCCGGCCGCTATGCGCTCCACCACCCGGTAGGATTCGGGGTGCACGGCGGAGGCATCCAGGGGGTTGTCGCCGCCGACCACCCGCAGGAAGCCCGCCGCCTGCTCGAAGGTCTTGTCACCGAAGCGCGGCACCTGCAGCAGCTCCCGGCGATTGCTGAAACTGCCGCGCTGGTCGCGCAGGGCGACGATATTGTCGGCGATGCTGCGGTTCAGCCCCGAGACGCGCGCCAGCAGGGGCACCGAGGCCGTGTTGACGTCCACCCCCACCGCGTTCACGCAGTCCTCCACCACGCTGTCCAGTTGCCGGGCCAGCTGTACCTGGCTGACATCGTGCTGGTACTGGCCGACGCCTATGGACTTGGGTTCGATTTTCACCAGTTCCGCCAGTGGATCCTGCAGGCGGCGGGCGATCGATACCGCCCCGCGAATGGTGACATCCAGGTCGGGAAACTCGCGGGCCGCGTACTCCGAGGCGGAGTAGATGGACGCTCCCGCCTCGTTCACCATGACCTTGCGCACCTTGAGTTCGGGGTGGGCCTGCAGCAATTCGCCCACGAACCTGTCGGTTTCCCGCCCGGCGGTGCCGTTGCCGATGGCGATCAGCTCCACCCCGTGGCGGCGAATCAGTTGCAACAGGGTCTCCCGAGCCTGCGCGGCGCGCTGCTGCGGCGGGTGGGGATAGATGGCGTCGTGACCCAGTACCTTGCCGTTGGCATCCACCACCGCCACCTTGACGCCGGTGCGCAGGCCGGGGTCGAGGCCGATGGTGGCCCGTTGTCCCGCCGGCGCCGCCAGCAGCAGGTCCTTGAGGTTGTGGGCGAACACCTCGATGGCCTCCCGCTCCGCCCGCTCGCGCAACTCCCCCAGCAGCTCTGTTTGCAGGTGGGTCAGCAGTTTGACCCGCCAGCTCCAGCGCACGGTCTCCCGCAACCAGGCATCGGCGGGCCGCTGCCGGTCCTCTATTCCCCAGTGCTGCGCGATCATCGCTTCGCAGGCGTGGGGCGCACCCACCTGTTCCTCCGCGTCCATCACCAGGCTCAGGGAAAGTACGCCCTCGTTGCGGCCCCGGAACATGGCCAGGGCGCGGTGCGAGGGCGTTTTCACCAGCGGCTCGGTGTGCTCGAAGTAATCGCGGAACTTGGCGCCCTCCGCCTCCTTGTCCGCCACCAGCCGGCTGGCCAGCAGGGCGTTGTCGCCCAGGAACTGGCGCAGCGCGGCCAGCAGCTCCGCGTCTTCGGCGAAGCGCTCCATCAGGATCTGCCGGGCGCCGTCCAGGGCGGCCTTGCTGTCGGCAAAACCCGCCTCGGCATTGAGGTAGTCGGCGGCCAGGGTATCCGGGTCCAGGGACGGGTCGGCCAGCAGCGCATCGGCCAGCGGCTCCAGCCCCGCCTCCCTGGCGATCAGCGCCTTGCTGCGCCGCCTGGGCTTATAGGGCAGGTACAGGTCTTCCAGGCGGTTCTTGGTATCGGCGTCGAGGATGGATTGCTCCAGGGCGGGGGTGAGCTTGCCCTGCTCGCCGATGCTGCCGAGGATGACCTGGCGGCGCTCCTCCAGCTCCCGCAGGTAGTGCAGGCGCTCCGCCAGCTGCCGCAGCTGGGTGTCGTCCAGGGCGCCGGTCACCTCCTTGCGATAGCGGGCGATGAAGGGCACGGTCGCTCCCTCGTCCAGCAGTTTGATGGCGGCGTCCACCTGCCTGGCGTTCACGGCGAGTTCCTGCGCGATGCGCAGGGAGATGGCATTGGTCATGGTGTATACGGATCCGGATCTGGAAAAGGGCTTATAGCGTTACTGCGATGAACCTGCATTATGCACCGGCCGCGGCAGGTTTGCGATCGATTCGCGAACCAACCGGGCGCGGCGGCTTACTTCTGGAATTTGTTGACCGCGCTCAGCAGTTGCCGGCAGGTGATCTGGCCCAGCAGGCGCCCGTTTTCCAGCACCGGGCGGCGGCGATTGCCCTTGCGCAGCATATCCTGGGCCACATCCAGGATATTTTCGTCCGGGTGCGCCACCAGCAGGTTCTCCTTGGTCATGTGCTCCTCGACCCGGCCGATGCCGGTATTGTTGTAACTGGCGCCCAGGACCGCGCGCAGGCAGTCCATTTCCGAGAGAATACCGACCAGGTTGTCCTCGGCATCGACCACGCACACCCCGGAGATTTTGTTGTCTATGATGGAGCGCATGGCTTCCAGCACATTGTCGTCGGGTCTCACTTTCACCGGGTTGGTGATGATGTAGTCCCTTAAGCTGACTGATTGCAGCATGAACGCCTCCTGCGATCGGGGATGTGTCCGAAGGATTATAATGTGATTCCATAGTCTGTGAAATCAAAGAGTGCCGCCAACGTGAAGACCCTGCACCTCATGCGCCACGCCAAGTCTGCCTGGGACGATGCCACCCTGTCCGATCGCCAGCGCGGCCTGAACGGGCGCGGCCGGCGGGATGCCCCGCGCATGGGGGCGGCCCTGGCGGAGCGCATGGCACCCCTGCCGATAGCGGTGAGTCCGGCCCTGCGAGCGCAGCTGACCCTGCAGGGCCTGTGCGCCGGCTGGGCGGCCCTGGGCGCCCAGCGACACCAGACCTGCGAGGCGCTGTACACTTTTGACGCCGCCGACCTCTGCGCCTGGCTGGGCGCCCGGGACGATGCGCTCCGGACGCTGTTCATAATAGGTCACAACCCGGCCCTGACCGAACTGGCCAACGCCCTGTGCCCGGGGGAGGGCATTGCCAACCTGCCCACCGCCGGGTACCTTGAGTTGTCCCTGGACATCGACCGCTGGCGGGAGATGCGGCGGGATTGCGGGACCATCGTGTCCAGCCTGTTCCCGCGACAACTATAAGTTACCAGACCTCATCCGGAGATTGACCATGGCACCCAGGCTCGCTACCCGATTGTCCGCCCTGTTGCTGTCGCTGCTGGCCGGCGCGGCGGCGGCCTCACCCGCCCAGCGACTGGCGGAGGCGGTGCGCATACCGACCATCAGCTACCAGGACCGCGAGCTGATCGATTACAGCCAGTTTGCCCACTTCAACCAGTTCCTGCGCGACAATTACCCCCTGGTTTTCGACGCCCTGGAAGTGGAAACCGTCAACGGTTTCAGCCTGCTGCTGCGCTGGCCCGGCAGTGATCCCGCGCTGGCGCCGGTATTGTTCACGGCCCATACGGATGTGGTGCCGGTGGAGCCCGGCACGGAGGGGGACTGGCAGCACCCGCCCTTCGCCGGAGTGGTGGCCGACGGCCGCATTTACGGCCGCGGTACCCTGGACGACAAGGTGGGGGTGCTGAGCTTGCTGGAGGCCGCGCAGCAGTTGCTGGCGGAGGGTTTCGAGCCGCGCCGCGGTATCGTCTTCGCGTTCGGCCACGACGAGGAAATCAGCGGCCATGACGGCGCCAGTGCCCTGGCCGCGCGCATGCGGGAACTGGGACTGCACTTCTCCTGGATGGTGGACGAGGGCGGCATGCTGGTGTCCGACAATCCCCTGTTGGCCGGCCAGACCATGGCGATGATAAACATCGCCGAAAAGGGCTACCTGACCCTGATCCTGACCGCCACCGGCGAGGGCGGACACTCCTCCAACCCGCCGCAGGTCAGTACCATAGGCCGCCTCTCCAACGCCCTGGCGCGCATCGAGGCCAACCCCTTCCCGCCGCGCCTGGTGGTGCCGGTGGCGGCGATGTTCGAGACCCTGGCGCCCCATGTCGGCCAGCCGGAGCAACTGATTTTCGAAAACCTCTGGCTCACCGACTGGCTGGTGGCGCGCAACATGGCGGGGAACCGCGCCACAATGCCCTTCGTGCGCACCACCACGGCCCTCACCATGTTCAACGCCGGGGTGAAGGAGAACGTGGTGCCCCAGCGGGCGGAGGCCAGGGTCAATTTCCGGCTGTTGCCCGGAGACGAACCCGAGGACGTGGTGAGCTACATCGAGGACGTGGTGGACGACCCGCTGGTGGAGGTCAGTTACGAGCAGTGGGACAACCGGCCCGGCGTGGCGTCGATCGATGGCCCCGGCTTTGCGGTGATCAGCGAGGCGATCGCGGCGGTTTATCCCCAGGCGGTGGTCGTGCCTTCGCTGCTCACCGCCACCACTGACACCCGCCACTATGTCGACCTCGCGGATGACCAGTATCGCTTTCACGGGGTGGAGCTGGCCACCAGCCAGGCCACTTCCATACACGGCACCGATGAATATGTGGGGGTGCGCAGCTACGAGAACGCCATTGCCATCGCCCGCGCCATGATTGCGGGTGCCGCGGCCCCCTGAAGCGGTCCCCCGCCGGGGTCAGCTGGTTACTGAGGGTATGTCCAGTTCCGCCAGGTTGATCCCGTAGGCATTGGGCTCCAGGCTGCGGGCAATGGCCAGGTCCTTGTGCGCGCCGGACTCCGCCAGGGCGTGGAGGTCGATCGTTTGCGGTTCGCGCAGGCGGTTCTTGGCGGCATCCAGCAATACCACGACCCTGGGCTTCAGCCGCCGGGTGCGGTATTCCGACACCACCACTCCCACCTCGCCGGAGGACAGTTCGACGATAGTGCCCGCGGGGTAGACACCGATGGCCTGGATAAAGGCCTCCACCAGTTCGGCCTGGAAATCGATGTTGCGGGCGTTGTAGAGCAGTTTGATGGCGGCGGAGGGCGAGATGGCCTGCTGGTGGTTGCGGTCGCTGGTCACCGCGTCATAGGTATCCACGATGGCGGCGATGCGGGCGAAGGGCGGTATGTCGTTGCCGGCCAGGCCCTGCGGGTAACCTGAGCCGTCGTGGCGCTCGTGGTGATGGGCCACGATGTCCAGCACATCCTTGTTCTGGATCCCGCTCTCGCGGACGATTTCCAGGCCTTTGGCGACGTGTTCGCGCATCAGCGCGGCCTCGTCGTCGGTGAGTGAGCGGGGACTCTGCAGCAACTCGGGATTGACCCGCAACTTGCCCACGTCCATCAGCATGCAACCCACGGCCAGGGAGCGCAGGTCGTGCCGGGGCAGGCCCAGCTGGCGGCCCATGGCCACTGCCCAGATACTGGCGCTGATGGAGTGCTGGTAGGCGTACTGGTCATGCTGCTTGAGGCGGGCCAGCCAGATGCAGGCGTCCGGGTTGCGGCTCATACTCTCCACTACCGGGTCCACGGACTTCTTCAGGCGGATGACATTGAGGGTGCCGCCGTCGAGGATGTGGCCGAAGATGGCGTTGACGTCATCGACCAGGGAATCCAGTACCAGCCAGGCCTGGGCGCTTTCCTCCTTCCAGTTGCCGGTGGTTGTGTAGGCCTTGAGGGGGCGCCCGGGGAAAATGTCCTTGAGCGGGACCGAGCCGTTGGCACTGAGCCTGCGCCGCAGCAGCGGGTGGTCTTTCTGGCGGGACTTGGTGAAGTCGACGAAGACGTGCTGGCAGTAATTGCGCACCTCGTCGACGTCCTCGGCGCTCTCCACCCGGAATCCCTGCATCATGAAGGGCGTTTCCAGCCACGGCCTGTCCAGGCCGCTGACAAACATGCCGACTTCCAGGTCACTTGTTGCGATTTTCAGGGTATGGAGCATGGTCGCTCGCCGCCCCCTTTTGTAGTCGGTTTCCGCCCCTTTGTGGATAACATAGCGCAACTGGAGATTTTTTTTTGAAAATCTGTACTTTTTTCCGGGGCCGCTGCAACCGCCCCTGCCGGACCGCCGGTGCGGCGGCTCAGAGCTGGAAACGCTGCTGCAGAAAACGGGCGATGCCGTCCTCGTCGTGGTGGCCGATCACGGCTGTCGCCGCGGCTTTGACGGCGGCCTTGGCGTTGCTGGGCGCGTAGCTTTCATCCGCCAGCGCGAACATGCTCAGGTCGTTGTCGCTGTCGCCGAAGCAGATCACCCTGCTGACACCGAGGTCCCGCTTGATCTCCGCGATGGCGTCCCCCTTGCTGGCCTGGCTGTGGTGTATGTCTATCCAGTGCAGCTGGCGGCCCTCTATGGCCAGCCCGGAATAGGCCATCAACTGCGGTTCGTCAGCCACCAGCAACTGCACCCGCTCGATGGCCTGGCGCGGGCCGATGGCGCTGATATTGGTGATGTCGGCGCTGCCGGGCAGCTCCGCCAGAGGCAACAGCTCCAGCCCTTCCATGGCGCCGAAATGGGCCGCCACCTCCTGTTCGCCGCGGCTGCGCAGGGGGGCGTGGTAGACACCGTGGCGCCCCCCCGGCTCCACGGTAAACACAAAGGGGGTCACCGCCTCGGCGGTGAACGCCTCGATGACCCGGCGGATCTCTTCCGGGGTCAGCAGCCGGCTGTGACTGTAGCGGCCGGTGTCCGGGCGCCAGATCATCACCCCGTTCTTGTACACGTGGGGCAGGCTGAAATCGCTGCCGGCCAGCAGGGTGCGGGATGCGTGCAGGGTCCTGCCGGTGGCCACGGTGTAGGCGATCCCGCGGTCGGCCAGTTTTGCCAGGGTGTCGCGGGTGCCGCTCGAGAGGGTCGAGTGGCGGTTCAGCAGGGTGCCGTCGAGGTCGAAAACGATCAGTTCCATAACAATTCGGGGCTCTGGTGCGGTGTCGGGGGGCGGGCGGGGCCGCCTGGGCAGCCGTTCGAGCCGCCATTATAGCGCGTATCCCCGGCGGGGGTGGCGGTCGATATTGACAATCCAGCCGCCCTCGCGCACCGTGCCCCTCTCCAGTTCCCGGGGAAAGCGCTACATGAGCGATACTATGTTATATGTCATTGCCGCGGTGCTGGTGCTGGGTGTCGCGGCCCAGTGGTTGTCCTGGCGCCTGCGGCTGCCGGCCATCCTGGCACTGCTGGTCATCGGCATAATCGCGGGGCCGGTTACCGGCCTGCTGCGCCCCGACGCCATGTTTGGCGACCTGTTGTTTCCCATGGTTTCCCTGGGGGTCGCCGTAGTGCTGTTCGAGGGTGGTCTCACCCTGCGTTTCAGCGACCTGCGCGGCCACGGCGCGGCAGTCAGCAACCTGGTCAGCTGGGGCGCGCTGCTCAACTGGGTGCTGATAGCCGCCGGCACCTCCCTGGTGGCCGGCTTCTCGCTGGAAATGTCGCTGCTGTTCGCCGCCCTGGTGGTCGTCACCGGCCCCACGGTGATCAATCCCCTGCTGCGCACCATGCGCACCACCCACGAGGTGAGCCAGTTGTTGCGCTGGGAGGGCATCCTCATCGACCCGGTGGGGGCCCTGCTGGCGGTACTGGTATTCCAGTTCATCATCTCCGGTACCGATTCCTACCTGGTTTTTCTCCAGAGCATCGGCGTGGGCGCCGTGGCGGGTGCCGTCGCGGCCCTGGCACTCGCCTACATCATCCGGCGGCACTGGATACCCGAGTACCTGCTGAACGTGGTGGCCCTGGCCTGGGTGGTCATGACCTTCGCCTGCAGCAACTACCTGGCCCACGAGTCGGGGCTGCTGGCGGTAACGGTCATGGGCATCTGGCTGGGCAACATCCGGGGCCTGGATATGAGCGAGGTGCTCAGTTTCAAGGAGAGCCTGTCCATTCTCATCATCTCCATGCTGTTCATCGTGCTGGGGGCGCGTATCGACCCCGCGAATCTGCTCGCCACCGGCTGGAGTGGGGCGGGGGTGTTGCTGGTGGTGTTACTGGCGCGCCCGGTGGTGGTCTGGGCCTGCACCCTGGGGGGCAAGTACAGCTGGCAGGAGAAGGCGCTGGTGGCATGGGTCGCCCCGCGCGGGATCGTGGCGGCGGCGGTATCGGCGCTGTTTGCCCTGCGCCTGGAAGACGCCGGCTATGTCGAGGCCCCGGCGCTGGTCGCCTACACCTTCCTGGTGATCATCTTCACGGTACTGCTGCAGAGCTTCACCGCCAGGCCCCTGGCGCGCCTGCTGGGCCTGGTGGAGGAGGAGCCCCGCGGTATCCTGATCGTGGGCGCCAACCCGGTCGCCAGGGCCATAGGCAAGGCGCTGCTGCAGCAGGGCTTCAGGGTGAAACTCACCGATACCACCTGGTCCGAAATCCAGGCGGCGCGCATGGACGGGCTGGACACCTATTACGGCGAGCCGGTATCGGCACACGCCGATCGCAACCTCGAACTGGAGGGCATCGGCCGCCTGTTTGCCATGTCCCGTCGACCGGCCCTGAATACCCTGGCCGTCATCAAGTTCCGGCGGGAGTTCGGCCGCAACCGGGTGTTCACCCTGCGTAATGCCCAGGAAAAGGATGCCTCGGAGAAGCGCCGGGTGGCCGAAAGCTTCCGTGCCCCGCGCCTGTTCGGCGAGGCTATCACCCTGCAGAAGCTGTCCAGCCTCATCGCCCAGGGTGCGGAAATCAAGGCCACACTGCTGTCGGAAACCTTCGATAAGGAGGCCTACAACCAGGCGAAGGGCAAGAGCCACATCCCCCTGTTCGCGCTGGATACCCAGCAGCACCTGCGGGCCTACACCGACGAGCAGCAGCCGGACGTGAAGCCCGGCTGGACCCTGTTGTCGCTGATCTCGCCGGTGCCGGAGCCCGAGACCCCGCCGGTGGTTGACGAGGTATAGCGTGGCGCGGTGGAAACTGCCAAAAAGTGCCGTCAGCGCTGCGCCCGGAGGCGGGGCTGTTATATAGTTGGGACACATCGGGGAGGCCGGCCCGCGAGCAGCCCGGGCCCCCGCCGCGGCGTCGATTTCGCCATCAATTTTTCGAGCTACTGCAACCAAGGGATATTTACTCATGAGCATCAACCGATTCATCGCCCTGGCACTATCCACCCTGCTGATCTGGGCCGGGCTGAGCAGCGCCGCCTCCGCCGCCATCATCGGCACCGGGGACGCGCTGGCCATGGAGCAGCGCGAGTCGCGGCTGGCTGTGGTGCAGGCGCAGCTGGCGCGGGAGGACGTCCAGCAGGCGATGATCCAGCTGGGCGTGGACCCGGTGGAGGCCAGTCTGCGGGTAGCCGCCCTGGGCGAGCAGGAACTGGCCCAGCTGCAGGGCCAACTCGAGCAGTTGCCCGCCGGCGGCAGCCTGCTGGCGCTGATCGGCGCGGTGTTCGTGGTGCTGTTGATCCTGGAAGTCACCGGGGTGATCAATATTTTCAATAAAGTCTGACGGCGCTTGAGCTACTGACTGCTGCGTTTGGCGGCTATCAGTGCTAGTGTACGCTTCCTCGAAGCACGGGCTCGAAGGGGAAGAAAGCAATGCGTCATGCCTGGGTCATTACCCTGTTATTGATAGCCGGCTGCGGCAGTGCCAGCCAGCAGCCGCAGGCGAACGCCGACGCGGGGGCGCTCCCGCTGATTGCCTGTACCGATCCGCGCCCTGAGGTCTGCACCATGCAGTATGCGCCGGCCTGCGCTGAACTGGCAGCCGGCGGCAGCCGCGAGTACGCCTCCGCCTGCAACGCCTGTTCCGATCCCGCCGTGAGCGGCTACCGCAGCGGATCCTGCCCCCAGTGAGCCTGACCAACCGGATATTGCTGGCCATGCTGGCGGGAGTGGTACTGGGCTCCCTGCTCAATGTGCTGTTGCAGGGCAGCCTGGCGCCCGAGGGCCTGCGCGAACTGTTGAACGACTACCTGGTCGCCAAAAACGGCCTGTTCGACGTGGTGGGACGCATTTTCGTGTCCCTGCTGAAACTGCTGGTAGTGCCGCTGGTGCTGGTTTCGCTGATCTGCGGCGCCAGTTCCCTGGGCGACAGCGCCAGGATGGGTCCCATCGCCCTCAAGACCATGGCCCTGTACCTGGCCACCACCGCCATCGCCGTCAGCATCGCGTTGTTTTTCGCCAGCCTGGTCAATCCCGGCGCCCATGTCGAGCTGATGAGTGCTGCCAACTTCCACCCCCCGGCGCCACCACCGCTTGCGGATGTGCTGGTGGACATGGTGCCGTCCAACCCGGTGCGGGCCATGGCCGAGGGCAAGATGCTGCAGATCATCGTCTTTGCCCTGCTGGTCGGCTATGCCATCGCCCACTCGGGGGAGCAGGGCCGCCGCATCGGCAGCTTCTTCCGGGATATGGAAGCGGTGGTCATGAAGATGGTGGAAATTCTCATGGAGCTGGCGCCCTATGGCGTGTTCGCCCTGCTGGCCAAGCTCTTTGCCACCATGGGCCTGGGGGCGATCGTCAACCTGGCCGCGTATTTCTTCACCGTGCTGGGGGTGCTGGTGTTCCACGCCCTGGTGGTGTACGGACTGCTCTTCAGGGGCTTCACCGGCTTCTCCCCGGCGATGCTGTTCCGCAAAATGCGGCCGGTCTGGGCCTTCGCCTTCAGTACCGCCTCCTCCGGCGCGACCCTGCCCATCACCCTCAATACAGTGGAGCGGCGCATGGGGGTGCACAATTCGGTGGCGGGCTTCTCCATTCCCCTGGGCGCCACCATCAACATGGATGGCACCGCCATCATGCAGGGTGTGGCGACGGTCTTTATCGCCCAGGTGTACGGCGTCGAGCTGACCATGGCGGCGTTGATGACGGTGGTGGTCACCGCCACCCTGGCGTCTATCGGCACGGCGGCGGTGCCCGGGGTGGGCCTGATAACGCTGTCCCTGGTGCTGCAACAGGCCGGCCTGCCAGTGGAGGGCATCGCCCTGATTATCGGGGTGGACAGGTTGCTGGACATGGTGCGCACCGCCGTGAATGTCACCGGCGATGTCGCGGTGTCGGTGATCGTGGCGAACAGTGAGCGCCAGTTCGACGAGAGCGTTTACCTCAGCAGCGAATCCCTGCAGGCCGACGACCTGGAGCAGGACAGGGCGCCGACAATCTGAGCCCCACCCTGTGGTATCCTTGGCGTTTTAGCTCCGGTGGGGCGCGCGAGGGTCGCGCAGTGGCCCCGGTTGCGCCCCCGGACGGTTTGCCCAGACAGGATCCAGCTTCGCCATGCCCATTCAATGCGCCATCGTGCCGGTAACCCCTTACCAGCAGAACTGCTCCGTTATCAAGTGTGAAACCAGTGGCCGGGCGGCGATTGTCGATCCAGGCGGCGACGTGGATCGCATCCTCGCCGCGGTGCAGCAGCTCGATGCCACGGTGGAGAAAATCATTCTCACCCATGCCCACATGGACCACTGCGCCGCCGCCGGCATGCTGCGGCAGCAACTGGAAGTGCCTATAGAGGGCCCCCACCGGGACGACCAGTTCTGGCTGGACAAGCTCCCCGAGTGGTGCCGGATGTCGGGGTTCCCCCCCGCCGACGCCTTCCTGCCGGACCGCTGGCTGCAGCAGGGCGATACCGTCACCGTGGGCGAGCAGGTGCTCAAGGTATTGCACTGTCCCGGCCACACCCCCGGCCACGTGGTGTTCCTGTACGAGCCCCAGCGCGTGGCCTGGGTGGGCGACGTGTTGTTCCAGGGCTCCATCGGCCGCACCGATTTTCCCCGCGGCAATCACGAGCAACTGGTGGCCAGCATCCGCGACCGGCTGTTTCCGCTGGGGGATGACATCACCTTTATTCCCGGCCACGGCCCCACCTCCACCTTCGGCCAGGAGCGCCGCAGCAACCCCTTCGTGGCGGACAGCCGTTATGGCTGACGCCGACGACAGCCGCGAGTCGCTGCTGCGGCGGGAATACCTCAGCCAGACCGCGCGCATACGCTGGCACGAGCTGCAGGCCTGGTACGCCCGCGGCTGCGTCATCGAGGTGGACGGGGAGCTGGACCTGATCGAGATCGCGGTACAGCTGGGGCTGGACAACACCGCCCTGTTCGAGCAGCTGACCGGGGCGGGCAGGGTGGTCCCCATGAGCGAGGAGCGAGCCCTGGCCTGGTACGAGGCCAACCCCGAGGTGTGGGCGGTGGTGGCCCCGCCCTGGGTGCTGGTGCAGCAGCGCGCCGAACCCGCCCTGTAGGGTCGAATTCGTTCGACCAATGAATCACCGACCGAACCCATGGAACCCGGGCCGAATAAATTCGGCCCTACAGTGAGAGGTATCGC
>JACKNU010000008.1 GCA_024234675.1 Pseudomonadales bacterium | reverse complement strand
GGATGTATCGACTACCTTCGACGAACTCAGGCGCTTGCGCTCGGGTGCCACCTGATGTCGACTTTCGCAGCGGCTCCCGCGCTGGAGGTGGAGCAGTGGTTCAACACCCGCGAGGCGTTGCAACTCGATGCATTGCGCGGCAAGGTGGTGGTGATAGAGGCCTTCCAGATGTTGTGCCCCGGCTGCGTGTCCCATGGCATTCCCCAGGCGCAGCGCATTCACGATATTTTTTCCCGGGAAGACGTGGTGCTACTGGGCCTGCACACCGTGTTCGAGCACCATGAAGCCATGACGCCGGTCTCCTTGGCCGCCTTCCTGCACGAGTACAAGGTGACCTTTCCGGTCGGTGTGGACCGGGCCGGTGCGGCCGGCATGCCCTGTACCATGAGCGCATATGCGTTGCAGGGCACCCCGAGCATGGTGCTGGTGGATGCCCGCGGGCAGCTGCGCAAACAGTGGTTCGGCACGGCTCCCGATCTGGTGGTGGGCGCGGAAATCATGCGGCTGATCTCTGAACGGCCGCTGCAAACCGCGGCGAGCTGACCCGGCGCTGATGGTATCGACAGGCCGTGAAAGTCCAGGCTCACCAGCTTTTTTTTCCGGCAGCGGCGCTGTATGCAGCCATTGCCCCCTGGTTTCTACTGGCATACCTGGCTAGCGGTAAGCCCCAGGTGGTCAGCAGCGCAGTACATGCCCGCGGTTTGCTGTTCGGCTACGTCGGCGCCCTGATTGCCGGCTATCTGCTGGGCAGGACCCGGCTGCCGATGCTGATGCTGCTGTTCAGCCTGTGGCTGGCCGGACGCCTGCTTGAGCTGAGCCATGCGGATACCCTGCCGGCCAGCCTGCTCTACGCCCTGTTTGGCCTGCTGCTGGCCGCGCTGGTGACACCCAAATTCAGGGCGGCCAAGAAGTGGCGCAACCGCGTGGCCGGGCCGCTGATAGCGCTGGTGACCTGTTACCCGCTGCTGGATCAGGCGCTGCGGATTCACGGTATAACTCCCCGCATTGCCATTCAGGGTGTGATTCTGCCCCTGGCGCTGTTGCTGTTCTTCATGGGGGGGCGGATTATCACGCCCGCGCTGGCGGTAGCGTACGCCGCCCGCGGCGAACGCCTGCCACAGCGGGTGCAGCCCGCCATTGAAGGCATGACTATCACGCTTCTGCTACTGGCGAGCGCCACCTACCTGCTGGCGCCCCAGAGCCGGTGGCCTGGAATCCCCGTGGTGGTGGCGGGGACGCTGGTATTGCTGCGCCTCTATCGCTGGAAACTGTTTGCCCTCAACTGGCGCAGCGCCGACATCTGGGCGCTGGGGGCAGGTTACTGCTGGCTGGGCCTGGGCCTGTTGGCGGTCGGTTGCGATGCGGGTCGCCCGGTTGCCGGCTGGACCAGTTTGCATGTTATTACGATTGGTGCGCTGGGAACACTGTCCTGCACGGTAATGCTCCGGCTGGGCTGTAAACGCCGGCCGGCTGCGGCAGGCTGGTACTGCGCCATCTACCTGCTGCTTGCCCTGGCAGTCACGGGTCGAGTGCTGGCCGACTGGATGCCGGGCGCCAGGGAAATGCTACTGGCCTTTACCGCTACTCTATGGAGCCTGAATTTTGTCGCTGTCGGCTGGCTCTTAACAGTGCGCGCTGGCCACTGACAGAATACGGGCCCAGCTACTACACTGAATGGCAAGCCGAGTGGGAGACATACCGGGACTCATGGACTACAAAAAACTAATAAAACCGCCGCAGACAAGCGACGACAACTGGCGCCAGCATCTGGCCTGGCTGGAGGTCGTCAGCAGGCAGCTCGATGAGAATATCGCCAAACGGCGCAAGCAGCTCGAGATCGAGCGGGCCGGTGCGCGCACGGGCAAGGGCGGCGACGGTTCCGATGCCTGATTACTGCGCCCCCCGGCGAGCGCAATGACGGTGCGAGGTGACGGATGAGACGCCGCTGTTCAGCCGTTTTGGGGGTTGCGGCCCTGACCGTGCTGCTGTGCTGTGGCGGGCCCGCAGCCCTGGCCCGGGAGATCTCCAGCTCCGCCAGGGTCAACGAGGACGGGTCGCTGCGTATCAGCGGTAAAACCGTCCATTTGTACGGTATCCATATTCCACAGATCGGCAATACCTGTAGCAGTAACAAGCTGCCGCCATTTTGCGGGACGCGCGCGGCCATCGCCCTGGACTTCAGGATATCCGGCTTCGTGCGCTGCGAAATCATCGCCACCAACAGTGATGGCAGCCTGGTGGGCTGGTGCCGCGTGAACGCCTCGCACTTCAGCGAGGGCGAGGACCTGAGTGCCTACCTGCTGGAGCGGGGCTGGGCCGTGGCCCTGCCGGATGCGTCCATCGAGTACCAGACCCTGGAGAAAATCGCCCGCTCGCGACAGCTGGGAGTGTGGGGCACCCCGGTGGACAATATTATCCGCCGGCCTTAGCCCGGGCGAAGGCCTGCAGGGCAAAGTCGATATCGTCGTCGCTCAGCGCCGCGGACATCTGGGTGCGGATGCGCGCCCTGCCCTTGGGTACCACCGGGAACGAGAACGCCACCACATACACTCCCTGGCTCAGCATGGCTTCGGCGAAGCGGGCCGCCAGCGCGGCGTCGTGCAGCATCACCGGCACGATGGGGTGCTCTCCCGGCAGCAGCTCGAAGCCCAGCTGTTCCAGCCCCCGGCGGAAGCGCTGGGTATTGTGCTGCAGGCGCTGGCGCAGCTGCGGTTCCTCGTCCACCAGCTCGATCGCGCGGATAGCGCCGGCCACCACCGGCGGCGCCACAGTATTGGAGAACAGGTAGGGGCGCGAGCGCTGGCGCAGCAGGTCGACAATTTCCTGCCTGGCAGCGGTGTAGCCGCCACTGGCACCGCCCAGTGCCTTGCCCAGGGTGCCAGTGATGATATCCACCCGGTCCATGCAGCCGCGCAGCTCGTGGGTTCCCTTGCCACCGGCCCCCAGAAAACCGGTGGCGTGACAGTCGTCGAAATGCACCAGGGCATGGTAGCGGTCCGCCAGGTCGCAGATCTCGTCCAGGCGGGCGATGTAGCCGTCCATGGAAAACACGCCGTCGGTGCTGATCAGCTTGAAGCGCGCGCCTGCGGCATCGGCCGCCCTGAGCTGCGCCTCCAGGTCGGCCATGTCGTTGTTGCGATAGCGAAAGCGCCGGGCCTTGCTCAGGCGGATACCGTCGATGATGCTGGCGTGGTTCAGCTCGTCGGAGATCACCGCGTCCTGCTCGCCCAGCAGGGTTTCGAACAGGCCGCCGTTGGCGTCGAAGCAGGAGGGGTAGAGGATGGTGTCCTCGGTGCCAAGGAACGCGCTGAGCGCGCTTTCCAGTTGCTTGTGCAGGGTCTGGGTGCCGCAGATAAAGCGCACCGAGGCCATGCCGTAGCCCCAGTCCTGCAGGCCCCGCGCCGCCGCGGCGTTGACCGCCGGGTGCTGGGCCAGGCCCAGGTAGTTGTTGGCGCAGAGGTTGAGCACCTCGCGCCCATTGCTCACGCCCACGTGGGCGCCCTGGGGCGTGGTAATCAGGCGCTCGTGTTTGCTGAGGCCGGCGTCCTCGATGGCGGCCAGTTCGCTGGCCATGTGCTCCTGGAAGCGATCGTACATTTTTTGGCTCCGTGTTGTTGCGGTAAACCCTGGTCGAATGAATTCGACCCTACGCCTGTAGGGCCGAATTTATTCGGCCACCCCCACGCATCTCCCCTGTAGGGCCGAATTCATTCGGCCGCGATAGCGATGCGTGCCGCGCTTTCCGGGTCGAATGCATTCGACCCTGCAGCGGCCGGGTCCCGGCTACACATCCCAGTTCAATACCACCTTGCTGGCCTCGCCGCTGCTCATCACGTCAAAGCCCTGCTGGAACTCGGTGTACGGCAGGCGGTGGGTGATGACCGGCGAGATATCCAGCCCGGAGTCGATCATCACCGACATCTTGTACCAGGTCTCGTACATCTCGCGGCCGTAGATGCCCTTCAGGGTCAGCATATTGAAGATCACGGTGTTCCAGTCGATGGCGGTGTTGTCGCTGGGAATCCCCAGAATGGATACCTTGCCGCCGTGGCACATATTGGCCAGCAGGTCGTTGAAGGCCCGGGGGTTGCCCGACATCTCCAGGCCCACGTCGAAGCCCTCGGTCATGTACAGCTCCCGCTGCACGTCCGCCAGGTTCTCCCGGGTAACGTTCACGGTGCGGGTGGCGCCCAGGGTTTTCGCGCGGGCCAGGCGCGCATCGATCACATCGGTGATCACCACGTTGCGCGCGCCTGCGTGCTTGCACACCGCCGCGGCCATGGCACCGATGGGACCGGCGCCGGTGATGAGCACGTCCTCCCCCAGCAGGGGCCACTGCAGGGCGGTGTGTACCGCGTTGCCAAAGGGGTCGAACAGGGCGGCCACGTCCAGCTCTATGCCCTCGGAGTGCTCCCACACATTGGACATGGGCAGCACCACATACTGCGCGAAGGCGCCGGGGCGGTCCACGCCTATGCCGCTGGTAAAAGCGCACAGGTGGCGGCGTCCCGCCAGGCAGTTGCGGCAGCGACCGCAGACCACGTGGCCCTCGCCGGAGACGATCTGGCCCGGGCGGAAATCGTTCACGTTGGAGCCCACCTTGACGATCTCGCCGACGAACTCGTGGCCTACCACCATCGGTACGGGAATGGTCTTCTGCGCCCAGGCATCCCAGTTGTAGATGTGCATATCCGTGCCGCAGATCGCGGTGCGCAGCACCTTGATCATTACGTCGTTGATACCCATGGACGGCTCCGGAACGTCCTCCAGCCACAGGCCGGGGCGGGCTTCTTTTTTAACCAGTGCTTTCAATGTGGTTTCCCTTTCTGATCTCCGTGGACCATACCATACCCGGGCATACACCCGATCGCGGCCTTTTTTTGGTGCTGGCGTACGGCGATGCGCAGGCGCCCTGGTAGGGGGCAGTCCGGCAAATGCCGCCCCCTGCCAGTGTCGGTCAGCTCGCTCTTTGCGCGGCCCCGACGATGTTTACGGCAGCAGCTGGTGGCTCACCCCGGAAGCGCTGCAGCAGTTCCGCCCGCTGCAGGGCCAGCAGCTCGCGGTTGCGATCCTTCACATGGCCGTAGCCGCGCAGCTTGCCCGCCAGTTTCGCCAGTTGCAGGGCGACCGGGTAGTTCTGCTCTGTCAGTTTCGGCAACAGCGAGTCTACCAACTGGCGATAGTCATCGATATCGGCGCGCTCCCGGCGCCGCTCGGCGGTGCGCCCGAAAATGTCCAGCGCGGTGCCGCGCAGGAAGCGCAGCTTTGCCAGCCCGCCGAAGGCCCTCATCATCCAGGGGCCGAACTCCTGTTTGATCAGCTGCCCGGTATTCGAGTCGCGCTTGCTGAACAGGGGCGGCGCCAGGTTGAACCGCAGTTCGAAGTCGCCCTCGAATTGGGCTTCGAGCTGGCGCTGGAAGCTGCCGTCGGTGTACAGCCGCGCGACCTCGTACTCATCCTTGAAGGCCATCAGCTTGAACAGGTTGCGCGCCACGGCGAGCGTCAGGGAGTCGGCATCGCCGACCCTGCTGTCCGCCCGGCGCACGCTTGCCACGTAGTCCCGGTAGCGCGCGGCATAGTGGGCATCCTGGTATTCAGTCAGACGCCTGCAGCGGTCCTCTATCACCTCGTCCAGGGTGGCCGGTACCGGTTGGCTCTCCTCGCTGGCCAGCAGCGACAACACGGTCTCGGGCTGCTCGGCGTAACGGCGGCCCCACAGGAAAGCCAGCTTGTTGAAATCCACTGCCACGCCGTTCAACGCTATCGCCTCTTCCAGCGACGCGGCGGCTACGGGCACCAGGCCGCGTTGCCAGGCGTATCCCAGCAGGAACAGGTTGCAGGCGATCGAATCGCCCAGCAGGGCCGTCGCCACCCGGGTGGCGTCGAGGAAATGGCAGCCCGCGGCGCCGACTTCCGCCTCGATCTTTGCCTTCATGGAAGCCCTGGGGAAACGGGCGTCCGGGTCCAGGATAAAGGCCGCGGTGGGAACTTCCGCTTCGTTGACTACTGCGTGGGTGCGGCCCTGGGAGGCCTTGCCGAGGGCATCGTAGGTGGTGGTGACGACCAGGTCGGCGCCCAGCAACAGGTCGGCTTCACCCGCGGGGATGCGCACCGCCTTGATGTCCTGCTGGTGCTGGCTGACCCGCACATGACTCACCACCGCGCCGAATTTTTGCGCCAGCCCGGTCTGGTTCAGGGTGGCGCAACCCTTGCCCTCGATATGCGCCGCCATGGCTACCAGGGCGGTAATGGTCAGCACCCCGGTGCCACCGATGCCGGTGACCACAGTATTCCAGGGCCGCTCCAGGGAGGGCAGGGTGGGTTCGGGCAGGGGCTTGAACAGCCCATCAATACTGTGCATGCCTACGGAGGGCTTTTTCAGCTCACCACCTATGACGGTCACGAAACTGGGGCAGAAGCCATTGGCGCAGCTGTAGTCCTTGTTGCAGCTGCTCTGGTCGATCTGGCGTTTGCGCCCCAGCGCGGTCTCCTTGGGCAATACCGACAGGCAGTTGGACTTGATGCTGCAGTCACCGCAGCCCTCGCACACGGCGGCGTTGATAAACAGGCGTTTGGCGGGATCCTCCAGGATGCCCTTCTTGCGGCGCCGGCGTTTTTCCGCCGCGCAGGTCTGCTGGTAGACGATAACCGAGGTGCCCTCGAATTCGCGCAGCTCCTTTTGCAGCGCATCCAACTCATCCCGGTGATGCAAGCTATAGCCCGGCACACCGGCAAAACGACCGCGCCAGCGATCGGGGTCGTCGCTCACCAGCGCGATGCGCCGCACCCGCTCCCCACGCAACTGGTAGATCAGGTCCTCGACATTCAGGGTGCCGTCTATGGGCTGGCCGCCGGTCATGGCCACCGCGTCGTTGTAGAGAATCTTGTAGGTGATATTGACGCCGGCGGACACCGCCGCGCGTATCGCCAGGATACCGGAGTGAAAGTAGGTGCCGTCCCCCAGGTTCTGGAACACGTGTTTGGTGTCGGTGAAGGGCGCCTGGCCTATCCAGGTGGCCCCCTCGCCGCCCATCTGGGTGAACGTGTCGGTGTCCCGGTCCGGCATCCAGGTGGCCATGTAGTGACAGCCTATGCCCCCCAGGGCGTGGCTGCCTTCGGGCACCCGGGTGGAGGTGTTGTGGGGGCAGCCTGAGCAGAAGTGGGGCACCCGCTCGATGGTCTCGCGCGGTTGCGCCAGGGATACTTCTTTCTGCTCAATCCAGCGAATCCGCTCGTCCATGGTCGGCGAGCTGTAAAAGCGGCGGATGCGGCTGGCGATGGCCAGGGCCACCATCGCCGGGGTCAACTCGGCGAGGTTGGGCAGCAGGTCGCGGCCGTTTTCATCGAACTCGCCAAACACCCGCGGACGCGCGGCAACCGGGTAGTTGTAAAGCTGGCCGGTAAGCTGGTCCTCGATGATGGAGCGTTTTTCCTCTACCACCAGGATCTCTTCCAGGCCCTCGGCGAAATCGTGGGTGGTGCGCGGTTCCAGCGGCCAGGGCATGCCCACCTTGTAGACCCGCAGGCCGATCTCCGCCGCCACCGCCTCGGTAATACCCATATCCTCGAGGGCCTGCATGACATCCAGGTAGGCCTTGCCGGTGGTGATGATGCCGAAGCGGGCCCGGGGGCTGTCGATGACGATGCGGTTGAGGCCGTTGACCCGGGCGAACTCCCGCGCCGCATAGATCTTGTACTTGTTCAGGCGCAGTTCCTGCTCCAGCGACTTGTCGGGCCAGCGGGCGTGCACACCGCCGGGGGGCAGTTCGAAGTCGGTCGGCGTCACGATTTCGATCCGGGCGGGGTCGATGTCGGCGGAAATGGCCGAGTCCATGTTTTCGGTAATGGCCTTCATGGCCACCCAGCAGCCGCAGTAGCGGGACAGTTCCCAGCCATAGATGCCCAGGTCCAGCACCTCCTGCACATTGGCCGGACTGAGCACCGGCACCGAGGCGCCGATAAAC
This sequence comes from Pseudomonadales bacterium, assembly GCA_024234675.1. Taxonomy (GTDB): domain Bacteria; phylum Pseudomonadota; class Gammaproteobacteria; order Pseudomonadales; family Halieaceae; genus JARRPM01. The sequence continues at coordinate 105,326 of JACKNU010000008.1, read as the reverse complement.
ATGTGTTCGGACTGATGGGGCAGGGTGGATGACTTGCAGGCGTGGTCGTCACCGGCCACGGCCAGCACGCCACCGTACCGCGAGGTGCCGAAGGCGTTGGCGTGCTTGATGACGTCCATACTGCGATCCACGCCCGGGCCCTTGCCATACCACATGCCGAACACGCCGTCGTAGCGGGCGCCGCGGAACAGGTTGGTCTGCTGGCTGCCCCAGACGGCGGTAGCCGCGAGGTCCTCGTTGACCCCGGGCTGGAAATGGACGCTGTGTTTTTCCAGCCAGGGCCTGGCCTTCCACATGGCCTGGTCAACGCCGCCCACCGGAGAGCCGCGGTAGCCCGAGATGAAAGCGGCGGTATTCAGGCCCCGCCGCTGGTCCCGCTGGTGCTGCAGCATCGGCAGGCGCGCCAGCGCCTCGATGCCCGTCATGTAGGCCCGGGCGGAGTCCAGGGCGTACTTGTCATCCAGGGAGACCTTATGGATTGCTGTCGATTGATCCTTGCCCATCGCTGTCACCTTTATTGTCAGACGGGTAAGTGTGGCTCAGATGCAGGGAAACAGTTATCTGAATTAGCCCCTTATATTAGTCAAAATTGCATGAAGTATGCGTTTCTCTGTACCGGATTGGCAAAAATATTCCAGCACACTCGGCGGCGCTGGTCCCGCAGCAGGTTTTCAGCGCGCCGCCGGATCGCCCTTGCCGGCATCGATTCCCAGCGGCGCCAGCTGCGCCTGCAACTGCTGCTCGCCGATGCGCCCCGCGCGGTACAGCGCCACCAGCGCCGTGTGCACGATATGGGTCGCGCTCACCTCGAAGTGATCGCGCAAGTCCTCGCGGGATTCGCTGAGGCCAAAACCGTCGGTACCCAGCACCGTGTAGGAGGCCGGCATCCAGCGGGCGATGCTGCCCGGCAGTGCCTTGATGTAATCCGTGACGGCGATCACCGGGCCCTGGCAGTGGGCAAAGAGGGATTCCACATAGGGAACCCGACGCGGCTGCAGGGGGTGCAGGCGGGCTTCGCGCTCGCACTGCTCGGCCTCCCGGGCCAGCTCCACATAGCTGGTCACGCTCCAGATGGCGGGGGCATAACCCAGCGCTTGCAACTGCTGCGCGGCGTCCAGGGCCTGGCGCATCATGGCACCGCTGGCCAGCAGCTCGATGTGTTCCCCCGCGCCCGCTCGCGGCTGCCAGCAATAGGCGCCCTTGATGATGCCGGCGGTCACCTCGTCGCCCTTCGGCATCGGTGGCATGGGGTAATTCTCGTTGTAGAGCGTGATGTAGTAGAAGATATTCTCGCCCCGCTGGTACATGCGGCGGATGCCGTCGCGCACGATCACGGCCAGTTCATAGGCGAAGGCCGGGTCGTAGCTCTTGATGTTGGGCACGGTGCTGGCGAGCACATGGGAGTGGCCGTCCTCGTGCTGCAGGCCCTCGCCATTGAGGGTGGTGCGGCCCGCGGTGCCCCCCAGCAGGAAGCCCCGGGCCATCATGTCGGCGCAGGCCCAGATCATGTCCCCCACGCGCTGGAACCCGAACATGGAGTAGAAGATGTAAAAGGGTATGGTGGGGACGCCGTGTACTGCGTAGGCCGAGCCCGCCGCCAGGAAGGAGGCCAGGGCACCGGTTTCGCAGATGCCCTCCTGCAGGATCTGGCCATCGATGGCCTCGCGATAGGACATCAGGGAATCGGCGTCCACCGGGGTGTAGTTTTGACCCGCCGGCGAGTAGATGCCGGCGACCTTGAACAGGGCGTCCATGCCGAACGTGCGCGCCTCGTCGGGCACGATGGGCACCACGTAGTCGCCTATGGTCTCGTCTTTCATGAGCTGCGCCAGCATGCGCACCATCGCCATGGTGGTTGACACCGGGCGCTCCCCGGAACCGTCCACGGCGCTCTGGAACAGGGACAGCGGCGGTGTCGTCAGGGTGGGGCACTGTACTTCGCGCCGGGGCAGGTAGCCCCCCAGGTGCTGCCGCCGCGCCTGCAGGTAGCGCATTTCCTCGCTGTCATGCGGCGGCCGGTAGAACTCGGCGCGCACGATGGCCGCGTCGTCCAGGGGAATACCGTAGGCGCGGGCGCAGGCGATGCGCTCCTCGGCGTTCAGGTCTTTTTTCTGGTGGGCGTTGTTGCGGCCCTGGGCCGCCGCGCCCATGCCGTCGCCCTTGACGGTCTTCACCAGGATGACGGTGGGTTTGCCGGAGTTTTCGCTGGCCCGGGCAAAGGCGGCGTACACTTTTTTCGGGTCCTGGCCGCCGCGCTTGATCTGCATGACTTCCTCGTCGGTGAGGGCGTTCATCATGCGCTCCAGCTCCGGGTCGCCGTGCACCCAGTGCTCCCGCTGCTCGTTGCCGGGCATGATCGAGTAGCGCTGGTAATCGCCGTCCACGCAGTCCTCCATGCGCTTGCGCAGTATGCCCCTGGCATCCATGGCCAGCAGGCCGTCCCAGCCGCTGCCCCAGATCACCTTGATCACGTTCCAGTCGGCGCCGCGGAACGAGCGCTCCAGTTCCTGGATAATCTTGCCGTTGCCCCGCACCGGGCCGTCGAGGCGCTGCAGGTTGCAGTTGACCACCAGCACCAGGTTGTCCAGCTGCTCCCGGGCGGCGATGTTGATGGTACCCAGCACTTCCGGCTCGTCGGATTCGCCATCGCCTATGAAGCACCAGAACTTGCCGCCGCTGCGCGGCTTGAGACCGCGGTTCTCCAGGTACTTGGCGAACCGCGCCTGGTAGATGGCCGAGGGGGTGGACAGGCCCATGGAGGCATTGGGCAGCTGCCAGAAATCCGGCATGGAGCGCGGGTGGGGGTAGGAGCACAGGCCGCCGCCGGGCTGCAGTTCCCGCCGGAAATTGCGCAACTGCTCCTCGCTCAAGCGGCCCTCGACGAACGCCCGGGCGTAGATGCCGGGCGCGGCGTGGGGCTGGGGCATGATCATGTCGCCGCCATAGTCTTCGCTGCGGGCGCGGAAAAAGTGCTGGAAACCCACCTCCAGCATGGTGGCGGCGGAGGCGTAGGTCGCGATATGGCCGCCCACCCCGGTGCCGGCGTCCTGGCCACGCAACACCATGGCCATGGCGTTCCAGCGCACGATGTTTTCGATCTTTTTCTCCAGCGCGATGTCGCCGGGGTAGGGCGGCTGTTCCGACACCGGTATGGTGTTGATATAGGGCGTGTTGAGGGTGGCCTCGCTGAGGATGATGCCCGACCCCAGCACATGGTTCTGCAGGGCCCGCAGGATGTCGCGCACGCCATTTTCGCCGTACTCCCGGCGAATATTATCCAGCGCCTCGGTCCATTCCTGGCGGTCGCTGGCGAGGTCATCTATCAGGGTGGGTATGGAATTGATACTCATGAGTGATTAGTGGCCACTTGTTTGCTGTGTGATGGGTATCGGTCAAGCCAGTCCAGCAGGATGGCGTTCACTTCCCCGGGCTGTTCCTGGTGCAGGAAGTGACCCGCGGCGGCGACCTGCCGCACTTCCAGCCCGGCGGGAAAGTCCTCGTCGCGCATCATGGCCTGGAACACAGCGCTATCGATACAGCCATCGCGCTCCCCGGTCAGTGCCAGGGTGGGGACGGGAACCTGGAACCGGGCCTGTTCGCGGGCGGCGGCGGTGAGTGGGACGTTGCGCGGGTCCAGGGCGGCACGGTAGTAGCCCAGGGCGGCCCGGGTCACGCCCGGCCGGCGCAGGGTATCGATAACCGCTCGCAGTTCTTCCTCCGCCGGCTCCCAGCCCGGGCTCCAGTGGCGCCACAGCATGCGGATGAACTGGTAATCATCGCGCGCCACGATGCGATCGGCCACCCCGCGCAACTGGAAAAACAGCATATACCAGGACAGGCGCAGCTGCTTCGGCCGCCGCAGGATGTCGGTTAAAAAGCGGTAGGGGTGGGGTACCGCCATGGCGGTCAGGCTGTGAAAGCGCTGCGGCGCCATGGCGGCGGCGGTATAGCCGATGGCCGCTCCCCAGTCGTGTCCCACCAGGTGCACCTGCTCTTCGCCCAACTGGTCGATGACCGCCAGTACATCGGTGGCAATGGTTTCCAGGCGGTAGTCGCCATCGGCGGGAATGCTGTCGGGCTCATAGCCGCGCAGGCTGAGGCTGACGGCGCGGTAGCCGGCCCCGGCCAGCGCCGGCAACTGGGCGCGGTAGGAGCGGGCGCAATCGGGGAAACCGTGCAGGCACAGCACCACCGGGCCGCTGCCCTGGCCCAGGGCGGTAAAGCGCAGTGGGCCGTGCTGGAAGGCCCTTGTCTCGAATTCACTCATGGGAGCTGACCTCTCTACACTGCGTCCGTGGCGGCGGCGCCGGTTCCTGCCTGCAGCCGCTCGAAGCGGTTGGCCGCGACATTCTTGCGCACCTGCCCGGAGTCGAAAACCTCGCCGTTCATGGCGATATAGACGCCGGGGGGCTTGCTCTGCACCGCGCCGATGGCGCAACCGATATTGAAGATGGCGTCGCTCTGGGCGAAGGCCGCAGGCTGCAGGGCGCCGGTGAGCACGATGCGCTTGCCGGGAATGCCCTGCAGTGCGGCTGCGGTGGCCACCATGCCGTCGGTGCCGTGGGTAATCAGCACGCACTCCTCGCGGCACTGCTCGACCAGCCGACGGATCAGTTTGCGATCGGCATCGGTCATGTCCAGGCTGTCTTTGCGCAGGGCGGACTCGACGGTAAATTCGAAGCCCACGCCCATACGCTGCAGCAGTTCCCCGATGACTGGTTCGCCCACCTGGTAATCACTCTTGGCATCGAAGTAGATCTTGTCGATGGTGCCCCCGGTGGTGATGATATGTAATTTCATGTGCTGCAAGCTGCGACGTTAATAGGCGAGGTGCTAGTATAGCCAGCTTGCGGGGCGCCCGACACATCCACCGGGCGCAGTGACCAGGACGTAAGGCAAATGCTGGATATAAAACCGATGGCCGGCGCGCTGGGCGCCGAAATACACGGGCTGGACCTCTGCGGAGAGCTGGACGCCGGGCAGCTGGCGCGGCTGCGCGAATTGCTCAACGAGTACGAGGTGATTTTCTTTCGCGACCAGGACATCAGCCCGGCGGCGCAGAAGGCGCTGGCGCTGTCCTTCGGGCCGCTGCAGACGCACCCGGCCTACGACACGGTCGAGGGTTTTCCTGAACTGACCATCCTGGAAAGCACGCCGGAAAAGCCCACCAGGATCGAGGCCTGGCACTCCGATATGACGTTCCGCCAGCACCCGCCCATGGGCACGGTATTGCGTGCGGTGGTGATACCGCCCAAGGGAGGAGACACCTTGTGGGCCAGTATGACCGCCGCCTACCAGGGGCTGTCACCGCCCATGCAGGAGTTCCTGCAGGGCCTTACCGCGGTGCACGATTTCGCCCACGGCTTCAAGGAGAGCCTGGCCGAGCCCGGCGGCCGGGAGCGCCTGGCAGGGGCTGTCGCCGCCAACCCGCCGGTACGCCACCCGGTCATTCGCACCCACCCGGAAACCGGCAGGAAGGTCATCTTCGTCAACAGTCTGTTCACGACGCATATCGAGGGGCTCGCCCGCGCCGAGAGCGACGCGTTGCTGCAGTTCCTGTTCCGCCACGTCACCACGCCGGAGTTCACCTGCCGCTTCCAGTGGCGGCCCCACAGCATCGCCATCTGGGACAACCGCAGCACCCAGCACAAGCCGATCAATGATTACTTCCCCGCCCACCGCAAGCACCTGCGGATTACCATTGATGGTGACAAGCCCTACTAGTGCTGAGGGGGCGGCGGCTGTCTTCAAGGGGTCAGACTCCTTGATGTTTTGATGTTCTCGCGACGTGTCTTCAAGGGGTCAGACTCCTTGATGTTTTGATGTTCTCGCGACGAACTTTTGTAAGCTCGGTTCATGGAGTCTGACCCCTTGCGGGGTTAGACAAATCCTTACGGAGTCTCAGCGGTAAGCTCGGCATTGGTGGGCACAGAGCCGCGCCGGACGCGCTTGATATAGCCGTTGACTTCCCGTTTCACCTCGGGTGCGAACAGGTATAGTCCGAGGATGTTGGGCACGGCGATCAGGAACACCATGGCGTCGGAAAAATCCAGCACCGCGGTGAGCTGTATCATGCAGCCCAGGGCGATGAACGCACAAAAAATGGCCTTGAACAGCATCTGCGTCAACGCCCCCTCGCCGAACAGGTAGGTCCAGCCCTTGAGGCCGTAGTAGGACCAGGAAATACTGGTGGAAAAGGCGAACAGCAGCGCGGCGATGGCCAGCGGGTAGGGCGCCCAGCTGAAGTGATGGGCGAAGGCTGCCGAGGTCAGGGCGATGCCCTCCAGGTCGCCGTCCATCAGCCCGTTGGGGTAGGCGGTGGTGACGATCACCAGCGAACTCAGGGTGCAGATCACCACGGTGTCGATGAAAGGTTCCAGCAGGGACACCAGTCCCTCCGAGGCGGGCTCGTCGGTCTGCACCGCCGAGTGGGCGATGGAGGCCGAGCCGATGCCGGCCTCATTGGAAAACAGCGCCCGCTGGAAGCCGACGATGATGGCGCCCACCATGCCGCCGGTCACGCTCTGCGCTTCGAAAGCACCGCCAAGGATCAGCGCGAAGGCCGCCGGCAGATGCGCCGCGCTCATGGCGATAATCACCACCGCGCACACCACGTAGAGTATGCCCATGAAGGGCACGATATGGGCGGCCACCCGGGCGATGGCGCGGATGCCGCCGATGATCACCACCGCCACGGTGGCGGCGAGCAGCAGGCCGAACAGCCAGCCGCGCTCGGCAAAGAAACTCTGCTCGCCGCCGGAGATGGTCACGAACTGCACGTAGGCCTGGTTGGACTGGAACATATTGCCTATGCCCAGGCAGCCGATCACCAGCGACAGGGCGTAGAAGCCGCCCAACAGCTTACCCCAGCGCGGCGCGCCGCGGCTGGCGAGGCAGTGCTCCAGGTAGTACATGGGGCCGCCGGACACCGAGCCGTCGGCGTTGTAGCGGCGGTACTTCACCCCCAGGGTGCATTCCACCAGCTTGGTGGACATGGACAGGAAGCCGGCCACAAACAGCCAGAAGGCCGCCCCGGGTCCGCCGATGGCAATGGCCACGGCGACGCCGCCAATATTGCCTATGCCGACGGTGCCGGACACGGCGGTGGCCACGGCCTGGAAGTGGGAAATCTCGCCGTTGGCGGCGGGGTCGTGGTAGTGGCCGCGCACGTGGCGCAGGGCCAGGCCGAAGCCGCGGATGTTGATGAACCCCAGGTAGAAGGTGAAAAACACCGCCGCCAGGGCCAGCCACAGCACGATCAGCGGGAAATCCTGCCCCAGCAGGTCGACCTTGTAGAACACGATATTCGACAGGCCGTTGGCCAGCGGGCGCACCAGGGTTTCTACCTGCGCATCGAAACTCTCGGCGCGGGAGGCGGTTGGGATCAGCGCAGTGGCAGCGCCGCCCGCCAGCGTCCTGGCTGAAATCATGCCCGCTCCCCGATCTCTGTTATCAGTTCGACATGCTCGCACAGCGGGCGGTGTGTGCCAACTGCACTGTCGACAGCGTGTAGGTAGCTAATAATCTGTCCGGTTCTGTAGCAAGTATTCTGTCCGGTTTCACTAAGTCCTTGATTGGAGGCAACAAGTGGGCCGGACAGCATGGTTACAGGAGACCAGACTCATGAGATTTGAAGAGGCCTATGATGGTTGGCAGGACAGACGATTGACCCAGGAGCAGGCAGCTCAGCTGCTGGGCGTGTGTGAGCGCACCTTCCGGCGCTATATCGACCGCTACGAGGAGGCCGGTATGGAGGGCTTGATGGACAAGCGGATCAGCGAAGTGTCCAGCCGCAGGGCACCGGTCGACGAGGTGCTGCGGCTGGAGGCCCTGTACAAGGAGCGGTATGACGGCTGGAGCGTCAAACACTTCTTCGAGCGCTACCAGGACGAGCACAAAGGCCAGCGGTCGTATACCTGGGTCAAATCCCGCCTGCAGGCGTCCGCACTGGCCCCCAGGGGCAAACGGCGCGGTACGCAGCGGCGCCGACGTCCCAGGGCACCACTGCCGGGCATGATGATTCACCAGGACGGCTCGACCCACGAGTGGGTGCCGGGTCAGGTCTGGGATCTGATCGTCACCATGGATGACGCCAACAGCGAGATCTACTCGGCGTTCTTCGTGGAGGAGGAAGGGACACTATCAAGCTTTCAAGGGGTCAGGGAGACCCTGCTCCAAAAGGGCCTGTTCAGCAGTTTCTACAGTGACCGTGGCAGCCATTACTGGGTGACCACCGAGGCCGGTGACAAGGTGGACAAGCGCCGCCTGACCCAGTTCGGCCGCGCCATGAACCAGTTGGGCATCCAGATGATAGCGGCCTACTCCCCGGAGGCCCGGGGCCGCTCGGAGCGCTTCTTCCGAACCCTGCAGGACCGGCTGCCCAAGGAACTGGCCTTGGCCAACGTCACCACCATGGAGGCCGCCAACGCGTTCCTGCGCCGCACCTACCTCAAGCGGTTCAACCGCCGGTTCATGGTAACGCCTACGGAGCCAGGCAGCGCCTTCGTCCCGCTGCTGGGGGTCGATATCGACAACATCCTGTGCAGACAGGTGGAGCGCCAGGTGAGCAAGGACAGCTGTGTCAGCTACCAGGGGATGACGCTTGAGCTGCCTCAGGGGCCGCAGTTCAGGCATTTCGCCAGAAAGACGGTAAAGGTGCACGAGTACCCGAAAGGGAACCTGGCGCTATTCCATGGTCCAAGGCACCTTGCCAGCTACACCGCCGATGGCAGACTAAAAGGGCAAACCAAAAAAGCAGCAGCGTAACCCGCTTCGCGGCTGCTCCGGGGTGAGAATCCCGGTTCAACAAAAGCGGACAATTCATTTGCTATAAAAACCGGACAGTTCTACTTGCTAACAACACTGCACTGTCGACAGCGGCGCGAAAGGGGTTTTTTTGCGCTCGCGGGCTTATGTTTTGCCGCCGGGACAACTATCCTTGTGCCATCTTTCCCTTATGTGCAAACAGGAGCAAGCAGCATGAAAACCCGCGCCGCAGTCGCCTTCCAGGCGGGCAAGCCACTGGAAATCGTCGAAGTTGACCTGGAGGGGCCGCGCCAGGGCGAGGTGCTGGTGGAGATCAAGGCCACCGGGGTCTGCCACACCGACGCCTTTACCCTGTCCGGGGACGATCCCGAGGGCGCGTTTCCCGCCATTCTCGGCCACGAGGGCGCCGGGGTGGTGGTGGAGGTAGGGCCGGGGGTGACCAGCGTCAGGCCCGGCGACCACGTGATCCCCCTGTATACACCGGAGTGCCGGGAGTGCGATTTCTGCCTGCACCCCAAGACCAACCTGTGCCAGTCCATCCGCGAAACCCAGGGCCGGGGCGTGATGCCCGACGGCAGCAGCCGTTTTTCCCTGGACGGCAAGCCGCTGTTGCACTACATGGGATGTTCCACCTTTTCCAACTACACCGTGCTGCCGGAAATTGCCCTGGCGAAAGTGCGCGAGGACGCGCCCTTTGACAAGATCTGCTACATCGGCTGCGGCGTTACCACCGGCATCGGCGCCGTGGCCTTCACCATGAAAGTGGAGCCCGGTTCCACGGTGGCCGTGTTCGGCCTGGGCGGTATCGGCCTCAATGTTGTGCAGGGTGCGAAGATGGTGGGTGCCACCCGCATTATCGGCGTGGACCTCAACCCCGGGCGGGTGGAACTGGCGCAGAAATTCGGCATGACCGACTTCGTCAATCCCAACGATGTGGACGACGTGGTGCAGCACCTGATCGAGATGACCGGTGGCGGCGTCGACTACAGCTTCGAGTGCATCGGCAACGTCAAGGTGATGCGCCAGGCCCTGGAGTGCTGCCACAAGGGCTGGGGCCAGAGCTGCATCATCGGGGTGGCCGGCGCCGGCCAGGAAATCTCCACCCGCCCGTTCCAGCTGGTCACCGGCCGCTCCTGGCGGGGCACCGCTTTCGGCGGCGCCCGCGGCCGCACCGATGTCCCCAGAATCGTGGACTGGTACATGGAGGGCAAGATCAATATCGACGACTTGATTACCCACACCATGCCCCTGGACGATATCAACAAGGCCTTTGACCTGATGCACGCCGGCGAGAGCATCCGCTCGGTGGTCGAGTACTAGGGGGCGCAGGCATGCAACAGCTAGCCGAGAACAAGTGCTTCGATGGGCGCCAGTTGCGTTACAGCCACGCCTCCAAGGTGCTGGGCTGCGTCATGAATTTCTCCATCTTCCTGCCGCCGCAGGCGCGCGATGGCAAGGTGCCGGTGGTCTACTGGTTGTCGGGGCTCACCTGCACGGATGAAAATTTCGTCACCAAGGCCGGCGCCCAGCGCTACGCGGCGGAACTGGGCCTGGCCATCGTCGCCCCGGATACCAGCCCGCGGGGGGAGGGGGTGCCCGACGATGCCGAGGGCGGCTACGATTTCGGCCTCGGGGCGGGCTTTTATGTCAACGCCACCCAGGCGCCCTGGAGCCGCCACTACCAGATGTACGATTACGTGGTGCGGGAGCTGCCCGCGCTGGTGGCCGACCAGTTCCCGGTGGATGACAAGCGGGTGGGAATATCCGGCCATTCCATGGGCGGCCACGGCGCCCTGACCATCGCCCTGAAAAACCCCGGGCGCTTCCGCTCGGTGAGCGCCTTCGCCCCTATCTGTTCACCGCTGAACTGCCCCTGGGGAGAGAAGGCCCTGGGGGGCTACCTGGGGCCGGACCGGGAGGCCTGGCGCGCCTACGACAGCACCGCCCTGCTGGCGCAGGCCAGCGAGCGCCTGCCGGTGCTGGTGGACCAGGGCGACGCCGACAATTTCCTGCAGGAGCAGCTCAAGACCCACCTGCTGCAGGAGGCCAGCGGGGCCGCGGATTATCCGATGACCATCCGCATGCAGCCGGGCTATGATCACAGTTATTTTTTTATCGCTTCGTTTATCGGCGAGCATCTGGCGTTTCATGCGGGGTGTCTTTACTAGGCCGAGGTGCCGGGGCGGATTGAAATCCGCCCTACAGGGGGGAGATGGCGGATTGAAATCCGCCCTACAGGGGGGCGGCGCGTTGAAGTCCGGCCGACAGGAGGAGAGTGGGCGCGATGGGCGGTGACCAGGCGAACAGCGAGGCCGGCGAGGAACTGATCGCCGCTCACATCGCCCGCTTCCGGGAGGTGCCGGGGGGGTTGCTGCCCCTGCTGCACGCGGTGCAGGATTCGCTGGGTTGCATTCCCGCCGGCGCGGTACCCGCAATCGCCGGTGCGCTGGGCCTGTCCCGGGCCGAGGTGCACGGGGTGATCAGTTTTTACCACGACTTCCGCAGCGAGCCCGCCGGGCGCCATGTGCTGCAGATCTGCCGGGCGGAGGCCTGCCAGGCCATGGGCAGCCGGGAGCTGGAGGCCCACGTGAAAGCGCGCCTGGGGATCGACTACGGCGCCACCAGCGCCGATGGTGCGGTCACCCTGGAAGCGGTTTACTGCCTGGGCAACTGTGCCTGTTCACCGTCGGTGCGCCTGGACGACGCCATCCACGCCCGCGTGGATGCGGCCAGGGTGGACGCACTGCTGGCGGAACTCACGACCGGGGCCGCGCCGTGAGCCTGCGCCTGTTCGTGCCCCGCGACACCACCGCCCTGGCACTGGGGGCAGACGAGGTGGCGGCGGTGCTGCGGCGGGAGGCGGCCGCCCGTGACCTGCCGCTGGAGTTGCTGCGCAATGGCTCCCGGGGACTGTTCTGGCTGGAGCCCCTGCTGGAGCTCGAGCATGAGGGGCAGCGCATCGCCTTCGGCCCGGTGGACGCGGCCGCCGTGCCGGCGCTGCTGGAGGCGCTGGCGAACGATCCCGCCGCCCATCCCCTGTACCTCGGCCCTGTCGCGCAGATCCCCTGGCTGCAGTCGCAGCAGCGCCTGACCTTCGGCCGCGCCGGCCTGGGAGATCCCCTGTGCCTGGACAACTACCGCTCCCTGCAGGGCTTCCAGGGCCTGGAGAATGCCCTGCGCCTGTCGGACCAGGAGATTGTCAATGCGGTGACGGAGTCCGGACTGCGCGGTCGCGGCGGCGCCGCCTTCCCCGCGGGCATCAAGTGGCAGTCCGTGCTGGATGCCCCGGGGGAGCAAAAATACATCGTCTGCAACGCCGACGAGGGCGACTCGGGCACCTTCGCCGACCGCCTGTTGATGGAGGCAGACCCCTACCAGTTGCTGGAGGGCATGATCATCGCCGGTCTGGCGGTGGGAGCGACCAGGGGCTATATCTACCTGCGCTCGGAGTACCCCCGGGCGCGGGACATTCTCGAGGAGGCCATTGCCCGGGCGCGGGCGGACAACTATCTCGGGGACAATATTCGCGGCAGCGGCCGGGGCTTCGAACTCGAGCTGCGCAGCGGCGCCGGCGCCTATATCTGCGGCGAGGAGACGGCGCTGCTGGACAGCCTGGAGGGCAAGCGCGGCATGGTGCGCGCCAAGCCGCCACTGCCGGCGATAGCGGGCCTGTTCGGCCAACCGACGGTGGTGAACAACGTGCTGACCCTGGCGGCCGTCACCACGGTAATGGCGCAAGGCGCGGCGTTTTACCACGACTTCGGCAGCGGCCGCTCGCGCGGCACCCTGGCGGTGCAACTGGCCGGCAATATCCGCCGCGGCGGGCTGGTGGAACTGGCCTATGGCGCGACCCTGCGCAGCCTGGTGGAGGACTACGGCGGCGGCACCTACAGCGGCCGGCCGGCGCGTGCCATACAGGTGGGTGGCCCGCTGGGCGCCTACCTGCCCGAGTCGCAGTGGGATACGCCGCTGGACTACGAGGCCTTTGCCGCCATCGGCGCCATGCTGGGTCACGGCGGGGTGGTGGTGTTCGACGACACGGTGGACATGGCGCAGCAGGCGCGCTTCGCCATGGAATTCTGTGCCCTCGAGTCCTGCGGCAAGTGCACCCCCTGCCGTATCGGCTCGGTGCGGGGCGTGGAAGTGCTGGACCGGGTGGTAGCCCGACAGGACACCGCGGGGCAGATCGAGTTGTTGCGCGATCTCTGCGCTACCATGGAGGCCGGTTCGCTGTGCGCCATGGGCGGCCTCACGCCGCACCCGGTGCGCAGTGCCCTGCAGTATTTCTCCGGGGATTTTTCCTGAACGCGCGGCGCGCTGGCGGCGCCGGGGACGGTGATGCGATGTTACAGTTTTACCAGCCGGAGAAGGATTACGGTACCCCTGAAGTAAGAGACGGGGAGCCGGTCCAGCTCTGCATAGACGGTATGGCGGTGACGGTGCCCGCGGGCACCTCGGTCATGCGCGCCGCTGCCGAGGCGGGGATAAAAATACCGCGCCTGTGCGCCACCGATTCCCTGCAGGCCTTCGGCTCCTGCCGGGTATGCCTGGTGGAGGTGGAAGGTATGAAGGGCTACCCGGCCTCCTGCACCACGCCGGTACAGCCCGGCATGGTGGTGCATACCCAGACTGGCAAACTGGGGCGGCTGCGCCGCCAGGTCATGGAACTGTATATCTCCGATCACCCGCTGGATTGCCTGACCTGTCCCACCAACGGCGATTGCGAACTGCAGGATACCGCCGGCGAACTGGGGCTGCGGGAGGTGCGCTACGGTTTCGCTGGCGCCAACCATCTCGATGCGGCCCGGGACACCTCCAATCCCTATTTCACCTTCGACCCGTCCAGGTGCATCGTCTGCTCCCGCTGCGTGCGCGCCTGCGAGGAGACCCAGGGCACCTTCGCCCTGAGCATACAGGGGCGCGGCTTCGACTCCACCGTCAGCGCGGGCCAGGGCGAGTCCTTCATGGCGTCCGAGTGCGTCTCCTGCGGCGCCTGCGTGAAGGTCTGTCCCACCGCCACCCTGACCGAGAACAGTATCATCGAGCAGGGCATTCCCGAGCACTCGGTGCTGACTACCTGCGCCTACTGCGGGGTGGGCTGCGCCTTCCGCGCCGAAGTGAAGGGCGACACCGTGGTGCGCATGACGCCCCACAAGGATGGCCGGGCCAACGAGGGGCACGCCTGCGTCAAGGGCCGCTTCGCATTCGGGTACGCCACCCACAGGGATCGCATCACCACCCCCATGGTGCGCGACAGCATCGACGAGCCCTGGCGCCGGGTGTCCTGGGAAGAGGCCATCGCGTTCACCGCGCAGCGCCTGCGCGCTATCCAGCAACAACACGGGCGCAACAGCATCGGCGCCATCAGTTCCTCGCGCTGTACCAACGAGGAGGTTTACCTGGTGCAGAAACTGGTGCGCGCGGGCTTCGGCAACAACAACATCGATACCTGCGCCCGGGTCTGTCACTCGCCCACCGGCTACGGGCTGAAAACCACGCTGGGGGAATCCGCGGGCACCCAGACCTTCGCCTCGGTGGAACACGCCGACGTGGTCATGGTGATGGGCTCCAACCCCACCGAGGCCCACCCGGTGTTCGGCTCGCGACTGAAGCGCAGGTTGCGCCGCGGCGCGAAGCTGATCGTCATCGACCCGCGCGCAATCGAACTGGTCAACGCGCCCCACATCCGGGCGGATTATCACCTGGCGGTCAATCCCGGCGCCAACGTCGCCCTGCTCAACGCCATGGCCCACGTCATCGCCGTCGACGGGCTGTACGACGAGGACTTCGTCGCCGCGCGCTGTGACACGGCGCAGTTCGGCCGCTGGCTGGCGTTTATCCGCGAGCCGCGCCACGCCCCCGAGGAACTGGAGGCGGCGACCGGGGTGGCGGCGTCACTGCTGCGCGCCGCCGCCAGGCTGTATGCCACCGGCGGCAACGCCGCGATCTACTACGGCCTGGGCGTGACCGAGCACAGCCAGGGTTCCACCGCGGTGATGGCCATCGCCAACCTCGCCATGCTTACCGGCAATGTGGGCCGCGAGGGCGTGGGGGTCAATCCCATGCGCGGCCAGAACAATGTGCAGGGCTCCTGCGACATGGGCTCGTTTCCCCACGAACTGCCCGGCTACCGGCATATCTCCGACGCGGCCACCCGCAAGCTGTTCGAGCGCGAGTGGCAGGTCACCCTGGACCCCGAGCCGGGCATGCGCATTCCCAATATGTTCGACGCCGCCATCGACGGGGCTTTCAAGGGGCTGTACTGCCAGGGCGAGGACGTGGCCCAGTCCGATCCCAACACCCAGCACATCCAGGCGGCGCTGGCTTCCCTGGAATGCCTGGTGGTGCAGGATATCTTCCTCAATGAAACCGCCAAGTTCGCCCATGTGTTCCTGCCGGGCTCTTCCTTCCTGGAGAAGAACGGCACCTTTACCAATGCCGAACGCCGCATCTCGCCGGTGCGCAGGGTAATGCCGCCGCTGGCGGGCAGGGAGGACTGGGAGGTGACCCGCGACCTGGCCGATGCCCTGGGCTGCGCCATGGACTATACGCACCCGGCCCAGATCATGGAGGAGATCGCGCGCCTGACACCCAGCTTTCACGGGGTGAGTTACGCCCGCCTGGACGAGTTGGGCAGCATCCAGTGGCCCTGCAACGGCGAGCACCCGGAGGGCACCCCCACCATGCACGTGGACCAGTTCGTGCGCGGCAGGGGTTACTTCGCCATCACCGAGTTCGTGGCCACCGAGGAGCGCGCCAATCGCCGCTACCCGCTGCTGCTGACCACGGGGCGTATTCTCAGCCAGTACAACGTGGGTGCCCAGACCCGGCGCACTGCCAACAGTGCCTGGCACCCGGAGGACAAGCTGGAAATTCATCCCCACGATGCCGAGGAGCGCGGTATCGTCGACGGCGACTGGGTGGGTATCAGCAGTCGCGTCGGCGACACGGTGCTGCGCGCCAGCCTGTCGCAGGGGGTGAAGCCGGGCGTGGTGTATACCACCTTCCATCACCCGCTGTCGGGCGCCAACGTGATCACCACCGATAATTCCGACTGGGCCACCAACTGCCCGGAGTACAAGGTGACTGCCGTGCAGGTGACCCGGGTCACCGAACCCTCCGCCTGGCAGGCCCGGCAGCGCCGGTTCGATCGACGCCAGCAACAGTTGCTGGCCGAGGCGGCGCCGAGGTGAAGGGCGCCACCGACAATGTCATCCGCTGCACCTGGGCGGAGGGCGAGATGCTGGTGGATCGCGATGCCATCGTCACCGAGGTGCCGGTCGCCCTGGTTTACAACGGCGTCTCCCACGTGGTTATGATGGCCACCCCGGCGGACCTGGAAGACCTGGCCCTGGGGTTCAGCCTGTCCGAGGGTATCCTGCAGCGCCCGCAGGACTTGCTGGACCTGGAAGTGCACGAGCGGTTGCAGGGCATCGAGCTGGCGCTGACGATCAGCGCCGGGGCCTTCGCGGCGCTCAGGGAAAGGCGACGCAACCTGGTCGGTCGCACCGGTTGCGGGCTGTGCGGGATAGAGTCACTGGAGCAGGCCCTGCCGGAACCGGCCAGCGTGAGTAGTGACCTGCAGCTGTCGCACCGGGCCCTGCAGCGTGCGATCGTGCAACTGGGTAAGCGCCAGTCCCTGAAACACCTGACCGGCGGCGTGCACGGGGCCGCCTGGTGCACTGCCGCGGGCGCCGTCGAGCTGCTGCGCGAGGATGTGGGGCGCCACAATGCCCTGGACAAATTGCTGGGCGCCCTGCAGCGCGACGGCTGTTCGCAGGCAGGCTTTGTGCTGGTGACCAGCCGCGCCAGTTATGAGATGGTGGCCAAGAGCGCCCGCTGCGGCATTGCCTTGCTGGCCGCCGTCTCGGCGCCCACTTCGCTGGCGGTGCGGCAGGCAGAGCTCAGCGGCCTGACCCTGGTCGGCTTTGTGCAGCCGGGGCGGCAGGTGGTCTATACCCGTCCGGAACGGCTGCTGGGGGACCCGATACCGTGACGGTCGGGCGGATTGACCAGCTGGTGAAAATGGCCGAGCAGATCGTCCAGAACCTGGCGGCGGGAGACGCTGGCGGGGCGGCCCGCCGCTGTGCCGACCACCTGCGCAGATTCTGGACGCCGGCCATGCGCGGGCAATTGACAGCGTTCTGGCAAGAGGGTGGCGAAGTGTCCGCGGACCTTGCCGCCGCCCTGCGGGAACTGAATGATTAACGACATCTGGGAGTTAACTGACATGCACAAACTGAGCTACACCCTGGCTATCACCACACTGGCACTGCTGCTGACAGCCGGAGCCTGGGCTGCAGACAGTGAGCCGGGCCCGCGGATCATCGTCAGCGGCCAGGGCAGCGCCCAGCTGGCGCCGGATATGGCCCTGCTGCAGCTCACCGTGACCCGCGAGGCCGAGACCGCCAGGGCGGCCCTGGATGCCAACTCCGCGGCCATGGCGGAGGTGATCGACGCGCTGCGGGGGCAGGGTATCGCCGAGCGCGACATCCAGACCAGCCAGTTCTCCATCCAGCCCCGCTATGTCTATCCCAAGCCCAGGACCAATGGCGAAACCGAGGCGCCGCGCATCGTGGGTTATACGGTGCGCAACGGGCTGGGGGTGCGGGTGCGCGACCTGGCCAAACTCGGTGCCATTATCGATCGCTCGGTGAGCCTGGGCGTCAATGAGGGCGGCAGTATCAGCTTTACCAATGACGACCCCGCCGCCGCACTGGCGCAGGCCCGTGCCGCCGCGGTAGAGGACGCCGCGGCCAGGGCCAAAACCCTGGCGGCGGCCGCGGGAGTCAGGCTGGGCAAGGTGCTGGAAATCACCGAGCAGTCCTACAACCCGGCCCCGGTGCCCATGCTGCGCTCCAAGGTCATGATGGCCGATGCCGCCGAGTCGGTGCCGGTGGCGGCGGGGGAGAACAGCTACGAAATCGGGGTTACCCTGACCTACGCCATTGAACAATAAGCTGGTTGCCATTCCTGAGGAGTAAGCGGTGTACATCAACGGTAACTGGGTCATCCCCACCAGCACCTTCGCGGTGTTCAATCCCGCCAACGGCGAGCAGATAGGCAGCGTCGCGGACGGCGACCGGGATGCCGCGCGGGCCGCCATTGCCGCGGCGGCGGACGCCTTCCCGGCCTGGTCGCGCAGCAGCGCCTACGAGCGCTCCGCCAGGCTCTACAGGGCCCATAGCCTGATGCTGGAACGCAGCGCCAGCCTGGCGGAGCTGATGACACGGGAGCAGGGCAAGCCCCTGAAAGCGGCGCGCAACGAGGTGCAATATGCCGCCGATTTTCTGCTGTGGTTCGCGGAAGAGGCCAAGCGTATTTACGGCGAGACCATTCCCTCGGCGCGCCGCGACCAGCGCTTCCTGGTGCAGAAATGTCCGGTGGGGGTGGTCGCCGCGATCACCCCCTGGAACTATCCGATCTCCATGCTCACGCGCAAGCTGGCGCCGGCCCTGGCGGCGGGTTGCACGATAGTGCTCAAGCCCGCCGAGGCGACGCCGCTGTGTGCCGTGGCGGTCTTCGAGATACTGCATGAGGCGGGCTTTCCGGCCGGCGTGGTCAACCTGGTGACGGCCGCCGAACCGGCGCCGATCGGGGCGGAGTTCTGCACCAATCCGCTGGTCAGGAAGATTACCTTTACCGGTTCGACCGCGGTGGGCCAGAAGATCGCGGCGGATAGCGCGCCGCAGCTCAAGCGCCTCTCCATGGAACTGGGGGGTCATGCACCTTTTATCGTTTTCGACGATGCCGACCCGGTGCACGCCGCCAAGGGGGTGGCGCTGGTCAAGTTCCTCAATACCGGCCAGGCCTGTATCAGCCCCAATCGCATTTTCGTGCAACGCTCTATCCTGCCGGCTTTTCTCGAGACGCTGCAGCAGCGCATAGCGGCGCTGCGGGCCGGCGACGGCATGGATCCCGCCAATGCCATCGGCCCCCTGGTAAACCAGGCGGCGGTGGAAAAGGTGGACCGGCAGGTTCGCGATGCCCTGGAGCACGGCGCTGTCCTGCACGCCGGTGGCGCCCGCCTGCTGGAGAACGGGCTGGACAAGGGGCATTTTTACGCACCCACCCTGTTGAGTAATGTCTCCCCGCGGATGCTTATCTATCGCGAGGAGACCTTTGGTCCGGTGGCGCCGGTCATCGCCTTCGATGACGAGGATGAAGTGCTGGCCATGGCGAACGATACCCGCTACGGCCTGGCCGCCTACGTGTATACCCGCGACCTGTCGCGAGCCGTGCGGGCCTTCGAGGGCCTGCAGTTCGGGATCATCGGCATCAACGATATCAATCCCACCAGTGCCGCGGCACCCTTTGGCGGTATGAAGGAAAGTGGCCTGGGGCGCGAGGGCGCGCGGGAGGGCCTGGAGGAATACCTGGAAACCAAGCTGGGCGGATTCAGCATCTGATTTTTACCTGGCGCAGCAGCGGGAGCACTACATGACAGAACTCAAATATGCGGGACTGGATACCCTGGCCCTGCACGCGGGGGCGCAGCCAGACCCGGCGACCGGAGCCCGGGCCACCCCCATCTACCAGACCGCGTCGTTTGTGTTTCCCGATTCGGATTACGCCGCGTCGCTGTTCAACCTGGAGCGCAGCGGCCACGTTTACTCGCGCCTTAGCAACCCCACCAACGCGGTACTGGAAGAGCGTATCGCGGCGCTGGAGGGCGGCGTGGGCGCGATTGCCACCGCCAGTGGACAGGCCGCCCTGCTGTTGGCCATTACCACCCTGATGGGGGCGGGTGCACACATCGTCGCCGCCAGTTCCCTGTACGGTGGCAGCCACAACCTGCTCACCTATACCCTGCCGCGCTTCGGTATCGAGACCACCTTTGTCGATACCCGTGACCCGCAGGCCTTTGCCGCCGCCATCCGTGACAATACCCGGCTGGTTTTTGCCGAGACCATTGGCAATCCGGGCCTGGATGTACTGGACATCCCGGCGGTGGCCGCCGTCGCCCATGCCGCGCAGCTGCCCTTGCTGGTGGACTCCACTTTCACCACGCCCTACCTGCTGCAGCCGCTGGAGTTGGGGGCGGACCTGGTCATGCACTCGGCTACCAAGTTCCTGAGCGGCCACGGCATCGTCATCGGCGGCCTGCTGGTTGACGGGGGCAGGTTCGACTGGGATGCCGCGGGTAAATTTCCCACCCTCACCGAACCCTACGACGGCTTTCACCAACTGGTGTTCACCGAGGAGTTCGGCCCGGCGGCCTTTATCAACCGCGCCCGCAAGGAGGGCTTGCGGGACTTCGGCGCCTGCATGAGCCCCACCACGGCCTTCCACATCCTGCAGGGCATTGAGACCCTGGGGATGCGGATGCAGCGCCACGTGGAAAACACCCGGGAGATCGCCGGCTTCCTGCAACAACAGGACACGGTGGCCGCGGTGTCCTATCCCGAACTGGAGGGGCATCCTGACCGGGCCCTGGCGGCGACGCTGTTGCCCCGCGGTTGCGGCGCCGTGCTCAGCTTTGAATTGCAGGGCGGTCGCCAGGCCGCCATCGCCCTGGTCGACGCCCTGTCGCTGTTTTCCCACCTGGCCAATGTGGGGGATGCCAAATCACTGGTCATACATCCGGCGAGCACGACCCACCACCGCATGGACGCCGCCGCGCTGAAGGCTGCCGGTATAGCGGACGGCACCATCCGCCTGTCCGTGGGGCTCGAGCAGGTGAGCGACCTGCTAGCCGACCTGAAGCAGGGCCTGCGGGCCGCGGAGAAGGCGGCGCCGGGGGTGGCTCGATGAAGCTGCAAGTGGCGGGGCAGGACACTTACTGTTATACCAATGGCAGGGCTATCGACCCCGACGCTGACAGCCTGGTGTTCGTGCACGGCGCCGGTATGGACCACACCGTGTGGACGCCGTTTGCCCGGCATTTTGCCCGCCACGGCCGCAATGTGGTTGCGGTGGACCTGCCGGGCCACGGTCGCTCTGGCGGGGCGCCCCTGGGGAGTATCGAGGCGCTCAGCGACTGGCTGGTCGGGTTGCTGGACGCCCTGGCCATAACCCGGGCCGCGATCGTGGGGCACAGCCTGGGCAGTATCGTGGCGCTGGATACCGCCGCCCGCTACCCCCGGCGGGTTCGCGCCATCGCCCTGGTGGGCACCACGGCGCCCATGCCGGTGTCCCAGGCCATTCTCGATGCGGCCGCGGCAGACGCGCCGGCGGCGTTTCACATGTTGACCGAATTCGGCTTCAGCCGGCGCCACCTGTACGGCGGCAACAGCAATCCCGGCATCTGGATGGTGGGCGCCAGCCTGCGCCTGCTGCAGCGCGCCGCCCCGGGGGTACTACACGCGGATATGAATGCCTGCAACGACTATGACAGTGGCCTGCAACGGGCCGCACAGGTCACCTGCCCGGTGCTGGTGGTTGCCGGGGACGGCGACCGGCTGACGCCACTGCGCGGAGCGCAGCCCTTGCTGGAGGCGCTGCCGTCGCCGTTGGTGAAGGTGTTGCGGGGCTCGGGGCACACGCTCATGGCCGAGGCGCCCAACGAATTGCTGGCGGCCCTGCGCGAGCTGCTGTGATGGCGCCCGCCCGCCCCGGAGGCCGGGGCCCCGACCATATCCGCTTCGACACGATCCAGATCAATACCGGGCCGCGGCCGCCCGGTCACAATAGGTCGCCATGGGCATAGACATCGACAGAATCGAATTTGCCCCCGACGATTACCGGGTTTTCAGTCAGCGCCTCGACGAGAATCTCGACGCGCTGGCTGCGCTGCTGGCGGATCCCGGGTTCGGGCGGGGCCCGGCTTCCCTGGGGGCGGAACTGGAGATGTATATCGTCGACGCCGCCGGCCGCCCGCTGTTTGCCAACCAGGAGATCCTGGCGGATGCGGAGGATGCCAGTCTCACCCTGGAACTGAACCGCTACAACCTGGAGTACAACCTGCCGCCCTACGGCCTGCACCAGTCGCCGTTCCTGGCCACCGAGCGCGAGATACTGGCCAGGCTGGAGCGGTTGCGGGCAGTGGCGGCCACCCATGGCGGTCGCATCGTGCCCATCGGCATCCTGCCCACCCTCCGCCAGACGGATTTCGGCCCCCACTGCATCACGGATCGGCGCCGCTACCACGCCCTGGTGCAGCAGTTGATCAAGCGGCGCGGCGACCGGTTCCGGATCGATATCAACGGCCAGGATCCCCTCAAGCTCGACATGGCGGACATTACCCTGGAGGGCGCCAATACCTCGTTCCAGGTGCACTACCGGGTCGAGCCCGGCGCCTACGCCGACACCTTCAATGCCTTCCAGTTGATGACTCCCCTGGCGCTGGCCATCGGCGCCAATTCCCCGACCCTGTTCGGGCACCGGCTGTGGCACGAGACCCGCATCCCCCTGTTCAAGCAGTCCATAGACACCCGCCACGTGGACCGCTTCAGCTGGAACGAGCCGGCCCGGGTAAATTTTGGCCAGGGGTGGGTGCGCCGGGGGGCGCAGGAGTTGTTCCGGGAGGTGGCGCGTATCTACCCGCCGCTGCTGCCGATCTGTGCGCCCGAGTCGCCGGCCCGGGAGCTGGCCGCCGGTCGCACCCCCAGCCTGCCGGAGCTGCGCCTGCACCAGAGTACCGTGTGGCTGTGGAACCGGCCGATTTACGACGATGCCGACGGCGGCCACCTGCGCATCGAAATGCGGGCGCTGCCCGCCGGACCCACGGCGGTGGATATGGTGGCCAACGCGGCGTTTCTTATCGGCCTGGCCGAGGGCATACGCCCGCGCATCAACGAACTGCTGCCCAGCCTGCCGTTTTCCATGGCGGAGTATAATTTCTACCGGGCGGCCCAGCACGGCCTGGATGCCAGGCTGCTGTGGCCCGAGGTCGACCAGTCCGGCTACCGCGAACAGAGCGCGGCGTCCCTCATCGGCGCCATGCTGCCGGTGGCGCGAGCGGGCCTGGACGCCATCGGGGTGGCCGCGGCCGAGGCCGATCGCTACCTCAAGGTGATAGAGCAGCGGCTGGCGCGCGCCCGCACCGGCGCCACCTGGCAGCGCGACATGCTGGCGCAACTCAGGCAGCAGCTGCCCCTGGAGGCGGCGCTGCATCAACTACTGGAGATATTCATCGGTCACAGCGAGGCGAACCTGCCCGTGGCCGAGTGGCCCCTATGAGACGATTCAAGTTTATCCGCGATCCCGACGCCGACAGTGTCGGCAACAACGTCGAAGCCTTCCTGCGGCTGCTGGATGGCCCCGCCTGTTTTTTCCTCAGCGGGGAGGACGGCGGTCGCACCCGCGCCCTGGTCACCCTGCTACACGGCAACGAGCCCTCGGGGGTCATGGCGCTGCACCGCTGGCTGCGCTCCGGACAGCGGCCCGCTGTCAACGTGGTGTGCGTGGTGGCCTCGGTGATGGCCGCACTGGAGCCACCGCTGTTCAGTCATCGCATGCTGCCCCGGGCCCGGGACCTGAATCGCTGCTTCCGCCCGCCCTTCGACGATGCCCAGGGCGTACTGGCGGAGGAGATCCTGGAGATCCTGCGCCTGCACCAACCGGAGGCGGTGGTGGATCTGCACAACACCTCCGGCTCCGGTCCCTCCTTCGGCGTGTGCACCCACATGGACCGGCAGCACGATGCCCTGGTGTCGCTGTTCACCCAGCGCCTGATTGTCTCCAACCTGGGCCTGGGTGCGCTGATGGAAATCAGTGACGACCGGGTTCCCACGGTGACGGTGGAGGTGGGTGGACGACTGGACGAGCAGGCCCACGAGCTGGCCTACGAGGGCATGTGCCGGTACTTCCTGGCCGCCACGGTGCTGGACCAGGGGGACACGGACTGGGGCCTGGAGTTGCTGCGCGACCCCATCCGCCTGGAGTTGAACGACAATGTCACGCTCACCTACGCCGACCAGCCCAACCCCAGCTACGATATCACCCTCAAGACCGATATCGAGCATCACAACTTCGGCACCGTGGCCGGCGATACCCTGCTGGGCTGGGCCACTGGCCCCGAGCGCAGCCTGTTCTCGGCCCTGGATGCCGGGGGGCGCTGCGCGGTCACGCGGCTGGTGCGCATCGAGGAGGGGAACCTGTACCCGGCCCAGCCCCTGAAGCTGTTCATGATTACCAACAACGCGGCCATCGCCTACTCCGACTGCCTGTTCTATGCGGTGGCGGACGACGGCCGCAGCATCTGCAGTTGACCGCCGGGTGATTCAGTCCGGCCTGCGCAAGCCGGCCTGCAGGCGCCGCCACAGTTCCCCGGCGCTGGCCGTGGAACTGGCCTGCACCTGGTAGCGCTGCTCCCGGGCTGTCAGTGGCTGGGCGTTGGCCCGCTGGCTCAGCATCACCCTGACCCCGGCCTCCGAGGCGTCGTTGCCTCGTTGTTCCCGCTCCTGCAGGCGGCGCTGCACTTCCCCGCTCGGCGCCGCGCAAGCGATGATGGCAAAGGGCAGTTGCCGCTCCTGCGCCAGCTGGAAAAAACGCTGGCGGGCGTCGCGGTGCAGGAAGGTGGCATCGACGATCACGGCATAGCCCGCCGCCACGCTCTGGGCCGCCAGGGTGGCCAGGCGGTCGAAGGTGCGGCGGCTCATGGCGCTGCTGTAGAGTTCCGCTTCGTCCGCCGGCGCGCTGCGCTGTTCCGGCGCCAGGCCGAACAAACGCTTGCGCTCGACGTCCGAGCGCAGGCGCAGGGCGCCGCTGGCGCCCACCAGCTTGTCGGCAATGGTGGACTTGCCGGTGCCCGATACGCCGTGGGTGATGGCGAGGAAGGGCACCGGGCGCTGGCAACAGCTGTGGGCCAGCCGCAGGTACTGACAAAAACCACGGTAGGCTTCGCTGGCAGTGATAGCGGCAGTGCTCGCCGGTTCCCGCAGCAAGGCCACCTTGGCCCGCACCATGGCGAAGTAACTGCGGTACAGATCCAGCAGCGGCAGGCCCTCGTAATCGCCGCGATATTCCAGGTAGTCCCCCAACAGGCAGTGGCTTTCAGGCTCGTGACCCCGAGCTTGCAAATCCATGCATAGGAAGGCGATCTCGGCAATGCTGTCCATGATACGCATGGCCGGGTTGAACTCGATGCAGTCGAACAGCCGCACCCGGCCATCGACCAGGGTGATATTGCCCAGGTGGGCGTCGCCGTGGCCATCCAGTACCCTGCCGCTGGCAGCGCGCTGCGCCAGCAGCGGCAGCAACTGGTCGTGGCGCTGCAGGCTCCAGCGCTCCACGGCCGCCAGCAACTGTTGCTCGGCCGCCTGCAGCGGGTAGGTCCTGGCCTGGGCGAAGTTCTGGACCATGGCGGCGCGCAGCGCGGCGGGGGAGCCCGGCTCGTCGCTGCCGGGGGCGGGATGGCAGGCCGGCGCGGCGGCCTGCTGGCGGGCCAGTTCGCGGCCCAGGGCGCGCACCAGGGCGCGGTCCAGCTCGCCCCGCGCGGCGATATTGCTCAGCAGCTGCGCCTCGTCGAAGCGCCGCATCTGCACGGCGTAATCGAGCAGCTCCCCACCAGCATCACCCTGCCGGCTGTCTGCGAGGACCGGCCCGCTCGCGGTCGCGGTGATCGGCACTACCGCGAGGTAGAGCTCGGGGGCGAAGCGCTTGTTGAGGGCCAGTTCCTGTTCGCAGAAGAAACGGCGCTGTTCCAGGGTGGAAAAATCCAGGAAGCCGAAATTCACCGGCTTCTTGATCTTGTAGGCATATTCCCCGGCCAGGATGACCCAGGAGATATGGGTTTCCCGCAATACCGGTGCGCTCCCGTGCCCGCGTAATGCCGGGGAGCGCAGCAGTTGCCCGATGCTGTCCTTGTCCAACTCTTGTCCTTCATTCGCAGTGGCTGGAGGGTTGGCCCGCCGGGCCGCTCCGCAGGGAAACGGTACCATTGGGAGCCGGATGTGTCGCCCTTTCAGGCAGGTTTTCGGGGCGCCCTGCCGATGGCCGAATTTAATTGGTTTTGGGGCTTGCAATCGGATTTCAAACCACTGAGTATATATACAGTAGTATTACTGGACAGCAACGGGAGAACACCAAAATGGAAGCCAATAAAGTCAAGGCACTGGAAGCGGCACTGGGGCAGATCGAGCGCCAGTTCGGCAAGGGTACGGTCATGCGCATGGGCGACCAGCCGCGGGTCGTCATGCCCTCCATCTCCACCGGTTCCCTGGGGCTGGACATCGCCCTGGGCATAGGTGGCTTGCCCAAGGGGCGCATCTGTGAGATCTACGGTCCCGAGTCCTCGGGCAAGACCACCCTGACCCTGCAGGTGATCGCCGAGGCCCAGAAGGCCGGTGGCACCGCCGCGTTCATCGACGCCGAGCACGCCCTGGATCCGGTGTACGCCGAGAAGCTGGGCGTCAAGGTGGAGGACCTGATCGTGTCCCAGCCGGATACCGGCGAGCAGGCCCTGGAAGTCGCCGAGATGCTGGTGCGCTCCGGCGCGGTGGATGTGCTGGTGGTCGACTCCGTAGCCGCGCTGGTGCCGCGCGCCGAAATCGAGGGTGAGATGGGCGACTCCCACGTGGGCCTGCAGGCTCGCCTGCTGAGCCAGGCCATGCGCAAGCTCACCGGCGCCATCAAGCAGACCAATTGCCTGGTCATCTTTATCAACCAGATTCGCATGAAGATAGGCGTGATGTTCGGCAACCCCGAAACCACCACCGGCGGCAACGCCCTCAAGTTCTACTCCTCGGTGCGCCTGGATATCCGCCGCATCGGCGCGGTCAAGGAAGGCGACGAGGTGGTGGGCAACGAAACCCGGGTGAAGGTGGTGAAGAACAAGGTATCGCCGCCCTTCAAGCAGGCCGAGTTCCAGATCATGTATGGCAAGGGCATTTACCACATGGGGGAGGTTATCGACTGGGGTGTGAAACTGAACCTGGTGGATAAATCCGGTGCATGGTACGCCTACAAGGGCGACAAAATCGGCCAGGGCAAGGCCAATGCCGCCAAGTTCCTGGAGGACAACCCCGCAGTGGCCAATGAGATCGAAAGCCAGATCCGCAACCAGATGCTGAACACTGGTGAAATCAAGAAGGACGAGCTGGCGGTCGAGGAGGTCGCGACCGGGAAGGAGTAATCCTTCCCGTCTACGCATTCCGGCCTCGCCGCATGCAGCCTGCTCCCCTGTTCCATTTCCCCTTCAGGTGCCGGGAATCCACTTCCCCCCACTCTCGCTTCCGGCGCCTGTTTTTTATTCCCTCATGAGCGATACCTCGGACCCTGCTGCCCCGGATCCGGCGGACATCCGCCTGGCCGCGATGAACCTGCTGGCGCGACGCGAGCATTCCCTGGGGGAGTTGCGGCAGAAACTGCGGCGCCGCTTTGACGACGACCAGGCCCTCGATACCCAGCTGCAGCGCCTGGCGGATGAAAACCTGCAAAGCGACGCGCGCTTCGCCCAGAGCTTCGCCCGCCTGCGAGCCAAGCGCGGCTACGGCCCGGCCCGGGTGCGCCAGGAAATGCGCGAGAAAAACCTGTCCGACAGTGACATCGCCCGGGCCTTCGAAGCGGCGGAGCTGGACTGGTATACTCTCGCCGAAGAGGTGTATCGCAAGAAGTTCGGCGAACCCGGCCCGCTGGATCGCAAGGAACAGGCCCGGCGCATGCGCTTCATGCAGTACCGCGGCTTCGCCACCGATCACTATCGCCACCTGGTCGATTGCTGATCCAGGCCGCAGGGCCTCACTGGCACCATTGTCTCCCCTGTCGAGACTGAGGAATGAATATGGCTACCATTACCTTTTACGGCGCAGCCCAGGAAGTCACCGGCTCCTGCCATCTGCTGGAGGCGCCGGGCCTGGGCCGCATCCTGCTGGACTGCGGCATGCACCAGGGGGGCGACGCGGTGGAGCGCATCCAGGACGAGCAGTTCGCCTTCGACCCGGCCAGTATCGATGCGGTGGTGCTGTCTCACGCCCACCTGGACCACTCGGGTATGCTGCCGAGGCTTTGCAAGGAGGGTTTCAGCGGGCCGATTTACTGTACCCGCGCCACGGCGGATTTGCTGGAGATCATGCTGAAGGACTCCGTGGGGCTGTACCTGCGGGACCTGGAGCGGACCAACCTGCGCAACTCCCGCCGCGGCAAGCCGCTGCTGGAACCCATCTATACCCAGGATGACGTGGAGACGGTCCTCACGCTGTGCCAGGGGCACCGCTATACCGAGAGCATCTCCCTGGGGGAGGGAGGCAGCCTGTGTTTTTATGATGCCGGGCATATCCTGGGCTCCGCCATCGTCGAGATTTGCCTGCAGGACAAGGGCCGGGAAAAGCGCCTGGTGTTTTCCGGCGACCTGGGCAAGGCGGACTCCGTACTCATGAATGTGCCGGCTCGTCCCGGCAAGGCGGATGTGCTGCTGGTAGAGAGCACCTATGGCGACCGGGACCACCGCGGCGAGGCAGATACCGTGGTGCAGCTGCGCGATATTCTGCGCGATACCTGGCGCGCCGGCGGCACTGTGATGATCCCGGCCTTCGCCGTGGGGCGCACCCAGGACATCCTGTTCCACCTGGGCTGTCTCTACCACGCCGGGGAACTGGATCACTGGGAGGTCTTCCTGGACAGCCCCATGGCCATCGCGGTAACCAGGGTATACGACCGCTGGCTGAAGCTGCTGGACGGCGAGGACGTGCGCCACCTGAGCGACGAGCACAAAAACTCGCTGGAGAAATTTCTGCCCACCCTGAACATGGCGGCCAGCACCGATGAATCCATGGCCATCAACCGTATCAAGGGCGGCGCCATTATCATTGCCGGCAGTGGCATGTGCACCGGCGGGCGCATCCGCCATCACTTCAAGCAACGTATCTGGGACGACCGCAATACCGTGGTATTTACCGGCTACCAGGCCCGGGGCACGCTGGGCCGGATCCTGGTGGACGGCGCCCGCAACATCAAGATGTTCGGGGATGACTACGTGGTGAAAGCCCGCATCGAAACCCTCGGTGGTCTATCGGCCCATGCCGGTCAACGGGAACTACTGGAATGGATTGACAGCTTCCAGCCGCGGCCGCGCACCGTGCTGGTTCACGGTGAGGCCCAGGCCCAGGACGTACTGGCCGACAAGTTGTGGCACGAGCAGCATTTGAAGGTCGAGATACCCACCAGGGGCGACAGTATCGTTATCTGACGGCGAGGCTGGTCCCTGTCAGCCGCCCCGGATGCGGCCCCATGCCAGGCCGAAAAGGTGAAAAATCAGCACCGGCGCGAAGAAGCAGGCCAGAAACAGCGGGCCGTTGAACTCCAGCGACACATCGTAGCGCAGCACCGCATCGGCTGCTTCCGGATCTGTCGCCGTGGGGATGTCCGCCGCGGCGGGCAGCTCCTCCCGCTCCACCGAGACCTGTACCTGGCGCTCGATAAACGGGCTGAGTATCTCGTGGTTCAGGGGGTCGCGCTCCACATTGCTCCACTCCACCAGGGTGATGACAGCCAGGGTTATCCCCCAGACTATGCCGAAGTGGGTGGCGCGGTTCAGGGCAGGTTTACTCAAGGGCAACTCGGAGACGGGGGCGGCAGGGGGCCAGTATCGCGCGAAACCGCAGCGAATGCCACCGACGGCGTGGCCACTGGTACCGGCGCAGCTACTTTTTCTGAAGGTGCTGCACCGCCTCGTACCATTTGCGCATGTCCTCGTGGCTGCTGTCCGCCAACTCCAGCCCCAGCCAGTAGCCTTTGCCGTCCCCGGCTTCCCTGCTCCATATCACCATGCCCGCCAGTTCCAGGTTTTCCTTCCAGTCCGCCATGGGCACGGCGATGTTGAGATGACTGCCCTGTGCTATGGGCTCGGGGACCCAGATCTTGAGGCCGCCGACCGAGACGTCCACGGTTTCACAGCGCACAATGGTATTGTCCGCTTCCGTGCGGCTGCCGCGGCTGACTACTTCGATGTAGATCGCCCAGCTTACGTCGATGCGCGGGTGCTTGCGCCGGTCGCTAAAATCGTTGCTCATCAGCCTCTCAGCTCCCTCTCGATAACAAGTTCGGGGCTACTTTCCCCCTGCGGGGGTTGCTTGCGCCCGGCGCCCGTGATCCTCAGGTCCCAGAAAAGAACCAGATAGGCAGTGCCCGGCCCGCCGGAGCGCACAGGGCCGGTAGAAAAAAATCTGCGCCGCGCAGTCCGCCGGCGTCATCCTGCGCTATATTCACTGGCGACCCCAATAACCAGGAGAAACTTTCTCATGCAATACGCCATGCCCGGAAGCCAGGACGCCCTGTTCAATTTCAAGAGCCGTTACGAAAACTATATTGGCGGGGAGTGGACCGCGCCACTGGAAGGTGCATATTTTGACAATATTTCGCCGGTGAACGGCCAGGCTTACTGCGAAGTGCCGCGTTCCAGCGCCGCCGACCTGCGCCTGGCACTGGATGCGGCGCACGCGGCGGCGGACGCCTGGGGCCGGACCTCGGCGGCGGAGCGCTCCAATGTGCTGCTGAAGATCGCGGATCGCATAGAGGCCAACCTGGAAACCCTGGCCTATGTGGAGACCTGGGACAACGGCAAGGGCATCCGCGAGACCCTCAATGCCGATATTCCACTGCTGGTCGATCACTTCCGTTACTTCGCCGGTTGCATCCGGGCCCAGGAGGGGTCGGCGGCGGAAATCGACGCCACCACGGTGTGCTATCATTTTCATGAGCCGCTGGGGGTGGTGGGGCAGATCATCCCCTGGAATTTCCCCCTGCTCATGGCTGGCTGGAAACTGGCTCCCGCACTGGCGGCCGGCAACTGCGTGGTGCTCAAGCCAGCCGAGCAGACACCCACCTCCGTGCTGGTGCTGATGGAGATGATCGGTGACCTGCTGCCACCGGGAGTGGTGAACATCCTCAATGGCTACGGCGAGGAAATCGGCCAGGCGCTGGCCAGCTCGGACCGTATCGCCAAGATCGCCTTTACCGGCTCCACCGCGGTAGGGCACCTGATCCTGGCCAACGCCGCCAAAACCCTGATTCCGTCGACGGTGGAACTGGGCGGTAAGTCGCCGAATATTTTCTTCGAGGACGTGATGGCCCAGGAGGAGGACTTCGTCAGCAAGTGCGTCGAGGGGGTATTGCTGGGATTTTTCAACCAGGGGGAAGTCTGCACCTGTCCCTCGAGGGCCCTGGTCCAGGAGAGTATCTACGGCGATTTCATCGAGCGGGTAATGGCGCGGGCGAAAAATATCAAGCAGGGCAACCCCCTGGACACCGACACCATGGTAGGCGCGCAGGTGTCACAGGAGCAGTTCGATCGCATCATGAGCTACATGGACGTGGCGCGCCAGGACGGCGCCCATTTCCTGATGGGCGGCAACAAGGCCGCGGTGGGCAGCGACATCGCCGGGGGCTACTATATCCAGCCGACCCTGCTGCAGGGCACCAATGACATGCGGGTATTCCAGGAGGAGATCTTCGGGCCCACCCTGGGCATTACCACTTTCCGGGACGAGGCCGAGGCCCTGGCCATCGCCAACGCCACCGAATACGGGTTGGGGGCGGGCGTGTGGACCCGCGATACCAACCGGGCCTTTCGCATGGCGCGCGGCATCAAGGCCGGTCGGGTGTGGATGAACTGCTATCACGCCTATCCCGCCCACGCGGCGTTCGGGGGTTACAAGAAGTCCGGCATAGGTCGGGAGACCCACAAGATGGCCCTGGAGCACTACCAGCAGACCAAGAGCATGCTGGTGAGCCACGACATCAACCCGCTGGGCTTTTTCTGAGTGCCCGGTGCCAAGGCATAGGCCAGGCCGCGCCCTGGTCGGGCGCGTCGCGTCGCGGCCTATTGGAAGCGGTACATGAGGCCGATATTCGCCTGGATCTGGCTGTAGGTATCGGAGCTCAAGGCGATAGTGCAGCCGCCGCTGCAGAACACCGAGCCGCCGCCATCGAAGAAAGTGGGGATCCAGCGCACGTCCATACGCAGTAACAACTGGTCGGTGAACCGGTAGTTGGTGCCGGCGCCGACCTGCGCGGAAAACATGGTCTCGTCTTTCAGGGTGGAATCCTTGGGCGCGAAAAGCCCGGCGCCCAGGCCGGCCATCACGAATGGTTCGAGATTGCCCTGCGGGTAGTAGCTCATGGCGGTGAAGTGCACATGGGTGACATCCATGTCCGGATTGCTCAGCCCCGCATTTTTCTCGAATTGGGTTTGCTCGTAGGTAACAAAAAAGCCGATCCGCTTGGTCGGGTCCCGCTCGAACACGAAGTCCACCGCCAGGGAGAAACTCGCCGCGTCATCCAGGGAGATATCATCCCCGGGTTCGCCGGTGGCTGGGGACACCTGCGGTGGCTCATTGTTGAAACTGGCCACCTCGAAGTCCGAGTTGAACATGTAACCGGCCGCCAGGGTCACGTCGGTTGCCAGCGCTGGCAGGCTGCAGCCTGCCAACACCAGCAGCGGGATAAGTCGCTTCATACTGTTTTCCTGGGTCAGGTGAGGGCGCTATCTTACTCCCTGGCATCGGGCGGCCACAACACGGAACACCCGCCATGGTCGGGAACTGGCCAGTCCGCGGGTAGCTGTGCTATATCTGGCGGCGATTTACCCGCGAGCGAGCTATTGCCCCGTCCATGGAAAATCTGCAAATAGGCATGGCTGGTCTGACGGCCATCATTCTCTTTATCTTCGGCCTGGAGAACTTCTCGGCGGAAATTCAGCAGATATCCGGTGAGCGTTTCCGTAAATTCCTGAGCCGCGCAACCAGCATTCCCCTGCTGGGACTCCTGATAGGTGCCCTGGTGACCGCAGTCATCCAGTCCAGCTCCGCCACCTCGGTGATCGCCGTCAGCCTGGTCAATGCGGGGGTGCTGTCTTTCAAGAACAGTGTGAGCGTCATATTTGGCGCCAACGTGGGCACGACGGTCACCGCGCAACTGGTGGCGTTCAAGCTGACCGCCTTTGCCCCCGTGCTTATCATTCTCGGTTTCCTGCTCTCCCTGGCAAGGACGCGGTTTGCGATTTTTGGCAAGTCCATTTTCTACATCGGCTTCGTGTTTTTCAGCCTCAACCTGATTTCCACCGCCATGCAGCCGCTGCACCACAACCCGGCACTGGTGCGCTACCTGACCGAACCGCACAATCCCCTGTTCGCCATCGCTGTGGGCTGCCTGTTTACGGCGGTAGTGCAATCGAGCTCGGTGACCACCGGGCTGGCCATTATCTTCGCGCAGCAGGGCTTGTTGAGCCTGGAGAACGCCGTGCCGATCATCATGGGGGCCAATATCGGCACCACCGCGACGGTGCTGG
Organism: Pseudomonadales bacterium; assembly: GCA_024234675.1. Lineage (GTDB taxonomy): Bacteria > Pseudomonadota > Gammaproteobacteria > Pseudomonadales > Halieaceae > JARRPM01. Next base: position 72,394 of record JACKNU010000008.1, on the reverse strand, counting down.
TGACCATCTTCAACATGGACCTTGCGGCCAAGAAGACGGCACTCAGTCACCTGCTGTTCAATGTGGGCGGGGTGGTCCTGTTCCTGCCCCTGTTCCTACTCTATGGCGAGCGACTTAACGAGATCGATGCCGCTCCCGCCATCGCGCTGGCCAATATCCACCTGGTCTTCAACCTGGGCACCAGCCTGGTGTTTATCATATTTCTGGGCCCGTTCACGCGCCTGGTCGATTGGCTGCTGGGTGAGGGCAAGATGGATTTCCAGCGCCTGGCTATACCCTCCATCGACGCCCATTCGAACTTTGACGAGCTGAGGCTGCATCTCGAAAAATCACTGAATGAACTGCTGCTGTTCCTGCAGGAGAACTACAACCTGGTGACGCTGAGTATCGAAACCAATTACCGCAGCGTATTCGATGCCAGTGCCAGGCGTATCGAGTATGTCGATTTCCTTGAGCAGGAGTATCGCGGCCAGTTCTCCCGGGCCGTACAACATGTCACGGACGAGGTGGAATCGAAGCAATTGCTGGCGTTGATTACCCGTTACGATTACCTGTTCCAGATACACGATTCCATAGATGACCTGTTTCGGGCCAAGCTGACCATGAACAAGCAATTTGTGGAACTGAAAAGCGATGTGCTGCTGATGGTGCGAGAACTGTCCAGCTATACGCTGGCGCTGTTCGACGATATCAACAGGGCTTTGGCTGCCGGGCAGCCCGCCGAGGTGAGCGACCGGGTGCGCGACCTGCGGGCCTGCCTGGAGCAAGCCAATCGTGAACTCCTGCCGCTGCTTGCGCACCCCGATCGGCGCGATGCGGGAGCGCTGTCCAATTTCACCACTTATTCGCGGCGCCTGATGGACAAGCTGGTGAACTTCGCCAGGCTCAGCTCGGCGCAGCAGCGGGAGACTCCCGAGAGCCTGCCATCCAGCGCCGCGGGCCAGGCCGGCAAGGCCGCCGGGGAGTAGCGGTTCAGAGCAGTCCGCTATTGGCGATGCCGTCGAAGATGAACTGCACTGCCAGGGCGCACAGCAACACACCCATTACCCGGGTGATCACATGCATGCCGATGATGCCCAGCAGTTGCTGTATGCGACTGGCCAGTAACATGCCGATGCAGGTGGCCAGCAGCATGGCCAGCAGGCAGCTCAGCACGATTACCTGGTGGGTCAGGTCACCCTCGGCATCGGCCATCAGCAGGATGGCTGCTCCCATGGCACCGGGCCCGGCAATCAGGGGGGTGGCGATAGGGAAAACCGAGATATCCTGTTTCAGCAGTGCCTCCTGCTCCTCCTCGTCGGTAGTGGACGTGCCCCCGGTGGTGCGGGCGAAGACCATTTCGATGCCGATGAGCAACAGCAGGATGCCCCCCGCCGTACGCAGGGCAGCCAGGGAGATGCCCAGGCTGGCGAGCAACACCTCCCCGGCCAGGGCAAAACTGACCAGGATGGCGGTGGCGATCAGGGTGCCACGGATGGCCATGGAGCGGCGGTGTTGCAGCGTTGCATTGCCGGTCAGTGCGGCAAAAATGGCAGCCACGTCCAGCGGGCCTATAGTGGCGAAAAAAGTCGCCAGCGACAGGGCCGCGGTTTCCATCACCCGGCTGTCCCCCGCAGCAAGGGCTGGTCCGCAATCGCCAGCTCGCGCCAGCTGGCCAGGGCCGGAGCCAGCCTGTCGATGCCCTTGTAGGTCGCGATGGCGGGCGCCATCAGGTCGATGGCCGCGAACAGGGCCGCCAGGGCGCCCGGTACGGCCCGCAAGGATGCCAGCGGGTGCAGGTAGACGCGGATGGTAAACGCGATGGCGCCGGTGCGGGGCAGGCGGGTCAGCGTCTGGCGTTCGCTGCGGTAATACAGGGGGCTTGTCGCGGTGACCTTGCCCCGGTCCTCCAGGGGCGGATACAGCAGGTCGTTGTCCTGCAGCGCCCAGTTGCCGCGCACCACCGGGTGCTCGGGCTTGAGGTGCTCGAAGAAGCGATCAATGCGCGCTGTCAGCGCGCTGTGGAAACCGGGTATTGGGTCGTGAATCGACCGCATGGAGCGATCAAACTTGTCCTGCAGGCGCCAGTGGCTGGGGCTGCACAGGCTGGCGGCGGTCAGCCGGTATTCACCCCCTGCCTTTTCCATGATAACCAGGTCGTCCGCAACCCACAGGGAGCAGTTCCACAAGGGCTCATCCGCGGCGATGGGCACCGAATAGCCGCCTGCCAGGCAGTGCAGCGTCCCGGCTTCGCGCCGGTAGGCATCCGGCTGGGCCGTCAGCAGGTGTTCCAGCAGCAGGGCGGCCAGTTCCTCCCTGGCGGGCAGTGAGGCGGGAGTGGCGCGGCACACCTGCTCTCCCCGGCGTGCCCGCTGCAGTAGCTTTTGATCGTGGTAGGCGGCCAGGTGATTGTCGGTTTCAATCCAGTCGGCCGTGCCAAGGGGCGCCAGGCCCATCTGCAGCACCTCGGGGTGCTGCATGTGGGGCAGGTAGCGCGGACTGTCGTTGTCGTAGGGCACGGTTCCAGTGGCGTCAGCAGGGATTGATTGGCCGCCAATTATCCCTTATGCGGGTAGCGAGTGCCACGGGCAATTACACGCACGGGCCGCTGCAGCGGGGGTTTGATTTGCTAGCCATTGTCACGCCTATTGCCCTGCATGCCTTGTGGGGTGGGCGCCCATCGTCCATGCTCTGCTGGCACTGCACTGCACTGCACTGCACTGCAGCGGCGACACAGGCCCGCAGTGCGCGGTACGCCAATAACCTTAATTCATCGCAGCCAGGGAGCAAAGCCGTGTTATCCAAATTCGACGACTACCCGATTCACCAGACCGCCGAGCCGCTGTTTCACACGGCGACCAGTGACCGCTTCACCTATGACCGGTTCTGGTACAACGGCCATGCCCGGGACGGCAGCTTCTACTTCGGTGTGGCCCTGTGTCGCTATCCCAACCTGGGTATCATGGATTGCAGCCTGAGTCTGGCGATAGAGGGTCATCAGTACGCCTTTCACGGTTCGCGGCGGGCGCCCCTGGAGCCCACGGAAACCGAGGTGGGACCCTTCGCGCTGCAGATTCTCGAACCCATGGGGCGTCACCGGGTGGTGATCGCCGCCAATGACACCGGCATAGAGTGCGACCTGCTGTTCACCCCCTACACCAGCTGTATCGAGGAGGGCCGTCAGACCTTGCGCAACGAGCGCCACCTGGTCATGGACGCGACCCGCCTGGACCAGTTCGGCCGCTGGGAGGGCTGGATTCGCTACGACGGCAGGGAGCTGAAGGTGGACGGGCGCAGCACCTTTGGACTCAAGGACCGCTCCTGGGGTATCCGGCCGGTGGGTGACCCCTACAGCGGTGGCGCGCCACTGGCGGATTACCAGGCGATTCACTTCAACTGGATGCCGATTCACTGGGAGGACCAGTGCAGCCTGGCGGGCTGGTTCGAGGACGGCACCGGCAACCAATGGCATACCGACCAGTGTTTTCTGCCGCGCTATGCCTCCATGGATGAGATTCCCGGCACCAATGACCCCGACAGTCGTATCTGGCAGGGGCAGGTTCAGCACCGGGTGAGCATGATACCCGGCACCCGCCGGGCGTCGGCGGCGGTGATCACCATGCAGGATCGCAGCGGGGAGACTATGGAAGTCACCCTGGAGCCGGTACTGGTGCACCGGATGAAGGGGCTGGGTTACCAGCACCCTCAGTGGGGCCACGGCAAGTGGCAGGGTGAACTGGCGATCGCCGGCGAAAGCTGGCAGGACAGCGAGCTGGACCCACTGGCCCTGGAGAACATACACGTGCAGCAGATTGTCAGGGCCAGCTGCGGCGAGCGGGTGGGTCACGGGGTGCTGGAACAATTGCATATCGGACCCTCCCGCAGCTATGGCTTCGCCGACTGGTTCGACGGCGCGCCCTGAACCCCGGCGGCGTGGCCGCAATGCCGGGTGCCGGCTCGATTTGGCATTGACTTGCGGGGCACCCATCCGCGTAAAATGGCCGGAGTTTTTCCGCAACCGACAATTCCCAACTCACTCAGGAGAACAACATCATGGCAAACGAGGGCTACCACGAACCGATCGGCGAGCTGTCCGATGAGACCCGCGACATGCACCGGGCGATTACATCGCTGATGGAGGAACTGGAGGCGGTGGACTGGTACAACCAGCGGGTGGACGCCTGCAAGGATGCCGACCTCAAGGCCATACTCGAGCACAACCGCGACGAGGAAAAAGAGCACGCGGCCATGGTGATGGAGTGGATCCGGCGCCGTGATCCCACCTTCGACGAGGAACTCAGGGACTACCTGTTCACCGACAAGCCCATCGCCCACAAGTAGCCCCACCGGGAGGCGCAAGCCCCCCGGGCCGTCCCTGCGGCCAGAAATCACCCGAACTCAGTCAAGGAAACGGCAAAAACATGCCTGTCAAGGGTGTGATTCTCAAGAATCGGCGTTAGATTGACCCTGGAGTATGTTTTTTAACGTTTCAGCATTATGAGGTGAATACCACGTGTCTTATCTGGGAGTTCGTAAGCACGCCAGGGCCATGGAGAAGGCCCAGACCTATGAAGAGTGGAAGGAGGCCGCGCTGCGGCACGATGAGGCCACCGGCATGGATCGCTGGCGGATGCGCGACCAATCCACTCAGTTTGACAATGTTTCCATCCGCATCAGGCTGGACCGGCTGCGCTCCCTGCGCGCCCGCCACGATCATCGCGGCCTGCTGTTCACCCTGAACGAGGGTATTCACGGCAACATGGGCGGGATGGGCAAGTCCTCCCTGTACGAGCGCGCCATGTTCGGCACCAAGCAATTGATCGTCGACTATGTGGAGGAGATCGTGGACGCGCTGGAGCTGCTGGCCAGCCCCGAAGTGGACGAGATCAGCTTTGAGGACAAGCTGGATTTCTTCCGCCGCGCCCATCACTGCTTCGGCCAGTCCGCGTTGCTGATGAGCGGTTCGGGCATGTTGCTGTATTTTCACGTCGGGGTGGTAAAGGCGATGTGGCAGCAGGGCCTGCTGCCGCGCATCATGTCCGGTTCCAGTGGCGGCTCCGTGGTGGGCAGCCTGTTGTGCACCCATAACGATGCCGAACTGGGCAAGATTTTCGAGCCGGAGTACCTGCTCAACGAGATCGAGCGCGAGGCCGGCCTGTTTACCACCCTGGGGGGCCTGCGCCCGGCCATGCTGCGGGCGGAGGAAGTGGAGGAAATGATTCAGCGGCTGGTGCCCGACATGACCTTCCAGGAGTCTTTTGAACACAGCGGGCGCATACTGAATGTCTCGGTGGCGCCCGCCGAACATCACCAGACCTCGCGCCTGTTGAATGCGACCACCTCACCCAATGTGCTGATCCACAAGTCCGTGCTGGCCTCCGCGGCGGTGCCGGGCGTGTTCCCGCCCGTCACCCTGGAAGCCCGTGACAAATGGGGCGAGCGCCAGCCCTACCTGCCCTCGCGCAAGTGGGTGGACGGCTCCGTCAGCGACGACCTGCCCACCAAGCGCCTGGCCAGGTTGTACGGCGTGAACCACTACATAGTCAGCCAGGCCAACCCGGCTGTGCTGCCCTTCGTCACCGACGGCAATCGGCAGCGGGGCACCTATGCCATCATCAAGAACGCGACCCGGCGCACTGCCAGGGAGTGGTTGAATGCCGGGGCAGCCATCATGCACAAGCCCCTGAGCAAGGAGAACGCCGTGGCCAGGATGGCGAATATCATGCTGTCCATGGTCAACCAGGATTACGTGGGCGACGTGAACATCATGCCGCGCAATCGCTTCTACAATCCGTTCAAGTTACTGGCACACCTCTCGCCCGACGATATCATGAAGCTGGTGTCCTCGGGTGAGCGCGCGGCCTGGCGCAAGATGGAGATGATCCGCATTCAGACCCGCACCAGCCGCGCCCTGGAGCGCATCCTCAAGGACTTCGAGGCCCAGCACCTGCACAGCCTCAGCCATCCCAAGCCCCAGACCCAACCCCAGGGCCAGCCCCGGGCGCGCCGCAAGGCGGCCTGAGCCGCCCCTGTTGCTGTCCACCCTGCCCGCTGGGCGGGGCAGGGCGGCGCAGCGGGGACAGTGTAACGAAATGTCAATTTTGCTAACTGCTGGGGTCATTGCATAGCCCCCTGCCAGACGCCAATATCTGCCCTCCGAATTTTAGCGTAAACCTATCCCTCACCTGCAGGAGCAGCCTATGAGCAACCCGGCGTATATATTTGATGCGGTTCGAACCCCCCGTAGTAAAGGCAAGGCCGATGGCAGCCTGCACGGGGTCAAGCCCATAGACCTGGGGGCGGGCCTGCTGCGCGAACTGCAGAGCCGCCACCAGTTGGATACCGCCTATGTCGATGACGTGGTGATGGGCTGCGTCACCCCCGTGGGTGAGCAGGGCTCGGACGTGGCCAAGATGATCGTGCAGAACGCAGACTGGGACGAGTCGGTCGCCGGCGTGCAACTGGATCGCTTCTGCGCCTCGGGGCTGGAAGCGGTGAACATCGCCGCCCAGAAAATCGCCTCCGGCTGGGAAGACCTGGTCGTCGCCGGCGGGGTCGAGTGCATGTCCCGGGTGCCCATGGGCTCCAATGGCGGCGCTATGGGCAGTGACGCCGGCTTCGCCCTCAAAACCGGCTTCGTGCCCCAGGGCATAGGCGCCGACACCATCGCCACCCTGGAGGGCTGGAGCCGCGAGGATGTGGACGCCTATGCCCTGGAATCCCAGCGTCGCGCCACCCGGGCCCGCGACAGCGGCTGGTTTGACAAGTCCGTGGTGCCGGTCAAGGACTGCAACGGGCTCACCATCCTGGAGCGGGACGATTTCATCAAGCCCAATACCACCATGGAGGGCCTGGCCGGTCTCAAGGCCTCTTTCGAGATGATGGGCCAGTTCGGCTTCGACGACGTCATCCTCGCCAAGTACACCACCCTGGAGAAGATCAACCACGTGCACACCCCGGGCAATTCCTCGGGCATCGTGGACGGCGCCAGCGCGGTGCTGATCGGCAGCGAGAAGGCCGGCAAGGACCTGGGGCTGACACCGCGGGGGCGCATCGTGGCCACGGCGGTGCTGTCCACCGATCCCACCATTATGCTGGTGGGTCCCGGCCCGGCGGCCAAAAAATGCCTGCAAAAAGCCGGCCTGGGGATTGCGGATATCGACCTGTGGGAGATCAACGAGGCCTTCGCCGCAGTCCCCCTGCGTTACATGAAAGACCTGGGTATCGACCACGAGATTACCAACGTCAACGGCGGCGCCATCGCCATGGGCCATCCCCTGGGTGCCACCGGCGCCATGCTGGTCAGCACCATGCTGGATGAACTGGAGCGCCGCAACCTGAAGCGCGCCATGCTGTCGCTGTGCGTGGGCGGCGGCATGGGCATCTCCACCATCATCGAACGCGTCTAAAGGCGGCAACTCCCAAGGAATCAGGAACAGATCATGAGTGTATTCAAGTACGAAAAAGATGCGAACGGCATCGTCACTGTCACCATGGACCAGACCGGTCCCGTCAATGCCATGAACGAGGAATACCGGGTCGCCATGGCGGAGACCGTCGACAAGCTGGAGCAGGAAGAGGGACTCGCGGGGGTAGTATTCGCCTCCGCCAAGAAGGTGTTCTTCGCAGGCGGCGACCTGCACGAACTGCTGGCTGCCGAGCCCGGTAACGAAGCGCAGTTCATGGACATGCTGCGCCAGGTCAAGGACAAGCTGCGGCGCCTGGAAAAACTGCCGGTGCCGGTCGTGGCGGCGATCAACGGCGCCGCCCTGGGCGGTGGTTTCGAAATCTGCCTGGCCTGTAATTACCGCCTCGCCTGGGATGACAAGTCAGTGCAACTGGGCCTGCCGGAAGTGACCCTGGGCCTGTTGCCCGGCGGCGGCGGGGTGGTGCGCATGGTCAACCTGCTGGGCCTGGAAAAAGCCCTGCCCTACCTGCTGGAGGGCAAGAAAGTGACCCCGGTGGAAGCCCTGGCCGAGGGGATGATCCACGAAGTGGTGCCCAGCATCGAGGATCTGGTGCCCCGGGCCAAGGCCTGGATTCTGGAAAACAAGGGCAATGCCGAGGCGGCGGTGCAGCTGTGGGATCGCAAGGGTCACCGCATCCCCGGCGGCGACGCCAGTTCACCCAAGCTGGCCCAACTGCTGATGATGGCCCCGGCCATGCTGCGCCAGAAAACCCGCGGTTTGCTGCCGGCGCCGGAAAAAGTCCTGGACTGCGCCGTGGAGGCCGCTCGCCTGGACCTGGACACCGCCCTGGAGATCGAATCCGCCGGCCTGACCTACCTGGCGGTCACGCCCCAGGCCAAGAATATGATCTCCACGTTTTTCTTCGGCCTGAACAAGGTCAATGGCGGCGCCAGCCGGCCGCAGGGCATAGCGCCCTACACCACCAAAAAGGTGGGCGTGCTGGGAGCCGGCATGATGGGGCAGGGCATTGCCTACGTGTCCGCCATGGCAGGCATAGAGGTTATACTCAAGGACATTTCCGAGGAAGCTGCTGCCAGGGGCAAGGCCTACAGCGAGAAGCTGCTGCAGAAGCGGGTAGCCCGCGGCCGCATGAGTGAGGAAAAAATGCAGCAGGTACTGGGCTTGATCAAGCCCACCGCGCAGGACTCCGATCTTACCGGTTGTGATCTCATCATCGAGGCGGTGTTCGAGAATATCGAGCTCAAGCACAAGATCACCAAAGCCACCGAGGGCTACCTGGCGGACAACGGTGTGTGGGGCTCCAATACCTCCACACTGCCCATTACCCAGCTGGCCGAGGCCAGCGGCAAGCCCGGGAACTTCATCGGTATCCACTTCTTCTCACCGGTGGACAAAATGCCCCTGGTGGAAATCATCTGTGGCGAACAGACCTCCGACGAGACTCTGGCCAGGGCCTTTGACTACACCCGGCAGATTCGCAAGACCCCCATCGTGGTGAATGATTCCCTGGGCTTTTTCACTTCGCGCACCTTCGGCACCTATCTGGACGAGGGCGTGCGCCTGTTGAGCGAGGGCGCCCACCCCGTGCAGATCGATGCCATGGGCAAGGCCATAGGCATGCCCGTGGGTCCGCTGGCGGTGTACGACGAGGTCAGCCTGGAGCTCACCCGCAAGGCCCAGGCCACCTGGAAGGAAATGGGAGTACTGGACAAGTGGGGTGATGGCAGCATCACCCGCGAGGTGATCAACACCATGGTGGAACAGTACGGTCGCGGTGGCCGCCACCACGGCGGCGGCTTTTACGAGTACAGCGAAGATGGCGGCAAAACCATCTGGGCGAAGCTGTATGAGCTGTATTACCAGCCCGAGGTGGCGATCGACGAGCAGGACATGAAAGACCGCCTGCTGTTCCGCCCGGTGATTGAGTCCCTGAAGTGCCTGCAGACCGGCGTGCTGCGCTCGGTGGCCGACGGCAATATCGGTTCCATCATGGGCATAGGCGCACCGGTGTGGACCGGCGGTTACATCCAGTTCGTCAATACCTACGGCCTGCAGCGCTTCGTCGATCGCTGTGGGGAATTGGCGGCGCAATACGGTGAGCGCTTCGCGGCGCCGCAGATCGCGGTCGAGCATGCCAGCTCGGGTGAGTTGTTCAACTGATCCGCAAGTCGCCGGCAGCGTATCCACGTAAACGTTCAGCAGAGGTATTACAGAGTGAGAAACTTTACCGAAGAGCAACAGATGTTCAGGGATGCCTATCGCAAGTTCCTGGAAAGTGAAGTGCAACCCCATATGCCGCGCTTTCGCGAACAGGGCATCGTCGACCGGGACATCTTCAGGAAGGCCGGTGACCAGGGTTTCCTGATGATCTGGCCCGAGGAGAAGTACGGTGGCATGGGCGACCGGGATTTTCGCTACGAGCAGATCATTATGGAGGAAACCTGCCGCGCCGGTTGCGGGGAGTGGTTCAATACCCTGCACAGCCGTCTGGTGGGCCCGTACTTCGAAAACTTCGGCAATGAGGAGCAGAAACAGCGCTTCCTGCCCGGCTGCGTCAAGGGCGAGACCATTCTGGCGGTGGCCATGACCGAACCGGACGCCGGCAGCGACCTGTCCGGCATGCGCAGCACAGCCAGGGACATGGGCGACCATTTCCTGCTCAATGGCTCCAAGACCTATATTTCCAACGGCATCAACGCCGATGTCGTCATCGTCGCCGCCAAGACGGACCCGGAAAACAACCCCTATGCCCTGGCACTTCTGATCGTGGAGCGGGGCATGGAGGGCTTCGAGCGCGGCCGCAACCTGGACAAGATGGGTATGCACGCCCAGGACACGGCGGAGTTGTTTTTCAACGATGTCAAAGTGCCCAAGGAAAATGTGCTGGGTGAGCCGGGCAAGGGCTTTTTCTACCTCATGGAAGGGCTGGCGGAGGAACGCCTGATCTCCGGTGCGGGGGCTATCGCCAACGCGCGCATGGCCTTCGACATGACCCGTCAGTTCGTGATGGAGCGCAAGGTGTTCGGCAAGCCCCTGTCGAAGATGCAGAACACCGAGTTCAAGATGGCCGAGATGGACACCGAGATCGAGATCATGCAGGTCTACGTGGACCACGCCGTGGCCCTGCACAACGAGGGCAAGCTCACCGCCAACATGGGCGCCAAGATCAAGCTGCAGGCCACGGAAATCGAGTGGCGCATGCTGGACCTGGGGGTGCAGCTGCACGGCGGCGCCGGTTACATGATGGAGTACCCGATCAGCTACATGTTCACCAGCTCGCGCATCAATCGTATTCTTGCCGGCAGCTCGGAGATCATGAAGTATATTATCGGCCGGGATGTGTTTTCCGATAAATACAGCAGTATGTTCGACTAAACCCTTCAACAGCTATCGCCAGGGATGTAAGACGGCACCGTATGCAGCGTCCGGGCACGGGTAAAAAGCGGGCTCTTTATCTCGCCCTGGCCTGCCTGGGCGTGCTGGGATTGTATTGGCTGAAAAACCTGGCGGATATCAACCTGTTCCGCCATTTCTCCCTGCACCGCTATTTTCCCTTCAGCCTGCTGCAGCACGACAAGGTCATACTGCAGCCCCGCGGCACTGTGGCGGTCAAAGAGGACTTTGAGACGCTGCTGCCGGTTCCCGCTCCCTGGCACAAGTTGAGCACCAACAGACCACGGAAAGTACAGGTGGATTACGAATTGGCGGACGATGGCTCCAGGCGTCTTGTCGTCACCAGCCAGCACGAGGGCTGGTGGCACATCAGCCACCGCTACGCCTTAGCGGTGGAGCCGGGGGATACATTCACCCTGGCGGGCACCCTGTGGCAGGAAAGTGCCGGTGGCTATGGCCAGTTACAGGTCAGTGCCGTCGATGCCGGTGGCAATGTCATGGAGCGCGGGATGTGGGCTATCGAGGCCGGCGTCCAGGGCCAGTTCCAGCGCGTCGAGAAGGTCTTTACGGTCCCCCCCGGGGTTTCCCGCATCATGCTGCGGGTGGCCGGCAGGGGAGCGGGGCGGTTTAAATTCGATGACCTGAGCCTGGAGCCAGGGGCTGTTCAAACCAGGAAATGAAACTACCTTTACTTGAATTCTCCCGAAAGGCCGACTAAAACACTTATACCCTATCAGGGTATAATGCGGTATTGAGAAGGCAGTGCCTCTTGCCTAGACTGAGCCTCCGGTATGACAGCATCTTTCCCCTGCGAGCCAGCCGCAGGTTTGGAGGTCACCATGCAAAATACCCTGAGTGAAAAGATCCGGATTGCCACCCAGGACTTGAGACTGACCGATGACAGCCAGCGCAAGATCGTGGCCCACAGATTGACTCGCGCCCTGTTAAAAATAGACGCTGAACAGGTTACCGTTGAAGAGTTGCGCCAGTTGATCAGTCGGGCGCTGGTGGGCGTGCCGGGTGTGGTGTCCTACGCAGTAAAGCCGGCAAAGAAAGCTACCGGGCAGGCGCCCGATCAGGCGGTGGCGGCAGTAACAAAGCCCCCTGCGGGAGTAGAAAAACCCGTTGCGGGAGCAGAGAAGCCCGCTGTTGTCGAAGTGGGTGAAGACGCCTACCGTCGCAACCATGTGGTCAAGCAGGTGGGCAACGGCTGATTGCCTTGCCGCGAAGTCGTCAGGGCCGGGAGTACTGTTGCTGCCGGCGCCACTCCCAGGGCGGCACCGGATCGGAGCTGGCCCACAAACCTCGCCGCGCCTCCCTGGCCTCCCGTTCCGTGACTTCCAGCAGCCGGTTATCGGGGGCGTAATAGCGATACCACCAGGCGTGGCCGGCCGCCACCATGGCCAGGTTGATGTCGGTATCTCCCAGGTATACGGTGCCGTCGGTGCGGCCGTAGCTGTCCTTGCCCAGTACTACCACGCCCACGGTTTTCCCGGCCACGAGGTCCGAGAGGGCTTTCCAGGCCGCCTTACCGTGTGCCTGTTCCCGCTCCGGGGTGTCGATGCCATGCAGGCGGACCTTGTACTGGGTGTTATTGCTGTCCAGGATCGACAGGGTGTCGCCGTCTGCCACCCTGACCACCCGCCCGCGCAAGCCGAACTCGGGTACCGGGTGACCCTCCCGGGCGGCGCCCAGTTCCTCCAGCTTGTCCCCGGCATGGCGCCAACTGGCCTCCGGTCGACCCGCGTAATCGCCCAGGGTGGTGCTGAGTTGTCGGTACAGGGTGCCAGGCCAGCTGATAGTGCCGGTGGTCGCGTACTGGAACAGGCTGAGCAGCCCAACCCCGATCAGCAGGTTGCGCCAGGGAATCCAGCGGCGGGACGCCTTGCGGGTGCCGGACGACGATGATCGTTTTGCCAAGTCAGGATGCTCCGGGCCGTTGCGTGGCGGCCATTATAGCCGCTGAACCCGACCGGGGGCGATCGGGCGTTGCCGCTGCCTTGCCGATGCGCCGGCCGCTACCCCGGGTAGAGGCCATGGTCGCTTGTATAATTGCTGCGGTGGTGATTATATTTCGACGGTCTTTACTCATTCCGCAAGGGGAAAATACATGCTCACACGGCGCCCTGGCCTGGCTCGTTCGCTTTTGTTGCCCGCGGTTCTCGCCCTGTTCTGCGGGACTGTCGCGGCCGAAGAACTGGGCACTGTCAATGTGGAGTTGTCCGGCCTGGCCCAGGCCAGCGGCAACGTCTATATCGCTGTCTACGACTCGGATGACGACTGGCTGGGCGAGGACGTGGTCATGCGGCGCAAGGTGGTCATCGCCGAGGCGCTGGACGGAGAGGTAGTGCGCGCCGCATTGCAGCTGCCTCCGGGTGAGTACGCCCTGTCGATATATTACGACGAGAACAACAACGGCAAACTGGACAGCAACTTTATCGGTATTCCCAAGGAACCGGTGGCCATATCCAACAACGCACGACCCAGTTTCGGACCGCCCAAGTACGAGGATGCGGTGTTTACACTGGGGACCGAGCCGCTGGTGCAGAGCATCACTATGGAAGACATTTAGCGCCCGTGCGCAAATCGACCGGTCCCGGTCGCGCCGCTACCGGCCCAGCGCGCTGCCCAGCGGGTCCTGCCGGGATACCCCGATGACCCGGGCGCCGGTAAAAAATTCAATGGAGTGACCGGCGCTCTCCTCACCCAGTCCGGACAATCCCCAGGCGGCACGGGGCGCGGCGGGGCTCAGCGACAGCAGGCTGTAGCCGTTTATTTTGACCCCGCCGGTGCGAATGCGCCGGGCGAACGCAAACGCCCGCTGTTCGTCGCGGCTGTAGACGTAGGCCGCCAGACCGTAGTCGGTGCCGTTGGCCAGGGCCAGGGCCTGTTCATCGCTGTCGAAAGTATGCACTGTCGCCACCGGCCCGAATATCTCCTCGGTGGTGTCCTGCGGCTCGCAGCCATCCACCAGGGTGGGGGCGATAAAGTAGCCGGGCAGGTCGGGCAGGGCGGTGGTCTGGATCAGTCGGCCGCCGCAGACCTGCAGGCGTTCGAGCTGGGCCAGCACGCTGTCGTATTGCTGCTGGTGAATCAGGGGGCCCATGTCGGACGATTCTTCCAGGGAGTGCCCCAGGCGGATGTTGCCCAGGTGGTGGCGCACGCGCTCCAGCAGGGCGTCCTTTACTGAACGGTGCACCAGCAGGCGCCCCAGGGCCCGGCACCACTGGGCATTGAGGTTGGTGAGGCCGTAGGTAATGCCCGCGGCTGCCTGTTCCAGGTCGGCGTCGGCAAATACCACCAGCGGGTTGTTGCCCCCCAGTTCCAGCTGGGTGGGCCGGAAGTCATCGGCGCAGGCCCTGGCGATGGCCCGTCCGCCGGCCGTGCCCCCGGTGAAGGAAATCGAGCGGATGCGCCGATCATCGACGAGCTGGCTGCCGATATGGCGACTGCCGCAGGTGAGCTGGAACGTACCGGCCGGCAGGCCGCGATCGTGAATCAATTGCGCCATCACCAGGGCCGAGTGCGGCGCCCACTCCGAGGGCTTGATGATGCAGGGCGCCCCGGCGGCCAGGGCGCTGGCGATCTTGTGAGAGCCGATGGCGGTGGGGCCATTCCAGGGCGCCACCAGCAGCGCGGGACCCCAGGGCCTGCGGAGGTATTCCACCTCGCCGCCGCTGCCCGGCAGACGGCGTGACAGCCCGTCATCGCGGAGGTAGCTGGCGGCGGCGCGAAATACGAAAGGCGCCAGTTTTGCCATGTGCCGGGTGACATTGATAACCGCGCCGGTGGTGACGGCATCGGCATAGGCGATGCGTTCGGCTGTCGCGGGCACTTCCAGGTCGTCGGCGATTGCTTCCAGGACGCGGGCGCGTTCCTCGACCGGGGTGTTTTCCCACTCGCCGCGCTGGTAGGCGGTATCGGCCGCCGCCAGCGCCTGCTCTATCTGCAGTGGCGAACTGGACAGTTGGGCCTGCAGCGGCTCCCGGTCGTTGGGGTTGCGCAGCATATTGCCGCGCGCAACCGGGGGCGGCTCGATCCGGTTGTCGATATAGTTACGCAGTTCCGGCAGGGAATGCTGTTCGCTGTGTTTGGCTGTCTGTTCGGCTTGGGTCACGATCCTGTGCACACCAGTTCATTTGCGCACAGTGTGGGAGAGTCACCGGGCGACTGCTTTGCGGATTGTCAAATTTCGCCGCTTGTGCCGGTTGCCGCTTGCCGGCGCTTTGCCTATACTGCGGCGCCTGCGTGCCGGCATAGCTCAGTTGGTAGAGCAACGCACTCGTAACGCGTAGGTCCGGTGTTCGATCCACCGTGCCGGCACCACTTCCGCCCCGGGCGCTCCCCGCGCGCGGGCGTGGCCGGTGGTAGCAGGGCCTCCCCTGCGGCTATACCTCATCATCAGTTTCTTCATGTTCCTGGTCATGTCCATGACTGCCGGGAATGCCGTATTGGTCACGCCATTGACGAGCCAGGATTCGTCCCAGCCGGAGGCGGCCCAGGATGTCGCCGCGCCGGCTGCGCGGGATCGCAGCCCGGCGGAGGTTGCGGTAACCGATACTGGTGTCGGTGCAGCGCTGTCGGATGTGGACAGCCCTCGGATTGCGGCGCGTTTACGGCTCCGGCCTGGCCGTTGCAGCGGGCAAGGCGCTGGTACTGATGCTGGTAAACGGGGTGGTATTGCTGCTGGGCTTCGTGGCGGTTGTGCTGGCGGTGCTGGCGCTGGCATAGCCGACCGCCAGCGCCGCCCCGGGTATCAGCGACGGCCGTGGAAACCGCCGAAACCGCCGCCCCCGAAGCGACCGCCGAAACCGCCGCCACCGAAATGCGAGCCCCAGCCGCCACCGCCGAAACTGCGATCACCACCACCGAAACTGCGAGCGCCGCCGCCCAGGCTGGAATCACCGCCCCCGAAACTGCGATCTGCGCCCCCCGCTGAACCCTGGAAGCTGCTGGCCCTGGCGTCTCCCTGGCTGCGTGCCTGCTGTTCGCGGTCCGCCCATGAGGTGTCCTCGCGGGAAGCGTCCTGCCAGCCGTCCGCAGTCTGTTTCTGCCAGCCGCTGCCGTCATTGCGGTAGTTCTGGCCATTGGCACTGGCGTAATGGTCACCATCGCTGGATCCGGAGCTGTAGGTGTTGGTCTGGCCGGTGCGGGCGTTGTCCACGGTGGTATCGTGGGAGGTGGAGTCCCCCTGGTTGCCCCAGGAGTCGTCGGTATCACGGCTGACGGTGCTGCCGCCGGCGGTGGTGAAAGAGCCGCTGCTGTCGTAACTGGTCTGGTTGTGGTTGGCGTTGTAGGTTTCGCTGCGATCGACCTCACCGCTGCCGCCGGCAGCGGTGTTCATGGTGCGATCCATGCTGCGCCCCGCCTGGCCCTGGTAGGGGTTTTCATAGCGGTTGGTAGAGTAGGTGCCGCTGGTGCCGGTGCGATCGTCGTAATAGTTGCCGCTGGATTTCACTCCTACCTTGCCCGATGAATCGCTGTAGTAGGTACGGGTGCCCGATACCTGGGTAGCTCCCCAGTGGCCGTAGACATTGGCACTGGTGGAGCCGCAGCAGGGGTAACCGTAGTAGTAGGGGCTGTAGTAAACGGGATTATACCAGGCATCCATCATGGCCGCTGTGGTCAGGCCCAGGCCGAAACCGTACGCCATGCCTGTTTCCTGGTTGTAGATCGGCTGGGCCTGGACGCCGTAGGTATCCGGGGCGGCATAGTAGACGTCTCCAACCCAGGGCGTGTAGTTGTAACCGGTGCCGTAGACCACGGTGCCGTCCGGCGCCTCGACAGTGCCCAGGTAGCCGGGCGTATAGCCTTCGTACACATACTGCTGGTCGTAGCCGTAGATGCGCACATAGGTCACGTAGTACAGCGATGAGCTGGGGGGAATACTGTAAATCCCGGCCGGCACCGAGGTGGCCACGGTCCACTGGTCTGTCAGGGCGAGGGCGGTAAACCATACACCGGCGTTGAGGGCGTAGAGGCCGCCGCCCGGCACCTGGATTATCGGCGTCTCGGAATTAACCACGTATTGCAGGTCGGTACCCTCGATGTCCCGCCACCGGGCCGCGCCGTCCAGTTCGGGCTGGAAGGTCGGGCCGCCCGTGCGGCGCACATTCGCGGTCTGGGGAATACTGTTTTCGATCACCGCCTCCCTGGCCTGGGGGGTGCCTGCCACGGCCGCCAGCACCACACCGGCGGGGGAGGACGGCGGTATCCGGCTGAAGTCGGGGGGCAGGGCGTCGCTGGCGACGTAGCTCCAGGGGCCGTCGTCCAGTGAGGTGGAGCGATACCAGCGTCCCGACAGCAGCAGGTAGTAGTGATTGTCTACGGTATCGATGATGACATCGGCGGTGGTGTTGTCGGCCCACAGCAGCCTGGTGTCCTGAATCGGCTGGTAGCGGGGTTTGCCCTTGAATACGATCAGCTCCGCCGGTTGCTCGCGGAGGTAGATCATCGGCACCCCGTTCGCCAGCGTAGGCGCCGGCTTGGCCGCGCCACCATCCAGCAGGTTGGCC
This sequence comes from Pseudomonadales bacterium, assembly GCA_024234675.1. GTDB lineage: Bacteria > Pseudomonadota > Gammaproteobacteria > Pseudomonadales > Halieaceae > JARRPM01. The sequence goes on along the minus strand of JACKNU010000008.1, from coordinate 55,077 downwards.
TGTCCCGCCCTGGCGAGTTTTTCAGCTACCGTGTCGACGCCAGCCGGCGGTTTGCCGGCCTTGGTCCAGTCCCCCTGCAGGGAAGTCGCCTGCAACCAGCCGTCGTAGACGTGCAGGTACCAGGGGCCGTCGTCGCCGCTGCGCAGGAGCAGCGCCCGGGTGTTGATAACCCGCTGGAAATTGCTGTCGGGCACGGCCTTGATCACAGGCTCTCCGGCGATGGGAATGAGGATGGCGGGCGAATCGCTGACGATGATCTCGGGTGGTACGTTGCGCACCGTCACCGGCGCGCTCTGCACCGAGCCCGAAGCGGCCAGGGAGGCCTGCAGCCTGTCCAGCGAGATGGTGGTGACGCTGGCGGCCAGTTGTTGCTGTAGCGCCTGGCGGTAGGCGTCGCCATTGTCCGCCAGGGTGGGAAAATTGCTGCGGGTGAGGGTGACATCCGCCAGGGTGACGCTGCGACTGCTGCGGTCCACCTGGGTGCGGGCATTCCCGAAGAACACCCCGAACTCCTGCTTGTCACCGCTGCCCGTGCTGGCATCGGCCGCCACCCGGAAGCGGAGCAGGTTGTCCTGCCAGGACTCTACCTGTGGCTGGAACACCCGCAGGGTGGCATCGCTGAGCGTATAGCTGCGGGGCCAGCTGCCGGCACCCGTCTCGGCGGCTATCGCCGCGGCAGCAGCCGGCGTGGCGGAACCCGGCTCGGTGGGGGCTGTGGAAGCGACGGGCGCCGCCTCCTCCGCCAGGGACACGTAGGGGCCATCCTGGCCCGCACAGCCGCTCATTACTACACAAGCGGTGCTTAGCCCCGCCATCATCAGCCATCTAAGGGTCATGCGTTGGTCCTGTCACGGGTCATGCACATCGGTCGCGCACGGCGCGCGGCCACGAATGCAGCGACGCTGCTACTCCTCGTTGGCGTCCTCGATATGATCCAGCTCATCATTGCCGTTGAAGACCAGGATCTTGCCCTGTTCCTGGTAATACCAGCGATCGTAGTCCCGGGTGGTAGGCTCGCCGCATATCTCCAGCACCTGGGTCTTGAGCAGGGGATGTATCTGGTCCCCTGAAATCAGTTCATTGCCGCAGCGCATCTCCTGGGCAACGGCGGCACCGGACATGGCGACAGTGACCGTTATCAATCCTATCTGCTTGAAACTAAACATAAATATCACCTTTCTTGCGGGTGGTGGGGGAGCGCTGCCAGCGGCTGGCTTGGCTGCGTGCAGGTCGCCTGGTCCGCAGTGGCGCTGCGCTCCTGCTTGCTCCCTTATAGATCAACAGCCGCCGCGCTATCAAGTATAATCTGCCACATGTGCCAGCCTTCTTTTTCACTTGCCGGCGGACGGCGTTCGAGGTTCTCCGCCTTCCTGTGCGTCCCGGTTACCATCGCCCTGGGCGTGACTGCGCTGTCCTGGGCTGTCGTTTCACAGGCCGCGACGGTATACAAGAGCGTGGATGAGAACGGCGTGGTCAGCTACTCCGATACCCAGCCCGAGGGCGAGGTGAATGTAGAGACACTGGTTATCGAGGTACAGGACCCGGAGCTGACCGAGACTGAGCAACAGCGCCTCGAGGCCATGCGCAAGACCACCGATCGCATGGCGGCGGACCGTGTGGCGCGCGAACAACAGCGGGCCGAGCTGCGCGAGCAGCGCGCCCGGGAACAGGCGGTGCAGGCGCCGCCGACCTATATCATCGAATCGGGAGGATACCCGGTTTATTATCCCTATCCCGTGCGCCGCCCGGGATGGGACAGGCCGCATCCGACGCATCCCATCGCGCGTCCGCCCATGCGACCGCCCAAGCTGGTGCCCTATAGTGGCGGGCATGATTACCCCGCCTCGCTGGTGCGCAAGGGTTACAGTCCGCAGGTGAGGGCCGCGTTCGAAAAGTAAGCGCCTTCTACTTGCTGTAAATTCCGAAATTTTCCGACCACTGGAGGGCAGTCCCTATGACCGCCAGGCACGCTGTTGCATTTATTGTCTTGCTGATGCTGGCCAACTGGTCCGCGGCAGACGAATTGCTTATGAAGAACGGCTCGCGGCTGATCGGCAAACTGGTCAGCGCCAGCGAAAGCGAGGTGATCTTCGACACTCCCTTCGCCGGGCAGCTGAAGGTCCAGCAGGCCAATATCGTCAGCGTGGTGGCCGACCAGAAGGTCACCCTGATGATGAAGGATGGCACCGTTTACCGTGACAAGCAGATCGTCAAGCGGGACCAGCGCATGCTGGTGATGGCGGCGAGGCAGCAGCCGGTCGTGTTCGATGTCGCCGACATGGCCCTGATCAATCCGGAGCCCTGGCGCATCGGGGACGGCTACAAGTGGTTCGGCCAGGTCAGTTCAGCCCTGGCCATGGAGCGCGGCAATACCGACACCGACGAACTGGATATCGATTTCGAGAGCATCTGGCGCAGCCTGGAAGACCGCTACACCCTGCGCGGTGCCTGGGAGCTGGACGAAGCCAACGGGGTGGAGAACAAGGATGCCTCGAAACTGCGCGGCAAGTACGATCGCTTCAGGGCGCGCAAGCCGGATGATTATCTGGGCTTCCAGCTGGCCCTGGAGCAGGATAAATTCGCCGACCTGAACCTGCGCACCACGGTTGGTCCCTACCTGGGGCGGCAGTATTTTGATACCCCGCTGCTGGCCATGCACGCGGAACTGGGCCTGGTATTTGTGGAGGAGGATTACAACGAGGCGCCCACCGACGACTACTGGGGTTCCAATTGGGAGGTGCGCCTGAGCACCGACATCATTCCCGACACAGAGTTCTACGTCCATGCCGACGGGATTATCAATTTCAGCCACCTGGAGCGGCAGCTGGTCAATACCACCATCGGTATCGGCTTGCCCATTGTCTATGGCCTGACGGCGGGCGCGGAAATCAAGTATGAGTACAACGGCGGCGCGGTGCAGGATGTCGACAAGCTCGACGAAACCTACCAGCTGAGATTCGGTTACAGCTGGTAGGCGCTGGCTGGGCGATGCCGGGAGCGGATGTGGATTTGCCGCTCCACTGGTTCCCCGTCCTGCGCAGCGGTAGCTGCTGGCGGAATTGACACAGGCGCTGCGCTGCCTATAGTGATCTGACCATAAACAGCCGGGCGAAAACTATTATGAAAGCCGTTGTGATGCGCAATGACGCAATGAATGTCGAGCAGGTGAAGGATCCCGAACCCGGCCCCGGCGAGGTACTGGTCAGAACCCTGGCCTGTGGTATCTGTGGCTCCGACCTGCATATGTTCCACCATTGTGAGAGCGCCCTGCAGGGGTTCAAGCGCGGCGGCATACCGCTGGAGTTCGATCCCGCCCAGGGGGTGGTGTTCGGCCACGAGTTCTGCGGCGAAATTATCGACTATGGGCCCGGCACCGAGAGAAAACTCAAGCCTGGTAGCAGGGTGTGCGCGGTGCCCCTGGTGGTTCGTCCCGACGGGCTGGAAAATATCGGCTACTCCAACAAGTACCCCGGTGGTTATGGCGAACTCATGGTGGTACAGGAGCCGATGATGGTGCCTGTGCCGGTCGACCTGCCCAGCAATATCGCGGCGCTCACCGAGCCGATGGCGGTGGCCACGCACGCGGTGGCGCGAGCGGCGCTGCAGGGCGATGAGATCCCCCTGGTGATAGGTTGTGGACCCATAGGGCTGGCCGTGATCCTGGCCCTCAAGGCGCGCGGCTACGGCCCGGTCATCGCCTCCGACTTTTCCGCCGGCCGGCGGGCACTGGCGGAAAAAATGGGTGCGGACGTGGTGGTCAACCCCGCCGAGAAATCACCCTATCGCAGCTGGCTGGAAGCCGGCGCTCCGGCGGATTACGATGCCACCGGCCCCATGGCGATGCTGGGCCTGGATACCCGCGCCCGGCCCTGTGTGATATTCGAGTGCGTGGGCGTGCCGGGCCTGATCCAGCAGATCATGCTGGATGCGCCGCCGCGCTCGCGTATCGTGGTGGTGGGGGTGTGCATGGAGCTGGACAGCTTCGAGCCAGTCGTGGCCATCGGCAAGGAACTCAACCTGAGCTTTGCCTTTGCCTACAGCGGCGAGGAATATGGCCAGACTCTTTACGATATTGCCGATGGCAAGCTGGATGCAGCGCCCATGATAACCAGCGTGGTAAAACCCGAGGGCGTGACGGAAGCCTTCGCAACGCTGGCCACGCCGGAGCACGAGGCCAAGATCATGATCAGCTTCGAGTAGGGCGCTGGCGGGGCAGTATCCGTCGGATTTGCAAGGGGGCAACAGGGGTGAGCGACAGTGGGCAGGAATCGACCTGGGTATTTGGCTATGGCTCGCTGATCTACAAGGTTGATTTCCCTTTCCTGGAACAGGCTACGGCGGCGGTCGTCGGCTGGGAGCGCCGGTTCTGGCAGGGATCCCACGACCACCGCGGCACGCCCCAGGCCCCGGGCCGCGTGGTTACCCTGGTGCGCTCGCCCGGCGCCGTGTGCAAGGGTGTCGCCTACCGGGTGGAGCACGCGGTGTTCAAACACCTGGATCACCGCGAGAAAAACGGTTACGAGCGTCACGCCGTCACCATGTCGCTGCAGCCCGGGCAGCGCGAGGTGGGCGGTATCCTGTACGTGGCCCGCGCCGACAACCCGGCGTTCCTGGGGCCGGCGTCCCTGCCGGAGATAGCCGCGCACATCGCCCGCTCCCATGGCCCCAGTGGCAGCAATCGCGACTACCTGCTGCAACTGGCGGCGGCGCTGCGCGAGCTGGACGATCCAGACCCCCATGTGCGGGAGTTGGAGGCCCTGTTGCTGGCGACCTGAGTGGTGGCTGTCAGGCGGTCCCATCGAGGGCGCTGTGAAAATCCCCGGCGATCAGGCGCAGGGCCGGGCGCGCATCGTCGAGAATGCCCAGCATGCCCGCAAAACCGTGGAAGTGCCGGGCGAAGTGGTGCAACTGCACCGGCACACCCGCGGCGGCCAGCGCCTGCCCGTAGGCCCTGCCCTCGTCCCGCAGGGGGTCATAGCCGGCGGTCACCAGGGAGGCGGCCGGCAGTCCGGCCAGGTCGGCAGCCCGCAGCGGCGAGGCGTAGGGTTCGTCAGCCTGCGCCGGGTCGCTGAGGTACTGCTCCCAGAACCACTGCATGGCCTCCCGGGTCAGGTAGTAGCCCTGGGCGTTGTCACGGTACGAGGGCGTATCAAAGGCGCAATTGGTGACCGGGTAGATCAGGCCCTGGAATGCTATGGCCGGACCGCCCGCCTGTCTCGCCATCAGCGTCACCGCCGCCGCGAGGCAGCCTCCAGCACTGTCGCCGACCACCCCCAGGCGGCGGGCATCGGCGCCCAGTGCCTGCGCCTGTCCGGCGGCCCAGCAGGTCGCGGCAAAGCAATCCTCCGGCCCTGCGGGGTAGGGGTGTTCCGGCGCCAGCCGGTAGGCCACGGAAACCACTACCGCGGTCGCCTCGTTGCACAGTGCCCGGCAGGTGGCGTCGTGGCTGTCCAGGTCGCACAGTACAAAGCCCCCGCCGTGGAAAAACACCAGCAGCGGGAAGGGGCCCTCACCGGACGGCGTGTAGATGCGCACCGGGATAGGGTCGGCGGGGCCTGGTATCAGTCGGTCTTCGAGACCGCCCACCGCCTCGGGATGCTCCGGCGGCGGCACGCGCATGAGTGCGCGCAGCTCGGTGGGATCCGATCCGGGACCGATTGTGGGGGCTTCCTCGAGTGCTTCCAGCAGGGCGCTGGCCTGGGGGTGTAGTGACATAATCGATTCCTGTAGTGGCGCAGTCCTGCGCTTCATTCGCCGCGGTCGCGGCCGATACATTCGAAGGCTTCCCAGTCCGGCTCCGCCATGGCCTCCAGGAAACGGGAGTAGCTCCAGGGCCAGCTGCTGGGAATACCGTTCCGGTCCAGGTACCAGCTGTCACAGCCACCCCGGTACCACACGGTATTTCGGGCAGCGGCCACGCGGGCGCGTTCAAACTCCTCCATCGCCTCGCGGCGCGGCGCGATCTCGTCGCACTCACCCCGCGCGATTCTGTCGATCAGCTGGGCGATGTAGTGCCACTGGCGCTCGGCGATATCGATCAGGGAAAAATTGCCCACCGGGCCATTGGGGCCGTTGAGCATGAAAAAGTTGGGAAACTCCGGCAGGGTCACGGCCAGGTAGGCCCTGGGACCATCCGCCCACAGGGTTTCCAGTTCCACGCCGTTGCGTCCCCTGAAGTGCATCGGCCGCATGAAAGTATCGGGGTGAAAGCCGGTGGCCAGGACGATGATGTCCAGTTCGTGCAGCCGGCCATCCCGGGTGCGGATCCCGGTTTCCTCCACGCCCTGGATGTCCTCGGTAACCAATGCCGCGGCGGGGTGCTGGATGGCCTGGTAGTAGTCGGGCGAGAAAATAAGGCGCTTGCACAGGGGGGTGTGGTCGGGTCGCAGTTGCTCCCGCAGTACCGGGTCGGCCACGTTCTGTTCCAGGTTGGCCAGGCAGGCCGCGGCCATCTCCCTGGCACCCTCGGATTCCATGTCGACGATGGCCATGGTGTAGCGCTCCACGGCGGCGTTGTACTCCTCGAAGCGCATCGCCGCCTCCAGCACTTTCGGGTCGCGGAAGGCGGCGCGTTCCTCCGCGGAGAAATAGCCGTTTTCCACCGGCATGATCCACTGGGGCGTGCGCACATAGTGCTCAAGGAAGGCGGCCTTGCCGGCCAGTGCGGAGACAATCTGCACCCCGGTGGAACCGTTGCCGATAATACCGATGCGCTTGCCTTCCAGCGCCACCGCATGGTCCCAGCGCGCGCTGTGGAAACAGTGACCGCGAAAGCGCTCCATGCCGTTCAGGTGTGGGTATTTCGGCTTGTGCAGCACCCCGGTGGCGGCGATCAGGATATCCGCCTCGTCGCTGCCACCGCCCCTGAAGCCCAGCCGCCAGCGACCGTCGCTAAACTCGGCACTGGTCGCTTCCCGGTTGCAGTGCAACAGGCGCTCGATGCCGTATTTGGCCACCGTGCGCTCGAAATAAGCTTGTATTTCAGCTCCGGGGGGGAGATGGCGGCTCCAGTCCGGGTTGCGCTCGAAACTGTAGGTGTAGTGGTGTGAGGGAACGTCGCAGGTCAGGCCGGGATAGGTGTTTTCGCGCCAGGTGCCGCCAATGCGGTCGGCTTTTTCGTAGATCGCGATATTCGTAAAGCCGGCCTCCTGCAATTTAATGCCCGCCAGGATGCCGGCCATGCCGGCACCGATTACGACGATACGCTGGTCACCCTGTGTCATGTTAGTCGCGTTCTCCGCAGTAGTCTGTGACCGGCAACCCCAACGCGGGCGCCGGCGATTTGCTCACTCGGCGGCGCTGGCCGGTATTTTGTTCAGGTCGGGATCATTCGGCGGGTTCATGACGCACCGGGTGCCGGCGGGGTGGTAGATATAGGCCACGCAGCCGTTGCAGTTGTCGCACCCGGATTGCACTACCTCGCCGCGGTGAAACTTGTTTACCAGGGCCGGGTCGTGCAACAGCGCCCGGGCCAGTACCACGCAGTCGAAACCCTCGGCCACGGCCTGTTCGGCGTTGGCCAGGGATTTGATGCCCCCCAGGTAGGCCAGGGGCAGATCCACGGCCGCGCGGATCTTGCGCGAGTATTCCAGGAAATACATTTCCCGGAACTGGATATCCGGCTCCCGGGAAGCGGCGGCCTGCATCGCAAACGCCATCAGGCGTTCTCCCTGCTGCTTGAGCACCTTGGCCATTTCCTGGCGATTCATGCGGCTGCCGAACATGAACCAGGTGGACTCCACGTTGCGGCCACCGCTCAGCACCAGCATATCCGCGCCCGCCGCCTGCAGTGCTCGCGCCGTGACGATACCGTCCTCGACCTGGGCGCCGCGGCGGGTGCCGTCGGCGACATTGATCTTGGCCAGTACCGCGGTGCTGGCGCCGACAGCCCGCTTTACCGCGGCCAGCACCCTGGCCGGAAAGCGTACCCGGTTTTCGGCGCTGCCGCCGTACTGGTCTTCGCGTTTGTTACTCAGGGGCGAGATGAACTGGTTCAACAAATAGCCGTGGCCCATGTGCAGTTCCACGGCGTCGAAGCCCGCGTCCCGGGCCAGCTGTGCGGCGGCGACGAATTCCGCCGTGACCCGCTCCATGTCCGCCTCGGTCATGGCCCGCTGCAACAGGTTTCCCTTGAGCATGCCGGCGGGGTTGAACCCCGAGGAGGCGCTGATGGTCCGGCCTTTCACTTTCATACCGGTGACGAAGGAGCCGCCGTGGGTGATCTGCGCGGAGATCGCGGCGCCCTCGGCGTGCACCGCCGAGGTCAGCGCCAGCAGATCCGGGAGTATCCCGGGGCGTATCCAGATCTGGTTGGGCAGGGTGCGTCCCTCGGGGGCCACAGCCATGTAGGCAACCGTGGTCATGCCCACCCCGCCCCTGGCCAGGTCCCGGTGGTGTTTGACCAGCGCCGCGGTGGGCCTGCCGTCCAGGCACATGGCCTCATTGGCCCCGGATTTGATAAAGCGATTGCGCAGGGTGAGGGGGCCGATGGTGACAGGTTCGAAGGGTAATCCCTCTGCTCGCATGGTTGGCTCGCCGGGTAGTTTATTGAGTAGGCAATGCTAGCAAGGACTTCGCTCGCATAGCGAGCAGCGCCGCGGTATAAGCTGCCGCCAGTTCAAAAAAGCAGGTAGCGGGCGGCCCCTTGTTGCGCCGGCCTGTGATGCGGCGTGCGCCGGCCAATCCAACTGGCGTCGATAGCTTGGCCGGCTAGCCCGCGGGAGGTTCCGGCACCAGCGAGGCGAGCAACTCCGGCGGCAACTGCGGCACCGACAGCCCGGCGAGATGCTCGGCGCGCTGTTGCGCCATTTCCCTGGTCATCTGCGGATGGGTGGAGATCCAGAATTCGCCGGCGGCGATGCGGGGCAGGATCAGGCGGGCCGCCTCCGTGGCGCTGATGCCCTGGCTGGCCAGCATGTGCTGCATCACCTGCCGGTGGTGGTGACTGCTGGCATCCGCCGTGGTGGCGGAATCGGCGAATATGCGGGTGGCTACAGGCCCGGGCATGATTGCCGACACGTGGATGGGCGCCTGTTTCAGTTGCATTTCCAGGTACAGGCACTCGCTGAACGCCAGCACGGCGTGCTTGCTGAGGATGTAGGGAGTCTGCACCGGCATGGTGCCCAGCGCGCCGACCGAACAGGTGTTGGCGATGAAAGCGCTGTGACCCGCGGCGATCATGCGCGGCGCAAAAGCCCTGACCCCATGGATCACGCCGTTGATATTGATGGCCAGGGTCTTGTCCCAGCTGGTTGCGGGAATCTCCCAGGTGACGCCCAGGGTTTCTATACCCGCGTTGTTGACCAGCAGGGTTACCTGGCCGAAGGATTCATAAACGGTATCCGCCAGCGCGTCCAGTGCCTGCGGGTCACTCACATCGGTGTACACCGGCAGTGCGTGGCCGCCCGCGCTCTGGATTTCCGCCGCCACCGCCCTGATGCGATCAGAGTCTATATCTGCCAGCACTGTTTTCATTCCCAGCTCCGCTGCGTGCCGGGCCAGTGCTGCGCCTATACCCGATCCCGCACCGGTGATAACCGCCACGCCGCCCTGTAATTGCTCTGTGCCATTGTCCATAGGTGATCGCGTCCCCGGGGCTGTCAGCGCGTGAACCAGTCTATAATCTGCTGGTGTACCTGGGGATCGTCCAGCAGGTCGAAGTGGTTCTTCTCGTGGAATACCCGGCAGTGTTCCGGCTTGATGGCTAGGCGCTTCAACTCATCGCGGTGCAGGCCCACGGCGCTGTCCGCGCGCACCAGCAGGTCGCCCAACAGGTGTCCCATGGGATCGAACTGGTGTTTGCCCATGGTGGCCGCGGCGAAATAGTAATCCACGCCCTCCATCAACGGTACCACCTGGCGCGAGTCCGGCCGCGGGGCATCGGGGTCGTGGCCCTGCCAGTCCTCGTCCAGCAGGTTGCCGTGACGCAGGTCCTTGATGCCCACGCTGCGCAGTTTGCCGAACAGCATGGGCTCGGCGTAGGGCACGTATTTCATGGCCTGCTCGAACGCGTGGCCGGCCCGTTCCAGTGGCGATCCGTGGTGGGGCGTGCCCAGGCAAACCACGCGCTTCAGGGCTTGCGGCCAGGTTCTTTCCTCTCTCTGCGCATACTGGCAGGCGCTGCGAATAACCAGGCCTCCCATGCTGTGGCCGACCAGGGACAGCGACTGCACCGGCACTGGCCAGTTGCTGCACAGCTGTTCCAGCAGGGCGGCCAACTCGCGGCCGTTGGTGGAGATATGGCGGCCGGTGTTATAGCGCAGGTAAAGCGGGGTGAAGTTGAAATCATCGCGCAGGCGTTCACCCACGCTGGTGTTGCCCTTGCGACGCCAGCCCAGTTCGGACAGGCACAGTCCGTGTACCAGCACCACCACATGGGGGCTGGCCTCCGGCAGCGCCTGGCGCAGCGCGGCGCGCCTCAGGGACAGGCGTTGCTGCGGGCTGCGCAGTTGCATGGGAATGGCCAGCGGGTTGCCACTGGCTTCCAGGTAATCGCCACACACACCGTTCAGCGCCGCCACAGCGCGCAGCTCGGCGGCGGAATCGCTCTCTGCTCGCAGGCTGGCCGGCACCCTTTCGAATGACCAGTCCACGCCCTGGCGCAGGCCGCCGTTCACCCCGCGGATAACCCGGTACACGGCAGCGGCGATAGCGCCGTGGGCGCCTCGCTCCGGCGCCGGCCAGGGCAGGGCGGTGCCGGCGATCTTTTCGTGCATGCGCTCGACGGTGGTGGTGATGCCATTGACGGTATCAAACAGCAGGCGGGTGCCGCCGCGCGTAGTGTCAAATGAGGTCTGCATGGTTTCGCTCCTCCGAGTCAGTCCCCGGTTGCGGTCGTGTTGCGGTTGCCGGTGCGGATCAGTCCGTGTGCTGGTCATCGTCTGTGGTCAATGCTGCCAGGCAGTCCAGGCACAGCAGTGGCGGCTCGCCCCTCGCCGGGAGGCCGATGGCCGCGCGTTTGCCCCTGGGCAGGATGGCGTTGCACTGCCGGCACAGGCCGTTGCGGTTGAGTACCGCCTCCTGCCAGCCCAGCACCTCCTGCTCGGGCTGTTCCTCCCGGCTCAGGCCCAGGGGCTTTATCTGCCGTTGCTGGAATACCCTGGCGATCTCCGCGCTGTCCGCCACCACGCCTTCCACCAGGTCGAAGGTATGCAGCAGGACATTGCGCACCACCGTGGAGACAGACAGGCCCAGTTGTTCCGCCCGGTCGCGCAGTTGCTCGTCCAGGTGACTGGGTATCCGCGCCTGCAGTACCCGGTCCTTGCGCGGCCGGCGCGTGCCGCCGGAACCTCTTGCTCCCCGTTGTTTCATTGCTCAGCTACTCCCGAATTTAGTCGCTATACCAGGCGGCGATGGCGAACAAGGTAGTACTCTTGTAATACAAAGTCAATAAATGTAATACATTTGTGAGCGGGGTGAGGGGTAACTGCGGCTGATCCTGTAGCGGCGAGGCATGCGTCACCCAACCGCTGCGCGCGGTTGTAGCAGCCGGTGGGTGGCTGGCAACGCAGTGGTTGGGGCTCTGGGACGGGTGAAGCTACTGATCGGTTAGGTAGCGGGTCAGGGCGCGCCGCCCGGCTTCGGGTAGCAACTTGTCCAGCCAGCCCCACACCTTGCTGGAAGTGCCCAGCAGGTAGCCGATGCGCTTGCCGCTGATCGCCAGTTCGATGGCCTCGGCCACGTGTTCGGGCTGCATGTCTATCCTGAACCTGCCAACCTGTAACGCGTCCACCGCATGGCCCATGGCGGTATTGACCAGGGGCGGCTTGACCGAGGTCACGCGGATCCCGTATTTGGCCCATTCGATATGCAAAGCCTCGGTAAGGCCGTTCACGTAAAATTTGCTGGCGCTGTAGACCGCCAGCGCGGGAATGCCATGCACACTGGACACCGAGCACAGGTTTACCAGTGTGGATCCGGGAGTTTGTTGTAACAGGGGGAAAGCCGCCTGGGCTACCCGGGTCAGGCCGCCGACATTGACCGCGATTATGCGTTCATGCTGCTCTGGGGGGATTTCCTCGAACTTGCCGGCGCTGAGCACGCCGGCGTTGTTCACCAGCACGTGCATGCGCCCCTCGGTGTGGGCGGCGAAATGGGCCAGCGCGGCCTCGACCGATGCGGCGTTGGTGACATCGCAGACCTGCCCGCAGGCGCGGGGAAAGTTCCCCGATTGCAGCAGGATCTGCAGTGCCTGCTCGTTGATGTCGTAGAGGCCGACAAACCAGCCCTGGTCGGCGAAGCGCATGGCCGTGGCCAGGCCAATGCCATGCGCCGCGCCGGTGATGAATATCGTTTTCATGACAGCGATCCTACCTGCTGAGTCGTCAACAGTGCACCTGCGCCGGGTCTAGAACGCCAGCCTGATTCCCACACCCGCCATCTCAGAATTGTACTGGGTGTCAAAAACCACGTACTCGGCATAGATGTCTATGGTGTCGAGGATATCAAAGGCGAAGCCGGCACCGTAATAGGCCTTGTCATCGCTCTTTTTGTCGTTGTTCTGGCCTTCCTGCTTGAACTCGGTATCGAGGAAGGCGACGCCGGCCTTGGCATATAATTCGAAAAACGGCCCCAGGGGCAGGGATGCCATGGCCCCGGCGGTGATGGCGCTGGCTGTCAGTTTCTCGGTCTTGTCGCTGGTATCGCCCAGGTCGTAATAACCGCCCTCCACGGACAGCATCAGGAAGTTGGTATCCAGAAAAGTGTAGCCGATAAAGCCCGCGGGTACGGTGTCATCGCCGATGTCGGAGTCCGACAAGTAGGTGCCAGCGCCGATATACAAACCCTCCGCCCGGGCGGAGTCGGTCAGCGTGGCGCCCAGCAATGCGGCGGCGGCCATCGCCTGGAGAAGTAGCTTGTGCCTGGTCATCTGTGCTGCTCCTGAATGGATGATAAAAAGGGATACCGGCGCTGGAAACGCCGGCCACAGGGTAGGGTATTGGCAGCGGAAAATCTATTTCAAACTGCCGACAAATACGCCCCCGCTTTGCTACAGTGGCGGTCCTGGCGCCGCAGCTGTGAGAAAATGACTGATGTATTACGGGGAAAAGCTCAACAGTATCAGCCACCTGGTGGGGGCCGTGCTGGCGCTGGTGGGCCTGGGCTCGCTGCTGACGGTGGGCGTGCAGTCGGGCGATCCCTGGATACTGGTGAGTTTTTCCGTGTTCGGCCTGACCATGGTGCTGTTGTTCACCATGTCTACCCTGTACCACAGCTTTCATCCCCCGGCCCTGAAGAAGCTGTTCCAGCTGTTCGACCATGTTGCCATCTACCTGCTGATTGCCGGTACCTACACGCCTTTCATGCTGGTGAGCCTGCGCCATGGCCCGGGGATGCAGGTCATGTTGCTCGTGTGGGGACTGGCGGCGGTGGGCATACTCAGCGAGCTGTTACTGTCCGGCCGCGCGGTCAAGGTTGGCCAGATGGTCATCTACCTGGGAATGGGCTGGGCCATATCCTATGATATGGACGGCCTGCGCGCGGCGATCTCAGACCAGGCCTTTTACTGGCTGCTGGCCGGCGGCCTGGCCTACACCGGCGGAGTCGTTTTCTACGTACTGGACAAGATGGGGCGCCTGAGTCACGCCCACGGCATCTGGCACCTGTTTGTGCTGCTGGGCAGCCTGTGCCATTTCATCTGCGTGATCGGCTACATCCGCTAGAGCGTCACGCAGATTTTGCCGAAATGGCGCTGTGATTCCTGGTGGCGGAAGGCCTCCGCCAGCCGGGCCAGCGGATAACTGCTGTCGATTACCGGTTGCAGGTCGTTTGCTTCCACCGCCGCTATCATGTCCTGCTGGTGCCTGCGGCTGCCTACGGTAATGCCGCTGATACGGCCATTTTTCTGGAATAACTCGGTGGTGGGTACCTCGCCGGCGTAACCGGTGAGCACCCCGATCATGCTGATGCAGCCGCCGAAGGTAATGGCGCGTACCGATTGCGGCACGGTGCCGGGCCCGCCGACCTCCACCACGAGATCGACGCCCCGGCCATCGGTGATGGCCAGGGCCTGTTCACCCCACTTGGGTACTTCGCGGTAATTGATGGTGTGTTCCGCGCCCAGCGCCCTCAGGCGCTCCAGCTTCGCGTCGGACGAGGAGGTCGCGATCACCCTGCAGCCCATCATGCGGGCGAATTGCAGGGCGAACAGCGACACCCCGCCGCTGCCCTGCACCAACACCCAGTCGCCGGGCCGGAGATGGGTTTCCACCACCAGGGCCCGCCATGCGGTCAGGCCCGCGCAGACCAGGGTGGCGGCGGCCTCGAAGTCGAGATTGGCGGGCATTCTGGTAAAGCCCTGTGCGGCGCGGGTCACCGTGCCGGCGGCGAACCCATCGGCATGGTCACCCGGCACCCCCAGCAGTTTCTCGAAAGCGGGTGGACCGTCCTGCCAGTTGGGGAAAAAGCAGCTGAGCACCCGGTCGCCCACCGCGAAGTCGCCCACCCCCTCGCCAACGGCGGTGACGATCCCGGCCCCGTCCGACATGGGAATGCGCCCGTCGGCAACCGGCAGCAGTCCGGCGACGACGGCGTAGTCGTGAAAGTTCAGGGAACTCGCCTTGACCTCGACCTGTATCTGGCCGGGACCCGGCGCCGTGGGCTGGATCTCCGCCACCGCCAGTTTGTCCAAGCCGCCCGGGCTGCCCAGTCGCATTGCCTGCATATTCACTCCCACTAATCAGTTCATGTTAACGTTGCTCGGCACTGCCTGGTCGCCAGTGCGTCAGGTGCGGCGGCGCTCGATCACCAGCAGTATTTCTCCCACCCGTACCCCGAACTTTAACATGCGCGACTCATTGATGAGCACGTCGGGGTTGACGAGATACATGCGGTCATCGATGTGCAGGTCCAGGGTGTCATCCCCCCAGGGGATGCGCAGCACATAATCCAGAAACATGGCGTTCCCCGCAACAGTCACTTTACCGGCGCCCACCACGTCACCGGCGGTGCCGTGGTAGCCCCCCTCGCCGTCGGGGGTGAGTGTCCACACCCGGCGCTGCCGCTCCCCGTCGTCGAATACGAAATCCTCTTCCAGGGTGCCTATGCCGTCGCGCCAGTAGGCCTCGATATCGGCGTTGAAGTAGCGGATGACCTCGCCGGACCGGTTTTTTACCACCCCGTGGGCCGTCAGCCGGCCATCGAAGAAGTCTTCCGCCACCAGGACCGGTTTATTGTCGCTGTAGGTGGCCACGCTCACTGTGCCGCATCCCGCCAGGGAAAGCGCAGCTAGGAGCAGCAGGGTTTTTGTCCAGGGCATGTTATGGTCTCCGTGAGCGTCCGTGCAGGGAAATACGTCGCTGCAGGCGGTGGAGATCACTTTGGGGTGCCCGTCCCGGGTGGTCTCAAAGTGCGGCGCTGGCGTATATAGCAGCACCGGAAGTAAACCAGGGTCAAAGCGGGAGTGAGTATGATTCTGAACAGTGAAGACCTGGACCACCTGGAAAAGCGTTACCGGACGGCCTTCGCCAACTCCCTGTCAGGTTTCAAGCCAGCCAACCTGGTGGGCAGTCGCGGCAGCAGCGGCGACAACCTGGCGATCATGAGTTCGGCGGTTCACCTGGGTTCCAGCCCGTTCCTGCTGGCCCTGGTGTTGGTAGACGTGCCCGATGCTGCTGTCGAGGAAGACGGCAGCGTGGACATCGCCGCGGCGGGCACGGTCACCATCAGCGGCCTGGACCGCTATCATCGCGCCGAGACCCTGGGCAGGATGCCCTATGCCAAGCCGGGGGGCTGACATGCAAGGCGGGCGAGGTAGCCACGCTGCGGGCGGCGGTCGCGAGTTGTACTGGTTCCAGGCCGACTTGCGCCTGGAGGACAACCCCGGCCTGCTGCAACACAGCGCGGGGGAGAGCCTGCTGTGCCTGTACTGCCTGCAGGACAACCCCGGCTGGTTCAACACCGTCGGGATGGGCAGCCAGCGCCGGCGCTTCCTGCTGGAGAGCCTGGCGGCTCTCAACGATGAGTTGGCCGGGCTGGGCCAGACCCTGCTGGTGGTCGCCGGGGATCCGCGCCAGGTCATCCCCGCCATCGTGCGCAGCCATGCGGTGACCCGCGTCGGCACGGCGCAGGCGCCGGGCTATTACGAGGCGCGCCAGCGGGAATACCTGGGCCGGGTCCTGTCGGTACCGCTGCTCGTGCACACCGGCAACACCCTGTTGCGCCAGGAGCAGTTGCCGGGCGGTCTCGGCGCGCTGCCGGGCCAGTACACGCCCTTCCGACAGCGGGTGGAATCCCTGCCGGTCGACATTCCGCTGCCCGCTCCCCGGCAACTGCCGCCGCCACCGGCCGGCACAGGCTTTGCCCTTCCCATGGACCCGGATTGCCGTCCCAACCCGGCATTCCCGGTGCGCGGCGGATCGCGGGCAGGCCGGGATCGGCTGCGCAATTTCCTGTATCGGGAGCGGGCCGTGGATACCTACAAGGAGACCCGCAATGCCTTGCAGGGACAGTTCCATGCCAGTGGGCTGTCGCCCTGGCTGGCCAACGGCTCCCTGTCGGTGCGCGAGGTTGCCCACGCCTTGCGCGACTACGAAACGACGGTCATGCGCAACGAGTCCACCGACTGGTTGTATCGGGAACTGTTGTGGCGCGAGTTCTTTCACTGGCGTGAGCGGCTGGAAGGTGTGCGGCTTTACGCCGCAGGCCGGCGCAGCGGCAATCGGCACTTCTGTACCTTTGATCCCCGCACCTATGCCCGCTGGTGCCAGGGCGATACGGACTATCCCCTGGTCAACGCGCTGATGCGGGAACTGGTGACTACCGGTGGCATGAGCAATCGCGGTCGCCAGATAGCAGCCAGTTGCCTGGTGAACGAACTGGGCCTGGACTGGCGCTACGGCGCCGCCTTTTTCGAGAAACACCTGATCGACTTCGACCTGCCCAGCAACTATGGGAACTGGCGCTATATCGCGGGAGTGGGCAGCGACCCCAGAGGCGGACGCCATTTCGATATAGCCAAACAGGCGCGGCTGTACGATGCGGACGGCGCCTTTACCGCCAAGTGGGGCGGCGTACGCCCACCCCAGCCCCGCTATGTCACCGATGCGACCGACTGGCCGATCGGCTGATCGCCGCGGCGCCAGGCCGCGGTCTGGCATGTCTTGCCTTTGCAGCAATTGTGACAAACTCACAGCGATCCGGCGCCCTGCGTGCAGCGTATTCCCTGCACTGAATACAGACCATCGAGGAGTGCTATGATGATCGACAGAAATATAGGGAATGTGGAGAGACTGTTGCGACTGGCCATGGGCCTGGCGTTGGCGCTGTGGGCCTACCAGCAGAATGCGCTGAATGCCGTAGACTGGTTCGTGGTTGTCATTGCGGTCGCGCTGGTTCTCAATGGCATTTTTTCGCGCTGTTACCTCTGGTATGTGCTGGATATCAATACCTGTGGAACCGAGCGCGGGAATCGCCAGGCGGACTACACCTGTCCCTGAGGGCGGGCTCACAATGCGGAGTAACACAATGATGCGGCACGCGATCCTTGGAGCTGTTTTGTGGATGTGCCTGCTGGTGCCTGCGCTGGCGGCCGAGGACAGGGCGGTGTTTGCCGGCGGGTGTTTCTGGTGTATGGAGGCCGCCTTCCAGGGCCGGGAGGGGGTGACGGACGTGGTGTCGGGTTTCACCGGCGGAACCCTCCCCAATCCGACGTATGCCGGCGATCACAGCGGTCACTTCGAAGCCGTGGAGGTGACCTACGACCCGGCCCTGATAAGCTACCAGCAGCTGCTGGACCTGTACTGGGTCAACGTGGACCCGCTGGATAACAAGGGCCAGTTCTGCGACAAGGGTCCCAGCTACCGCAGCGCCGTATTCCCCGCTGGCGAGGCCCAGCGCCAGTTGGCTGAAGCCTCGCTGGCGGAAGTCAAAAAGCGGTTCGCGCCACAGGTGGTCTATACCGAGATTCTGCCCGCCGGCGCTTTCTGGCCAGTAGAAGAGGCGCATCAGGACTATTACCTGAAGAACCCGGTGCGCTACAAGTTCTATCGCTGGAATTGCGGCCGCGACCAGCGCCTGCAGCAGTTGTGGGGCAAGGACGCCGGCTCCCACTGAGGGGGGGCAACCGCGCCAGCCGGACGGACTCAACCGAACAGTTCCAGCAGCCCCAGCAGCATGGCGTAGCGGGTCGCCTTGCCGATCGCCGTCAGGAGTATGAACAGATCGAACCTGACGCGCATCATGCCGGCGATAAAGGTCAGCGCGTCGCCCCCCACCGGCATCCAGGCCAGCAGCAGCGACCATACCCCGTAACGCTGGAACCAGCGCTGGGATCGCCCCAGGTTGTCGGCGCGGAAGGGAAACCAGCGGCGATCCTGGAACTGCAGCAGGTAGCGCCCCAGCACCCAGTTGACCGCGGAGCCCAGGGTGTTGCCGGCTGAGGCCCATAGCCACAGCGCCAGCGGGTCGTGGCCTGCCGCCACCATGCCGGCAAGGACGATCTCGGAGTAGGCCGGCACCAGAGTGGCCGCCAGGAAGGCGGTGAGGAACAGGCTGACGTAGGCCTCGATGGCGTCCATCAGGCGGTTGCTACCGGTGCTGCCCGGGCGCGCTGCCCGCTGCGCTCGCGACCAGCCCGCGGAACAGGTTTTGCTGGGTCCGGCTCTGGGGCATGTATTCCGGGTGCCACTGCACCCCGATAAAAAAACGGTGATCGTGTTTTTCGATGGCCTGGATCACCCCGTTGGGCTCCCGCGCGCTGACGATGACATTGTCGCCCAGTTGCTTGATCGACTGATTGTGCAGCGCATTAACATAGCAGTCGGGGATGCCCAGCATGCGGCGCAGGCGGCTGTCGCCCTTGATGTCGATTTTCTTGCGCGGCAGGATGCTGCGCACGTTGTTGGTATCTTCGCTGTAGAAGTGCCCGATATCCTGATGCAGGGAGCCCCCCAGCGCCACGTTCATCAACTGGGCGCCACGGCAAATACCCAGCACCGGCAGGTCGCGCTGCAGGGCCTGGCGGATGATATCCTGCTCCATGCTGTCTCGCGCCCGGTCGTAGCCCTGGATCGAGTGCCTGGCAAAAATGGCGCGAAAAACACTGAGCACCAGCCCCACCAGCCAATCCACGGCCGTACTGTGTCGGGTGTCGGTGAAGTCCTCCTTCAGGCTCTCCTCCCCGTAATGCAGGGGGTCCACGTCGCTGCCACCGCCAATCACCACCGCGTCCAGCAGGCCGGTGTCCACCGCCTGCGAGGGCTGGATACGCACGGCTTTTGCGCCGCAACGCCTGATCGCCAGGGCGGTCATCAGCCAGGCCATGAAACCGCCACGGTCCGGGCCGGTTATGCCGACGGTCACGGACTTCGACATGCGGGTATCAGCGCTCCAGGAATTTCTGGGAAAGCAGCGTGGTAAGGCGTATCGACCAACTGGTCCTGGGCGTTACCGAAAAGCTGGCATGGCTGGCGCGCCACGCATCGATGAGTTCCGCCAATAGGGCCTCGTCCGCCGCCAGGGTCTCCACGTAGACCCAGCGGTTCCAGGCGCCGGCCGCTGTCCAGCCGGCCTGGTTTACCTTGCAGTCCGGCAGGCGGTAATGGAAGGCGGGCCTGCCTTTCACCAGCTTGCGCTCATCGTCGTTGATCCCCTGCATCACCCGCTCGCTGTCCAGCTCAGATAGAATCGGCAGCATGTCCAGGGCGCGATTGCGAGTCGGGTTGTATTGCAGGTAATCGTCAATGAGTTTGCCGGTATCGGCCCGGTAACTGTTGTCCAGCATCAGTTCGGCGTAGGCCTGGGGAAACGGGTCGATGTACTTGGTGAGAAAACGCCGTGTGAGGTCGATCTCCGAGGAGTCGATGATCCAGGTGTACAGCAGCAGGAAGGCCTGGATATAGCGCTGCAGGGTGCCCGGCGACCGGTCGGGGATGGAGGGGTTGATATGCAGGCCGAAGGCGTAGATGAGGGAATGCTGGGTGCCCTCGGCCCCCAGCCCGGTAAGGGTCTCGATCAGCGCGTCCAGTTTCCGCAGCTCCTCGAAGGCAATGGGCTCGGTGACCACTTCGCAGGGAATCAGCACCCGGCTGGCGTTATCGATATTGGTCTCGATATCGTGGGCGAAGGTTCCCGGCGAGAATTCCACTCCCAGCGACTGCAGCCAGCCCCGGTAGCGCACGGATTTCAGCAGGTTGGCGTCGCGCTCGATCTTCAGCCGCCCCATGCTGCAGCCCTGCAGCACCGCCTCGAAAGGACTGATGATATCCAGTTCGCCCCCCAGGGCCTGCTGCAGTGCTTCAGCCGTCTTGCCGATGGGAAGATTGCCGAATTCGAACTCGAACCCGGCCCGGCGCGGCTGGCCCGATGCGTCCGTGAGGCGGGGGGGTAGTCGGTATTGCTCGGTCATGAAATGCGCTCCTGTGGGAGACACAGTCTACTCAATTTGGCACAGATATGCGTGGCAGGGTGACGGTTACCAGCAGCCCGCTGCCGGTGTTGCGGGCCCGGATCTGGCCGCCGTGCTGGCGCACGGCGCGGCGGGCAATAGCCAGGCCCAGCCCGTAGCCGCCGGTATCGCGGGCGCGGGCGGTGTCGGTGCGATAGAACTCGTCGAAGATCCTGTCCAGTTCCGCCTCGGGCACGCCACTGCCGCTGTCCTCCACCCGCAGTTGGTATTCGCCACCCACGGCTTCCAGGCTCACCTGTACCGCGGTGCCCGACGGGGTGTGCTGCAGGGCGTTGCGCAGGATATTTTCCAGGCCGCGGCGCAACAGGTCGCCCCTGCTGGCCACCAGGGCCTGGTCGGAATCGTGCTGGAACACTACCCCCTTGTCCGCGGCGTTGCCTTCATAGCTGGCGTCGGCAGTGAGCTGGCGCAGCAGCGCCACCAGGTCGAGTTGGCGATCCAGCGCGCCGTCGGCGGCCTGGCTGGCCAGCAGCTCCCCTATCAGCTCCTCCAGGCGCTCGGTTTCCCGCTCTATACGCTGCAGGTGCCGGGCGGTGTCCGCCGGGTGCTCCTGGGCGAGGGCCAGGGCCACGCGCAGGCGCGCCAGGGGCGAGCGCAGCTCGTGGGAGACATCGCCCAGCAGGCGCTTCTGGGCCTCGATGCGGGTCTGCAACTGCTGCGCCATGCTGTTGAAATCCCGGGCCAGTTCATCAGTTTCGTCACCGCCCCGTTGGCGCACCTGCAGGCGCGCTTCCAGGTCGCCGTCGGCCAGGCGCCGGGAGGCGCTCTGCAGTGCCTTGAGGCGTCGGGTCATCAGGCGGGACAGGCCGAAGCAGAGCAGGCCGCTGATCACGACCGCCAGGCTTATGCGCAGCCACAGGCTGCTACCCAACAGGCTTAGCAGGCGGTGAGAGGAGGGCCTGAACACGAACACCGCATGCAATGCGCCCCGGTCCGGCCTATAGATGTCGAAGGCCAGCAGCTGCGCGCCGCCCGCGCTCAGGTGCGCACGGCGGCGCGGGCCGCGCAGTTCCCCGGCAACGCGGCGCACCTCGGCGGGCACCGCGCGCTCCAGCAGGTCCTCGCCCTGGCGGGTGAGGAGATAGATCTCCACCTCGTGCTCGGCGCGCGCCCTGGCTATCAACACGGGCAGCTGGCTCGCCTCGTCATTCTGCAGGTCGTAAATCATCTGCAGGATAAACCCCCGGGGCGGCCCCGGGGGCCGGTGCTCGAGCGTCGCGCCGGGCCTGGACTCGAAGTACTGGTTGGCCAGCATCCAGCTGGCCAGCACCGCGGTCGTAATCAGCCAGAAACCGAGGAAAATGCGGGCAAAGAGCTTGCCGCCCCAGTTCACTGGCCCTGCTTCCCCGGCGCGACGAGGAATTGGTAGCCGGCGCCGCGCACGCTGGCAATCAGCTTGTCCCCACCCGCCGCCGCCAGTTTCTTGCGCAGCTTGCTGATATGCACGTCCACACTGCGGTCGTAGGCCGCCAGGGGCCGCCCCAGCGCCTGCCTGCTGAGACTCTCCTTGTCCACCACTTTGCCCGCATCCGCCACCAGCGCCTGCAGCATGCTGAATTCGGCGCCGGTGAGTTGCAGCGGTTTACCCGCATGGGAGGCGCTGCGCGCTGCGGGATCCACCCGGGTCGGGCCAACTTCCAGTACCGCGCCGGCGGCGCCGCTGTCTTCGCCCGTCGCCTGCGAGCGGCGCAAGATGGCGCGCAGCCGGGCAGTCAGTTCGCGCGGGTTGCAGGGCTTGGGCAGGTAGTCGTCCGCGCCCAGCTCCAGTCCCACGATGCGATCGGTGTCCTCGCCGCGCGCGGTGAGCATAAGCACGGGGGTGTCACAAAAAACGCGCAATTGGCGCAGCACTTCCAACCCCTGCATGCCGGGCAGCATTATGTCCAGGACCAGTACATCGTAACGCTGCTCACGACAGTGCTGCAGGGCCCGGGCGCCGTCATGCAGTGCGCTAACCGTGAAACCCTCGAGTTGCAAGAACTCGCCCAGTAGCGCGCAGAGCTCGCGGTCATCGTCTATGAGCAGTACATTGGCATTCATGGGGCTAGTGTGAATAAGCGCGCCGGGCTTGTCACCCGAACTTCACGGCGGGCGGCAATTCTTAACAATTCTTTACCTGTTGTGCAGCCAGCTTTACACGGCTTTTGCATAGACTGATCGGCATGGATCGGGAGCTGTTCCCGGTCTTCATTCCGAATCCAAGGAGAGCACGATATGTTCATCAAGCGGAAAAACTGGCTCATCGGTGCAGCGGCCGCCACCACCCTGGCGGCCTCGGCAGCTGTCTGGTCCATGGGGCCTGGCGGTGGCGACCACGACCCCGGTCGCATGCTCACCCATATGGCGGACAAGCTGGATCTCACCGCCGCGCAGCAGGCCAGCGTGGAGGAACTGATGTCGGCCTCGCGCGAGGCCAACCAGGCTGATCGCCAGCGCCTGCAGGTCCTGCGTCAACAGCTGCAGGCCATGCGCGGCGATTTCGACGCCGACAAGGCGCAGGGCATAGCCGATGAGATCGGCCAGATCACCAGCCGCATGGTGTTCCAGACCAGCAAGACCTGGTCTGGCGTCTACCAGTTGCTGGATGCCGAACAGCGCGCGGAACTGGACAATTTGATGGCCAGGCGGGAGGCGCATCGCGGCAAGCCGCACAAGGCCGGCGGACAGGCGCCCGAGTAGGGCATCGCCAGCGCTGCACACCGGCGCTTGAAGAAACACAGCGCGCGGCTTATGCTGCGGCTGACATGGGCCGGGGAGCGCGCACGCACTCCCCGGCCTTTTTATAAGAAATACCGGGCCGGTGGCGCATGCTGCGAGGCTCTGACCGAGGAACGAATGATGCGTACACCCGCTCTGCTCGCATTGGCCACAGTCCTGCTGGCCGCCTGCGACGGCAACAGCAGTAACCACAACAGCGTGGTAGAGGCAAACCCCTACGAGGGATATACCAGCGAGCAATACGACGGCACGGAAAACTGGTTGTGCCGACCGGACATCAGCGGTGACGACAATGTATGCGAACGGAACATCGATTCCACCATCGTGTTCGCCGACGGTTCCACCCAACTGGAGCAGGCCCCCACCTTTGCTGAACGGCCGGTGGATTGCTTCTACGTTTATCCCACTGTGAGCCTAGACACCACTGACAATTCCGATCTTATCCCCGGCCGGGAGATCTCCACCACGCTTTCCCAGGCGGCGCGTTACCGCTCGGTCTGCAGCCTGTCCGCCCCCATGTACCGGCAGCTGACCGTGCGTGCCCTGACCTCGGGCAAGTACGGCGACAGTGAACTTCAGAATATCGCTTACGGTGACGTGCTTGACGCCTTCAAGCATTTTGTCGCCAACGGCCAGGGGCGAGGCTTTATCCTGATCGGCCACTCCCAGGGAACTACCCACCTGACCCGCCTGATTCAGGAGGAGATTGAGGTCACCCCCTACCTGGCCGAGCGCATGATTGCCGCTCACCTGATCGGCATACCCGTGGCCCTGCCCAACGATGCGGAAGTGGGCGCAACTTTCCAGTCAACCGCCCCCTGTACCTTTGACGCAGAGATAAATTGTTTCGTCAATTACTCCTCCTATCGCAATACCGAACCGCCGGTGCCGGGCCGGGCCCTGTTCGGTGTCACCGGCAGCGAGGACACCCGGGCGGCCTGCACCCACCCCGTGGACCTGGGCGCGGGCCGGCTTAACCTGGACGGCTATTACCTTACCGGTCAGCAGCTGAATCCGTTTGTCGATCCGACGGCCAATGCGGCCATCGACACACCTTTCGTGAAAGTGCCCGGCCTGGTGCAGGGGGAGTGTATCGAGGAGAATGGCATGGGTTACCTCGAGATCACCCATGATTTTGATCCCACGGATGCGCGGGTAGACGATGTCGGCGGTGACCTGGCGCCGGGCTGGGGCCTGCACCTGGTCGACATCGCCCTGGCCCACGGCGACCTGGTGCGCCTGGCCGCGCGCCAGGCGGATACCTGGCTGGAGCAGTAGTCAGTCCAGCTCCTGCAGGCTCAGGCCCAGTTCCTCGCGCAGGGCGGCGGTGGCTGCCAGCTGGCTGCTGTTGGATACCACCGCGGTGCTGGCCAGTTCGGGCCGCAGGTATTCGGCGGTTACCCGGCGCAGGTCTTCCAGGCTGACGCCCAGTACCTGCTCGCGGAACTGCTCGCGCTGCTCGTGGCTGCGGCCGAACAGGCGGTTGTGAAAATGCTGCTTGGCTTCCCCCGCCGGTGAGCTGGGCTTGTCCAGGCTGCCTATCACCCCCAGTATGGCCTCTTCCAGGGCGCGGTATTCATGGGCTGCATCCAGCATCCAGTTGACCGCGGCATCGAAGTCCGCCAGGGTCCGGGCCAGGCGCGGGTCCCGGTAGGAGTAGAAGCGAAAAGCGGCGATGCTGGAATCCTGGGAGGCGCCGCCGCCGTAGGCTCCGCCCTGTTCGCGAATCGCCCGGTGCAGGAAGCCGTTGCGCAGGAACCCGCCCAGTACGGTCAGCGCCGCGGCGTCAGGGTGTTGCACCGGCACGGTGGGGTAGGCCCTGGCACAGAAATTGACCTGGGTGTTGGCCACCCAGAACTCTCCACGGCGCTCCCGGCAGGGTGACAGTGCGAAGGCTGCCGCCGCCCGCGCCGGGGCATCAGTCGCCCATATGGCGGCGGCCCTGGCGGCCACGTCCTCCACCTTGTGACGCTCCGCGACCACCAGCAGCTGGCTAGGCGAGGACTTGATCCCGGCGTGGAGTGCCTCCAGGGAATGTGCAAATTCTTGCAGGGCGCCGGCATCGGCGAGGCTGTCGTCCAGGCGGCGCAGGCTGCGGATGCCGGACAGCCCGGACAGTTCGTGGTTGAGCCGGGCCAGTGGGCTCATGCCGGCGCAGGCCGCGGCCATGGCCAGGCCGTGGCCGTTGCCGGTTATCGACTGGTCGCGGCGGGCGCGCTGCTGGCTCACCAGTTCGCGAATGCGGGCCGTCTCGTCGAACCGCGCGGCCTGCAGGGTGTCGTGCATCAGCTGGGCCTGCTGTTCGGCGTTGCGCAACAGCGCCTTGGAGGACAGTACGAAATAACCGCCGATCGCCTGCTCGTCGTCTATCGCCCCGCGCATGGAGGTAAAGGCGTTGATGGCCCCCACCGTGGCCGCCTGGCGATGCTGGGCTTCCAGGTAACCCCCCGCGCCCAGGCCCAGCTCAGTGAGCATCTGGGTGTACAGGGGCAGCCGCTTCAGTTCCTCTGCCGCCATGGCGGGCAGGGCGGCGATGGCCTGTTGGTAGACAAGGCCGTTGGTGCCCTGGCCATAGGTAGTGGTCAGTAGCTTGCCATGGCGCTGCTCCCGAAACGCAAGCTCCGGGAGACTGGCGGGCACATCGCTGAGCTCGACCTTGGGCAGAATACTCTCGTCATCCACCTGCTGCTGGCGCTCGGCCAGTTGCTGCGCCTGCGCGATCACCGCGGCGCGATCAGCCGCGTTCATGCCGGCCTTGATCGCGGCCAGGCGCGCGGCCTCCTGCTCGGCGCGTTGCTTTGAGAGGGTGGTATCCGGGGCCAGCACGAGGGTCACCCGGTGGGGGTTGTCCAGCAGCAGGCGCCGGGTCAGGTGGCGGATGTAGTCGGGGTCCTGGATCTGTTCCCGCAGCCTGGCGATGACCGGATCGAGGTCGAGCACGCCGATGGGATCGCTGTAGTGCGTGGCGCAACCCAGGGCCTGCAGGATCAGGTGCAGGCCGAAGGGGTAGCTGTCGCCGCTGATTTCGCGCTGGTGCAGTTCCAGTTGGTGCAGCACCGCCTCCAGGCGGTCGTGGCTGACACCCTCGGCGGCCACTGTTTCCAGCACCCCCAGTACCAGCGCTTCCAGTTCCTCGACGCGCTCGGGGTCGCTGCCCTCTATGCCGCAGCAGAACACCATTTCCCGCATGCCGTCCTCCAGGCCGCAAAGCGGCGAGGGCGCCTGGCCCAGGGAGGTGGTTTCCAGCGCCTGCTGCAAGGGCGAGGAGCTGTTGTCCAGCAGCACGCTGGACAGCAGTTGCGCCTCCAGCAGTTGCTCGAGGTCGGTGCTCTCTCCCAGCAACCAGCCCATGACCAGGTGGGTCTTCCTGGCCGTGGGGCCTTTTTCGTCATAGGCGTAGGGGCGCTGGATCCGCAGGGGTGTCGTCAGCCGGCGCTCGGCGGGTACGCGGATGGTTTCATGCAGTGCCTGGAAGCGCCCCAGGGCGCGCTCCTCGAATACCCGCTGGTGTTCGAGGGCGGGGATATCGCCGAAGGTCATGAAGATGGCGTTGCTGGGGTGATAATGGCTGCGGTAGAACGCCACCAGCTGTGGGTAAGTGAGGTCGGGAATATGTGCCGGATCGCCGCCGCTGTTGTAGTGATAGGTGGTGGTGGGGAACAGCTGTTCACACAACTCGCTCCACAGCACAGAGGTGATGGAGCTCATGGCGCCCTTCATTTCGTTGAAGACCACGCCCTTGAAGACCAGGTCGCTGTCGGGGTTGTCCGGTTCGGCGAACTCAACCCGGTGCCCCTCCTGGGCGAAGTCCAGGGGGTCCAGCCGCGAGAAAAACACCGCGTCCAGGTAGACATCGAGCAGGTTTTTGAAATCCTTGCGATTCTGGCTGGCGAAGGGGTAGGCGGTCCAGTCGGAACTGGTAAACGCGTTCATGAAGGTGTTCAGTGAGCGCCGCAGCATCATGAAAAACGGATCCCGCACCGGGTAGCGCTCGCTGCCGCACAGGGCGGTGTGTTCGAGGATGTGGGCCACGCCGGTGGAGTCCTGGGGTACTGTGCGCAGGGCGACCAGGAACACGTTCTCGGCGTAGTCGGCGGCCAGGTGGTAGTGCATCGCCCCCGTCGCCCGGTGACGGTATTGCTCCACCTGGATACCCAGCGATTCTATGGTCTGCTGGCGGACCGGGGTGAAGGCCGGGTGGGCGCTGGGTGTGCTGTTACTGCCGATAGTCATTCAGTGTCCTTGGGTCATGCGAAAAAGCAAAGCGCTGTGGCAGCGCGTTCAGGGTGTCGCTGGGGGTGGGTTGGCGTCGGCGGCAGCTGCAGTGGGAACCAACTCTATCCGGTAAATCCAGGGCCAGTTCTTGCCGGTAACCCAGATGCCCCCGTCGGCGGGGTTGCGGGCGATGCCGTTGAGCACATCCGTATCCGAGCGACGTTCCGGCAGCGGCAGCAGGTCCCGCAAATCCACACTGGCTTCCACCACGCCGTCGGCGGGGTTGATGATGACGATGCGGTCGGTTTGCCAGACGTTGGCCCAGATGCGGCCGTCGATCCACTCCAGCTCGTTGAGCCGGGTCACCGGCCTGCCGTTCTCGGTCACCCTGAGGGCGCGGGTAATGCGGTGCTGGTCCGGGGCCACGAAGTAGAGACGGTCGCTGCCGTCACTGTAGACCAGCTGCTCGCCGTTGTTGGTGAGCCCCCAGCCCTCGCCCGGAATCTGCATGCGCTGCAGGGGGCTCAGGTCGTCCCTGTTGTAGATCAACAGGTTGCGCGACTTCCAGGTCAACAGGTAGAGCTTGTCTCCCAGCACGGTCAGCCCCTCGGCAAACACGCCGGGGTTGACCTTGCGCTCGATATCGAGCTCGCCGCTGGCGAAATCAAAGCGGCGCAGCAGGGATTTGCCGTAACCACCGCTGCTCACGTAGAGCTGGTCATCGACGATTTCCAGGCCCTGCACCCAGGTGTCGCGGGACTGGGGCTTCTTGTCCACCACCTTGTAGGCATGCTGTTCGGCGGCGCCCGCGGTCGCGCTCAGCAGCGCCAGGGCGAGCCAGGCGGCGAGCTGGCGGATTGGGAAGCGGGGCATGGCAGTGGGCACGGTTTTAGATCCTGTTGCGGCTGAGGTCGCGGATTATAAAGCGTCCGGGGGCCAGGGCGCGAGCTAACTCGCGGCTTAGAGGGGGTGGCTCACCACAAATCTCGCTGGCGATGAGCTCCGCCGCCAGCGGGGTGGAACTCAGGCCCCTGGAGCCGTGGGCGCTGCTCAGGTACAGCCCCGGGAGGTATTGCCCGCAGGTGGAGACGGGGCTGCGCGCGTTGTTGCGCAGGGCCGCGTAGTCCCTCAGGAAAGCGCCGTGGTCGGGAACCGGTCCCGCCAGCGGCAGGTAGTCAGGGCTGGCGCAGCGAAAGCCCACCCGGCCCTCGAGGGAGGCGGGGTCCAGGCGCGCCAGCAACCCGGCCCAGACGGGTACGGCCCGGGCCAGCTGGCTGAGGTTGTCGCGGTGGTCTGCCTCGCGCAGCCGGGGGTCTTCGTCCCGCAGGTTGAAGGTGGCGCCGATACAGTGGCTGCCGTTCGCGGCGGGCGCGATGTAGCCCTGGTGGCAGAGGGCGCTGCGCAGGGCGTCCAGGGCGGGGTGCGCGGGCAGGCGCGTGGTCTGCCCGCGTATGGATTGCAGTGGCAGCCAGGTCAGGCCGGGCTGCGCGGCGCTGGCCGTGCCGGTGGCGATGACGACGCAGGGCGCCTCCCAGTTGTTGCCTTGCGCGTCCTGCACCCGCCAGCCTTGCCGGCCTTGCGACAGCGTGATGGCGCCGCGGTTTTCCAGCAGCTCGATGCCGGGATGCCGGCTCAGGGCGCGGCACACTGCCCCGGGGTGCAGCCAGCCGGAGCGGGGAAACCAGAAGCCGGCGCTGTCCTGGGCAACGCCCAGCAGCTCGCTGGCGGCATCGGGCTCGAGTACGCTGGCCAGCTCCGGCACCGCTGCCAGGCGGTCGGCCAGCATGGCCAGCTCATCGCCCCGCTGCTGCTGGTGGAAACTGCCGCACAGCTCGCCGTCGCGCCCGGCCACCAGGGCGCCGCTGGCGAACAGCTGCCGGTAGAACACGCTGCTGAAGCAGAAGCTCTGCAGGGCGAAATCCACCAGCGGGGAGTGCCGCGGCGACAGCCGGGTATAGAGGATTCCCTGCTCATTGCCCGAGCCACCCCCCGCCAGCGTATGTTGCTCGAGCAGGGTCACCTGCAGGCCCCGGCGGGCCAGCGCCGCGGCGGCGGTGCAGCCCGCCAGGCCGGCTCCCAGCACCATGGCCCGGGATGGTGGGGTGGCCGGGCCGCTGGCACTGCGGTCCCAGGCCGGTTCGGTCATCGCCGTGGTCGCCGCGGCGGCGGGCTCCCGCCGGCCCCGCAGGCACTCCCGCTTGCGCCCGAAGCCAGGTGCCTTGACGACCTCGAAGCCGGTCGCCGCAAGCTGGCGACGCACCTGCCCCGCGGCGGTGAAAGTCGAGAAGGTGGCACCGGGACGACTCAGTCTGGCGACCGCATCCAGTACCTGCGGCCGCCACATGGCCTCGTTGCTGGCCGGCGCGAAACCGTCCAGGTACCAGGCGTCCACCAGGGGCAGGCCGCGTCCCGCCAGGTCGGGCAGGGCATCGTTGACGTCCTCCCACCACAGGTCCAGGGTGAGTTGGCCCGCCTCCAGCAGCAGGCGATGCTGGCCGGGAACCAGGCCGGGGTAGTGCTGCGCCAGTTGCACGGCCAGCGGCGCCAGCTGCGGCCACTGCGACAGGGCCCGCTGCAGGTCCCGGGGGGCCAGCGGGAATTGCTCGAAGGACAGGTAGTGCAGCCGGGGGCGGGGCCGGGGCGTGTCCAGCCAGGCCTGCCAGGTCAGCAGGAAATTCAGGCCTGTGCCGAAGCCGGTCTCGGCGATACAGAAATGCGCCCCGGGCCAGGCCTGCCAGCGTGCCGGCAGGCCGTTGCCCTCGAGGAATACATAGCGGCTTTCCGCCAGGCCATCCTCGCTGGAGTAGTAGATATCGCCGAAGCTGGCCGAGCGCGGGGAGCCGTCCCGCTCCCACTGCAGCGCGGCGGGCATCACCGGCTGCCATGGCATGTTGCCGCGGTTCATCCGGCGCGCGGGGAGAGGTTTACCTCGGCCGGCAGCCAGGCGGGGATGTGCGGGTCCTGCTCGGCCAGCAGGTCGTCCACGGCGAACAGGTGCAGCTCGGGCGGCGTACCGGGAGGTGCGTACAGGGTAATCAGGTAGTCGCCGGCATTCACGTTCTTGGGCAGTTGCACCTCCCAGCTGTTCTCCCTGATACGCAGGGTGGTATCGCCCGGCTGCAGGCGCACGCGGGCGATGTAGTGGTTCTTGCCCACGGGCTTGAGACTGCGCCGTTCGCTGGCGATCAGGGTGCCGAACAGCTGGGTGCGGATGCCGCAGATAGGCGCGATATCGCGGCGGCTCTCGGGGATGTTGGGATCGGACAGGCGCTGGGTGATCTGGCTCAGGGCGGTGCTCGCCTCGGCGCCGTTGAGTCTCACCTTGTCGACGCTGAAGGGGATACGGGACAGGCGCTCGGCGTCCAGTTGTGCCGCCGCCCGCGCCGCCAGTTCTTCCTCGCTGGGCAGGGTGCGGGCCGCCTCCTGCAGTTCGGCGTAGTAGTTGGTGAGCAGGGCGTGCAGGCGCCGCACATGCTCCTCCTCGCGCGCCATGGAGTAGGCCGGGGTGGCCATGCGCAGGGGTTTGCTCTCCCTGGCGGTTTCCGGGCCCTGGGCGGCCTCGCCCGCCTCGACTGCCGCGGCCAGTTGGCGGGCGGCGATGATCTGCTCCTGCAACAGGGTGACCTCGCGCTCCGTTACCGCCACCAGGCGCTCCCGCAGGCTGACCATTTCCAGGGCGAGTTTGCGCACCGCCGGATTGCTGCTCTGCTCCGGGGGGGTGTCCTCGGTGTGAATCATCTTCACCGTTATCTTGAACTGGTCCAGTTCCTGGGCCAGCATTTCCCGCTCGCCGGCCAGCCTGGCCAGCTCCCGTTCCACGTCGTCCCCCAGGGCCTGGGCGAAGGGCGCCAGCAACGCCAGGGCGCAGGCCGCCCACACGGTTGGCGGCAGGGCGCGCAACAGTTGCGAGAATGGCTGCATGATGACCGTCAACGGCCCTGTCACTGGATAAAACCCTCCTAAAAACAATAACAAAGAATACCAGAGGCGACCGGGCCCGAACCAGCGGGTAAGTTCAGTTAATGGCCGGTAGCGACATAGTACAGATCAGGCGTTAGACTTGGCGCTCGCCACTGTACGAGGTTGTTATGGCCCAGTCCGACGCCCAGACCATACCCAAGGAAAAGTTCCTGTTGATCGCCACCAACCTGCTGCACCGGCAGTTTATCGCCGCGCCGCGCACCGAAGCCAAGCGCGTATTTCGCGAGGTTGCCGAGGGCCGCAGCATGCCCATGACCACCGTGCGCATGGAGGACAATTCCACCGTGGCCTTTCGCCTCGAACTGGATCACAGCGAATTTGACGGCAAGCTGAACTTCGGGGCGTTTCGCGCCAGCCTGGCGGTGCTGATCAACAACCTGTCGCGGTCGCTGGAGGAGAAGCGCCCGGTCACCGTGTTCAACATGCAGCATCGCGCCCAGTCGGTGCTGTTCGGGGTGACCGGGGTAACCGTGGAACAGGAAAAACCCAATGTGATGGTGCTGGGGGCCGACACCTCCGGCCCCCCCGGCAATGTGCTGCTGCGCCTGATGTACCTGGATCACCGCCAGTTTGTCGCCTCCGGTGCGGGTGGTGGGGCCGCGCCAGGCCAGGCCAGCGCCTAGGGTCCCGCAGGCAAGCCGCGTGCAGGAAGGCAGTGAGGGCGCCTCCGACCCTCCCCATGCCGCAGCCGACGCCCCGATGGGCGCGCTGCGCACCATCCCGGCCATGCGCTTTCCGGCGGAGCTGCCGGTGGTCGAGCACCGCGAGGATATCGCCCGCGCCATCGCCGGGCACCAGGTGGTCATCGTGGCGGGTGAAACCGGCTCGGGCAAGACCACCCAGTTGCCCAAGATCTGCCTGCAACTGGGGCGCGGCGCGCAGCGGCTGATCGGTCACACCCAGCCCAGGCGCCTGGCGGCGCGCACCGTGGCCCAGCGTATCGCCCAGGAGTTGGGTGCCAGCCTGGGCGAGCTGGTGGGCTACCAGGTGCGATTTACCGACAAGGTCAGCGATAACACCGCTCTCAAGCTGATGACCGACGGCATCCTGCTGGCGGAAATCCAGCACGACCGACTGCTGCGCAAGTACGACACGCTGATCATAGACGAGGCCCACGAGCGCAGCCTGAATATCGATTTCCTGCTGGGTTACCTGAAGCGCCTGCTGCCCAGGCGGCCCGACCTGAAAGTGATCATCACCTCCGCCACCATCGACGTGGAGAGCTTTTCCCGGCACTTCGACGGCGCTCCGGTGATCGAGGTTTCCGGGCGTACCTACCCGGTGACCACCCACTATATCGACCCCGCGGACAGCGACGACGGCGAGGGCGGGCAGGAGCAGGTGGCCGCACTGGTGGAAGACATCGACGCCGGGCGCTATGGCGCGCGCGGCGATGTGCTGGTGTTCCTGCCCGGGGAGCGCGATATCCGCGAGCTGGCCAGGCTGCTGCGCCACAACAAGGCGCTGGATGTGTTGCCGCTGTACGCCCGCCTCAGCCAGGCCGAGCAGAACAGGGTGTTCGACACCGGCTCCCGCCGCGGCACCCGGGTGGTGCTGGCCACCAACGTGGCCGAGACGTCCCTCACGGTGCCGGGTATCCGCTACGTGATCGACCCGGGCCTGGCCCGCATCAGCCGCTACAGTTTTCGCACCAAGATGCAGCGCCTGCCCATAGAGCCGATCTCCCAGGCCAGCGCCAACCAGCGCCAGGGGCGCTGCGGGCGGATCGCGGCGGGCGTATGCCTGCGCCTGTACAGCGAGGCGGATTTCAACCAGCGCCCCGAGTTTACCGACCCCGAGATCATGCGCACCAACCTGGCGGCGGTGGTGCTGCAGATGCTGGTATTGGGCCTGGGGGAGGTGGAGGATTTCCCCTTCATCAACCCCCCGGATCCGCGCATGGTGCGCGACGGTTATCGCCTGCTGGAAGAGCTGGGTGCCGTCGCCCGGGGCGGGCAGCTCACGGCGGTGGGCCGGCGCATGGCGCGCCTGCCGGTGGACCCGCGCCTGGGGCGCATGGTGCTGGCGGCCGCGGAACTGGGCTGCCTGGAGGAGGTGCTGGTCATCTGCAGCGCCCTGGCCATACAGGACCCGCGGGAGCGGCCGGCGGATAAGCAGCAGCAGGCCGACCAGGCCCACGCGCGGTTCCGCCATCCGCGCTCGGATTTCATGGCCTGGCTGAACCTCTGGCGGTACGCCGAGGAGCAGCGCCAGGCCCTGAGCGGCAACCAGTTTGCAAAAATGTGCAAACGCGAGTTCCTGTCCTACCTGCGCATGCGCGAGTGGCGGGATATCCACACCCAGCTGGTCATCGCCTGCCGCGGCCAGCAGCTGAAACCGAAGCCGGCGCTGGCGGCAGAGGAGGATTACCAGGCGGTGCACACGGCCCTGCTGGCGGGACTGCTGGGCAATATCGCACAGCTCCACGAGGGCCGGGAATACCTCGGCGCTCGCAACCGCAAACTGCAGATCTTTCCCGGCTCCTCCCAGGCGCGCAAGCGCCCCCGCTGGCTGGTGGCCGCCGAGATCGTCGAGACCTCCAGGGTCTATGCCCGCGAGGTGGCCGCCATCGATCCCGAGTGGGCCATAGGGATCAACCCCGACCTGCTCAAGCGCCAGTACCACCAGCCGCGCTGGCAACCCCGCAGCGGCCGGGTCATGGCTTATGAGCGCATCCTGCTGTACGGCCTCACCCTGGCGGACAAGCGGCCGGTGCACTACGGGCCCATCGCCCCGGCGGAGGCGCGTGCAATATTGATCCGCGACGGCCTGGTGGCCTGCAACATGCGCCCCTTTCCGGCGTTTCTGAAGCACAACCAGCGCCAGGTGCGGGAGCTGGAAGAACTGGAGTCGCGCACCCGGCGCCGGGACATCCTGGTCGATGAACAGGTTTTGTTCGACTTTTATGACGAGCGCCTGCCGCCGGATATCTGCACCGCCGGGCGCCTGCAGGGCTGGCTGAAGCGCCAGCTCGGGGCTGAGGCCTCCCTGCGCCTGGCCCGGGAAGACCTGCTGGCCAGGGATCCCGGTACCGACCTCGGCGAGCAGTTTCCCGATCACCTGGACTGGGCGGATATGCGCTTCCGCTTGAGCTACCAGTTCGAACCCGGCGGGGCGGCCGACGGCGTCTCGGTCACCGTGCCGGTGGCCCTGCTGAACCGGGTGCCACGCCACCTGTTCGAGTGGCTGGTACCGGGGCTGCTGCGGGAAAAGTGCATCCAGCTGGTGAAGAACCTGCCCAAGGACAAGCGCAAGCAGCTGGTGCCGGTGCCCGATCATGTGGATCGGGCGCTGGCCGGGCTGGAACCGGCCGATGTCGACCTGGTGCGGTCCCTGGCCGACCGCTTCGCCGCCATGGGCACTGTCAGGCTGGCGCCCGGCGACTGGGCTGTACACAAACTGGACGACTACTACCGCATGAACATCCGGGTAGTGGACGCCGACGGCAGGCTGCTGGCCCAGGGGCGGGACCTGGCGCAACTGGTAGAGCGCTTCCGCGACCATACCCGCCAGAGTCTCAGCACCCGGCAGGGCGACTCGCCGGCGCGCGAGGGCATTGTCCGCTGGGATTTCGAGGCGCTGCCCGCCGAGTACCGGTTTCGCCAGGCGGGGGTGGATATCGTCGCCTACCCGGCGCTGGTGGATAAGGGCGCAGCGGTGGACATCGCCCTGTGTGACTACCCCGGGGAGGCCCGTTTGCGGCACCGGCTGGGGGTGCTGCGCCTGTTGCGCCTGCACAGCGTCCAGCAGGTCAAGTACCTGCGCAAGCAGCTGCTGCGCGGTAACGATTGCGCCCTGGCGCTGGCCGCCGCCGGCCTGGACAGGGAGGCCCTGCTGGAGGACCTGGTGGATGCCGCCATTCTGCAGGCGATGGCGGTGGACCAGGGGGCGCCGCGCAGCCGCGAAGCATTCCAGCAGATGCTGGAACGGGGGCGGGGCGAGGTCGTGGGGCGCGCCACGCAGTTGCAAGCGGTGTTGCTGAACAGCCTGGGCGCGCTGGCGGAGCTGCGCCGGCGCCTGGCGGCCCTGGAAGCCGGGCGCTGGCCCGATACCCGCGAGGATATAGACAGCCAGCTGGAGCGCCTGCTGGTAGCGGGCTTCCAGCGCGATACCCCCGAGCCCTGGCTGTCCCAGTACCCCCGCTACATGAAGGCCCTGTGCAACCGCGTGGAGCGGCTCAGCGGCCAGTACGCCAGGGACCAGGGCCACATCGCCCTGCTGCAGGAGCTGGGGGCGCCACTGTGGGAGGTGCTGGGCAAGCGGCCCGGCCTGCTGCTGTCCTGCAGCGAGGCGCTGCAGTATCGCTGGATGCTGGAAGAGTTGCGGGTATCGCTGTTCGCGCAGCACCTGGGCACCCGCCAGGCGGTTTCGGCCAAGCGCCTGCAGGAGCAGTGGCGGGCGGTCGCCCGGTGGCTGGCGGCCAACCCCCATTGACGATAGGGTAGGCGATAGCCTGGGTCGCGCGCCATGAATTTGAAACTTCCACCGCCCCGCCGGGTCATAACTTGCACGATCCTCGTCTGCAGGTGGTGAAAAACGGGCGAATCGGGTATTACTACAATCACATGATTTACTACAGGGAAATTATTATGGCTCAATTCAAGAAACCTCTGGCCGCTGCCCTGGGCGCGGCATTCCTGGCAAGTTCCGTTGCCCCCATGGCGTCTGCTGACGTAAACCCCTTCTCCGCCCAGCAGCTCAAGGGCGGTTATGACCTGCCCAACTACGACAAGCACAAGGAGGGCGGCTGCGGCGGCGACAAGGACGGCGAGGGCTCCTGCGGTGACAAGGGTGGCGAAGGCTCCTGCGGCGGCGACAAGGGCGGTGAAGGCTCCTGTGGCGGCGACAAGGACGGCGACGGCAAGGGTGGCGAGGGCAAATGCGGCGAAGGTAAGTGCGGCGGCTCCTGATACCGGAAACCATCGTTGAGCCCCGCGGCGCGGGGCTCGGCCTGCGGCGGACCCTGTTGGGTCCGTTGCTGTCCATGGAGCCCACTGCGGTGGACTTCCTGGAGGTCGCGCCTGAAAACTGGATAGGGGTGGGCGGCCGGTTCGGCCGGCAGTTCCGCCAGCTGGCGGAACGCTACCCTGTCGTATTACACGGGTTGTCCCTGGATATCGGCGGCCCGGATCCGATCGACACCGAACTGGTGCGATCGGTCAAAGCCCTGGCGGCGGAGATCGGTGCCGCTTTCTACAGTGAGCACCTGACCTACTGTGCCGCCGGGGGCCATCTCTACGACCTGCTGCCCATACCCTTTACCGAGGAGGCCGTGCACTACGTGGCCGCGCGGGTGCGGCAGGTGCAGGACATCATGGGCCGGCCGCTGGTGCTGGAGAATGCTTCCTACTACGCCCAGCCTCACAGCGACATGAGCGAGGCGCAATTCATCAGCGCGGTGCTGGCGGAGAGCGACTGCGAGCTGTTGCTGGATGTGAACAATATCTACGTCAACGCGATCAATCATTGCTACGACCCGCTGGACTTC
This sequence comes from Pseudomonadales bacterium, assembly GCA_024234675.1. GTDB lineage: Bacteria > Pseudomonadota > Gammaproteobacteria > Pseudomonadales > Halieaceae > JARRPM01. The sequence continues at coordinate 18,271 of JACKNU010000008.1, read as the reverse complement.
CTGGATTCCCTGCCGCTGGAGCGCACCCGCTACATCCACATTGCCGGGCATTACGACGAGGCGGAGGATTTAAAGGTGGACACGCACGGGACAGCGGTCATAGACCCGGTGTGGGCCCTGTTGGAACAGGCTTACCGGCGGCTGGGTCCGCTGCCAACCCTGTTGGAGCGGGACTTCAACCTGCCTCCCCTGGCCGAACTGTTGCAGGAAGTGGCCAGGGTGCGCCAGCTGCAGGGCGCGGCGCTGGCCGGCCCGCAGGCGGCGGCCCGGGCATGAGCGGGCCTTCCCTGCGCGACAGCCAGCTGGCCATGGCCGGCTACCTGCGTGACCCGGCCGCTACACCACCCCCCCGGGGTGTGGAGCAGCGCCGCCTCGATATCTACCAGCGCCTTGTCTACAACAACATAGAGGGTTTCATCAGCAAGGGTTTCCCGGTGCTGCGCAGCCTGTACGGGGACGATGACTGGCAGCAACTGGTGCGCGGCTTTATCCAGGCACACCGCTGTAGCACACCCTATTTCATGGAAATCAGCCAGGAATTCCTCCAGTACCTGCTGCAGGAGTACCAGCTCCGCGACCTCGACCCGCCCTTCATGGCGGAGCTGGCGCACTACGAGTGGGTGGAGCTGGCCCTGGACGTGGCCGAGGAATCGCCGCCCCCGGCGGTGCAGGTGGATGACCCGCTGGCCGCGGTGCCGCGACTTTCCCCCCTGGCCTGGCTGCTGTCCTATCGCTTTCCGGTGCATCAGATAGGGCCCCGCAACCAGCCGCGTGAGGAGGGCGAGCCCACCTACCTGGTGGTATACCGAGACCGCGAGGAGCGGGTGCGGTTCATGGAGCTGAACGCGGTGACCGCCCGTCTGGTGGAGCTGACGCGTGGCAACAGCGAGGCCACCGGCGCCGGATTGCTGGCAACCCTGGCCGCTGAAACCCGGCTCGAGAGCCAGTCCCTGCAGACTTTTGGCTCCCAGCTGCTGGCCCGGCTGCTGGAATGCGGAGTGTTGGGGGTCTCGGGCCGGCCGCCCTGCGAGCAATCATAAGTTGCCCTCCGGTGACACTGCGCGTACCATTTCGACCCAATTTTTGAAACCGACCCGGCCATGGCCCTGACCCGCTACCTGCTGTTGTTCATCCTGCTGCTCGCTGGCGCTCCCGGCGTGGCCGAGGATGGGCCTGTCAACAAGGATCCCTGGGAACCCTTCAACCGCAAAATGTACGTTGTCAACGACACCCTTGACCGCTGGGTGCTGAAGCCCACCGCCAAGGGCTACAAGTTCATAATGCCGGACTTTGCCGAGCAGGGTGTGACCAACTTCATTACCAACGTCTACGATTTCAACTCCTTTTTCAATTCGATCCTGCAGGGTGAGTTTGCCGGCTCCATGAACGCGGGAGGGCGCTTCCTGATCAATTCCACGCTGGGGTTGTTGGGCCTGGTGGATGTTGCCACGCAGATGGGGATAGAGCCTTTTCGCGCCGACTTCGGCCAGACCCTGGCCGTGTGGGGCGTGGGCAGCGGCCCCTTTGTGATGATGCCGGTGATCGGGCCGCGCACCGTGCGCAGCACCGTGGGCTACTTTGCCGACACCTACAGCTCGATTCCCTCGCTGCTGAACGACAATCCCATCGCCTGGACGTTCTGGACGGTGGAGATCATCGATTACCGGGCGCGTCTGCTGGACGCCGAGGACCTGATAACAGGAGACCGCTATATTTTCCTGCGGGATGCCTACCTGCAACGCCGCGAATTTTTTGTTACCCGCGGCAAGGTGGATGACGATTTCTCCGATTTCGACCGCAGTGCCGAGGACTGGGAGGAATTCTGAAGCTCCCCTTGCTGCTGTGCGTCCGCGAAGTTGCCAGCGGGTGCCCCAAATCTGTGAAATGCTGCCCAAAGGCGCGGCTGCGCGGTTGCCTGGGATCGGCTATGGGCGTAGTGTCACCGCGAATTGCCCGCCAAAGTTACTGCTGATGGCCGCGAAAGGAAATGTGCTGATTATCGACGACGACCCGGCCCGGGCCGAGGCGTTGGCTGGACAGGTCGCGTCGGTGGGCTACGATACTACGGTGATCACGGATATCCTGAACACCGAGTTCCAGCTGGGAGCCGACAGCGGTTACGACGTGGTGCTGTGCGAACTGGACCTGAAGGATTTTTCCTGGAGCGAGGCGCGTCCCTTCCTGCGCGACATGAAGGTGCAGGTGCCCGCCATCATGCTGAGCGATAGCGTCGATGCCGAGCGCATGATGACCGCCCTGCGCCTGGGCGTGGCGGATTTTTTCGTGCGCCCGGTGGAGGACACGGAAGCGCTGGCCAAGTCCATCGAGCGCTGCGTGCGCCAGCGTCGCATGCGCCGGGAGTTGCGCGAGTCACAGCGCCGCCTGGAAGCCGCCAACAACGAATTGCGGGCCACGGTGAAGGTACTGGAACAGGACCAGCAGGCCGGCCGGCAGGTGCAGTTGCGCATGCTGCCGACCACGCCGCTGGTGATCGATGACTACGTCATAAGCCACACCGTCATTCCCTCGCTCTACCTCAGCGGTGACTTTACCGACTACTTCACCGTGGCCGAGCAGTACGTCACGTTTTTCATGGCCGATGTCTCGGGCCATGGCAGCTCCTCCGCGTTCGCCACGGTACTGCTCAAAAACCTGTTCGCGCGCAAGCGCTCGGACTTCCTGCGCCTGCACGACGATACCGTGCTGAGCCCCGTGGGCATGCTCCGGCACGCCAACAAGGAGTTGCTGGGGCTGGGTGTGGGCAAGTTCGCCACCATGGTGGTGGGCGTACTGGATATGGAACGCAATACCCTGCGTTACAGCGTGGCGGGGCATTTGCCGCAGCCGGTGCTGGTGTCGTCCGCGGGCGCGCGCTACCTAGGCGGTGAGGGCAGCGCCGTGGGCATCATGGACGATGCAGTCTATGAGGAGCGCATGATAAACCTGCCGGACAGTTTTATGCTGGCGCTGTTTTCCGACGGTATCCTGGAGATCCTGCCGCCCAGGAACCTGGTGGAGAAAGAAAAGTATTTCCTGGAAGTGTTCGAGCAGACGGCCGAATCGCCCGAGGAACTGGTCACGCGCCTGGGCCTGGACCGGGTCGAAACGGCGCCCGATGACATCGCCGCCCTGTTCATCAGCAAGCGGGCCTGACATGAGCGATGGCAAGGTACTGGCAGCGAGCCATGACGGCGCCTACGTTATCCGCTTCGAAGGCGACGTGCGCCTCACCCTGTGCACCACCATCGACGACTATTTTGAAACCATGTACCAGGACCCGGCGTTTTACAGCGTCTGGGTAGACCTGTGCGATGCCGAGGGCCTGGACAGCACCACCCTGGGTTTACTGGCCAAGCTGGCGCTCACTGTGAAGGAACGGTTTGGCTTCCAGCCCGCCATCTACTCATGCAACGCCGGTATCAATCGACTGGTGAAAAGCATGGGCTTCCAGCGCCTGTTCGAATTGCACGAGGAGGTCTGCGACAATCCGGACGATGTGGCGGCGGTGCCGATGGTCCCGGGCAGTGAGGAAGAGACCAGGCGCAAGGTCATCGAGGCCCACAGGATATTGATGGGTCTCAACGCGACCAACAGGGCGCGTTTCAGGGACCTGCTGGCGGCCCTGGAGGGCGGCTGATTCCCTTCAGGACCCGGCCTCCAGCTTGGCGCGAATGTACTCCGCGTGGGGTACGTAAGTCAGTTCCGCCACCTGCCTGATCAGGTATTCCTCGTACTTGTCCAGATCCCCGTCGGCGTAAGCCACGCGCCACATGGCGCCGATCAACTCCAGTTTTTGCGCCGCGCTGTAGTAATCGTTGATTACCCGGGTGAACTCGTACAGTGAGGTGGACTCGTCCAGCCGGCTCGAAGCCGCCTCCAGCAGCTCGCGCACTGCGGCCGGCTCCAGTTGCAGGCTGCTGGTGAGCAGGTGCTCCAGGGCCGCCTGCTCGCTGGCCTCCTGCGTGAAGTCGGCCCTGGCGGTCTCTATCAGCAGTGCGGCCGCGGCCAGCCGCGTGCGTTGCTGCCGGTCCGCCTCGCTTTCCTGCGTCGGTGCCTCGAACAATTTCCTGAGCGCGGCAATCATGATGCGCTGATCAACTTTTCCAACCTGAGCTGGTCGGCCACGAAGTTGCGGATGCCCTCGGCCAGCTTCTCCGTGGCCATGGCGTCGGCGTTGAGCTCATAGCGGAAGGCCGATTCCTCCGGGCTGCAGCGGGGCTCGGCGGAGCGGGCGGTCCGGGGATCCAGCCGCCGGGGCAGCTCCCCTGTATCCGCGGCCAGTTCCTCGAGCAGTGCCGGGCTGATGGTGAGTCGGTCGCAGCCCGCCAGGGCCTCGATCTCGCCGGCGTTGCGAAAACTGGCGCCCATCACCACGGTGCCATAGCCGTGCTGCTTGTAGTAGTTGTAGATACGGGTAACCGACTGCACGCCCGGATCGTCCGCGGGGCTGGCGATGATCTTGTCGGTATTGGCCTTGTACCAGTCCAGGATGCGGCCCACGAATGGCGAGATCAGAAACACGCCGGCGTCGGCGCAGGCAGCTGCCTGGCTGAATCCGAACAGCAGGGTCAGGTTGCAGTTGATGCCCTCCCGCTCCAGTTGTTCGGCGGCGCGTATGCCCTCCCATGTGGAGGCGGTCTTGATCAGGATGCGTTCGCGGCCGATGCCGGCCGCTTCATACATACCGATCAACTTGCGCGCCCGTTCCATGGTCGCGTCCGTGTCGAATGACAGGCGGGCGTCCACCTCGGTGGAAATCCGTCCCGGCACGATGGCGAGTATCTCGCGCCCCACGTCCACCGCGAAACGGTCGCAGCAGTTCGCCAGTTGTTCCCGGTCGGTGCCGCCCTGCGCGCTGGCCCAGTCGCGCGCCGCGTCCAGCAGGCTGGCGTAGTGGGGCAGGGCGGCGGCTTTCAGCAGCAGCGACGGGTTGGTGGTGGCATCCTGCGGGTGAAAGCGCTTGATGGCTTCGATATCGCCGGTGTCGGCCACCACATCGGTCATGGTCTTGAGCTGTTCGAGTTTACTCATGCTTGGTTCTCCTTTACGCCCGGGCCGGCGCCTCGGCCAGGCCAGTGACCTGCTGCCATGCGGCGGCGAGGACTTCCGGTCCGGCGGTTTTCTTGTACGCGTTCTCACTGAGGTAGCGCCTGAATTTCCGGGCCCCGGGCACGCCCTGGTACAGGCCCAGTATGTGCCGGGTGATGTGGTTCAGGTGGGCACCCGCGGCCAGCTGTTGTTCCACATAGGGCAGCAGGGCGACGATCACATCATCGCGGCTCGCGGCGGGCTTGTCCATGCCGTACAGCTGTGTGTCCACCTCCGCCAGCAGCCAGGGATTCTGGTAGGCCTCGCGGCCCAGCATCACCCCGTCCACCTGCTGCAGGTGCTCGCGGCACTGCCCCAGGGTCTGGATACCGCCGTTGATGACGATGCTCAGTTGCGGCAGGTCGCGCTTGAGCTGGTATACCCAGGCGTAGTTCAGCGGTGGAATCTCCCGGTTTTCCCTGGGCGACAGGCCCTGCAGCCAGGCCTTGCGGGCGTGGACGATGAACACCTCACAACCCGCCTCGGCCACCGTGGCCACGAAATCCACCAGTTCGTCATAGGATTCCATGTGATCGATGCCGATGCGGTGCTTGACGGTAACCGGAATATCGCAGGCGTCGCGCATGGCCCTGACGCAATCGGCGACCAGGGCCGGTTGTCCCATCAGGCAGGCACCGAACATCCCCGACTGTACCCGGTCCGAGGGGCAGCCGCAGTTCAGGTTGACCTCGTCGTAGCCCCAGTCCCGGGCCCAGCGCGCGCAGCGGGCCAGGTCTGCCGGCTCGCTGCCCCCCAGCTGCAGGGCCACCGGGTGCTCCTCGGGGTTGAAATGCAGGAATCGCTCCCGGTCGCCGTGGATCAGCGCCCCGGTGGTGACCATTTCCGTATAGAGCAGGGCCTGGCGGGTCAACAGCCGCCAGAAATAGCGGCAGTGATGATCCGACCAGTCCATCATGGGGGCGATTGAAAACAGCCTGTTGATAGTCAAAGAAAGGAAATTCCGGCAAAAAAGGCCTAGTATTAGGAAAAATCGGCGGGGTGTCGAGGCCCGGGCAGGATTGTTGCCGCGGGACGCGACCGGACAGTTTACAGGGGCAGTGGTGCACGAGCGCAATCCATACGAGGGACTTCGGCCCGAGGAGATGATCGTCCGCGATCACCTCGCCCTGGACCGGACCCGCCTGGCAAATGAGCGCACCCTGCTGGCCTACCTGCGCTCGGGGGTTGCCCTGGTCCTGGCGGGTGCCACGCTGCTGCACTTCTCCCAGAGCACCTGGCTGGAATGGGTGGGCCTGGCCTGCATACCGATTGGCATCCTGACCATGCTGTTTGGCAGCTGGCGCTTTACCGTCACAGCCAGGCGCCTGCGCCGCATCAGCTGAAGCCGCTGGGTGCTAGATTCCCGGGTCCACTCCGGTCATCTCAATGGACAGCTCCCACAAGCGCCTGGCCGCCTCCGGGTCGTGGCTGCGGCGCGTGGATTTGACCCGCACGGCCGGCCCGGCGGTTTCACCGCGCTTGCTCGGGCCATAGTATTCCCCGCCCTTGACGCCCTCCATGCTGGCTGCCGCCAGGGTGGGCCAGGCGCCCTGGGCCGGGGAGTTGAATAGCGGGCGGAACACCGGTGCCATCAGCATCAGGCTCCTGGGCAGGTAGCGCGACAGTTCGGTATCGGCGATGCCCGGGTGGGCAGCCACGGAGAGTGTAGGGTCGCCCGTCGCCTCGAGCCGGCGCTGTAACTCGTAGGCAAAATACAGGTTGGCCAGCTTGCTCTGGGCGTAGCGGGGGATGGCGTTGTAGCCCCGTTCGGCATTGATATCGTCGAAATGAATTTTGCCCCGCTTGTGGGCGATACTTGAGGTACTGACGATGCGCGCACCGGGCGTGGCCCGGATCTTGTCCAGCAGCAAACCGGTAAAGGCGAAGGGGCCCAGGTGGTTGACGCCGAACTGGGACTCGAAGCCATCGGCGGTGAGCTCGTAGGGCGGCACCATAATGCCGGCGTTGTTGATCAGCACATCCAGCCGCTGTTCCCGTCCCAGCTGCGCGGCGGCCTCGCGGACCGACGCCAGGCTGGACAGGTCCAGCTCCAGCGGCGCCACTTCCGCTTCGGGATGCAGCGCCAGGATGCGTTCGATGGCCGCCTGGGCCTTATGCGGCGAGCGGCACGCTATGATTACCCGCGCATTTTTCCCTGCCAGTACCCTGGCCGCCTCATAGCCGAGACCGGTGTTGGCGCCGGTGATAACGATGGTCCGGCCGCCCTGGTCGGGCACATCCTTCTCGGTAAAACCCCTGTTGGCATACATGGCGATAACTCTCCCTCGTTAACGGCTGACCGGTACGGTCAGCACTGGCGCCGCGGCGCCCTGGCCCGCGGCATTGGACATGACCATGGACCACAGGCTGCCCAACAACTTGAAATACTGCTTGGTCTTCATGTCGCGCTCGTCGATATAGAACCAGCCGTCGCGGTATTCCACCGCAACATAGGCGGTTTCCGGCTTGTCAGCGCTGAACTGTATGTTCAGGTCTTTACCCATACGTCCCGGCGGTGGTGCGGGGACGACGACACCGTCGCGCTCGTCTGCCGGTGGGACCTCGATCCGCGCCGACAGTATTTCCACCATGTCCCAGACCGAGCGGGTACTGAACCCCACGCCGCCGTCCTCACCGCCACCCAGCGCCAGGGAAATGGGGAGCACCAACAGGTTGCCCGGCTGCTGAATCGCTGGCGGCAGGTTCAGCAGTCGCAGTAGTGTCGCGACCTGGCTCGCGTGTTCGGGGGCCGACCGGTCGATTACCATGGAGAACTGGTTCTCGTGCCCCTGTCGTTCCACCCACTGCAGGCGGTGGTCGCGGCTGAGCTCGGTGATGAGCCGGGTGAACTCGCTGAAGCGTGGGTCATCGTCCCGGTCGGTGAAGTTGAAATCCGGGTTGTAGATGCCGTTCACCTCGTTCACCAGGGCGACCAGGAAATCTCCCGGCGCAGTGGTGGAGCGGGTGAATTGGGTGAGCATGTCCAGCGGTATGGGCGTAGTGAGCTGGCGCAGGTATTTTTCGCCGACAACCGGGATATAGGAAATCGTGGGGTTTTCCTCGTAGACCACGCTGCCGGCGAAGGGCACCAGGTTGCCCGCGTAGTCGCTGCTGGATCCAAAGCCCGCTTCGACGCCGGCACTGGTGGTCACGCTGACATTGGCCGTGACACTCGCGACGCTCAACAGGTGCCCGCGCTCTCCGTAGCGGTTGTGGACCAGCACCATCAGCATTTGCTGGTTATCGGTGACGGTGATCGCCTCGTTGTAGGCCAGCCGCCCGCTGCTGATGGCGGTCGGTCCGACGACCGTGCAGCCGCCCAGCAGGACAGCAGCAAGCCCCGCCAGTGTGAACAGGCACCTGGTGCGGCATGAAAGGTGACCGGCGCGCATGGTTTCACTCCTGTTGGCTGGTATTGGTCGCTAACCCTGCTACAGCTGCATTCTCATCATACCGGCTGCGTCAGTTGGCGATCCAGTGAGGGTAGGGCAGTTTGCGCTTCCACAGGTACTCGGGGTTGAACAGCTTGCTCTGGTAGCGGCTGCCGGCGTCGCACAGGATGGTGACGATGGTGTGTCCCGGTCCCAGTTCGCGGGCCATGGCCACCGCCCCGGCGATATTGATGCCGGCCGAACCGCCCACCGATATGCCTTCATTTTTCAGCAGGTCGTAGATCATGGGCAGTGCGTCATCGTCGTCGATGCGGCAGGCATAATCCAGTTCCAGGCCCTCGAGGTTGCCCGGTACGAAGGATACCCCGATGCCCTCGGCGATGGATTCCCCCTCGGCCTGCAAGCCGGTTCCCTGGAAATGACTGTACAGGGCCGACCCCATGGGATCGGCCAGGCCTATTTTTACCGCCGGGTTTTGTTCCCGCAGGGCCTGGGCCACGCCGGCCAGGGTGCCGCCGGTGCCCACCGCGCAGATGAAGCCGTCGACCTTGCCGCCGGTCTGCTGCCAGATTTCCCGGCCGGTGGTGTCACAGTGGATCTGGCGGTTGGCGAGATTGTCGAACTGGCGCGCCCAGATGGCGCCGTGGGATTCTTCCCGGGCCCGTCCCGCCGCGATGCGCTCGGCAGTGTGAATATAGTGGTGGGCGTCGCTGTAGGGCACGGCGGGGACCAGCAACAACTCCGCTCCCAGCATCTCCAGCTGGCGAACTTTTTCCTCGCTGGCATTTTGCGGCATCACGATGACGCACTCGTAGCCCAGGGCATTGGCCACCAGGGTGAGGCCGATGCCGGTATTGCCCGCGGTGCCTTCGACGATCACGCCGCCGGGCTGCAGTTCTCCCGCCTGCTCCGCCGCCCGGATGATGCCCAGGGCGGTGCGGTCCTTGACCGAGCCGCCGGGGTTCATGAACTCGGCTTTTCCGTATATGTCGCAGCCGGTCAGCTCCGAGGCCTGGCGCAGGTACAATAGGGGGGTGTTGCCGATCACGTCCGGCAGCTGCTGCTTGTGGGCCATGCGGTCAATCTCCTGGGCTGGGTGATGCTCGGTATGGGTTCATTATCGGCGCTGGCACCGAAATTACCAAATGCTGGCTGGACCGGGGCGCTTATTGCCACCGCTGTGTTTGTGGATGGGCTGCTGGCTGGCTATAGTCCCCGCAAGGGCTGGGAGAAACAAGTGGCGATGCGAGCGGCGATGGAGCAACAGGGGACCTGCGAAGTGATCTATCGCGATGAGCAGCTGGTGGCAATCAACAAGCCCAGCGGTCTGCTGGTGCACCGCAGTCCCATCGACCGGCATGAAACCCGCTTCGCGCTGCAACAAGTGCGAGACCAACTGGGTCAGCGGGTGTACCCGGTGCACCGCCTGGACAAACCCACCTCGGGGGTGCTGCTGTTCGGCCTGTCCCCCGATAGCGCGCGGGCGTTGTCCGCGCAATTTGCCGACCGCAGCGTGGGCAAGGAATACCTGGCGGTGCTGCGCGGCCACTGCCCCGAGGCCGGCTGTATCGATTATCCCCTGCGGGAGGAGTCCGACCGCATGGCCTTGGGTGGCCCCGCCTCTGGTGGCCCCGCCCCCCGCAGCCCGTCCCAACCGCGCTCCCCGCAGCAAGCGCTGACCCGCTATCGGCGCCTGGCCACGGTGGAAATACCGGTGGCGGTGGAGCGCTATCCCCAAACCCGCTATTGCCTGGTGTCGCTGCGGCCGGAGACGGGGCGCAGGCACCAGCTGCGGCGCCATATGAAACACCTGGGCTATCCTGTTATCGGTGACGCCAAATATGGCAAGGGCGTTCACAACCGTTTTTTCCAGGCCCGCTACGACTGCCATCGCCTGTTGCTGGCCTGTGTAGCCCTGGAGCTGGTGCACCCGTCCACCGGCCTGCCCTTGCGGCTGGCGGCGGCGCTGGATGAACCGTTCTGGCGGGTGCTACGGGCCTTTGGCTGGCAAGCCCGGGTACCGGCGGGACTGGAGCCCGGCAGGACCAACCCGAAAGGATGAGGAGCCACTATGCATTTTATTTTTGAGGTACACCTGAAGCCCGGCTACCGGGCGGAGCAGTACGCCGACGCCTGGGTTCGCGCCAGCGAGATCATCCAGCGCTCACCCGGGGCCATGGGCACCCGCCTGCACCGCAAGATCGGCCACCCCGATGTGTTGTTGGCCATTGCCACCTGGGAGTCCAAGGCGGTGCGCGACGAGATGGAGGCGGCCCAGCCCGGGGAGGTAAGGGATATTATCGCCAGTCAGGCGGATTTCGTGGATATCCAACTGGTGGGCGAGTTCGAGGCCCCCGAGTGGGAGGTCGTGCCGCCCGCCTGAGCTGCCCCATGCCACCCGGCCGGTGGTGCCTTGGGCTTTACCGGGTCCAGCCCGTATAATCCCCGCTTTTGCCCGCAAGGTAGCTTAACGCCATGACTGTCCGCACCCGTATCGCGCCGTCCCCCACCGGCGACCCCCATGTCGGCACCGCCTATATCGCCCTGTTCAACCTGTGTTTTGCCCGCGCCCACGGGGGCCAGTTCCTGCTGCGCATCGAGGATACCGATCAGCAGCGCAGCACCGCCGATTCCGAGCAGGCCATCCTGGACTCGCTGCGCTGGCTGGGCCTGGAGTGGGACGAAGGTCCGGATGTGGGCGGCCCCAACGGCCCCTACCGCCAGAGCGAACGCATGGAGTTGTACGGCCAGTACGCCCGCCAGCTGGTGGAGGCGGGCAAGGCCTTTGTCTGCTATCGCACCCCGCAGGAGCTGGATGAACTGCGCGAGGCCCGCCGCACCGCCGGCAGCAGCACCGCGCTCAAGCCCTCGGACCTGCGACTGCCGGAAGATGAAGTGGCACAGCGCCGCGCCGCCGGCGAGCCCCACGTGATCCGCATGGTGGTGCCGGAAGAGGAGGGCGCCTGTGCCGTGGAGGACATGCTGCGCGGTACCATCGAGCTGGACTGGAGCATGGTGGATGCCCAGATCCTGCTCAAGTCCGATGGCATGCCCACCTATCACCTGGCCAATGTGGTCGACGATCACCTGATGGGCATCACCCATGTGCTGCGCGGCGAGGAGTGGATTAATTCGGCGCCCAAGCACAAGTTGCTGTACGAGTACTTCGGCTGGGACATGCCGGTGCTGTGCCACCTGCCGCTGCTGCGCAACCCGGACAAGTCCAAACTGAGCAAGCGCAAGAACCCCACCAGCATCCTGTACTACCAGCGCATGGGTTTTTTGCCCGAGGCGCTGCTGAATTACCTGGGGCGCATGGGCTGGTCCATGCCCGACGAGAGCGAGAAGTTCTCGCTGGCGCAGATGATCGAAAACTTCGATATCCAGCGGGTGTCGCTGGGCGGACCCATCTTCGACGTGGAGAAACTGCGCTGGCTGAACGGCACCTGGATTCGCGAGGACCTGGACGAAGCGCAGCTGGCACAACGCCTGGTGGACTGGGCCTACAACGAGGCCAACCTGATGAAGGTGCTGCCCCACGTCCAGAAGCGCATGGAGATCCTGAGCGACTTGGCTCCCCTGGCCGGTTTCCTGGTGTCGGGCACGCTGCCCCTGAGCGAGGCGAGTTTCGCCGGCATCAAGGCCGAGCGCGAGGAGATCGTCAGGATGCTGCAGCTCGCCCTGTGGCGCATGGAGGCCCTGCGCCACTGGAGTCGCGACACCATCTGGAACGACCTAAAGGAGCTGGCCGACAAGCTGGAGCTGAAGGTCAAGGATCTGCTGGCGCCGCTGTTCGTGGCCATCGCCGGTTCCAGCGCCTCGTTCTCGGTGGTTGACTCCATGGAGCTGCTGGGGCCTGATATGAGCAGGGCGCGTATCCGCCACGCCGTGGACGTGCTGGGCGGGGTTTCCAAGAAGGCAGCGAAACGGCTGGAGAGAGAATACCAGCAACTCACAGGAGCATAGCTTATGGCCGCAGGCAATATAGGTACTTCGCTGTTATCGACCCTGCTGCGCTCGACCAGCGGCATCGCCAGTTCGCCGGCACAGTTCAAGCCGAAAAAAATGCTGCGCCTGTACGATATCGAGAACTGCCCCTATTGCCGCCTGGTGCGCGAGGCCCTTACGGAACTGGACCTGGATGCGGAGATCTGCCCCTGCCCGAAAGGCGGGGAGCGCTTCCGCCCCGAGGTCGTGGAACTGGGGGGCAGGGCGCAATTCCCCTTCCTGGTGGATGCCAACACCGGCGTTGAAATGTACGAGTCGCTGGATATCGTCGCCTACCTGTTCGAGACCTACGGCCGCCGTCCGCTGCCCCTGAAGTGGCGAGCCGGCAAGTTGCAGACCCTGGGCTCGATGCTGGCCAGTGCCCCGCGCCTGTCCCAGGGCATGCAGGCCCGTCCCGGCATCGAACCCGAGTACCTGCTGGAACTGTACAGTTTCGAGAGCAGTCCCTACGCCCGCCCGGTACGGGAGCTACTGTGCGAGATGGAGATCCCCTACATCCTGCGCAACTGCGGCCGCACCGAGTTGCAGGAGTGGGTGCTGCCGCCGGTGCGCAAGGCTTTGAACCTGGTGCCCGACAGCAGGCTGGAAAACCGCCGGGTCCTGCAGGATAGGGAGGGCAGGGTCTCCATCCCCTATTTGTATGACCCCAATACCGAAACCGGCCTGTTCGAGTCCGCCGACATCCTCCAGTACCTGCGCGACACCTATGCCGGTTGAGGCCTCCCTCGCGGCGGCTGGCCCCGGGGTATCAGCGGCGCAGGGCAATCGCCGCCAGGATCGCGGTCAAATACTCGTAGGCCATGGCAGCGTAGGTGTAGGCACCGACCTCGCCGGGGGCGTTGAACGCCCAGAAACAGCGAGCCAGGGCCAGGCCGCCTATGCACAGCAGCAGCAATACCAGGGCCGGCCGGTAGAAGGCTGCCTGCAGGGCCCCCAACAGGCAGAACAGGCCAAAGCCCGTCTGCAGGCCGCCGTACATGGCAGCAATCTCGGGCAGGGCGTCCCCGGAAACCGCGCCCAGGCCGGCGTAGCCCATGGGCAGCCCGGGCGAGAACAGACAGGCCAGCCCGTAGGCGCTGAACATGGCGGCCGAGAACCAGAGAACGAATTTACCCAGCATGGCGCGACTCCTTTGTGAGCGGGTTCTACCCGCACAGACTAGCATAGTAATCTGGCTGGCCGCGCTTCCCGAAGAGCATCATTGAGAGCTATGCAAGCCATGTCCAACTCGTCCTATCTGTCGTTCATTGACCAGGCAATGCACTACTTCGACCGGCCCCACGAGATGACGGCCACCCGCCCGGTCGTGTCCGCCGCCGCCTGGCGGGGCGATGAGCTGCCGCCGCTGGCGGAGATGGCTTATTACCTTTCCGCAGCGGAGCAGGAGGAACTGCTGGCGGCCGTCGCCCGCGCACGCGCCACCGGCCTCGCCACCCGCGAACTCACCGCGGCGCATTTCCCGCTGCCCCTGCTCGCGGATCGCGTGGCGCAATGGCGTCGGCAACTGGCCGACGGCCTGGGCTTCCAGGTCGTGCGCGGTATACCGGTGGAGCGCTGGAGCCAGGGGGAGGCGGAAATATTCTTCTGGTGCTTCGGCCTGCACTGCGGCACGCCCGGTGAACAGAACCCCGACGGCGACCTGCTGGGACATGTGATCGACACGGGCGCGGCGCAGCAGGATGCCGCGGCGCGCCTGTACAAGACCGCGGCCCATATCGACTATCACTGTGACGCCGCGGATGTCGTCGGACTGTTGTGCCTGAAGAAGGCCAGGCGGGGCGGCCAGAGCCGTATCGTCAGTTCAGTCACGATCTTCAACGAGTTGTTGCGGCGCGAGCCGGAACTGGCCGCGCGCCTGTTCGAGCCCGTGCTGCTGGATATCCGGGATCGCGAGGTAAATTCCCCTGGCAGTACCCTGCCGGTCCAGCCCTGCTGCTACGCCGGGGGCAAACTGCGGACCTTTTACCACGCCGACTATTTTCGCTCCGTGGTGCGCCATGCGGATGTTCCGGCCCTGGATTCGCAGCTGCAGGCGCTGCTGGACTGCTACGAGGCCATCGCCCTGGAGCCCGGCATCTACCTGGACATGGATTTGCAGCCGGGTGATATCCAGCTGTTGTCCAACCACAGCATCCTGCACGCGCGCACCGATTACGAAGACCACGACGACCCGGCGGAGCGCCGCCACCTGCTGCGCCTGTGGCTGTCGCTCTAGTCCCGTCAATGGGGTGATGGCCGGGATGTTCGCAGCAGTGTTGTTAGCAAGTAGAACTGTCCGGTTTTTATAGCAAATGAATTGTCCGCTTTTGTTGAACCGGGATTCTCACCCCGGAGCAGCCGCGAAGCGGGTTACGCTGCTGCTTTTTTGGTTTGCCCTTTTAGTCTGCCATCGGCGGTGTAGCTGGCAAGGTGCCTTGGACCATGGAATAGCGCCAGGTTCCCGTTCGGGTACTCGTGCACCTTTACCGTCTTTCTGGCGAAATGCCTGAACTGCGGCCCCTGAGGCAGCTCAAGCGTCATCCCCTGGTAGCTGACACAGCTGTCCTTGCTCACCTGGCGCTCCACCTGTCTGCACAGGATGTTGTCGATATCGACCCCCAGCAGCGGGACGAAGGCGCTACCTGGCTCCGTAGGCGTTACCATGAACCGGCGGTTGAAGCGCTTGAGGTAGGTGCGGCGCAGGAACGCGTTGGCGGCCTCCATGGTGGTGACGTTGGCCAAGGCCAGTTCCTTGGGCAGCCGGTCCTGCAGGGTTCGGAAGAAGCGCTCCGAGCGGCCCCGGGCCTCCGGGGAGTAGGCCGCTATCATCTGGATGCCCAACTGGTTCATGGCGCGGCCGAACTGGGTCAGGCGGCGCTTGTCCACCTTGTCACCGGCCTCGGTGGTCACCCAGTAATGGCTGCCCCGGTCACTGTAGAAACTGCTGAACAGGCCCTTTTGGAGCAGGGTCTCCCTGACCCCTTGAAAGCTTGATAGTGTCCCTTCCTCCTCCACGAAGAACGCCGAGTAGATCTCGCTGTTGGCGTCATCCATGGTGACGATCAGATCCCAGACCTGACCCGGCACCCACTCGTGGGTCGAGCCGTCCTGGTGAATCATCATGCCCGGCAGTGGTGCCCTGGGACGTCGGCGCCGCTGCGTACCGCGCCGTTTGCCCCTGGGGGCCAGTGCGGACGCCTGCAGGCGGGATTTGACCCAGGTATACGACCGCTGGCCCTTGTGCTCGTCCTGGTAGCGCTCGAAGAAGTGTTTGACGCTCCAGCCGTCATACCGCTCCTTGTACAGGGCCTCCAGCCGCAGCACCTCGTCGACCGGTGCCCTGCGGCTGGACACTTCGCTGATCCGCTTGTCCATCAAGCCCTCCATACCGGCCTCCTCGTAGCGGTCGATATAGCGCCGGAAGGTGCGCTCACACACGCCCAGCAGCTGAGCTGCCTGCTCCTGGGTCAATCGTCTGTCCTGCCAACCATCATAGGCCTCTTCAAATCTCATGAGTCTGGTCTCCTGTAACCATGCTGTCCGGCCCACTTGTTGCCTCCAATCAAGGACTTAGTGAAACCGGACAGAATACTTGCTACAGAACCGGACAGATTATTAGCTACCTACACGGGATGTTCGCAGCAGTTGACAGGCGCCGCTGCGGTCACTAAAATGCCGGTCTCGTTATTGATCTCTTTTGTCAAAAAGTCCAGAAAGATCAATAACTTACAACCGTTTACGGGGCTATAGCTCAGCTGGGAGAGCGCAACACTGGCAGTGTTGAGGTCTGCGGTTCGATCCCGCATAGCTCCACCACATTAAAACCGGTTCCTGCAAAGGGGCCGGTTTTTTTCGTTGGGGCCGCCGCGCGAACCGCCGACCCTGTCAGCGCATGAGGCCCCCCTTGATGTCGTGCGCGGTTCATTGCAGAAACTGCATATTGAAGCCGAGGAAGATCTGCCATTGCGGTTGCCCCGCGCCTTCATCCGCGACGGAGTACTGGGGTTCGACAAACACGTTGTAGACGGTTTTGTCGCTCTTGATCACCTGGCCGATGCCCAGTCCCAGCGGAACGCTGTAGTCGTCGTTCTCGAAGTTGTAGGCCCAGATAGGCGCGGCGCGCAGATAGGTGCCGCCTCCCAGCTGGTAGAACAGGAAGGGCTGGAACGCACCCGTATTGACATCCGCCCGGTCGCCTTCGCCGGCAAAGCTGTGTTGCCAGGTCAGCAGGTAGCCGTACTGGAATACGGCGGACTCGGCGTTGAACAGGACGTTGGCGAAACCGGCGGACCATTTTTCGCTGCCCAGTTCGTCCTTGCTGGCGGTGGGCGCGGTCAGCTGCGGGCCGAAGCCGAAACTCACCGCCGGGTTGCCGGTGTCCAGCAGGTAGGCGGCAAAGACGTTGAAATCGCCGATACCGGTCTCGGTATTACCGTTGGAGCCGGTGGGGAAGCTGTTGATCGGCAGCGAGGCGCGCATCAGCCATTTCGTATCGGACACCGAAAACGGCTTTGCGAAGCGCAGCCAGCCCTGGTTGGCGTCCTTGCTGCTCTCGGTCAGGTCGCCGATATAATAGTCCTGGATATTGAAGGCCGTCATATTGGCCAGGGGGTTGTTGGCCTGGGCGGCGGAGTCGTCCGGGGCGGCGCTGACTGCACTGGTGGCCAGGAGCAGCGCGGCAGCGGCGAGGACGGAGCGGGTAGGGCGTGTTTTCATGGAAACCTCACATCGGGGAAGACTCGGAGCCATTCTATAAAAAACAAACGGCCCGGTCTCCTGGGAGCCGGGCCGCCTGCTGTGCATGGCCGGCGGGCTTGCCGCCCGCCGGGTCTGGCCTCAGTTGCCCGTTGGCAGCGGCAGGCTGATGCCGTCTTTCGCCAGCATCTCGCGGATGTACTTGAAGCGCTGGTACTCGGAGAGGGTAATCGGGCCGGTATAGACCTCGCTCTGCAGTTTGCGCGGCGGGTACTTGATATAGGTCTCCACCTTCTTCTTGACCGCCTCGTTGATGGTTACCAGGGTCCAGGTCCGCTCCGTGTAATTGTTCATGAAGATGTCGTAGCGCTCCTGGGGGTCCGCCCACAGGTCGAAGATCTGTGGCACCGTGGCCACGTATTTCTCGGGCCCCTTCCAGCCGAGATTGGAATCCACCGCCAGGCCACCGGTCTGGGCGCCGTCGTCACCGCGCAGGTTGAATACCGCCTTGTAGTTGCCGACACGGGCGGCGCCGGGGGTGAGCTCGTTCTCGGTGTAGTAGAACCATTCATTGCGCTCGGATTTTCCGGTTCCGAACAGCACCGGAGACATGTCGTAGCTGTCGAAGATAATAGGTTTGCCGTCGCGGTCCTTGGTCGGTAGGTCAATGCCAGCCAGGGAGGCAAAGGTCGCCATCAGGTCGAGCCCGCCAACAATGTCGTGGCTGCGCGTGCGGGCCTTGATCTTTTCCGGCATCCAGGCAATAGCAGGAACCCGATTACCGCCTTCGCGCACGGTGCCCTTGGTACCGCGGAACGGCGTGTAGCCGGCATCGGGATAGACATCCTGCCAGGCGCCATTGTCTGTGGTGTAAAACACCAGGGTATTCTTGTCGAGGCCCAGGGAGCGCAACTTGTCCATCACCCGGCCGATCCGCGTGTCCAGTTCGACCACCGCGTCCGCGTACTTGCTCTTGGAAAGCGACTTGTGCTTGAACTCTGGCGCCGGCATGTTGGGCTGGTGGTTCTTCATGAAGTTGACATTAATGAAGAAGGGCTTGTCTGACTTGGCAGCCTGCTCGAGGTACTCGATGGCCGCTTTCTCTACGT
>JACKNU010000007.1 GCA_024234675.1 Pseudomonadales bacterium | reverse complement strand
ACGATGCCCAGGGTCTTGCCGTGGACGCGCTGGCCGAGCTGGCCCGCGGCCGCGGCCCAGTTATTCTCCCGCAACAGCCGCTCGCTGCTGCTTAGCCGCCTGCAGGCGGCCAGCAGCAGGGTCATGGCCAGATCGGCGGTATCCTCCGTCACCACCGGGGTGTTGCTGACCTGGATGCCCCTTGCCCTGCTGGCTTCCAGATCGATATTGTCGATGCCCACGCCAAAATTGGCGACCAGACCCAGCGAGGCGGGGAACATCCTGACCAGATCCGCCGGGACGGGGTCCAAGGCGGTGCCCGCCCAGACATGGGCCCCCTCGAGGGTCTCGGCAGGGTTGCTTGCGTCGTACACACGCACGTCCCCGCAACGGGCCAGTGCCTGCATCAGGGGTTCGGGAAACTGTCTGGCCGTGACCAATACCGGTTCATTCATGGTTGCCAACCTCACGCCATAATTGCTGGTAGATGGCAGGATATACCGGTAACCAATGCAGCACTGTCATGTTCTTGACATTGTCGTATGACTGATTTCGTTATAGTTGGGTCGGAGGCGCCGAAGAATGGGGTCAAAGCTGTTGTCGGTGGGAAAGCGGGGACAGCCCTGTCCCGCCAGCCCGCCGCGGACGCGCTGCCATCTGCGCGCCAGTTGCGCTAGAATGGCGCGTTTTTGCGAGCTACCATGACGTCACTACACCATCCCGACAAGGCATTGCTGCAGCACTGGCTCGATGAGGCGGGCGTGGAGCACTATTTATGCGGCCAGTGTGAGGGCCTGCACCTGCGGCCGCTGCAGGATATTCCCGGGGTGATAGACAGTCGCCTGTTCCAGGAGGAGTTCGGCCTGCTGCTGACCACCGAGCTGGAACTGCGCCCGGCGATGGTGCTGCAGGTCGCCGCCGAACTGGGGCGGCTGAATATGGACTATCCCACCCTCAAGGTGTTCATCGACCTGGTGGACGAGGCCCTGCCGCAGCTGGTGGTCGCCGCCAGCCTGCTCACCGGGGCCGGGGTGGAGGCCGGGCAGTTCACCCATTTTATCGCCACCAGCCTGGAGGCGACCGGGCACCTGGCAGACAGTTTCCGGCAACTCGACTACCTGTATCCGGCCGGCGAAGAAGCCCCCTCCATGCTGCATTAACCCGCCCCGGGGTGGGGGTGGCCAGCTCCCGCCGGGCGGCCCCGCCGGGGATGGTCGTAAGTCGATAATTTTAATGGGAGAACTGGTTGACAAGGGCAGGGGGCATCAGGACAATATGCCGCCTTTCGGAGGGGTTCCCGAGTGGCCAAAGGGATCAGACTGTAAATCTGACGCGCGAGCTTCGGTGGTTCGAATCCACCCCCCTCCACCATATTGGGAAGAACCATAGCGAAGCACGTTGCGGGTATAGTTCAACGGTAGAACCTCAGCCTTCCAAGCTGATGGTGCGGGTTCGATTCCCGCTACCCGCTCCAGAGGTTGGCAGGATAGCGCTCATATAGCTCAGTCGGTAGAGCACTTCCTTGGTAAGGAAGAGGTCACCGGTTCAAATCCGGTTATGAGCTCCACTTCCTGTCTAACTGATTGGAAGTAAAGGAATTAATTGAAACTGCATGGCTCGTGTCCAACGGCCGGTACGTGAAAGGAGACTGTCGTAATGGCAAAGGAAAAGTTTGAACGTAAAAAGCCCCACGTCAACGTGGGAACCATCGGACACGTTGACCATGGCAAGACGACGCTGACGGCGGCGCTGACCCGTGTCTGCGCGGAGACCTGGGGTGGTTCAGCGGTGGCGTTCGACGGTATCGACAACGCCCCGGAAGAGCGCGAGCGCGGCATTACGATTGCGACCTCCCACGTCGAGTACGATTCACCGAATCGTCACTACGCCCACGTTGACTGTCCCGGGCACGCGGACTACGTGAAGAACATGATCACCGGTGCGGCGCAGATGGACGGTGCGATCCTGGTGTGTGGCGCCACCGACGGCCCCATGCCCCAGACCCGCGAGCACATCCTGCTGTCCCGCCAGGTAGGCGTACCCTACATCGTGGTATTCCTGAACAAGGCTGACCTGCTGGCGGAAGATTGCGGCGGTGCCGACTCCGAGGAATACGAGGAGATGAAGGAACTGGTGGAGATGGAGCTGCGCGAGCTGCTGGACCAGTACGAGTTCCCGGGCGACGACACGCCGATCATCTGTGGTTCGGCGCTGATGGCCCTGAACGGCGAAGACGAGAACGGCCTGGGCACCACCGCGGTGAAGACCCTGGTAGAGACCCTGGACAGCTATATTCCGGAGCCGGAGCGGGCGATCGACCAGGCGTTCCTGATGCCGGTGGAGGACGTGTTCTCTATCTCCGGTCGTGGCACGGTGGTAACCGGTCGTGTTGAGCGCGGCATCATCAAGGTTGGCGAGGAGATCGAGATCGTCGGTATCCGCGACACCCAGAAGACCACCTGTACGGGCGTTGAGATGTTCCGCAAGCTGCTGGACGAGGGCCGTGCGGGGGAGAACGTGGGCGTGCTGCTGCGCGGCACCAAGCGTGAGGACGTGGAGCGTGGCCAGGTACTGGCGAAGCCGGGTTCGGTCAAGCCGCACACCAAGTTCGAGGCGGAGGTGTATATCCTGTCCAAGGACGAGGGCGGGCGTCACACGCCGTTTTTCAAGGGTTACCGTCCGCAGTTTTACTTCCGTACGACTGACGTGACCGGAGCTTGCGAGCTGCCCGACGGTGTTGAGATGGTAATGCCTGGCGACAACATCCAGATGGAAGTGACGCTGATCGCGCCGATTGCGATGGAAGATGGCCTGCGTTTCGCGATTCGCGAGGGTGGCCGTACCGTCGGCGCCGGCGTGGTAGCCAAGATCATCGAGTAAGAGACCGCAAGGCGGTCGGGGGCCTCGCGCCCCCAATCCCGACCCGGCCGAACCGCTTGCAAAAGCAGTTCGGCTTCGTCGTCTAAGTGAGGTATCTAGGCCAGTAGCTCAATTGGCAGAGCAGCGGTCTCCAAAACCGCAGGTTGGGGGTTCGATTCCCTCCTGGCCTGCCATTTTAATGGCAGGGGACGGCGCCCGGCGTGGGTGGCGTCTTTTATGAAAGGAATGCGTTAATGAGTGTGGAAACAACCACCAGCCGGTTCGATGCGGTCAAGTGGGTAATCGTCTTTGCGCTGGTGGCTGTAGCGGTCGTTGGCAACAGCTACTATGCCGACCAGTCGCTGCTGTACCGGGTGCTGGGTATCCTGGCTATCGCCGCCGTGGCTGGCATGGTGGCCCTGCAGACCGCCAAGGGCGCCGCATTCTGGGCCCTGGTCAAGGGGTCCCGTACCGAGATTCGCAAGGTGGTCTGGCCTACCCGTCAGGAAACCGTGCAGACCACCATGATAGTGGTGGTCTTCGTTTTGCTGGTGGCGCTGATCCTGTGGGGGCTCGACTCCCTGCTGGGCTGGCTGGTTTCGCTGGCAATTGCTTAACACACAGGATAAGGGTTAGCCGATGGCAATGCGTTGGTACGTCGTACACGCCTACTCAGGGTTTGAAAAGAAGGTGGCGGCCTCCCTCAAGGAGCGTATCGAACTGCATGGCATGCAGGACCGGTTTGGTGAAGTGCTGGTGCCCACCGAGGAAGTGGTGGAGATGCGCGGCGGCCAGAAGCGGCGCAGCGAGCGCAAGTTCTTCCCCGGCTATGTGCTGGTGCAGATGGAACTGGCGGACGACACCTGGCACCTGGTAAAGGAAACCCCGCGTGTGCTCGGGTTTATCGGCGGCAAGGCCGATGCGCCGGCGCCGATCACCGAGGCGGAGGCCGCGGCCATCCTGCAGCGGGTTGAGGACGGCGTCGAGGCACCCAAGCCCAAGACCCTGTTCGAGCCCGGCGAGATGGTGCGGGTCATAGACGGTCCCTTCAACGACTTCAACGGCGTCGTGGAAGATGTGAACTACGAAAAGAACCGCCTCAACGTGGCGGTATTGATTTTCGGGCGTTCCACCCCGGTGGAACTGGAATTCAGTCAGGTCGAAAAGGCCTGATAGGAAAACCGGGGACGCCCCCCTTTTTGACACAAGGCGTCAAAAAGGGGGGCGTCCCCTTAACCGACGGCTTTGGCCGTCACAGACGGGGAGCCCGCGTAATTATCGGCGCCAGCCGGTGAGGTACCAGGGCGTTTGCACCCGGGAGAGTAGCAATGGCTAAGAAAGTACAGGCTTATATCAAGCTGCAGGTAAAGGCCGGCCAGGCCAACCCCAGCCCCCCCGTGGGTCCGGCGTTGGGCCAGCACGGCGTCAATATCATGGAATTCTGCAAGGCGTTCAACGCCGAGACCCAGGGCCTGGAGCCGGGTCTGCCGATTCCGGTGGTGATCACAGTATACAGCGATCGCTCCTTTACCTTCATTACCAAGACCCCGCCGGCCGCGGTACTGCTGCGCAAGGTCGCCAAGATCCAGAAAGGGTCCGCCACCCCCAACACCCGCAAGGTGGGCAAGGTGAGCCGCGCCCAGCTGGAAGAAGTGGCGACCCAGAAGTGGCCGGATCTCACGGCTGCGGATATGGACGCCGCCGTGCGCACCATCGCGGGCAGCGCTCGTTCCGCCGGTATCGAAGTAGAGGGGGTGAACTAATGGCCAAGTTATCCAAGCGTGTACGCGCCTTCCGCGAGAAGGTTGATTCCACCAAGGTGTATTCCCTGGAAGAGGCGGTGAGCCTGCTCAAGGAATTCGGTACTGCCAGGTTCAACGAGACCGTTGAAGTAGCGGTAAACCTGGGTGTCGATGCCCGTAAATCGGACCAGGGCGTGCGCGGCGCCACCACCCTGCCTTTCGGTACCGGCAGTGATGTGCGGGTGGCGGTATTCACCCAGGGCGACGCGGCCGAGAAGGCCAAGGCTGCCGGAGCGGACCTGGTGGGCATGGAAGACCTCGCCGAGCAGATCAAGGGCGGCATGATGGATTTCGATGTCGTCATCGCCTCCCCGGATGCCATGCGGGTCGTCGGCCAGCTGGGCCAGGTACTGGGTCCGCGCGGCCTGATGCCCAACCCCAAGACCGGCACCGTGACGCCCGATGTGGAGACCGCCGTCAAGAACGCCAAGGCGGGCCAGATGCGTTTCCGTACTGACAAGAACGGCATCATCCACGGTGGAATCGGCAAGATCAGTTTTGAACTGGAGGCCATCAAGGGCAACCTGGAAGCGGTATTGGCCGACCTGAAAAAGAGCAAGCCGGCCGCCGCCAAGGGCGTCTACCTGCGCAAGGTCACCCTCAGCACCACCATGGGTCCCGGCGTAACCATCGACCACGGGTCGCTGGAAGTTTGATCGAATCGCCCCCACAAGGGGCGGTTCCTCAAGGCTCTCCAGGGAGGGAGGGCGTTGTAGATCGGGGCGGGCTACCAGGCCTGAACCGATCCACTTTGAGGTCTTTGGAAAGGGCTCGGGTTGTTGAATACCTATTTAGCTTTGAACTGAAGACCATCAAAGACCGTAGGTGCCAGAGCCGGCGCGGTATGCCGGCCCAGGCTTAATGGCGGGGAAGTCGGGGCAGTGCCCCGGCGGAAGCAAAACCTACGCAGATGGTGGATGTGTTCACCACGCAAAAACGGTGCCGGCATAGATTTACCGGTACTTAACTTAGCAATCCAGGAGTAATTCCAGTGGCAATTGGACTCGAAGACAAGAAAGCGATCGTAGCTGAGGTTAACGAGACTGCCATCAGTGCCCTGTCCCTGGTTATCGCCGATGCACGTGGCGTAACCGTGGACGGGATGACAGCGCTGCGCAAAAGTGCCCGCGAAAACAGTGTGACCCTCCGCGTCGTGCGGAACACGCTGGCCAAGCGGGCCCTGGAAGGAACTGATTTCGAGTGTGTAAACAACACTCTGGTCGGTCCCTCCCTGTTCGGGTTTTCTATGGAAGACCCCGGCGCAGCTGCTCGACTCTTCAAGGATTTCGCCAAGGAGAACAATGCCTTCGAGGTGAAAGCACTGGCGGTCAGTGGCCAGATACTGGGTGCGGATCAATTGGATGTTCTGGCTAAGTTGCCCACGCGCGACCAGGCACTCTCGATGTTGATGAGTGTCATGCAGGCGCCGGTAACCAAGCTGGTCCAGACAATGAACGAAGTACCTGGAAAACTGGTTCGCACGCTCGCAGCAGTACGCGATCAGAAAGAGGCAGCGGCATAAGCCCCTGCAGTGGATTTTTTAATTAGCTAAATAGGAGATATGAGTCATGGCTCTGTCTAAAGACGATATTTTGAATGCAATTGCTGATATGAGCGTAATGGACATCGTTGAGCTCATCAGCGCAATGGAAGAGAAGTTCGGCGTATCTGCTGCCGCGGCTGTTGCCGTAGCACCGGCCGCTGCCGGCGGCGCTGACGCCGGTGGTGCCGCTGTAGAGCAGACCGAGTTTGACGTTGTTCTGACCGCCGCAGGCGACAAGAAAGTAAACGTCATCAAGGTCGTACGCGCGGTAACTGGTCTGGGCCTGAAAGAAGCCAAGGGCCTGGTCGACGGCGCGCCTTCCCCGATCAAGGAAGGTGCTTCCAAGGAAGAAGCCGAAGACATCAAGAAGCAGCTGGAAGAAGCTGGCGGCACTGTCGAGCTCAAGTAAGCCCGGCAATAGTTCGGCTTCGGTCGAACACGGACAAGGCTGGTGGGCAGTTGGCCCGCCGGCCTTTTCCCGCTTCACAGAAACAGGTTTTGAAGTTAATCACGCTGGGGAGTACTGATGGCATACTCGTACACTGAGAAAAAACGTATTCGCAAGGATTTCGGCATGCTGCCGAAGGTAATGGACGTGCCATACCTGCTTGCGATCCAATTGGATTCCTACCGGAAGTTTACCCAGCAGGGTGTGCCCCTGGACCAGCGTGGCGACTACGGCCTGCACGCCGCCTTCAAGTCTGTGTTCCCCATCGTCAGCTACAGCGGCAACGCCGCCCTGGAGTATGTGGACTACCAGCTTGGCACGCCCGTATTCGATGTCAATGAGTGCCAGTTGCGCGGGGTTACCTACTCCTGCTCCCTGCGGGTCAAGGTGCGCCTGATCATCTACGACAAGGACTCCGCCAACAAGACCATCAAGGACATCAAGGAGCAGGAAGTCTACATGGGGGAAATCCCCCTGATGACCGACAACGGCACCTTCGTGGTCAACGGCACCGAGCGGGTTATCGTCTCCCAGCTGCACCGTTCACCCGGTGTGTTCTTCGATCACGACAAGGGCAAGACCCACTCCTCGGGCAAGCTGCTGTACTCCGCCCGGGTCATTCCCTACCGCGGCTCCTGGCTGGACTTCGAGTTCGACCCCAAGGACCTGGTCTTCGTGCGGATTGACCGCCGCCGCAAGCTGCCGGCGACCATCCTGTTGCGCGCCCTGGGCTATGAGTCCGAGGAAATCCTCGACATGTTCTACGAGGTCAACACCTTCCAGGTCGACAAGGACGGCAGCTACACCATGACCCTGATCCCCGAGCGCCTGCGCGGCGACGTCGCGACTTTCGACATCAAGGTCGGCAAGAAGGTGATCGTGGAAGAGGGTCGACGTATCACCGCCCGCCATATTCGCGAGCTGGAAGCGGCCAAGGTCACCCAGCTCGAGATTCCGCGCACCTACCTGTACGGACGCGCCCTGGCGAAAAACCTGGTCGACAAGAAGACCGGGGAGATCCTGGTGGAGTGTAATACCGAACTCAGCGAGGAAGTGCTGGTCAAGCTGGAGGAGGCGGGTGTTGCCAAGATCGAGACCCTGTACACCAACGAGCTGGACTGCGGCCCCTTCATCTCCGACACCTTGCGCCAGGACACCACCCGCAACGAACTCGAGGCGCTGGTGGAAATCTACCGCATGATGCGCCCCGGCGAACCGCCCACCAAGGAATCGGCGGAAAACCTGTTCCAGAACCTGTTCTTCTCCGCCGACCGCTACGACCTGTCCGCTGTGGGCCGCATGAAGTTCAACCGCCGCCTGGGTCGCGACGAGGTGCTGGGCAGCGGCGTGCTCGACAAGGAAGATATTGTCGATGTGCTGCGCACCCTGGTCGCCATCCGCAACGGTCGCGGCATGGTCGATGATATCGACCACCTGGGCAACCGCCGCGTGCGCTCGGTCGGTGAAATGGCCGAGAACCAGTTCCGCGTTGGCCTGGTCCGCGTGGAGCGGGCGGTCAAGGAGCGCCTGTCCATGGCGGAGAGCGAGGGCCTGATGCCCCAGGACCTGATCAACGCCAAGCCGGTGTCTGCCGCGGTGAAGGAATTCTTCGGTTCCAGCCAGCTGTCCCAGTTCATGGACCAGAACAACCCGCTGTCGGAAGTGACCCACAAACGCCGCGTGTCCGCGCTGGGGCCGGGCGGCCTCACCCGTGAGCGCGCCGGTTTCGAGGTGCGCGACGTGCACCCGACCCACTACGGCCGCGTCTGTCCCATTGAGACGCCGGAAGGCCCGAACATCGGCCTGATCAACTCCCTGGCAACCTATGCCCGCACCAACGAGTACGGCTTCCTGGAAAGCCCCTACCGCAAGGTCGTCAACGGCAAGGTGACCGACGATATCGAGTTCCTGTCCGCCATCAACGAGGCCGAGCATGTCATTGCCCAGGCCTCGGCGACCCTGGACAAGAATATGCAGTTCGTGGATGAGCTGATCGCCGTGCGGCACATGAATGAATTCACCGTCATGCCCCCCGAGCGGGTGGATTACATGGACGTCTCGCCCAAGCAGGTCGTGTCGGTGGCCGCGGCCCTGATCCCCTTCCTGGAGCACGATGACGCCAACCGTGCGCTCATGGGCTCCAACATGCAGCGCCAGGCGGTGCCCACCCTGGTGAGCGACAAGCCGCTGGTGGGAACCGGCATGGAGCGCTACGTGGCCGCCGACTCCGGTGTCTGTGTGGTCGCCCGGCGTGCCGGCGTGGTCGATTCGGTCGACGCCAGCCGCATCGTGGTGCGCGTGAGTGCCGAGGACGGGGGCGTGGATGAAGCCCCGGTGGACATCTACAACCTGACCAAGTACACCCGCTCCAACCAGAACACCTGTATCAACCAGCGCCCCATCGTGCGCCAGGGAGACGCCATCGCCCGCGGTGATATCCTCGCCGATGGTCCCTCCATCGATATGGGTGAACTGGCCCTGGGCCAGAACATGCGTATCGCCTTCATGCCCTGGAACGGCTACAACTTCGAGGACTCCATCCTGGTGTCCGAGCGCGTTGTGAAGGAGGATCGCTTCACCACGATCCATATACAGGAACTCACCTGTATCGCCCGGGATACCAAGCTCGGCTCCGAGGAGATCACCGGCGACATCCCCAACGTCGGCGAGAGTGCCCTGTCCAAGCTGGACGAGTCGGGTATCGTCTACATAGGTGCCGAGGTGGATGCCGGCGACATCCTGGTGGGCAAGGTGACGCCCAAGGGCGAGACCCAGCTGACCCCCGAGGAAAAGCTGCTGCGCGCGATCTTCGGCGAGAAGGCTTCGGATGTGAAGGATACCTCCCTGCGCGTGCCCTCCAGCACCAAGGGCACGGTCATCGACGTGCAGGTCTTTACCCGCGACGGCCTGGAAAAGGACGCCCGCGCCCTGGCTATCGAGAAATACCAGCTCGATGATTACCGCAAGGACCTGAAGGAAGAATACCGGATCTTCGAGGAGGCGACCTTTGCCCGCCTGGAAAGCCTGCTTGGCGGCAAGAAAACCGTCAGCGGCGCGGGCCTGGCCAAGGGAACCAGCCTGGACGCCGACGTGCTGGCGGGCCTGGATCGCGACCAGTGGTTCAAGCTGAAGTTCTCCGAAGCGGAGCTCAACGAGGCGATCGCCTCCGCCCAGCGCCAGCTGGAGGAGCAGAACAAGCTGCTGGAAGAGCGTTTCGAGGACAAGAAGCGCAAGCTGCAAAGCGGCGATGACCTGGCTCCGGGCGTGCTCAAGATCGTCAAGGTTTACCTGGCGATCAAGCGCCGCATCCAGCCGGGCGACAAGATGGCCGGACGCCACGGTAACAAGGGCGTCATCTCGGTGATCATGCCGGTAGAGGATATGCCCTACGACGAGAACGGCGAGCCGGTCGATATCGTCCTGAACCCGCTGGGCGTGCCCTCGCGCATGAACGTGGGCCAGATCCTGGAGACCCACCTGGGCATGGCCGCCAAGGGCCTGGGCGACAAGATCGACGCCATGATCAAGGAGCAGCGCAAGGTCGCCGAGATCCGCAAGTTCCTGGAGACCATCTACAACAACGGCGCCGGTCGCAGCGAGGACCTGAAGTCCCTCAGCGACGCGGATATCCTGGAGCTGGCTGGCAACCTGGTGGGCGGTGTGCCCATGGCAACCCCGGTGTTCGACGGCGCGGCAGAGGAGTCCATCAAGGAATTGCTGGCCCTGGCGGACCTGCCCGAGAGCGGCCAGTTCACCCTGTACGACGGCCGTACCGGCGAGGCCTTCGATCGCCCGGTCACGGTTGGCTACATGTACATGCTGAAGCTGAACCACCTGGTGGACGACAAGATGCACGCCCGTTCCACCGGTTCCTACAGCCTGGTTACCCAGCAACCGCTGGGCGGCAAGGCGCAGTTCGGTGGCCAGCGCTTCGGGGAGATGGAGGTCTGGGCACTGGAAGCCTACGGTGCCGCCTATACCCTGCAGGAAATGCTGACCGTGAAGTCCGACGACGTCGCCGGGCGGACCAAGATGTACAAGAACATTGTCGATGGCGATCATCGGATGGAGCCGGGTATGCCCGAGTCCTTCAATGTGTTGGTTAAGGAGATACGTTCCCTGGGCATCGATATCGAGCTCGAGAACGAGTAACAAACATAACACTGGACTCAGGGGTGACAGCGGCGCGCCGCGCCGCTCTACCCGGTAGCAATAACCTCGTGGAGGAAATGCTTTGAAAGACTTACTTAATCTGTTGAAGTCCCAGGGACAAACGGAAGAGTTCGATGCCATCCGGATCGGTCTGGCGTCACCGGAAATGATCCGCTCGTGGTCGTTCGGCGAAGTGAAGAAGCCGGAGACCATCAATTACCGTACTTTCAAGCCGGAGCGGGACGGCCTGTTCTGCGCCAAGATTTTCGGGCCGGTAAAGGATTACGAGTGCCTGTGCGGCAAGTACAAGCGACTCAAGCACCGCGGCGTGATCTGTGAGAAGTGCGGTGTGGAAGTGGCCCTGGCCAAGGTGCGCCGGGAGCGCATGGGTCATATCGAGCTGGCCAGCCCGGTAGCCCATATCTGGTTCCTGAAATCACTGCCCTCGCGCATCGGCCTGCTGCTGGACATGACCCTGCGCGATATCGAGCGGGTGCTGTATTTCGAGTCCTACGTGGTAACCGACCCCGGCCTGACTACCCTGGAGCAGGGCCAGTTGCTGTCCGACGAGCAGTACTACGAGGCCATGGAGGAGTTCGGTGACGAATTCTCCGCCAAGATGGGCGCCGAGGCGATCCAGGACCTGATGGTGCAACTGGACCTGGAGCACGAAATCGCCAGCCTGCGCGAGGAGATCCCGGCCACCAACTCCGAGACCAAGATCAAGAAGCTGTCCAAGCGCCTGAAGTTGATGGAGGCCTTCGCCAGTTCCGGCAACAAGCCCGAGTGGATGGTGTTGAAGGTGCTGCCGGTACTGCCGCCGGACCTGCGCCCGCTGGTGCCCCTGGATGGAGGCCGCTTCGCCACCTCCGACCTGAACGACCTGTACCGCCGGGTGATCAACCGCAACAACCGCCTCAAGCGCCTGCTGGACCTGAACGCACCCGACATCATCGTGCGCAACGAGAAGCGCATGCTGCAGGAATCCGTGGATGCGCTGCTGGACAACGGCCGTCGCGGCCGCGCCATCACCGGCTCCAACAAGCGCCCGCTGAAGTCCCTGGCCGACATGATCAAGGGCAAGCAGGGCCGGTTCCGCCAGAACCTGCTGGGCAAGCGGGTGGACTACTCCGGTCGCTCCGTGATCGTGGTGGGCCCGACCCTGCGCCTGCACCAGTGCGGCCTGCCCAAGAAAATGGCGCTGGAACTGTTCAAACCCTTTATTTTCGGCAAGCTGGAGGCCAGGGGCCTGGCCACCACCATCAAGGCCGCCAAGAAAATGGTGGAGCGCGAGCCGCCGGAGGTCTGGGATATCCTCGCCGAGGTGATCCGCGAGCACCCGGTGCTGCTGAACCGCGCCCCCACCCTGCACCGCCTGGGCATCCAGGCCTTCGAGCCGGTGCTGATCGAGGGTAAGGCCATCCAGCTGCACCCGCTGGTCTGCGCCGCCTACAACGCCGACTTCGACGGTGACCAGATGGCGGTGCACGTGCCGCTGACCATCGAGGCGCAGCTGGAAGCCCGCGCCCTGATGATGTCCACCAACAATATTCTCTCTCCCGCCAACGGCGAGCCCATCATCGTGCCCTCCCAGGACGTGGTACTGGGCCTGTACTACATGACCCGCGAGCGGGTCAACGCCAAGGGCGAAGGCACCCTGTTTGCCAATGTATCGGAAGTGCACCGCGCCTACTTCGGCGGCCACGTGCACCTGCAGGCGCGGGTCAAGGTGCGCATCAACGAGGTGGTCAACACCGATGAAGGCGAGCGTATCGAGAACAGCTTCGTGGCCGACACCACCGTGGGCCGCGCCCTGCTGTGGGAAATCGTCCCCGCGGGTATCGCCTTCGAGATGGTGAACCAGGACATGGCCAAGAAGGCCATCTCCCGTATCATCAACCAGTGCTACCGCGCCGTCGGCCTCAAGGCCACCGTTATCTTCGCCGACCAGCTGATGTACACGGGCTACGAGTATTCCACCCGTTCCGGGTCGTCCATCGGCGTCAACGATTTCGAGATTCCCGCGGCCAAGGCGGAGCTGATTGCGCGCGCCGATGCCGAGGTCAAGGAGATCGAGCAGCAGTACGCGGCCGGCCTGGTGACCCAGGGCGAGAAATACAACAAGGTGATCGACATCTGGTCACGCGCCAACGACCTGGTCTCCAAGTCCATGATGGAGGGCCTGTCCAAGGAAACCGTGATCAACCGCGAGGGCAAGGAAGAGCAGCAGGCCTCCTTCAACTCCGTCTATATCTACGCCGACTCCGGCGCCCGGGGCTCACCCGCCCAGATCCGCCAGCTGGCGGGTATGCGCGGCCTGATGGCCAAGCCGGACGGCTCCATCATCGAGACCCCCATTACGGCGAACTTCCGCGAGGGCCTGAACGTACTGCAGTACTTCATCTCCACCCACGGCGCCCGCAAGGGTCTGGCCGACACGGCCCTGAAGACCGCCAACTCCGGTTACCTGACCCGCCGCCTGGTGGACGTCGCCCAGGACCTGGTGGTCACCGAGGTGGATTGCGGTACCGACCAGGGCCTGCTGATGACGCCGGTAATCGAGGGTGGCGACATCATCGAATCGCTGGGTGATCGCGTGCTGGGCCGCATCGTCGCACGGGACGTGAACCGTCCCGGCAGCGACGAGGAAATTGCCATCGTCGCCGGCACCATGCTGGATGAGCTGTGGATCAAGCGCCTGGAGGAAATGGGCATTGACGAGATTTCCGTGCGCTCGCCCATCACCTGCGAAACCCGTCACGGTATCTGCAGCGCCTGCTACGGTCGCGACCTGGCCCGCGGCCACCGCGTGAACATGGGCGAGGCCATCGGCGTGGTGGCAGCCCAGTCCATCGGTGAGCCGGGTACCCAGCTGACCATGCGTACCTTCCACATCGGTGGTGCGGCCTCCCGGGCGACCGCCCAGGACAATATCCAGGTAATGAACGACGGTACCGTGCGCCTGCACAACCTGAAGTTCGTGGAGCGCAAGAAGGACGGTTACCTGGTGGCCGTCTCCCGTTCGGGCGAACTGTCGGTGCTGGATACCCTGGGCAGGGAGCGCGAGCGCTACAAGCTGCCCTACGGCGCCCTGATCAAGGTGGCCGACCACGCCAGCGTCTCCGCCGGCGACGTGGTGGCGACCTGGGACCCCCACACTCACCCGATCATCACCGAGGTGGCGGGTACGGTGAAATTCAGCGGCATGGAAGAGGGTATTACCATTCGTCGCCAGACCGACGAACTGACCGGCCTGTCCAGCATCTCGGTGCTGGATGCCGGTGAGCGGCCCGTGGCGGGCAAGGATATCCGCCCCGCGGTAAGCCTGGTGGACGACAAGGGCAAGGAACTGTGCCTGGCCAATACCAATGTGCCGGCCCACTATTTCCTGCCGGCCTCGGCGCTGGTCAGCCTGGAGGATTCGGCGCGGGTGGAAGCGGGCGACGTGATCGCGCGCATACCCCAGGAGGGGTCCAAGACCCGCGACATCACCGGTGGTCTGCCGCGCGTTGCCGACCTGTTCGAGGCCCGCAAGCCGAAGGAACCCGCCATCCTGGCGGAGATTTCCGGTACCGTGAGCTTCGGTAAGGAAACCAAGGGCAAGCGTCGCCTGGTCATTACCCCCACCGACGGCAGCACCCTGGCGGACGGCTCCGACCACTTCGAGGCGCTGATTCCCAAGTGGCGCAATATGTCCGTGTTCGAGGGGGAGTTCGTGGAGAAGGGCGAGGTCGTGTCGGAAGGCCCGCCCAGCCCCCACGATATCCTGCGCCTCAAGGGCATCGAGGAACTGGCGAAGTACATCGT
The DNA here is from genome assembly GCA_024234675.1 of Pseudomonadales bacterium. GTDB lineage: Bacteria > Pseudomonadota > Gammaproteobacteria > Pseudomonadales > Halieaceae > JARRPM01. The sequence continues at coordinate 106,143 of JACKNU010000007.1, read as the reverse complement.
CAACGAGATCCAGGAGGTTTACCGCCTGCAGGGTGTGAAGATCAACGACAAGCACATCGAGGTGATTGTTCGCCAGATGCTGCGCAAGGTCATCATCACCTCCTCCGGCGATTCCAGCCTGATCAAGGGCGAGCAGGTCGAGTACACCACCCTGCTGGAAGAAAACGAGCGCCTGCTGGGCCAGAAGCTGGTGCCGGCTGCGGGCGAGCGGGAGCTGCTGGGTATCACCAAGGCCTCCCTGGCCACCGAGAGCTTCATCTCCGCGGCCTCGTTCCAGGAGACCACCCGCGTCCTCACCGAGGCGGCGGTCACCGGCAAGCGGGATTACCTGCGCGGCCTGAAGGAAAACGTGGTGGTGGGACGCCTGATCCCCGCCGGCACCGGTCTGGCCTACCACGAGGAGCGCAAGCGCACCCGCGACAGCCGCTCCGAGGTGACGGTATCCGCCCAGGAAATCGAGGCGGCACTGACCGAGGCCCTGCAGGGAGACTGAGGCGGGCGTCGGTGAAAGGTCCCCCGGTATGGGTTGACTCCCACCGGGGGCATCTATAGAATGCCGCCTCCTCTTTCCGGGGTGGTTTGTTACGTCCCGCTTCTTTGGCCTCGGCCAGGAGTGGTTGTCCCGGATCTGGACATGGCCTTGCGGCCATAATTAAACGATTTATTTTGGAGTTTTAACTGGATGGCAACGATCAACCAATTGGTTCGTACGCCTCGGAAGCGCAAAGTAGACAAGAGCGACGTACCCGCCCTGCAAAGCTGTCCGCAGCGCCGCGGTGTGTGTACCCGTGTTTACACGACCACGCCGAAGAAACCCAACTCTGCACTGCGCAAGGTATGTCGTGTGCGCCTGACCAACGGCTACGAGGTGTCCTCGTACATCGGTGGTGAGGGTCACAACCTGCAGGAGCACAGTGTGGTGCTGATTCGCGGCGGCCGTGTAAAGGACCTGCCCGGTGTGCGTTATCACACCGTGCGCGGCAGCCTGGACACCTCCGGAGTCGCCGATCGCAGGAACGGCCGTTCCAAGTACGGTGCCAAGCGTCCCAAGTAAGCGCAACCCGGCTGTAACAACATTGATGTAAGTAAGGCCGAACCCCTGCCTCCCCCGCGATTGTGGCAGGTCGGTGTTCGGATCAACCTGAAGAGAGAAGGGCAAAACCATGCCAAGAAGACGAGTAGTCGCCAAGCGCGAAGTCCTGCCAGATCCCAAGTATGGCAACGTGACGCTGGCAAAGTTCATGAACCACGTGATGGTCAGTGGTAAGAAATCCGTAGCGGAAACCATTGTGTATGGCGCCCTGGACATAGTCCGCGACCGCCTCAACAAGGACCCCATCGAAGCATTCGACGAAGCGCTGGAAAACATCGCGCCCATGGTGGAAGTCAAGTCCCGCCGGGTTGGCGGTGCGACCTACCAGGTACCGGTCGAAGTGCGCCCCTCCCGCCGCGTGGCGCTGTCAATGCGCTGGCTGGTGGAGTACTCCCGCAACCGCGGTGAAAAGTCCATGCGCCAGCGCCTGGCCGGCGAGATCATCGACGCCTCCCAGGGTAAGGGCAATGCCGTGCGCAAGCGCGAGGACGTGCACCGTATGGCGGAAGCCAACAAGGCATTCTCTCACTACCGTTTTTAATCCGTTGCCAAGCAACCTGTCATTGGGGAATTAATCGTGGCACGTAAGACTCCTATCAGCCGGTATCGCAATATCGGTATTTGCGCCCATGTGGACGCGGGTAAAACCACCACCACCGAGCGCGTTCTTTTCTACACCGGACTGTCTCACAAGATCGGTGAGGTACACGACGGCGCGGCAACCATGGACTGGATGGAACAGGAACAGGAGCGCGGCATTACCATTACCTCCGCCGCCACCACCTGCTTCTGGAAGGGCATGGACGCGCAGTTCGACGATCACCGCATCAACATCATCGACACCCCCGGACACGTGGACTTCACCATCGAGGTGGAGCGTTCCCTGCGGGTGCTGGATGGCGCGGTGGTGGTGCTGTGCGGCACCTCCGGCGTACAGCCCCAGACCGAAACCGTATGGCGCCAGGCCAACAAGTACGAAGTACCGCGCATGGTCTTCGTCAACAAGATGGACCGCGCCGGCGCCGACTTCCGTCGCGTCGTGGGCCAGTTGAAGGACCGCCTGGGCGCGGTACCCGTGCCCCTGCAGATGACCATTGGTTCCGAAGAGGACTTCAAGGGCGTCATCGACCTGGTCAAGAACAAGGCCATCCTCTGGAATGAGGCCGACCAGGGCATGACCTTCGAGTACGCCGAGGTACCGGGTGACATGGTCGATGTGGTGGCCGAGATGCGCGAGGCCATGATCGAGGCCGCCGCGGAAGCCAACGACGAGCTCATGGACAAGTACCTCGAGGGCGGCGAGCTGACTGAGGCGGAAATCAAGCAGGGTATTCGCCAGCGCACCCTGGCCAACGAGATCGTGCCCGTGTTGGGCGGCTCCGCTTTCAAGAACAAGGGCGTACAGGCCATGCTGGACGCGGTCATCGAGTACATGCCCTCACCCACCGAGGTGAAAGCCATCGAAGGTACCCTGCTGGATGCGGATCATACCCCCGCGACCCGCGAGGCCGACGACAACGCGCCCTTCGCGGCGCTGGCGTTCAAGATCGCCACCGACCCCTTCGTGGGTACGCTGACCTTCTTCCGGGTGTACTCCGGCAAGCTGGAGAGCGGCACCGGGGTCTACAACTCGGTCAAGGAAAAGAAAGAGCGGGTCGGCCGTATGGTGCAGATGCACGCCAACAGCCGCGAGGAGATCAAGGAAGTACTGGCCGGTGATATCGCCGCGGCGGTGGGTCTTAAGGACGTCACCACCGGTGACACCCTGTGCGATATAGACAAGCCCATCGTGCTGGAGCGCATGGAGTTCCCCGAGCCCGTGATCTCGGTGGCGGTGGAGCCCAAGTCCAAGCCCGACCAGGAAAAAATGGGGATCGCCCTGGGCAAGCTGGCCCAGGAAGACCCCTCTTTCCGGGTCAAGACCGACGAGGAGACTGGCCAGACCATCATCTCGGGTATGGGCGAACTGCACCTGGACATCATCGTCGACCGCATGCGTCGCGAGTTCAGCGTAGAGGCCAATATCGGTAAGCCCCAGGTGGCCTACCGCGAGGCGATCCGCAATACCGCCGAAATCGAAGGCAAGTTCGTGCGCCAGTCCGGCGGGCGCGGCCAGTACGGTCACGTCTGGGTTCGCTTCGAGCCCTCCGAGGATGCCGGCGCCGACGGCCTGGAATTCGTCAATGAGATCGTGGGCGGCACGGTACCCCGGGAATACGTCCCGGCCGTGCAGAAGGGTATCGAGGAGCAGATGAAGAACGGTGTACTGGCCGGTTATCCGCTGCTGGGCCTGAAGGCGACCCTGTTCGACGGCTCCTTCCACGACGTGGACTCCAACGAAATGGCGTTCAAGATCGCCGCTTCCATGGCCACCAAGAAGCTGGCCCAGGAAGGCGGTGCGGTGCTGCTGGAACCCATCATGAAGGTCGAGGTGGTAACACCCGAAGAGAACATGGGCGATGTGGTAGGCGACCTCAACCGTCGTCGCGGCCTGATTCTGGGCATGAACGAAAATGCCATGGGCAAGGTCATCGATGCGGAAGTGCCCCTGGCGGAAATGTTCGGATATTCGACCGACCTGCGTTCAGCCACCCAGGGGCGCGCGACCTACACCATGGAGTTTGCCAAGTACATGGAAGCGCCGAAGAACGTCGCTGACGAGATCGTATCCAAGAACCAGACCAAATAACTGTTAGCTATCCCATCAAGAGGTGATTGAAAGTGGCAAAGGAAAAGTTTGAACGTAAAAAGCCCCACGTCAACGTGGGAACCATCGGACACGTTGACCATGGCAAGACGACGCTGACGGCGGCGCTGACCCGTGTCTGCGCGGAGACCTGGGGTGGTTCAGCGGTGGCGTTCGACGGTATCGACAACGCCCCGGAAGAGCGCGAGCGCGGCATTACGATTGCGACCTCCCACGTCGAGTACGATTCACCGAATCGTCACTACGCCCACGTTGACTGTCCCGGGCACGCGGACTACGTGAAGAACATGATCACCGGTGCGGCGCAGATGGACGGTGCGATCCTGGTGTGTGGCGCCACCGACGGCCCCATGCCCCAGACCCGCGAGCACATCCTGCTGTCCCGCCAGGTAGGCGTACCCTACATCGTGGTATTCCTGAACAAGGCTGACCTGCTGGCGGAAGATTGCGGCGGTGCCGACTCCGAGGAATACGAGGAGATGAAGGAACTGGTGGAGATGGAGCTGCGCGAGCTGCTGGACCAGTACGAGTTCCCGGGCGACGACACGCCGATCATCTGTGGTTCGGCGCTGATGGCCCTGAACGGCGAAGACGAGAACGGCCTGGGCACCACCGCGGTGAAGACCCTGGTAGAGACCCTGGACAGCTATATTCCGGAGCCGGAGCGGGCGATCGACCAGGCGTTCCTGATGCCGGTGGAGGACGTGTTCTCTATCTCCGGTCGTGGCACGGTGGTAACCGGTCGTGTTGAGCGCGGCATCATCAAGGTTGGCGAGGAGATCGAGATCGTCGGTATCCGCGACACCCAGAAGACCACCTGTACGGGCGTTGAGATGTTCCGCAAGCTGCTGGACGAGGGCCGTGCGGGGGAGAACGTGGGCGTGCTGCTGCGCGGCACCAAGCGTGAGGACGTGGAGCGTGGCCAGGTACTGGCGAAGCCGGGTTCGGTCAAGCCGCACACCAAGTTCGAGGCGGAGGTGTATATCCTGTCCAAGGACGAGGGCGGGCGTCACACGCCGTTTTTCAAGGGTTACCGTCCGCAGTTCTACTTCCGTACGACTGACGTGACCGGAGCTTGCGAGCTGCCCGACGGTGTTGAGATGGTAATGCCTGGCGACAACATCCAGATGGAAGTGACGCTGATCGCGCCGATTGCGATGGAAGATGGCCTGCGTTTCGCGATTCGCGAGGGTGGCCGTACCGTCGGCGCCGGCGTGGTAGCCAAGATCATCGAGTAAGCCTGTCCGCGTCAGGAAAAAACCCGGCATCAGCCGGGTTTTTTTTGGTCGAATGAATTCGACCCCACGGGGTAAAGAATATGTAGGGCCGAATTCATGCGGCCCCACGGGGTAAAGAATATGTAGGGCCGAATTCATTCGGCCCGGGGTACCCTCAATAACCGCTGTTCACATCCGACAACTGCTCGTTCAGGGTCAGGAAGTCATACAGCACGCCGATAAAAAATAGACCGCCGGTACAGAGGTAGATAATCCCGGTAATGAACTTGCCCATATAAAAGCGGTGGATGCCCAGGAAACCCAGGAAGGTCAGCAGGATCCAGGTGATGTTGTAGTCGATGGGGCCGGGGATGAAGCGCCGCTCGGCCTCGCGCTCCATGGAGGGGATCAGGAACAGGTCTATAATCCAGCCCACGAAAAGCAGGCCCAGGGTGCAGAACCAGATCACGCCCGAGATCTGCTTGCCGTAGTAGAAGCGGTGGGCGCCCATGAAGCCGAATATCCATAACAGGTAGCCCATAAGCAGGGAGTGGGTGTTTTCGGTGCGGGTCATTGCGCGGGTCCTCGAAGTTGGGCCGTGATCGACTTGCAGCCATATTCAGAGCTGGAACAAAATCCGTCAAGCCCTTAATATGCGCGCATCACGCTGGACCCTGACCTACATCATGGTCTCCCCGGGCATACCCGGTAAGCTGTTAATACGATATCCATAAACCTGTTAAGTATAGGAAAAGCCATGTCTGTTGAGCATCACGACCTGATCCACGAGTTCCCCGAACTGCGCGATCGCATCCACGAACTGAAAATGAACGATGCCCATTTTCGTCGCCTGTTCGATGCCTATCACGAGCTGACCAGCGAGATCGAGAACATGGAAAACGAGGTTACCCCGGTAGCGACCCATACCGAGGAAGAGGCTAAGATGCGCCGTGTGCACCTCAAGGACGAGCTGTACCGCATGCTGACCTCCACGGCGGCCTGACAGGTGGCCTACCAACAACTGAGGGCGGACCTCGAGCAGCGCCTGGCCCAGATGCTGGACCGGCTGGCCAGCATCAAGAGGGACGTCACCCGGGAGCACTCCGGCGATTCCGCCGAACAGGCCCAGGAGCGCGAGAACGATGAGGTTGTCGATGCCATAGGCAATGAGACGGCCCAGTCGATCCGCGATATCCGGGCGGCCATTGAGCGTATCGACGAGGGTAGCTACGGGCTTTGCGAGAGTTGCGGCAAGGAAATAGGCGAGGCGCGGCTGAAAGTCGTGCCCGAGGCCACCCGCTGCGTGAACTGCGCCGAGTAGGCCGCCCCCATCGGGGCCCCGGATAACCGGCCGGCCCCGGTGAAGTCCCGGTAATAAATCCCGAAAAATATATTCGAGACCCCGCTTGACACTCAAGGGGGCCGTCTTTAGAATTCGCGTTCCATTTTTCGGGGGACTCCGTAGCGGGTTCCTGGTTTTTTATTGATTGGAGTTAGGCAAGATGCAGAGTCAACGCATTCGAATTCGCCTCAAGGCTTTTGACCATCGCCTGATAGATTCGTCTACCCAGGAGATCGTCGAGACCGCGCGCCGCACCGGCGCCCAGGTCAAGGGCCCGATCCCCCTTCCCACCCGGAAGGAGCGTTTTACCGTGCTGATATCCCCGCACGTGAATAAGGATGCTCGTGACCAGTACGAAATTCGTACTCACAAGCGTCTGCTGGACATCGTGGAGCCCACGGAGAAAACCGTGGACGCCCTGATGAAGTTAGACCTGGCAGCAGGTGTAGAAGTACAGATCAGTCTTGGTTAACTACAATTTGTAGCAAGACCTGCCCGCGGTAGTAGCCGTGGGTGTGTAACGCCCCGCTGCGTTCAACCTGTGGGGCGGCCATAGAGGGTATAGCCCCGTACACTGAGAGGTTAGCAAAATGGCTATTGGCTTAGTCGGCCGTAAGTCCGGTATGACTCGCGTTTTTACCGAAGACGGCGTATCCATTCCAGTGACCGTAGTGGAGATTTCTCCAAACCGTGTTACTCAGATCAAAGAACTCGATAGCGATGGCTATCGGGCAATCCAGGTCACTGCGGGCAGCCGCAAGGCCTCACGAGTAAACAAATCCCTGGCGGGTCATTTCGCCAAGGCTGGCGTCGAAGCCGGTACCGGTTTGTGGGAGTTCCGTCTCGAGCAGTCCGATGAGGCGCCTGAAGTGGGCTCCGAGCTGACCGTTGAGCGCTTCCAGGTCGGCCAGATCGTCGATGTGGCCGGCAAGTCCAAGGGCAAGGGCTTCCAGGGCGGTGTCAAGCGCTGGAACTTCAAGATGCAGGACGCCACTCACGGTAACTCGCTGTCGCACCGCGCGCCGGGCTCCATCGGCCAGAACCAGTCACCTGGCCGGGTATTCAAGGGCAAGAAAATGGCGGGCCACATGGGCGCCAGGAATGTGACCACCCAGGGGCTGGAAATAGTCCGCGTGGATGTCGAGCGCAACTTGCTGCTTATCAAGGGCGCTGTGCCAGGCGCACCCGGTGGAGACGTTATCGTGCGTCCCACGGTCAAGGCTTAAGGTTAGGGGGTCTCTAACGTGGAATTGAGTGTATTGAAGCCTGGTAACAGCGAGGCCGGCACGGTGTCGGTCTCGGACGTTGCCTTCGCACGCGAATACAACGAGGACCTGGTTCACCAGGTTGTCACCGCATACATGGCCGGCGCGCGGCAGGGCACCCGTGCCCAGAAGACGCGCTCGGATGTGCGCGGCGGCGGCAAGAAGCCGTGGCGCCAGAAAGGCACTGGCCGCGCCCGTGCGGGAACCATTCGCTCCCCCATCTGGCGCAGCGGGGGCGTGACCTTTGCGGCCCGGCCGCAGGATCACAGCCAGAAGGTCAATCGCAAGATGTACCGCGCGGCCCTGCGTTCCATCATGTCGGAGCTGGCTCGCCAGGACCGGCTGGTGGTGGTGGAGAGCCTGGAACTGGAAGCGCCCAAGACCAAATTGCTGGTCAAGCAGCTGGGCGATTACGGTCTCGACAATGTGCTGATCGTGTCTGCCGAGGTGGGTGAGAACCTGTACCTGGCGGCGCGCAACCTGCACAAGGTAGATGTTCGCGATGTGGACGGTATCGATCCCGTCAGCCTCATCGGGCACGAAAAGGTGGTTGTCACCGTCGACGCGGTGAAGAAGTTTGAGGAGATGCTGGGATGAACCAGGAGCGCATTTTTCAAGTGCTGGAAGGTCCGCACGTTTCCGAAAAGGCGGCCGTGGTCGCCGATACCAATAACCAGTACGTGTTCAAGGTGGCGCTGAACGCCACCAAGGCCGAGATCAGGAAGTCGGTCGAGCAGCTGTTCAAGGTCAAAGTGGAAAACGTTTCCACCCTGCGCGTCAAGGGCAAGGTGAAGCGCAACCGCTACGGCTTCAGCACCAAGCCGACCTGGAAGAAGGCGTACGTGCGGCTGGCGCAGGGTCAGGACATCGACTTTGCCGCGGTTGAATAAGGAGTAGGTTGAGATGGCAGTTTTAAGTAGCAAGCCCACGTCCCCCGGTCGTCGCCACGTCGTCCGGATAAGCAGCGACGACCTGCACAAGGGCGCGCCCTACAAGCCCCTGCTGGAGAACCAGACCAGGAATGGCGGCCGCAACAACAACGGCCGGATCACCACCCGTCATATCGGTGGTGGCCACAAGCAGCATTACCGGGTGATCGATTTCAAGCGCACCAAGGACGGCATTCCGGCCAAGGTCGAGCGAATTGAGTACGACCCCAATCGCACCGCCCATATCGCCCTGCTGCTGTTCGCAGACGGCGAGCGCCGCTACATCATCGCCCCCAAGGGCGTTGCCGCCGGCGACGTGCTGCAGTCTGGCTCAGCCGCGCCCATCAAGGCCGGCAACTGCCTGCCGCTGCGCAATATTCCGGTCGGTTCGGTTATCCACGGCATCGAGCTGAAGCCCGGCAAGGGCGCCCAGCTCGCCCGTTCCGCCGGCGCATCCGTGCAGCTGGTGGCCCGTGAAGGCCAGTACGCCACCCTGCGGCTGCGCTCCGGCGAGATGCGCAAGGTGCTGTCCGACTGCCGCGCTACCCTGGGAGAGGTTTCCAACTCCGAGCACAGCCTGCGCAAGCTGGGCAAGGCCGGTGCTGCGCGCTGGCGCGGCGTGCGCCCCACCGTTCGCGGTGTTGCGATGAACCCGGTCGACCACCCGCATGGTGGTGGTGAGGGACGTACTTCCGGTGGTCGTCACCCGGTCAGCCCCTGGGGTACTCCCACCAAGGGTTACAAGACCCGCAAGAACAAGCGTACCAACAAGTTGATCGTACGCCGTCGTGGTAAGAAGTAAGTTCGGTCATTAAAGACCCCAGAGATTAGAGGAAGACATTGTGCCGCGTTCACTGAAGAAAGGTCCTTTCATTGACCTTCACTTGATGAAGAAAGTTGAAGCAGCAGTTGAGAGCAATGATCGTCGCCCGATCAAGACCTGGTCGCGCCGCTCGATGGTATCGCCCGATATGGTCGGCCTGACAATCGCCGTGCACAACGGACGCCAGCATGTTCCCGTGCTGGTGAACGAGGACATGGTTGGCCACAAGCTGGGTGAATTTGCGGCCACCCGCACCTTCAAGGGCCATATCGTGGACAAGAAGGCCAAGCGCTAGTAGCGCAGCCTGTAGCGAGGTTTAGAAAATGGAAGTTGCAGCAAAATTGAAAGGTGCGCGGATATCGGCGCAGAAAGCACGGCTGGTCGCCGACCAGGTGCGTGGCATGCCCGTTGAAGAGGCGTTGAACCTGCTGGAATTCAGCACCAAGAAGGCGGCACATATCGTCAAGAAGGTACTGGACTCCGCGATAGCCAACGCCGAGAACAACGAGGGTGCGGACGTGGACGAGCTCAAGGTCTCCAGCATCTTCGTGGACGAGGGGATGACCATGAAGCGCCTGCGCCCCCGGGCAAAGGGTCGCGCTGATCGCATTTTCAAGCGCAGCTGCCACATCACCGTAAAAGTAGCAGACGGCGAAGCTTAAATTCAGGAGAAGACCACATGGGTCAGAAAGTAAATCCGGTAGGCATTCGGTTAGGTATCGTCAAGGATCACACCTCGATCTGGTACGCCGACAGCAAGAATTACTCCAAGCAGTTGATTACTGACCTGGAGGCGCGCGCCTTCATCGAGAAGACGCTTGAGAATGCCTCGGTCAGCCGTGTGGTCATCGAGCGTCCGGCACAGACCGCGCGCATCACCATTCACACCGCCCGCCCCGGTATCGTCATCGGCAAGAAGGGCGAGGACGTGGATGCACTGCGCAAAACCCTGACCGAGAAGATGGGTGTGCCCGTGCACATCAACATCGAGGAGATCCGCAAGCCTGACCTGGACGCCAAGCTGGTAGCGCAGAACGTTGCCCAGCAACTGGAGCGCCGGGTGATGTTCCGTCGCGCCATGAAGCGCGTGGTCCAGAACGCCATGCGCCAGGGCGCAGAGGGTGTGAAAGTGCAAATCGGCGGACGCCTCGGCGGCGCTGAGATCGCGCGCACCGAGTGGTATCGCGAAGGCCGTGTGCCGCTGCACACCCTGCGCGCAGATATCGATTACGCCACCTACGAGGCGGTGACCACCTACGGCATCCTGGGTGTGAAGGTTTGGATATTCAAGGGCGAGATTATCGGCAATGAAAGTGCCGGCGATGGCGCCAAGAAGACAGCAACTAATTAAGGGTTAGGCAGATGCTTCAACCAAAGCGTACAAAATTCCGCAAGGCGATGAAGGGCCGCAACCGCGGCCTGGCCCAGCGCGGCAGCAAAGTCAGTTTCGGCGAGTATGGCCTCAAGGCTATCGGCCGTGGACGCCTGACTGCCAGGCAGATCGAGGCAGCTCGACGCGCCATGACGCGCCACATCAAGCGCGGCGGCAAGATATGGATTCGGGTTTTCCCTGACAAGCCTATCACCGGCAAGCCGCTGGAAGTGCGTCAGGGTAAAGGTAAGGGTAACGTGGAATACTGGGTGGCCCAGGTTCAGCCCGGCAAGGTGCTGTACGAAGTACAGGGCGTCTCCGAAGAGCTGGCCCGCGAAGCCTTCGCGCTGGCCGCCGCCAAGATTCCGTTGGCCACAACATTTGTAAAACGGTCGGTGATGTGATGAAAGCGAGTGAATTGCGCGACAAGTCCAGCGAAGAGCTGAACAAGACACTGCTTACCCTGCGTGAGGAGCAGTTCAAGCTGCGCATGCAGAAATCCACTGGTCAGCTCGGGCAGACTCACCTGCTGCAGCAGACCCAGCGTGATATCGCGCGTGTCAAAACCGTACTAAATGAAAAGGCGGGTAATTAAACATGGCAGCTACAGAAAAGCGTACGCGGGTGGTTACCGGCAAGGTTATCAGCAACAAAATGGACAAGACCGTAACGGTTTTGCTCGAGCGCAGGGTGAAGCACCCGGTGTATGGCAAGTACATCACCCGGTCTTCCAAGATTCACGCGCATGACGAAAACAACCAGTGCAGCGTCGGCGATACTGTCACTGTTGCGGAAACCCGGCCGATTTCCAGGACCAAGACCTGGAAGTTGCTGGAAGTGGTCGAGAGCGCCGTCCAGGTTTAAACGCAGGGTTAGCGGTTTTGACCGCAGTTTGGAGTAAAAGATGATTCAGACACAGTCGTATTTGGAAGTCGCCGATAACAGCGGTGCCCGTCGCGTGATGTGCATCAAGGTGCTGGGTGGGTCCAAGCGCCGCTATGCCCGGGTGGGGGATCTTATCAAGGTCTCCGTGAAGGAAGCGATTCCCCGGGGCAAGGTCAAGAAGGGCCAGGTGATGACCGCTGTCGTCGTCCGAACCAGGAAAGGCGTGCGTCGTGCCGACGGTTCGCTGATCAAGTTCGACGATAACGCCGCAGTGCTGCTCAACGCCCAGCAGGCGCCCATCGGTACCCGTATTTTCGGGCCGGTGACCCGCGAATTGCGCGGCGAAAAGTTTATGAAGATTATTTCTCTGGCACCTGAAGTTATCTAACTCGGACCAGCGGGGAGAGGAAGGGAAATGTTTAAGATCAAGCGCGATGATGAAGTGATTGTTCTGGCCGGTAAGGACAAGGGCAAGCGCGGCAAGGTTCGCAAGGTACTGGACAACAACAAGCTCGTTGTATCCGGTATCAATATGGTAAAGAAGCACAGCAAGCCCAACCCCCAGGCGGGTGTGGCCGGCGGTATTGTTGAGCAGGAGGCGCCCATACAGGCGTCCAACGTGGCGATTTTCAATCCCGCCAGCAACAAGGCCGATCGTGTGGGCTTTAAGGTGGAAGGGGATAAGAAAGTACGTATCTTCAAATCCAATGGCGAGGCAATTGACTCCTAAGCCCCCGCGGGCTGACCGGGACAGCAGGATATTGACATGGCAACGTTGAAAGACAAGTTCAAGAGCGAGATCGCTCCCCAGCTGAAAGAAGAGCTGGGTCTGGCAAATGTGATGGAAGTGCCGCGCATCACCAAGATCACCCTGAATATGGGTGTGGGCGAGGCCCTGGGCGACAAGAAAGTCCTGGAGAATGCCGTCGCCGACATGGAGAAGATCTCCGGTCAGAAGGCGGTGATCACCAAGGCGCGCAAGTCCATCGCCGGGTTCAAGGTGCGTGACGGCTGGCCTATCGGCTGCAAGGTGACCCTGCGTTCTGATCGTATGTACGAGTTCCTGGAGCGCCTGATCAGCGTCGCCATTCCCCGTATTCGCGACTTCCGCGGCATCAGCCCGAAGTCCTTCGACGGTCGCGGCAACTTCGCGATGGGTGTAACTGAGCAGATTATTTTCCCGGAAATCAACTACGACCAGGTGGATGCCCTGCGCGGTATGGATATCACCATCACCACCACCGCTCGTACGGACGATGAAGGTCGCGCGCTGCTGCGTGCTTTCAACTTCCCCCTGAAAGGTTAAGAGGCGTTATTCATGGCTAAGACTTCGATGATTATGCGTGAGAAAAAGCGCGCCAGGCTGGTAGCCAAGTACGCTGCCAAGCGCGCGGCTTTGAAGGCGATCGTGAGCGATACCAATGCATCCGACGATGAGAAGTGGGAGGCGCAGATCGCCCTCCAGAAGCTGCCTCGCGATGCCAGCCCGGTTCGCCAGCAGCGTCGCTGCCAGATTACCGGCCGTCCTCACGGTGTTTATCGCAAGTTTGGCCTGAGCCGTAACAAGCTGCGTGAAGCGGCAATGCGCGGTGATGTGCCCGGCCTGGTCAAGGCCAGCTGGTAGTACCAGTCGGTTTACGGAGAGAAATAGATTATGAGTATGCAAGATCCACTGTCAGATATGCTGACCCGCATCCGCAATGCACAGCTTGCGGGCAAGACCGGTGTCGAGATGCCGGGCTCCAAGCTGAAAGCCGCCGTTGCCCAGGTGCTCAAGGATGAAGGTTATATTGCCGATTTTGCACTGTCGGACGAGAGCGGCAAGGTGCGCCTGTCCATTGGGCTCAAGTATTTCCAGGGCAAGCCGGTCATCGCGGAGATCGATCGTGTAAGCCGTCCCGGCCTGCGTCAGTATCGCGCCAAGGACGAGTTGCCGTCGGTGCGCGCCGGGCTGGGTGTGGCGATCGTGTCCACCTCCAAAGGCGTGATGACGGATCGCGCGGCCCGCGCCGCTGGTGTCGGTGGCGAGGTTCTCTGCACCGTTTTCTAATCGTTTATTGATTTAAAGAGCAATTGAAATGTCTAGAGTCGCAAATAATCCGGTAGAACTGCCGAAGGGCGTGGAGGTCAAGCTTGAGGGTAGCGACCTGTCCGTCAAGGGCAGCAAGGGTACGCTGCAGCTTACGCTGGTAGAAGGTGTACAGGTCAACCAGGATGACAACGTTCTGACTATTGCCTACGAAGGCGACAGGTTCAAGGCCATGGCCGGAACCACTCGCGCCCTGGTGAGCAACATGGTCAAGGGCGTCAGCGAAGGCTGGGAGAAGAAACTGGTCCTGAACGGCGTTGGTTATCGCGCCAAGGCCGATGCCAGGACCGTCAACCTGACGGTGGGGCTTTCGCATCCTGTCGATTACGAACTGCCCGAGGGTATCAAGGCCGAGACTCCCAGCCAGACCGAAATCGTTATCAGCGGCATCGACAAGCAGGCCGTTGGCCAGGTGGCGGCAGAGATCCGCAGTTTCCGTCCGCCGGAGCCGTACAAGGGCAAAGGTATTCGCTATGCCGACGAATATGTTCGTCGCAAAGAAGCCAAGAAGAAGTAGGTACTTAAAATGAGTGCAAAGAATGATTCAAGGTTGCGTCGCGCTCGCCGTGCTCGCGCCCGTATGCGTGGCCTGGGTGTAAACCGCCTTTGTGTGCACCGCACCCCCCGGCATATCTATGCCCAGATCATTGCCCCGACCGGCGACAAGGTACTGGCCAGTGCGTCCACCCTGGATAGCGATCTGCGCGGCGGCAAGACCGGCAATATCGACGCGGCGGCAGCGGTCGGCAAACTGGTTGCCGAGCGGGCCAAGGCGGCGGGTATCGAGGCAGTGGCGTTTGACCGCAGCGGCTACAAGTACCACGGACGCATCAAGGCGCTGGCCGATGCAGCTCGTGAAAGTGGACTGAATTTCTAGGGTATCGATATGGCTTTCAACGATCAGAAAAAGCAGCAGCAGCAGGAAGGTGACCTCCAGGAGAAACTGGTTCAGGTCAACCGTGTGGCCAAGGTGGTCAAGGGTGGCCGGATCTTCGGCTTCACCGCCCTGACTGTTGTCGGCGACGGCAATGGCAAGGTCGGTTTCGGCCGCGGTAAGGCGCGCGAAGTGCCGGTCGCCATCCAGAAAGCCATGGAAGCGGCCCGCCGCAATATGATCAGCGTAGAGCTGAACAACGGCACCATCCAGTATCCGGTCAAGGCGGCGCACGGAGCGTCTCGCGTCTATATGCAGCCTGCTTCCGAGGGTACTGGCGTGATCGCCGGTGGTGCGATGCGCGCCGTGCTGGAAATCGCCGGCGTGCACAACGTACTGGCCAAGTGTTACGGCTCCACCAACCCGGTGAACGTGGTGCGTGCGACCTTCAACGGTCTGCGCGACATGGCCGCACCGGACGAGGTAGCCGCCAAGCGCGGCAAGACCGTAGAAGAGATTTTGAACTAATTATTGGGTTGGCTTGTCATGGCTAAAGCAACTATCAAGGTTACACAGATCAAGAGCGCGCACGGCCGCCTGAAGAGCCACAAGGCTTCCATCGCCGGGCTCGGTCTGCGTCGTATTGGTCACACGGTGGAAGTGGAGGATACCCCTTCCGTGCGTGGAATGATCAATCAGGTAAATTACCTCGTAAGGGTAGAGGACTAAATCATGTCAGAAGGTATGCGACTGAACACCCTGAGCCCCGCGCCGGGTTCCCGCAAGGCCGCCAAGCGCGTCGGCCGCGGTATCGGCAGCGGCCTGGGCAAGACCGCCGGGCGCGGTCACAAGGGCCAGAAGTCACGTTCGGGTGGCCGGGTTCGTCCGGGCTTCGAGGGTGGCCAGATGCCGCTGCAGAAGCGCCTGCCGAAGTACGGTTTCACTTCGCGTATTTCCCGCACCACCGCGCAGGTTCGCCTGGGCGAGCTGAACGCGGTTGCCGGCGACGTGGTGGATCTGGAAACGCTCAAGGCGGCGGACCTGGTCAATGAGAATATCGCCCGCGTGCGCATCTTCCTGTCCGGCGATCTCGGCAAGCCCGTAACGGTCAAGGGCCTGGCGGTAACCAAGGGCGCTCGTGAAGCTATCGAGAAAGCCGGTGGGAAAGTAGAGGAATAAATGGCAATAGGTCAGCCACCTGCGGTAAACAAGGCCGGACTGGGCGAGCTTTTTGCTCGCCTTCGTTTTGTTCTGTTGGCGATTATCGTCTACCGGATCGGGACCCATATCCCGGTGCCGGGCATAGACCCCAACCAACTCGCCGCCTTGTTCAACCAGAACCAGGGAACCATCCTGGGCCTGGCCAATATGTTTTCGGGTGGTGCGCTGGAGCGCATGAGTATCCTGGCGCTGGGCATCATGCCCTACATCTCTGCGTCCATCATCATGCAGTTGATGTCGGCTGTGACGCCCCAACTGGAGCAGTTGAAGAAGGAAGGCGAATCCGGGCGCCGGAAGATCAGCCAGTATACCCGTTACCTGACGGTAGTCCTGGCCATCATCCAGGCCACGGGCATGACGGTGGGGATGGCCAACCAGGGTATGTCCTACGACGCCTCGCCGCTGTTTTTCGTGATTGCCATTACCTCCCTGGTCACCGGTGCCGTGTTCATGATGTGGCTGGGTGAGCAGATCACCGAAAAGGGTGTGGGCAACGGTATCTCACTGCTGATTTTTGCCGGCATCGTGGCGGGACTGCCCGCGGCGATCGGCCAGTCCCTGGAGCAGGCGCGACAGGGCGAGCTGAACATCCTGGTGCTGTTGCTGATCCTGGCCCTGGCGGTCGCGGTGATCTACATGATCGTGTTCATCGAGCGCGGCCAGCGTCGCATCACGGTGAATTACGCCAAGCGCCAGCAGGGTCGCAAGATGTACCAGGCGCAGAGCTCGCACCTGCCCCTGAAAGTGAACATGGCGGGCGTGATTCCGGCTATTTTTGCCAGCAGCATACTGCTGTTCCCGGCCTCCATAGCCCAGTGGTTCGGTACCTCGGGCTCCGCCGACTGGCTGCAGGACCTGGCCGTGGCCATCGGCCCGGGCCAGCCGCTGAACATCCTGCTGTTCACGGTATTTATTGTGTTTTTCTGCTTCTTCTACACGGCCCTGATGTTCAACCCGGTGGAAGTGGCTGACAACCTGAAGCGATCCGGGGCCTTTGTGCCCGGCATCCGCCCGGGGCAGCAGACCGCCAACTACATCGATGGCGTCCTGACCAGGCTGACCGTGTTTGGAGCGGCCTATATCGCCCTGGTGTGTTTACTGCCGCAGTTCCTGGTGGTGATGTGGAACGTGCCCTTCTACCTGGGTGGCACCTCCCTGTTGATCGTGGTGGTTGTAGTGATGGATTTCATGGCCCAGGTGCAGAGCCACCTGATGTCACACCAGTACGACTCGGTCATGAAGAAGGCAAATTTGAAAAACTACGGCGGAGCCGGGCGCGTTCGCTGATCGCGAGCAGCCGGGCCCCGCCTGTTGAGGTAAATGGAGAAGCAGTCATGAAAGTACGTGCATCGGTCAAAAGGATTTGCAGGAACTGCAAAGTAGTGCGCCGCAACGGAGTTGTGCGTGTTATCTGCAACACCGACCCGCGCCACAAGCAGCGCCAGGGTTAATTCCTGCGGTTGATTTTTAGTAACGGTATCGCTAGAATGCTGCGCCTTTTGCGCCCGCCACGGTGAATTTGCAGGCAAATCACCCCCGCGGGACAAAGTTTTCAGCAAAAGCGACGATAAACGATTGGAGAAAGATGGATGGCTCGTATTGCCGGCGTCAACATACCTGATAACAAGCATGCTGTTATCTCTTTGACCTACATCTACGGCGTGGGCCGTAGCCAGGCCCGTCGGTTGTGTGCCGATGCCGGCGTAGCGGAGAACGTGAAGATTGGCGAGCTCACTGAAGCCGAGATGGACGCCCTGCGTGCCCGGGTTGCCGACATGACCGTCGAGGGGGACCTGCGCCGGGAAGTCTCCATGAACATCAAGCGCCTTATGGACCTGGGCTGCAATCGCGGTTTGCGGCATCGCCGGGGGCTTCCCCTGCGCGGCCAGCGCACCAAGACCAACGCCCGCACCCGCAAGGGGCCGCGCAAGCCGATTCGCAAGTAGGGTAATCGCCCGCGAATCCGATTTTAGTGTAGCTGCACCGCTGTGCAGTGTTGATATTAAAGCAGGAAGTAATTTATGGCCAAGCCAGGTGCCAAAAGCACTCGTAAGAAGATAACCAAGACCGTGGTGGATGGCATTGCCCACGTCCACGCGTCTTTCAACAACACCATCATCACCATTACCGACCGCCAGGGGAACACCCTGAGCTGGGCGACCTCTGGTGGTTCCGGTTTCCGCGGTTCCCGCAAGAGCACGCCCTTCGCGGCCCAGGTGGCAGCCGAGCGCGCCGGCGAGGCGGCCAAGGAATACGGGCTCAAGAACCTGGACGTGCAGGTCAAGGGTCCCGGACCCGGCCGCGAGTCAGCGGTTCGCGCCCTGAACGCCTGCGGTTACAAGATCAGCAACATCACCGACGTTACACCCATCCCCCACAATGGTTGCCGTCCTCCCAAGAAACGTCGCGTATAACGCTTTACAGGAAGAATTGACATGGCTCGATATATTGGACCCAAGTGCAAGCTCTCCCGTCGTGAGGGAACAGACCTGTTCCTGAAAAGCGGAGTGCGTGCACTGGAAAGCAAGTGCAAGGCTGAAGCTGCCCCCGGCCAGCATGGCGCCCGTCGCGGTCGCCTGTCTGACTACGGTGTGCAGTTGCGTGAGAAGCAAAAGGTGCGCCGCATCTACGGCGTGCTGGAGAAGCAGTTCCGCAATTACTACAAGGAAGCTGCCCGCCTGAAGGGCGCCACCGGCGAGAACCTGCTGCAGCTGCTGGAAAGCAGGCTGGACAACGTGGTTTATCGCATGGGTTTTGGCGCTACCCGCTCCGAAGCCCGCCAGCTGGTCGCCCACAAGGCGATCCTGGTGAACGGTGCCGCGGTGAACATAGCCTCCTACCAGGTGCAAGCAGGCGACGTGATCTCCCTGCGCGAAAAGGCCAAGAAGCAGCTGCGTGTGCAGTCCGCGATGGCCCTGGCTGCCCAGCGTGGCGAACCCGAGTGGATAGAGATGAACAGCGACAAGCTGGAAGGAGTATTCAAGTCAGTGCCTGATCGCCAGGACCTGTCCTCCGAGATCAATGAAAACCTGATCGTCGAACTTTACTCCAAGTAATCCACTGAAGGACTAACCTACAATACAGGTGCCCCAATGCAGAGTGCAGTGACTGAATTTTTAACACCCCGCGTTATCAAGGTCGACGAAAAGAACGACACCCGTGCCCAGGTAACCCTGGAGCCCCTGGAGCGTGGTTTTGGCCACACCCTGGGTAACGCCCTGCGCCGGATTCTGCTGTCCTCCATGCCCGGCTGCGCCATCACCGAAGTGGAAATCGACGGCGTACTGCATGAGTACAGCGCCATAGAGGGCGTGCAGGAAGACGTGATCGAGATCCTGCTGAACCTCAAGGGCATCGCCCTGGTCATGAACGGCAAGGAAGAGGCGGAGCTCACCCTGAGCAAGAAGGGGCCGGGCGTGGTCACCGCGGGCGATATACAGGTTGATCACGACATCGAGGTGCGCAACCCCGCACACGTGATCTGTCACCTGAACGGCTCTTCGGAAATCAACATGAAGCTGACCGTGGCCCGCGGCCGCGGCTACTCGCCGGCTGATTCCCGCGAGAACCCGGAAGAAGAGACCCGCTCCATCGGTCGGCTGCAGCTGGATGCCACGTTTTCACCGGTACACCGGGTGTCCTACGTGGTCGAGGCGGCCCGGGTAGAGCAGCGCACCGACCTGGACAAGCTGGTCCTGGACCTGGAAACCAACGGCACCATCGACCCGGAGGAAGCCATTCGCCGGGCGGCCACCATCCTGCAGCAACAGCTGGCGGTATTTGTGGACCTGGAGAGCGAGAGCGAGTCCGAGTCCGTGATCGAAGAGGACGAGGTGGATCCCATTCTGCTACGTCCGGTGGACGATCTGGAACTCACCGTGCGTTCCGCCAACTGCCTCAAGGCGGAAAATATTTACTACATCGGGGACCTGGTGCAGCGCACCGAGGTGGAGTTGCTGAAGACCCCCAACCTGGGCAAGAAGTCACTTACCGAGATCAAGGACGTGCTGGCATCGCGCGGCCTGTCCCTGGGTATGCGCCTGGACAACTGGCCGCCGGCCAGCCTGAAGAACGACGACCGGGTGCTGAGCGTTTAAGGCGACCGGACATCACACGAATCAGTGCTGAGATAGCACAGACAGTATAGGATTGGAAAAATGCGTCATCGTCATAGTGGCCGGCAGTTAAACCGGAACAGTTCACACCGCAAGGCCATGTTCCGCAATATGGCCGTCTCCCTGGTGGAGCACGAGCTGATCAAGACCACCTTGCCCAAGGCCAAGGAGCTGCGCAGCTACGCGGAGCCCCTGATCACCCTGGCCAAGAACGACAGCGTGGCCAATCGCCGCCTGGCCTTCGATCGCACCCGCAGCAAGGCGGCAGTGGGCAAGCTGTTCAGCGAGCTGGGTCCGCGTTACCAGGCCCGCCCGGGTGGCTATATCCGTATCATGAAGTGCGGCTACCGCGCCGGCGACCAGGCGCCCATGGCCTACGTGGAGCTGGTGGATCGTCCGCAGCCGGAGCGCTTCGAGGATGACGAGGATTGATCTCGCGCTCCTGACGAGCTGTACTGCAAAAGCCGGGCACTGCCCGGCTTTTTTGTGCCCTCCCCACCGCGATCTGCTACCCTTGCACGACACTTTGAGGAGGGACGGGCCGATGGCAGAGGCAAACATACTGGCAGACGGCTTGTATTTCGGCGAGGGCCCGCGCTGGCACGAGGGCCGGCTGTGGTTCAGCGATTTTTACGATCACGCGGTGAAATCCATGGACCCGGGCGGGGCGGTGACCATCGAGCACCAGCTCGAGGACCAGCCCTCCGGGCTGGGCTGGCTGCCCGACGGGCGCCTGCTGGTGGTGTCCATGCGGGAACTCAAGGTGTTGCGGCAGGAGGGCGATGGCCTGGTGGAGCACGCCGACCTGTCGGGGCTGGCCCGCCACCTGTGCAATGATATGGTGGTGGACGGCAGCGGCCGCGCCTGGGTCGGCAATTTCGGCTTCGACCTGGATGCCGAGGTGGAGCAGAAGGGCGCCGAGGGCGTACTCGCCGAGCACCCCACCACCAACCTGGTGCGAGTGGATCCCGACGGCAGTGTCCACCTGGCGGCGGCGGACATGCATTTCCCCAACGGCAGCGCGATCACGCCCGACGGCGCGACCCTGATCGTCGCCGAGACCCTGGCCCTGCAACTCACGGCTTTCGATATCCGCGCCGACGGATCGCTGGCAAACCGCAGGGTGTGGGCCCCGGTGGGCATGCGCGCCCCCGACGGCATCTGCCTGGATGCCGATGGCAACGCCTGGGTGGCCAACGCCCTGGCTCCCGAGTGTGTGCTGTTCGCGCCGGGCGGGGAGGTATTGGCAACCGTGGCAACCAGCCAGAACTGCTATGCCTGCATGCTGGGCGGGGCGGATGGCCGCGACCTGTTCATGGTGACTGCCGGTTCCAGCGATCACAGCGAGGCCTCGGCGGCCCGCAGCGGCAGGATAGAAATGACCCGCGCGCCCAGCCCCGGGGCGGGCTGGCCCTAGCCGCGTCGGTTCCTAGGCCGCCGCGCGCCTGCCGGCCTTGCGCTTCAGGATCGGGGCGAGAAACTGTCCGGTGAATGACCCCTTGGTTTTGGCCACCTCTTCCGGTGTGCCGGTGGCGATAATCTGGCCGCCGCCGCTGCCCCCCTCGGGCCCCAGGTCGACGATCCAGTCCGCGGTTTTGATCACGTCCAGGTTGTGCTCGATGATGACGATGGTGTTGCCGTGGTCGCGCAGCCGGTGCAATACGGCCAGCAGTTGCTTGATGTCCTCAAAATGCAGGCCGGTGGTGGGTTCGTCGAGGATATACAGGGTCTTACCGGTATCCCGCTTGGACAGTTCCCGCGACAGCTTTACCCGCTGGGCCTCGCCCCCGGACAGGGTGGTGGCGGCCTGCCCCAGGCGTATGTAAGACAGGCCCACGTCCATCAGGGTTTGCAGCTTGCGGGCGATGGCCGGTACCGGCTCGAAGAACTGCAGGGCGTCCTCCACCGTCATTTCCAGCACCTCGTGGATGTTCTTGCCCTTGTAGCGCACCTCCAGGGTCTCCCGGTTGTAGCGCTTGCCCTTGCAGATATCGCAGGGCACGTAGATGTCCGGCAGGAAGTGCATCTCCACCTTGGTCACGCCATCGCCCTGGCAGGCCTCGCAGCGCCCGCCCTTGACGTTGAAACTGAAACGCCCGGCCTTGTAGCCGCGCGAGCGCGCCTCCTGGGTGCCGGCGAACAGCTCCCGCACCGGGGTGAAGATCCCGGTGTAGGTGGCCGGGTTGGAGCGGGGGGTGCGGCCGATGGGGCTCTGGTCGATGTCGATGCACTTGTCGATCATGTCCATGCCGCTGATCGACTCGTGAGCCTCCGGTGTCAGGGTGGTGGCGCCGTTGAGCTCGGTGGCGGCGATGGGGTAGAGCGTGCCGTTGATCAGGGTGGATTTGCCGGAGCCCGACACGCCGGTGACGCAGGTCAGCAGGCCCAGTGGAATCTCCAGGGTCACCGACTGCAGGTTGTTGCCGCTGGCGCCGCGCAACACCAGTTTCCGCTTGTTGTCGGGGGCGGTGCGGGTGCTGGGGATATCGATTTTGCGCTTGCCCGAGAGATAGGCGCCGGTGAGGGACTCCCTGTTGCCCAGGATGTCTTTGAGCTTGCCCTGGGCGACGACGCGACCGCCGTGGACCCCTGCGCCGGGACCGATATCGATGATGTGATCGGCCTGGCGGATGGCGTCCTCGTCGTGCTCTACCACCAGCACCGTGTTGCCGAGGTCCCGCAGGTGGGTGAGGGTGCGCAGCAGGCGCTCGTTGTCGCGCTGGTGCAGGCCTATGGAGGGTTCATCCAGGATATACATCACGCCCACCAGGCCGGCGCCAATCTGGGAGGCCAGGCGGATGCGCTGGGCCTCGCCGCCGGACAGGGTCTCGGCGCTGCGGTTCAGGGTCAGGTAATTCAGGCCTACATCCACCAGGAAACGGTACCGGGCGCGCAGCTCCTTGAGGATCTTGTTGGCGATCTCGCCCTTGCGCCCCGCCAGTTGCAACTGCTCGAAGTACAGCTCCGCCTCGCCCACCGGCATGCTGGTGATGGCGGGCAGGTTGCGCTCGTCCACGAACACGTGGCGGGCGTCCCGCCGCAGGCGGGTGCCCTCGCAGTCGGGGCAGGGATGGGTGGAGAGGAACCTGGCCAGCTCCTCGCGCACCGACTGGGAGTCGGTGTCGCGATAGCGGCGCTCCATGTTGGGGATGATGCCCTCGAAGGGGTGGGTGCGCTTGATCACGTCGCCGCGATCGTTGACGTAGGCGAAGGCCACCTCCTGCTTGCCACTGCCGTGCAGGATGGCCTGCTGGTGCTTCCTCGCCAACGCCTCGAAGGGGGTATCGATGTCGAAGCCGAAGTGCTCGGCCAGCGAGTTGAGCATATGGAAATAGTAGACATTGCGCCGGTCCCAGCCGCGTATGGCGCCCTCGGCGAGGCTGGCCTCGGGGTGCAGCACGATGCGCTCCGGGTCGAAATACTGCTTCATGCCCAGCCCGTCGCAGCCGCTGCAGGCACCGGCGGGGTTGTTGAAGGAAAACAGGCGGGGTTCCAGTTCGTCAATGCTGTGGCCACACTCCGGGCAGGCGAAGCGCGCCGAGAAGCTGATGTCCTCGCCGTCGCCATCCATGTAGCTGATGGTGGCCAGGCCGTCGGTGAGGGCCAGGGCGGTCTCGAAGGATTCCGCCAGGCGAATGCCCAGGTCATCTCGCACCTTGAAGCGGTCCACCACCACCTCGATGCGGTGTTTCCGGTTTTTCTCCAGGGCGGGGGCGTCGTCCAGGTCGGTGACGATGCCGTTGATGCGGGCGCGCACGAAGCCGCTGGCGCGCAGTTCCTCGAAGACATGCAGGTGCTCGCCCTTGCGCTCGCGCACGACCGGCGCCAGCAGCATCAGCTTGCTGCCCTCGGGCAGGGCCAGCACGGCGTCCACCATCTGGCTGACGGTCTGGGCCTGCAGGTTGTGGCCGTGGTCGGGGCAGCGCGGTTCGCCCACGCGGGCAAACAGCAGGCGCAGGTAGTCGTAGATCTCGGTGATGGTGCCCACGGTGGAGCGCGGGTTGTGGGAGGTGGACTTCTGCTCGATGGAGATGGCCGGGGACAGTCCCTCGATATGGTCCATATCGGGCTTTTCCATCATCGACAGGAACTGCCTGGCATAGGTGGACAGGGATTCCACGTAGCGCCGCTGGCCCTCGGCGTAGAGGGTATCGAAAGCCAGGGATGACTTGCCCGAGCCCGACAGGCCGGTGATGACCACCAGCTGGTCCCGGGGGATGTCCAGATCGATATTCTTGAGGTTGTGGGTGCGCGCCCCGCGTACTTGGATGGTGTCCATGTTTGGCCCGATACAGCAGTGAAATAACAACCCGGCAGTATAGGCCGTGGCGCAGGTGCCTGGCAAAGGGCGCAGGGCGCTCACGGCCGGTTGGAGAGGTAATTACGCCCGCTCCCGGCTTTCGGATGTCCCGCCCGGGGGAAACTGGTATCATGGGCCGCTGTTTAGTGAAGATCGATTCCCTGTGATAACCGAACATCCCATGACCGCGCTGGAGAGGCGCTCGGTGAGCTCTCTGGCGCTGCTCTACAGTTTCCGCATGCTGGGCCTGTTCATGGTCCTGCCGCTGCTTGCCCTGTACGCGGCGGACATGCCCGGCGCCACCCCCACCCTGATCGGGCTGGCGCTGGGAATCTATGGCCTGGGCCAGGCTTTGCTGCAGATTCCCCTGGGCTGGCTGTCCGACCAGGTGGGGCGCAAGCCGGTCATCGTCGGGGGCCTGCTGCTGTTCGCACTGGGCAGTGTGGTGGCGGCCCAGGCCGACAGTCTGTGGGGTATTGTCCTGGGGCGTGCGCTGCAGGGTGCGGGCGCGATTGCCGCCACGGTCATGGCGCTGGTCGCCGATCTCACCAGTGAGGAACAGCGCACCAAGGCCATGGCCGTGGTGGGCATGAGCATAGGCATGTCATTTGCCGTGGCGCTGGTGCTGGGCCCCGCGGTCGCCGCCTGGGGCGGCCTGGCCGCGGTATTCTGGCTCACCGCCGGGCTGGCCGCGGCGGGCATTCTGATCGTCCTGCTGCTGGTACCCGCACCGACAGGCCCGATCACCGACCACAGCGAAGTGGGCGCCCGGGTGGGCCTGTTCGGTCGCAGCCTGAAAAATCCCGACCTGGCGCGGCTCAATTTCGGGGTATTTGCCCTGCACTTTATCCTGATGGCCAGTTTCCTGGTCGTGCCGGGCCTGCTGGAGCGGGTCGCCGGTGTGGATCGCGCCCATCACTGGTGGGTCTACCTGCCGGTGCTGTTCCTGTCTATTGCCGGCATGGTGCCCATGATGCGCCAGGCAGAGCGCGGCGGCAGGCCCCGGGCCATGTTCCTGCTCGCTATCGCCCTGCTGCTGGCGGCGCTGCTGGTGATCGGCATGGCCTCCGTGGCCGCGGTGCTGTACCTGGGCCTGTGGCTGTTCTTCGTGGGTTTCAATTACCTGGAGGCGACCCTGCCCTCGCTGGTCAGCAAGGCGGTGTTTGCCGGCGGCAAGGGCACGGCCCTGGGCGTTTACTCCACCTGCCAGTTCCTGGGCGCCTTTATCGGCGGCGCCGCCGGCGGCTGGGTGGTGCAGCATTTCGGCCAGGCCGTGCTGGGCGGGCTGTGCCTGGCACTGGCCGGTATGTGGGGGCTGCTGGTGCAGGCCGGCGGACGTTATCCCCAGCCCGTGGCGGAGCCCGGTACACCCCGCGCCTGAGTGGCCCTCAAGCGGCGGTTGGCGCCGGCCCGGGGAGCCGATCTGATGGAAAGCGGCCGGCCCGGTTGTCGCATTTGCAGGTGGGGATTGTTATAGTCGTCGGTTCGTTCACTCCGCGATAATTTCTACACAAGAGGAAGTTCTATGGCTGCTCGGGGCGTCAACAAAGTCATCATCGTGGGTAATCTGGGCAATGACCCCGAGACCCGTTTTTTTCCCGACGGCGGCGCGGTGACCAATGCCAGCGTGGCCACCAGCGAGACCTGGAAAGACAAGCAGACCGGCCAGATGCAGGAGCGTACCGAGTGGCACCGGGTGGTGTTTCGCGATCGCGGTAACTATCGCCTGGGGCAGATAGCCGGCGAATACCTCAAGAAAGGCTCCAAGGTCTATATCGAGGGCTCGCTGCGCACCCGCAAGTGGCAGGACCAGTCCGGCCAGGATCGCTACACCACGGAAATCCTCGTCAATGAAATGCAGATGCTGGACAGTCGCCCGGGGGGGAGCGATTCCTACGACCAGTCGTCCGGGTTCAACCAGGCACCTGCCAGGTCCGCCCCTGCGAAGCAACAGGGCGCCGCCTCCGCCCCTCCCGCCGCCTCGGATTTCCCTGATTTTGAAGACGATATACCCTTCTGAGCAGGGGTGTTCGGGGCCGCGCTAGTGAAGGTACTCCTGTTGGGCTCGGATACACCCCTGGGACACTCACTGAGCAAATTGCTGCTGCGCCTCGGCCGCCACGAAGTCACCGGGCTCACCCGCGCGGCCTGCCGCTGGAAGAGTGAGCGGCAGGCAAAGAAAGCGGTGGCGCGTGGCAAAAACGAGATCGTGGTGGACCTGCGCATTGCCGCGGCCTCCGACGGCATCGACCTGCTGCAGGAAGCCGATGTGAAACGCTGCCACTGGGTGGCGAAAGCCTGCCAGCGCAGCGCCATGACCTACCTGTACGTATCGAGCTCCAGGGTGTTCTCCGGGCGGCTGGACCGGCCCTATACCGAGGATGACCAACCCGATAATGAGACCGGCGCCGGGGCCCTGCTGGCCAGTGCCGAGCAACTGGTATGTGACAGCTGCGAGCGCCACCTGGTGTTGCGCCTTGGCCCCGTGTTCTCGTTCGAAGGCACCAACCTGATTACCCAGATGCTGGGGGAACTGGGCACCGAGGGTGGCAGCCTGGTCATGGACAACAACCTGCGCGGTTGCCCGGTGGCTGCCGATGACGGCGCGAGGGTTATTTCGGCTCTGCTGGACCAGTTGGGAACCGGCGTCGAAGCCAGCGGGATCTACCACTACTGCAGTTCCGACTCCGCGACCTATTACGAGTTCGCCGAGGCCCTGCTCGCCTCGGCCTCGCAATTTTCCGAGTTCAGTGCCGATGCCGTGCAGCTGGAATGCCAGCCCGAGGGGCTGGCGCCGCTGAACCGCGCCCTGGACTGCAGCAAGATCCGCAATACCTTCGCGATCAAGCAGGCCCCGTGGCGCAGTGCGGTGCCGGGTATCGTCAAACAGTATTACGCCCAACAAAAGCAGTAGGAAATCACCATGGCTAAAGCAACGGAAGCCAGGCCGCGTTCCCTGGCGGTGGCAGTCCTGACCGTATCCGACACCCGCACCGAGGAGACGGACACCTCCGGCGCCTACCTGGCGGAGCAGTTGCTGGCTGCCGGCCACCGGGTGGCCGCCAAAGCGATTGTGGTGGACGATGTCTACCGGATCAGGGCCCTGCTCTCGGCCTGGATCGCCGACCCGGGCGTGGACGCGGTGTTGGTGACGGGCGGCACCGGCTTTTCCGGGCGGGATTCTACCCCCGAGGCGGTGCGGCCCCTGTTCGACAAGGACATCGATGGCTTCGGCGAGGTGTTCCGGGCGCTGTCCTTCCAGGAGATTGGTTCGTCCACCGTGCAGTCCCGGGCGGTAGCGGGTTTCGCCAACAACACCGTGATTTTCTGTATGCCCGGCTCCACGGGGGCCTGCCGCACTGCCTGGGAGGGCCTGATTCGCGAGCAGCTGGACAGCAGTCATCGCCCCTGCAACTTCGTCGGTGTGCTCGGGGTGAGGGAGCGCGAGGCTTGAGTTCGCTGCTGCCAGTCGCCGAGGCGCTTGAGCGGGTATTGGCGCGCGCCGCGCCCGCGCCGCCGGTGCTGGAACTGCCCCTGATCGACGCCCTGGGTGCGGTGCTGGCCGAGGATGTGCTGTCCGCTGTGGATGTGCCGGGGGAGGACAACAGCGCCATGGACGGCTACGCCCTGCGCATCGCCGATGCGGTCAGGCCGCTGCCGGTCAGCCAGCGCATTGCCGCCGGTGCGGTCGGGGCGCCACTGCAGGCCGGCACCTGCGCGCGCATTTTTACCGGCGCCGCCATTCCGCCGGGAGCCGACGCCGTGGTGATGCAGGAAAACTGCAGCCTGGAGGGCGAGCTGGTGCGGGTGACGGTCGTGCCGATCCCGGGTGAGAACATCCGCCCGCGGGGTCAGGATATCGCCGCCAATACCACGGTATTGCCGCGTGGCCGGGTGCTGCGGCCGCAGGATATGGGCCTGCTGGCCTCGGTGGGCCGGGCGCGGGTGCCGGTGTATCGGCCGCTCAGGGTAGCCGTGCTGTCCACCGGGGATGAGCTGGTGGAGCCGGGCGCGGGTAGCCTGGGTCGCGGCCAGTTGTACAACTCCAATCGCTACACCCTGGCCGGCCTGCTGCGCTCCCTGGGCATGACTTTCGTGGACGCCGGTATCGTGCCGGATGACCCCGAGGCGACTGCCCGGGCCCTGGCGAGTGCGGCCGCGGCCGCCGATTGTGTGATCAGCTCCGGCGGGGTGTCAGTGGGCGAAGAGGATCACGTGAAGGCGCAGGTGCAGCGCCTGGGCAGTCTCGATTTGTGGAGGCTGGCCATCAAGCCCGGGAAACCGCTGGCTTTTGGGCGCATCGGCGCCACGCCGTTCATCGGCCTGCCGGGAAACCCCTCCTCGGTGTTTGTCACCTTCTGCCTGGTCGCCCGGCCGTTCCTGCGGAAAATGCAGGGTATCAGTGAGCCCGACCCGCCCCCTGTGCAGGCCCGGGCGGCCTTCGCCGTGCATCGGCCGGGTACGCGCCAGGAATATTTGCGGGTCACCCTGGTGGCTGCGGAGCAGGGGCTGGAGGCCCGGCGTTTCGGCAACCAGAGCTCGGGAGTGCTCAGTTCGGTGAGCCACAGCAATGCCCTGGCGGTGATTCCGCCCGGCACCACGGTGGCCGAGGGTGACAGTGTGCAGGTGCTGTTGCTGGACCTGCTGGCCTGATCCGGGGCGGAGCCCATGGCCGAATGAATTCGACCCTACAGTGAATCGTGCTGGTTATCGACCTGGGTCGATAGCGCATTAGCCGCTGTACTTCTGGAATACCAGCGAGGCGTTGGTGCCGCCGAAGCCGAAACTGTTGGACATGACCCGTTGCAAATCCACCCCGTCCTGCCGCTGCCGGGCGATGGGGAGCCCCTGGGCTTCCGGGTCCAGGGTTTCGATATTGGCGGAGGCGGCGATAAAATTGTTCTGCTGCATCAGCAGCGAGTAGATCGCCTCCTGTACGCCGGCCGCCCCCAGGGAGTGCCCTGACAGGGATTTCGTCGAGGCGACCACCGGCAGCCGGTTCCTGCCTTCATAGGCCTGGCGCACCGCCTTGAGCTCCTGGATATCGCCGGCGGGGGTGCTGGTGCCGTGAGCGTTGATATAGTCCACGTCCCCCTCCACTGTGGCCAGGGCCTGTTGCATGCAGCGCACCGCGCCCTCGCCGGAGGGCGCGACCATGTCGTAACCGTCGGAGGTGGCGCCGTAGCCCACCAGTTCGGCGTATATTTTCGCGCCGCGGGCGAGGGCGTGCTCCAGTTCTTCCACGACCAGCATGCCGCCGCCACCGGCGATGACAAAGCCGTCGCGGTCGGCGTCGTAGGCGCGGGAGGCCTTCTCGGGAGTATCGTTGTATTTGGTGGACAGGGCGCCCATGGCGTCGAACAGGCAGCTCAGCGTCCAGTGCAGTTCCTCACCGCCGCCGGCAAATACCAGGTCCTGCTTGCCCATCTGTATCTGCTCCATGGCGTTGCCTATGCAGTGGGCGCTGGTGGAGCAGGCGGAGGAAATCGAATAGTTCACCCCCTTGATCCTGAAGGGGGTGGCCAGGCAGGCGGAGACGGTGCTGCCCATGGTCTGGGTGACGCGGTAGGGACCCACCCGACGCAGGCCGCGCTCGCGCAGGATGTCGGCGGCCTCGACCTGCATGGCGGCGGAGGCGCCGCCGGAGCCCGCTATGATGCCGGTGCGCACATTGGAGATATCCGCCTCCTCCAGGCCCGCATCGTCTATCGCCTGCTGCATGGCGATATAGGCGTACGCGGCCGCATCGGCCATGAAGCGCAGCTGTTTGCGATCGATCAGCGCGGGGATGTCGATCTCCGGGGCGCCGGCGATATGTGAACGCATGCCCGCGTCGATATGCTGCTGGCAGCGGCTGATACCCGAGCGCCCCTCGTACAGCGAGCGGGT
This sequence comes from Pseudomonadales bacterium, assembly GCA_024234675.1. Classification (GTDB taxonomy): domain Bacteria; phylum Pseudomonadota; class Gammaproteobacteria; order Pseudomonadales; family Halieaceae; genus JARRPM01. The sequence goes on along the minus strand of JACKNU010000007.1, from coordinate 76,022 downwards.
GACCGTCTCTGCGTCATTGCCCAGGCAGGATACGATGCCCAGCCCGGTAATCACTACTCTTCTGCCCATGGTTCTAGAAGGACTCCGTCGATTTGAACAGGCCGACCCGCAGGTCGGATGCGGTGTATATCTCGCGGCCGTCTACAGAAATGGTGCCGTCTGCTATCCCCATGACCAGCTTGCGCTCGATAACCCGGCGGATATCGATGTGGTAAACGAGCTTGCTGGCCGAGGGCAGGACCTGGCCACTGAATTTGACCTCGCCGCAGCCCAGGGCCCGGCCCCTGCCGGGATTGCCGCGCCAGCCCAGGAAAAAGCCCACCAGCTGCCACAGGGCGTCCAGTCCCAGGCAGCCCGGCATCACCGGGTCGCCCGGAAAATGGCACTGGAAAAACCACAGCTCGGGGTGGATGTCGAGTTCCGCCACGATCTCACCCTTGCCGTGTTTGCCACCCTCGGAACTGATGTGCGCGATGCGATCCAGCATCAGCATGTTGTCGATGGGCAACTGCGCGTTGCCGGGGCCGAACAATTCGCCGTTGCCGCAGGCGATCAATTCGTCCTTGCCGTAAGCGTTCTTGGCTGTCATAACGTTTCTCTTAGTGACCTGATTTGTGCACCGCAGAATCCTGAGTGGCGCAGTATGCAGGCCAGACCCAGCGTAGAGCTCCGGGGATTGAGCTCATTCTAATAGTTGCGGCCCACAAGTCCAGTTCAATGTCGGTACCGTCAAAGTGTGACCGGCCTCCGCTTATTGTCGCTGCTTCCTCCCGGCCGCGGTAGCCAAGGTAGGGGCCATCGGATACCATAAACCCGTGGCCTGTGGTTTGCGCATCCAGCCCATCTCCTGGTCTAACCCGTTCACCGTGCTCGCGCTCGAGGTATTAGGAAAAGCATGTTAACACCTGTACTGCTGTCCGGCGGCGTCGGCAGCCGCCTTTGGCCTGTCTCCCGCGAGACCCATCCCAAGCAGTTCCTGCCGCTGGCGGGCGAACTGTCCATGCTGCAGGAAACCTTGCAACGAACTTCCGGGTTGGAAGAGAGCGCGCCCCTGGTGGTGTGCAACGAGGAGCACCGCTTCATGGTCGCCGAGCAGCTGCGCCAGGTGGATATCAAGGCCAGCGCCCTCATTCTCGAGCCCGAGGGCCGCAACACGGCCCCCGCGGTGGCCCTGGCGGCGCTGCAGGCCCTGGCCACGGACCCCGAGGCGCTGCTGCTGGTGCTGCCGGCGGACCATATCATCCAGAACGTGGCGGCCTTCGCCGAGGCCGTCAGCAAGGCGCTGCCGCTGGCCGAGCAGGGCCGCCTGGTGACCTTTGGGGTAGTGCCCTCCAGCGCGGAAACGGGCTACGGGTATATCAAGTGCGGCGCCTCGCTGGACACGGACCTGTACGACCTGGAACGGTTTGTCGAAAAACCGGACGCGGCCACCGCGCAATCCTACCTGGAAAGCGGCAATTACCTGTGGAACAGCGGCATGTTCCTGCTGGGTGCTGCCACCTATCTCGACCAGTTACAGGAGCACGCCCCGGCAATGCTGGCCTGCTGTCGCCGGGCCATGGACGGCGCGGCGGCGGACCTGGATTTCGTGCGGCCCCAGGCCCAGGCCTTCAGCGAGTGCCCCAGCGACAGCATCGATTACGCGGTCATGGAGAAAACCTCCGCCGGCGCCGTGGTGGCGCTGGATTGTGGCTGGAGTGATGTCGGCGCCTGGTCCGCCCTGTGGGACGTGGCCCAGCGGGACAGCGACGGCAATGTGTGCAAGGGCGATGTCATCCTGGATGCCTGCAGCGACAGCTATTTTCGCAGCGACTCGCGCCTGTTGGCGGCCACCGGGGTAAACAACCTGGTGGTGGTGGAAACCGCCGACGCGGTGCTGGTGGCGGATCGCGGCAAGGTGCAGGATGTCAAACGTATCGTCAATCGCCTCAAGGAACAGTCGCGTCCCGAGGTGTCCCAGCACCGCCGGGTCTATCGGCCCTGGGGTTCCTACGAGTCCCTGGTCATGTCCCAGCGTTTCCAGGTCAAGCGCATCGTGGTCAACCCGGGCCAGACGCTCTCCCTGCAGATGCATCACCACCGGGCCGAGCACTGGGTGGTGGTGCACGGTACCGCCGAGGTGACCTGCGAGGACAAGGTGTTCATGCTGGGCGAGGACGAATCCACCTATATTCCCCTGGGACACAAGCATCGCCTGGCCAACCCGGGCCGTATACCACTTGAATTGATCGAGGTGCAATCCGGCGCCTACCTCGGTGAGGATGATATCGTGCGCTATGAGGACGTATATGGACGCGGCAAGTAAGCCGCTTGTATAGGGAGATTCCATGACTATTACCAAGTGTCTGTTTCCAGTGGCGGGCTACGGCACCCGCTTCCTGCCGGCCACCAAGAGCATGCCCAAGGAAATGTTGCCCATCGTCAACAAGCCGCTGGTGCAATACGGGGTCGAAGAAGCCATAGAGGCCGGCATGACCACCTGTGCAATGGTTACCGGGCGCGGCAAGCGCGCCATCGCCGACCACTTCGACATCAGTTATGAGCTGGAGCACCAGATATCCGGCAGCGGCAAGGAGGCGCGGCTGGAGAGTATTCGCAGCGTGCTGGACAAGGGTGTCTTTACCATGGTCCGCCAGCGCGAGATGAAGGGACTGGGGCACGCGATCCTCACCGGGCAGTCGCTGATCGGCAACGAGCCCTTCGGGGTGCTGCTGTCAGACGACCTGTGCATCAATGATGGCCCCGGCGTGCTGGCGCAGATGGCCGAGCTGTTCAACCAGTTTCGCTGTTCCATCGTGGCCATTCAGGAAGTGCCCCCGGAAGAGGTCAACAAGTACGGGGTAATCGCCGGTGAAAGCCTGAAGGACGGCATTTATCGCGTCGACGAGATGGTGGAGAAACCGGACCCGGCGGATGCACCCTCCAACCTGGCGATCATCGGCCGCTATATCCTGACGCCGGACATATTCGATATCATCCGCGAAACCAGGCCCGGCGCGAACGGCGAAATCCAGCTCACCGATGCCCTGCAGACCCAGGCCCGGCGCGGTTGCGTCATGGCCTACAAGTTCAAAGGCCGGCGCTTCGACTGCGGCAGCGTCCCCGGCTTCGTAGAGGCGACCAACTACGTCTACGAGCATTTCTACGAGGAGGATTGAGGGGTGCATGGCGGTGAACGAGCTTAGCTGTTTCAAGGCCTACGACGTCCGCGGCCGGGTGCCGGACCAGCTGAACGAGGATATCGCCCGGCGCATAGGGCGCGCCTACGCCCAGGTCATCGGGCCACGCCAGGTGGTGGTTGGACATGACATACGCCTGACCAGCGAGGCGATCAAGGGCGCCCTGGTGGAGGGCCTGCTGGAGCAGGGGGTGGATGTTTATGACATCGGCCTGTCGGGCACCGAGGAGATATACTTCGCCACCTCCCATGCCGGCCTGGACGGCGGTATCGCGGTGACGGCCAGCCATAACCCCAGGGACTACAACGGCATGAAGTTCGTGCGCGAGGAGTCCAGGCCCGTGTCTGGCGATACCGGCCTGCTGGACATCAAGGCCGCGGCGGAAGCGAATGTGTTCACCCCGGCGCCAAAGCGCGGCAGCCTGCACAGCCTGGATACCTCCGGGGCCTACGTGGAACACCTGTTGTCCTACGTGGATGTGGCCAAACTCAAGCCGCTGAAGATCGTGGTGGATGCAGGCAATGGCGGCGCCGGCCGGGTGGTGGACCTGCTGGAGCCGCACCTGCCCTTCGAGTTCATCAAGTTGCATCACCAGGCGGACGGCAATTTCCCCAACGGCGTACCCAACCCGCTGCTGCCGGAGAACCGCGCGGCGGCGATCAATGCCGTGCGCGAGCACGGGGCCGACATGGGCATCGCCTGGGACGGCGATTTCGACCGCTGCTTCTTCTTTGACGAGCACGGGGATTTTATCGAGGGCTACTACGTGGTGGGGCTGCTGGCGGCGGCCTTTCTCAAGCTGCAGGGACCCGGGCGGGTGGTGCACGACCCGCGGCTGGTGTGGAACACCGTCGATATCGTCGAGTCCCTGGGGGGCGAAGCGGTGCAGAGCAAGACCGGCCACGCCTTCATCAAGGAGCGCATGCGGCTGGAAAACGCGGTCTATGGCGGGGAGATGAGCGCCCACCACTATTTTCGGGATTTCGCCTACTGCGACAGTGGCATGATCCCCTGGCTGCTGGTGGCCGGGCTGGTAAGCGCGGCCGGGGAGGGGCTCTCCACGCTGGTGTCACAGCGCATGGCGGCCTATCCCTGCAGCGGTGAAATCAACCGCACAATCGACGACCCGGCCGCGGTGCTGGCGCGGGTGGAGGCGACCTACGGCGACCAGGCCGACAGCGTGGAGCACGTGGACGGCCTCAGCATGGTGCTGGGCCAGTGGCGCTTCAACCTGCGCATGTCCAATACCGAGCCGGTGGTGCGCCTGAACGTCGAGAGTCGCGGGGACGCGGCGCTGATGGAAGCGAAAACCGCGGAGTTGCTGGCGCTGATCGACGCTCCGCTACAACGGTGAACACCGGCGCCAAACCGAGTATGGCCTGTCGGGACTCGCCGTGAATACATCCATGTAGGCTCGTATCGCGCATCCCTGCGCTCAACGGTCCCGCCAAGCCATACTCGGTTCGACGCCTACCTGCTTATATTCGGGTTTTCTCAGCCCTGTGCAGCTCGCCATTCGTCCATCAGGCGCCGGGTGGCCGGGTCCATGTCGCCCCCGGCGGACTCGCCCGCCAGCTGCGCCAGGATGCGGGTGCCGATCTCCTTGCCCAGTTCCACGCCCCACTGGTCGAAAGAGTTGATGCCCCACAGCACGCCGCTGCAGAAGGTGCGGTGCTCGTACAGTGCCAACAGCGCCCCCAGGGTCGAGGGGTTGACCGAATCCATGGTGAGCACGCTGCTGGGCCGGTTGCCCGGCATCGCCAGGTGAGGCGCCAGGCGCGTCGCCTCGGCCTCGTCCAGGCCGCGCTGCAACAGGGCCTCCCGGGCGGCGTCGGCGGACCTGCCTACCATCAGGGTGCGGCTCTGGGCCAGGCCGTTGGCCACCAGGCGCCGGTGCTGTTCGGGCATGCCGGTGTGGGTGGTGAGGGGCAACACGAAGTCGGCGGGGCACAGCAGCGTGCCCTGGTGCAACAACTGGTGAAAGGAGTGCTGCCCGATGGTGCCGGCGGAGCCCCACAGCACCGGCGCGGTGGAGTAGGCCAATTGCCGGCCGTCGCGGCTGACCCGCTTGCCGTTGCTCTCCATGGTCAGCTGCTGCAGGAAGTCCGGCAGTTTGCGCAGGCTGTGATCGTAGGGCAGCACCACGTGGTTGCCGGCGCCGAGGAAATTGCAGTACCACAGCTCCAGCAGGCCCATCAGCGCCGGCATATTGGCCTGCAGCGGGCAGCCATGGAAATGCTCGTCCATGGCCTCGGCCCCCGCCAGGAACTGTTCGAAGTGCTCCCAGCCCACGGCGATCGCGCAGCTCAGCCCCACGGCCGACCACACGGAGTAGCGCCCGCCCACCCAGTCCCACATGGGCAGGCAGTTGGCTGCCGGAATCCCGAAGTCCGCGGCGGCCTGCAGGTTGCTGGTGACGGCGAGGAAATGCCTGTCCAGGTCGGCGACACTGGCGCCGGCGTTGAGCATCCAGTTGCGGGCCGCGAGGCTGTTGGTAAGGGTCTCCTCGGTGCGGAAGGATTTCGAGCAGACGATAAACAGGGTGGAGCCGGGATCCAGTTCCAGCAGCGTATCCTGCAGGTCGGCGGGGTCCACATTGGCCACGTAGTGGCAGCTGATGTCGCCGTGGAACGGGCGCAGGGCCTCGCTCACCAGGCGGGGGCCCAGGTCGGAACCGCCGATGCCGATATTGACCACATCGGTGATGACCGCGCCGGAAAAGCCGCTCTGCTCCCCGTTGTTGAGCCGCTGCGCCCACTGGCGCATCTGCGCGCGGCCCTTGCGCACCTCGTCGAACTCGGTATCCAGTCCGTGGCTGCTGGTTGCCCGCAGCAGGGTGTGCAGCGCGGGCCGGTCCTCGGTGTTGTTGACCTTGTCGCCGTCGAACAGGGCGGTGATAGCCGCCGGCAGCCGCGCCTGTTCGGCCAGGCGCAGGAGCCCCGCCAGGGCCGGCCTGCTCAGCAGGTGTTTACTGAAATCCAGCCTGAGGCCGGCGGCCGCGAGGGTGAAGTCCCCGGCGCGCGCCGGGTCCGCCGCGAACAGTGCTTCAATGGACGTGGCCTGCAGTTGGGTGGCGAAAGCCTGCAGTGGCCGGTAGTCGGCCAGTTCCGTCAGCAGTGGGCGCGCTGCCATGCGATTACCTTGTGGTATGGCGAAAGAATGCAACGAGTATAGGAATGCGCGCGGGCCCGCGCAACGCGGGCTCGCAATGGCGGCGGGAAATCAGTGGTCGCGATTGATGGACAGGTGGGTGATGCGCCGCAGGGCGGTGCGCGCCGGGGAGTCGCCCAGGCGCTCCAGTTCCGCCAGGGCCAGGTCGTGGTAGTGGCGCGCCTGCTCCCGGCTGTACCCGATGGCGCCGCAGCGCTGGACGGCCGCCAGGATATCCTTGATGCCCGCGGTGCTCCTGGCGGCGATGGCGTCCCGGATCAATGCCTGTTCCGCCGGCGAACCCACCCGCATGGCGTGGATCAGCGGCAGGGTCAGCTTGCCCTCGGTCAGGTCGTCGCCCACGTTTTTGCCCATGGTGGCGGGGTCGCCCTCGTAATCGAGCACGTCGTCCACGATCTGGAAGGCGATACCCAGGTTGAGCCCGAAACGGTGCATGGCGTCGCACAGGGCGGGCTCCGCGCCGCTGAGCACCGCCGCACCGCGGCAGCCGGCGGCAAACAGGATGGCGGTCTTGCGGGTGATGACGTCCAGGTACTGGGCTTCGGTGGTTGCTGTCTGCCCGGCCCGCACCAGTTGCAGCACCTCGCCTTCGGCGATGGTATTGGTGGTATCGGCCATGTTTTCCAGGATGGCCATGTTCGCCAGTTGCACCATGAGCTGGAAGGCGCGGGTATAGAGGAAGTCGCCCACCAGCACCGACGGCGCGTTGCCGAACTCGGCATTCGCGGTAGGGCGGCCGCGGCGCAGGCTGGAAATGTCCACCACGTCGTCGTGCAGCAGGGTGGCAGTGTGGATGAACTCCACCACCGCGGCGAACTTGATATGGTCGGTAGAGCACTCGCCCAGGGCCGCCGCGGTGAGCAAGGCCAGCAGGGGCCGCAGCCGTTTGCCCCCGGCGTCGACGATATAATGGCCGACATTCTCCACCATCGGTACATCCGAGCGCAGCTGGTCGATGATCAGTTGGTTGACCTGCTCGAACTCCGAGGCGACGGTCGCGCGTATGTCTTGCATATAATGAAGGGGCTTGGCCAAGTGCCCGCGCATGCTAGGACGCACCCCCCGGTGTGTCAAGCGAGCGGCCAGGTGTAACAAGTAGGCCTTGCCGTCCGGGGCCGATTTCAGTAGAATCGCCGCCCTCTGGCCCACCATGCGCGCCCGCGCGCTGTCGGTCGGTTTAAAGCAACTGTTAGTGCCACGCTCTGCCCCCTTGATTTGCAAGGGTTTTTTCCAGATTGCGAGCGGGCTAACTGAACGGAGTCCAACATGTACGCAGTGATTGAAAGCGGTGGCAAGCAGCACCGTGTCGTAGAGGGTGAGACCCTCAAGCTGGAAAAAATCGAGGCCGCAACCGGCGCTACCGTCGAGTTCGACAGGGTATTGATGATCGGTGGCGGTGACAGCCCCAGGATCGGCACCCCCGTGGTCGCCGGCAGCAAGGTAACCGCCGAGGTGGTTGCCCACGGTCGCCACAAGAAGGTCAAGATCGTCAAATTCAACCGTCGTAAGCACTACCGGCGTGAAACTGGCCATCGCCAGTGGTTCACCGAAGTAAAGATTACCGGCATCACGGCGTAACCGGAGGAATTGAGCAATGGCACACAAGAAAGCTGGTGGTAGTACCCGTAACGGGCGCGATTCCGAAAGCAAACGCCTGGGCGTGAAGCGCTTCGGCGGCGAGACTGTACAGGCGGGCAGCATCATCGTGCGCCAGCGTGGCACCCGCTTCCACGCCGGCACCAACGTGGGTGTCGGCAAGGATCACACCCTGTTCGCCACCGCCGATGGCAAGGTGGAGTTCGTGGTCAAGGGCCCCAACAGCCGCAAATTCGTCCAGGTGGTGAGCGCCTGAGACACCGTCCAGCCGGTCGAACCGAAGCCTCGTCAGTGACGGGGCTTTTTTTTGTCGCGGCAGGCAACACAACGGAATCGACATGAAGTTTGTAGACGAGGCAAGTATCAAGGTTTTCGCCGGCAATGGCGGCAGTGGCTGCCTCAGCTTCCGGCGGGAAAAATATGTGCCCAAGGGTGGGCCAGACGGCGGTGACGGGGGCGACGGGGGCAGTGTCATCCTGGAGGCCGACGGCAATCTCAACACCATGGTGGACTTCCGCTTCCAGCGCAGCTTCCGGGCCCAGAACGGCGAGTCCGGGCGCGGCCAGAACAAGACCGGCAAGGCCGGTGAGGACCTGGTGCTCAAAGTGCCCGTGGGCACCACCGTCCTGGATGAAGACACCGGCGAAATGCTGGGCGACCTGTCCGTCCCCGGGCAGCGCCTGGTGGTGGCCCGGGGAGGCTTTCACGGCCTGGGCAATACCCGGTTCAAGTCCAGCACCAACCGCGCCCCGCGGCAGACCAGCAAAGGCAGCGAGGGCGAGCAGCGCCACCTGAAGCTGGAGCTGAAGGTGCTGGCCGACGTCGGCCTGCTGGGCCTGCCCAACGCCGGCAAGTCCACGTTTATCCGCGCGGTGTCCTCCGCCACCCCCAAGGTGGCCGACTACCCCTTCACCACCCTGGTGCCCAACCTGGGCGTGGTCAAGGTGGAGGCCCACCGCAGTTTCGTGGTGGCGGATATCCCCGGGCTGATAGAGGGCGCCTCGGAGGGCGCGGGCCTCGGCATCCGGTTCCTCAAGCACCTCACCCGCAATCGCATCCTGTTGCACCTGGTGGACATGGCGCCCTTTGACGGCGTCGAGCCCGCGGACGCGGCCCTGGCGATCACGGCGGAACTGGAGCGCTTCAGTCCCACCCTGGCGCGGCGCGAGCGCTGGCTGGTGCTCAACAAGGCCGACCTGGTCGATGCCCCGACGTTTGCCGAGCGTCGCCAGGCCGTGGTGGACGCCCTGGGCTGGAAGGGCCCGGTCTATGAGATCGCGGCGATCAGTGGCCAGGGCACGGACCGCCTCTGCGGAGACCTGATGACCTACCTGGAGGAGCGCCGGGCCCGGGAAGAGGCCGACCCGGAACTGGCCGAGGCAGAGCTGCAGGAACAATTCGCCATGCAGGCCGAGGCCAGGGAGCGGGTGGAGGCCTACCGTGCCAGCCGGCGCCGCCAGGCGCGGGGTGAGGAGGGCGACGCTGGCCCTGACGACGATGACTTTGATGATGATGACTATGATGTCGAGGTTGAATATGCGCCGTAGGCATGACCGTGGCTGAGCGTTCCGAAATAGCCGAGGCCCGGCGCTGGGTGGTCAAGGTGGGCAGCGCGCTGCTGACCGATGACGGTCGCGGCCTGGACGCCGCCATGATCGCCACCCTGGTGGAACAGCTGGTGGCCCTGCGCCGGCGCGGCTGCGAGGTGGTGCTGGTCTCCAGCGGCGCCGTGGCCGCCGGTATCGTGCGGCTGGGCTGGTCGGCCCGTCCCCACCTGCTGCACCAGCTGCAGGCGGCGGCAGCCGTGGGACAGTCGGTGCTGGTGCAGGGCTACGAGAACGCCTTCAAGCAGTACGGCATAGCTACTGCCCAGATCCTGCTGGTGCACGACGACGTGACTGCCCGGGACCGCTACCTCAACGCGCGCGGCACCCTCAACACCCTGCTGGAACTGGGGGTGGTGCCGGTGGTCAATGAAAACGACACCGTGGTCACCGATGAGATCCGGTTCGGTGACAACGATACCCTGGCCGCGCTGGTGGCCAACCTGATCGACGCCGACGCGCTGCTGCTGCTCACCGACCAGCAGGGCCTGTACCGCGAAGATCCCCGCCGCAACCCCGGGGCGGAGCTGGTGCACCATTGCGATGTGCACGACCCCGCCCTGGACGACATGGCGGGCGAGGGCGGCGTGCTGGGTCGCGGCGGCATGGTCACCAAGCTGCGCGCGGCGCGCCTGGCGGCCCGTTCGGGCACGGAAACCATCATCGCCTGCGGTCGGGTGGCCAATATCGTCGCCGCGGTGACCGCCGGCGACGATGTCGGCACCTGGTTGTGTACCGGCAAGCAGCCACAGAACGCCCGCAAGCAGTGGCTGGCGGGGATGGTGCAGACCCAGGGCAGCCTGGAGCTGGATGACGGCGCCGTGCGGGTGCTGCGGGAGTCGGGTCGCAGCCTGCTGGCGGTGGGCGTGCGCGGCGTGGTGGGCGAGTTCAAGCTGGGTGACATGGTGTCCTGCCGCAACCGGGAAGGCCGCGAGGTCGCCCGGGGACTGGTCAACTACAACGCCGCCGAGACCCGGCGCATCATGGGCCTGGCCTCAGGGGAGATCGAGGGGGTGCTGGGTTACCTGCGGGACGAGGAACTCATCCACCGCGACAACCTGGTGCTGGTCTAGGGCGGAATGCATTGCGCCCCGGGGGTGTGATTTGCGTACCTCTGGTCGAATGAATTCGACCCTACATGGTGGTTTTACACGCTAGCTCAGCCAGCGCCCCAGGGGCGTCTTCACCCACAGGAAATCCATGAGTTTCTTCATGCCCTCGGCGTTTTTGGCGCTGTAGGGGTAGGCGTTCTGCATCTTGCCGCCGAAGCGGTCGATGACGATCGGCATTTCATGGCAGTAGCCGCGCAGGCCTTTTTTGCCATTGACCTGCCCCAGCCCCGAGTGCTTGCGCCCGCCGAAGGGCGCGGCGGGGATGCCGTAGCTCACCGCCATGTCGTTGACGCTGCAGGAGCCGGTATCGATGGCCGCCGCCAGCCGGTAGCCCTTGTCCTTGTCCTGGGTCCAGACGTTGCCGTTCAACCCGAACTCCGAGTCGTTGGCCAGGGCGATGGCCTCGTCCTCGCCGGCGACCTTCTGGATGCACAGGATTGGGCCGAAAGTTTCCAGGCGCATGATGTCCATGCTGTTGTCCACCCCGGTGATGACCGTGGGTTCGTAATAGAGGCCCGGCAATTCGGGATTGCGTCGGCCCCCCATCAGTATGTTGGCGCCCTTGGCGCGGGCGTCCTCCACGTGGGCCTCGATAATCGCCAGCTGCCGGTCCCAGAACACCGCGCCGATATCCTCCTCCCAGCCGTACTGCTGTCCCTGCCGCAGGTGCTTGCCCTTGTCCAGGACCCGCTGCAGAAACTCATCGTACACCTGCTCGACCACGTAGATCCGCTCGGTGCCGCAGCAGTAATGGCCGGTATTCATGCAGGAGCCCAGCCAGGCGCCATCCGCCGCCCGGTCCAGGTCCGCATCCGCGCAAACGATCATGGCATCGTTGCCGCCCAGTTCCAGGGTGCAGGGTATGAGCTGGCTGGCGCAGGCCTCGGCGACCTTGCGCCCGGTGGCCACGCTGCCGGTGAAGGAGACCTTGTCGACCCCGCCTTTGACGATGGCGGCCCCGGTCTCGCCGTCCCCCAGCAATACCTGCAGTACCCCCTCGGGCAGTCCGGCCCTGGTGAAGATGGTTGCCGCCAGACGCGCGGAAAAAGGTGTTACCTCGGATCCCTTGGCCACCACCGTATTGCCGGCCAGGAGGGCCTGCGCCGCCTGGTTCATGACCAGCACGAAGGGGCCGTTCCAGGGGGTGATCAGGCCCACCACGCCCAGGGGTTTGTAGACGATGCGCAACTGTTTCACCAGGCCCAGCAGGCCGTGGACGCGGCGTTTGCGTGGCCTGAGGAATTTCTCGGCATTTTTGGCGTAATAACACAGCGAGTCCGCCACCGAGAAAATTTCCATGCTCATGGCGTCGGTCCTGGCCTTGCCGGTCTCGGCCACCACGGTGTCGATGATCTCGTCCTGCATCTCCAGCACCAGATGCAGGGCACGCTGCACGATGGCCGCGCGCTCTCGCATCCCGGTGGCCGCCCAGGCGGGCTGGGCGGCCCTGGCGCGGGCAATGGCAGCGGCTACGTCCTCCGCGTTGGCGCATACCAGCTCGCCGGTGGGTTCCAGGCTGACCGGGCTGCGCAGTTGCAGGTGCCTGCGGGAATCGTCGGAGGCGATGGGTTCGTAGATGGACATGGCGTGCTCCCGGGGTGTGATGGCGACAAACTATTAGTCATTAGTTTGGCTGTCAATGCCTTTTTCCGCCCGCTCCCGCGGCGCCGGGTCACGCCGCCAATTACAAGCCCGGGTGTCTGTGGGATAATCCTCGCCCCTCTGTATCGATGACCTGTGTCCATGAATCTGGCACCAACGCTGCTGCTGTTACTGTACTGCCTGGCCATCGCCGGTTTTTCGCTGGTGGGGGGGCTGTTGCCGAACTGGGTCAGGATGACCCATACCCGCACCCAGGTGGCCATGAGCCTGGTTTCGGGCCTGATGCTGGGGGTGGCGTTCTACCACCTGCTGCCCCACAGCATCGCCATGCTGGGCGGGCCGGCCGCCACCGACGTGTCGGTGCAGTGGTTGATGCTGGGCCTGGTTACCATGCTGTTGCTGCTGCGTATGTTCCATTTTCACCAGCATGATTTCAGCCCCGAGGAGGCCCGGCAGCACGATCACGATCACGATCACGGGCATGACCATGTCCAGGGGGTTGCCGCTCCCGCCCACCGCATGAGCTGGGCCGGGCTGGCGCTGGGCCTGGGCGTGCACACGCTGATCGACGGCGTCGCCCTGGGGGCCGTGATGCAGGGCGAGATAGCCGATGGCGCCACCGGGCTGGTGGGGCTGGGGGTTTTCCTGGCTATCTTTCTGCACAAGCCGCTGGATGCCATGTCCATCACGACCCTGATGGCGGCCGGTGGCTGGAGTCGCGCGGCCCGGACCACCAGTAATGTGCTGTTCGCGTTGCTGTGTCCACTGGGCGCGCTGCTGTTTTTTTACGGCGTGGATTTACTCGGGGATTCGCGTGATTACATGGTGGCCGCGGCGCTGGCCTTTTCCGCCGGCGCCTTCATTTGCATTGCCCTCAGCGACCTGTTGCCGGAAGTGCATTTCCACAGCCACGATCGCACCAAGCTCACCCTGGCTTTCCTGCTGGGCCTCGGCCTGGCCTACGGCATAGGGGCGCTGGAACCGTCCGATTTCCATCTTCCCACCCCTGCGCAGTTGGAGGGTTCACATGATTAGGCGCGTTATCTATCCCCCGGTCTGGTTGCTGCTGGGCCTGATCGCCGTATTCGCCCTGAACGAGACCTGGCCGCTGCTGCGCTTTACCAGTCTTGCCTGGCAAGTAGTGGGCGCTGTGGTCATCCTGATGGGCCTGTTGCTGCTGGTGGCCGCCAACGGCCTGTTCGTGCGCGCCGGCACCGAAGTCATACCCTTTCGCCCGGTCAGCAGCCTGGTGACCGGCGGGGTGTATCGCCTGAGCCGCAACCCCATGTACCTGGGTATGGCGCTGGTGCTGCTGGGCTGCGCGCTGACCGTGGGGGCCCTGTCCGCCCTGGCGATTCCCCCGGTATTCGCTGTCATCGTGCAGATTCGCTTCATCCACCACGAGGAGCGCATGCTGCAGGGCCTGTTTCCCGAGGAGTACCCGGCCTATTGCGCCCGCGTGCGTCGCTGGTTGTAAAGACTCCCCCTATACGGTTATCCCCGCCTCGCCTGCAAGTCGCTACAATCCGGGTTTTCGAACCGGCCTTGTCCAGGCTTACAGGGAGGAAACCCCATGTTGATCGGTGTACCAAAAGAAATAAAAACCCATGAATACCGGGTCGGCCTGACCACGGGCAGTGTCCACGAGCTGGCCCACCACGGGCACCAGGTTATCGTGGAGAGCGGCGCGGGGGAGGGCATAGGCCTGGGCGACGAGCTGTACCGGGAGGCCGGGGCCGAGATCGTCGCCAGCGCCGCCGAGGTGTTCGAACGGGCCGAGATGGTGGTCAAGGTCAAGGAACCCCAGCCAGGGGAGTGCGCCATGCTGCGGGAGGGCCAGGTGCTGTTTACCTACCTGCACCTGGCACCCGACCCGGGGCAGACCCGGGCGCTGCTGGATTCCGGTTGTATCGCCATCGCCTACGAGACCGTCACCGGTCCCAATAACAGCCTGCCCCTGCTGTCGCCCATGAGCGAAGTGGCGGGGCGCATGTCCATACAGGCCGGCGCCCACTGCCTGGAGAAAGAACAGGGTGGCTCGGGCATCCTGCTCGGCGGTGTGCCGGGAGTGGAGGCGGCCCGGGTGGTGGTGATCGGCGGCGGGGTGGTGGGAACCAACGCCGTGCGGATGGCGATGGGGATGGAGGCGCATGTTACGGTGCTGGACCGCTCCCTGCAGCGCCTGAAGGAGCTCGATTTCCAGTTCGGCTGCATGCTCAATACCGTCTACTCAACCCGGGAGGCCCTGGCGCGCTACGTCGCCAGTGCGGACCTGCTGATCGGTGCCGTGCTGGTCCCGGGTGCGGCGGCCCCCAAGCTGGTGGATCGCACCATGCTGCGCACCATGAAACCCGGCTCGGTACTGGTCGACGTGGCCATCGACCAGGGGGGGTGTTTTGAAACCAGCCGCCCGACTACCCATGCCGAGCCCACCTATGTGGAGGAGGGCGTGGTGCACTACTGTGTCGCCAATATGCCCGGCGCCGTGGCCCGCACCTCTACCTTTGCCCTCAACAATGCCACCCTGCCTTTTACCCTCAGCCTGGCCAACAAGGGCTACCGACAGGCCCTGCTCGATGATGCCCACCTTTGCAATGGGCTCAACATCTATTGCGGCAAGGTGACCTGCGAGGCGGTCGCCCAGGCCCTGGAACTGGACTATGTGCCCGCCGCCCGGCTGCTGCGCGGCTGATTCAGACCAGCCACTGGGAGTCCTCCAGCGCCATCATGCTGGCCTTGCCGCTGCGGATATCCGTCAGCAGGGAGCTGATCTCCGGCAGGATTTTGTCAAAGTAGTAGCTGGCGCCCACCCGCTTGGCCTGTAGCAGGGGCGTGTTGCCCTCCCCGGCGTCCAGCTGGCGCTGGGCCTCCGCCGCCATCCTTGACCACAGCCAGGCGATAACCGTCAGCGCGGTAAGGCGCAGGTAGGGGGTCGCCGCGGCCCCGGCTTCCTCGGGGTCCTGCATGCCCTGGGTGGCTATCCAGGTGGTGGCCTCCTCCAGGGCCTGCACCGCCTCCGCCAGCCCGGCGTGGTGCGGCGCCCCGGGGTTGCCGTCCAGGTAGGCCCGGAATTCCTCAAACAGGCGGCCGATAAGCCTGCCGCCCTTGAGCGCCAGCTTGCGACCCACCAGGTCCATGGCCTGGATGCCGTTGGTGCCCTCGTAGATGCGCGGAATCCTGCCGTCGCGCACCAGTTGCTCCAGGGGCCAGTCGGTGGTGAAACCGGAGCCGCCCAGTACCTGCAGGCCGAGGTTGGCGTTGTTGAAACCCTCGTCGGTCAGGAACGCTTTCACCACCGGGGTGAGTAACTGCACCATGTCATCGGCGGCCTCGCGCACCTCTTCGTCCGGGTGGGCGACGGACAGGTCCAGGCGGGTGCCTATATACAGGGCCAGGGCGCGCATGCCCTCGTTGAGGACCTTCTGCCGCATCAGCATGCGCCGCACATCCGGGTGGACGATGATCGGGTCCGCCGGGCCGTCGGCATTTTTCGGGCCGCTGAGGGAGCGCCCCTGCAGGCGCTCCAGGGCGAAGGCCAGGCTTTCCTGGTAGGCCATCTCCGCCACGCCCAGGCCCTGCATCCCCACCATCAGGCGGGCTTCATTCATCATGGTGAACATCGCCCGCATGCCGTCGTTGGGCTCACCCACCAGCCAGCCGCGAGCCTTCTCGAAGTTCAGCACCGCCGTCGCCGAACCCTTGATGCCCATCTTGTGCTCCAGGCCACCGCAGTAAACCGGGTTGCGCTCGCCGCTGTCCGGCAGCACCTTGGGTACGATGAACAGGGAGATGCCCTTGGTGCTGTCGGGTGCGCCGGGCAGTTTGGCCAGCACCAGGTGGACGATATTGTCGACCAGGTCGTGCTCGCCGCCGGTGATCCAGATCTTGGTGCCCTCCAGTTCGTAGCTGCCGTCAGCCCTGGGGGTGGCGCGGGTGCGGATCATGCCCAGGTCGGTGCCGCACTGGGGCTCCGTCAGGCACATCGTGCCAGTCCACTCCCCGCTCACCAGCTTGGGCAGGTAGGTCTGTTGCAGCTCTTGTGAGCCATGGGCGTACACTGCGCTGATGGCACCGTGGGTCAGGCCCGGATACATGCCAAATGACAGGTTCGCCGAGCACACCATTTCATCGACGATCAGTTTCAGGGTGTGGGGCAGTCCCTGCCCGCCAAATTCCACCGGTGCGTCCAGGGAGGCCCAGCCGGCCTCGGTGAATTGTCGGTAAGCCTCCTTGAAGCCATCCGGCGTGGTGACGGAATGGGTTTCGGGCTCGTACCGGCAACCCTGCTGGTCACCCGCCTTGTTGCAGGGTTGCAGCACCTCCGCCGTCAGCTTGCCGGCCTCCTCCAGAATCGCGGAGATGAGATCGGGGGTCGCTTCCGAGTACTTCTCCAGTTCGTGCAGCCGATTGCCGCCCAGCACATCGAACAGGACAAACTTGATATCGCCAAGGGGCGCCTGGTATTGCATGGGTGTCTCCCGCGTCAGTGACTCTGTGATGAGTGTAGTATACGGCGGGGGCCTGCGGGCGGTTCATGCGCCGGTCGACCCGACCGACGCACAGGCGGGCCTGTTCAGGCCTCGTCCCCACCGAATATCCCCAGCAGGTGCAGGAGACTGGTGAAGAGGTTGAACAGGGCGACGAACAGGGTGACGGTCGCCATGATGTAATTGCGCTCGCCGCCGTTGATGATGGCCTGGGTCTGGTAGAGCAGCAGGCCTGACATCAACAGGATGAACAGGCCGGAGACAGCGGCGGACAGGGCCGGCATGGCGAAGAAATACGCCGCCAGGGCCAGGCAGAATGCGGTGATGATGCCAACTGTCAGGAAGGTGCCGAAACGCATCATGTCGATGGCGTTATCCTGGCGCGCGTACCAGGACAGGCCGGCAAAGATGGCGCCGGTGGCGCCCATGGCGGTGACGATCATCGCCGGTCCGTTGGCCAGGCTCAGGTAGGCCGCCAGCAGGGGCCCCAGGGTGTAACCCATGAATCCGGTGAGGGCGAACACGGACACCAGCCCCCAGGCGCTGTTGCGCAGGTGCGAGGTCAGGAACAGCAGTCCGAAGTAACCGCCCAGGGTCAACAGCAGGCCTGGGTGGGGCAGCTTGAGTGCCGCTGTCAGCGCGGCCACGCCAGCGCTGAAGAACAGGGTCATGGCCAGCAGCCGATAGGTGTTGCGCAAAACGTTGAGGGCGTCGCCGTCGACTGCCTGACTGTGCCCCCGGGCTATGGCGGCGGTGCTGGCAAGCGGCGCGGTTGATGCTTGTGTTTTCATGGTTCCGTTACTCCACGGGTAGGATTCCCGGGAACAGGATAGAGCCTGGGCGGCTAAGGTCTATTCGATCTTTCTTTGAAAAAACTTCGTATATCCCGAATAATCATTGCTGCTTCACGGACCCCGCCGGAGGGACACGCAATGCGTCATCTCAATTATAACCACCTGCACTATTTCTGGACCGTGGCCTGCGAGGGCAGTATCGCCCGGGCCGCGGCAACGCTGCACTTGACCCCGCAGACCATCAGCGGGCAGCTCAAGTTGCTGGAGGGCGTGGTGGGCTCGCCCCTGTTCCAGCGCGCCGGCAGGGGACTGGTGCTGACGGACACCGGCCGCATGGTCAAGCAGTATGCGGACGAGATATTTACCGTGGGCGCCGAACTGAGCCAGCGGGTGCGCAGCGGCCAGCCCCAGGCCAGCCCGGTGCTGACCGTCGGCATCGTCAATTCCATCGCCAAACTGATCTCCTACCGGGTGCTGGAGCCGGCCCTGTCGGGTCCCGAAAAGGTCAGGATTGTCGCCCGTGAGGCCGATCTGGAAACCCTGCTGGCGGAGTTGGCCCTGCACCGGCTGGACCTGGTTATCTCGGACCGCCCGGTGCCGGTGGGCCTGGGCGTCAAAGCCTACAACCATCAGCTGGGGGACAGCGTGATCGCCTTTTTTACCGGCAAGCGCCTGGCCGGGCGCTACCGGCGCAATTTCCCCCGCTGCCTGGACGGCGCGCCCATGTTGCTGCCCACCCATACCACTGCCCTGCGGCGCGAGCTGGACGACTGGTTTGACCGGGTCGATGTGCGCCCGCAATTGGTAGCAGAGTGCGATGACAGTGCCCTGATGAAAGTGTTCGGGGAGGCCGGTGCCGGGGTCTTCCCGGCGCCCCTGGCGATCGCGGCCGAGGTCGAACGGATGTACCACGCCAGCCTGATCGGCCAGGCGCATGAGGTGCGCGAGAGCTATATCGCCATTTCCCCCGAGCGTCGGCTCAAGCATCCCGCGGTACTGGACCTGATCGACCGGGCCCGCAGCCAGCTGTTCCAATAGCCTCCCTGCAATGGCGGCAGTTCGACATTACCGAAGTGTCGCGCAGGAAAAAGCGGTTTGCCTGCCGCTCCGTGGCCGACCGATACTGGCCCATAAC
Source organism: Pseudomonadales bacterium (assembly GCA_024234675.1). Lineage (GTDB taxonomy): Bacteria > Pseudomonadota > Gammaproteobacteria > Pseudomonadales > Halieaceae > JARRPM01. The sequence continues at coordinate 57,342 of JACKNU010000007.1, read as the reverse complement.
CCAAGCGGAGGAAACAGCGATGGATTTCAACAAACTGTTGGCGGGTTTGACCAGTAGTGGCGTACTCGGCGGCGTAGCCGGCGGCGCCGCGGCCGGCGCCCTGATGAGCAACAAGAAGGCGCGCAAGCATGCCGGTACCCTGTTACAGGTCGGCGGCCTGGCCGCCCTGGGCGGCGTCGCCTGGAAAGCCTACCAGGGCTACAGGTCCGGCCAGATGGTGGAACCGGCGAGCGAGTCGTCCCCGGCGAGCAAGGCTGGCGGCGCCGCGCAGGCCAACTGGTCCGAGTTGACCGAGCCGGGCTTTGCGATCCGGGAGGATGAGCCGGCGGGTGAATCCCGGGGCCTGCTGCTGGTGCAGGCGATGATCGCGGCGGCCGCGGCCGACGGTCACCTCGATTCTGCCGAGCGGGGGCGCATCATGGCGCGCCTGGAACAACTGGAACTGGCGCCCCGGGAGAAGATCCTGGTCATGGACGCGCTGCAAAAGCCGTGCTCGCAGGCCGAGCTGTGCGCGCGGGTCACGTGTCCTGAAGCTGCCGCGGAAGTGTACCTGTCATCACTGCTGGCGGTGGATGCGGACTGTGCCCAGGCAGCCCTGTACCTGGACACCCTGGCGCACCGCCTCGAGTTGCCGGCGGGCCTGGTGGCTCAGCTGCAAAGCGCTTCCCAGGCACTGGGGGACGGCAGCGCCCGCGCGGTGGCCTGATTGCCACCCGCCGGCGCACGCTCAGCGCGCGGCGCCCAGGGCTTTTGCCCTGGCCTGGGTGGCGTCGGGATTCCTGCGGTCCTCCAGCCAGCCCTGCAAATTGTCCTCGAGCACCGCGGCGAGGGCGGTGATATGTTCAGCATCACTGTTCAGGCAGGGAATATATTCATAGCGTTCCCCGCCTGCCTGCAGGAAATAGTCGCGGTTCTCCACGCCGATCTCCTCCAGGGTCTCCAGGCAATCGGCGGAAAAGCCGGGACAGATCACCTGTACCGACTTGACGCCGCTGCCGGGCAGTGACTTGAGGGTCGCGTCCGTATAGGGCTGCAGCCACTCGGCCTTGCCGAAGCGCGACTGGAAAGTGGTGAGGTAGGCGTCCTCCGCCAGGCCCAGGTGTTCGACCACCAGCCTGGTGGTCTTGTGGCACTGGCAGAAGTAGGGGTCGCCCAGGTCCAGGCAGCGCCGCGGTTCGCCGTGGTAGGAGAACACCAGCTTGTCCGCACTGCCGTGGACCTTGCGGTACGCCAGGATGCTCTGGGCCAGGGCCTCTATATAGGCGGGGTGGTCATGGTACTGGGCGACAAAACGCAGCTGCGGCACCCAGCGGCGGCGGCCCAGGTCCGCTGCCAGGGCGTCGAAGGTGGAGCCGGTGGTGGGGCCGCTGTACTGGGGGTACAAGGGCAGTACCACCAGCTTGTCTACCCCCCGATCCAGCATGCCCTGCACGGTGCTGGCAATGTCCGGTTGGCCATAGCGCATGGCGAACTCCACCAGCACCCGGTCGCCGTGCCGCGCCTGCAGATGCCGGCGCAGCGCCAGGGCCTGGTCCTGGGTGTTGACCATCAGCGGGGAGCCCCGGTCCGTCCAGATCTGGCGATAGGCGGCGGCCGAGCGGGATGGTCGCAGGCGCAGGATGATTCCGTGCAGGATCAGCCACCACAGCAGCCGGGGAATCTCCACCACCCGGGGGTCCCACAGGAACTGTCCCAGGTACCTGCGCAGCGCGCCTTTCTCGGGGGCCTCGGGGGTGCCCAGGTTGGTGATGAGCACGCCCACCCGCGGGGGCTGGCTGTGGTCGAAGTTGGGGCTGCCGATGAATTTCATGGGGGCCAATATACGGGTGAGTGTGCGCCCTGCCAAGGGGCCGGTCGGGAGTCTGGTCGAATGAATTCGACCCACGAACACACCCAACCCCGTAGGGTCGAATTCATTCGACCAAACCAAGGAGAACCCAAATGACCCAACAGCGAGAAGTAGTGGTAGTCAGCGGTGTGCGCACCGCCATCGCCGAGGCGGCCGCTGCGCGGTGGTGACCACGTGCACAGGCGGGGGCCAGGGTATCGCGGCACTGTTTGAGCGCGGCATACAGCTCCGGCTGCTGTAGGGTTCCCGTCCTGCTAAGCTCGCCGGGGCGCCTGCCTCGGCGGCCGATATCGTGTATTATTTCGCGCCTGATCGGAGCCGGATAGGTAAGCCATGACGCTGTCCCAGCAAAACGCCCACGACCGCCAGGTTGCGACCTGGCTGTTGTTCTGCGCCGCCGTCATTTTCGGCATGATCCTGCTGGGCGGCGTCACCCGGCTCACCAATTCCGGCCTCTCCATGGTGGAGTGGAAGCCCCTGATGGGGGTGATTCCGCCGCTGTCGGAGCAGGCCTGGCAGGAAACCTTCGACAAGTATCGCCTGTATCCCGAGTACCGCAAGGTCAACCGGGGCATGAGCCTGGACGACTTCAAGTCCATTTTCATGTTCGAGTACCTGCACCGGGTCCTGGGGCGGCTGATAGGCGTGCTCTTTGCACTACCCCTGTTGTATTTTGCCTGGCGCGGGGCAATCCGGCCCGGCCTGATGCCCAGGCTGTGGCTGCTGTTTTTCCTCGGCGGCTGCCAGGGCCTGCTGGGCTGGTATATGGTGAAGAGCGGCCTGGTGGATAATCCCCGGGTCAGCCAGTATCGCCTGACCGCCCACCTCGGGCTGGCGGTGGCCATCTACGCCTATATGCTGTGGCTGGCGTTTGAGCTGCTGTTCACCCCGCGGGCGCGAGCGGCGGCGACGGGGAATTCGCTGGGGCGCTGGTCGCTGGTGCTGGTTGGGCTGCTGTTCCTGATGATCCTGTCGGGCGGTCTTGTGGCCGGCACGCGGGCAGGTTTTGCCTACAGTACCTGGCCGTTGATGGGCGATTCCTTTATTCCCCGCGGCCTGTACGCCGGCACCCCTGCCTGGCTGGACATGTTCGAAGACATCACCACCGTGCAGTTCAACCACCGTATGTTCGCCTATCTGCTGGTGCTGCTGATCGGTGTTTTTGCGGTGGCCGTGTATCGCAGTGGCAGGGGCGGAAGAGCCCCGTTGGCCGTGAGCCTGCTGTTGCTGGCCCTGGCGGTGCAGGTGGTGCTGGGCATCAGTACCTTGCTGCTGCATGTGCCGGTGGCGCTGGCGGCCGCCCACCAGGGCGGTGCCATGCTGTTGTTGACGGCCTCCCTCTATACCAGCCACGTGCTGGTGCGGGAAGGTCCCAGCGCTTAGCGACTACCAGAAGGTGGGCCGTTTATCGTCCTGGCGGCGGCCGGCGATACGGCGACGGTCGGGCTTGTCCAACTCGAAGCGCAATTCCTGGCGACGGTCGGTGGTGCCCCTGCGGTGGCTGCGGCGCCTGTTGATACCGTTGTAAGTCGTGGTGCACTCGCGGGCCTCGAATACCGCCGAGCTTCCCCTGGCGGGTCTGTCGATGGTGAAGTCGCTCATCAAGGCTCCTCGCTGGCCGCTGTAGTTGTTGTCAGTGCCCAGTTTGGGGGAAAACGGGCCATCGACCTAGTCTTTGTGGCGCCTGGGGGGCCCTGGGTTCTGTGTCTGTGACGAGGTTCACACAAGCGGCCGCATTCTATTCCACCGAGCAGGCACAGATACGGCTGATATGGCTGTAGGGCAGGCCCGATTCGGCGTGCCAGCGGTTGAAAGCGGATTGCACCAGCGACAGCTCGCGCTTGCTGGTGGGGTTGGCGCCGATATCGACGCCGGCGCGCTGCAGGACGCGCACCACGTCGGCGGTAATGACGAAGGTGTCCCGGCCCATGTTGCGCAGTACCCGCTGCCCGGTCATGCCGCCCAGCCGGGCGCCGTGTTTTTTCATGTGGGCGAACAGGCCGATCAGGTCCGAGTTCGGCCAGCGGCTCGCGAACTTGCCGAAACTGCCGTGCTCCCGCGCCACCTCCAGTAGAAAGCGCGCATTGTCCTGTACCGTCAGCACCTTCTGCCGGTTGCGGATTATGCGGGGGTTCTGGCTGAAGCGGTCCAGTTGCTCCGGGCTCAGCAGCACGATCCTGTCCGGCGGGAAACCGAAAAACACGTCCTCGAAGTCGTCCCACTTGTGATCGACCACCTGCCAGACAAACCCGGCCTGGAATACGCAGCGGGTCATTTCCGCCAGCCAGCGATCGTCCGTCGTAGCCGCCAGGGCGCGGGCGCTACGGACCCTGGGGAGCAATTCATCCAGCGCCGCCGGGCCGCCCTTGCGCTGCGCGGCGCGCTGGTGGATGGCCGCGAATTTTTCCATCAGTGGCCGGCCGGGCTGTCTGCTGTTTTATAGGCCAGCAGTACGTTGCCGGGTAACTGGCCGAACATGGAGTAGCCCGACTGCACGTACAGCCAGCCGCCCGCCGCGACCTGGCCGCTGACGTCGATGGCGCCGCCGTGGCCGCTGATGCCGTTGTCGGCCTCGATGGGCACGGCGGTCTCGGCCTGCCACAGCACCTCGCCGCTGGCGATGTCGAAAGCGCGGATCTTGCCGTCCAGGCCGGCGCTGAATACCAGGTCGTCGGTGGCCAGTACCGCCGCCGACAGGCCGTAGTAGTAGGAGCAGCGGTACTGGTCCGCCAGCTCTATCTTCTTGCCGGCGCGCATGTTTTCCAGGCCGATCTTGGGCTTGTGCTCCTCGGCGATCTCGCAGCCGCGGGTCACCGGCTGGAACCACAGTACCTCGCCGCTGGCCGCATCCAGGGCGTGCAGCCCGGGCTTGGGGTCATACAGGGGGCGCACCCGCTCCGGGTCCGCCGCCGCCACCAGCAGGCGCTCGCCCGCCAGGGCCATGCCCCAGTGTACCCCGCCGTTGGTGGTGGACTGGTGCAGGTCGGGGCCGATGCCGGCGTTGCTCACCTGCTGCTGCCACAGCAGTTGGCCGTCGGTGTCCAGGGCGTAGACATCGCCGGACTTCTGCCCGGCCAGCAGCAGCTCACGGCCATCGGCCAGTTGCGCCAGGATGACGGAAGCGCCGAAGTCGAAATCGCCGCCGGCGTCGGTCGGGCAATTGGGGCCGCCGTTGAGACAGGCGGCATTCCACACATCGTCCGCCAGCGCCTGGAATTTCCAGGCCAGTTCCCCGCTGTCCATGTCCAGGGCGATGATGGCATCGGAGGTGTCGGTGGCGGGCCGGGACAGGTTCTCCCCGGTACCGAAATAGATGCGCTTGCGTTTGGCGTCGATAGTGGGGGTGCTCCACACGCTGACCCCGGAGGGGCCATAGATGTCGGCGCCGGCCGAGTTCTTGCCCTGCAGGGTGGCGTCGGCGGTGCCCTGCCACTCCCACAGCTTGTCGCCGTTGCGGGCATCGAGGGCGATCACCCCGCCGTGGGACTTGCAACAGACGTGACTGGGGCTGCCCGATACCGCCACCTCGTAGGAGGATATCGGCACGAACAGGCGGTCGTCGTGATAGCTGATGGAGCCGGTGATGATCGAGGTCTCGTAGATGCGCGTGGCCTGTTGCCAGACGGTCTCCAGGCTTGCCGGATCCACTGCGTAGATGGTCGCCATGGAGTCAGCGAACACCAGTAATTTGCTGCCGTCGTTCAGGGTCGCCACGGTGATGGCGGAGCGGATGCCGCTGAGCACCTCGGTGTAGTCGCGGACACAACCGCGATGGCGGTCGATGGCGTAGAGCTTGCCGGTCTTGTCACCAAAGTACAGGGTGTCGCCGACGATGGCCGGTTGGGAACGCATGTCGGTTACCTTGGGAAAGGCGAGGCTCCAGGCCAGTTCCAGGTCGGCCACGTTGCCGGTATCGATCCCGGCCAGGTCGGTAGGCAGGTAGCGCCGGTTGTGCTCCCCCAGTCCCCAGTTGGCCACGTATTCGGTGGCGTCGGCGGAGGCGGGATCAACGCAGCGGTGCGCCGCGATCCACTCGTCCGCCGGGGCGGAGCCGGCCAGGTAGATGGCGATCAGGCCGCGCTCGGTTTTGCTCAGGTGGGCGGCCATGGGCTGCATTTTGCCGAACTCCAGCGCCACCATGACACTCTCCTTGGAAAAGCCTCCCAGGGCCTCGCGGCTGGGGGCGTGCATGGCGGGGTTGTCGTGACAGCTGGCGCAGTGCTTGTCGAACAGTTTTTTGCCGAGGTATTCCAGTGGCAGCTTGTCGGCGTGGCGCATGGCAAAGGATTCAATGGTCTTCAGCGGTGGCTCGTCTGACAACAGCAGGGCGCCGCCCACGAATAGCATCGCGGCCAGCAACAGCAGCGCGATCAGGCCGAAAAATCGTTTCATGGCTTGGCTCCCCTTGCAGGCAAGGCAAAGGCGTACAGGTAGTCCCCGGTGCCTCGCTGGAACATATGATGGCCGCCCGCGTTGATGACCACGTACTGTTTGCCGCGGTATTCATAGGTCATGGGCGTGGCCGTGGCATCCACCGGTAGTGTGTATTGCCACAGCGTGTTGCCGTTGCTGACGTCGAAGGCGCGGAATTGCCGGTCCATGGTGGCGCCGATAAAGAACAGGCCGCCAGCGGTGGCGATGCCGCCACCCAGGTTGGGCGTGCCCCATTCGATGTGGAAGGGGGCGGTTACCGGCCCCATCTCATGCACCGAACCCAGGGCCGTCTCCCAGGCAATGGTGCCCTTGAGCAGGTCCACTGCCACCAGCTTGCCCCAGGGCGGCGGGTTGCAGGGGATGCCCAGGAATGACTGCAGGCTGCCGATCTCGATATCGTAGGGCGTGCCCTGCATGGTTACCCGCATGCGATGACCCGCGGCGGGGTGATCCTGCTTTTCCTCCCCCGGCGCCGGTTCGGCGGCAGTGGGAATCAGTTGCCCGGTGAAGGCCACGTTATTGATGTTGACCAGCAGCATGCCGGTGTCGTCCAGCAGGGCGCCACCGCCCCAGTTGGCGCCCCCCAGGCTGCCCGGGTACATCAGCGTCAGGTTTTCGCTGGTGGGGGTGAACAGGCCCAGGTTGTCCAGTGCCCCCAGTTGCTCGGCGCAATCACCGCGGTCCCAGGGCGTGAGGCCCCAGGCGTCCCCCGGCATCAGGAAGGGGTCCAGCAACTGCGGAGGCGCGATGGGCTTGGGCTGGGTGGGGGAGGCCCGCTCGCCCGGGATCTGCGAGGGCGGCACCGGTTGTTCGGTGATCTCCCACAGGGGTTCTCCGGTCAGGCGATTGAACACGAACACGAAGCCCTGCTTGGTGAGCTGGGCCAGGGCCGGAATACGCCGGCCGTCCTTGCGCCATTCGAACAGGATGGGCTGGGCGGGCGTGTCGTAGTCCCACAGGTCGTGGCGTACATGCTGGAAATGCCAGCGCACCGCCCCCGAGCGCAGGTCCAGGGCGACCACGCTGTTGGCGTACAGATCGTTGCCAGGTCGGTCCACACCGTAGTAGTCCGGCGAGGCGGCGCTGGTGGGCAGGTACAGCAGGCCGTTGCCCACGTCCACGGACATGGGGGCCCAGACATTGGCGCTGCCGCTGTCGGCGTGCCCCAGCAGGGGGTCGAACTGCCACAGGGGCTTGCCGCTGTAACTGTCGAAGGCCATGACCGAGCCGCGGGGCGTGGTCGCCCGGGCGAAATCGATCACGGTGGAGCCGGTCACCACCACCCCGTTCGCCACCACCGGGGCGGAGGAGTTGCTGACGTCCCCGGGTTGTAGTCCTTCCTCGCCGTACAAGCTGACCTTGCCCCCGGTGCCGAAGCCGGCGCAGGGCTTGCCGTCGCTGGCGTCGATGGCCCACAGGTGGCGGTCGTGGGTGCTGGTATAGATGCGGTGCCGGCAGTGCCCGCCGGGCGCCGCGCGGCGTTCTTCGGCGTAACTCACCCCGCGGCAGCGGAAGGGGCGGTCGCCGCGGCGGTCGATATCGGGGTCGAAACTCCAGCGCTGCTCGCCGCTGGCCGGGTCCAGGGCGATGACGCGATTGAAGGGGGTGCAGTACACCAGGGATTCCCCTGCCGCCGGCGGCAGCAGGATGGGCGTGCTCTGGGTGGAGGTCTTGGCCATCTCCTCGCCGTATGCAGCGGCATCGCCGCTGCGCGATACCCAGGCGACCTCCAGGTCGCCGACATTGTCGCGGTCGATCTGCTGCGCGGTGGAATAGTGGCGGCCGCCCTGGTCGCCGCCGTAGTACAGCCAGCCCGGCGGCTCGCCGGCCTGCGCCAGCCCGCCCAGCAGGAGCGCGCCCGCCAGCAGGGCGCTATCGGCTTTGCGGGGCACGGCCTCAGTCCTCCAGCGGGGTGATGCGCAGCAGGGTGGGTACACCGCCTTCCGTCTGCCAGGTGGGGAAGTGCGAGTTGGTGGTGTACACCGCCCCGTCCTCCTCGGAAATCTCGATGTCGCGGGTGAAGAAACGCTGGCGCGGCATCGGGAATACCTGCCAGTCTTCGTCGGCGATATCGAATGCCAGGATGGTGTCGGACTGGTTGCCGTTCACCCAGACCACGCCGCGCTCGCGGTCCACGTTGAGGGCGTAGGGCACCTCGTTTATGACCGGCAGCTCCCAGCTGCTGAACTTCTTCTTCGCGGGGTCGTACTTGACCAGCAGCGAGTCCTGGAAGGCCACGATCCACAGGTTGCCGTCGGCGTCCGCGCGCAACCGGCGCGGCCCCTTGTAGGGAAAGTCGATCATCGTGACCTCTTCGGTCTCGGGGTCAATCATCGCGAGGTCGTTGGCGTACAGCCGCGCTACCCAGACCTTGCCATCAGGGGTGATATCGATGCCGTAGGGCATGGGCAGGCCGGTGCCCTCGCGATCCGGCGACGGCTGCGGGCGGTTTTCCGGGTCGATGCTGAACATGATGGGCAGGGACTTGAGGATAAACCACTCCTTCACGCCCCGCGCCGGCAGGTCGTAGAAGGTGAAGGTCTTACTGGTGCGGTCGAACATCGCCACCTGGGAGGACAGCGCCAGGGTGAACCACACCCGGTCCTGGTCGTCCACGCGGATGGTGTGGGGGTAATAGCCCTCCGGCATCTCGTGGGTAATGAACCGCTTGCTGTCGATGTCGAACTCCAGCAGTGCCTGTTGCATGGAGGGCGTGATGAAAATGTTGCCGTCCTGCTTCGAGTAGGCGAAGGAGTGCACGCCCATGTAGTTGTACATCTTCGGGAATACCTTGAAGCGATTGCCCATGATGCCGCCCAGGCCCATGTCCTCGTCGTGGGGCACCTTGTACACCGTGTATTCGCCGCTGTCCGGGTCCAGCTGGTAGATGCGGTCGAACAGGTTGTCGCCGATGTAGATGAAGCCGTTGGGGTGTACCAGGAAATCGTGCATCTGCGAGAAACCGTCGCCGATGGGCCACTCGGTCAACTCATAGTTCGCCAGGTAGGCGTCCCAGGGTCGCGGTTTGGGCACCTGCTCCGGGTGCTCGCGCAGGTCGCGATACTCCTCGCGCAGCAGGCTCGCCACCTTCTGGTGGTCGTCGGTAGGGAGGCGAGCACCGTAGGTGTTCATGCGCTCGATGATGTTGACCCACTGCTCCTCGGTGCGCTCGCTGCGCATGAAGGGCGATGCCTGCTGGTGACAGAAGGCGCAATTGAGCTGGAAGGTTTCCTTCAGTGCCGCATCGCCGCCGAAGTCCAGTTGCGACAGCCACACGTTGGACGGGTAGCTGGCAATCTCCTGCTCGGCGGTCATCGGCTGCAGGATGACCTCTCCCTGGGCCGCGTCCACATAGGCATCGACGTAACCCTGGGCGCGCAGGCGGTAGCGCACGGGCTCCTCCGCAGCGGCAAAGGTGACCTCGCCGGCGGCATTGGTGTAGCGCGTGATTACCGCGGCGCTGGTGTTGGTGACGCCGTGGGGCGCGTAACCGTCGTCGCTCAGGTCGGCCGCGGGCTGCTGCAGGGGGGTCTGGGTGACCATGGCCGGGGACAGTGGCTGGCCCTGGGGGTTTTTCACGGTCAGGGTGCCCGCCTGGGCAAATGGCGCCAGCAGTAACAGGGCCGCTGTGACTGTGTGCAATCTCATGGGGGCTCTCCGAGGAAAAAAGGGCGTATTATGCCGGTGCGCGGCTTTAACGTCATGGGCGTTTCTGCGGGCATATTGCCATTCGAATCAGAACATGTAGCGTATCATCATCTGTACCTGCTGGGCGTCACCGTGCTCGCCGTCCTTGTTCTCGCGGCGCCCCCACAGGTACTCGATGCCGGTGTCGACACTGGGTATCGGGTTCCACATATAGTTGGCAGAGGCGCGTATGGTGCGCTTGTAGGCGTCGCCCTCGATAAATCCCGGGTTGTTGATATCCACATAGCCGAGGGTGAAGTTGGAGCGCGAGGTATTGCCCCACCAGTGCTGCAGCGAGCCGTAGGTGGCAAATACATTGAACAGCTGCAGGTCGCCGGTACTCTGGTCGAATATACCGTCGTAGTTGCCGATGCTGTTGAGGTCGTTCACGTAGCGGCCGATGCCGTCTCCCTTGTTGACCTGGAACAGGAACTTGTCGCGGTTGTCGAAGTAGGGCGTGCTGAAACTGCCACTGAGGCTGTAGCCCCAGGCGTACTGCTTCTCGATGCCGCCATCCACCTCGCTGCTGCCCGGTATCGCCTCCTGCCCGCGAATCTGGCGGCCGAGCAGGGCGGCTCTCACGTGCAGGCGCTGGTGCGGCTGGAAGCGGCCGGCGACAACGAAATCCGGGATGCGGGTAATGCCGCTGCCGTTCTGGATCTGCGGGTTGGGATCCTCCAGGGACAGTTCCAGGGAAAAGTGTTCCCCGAACTGAGGGGAGAAACGCACCTGGCTCTGGCGCACGTTGATGCGGGCGTTCAGGCCCTCGAAATCGACCCCCTCCGGGGTGGCGTTGGTGTCCACGAATGCCGACCAAGTCTGCCCCGCCAGCACCCGGTCCCACTGGCCGAAGGCGTGGCGCAGCTTGAAGGTATTGCCGTCCCCGGTGAAATCGCCCTCGATGAAGGCGCGCAGGATGCCGGCCCGGGTGGATTCCCGGAAGTCGAAATTGAGGCGGGACTGGTCCGCGGTGATACTGGATTGCGCCGCGTTCTCGTCGTTGTAGGTGCCCACCGGTATCGACCCCACGATAAAGCGGTCAGGTATTTCCAGTACGTCCCAGTTGAGGACAATCGCCGTCCTCACGAAGCCGCCGACCTTGAAGGCCGAATCGGTGCCCGGGAGTCGCCATGCGCCGGGGAAACTGCTGAGCAGGTCCTGGGTGGGGTCGTCCGCCTGGGCGATGGCGACGGCCTTTTCGTCGGTCGGTTCGCCCTGGTTGGCGGGTTTGGAGGTGTCCACCGCGGCGGCAACCGCCTGTGTGGGCGGTTCTTCCGGGACTGCGGGTGCGGGTACACTCTCCGGGGTCTTGCCCGGTTTTTCTGGAAGGGTCCCGCCCGGCTTTTCCGGCTGTGCAGGAGCGCTGGCGATCACCGGCTCGGTACCCGCTGCCGGCAGGCCCCGCAGGGCGTCCAGCTCCGCCGTCAACGAGGCGATTCTATCCGCTTGCGCGTCCAGGCGTCGGCGTTGCTCGGCCAGTTCCTTTTGCTGCTGTTGCAGCAGGGCAATGACCTCGGCCATGTCCATGGACGGGGTCGGGTCTGTCGCAGCGCTCGCCGGCGGCGCCTGCTGCCCATGGGCCGGCATGGCCAGGCAGGCCGCCAGCAACAGGGCTTTTGCGTGGCTAGTGGCCAGCTTCATCCGGAACACGGGGTCACAGGGACGGCGCTAGAACGTCCAGTTGGCGTTGACCATTAGCTGCACCGCGCTATTGCTCTGGTATTCGCCGCCAAAACGCGGACCGGAGATGCGCGCCGTGCCCAGGTCTATGTAGTTCAGGTAGCCGCCCATGGTGAAAGTACTGCTCATCTCGTAGCGTGCACCGAAGGCGTAGTATATCTGGCGATCCACCGGCAGCTGGGCGTTGCGATAGCGGGCGTTCACCGGGTTGGTGTCGTAGGACACGCCGGAGGTCAGGGTCCACTGCTTGTCCAGGCGGTACTGCACGCCCCAGGCGTAGTGGTAGGTGTCGGTCCACTTGGTCGGTATACCGGCCGAGCGGTTCTCGGTGGACAGCAGTACATTGCCCAGCTGGCTCCAGTTGTCCCAGCCCAGGGATAATTCCACCGCCCACTGCTCGTTCATATCGTGGTGCATGCCGAACCTGACAAACTCGGCCATGTTGAGCTTGGTGTTCGACGCCACGCTCACCTCGTCGGCGCCGGGGCCAGTGACCTTCAGGTCGCCTTCGAACCCGGGCTTGATTTCGCTCTGGTAGGAGATGCCGAAGCGGGTGCGATCGGTGAGCTCGTACATCGCCCCCAGGGTATAGCCGAAGCCGGTGTCGTCACCATTGACCGAGGCGGTCGGCTCCGGCGCGTCGGGGTCCAGCCGGGGTACCTTGAGCTTGAGGTCGAGGTTGGCATACCAGTATTGCACGGAGGCGCCGACCGACAGTTTGTCGGTCAGTTGGTAGGCTATGGTGGGTGCGACCGCGGCAATCAGCAGTTCCACATCCGTGGCCTGGTGGCGGCCAACCCAGTCCTTGTCGTACTCGAGACCGGCGCCGGCCAGGCCGGTGAAGTAAATGCCGCCGCTCCATTTGCTCGAGCCGAAGTCCCGCACATAAGCGCCGCTGCCGAGGGGGGCGGGCACACCGGCATCGCCGCCGTTTTCATAGCCCAGGCGCTCGTTGCTGTAGCGGGTCTTGAACTCAATATCCGCAATCAGTGCGCCGCCGGAGACAAACAGCTGTTGGTCCTTGATGCGGGTGGCGCTGGCCGGGTTGTGGAGAATGGTGGCGGCGTCGTCCAGGCCCGCCGCGGCGCCGGCGCCGGCGCGGCCGCCGGAGAAGTCGCCCAGGGTGTTCAGCCAGAGGCCCCCGGCACTGGCGGTGCTCGCCTGGCAAAGAGCGACCGCAACGGCGCAGCCCAGGATGTTTTTGTTCATGCGTGGTGCCTCAGGTGTGGTTCGCAAAAAGACGCGCCCCCGGGGCGCAAACCTGCGGCAATTCTACTTGAGTGCCCCCGGCGCGCGCCACGCCTTTTTGGCCGATTATTTGCAGTTGGTCCGCAGCAGCAGGCGCTTGAACACCACCGCGTTGTGGTCGCCGGGGTCGCGCTCCGGTTCCTCCGCCAGCTCCAGGTCGGGAAAGCGCCGGAACAGCTCGGAGATGGTCAGGTACAGCTGGCGCTTGGCCAGGGCGGCGCCGATGCAGTAACGCGGCCCGTACCCGAACAGCACGTCCGGATCGAACTTGCGTTCCACGTCAAACACCTCGGGCTGTTCATAGTACTCGGGGTCGTGGTCCTTGAGGTGCGGCATCATCAGCACCATCTGGCCCTTGCGCACCTGCTCCCCGAGAATGTCCATGTCCCGCGGCGCGTAGCGGGCAAAGCCCATCTTCGAGGCGGTGCCCCAGCGGCTGATCTCACTGAAGGCGTTGGAGAAGGCATCCGGCGAGGCCAGCGCTTTGGCCACCTGGTCCCTGTGCTTGAGCAGGCAGTACACCGACCACTGCTGGGCCACCAGGGTGGTGTCGGAGCCGGCGCCTATCAGGGCCAGGATAAGGGTGATGATGTCGCCCTCCTCGAAGCCCTTGTTTTCCTGTTCTATACGCAACAGGGTGCTGAGAAAGTCGTCCTGCTCCGGCGCCGCGCGGCGCTCCGCGATGACCAGCTTGAGGATGTCGATGGCCTTGTTGCTGTCCTGGCGTGCCTTCTCGCGACGCTCGTCCGAGATAGTGGGATTCCAGGTCTCGGTGAAGGTGAGGATGACCTGCTTGATGTCCGGCCAGTATTTTTCCGGTATGCCCACCATGCGTGTGATGGAGATGAAGGGAATATGGGCGGCGATCTTGTCGATGTAGTCGAAGGTCTCCGGCTCGCCCAGCTCGTCGAACAGCCTCTTCACGTCCGGCTCGATCTTGCGCTGGATGGCGTCCACCACGTTGCGGGAAAACGCCGGCGCGGTGACCCGCCGCACCAGGCGATGGTGATCGTGGTCCGCCAGCAGGCTGTGGCCGATCAGGGCGCGTTCGAAGTTGCTCCACTGGTCCTCGGGGGGGCGTGGCGGGGCGAATTCCCAGTCGTAGAAATCCGAGGACAGGGGCTCCTCCTTCCAGCAGGCCATGATGTCGGGCATGCGGGTCATGATCCAGGCCTGCCAGGGGGCGTACCACACCAGGCGCCCGCGGCGCGCCAGTTCCAGGCACTGGCCGATGGGGTCGGCCATGTAGGCCTCGGAATTGGGATCGAACACCTGCTCGATGGGGGGGAGAGTTGCTGCTGCCTGTGACATTGCGGTTCCTCGGCGCACGGCCGGCTGGCCGTTGGGTGCGCGCTGCCTGGGGTTTATCGGAAAAGCGTACTTTACCAATATAGCCAAAGGTAGACAAATGTATACTTTTGTCCGGGAGGTCGCATTCTGGCCCCGGTTTAAGCAGCAGAACCCGGCGGCAGCCGTCCAGTGGCTGCCAGCAGGGCCCGGATTTCGCCATTCAGCCCGGCCGGCAGCTGCTCCCAGCTGAAACGCCAGCGCCAGTTGCCGTCGATGGTGCCCGGGGTGTTCATGCGGTGGCTGCCGTCAAGGCCGAGAAAATCCTGCCAGGGAATGATGGCGGTGTTCGCTTTCGAGTTCATGGCCTGGCGGATCAGCATCCACGGCATGGCCTCATCGGGGTCGCCGTAATAGGCGTAGACCCGCCTGCGGGTGTCTTCGTCCAGGCTCTGGAACCAGCCCAGGGTAGTGTTGTTGTCGTGGGTGCCGGTGTAGACGATATCCTCGCTGGCGTGCATGTGGTTCAGGTAGGGGTTGTCGGGATTGCCGTCGAAGGCGAACTGCAGGATCAGCATGCCGGGCAACTCGAACTCCCGCCGCAGGGCCTCCACTTCCGCCGTGATCGACCCCAGGTTTTCCGCCACCAGCTTCAGGTCCGGGCACTGCCGCCGCACCGCCTGCAGCAGCTCCCGGCCGGGGGCAGTCACCCAGTGTCCCTCCCTGGCGGTCGCGGCACCGGCGGGAATTTCCCAGAAGGCCTCCAGCGCCCGGAAGTGATCGATGCGGGCGATATCGAATTGTCGGCAGGCGGATTGGAAGCGCTGCAGCCACCATGCAAACCCCGTAGCCCGCATTTTCTCCCAGTTGTACTGGGGGTTGCCCCAGAGCTGGCCCTCTTCTGAGAAGTAATCCGGTGGCACGCCGGTGACGGTGAGGGGCTGGCCCTGCTCGTCGAGGTCGAACAGTTCGCGGTGGGCCCATACATCGGCGCTTTCCATGTGCACATAGATGGGGATGTCACCGAACAGCTGTATGCCGCGCCGGTTGGCGTAGCGGCGCAATTCATCCCACTGGCAGTGAAACACGAACTGGCGAAACCGCAGTGCGGTGATGATCTCCCCCAGTTGGGCCGCCAGCGGGTCGCAGACCGCGGGGTCGCGATCGCGCAGGCCGCGGGGCCATTCGGCCCAGGGGCGCTTGTCATTGGCGTGGCGAAAGGCGTGAAAGCGCACGTAGTCCTCCAGCCAGTAACGGCTGCTGTCCAGGAACTCAGCGTAGGCCGCCACCATGGGGGATTCGGACCCGGTTTCCAGCTGCTGGAAGAAAGCCTGGCAGGCAGTGTCCAGCGCCAGCCGCTTGCTGTCCCGGTCCGTTTGCCCGTCCGCCGCCTGCTCTGGCGTCAACCAGCCGCGCTCTGCCAGCCAGTGCAGGTCGATCAGGTCCGGGCTGCCGCCGTGCACCGAAAAAGACTGGTAGGGGCAGCCGTCCGGGTGGGTGGGCCCCAGCGGCAGCACCTGCCATATCTGCAGGCCGGCGGCGGCGATCAGGTCGACGAAACGGCGGGCATTGGCGCCGAAATCACCGCAGTAGCCGTTGCCCGGCAGGCTGGTAGGGTGCAGCAGGACGCCGCCCTGACGCTGGCTGTGCGCTGTCATCAACCGGGCTCGCTGTGCTGGCGCATGACGCCGCCGCGGCTGGGGTCGCCGCCCCCCCTGGAAATGATTTCCGACAGGTAGGCGGGCGCTTCCACATTGAGCATCTGGTAGAGGTTGGCCAGGTGGGTGCGGTACAACTGGTCGAATTGGTTCACCGTGATGGACGGGTTGTAGTCGCCGAACCACCAGAACCAGTCGGAGCCCTCGCAGATGGCCAGCTGCTGCTCGGCCGCCAGCACTTCCTGCGCCGACAGCTTGCCCGCGGCCAGTTGCTCATCGAAGCTGTGCTTTGCCTCCACCAGGATTTCCCAGCCGCGGTTCTTGTCGGCATCGCCGATCCAGGTGGAGAAGCTGCCATATACCCAGCTGCCGGCCACGATTTTTTCCTCGTGGGCCCGCTGCGGGGACTTTTCCGCCAGGAATTGCTCGAAAGTGCACAGCTGCAGCAGGGGGTGCTGCGCCAGGCTGCGATACAACTGGTTCAGGAAGTAGTAGCCGTTCTCCGGGTAGTACTCCCAGGCGTTCTCGCCGTCCAGGATGATGGTGATCAGGCAGTCGTCCCGGTCCGGGCACACCCTGGCGATGTTCTCCATGTGGCCGACCAGGTTGGCCACGGCGTCGTTGGCGTGCCAGTCGGAGTAATCGAAGCCGATCAGGTCCGACAGCCCGTCGTCGCGAAAAAAACAGTCGATCTTCGCGCTCCCGAAGCGATACACCCGGTGGCTGCAGGATTTCGAGTTGGCGTCATGGCTGTTGTGCAGGACCTTGCCGCCGCTGGCGATCCAGCCGAACTGCTGCTCGGCGAACAGTTCCAGTGCCCGCTGGCTGACCCCCCCTTCGGATGGCCACAGGCCAACCGGCCGCCGTCCGAACACGCGCTGGAAGGTCTCCAGACCTTTCTCCAGGTGCCACCGGGCCCTCGCTTCGCCCCCCGGGTACTCGGTACTGACAGGCAGGTGGACGTCGGGCTGGGCCTCCCGGGCCGATTGCATATCCAGCATCAGCGGTACCATGGGATGGGCGTAGGGACTCATGCTCAGTTCCACCTGCCCGTCGTCCGCCAGTTTGCGGTAGCGGGGTATCACCGACTGGATCTGCTCGAGGATGATCGCGAGTAACTCCCGCCGGTCGTGCAGGCTGAAATTGACGGCCTTGTCGCGCAGGCGCTGGATGCGCGGGTCGCTGCGCTGCACCGACTCGGCGATCCAGCTCAGGTGGTACCAGGTCAGCAGGTCGGCGAGGAACTGGTTGGAGGCGTAGATCAGGCTCTCCGGGTGGGACTCGTACCACCGGGCCATGGTGGCCAGGCGGCGAAAGGGTTCGTAGCGCTCTATCATGCGCTCGCGATTCGCGCGCAGGCAGTCCTGCATCAGGCGCAGGCGCTCCTGGGTATTGCCCGGCAGGGCCGGCTCCGCCAGCTCCGCCAGCAGCGGGTCCCGGATGGCGCCGTGACCCTCCAGGTAGGCCTTTATCTGGGCGATGTAATCCTCGATCTGTTCCAGCAGGATGGGCGCGAAGTTCACCACCGCCCTGGCCCTGGGCTCCGCCTCGATATGGGCGGCCATATCCACGTAGTCCTTGGTGGCGTGCAGGTAGGTCCAGGGCAGGTGGATCTTGCCGGTGCGCAGGTCGCGGTACTCCGGCTGGTGCATATGCCAGCACAGCACCACGCTCATGGGCCTGTCAGCGGGCATAGTGCAGTCTCTGGCCCAGCATCTCCGGTGTCACCAGTACCACGCCGCCTTCGGAGACGTGGTATCGGCGGGCGTCCTCCTCGGGGTCGACGCCGATGTGGGTGTCCGGCGGGATAATGCAGCCCTTGTCCACGATCGCCCTCCTGATGACGCAGCGCCGCCCGATGTCCACCTGCGGGAAGATGATGGAGTCTTCGATGGTGGAGTAGGAGTGCACATTCACGTTGCTGAACAGCAGCGAGCGGCGCACGTAGGAGCCCGACACGATACAGCCCCCGGCCACCATGGAGTCCACGGACATGCCGCGGCGGCCCTCGTCGTTGAAGACGAACTTGGCCGGCGGAACCTGGTCCTGGTAGGTCCAGATCGGCCACTCCTGGTCGTACAGGTTGAGCTCGGGACTGATGCCGATCAGCTCCATGTTGGCCTGCCAGTAGGCGTCGATGGTACCGACATCGCGCCAGTAGGCCTGGTCCTCGGTGCCCGTTTTGCGGAAGGGAAAGGCGGTGACCCGCAGCCGGTTGATGAGATCCGGGATGATATTGCCTCCAAAATCGTGCTTGGAGGTCTCGTCGTCCGCGTCCCGCAGCAACTCCTCGATGAGTATGTCGGTGCGGAACACGTAGATGCCCATGGAGGCCAGGGCCATGTCGTCGCGGCCGGGCATGGGGGTAGGGTGGGCGGGTTTCTCGGCGAACTCCAGGATGCGGTTGTCGTCATCCACCGCCATGACGCCGAAAGCCGAGGCTTCCGCCAGGGGCACGGCGATGCAACCGACGGTGATGTCCGCCTCGGCTTCCACATGGGCCGCCAGCATGGTGCCGTAATCCATCTTGTAGATATGGTCGCCGGCCAGGATGAGCACGAACTCCGGCTTGTGGGTGCGAATGATATCGATATTCTGGTAGACCGCGTCCGCCGTGCCCTCGTACCAGGAGGTCTCCAGGCGCTGCTGGGCCGGCAGCAGCTCCACGAACTCGCCCAGTTCGCCGCGCATGAAACCCCAGCCGCGCTGGATGTGCTGGATCAGGCTGTGGGCCTTGTACTGGGTGAGTATGCCCACCTTGCGGATGCCCGAGTTGACGCAGTTCGACAAGGGGAAGTCGATGATACGGAACTTGCCGCCAAAGGGCACCGCGGGCTTGGCCCGCCACTGGGTCAGCTGCATCAGGCGCGAACCGCGCCCGCCCGCCAGCACCAGGGCCAGGGTGTCCTTGGTCAGGCGGCTGACATATCTTGCCGAATCTTGCTCAGTCATAATGGGTTCATTGCACAGTTAACTGGTTAGCCTAAAGTTATTGCATTACCATCAAGTGTCATTGTGGACAATATCCCCGGAATTGTCCCTCTTTGAGTTTGATATAAATCACTGGAAATTAAATGAAGACCCGTTCGGCGCCCCGGCCTGTCAATGACGCTATTCTTCGCCTGCTCGAGGGGCGGCACCACGACCCCTTCGAGGTGCTGGGCTGCCACCGGGAGGGCGAGCACTGGCTGGTGAGGGCCCTGCTGCCCGGCGCCGCCGAGGTCGAGTTGGTGATCGCCGGCAGCCGCCAGCCCATGGAGCGCCTCCCCGGCACCGACCTCTTCAGCTACCGTATCGACGGCAAGACGCCACCGCTGTACCAGCTGCGCTGGCGGGAGGCCCGGGACGACTGGCAGCAGGCGGAGGACGCCTATCGATTCGGGCCCACGGTGGGCGATCTCGACCTGCACCTGTTCGGCGAAGGGCGGCACCAGCACGTCTACCGGGTGCTGGGTGCCCATTGCTGTGAGCACGAGGGAGTGGCCGGGGTGCGCTTCGCCACCTGGGCCCCCAACGCCCAGCGCGTCAGCGTGGTGGGCGATTTCAACCAGTGGCATGGGCTGCGCCACCCCATGCGAACGCGGGGCCTGAGCGGCGTCTGGGAGCTGTTCATACCGGGTCTGGGGGCGGGGGGCAAATACAAGTTTGAAGTGCGCGACGCCCACGGCGCGCTGCAGCTGAAGGCCGACCCCTATGGCAACCAGTTCGAGTTGCGGCCGGCCACCGCTGCCATCGTCAACGCGCCCAGCGAGTTCCAGTGGGGTGACGGCGACTGGCTGGCCTGGCGCGCGAGTTGGGACTGGCAGCAGGCGCCCGTTTCCATCTACGAGTTCCACCCCGGTTCCTGGCGGCGTGACGCCCAGGGCGAGTTCCTCAATTTCCGCGATATGGCCGCGCAACTGGCGGATTACGTGGCGTCCCTGGGCTTTACCCACGTCGAACTGCTGCCGGTTACCGAGCACCCCCTGGACGACTCCTGGGGCTACCAGACCACCGGCTACTTCGCCCCCACCCAGCGTTTCGGCAGCCCGGACGACTTTCGCTTTTTCATCGACCTGCTGCACCGCCGCGGTATTGGCGTGATCCTGGACTGGGTGCCCGCCCATTTTCCCCGCGATGCCCACGCCCTGGCGCGCTTTGACGGCACCGCCCTGTACGAGCATGAGGATCCCCGCCTGGGCGAGCACGCGGACTGGGGCACCCTGATATTCAACTTCGGTCGCAACGAGGTGAAGAACTTCCTGCTGGCCAGCGCCAACTACTGGCTGGAGGAGTTCCACCTGGATGGCCTGCGGGTGGATGCGGTGGCCTCCATGCTGTACCTGGATTACTCGCGCAAGGCCGGCGAGTGGGCGCCCAATCGCCACGGCGGCCGCGAGAACCTGGAGGCCATAGAGTTCCTGCGGGAGCTCAACACCCTCGCCCTGGGCTCTCACCCCGGTACCCTGACCATCGCCGAGGAATCCACCGCCTGGCCCCAGGTCACGCGCCCCACCTGGGTGGGTGGACTGGGCTTTTCCATGAAGTGGAACATGGGCTGGATGCACGACACCCTGAACTACATGGCCCGCGAGCCGGTGTACCGGCACTATCACCACGACCAGCTCACCTTCGGCCTGATGTACGCCTTTACCGAGAATTTCCTGCTGCCCTTTTCCCACGACGAGGTGGTGCACGGCAAAGGCTCCATGCTGGGCAAGATGCCGGGCGATGACTGGCAGCGCTTTGCCAACCTGCGCCTGTTGTACACCTACCTGTATACCTACCCGGGTTCCAAGCTGCTGTTCATGGGCTGTGAATTCGGCCAGCCGGGGGAGTGGGCGCACCAGGGACAGCTGTCCTGGGAGGTGCTGGAACAGGCACCCCATCGCGGCCTGCAGCAGCTGGTGGGGGATCTCAACCGGCTGTACCGGGAGCAGCCCAGCCTGCACCGCAACGGCTTCGATCACCGCGGTTTCGAGTGGATAGACTGCCATGACGCCACCCAGTCCGTGCTCAGCTACCTGCGCTGGGACGGGAGCGATTTCCACGTGGTCATTCTCAACTTTACCCCCGTGGTGCGGCACGACTACCGTATAGGCGTGCCCCGGGCGGGAGTCTACTGCGAGGTGCTCAATTCCGATTCCCATTTTTACGGCGGCAGCAACGTCAGCAATGGCACCGCCATCGCCAGCGAAGCGGTGCCGTGGATGAACCGCGGCGACTCCATCCGCCTGAGCCTGCCCCCGCTGGGAGCGCTGGTGCTGAAGCTGGGGGAGGCGACTGAGTGACCCGCCTGTTGTTTGTCGCCAGCGAGGCCTACCCGCTGATCAAGACCGGTGGCCTGGCCGATATCGCCGGCAGCCTGCCCGAGGTGCTGCGCCAGCAGGGTGTCGATGTACGCCTGCTGCTGCCCGCCTATCGCCAGCTACTGGACGGCATTGACCAGTCGCGCACCGTGGCCGAACTGGAACTGGCGGGCATTTCCCTGCGCATATTGGCTACCGTCCTGCCGGGTACCGGGGTGGAGACCTGGTTGCTGGACCATCCCTCATTTGCCGAGCGTCTCGGCAATCCCTATCACGGCCCCGACGGCCAGCCCTGGCCGGACAATGCCGACCGCTTCATGCTGCTGTCGCGACTGGCGGCGGCCATAAGTACCGGTGAAGCCGGGCTGGACTGGCGCCCCGACGTACTGCACTGCAACGACTGGCACACCGGCCCCGCCGTGGCCCTGACCCACCTGCAGGAGCAGCGGCCACTGACCCTCTTTACCGTACACAGCCTCGCCCACATGGGCCTGTTCGACCGCGGCACCTTCGAGCGCCTGCAACTGCCGGGACATTTCTGGCAGGACAGCGCACTGGAATTCTACGACCAGTTCAGTTTTATCAAGGGCGGCCTCGTCTACGCCGATTACATCACCACGGTCAGCCCCACTTACGCCCGGGAGATCTGCGAGTCGCCGGGGGGAATGGGGCTGGAGGGCCTGCTGCAGGCGCGCCGCGAGCGCCTGGTGGGCATTCTCAACGGCATAGACCACGGGGTCTGGAATCCTGCCGCCGACCCCTATCTGGAACATCATTACGATGCCGCCAATTTGGAGGGCAAGGCGCTTGAAAAAACGGCCCTGCAGCGCTCCCTGGGGTTGGCCGAGCTCGATGACCGGCCGCTGCTGGGCATCGTCGGTCGCCTGGTGGAACAAAAAGGCCTGGAACTGATCCTGCCGGCACTGGGCGATATCCTGGCGAAGCCGGCGCAGGTCGTGGTCCTGGGCACCGGGGAGAGGCGCTACGAGGAGCAGTTGCAGGCCGTGGCGCGAGCCCACCCGGATGCCATGGCCGTGATTCTGGCATATGATGAATCCCTGGCCCATCGCATCGAGGCGTCTGCCGATATCTTCCTGATGCCCTCGCTGTTTGAGCCCTGCGGTCTCAACCAGTTGTACAGCCTGCGCTATGGCACCCTGCCGCTGGTGCGAGCGGTTGGCGGCCTGGCGGATACGGTGGTGGATGCCACGCCACAGGCGCTGGCCGACGGAACCGCCACCGGTTTCGTGTTCGGCCCGCCCGACAGCGGCGAATTCATGTCCGCCCTGGCGCGCGCCATCGCCCTGTGGCGGGACCAGGCCAGCTGGCGAAGGCTGCAGGCGACCGCCATGGCCCAGGATTTTTCCTGGCAGCGCAGTGCTGCCAGATATCTGGAGTTGTATGACTCCCCGCGCTGATTTGTGAGGTGAAAGAAGATCCATGCCCGGTTCCATGTTTCCACTCGAAATACAGCCCCGGCTTCCCCAGGAGTTGGCGCGCCTGCAGGAAATGGCCAATGACCTGATGTACAGCTGGGATCGATCGATTCGGTCCCTGTTTCACCGCCTCGACCGCGAGCTGTGGGAGGCCTGCGGTCACAACCCCAAGGCGTTCCTGCGGCGGGTGGCGCAGGCGCGCCTGGACGAGGCGGTCGAGGACCGCTCCTACCTGGAGGACTACCGCAAGGTACTTTCGGCCTACGACGCCTACCGCGAGCACCGCGGCCGGCCGGAGTTCACCGAATTGTTTGATCCCGACGAGGACCTGATCGCCTATTTTTGCCTGGAGTTCGGTCTGCATGAGAGTTTCCCCATCTACTCCGGTGGCCTGGGCATCCTGGCCGGCGATCACTGCAAGGCAGCCAGTGATGTCGGCCTGCCTTTCGTGGCCATCGGCCTGCTGTACCAGATGGGCTACTTCACCCAGACTATAGACGGCCACGGCCACCAGCAGGTCAGCCACACCCGCTCCCAACCCCACGACCTGCCCGTGGTGCCCACGCTCACCGAGAACGGCGAGCACCTGACCCTGGACATCGAATTTCCCGGCCGCATCCTGAAAGTGCGGGTGTGGACGGTACGGGCCGGGCACATCACCCTGTACCTGCTGGATACCAACCTGCCCGAGAACGCTCCCGGGGACCGCGCCATCACCCACCAGCTCTACGGCGGCGACCGCGAGATGCGCCTGCAGCAGGAACTGGTACTGGGGGTCGGTGGGGTGCGCGCCCTGCGGGCCCTGGGCCTGCGGCCCACCGTGTGGCATATCAACGAGGGTCACGCGGCCTTCCAGATACTGGAGCGCTGCAAGTTCCGCATGCAGGAGGGGCTGGATATCTACGCCGCGCTGGAACTGGTGTCGGCGGGCACCGTGTTTACCACCCACACACCGGTGCCTGCGGGACACGACATCTTCGAGCGCCACCTGCTGGAAAAGTACCTGGCCGATGCGGTGCGTGAGCTGGGAGTGGATTTCGAGCAGGTATACCAGCTGGGTCTCAACTCCGGCGAAGGCTTCAATATGACCTGCCTGGCGCTGCGCGGCAGCCGCTTTCACAACGGGGTCAGCCGTATCCATGGCTCGGTGGCGGCGCAGATGGAGGCCGCCCTGTGGCCGCAGATTCCCTATCGGGAAAACCCCATCACCTACATCACCAACGGGGTGCACCTGCAGACTTTCCTGGCCCGCGAATGGGTGAGCCTGTTTGATTTGCGTTTTGACGACTGGCGCAATGAACTGCTGAACGAGCAGTACTGGGAGCGGCTGGAGGAGATCCCCGACTACCATTACTGGAGTGTGCACAAAGGCCTCAAGCAGCAATTGCTGAAAGAGGTCCGCCGCGGGGTCACCAGGCAGCAGCGCCGCAACGGCACCAGCGACGCCGTTATCCAGCACATGGTACGGCTGGTGGATGGCAGCCATGACGAGGACGATGTGCTGGTGATGGGGTTTGCCCGGCGCTTCGCCACCTACAAGCGCGCCCTGATGCTGTTCGCCGACCCGGGCCGGCTGGCGCGTCTGCTCAACGATCCGGAGCGACCGGTGGTCATCATTTTCGCCGGCAAGGCACATCCCCACGACGAGCCCGGCCAGCAGTTGATCAGGCAGATCCATGATTTCTCCATGCACCCGGATTTCATAGGCAAGATCCTGCTGCTGGAGGGTTACGACATGGCCCTGGCCAGGCTCATGGTGACCGGCGTGGATGTGTGGCTCAACACGCCCGAGTATCCGCTGGAGGCCAGCGGCACCTCCGGCCAGAAGGCGGGCCTCAATGGCGCGGTCAACCTCAGTGTACTGGACGGCTGGTGGGGCGAGGGTTACAACGGCCACAACGGCTGGGGGATTACCCCCCGGGACTCGCGTTTCGATCACGACCAGCGCAACCAGGAGGAGGCCAACGACCTGCTGAATATCATCGAGCACGAGGTGCTGCCCACCTATTTCCGCCGTGACGGCGGCGGCTATTCAGAGGACTGGGTAGCCCTGTCCAAGGCATCCATGAAATCCACCATTCCGCGCTTCAATGCCCAGCGCATGCTGCGCGATTACGTCACCAGGCTGTACTGGCCCTCCCGGCAGCAGCGCCGCAAGCTGGAGGCCAACGGGGCGCAGCCGGCGCGGGACCTGGCAAACTGGAAACACCGGGTACGCAACGCCTGGGCAGGTGTCAGGATGGAACTGATGCTGATGCCGCCGGCACACCTGTATCACGACGACAGGATACTGCTGCAGGTGCGGGCCGAACTGAACGGCCTGCAGGCCGCGGACGTGAGGCTGGAGTGCCTGCTGGGGCGCAATGACAGTGACGGTGAGTTCCAGGTGATGCAGAAAGCGGAACTGCCGGCCACCGGCGGCGAAGACCGTTACACCCATTTCGAGATCGAGCTGGTGCCTGAGATCGCAGGCCTGCAGTACTACAAGTTGCGCATGTATCCCTACAACGAGTCGCTCAGCCATCCTTTCGAAATGGGCTACATGATCTGGATTTGAGTCAGTCGATGCCCGCTTCCTGGCGGGCACTCTCACGCTGGGCCAGGGTTTCCAGCGAATGGCGGTACGCGGTGTAGTACTTGACGATATTGGCGACGTAGCGCACCGGTTCGGAGCCCACCTCCCGGGCCGCCACCAGTTCCACGTTGTCGAACCAGACATTGGGGTCGTAGCCCAGCTTCGCGGCCTTGTCGCGCAGCTTGATCATGCGCGCCGGCCCGGCGTTATAGGCCGCCAGGGCCATCAGCGTGCGGTTTTGCAGATCGATGTCCGGGTCCGAGAAATAGCGCTCGCGCAGGAAATTCAGGTACTTCATGCCGGCGTGGATGTTGTTTTCGGTCTCGAGGATATTGTCGATGCCCACGTTGGGGTCGCTGGCTGTTGCCGGCAGGATCTGCATGATGCCTACCGCGCCCGTCTGGGCGCGCGCCGACTGGTCCAGTCGCGATTCCTGGTAACCCTGCGCGACCGCGAGCAGGTAGTCTATTTCGTAGGCTTCGCCATACTTTTTGAACAGGTGCGCCAGGCGTTTGAACAGTGCGTAATCTGCCGTCGACAGGGCATTGTGAGCCCAGTCGAAATCGTTGATATAGCGGTTTATCAGCACGTTGCCCACCAGGGTCCCGGCCCGGTTTTGCTTCAGGAATGCGTTTACCGCGCTCGCCAGCAGCGGACTGTCCTTGCGCATGCCCCAGGCGATCCTGGCTCCCTCCCGGAAAACGATATCGGGCCTGGGCTGCAGGTCCTCGAAGACGCCCTTCCACATGTCCGGCTTGTAGTCATCGATGATGGCCCAGGGCAGCAGGCCGGTGCTGACCATCTCGATCAGGTCCTCATCTTCCAGTGACTCGTCGACAGTCTTGATGTCTACGGGGCGCGCGCCGGCCCGGGCCAACATATCGTTCAGCGCTTCCACGCTCTCGCGATAACTGCTGGAGTGGCGTACATACAGGGTCTTGCCGGCCAGATCCTCGATCGAGTCCAGTTCAGGGGCCGCGGGTCCAGTGACCAGGATTTCGTTGATGGGCTTGCTGACGGGAATGCTGAAATCGATCAGCTCCTCGCGCTCCGGAGTGATGGACAGGTTGGCAACCACCAGGTCGCCGCGTCCGGCGAGCAGGGCCGGTAGCAACTGGTCGCGGGCCACCGGGATGATGGCGACGTAGACCTTCCGCTTGCCCTGGACATGCTTGTTGATAAATTTTTCGAACAGGCGCGCCAGTTCCTTGGTGAGACCCTTTTCCTGGCCCTGCTCGATATAGTAAATGCCGACGCTGTACACGGTAAGCAGGCGTATCACCCTGCGCTCTTCCATGCCATCGAGGTCACCCAGCCAGGGCTGCAGGAATTCGCCCGCCGCTGCAAACTGTTCGGCGTCGTCCCGGTCCGGCGCCGCACCCTGGGCGTCCTCGGTTTCGGTCTGGGCAGCCCCGGCTGTTGCCGTGCCGGCAGCCGGCTGGTCGACCTCCGGCGCTGCGGATTGCCCACAGGCAGCCGCGGCAAGCAGCGTCAACCCCAGTAGTATTCGCAAACTAAGTCTCATATATTGCTCGACTGACTGTCTTTCAGGGGCTGCCCTGGGCGCCCGTAGGCGACTATACTATCGGGGTATGAAGCGATTGCACAAAATCATGGTGATATTGCTGGTGCTGGCCTACACGGGCCAGGCCCTGGCGAGTGCCGCCGTGCCCTGCGCGTCGATGGCGCCGCCCGCCGCCGGTGATGGTCACATGATGGAGCACGCTATGGGCGCTGGCGGTATGGCGGCGCACGCAGGTCACCACATGCCTGCCGACGAACGGAACGGCGCCGCCACCTGTTGCGAGGGCGGTCTGTGTTCCATGAGCCACTGCCAGGCGGTGCCGGCCCTGCTTACAGCCGCTGCGGCGGGCACCCCGGCCTATGCCGAGACCTACGTGCAGCGCGCGCTGTACTCCTTCCCCATCCGACCTTCCTACTCCCTGTTCAAGCCCCCCATTTCTCTCTAGCACAGGACAGTTGCGCCCGGGCTTCGGCCCGCGGGCGCCCGGACATGCCTTGCCAGAGAGGATGAATTTGCATGAAACAGCTGAAGAATTCGCAGCGCGCCCCGTGGTGCGCCGCCCTGCCTGCCGCGCCAGTGATGCTGGCGCTGGCCCTCGCCGCGACGCCGGCCGCTGCCCTCGACCTGCAGGAGGCGGTCGCCTTGGCCCAGCGCAACGACCCCTGGCTGCAGGCCAGCGCCTGGCGCGAGGAAGCCATGTCCGCCCAGGCAGTGGCCGCGGGTGCCCTGCCTGATCCCACGGTGGAAATGGGCTTTGCCAACCTGCCCACGGATACCTTCGATTTCGACCAGGAGGCGATGACCCAGTTCAAGGTGGGCGTCGCCCAGAGCTTTCCCAGGGGCGATACCCGAGCCCTCAGCCAGCGGCGGCTGGACGTACTGGCGGAACAGTTTCCCCACCAGCGGGAAGAGCGCCGGGCGCGCCTGGCGGTAGATGTCACAGTGACCTGGCTGGAGGCCTACCGGGCGCGCAGGAGTATCAGCCTGATAGAGCAGGACCGGGAGTTGTTCGAGCAGCTGGTGGACGTGGCCCAGTCCAGTTACGCCTCCGCCATGGGCCGCACCCGCCAGCAGGACCTGGTGCGGGCGCAGCTGGAAGTGACCCGGCTGGAGGACCGCCTGGCGGTGCTGCACCAGCGCCTGGAAACCGCCCAGGCCCGGCTGCGCGAGTGGCTGTGGCCCAGCGGCGATCCGGGTGGGTGGACGGCCGCGGGCAGTGTCAGTACCGGGCCCGAGCTGCCGGTGCTGCAATTGCGCCACCCCGAGTTGTTCGCGGAGGGGGAGGCATTGGCGCCCCGGCGCCTCGCCCCGCTGCTGGACCAGCACCCGGTCATACAGGGCCTGGACAGCAGGATAGAGGCGGGGTCGGTGGAGGTGCAGCTGGCCCGGCAGAAATACCGGCCCCAGTGGAAGGTCAATGCCAGTTACGGCTATCGCGAGGGCAATCCCCATGACGGACCCGACCGGCCGGACTTTTTCTCGATCGGGGTCGGCTTTGACCTGCCGCTGTTTACCTCCAACCTGCAGGACCGGGAAGTGCAGTCCGCCATCGCCGGGACCGAGGCCCTGCGCACGGACAGGACGCTGGCCCTGCGCGCCCTGCTGGCGGGGTTCGAGGCCGAATACGCGCGGCTGCAGCGCCTGGACCAGCGGCGCGCGCTGTACCAGACCCGCCTGCTGCGGGAAATGGAAGCCCAGGCGGAGGCGTCACTGAGCGCCTACACCAGCGATGACGGTGACTTTGCCGAGGTGGTGAGGTCGCGCATAGCGGAACTCAACGCCCGCATAGAGGCGCTGGATATCGACACCGAGCGGTTGCAGACCATCGCCCGCCTCAATTACTTTTTTGCCGGCAGCGACCCCGTTGCGCAGGGAGAGACCTCATGAGCGCCTTGACCCGGACCATCGTGATCGCGACGCTGGCGGCCGCCGCGGGCGGCGCCGCGACCTCCCTGCTGCTGGAGCAGCGCCATGCCGGCAGCCCGGCGGCGAGCACCGAGCGCGAGCCGCTCTACTGGGTGGCGCCCATGGACCCCAATTACCGCCGTGACCAGCCCGGCAAGTCGCCCATGGGCATGGACCTGGTGCCCGTGTACGAGGAGGAGGACCGGGGCGCCCCCCTGGGGGCGGGGACAGTCGAGATTGCCCCCGAGGTGGTGAATAACCTGGGGGTGCGCACCGCTACTGTGGCCCCGGGTTCGCTGCCTGCCGAGATCAGGACGGTGGGGTATGTGCGCTACGACGAGGACCGCCTGGCGCATATACATCCGCGGGTGGAGGGCTGGATCGAAAAGCTGTACGTGAAAGCCTCGGGTGACCCGGTGGCGGCGGGCCAGCCCCTGTACGGGCTCTATTCACCCCAGCTGGTGAATGCCCAGGAGGAATTCCTGCTGGCCCTGCGGCGCGATAACCGACTGCTGGAGAGGGCCGCCGAGGACCGGCTGCTGGCGCTGCAGATAGACCCGGCTTTCATAGACCGGCTGCGCCGCGAGCGCCAGATCAGCCAGACCGTGACCTTTCATGCCCCGCTGACCGGGGTCGTGGACAACCTGGCGGTGCGCGAGGGCTTTTTCGTGCGGCCCGACACCACCCTGATGTCGGTGGGCGTGCTGGATGAGGTATGGGTGGAAGCGGAGGTGTTTGCCCGCCAGGCGCCCCTGGTGGCGGTGGGCCTGCCAGTCACCATGACCCTGGATTACCTGCCCGGGCGCGTGTGGGAGGGGAAGGTGGACTATCTCTACCCGTCCCTGGATGAGCGCACCCGCACCCTGCGGGTGCGCCTGCGCTTCGCCAATAAAGACGGCGCCCTCAAGCCCAATATGTTTGCCCAGGTGGTCATCAGCGCGCCACCGGGGTCAGGCAGCCTGCTGGTGCCCCGGGAGGCGGTGATTCGCGGACCCGACGACAACCGGGTGGTGCTGGCGCTGGGCGCGGGCCGCTTCCGGTCCGTGCCGGTGGCGCTGGGCCGGGTGGACGGGCGCCACGCTGAAATACGCGCGGGCCTGGAAGCGGGGGACGAGGTGGTGGTGTCGGCCCAGTTCCTGCTGGACTCGGAGTCCAGCAAGACCGCGGACTTCCGGCGCATGGAGGCCCTGCCCGCGGCTCCCGCACAGGACACGGAGCACATGAACCACATGGAGCATATGGACCATGGGGAGATGGCACATGATTGAAGCCATTATCCGCTGGTCGGTGGGCAACCGTTTCTTCGTGTTGCTGGCCACCGCCATCCTGGTCGGCGCGGGGCTGTTCGCAGTGCGGCAGACCCCGGTGGACGCCATCCCCGATCTCTCCGATGTGCAGGTCATCATCAAGACCGGCTTCCCCGGCCAGGCGCCCCAGGTGGTACAGGACCAGGTGACCTATCCCCTGACCACCGCTATGTTGTCGGTACCGGGCGCCGCCACGGTGCGGGGCTTCTCCTTTTTCGGCGATTCCTACGTCTATGTCATCTTCGACGAGGGCACCGACCTGTACTGGGCCCGCAGCCGGGTGCTGGAGTACCTCAGCCAGGTGGCGCCCTCGCTGCCGGCCACCGCGCGGCCGCAGCTGGGACCGGACGCCACCGGGGTGGGCTGGGTCTACATCTATGCGCTGGTGGACCGCAGCGGCCGCCACGACATCAGCCAGTTGCGCAGCCTGCAGGACTGGTTTCTCAAGTACGAGCTGCAGAGCCTGCCCGGCGTGTCGGAGGTGGCGACGGTGGGTGGCATGGTGCGGCAGTACCAGGTGACGGTGGACCCGGACAAGCTGCGGGCTTTCGATATGCCCCTGGCGCAGATCCAGCTCGCCATCCAGCGCGGCAACCAGGAGGTCGGCGCCTCGGTGGTAGAGATGGCCGAGGCGGAGTATATGGTGCGGGTTACCGGCTACCTGCAAAGCGTTGAAGATCTGGCGGCGATCCCGCTGGGGGTCAGCCGCGAGGGCACGCCTCTGCTGCTGCGCGATGTGGCGGAAATAGCCCTGGGTCCGCAGATGCGCCGGGGCATCGCGGAGCTGAACGGCGAGGGCGAGACTGTGGGCGGGATCGTGGTGATGCGCTTCGGCGAAAACGCCCAGTTGACGATCGAGCGGGTGAAAGAGCGCCTGGAACAACTGGGTCCCAGCCTGCCGGAGGGAGTGGAGATCGTCACCGTTTACGACCGCTCCGGCCTGATCGAGCGAGCGGTCCGCAACCTGTGGGAAAAACTGGCTGAGGAACTGCTGCTGGTGGCGCTGGTATGCGTGGCCTTCCTGGTGCACGTGCGCTCATCGCTGGTGGCGGTGATCAGCCTGCCGGTGGGGATCCTGGCCGCCTTCATCGTCATGTACCTGCAGGGCCTCAATGCCAACATCATGTCCCTGGGGGGGATCGCCATTGCCATCGGCGCCATGATCGACGGCGCCATCGTGTTGATCGAGAACATGCACAAACACATGGAGCGCACCGAAGTCACCGCCGCCAACCGCTGGCGGGTGGTGGCGGACTCGGCGGCGGAGGTGGGGCCGGCGCTGTTTTTCAGCCTGCTGATCATCACCGTGAGTTTCATCCCGGTGTTCACGCTTGAAGCCCAGGAGGGCCGCATGTTCTCGCCGCTGGCCTACACCAAGACCTACGCCATGGCCGCGGCGGCGGCGCTGGCGGTCACCCTGGTGCCGGTATTGATGGGCTATTTCATTCGCGGCCGGGTACTGCCGGAGCAGCGCAACCCGGTCAACCGGCTGCTGGTGGGGTTGTACATGCCGCTGCTGGAGCGGGTGTTGCGCCATCCCGGCACTACGCTGCTGGTAGCCGCTTTCGTGTTGCTGAGTGCCCTGTGGCCGCTGCAGCGTATCGGCAGCGAATTCATGCCGCCGTTGGACGAGGGCGACCTGATGTACATGCCCACCACCTACCCCGGGCTGTCCATCGGCAAGGCGCGGGAGTTGCTGCAGCAGACCGACAAACTGATCAGCACGGTGCCGGAGGTGGAAACCGTGTTCGGCAAGATCGGCCGGGCGGATACCGCCACGGACCCGGCGCCCCTGACCATGATCGAGACCTTCATCCAGCTGCGGCCCCGGGACCAGTGGCGCCCGGGGGTGACCACCGAGAGCCTGCGGCGGGAACTCGATGCGCTGGTGCAGTTGCCCGGCCTGACCAATGCCTGGGTGATGCCCATCAAGACCCGCATCGACATGCTGGCCACGGGTATCAAGACCCCGGTGGGGATCAAGGTGACCGGGCCGCGGCTGGATGTCATCCAGCGCATCGGCCAGCGCCTGGAGACCGTGCTGGCGGAAGTGCCCGGCACTGCCTCGGTGTACTCGGAGCGGGTCGCGGGTGGGCGCTATATCAAGGTGGATATCGACCGCGAACGGGCGGCGCGCTTTGGCCTCAATGTGGCCGACGTGCAGCAGGTGGTCGCCACGGCCATAGGCGGGGTGAATATCACCGAGACGGTGGAGGCCCTGGAGCGCTACCCGGTCAATATTCGCTATCCCCAGTCCTACCGGGATTCGCCCGAGCAACTGGCGCTGCTGCCCATGGTCACGCCCGGGGGGCAGCGCATCGCCCTGGGGGACGTGGCAGCCATTTACCTGGAGGAGGGCCCGCCCGGCATCAAGAGCGAGAACGCCCGCCTCAACGGCTGGACCTTCGTGGATATCGAGGGGGTGGATGTGGGCAGCTACGTGGAACAGGCCCGGGCAACGGTGGCGTCGGAGGTGGACCTGCCGCCGGGCTACTCACTGGTGTGGTCGGGGCAGTACGAGTACATGGAGCGGGCCAGGGCGCGCCTGGCCTACGTGGTGCCCCTGACCCTGGCCATCATCGTGGTGCTGCTATATATGAACTTCCGCAACTTCGGCCAGGTCGCCATCCTCATGGGCACCCTGCCGCTGGCGCTGGTGGGCAGTGTGTGGCTGATGTATGTGATGGGTTACAGTTTTTCCATCGCGGTGGGCGTGGGCATGATCGCCCTGGCGGGGGTGGCGGTGGAAACCGGGGTCATCATGCTGGTGTACCTGGACCAGGCCTGGCGAAGCCTGCAGGCGCAGTACGACGCCCCGGATGCCGCGGCGCTGCGGCAGGCGGTATTGCAGGGAGCCGGCCTGCGGGTGCGACCGGTGCTGATGACCGCCACCGCGACCATCGTCGGCCTGTTGCCGATACTGTACGGCAGCGGCACCGGCTCGGAGGTGATGAGCCGGCTGGCAGCGCCCATGGTGGGCGGCATGATCAGCGCGGTACTGCTGACCATGCTGGTGCTGCCGGTGATTTACCTGTTGTGGCGCGAGCGGCAGTTGCGCCGGCGGGAGTAAATGCAGCGAGGTAGCGCCTCGTCCTGCGGGAGAGAAGCAATGCCGATGCAGGTCGGCTTGCGGCCTTCAGCTCGCTGATCGATGCTGAAATCACCCGCAGCGCTTCGGTAACGCAATCCCATCAAGGGGTCAGACTCCTTGAAACGCGGTGGCACCATGTCGCTTAAGGCGCCCCGATAGTGGAGACACACTCGTAGATGGCGGCACAGAGGGCCAGGGCGCGGGGAGAGCGCACTCGCCAGTCACTGCGATTAAGTGTGTAGCCAATAGCGAGCTGAGCCGTCGGGTCGCACCAGCCCAGCGGCCCGCCGATGCCCGGGTGACCAAATGATTCCTGGTTGAGGGAAAATATGCCCCTTTCTTCCTTCAAAAACCCCTGGGACCAGCCCAGGGCCTTGCCCAGCACCATGTCCTGTTCACTCCAGGACTGGCGGTTCGTCACCTGTTCTATGGTTGCGGGGCTGACCCAGCTTCGCCCCTGCCACTGGCCACCCACGGACCAGGGGAGGTAGGCGCGCGCCAGCCCGCGCGCGGTTGCGGTGGCAGAGGCCCAGGGCAGGCAGCACCGTCGCGCTGGTGCGGCGTTGTAGTCCGCCATGCTGCCGGAAGGGTTGGTCAGGGCTCGCTTGGCCGGCCCGCCCCGCAGCATTGATCGGGCGATGTTGGCCTCAGTGCTGCCGCCGCGAATGGCCTCCCACAGCAGGTGCCTCAATCTCGCACCGTTTCCCACGGGTAGCAGGCTGGCCACGCGGTGGTCCTCGGCAGGGGGCGTGCCCATAAAGACATCTGCCTCCAGCGGGTCCAGCCATTCGCGGTGCAGGAAGGCGTCCACGCGCTCGCCGCAGGCAACTTCAAAAAAATGATCGGCATACATACCGAAAGTGAGGGCGTGGTAAGCTTGTGCAACTGGCGCGGCGGGTGATTGTTGCTCCAACATCCTGCGTACAGCCAGTCTCTGCTGCGGATCACAGTATTGCGCAACTGTGAGCGGGGTGCTGAGTACGGCCAGGCCCGCCTGGTGATTAAACAGTTGCCTTACGGTAATCGACTGCTTGCCGCCCTGCGCGAACCCTGGCCAGTACTCGGCCACGGGTACATCCCAGGCGAACATACCGCGTTCGGCGGCGAGGTTTAGCGCGATGGCGGTTAGCAGGCTGCTGAAAAAGTCCCTCATATGAGAGAAAATAGCTCATTCGCAGGTTGGAGGCCAAACAATGCGCGGTGATTACCAGGAAGGCGGTGACTTGTTCAGCTATGTATCGCTGGAACAGCGAATTCCCAAGCGCCATCCGATTCGCAAGATGCGCAAACTGATGGATGAAGCGCTGGCCAATCTGGACCCGGTTTTCAATGAGATCTACGCGGAAAATGGTCGCCCCTCTATCCCGCCTGAGCGACTGATCCGAGCCTCTTTGCTCCAAGTCATCTACTCGATCCGCAGCGAACGGCAACTGATGGAGCAACTGGATTACAACCTGATGTTTCGCTGGTTTGTCGGACTGAGTGTTGACGAGCCCGTATGGAACCCGTCGACCTTTTCCAAGAACCGGGACCGCCTGGCGCAGGCCGATGTAGGGCGCCGCCTGTTTGAGGAGATTGTCGAGATGGCGCGCCGGCGCAACCTCACCTCCAATGAGCATTTCAGTGTCGACGGCACCCTGATTGCAGCCTGGGCTTCGCAAAAGAGCGTGCGCCGCAAGGATGGATCGGACGATGACAACCCCGATGGCGTTGGCCGCAATGCAGGCCGAAACTTCCACGGCGAGAAACGCAGTAATCAGACGCATGCCTCGCGGACAGACCCCGAAGCCATGCTGGCCACAAAAAGCCAGGGGATGGCCACTCGCCCGAGCTACACCGGCCATACCTTGATGGAGAACCGTAACGGCTTGCTCATCGATGCCGAACTGACTCTGGCCACCGGTACTGCCGAGCGCGATACTGCTATCGACATGGCGACCGGATTGAAGGATGGGGCAACGCTGGGCGCGGACAAGGGGTACGACACGCGCGAATTTGTCGATGTGCTGAGATTCCTCAAGATCACACCGCATGTTGCCCAAAACGTGAACCGTGCCGGTGGTTCGGCGGTGGATGGCAGGACGACCCGCCATCCGGGCTACGAGATTAGCCAGCGCGTGCGCAAACGGGTGGAGGAACCCTTTGGCTGGGCCAAGCAGATTGGCGGGCTCAGGCAAACAAAGTTCCGGGGGCTGGTGCGAGTGAGGCAGGACTTCCTGAGGGTGATGGCGGCCTACAATCTGGTGCGCATCAGGAATTTGGTTCCGGAGGCGGCATGGTGAGGAGCAATCAAGTCGCGCAAGTGGCCAGCAACGACATACAGGGATTACTAATCGCATGATGATCGTTCTAAAGGCAAAAACTGGACTGGGAATCTCCAGTTGGCGATGCTCGGGCCAACAGCACTGTCCGCCGCCGACAAAATCGACGGGGACCAGAGCATCTGTGGCGAGCGTTGAAATCATGCCTTTTTCAGCAACCTGTTAAACCCTTGGTGACGGAGAACACCACCGACAGTGTGTCGGCCTGCCAGGGTGTGTTGGTATCCGGCTCGGCGAGCCCGCCCCACAGGTCCACCACCATTTCGCCCCGGTGGTACACGCACAGACCTGCGCCCGTTTCCTGGCCGTTATCAAAATGCGCGCAGAACTGTCGGGCGACCCGCTCGAATGCGGGTACGCAGTGTCCGTTCACATTGCCATCGTGATTATCCATGCAAAACCTCTTTTACCGGACTATATGATAGGGCTTTCCTTGCAAGGTGTCAGACACCTTGATCTGACACCTTGATCTCTTTCGTCACCTAATTTCCGCTGTGACCTCCGATCACCACCCCATCCCATGCTGACCGGGCGCCTGTTCACGCCGGACGAGATCCGGAACTTGAATTCCTCTGACCCGAAAGCCCAGGCACGGTTAGTCGCGCGCCGCAATTCATCCAATATTTCAACTGCTGTCTCGCTCTCAAACAGTGCTTTGTAATTGTGCTGGCGTTCCAGCGCGCAATGACCTAGTCCAAGGTACAGATCGTGGGGCGTTAGCAGATCACATGGCACCCCAAGGGCGTTGCTGTGAAAACTGGACCAGGGATAGTCCCCGGGATGCCTGACCATCTTGGCTCGGACAGGATTGAGCTCTATATATTTAGAGACAGTAAAAAAGTAGTTGTCTGAATCAATAAGAGTAGACTTGTAGCGCCCCTCCCAGAGGGTCCCGCTGCGTCCGTAACAGTCATTGAAGTACCTGACATACCTCCTTCCCAGGGACTGCATCATTTTGCCACAATCGCCGGCGCTTTTTGGCGTTAGCAACAGGTGGACATGATTTGTCATCAATACAAACGAGTGTATGGCTACACCCACATGAATGGCTGCGGCTGACAGATATTCCAGGTAGCGACGATAGTCGCTTTCCTGTGTAAAGCACGGGGCCCGATTATTCCCCCGCTGTATGACATGGTGCGAGCAACCAGGTAGGTAAAGTCGGGCCATCCGGGCCATGCGTCAGTCCGGTCGCTTGATAACGGATACAGTATGATCAGGGGTGGTCTATTCGGGAAGCTCAGATGTGTGCATCTTTCATGGAGTCTGACCCCTTGATATGCATGGAGTCTGACCCGAA
This sequence comes from Pseudomonadales bacterium, assembly GCA_024234675.1. GTDB lineage: Bacteria > Pseudomonadota > Gammaproteobacteria > Pseudomonadales > Halieaceae > JARRPM01. Next base: position 20,751 of record JACKNU010000007.1, on the reverse strand, counting down.
TGGCACTTACATAAGGGATAAGCATTTGAAATAAATAAGAAAAGAGACTGGTCCAGTGGTAGGCTTCAAATCGCCAAACCATCCACCCAGCACGAGGAAGCCAGTCTCTCATGCATGCTACGTATTCTCCTGCCCGCAGACAACAGAAACGTATACAAGATCGCATCCTCGATAGCGATATTTATTCCTTCTTCAACGTTTTGACCAGCAGAGACTTGCTCGATCATGTTGAACAGCACCTACCCGAACATCGAGAGAGGCAGTTTCCACCTACCGAAACGCTCGCAATGTTTCTGTCACAGGCATTCAGCGCTGACCGATCGTGCCAGCGAATCGTCAACGAAGCGGCAACGAATCGCCTTGTCGGAGGCCTGCATCCGTGCAGTACCGCCACGGGAGGTTACTGTCGAGCTCGGCAACGATTACCGTTGGCGATGGTCCGCGACCTGGCAAGAATTACAGGACACCTCATTGATGAACAGGTGCCCCTGCAGTGGCGCTGGCGAGGCCGCCCGGTTCGACTGATAGATGGCAGCACCGTGACATTGCCGGATACGGCTGCAAATCAGATAGCCTTTCCCCAGCAGGAACGCCAGAAGGAGGGCCTGGGTTTCCCCATTTGCCGATTTGTGGGCATTACCTGTCTATCAAGCGGTGCGGTTCTGGATGTGGCTATGGGTCGGTACCAGGGCAAGGGAAGTGACGAGCAAAGCCTCTTGCGAAGCTTGCTTCACAATCTGGATATGGAAGACATCGTGCTGGGCGATGCGTTCTATTGTACCTATTTTTTACTGGCTGAACTGCAGCGTAGAGGTATCGATGGCGTTTTTGAACAGCATGGTGGGAGGAAACGCAGGACAGACTTCCGCACAGGGCACCGGTTGGGGTCATGTGATCATCTGGTCACCTACACGAAGCCAAAACGCCCGCCCCATTGGATGAGCGATGATGCCTATGCATCGGCCCCAGACAGCATTACCGTGCGGGAACTGAAGGCGGGAGGGAAAGTTCTGGTGACAACGTTTTGCTGCCCCCGGGATGTTCCCAAGCACGCGGTTAAAGATCTTTATAAAAGTCGCTGGCATGTCGAGTTGGATCTGCGTTTTATCAAGACGACGCTGGGTATGGAGACACTGAGTTGCAAAACACCTGAAATGGCGATCAAAGAACTTTGGGTGTACATGCTGGCCTACAATCTCATTCGACTGTTAATGGCTCAGTCAGCACTACTAGCCGATTGTCTGCCGCGGACATTAAGCTTCAAGCATACGACTCAGCTGTGGATATGCTTCCGAAGTCAGGGAATGCCATGCTATACGAATGAACAGATCGCACTATTACTGCGGCTCATTGCCCAGCGGAAAGTGGGGAAACGTCCGGGTAGGACAGAGCCCAGAGCAGTTAAACGACGACCTAAGCCAATGCCACTACTGACGGAGCCTCGTGAGCTAGCCAGGGCCAGGGTGGAGCGATATGGTCATCGGACAAAGCTTATGTAAGTGCCATTCGAGTCTGACCCCTTGATATTTTGACCCCTTGATATTTTGGCGGAGGCCCCGCTCGCCACGCCCATAAGGCTCAGGCCGTACGTCAATGCGTCACCGAGGTTATCCACGCTGTCAGCAAACAGCGCCGAAGATTTTGCCACCTGTGCGGCAACGACAATGACAACAAACATGATGGCATTGACTGCGAGAACCACCTTCAGGGTTCCAGCCTGCTTTTCCCGCAGCACTTCCGTTACGCAATCCTGTTCACAGCACCCGCTCACACCGTAGCCCCCCTGGCGATACAACCGATTGTCAGCGACTCGAAATCAAGTGAGTATATGCTGGTACATGACCCAAATCGGTTCCAATAGAAAAGTGGCTCTGTCTTTGGCAAGCTTATCCCACCTTCACAGGGGAGAGAACAATGGCGTTGAAAGTCATCGGGGCTGGCTTTGGTCGCACCGGCACCCTGTCGCTCAAGGCGGCCCTGGAGCAACTGGGGTACCCCTGCTATCACATGGTGGAATGCTTCCCGCAGGGACCCGCCCATTGGAAGCTATGGGAGCGCGCGGCAACCGGTGCGGCGGATTGGGAGGCGCTGTTCGAGGGCTTTACCGCCACCGTCGATTTCCCCGCCTGCACCAGCTACGCCGCGCTGGCCAACTACTATCCCGACGCCAAAGTCGTGCTTACGCTGCGCGACCCCCAGAAGTGGTTTACCTCGGTACAGAACACGATCTTCGACAGGCAGTGGATCGAGTTCCTGCCCGGCACCGAGGCGGGGGCTTTCATGAAGGCCACGATCAATGACTACTTCGAAGGCCGTATGCACGACCACGATCACCTGGTCAGGCGATTTAATGAACATATAGCCCAGGTGAGGGAAACTATCGCGCCTGAGCGGTTGCTGGTCTTTGAGGTGACCGAGGGCTGGGAGCCGCTGTGCGAGTTCCTCGAGTTGCCGGCACCGGATGGACCGTTTCCGCACGTCAATGATACCGAAGCGGTTAATAAGCTTATCAGCGCTATCATGGCAGACGGCTTTCAGGCGGTGCTTGGCTACCAGGGGTAGCACAGGTACCGCGAGCGTGCCTACTCCTCGCCCATCTGGTATGTGCCCGGCGCCTACCAGTGATAACCCAGGCCAAGCACCCATTCCATATCATAATTGCCGTTGTCACCGACCTTGACCCCCGACCGGTCGTAGTCCAGCCGCAGTTCGGCAACCAGTCCCTGGTAAAGCGGGACGGTCACGCCGGTCCTGGACTGGAACAGGTAGCCATCTGATATCGAGAAAACCCGGCCCAGCTCACCCGAGTGGGTCATGTAGATGCCGCGCCAGGGGGTGTGCCAGACCGCCGTCCACCTGACATTGCTCCCGGGCTCGGTCTGCCAGCCCTTGTCCTGGTAGTAGTAATACATCAGCGCCGGCCCTCCCTGCAGGCTGAGGGAGAGGTTTTCCGTGGGTGAGAAGTCCCTGCCGAGACCGGGGCCGGCCCCGTACACCTGCTGCAGCGCCTCGAACTCGTTGCGGTAATAACGCACCCGCCCGTACCAGTACCAGCCTCTGTCGCGCAGCAGGTCGTACTGGTAGTGCGTATCCGCATTGTCATCGGTGGTAGAACCATTGCTCTGCTCGTAGTCGACGCTGAGGTAGGCGTTGTGGCGGTAGCCGGGCCGCCACCATCTGGCAGCCAGGTCGACCTTGATTTCCTCGGAGGGGTTGGCGCCGCGGTCGATATCCAGCGAGGTCGAAAACTTTCCTGTAGAGCCGGTCGCCGGCGGCAGGCTGCGCAGTTCCGAATAGGCCAGGGCGTGCAGGGTTTCCTTCGGGCATTCCACCGACCACAGGCTGTCTTTCACCCCGACCAGGCAGTCGTTCAACCTGTCTTTCCGGGGCGTCAGTTCGACCGGGATCCTGCTGCTCCCCTGCAGGGAGAGCACGTCTGCCTTAGCGACAGTCACGGCGCCGATTTTGTCCGCTCTCCACACCAGGGTGGTTGCCCCCACGCTCACCAGCTCTCCCGGCAGTACGGCGCCATTGTCGAGGCGGAGTTCGCCGCCATGGGCAAGGCAGGCCGTAGCCAGTAGTAACACCGCCGGCATGCAGATCAAGGGCTTGAACATCGGATGACTCCTACGGTGGATTGGCGGAGGCAAGCCCGATCACGCCAGCGTTCAAGGCGACATGGAACCTCGCAGCCAGTTAGGTATCGGGTTGCCTGGGTAGAATAGCGGCAAATGCGCCTGCGAGCAGTTGGTTTCAGGCGCGCACATGCCAAGCTGTATTGCGGCTATGGCCATACCCTTGCATACTCTCGTGGCGCAACGCGCTGTCCTCTATAAACTGATCCGGAGCAAGCCGTTATCAACCGACTCGGCACGCTGGTACTACTGATCTCGACCCTGGGCTGGTGGCCACAAGTGCTGGCCGCCGGGCCGGTCGACGCTGCGTCCGCCACATCGCCGCCGCCGATACCGGCCAACCTGCTGCCGCTCACCCCGCCGCCGGCCGACGGGCCGGTGATGATCTACCCCAGTTTCGAGCTCAACGATATCAATGCCATCAGTGATGTGGAGGAAACCTTCGAGTTCACCGGTGTGCTGACCCTGGTGTGGCGGGACCCGCGGCTGGCGTTCCAGCCCACCGAAGGTGTGGACGAACTGGTGTTCCAGGGCGATTACCAGTTCGACGAGGTCGGGACGGGCTGGTACCCCACCGTGGTGCTGGCCAACGAGAGCGGCCTGTTCGAGGTGAATGGCGTGGTCCTGCGGGTCAAGCCGGACGGCACCTGCACCCTGGTCCAGACCATCAACGCCACCGCCGAGTTCGACATGGACATGCGCCTGTTTCCCTTTGATTCACACAGCATGGAGGCGGTGTTCCAGCTGGTGGGGTTCAATCGGGACGAGGTGCGCTTCCAGCCCTTTCCGGGCGACGGCAGCGCGGTGCTGGAGCACCGGGCCAGCCTGCCGCACTGGCATATCAGGGAGCTCCATTTGCAGACCCGGGAGGGGGCTGCTTCCTACGGGGCGGATGGCCTGCCGACCTCCACACTGGTCGTGGGCATCGAGGTCGAGCGCAATTCATTCTACATAAGGCGGCTGGTGAGTTTCCCCCTCGCGGTTATCGTGCTGTTGTCATTCTCGGTGTTCTGGATGGAACGCTCATCCCTGGGGGACCGCACCAGCGTCTCGTTTATCGGCATCCTGACCGGCGTTTCCTACCAGCTGGTGATGGGGGATGTCATGCCCGAGATCTCCTACTTCACGGTGATGCACGGCTTCCTGATCTTCAGTTTCCTCACCATGTGTGCCACCGTGGTGATCAACCTGTGGGTGGGCGCGCTGGACAAAAAGGGCCACTACGACCTCGGGGACAGTATCGACCGGCGTTGCCGCTGGATCTTTCCATTGCTCTATCTTGGTGGCTCGGTCTCCATGGTGGTTGTTGCGCCTTTGCTCTTCTAGCAGCTGACGGGTACAACCCGACCCGGGGCAATCAGGGCGAGCGCGCCTGTTACCGCGCGTCTCGACATTGGGGGCCAGGCTGTCTAGAATGCGCGGCCTTTGTGTCTCCCCCCGGGGCGGCGCCGGCAACCCACAGGAATATCCCCTTGATCTCTACCGCCAATATCACCATGCAGTTTGGTGCCAAGCCCTTGTTTGAAAATATTTCGGTCAAGTTCGGCGATGGCAACCGCTACGGCCTGATCGGCGCCAACGGCTGTGGCAAGTCCACCTTCATGAAAATTCTCGATGGCAGCCTGGCGCCCTCCGCCGGCAACGTCTCCATCACCCCCAACGAGCGGGTGGGTCGCCTGCACCAGGACCAGTTCGCCTTCGAGCGTTACTCGGTGGTGGACACCGTCATCATGGGTCACCGGGAGTTGTGGGAAGTAAAGCAGGAACGGGATCGCATCTACAGCCTGCCCGAGATGTCGGAGGAGGACGGCATGCAGGTGGCCGAGCTGGAGACCCTGTTCGCGGAGATGGACGGCTATACCGCCGAGAGCCGGGCGGGGGAGATCCTGCTGGGAGCGGGCATAGACCAGGCACTGCACTACGGCCCCATGAGCGAAGTGGCCCCGGGTTGGAAACTGCGGGTGCTGCTGGCCCAGGCGCTGTTCGCCGACCCGGACATCCTGTTGCTGGACGAGCCCACCAACAACCTGGATATCGACACCATCCGCTGGCTGGAGGGCGTGCTCAACGCGCGCAAATCCACCATGATCATCATTTCCCACGATCGCCACTTCCTCAACGCGGTGTGCACCCACATGGCCGACATAGACTACGGCGAGCTGCGGGTCTACCCGGGTAATTACGACGATTTCATGACGGCCTCCACCCAGGCCAGGGAACGGCTGCAGAACGAGAACGCCAAGAAAAGCGCCCAGATCGCCGAGTTGCAGCAGTTTGTCAGCCGTTTTTCCGCCAATGCCTCCAAGGCCAAGCAGGCCACCTCCCGGGCCAAGCAGATCAGCAAGATCCAGCTGGACGACATCAAGCCCTCCAGTCGGGTGAGCCCCTATATCCGCTTCAAGCAGGACAAGAAGCTGCATCGCCAGGCGGTGACCCTGGAGAAACTGGCTCATGGCTTCGACGAGGGCCCCCTGTTCGAGCAGGGCAACATCATGCTGGAGGCGGGTACCCGGCTGGCCATCATCGGCGACAACGGCGTGGGCAAGACCACCCTGCTGCGCTGCCTGGTGGGCGAGCTGCAGGCCCGGGCCGGCAGCATCAAGTGGGCCGAGAGCGCCACCGTGGGGTATTGCCCCCAGGACAGCACGGCTGACTTCGACTGCGACCTCAACCTGTTCGACTGGATGAGCCAGTGGCGGCGGGCGCATCACGACGACCAGATCGTGCGCGCCACCCTCGGCCGCCTGCTGTTTTCCTCCGACGATTTCAAGAAGCCCGTCAGGGTCTGTTCCGGCGGCGAGAAAAACCGCCTGCTGTTCGGCAAGCTGATGATGACCGACGCCAACGTGATGATCCTGGACGAGCCCACCAACCACCTGGACATGGAGGCGATCGAGGCCCTCAACCTGGCGCTGGAGCACTACGAGGGCACCCTGATCTTCGTCAGTCACGACCGCGAATTTGTCTCCTCCCTGGCCACCCGGGTAATCGAGATCAAGGACCGCCGGCTGGTGGATTTCCATGGCACTTACGAGGAGTACCTGGACCAGCAGCTGGCTGCCGACAAGGTGGCCAACGCCTGATAAACTCGCTCCCCACTTACCGACCCGGGGGAGCACCAGCCATGACCGATTTCGCCAGCCTGCCCGATAACACGCCAATCCTGGTGGGAGCGGGGCAGGTGGTCCAGCACGAGGCCACCGACGATTCGCCCATGACGCTGGCTGCCCGGGCCGCCGCAGCGGCCCTGGCCAACGCCGGCGGGCAGGGGCTGGCGGAGGCCATAGACACCGTTTCCATCACCCGCCTGTTCACCGATTCCATGGGTATCCCGCCCTGTCCCTTCGGCCGCAGTGACAATCCGCCCATGTCGGTGGCCCGCGCCCTGGGCGCCGCGCCGGCGCATTGTATCTATGGCCAGGTGGGCGGCAACGAACCCCAATCCCGGCTGATCGAGTTCGCCGCGGACATTGCCAGGGGCGAGCGCTCGGTGGTGCTGCTGGCGGGCGCCGAGGCCATACGCAACCAGCGCAGCGCCCAGCGCGCCGGCCGCGAACTGGACTGGAGCGAATCTTTCGACGAGGACGCCATTCCCCTGGAGGACCGCGGCTGGGGTGAGTTGTTCGTCACCATGCAGGAGGTCCACAACGGCCTGCTGGCGGCCATGTCCTACTACGGCCTGATCGAACAGGCCCAGGCTACCGCCAGGGGGCGCAGTACCGCCGAGCACCGCGAGGCAATGGCACAGTTGCTGGCGCCCTTCAGCGCCGTGGCGGCGGCCAATCCCCGGGCCCAGTTTCCCACCGCGCTGGCGGCGCAGGAGATCCTCTCGGCCGCGCCCCTGAACCACCTGTACAGCAAGCGCATGGTCGCCCAGGACGGGGTCAACCAGGGTGCCGCGCTGCTGCTGTGCAGCGTGGGCGCTGCCCGCAAACTGGGTATCCCGGCCCAGCGCTGGGTATTCCTGCACGGCCTGGCCCAGGGTGAGGAACTCAAGCTGAGCGAGCGCGAGGATCCCTCCCGCTCGCCCATGCTGGAAGCGGTGCTGGGCAGCGCGCTGCAGCAGGCGGGCAAAACCATGGACGAGATCGACCTGATCGATATCTACAGTTGCTTTCCCTGCGCCGTCAGCGCGGTGGCGGACTGCCTGGGCCTGCCCCTGGATGGCTCCCGCCCCCTGACCCTCACCGGCGGCCTGGCCTACTTCGGCGGCCCCGGCAACAACTACGTGATGCACTCCCTGGCGGAGGCCGTTAGCCAGTTGCAGGCGCGCCCCGGGGGCCACGCGCTGGTGACCAGCGTCGGTGGTATGCTGTCCAAACTGGGGGCCGGTATCTACTCCACCGAGCCCTGCCGGACCGACTGGGCCGCGGCGGAGACCACAATCAGCCCGCATTTCCTGGCGCCCCGCCCCGTGGTGGAGGCACCCGAGGGTGGGCGCATCATCAGTTACCTGGTCAATTACCACGGCGGCGCGGCGGCACAGGCCAACGTACTGGCCGAGACTGAAACGGGCGGGCGGTTTGTGGCCACCACCGCGCCGGGGGATGGCCAAACCCCCGCGGCGATGCTGGCGGCGGACCCCGCCGGCAGGCTGGTCACGGTCAGCGTGGCGGAGGGCGGCGCCCTGCATTTCCAGCTGGCCTGAGGGCCGCTACCGACACTCTGCCTGATTCATATCAAGGTCGGCCGGGGCGCGCCTACTGATAATATCCGCAAGGGAGGTTGTTATGAGTAGCGCGCGTGTATATCTGTCCCTGATACCCCAGGCCCTGATCGCTTCCATGCTGGAGCCGGTGGACTTCGGGCGCTATTTTGCCGTGGGCACCCGGGTGCACTCCCGGGGCGAGGCGATTTTCTTCGAGGTGGACGTGAACCAGCTCCCCCCCGGGGAGTTTCCCCTGGAACTCATCGGGCAGCGCTGCGTGCCCAAGGCCGACGGCAGCCCCAAGAAGTCGGTGTACCTGGCCATTTACCGGGTGTTGTCGCGGGTGCCGGTGGCCGCCCTGGGCCGGCTCCACCTGGTTACCCGGGACGGCAAGACCCTGGCGCTGGAACGGGGCGAGTACAGCGACGAGCCCGGTCGCCGCGCCCACCTGTACCAGGAGTTCTGCCCCATCGAGCCGGTGGTGGCCAGTTGCCTGCCGCCGCGGGAATTCTGTCGCGCCATTACCGACACCACCCAGCCTGTGCACGTGCCGCGCATCGTGTTCTCGGAGCTGTCCCTGCGGGGGCTGGCCCGGGACCCGGTGAACGGCCTGGCCAACGACCTGCCATACCCCAATATGCAGCACCTGCGCGATGTGCTGTCGGGCCTGCTGGCCGATGGTAAAAAGCACAGCAAACTGGTGATGAAGCAGTCCACGGAGGGGGTGTTCTATCGCACGGTGCGCGGCGGCTTTTACGTGGGTGACCAGCAGGATTTCGCCTTTTACCGCTTCCCCTCGGTGGCTGAACTGGAGGCCCGGCATTACAGCTGGTGGCGCTCGGCCCAGGCGCCGGCGGTGAACGTTTAGCTATGGAAGCAGCCTGAATCATGATTGAACCCCTGTTCTGGTTGGCACCCGTCGGCGCCCTGGTGGCGCTGGGGTTCGCCTGGCTGTTTTTCCGCGATATGCGCCGGCAGGACAGCGGCAGCGAACAGATGCAGCGCATCGGCTCTCACGTGCGCGCCGGGGCCATGGCCTACCTGCGCCAGCAGTACCGCGTGATGCTCGCGGTATTCCTGGTGCTGGCGGCCCTGTTCGCGCTGCTGGCGTTCGGCTTCGGGGTGCAGTCCACCTGGCTGCCTTTCACCTTCCTGTGCGGTGGCTTCTTCTCCGCGCTGGCGGGGTACTGCGGTATGCAGACCGCCACCCTGGCCTCGACCCGCACGGCCGCCGCCGCGCGCACTTCCCTGGGCGGGAGCCTGCGGGTGGCCTTTCGCAGCGGCGCGGTGATCGGCCTGGTAGTGGTGGGGCTGGGGCTGGGCAACTGCGCGGCCTGGTTGCTGGTGGTGGACTGGTTGACCCCGGCCTCGGACAGCGGTTACCGGATGGTGCTGGTGACCACCGCGGTGCTGACCTTCAGTATGGGCGCCTCCCTGCAGGCGCTGTTTGCCCGGGTAGGGGGCGGTATATACACCAAGGCCGCGGACGTGGGCGCGGACCTGGTGGGCAAGGTGGAGGCGGGCATTCCCGAGGACGACCCCCGCAACCCTGCGGTGATCGCTGACAATGTCGGTGACAACGTCGGTGACGTGGCGGGCATGGGCGCGGACCTGTTCGAGTCCTACTGTGGCTCCCTGCTGGCTGCCGCCGCCCTGGGGGCGGCGGCCTATGTCGGCGACGGCGCCCTGCAGCTCAAGGCCGTTACCGCGCCATTTGCCATCGCCGGACTGGGTATCCTGGTGTCCGTGGTGGGCGTATTCCTGGTGCGGACCGGGGAGGACGCCGACCAGAAGATGCTGCTGGGAGCCCTGTCGCGGGGCATCAATACCAGTGCCGCGCTGGTGGTGCTGGTTTCCCTGCTGGCACTGTACCTGCTGGAGATGCCCAATCTCTGGGGCAGTTGGGGCGCGGTGGTGGTCGGCCTGCTGACCGGTGTGGTGATCGGTCGCGCCACCGAGTACTCCACCTCGGCCAGCTACGCCCCCACCCGGGAAATCGCCAGCGCCGCCCAGAGTGGGGCGGCCACCATCCTGATCGCCGGGATGGGCTCGGGCATGCTGTCTACCGTGATACCGGTGACGGCGGTGGCGGGTGGCACCCTGGCGGCTTTCGCCCTGGGGGCCGGCTTCGATTTCGGTCAGCTCACTGCGGGTCTCTACGGTGTGGCGCTGGCGGCGGTGGGCATGCTCTCCACCCTGGGCATCACCCTGGCCAGCGACGCCTACGGCCCCATCGCCGACAATGCCGGCGGCAATGCCCAGATGAGCGGCCTGGGGCCCGAGGTGCGGGAGCGCACCGACGCCCTGGATGCGCTGGGCAACACCACCGCGGCCACCGGCAAGGGCTTCGCCATAGGCTCCGCCGCCCTCACCGCGCTGGCCCTGATCGCCTCCTACCTGGAGGTGGTGCGCACCGAACTGGTGAAAAGCGGCCGGGACCTGCTGGACCTGGGCCACGGGGTGCAGATCCTCACCCGGGAAGCGACCCTGGGGGATTTCATGATTTATTTCGACGTCAGCCTGCTCAACCCGGTGGTGCTGGCAGCCCTGTTTGCAGGCTCGATGGCGGCCTTTGTATTCAGTGGCCTCACCATGCAGGCGGTGGGGCGCGCCGCGGGCCTGATGGTGGAAGAGGTGCGACGCCAGTTTCGGGAGCAGCCCGGTATTCTCGAGGGCACGGCCGAGCCGGACTACGCCCGCTGCGTGCAAATATCCACCATCGGCGCCCAGCGCGAGATGGTGGGTCCCTCCCTGATCGCCGTGGCCGCACCGGTGGCGGTGAGTCTGTTGCTGGGGGTGGCGGGGGTGATCGGCCTGCTGGTAGGGGGGCTGTGCACCGGCTTCGTCATGGCGGTGTTCCTGTCCAATACCGGCGGCGCCTGGGACAACGCCAAGAAGTATATCGAGGAGGGCCAGTACGGCGGCAAGGGCTCGCCGGCCCACCGGGCGGCGGTCATCGGCGACACCGTGGGCGACCCCTTCAAGGACACCTCCGGCCCCAGCCTCAATATCCTGGTGAAGCTGATGAGTATCATCGCCATCGCCACGGCGGGTATGGCGGTGTCTTTCAGCCTGGTGTAGGCCGGTATCCCGCTAGAAGGGGTCGGTGAGGCTGACCCCGATACCGATGCGGTTGGTGCTCTCGTCGTAGTCGATCAGGCTCTCGCCGTAGCCGTTGAAATACTGGATGTAGCCACTGAAACGCTCGCTGATGGGAAAGGTCCAGTCCAGCTGGATGGCGCCCCTGTTGTCGCTCTGCAGGTTGTTGCGCAGGGTAAAGCCCAGGCTGTACCGGGGCCATTTCCACAGCCCCTGCAACTGGCCATTGCCCATGTAGTCATCGATGTCCGGGTTGTCGTCGTCCTTGCTGCGCTCCGGAATGCGGTACCAGGCGCTGGCTTCCAGGGAGAAGTTGCGGCGCTCGAACAGGCCCGACAGGATCGCCCGGTTCCAGCTGCGGGACAGGGGTTCCGACTGGCCGTTGGACTCGTGATTCAGGTGGACATTGATACGGGTGTTGCGAAAACCCAGTACCCGCCAGCTGTTGGCGAAACTCAGGATCAGTTCCGGCATGTAATCGGTTTCCCGGAACGGGGAGGACGCGTCGGTGTTGTAGGCCTGCATCCAGCTGGTCTGGGTGTAGGCGCCCCACAGGTCCAGGTCGCGCCCGAGGATGTCCTGCCAGATGATGGCTTTCATGCTGATCTGGAACTTGACCTCGGCCTGGTCCATGCCGGTGCCCGGGTGGGCGATATGCCAGGCTTCCTCGTTGATGTTGCTGTTGTAGGTGACCGGCAGCAGGTAATTGCGCTCGTAGGGTATGATCACGAAGCGGTTGGTCGCGTTGGCCTCCTCCTGGTAGAGGCGAGGCGGGATGAAATTCGTATCGCTATTGCCATCGGCCTCGCCCGCCGCACCGGCCGCGGCGGCGGGCGCTGCCGGGCTGCGCCCGGCCAGCTTGTCATAACAGACCAGGCGGGCACTGTCGTCGCTAATGGCGGCGCATTCTCCCAGCTCCGGGCTGCCGGCGCTGGCCTGTGCGGCCAGGCCGGTGAGCATGGCGGCTGCCCACAGGGGTAATCGATGCATGGTGCTTGCTCCCGAGGTGGCCACGGGGATGCTCCCGGCGGCTGGTTATCCCCGTCAATTTTACACAAATCGCCTCAGGGCATCTCGCGCTTGCTAGAATGGCGCGATGCGTTTCCTCCCCCTGCTGCTGTCCCTGCTGTTCGGTGCCCTGGTCACCGGCTGCGCCGGCTATGACGTCAAGAACCTGGCCAAATCCGATGTCGACCTGGTGGCGGACGAATTCATCGCCGAGAGCCGTCACGAGGTGCGCGAACTGTTGATCAAGCTTTACAGGCGCAATCCCGACCAGCTGGCGAAGATTCCCGGCATGACCATCGAGGGCCGCCTGGCACAGCTGAGGACCGCCCAGGGGGTGCTGGATTTCCCCGAGCTGGACGGCCTGCAGGGTATCGATGCCATGAACCTGACCTTCGATCCCGACTTTCGCGGCGACCGCGTATTCGCCCTGGTGGTGGGACTGGGCGGTATGTTGCGGCAGGCCTACAATTACAAGCCCGAGTTGTTCATACACGACCGGCTCAACGGGCCCGCGCTGCTGACCAGCGCCCGCAACGTCGAGATACTGGTCTGGAAGCTCAAGAACACCCGCAAGCCCAACGGGGAACCCTACCTCATCACCCACGAGTACCAGGGGGTGGTCGACAACCTGAGTTTCGAACGCCTGTTCGGCAAGCTGATCGTCCTGCAGGAGATGATGGCGCGCATCGCCGGAGACCGGAGCGACCGGGCAGTAACCCGCTCGGTGCACGCGGTGTCATCGGTATTCCTGCCGCTCCCCATCTGAGCCCCGGCCGGGGCAATAAAAACGGGTGATCTGGCAGGGGTTTCGTGCCAGAATGCCGGCTCGCTCTGGGGATAATTCTGGACTTCACGTGACCAACGCAAACCTTCCGCAGCGCCTGTCAGCGGGCCTCTGCACTCTCTTGCTCGTCTTTTTTGCCGCCTTCGCTTCCGCCACCGCCACGGTGGAAAATTACGGCTACCCGATACAGGACCGCTTTGTCGCCACGGTGGTGGGCACCCCCGAGGGCTATGAAGCCGAGCTGCCGAAAGATATCCCGATGAAGAAGCGCTGGCTCAATGTCTTCCCCGAGCGTCACCTGCCGGACCTGATCTGGTACGGCCAGGAAATGATCTACTCGGAGGCCCTGCAGGATCGCCCGGCGCCGCTTATCTTCCTGATCGCCGGCACCGGCGCCGCCTACAACGGCGGCAAGAATACCAATATGGCGAGGGCCTTCTACAAGGCGGGTTTCCACGTTGTTTCCCTGTCCTCCCCCACCTTCCCGAATTTTGTGACCTCGGCCTCCACAACCGGCGTCGTCGGCCATGCCCAGAGGGATGCCGAAGACCTGTACCGGGTCATGGAAATGATCTGGAAGCGGCTGGAGGACAAGATCGAGGTTACCTCTTTCAACCTGACCGGTTACAGCCTGGGCGCGTTCAACTCCGCTTACGTGTCCCATCTCGACGAGCAGCGCAAATCTTTCAACTTCCGCAAGGTGCTGCTGATCAATCCTCCGGTGTCCCTGTACAACTCCATTTCCCTGCTGGACCGCATGACCCAGAACATCCCCGGTGGCGAGGACAATTTCAACCAGTTCTTCAACAAGCTGGTGCAGGCCTTCAGCAAGATCTACAAGGAAGAGGACGATATCGGCGGCGATTTCCTCTACCAGGCCTACAAGGCCATGAACCTGCAGGACGAGGAACTGGCCGCCCTGATCGGCGTCTCCTTCCGCATGTCCTCGTCCTCACTGGTGTTTACCTCCGATGTGATGACGGACTTCGGCTACGTCAAGCCCAGGGGGCTGGCGCTGGACCGCTACGCGGACCTCACGGTCTACAACCAGGTGATGCGACGCCTGGGCTTCACCGACTACTACCACGATTTCTTCTATCCCTTCTACAAGGCCGACTACCCGGACATGTCACGGGACGAGTTTATTTCCGCCATCAGCCTGACCGGGATAGCGGACTACCTGCGCAGCTCGGAAAAAATTACCGTCATGCACAATGAGAACGACATTATCCTGGAACCCGGCGAGATCGACTTCTTCAATGAAGTGTTCGGTGAGCGGGCCACGATATATCCCTACGGAGGTCACTGCGGCAATATCAATTACAAGGACAACGTGGCCCATATGGTGGCGACATTCACCGAGGGGGCACAGTAATGAACCAGCTTATCCTGCGCGGCTCCCTGCTCGTCCTCGCCCTGTCGCTGGGCGCCTGCGCCAGCGCTCCCGAGCAACTGCCCGAGGCCGATGCCCGGGCCGACGCCCTGGCGCAGCCCGCCGATTACCCCGAGCCCGTGTTCGCCGCCAGCCGTATCGTACCTGCGGACTCTATCGATGTGACCTCGGTCTATGACCCCTGGGAGGGGATGAACAAGCGCATCTACAACTTCAACTACCATTTCGACCAGTGGGTGTTCCTGCCCGTGGTGCGGGGCTGGCGGGCCGTGGTGCCCGAGCCGGCGCGGGTGGGCGTGCACAATTTCTTCGAGAACTTCCGCGATGTGCGCACCATGGCCAACTCCATCCTGCAGGCCAGTCCCAGCAAGCTGATGCAGAGCACCGGTCGGGTACTGGTCAACAGCACGATCGGCCTGTTCGGCCTGATCGATGTGGCCACCAGCATGGGCATGCCCAAGCCCGATGAGGATTTTGGCCAGACCCTGGGTCACTGGGGTGTGGGCACCGGGCCCTACCTGGTACTGCCGCTGCTGGGCCCCTCCAACGTCCGCGACGGCGTGGGCCTGTATCCCGACTTCATGCTGCAGAACTATGTGCAGAACGACCTGCTGGCACAGCCGGTGCGGGCCACGGCCTTCCTGTTCGACAGCATCGACACCCGGTCCAATACCTCCTTCCGGTACTATGAGACCGGGTCCGCTTTCGAGTACCAGACCGTGCGCTGGCTGTACACCACCAAGCGCGAACTTGACGTAGAAAAGTAATCGGGGACCACCGTGATCCGTAATCTGCTCCTTACCCTTTGTACCCTCGCCCTGACCCTGGCGGCCGGGGCCCATGCCGTCGAGCCCATACGCATCGGCACCACCCAGTCCCTCAGCGGCTCCCTGCAGGAATTCGGCACCAACCAGCTGCGCGGCCTGCAGATGTGGGTGGGCGACGTCAACGCCCGGGGTGAATTGCTGGGCCGCCCGGTGGAACTGGTGCACTACGACGATGGCTCCGATCCGGCGCGCAGCGCCGAGCTCTACCAGAAGCTGATAACAGAGGACAAGGTGGACCTGCTGGTAGGGCCCTACTCTTCCGACATCACCCTGGCGGCTGCGCAGGTGGCGGAGGCCAACGACATGCCCATGCTCACCCTGGCGGCCTCCGCCGACGAGATCTGGGCGCAGGGATACGAGAATATTGTCGGCCTGGACACGCCGTCTTCCCGCTACATGGATATCGCCCTGGAGAACGCCGCCACCGAGGGCGCCCGCACCATGGCGCTGGTCTGGGCCGATACCGATTTCGGCCGGGACGTGGTCGGTGGCGTGCGCTACAAGGCAGGGGAGTTGGGTATCAAGGTCGTGCTGGACCAATCGGCAGACAGCATCACCGAACTGCCTGCCATGGTAAGTAACCTCAAGGCGGCCAACGCCGACGTTATCATGGCCATCGCCTACCTGGATGGTGCCACCGCCCTGGTGCGCGCCCTGAAGCGGGAGCAGGTCAAGCCGCAAATGCTGGTATTCGCCGTGGGGGCCTCCCTGGCGGAGTTCGGCCAGGAGCTGCAGGCCGACGCCGAGGGCGTCAGCGGCGTCACCCAGTGGCTGCGGGGAATCAGGTTGCCCGGCGCCCAGGATTTCGCCTACCGCTACCGCAAACTCTACGGCTATAACCCCGGTGCCTACGCCGCCCTGGGTTACAGCGGCGGCCAGGTGATCGAGGCGGCCGTGCGCCTGGCTGGCAGCACCGAGCACGCCGCGGTGCGCGAGCAGCTGCACACCATGGTGTTCAACTCCCTGCTGGGTATTTACAAGGTCGATGCCGACGGCCGCCAGGTCGGCAAGAGCAACTACCTGTTCCAGTGGCAGGGCAAGGACCGACGCCTGGTGGCCCCGGCCAATATCGCCGAGAGCAAGCTGGCCTATCCGCTGGCCTGGTAGGCGCGGTGGCGGGCCGTCCCCGTCAGGCTGGCTGTCAGAGCCAGTTCTTGCGCTTGAAATAGAGTAGCAATACCACTGGCAGGGTAATAAAAATCACCCACATCACCGGGTACGACCAGTGCCAGCGCAACTCGGGCATGTACTCGAAATTCATGCCGTAGATGCCGGTGAGAAATGTCAGCGGAATGAAGATGGTGGCGAATACCGTCAGTACCGTCATCACCTGGTTCATTTTGTTGCTGACGCTGGAGATGTAGATATCCAGTAGCCCTGAGATGATATCCCGGTGCAGTTCCACTGATTCCACGATGCGCAGGGCGTGATCGGAGACGTCGCGCAGGTAGATATGCGTCTTCTCGTCTACGAGCGCGGATTCACTGCGCAGCATTTCGTTAACCAGTTCGCGCACCGGTGAGATATAGCGCCTGATGCTCACTATCTGCCGCTTGAGATTCTGGATCGTGTTCAGGATATCGGTGCTGGGGTCGTCGGACAGCAGGGCGTCTTCCACCGCGGTGATCGCCTCGTCCAGGGAGTCCATCAGCACGAAGTTCTGGTCGACGATCGCATCCAGGATCGAGTAGGTGAGGAAGTCGGGACCCAGGCTGCGAAAGCGTCCCTTGCTGGTCCTGATGCGCTGCTGCACCGGCGCCAGCAGTTCATCCCGCTTCTCCTTGAAGACCACCACGCCGTGCGCCATGACCAGCATGCTGACCTGCTCGTAGTCGACCTTGAAGCCATCGCGGTCCTGTGCCATCAGCGCCTTGAGGACGATGAACAGGTAGTCGTCGTACTCCTCGAACTTGGGGCGCTGGTGAGTGCTGAGAATGTCTTCCAGCACCAGCCGGTGGATATTGAAATGCGCGCCAATGGCCTCCACCACGTCGACAGCCGCCAGGCCTTCGACGATCACCCAGGAAATCGAGTCACTGCCATAGTAGGCGAGGGCCTCCGCGATCGAGGTCGGGCTCGCCTCCACCAGCTGCTGTGGTGAATAGTTCATGACGCTGATGACCGTCTCGCCGGCCAGTCTGTGGCCAACGTGCACCAGTGAGCCCGGCGGTAAACCGGCTTTCTGCGCTGCGGAATGGCGGGAATCCGGAGTCATTTTCACGCTCAGAAGTTATACCCCAGGGTCACGCCGTAGAGGCGCGGCTCGATGGGGAAGACATTGGTGAACAGGCCGGAGGAGGGGTCCGAGACATACATCCCGGCGATGGCCTCCTCGTCGGCTATGTTCTTGATATACGCCTGAAAATACCAGCTGTCCTGCGCCGGGGCTAGGGTGAGCTGGGCATTCCAGACGTGGAAATCGTCCAGTTTGTCTATGGGGTCGCGGTTGAATTCACGACCCCACATCTCGTCCTGCCAGTAGTAGTCCACTCGCGCCGACAGGTTCAGGCTGTCCAGGGTCCAGCTGTACTGGGCCCCGAGATTGACCGTGGTGCCGGGCGAGTTGCGCAGCTCGTTGCCATCCAGGTCCACCTCCACCCCGGTGCCCACGGTATAGGGTGCCGGCAGCGGGGCGCCATCGGCCAGGGTGGGGCTGGTGCAGCTGTTGAACTGTGACATCTCGGGCGCCGGCGCGCCATTGTGGAAGACCACGCAGTTGGCCGCGTTCTGGTTGTCCTTGATGAGGGTGACCGCATTGCTGCCCTGGGTGGGGTCGCGGGTGTCCACCGCGGAAAAGCCCTTTATCCCGGTCTGCAACAGCGCGATATTGGCGTTGAGCAGCCAGTTGCCGTCCGGGCTGAACAGGAATTCCGACTCCAGCCCGTAGATCTCGGCGTCGGTGTTCTCGTTGAAGGACGTGCGGTTGACGATGCGGGAGATCTGCAGATCCTGGTAATCGTAGTAGAAGGCCGCCAGGTTGGCCTGCAGGCGGTTGTCCAGGAACTGGTTCTTGGTGCCGATTTCCACCGCGTTGACGAACTCCGGTTTGAAGGTGGCGGAGGTGCCGGGGAATTCCCTGGGATCGAAGGCCGGGTTGAAGCCGCCCCCCTTGTAACCCCTGGAAAGCGAGCCGTACACCAGGGTCGCATCGCTCCAGCTGACCTCCGGGGTCCAGTCCAGCACCACCCGCCCGGTCCACTCCCCCCACTCCTGGCTGTCGTTGTGGTCGGGGTTGAGGTCGGTGTAGTCCTCGTCGGCACCGAAGGCCTGCAGGATGGGGTTGCCGTCCGGACCGAAATTCAGCAGATAGCTGGCGCTGGTGGCGTCCTTGTTGTCCAGGGTATAGCGCAGGCCGGTGGTGAGTTTCAGGGTGGGACTGAGGTCGTAATACACTTCCCCGAAAGCGGCCCAGGACTCCAGTTGATAGTCTTTCGTCTGGTTGTGAAAGCTGGGGCTGACCCAGCCCAGCCCATCCTGGCCCACCAGACCGCCCAGCGAAACCGGTACCGCCGGAAAAACCACCGCGAAGTAATCCAGGCCGTTGCCCAGCACCCAGTACTCGTTGTCGATTTTGGCGTGCAGGTAGAATACGCCGGCCATGAAGTTGAAGCGGCCGTCATAGTCGGACGCCAGGTTGGCCTCGAAAGTGTACTGCTTGTTGGAATCGGCGGAAATGTCCCTGCCGTCGAGATAAGTGAGGCGGTCCGCTATATTGCCGCCCACGATGCCGGTATTGGTTTTCGAGGGCGCCGAGATCGGCAGGGTGTTGTCGGCGAAGTAGGTTTCCCAGGTGATCGGGGCGAGCACCGGCAGCAGTGGTGAGGGCACGAACCGGGTATCGCTGGAGTTCATGGAGTAATCCTGCAGGGACTTCAACTTGCTGTCGTCGTAGCTGCCGATCAGGGTGAGCTCGTGGCGCCTGAAGGCGTGATCCAGGCGCAGGATGGTGAGCGAGTCATGGGATTTGTAGCTGGGATCCGTATCGGCCGCCACCTTGCGCAGCGAGCGCGGCACGCCGGCGGTATCGTTGGCCAGCGCGGGCTGCGGCCCCAGCGGGCCCAACAGGTTGGGAATCACGCCGGTCAACTGGGCCAGGGGATTGACCGCATCGTAGGCCAGCTTGTCCGGCAGGCAGCCCAGCAGGGCAGAGGGGTCGTTGTGGCACAGTTGTTTGGGGCTGCGGGTGCGACTGCTGTCCTCCTTCATGTAGGAGCTCATCAGCTTGATAGTGGTATTTTCGCCGGGCCGCCATTGCAGCGAACCCCGCAATGCCCATTGGTCGCGGTCGTCGATGTCGTTGCCGGTGGCGATGTTATCGGTATAGCCGTCCCGTTGCAGGCTGAAGCCCGCCAGGCGCACCGCCAGCTCGTCCCCCAGGGGTACATTGATCATACCCCTGGTCCGCAGGGTGTCATGATTGCCGTACTGTCCCTCGATGTTGCCCGCCAGGGCTTCCGGGTCGGCGCTATTGGTAATCATGTTGACCGTGCCGCCGGTGGCGTTGCGACCGTACAACGTGCCCTGGGGGCCGCGCAGGATGATCAGCTGCTGGATATCGAAATATTCGGTATCCCGCGGGGTGATCAGGGGCACGTCGTTGATATGAAAAGCCACGCCGCCGTCGCCGGTGGCCGCCACCAGGTCCGTGCCCACGCCCCGTATCTTGAAATTGCTGCCGGTGAAGTTGCCCTTGGAGTAGCTGACATTGGGGGCGCTGAAGCGCAGGTCAGCCACGGTATCGATCTGCCTTGCGCGGATATCCTCGGCGGTGAACGCGGTGAGTGCGATAGGCACGTCCTGTAGATTCTCCGCGCGTTTCTGGGCGGTGACGACAATTTCTTCCAGCTGCGCCGCGGCCGGCCCTGCTGCCAACAGGCAGCAGGTGGCGAGGAGGGCGATACTCGCCCGGGTGCGTGCAACTTGCTGCCCGGGGTGTGGCATTTCGACGTCCCTGTTATTGTTGGTATGGGGGCTATGTTAGGCTGCCCCTACAAGGGAGTGCAACAACATGAATCAGCGTCAACCCGCAGCGGATCGCACGGCACTGGTGCTGACAGGCGGTGGCGCCCGGGCCGCCTACCAGGTGGGCGTATTGAAGGCGGCGGCGGAGCTGTTGCCCAAGCGGGCCCACAATCCCTTCTCCATCATCACCGGGACTTCCGCCGGCGCGATCAATGCGGTGGCCCTGGGCGCCTCGGCCAATAACTTTCGCCTGGCGGTGAAGAAGGTCGAGCGAATCTGGAGCAACCTGCACGTGGAGCAGATTTACCGGGCCGGTTACCTGGACCTGCTGGGCGGGGTGTTGCGACTGTTTACCTCGCTGTTCCACCAGGGGGTGGGGGTGCACAAACCCCTGT
>JACKNU010000006.1 GCA_024234675.1 Pseudomonadales bacterium | reverse complement strand
AACAGCGCCACCGCGCCGGGGTCGGTGACCGGGTCGGCCTGCACCGCGGCGGCGACGATGCCGCGGTACACGGCGACGCTGTTGGCGCCGTCGCCGATAAAGGTGCCGCTACCCAGGGGCCCGGAAACGTCGATCTGCCTGACCAGGGCGGGCGCGGTGGGATCGGACAGATCCAGCACGTCGAGGGTGCCGTCGGCGCCGTTGGTCACGAACAGCTGCTGGCTGCGCGGATCGAAGGCGGAGATTTCGGTGGCGCTCTCATCGAAGGCCGCCGCCGGGTCGGGCTGGCTGTAGGTACCCAACAGCTCCAGGCCGATGGACTTGACCGGCGGCGCCGCGGCCACCAGGGAAGAGGCGCCGAGAATGGCGGCGGCGAGGGTGGTACGTACAAACTGGCTGGGCATGGGTGCTGTCTCCGTATGCGAGCGAATTGAGTCGAGCGCAGAGCCTAGCAACGGGCCGTGACAGTATTGTTAAGTTTTCGTGGCGGAAAGAAGATGCCGCGCACAGCGGGTGCTGTAGGGTCGAATTCATTCGACCTATGAACCAACGGGCGTCACCAGGACATCTGGGCCGAATGAATTCGGCCCTACAGGGGGGCCTCGCATCCGGGAAACTCGGGCCGAATGAATTCGGCCCTACAGGGCCCCTGTCGTAATGTAGGGTCGAATTCATTCGACCGACGAATCGCCAGCGGACGCTGACTTGGCCTAGAATAGGTGCAAACAAAAGCGGCCTGGCCAGGCATGACACGCGAACCATGAGCAGCACGTCTTCCACCAGCAGCAGCGCGACCGCCGTGGCCGGCGCGGGCACGATCGCCGGCGCCGATGCCAGGGCCGGCAGCTCTGCGGTGCTCAGCCATCGGCATTACATCGTCAGCCCGACCTACGACTGGTTGCTGTTCCTGCTGCCGCCGGTGGTGGCGCTGCTGCTGGGGGTGCTGATCTCCGACAGCTGGCTGAGCGAGGGCGAGTTCGAGCTGGGGGGCTACGAGCACAGCCCCGCGGGGCTGTTTATCGGCATCTTTATCCAGGCCCACCTGGTGGCGGTGTTTTTTCGCAGCCACGGCAACCCGGCCATCTTCCGGCGCTCGCCGCTGCGCTTCATCCTCATCCCGGTACTGCTGTACCTGGGCATGGTCACCTCCAACTGGGTGCTGGTGTCGGTGTCGGTGCTGGCCACCTTCTGGGACGTGTACCACTCCGCCCTGCAGACCTTCGGTTTCGCGCGCATCTACGACAGCCGCTACGGCAACGACTCGGTGGCCGGCCGGCGGCTGGACTGGTGGCTCAACCAGTGGCTGTACGCCGGGCCCATCCTGGCCGGGGTGACCATGATCGACCACTTCGAGGACTTCGGCGAATTCGAGGACCTGGGCGCCACCTTCTTCACCGCCATCCCCGCCTACATGGAGGGCCACCAGCAGTACTTCAGCTGGGTGGTCATCGCCCTGGGCACGGCCTTCCTGGGCTACTACCTGTTCGCCCAGTGGCGCCTGGCGCGGCAGGGCTACCGGGTGTCGCCGCTGAAGGTCTACCTGCTGGCCAGCACCGGGCTGGTGTCCATCTACACCTGGGGCTTCAACAGCTGGGGCGAGGCGTTTTTCATCATGAACTTCTTCCACGCGCTGCAGTACTTCGGCATCGTGTGGGCCCGCGAGCAGGGCAATATGATGACCCTGTTCCGGGTGCAGGCGCTGCCGGCGGGCAAGTATGTCGCGCTGGCCATCTTTTTGGGGCTGGTGCTCAGCTACGGCCTGTGGGTGGAGTTGCTGGACACCAGCACCACCTCCCTGTGGGCCGTGACCCTCACGGTCTCGATCATGCACTTCTGGTACGACAGCTTCATCTGGTCGGTACAGAAGCAGCAGGTCTAGGGCCGCCGTGACCGCCACGCCCCCCGGGCACATCACCCTCAGTGAACGCCGGCTGCGGCGGGCGCTGGTCACCCTGGTGGCGGGGTTGTCGCTGCTGGGGCTGGCGGCGGAGTTGGGTTTCGAGCTGGCTGGCGGCGAGGACCCCTACGGCCTGGTGCAGTTCACCGGCCTGAGCTACGAGCAGAACCTGCCCACCTGGGCGGCCAGCGCCCTGCTGCTGGCCTGCGCGTTGCTGCTGTGGCTGAACGGTCGCGCCGACGGCGGGCGCTGGCGCCACCACTGGAGCGGGCTGGCGGCGCTGTTCGCCTACGCCTCGCTGGACGAGGTGACGGAAATCCACGAGGGCTGGGGCGACTGGATCGACGCCGACGCCGCCCTGGGCGGCCTGCTCTACTTCAGCTGGGTGATTCCGGCGGCGCTGATCGTGCTGGGGCTGGCAGTGGTCTACCGCGGCTTCCTGTTCGCCCTGCCCGCCGCCACCCGGCGCCGCTTCCTGCTGGCCGCGGCGCTGTACCTGGGGGGCGCCCTGGCGATGGAGCTGCCGCTGGGCTACTGGACCAGCCGGCACGGGGTGGACAACCTGGGCTACGGCCTGATCGACTGGCTGGAGGAGACCCTGGAGCTGGCCGGCGCCGGCCTGTTTTGCTACGCCCTGCTGCTGCACCTGCTGGCGGCCCCGGCGGGCCTGGGCCTCAGCCTGCAGCGGTCCGGGACGACTCGTGGGGCAGGTAGAGACTGACCCAGCCCAGCGCCAGCAGCACCGTGAACAGGGCGGCGTTGGCGGGGATCTGCAGGTTGAAATCCGTGGAGGAGTGAATCAGCAGGGCCAGGATGCCCATGCCGGCGCCCAGCCCCAGCCCCTTCATCAGGCGGTCGTGACGCCGCCGCTGGGCCAGCAGCGCCGCCCCCAGTGACAGCAGCACCGCGCCGCCCAACAGGGCCACCGCCGGCAGGCCCAGCTCCACCGCGAACTCGGCGTAATCGTTGTGGGCGTGGTCGTAGTACAGCTCCACCTCGCCGCGCTGGTACAGGGGGAAGACGGCATAGAAACTGCCCGCCCCGGTACCCGTCAGCGGGTAGTCGCCGATGGCCTGCAGGGAGTCGAAGGACACCTCGTCGCGCTGCTCCGTCGCCAGGGTGGTCTGCTCCAGGCGCTGCACCACCCGTTCGATGCCGAAGAAATTGCCCACCACCCAGATATCCACCAGCAGCAGGCTGGCAAACAGCAGCAGCGTGCCCCGGGTGAGGCGGCGCGAGGCCACCACCCAGTACAGCGCCGCCAGGGTGAGGCTGACGAAGAAGGCGGTATTGCCCATGCGCGAGCGGGTCATCACCAGGCCGACCACCATCACCGTGAGGTAGATGCGCAGCCGCACCTTTTCACTGAGCAGCAGCGCGAGAGTGCGGCGGGTGGAATCGCGCCAGTCGTGGTGCACCCGGCGGCGGCGCGCCAGGTTGGCCATCATCAGGCCGATACCCAGGGCCAGGCACATCTCCAGGTAGCCCGCCAGGTGGTTGCGGTTGATGTAGGTGCCGGTGGCCGAGCTGCTGTTCACCTCCTTGAAGAACAGGTAATCGAACTGCGCCCCGGACAGGGTGACGAAGGTGCCGTAACTGGCCTGGAACACCCCGCACATCACCACCGCCACCAACAGCAGGCGCACCCGCGCCCGGGTGTTGACCAGCAGCAGGGTCAGGGCGAACAGCTGCAGGTAGGTGAGGGTGAGGGCCAGGTTCACCCGGCTGGCGAAGCGCTCCAGCGACAGCGTACTGCCCTCCAGGGCGTCCGTGTGCACCGCGGCGGCGCCGGGGGACAGCCACTGCAGCAGGCCGCTGTGCAGGGGCAGGCTCTGCAGCTGGATCCAGATGGCCAGCAGCGCCAGCGCCATCAGCACCGACCAACCGGCGCGGAACGCCCGGGTGGGCTCAACCCGCCCCAGCACATACAGCCCCAGCCAGGCCAGGGAGAGTACCGCGGTCCAGACTTCCATCAGCGACCAGGCCCAGGGCCGGTGGCTGCCCCAGGGCAGGGGCAACCACACCAGCAGGGCCAGGAAGGCGAAAAACAGGTAGCGATCTACGGCCGGCACGGGCGCTGCACCGGGCTATCAGGAGGGACTGGGCTTTTTCTTTTTCTTCTTTTTCTTCTTCTTTTTCTTCTTGTCCTTGTCCTTGTCTTTGTCCTTGTACTTGTTGTTGCCCTCGCCGTCGTTGTTGCCCTTGTGCTTCTTGTTCTTGTTCTTGTTGTTGTCGGCGCCGCCGGAGCGGTTCTGGTCGTTGCCGTCGTCGTCCCGGTCCAGCAACAGCAGGTCCAGGCTGGCCCCGGGGCTGACCGCCGCCTGCGCCGGGCCAAAGGGCAGCGACAACAGCAGGGCGAGCCCCGCGATACTCAGCAACTTCATCATTGAGCAGATCTCCAAACGCGTGTTTACAATCCCTTGCGGCAAGCGCTGTGCCCGCCCCTAAAATTCCGCTCCCGCCACCGCGGTGGCCGCCCGCTGCGCCTGCACCTGGCGAATATTGGTGCCCTCCAGCAGGGTGGCGCGGGTGAACTGGTCCAGCTCCGCCCAGGACTCGATCGCCAGGTCATACAGCAGCGCCATGAGGTCGCCGCGCTGGGCGCCATAGCGGGTCATCTGGCGCAGGGCCAGCTGGTAATCCGGGTCGCGGTACTGCTGCTGGTTGTACTTGATCAGCGCCAGGTCGTCCCAGTCGCGCACCCAGGTGGGGCGCTGCTGCAGGGAGCCCAGGTAGGCAAAGCTGCCCATGGCCGCCGCCTCGCGGGCCTGGGCTGCCGACAGCGTGTCATCCTGCAGGCGCAGGGTGTAGGAGTCACCCACCCGGGCCAGCAACTCCGGATCATCCGGCATGTATGCCAGGGCCCGCTGCAGGCGCTCGTGCACCGGCCGCCACTCGGCCTCGGCGGGTTGGATGTCCCACTCCTCCCACCACTCCAGCTGGGCCACCGCGGGAAAGGCCCACATCTCGGCCAGCAAACGCGAACCGCCCCAGTACAGCTGCTGCATCAGCAACGCCGCCACCGGGATCCCGATCAACACTTTTTGCAGTGGGGAGACCATCGTCATCCATCAAAGCGTAGACCGCTTCCGGCCGGAAGCAAGGCGATGCCCCCAAATGGGGTGGGTCTATCGGCGGGACATAATCAGTGGTTATGAAAGACGAAAAACATGATTCGAAAAACGCGGGGGCCCTGTCGTGATGTAGGGTCGAATTCATTCGACCGACGAATCAGCGGGCGGCATCCAGGAAACCCCGGGCCGAATGAATTCGGCCCTACAGGGGGGCGGCGCTGGTGAGGGTGACATTCGCCTAAAAAAAACGTGAATGCCCACTCTGCTAAAGGGTATTATGAGCCCCCGAAACAACAACCCCGAGTTACCCCCCGAGGCCCCCACACAGCATGAAAAAACGCATCTTCGTCGCCGGCCACAATGGCATGGTGGGCTCCGCCCTGGTACGCCAGCTGAGCAAAGACCCCGCCAACGAGATCGTCACCCGCACCAGGGCCGAGCTGGATTTGACCGACCAGCAGGGGGTGGCGACGCTGTTCGCCAGCGAGAAGATCGACGAGGTGTACCTGGGGGCGGCCAAGGTGGGGGGCATCCACGCCAACAACACCTACCCGGCGGAATTCATCTACGACAACCTGATGGTGGAGTGCAACGTGGTGCACCAGGCCTGGCAGCACGGCGTGCAGAAGCTGCTGTTCCTGGGCAGCTCGTGCATCTACCCGCGCCTGGCCACCCAGCCCATGGTGGAAAGCGAGCTGATGCAGGGCTCGCTGGAGCCCACCAACGAGCCCTACGCCCTGGCCAAGATCGCCGGCATCAAGCTGTGCGAGAGCTACGACCGCCAGTACGGCACCGACTACCGCAGTGTGATGCCCACCAACCTGTACGGCCCCGGCGACAACTACCACCCGGAAAACAGCCACGTGATCCCCGCCCTGCTGCGGCGCTTTCACGAGGCGAAAGAGAGCGGCGCCGACACCATCACCATCTGGGGCACCGGCAAGGCGCTGCGGGAATTCCTGCACGTGGACGACATGGCCCGCGCCTGCGTGCACGTGATGAACCTGCCGAAGGACGAGTACCAGGCGGTGACCGACCCGCGCCTCACCCACATCAACGTGGGCTCGGGGGTGGACTGCTCCATCGCCGAGCTGGTGAGCAGCATCGCCGAGGTGACCGGCTTCGAGGGCAAGATCGAGTACGACACCAGCAAGCCCGACGGCGCCCCGCGCAAGCTGATGGACAACACCAAGCTGCGCAACCTGGGCTGGCAGCCCCAGATTGGGCTGAAAGAAGGCCTGCGCGACGCCTACCAGTGGTACGTGGACAATATCGACAGCGCGCGGCGGTAGCTGTTCAACGCCGAACTTGTCACCATGCCGTGACGAGGTTCATTTCAGTGCCTTTCGAAATTCTGTATAGCGGTCGGCGTAGCCCTCACCTGCATGCCACGCTTTAAGATCGGCCCAGATCACTTTGTGGTTGCGGGCGATGTCCAAAGCCTGCTCCCAGCACTGGCGGTCCCCCTCGAGATACCACCACAGCAGCCGGTCCTTGATCGTGTCGGTTGGGTTCAGCAAGCGGATAGTACCCATGGCGGTGTCCATAGAGGCCACTCGCTCGCGTCCAATCTGTTCATGCCCTATTGCCAATGGGGCGGTGGGAAATTCGATACTCCACTCGCTGTCCGGGTGCTCGAAATACCTGGTTACCCCCTTCGGTACGAAACCAATGTCTGCAAGGGCCGCCACGATTTGCTTCCGTCTCTTGTAAGTCAGGTCGACGAAGTCCAGGTCGAAAGACCCGAACCGGTCGTTGGTCCACACACAAACGCAGGAGCCACCCACCAGCACCACTTCGATACCGTGGGCGGCCAGCGTTTCCACTACCAGCGCTGCTGTCTCGGCCCGGCCCAGCTTGCGGAGCGGGCTGCTCAAAGCGGCTTACCAGTACGTCTGGGACGCTTGCGCTGGAGCGTCAGCTGTTCCCGCACGCCAGGCGGCAGCTGGGCCAGGGCTTTGTTTAGCAGCGCTTTCACTTCATCCTTGAACGCATAGCGTGGGTTGAATTCAAACACCCGGGTGCGTCCCACTGTCCGGCTGACCAGTAAGCCGTCACGCTCCATGCGTAGCAGCTGATTCTGTACGGTGCTCACATCCATCGACCAGCTGTTGGCAATTTCTCTTGGATACCCGCTGTCCCGTGCAGCGAGAAACAGCAGCACGCGCTCCGCTCCCTCACTTCCAACAATGGCCTCAATCATGGATTGACTCTCTGACCGAAGAATACGGCCATATTACCGAATTATTCGGTCATGTAAAGGTGGAAATGTACAGCTGACTTCGCCGCCGAAGTAACCGGCTTCACCGGCAGGGTGGAGTACGACACCAGCAAGCCCGACGGCGCGCCGCGCAAGCTCATGGACAACAGCAAGTTGCAGGCCCTGGGCTGGCAGCCGCAGATCAGCCTGAAGGACGGCCTGCGCGATGCCTACCGGTGGTACGTGGACAATATCGACAGCGCACGGCGGTAGTAGCCGCGGAGCTCACCGCACCGACACCGACCTTACCCAACCGGCCGGGACGCCTCCCCTGCCTCATTGGCGAATAAGGCTATCCACCTTCGACTCCAAACGATCGAGTCGGGATAACAGCTCCTCCCTCCACTCGTTCCAGTAACGCTTACTGCGGTTTTCAAACAGTTCAATATGCATATCAATGTAACGCCTCGTGATGGGTTCCTCCAGGCCATACTTGAAAACCACCGAGAACGATTCGGCACACGTTCTTGCCAGGTCTTCCGAGTGCCCATTTGCCATTATTCTCCTGGCAATTTCTTCAAGTGACGTCACCTTGTCATCAAGGATCATGTTTCCCGCTTGCATTGGCCACCCTCCATATCTGTACGTTTGTACAGTATTTTATCCCGGCAATGCAAAACCCCGAAGCAACGTAATCCATCATTTCCGGCCAAAAAATCTCCGCGGAGACGTCTCAGCACTGTCCACTGCACCTACAAGTCTATCCACGAGTCTGCCATTTGGACGGGTCTCGGGTGCTATGCAGAATCGCCAGGATCACCACTTCCATCCCCATAACAAGGTAAAAGGCAGAAAAAGGAAATCGTTTGATAATCGCACGGTGGACGCTGCGATACACTTGAGGATACAAAAACGGACAGAAGCCTTCACAACCGCTTTCTGATCTCCGAGATCACTTCAAATGCCGGGCGCCCCCGGTCACCATCCATCTCGAAGCCCTGTAACCGGTGGTCAAGCTCCGCCGCCTGCTCCGGTGTCAGCGCCAGTGCATGCTGGTCCTGTGCAATACTGTCCCATAAATCCTCTACCAGGCGGATACGGTCTTCGAGTGGCAACTCTCTAATATTGACGTTCATCGCTGAATCATACCCCTCAAATGAACCTCCTCCAAATCAGGCACGGCTCCGAAAAGCCCCGAACTCACCTCTATCCAAACACACACCAGAAGCTTATCCCACCCCGCAGATTGACCAAACACCAGAACCAGCCAAAAAATCTCCGCGGAAACCCCACCCCCAAAAAACCTGAACACACACTCTTATACGCGCTATCATCACCCACCCGAGCCCACAGCCAGGAAGCCCCCCACCCATGCCCGAAAAAACCGCCCTCATCACCGGCGTCACCGGCCAGGACGGCTCCTACCTGGCGGAATTCCTGCTGGAAAAAGGCTACGCCGTGCACGGCATCAAGCGCCGGGCGTCGAGCTTCAACACCGCCCGCGTCGACCACCTCTACCACGACCCCCACGCCAGCGGGCGTAACTTCACCCTGCACTACGGCGATTTGACCGACACCAGCAACATCACCCGCATCATCCAGCAGGTGCAGCCCGACGAGATCTACAACCTGGGGGCGCAGAGCCACGTGGCGGTGAGCTTCGAGGAGCCCGAGTACACCGCCGACGTGGACGGCCTGGGCACCCTGCGGGTGCTGGAGGCGGTGCGCCTGCTGGGGCTGGAGCACAAGACCCGCATCTACCAGGCCAGCACCTCGGAGCTGTACGGCCTGGTGCAGCAGACGCCGCAGACCGAGCGCACCCCCTTCTACCCGCGCTCGCCCTACGGCGTGGCCAAGCTGTACGCCTACTGGATCACGGTGAACTACCGCGAGGCCTACGGCATGTACTGCTGCAACGGCATCCTGTTCAACCACGAGAGCCCGCGCCGCGGCGAAACCTTCGTCAGCCGCAAGATCACCCGCGGCCTGGCCAACGTCAGCCAGGGCCTGGATGCGTGCCTGTACATGGGCAACCTGGACGCCCGCCGCGACTGGGGCCACGCCCGCGACTACGTGGAGATGCAGTGGCTGATGCTGCAGCAGGCCGAGCCCCGGGACTACGTGATCGCCACCGGAGCGCAGACCTCGGTGCGCGACTTCATCGCGCGCTCGGCGCAGCAGCTGGGCATCACCCTGCGCTTCGAGGGCAGCGGCGAGAATGAGAAAGGCTTCGTGGCGAGCATCGACGCGGCCAAAGCCGACCCCGGCATCACCGCCAAACCCGGCGACATCGCCGTGGCCATCGACCCGCGCTACTACCGCCCGGCGGAGGTGGAAACCCTGCTGGGCGACCCCAGCCTGGCCAGGGAGCAACTGGGCTGGCAGCCCACCACCACCCTGGACCAGATGATCGAGGAGATGGTGGCCAGCAACCTGGCGGCGGCGAAGAAGAACCGGTTGTTAAGGGACAGCGGTTACGAGGTGAACCACGCGCGGGAGTAACGGGCCGGTCTGGGCCGAATGGCAGCGTTATATGCCGGAGAGTACAAAATCGAGTGCAGCGATTATTTCTGAGCGGTAAGACGATAAATCACATGCTTGAGCACCGAGCCGGTTGCGATCTACGCCTGAAATCTCTTGTGTCATGAGGGCAAAGCTTTTGCCGTCGATAACTATGGTGGGGTTTAGCCGGGTCAAACTCATCGGTGCCGCAAGTTTGGAGGGTGTCACCGGAATAACAACAGTTGTTCGCAACTCGCTCAGTAAATTACTTTGTATGTCCAGTAAGTAAGGGTACTGGGCGCGAGTGGCAGGGTTGGGATTCTTATACGCATAAAATTGGCCCACTAGAATTTCCTGACGCTATCACTGAATGTGCCGTTTGTTTCAACAAATTGGTTATATGCGTGAATGCCGTCAGCATTTTCGCGCAGCCATTGGGCGCGCTGTTCATTCCGCAACTGCTCTGCCAGGGCCTGCTCAAGAGTTGCCGACAGGTTTATTTTGAGGCTCCTTGCTTTATCGAGTAAGTCGCTGTTTATACTCACATTTGTTGGCTTTTTGGGTGCTTTGATGTCGTAGGTGTAATTCACGGCTGCCTCTCCGCATGAGCAATGCGTATAGCGTATGCGCATTAAGTCTATCGGACAAGAGATACAAACGATCCGGTTCTGAATCGCAGTCGGGTGTCAGACGGCCGCATGCGAGGAGATGGAATAGTTTCACGTTCCCAGTCACCCATCAATTTCCCCCAAAAAATCTCCGCGGAGATTGTGTGAAAACCCCGCTTGGTGAACTCTCCGCTATCCCATCCACAGCGCAGTGAGCCCCCTCTCACCGTAGAAGAGCCAACATTCCCGGTACACTCGCTATGTTCATAGTACGCCTGAGATTGTATCCAAGTATCGCTATCGATAGCTCCGCTTCCGTCCTTTGCATGCCTCGACATACAAAGCGTCGAAGCCCCATAGCCTGCTTCAAAACGGCAAAAGGACGCTCGGCAATAGCCATCCTTTGAGTCATGATGTTCGGGTTGGAACTAAGTCGCGCATTTGAGCGCGCAATCGCGCCCTCAAAATGGGATCGGGATAGCGTTCGTTGATCTGACTTGGCACACTTCGCCTGTAACGCGCACCGGGAACATCCTTTCTTTACATAGATTTTGAGATTACGTCTCAAGTCATCCCGACGATATGGCAATAGTTCACCTGCAGGGCAGGTATAGCAATCAGCCTCTGGGTCGTAATTGAACTCGCTCTTTTGAAAGAGTTCTTTGTCTGTTCCGGGAATCGGGGATCGGGGCACCGTAGCATTAATACCCTGGCGCTCACAGGCATCCAGATGCTCGGCATTGCTGTAGCCAGTGTCCGCCACGACATCCAGCGTATCCGAACCCAGCAGGGATTTGGTTTTTTCCGCCATAGGTAGCAGTTGCCGCGAGTCAGTAGCATCCTGGGTTACCTGGTGGTGCACAATCAGTCCACTGTCGGCATCGACGGCGCTCTGCACGTTATAACCAAGAATCATTCCGTCGCGCCCTGAGCGCATTATTCTTGCGTCTGGCTCCGTTTCACAATACTGATTGCTACCTAGTTCATCCATGGCACATTCATACTCATTCAAACGATGAGATCGAGCCTTCAAGCGGTTCAGCGCATCCCGAACTCTATCTCGCGCCACTTCATCGACGGTTTCCTCGGCATCCTGAGTCTCCAGTTGCGCAAGATAACCCTCAATCTTACTGTCTATTAGCTTGCGATCACGAAGAAGCTGTCTACGTGTCAGCGCTCTGTCTTTGCTCGCCGCAGCTTTAAAGCGGCTCCCATCAATACCCACCAAACGGCCGTTGATCAGTCCGGCGCTGCGACAAAACATGATAAACGCCCTGCATGCTCCTCGAATGGCACTCCCGTTGTCTTTGCGGAAGTCAGCGATTGTTTTGAAGTCCGGGGCCAAGCGTCGCATCAACCAGAGAACCTCCAGGTTGCGGTGGCATTCTTGTTCCAAGCGACGGCTCGTGTGAATCCGGTTGAGATAACCGTATATGTATAGCTTCAGTAGATCGCCGGGATGGTAGGGTTTACGCCCCGTGGAGCTTGTTGTCGCTTTACTGAAGCCCAATTCTTCAAAGTTTAGGGTGTCAACAAAAGCGTCAATCACACGAACAGAGTCATCCGGAGCCACATAATCTTCAAGGGCATCAGGTAAAAGGCTGGATTGCAGTCGATCTTGACCTTGTAGGTGTCGCATAGAACTAATTTCTTGTTATTGACTCGAAGAAATTATGCCTGTATCGAACCCGTTTTCACACAATCTCCGCGGAGACGCTTTTCGGTTATAAGACAGCACAAAAAGGCAACCACCGTGGTATATCCGATCAGACTGTCCTGCATGCCGGCGAAGAGCGCCAGCGACCTGGCGGCCAGCCGGGACGGGGTTGGAACTAACCCATCCAGACGAACAACACGTAGACGGTCCCGCCCGTAGCCGGGTTGGCGCGAATGGTGAGCGAATGCAACCACGATTGTCTCGTTTTGCCTTTCGACTACGACTACATCGTAAGGGAAGCGACTTAGGATAATTCGTTTGGCCGTATGGAGCGCACTACACATTGCCGAGTCTATCCTGTAATCTCCTTCGGAATTCATCCCGGCTCAGGAGTTTAGCCTGCCCTGCATCGATCTGCGCGATTCGCCTGATGATCTCTTCGTCCCAGGCACTTTCAACACCTTCGTCAGCGGGTGCGTCAAGGCTTTCCAGTAAATCATGGGCCAGTTCGGCCCGCTCAGGCATCGATAGCGTCAAAGCCTCGGAACGGAGGCGCTCCATTATCTCAGTAG
The DNA here is from genome assembly GCA_024234675.1 of Pseudomonadales bacterium. GTDB lineage: Bacteria > Pseudomonadota > Gammaproteobacteria > Pseudomonadales > Halieaceae > JARRPM01. Next base: position 121,331 of record JACKNU010000006.1, on the reverse strand, counting down.
ACATAATTCCTCCAACTGCACCTTCTGGCATTCTAGGCGTATGCTCTGCCCCCAACAAGGTATCGCTACCACCTTACCTGACAAGCAGCATCTCGCGGAACATCCAAACCAACCAAAAAATCTCCGCGGAGACGCCAGCAGGGCCATCGGGCAATTAACAAGGAAGCGTAAACCCGAAGCCTAAACCCGTACTAAACCCGACAGCCGTAACGAAGATCAGCCCAGCACGCTTTGAACCAGGGGAATGAAGATGCCCGCCATCAATAGGGCCAGCATCCAGGAGTGCAATTTCAGGATGCTGCGAATCTGCTTTCCAGGTAGTCCTTTGTCACCAACGAATCGAAGTTATGGATGAACATTCTGGTCACCCCCTTTGCCACCACCTCGGCCTGCTCGCGGACCAGGCCTAACCCACCCAGACGAACAACTTCTGCAGAGCGGGTATGACCGTGGCGGCAATGATGATACCGCCCATGATGTAGAGCTTACCGAACCTGGCTTCCACGTCCTTGAAGCGAAGCTCCATTTTCGTATCCACGTCTTTGAAGCGAAGCTCCATGGTCGCCAGTATGCGAGACTCGAACTCCGCAAAGCGCGTATCCAGATAATCGCGCGTTACCAGGGCGTCAAAATTCTGCACAAACATGGCTGTTCCTACCTGTGCCACCAACTCCGCCTGCTCGCGGGTAAAGCCCGACTGTTCGAGTGCGTGGGTGTACTCCAGTGGATCAAATGCTATCGCAGCCATGACCATGCTCCAAGGGGTTTTGCTAAACCCTACTCCCCAAACCTTATCAGCAGAACATCAAAACCGGCCCCGGAACTCTGTAGGGTCGAATTCATTCGACCAATGAATCACCGTGCAAAACCACAACACCAGGCCGAATGAATTCGGCCCTACGGGGGGAGCGGTGCTGTAGGGTCGAATTCATTCGACCAAAACCTCGAGGGACATTCCTAACTGATCCACTTCTGAACCAGGGGAATGAAGATGCCCGCCATCAGCAGGGCCAGCATCCAGGAGTGCAATTTGAGCGTGCTGCGTAAATCGCCCGTCTCCCGGTGAACTTCCTCGAATTCCCGCTGCATTTCCAGCCGAAAATCGGCGAAGCGGGCCTGAATCGCCGCATCCGATGCTGCGAATCTGCTTTCCAGGTAGTCCTTTGTCACCAACGAATCGAAGTTATGGATGAACATTCTGGTCACCCCCTTTGCCGCCACCTCGGCCTGCTCGCGGGGCATACCCACCGCCTCGAGCTGGTGCGCGTATTCCAACGAGTCAAACGCCACTGCCGATAGGGTACACCCCCGATCTGCCTGCACCAACCATAGCAAAACCGGTAAACCCGGCGAACATCAAAACCGATCAAAAATCTCCGCGGAGACGCCCCCAAGAAACACTTGAGGTCAGCCTACTCACGGAATATGGCTTGATTTGATCAAATTTTGCCCTATATAATATCTCAAATTCGTGTGTACCATACACACATGAATAGCAAAGATATCGTGAAGCGGCTACGGAAAGCAGGCTGGGTGCTTGAGAGTGTGAGAGGAATCTATGTTGTATCCAGTCTATGTACATCACGATGAAGGCACCGCCTACGGCGCGATAGTACCCGACTTCGAAGGCTGCTTCGCGGCAGCAGACAGCCTCAGAAATTTGCCTGCTGCCGTTCAGGAAGCAGCCGAAGCCCTGTTTGAGGGATCCGAAGAAGGCATTCCAGAGCCCTCTGATCCTGAGGAACTGCAGGGTGAAGCGTTCCAGGGCGGCTCATGGGCCTTTATCGATATCGACACCAGCAAGCTCAATACGGCCAAGGAACGAATCAATATATCCATTCCGATGTTCGCATTGCGGGAAATTGACGAACACATCACCAGGCTGGGGGAGAATCGAAGTCACTTTCTCTACACCACTGCGCTTAAAGTGATTCGAGGTGAACTACTCAAGGCCATGGTGAAAAAAACACCCGCAAAAAATCCCGCCGGCTACAAGACACCTGCCGGAAAGACCCGCGGAAAAAAGAGAGCGAGATAACTAGCTGGGCTTTCGGCTTCGTTCCACATCTTTGGCGAGCCAGACTTTTATCAATGACTGATAAGGCATATCGCGCTTGTTGGCTTCTATCTTGATTTGATCAAGTAAACCCTCTGGAAGCCTCAGTGAAATAGTTTTGGTAGATGGCTTAAGATTGGGAAAAGATGCCGGCTCGGCCTTTGACCACTCGAGATAGTCCGTTGAGGTATGGCTTTCCCAAAATGCCCGCTCCTCTGCCTCATTGGCGAACGAGGGTATTTTCTTAACCTTGCCCATAAACCACTCTCTCCTTCCGATGCATATCCCGAGCGGATATAACGCGACTCAATGTAGCTTCATTTCATCCCGGCGATACACGACTCCCAAGTAATGTAGTACATCAAATCCGACCAAAAAATCTCCGCGGAGACGCACTTGATCACCGCAACCGGAACGTCGCAGACCCGATAGCGCCGAAACTGCGTAAACCGCTGAAGCCTGCCACCCATTCCACGTGAAGCCTGCCACCCAAACCGGGGCAAAGCTGCCACCCATCGGAGCGTAGCGACGCGGGGTTTGCATTGTTACTCGGAACCGGTGGTGCGCGTCAACTTTGCGTTGCCTTTTCGCATGGACTCTCCTCTCAGATTGATCTTGTAGGCGTTGTGCACCAGCCGATCCAGGATGGCGTCGGCCAGCGTCGGATCGCCGATGACCGCGTGCCACTCCTCGATGGGCAACTGACTGGTGGCCACCGTTGAGCGGGAACCGTGCCGATCCTCCAGCACCTCCAGCAGATCGCGCCGGTTCTCCGCGTTCAGTTTCATCAGCCCCCAGTCATCGAGGATCAGGACATCGACCTTGGCGAGATTGGCCAGCAGCTTCGGATAGCGTCCATCGCCCTTGGCGATCATCAGCTCCCGCAGCAACCGCGTCAGCCGGATGTACTGCGCCGTGTAACCCTCCCGGCAAGCCTTGTGTGCCAGCGCGCACGCCAGCCAGGTCTTGCCCACGCCGGTGGGGCCGGTGATGAGGACATTGAGGTGCTCTTTCACCCACTGGCAGGCGGCCAGGGACTGGATCAACCCCTTGTCCAGCCCGCGGGCGCTCCGGTAATCGATGTCCTCCAGCGCCGCATTGTGTCGCAGCCGGGCCCGCCGCAAGCGGCTGGTCAGTCGACGGTTCTCCCGCTCGGTGATCTCCCGGTCCACCAGCAGGCCGAGGCGCTCCTCGAAGGCCAGTTCCTCGATGTCCGGCATGGCCATCTGGTCGGCAAGGGCCGCCACCATCCCGGTAAATTTGAGAGCCTGGAGCTTGTCCAGGGTGGGGTGCTTCAGCATGGTGTTCTCCTTCAGTGGTAGTACGCAGGCCCGCGGATATTGTCGTGGGTATCAGGCAGGGCCAGCTCCTGCTGTTCGTCCAGTGGTTGCTCATCCAGCCGGTGCTTGAGGATGGACTCGATGCTCTTGTAGCGGCAGCTGCCCAGGGTCAGCGCCCGCCGGCAGGCCGCCTCCAGGCGGTCATCGCCATAGGCTTTGCCCAGCCGCAGGATACCCAGACAGGCGCGGTAGGCTTGCTGCGGGTGCTTGCGCGATCCCAGTACGGTCTGGATCAGTTTTGCGGTAGCGGGCCCGGTCTTGCTGGCCCACCGCATCAACCGCTCGGGTGACCACTCCCCGGCCTGGCGGTGAGACTCGGGCATATGGGACGGGTCGGTGGTATGCCGCCCCTTGTGGTGCGAGCGCACGTGGCTGGCCACCCGGTTGCCCCGGTGGAAACACTCGATGGTGTTGCGGGTGATGCGCACATCGACCTCCCGCTTGATCAAAGCATAGGGCGCCGAGTAGTAGTGGCCCTCGACGGCCACGTGGTAATCGATGTGGACCCGGGCCTTCTTCCACTCGGCATAGACGTAGGGTTCTGCTGGCAGCGGCTGCAGCGCCGGGCGGTCCAGCTGCTCGAAGTGCTCGCGGCGGCAGCCCGGCAGCTTCTTGAAGGGCCGGGTGTTGAGTTTTTCCAGCAGGTCCCGGATAACGCTATTGAGCTCGCCCAGGGAGAAGAACTGGCGGTGGCGCAGCGCAGCCAGGATCCACCGTTCGACCACCAGTACCCCGCTCTCCGCCTTGGCCTTGTCCCGCGGGCGACGCACCCGCGCCGGGAATACCGCCACGCCGTAATGGGAGGCCATGTCCTGGTAGGTCGGATTGGCATCGGGCTCGTAGCGGTGGGCCTTGCTCACCCCGGATTTGAGATTGTCCGGTACCACCAGTTCCGGCACCCCGCCCAGGAAGCGGAAGGTGCGGACATGGGAGCCAATCCAGTCTGGCAAGCTCTGGCTCCAGGTGGCCTCGGCGTAGGTGTAGTTGGAGGCCCCCAGCACCGCCACAAAGACCTGGGCCTCGCGGATCTCGCCTGACAATCGATCGATAATCGGGACGGTCTGGCCGGCGTAATCGACAAACAGCTTCTCGCCGGCCCGGTGGTCCTGGCGCATGACCACATCCAGCTTGCCGCGCCAGGCCCGGTAGTGCTCACAGAACCAGCTGTACTGGTAACCGTCAGGGTTCGCCTGGCGGTATTCCTGCCACAGCAGGAACAGGGTGACGCTCTTGTGCTTGAGTTCCTGGCGGATGGCGGCCCAGTCGGGAATGCCGCGGGCATCGGCCGGCAAGGCCGGTGGCGGCGGGAACAACAGCCGCTCCAGGTGGGCATCGTCCAGGTTGGCCGGCAGGGGCCAGGTCAGTCCGGCTTCGGTGGCCCGGCGCAGGTATTCACTGACGGTGGGGCGGCCGATCCCGCAGGCCGTGGCGATCCGCCGGTTGCTCAGGCCTTTGGCCCATTTGAGCCGCAGTACTTCTTTGATTTTACGCATGGATAACCTCTTCGCTGGCATCTGGTCCCCTCCAGTTGGAAAGGGCAAGAGTACCGGTTAGTTATCCCGCGTCGGTTGGCTCCGAGGGGCGATCTCAGGCAGCCTGCCGGGGTGGCAGCTTTGCCGTGGAATCAGTGGCAGCTTTCGCGTGGAATGGGTGGCAGGCTTCGTCTGGAATCAGTGGCAGGCTTGGTCTGGAATACGCACCGAAACCAAGGTCCTTTTCCATCAAATCGATTACCGACACAAGATTTCGACGATTTTTGGCTCAAACTGACTAAGGCCATAACACGGGAAAAATCCCATACAGAAAAACTTGATCAACTACGCCAATGGCGTACACTCGGGATATCTCTGCCATCACGGCGCGGTGGCATTCGGGTTATCTATTACTGGGCTGTGGATGACGAGCAACTTCGGATGCTGTACGTATACCCCAAGGGCGAAAGCGAAAATCTGAGCAGCGCACAACTGTGCGTATTCCGCACCAACGTGACCGCTCATTCCGTTTCATCGTGACCGCCATTTACGGGTGATCGTGACCGCTCGTTTCGTTTTAACGTGACCGATTTTCGGGGTGTTCCCGTAATCGCCGGTCACGTTGCCGAAACCAGCGGTCACGTTCCCCCGTAATCACACCTAACTCGCTGGAATTCTTCAACTTTTTACGGCATAACCGCGCCCTTTTGCCCGCCAGGAGGGACGGATGCCCGCAACGAGGATTCCTATGCGTCAAATCACCGAGATTCTGCGTCTCAAGTACGAGGCCAAACTCAGCAATGAGAAGGTCGCCCGCGCCTGTGGCGTCTCCAAGGGGGTGGTCTGCAAATACCTCCACCTGGCCGCCGCCAAGGGGGTCAGCTGGCCCTTGCCCGACGGTACGGATGAAGTCCGGCTGGAGCGCCTGCTGTTCCCCGCCACCGAAAAGCCCTCGCGCTTTGCCAAGCCCGATTACTTCCAGGTCCACCAGGAGCTCAAGCGCAAAGGCGTGACACTGCAACTGCTCTGGGCCGAACACGTCACCGTGCATGAAACCCGGGCCTATCGCTACACCCAGTATTGCCACCACTATCGGCAATGGCGCAAAAAGCAGCGGCGCAGTATGCGTCAGGTCCACCGCGCCGGTGAGAAAACGTTCATCGACTACTGCGGCCCCACCGTGCCGGTCATCTGCCGCCACACCGGTGAGATCCGCCAGGCACAGGTCTTCGTCGCCGTGCTCGGTGCCTCCAGCTACACCTATGCCGAGGCCACCTGGACCCAGTCCCTGTCGGACTGGATAGCCTCCCACCAGCGGATGTTCCAGTTCTACGAGGGTGTGAGCGAGCTGCTGATCCCGGACAACCTGCTGGCCGGGGTGACCGATGCCAATCGCTACACCCCGGTGATCAACACCACCTATGCCGAAATGGCGGTGCACTACCAGACCGCCGTGTTACCGGCGCGGCCGAGAAAACCGAAGGATAAAGCCAAGGCCGAGGTAGCAGTGCAAGTGGTCGAACGCTGGATACTGGCCCGTCTGCGGCACCACACCTTCTTCTCCCTCCCGGAACTCAACCAGGCCATCGCCGAATTGCTGCCCGACCTCAACGAACGTCACTTCCAGGGGCAGAGTGTCAGTCGCCGGGATCTCTACGAACAACTGGATCGGCCGGCGCTCAGGCCCCTGCCCAGCTCCCCCTATGCCTATGCCGAGTGGTGCAAGGCCAAACCCGGCATCGACTACCACATCAGCGTCAACAAGCGCTTCTACAGTGTGCCGCATGCCCTGGTCGGCCAGACCCTGGATGTGCGCCTGACCGCCGAGACGGTGAAAGTTCTCTACAAGGGCAACCGGGTCGCCGTGCATGCCCGCTACGGACCCCAGCGCTTCAGCACCCTGGTGGATCACATGCCCCGTTCCCATCGGGCCCACCGCGAATGGTCACCCGGCCGCTTCCTGCGCTGGGCCCAGGACATTGGCCCCTGCACCCGGCAGGTGGTCCAGCAGCAACTGGAAAATCGGCCCCACCCCGAGCACGGCTACCGGGCCTGCCTGGGGCTGCTCAACCTCAGTCGGCGCTACAGCAAGGCACGCCTGGAAAAAGCCTGTGAGCGGGCCCTGGCCATTCGCTCGATCAACTACCAGAGCATCGCCTCCATCCTCAAGCAGGGTCTGGACCAGCAAACGCTGGAGGGCGACGCCCATTTGCAGGATGACTTGCCGCTGCACGACAACGTCCGCGGTGCCGGCTACTACCACTGAATTCAAGGAGACAACCCATGTTGATGCAACAAACCCGCGAACACCTGCACACCCTGCGACTCACCGGCATGCTCCAGGCCGTGGAGGAGCAGCTGGAACAACCCGCTGTGGCGGAACTGAGCTTTGAAGAACGCCTGGCCATGCTGGTGGACCGGGAAATCCTCTACCGGGAGAACCGGCGGCTTGACCGCCTGCTCAGAGCCGCGAAACTGCGAGTAGGGGCCTGTGTGGAGGACATCGACTACCGTCACCCCAGGGGGCTGGAGAAACCACGGATGGCCTCCCTGGTCACCCTGGACTGGGTGCGGCAGTCATTGAATCTCTGCCTCACCGGGCCCACCGGCTGCGGCAAGACCTGGCTGGCCTGCGCGTTTGGCAACGAGGCCTGCCGGCGGGGCTTCTCGGTCCGTTACCTGCGCCTGCCGCGCCTGTTCGAGATGCTGCGCATTGCCCACGGCGACGGCTCCTACTCGAAACTGATGAACCAGCTCCTGAAAACGGATCTGCTGATCCTGGACGACTGGGGCATCCAGAAGGTCAGTGCCGCCCAGCGCAACGACCTGATGGAGGTCATTGAGGACCGGCACGGTCGGCGCTCCACCCTGATTGCCAGCCAGTTACCCATCGAGCACTGGCATGACTACATCGGCGAGGCAACCATTGCCGACGCGGTACTGGACCGGCTTTTGCACGGCGCTCACCGCCTGAATCTCAGCGGCGATTCCATGCGGAAAACCAAAGCAAAATTGACTGATGGTGACCGGTCAGTGTAAAAACAACCTCGCCAGCGAGTACCGGTGTGCAAGTCGGTCACGATGCCCGGAATAGGCGGTCACGTTCGCCGAAATACGCAAAAGATGCCGGCTCGGCCTTTGACCACTCGAGATAGTCCGTTGAGGTATGGCTTTCCCAAAATGCCCGCTCCTCTGCCTCATTGGCGAACGAGGGTATTTTCTTAACCTTGCCCATAAACCACTCTCTCCTTCCGATGCATATCCCGAGCGGATATAACGCGACTCAATGTAGCTTCATTTCATCCCGGCGATACACGACTCCCAAGTAACGTAGTACATCAAATCCGACCAAAAAATCTCCGCGGAGACGCACTTGATCACCGCAACCGGAACGTCGCAGACCCGATAGCGCCGAAACCAAGGTCCTTTTCCATCAAATCGATTACCGACACAAAATTTCGACGATTTTTGACTCAAACTGACTAAGGCCATAACACGGGAAAAATCCCATACAGAAAAACTTGATCAACTACGCCAATGGCGTACACTCGGGATATCTCTGCCATCACGGCGCGGTGGCATTCGGGTTATCTATTACTGGGCTGTGGATGACGAGCAACTTCGGATGCCGTACGTATACCCCAAGGGTGAACGCGAAAATCTGAGCAGCGAACAACTGAACCAACTCAGGAAAATAGTTAGCAGGTGGTAGCAATGGAACCATCCAATTTCGACAAATTGCTGTCCAGCGTTCGGGAAATGGACGAGATTGCCAAGGGCAAAAAGAAAGTCTCGCGTCAATCCCACTTTCCAGAGCCGGAGGTCAAGGCCATTCGCGAGCGCCTGGGGATATCCCAACAAAAATTCGCGCTGATCCTGGGAGTCAGTCAGCGCACAGTCGAAAATTGGGAGCAGGGGCGCCGCCACCCCACGGGAGCAGCCCGGTCCTTGCTGCGCATCGTCGAGGCAGACCCAGAGCTTGCCTTACAGGCGTTGAGTGCTTAGCCGCTTATCAAAGCAAACGACTCGGGGAAAGAAGGTAGAAAAACTGCTCAGCCAAGAAAACTGCGAATCAGCGGCACCACGACACAAGCCAATGTCAGGCCCTGCATCCAGTACACCAGGTTGAACCTGCCCTGCATGCGCTCAAATCGCACATCCACCGCAGCGAACCGCCTGTCCATTTTCGCCTCGATGCGGGTTTCGAACTCGGTGAAGCGGGTATCGAGATAATCCCGCGTCACCAACGTATCGAAATTGTGGATGAACATTCTGGTCACCCCCTTTGCCACCACCTCGGCCTGCTCACGGGGCATACCCGCCGGCTTTGGACACCAACGGATATCGCTCCGGATGCTCGATGATCTCTTTGCTGAGGTCGACGTCGAGATCTGGCCAGTGGAAGTGGCCGGGGGAGGACTCCTCAACATTCAGGATTTGCCCCACTGGCGCATCCTTGAACCACGGGAAATCGTCATAGGACAGGAAATATTCCGTGTCATCGGAGAGCAGCCAGATGCCGTGGCTGGAGATGTTGGTGACCTCAACCTCCGAAGAAGGAATCCCATGCACCGGTGAGCTCATCAAGGCGCTCCTCTATCAACTCTTTAATCTTAGCCAATTGCGAGTCGGATAGCCCATAGTTTTTTGCCAGCTCAATTTCGGGTTCCAACCAGAATTTGGCCTCGCCATTCGCACCGTGAACATGGACATGCTTTCGCGTTTCTTCCCTGGAAAAGAAGTAGTAACGATAACCCCTGTCACGAAAAACGGTAGGACTCACCAGGCTCTCCCAGAGGGCCCAAAAAAGCCCCTTTCCTCCACGGCTTATCCATCGCCGCATACCTGCACAGTACCACTATCAGCTAGAGAACCGGCACATCAAAACCAACCAAAAAATCTCCGCGGAGACGCCCCCAAGGCCATCGGGCAATCAATAAGGAAGTGTCGTAACCCCGGCCGGATCGCGCCTGTCGGTACGTTGATCAGGCCAGCACAGAGGGTAGAAAAAGCAGCTCAGCCGAGGAAGCTGCGAAGCAGCGGAACCACGACACAAGCCAACGTCAGGACCTGCATCCAGTAGACCAGGTTGAACCTGCCCTGCATGCGCTCAAATCGCACATCCACCGCAGCGAAGCGCCGGTCCATTTTCGCCTCGATGCGGGTCTCGAACCCGGTGAAGCGGGTATCGAGATAATCCCGCGTTACCAGGGTATCGAAATTGTGGATGAACATTCTGGTCACCCCCTTTGCCACCACCTCGGCCTGCTCGCGGACCAGGCCTAACCCACCCAGACGAACAACTTCTGCAGAGCGGGTATGACCGTGGCGGCAATGATGATACCGCCCATGATGTAGAGCTTACCGAACCTGGCTTCCACGTCCTTGAAGCGAAGCTCCATTTTCGTATCCACGTCTTTGAAGCGAAGCTCCATGGTCGCCAGTATGCGAGACTCGAACTCCGCAAAGCGCGTATCCAGATAATCGCGCGTTACCAGGGCGTCAAAATTCTGCACAAACATGGCTGTTCCTACCTGTGCCACCAACTCCGCCTGCTCGCGGGTAAAGCCCGACTGTTCGAGTGCGTGGGTGTACTCCAGTGGATCAAATGCTATCGCAGCCATGACCATGCTCCAAGGGGTTTTGCTAAACCCTACTCCCCAAACCTTATCTGCAGAACATCAGAACCGGCCTCGGAACTCTGTAGGGTCGAATTCATTCGACCAATGAATCACCGGGCGTAACCCGGCACACCTGGGCCGAATGAATTCGGCCCTACGGGGGGAGCGGTGCTGTAGGGTCGAATTCATTCGACCAATGAATCACCGGGCGTAACCCGGAACACCTGGGCCGAATGAATTCGGCCCTACAGAGTTAGGGTAGGGTCAAATTCACTCGACCAAGAACCCGGCCCCCACCTTGTAGGGTCGAATTCATTCGACCAAAAATCTCCGCGGAGACGCCCCCAAGACCATCGGGCAATCAATAAGGAAGCGTAAACCCGGACTAAACCCGACAGCCGTAACGAAGATCAGCCCAGCACGCTTTGAACCAGGGGAATGAAGATGCCCCCCATCAGCAGGGCCAGCATCCAGGAGTGCAATTTGAGCGTGCTGCGCAAATCACCCGCCTCTGCGTTAACCGCCTTGAATTCCCCATGGATCTTCTCGAATTCCCGCTGCATTTCCAGCCGAAAATCGGCGAAGCGGGCCTGAATCGCCGCATCCGATGCTGCGAATCTGCTTTCCAGATAGTCCTTAGTCACCAGCGTATCGAAATTGTGGATGAACATTCTGGTCACCCCCTTTGCCACTACCTCGGCCTGCTCGCGGGGCATGCCCACCGCCTCGAGCTGGTGCGCGTATTCCAACGAGTCAAACGCCACTGCCGACATAGTACACCCCCGATCTGCCTGCACCAACCATAGCAAAACCCGTAAACCCGGCGAACATCAAAATCGGCCAAAAAATCTCCGCGGAGATCTTTTAGCCGAGCCAGTTCTGTACCAGGGGCAGAAGGGTAACCGCGATCACGATGCTTAACATCCAGGAATGCAGCCTTAACATGCCGCGCAGCTCGCTGGTTTCGCCGAGCACCTCAAGCCGGAAGTCAGCGAACCGCCTGTCCATTTTCGCCTCGATGCGGGTTTCGAACTCGGTGAAGCGGGTATCGAGATAATCCCGCGTTACCAGCGTATCGAAATTGTGGATGAACATTCTGGTCACCCCCTTTGCCACCACCTCGGCCTGCTCGCGGGGCATGCCCACCGCCTCGAGCTGGTGCGCGTATTCCAACGAGTCAAACGCCACTGCCGACATGGTACACCTCCGAGTTACCTGCACCAACCATAGCAAAACCCACCGATCCACCAAACATCCAAACCAACCCACACCCCCCCTCAATACCGAAACACCGTCTCCACCACGGGCTGATCGAAGGTCACCGCCAGGCGCTTATTCGGCACGCTCAGGCCGAACTCCGGGTGCCAGGTGCTGGGCTCGATGGCGGCGCTGCCGCCGCGGATGGCGACGGTGCAGCGGCGGCCATTGCGCAATGTGAGCTCGAAACCGTGCGGGCCGCTGGCAATGCTCACATCCGGGTGCAGGTGGAAGTAGGCCACGGCGCTGCGGAACCTGCCGGCCAGCTGGTCTTTCACGTGCAGCTCGCCGGGCAGCACCCGCCACTCGCGGCTGTGGGTGACCCGGCGCGGCAGGCGGCGGTAGCCGTCGTGAGAGGCGCACACGATGGCGCACTCGCCGGCGCGGCCCAGGTTCACGTCGAAGGGCCGGGCGCGGCGCGCCACCCGGAAGCCGCTCCACACCTCGGAGGAATCCATGCCGTTCACCACCACCGTATTGTGGGCCGCGGTGCCGCGCTGGCGCAGGCGCTCGGGCGACAGGCCGTACTCCGAGGTGCCGGAGTTCACCAGCACCCGCTGGCCGAACAGCGACCACTCGAAGCTGAGGGTATCGGCGTGGGAGTGGCCGGGCTGGTAGTCGGGCCCCACCGGGGCCACGTCCAGCAGCGCCACCTGCTGGCGGGCGTGCACCGCCACGTAGCCGGAGACATCGAAGTGCTGGATGCTGCCTTCCATCAGGCGCTGGGTGGCCGCCCCCATGCGCCCGGCATACTCCAGGATCGCCCGCGGCGGCGGGGTGATGCCGAGGGCGGCGTCGTTGAAAAAGGGAATCTGCCCGTCCGGGTGCAGCAGGCCGCCCAGCCAGCTGGCCATGACCCCGGCGGTGTCGCGCAGGCGCGGCAGGCGGCAGGCGATGTCGGCGCTGCGGTACAGCTGGCCCAGCTGGATGAGATCCAGCACGTCCATGAGGATAATGCCGTGGTACATGGGCGAGCGCTCGAAATGGCCGCCAGCAGCCAGGCGAGCCAGTTGACGATGCGCAGCGACAGCGGGTAGGGCTCCCAGCCGGTGCCGGTGAAGGGCGGGTTGCCCTGCAGCCACTGCCTGATCAGCTCCCGGTGTACCGCACCGCGATCGGCGGCGCCTTCGGCGCGCAGGTCATCGAAGTAGTGCAGGTTATAGAGCCACAGCTTGCTCTTATCCGGGTTTTCCCAGCCGTACAGGGGGCCGGACTCGTTCAGGAAATGCGCCAGCCCGTCCACCATCAGCGAGGGCGCCACCGGGGCATAGGTCTGCCAGTGCCTTGCCGGCAGCGCCAGCTCCGGCATCGCGCCCCTGTAGGGCCGCAGCCGGGTATAGCGGCGCGTGATGCGGTTGCTCACCTGCACCGGCTTCAGGTGGCGTGCGGTATGAAAGAGCCTGACAATGTTCAAGCGCGAGTCGCCGTGGTGACAAAAGCGGAGGGCCATTATCGCGGCGAGCGGGTGCAGAGGCAAACGCGCCCGGGCTGCCCTGCTCCCACCCCAACCAGATCAAAAAAAGCGCGATACCGCCGAAAAAACCTGAACATCCACTCTTGTCAGGGTTATCATTGCACCCGGACGACACCGCAGCACCCCACAGAGGTACCCCCCGCACATGAGCAAGCGCATCTTCGTCGCCGGCCACAAGGGCATGGTGGGCTCCGCCCTGGTACGCCAGCTGAGCAAAGACCCCAACAACGAGATCGTCACCCGCACCCGGGCCGAGCTGGACTTGTCCAACCAGCAGGGCGTGGCGGAGCTGTTCGCAAACGAGAAGATCGACGAGGTGTACCTGGGCGCCGCCAAGGTGGGCGGCATCCACGCCAACAACACCTACCCGGCGGAGTTCATCTACGACAACCTGATGGTGGAGTGCAACGTGGTGCACCAGGCCTGGCAGCACGGCGTGCAGAAGCTGCTGTTTCTGGGCAGCTCCTGCATCTACCCGCGCCTGGCGAAGCAGCCCATCGTGGAAAGCGAGCTGATGCAGGGCTCACTGGAGCCCACCAACTAGCCCTACGCCCTGGCCAAGATCGCCGGCATCAAGCTGTGCGAGAGCTACGACCGCCAGTACGGCACCGACTACCGCAGCGTGATGCCCACCAACCTGTACGGCCCCGGCGACAACTACCACCCCGAGAACAGCCACGTGATCCCCGCCCTGCTGCGGCGCTTCCACGAGGCCAAGCTCAGCGGCACCGACACCATCACCATCTGGGGCACCGGCAAGGCGCTGCGGGAGTTCCTGCACGTGGACGACATGGCCCGGGCCAGCATCCACGTGATGAACCTGCCGCTGGAGAAATACCGGGCAGTGACCGACCCGCGCCTCACCCACATCAACGTGGGCTCCGGGGTGGACTGCTCCATCGCCGAGCTGGTGAGCACCATCGGCGAGGTCACCGGCTTCGAGGGCACGATCGAGTACGACACCAGCAAGCCCGACGGCGCCCCCCGCAAGCTGATGGACAACACCAAGCTGCGCAACCTCGGCTGGCAACCCCAGATCAGCCTGAAGGAAGGCCTACAGGACGCCTACCAGTGGTACGTGGACAATATCGACAGCGCGCGGCGGTAACGGCCGCGGAACTCACCGCACCGGCGCCTAACTTAAACATCCGGACGGGACGACTCCCCTGCCTCATTGGTGAATGAGGCTATCCACCTTCGCCTCCAAACGATCAAGTCGGGATAACAGCTCCTCCCTCCACTCGTTCCAGTAACGCTTGCTGCGGTTTTCAAGCAGTTCGATATGCATATCAATGAAACGCCTCGAGATGGGTTCCTCCAGGCCATATTTGAAGACCGCCGAGAACGATTCGGCACATGTTCTGGCCAGGTCTTCGGGGTGCCCGTTCGCCATTATTCTCCTGGCAATTTCTTCAAGTGACGTCACCTTGTCATCGAGGATCATGTCTCCTGCTTGCATTGGCCACTCTCCATATCTGTACGTTTGTACAGTATTTTATCCCGGCAATGCAAAACCCCCAAGCAACGTAATCCATCATTTCCGGCCAAAAATCTCCGCGGAGACGTCCGCCGCTAGTGGGGATACAGGAAACTACATGATAAAGCGGATGCGTTAAGAACTCTTGAGATGCAGACGGTCGCGCCAATAACCCGGTTTGCGCGAATGGTGAGCGAATGCAACCACAATTATTTCGTTTTGCCTTTCGACGACGACTATTTCGTAAGGGAAGCGCCTGAGGATAATCCGTTTGGCTCCTTCAAATCCTGCTTCGCCGGCACATGGGAGCAGCGGAAGAATATCCTGTTCTATAAGATCTAAAGCGGCGTCAATCGCATCGGCAAACTCTCCACCAAGCCCCGGTCTCTCTGCCTCATACCAGGCAACTGCCTCAATGGCTTCTTGTGCTGCCTCGCCAAGTATTCGTAAAGAGCGCACTAAACATTGCCGAGTCTATCCTGCAGTTTCTGTCGCAACTGTTCCCGGCTCAGGAGTGTGGCTTGCCCTGCATCGATCTGCGCAATTCGCCTGATGATCTCTTCGTCCCAGGCATCTTCAACACCCTCATCAGCCGGTGCATCAAGGCTTTCCAGTAAATCATGTGCCAGTTCGGCCCGTTCAGGCATCGAGAGCATTAAAGCCTCGGAACGGAGGCGCTCCATCATCTCAGTAGACATAATTCCTCCAACTGAACGTTTCTGCATTCTAGGCACATCCTATGCTCCCAACAAGGTATCGAGCTCACCTTATCTGACGGCGGCTCACCCCCGAACACCAAAACCAGCCAAAAAATCTCCGCGGAAACGCCCGCCCCAAAAAACCTGAACAGCCCCTCTGATAAGCGTTATCATCACCCCCCGAGCCCACAACCAGTAAGCCCCCACCCACCATGACCCAAAAAACCGCCCTAATAACCGGCGTAACCGGCCAGGACGGCTCCTACCTGGCGGAACTGCTGCTGGAAAAAGGCTACGCCGTGCACGGCATCAAGCGCCGGGCCTCGTCCTTCAACACCGGGCGGGTAGACCACCTGTACCACGACCCCCACACCAGCGGGCGCAACTTCACCCTGCACTACGGCGACCTGGGCGACACCAGCAACATCACCCGCATCATCCAGCAGGTGCAGCCCGATGAGATCTACAACCTGGGGGCGCAAAGCCACGTGGCGGTGAGCTTCGAGGAGCCCGAGTACACCGCCGACGTGGACGGCCTGGGCACCCTGCGGGTGCTGGAGGCGGTGCGCCTGCTGGGCCTGGAACACAAAACCCGCATCTACCAGGCCAGCACCTCGGAGCTGTACGGCCTGGTGCAGCAAACCCCGCAGACCGAGCAAACCCCCTTCTACCCGCGCTCGCCCTACGGCGTGGCCAAGCTGTACGCCTACTGGATTACCGTGAACTACCGCGAGGCCTACGGCATGTACGCCTGCAACGGCATCCTGTTTAACCACGAGAGCCCGCGCCGCGGCGAAACCTTCGTCAGCCGCAAGATCACCCGGGGCCTGAGTAACGTCAGCCAGGGCCTGGACGCCTGCCTGTACATGGGCAACATCGACGCCCGCCGCGACTGGGGCCACGCCCGCGACTACGTGGAAATGCAGTGGCTGATGCTGCAGCAGGACCAGCCCGAAGACTTCGTGATCGCCACCGGCCAGCAGACCTCGGTGCGCGACTTTATCGACAGATCGGCACAGCAACTGGGCATCACCCTGCGCTTCGAGGGCCAGGGCACCGACGAGCAAGGCATCGTCGACAGCATCGACAAAAACAAAGCCGACCCGGCCATCACCCTCAAACCCGGCGACACCATCGTGGCCATAGACCCCCGCTACTACCGCCCGGCGGAAGTGGAAACCCTGCTGGGCGACCCCAGCCACGCCAAAACCCGCCTGGGCTGGGAGCCGCGCACCACCCTGGACGAGATGATCGAGGAAATGGTGGCCAGCGACCTGGCCACGGCGAAGAAGAATCGGTTACTTAGGGAGAGTGGTTACGAGGTTAATCACGCGCGGGAGTAACGAAATCTACCATAATGTAGGGTCGAATTCATTCGACCAAAAAATCTCCGCGCCCCCCACAGCCATGACCATGCTCCATGCTGTTACTGCAGGGAAAACCTAACCGTGGCTGACCCTACCCGTACCCTTACGCCGAAACAGCTCCCCCACCACCAGCGGCAAGATAAGCAACCTGTCGGACCAGTGATCCGCCATCATCATGGTGTCAAATACCATTTCCAACTGATGAGGGCCAGGTATTCGCCAGGGTGGTGACTTCCACGGGTTACTCGCCCAATCGAAATAGTACTTCGCGCGCCAAGCGGGGAATGCCGCTACGAACCCATCCAGTTCTGTACGCTCATCATTGAACCAGGTGCGGGTTAATGCCAGTGACATACGAACCGGCTGGGTCAGGTGAAAACGCTCTACGGTGGCAAAAAAGCTCCCCCAATCGAGGTCACTACCCCATTGCCCCACAACCAAGTTGATATCCCTTGCCAGTAAAAGACTGCTGCAAGCCACACCATCCACATACAGTCTGCTTTCAAGAATGATGTGCTTCGCCAGATGAAGACAGAGATATACTAGTTCGTCGGCGGGGTGCATATCCCAATGAACTTCACCAGGCTGCGCCCTGCTCCATATCCAAT
The DNA here is from genome assembly GCA_024234675.1 of Pseudomonadales bacterium. Lineage (GTDB taxonomy): Bacteria > Pseudomonadota > Gammaproteobacteria > Pseudomonadales > Halieaceae > JARRPM01. Next base: position 103,961 of record JACKNU010000006.1, on the reverse strand, counting down.
CGTTAAAACCCCGTGAACCGGCCAAGCCGAAAACCAGGTGGTCATCACCTATCGCGTACCCCAGCGGGCGCTGGTGTAGTTCAACAGGAATCACACGACCTGAGCTCAGCGTTTTCTGGAACTCGAGATGGAACTGCTTCAGATTGCTGCTGACATCCTCGTAACCTGAATCAAGAAGAATCTTTGCGGCGCTGGCCAGGCTTTCCGGCTCCACCATCAAATCGATATCGCCAAAGGGCCGTTGGTCGAGGCTGCTGTAAAGCTTCTCAGCCAATACCGCGCCCTTGAGTGGAATGCAGCGGATACCAGCCTGGTGAAGCGCAGCCATCAAGCAGTCGTTTTCCGCTTTGAGACGCATTACATGCATCAGGGAGGCGACCCGCTGCTGCCGCAGGTTCTCGGCCATGTCACCGGGCAGCACTAAGGAACGCTCTTCAAGCAGGTGACTGACGTGCGGTATCAGCTTGCTGTGCACAGGACTGCGGAGTAGCCACTCGGCGAATTCAGGGCTCGCTAATCGCTCTTGGTCGAGAGGCAGAGCTTCCGCTGGAAAGATTTGAGGATACTGCAAGGGCCTGTTCACCGGTTATTTGGAGTCGCCTCTGTGAGCGGGAGGCTCGTGACGATATAATCCAAGGCGATCCCAAGTCAAACAGACTGCTCGAGAAATCATGCTGTAATGTCCATAACGCTCATCACCCCAGTGTGGAACAACGCCGACACCATCGGCCACTGCCTGCGCTCCATTGCCGAGCAAACCGTGCCGTGCCAGCATATCCTGGTGGACGGCATATCCACCGACGGCACGCTGGAGGTGATACAGCAGCACCCGGGACCAAACACGCTCGTCATCAGCGAGCCCGATCAGGGCATGTACGACGCGATAAACAAGGGCCTCAAACACGCCACCGGCGATATTGTAGGAGTATTGAACGCAGACGACTACTACCCCACCGACGATGTTCTACAACTTGTGATTAAGACCTTCGCCGATCCCACAGTAGAAGTCAGCTATGGCGACCTGCTATACGTAGACCGGGAGGATACCGATAAGGTAATTCGCACCTGGAAATCTGGGGAGTATAGCCGCGAGAGGTTCTATTCAGGCTGGATGCCGCCCCACCCTACCTTCTTCATCCGCCGTTCACTGTACGAGCAACACGGCGGCTACCGGCTGGATCTGGGCTCAGCGGCGGACTACGAACTGATGCTACGTATGCTGCTCAAGCACAATGCCAACGCGGCATATATTCCTCGGGTGCTAGTGCACATGCGCAACGAGGGCATGAGCAACGCCAGCCTGACGAACCGCATCAAGGCGAACCGCTTCGACCGCCAGGCCTGGCGGGTGAATGGGATAAAACCCCGGCCCTGGACGCTAATTGCCAAACCTCTCGGTAAGCTGGGGCAGTGGATTACGCGAAGCTGAACTTAGGCGCCCAGGTTAACCCCTCAGACAAGCTTCGCAAGCAGGAGCTAAAAGGCACAGCCGTTAACCGTGATCTTGTCAGCTGAACGGATTCTGCCCTCCACATATTCCCTGTTCCTTATGAACAGCGTGTTACCCGAATCCAGGTTCTTGCCGTTCAAATCGTGGAGAGTTCGCTGAAAGGGCTGATATGAATAGGCTCGAAACCCGTGGTCGAACATCATCTCCAGAATCGTGGATTCATCAAAACCGTAACGCTCGCCACTGCCGTTGAGCTCCATAATCACTGAGTGCAGCGAGGTATTGGAAAGAACCGATTGAGCCCCAAGTAATACCGGCTTCTCAAAACCCTCTACATCTATCTTGATCAACGAAGGCGAATCGTCCATTAGTACTGCGTCCAGCGTGGCCACCTCAACGCTTACAGTATTGGCACAGAGCTCACCCTCAGCCAAAGCGTGATTTATGGTATCGCCGTCGGTAGTAAAGAGCAGCTCGCCGCTTTGGTCGCCGATACCCACGTTGGGATGTCGCACCGTTTGTTCCAGGCAGTTGAGTCGCAAGTTTTCCACCAGCCGACTGTGGGTACTTGGAATCGGCTCAAACGCATAGCCTTTGGCGCCCACCGCTGAACATGCAAGAATAGTGTACGAGCCCACATTGGCGCCGACATCGACAAACAAATCTTCAGGCCGCAAGACATGCAGCAGATAAGCCATATCAGGGAATTCATGCAGTCCTGTATACACATTGCCAGTAAGTCCAGTCTCGCCCTTCCTGACCATAAAACGTGATCCATTGACCCAATCAAAGACGATTGCACCGGGAGCAAGGCGACTGGCTATCTGCCACTTAGCAAACCGCCAGACCGATAGCGCCTTTTGTTGATGGTTCAGGGGGTGCGTGGCAATAAATTTCAAGGTGCTTGAGATCGTCATTTACGCCCCAATATCCCAAGGGATTAACACTAGGCTTTACCGCGCTCTGCTAGCTCAAGCTCATAAAGCTTTGCACGGGCCTGACTTATATAACTGGCTCGAATTTGAGAGGCAATAAGACCCCGCTTGCCTTCCAGAAAGCCCAAGCGAAAAACATAGTGGTAAAAAAACCAAAGCGCTGGCTCAAAGGGCATGCGAATAGCAATGTTCTTCAAGAAACGGCGCCTCTCCTGTGCATTGCCAAATAACCGGGGAGTAATCGTTTTTGTGCCGTAAATGCCTTTGCGTAAGTTGCTGTATCGCACCCCGGCTTCCCAGGTCGAATATTTATTGTGCCTATCAATGTATGCCTGCAACCCCTTGAAATCCTCATGAATCAAAGGTACGGCTATCGCGCCTACCGAACCACTAACGATAACCCGCTCATGCACTTCCATATCAAGCCCTGTATCGACGCTGGCATCCAGTTCTTCGAATGCAGCAGCTCCTCTTCGAAAAAGAAGGACTGCCGAGTGAGAAAAACCCCCAAAACGGAACCGTTTGCCCAAGAAATGAAATCCCTTGACCATGAGGAATGCGTCCGGCGAATCAGGCGCTATTATGGCGGCCTCTATCTCTTGCCAGAGTGAACCAGAAACTACCTCATCGGCATCGAGCAGGAATACCCAATCTGTTCTGATATCCAACTCATTTAGGCCCCACTGCCGTTTCTTGGGGTAGCCACCGCTGTAATGAAATTGAACAACCTCTGCATCGAAATTAGCCGCGATTTCGGCTGTCGAATCCTTGCTCTGTGAATCGAGCAAAATGACTCGCTCTACCCTGCCCAAGGACATCAGGCACTTAGGTAGGTTAGCCTCTTCATTCTTTACTGCTAGAAGAACGGTAATAGACAGTTTAGAAGTAGTTGCTTTCAATGCTACTAGGCCAACCCGTCGGCTATCATCTTGTCGAAATAGGCTATAGTCTTCAGCAAGCCCTCGCTCAACGGAGTGATCGGCTCCCAGCCCAGCTCTGCTTTCGCCAGGCTGATGTCAGGCTGCCGCTGCTGTGGATCGTCTGATGGCAGAGGTTTGTTGATAAGTTCAGAACTGGAATTCGTCAATTCGATTACCAACTCCGCTAACTGTCCAATGGTGAACTCCCCGGGATTTCCCAAATTTACAGGACCAGTGAATGACTCAGGCGTTGCCATAAGGCGTACAAACGCCTCGATCAAATCATCTACATAACAGAATGCGCGTGTCTGCCGGCCTTCACCAAAAATTGTTATGGGCTCTCCCTTGAGCGCCTGGACAATAAAGTTGGATACGACCCGGCCATCATTCGGATGCATCCTCGGCCCATAGGTATTAAAAATGCGAGCGACCTTAATGGGCAGGTTGTGTTGGCGTTTGTAATCAAAAAAGAGAGTCTCGGCGCAACGCTTGCCCTCGTCGTAGCAGGAGCGAAACCCAATAGGGTTGACGTGCCCCCAGTAGTCCTCAGTTTGAGGATGAACCTGCGGGTCACCGTATACCTCACTGGTGGAGGCTTGAAATATTTTGGCTTTGACTCGCTTGGCCAAACCCAGCATGTTGATGGCGCCATGCACACTGGTCTTAGTGGTCTGTACTGGATCAAACTGATAGTGAATAGGTGACGCTGGGCAAGCCAAGTTATATATTTCATCCACCTCGACATACAGTGGAAATGTCACATCATGCCGCATCAACTCGAAGCGTGGGTGGCTGACAAGGTGCTGTACATTCTCTCTTGTTCCTGTAAAGAAATTGTCGACGCACAGCACATCGTTGCCTTCATTTAAAAGGCGCTCACATAGGTGCGAACCGAGAAAACCTGATCCGCCCGTTACAAGAGTTCTGGTTCTAATGGGATTTTTCAAACTGCTTTCCTTGGTGTTTGATCTATCATTGCGGCTTGCGAGCAATTGCGATCATCGATTTTGCAAAAAACGGGCACAAGTCCGACCCGCTCGAACCGAATGTCCAGAAAACCCGCTTCGCTGAGCAGAGAGAAGTTTAATTGACCAAAATTTGGTTTGGCCATGGTCCCACAAGGCTGTGAGATGTGAGTCCATCTTTCCCGACAAGGCCACTACGAGATTTTTCCAATAGCCATGATACGGTGCGGAGATTATCGCGGTACCACCTGATTCAACCAACGAGAATATGGTTGCAGCATACTTACGTGGATCGTAAACGTGCTCGACAAACTCCAGGCTTAAAACAACGGGAAAACGGGCGTACATTGCGGAAAGTTCCTTAAGCTGGCCCTTAGGACAAATCAATTTTTGGGTACACCTCACGGGCATATATGATTCCCTGCTCGGATGGATCAATGCCCATCACCGCCCAGCCGCGGGAGCGTATAGCAGAAGCCACAATGCCGTTACCACAACCAACCTCTAATAGTCTTCTATCCTTGCGAGCAGCGAATGGGGTCTCGCCTAGCAGCAAAAATACATAGGAGAATGAGTACTCGTGAATACGGTTATGACTCCCGCTCTCGTAAACATAGCAGGTCACATCCGGTTTGTTCACAATTGGCCCTCATTCGGGCCACTCTTCATAACCCTTGGCTTAACTGCCACTGCCGGGTTTCCCCGCGCCACTACCCACGGCTCTATGTCAGCAAATACACTCGAACGAGCGGTTACAACAGCCCCATCACCTATCGTGACCCCAGGCCCCACAAAAACGTCCGCTGTTATCCAAGCCCCATCCCCGATGGTAACTGGGGCTACCATCAGCGGCATCATTGCATCGGTGTAATCATGGCTAGCAGTACATATAAAGCTATATTGGCTAATGGTCGCATTAGCACCGACAGTAACCTTCGCTACACAGTAGCAGTCCACACCGTCAGCCAGGCAACTGTTGTCACCCATTTCTAAGTTCCAGGGTGCCCAGACTTTGGAGGAAGGATACGGATGCGCCTTTCGCCCGATCTTCGCACCAAAAAGAGTTAGCAAAAATCTTCGCCATCCGTGCATTATCGTAGGGGAAGGACGATAAAATAACAGCCAGACGATTCTCCAAAAGAGCCGCTTGACGCGATTTTCAGTACTGATTTGCGCGGGCTTGAGGGTTTTCAATCTATCCTCACACACCCAGGAAGATCTGCCCGGCCCAGCAGCCAACGATAAACTTCGGATGTCTCTCGCGCAATCTGTCCCCAATCAAACTGCCGCGCGTATCGCTGGCCCCGAACACCCATTTCGTATCTCTCTTCATCGCTCATTGCAATGGCTTCACAGAGGGCATCGGCCAATGCATTAGCTTCTGCCGCTACCCACCAGCCGCACCTTCTGTCCACCAAGCCTTGCCATGGCGTGCCCAGGGTAGATATGACAGGGACCCCATATGCCAACGCCTCCGCGACAACTACGCCAAAATTCTCGCTAAAGCTCGGAAGTATGAACAGGTCTGCATTCTTGAGCAACTTGGCTTTGGCTTCGCCAGCCACTACTCCCCGATATTCAACTATGTCATCCAACCCCAGTTTTGTTACACAAGCCAGAACTTGTTGCAGATACCCGCCCTCGTTTGGCCCCGCAAGGATTAATTTCCACCCCACGGGCTTAACCTTAGCCCAAGCATTTACCAACTCAAGAAGTCCTTTCTTGGGGTGGATTCTACTCATGAATACCGCGTTACGCTGTCGCCCAGATGCAGGCGACAATCTGGTTTGCAGATCGACCTCTGGCAGATCAACCCCATTGGGAATTATGGCTATGGGCTGGCTAAATCCAAGCTTTCTTATACTCTCCGCCTCTGAAGTTGCAGTGGCAAAGAAAAGTGCGACAGATTCCAGATCTCCTTTTTGATACATCATCCAAGCGATTCTCTTCTTAAAAGCACGATATGAGAGCGCCCAAGGTTCCAACATACCCCTCGTATGCACGACTCGTGCTATCCGATGCCTGCCCGCCAATCTGGAGACAATATGGTTAACCGGGAGCCATATTCCATGATCATGGATAATATCCGTAGGTCTGTTGGTAACTAGCTCGGATAACTTTTTACGAAATGCGGTCCCCGCTTTCGCTGACGCGGAAGAGGAGCACCTTGCGACAACAACTCCCTCCGTATTCAAGTTTCCAGTATGGATTTCTTCTCCGTTCAATTTCTGGGTAGCCAAAGATACTGCAAAATCATCGATCTTACCCAAATGATGAACGAGACTGGTGACAGTTCTGGCTGGGCCACCAGAATCCGGGTGTAACCCTGCTACCGTATGAAGAACACGAATCATGTCGGCCAAAGTGTTCCAGCAAAATCAATAAGCAGTTTATGCATGGCGCGATTTAGTCAAAGGCGAAAATACCGGGTAGGCAAGCCTCAACCATGAAAGGTAACGCGGTACGATAAACCGATTGAAAAAATACAACACCAAAAGGGAGGTAACAATGCCTCCAAAGAGTTTGGCGCTGCTAGGGCCAATACCATACGCAGGCAGTAACGCCGCTGTCGCCAACCCATAACCGAGAATGCCGCGGGAATATCTGTTTCGTACCAACCAGCGGTAAGCAGTACCCAGAAAAAGCCCCCATCCAAAAAGCACAAAAATCATTCCATAAATACCGAAATCCACATAGCTCTCCCCATAAAACCCGAGGCTAATTTGCACTCCGTCATCCATGCCGGCAACTCTGAGGCCAGTGTATTTGCGCACGAGTTTGCTCTCGTCAATTATTGGCTTAGCAGGAAATAGTAGTCTGGGCATGAATGGACGGGAAATCGCGTCCCATAATATTGCGCCCCCCGAATGCGGCCGAACGGCAGGGATATAGTGGGTGGCTGCCCCGAAAAAACTGATGTAAGCAAGCCGATTTATCAGTTTATCCGCTCCGGATTCGATTTTTTTCGCATCAAGCTCCGTTACTAATTCGTATAGCTTGTCAATCCGCTCCAAGTAACCCGCCGTCACAATCTGTTCACGTTTGCCGCCACTGACAAAATTTCGATACTCACCCTTAATCTCTGACCAGACGACTCCCAGCAGCAAGCAACTGAGGGTGAGCACTATAACCCCAGCAATTTGAGGTGGCCTGAATCTGTACCTGGCGGTCATAATCCCAAGAAAGGTATATAGAAAGACGAGCTTGAAGCTGGACCAATAGCCGCCGATGCTTTGTATCAGCTCAAAGAAAAATACCAGGAACCATAATCCCTTGCTCGTACTTGGTTGCCTGAAACTGACTATCGTGAAAATCACATACGCAGCCCACTTCAAACTTTCCGCAACCAGTAACGGCTGACGCAGGCCGGGTACTATCGCTATCACCAAGGGAGCTGCCAGCGTGAGTACTACTGCAAGCAGATACAACTTAAACAGACGGACCTGAGAAATCACATTAACTTGCTGCGCTATACTTTGGGCTTGCAAACCGTCTGAGGAGCCCGCTCCAACCCGCATACCCAAAGCGATGGAAACCAATCCCAGCATTGCCAACCAGGTTGCATAGGTAGGATCAGAAAAATAGTCTACCGATCTTAATGGGACACCCTTAGCGTTTGCATAGAAGGTCAGTAGAAATACCTCTATCCACTGGAATACAAATACAAACCAAAGAATAGGAGGCTCCAGCGGACGCCAAAGTAAAGCCGAACCGATAACGAGCACTACCAGCGCACAGGACACAATCAGAATGTGCGGCCCCAACCCGAAACCCAAGAATATGACCAAGCAAGCGGGCACCAATAGAGGCGGCAACGCACTCCCCCGATAGCGCAATCGACTAAAACTAAAAGTACTTGATGTTACAGTAGGTAGGGTTGGCATCTATTCCGGTCGCGCAATGGAGTATTTCAATTCAATAACCGACCTATAATCTACCATGCGGCATACTGTTCATGTATACCTCCAACCAACGCTTAGCAAATTTCTTGACCCCAAATCGACTTAATGAAGCAAGTGCAGCTTCACCTTGTTGTGCTGCCAGCATTGGCTCCCCCATATAAACACGTAACTTGTCAGCAAGCGCCGCAACCGTCGGCGCGCTACAAATAGATCCATCGACACCATCTTCTATGAGTTCTGGTAGCCCACCACACGGAAAGACAATTGAAGGTATCCCTGCTGCCTTGGCTTCTGGAACTACGTTTGATAATGGTTCTTGAAAAACTGACGGGACAACCAACACATCACAAAGGCGAAGTAATTCGGGCACATACGGAATCTCACCTGTAAAAGTAACTCGCTCTTGAAGCCAAGGGTCTGCAAGCGTACTAGCACGGAGGTCTCGTGCCCATTTGTCGCCCTTCCAATCTGAAATTCGACCGGCAATAATCAGATAGGCCTGCGGATATTGCTCAACGACTACGCGAAAGGCTTCGATCAGAAGATGCACACCTTTATGCTGAGCTATCTGGCCTACATATACAAAGCGGCTTCCTGCTCTATCCACTAGCCACCCTAGATCAATGCTGGCTTTCGTTGGCCTGCGCGGTGGAGAGTTATAAATCACCGTTATCCGCTCAATATCAACACCATTATCATGCAATGATTCGGATATGAATCGCGATATGGCAACGAAGTGAGTCGAGCGACTTACTATAAACCGCCATAGTGCTCGCCATATCCAGTTGTGCACAGTGGGCTGATCGCCCGCCCGATAGATCATCGGAATTGGAACCAGCGAAAGCCCTATCATAAAGTTGAGAACATAAAGTGGGTTGAAGGCATGAATATGGGTCGGGCGGAATACACGAATGATCCTGATAAAATGCCAATTAGCTAGTACGAATGCCACCGGATTCCTGAAAATCACATACCACATACGGCCAGGCATGCGATGTTCAATGTAAGGCACCTTAACCCATTGCAGCCCACACCCATCAAGCGCGGGAGTGATGTGTAAACTCCACTCTTCGTCCCTAACCAAGCAAAGAACCTCGCACCCCTGCTCCTTCAGAGACGCCAGCGCTTCAATATTACCGCGCTCTTGACCAAAAAGTACTGCACCGCCAAAAAGAGCCAGAATACGGGGTTTTTCCATTATCTAGATACAACTTCACTTAAAGTGACGAATTCCACAGCATCTACTATACCCTTAACAGCATTCGCCAGGCTGTAATCCATCGCCTTACCCAATAGCGCTTTGGCGTCCGGGGTGTTTGTCAACAATTCGGCAATTGCATTGGCAAGTTCCACAACATCTCCCATGGTAAAAACGCGACCTGCGCAAGCATCAGCCGCCAGATCGGGAGCGCAACCACAAGCATCGGAAACGACAATAGGTAAACCACAGGCCAGCGCTTCGTTTGCTACGAGCCCCCAGGTTTCCTCCCCCTGGGACGGCAGCACCAATATGTCCGCAGCGGCGTAAGCAGCCGGCATTTCAGTCTGATTACAAAACCCCAATTGAACGAGATGTACGCCTTTTTCTGCTGCAGTATCAGTCATTTTTTGGGAAAGCACTCCGGAACCGGCTATCAGCACCGTTAAATTTGGTATCGTTTCTGTAAGTAGCTCCGCAGCCGAAACTAGATCGAGTGGCCGCTTAAAGGGAACTAGTTTACCTGCAAACAATAACACGCTTGCATTTTGACTGATTCCGTACTTCGCCCGAAGGCTAAGACCCGTAACTTCTGTAGCGCGCTCGGAAAACCATTCGTTGTCTACACAGTGGGGAGAGAAGAAAAGCTGATTTTTTGGATAACCGTAGTGCTCCCAGTAACGACGCGACCGCTGGCCCACGTAAAGTGCGGCATTGAAAAAACGTAATGCAATCGGATACAGGACCATCTTTGCAACACGTTTGACCAGACCGCGCGGCGTCTCCAAATGACTATCGCCACGAACCACAACTGGGACCCCCGAACGCTTTGCAGCCCATACACCTTGCAAAAAGCATTTCAAGTGCCAGCCCATTACCAAAAGAGCTGCATAGTTTCCATTAGCTAGTTTTTCGCTTATTGAAGGTGTGTCACAGCCACGAAAATGGTCCAGCCCGGGATGGCGGGCAATGTTATCCAGAAACTCGTATTCATATCCGGCCAGAAGGTCAATATCCCATTCAAAGCCCACACCAAACCCGGCTTTAGCCTGGTCGGTCTCGCTTGCCCTGTGAGCAAAGAAAACCTTAAGGTCAAGCTGCTCTGCCAGTAGCCGGAATATTGGTATCTGATACTGTATCGGGTGGGAAGCCAATATAGCGAGGCGCATTAACTCAGTCACCAAACTTACTATCAAGGACAACGGTAATCAGCATTTGTATCTTATGTACAATTGCTTGCATTATACTCGGACCGCGTCAAACACTTCGGCGAAACGCTCAGCAATATTAGCGGCACTAAATCGTATGTAGACATCGGGATTTGATCGCCCAAGAGATTCTGGATCACACGCTATCAAACAGAGGGCGTCACATATTTCTACTACTAAATCATCAAGTTCATTCTGACCAGAAAAACATAGAGAAAGACCGCCTCCAGCCGCTGATAAGATCTCATGCGCGCTACTGGCTCTATGAAAAAGAGAAAGAAATGGACGGCCAGACATCAAGTAGGGAAATATCTTCGATGCAGTATAGTGCTGTTCATTTGACCCAATCATCATACAAGCGTCTGATGATTTTAACGCAGCCAACGCATCGAGATATGGTATGCGTTGAGGCACCTCCCGAATTACATCCGCTACCCCTTCTTCTTCGGCTAAAGGTAGCACTCTATACCCAGCATAGTCATTGGGATTTGCTGTTGTCCCGATAAAGTTCAGCCTAATTCGCCTATATACTGATGGATGCCGAAGTCGTAGTAGAGCGATGGCGCGGAGGAATACGCGCAAAGTAGGCAGGACTGCGGGCCAGATTGTACCTACGTAGCTAATATTAAAGTATTCGCTACCTTGCTCGGTGTGTGCACTTGCAGAGCCTAGGGAATGTAGCGCCGCAAAATCCTCTGGATCCGATCCGATGGGAATCGCGGCCATTGCACTTGAGTCTAGCCACCGATAGCGGCTAGCCAGTCGCGCATTCTGCGTCTCTGAGACTGATGTGATAAAGCTGGCATGCCGCACTACGCGCGGCTCCAATATAGTAGCTAGAAAGTGCGACAATCCCGACTTAGACCATCTCGAATGCATCGAACCCCACGCCGAAACCCACGGGTCCTGAAAATCTAGAACTACCGGTACAGAATACGTCCGTCTGATGCATCCCGAAAGCAACATCGGATAATAGGGAGATCCGGTGAATAGAACGCAGTCTACCTTACGAGAATCAAGCAAATGGAACAGCTTGCGCCGCAACGGGAAGAACGCCCGAAGACTTATTTCCCCCAGGCCAAAAGGACGAGTCAATCGCGCCGATAGAGCTGGCACCTTCACAACCTCAACACTTCCAGGGACGAGCCGGGCTAAACCCTGATCAAGCTGCTCCTCATGAAAGACCTCGTCAACGCACAGAACGATTGGGTCCCATCCAACCGCAGGAAGATGTTTAGCAAGGTGGCGCGCTCTGTGGACACCGGCGAGAGTGCTTGGGGGGAAGTATGGCGAAACAATGATGCAGGTTTTGCTCATAGTTTCACTTCTTATTTGCTCGGATTTGAAAGACATCCCTGGAGCGGGCTGCAAGCGGGTTTTCGTCTAAAGCCTCGACCACATAACCAAGCTCTTCCAAAAGGGAAGTGCACTGCTCTAGCAACTCAGAAGAGTGAATTTCCACAAAAAGCACGGGGTGGTGTAGCTGCAGGGTATTCTTTGCTCCTTCTAGAACGAGCATCTCTGCACCCTCCACATCGATCTTCATAATATCGGGCGGTTCTATCTCACCGGCCGTGACCATTTCGTCCACGCTCCTTACACGCACTCTAATCCGATTATCAGAAGTAACATCGCTCTGAAAGGGACTTCCTTCAATTTTTGCCATGCTGGTTTCCGACATCACAAGCAGATCTAACTCAGCATCAGCAGCACCAACGGCACAGTCATGCAGCACTATCTGTTTTGAGGGGTTTAGGGAAACTAACTGTCTGATTCGCGCTACGTTTGCTGGTAAAGGCTCGAACACATGCACTGTTCTAGCGCCCTGCGCTGCCATAACACCAGCGAAGAAACCATGCCAACTACCTATATCAAAGGCAATGCACCCCTTTCGAACAGAACTTGCGAGCCTAATTGAGAAGCTACTTTCATACGTTCCGGTCCAGATACCCTTATCCTCTGGAAGCAAAACTCGGAAATTTATACCGGTCGCCGGCCCCGAACTGACTTTATATGTAAATTCCCTTCCATCTAGAAATTTGGATACTAGTAGGCGCTGAAGCTGCGCTATAACTGGAATCTTCCTTATTTGTAGACGAACCGACCAAGGAACTAATCGAAGAACGCCGCTAATTAATGTATGCATACCCATCTACTAATACGACTCCGTATGATTGTGCGGCAAGGACAATAGAAATTCACTGATGCGCTTTGCGATCCTATCCGCAGTTACAGAACTTTCACATATTCTTCTGACGCCGGCTTTGGCCTCGTTACGCTTGCGAGCATCAAATGCCAAAGATAAAAGTGCTTTCGCGAATTCTTTAGGGGAATCCGCAACAATAGGTATATCAGCACCCCATTCATAGCCGCGCATCCCCTCCAAAGTAGTTATCACCGGCAAGCCCCAACCTAGCAGCACCGCAAGCTTGGTGCTTGCACCACGCGCATAACAAAAGACGGGATTCATTGAACAAGACCATGTTTTGGCCTCAAGATGTAAATCCTGCTCTGATAGCACACCTAAATACTCTACGAACGGAAACTGTCGACTAAGTGATGCCCCGAACCTACTAGGAGCTCCAACAATTCGTAGTTTGAAGTCCACGGGACATCTCCCTTTCAGTTCTTCGAGAACCAGCCTAAGTCCCTCTAAATTTGGGGGATGATCCAATCGCCCCACAAACCCAACCCTACCCAGCATGGGGTCCCATTCAAACGGGATAAGCGAAATGAGTCTTGGGACAACTAGAACCTTCTTGGCACCTATCCAATTTTCAATTTCGGCCTCGAAATCAGACATACATAGTACCGCATCAACTGAGCGCCGATGCTTTGACTCCTCTACTAGTAATCTGCCAAGACGCGACACATGTGAGGACCTAACTCGAGAAAAGTCACTTCGCCATGAGCGAGTTCGAATCTCATGTAGATAGTCAGCACTTTCAAGTCCATAAGATAGAAGAATGACTTGTAAATCCGGCTGCTTTTTCTTTAATACTTCGCTTAAGGGAGCCAGATCTTCACCATTCAGAAAAACCGTACTCACCTCCTTGCTTTGACAAAAGGACAATACCTGGTTAGCCAAATATTCGGGAATAAAGTAACGGTAAGGGTTGCGGTCAATACGACGCATTATCTTTTCCCGAAGCCCATTCGACGGACTAAACAGGATATTATTTAAGTGAAAACCAGCCATTTGCAATATTAGTTGATATTCTCTAGTAAATATCTGGATACCACCCGAGGTCGACTCCATAGCTGAATCAGTCGCAACAAATACGGCTGGCCTTTTTTCAGTATTTCTATTCATAACAGCAATTTAACTCGAGTTACGGTAAGGTCTTACTCGGTCAAGTATTTCTTACCTATTGGTAGCCCCTCTATCCACCACCGCCCTTCCATATGTCGAAGCTAGAAGCCATGGTCTGTTTAGTAATTGATTAAATGTTGGGAGTTTTTATGTCGGAAGACTCTAGCAATTCAGAATCAAATTTCGATAACCTAACAATTGCTCAACTATTCCTTAGGCGGTAAGGCAAAGCTTCGCACGACGCTAGAGACAAACCAATATCTTCCTCGAAAATGCTCCATGATATAAAGCACATGCAAAGTTTATATTGAAGCATCAAGGGACCTTTGAGGAATAATGTAGGTTACTAAAACGTAACCAGCGGATCATACTATGGCCTGCAGGGACTACTTCAAGTAGTGCTCTGGTAGCTGAAGGAAATCCCAACCTCAGCACGGCCAAGTACATTCCCGCAAAACCGATTCCAAATGTTAGCAACTGGACTATGGCGGGATAGGAATCATTTACTAGATAGCGCCCGATTTGGATAATTAACACAGCAAAGATGCAAGCAACAAGGCTAGGAAATACCGCGGTTACCACCGACTTAAGACCAAGACCATTCGTCATTACTAAAGCAGAAAGGAAAAAAATCACTGTCAGAAGCCCAAGCCCAGCTAGAGCAGCGAGGTAAGTCACTATATTAATGGGTATAAGCAAGAACGCCAGAATTATTGCAACCAGAGCCCCCGTAACATCTATCAAAAGGCAGAATCTTATTTCGTTATTGGCTAAAAGAAGGCTAGATAGCGTCGCCGCGACTCCATTAAGCGCAACACCTATCACGGCAAGTGGCAAAAGCGGAGTGACCGACAGCCATTGTTGGCCGTAAAGCAGGGATACCGTATCTCTAGCATTGAAAGCGAAGAAAGCCGCGGCGGGGATCGTCGTCCAGCATACACCCTGCAGCACTAGGCCAGCCATTCGTTGAAATTTTGCCGAGCGTATTTCCGCACGTGTAACAACAGGATAGAGCGCCTGCATCGCCACAGAACCGAGCCTGCCTGCCACAAGGGTGGCCAACCCCATGGCACGCGTGAATACGCCAAGGGCTGCGAAGTCATACTTACCGGCCATCAGAGTCTGCTCTACGGTTTGTCGTCCTCGTATTGCTGCAGCAGCTCCCATTCGGTTAAAGCCAAAGGTCGCCGTGTCACGATAACGCGCCCAGCTCCAGGACCAATCTGGTCGCCATTGAGCGCGCCATATGAGATCTATGGCGGCTGGAAGGCCAAACAATGGTGGCTGGACGACCAGCGCCCAGACGCCTCCTCCCAGCAAGCCAACAGCTAATCCGGCTCCCAACGCAAGCATCGTACCCAAGATAAGCAACAATCGAAATCGCACCCAGTCATGTTGTGTTTCCAGCATTCGATTGCGAAGGGTGGCTGGTATCTCCACTAGAAAAGTCGTTGAAAGGGCAGCAAGTGGAAGCGCCGCCCCAGCATAGCGCTGGGTCGAAGATAATGCCCATGCAACAATGATCGTCATTAGAAATAATGTAACATTGATGAAAACTGCTGCAGTGAAGTGCGCCTGCCAGTCAATTTCAAAGGGGTCACGAAACTGAAAAGCATGTGCAGCGAAATTTCCAAATGAGGTGATAGCCAAAATCCCAAGGACCGATTGTGCTAATGCCGCAGTACCGTAGTCTTCAGGCGTCAGTAGGCGAACCATCACTAGCATTGCTGCAAACTGTAAAACATCACGAAGCAATTGGGAGCCCGCACTCCAAGATAGCGCTTCTCGTGCCGACTTAGCTAGGTTGGGTCCTGCTAGCATTTGATGCGAGGCAATATATCTTCTATCGCTTCTTTAAAATTGACAGAGAATCGACCTGATCAATGAAATCAAATCGAAAGTCCTGCTGTATATGCGATTGGAAATAGTGATGACTACCAAGCTCTGCGGATTTGGGTTGGTCGGGTTTCAGTACTGTATCGTGTAGCGCAATTATCCCACCCGAAACTATGCGAGAGGTCCAGAATTCCCAGTCAGCAGTGATCCCGCCCAGTGAATGGTCTCCGTCTATGAAAACGAAATCCACGGGAATCGGTATCTGGGTTCCCACTTCGGTACTTAGTGTTTGTACAAGTCTTAATTTTCCGCTGGCCAAGTATTTACGATTGTACTGTTTGGTTATTTGTAGCCCCCAGGATATAGCTAACCTACCTCTAAAAAACGGATCTACCCCATAAATTGTGGAATCGGGATCTGATTCCTCAGCGAGCACCTGCGTTGTGAATCCCTCAAACACTCCGATCTCGACGATACGTTTTTTGCCGGGGATATACTTTTTGAGTAAGTCGCGCTCAGCCAAGGTTGTTTGTGTCTGTGGCAACTCTGAACCCAGCAGTACCCCGAGGTAGTGGGAAAAGGTTTTACCGAACATTCGTTACTCCAAATATGTCGTGGTACAAGGCAGTTTCCCCTAAACTAACCAACGAAAATGTTAGGTCGATTGCCTGGTAAGTAACCTGACCGAGTGTGAAACACGAGCAGAGAAGGCCGGCCAGGCGAAGTACTCTAATCCGTTTGGAATCTGCCTTGGCTTTCCGAGCGCATTCAAAACTCCTTGCCTAATAGAATCCGGGTCTGCGGGGTTTACGAGTTCTCCAAGCATACCATCCCTTAGAGCTTCGCGGCTTCCATCCGTGAGACTTCCCACAGCAGGCACGCCGCATGCAAGCGCCTCAAGATATACAATGCCGAAGCCTTCGCCATTACTAGGCATCACAAACGCGTCGGCCAATCTATAGTAGTCGGCCTTTTCTGACTCATGGACACTCCCCGTAAAAATAACTTGCCCTGACAAACCAAGATCCTGGACCTTTCTTTCCAGCCTTGGGCGGTCATCGCCATCACCCACAACCAAATATTTGAGCTTCGGCCTACTTACCAATAGAGATGGCATCAGTTCTATCACTTCGTCTATGCCTTTATAACGTTCCGACGAGGATAAGCGCGCCAAAGTCATTATAGTTTTGCAATCACCAAGAGCATATCTGCTGACGAGATCGAGTCGTCTATCCGATATACCGTATTGTTCAAGATGAATTGTATTAGGAAGGATTGCGTACTTTTCCTCCGGTTGCTCAGCCCAGGAGTTCATACGATTTCGTGTGAGCGCACTGACGCTCCAGATTAAATCAACACTGTTAAGCCAGTATTTCGCATGGCTATAGGGTTTTTGCCAAACATCGATCCCATGAACCACTAGAGCAAGGCGTGCTCGTGCATAACGATTAATAGTGGCGGCTAGCGGTAATAAATTAATGTGTCCGCATATAATTAGATCAAATTGCCCAAAAGATGCACTGAGGCTGTTCAACACATACCGGAATTTTCCACCGGCAGCGCCTCGGATAAATCTAACCTTATCCGGCACTTTGCACTCTTGATCTGAGATACATCGCGGAATAACAACAATCTCTTTAACAAATCGAATTTCCAATAAGGCCCGGACCAGATTACGGTTGCAAAGAGCAATACCACCACGGCCTCCATACGCATCGGTAGCTAGCAAGAGAACTCTCAAGCTGCGGTCTCCGTATATTTGCCAAATACGATTTCTGACCAATCTTGTAGACCACGCCCCTGTGATTTCAGATTTCGTTCCATCACCCAATCGCGCACTGGCACAGTAAAGCCTGTCTTGGCGCGGTCCACCAGGTCACGTGGCAACGCCGGCATGGCTGCGGCGGCAAGGTCTCGCTTGCCGTAGATCTTTCCGGCTATGCGCTGCCGAGCGATGTAACGGGTGAGTTCAACATCCACAAGGGGAACACGCAGCTCGATGGAATGCGCCATGCCGGCCCAGTCGGTATCTCGCAGCAGTTGATTGCGCATATAGCGAGTCGACTCAAGATGGGAAACTATCGCATAGGGGTTATCGGAATAGGCTTGCCCGTGATCCATTAGGTGACGCTTCGCCTCGGCCAGCTGCTGATACTCCCATGGCATACGAAGCGCACGACGCAATAAATAGGCGCCCTGCCAAGTGGCGCCGTATTCCAGCACACCTGCATATTTTTCACTTGTAAATCGCCGGAAAATCGGGGCGCTCATTTTTCGCACCATTTTGCCCAGGCCAGGAATGGAGGCGAAAGGGCGAGCCAGCCGGCGGATTTGGGGGACTTGGGTGAATGAGGGATAACCGCCAAAGAACTCATCGCCACCCAAGCCCGATAGCGCCACCTTCAGGCCGAGCCGAGCTGCAGCCCGCGAGACCAGCCATGTATTCAAGCCGTCGATACTGGGTTGGTCCATTGCTTCCAGAAATTGCTCGCAAGCATCTTCAAAATCGTAGCGGGTAATCCATACCGTCTGGTGCTCGGCGCCGTACAGGCGAGCCACCTTTTCGGCCAGAATGGTTTCGTCGGCCGCGGTACCGCGGTACTCTTCGAAGCCGAGGGTAATCGTGCGCAACGTTCCGCCCGCTTCCGCCGCCAGTGCCGCGAGCGAGGCGGAGTCAATCCCTGCCGACAGGAATACGCCCACAGGAACGTCGGCAATGAGGTGGTGACGCACAGTGTCAAGCAGCGCTTCCCGCAGGCTCGTGTAGGTGCCTGCATTCTCTTGTCTGGCTGCTGGGGAGCGTTCATCAAGTGCCAGCAGGTTGGCCACAGATTCAAACTGCTTCTGCTCACTGCGGCCATCCCCGTGAATTGAACGCCAGGCACCTGGCTCAAATGCTAATACATTCGCATACAGCGTGCGCGGTTCGGTGACATGGCCCCATATCCGGTAGCTGTACTCACCCACTGGGTCCAAACTCGCCGGCACCGCCCCACCTGCCAGTAGGGCCTTAACCTGTGATGCGAACCGCAGGGTATGTCCGTCGTCGTGAAAATATAGCGGCTTGATGCCGAAGGGGTCGCGGGCGATGAACAGGCTCTGCTCGATCGAGTCCCAAATGGCGAAAGCGTACATGCCACGCAGTTTGCTGCACATGGCTCCGCGCTCGAATGCATAGAGCTGCACTAGCACCTCTGTATCGGACTGGCTCCGGAAAACGGCGCCCCTTCGCTCCAAATCGCGCCTTAACTCGCGGTAATTGTAGACCTCCCCATTAAAAACAATGTGGAACCGGCCATCGGCGCTGACCATTGGCTGTGCCGCATCATCTGACAGATCAATGATCGCCAGCCGCCGGTGCGCCAGGCCGATACGCTTGTCCTCAGAAATCCAAAGACCCGCACCATCCGGTCCCCGCTTGACCATCTGCTCACGCATGCGCAGCAGTTCACTCGATTCTACCTGGGTCGCTGGGTTGCCGTAGGAGAAAATACCTGCCAGGCCGCACATAGTCTAATCAACCACCCTTAAGAAACTCATTGGCTGACTCTTTTATGGAGCCTGGTATCGTTCACCTCGGCTTGCAGTTTCTCTATTTCCGCCCTCAGAGCCTCATACTCCTCCAGTTTACGCTGCAGGAAGTGCACCGAAATTTTAGCCTTTGCCTCCATCCCTCGAGGAGTGAGCACATAGAAGTAAGCCCACTTGTTTGCACTGTTCTTGAAGTTGTTGGCTTTTACCAGACCCTTGTCCACCAGGGCTTTGAGGCAATAGTTCACTTTACCCAGGCTCACGCCCATCTCTTTGGCCAGCTCGCGCTGGCTGATTTGGGGGTTTTGTTCGAGTATTTTCAGGACCTGGTAGTGGGTGTCTTCGGTCATTTTTGTGGTTTGGGCACGCTACCGCCCTGCCCTGTCGGTGGTCGGGCATCGGGGTGGTGGGTTGTTTCTTTTGGGTGTGTTCAGTTGGTGAACGCAGGGCGTATTAGAACCGGAAAACGGGGTGAGGTCCAGTTTTCCAGCGTCGAAAAGACTGACGCTGGAAAATAAGACCCGACCCCTCGCAGACGTTTATGCGTAGGTTTGGCCGAATGAATTCGGCCCTACAGTGTTTATGTCTACCGTTATGGTGTTTTGGCGGCCGAGGAGCTCTATCAGAAGCAGGGCGCGCTGTTCGCCGGTTTGAGCTTGGAAGATACCGGTTAGACCAGCAAAGGGGCCTTCCAGCACCTGCACTTCGTCGCCGGGTTGGTGGGGCCAATCGTCTGCATGGTGCTGATGGGTGTCGGGGTCTTCGGCTTGGCGGATGAAATCGATGACTTCGTCTGGCACCGGGCGCAGCAGGTGGCCGAAGCGGACCAGGGCGGCCACGCCGAGGGTGGAGCGTACCGGGGCCAGGCTTTGCTGCTTCGTGTCTACTTGTATGAACAGGTAGCGGGGGAACAGGGGCTCCACTACTTTTGCCCACTTGTCCCTTCTCCGCTTGCGCAGCAGGATTTTGGGCAGGTAGGTATGGTAGCCCTGGCGTTCCAGGTTGAGTTCGGCGGTGGCCTCCTGGCGGGGTTTGGTCTGTACCGCGTACCAGTTCAGCATGGCGCTTGTGCCTCTGTTTGGAACTGGCTGGCGGCGATGGTTGCGGGGTTGTGCAGCATCAGGCGCTTTGCCCTGCTCCCACCATAGTGTTCGGTTATGTATTCGAAGGCCTCGGCCAGTGCCGGGCGGCGGGCGCCGCTGTTGTGGCCATCACTGGCCAGTACCGCTACCACGTCTTCGTCCAACAGCTGGCGGGCTACTGTTTGGGCGCGCTCGCCGAAGTTGCCGGTTACCGAGCCGGCTGTCAGTTGCAGCCAGCAGCCGGCCTTGATGAAGGGGGTGAGTTGGGTTGGGTCCTTCATTACCTGTTTGTTGCGTTCGGGGTGGGCTATTAGGGGACGTATTCTGCGCTGTAATAACCACCGTACCAGTTTGTCGCTGCCGGGGATGATCTGGCCGTGGGGGAATTCCAGCAACATGATGTGGTAGCCGTCTACTTCGCCGTAGAAGGGGATTTCGTCGCTTTCTACCTGTTGCATGATTTCGTCGGTTAGGCGGACTTCGGCGGCGAAGCCTACTTGCAGGGGGATGTTGCGTTTGGCCAGGGCGCGTTGGAGTTTGCGGCAGTCTTTGGCGATGGTGGCTTTGGTGTTGTGCCAGCGGCCTGGGTGGATGTGGGGGGTGGTGATGGCGTGGGTTATGCCGTCGGCTACGGCGAGGCGGCATAGGCGGAGGGTTTCGCGCGGGGTGGCGGGGCCGTCGTCGATTCCGGGGAGTAGGTGGCAGTGGAGGTCGATCATGGGGTGTGGGGGTGCCCGCCGGGGTTTGGAGTTGGAAAAGGCCGAATGAATTCGGCCCTACAGGGTCTCGGTAGGCTCATAATAATTATGGTAGTTGTAGTATTTGTAGCCGAAGTAGCCGTGGGCTTTTTTGGGGTCGAACATGTTCAGGACTACGCCGGTGAAGGGTTCGTTGCTGGCTACTATGCCGGCTATGCCTTTTTGGGCCTGGGTGGCGCTGGTGGCGTCGGCTTTTACCACGTAGATGACTGAGTCGGCGTTGCTGGCCAGGATGAGGGCGTCGCTTACGGCCTGTACCGGGGCGGAGTCGATGACGATGCGGTCGAAGCGCTCGCGCAAAAACTGCAGGGCCTGCACGAACTTCTTGGAGCTGATGATCTCCAGTGGGTTGGGGGGGATGATGCCGGCGGGCATCACGTATAGATTCAGCTCGGGCAGGTGCTCTATGCAGTCTTCCAGCTTGGCGGTGCCCGCCACGAAGTGGGTTAGGCCTGGATGGTTGGGGGTGAGCTTGCACTTCTTGGCCAGGCTGGGGCGGCGCAGGTCGGCGCCGATCACCAGGGTGTTTTCCATCTGCGCCAGGGCGGCTCCCAGGTTCAGGGCCACGGTGGATTTGCCCTCCCCCGGTATGGTGCTGGTTACCACGATAATCTTGGCGGGCTTGTCCAGGCTGCTCAGCACTACCCCGGTGCGCACCGTGCGCAGGGCCTCGGCGAAGGGCCCCTGGGGCTTTTGCCAGAACTGCTGGAACTGGCCCTTCTTGTTGGTTTTCATCTTCGGCAGGGTACCCAGCAGCGGCACCCGCAGCTTTTCCTGTACCTCGTCGGGGTTCTTCACGGTGTTGTCCAGCATGTCCAGCAGGATGGCGATGCCGCAGCCCAGCATGATGCCCAGGATGAAGGCCAGGGTAACGCTGAGGCGCTTGTTGGGCTTGACAGGATAAGTGGGCACCATGGCCCGGTCGACGATGCGGGCGTGGGGCTTCTCGAAGCCGCCGGTTTCGCTCACGCTTTTCATGCGGGTGAAGAAGATGTCGTACAGCTCGCGGTTGGTGTCCACCTCGCGCTGCAGCTCCTGCAGCTGGAACTCCTTGCGGTTGAAGTCCTGCACCTCGGTTTTGCTGGCCTCCCAGGTGGCCTGCAGTTGCTGCTCGTTGCGTCGGGCGATCTCGTACTCGCGGTTGATGCCGCTCACCACCTTGCGCACCTCGCTGGCCAGTTCCTCGTCGGCAGTGTTGAGGTCGGAGCGGGCGGCGATCATTTTGGGGTGCCTGGGGCCGTAGCGCTTGCTCAGCTCCGCCACCTTGCGCTCGGCGGCGCTCTGCTGGGCGGTGAGCTCGCTGATCACCGGGTGCTGCATCACCGCGGGCACGGTCATCAGCTCTTCAGTGGTGGGGTTCTGCATACCCTGCACGTCTTCCTTGATATTCTGGGCCTCGATGCGGGCCTTGCGGGCGTCTTCCAGGCGCTGCGACAGTATCTTCAGCTCGTTGCCGCCCAGGCCGGTCACGCCCTCCACGCTCACCAGGCCCTCGCGCTCGCGAAAGTCCTGCAACGCCACCTCGGAGACCCGCAGGTTCTCCTTCAGCTCCGCCAGCCGCTCGTTTAGCCAGCCACTGGCCTGCACGGTGCCGGACAGGCGCGTTTCCAGGTTGCTGTCGATGAATTCCTGGGCGATGGCGTTGACGATCTGCGCCGCCAGGTAGGGGTTGGTGCTCTCGAACCCCAGGTAGACCATGAAGCTGTATTCCACCGGGGTGACGGTGAGGCCGCCGGCCACCACGTCGGTGATGCTCTGTATCAGCTGCTCGCGCTTTTCTTCCTCGGTGAGCTCCGGCGGCGGGGGCTCTTTCTGGCTGGCGGGCAGCAGGGCGCTGAAGTCAAAGTCGAACCAGGGCTCCTCAACCTCTTCTTGTTTGGGCAGAAACTCGGGGTGTTCGTACAGGCGCAGCTTGCGCACCACCCGCTCGGCCAGGCTGCGGCTCTTGAGTATCTCGAACTGGGTCTGGGTGTATTCCCAGCGGCCGGTTCCCAGGGAGTACACCTGCTCCACGTTCACCACGTTGGCCTCTTCACTCTCCAGCACGATGGAGGCGCTGGCCTGGTACACCGGCTGCATGCTGAACACGATGAGGCCGGTGGCCAGGGTGATGGCGAAGGCCAGCCCCAAAATGCCCCACTTGTGGCGCATGACGGCCCGGAACAGGCGGCCCAGGTCGATGAAGTCGTCGTCCATGGGGGGTTGTTGGGGCGGGTATTGGTTCATCGAGGACGCCGGGGTCGGGTGGGTGAGCGAATTCATTTAGAAAAATGTGTCCTGCACGGTGATGATGTCGCCGGGTTGCACCTTGTACTCCAGGCCCACGGCCTGTTCCTTGCGCTCGGGGTCGCTGTCGGAGATCACCAGGGCCTGCTTCTTGTTGGCCCGCTCGGTGAAGCCCCCCGCCAGGGAGATGGCCTTGCGCAGGGTGAGCCCGGGCTGGAAATCCACCCCGCCGGGGCGGTTGACCTCGCCGTTGACGAAGAAGGAGCGGTACTTGATCACGCTCACCGAGATGCGTGGGTCCACCAGGTAGTCGGGCTTGAGGCCGGCGGTGAGTTCGGCCTGCAACTGGCTGGCGGTTTTGCCCGCCACGGTCAGCTCCCCCAGGAACGGGTAAGAGATGCGACCGTTCTGGCCCACCAGCAGGCTGTCGAAGCTGAGGTCTTCCTCGCCGTACACGTGGATGCGCACCGAGTCGCCGGCGTTGAGGGTGTAGCCGTCGTCGTAGACCTGGGCGCGCACCGTGCCCGGCAGCGCCAGGCTGGCCACCAGCACCAGCAACAGCGGGTACAGCTTGTGGAACAGGGTTGTGCTAGTTGCTGAATTCATCGGGGCCACTGGGTTAGTCGGGCTGCTCGGTTGCGCCGGCCTCATTGTACACGTAGGCGGGGCGGCTTTGGCGGGCATATTCGCGGGCCTGCTGCCCCTTGTGGGTGTATTGCTGTTCCAGCTTCGGGTCTTCAGCCCAGTAAGCCTGCCACGCATAGTAGCTGGCGGCAAGCAACTGGTACTCGGGGTGGCCGGGCGCCTCGGCCAGCAGTTCACCTACCTGCTGCCCTACCCATTCACGCTTCGCGGCGGTGGGCTGGTAGTTGCCCTCGCCCCAGAAGCTGACCTCGGTTTCGGCGGCGGTGAAGGCCAGGTCGCGCTGGAACAGGCTGAAGCCCTGCTCCACCACCGCCAGCGCCAGCAGCAGGGCTAAGGCGGCGGCTGCCCTGGACACCTGTTGCAGGGACAGTGGCGCCGTGTGCACCTCGGCCGGCCGTTACAGGCTGAGTTTGGCTTCCACGAAGAACACGTTTTCGGTGTAGCTGTAGAAGCTCTCGTTGGAATCGTTGTCTTCGTAGCGGTAGCCCCCGCCGATGTCCATCCAGCGGCGGAAGGCGTAGTCGTAGCGCGCCTCTACCTTGTAGGTATCATCGTTGCGGTTGCTGCCCTCGTAGTCTTCCGCCATGGCGCCCAGGATCAGGCCGGTGCTGGAGCGCTTGTTCCAGTCGTGGTTCCAGCCCAGGATGACTTCCTCGGTGTTGATGGCGTTACCGACGCCGTTGGTCTCCTGGTAGTAGCGGCGGGTGTCGAGGTTGAAGCGCGAGTAGCTGCGCGGCTCCCACAGTACGCCCACTTCCCACAGGAAGCCGTCCTCGTCCTTGCGGGCGCTGGAATCGTAATCGCGGTCGTACATACCCACCTTGGCATGGCCGCTGGTCTTGCCGGTGGCCTGCCACTCAAAACCCACCAGGTAGTTCATCTCGTCGCTGGTGAGGCTGCCGAAGGGGTCGGAAGGGTCGCGCTCGTCGTAATCGTTGTTGATATAGCGCGCCTCAACGAGGGCGTCGGTGCGCGGCGCGACCTTCCAGTAGAAGGTGCCGGCCAGGGTGTCTTCGGTGCGGTCGTAGAACTTGGTGAATTCGCGGTAGTTCTGGTAATCGTACTTGTCGCTCTGCGCGGCCAGCTTCACCCGGCCCTGGCTTTCCAGGCTGCCGTAGGTGTAGTCGCCGCCGAAGGTGGTCTGGGTGAATTCAACCGGCTTGTCGGTAATCAGCGAGAGACCGCCCTCGATAAAGCCGGTACCGCGCTCCTCATGGCCGTCGTAGTACTCGGCGAACAGGTTGACGACGTTCTTGGCGGTGAACTCCTGGTGGATGTCCAGCTTGGTGGTGTAGTCGGTGTAGTCGTCGTCGCCGCTGCTGTGGTAGGTGCTGTCCTCGAGCTCGAAGCTCAGGGAGTACTCGCTGGGGCCGTTTTGCATCCAGGCCTCGATACGGGGAGTGACCACGGTGGCCCAGGTGTCTTTTTCGTCAGTGTCGGTCAACCACAGGTTGTCGGTGTAGAACTCTTCCAAATCCAGGGTGGGGGTGAAATACACCGGGCCCAACTCCAGGTTGGCGGGCTCCAGGGCCTGGGCGGCCTGGCTGCCGTAAAAACCGATGGCCGCAATGATCGCGGCGGGCAATGCCTTGATGGCTGTCCTGTTCATGTAGTGTTCCTGATTTTGTTGTTGTTGCGAGTTACGTCTGGGCACCGCGCATTATAAACCCAAGCTGAGCAACAACACACGTTGCGGGGAGAGAAAATGCGACCGCGGCGGCAACTTTTATCCCCGCCGCCGCCTGCCAAGCGGCCCGGCTTGATCGAAATCAAGCTCAGCCACCCCGCGGCGGCCCTGCAGCTGGCGCCCCGGGGCGCGGCAGCGTGCGACAGGAGAAGGCCAGAGCCAGGATGGTGACGAAGGTGAGGGCGTTGGCGGGCATCTGCAGGTTGAAGTCGGTGCTGGAGTGGATGGCGGCCCACAGTACCGTCATGGTCACCGCGAAACCCGCCCCCCGGTACAGGGGCGTCTGGCGCTGGCGCTGCACCCAGTAGGCGCTGTACAGGGCCAGGCCGCAAAAGGCCGCCAGCGCCAGGGCGGCGGGGATGCCCAGCTCCACCACGAACTGCAGGTAGTCGTTGTGGGCGTGCTCGTGAAAACCCACCAGCTCGGGGGCCTGGTAGTTGGGAAACACCCCGTAGAAGGAGCCGCCGCCCGAGCCCGTGAGGGGGAAATCTTTAAGGTAATCAATGGTATAGGCGTTTGACCAGACCCGGGCCTCCTGGCTGGGGTGGGTGTTTTCCAGGCGCTCCACCAGGGCGTCGAAGCCGAACCACTTGCCCAGGATGAGCATGTCCACCACCACCAGGCTGGCCAAAAAGGCCACCACCCGCCAGGAAAACCGGCGCCCGCTGAACACCGCCAGCAAACCCGCCAGCCCCAGGGCCGAGAAGAAGGCGATATTGCCCATGCGCGCCCGGGTGAGCACCAGCGCCACCACCATCACTGCCAGGTACAGGCGCAGGCGGATCTTGGGCGACAGCAGCAGCCGCAGCCAGGCGCGCAGGCGTTCCCGCCAGTTGCGGTAGTGCTCGCGGGTGAGCTGTGACAGCAGCAGGCCGATGCCTGCGGACAGGCACATCACCAGGTAACCGGCCAGGTGGTTGCGGTTGATGAAGGTGCCGGTGGCCACCCCCTTGCCCACGAACTTCTCCACGAAGAAGCTGTACTCCAGGCCGCTGAGCACCATGAAGGCGCCGTAGGCCGCCTGGCAGGTGCCGCTGAACACCAGCACCTGCAACAGCATTTTGAGCCGGTCGTGGGTGTTGACCAGCGCCAGGGTCAGGAAGAAGCCGGCGGTGATGGCGCAGCCGCGCAGCAGGTAGTACTGGGTGTATTCCCGGTCCAGCGAGAAGCTCAACCAGCCCTCCTTCACATGCCAGGCGAAGGCCTGGGGCGACAGCCACTCCACCAGTGGCCGCGGCAGGTACAGGGTCTGGGCGAACACCCACAGTTGCACCCCCACCAGCAGCAGCAGCGGCAGGCGGGCGTGGCGCCAGATGGCGGGGTCTATGCGCACCCGGCCCACCAGATACAACGCCAGCCAGCCCGCCAGCACCAAGCCTACCAGCGCGGCCAGCAGACCGCCGGCCCACAGGCGGTTGGAGGCGAAGGGCAGCGGCGCCCACACCAGGATGGCCAGGTAGGCGGCGAACAGGGCGGGCTCGAGTTTGCCCTGGGTATGGGAGGCGTGTGAGGAGGGCATGGGCTTAATCAAAAAAGGCAGCACGGTGGCTGCCTTTTCCGGTGATTGCTGTGGCCCGTCAGGAGGGGCTGACGCCGCCGCCCTGGCCGGGCTTCTTGTCGACCTTGTGCTTCTTGGGCTGCTTCTCTTTTTTCTTGTACTGCTTGTCCGCCTTGCGCGCGGCCTTGGCCTCCGCCGAGCCCTCGCCGAAAGCGTAGGTTACCGCCGCTACCACCGACTCGGCCTCGCGGATGTTGGGGGCCAGGTTCACACCGGCCTCGGCCAGCGCCTCACGGTACTGCTCGGGGGCACACTCCATGGCGAACACCGTCGCCCCGGTAAGGGCCATGCCGCTATCGACCATGGCAGTCACCACCTCGGCAGGCGCGTCGCCGCCTTCCAGCATAGTGACCACTTGCTCGCAGGAGCGCTCCTCCAGTTGTTCCTGATCCGGCTGGGCAGAGACCGCCAGCGGCAAGGCGGCCAGCAGGCCGGCGAGGAAGACATTTTTCAGGGTGTTGTTCATCGTGCGCTCCATTGCGATATGCCGCTAAGATATGGAGATTGCCAGTTGCTGTCAATTGCGCCCTGCCCCCCAACCGCCCAACGTGCGAATGAATTCGCACCTACAGGGAATGATTCCCCCACCCTGTAGGGCCGATTTCAATCGGCCAAGCCCGCAGGGCGCCCCAACCCCCGCGAATGCGCACAAACCCCCTCATAAACCTCCTGCATCCTACCCAAATCCCACGGCCGACAAACCCGAAACACCAACGACTGGTCCGCCAGCTGCGCCAGCCAGCGCAACCGCTGCGCCTGCAAAAAGCTGAAACTGAACAGGTAATTGGGCAACAACTGCTCGAACTTGCGAAACCCCGTCACCTCGGTGATCTCGATACCCGCCTCCGGCTCCGCCGCCTCCAGCACATAAAAGGCATGAATCGGCCGGGCCCGCTCCGCAAACGGCTCCACCGGGTAGCCCAGCACCTCGAACTCCCGAAACGGCCGGTGGTGCGGATGCGAGGGCACCGCGTAGTACAGCCCCTCGCTCAGGAAGGTGGCCACCTTGTCATCCGACAACATGGGATGCCCCTGCTTCAGGAAGTAATCCCCCAGGGTGGACTTGCCCCCGGTGGAGGGCGCGATAAACAAGATGGGCTGCCCATCCACCTCCACCGCCGCGGCGTGGATAAAGTCATAACCCCGCTCCAGGGTGAGGTGCAGGGGCAGGAAGATGTGCACGAACCAGAACACCAGCAACGGCTGGGTGCCCTGCTCGTGCAACTGGTACTCGATAACCGGCTGGCCGCCAATCCAGGTGAAGCTGACGATGTTTTCCACCTCCAGGCACCAGGGCTGGCCTGGGGCGCTGCGTGCCATGTCCCGGTCAGTGTGCAGGTACAGCTCGCGACCGTGGGTTTCGTAGAGGGGGAAGGTCTGCGGGTAGTCCCGGGGCTTGGCAGTGGCCGGCAGCGGCCTCAGCTCCAGCGGTGAATGCTCTCCCGGCGCCACCGCCGCAACCGGCACCAGGCGGTCGAACAGCGGGAAGTCGCAGAACACCTTTACCCCATACAGGCAGTGCTCAATCACTCCCCTCCCCCCTGTAGGGTCGAATTCATTCGACCATCTGTCTCCTCACCCCCCAAAATCATCCCCCCACCGAAACGTAGAAACCACCGTAAACCGCTCACACCCCGCCGCCCCGTTCACAATCACATCCCCACATTGCAACCAGGCATGGGCAGACAACCCCGTAGGGTCATCCGTCAACTCACACCCCCGCCGCACCCCCAGGTAAAACTGCCCCGGTATGCCCCGTTTGGCCAGCAGCCGCTGGGTAACGAGGACCTGGGTCAGGCAGAGGCTCTGCCAGGGGGTGTAGTGGGCGGCGGCGGAGACGAGGTAGCCGATCATTTTGGCCTCGTCGCGCTGCTCGGGGGGTAACTCCTGTGCTGGCACTGATAGGGGGTGGTGCTGGAGGTTGGCCGACAGGCGTTTGAAGGAGGTTAGGAGGATGGCGGCTCGGTAGTAGCCTAGGAGGAACCAAGCTTGCGCTAGAAGCAGCTTGTGGCGAGGCTCTAGGGTAGTGAATTTTTGCAACTGGGTGATCACGGATGACAGACACAAGCCTGTATTGTGTAGACCAGCCACATTACCAAAGGTTTCTTGGCAATCCTACTGGGTGAGTGTGCGGTTTAACGAGATTAGAGGGTGATTGCGATTACATATTGGGCTCTAGCTTGGTGAACCTAGGCAGAACTAGAGATTTGGTAACGCCCCCAAATCATCCGTCGACACGCCTAACGCTTCATCTATGAAACTGGTCTCGATGCCAAACTGCATTTCTAATTCCTATTCTTATAGTTCCCCAAGGCTGGGTCAGTCCCTTCCTTTCCATTGCCAGACCCAGAAGTAGTAAGCTCTCTTACTTTGCCAAAATAGATGACCTTTGGACAAAAGTAACTTTTTCTGGCAAATGGTTGCCAAACTAATTTTTTCTCGACTTCATTCATACGTTCTCTCGGAATCGGCCAACCCTAGAATAGCTACAAAAAACACCATTGCGCTAAACTCCAGAGGATTAATACATTACCTGGATCGGATTCTAGTTCGCGGATTCAACTCGCTAGTGCAACGGGGGGGGTGATTCCAAAAAATACCTGATTCGGTGTTTTCATGCCAAGACATTTTCTTGGTCGATTGTTTAATCTGTCCATTGCCTGTTTGATTTCCTTCTGGGTAATGGTTGTGAAGTCTCTGCCCTTCGGGAAGTACTGTCGAATGAGCCCATTGGTGTTCTCGTTCAGTCCACGTTCCCATGATGCATAGGGGTGAGCAAAGTAAAATTCTGCATTGAGTTTGTTAGCGATTGCTTTGTGATTCGCGAACTCTTTTCCGTTATCTGAGGTCATCGTCAGCACGGACTCGGAATATGGAGATAACAGGTTAATAATGGCATTGGAAACGAGCTGTGCTGTTTTACGCTCCACCTTCTGTATCAGCGTGAAGCGTGATTTACGCTCAGTCAGAGAGACGATCGCTTGCTGATGGCCTTTGCCAATAATTGTGTCGAGCTCCCAATCGCCAATACGGGAACGTAAATCAACCTCGGCGGGTCTCTCATCGATGCTGACGCGGTCGATCAACTGACCTCGACGGTTGTAACTGCCATAACGTTTGCGGCGCTGTTTCTGGCAGCGTAAGTGTTTAAAAAGGTCCCCGCCATTGGCTTTGTCCTGGAGGACAAACTGGTAAATCCATTCATGACTGATAGAAACTCTACAGAATGTCTTGAGCCAAAGGCTGATCTGTTCTGGGCTCCAATCGAGGGTAAGCAGGTACTCGACAGCGATCCAGGTCTCACTGTTAATACGGGGCTTGCTTTTCGCCACACGGCGTTCTTCAGCCAAGCGCTGAGCCTGTTTCGGGCGATAGCCTCGCAACCCTGTATTGCGCCGAATTTCGCGGCTGATGGTCGATTTGTTACGCCCCAATATCATGGCTATCTCGGATCGATCATGATTTGCTTTCAACAAGGCTGAAATTTGGTATCGTTCTTCTTGGGTAAGCTGTTTGTATTTCATTGTGCTCCTCTAACTTTGGTCGGTGAGAGAAAGCTCAATAGTACAGCAGCTTGCCCTCTAACCAACTCGTCAAGAGTTGCACTTACAAATTGAATTCACGGTTCATGAAAGAGAAAAGGCAAAGAGAAAAGCGAATAGGCGTTCGCTAGCCCCTCTGCGTTCAAAGCCACTTATATAGGCAATAAAGTATCCATCTATCCAGCAACTTGCCATAATCTTTATCATGATCCACGACGCTCCGGCAGTCTTCAAAAATGGATACATCGACTAGTGGCGACAATTTTTCACGAAGGGATCGCTGCGGGTAATTTTCACTCAACTCGAATTGCTGAGCTCGTCGAGCAATAAATTTCCAGCCTAGTTGCTCCCAACCTTCCCTCCATGCTACATCTAATGGAAGACGCTCATTTGCGATACGTCGCAACATATATTTAGACCAGCCTCCCCGCACCTTTTGATTCAATGGCAGCTCTGCCGAAAAGGCCAACAAACGCACGTCCAGCAAGGGATGCCTAGCCTGCAACCCGGCATAACTTGCGAGGCGCTCGTAACGCTCAATACCCGCGGTTAGATAGGCAACTTGCATGGCATTCTTGTGCCAAGCTTTTGGATCGACATATAGACCAAGAGCGTTAGTAGACCTTTCCTCAAGTATACGGGCAGATAGATTCACTTTTCGGGCGAATAGAGGAGAGATGCGCCTAGCCAGTATAAGTTTCCAGTAACTCAAGGGATGGGACATTTTTCCCTTTATAGAACGCAAAAAATTTGGAACCAAGCGCGAGCGAATTGCTTTTGCATATAAAGTAAGAGCCGAGTAGTACCCTCGATAGTAATGTTTGGAAAACCCTCTAGCTTCACACCAAGCAGCACAAAAATGCCCCCTCCGCAGCATATAGGCAATATAGTTCGTTGGCGCCCCAACCGCAGACTCTCCATCCAGTCCCGTAAGGAGCATTACACCGCCATCTTTCGCTGCACATAAATTAATCAACGCCGACATAATTGAAGTGCTGTCAAATGGATCTTCGAGAGAAGACATAGCAACATTGAGGTCACTTATGTGTTGATCTGTGTCAATTGGCCTTAAACACCTAGCAGTCAAATTTCCTTGCGTGATAATCGCTTCCACACTATGGGTTTCTGGGCAGTCGACCCCCTTCTCGGAAACCGCTGAATAAGTTCGCAAAGGCGGCTTTCCCTCAGCAACGAGAATATCCCGCGCCAGCGCCACGATGGTTGATGAATCTAACCCTCCGCTAAGCATTGATGCTGGCTCAGTCTGACAGCGCAACCTGCAACGCACCGCCTCGAAATAAACCTCGGTAAATGCCTCCAGGTAGTCCTCGTCTGTCTTCAAATGAGAAAGGTCAGTCGGCTCCAGCACCCAGTACTGCCTGCACTGAAAACGGTTATTGCGAAAGTACCCGCAGTGCGCAGGCGGCATACGACTGATTTCGTTGAACCAGCTACAGGTCTTGTTAATGCCTTCCAGTTCTTGCACCAGGTAATCGGCCACCCTGCCTTCGTTAAGGGTGGCCTTTACGTCGGGCACACGGGCCACCGCCATAGCGGAGGAAGCGAACACGAGCAGGCCGTCGCGGCAGTGGTAATAAAAAGGCTTGCAGCCCATATGGTCCCGAGCAACAAACAGGGACTGGGCGCGCTCGTCCCAGATGGCGAAGGCGAAGTCACCCAGCAGGTGGTCCACACAGGCCTCACCCCACTTGATATAAGCATGGAGAATAAGCTGACTGTCAGTGATGACGTGGCCGCTTGCGGCCCGCACCGGGATATCGGTGATCAGTCGTTCGCGGTTGTCAATACGGGCGTCGGCAGTGATTGTCAGGCCGGCAGCCTCGTCTCGCAACGGCAGTGTTTCATGCAGGGATTCCGGCGTGGACTGCAGCATACAATGGCCCAACCCCACATTGCCCCTTGCAAAGTAGTTAATGCCGTCGGGGCCGCGGTGTTTGAGTGTGTCAGCCATCGGCGCCAGCTCGGCATCGACCACGGATGCGCCGGGCAAACGAATAATGCCGAAGATGCCACTCATCGCGTGCTTTCCGCCATCAAGGCTTCACACAACGCGGGCAGCTGCTGATATTCCCGGGAGTACGTCAGGCTCCGTATCTGGGGAGTCGAGCGCACCACGGCACTCGCGTCGTGCAGTTGCCGGGCCGCACATTGCTTGTCACGGGTATCCAAGACGAAAGAACGCTTGATGAGGGTGGTGATCAATTCGGCTCCGGACAACGGATTTATGGACAAAGACACTATAGATGGGCACGGTTCGTCCATTACGTAGAGCGAATCCAGCTTATAGTACTGGCTATGATCATCCGTAGCAGGTTCAAATCGACGTTTGTCAGAATAGTGCGCCACGCTGGTCCAGTCCTCTCCTTCCAGGCCAAGCGTGGCGATTGAATCGTCGTTCAGGCGCAGCCCAGTATAGCTGGGAACTAACTCTACACCGCCAGCTGTCGTCTTGAGGCTGATACTGTCGTCACTGATCAAACTACTACCGCGCGCCTGTAGCGCCGCCGCCAGGGTGGATTTACCCCAGCCGGATTCGCCAAGAAAAGCGATAACGTGGCCTCCCGGCAACCGTACCGCGCTGGCGTGCAGCACCAGGTGACCGCGATGGGCCCAAAGGCGAGGGATTACCTGGTCCAGTAGCAGATGTCGCAGGGAGTCGCCCCGGCAGTCCGGCTGGGGATAGCACCTGACATGGTCTCCCGTAAGCACAAAATCGGCTAGTTCTGGGAACCGCAGCAGGTAATTGGGGGGGCCATGCCCACCGCTGTTCCGCGCGCAGGCAAGTACCAGTTCTCCGTCGGATTCACGCCAGGCGTGGAACCAGTCATAGCCGGTTTCGTTGGGCGATCCCGTGCCCAATACAATCCGGATATCCGCCTTGCGCTTCGGGGATTCAGGTAAACCTGGCAGCGGAAAATCACAGGCGACAGCCACGCCGAACAGGGTATACATCTAAACGTTTTGCTCCGCCAGGCGCTCAATCAGCTGGGAGGGCAAGGTACTCTGGCTCGCGGTAGCTCGTCCAGACCCGATTGGCGAAAATTGAGTAGTTGAGGAAGGTTTTGCCTCGAGGCACCGTGACGACCCGGGCGATGCTCTACTTAGCGGTGAGGTGCTACATCATATTCATATTCATGCCGTTACCGCCCCTGGTCTTCCCGGCGCTTCCGTCACCTTTTGTGCCACCAGACCCCATCGTCAGGCCAATCACTGGCCCGAATAGCGACACCATGGGCGATTTATAGGCGCGCCGCGCCGTGCCCGGATTGAGGCTCTCCAGCCCAGTTGCCTTGAACTGACGGGATGGCATGTCATTTACCTGGATAGCCCCGGAGCATTGCTCCTTAAGTTACTGTTTAGACTGCGAAAATAGTATCACAACCAAACAGCATCCAGAGGGTCGAGACGTCCATTGTCCCGTCTTTGTCTGTTAAATCAATGCGCAAAAGCGGTGCTAATGGCCTGCTGATCGAGCCAGGCGGGGCGGCGGGCGGGTATTTCCCTGCTCAGGAGGTCCTGCATGGCGGGCAGGTAGTGGTGGTAGGTAACGGAAAACTCGGCTTTGCTCTCGCGCTGCAATACCGTTTCTGGGAGCAGGCCCGCCAAGGCCTGGCGGTGGCAGTGGCGGTTTACTCCGCCGGCGAACAGAAGCCGCTTGGGCACCGCGAAAGAGAACTGGACCATGGCGGGGGTATAGAGGGGGCGCCGCAATTCCAGGCCGTGGCTGGCGGTGAACAGCTCGTGGTTTTCATGGGCCAGCATGTTGTAGGGATTGCGCAGCATGGCCAGTTCGTTGCGCTGACCGGGCCAGCGCAGGCGCGGTGGCACTGGGGGGCGGCGCGCTGTTTGCTGTTGCGCCAGGGCCTCGCGCAGGGCGGGGGTGAGCCAGTTGCGCTCATCGGGGTCGTTGGTTCGCCAGTTACTGATGCGGCGCAGCGCCGCCTTGGTGGCCTCGGGCAGGGCCGGGGCGAGGCCGTGGCGCGCTGCCCACCACAGGCTTTGCGCAAGCCCTTCACTCGCTGCTTCCTGCCGCAGCAGGCGGGCGAACTGGCGCCAGTTGCCGGCGGCGAGTTCCTCCAGGTAACAGTCGTAGCCCGCCCCCAGCCACTCGTCGCCGCCCACGCCGTTGAGCAGCACCCGGCTGCCCTGGGCGCTGGCCTGCTGCATCAGGTTGCCGGCCATCACGCCGTTGGGCATGCCGGGGAAGTGCTTATACTGCCTGGCTCTTTCGCGATACCAGTCCAGCGGGGGGAGCCAGGGGGACACCTCGGTTACGGGCTTATCGAGGTGCTTGCCGACCGCGCGGCAGTAGGAGATCTCGTCGGCAGCGGGGTCACCCTCGAAGTTCATGGTGAAGCCGGCCAGGTCGGGGGCCAGCAGCTCGCCGCGCTGGCGCAGCTGCTCCGCCACGGCGAAGATGGCCGAGGAATCCAGGCCACCGCTCACCTCGCAAGCCAGTGGCCGGAACGAGCGAGACAGGCGCTTCACGGTGGTGGTGAGCAGCTCGCGGTAGTGTTCGATGTAGTCCTCGTCGCGGGGGTAGGCCAGGGTGGCGAAAAGGTCGGGCGACCAGTACTGCCGGGTCTCGGGCCCCGCGGCGTCCACCACCATGCGGTGCGCGGCCACCAGGCGCAGCACCCCGCGCCAGAAGGTTTCGTCCCGCGAGTACCACTGCGATGCCAGGTACTCCGCCAGCACCCCCTCGTTGGGCACCTGCGGCACCTCGGGCAGCGCCAGGATGGCGTGCAGGTCGGTGGCGAACACCAGGCTGCGGCCGCTCCAGTAATAGTGGAAGGGCCGGTTGCCCAGGGGGTCGCGGGCGCAGAACAGGCGGCGCTCGCGGACGTGCCAGATGGCGCAGGCGAAGTCGCCCTCGATGCGGGTGAGGCAGTTTTCACCCCAGCGCTGGTAGGCGCGCAACAGCAGTTCCGGGTCGGAGTGGTTGCGCAGCACGGCGCCGGCTGCCAGCAGGGCCTGGCGCACTTCACGGCGGTTGTCTATGCGGCCGTCCATCACCAGCACCAGGGCGGCGTCTTCGCTGGTGACCGGTTGCCGCTCTTCCAGGGACTCGGGGGTGGTCTGCAGCAGGCAGTGGCCCAGGGCCGCGCCCTCCCCCTGCCAGTGGCTCATGCCCTGGGGGCCGCGGCAAGCCATGGCGGTGGTCATGGCCTCGATCTGGCCGGGTGCGATTGGCGCGCCATCGAAACGGATGATGCCGGCGATGGCGCTCATTCAGGTGTAGCGTTCGGCCAGGCCTATTACCAAGGCGCGGGCATCGAAGACCATGAAGTAAGGCCGGGTAATGTCGCAATAGCTCATGAACGGATGATAGTGACTGGTTGTGGGCGGGTCTATGGTTGGCGCGAGGCGGATGGCTGGTCGCATTTGATACACTCAGGGCTGCTCGCCGATTAAAAGAGGTGGGCGTACCCGAGGCCCAGGCGGAGGCGCAGGCTGAACTGATGGCGGAAGCATTTGTTTTCAATATGGATGCCCTGGTCACCCGGGACTACCTGGACCAGTGCCTGGATGCTCGCTTTGCGGCGCAAGAGAAGCGGCTGGACGAACGCTTTGCCCGATGGGAGAAGCAGATCAACGCACGTTTCGATAAACAGGACGCTCGTTTCGATAAGCAGGATGCCCACTTCGATAAGCAGGATGCGCGCTTCGACAAGCAGGACGCGCGCCTGGCAAACCACGACCTGCAATTCGCCGAAATCCGTGGCGAGCTGAAACTGCACCGCTGGATGCTGGCGATTATTGCCGCCAGCACCGTGATCCCCGCGCTACAAAAGCTGTTTGCCCTGCTGACGGGCTGACGCGACTGCGATGGCGCTCATTCAGGTGTAGCGTTCGGCCAGGCTCCTGACCAACTCCCGGGCGCTGGCCGGGCTGTCGAATACCTCGGGGAAGCGGGCCTGCGCCTGGGCGGCGAGTTTGCTCACGCTCACGTTGCCGGCCATCTGCCCCAGCAGCCATTTCGCCGCCTGGCCCCGCGGGTTGAGGCCGGGGGTGTAGTTTTCCGATGCCTTGCGTATCCGCTCGGGCGACAGCGGCTGGGACAGGAAGGTGCTCTGGCGCTGCTGGTTGTCGCCCTGGCGGGTGGTCCAGGTCCACTCGCCGAACTCCGGGCGCTTGAGGGCGAAGCCGAGTTGCTCCCCGGCGCTGACCTGCAGCGGCCGCTCCAGGGGCATGAATACCGGGCTCCAGTGGGTGGCCTCGGGGTCGCCGGAGGTGGACAGCCACTCACTTCCCAAACGCATCTGGAACCAGCCCAGCCAGCCGTGGCAGGTGCCGTCGCGCTCGATGGTCACCTGCACTTCGCAGTCGCAGGCGGCGGAGGTGGCGGTAGTGAAATCCAGCTCCAGCAGGGCGGCGGGGGCGGCCAGGAGGGTGGGTTCGAGGCGCTTGCGGCGCTCGTAGTACAGCGTATTGGCGGCGAAGGGGCGCACCGGGCTGTAGTCCAGCTCCGGCTGGCCGTGGGAGGCGGCGTGGGCGGGGTAATCGCTCCAGGCGTCGATGTGCTTGCGGTAGTAGGCCTCGGCGCAGACCGGCGCCACCTCCATGCGGCCGCGGTCGGGGATCATCTGCCCGCCGGGGGCCAGGAACTGGTCGCGGGCGTGGAACAGCGAGGGCAGCAGGTCTTCGGTGAGCAGGAAATTGCCGGTAAAGACCGAGACGATCAGGTCC
Organism: Pseudomonadales bacterium; assembly: GCA_024234675.1. Taxonomy (GTDB): domain Bacteria; phylum Pseudomonadota; class Gammaproteobacteria; order Pseudomonadales; family Halieaceae; genus JARRPM01. The sequence continues at coordinate 66,494 of JACKNU010000006.1, read as the reverse complement.
ACCGGGGTGTCCAGTTGCAGCTCTTCGGCGCGGCAGTTGTGACAGACCACGTTGCCCAGGCCGTTGTGTTGGGCTACCTGGCGGGCCACGTCCAGCACCGGGGAGGGCTCCACCAGGTGCACCTGCGCAGCGCCCAGTTTGGCGGCGGTGAGGCCGTGCACGCCGAGGCCGGCGCCCAGGTCCATCACCGTGGTGTCCGGCCCGATGACTTGTTGCATGGCGCGGGTATAGGCGGCGTTGCGCAGGCCGTCGTGGACCATGGCGTGGTGATCGGAAATGGTGGAATAGGTCATGCGCGGATAATAGGGAGTTTTGGGGGGGCGGGTCTACTGCTGTTGTCGCGCCGGGCGGGGGTGACCGCATTTGATGTGTCGCGGGGTTTGGTGTGTTTTTGGTGGATGGCTAGAATACTGTATAGATATACAGACAGAGGTGCTTGCCATGGGCCTGCCTGTTCCGGTTTCCAGCGCGTCTGGCCGCGACCCCGCGGGGTTGGGGCGAGAGATCACCCTGCTCAGCGCGCAGATCAACGTGGCCAATTATCGGCTGCTGAAACTGATTGCCGATTTCGATGTGCTGGGTGGCTGGCGCTGCGGGGGTGCGATGCGTTCCTGCGCCCACTGGCTGGCGGCCAACTGCGGCATGACCATCGGCGCGGCCCGCGAGCGGGTGCGGGTGGCGCGGCGGCTGGCCGGGCTGCCCGAGGTGGAGCAGGCGTTCTCGGTGGGGGAGCTGAGTTTTTCCAAGGTGCGGGCGATTACCCGGGTGGCCACGCCGGAGAACGAGAGCCTGCTGCTGGCCATGGCGGAACGCACCAGCGCCAGCCACCTTGAGCAGCTGGTGTCGCGCTACCAGCCGGTGGATGAGCTGGGGCTGGATGGGATGGGTGCTGAGGGTGCCGCCGACGAGTGTTCAGCTGAGGAGGGAGCGGGAGAGGAGTCTGCTGCCGTGGACGAGGAGGCGCGGCGCGAACATGCCCGGGAGCTGTACTGGTTCCAGGACGAGGACGGCATGTGGGTCATTCACGGGCGGCTGCCGCCGGAGCAGGGGCAACTGGTAGTGAAAGCGCTGGAGGCGGTGGCGCGCCCCATCCAGGAGGAGCGGCAGGATGAGTGGAAGGAAAAGCAGAAAGCGCGACTGCGGGCGGCGGCCCGGGAGATCGCCCGGCGACACCGGGAGGCCGGGGTTGAGGTTGTTGGCGATGGCGACAGTGCTGGTGATGTGGTTGCTGACGATGCGGGGACGACTGACGGGGCGGTGCCACTTGCCGTGGAGGTCGAGCGCGCCGAGGAAAAAATCTCCGCGGAAACGTTCTCGCAGTTTATGAACCAGGTGCGGGCGGACGCTTTTGCGGGCATGGCCGAGCATTTTCTGGCGACGGCGGGGGACTATGCCGAGTTGCAGGGGCTGACGGGGGCGGAGCGCTGCCAGGTGGTGCTGCACGTGGACATCAATACCCTGCGAGAGCAGCGATCGGGGGTGTGTTGCGCCCATGGCAAGGCCCACTTTGAGGATAAACCGTGGTTGTCGCCGCGCACGGCGCGGCGGCTGGCCTGTGACGCGTCGCTGGTGACCGTGCTGGAAGACGGCGGCGGGCAGGTACTCAATGTGGGGCGACGCTCGCGCATCGTGCCGGCGCACATTCGCCGGGCCCTGCTGGAGCGCGACGGGGTATGCCAGTACCCGGGGTGCCACGAGTCGCGCTACGTGGATGCCCACCATATCCAGCACTGGGCGGACGGAGGCGAGACCAGCCTGGACAACCTGGTGACGCTGTGCCGCTTTCACCACCGGCAGCTGCATCGCGGGTGTTTTGAGATGCGGGTGGAAAACATTTCCGCGGAAACGTGTGGCGGTGAGCCGCGGGAGGTCTTTACCGAAAATAGCGAGACATAGTGCAACTCACCCGGCATGCCGGCGGCGGGTTTCAAGGGACTTCTCGTCAGCACCTCGATGCCAGGCGCTTCAGCCGATCGAGGACCATTGCCTGGGGCAAGTCCACAGCGAGAGCGCCGAGACAAACGGCCAAGCGGTCCGGATGCCGCCTCAATCTCTCAACAGACTTATGAATATCTCGCTTCACCGCGTCACCATACGCCGAGGCGGCTTTTTCAAATGCCTTGCCCCAGTCTCGTTTCGACAGTTTCAAGATCGCCAGATCGATTACGTCACGGCTGAACACACCGGCATCGGCCCCGCGGTCAACATTCGCGAGCAACTTGCTGGCAGCCAGGTCGATCGCGGTCAAGGTGGTGACACCAACAATTTGCTCTCCCGGTCCCGGTTCATCAAATGCAATACGCGCCTCGAACACGATTTCGAATTTGATCCGGGTTGCAGCCGTTTGCAGCATGGTGCGAATCCCGTACTGGTCTGCTCGCACCTCGGGCACATCAGGCAGTGGCCCGCGACCGATGCCGAAGAGGTGCCCAAGCGCCTGCTTTTCCTGAAGCTGCCGGCGCAGTGCCCGATAAGCATCGATATCGGATACCAGGAAGTCGATATCCGCCGACTCCCGGTATTCGCCACTTAGCAGCACAATGGCCGTACCGCCACCAAAATAGCAGTGGTGCTCTCGCAGGACAGAGGCGTCCAGCGCTTGCAGCACATGGGCTATCTGCTGATGGTGCTGGCGCCTAAACATTGGCGGAGCCGCCAAACACCTTATTCAGGCTGGCGATCAGGGCTTTTTCCTCAGGTGTCAACTTCGTCCGATCGAGATGGCGCTTATTGCGTTCATATATATCAAACGCCTCCCGCGGTGACACTTCAGTGGCCCCCTGAACCTGCCAGGCAAGCGCAGCCAACTGCGGGAAGTCTGCCAGCGCGACGGTCACCGGAATGGTATCTATTGGCAGCCTTGTCACTGTTGAATCGGTAAGGCCTACCCCAAACTCGAGCCCCAGTACCGCCAGGGCATTAAACCAGGCTGCGATTGTCACGGTGACCTCACCTTTTTCCATTCGGTGCCAGGTATCCCTGGACATGCCTGCTGCTTCCGCCGCGGTAATCACACTGATCCCCAGGGCTTTTCGGCGCTGGCGAACTTGTGCACCAAGCGCTTTCACTCGGGCCTCGAGTTGCTCGCTGGTAAGCTTTTCGATCGTTGCTGGCATCAATCGGCCTCATAAATGTTGCGTATACAAGACAAAATACGCTTTATGACTGATATGAGCAACATTTTTTAAGAATAGGAATATTGAAGGGGGCCTGCCAGAATATGCATGAGATGGCCTCGAGCATTGCGGGGTTAAGTCCGCCCGCAAGGGCACGGCCCAATCCAGCAACACGAGGTAATTTCACGTCTTATGACCTCTTTCCTCGAGATTCGACACCACGGCGCCGTCAACGGAGTGACCGGCTCCTGCCACGAGCTGCGCCTGGCGGACGGGCCGGGCGTGCTGGTGGACTGCGGGCTGTTCCAGGGCGCGGAGACCTCCGGTACCGGGGCGGGTGCGAATCAACTCAAAATCGACTTCCCCATCGAGCATATCCAGGCGCTGGTGGTGAGCCACGTGCACATCGACCACGTGGGGCGCATCCCCTATTTGCTGGCCGCGGGGTTCCGGGGGCCGATAGTGTGCACCGAGCCCTCCGCCAGGTTGCTGCCGCTGGTGCTGGAAGATGCCATCAAGATGGGCATCACCCGGGACAAACGCCAGGTGGAACGCTTCGTCAAGCTGATCGCCGGGCGTATCGTGGCGGTGCCATACCGTCAGTGGCACCGGGTGGTCTCGGACGTTGCCGCGCCGGGACAGTCAGGGGTGGATGCTGGTGCTGGTGCTGGTGCTGGTGCTGGTGCTGGTGCTGGTGCTGGCGCTGGTGCTGGTGCTGGTGCTGGAAGCAGCATCGACATCAAGTTCCAGCCGGCGGGGCATATCCTGGGCTCGGCCTACGTGGAGTGCGAGGTAAAGTCCGCAGGTGAGAAACACCGGGTGGTGTTTTCCGGCGACCTGGGCGCGCCCCATGCACCCCTGCTGCCGGCACCGCGCTCGCCCTACCGCGCCGACACCCTGGTCATCGAGAGCACCTACGGCGACCGCCTGCACCAGGGGCGGCGCGAGCGCAGCCTGCAGCTGAAAAAGGTGGTGGAGCGGGCGCTGCGCGATGACGGCGCGGTGTTGATCCCGGCCTTCAGCATCGGCCGCACCCAGGAGATCCTGTACGAGATAGAGGGGCTGATACACCGCTACGGCGACGACAAAGCCGGCGCGCGACGCTGGAAAGACCTGGAGATCATCGTCGACTCGCCGCTAGCCGCCGGCTTCACCAAAGTCTACCGCGAGCTCAGGCCCCACTGGGACGCCGAGGCCCTGGGGCGGGTGCGGGCCGGGCGCCACCCGCTGAATTTCGAGCAGCTGTATACCGTGGGCAGCCATGCCCAGCACCAGAGCGCGGTGAACTACATCAAGAACCGGGGCCACCCCTGCGTGGTGATCGCCGCCAGCGGCATGTGCGCCGGCGGGCGCATGGTGAATTACCTCAAGGCCCTGATCGAGGATGCGCGCACCGATATCCTGTTCATCGGCTACCAGGCCGGCGGCACCCCCGGGCGGGCGATCCAGACCTACGGCCCCAAAGGCGGCTGGGTAGAGCTGGACGGCCAGCGCTTTGACATCCGGGCCGGCGTGCATACCATCAGTGGCTACTCCGCCCATGCCGACCAGCAGGACCTGGTGAACTTCGTCAGGCGCATGCAGGTGAAGCCGCAGCAGATCCGCATCGTGCACGGCGACGAGGACGCCAAGGCGGAGCTGCGGCGCAAATTCCAGCAGCTGGTGCCCGGGGCCGGGGTGGTAATTCCGACATAACAGCCCCCGCCAACGGTACAATAGGGCAACAAAACCGTCAGGGACACCAATGAACCACCCCCACCCGCCGGGCCGCTTCGGCCTACTGCTGGGCTACATCACCCCCCACCGCCACGTGCTGCTGGCGGTGCTGGGGCTGTTGCTGGCCGGCAGCCTGCTGTCGCTGGCCAACCCCTGGATGGCCGGACTGCTCACCGCCAGTGTGATGGGCGACGGCGCCAACGGCTGGAGCGTACGCCAGTTGCTGGGCCTGTGGCTGTTCCTCATGGTGCTGCGCAGCGTGCTCAGCTTCGCCACCCAGTACTATATCGGCAGCACCGGCGAGCGCATCACCGCCGAACTGCGCACCCGCCTCTACCAGCACCTGCAGGCCCTGCCAGTGGGCTACTACCAGCAGCGCCGCAGCGGCGATACCCTCACCCTGCTCAGCACCGACGCCGCGATTATCAGCAGTTTCGTCACCGACACCCTGGTGCAGCTGCTGCCCGCCCTGGTCACCTTCGGCGGCGCCTTCCTGATGATGGCCTGGCTGGACTGGTCCATCGCCGTGCTGGCGCTGGTGTTCCTGCCCGCCTATTTCGTCGCCATGAAAGTGGTGGGGCGCAAGTTGCGGCCCCTGTCCCGGGCCTGGGTGGACGCCAACAGCCACCTGGTGTCAGTGGTGGAGGAAAACCTCGGCATGCTGCCCGCCATCAAGGCCTTCACCCGCGAGGCCCACGAGCAGGGCCGCTTCGACGAGGCCAACCAGCGCCTGTTCACCCTGTCGCGCCAGCAGTGGCAGATCGAGGCGGCGCTGTCGCCGCTGATCAGCCTGCTGGGAGGCGTCGGGGTGGTGGTGCTGCTGTGGCTGGGCACCAACCATATCGACAGCGGCCAGCTGGCGCCCGCCGACCTGGTCACCCTGCTGCTGTACGCCGCGCTGCTGATGAACCCGCTGGGCACCCTGGCCAACGTGTACGGGCAGGTGCAGCGCACCCGCGGCAGCGCCGAGCGCATTGTCGAGTTTCTGGGGGAGCAGCCCGAACCCGCCGACGAGGGCGATATCGTGCTCGACAAGGTCCAGGGGCATATCCGCTTCAGCAAGGTGAGCTTCGGCTACCCCAACCGACCACTGGTGCTGAAGGCCTTCGACCTGGAGATTCCCGCCGGGGAGACCCTCGCCATCACCGGCCCCAACGGCGCCGGCAAATCCACCCTCGCCCACCTGCTGATGCGCTTCGCCGACCCCATAGAGGGCAGCGTGCTGATCGACGGCGTCGACACCCGCACGGCCACCCTCGCCAGCGTGCGCGCCCAGATCGGCCTGGTGGCCCAGCACGTGCTGCTGGTGAACGGCACCGTGGCGGAGAACATCGCCTACGGCGAGCCCAGCGTGAGCCGCGAGAAAATCGAAGCCGCCGCCCGCGCCGCCCACGCCCACGCGTTTATCCAGGAACTGCCCGACGGCTACGACACCGTCATAGGCGACCAGGGCATCCGCCTGTCAGGCGGCCAGCGCCAGCGCCTGTCCCTGGCCAGAACCCTGCTCAAAGATCCCCCGATTCTCGTGCTCGACGAAGCCACCGCCATGTTCGACCCGGCGGGAGAGAAAGCGTTTATCGACGAGTGCCACGAGATGCTGCGGGCGAAGACGGTGATTTTGATTACCCACCGGCCGGCGAGCCTGGCGTTGGCGGATAGGACGTTGAAGTTGGGGGCTGGGGGGTGGGAAGTGGCTTAGTGCAAGCCCGCGTAGATACCCTGGAGTGTAATTGGTTGCTTTTCAGCAACTGGCGCCAATGAGGCACATTCCTGGCGCACCAGTAAAACCATACATGCCTTCTGTAGGGGACTGAAATAGACCACTGCGCGTGCTGGACAGGGAGAGTACCGCGATGGTCGGCGTGCGCCAGGCAAGGCGAGCCTGCCGCTGAGATTCCATTTGTAAACAAGAACTCATGAGTTCTTTACTAGCCATGTTGTCCAGCATTTCCAGCCACCAAAGTTTGTGCTGCCCGAGTAGGCAAAAAGACGGCCACCATCACTTACAACCGCTTGGCTCCCACAGCGACAGGATATCAAGAAAATACTATCAACATCACGCATAACTTACTGAAAAGTATTAATATTCACATATTTGTGACAAAAATAGCGCAGCCGACGGCAATCAGTTTGAGAATGTTTTCTTCTCGCAGACCACTCTCCAAAGGTGGCAAGGAACGAATATAGCCTGCCAGTTTCTCCGCAGCGATATAGTCATTACTCGCGTTAATGCCCGCTCCAAGCCAATCACGCACCGCAAGTCGCGTCGTCTCATAGGATTCAGCCACCCTCTGCAATTCGACTTTTGTATTCGCGTGACATATGTCTTCTGGCAACCACCGCTTTAATGCGCTGCGATAAGCGTATCTATCTTGCCCATGTGATCGGTACATTTCCGGAGGCATGCCAATGGCAAATTCAACCAGCCGCCTGTCGAGCAAAGGGTAGCGGTACTCCAAACCTTGCCGACCACCAGAAATGGCCCAGGAATCAACGCGGCCGCTAATCAAGTTTTGCTTTATTGAAGCTAGCTGATCATGCCGAATGCAGTTTCCCGAGTATGGCTCGAGTTTCCGCTGTTGTTTTGCAGCCCAAAACTGGAAACTCTCCGTTGTGCAGCCCAAAAAAGCCAGGCGACTGACATCGGCAGCATGCGATCGACCGCTTAGCCTGGCAGGAAGAACGGGTAACACAAGGCCCCTGTAGCACATCCCCAAGAACCGCCGCGCGGGATTGCGGGCCAGCGCAGCTTCCTCCCACATATCTCGAAGTGTTGAAATGAACCGGCCTCGCCAAAAGGTTTCGGCGTGGCGATAGTAACCGTGATGCGAAATCAATTGATCGCCTCCCCAGCCGGAAAGCAGAAACCGAACGTTGTTACTCCTCGCCTCCTCCCGTACCGGGACTTCATACCAGAGATCTGCAGTATCATTGGCCCTTAGCAGGTCGGTTTGCAAAATTTTCAGAGTTGATGCACGGTCAAGCTCAGTGTACCGATGTCGTGTACCCGCAAGATCAGCCACCCGCTGCCCAAGCCCCCACTCCGGGTGTTCCTCTTCCTCGGGTGTACGCGGTGGTCGCATCCAAGACCAGGTATGCAGCGTCCGACCCGAGCCGCGCAGTTGTTCCGCGGCGATCGCCACGATGCCCGACGAGTCAATACCGCCGCTGAGGTGCGCACCCACCGGGCCTTCTGCAGGCAGGCGCGCTGCAACAGCACCCACCAACAGCTGTTGCAGCTGCTCAATGTAATCCTGCTCCCGGGGGTGGCGGATGTCGGGCGCATTCTCCGGTTGCCAGTAGCGCTGTTCGCTGATGCCGTGGTCGTCGATCAAGAGCGATGTCGCCGGGGGAAGTTTTTGCACCGCTTGGTGGAACGTCAGGCGATCATCATAAAGATCACCCTCTCCAAGGTAGCGCGCCACCGCAAGATCAGACACGGTATCCGGCACACCGGGATGCGCCGTGACGCCCTGCGGGTCACTGGCGAACACGAAACGCTGATCTTCACAGGCAAAATAAAACGGCTTGATGCCCATGTGATCCCGCGCGCAAAACAGCCGCCGGCGGGGCCCGTCCCAGATGGCAAAGGCGAAATCACCGAGCAAATGCGCCGGGCACTGTGGCCCCCACTTCTGGTAGGCCAGCAGGATCAGTTCCTCATCCGAAATCCCCGCCCGGACATTGGCAGGCAGTGTCAGGCTGGTCGCGAGTTCCGCCCGGTTGTCCAGCCGCACGCTCGCCGCTATCGCCAGGTCGCCATCACCGCAGTGTCGTATGGTTGGCCAGGCCGCCGGCGGGGCTTCATTGCCCGACTGCAGACGACTCCCCAGCGCAACCGGGCCCTGCTGCCAGCACTGAATTGTCGCCGGCGGATAATGGTCGGCAAAAAACTGTCGAACCGGCTCGAGTTCGCCCGGCGTAAGCGGGCGCTGCCCGGGGTTCAGCACGCCAAAAATTTCAGTCATGGGCTTTCAGAAGGTTTGGTTTTCTGGCGGGTAGCCTAACACGGCCGATGAGGCACGGGCCGGGCATCCTGCGCTCACTCCGCAAACATCTCCGCCAGTATGGCGAGCACCTCACCCTGGTAGCGTTCCGCCAGACGGCCCATGGGGCGTGCCAGCCGGGCCTGATCCAGGGTGCGCAGCTGGTCGAGGGCCACCTCGCCGGTCTTGCCGGCGTGGCGGATCTTCACCCTCGACGGCCAGTGGCGCAGGCGGGTTGTCATGGGGGCGACGATCACCGCGCGCAGGTGGCGGTTCATCGCATCGGGGGAGACCACCAGTACCGGTCGGAAGCCCGCCTGTTCGCTGCCCGTGCCGGGACTGAGATCGACGCCCCAGACAGTGAATCGTTCGGCCCCCGCCGCTACCATTGCCACTCCGCCTCATCGAATCGGGTTGCAGGCTGTTCATCCAGCAGCAGGGGCGCTTCACCTGCGCCCTGCCACCGGCCGGGGTCGTCCCAACCCGATCGAGGCCGGTTTATTACCCGGATGATTTCCAGCTCAACCTCGTCGCCCACTTCAGCCTCCAGGGCCCGCAGCTCGCTGGCGGGTATGGTCAGGCCCACGCTATTGCCCACCTGGCGTAGTTTGACTCGCATGATGGCACCTCAAAAAGTTATAACATTGTTATAACTATAATAGAGGGACCCTGGCTCCCGGGCAAGCCAGAAACCAGGGAAACAGCTTAGCGGCGTATATGCCCGTGGGGTAGCTGTCCGTTCCATCAGAAATGCCCAGGCCGGCTCGTCACGCTTACCGCTCCTGACCGATATAACGACGCCAGGGTGACCAGAACTGGAATGAGCACCAGTTCGCGAAATATGACCCATATTGGGAGCCGCTGCCCGCGCCGTTTTCTAACTGTGACCCCGGTCACAGTTGGCTTCGGGTGCGCCCATCCGCCATCGGTTAAACTTCGGGCCGTGGAGAGAGCGGGCATTGTCAGGACAATGCACCGCGTCTCGTTGATGACAATCGCCAGCAATGCAAAACGGGAGAGCAATGGCTAACAGGCGCAAGAATGATCCGCAGGTAGGACGCAGCTGGTTCCGCACGGATCGCATCATGCAGGACGGTGGCAAGTGGTTCTTTACCACCCGCGAGGGCACCATCGAGGGGCCCTTTGAGTGCCGCATGTCCGCCGTGAACCAACTGGAGATGTATGTTCGCCTGGCGATTAATGATTTTTTGGATTCGTATCCCCGGTAGGTCGGGTAGATGGGCCGATTGAAATCGGCCCTGCGGGCGTTGTTAACCGGCGTCGAAGGGATGGCGCAGGACGATGGTCTCCACCCGGTCGGGGCCGGTTGAGATGATGTCGATGGGCGCCCCCACTGTCTCCTCTATCTTCTTGATGTAGGCCCGCGCCGCCTCCGGCAGCTCCTCCAGGCTTTTCGCACCCAGGGTAGACTCGCTCCAGCCGGGCACTTCCACGTACTGCGGCACCAGCTTCGCGTAGTCCTCGGCATCGATGGGATTGGGCAGCGGCTTGCCGTCCTTGCAGTGATAGCCCACGCAGATGCGGATCGTTTCCAGGCCGTCCAGTACGTCCAGCTTGGTCAGGCAGATGCCGCTCACCGAATTGATGTTGACCGCGGTGCGCAGGGCGGCGGCATCGAACCAGCCGCAGCGCCGGGCGCGGCCGGTGGTGGCGCCGAACTCGTGGCCCTTCGAGGCCAGGTGCTTGCCGGTATCGTCGAACAGCTCGGTGGGGAAGGGCCCCGAGCCGACGCGGGTGGTGTAGGCCTTGGTGATGCCCAGCACGTAGTCCAGGTACAGCGGGCCGAAACCGGAGCCGGTGGCGGTGCCGCCGGCGGTGGTGTTGGAGCTGGTCACGAAGGGGTAGGTGCCGTGGTCGATGTCCAGCAGCGAACCCTGGGCGCCCTCGAACATGATGTTGGCGTCCGTGGCGCGCAGCTGGTGCAGGATGGTGGTGATGTCGGCCATCATCGGCAGGATGTCGCCGGCCATTCTCAGGGTGTCGTCCAGCACCCGCTGGTAATCCAGCGGCTCCACCTGGTAGTAGAGCTTGAGGGCGAAGTTGTGATACTCCATCACCTCCTTGAGCTTGCGGGCGAAGCGGTGCTCGTCCTGCAGGTCCCCCAGCCGCAGGCCGCGCCGGGCCACCTTGTCCTCGTAGGCGGGGCCGATGCCGCGGCCAGTGGTGCCGATCTTGTCGTAGCCGCGCTTGGCCTCGCGGGCCTGGTCCAGGGCCACGTGGTAGGGCAGGATCAGCGGGCAGGCGGCGGAGATTTTCAGGCGCTCGCGCACCGGCACGCCCCTGCTCTCCAGCTCGGCCATTTCCTTGAGCAGGGCCTCCGGGGACAGCACCACGCCGTTGCCGATCAGGCACTGCACCCGGTCCCGCAGGATGCCCGAGGGAATCAGGTGCAGCACGGTTTTCTCGCCGTCTATCACCAGGGTGTGGCCGGCGTTGTGGCCGCCCTGGAAACGCACCACCGCGTTGGCCCGGTCGGTCAACAGGTCGACAATCTTGCCCTTGCCCTCATCGCCCCACTGGGTGCCGAGGACCACTACGTTCTTGCTCATGCTGTTCTCGCGTGTCGTTGCGTGTTGTTGTCGGTGTTACAGCGCTGCTACGCGCCACTCCCCGCCCACTTCCACCAGCTGGCGGTCGCAGCGCGGATCGGGTGCGGCGGACAGGCTGTTGATCACAATCTCCCCGGCCTCCCGCAGTTCGTTGACCCTGGCCATTAGCGCCGGGTCGTGCCGGTTGGGCATGCTGATCGCCCCGGGGCCGGGTCCGTCAGCGGGCAGCAGGTCCAGCAGGGCTTTCAGGTCGGTGGCGAAGCCGGTGGCGGGCCGGGCGCGGCCGAACACCGCGCCCACGTTGTCGTAGCGGCCGCCGTTGGCCAGCGCCTGGCCGTGGCCGCGCACATAGGCGGCGAACACCAGACCGGTGTGATAGTGGTAGCCGCGCAGCTCCGCCAGGTCGAAGTAGATATCCAGCCCCGGGCGCTGGCGGCGGATCTCCTCGGCGGCCTGGTCCAGCACGTCCACCGCGGCCATGGCAGCCGGGGCGTGCTCGCCCAGCAACTCGCGGGCCCGCGCCAGCACCCGGTCGTCGCCGTGCAGGTCCACCAGGGCGATGATCAGGTCCGCGGCGTGGGGTTCCACCTCCGCCAGGGCCAGTTGCAGGTCGGGCACGGATTTGCGCTGCAGGGCGTCGAACACGGTCGCCTCCTGCTCGGGGCTGAGGCCGGCGCTGGCCAGCACCGCCTCGTAGACGCCCACATGGCCCAGGTCCAGGGTGATTTCGGCGGCAATGCCCGCCACCTCCAGGGTGGCCAGCATCAGGCTGACGACCTCGATATCCGCCGCCAGGCTGGCGTCGCCGTAGAGCTCGGCCCCCACCTGTATGGGCGAGCGCGAGGCCAGCAGCGACTTGGGGCGGGTGTGCAGGGTGGAGCCGGCGTAACACAGGCGGGTGATGCCCGGCTGGGCCAGGCTGTGGGCGTCGATGCGGGCCACCTGGGGGGTGATATCCGCGCGCACCCCCAGGGTGCGGCCGCTGAGCTGGTCGGTGAGCTTGAAGGTGAGCAGGTCCAGGTCCTGGCCCAGGCCGATCAGCAGCGACTCGGTGTACTCCATCAGCGGCGGGATCACCAGCTGGTAGCCCCAGCCGCGGTACGCGTCCAGCAGGCGCCGACGCAGGCGCTCCACGGTGGCCGCCCGCGCGGGCAGCACTTCCTCGATGCCGTCGGGCAGCTGCCAGCGATCTACCGAATCCATGCGCTGTTCCCTAGTGCACCAGGTAGAGAAGAACGACCCCGAACAGCATGCTGCCGAGGCCGACGTTGCGTATCACGCGATCTTCCATTTCGTTGGCGACACGCAGCAGGTTGCGCCAGCGATTGGGGCTGATAAAGGGCAGCATGCCCTCAATGATGAAGACGAGCGCGACTGCCGCGGCCAGCACATGCCAAAAATCCAAGTTCGATAATCCCCAACCCACAAAAAACCGCGGGCCCGGCGCTTTGTGGTCATAAACGCCGAATCCCACGGTTGCAGAATATTACCACAGAGTGCCCGGATAGCACCCCCAAATTGTTGCGTTTTCGGACGCCGGGTAACGGACGCCGGGTAACGGACGCCGGGTAACGGGTGCCGGGTAACGGGCACCGCCCGGGCGGGCGCCACCCGTTGTAGGGTCGAATTTAGTCGACCAGCCGATGGTCAGGGAGCGGCGGGGCGACCCTGCGGACTCTTCAGGTAGCGGAAAAACTGGCTGTCGGGCTCGATCAGCAGCACATCGCCGCCGCCGTTGAAGGAGTCCTGGTAGGCCCGCAGGCTGCGGGTGAAGGCGTAGAACTCCGGATCCTGGTTGAAGGCCTCGGCGTAGACCGCGGTGGCGACGGCATCGCCCTCACCGCGGATCAGCTCGGCGTCGCGGTAGGCATTGGCCTGCAGCACGGTCACCTCGCGGTCCGCCGCGGCGCGTATGCCCTCGGCCAGCTCGCGGCCCTGGGAGCGATGCTCGCGGGCCTCTTTCTCACGCTCGGCGTTCATCCGCTGGTAGACGGACTCGGACACATCCGGCGGCAGGTCGATCTGCTTGACGCGCACGTCCACCACCTCCACGCCCAGCTCTTTGCGAGCCACCACGTCCAGCTCCTTGGTAATATCGTTCATCAGCTGGTCGCGCTCGCCGGAGACCACCTCCTGGATGGTGCGGATCGCCACCTGGTTGCGCAGGCCGTTGTTGATGCGCTGCGACAGCAGGCCCATGGCGCGGGGCATCTCGCCGTTGGTGGCGGTGTAGAACTTCTCCGTGTCGGAAATGCGGAACTTGGCGTAGCTGTCCACGATCAGGGCCTTCTGCTCCTGGGTGAAGAAGCGTTCAGGCTGGGAGTCGACACTGAGGATACGGCCGTCGAACTTGCGCACATTGTTGACGAAGGGGATCTTCCAGTGCAGGCCGGGCTGCAGGTCCGGGTCCACCACCTCGCCGAAGCGCAGCAGCACGCCGCGCTCGGTCTGCTTGATCACGTAGAGCGTGTTGCTCAGTATCAGTACCACCACTGCCACCAGCAGCAGTACCGTCATATTGCGTCCGGACATGCTCAGCGCCCTCCCCGGCGGTTGTTGGCGGCGGCCGCGTCGCGCCGCAACTGCTCGGTCACGGCGTTGGTCAGCTCGCGGATATTGGAACTGTCGATGGAAAGGCCGCGGCTACTGCCGCCCCCGGTACTGGGGGTGGTGAGCTTGTCCAACGGCAGGTACATCATGTTGTTGCCGCCCTCGACATCCACCAGCACCTTGTTGTTGTTGCCCAGCACCTCCTGCACCGCGCTCAGGTACAGGCGCTCGCGGGTCACCTCGGGCGCCTTCTGGTACTCCACCAGCAGCTTGGTGAAACGCTGGGCCTCACCCTCGGCGTTGGCGATGACCTGCTCCTTGTAGGCCAGGGCCTCCTCCAGCACCCGCTGGGCGGCACCGCGCGCCTCGGGGACGATGCCGTTGGCATAGGCCTGGGCCTCGTTCTTGACCCGCTCCTCGTCCTCGCGGGCCTTGATCACGTCATCGAAGGCCTCCTGCACCTGGCTGGGGGGCTTGGACTCGTCGACGGTCACCTTGCTCACCCGGATACCGGTCTTGTACAGGTCCAGGTACTGCTGCAGGCGGGTACTGACCTCGTCGGCGATCTGGGCGCGGCCACCGGTGAGCACCAGGTTCATGGTGGTGTCGCCCACCACGTGACGCAGGGCGCTCTGGGTCGCGTGCTGCAGGGAGTTCTCGGGGTCGCGCACTTCCAGCACGAAGGCGGTGGGGTCGTCGATGACGTACTGCACCGACAGCTTCACCTCGACGATGTTCTCGTCGCGGGTCAGCATGATTTCACGAAAGCTGACCGCCCGCACCTTGGTGGTGTTGACCCGGATCACCTCGTCGACGATGGGCGGATTCCAGCGCAGGCCCGGCTGCACGGTTTCCAGATACTTACCGAAGCGCAGCACCACGGCGCGCTCCTGCTGGTCAACCTGGTAGAAGCCCATCAGGCCCCACACCACCAGCGCCACTACCGCCAGCACCCCCAGCAGGGAGCCGGAGAAACCGCCGGGGGCAGCGCCGGACCCGCCGCCACCGGCACGGCGACCGCCGAACAGGCCGCCCAGCTTTTCCTGCAGCTTTTTCAGCGCCTCGTCGAGGTCGGGTGGCCCCTGGTCGCCGCCGCCCCAGGGATCCTTGGGCTTGTTGTTGCCGCCACCCGGTTCATTCCAGGCCATAGTGAACTCCTAAATCAAGCATCATGCGTAAAAGTGTGCCGAGTCTAACAATAAGCCGGCTGTGAGTCATCGACCCCCGCTGCTGCCGGGGGATGGTTCAAAACAGCGGCTCCGGGCCTTTCTTCATCAGCCGGTTCCAGTCGGCCCGCGGCAGGCGCACCTGCAGGTGCGCCACGCCGTCGTCGCCGTAATCCTCCGCGGCCACCGCGCCCAGCCGGTACAGCGCGGCCCGCAGCCCGCCCTGCTCCGGGCCGATGTCCAGGGTCTCGCTGACCATGTCCTGTCCCACCAGCTCGGCCACCGCCTGCAGCAGCAACTCCACGCCCTCGCCGGTGGCGGCGCTCAGCCACACCCGCTGGGGCACACCGTCGGCATTGCGATCAATACGCGCGGGCTGCTCCAGCAGATCCAATTTGTTGTACACCTGCAGCTGCGGAATGTCCCGGGCGCCGATCTCCTCCAGCACATCGTTGACCTGGTGGATATGCTCGTCGCGCTGTTCGGTGGCAGCGTCGATGACGTGCAACAGCAGGTCGGCGTTGAGGGTCTCCTCCAGGGTCGCCTTGAAGGCGGCCACCAGCTTGTGGGGCAGGTGGGCGATAAATCCCACCGTGTCGGCCAGCACCACTGGCCCGATATTGTCCAGGTCCAGGCGCCGCAGGGTCGGGTCCAGGGTGGCGAACAGCTGGTCCGCGGCGTACACCTCGGACTCGGTCAGGCGGTTGAACAGGGTGGATTTACCGGCGTTGGTATAGCCCACCAGCGACAGGGTGGGCAGCTCGGCGCGGCGCCGCGCCCGGCGGCCCTGGTCGCGCTGCTTGCGCACCTTCAGCAGGCGCCCCTGGATGGACTTGATCCGCGCCCGCAACAGGCGCCGGTCGGTTTCCAGCTGGGTTTCACCCGGGCCGCGCAGGCCGATACCGCCCTTCTGCCGCTCCAGGTGGGTCCAGCCGCGCACCAGCCGGGTGCTCATGTGCTCCAGCTGGGCCAGCTCCACCTGCAGCTTGCCCTCGTGGGTGCGGGCGCGCTGGGCAAAGATATCGAGAATGAGGCCGGTGCGGTCCAGCACCCGGCACTTGAGCTCGCGCTCCAGGTTGCGCTCCTGGCTGGGACTGAGGGCGTGGTTGAACATGACGATCTGGGCCTCGTGCTCGGCCACTGCCGCCGCGATCTCCTCCAGCTTGCCGCTGCCCACGAAGGTGCGCGCATGGGGTACGTCCCGGGAGCCCATGATAAAGGCCACCGGGTCGCCGCCGGCGGACAGCACCAGCTCCTCGAACTCGCGGGGATCCTCGCGCTCCAGCTCGGAGCTGAGGTGCAAATGCACGAGCACGGCTCGCTCTCCCGAGTCGGGACGCTCAAAAAACAATACTACCTCGGCGGATCAGGACAGAAAGGCAGTGGCCGCCTGCCAGGCGGCCCACTGGCAAGGTATCAGCTGTCGCCACCCTCGCCCTCTTCTGCGGGATTCTGCAGCGGCATGCGCACCACCCGCGAGGGAACCACGGTGGAGATGGCATGCTTGTAGACCATCTGGCTCACGGTGTTCTTCAACAGCACCACGAACTGGTCGAAGGACTCGATCTGGCCCTGCAGCTTGATGCCGTTGACCAGGTAGATCGAGACCGGAACGCGCTCCTTGCGCAAGATGTTCAGGTAAGGGTCTTGTAGCGTGTGCCCTTTTGACATAACTCCTCCTAGCAGGCCCAAACCGGGCCGAAAAAAGTGAAAAAAAAGTCCGACGTGCCGTTATCGAGGCTTCCCTGCCAATGCCGACACGCAGCGCGGCGCCCCTGGCTGCCACGGCGTACTGCAAACCAGCCCCAGCATACTACAGTGGGGCTGAATCAAGATAGTTCAAGACCGCCTCCAGCGGTATTTGCCCGGATCGGGCCGGCAGGGCCGACCCCGGCCCAGTATCTGACTCCGTCGGCGCCAGGAGGTTCCCCGCCGCGTCGGTGTGCAGCCAGTGCAGGCCCGGCCACTTGCGCAGCCAGGTCAGCTGGCGCTTGGCCAGCTGGCGGGTGGCGGCGATGGCGCGGTCCACCGCCTCCTGCAGGGAGCACTCGCCCGCCAGGTACTGCCACAGCTGGCGATAGCCCACGGCGCGGATCGCCGGCAGGCCCGGGTGCAGGTCACCGCGTTGGTAGAGGGCCCGCACCTCCTGCAGCAGCCCGGCGGCCAGCATCTGCTCGAAACGCGCGGCGATGCGCCGGTGCAGCACCGCCCGGTCCGCCGGGCAGATGGCCAGTTGCACCACCCGGTAGCGCTCCCCGGGCAGTGCCCCGGGCGGCTCGTGCCGCTGCCACTGGCTCAGGGGAATGCCGCTGGCGCGATACACCTCCAGGGCCCGCCCCAGGCGCTGCGAGTGGTTGGGGTGAATGCGCGCCGCCGCCTCCGGGTCGACCCGGGCCAGTTGCGCGTGCAGCCAGGGCCAGCCGTGCTCGGCGGCCTGGGCCTCGATCTCCCGGCGGATGGCGGGGTCGGCGGCGGGCATGTCCGCCAGCCCCTCCAGGAAGGCCTTGAAGTACAGCATGGTGCCGCCCACCAGCAGCGGGGTGCGGCCGCGGGCGCTGATGTCCGCCACCAGGCGCCGGGCGTCGGCGGCGAAATCGGCGGCGGAGTAGGCCTGGGCGGGGTCGCGGATATCGACCAGGTGGTGGGGGTAGTCGGGCTTGGCCGCGCCGATGTCCAGGCCGCGATAGACCAGGGCGGAGTCCACGCTGACCAGTTCGCAGTTGCGGGCCTCGGCCAGGGCGATGGCCAGGTCGGTCTTGCCCGAGGCGGTGGGCCCCATCAGGCACAGCAGCAGGGGCCGGGACTGGATCGCGCCGCCCACGGCGCTCAGCGGCCGCGCAGGAACAGTTTATCCAGTTCCTCCAGGCTCAGCTGGGTCCAGGTGGGGCGGCCGTGGTTGCACTGGCCGGCGCGCTCGGTCTCCTCCATGTCCCGCAGCAGGGCGTTCATCTCCGGAATGGTGAGGCGGCGGTTGGCGCGCACCGAGCCGTGGCAGGCCATGGTGGAGAGGATCTCGTCCAGGTGGCTCTCGATGCGGTCCGAGCTGCCGAACTCGATCAGGTCCGCCAGCACGTCCCGCAGCAGTTGCTCCACGTCGGAATCCCGCAGCGACACCGGGATCTGGCGGATCACCAGGGATTCCTCCCCGGCCACGTCCACCACCATGCCCAGCCCCCGGAACAGTTCGGCGTGCTCCGCGGCCACCTGCACCTCGCGCTGGCTCACCGCCACCGGGCGCGGCACCAGCAGCGGCTGGCTGCGGATGCCCTCGCTGGCGCGGGCGCTCTTGAGGCGCTCGTAGGTGATGCGCTCGTGGGCGGCGTGCATGTCCACCAGTACCAGGCCGGCGCTGTTCTCCGCCAGGATATACACCCCCTGCAGCTGCGCCAGGGCATAGCCCAGGGGCGGCGGGGCCTCGTCGCTGGCCACCTCGGGCAGGCCCTGCAGGCGGCCGTAGTCGCGCAGCTGCTCCCCGGCCTGGCCCGGGGCCGGGCCCGCGCTTGCCCGGTAGCCGCCGAAGCCGCCGCCCGGGCGGGCTGCCGCCGGGGCGCCCCAGGACAGGCCCGGCTGCTGGCTGATCTCGCCGGTGGCGGTATCCACCGCCAGCCCGTCCACCGTGGTCACCGGGGCGGCGGCCGGCGCGGCAGCGCCCGGGCGCACATCCGCCAGGGCCCGGTGCAGGCTGGAGAAAATAAAGTTGTGCACGCCGCGGCCGTCGCGAAAGCGCACCTCGTGCTTGGTGGGGTGCACGTTGACGTCCACCTGGGCCGGGTCCAGCTCCAGGTACAGCACGAAGGCCGGGTGGCGGCCGTGGTAGAGCACGTCCCGGTAGGCCTGCTTGACCGCGTGGGCCACCAGCCGGTCGCGGATGATGCGGCCGTTGACGAAAAAATACTGCAGGTCCGCCTGGCTGCGGGAGAAGGTCGGCAGGCCCACCCAGCCCCACAGCTTGTACTGGGGCAGGTCGGTCTCGATATACAGGGCCTGCTCCATGAAGGCCGGCCCGCAGATGGTGGCCACCCGCCGCTGGCGCTCGGCCTGGCCGACGCCGGGCTTGAGGTTGTGCAGGGCGCGGCCGTTGTGGCGCAGGGAGAAGGCCACGTCGAAGCGCGACAGGGCCAGGCGCTTGACCACCTCCTCCAGGTGATTGAACTCGGTTTTCTCGGTGCGCAGGAACTTGCGCCGGGCGGGGGTATTGAAGAACAGGTCGCGCACTTCCACCGTGGTGCCGCGGGGATGGGGCGCGGGCCGCAGCTGCACGTCCATCTCGCGGCCCTCGCAGGCGGCGCAACTGCCCTCGCTGCCGTGCTCCGAGGCGTTGCTGGTGAGGGTCAGGCGCGCTACCGAGCCGATACTGGCCAGGGCCTCGCCCCGGAAACCCAGGCTGCCCACCCGTTCCAGGTCCTCCAGGGACTCGATCTTGCTGGTGGCGTGGCGGGCCAGGGCCAGGGGCAGGTCCTCGGGGGCCATGCCCACACCGTTGTCGCGGATGCGGATCAGCTTGCTGCCGCCGGCCTCCACCTCGATCTCCACCCGGGTGGCGCCGGCGTCCAGGCTGTTCTCCAGCACTTCCTTGACCACCGAGGCCGGGCGTTCCACCACTTCGCCGGCGGCGATCTGGTTGGCCAGGCGGGGGCTGAGCAGGCGAATGCGGGACATCAGCTGGTGGGAATGAGCAGTTTCTGCCCCACCATGATTTTCTCACCGGCGATGCCGTTGCGGATCTTGAGGTCCGCCAGCGGTACGTTGAAGCGCTCGGCGATGCCCGACAGGGTGTCGCCCCGGGCGATCACGTACTGCTGCCCCTCCTGCTGCTTCTGCCAGGCGATCAGCGTGCCCGAGGGCGGGTGCGCCAGGAACCACTCGCGGATACCGGCGTGTATCGCCCGGGCCATCTTCTTCTGGTAGGCGCTGGTGGCCAGCAGGCGGGATTCCTCCGGGTTGGAGATAAACCCGGTCTCCACCAGGATGGAGGGTATATCCGGCGACTTCAGCACCGCGAAGCCGGCCTGCTCCACGCCCTTCTTGTGCAGCCTGGCGATGCGGTCCATGTTGCGCAGCACGTTGCCCCCCAGCTTGAGGCTGTTGTCCAGGGTGGAGGTCATGGACAGGTCGGCCAGCACCCCGGCGAGGATATCGTCCTTGTCGGACAGGCTCACCCCGCCCACCAGGTCGGATTCGTTCTCGCGCTGGGCCAGGTAGCGGGCCGCCGTGCTGGTGGCGCCGCTGGTGGACAGGGCGTATACCGAGGCGCCGCGGGCCTCCTTGCGCTTGAAGGCGTCGGCGTGGATGGAGACGAACAGGTCCGCCTGGCGCTGCCGGGCCAGGTCGCGGCGCCCGCGCAGGCTGATGTAGTAGTCGCCGGTGCGGATCAGGGTGGGGGAAAAGCCCTTGTCGGCCTTGAGCAGGGCGTCCAGTTCTTTGGCAATCGCCAGCACCACGTCTTTTTCGCGCTTGCGGTTGGGGCCGATGGCCCCCGGGTCCTCGCCGCCGTGGCCGGCGTCGATGGCGATGATGATGTCGCGCTTGTCGGACTGGTGCACGCTCTTGGTGGGCGCGGCCTGGGCCTGGGGCGACTTGTCGTACAAATCCAGCACCAGGCGGTCGCCGGCCTGGTCGTTGGCCTTGAGGAAAAAGCTGCGCGGCTTGACGCTGGCGTTGAGCTCCAGCACCACCCGCAGGTCGTCGCCGTCGCGAATGCCGGTGCGCACCAGCGCCACCGGGGTGCCCGCCAGTTGCAGGCCGGACAGGCCGGACTTGATACGGGTGTTCTCCACGTCCAGCACGATGCGACTGGGGCTATCCAGCTCGATGAGCTTGTGTTCGGTGGGACCGGACAGGTCAAATACGATGCGCGTGTGGTCGGGGGCGCGCCACAGGCGCACGTCATGCACCTCGACAGCCCCGACCGGGAATGCCAACAGCATTCCCAGGAAGACCCGGATCCACGTCCTGCCCATGTCACTCCCGCCCTGTGTGCCAGGGTCTACCGCGATTATTCTGCCTGCATCTGTGCCAGCACGGCCTTCCCCAAGTCCGTGTCGGCCCGCAACAGCAGGCGACGGCCGCAGCCCTCGCGCTCTATCTTAATGCTTATATCGGCCCGGGGCAAAGCACCTTCACCGCGCTGGGGCCACTCCACCAGGCAGATGGCGCCGTCGCCGAAGTAGTCGCGGATACCCATGAACTCCAGCTCCCCCGGGTCACCCAGGCGGTAGAGGTCGAAATGGTACAGCGGCTGCGCGCCCAGCTGGTAGGGTTCCACCAGGGTGTAGGTGGGGCTTTTCACCGCCCCCGCATGGCCCAGGGCCCGGATGAAACCGCGACTGAGCGTGGTCTTGCCCATGCCCAGCTCGCCGTCCAGGAAGATCACCAGCGAGGGTCGCGCCGCCGCCGCCAGCCGCGCCCCGCAGGCGACCATGGCGTCCTCGTCCGCCGCCTCCAGTTCCAGCACAGCCGCATTCATCGCGGCCCCAGCCTCCCCGCTCGCCCCGGCACTCATCCCAGCAGGGCCCGCATCTGCGGAATCAGGTCGCTGGCCAGCAGGCCCCGCTGGCCCTCCTCGGCGGCCAGGTCCGCCGCCGCCCCGTGCAGGCACACCCCCAGCGCCGCGGCCTCCAGGGCGGTGGGCCGCTGGGCCAGCAGGGCGCCGATCACGCCGCTGAGCACATCGCCCATGCCGCCGCTGGCCATGCCGGGGTTGCCGTAGTCACTGAGCAGCAGCTGGCTGCCGTCGGTGACCAGGCTGCCATTGCCCTTGAGCACCGTCACCCCGCCATAGGTCTGCTGCAGGCTGCGCGCCGCGGCGAAGCGGTCGGCCTGCACCTCGGCAGTGCTGCAGCCCAGCAGCCGGGCGGCCTCCCCCGGGTGCGGGGTGAGCACCCAGTTGTCCCGCCGGCGCTGCGCGATGACCCGGCCGGCGGCCAGCAGGTTGAGCCCGTCGGCATCCAGCACCATGGGCTTGCCACTGGCGGCGGCCGCCTGCAGCAACTGCTCCGACCAGGACGACTGGCCCAGCCCCGGCCCCACCACCAGCACATCGGCGGCCTCCAGCAGGGGCGCCAGGTCCTGGCCCGAGCGCACGCCGATGGGCATGGCCTCGGGGGTGCGCGCCACCAGCGCCGCCACGTGCTCTTCCCGGGTCGCCACCCGCGCCAGCCCGGCGCCGCAGCGCAGCGCCGCCTCCGCCGCCAGCGCCGCGGCCCCGGCCATGCCGCGCTCGCCGCCGATCACCAGCACCGTGCCGTACAGGCCCTTGTGGGCCGTGGCGGGACGGCGGGGCAGGCGCTGCAGCAGGGGTCCCAGGCACAGCCGGTAGCTGTCACAGTCCACCTGGGAGTACACCTCCCCCGGCACCCCCAGGTCATTGAACTCCACCGCGCCGGTATGGTCCGCCGCGGCGTTGGTGAACAGGCCGCGCTTGAGGCCGATAAAGGTCACGGTGAGGTCCGCCCTCACCGCCATGCCCAGCACCCGGCCGCTGTCGGCGCACAGCCCCGAGGGGATATCCACCGCCAGCACCGGCAGCCCGCTGCTGTTGACGGTGGCGATGGCCTCGCGGTACTCCCCGCGCACCTCGCCCCCCAGTCCGGTGCCCAGCATGGCGTCCACGATCACGCCGACCCCCAGCAGCGGCGCCTCCTCGAAAGACTTGATCGGCACCCCGTTGGCCAGCGCCTGCTGCCGGGCCAGCAGCGCATCGCCGCCGATCTTGCCGGGATCGCCCAGCTGCAGCACGGTCACGGGGATGCCGCGCTTGTGGGCCATGTCGGCGATCAGGAAGCCGTCGCCGCCGTTGTTGCCGGTGCCGCACAGCACCTGGATGCGCTCGGGCTGCGGCCAGGCCTGCAGCAGGCACCCGAAGGCGGCCCGCGCGGCCCGCGACATCAGGGTGCTGCCGGGGATCTGGTGATCCTGTATGGCGCAGCGGTCCAGCTCGCGGGTCTGGGCCGCGGTGTAGAGGCGTTCGGTGCCTGTTGTGTCCAACGCTTTTGCTCCTTGTTTTTTGCTGGGCCTGAGCCTGGCAGTGCCGGCGCCGCGGTCGTGGACTAGCCTTGCCGGACTCGCCGTGAACCCGTCCATGGGGGCTCGTATCGCGCATCCATGCGCTCCACGGTCCGGCAAGGCTAGTCCACGCCCACACCGCCTCTACCGGGCTTTACCTCGCAGCCCTGCGAATGTATAGAACCAGAAAGCCCTCTCGCCCCGACCAAGTATCTGGCAAAATTGTACACCCAACCAAGCCGCCTCTGGTGCTGATTTGACTCAATCACTGTCCACAAAAAGCCCGCAGGACCTGGTGGCACAGATCCGCCAGTGGGCACAGGAGCTGGGCTTCCAGCAGCTGGGCATCACCGACGTCGAGCTGGGAGAGCACGCGGGTTACCTGCAGAAGTGGCTGGATGCCGGCTACCACGGCAGCATGGCGTACATGGCCAGGCACGGCAGCAAGCGGGCGCGCCCGGCGGAGCTGGTGCCGGACACCTGTCGGGTGATCTCGGTGCGCATGGACTACCTGGTGGAGGACACCCAGCCGCTGCAAGTGCTGGCCTCCCCCGACAAGGCCTATATCTCTCGCTACACCCTGGGCCGGGACTACCACAAACTGCTGCGCAAAAAGCTGGCGACCCTGGCCAGGCGCATCGAGGAGCGCGCCGGCGGCGGCCGCTACCGGGCCTTTGTGGACAGCGCGCCGGTGCTGGAGCGGGCCCTGGCCGAGAAGGCCGGGCTGGGGTGGATCGCCAAGAACACCATGCTGATCAACGCCGAGGCCGGCTCGTGGTTCTTTCTGGGGGAGATCTACACCGACCTGCCGCTGGCGGTGGACGCGCCCCAGCTGAGCAAGCACTGCGGCACCTGCAGCGCCTGCCTGGAGGTCTGCCCCACCGACGCCTTTACCGGGCCCTTCCAGCTGGACGCGCGCAAGTGTATTTCCTACCTGACCATCGAGCACGCCGGCAGCATAGACCCGGCGCTGCGCCCGCTCATGGGCAACCGCGTGTTCGGCTGCGACGACTGCCAGCTGGTCTGCCCCTGGAACAAGTTCGCCCGCCCCACCGGGCAGGCGGATTTCCAGCCGCGCCACGGGCTGGCGGACGTGCAGCTGGTGGAGCTGTTCCTGTGGGACGAGGCGACCTACCTGGCCAACACCGAGGGCTCGGCCCTGCGCCGCATCGGCCACGAGCGCTGGCTGCGCAACCTGGCGGTGGCGCTGGGGAATGCGCCCACCTGCGACGCGGTCACCGACGCCCTGCGCAGCCGCGCGGATTCCCCCTCGGCGCTGGTGCGCGAGCACGTGGCGTGGGCGTTGCGGCGGCACGGGGTGTGAACACCCGGGCCGAATGAATTCGGCCCTACCGGGGGGCAGGCCGGCATGCCCGGGCAAATGCATTGAACCCGACAGGGGCGGGCCGGTATGTCTGGCCGAATGAATTCGGCCCTACAGGGAGGTGGCACATGTAGGGTCGAATTTATTCGACCAGGCGCAGGTACCCCCTGTAGGGTCGAATTCATTCGACCAGGCGCAGGAAATGCTCGCGGTAATACCGCATCTCCTCGATGGACTCGCGGATATCCGCCAGCGCCAGGTGGGTGGAGGTCTTGGTGATGCCCGCCTCCAGCTCCGGCCGCCAGCGCTGCATCAGGATCTTGAGGGTGCTGACGTCGAGGTTGCGGTAGTGGAAGTAGGCCTCCAGCTCCGGCATGTAGCGGGCCATGAAACGGCGGTCCTGGCAGATGCTGTTGCCGCACATGGGCGAGGCCCCGGGGGGCACCCACTGCTCGAGGAAGGCCAGGGTCTGGCGCGCCGCGCCGTGCTCGTCGTGCACGCTGGCCTTGACCCGCTCCACCAGGCCGGAGTGGGTGTGGTGGTTGGTGTTCCACTCGTCCATGGCGGACAGCACGGCGTTGTCCTGGTGCACGGCGATCACCGGCCCCTCGGCCAGGGTATTGAGCTCGCTGTCTGTTATCACCGTGGCGATTTCGATTATCACGTTGCGAGCCGGGTCCAGGCCGGTCATCTCCATATCGACCCAGATCAGGTTTTCGGCGCTTTGCATAAGCCTGTATTCCATTGTCGGCGTGTCTACTGGCAGTGTAGCAAATTGCCTCGACAGCGCTATGCGTGCCCCCAATAATAGGGCCCATGTCAAAACGCAAACTGTCCCGACAGCAGGCCTGGCGCATCGAGAAGATCCAGCAGGAGCGCGCCAATCGCGCCCAGCGCCGCGACGCCGTGGCCCAGGATGCGCTGGCCAACGGCGAGCTGGGACCGGAGCAGCACGGCCTGGTCACCGCCCACTTCGGCACCCAGGTCGAGGTGGAGGCGGACAGCGGCCAACGCCTGCGCTGCCACCTGCGCGCCAACCTGGAGGGGCTGGTCACCGGCGACGAGGTGATCTGGTGCCAGGGCGAGCCCACCGGGGTGGTCGTGGCCCAGGGGGAGCGCCGCAGCGTCCTCAGCCGCCCCGACCCCTACGGCAAGCTCAAGCCCATCGCCGCCAACATCGACCAGATCGTGGTGGTCATCGCCCCCCTGCCCGAACCCCACGCCAACCTCATCGACCGCTACCTGGTGGCCGCCGAGACGGTCAACATCGAGCCGGTGATCCTGCTCAACAAGACCGACCTGCTGGCGGACGACCCGGCCCGGCAGGCGCAGATCGACGAGCTGCTGGCCATCTATCCCACCCTGGGTTACCGCATTCTCCACACCTGCAGCCTGGCGGGCGGCCTGGACGAGTTACACGCGGCCCTGCGGGAACGCACCAGCGTGTTCGTGGGCCAGTCGGGGGTGGGCAAATCCTCGCTGGTGAACGCGCTGCTGCCCGCCGCTGAGCTGCGGGTGGGCGGCCTGTCGGAGACCACCGGCAAGGGCACCCACACCACCACCACCGCCCAGCTGTTCCACCTGCCCTCGGGGGGCAGCCTGATCGATTCCCCGGGCATCCGCGAGTTTGGCCTCTGGCATATGAGCCGCGAGCAGGTCGAGCAGGGCTTCCGCGAGTTCCGCCCGCTGCTGGGCACCTGCAAGTTCCGCGATTGCCAGCATGTCCACGAGCCGGGTTGCGCCCTGCTGGCGGCACTGGCGGAAGGCGTGATCAGCGAGCGGCGGATGGATAGCTATCGGCATATTGTGGCCAGCCTGGAAGAAGGCTGAGGCCGCCGGATGCTTAATTCCTCGGGGCTTCGCCCCATCGGGATCGGGCTGACTGGAGGTCGGCTTTACTCCGGCCCCGGGCGCTGCCGGCTGATCCTCCCGAATCGGCCATAGCTACGGCCTGATTGATTCGGGAGGATCAGCCGGCAGCACCCTACTATCGCGCATATGCTCAGGAATTTTTGTGGGGTTGGGAATCTGGCCTCAAAGAGGTTCGGTGGGGTGGTGCCGGTTGGGGAACAATCAGGTCGCAGCTTAGGTTTTGCCCTCTCGCCGGGGGCCTTCTGCGAGGATTGTCCGAGTCCCAAAAATTGCGCAGCAATTTTGGTCGAGTTCCGCAGCAGCGCGGCGAGAGGGCAAAACCTGCGGCCGTTCCCCAACCGGCACCACCCCGCCGGACCGGCAAGGATATGCCCTAAACAAAATCCCCCAGCTTCTCCCCAAGCCGGGTAGCAACGCCAGCGCCATAGGATTCATCCCAGCACACCCGGTCCCGGGGAAACAGCAAGATCACCGTGGAGCCCAGCATAAAGCGCCCCATCTCCTGGCCTTTTTCCAAAGACACCGACTCAGGCAGCGAGAGGTAATCCACCTCCACCGGCTCACGCGGCGGCGGGGCCACCTGGCCGGCCCAGACCGTCTCGATGCCGGCGACGATCATGGCGCCCACCAGCACCATGGCCATGGGGCCCACCTCGGTATCGAAATGGCACACCAGGCGCTCATTGCGGGCGAACAGGCGGGGCACGTTTGCCGCGGTGACCTGGTTCACCGAATACAGGTCCCCGGGTATGTAGCGGCTGGCGGTGAGGCGCCCCGCCAGGGGCATGTGCACCCGGTGGTAGTCCCGGGGCGACAGGTAGATGGTGGCGAAGCGGCCGCCGTCGAACAGCGGCGCGCGCTCGGTATCGCCGCCCAGCAGCTCCCAGGCACTGAAGGACTGCCCCTTGGCCTGGAAGATGCGCCCCCCCTCGATAGCGCCCAGCTGGCTGATGGCGCCGTCGGCGGGGCACAGGATATCCGCCTGGGCCAGCGGGCGGGCGCCCTCCCGCAGGGGCCGGGTGAAAAAGGCGTTGAAGCTGGGATAGCGGGTGGGATCCGGGTCGGCGGCTTCCGCCATGTTCACCCCGAAGTGGCGAATAAAGACATGCACCAGCCAGTTCTTCAGCCACACCGGGTGCTCCAGCCGGGCCAGCCAACCCACCCAGCGCGACAGCAGGTGCTGGGGCAAAATATGTTGTAAAAAGATGAAAATCTTGTCCATAGGCCGTAGTGTAACGGCAAAAGCACCTGGGGAAGTAACCTGATACAGTGAGAATCTTACTGATCGCGCTCTTGCTGCTGACCCCGAACCTTGTTCTCGGGGACGACCTCGTTGATGAGAGTGAGCAACTGGTGGAGGACACCGTCGAGGGCTGGCAGGGCGATCTGCCGGCGAGCCCCCGCCCATCCCAGGACAACTGGGTGGACGACAGCCACGCCTACGCGACCCAGCAGGCCGATGCACTGACCCAGTGGATGGATGACTACTTCGGCGACCCCAACTACGAACTCGAGGCGGCGGAATCCTTTCTGCGCCTGGATTTCAGCACCGACTGGGACCAGGACGACGGCAACAACAACCAGGTCAGGCTGCGCGGCAAGCTGCAGCTGCCCAAGGTTTCCAGGCGCCTGAACCTGGTTTTCAGCGATGAATCGGGAGACGAATTCGACTCCGACCCGGATGCGCGCAAACTCGATGACAACGTGGGCCTGGTGTACGAAGTCGCAGAGGACAAGCGCTCCCGCTTCGACCTCACCATGGGCCTGAACTGGAACCGGGTGCGCCCGGGGGTGCGCTACCGCTTCCAGGACACCTTTGCGGAGCTCTACAGTTACCGCCTCACCCAGCGCGTGCAGTGGGAAAACGGTGAGGGCTTTTACGCCACCAGCCAGGCGGAACTCAACCGCGCCCTGGGCGAGAACTCCCTGCTGCGCTGGAACAACCGGGTGGTGTACGGCGAGGAGACCCGGGGGGCCGAGTGGATCACCCGCCTGTCGCTGTTCGAGCGCCGCCGCGGCGGCAGCAAAAAATACAAGACCGGGATCAACTACTTCGCCGGGGTCAACGGCTTCACCGATCCGCGGTATATCAAGAACTACCGGGTGGGCGTCCTGTTCCGGCGCCAGATCTACCGCAAGTTCCTGTTCCTGGAACTGGAGCCGGCCTACAACTACCGCAAGGAGAACGAGGACGACAAGCGCCACTTTGCCTGGAGCATCGGCCTCACCCTGCAGATCGCCCTGGAGCGCGACCTGGCCCGCAAGAAAAACCCCAGCCGGCACAAGGACCCGGCCGACGACAATATCACCGGCAACGGGTCCGACTCACCCCCGGATGCGGTGAGCCAGCACCAGCCCGGAGCCGACTCGCCCTACCCCGACCTGCCCCTATAGGTTTTCCTCGGCAAAGGCCGCCAGCCGGGAGCGCACGATGCCGTTGACGTGCATGATGCCCGCGTGGGGGTACTGCTTGCTCTTCTCCACCAGGTAGGTGAGCCCCGAGGTCAGCGGCGAGATGTACTTGTTGTCGATCTGGGCGAGGTTGCCCAGCACCACGATCTTGGAATCCGCCCCCACCCGGCTGATCACGCTCTTGAGCTGGAACTGGGTCAGGCCCTGGGCCTCGTCGATGATGACATAGGCATTGTTGAAGGAGCGCCCGCGCATGAAATTGAGCGACTTGAACTGGATGTTGGCGCGCTCCTTCACGTAGCTGATGCTGCCGTGGCAGGACTCGTCGGTGCCATGCAGGATCTCCAGGTTGTCGTCGAAGGCCGCCAGCCAGGGGGCCATCTTCTCCTCCTCGGTGCCGGGCAGGAAACCGATCTCCTCGGCGATGGGCGGGGTGGAGCGGGCCACGATGAGCTTGGAGTAGCGCTTCAGCTCGAGGATGGCGTGCACCCCGTAGGCCAGCGCCAGCAGGGTCTTGCCGGAGCCCGCCGGGCCGGTCATCACCGTCATGTCCACATTGTCGTCCGCCAGCAGGTCCATGGCCATGGCCTGCTCCAGGTTGCGCGGCACCAGCCCCCAGAAGCGGCGGTTCATCAGGTTGTCGCGGCTGTCGCAGCGCAGGTAGACGAACTCCTTGTCCACCCGCCGCACGAAGGCCATGAACTGCAGGTCGTCGTACAGGTACATGTTGGGGTAGGCCTGGGGCAGCGACTTGCGCGGGATGCGGTGCAGGGTGCAGTCCCCCTCGCGCAGGGTATCCACCTCGCTGATGGTGGACCAGAAATCCCCCTCGATGTGCTCATAGCCTTTGGCCAGCAGGTCGATATCGTCCAGCACCCGGTCGCGGCGGTAATCCTCCACATGCAACAGGCCGGACCCCTTGGCCTTGATGCGCATATTGATGTCCTTGGTCACCAGGCAGACGAACTCGTTGGGGTGGTCCGCCTGCAGCCGCAGGGCCACGTTGATAATGCGGTTGTCGTTGGCCTGGGCCGGGGTGTCGTCCAGGTAGGGCACCGAGGAATTGTCCATCAGGCGCTGGTCGGCGAAGATGGCGAGGGTGCCGGCCACCCCCTCGGCGTTGGCCATGGGCATCTCCACCCCCTCCTGGATCTGCTGGGGAGTGGCGTTGTCGACGACCTTGTCGATCATCTGGATGGCGATGCGGGCCTCGCGGCTGACGGTCTTGTCATGGCGGTCCTTGATATGGTCCAGTTCCTCGAGCACGGTCATCGGTATGACCACATGGTGTTGCTTGAAGGCGGTAATGGCGGTGGGGTCGTGCAGCAGGACGTTGGTGTCCAGTACATAGGTTTTCTTGATGACGGGTTTCAGGGTGGTTTTTTCTACGCGCAGGGCGGAGCCTGAGTCCATAGAGGAGTCCTCATCGCTGGGTCGTGGAGTAGGGGTTGGGTACTGGGTGGCGCTGGCGAATCCGGCTGCAGGGGCCGGGGCTGGGGTGGATGAAACTGGGGTGGAATCGTCAATGGCTATTCCCGGCGGGATGGTTGATTCCGCTTACCCCGATTACAAACGCTACGTGCAGCCGTGTCAATGGCGGGAGGGCATTTGCCGCGCTTATCTGGCGCCGGGGCGATATCTCACTGACAGGGCAGGCGATTTCCGCTAGGATAGCGCGCTTGACTGTCTCCAACTATAAGTAGCTCCCTTCATGCTCAACCAGGATGCCCTGTCCCAGCTTCGCGACCTCAAATCCCGGATAGAGGCCGAAAAAGAGCGGGCCGAAGCCGTCGTCAAGGGCACCCAGAGCCGCTACGGCTTCGCGGTGCTGGACGATGGCCGCGAGATTTTTATCCCCCCGGATGAAATGCTCAAGGTATTCCCCGACGACCGCATACAAGTCTGCATCCGTCCCACCAGGGACAACAAGACCATCGCCGATGTGGAGAAGCTCATCGACAGTCCGCTGGGGGAGTTCACCGGGCGCTGCGTGCGCAAGGGCAAGGCCATCTTCGTCGAGCCCGACCTGGCGCAGCTCAACCGCTGGCTGTTCATACCGCCCCATGCCCGCAACGGCGTCAAGGAGGGGGACTACCTGCGCTGCGCGATCCTGCGCCATCCCATTCGCGACGGCAAGCCCCAGGCCAAGGTGCTGACCATCATCGGCAACGAGCAGACGCCGGGTATCGAGAACCTGTACAGCATGGCGAAATACGCGCTGGCTGCCCAGTGGAGCGACGCCTGCGGGAAAGAGGTGGAGCAGCTGCTGGCCGACTGCAGGCCCATGGAACAGGAGCGGCGGCGGGATCTCACCGACCTGGAGTTCATCTCCATCGATACCGTGAAGACCCAGGACATCGACGACGCCCTGTACGCGGAGATCAGCAGCGACGGCTGGACCCTGTTCGTCGCCATCGCCGACCCCACCGCCTACATCCCCCGGGACAGCGCCCTGCACCGGGATATCGCGGCCCGGGGCACCACCGTGTACTTCCACGGCGACGTGCTGCCCATGATGCCGGAGCAGCTGGCCCAGGATACCTGCGCCCTGTCCGAGGGCTGCGACCGCCCGGCACTGGTGTGCAAGATCGCCGTCAGTGACAGCGGCGAGGTGGGCGATTTCGAGTTCATCGAGGCCACAGTGCGCTCCCGGGCCAAGCTGTCCTACTACGGGGTGGATCGCTACCTCAACGGGCACGCCGACGATCTCATGAGCCACGCCACCCCGCTGGAGGCCCTGTACCAGGTATTTCGAGCCCTGCGCGGCCACCGCGAGACCCACGGGCTGGTGATGGAGGAGCGCCGCGAGTTCCGCTGGATACTCAACGACGACAAGCGGATCGATACCATCGAGCCCTACGAGAAACTGCTCTCCCAGAAGCTGGTGGAAGAGTGCATGGTCGCCGCCAACCGCTGCGCGGCCCTGTTCCTGCAGCGCGGCGCGGCCAACGGCCCCTTCGTGACCCACCCGGGCATTCGCGCCGACCGCCTGGAGGAGGCGCGCCAGTTCCTGGCCATGCACGCGCCGGAGGTGGCCGAGACCGACCCCACCACCGTGACCGGCTACCGGGACATCATGCGCTGCCTGGCCCGGGGCGACCACCCGCTGCCCCTGCGCAGCATGATCAACCGCCTGCTGACCCGCGCGGAGCTCAGCGCCAGCCCGGGCCCGCACATGGGCATGGCGCTGGAGGTCTACACCAACTGCACCTCGCCCCTGCGCAAGTACGTGGATTTCCTGGTCCACCTGCAGATCAAGGCGCTGCTGCACGGGGACCAGGCCACCCAGGTGTCCACCACGCTGCTGGAGCGACTGGCCCAGCGCCTGGCCAACACCCGCCAGGCCACGCTGGAGGCGGAGCGCTGGCTGGCCGGCAAATACCTGGCCCGGCTGGCCGCCGAGGGCGAGCGCACCTTCAAGGCCACGGTCAGCCATATCAACAGCAGCGGCTTCAATGTGCGCCTGGACGACAACGGCCTGGAGGGTTTCGTGGACCTGCGCAAGGACCCGGAGAAGTTCAGCTACGACAAGTGGACCGCCAGCCTCACCAGCACCACCCGCCGCTTCCAGCTGGAGCAGGCGGTGGAGTTACGTTTTCGGGAGGTGGACCGGGCGGACCAGTACCGGGCGCTGTTTGAAGTGGTGGAGGGCTGTGGGCTGAAGCCGCAGAAGCCGGCGCCGGCGCAAATACCGACACCTGAGCCGTAGGGCGGATTTCAATCCGCCATCGCCGGTCGAATGAATTCGACCCTACATCACGGGGGGGCCGTGTAGCCGGTCGAATGAATTCGACCCTACATCACGGGGGGGCCGTGTAGGGCCGAATTTATTCGGCCCAGGTGTTCCGGTTGCGCCCGCCGATTAATTGGTCGAATGCATTCGACCCTGCGACACCTCTGCTCGTGGGGCTGAATTTATTCGGCCAGGGTGCGATCGCTGCGTCCCCGGTCCAATGCATGCGACCCTACAGGGGGCGGGGCGGCGCGCGGCGGGGGATTGTCCGCCAGGCAGGCCTGCACCCGGCCCACCAGCTGGATCATCTCGGCCACCCCCAGCGCCCGCAGGTAGCAGCCCATCTCCCGGAGACTGTCCCCGGCCATATCGGCATCCACCAGGCGCAGGGCCTCGACGATCCGCAACTCGGCGGCGTCGAAAAGGTCTTCCTCACCGAATATCAGCCGCGTGAAGGTGTCGACTATCGCCATTTCACTGGCGGTGGCACCACGGGTGTCGCCTGCGCGCATTGTCCGCCTCCCTCCGGGCCCGGCAAAATCGCCGCCTCCCGTTGAGTATGGCGCAAAGCACCGCCACGCCTGCGACTAATTCAGTCAATATTTCACATTATCCGGTCAAATAATGACCAATTCACCCACATGGGGCAGCCTGGGCTAGAAGGAGGCGTGCCCCGGGGTCCTGGGGAAGGGGATGGCATCGCGCACGTTCTCCATGCCGGTGACGTAGTTCAGCAGGCGCTCGAAGCCCAGGCCGAAGCCCGCGTGGGGGACGGTGCCGTAGCGGCGCAGGTCGCGGTACCACCACAGTTCCTCCCGCAGGTGCTCCTCCATGCGCGCATCCAGCACCGCCAGGCGCTCTTCCCGCTGGCTGCCGCCGATGATCTCGCCGATGCCCGGGGCCAGCACATCCATGGCCGCCACGGTGCGCTCGTCGTCGTTCAGGCGCATGTAGAAGGCCTTGATGTCCTTGGGGTAGTTCATGACCACCACCGGCCGGCCCACATGCTGTTCGGCCAGGTAGCGCTCGTGCTCCGAGGCCAGGTCCTGCCCCCAGGCCACCGGGAACTCGAACGCCTGGCCGCAGTTGGCCAGGATATCGATGACCTGGCTGTAGTCCATGCGCTCGAAGGGCTGGTCTATCACCGTCTGCAGGCGGCTGATGGCGGTCTTGTCGATGTGCTGGGCGAAGAAGGCCATATCGTCCTCCCGCTCTTCCAGCACCCGGGTGAACACATGCTTGAGCAGGGCCTCCGCCAGGTCGGCGTCGTCGTGCAGGTCGGCGAAGGCGATCTCCGGCTCCACCATCCAGAACTCCGCCAGGTGGCGGCTGGTGTTGGAGTTCTCGGCGCGGAAGGTGGGCCCGAAGGTATAGACCTTGCTCATGGCCAGGCAGTAGGACTCCACCTCCAACTGGCCCGAGACCGTGAGGAAGGACTCGCCGCCGAAAAAGTCCTCGCTGAAATCCACCTCCCCCGCGGGGGTGCGCGGCAGGTTGGCGAAATCCAGGGTGCTGACCCGGAACAGTTCGCCGGCGCCCTCGCAGTCGCTGCCGGTGATGATGGGGGTGTTGATCCAGTTGAAACCCTGGTCGTGGAAATAGTTGTGGATGGCGTTGGCCAGGGTGCTGCGCACCCGGGTGATGGCGCCGATGGTGTTGGTGCGCGGGCGCAGGTGGGCCTGGCTGCGCAGGTACTCGAAGCTGTGGCGTTTCTTGGCGATGGGATAGGTCTCGGGGTCGTCCACCCAGCCCAGCACCGTCACCGAGCTGGCCTGGATCTCCACGCTCTGGCCCTTACCCTGGGAGGGCACCAGTTCGCCGGTGACAGCGACCGCGCAGCCCGTGGACAGTTTCAGGACCTGGTCCTGGTAATTGGCCAGGGAAGCGGGCACCACCACCTGGATGGGGTCGAAGCAGGAGCCGTCGTGCACGGCCAGGAAGGAGATACCCGCCTTGGAATCGCGCTTGCTGCGCAGCCAGCCGCGCACGCTGACCTGCCCGCCGCCGGGCACCTGCGCGGCCAGGGCGGCCTTTACCGATATGAATCCGTTCATGCCGCTGCCCCTACCTGGCGATGCGGGTGATCTTGGCGCCGTCCAGGGAGAGGTTGAAGATCAGCCCGCGGTTGGAAAAGATAAAGCCCAGTACCGGCTCGCGGCTGTTGAGCGTATCGATGGCGCCCTCGGCGCCCTCCTTCGCCAGCACCACCGCGCCGTCCACGCCGACCTGCCAGCCGCTGCTGTTGCGGAAGTCGCGCAGGGCCTCCTCGGTCATGAACAGGATCACCTCGGACTTGTACTCGGCGCCCGCCTCCAGGCCGAAGGACACCCCGGCGATGACGTAATAGGCCTGGGTCACGCCGCCTATCTGCAGGGCGCCCTCGCCGTACTCACCACCCACCCCGAAGCCCATTTTCACCACATCCGGGAACACCAGCACGGCGTAGGCCTGGTCCACCAGCTCGCCAGCCGCAGGGGAGTGCGCCCGCAATCTCGCCAGGGCCTGGCTGGCGCCCGCCTCGATGGCTTCCTTGGTGTCGGCGACGCTGAAGGGGGCTGCCAGGGCCAGCAGCGACGCCATCAGTACCAGCGCCAGTTGGCGGCGAATGCTCTCTGCCATGGGGTTTGCTCCTCGTATTATGAAGTGCCGGATTCTACACCAACGACTCGGGGCGGGGGTATTGTGGCCGGGGGTATTTGCAGATTTAATGGCGTGAACGCAACGCGACAGGCACAGGGCGACCCATGCAGCAGGACGAGATCGAATTTCTGGAGGGCGGCAACTATATCAGCTTCGCCACCCGCAAAAAGAGCGGCCAGTTCGTCGCCACCCCGGTATGGTTCGCGCCCGATGGCGACAGCTATTACCTGTTCTCCGCAGGCGATGCCGGCAAGGTGAAGCGCCTGCGCAACTTCAGCGCGGCGCGCGTCGCCGCCTGCACGGTGACCGGCACCCTCACCGGCGAGTGGCTGGACACCGAGGCCTACCTGCTGGACACGGCCGCCGAGGAGGACCAGGCGCTGCGGGCCCTGCGCCGCAAGTACGGCTGGCAGATGGCGATAGGCGACTGCTTCGCCAAACTCACCGGCAGGATGCAGCGCCGGCGCTATATACGGGTGCAGCGACCTAATCCCCGGTAGCCGCCAGGCCGGCGCGCCGCAGGGCTTCCAGCTGCTGCTGGTAGCTGTCGATATCCGAGCGCATGGTGGCGAATTCGATCGCCCGCTTGAGGTCTGCCGCGGCCGCCGGCAGGTCATCCAGCTGGTAGTAGATCATGCTGCGGGCAAACAACAGCCCGCTGTCATCCGGGTGCAACTCGATGGCCCGCTGGTAGTGGCCCAGGGCGGCCTGCCAGTCCCCGGCCGCCGCGGCCTCGTCCCCCAGGTCGGCGAAATAATAGGGATTGTTGCGGCGATAGCCCTCCACCCGCTCCAGCCAGAGGGCCCGCTCGGCCTCCCTGCCCTGCAGTTCGTACAGCACTGCCAGGTTGGACATGGCGGAGAACTGCCAGTCGTCCAGCGCCAGCGCCTGCAGGTAGCTGTCCTCCGCCGCCTGGTACTGGCCCGCCTGGCGATAGATCGCCCCGAGGTTGACCCACAGGTGGGACATATCCGCGCTCAATTGCAGCGCCCGCACCGCGTGCAGCCAGGCGGTCTCCGGGTCGTCCCCGGCCAGGGCGGCCATGGCGATGTTGTTGTGGTACAGGGCCGCCGCGTCGGTGTCGCTGACCTCCCGGGTACCGGCGATCTCCCGCGCCGGCAGGGGATCGATATCGACCATGTAACGACTGCCGCCGCGCAGGTCCACCACCACGTTGACGTGCAGGCCGACCTGCACCCGGTCCCCCACCCGACTCCACTGGGGACGCACTTCCAGCCACTGGTAGCGGGCATCCAGGCCCGCCTCCCGCGCCAGGGCCACGAACAGGTTGGCATAGGACAGGCAATTGGCCGTGCCGCGGGTAAACACCTGCTGTGCCGTGCCCTCGGCAAAGGGGTCGTAACGGATGCCCAGGGTACCCGCCCCCTGCACCGCCCGGTGCA
The DNA here is from genome assembly GCA_024234675.1 of Pseudomonadales bacterium. Classification (GTDB taxonomy): domain Bacteria; phylum Pseudomonadota; class Gammaproteobacteria; order Pseudomonadales; family Halieaceae; genus JARRPM01. Next base: position 30,002 of record JACKNU010000006.1, on the reverse strand, counting down.
GTGACATCAGGCGCTGGCGGGAATTGGTGATGCCGGCGGTGTAGCGCTGCACGAAAGCCCGCATGGCGTCGTTGGTCGCCAGCAGGTCGGGGGTGACGGCCCGCGCGGGCACATCGGCGAGGCTGAGCTGGCGGTCCGCCAGTTGCAGGGGAGGCAGGCTGGCCAGCTGGATGCGCTCGGCGGGTTGGCTGGCGCAGGCGCAGAGGGCCAGCAGCAGGAGCGGCAGCAACAGTCGCCCCTGGCCACCGCCCCCCCGGGACCGCCGCCGGCACCCTGCCACTGCCTCGCGCGAAGATGTCATAAGCCACCTCTTCGGGAGACAGTATAACCCGCCTGCGGGCAGGGTTGTGCAGCAGTTTGATCTGGGTCATGGCGGCCGGGCGCCAGGCTGCTATGAATGCAGATCTGGAGCCTGTGTCCGAAAGCCCAATAATGAGGAGGATTCCATGACCCAGCATCTCTCACCGGAAGATACCGCCGCGGACAAACGCGCCCTGCGCCAACTGGCCATCGTGATCGGCTGCTTTGCGGTCGCCACCGCCCTGCTGGCTATCGCCGTGGGCATGGCCATGGGTTGAGGGCACCCGGCCGGCCCACCCTCAGGCCGCCGTGTGCAGGCCGCACTCGCGGCCATCCTGGACCTTGGTGGGGTCGAAGTAGTGCCTGCAACTGGGCAGCTGATGCTGCTCCATGTAGTCTTCTACCTGCTCTTCGGACCAGTAGAACAGGGGCGCCACCTTGATGATCCCGCGGGCGTCGAGGGAGACGATATCGAGGGTCTTGCGGTGCTCGGTTTCCTCGCGGCGGATACCGGTGAGCCACACCTCGGGGCCGAAATCCGCCAGCGCCCGGTCGAAGGGCTCCAGTTTCACCTGGCGGGTGAACTCCCGGTGGCGCTCCTCCTCGTCCACCGTGGGGATGCCCCCCATGATGGCGTTGCGGCGCTCGCTGGTCATCTGCGGGGCGTAGACGTGGATATTCAGTTGCAGGTCGCGAATCAGGCGCTCGGCAACGATATAGGTGTCGCGCAGGTTATAGCCGGTGTCCACCCAGATGGTAGGCAGCTTGCTGTCAATCTCGCTGACCAGGTGCAGCATCGCGGCGGCGTTGCGACCCATGCTGGTGGTGGCGATGGTCGGCCGCTGCAGGTCCAGCGCCCAGCGCACCACCTGCTGCGGGCTGGCGTCGCGCAGGCGGGCGTTCACACTGTCAAGGTCCAGGTCCAAGGCTGCTCTTTACCATGGTTTTGGTTATCAGGGAGCGAACTTTATAGAACTGGAAAGCGCCATACAAATAACTATGCTTTATAAGTATATGCTACGCCCCCACCGCCGCAGGGTGCCGGCCGGCGCGGATTCATAGCCCCCAGTTTAGCCAGGCATCCCGCCGCGCTTGCCCCGCACCGGGCCAGGACAAATACTGTGCCCTGGTCAAAACAACCCAAGGAGCCCCGCCATGCCCAACCCGCTGTGCGCCAGACTCGGCATCGATTATCCCATTTTTGCCTTCACCCACTGTCGCGACGTGGTGGTCGCGGTCAGCAAGGCCGGCGGCATCGGCGTGCTGGGAGCGGTGGGCTTTTCCCCGGAGCAGCTCAAGGAGGAGCTGGACTGGATCGACGCCCATATCGGTGACAAGCCCTATGGGGTGGACATCGTGATCCCCCAGAAATACGAGGGCATGGGCGACCTGAGCGCCGAGGAGATGGAGGCCCAGCTGTGGAAAATGGTGCCCCAGGAGCACATCGACTTCGCCCAGAAACTGCTGGCGGATGCCGGCGTGCCCCCCTGGCCCGACGGCAGCACCAGCATGGGCCTGATGGGCTGGACCGACGCCACTGCCACCCCCCTGCTGGAGGAGGCCCTGACCCGGCCCCAGTGCGTCCTGATCGCCAACGCCCTGGGCACGCCCCCGGCGGACAAGATCAAGATGGTGCAGGACTCGGGCCGCCTGATCGGCGCCCTGTGCGGCAAGGTGAAGCAGGCCGTGGCCCACAAGGAGGCCGGGCTGGATTTCGTGGTCGCCCAGGGCGGCGAGGGCGGCGGCCACACCGGCAGCGTGGGCTCCATCGTACTGTGGCCGCAGATCGTGGACGCCATTGGCGACCTGCCGATGCTGGCGGCGGGAGGGATCGGCAATGGCCGCCAGATCGCGGCGGCCCTGGCTATGGGCGCGGCCGGCGTCTGGACCGGCTCCCTGTGGTTGACGGTGGAAGAGGCTCACACCCAGCCGGCCCAGAAAGCCACCCTGTTGAAGGCCACCAGCGAGGACACGGTGATTTCCCGCTCCTGGACGGGCAAGACCTGCCGGATGCTGAAAAGCGACTGGACCGAAGCCTGGGACCGGCCCGACACCCCGGATCCCCTGGGCATGCCCCTGCAGGGCATGGTCACCTCGGACGGCATGCGCCGCACGGCCACCTACGCGGGGGTGGGCGACTGCCAGAAGGTGGCCTTCAATCCCTGCGGCCAGGTGATCGGCCAGCTCAACGAGGTGCAGTCCTGCCGCCAGGTGATCTACCGGCTGCTGGAGGAGTACGTGGAGGCGGTGGGCAAGGCGGGGAGCATGCTGCCGGAGGTGTGATGCCCTCGCTGGACCGGGCACAACCGGGAGAGGCCCCGCGAAAGGGCCTCTCCCCGGTCGCGCCCTCCGATCGAGCTAAGTTACGGGTTTTAGCTCGGTGTGAGGCAGGGGGTCGGGTGTGTCCCGGCGGAATATAAAAGGCCAGCGCCGAAGGAGTGGCGGGAGACCGCTTTCCAGGGCTCCCAACCGACTGAGGGCAGCCCGGAGGGCCGCGGCCATGGAGCCGGGATATACCCGGGCCCCTGCCGACGAAGGGACAAGATCCTTACGGAATACGCGGCGCGGACGGGACTGATGGGACGTCCGGGTCAAAGGTCGAATGAATTCGACCCTACATGCCGGAGCTTACGCCGCCGCTTTGGCCTTGGTCTTCTCCAGCTCGGCGTGCAGGTCCAGGAACTGGGCGGTGAGCTTGTGGCTGGGGGCCATGTCGATCAGCGGCCGGTGGTCGCGGTGGGACTCTTTCATTTTCACCGAGGTACTCAGGTAGGTCTTGAACACCGGGTAGCCCTCTTCCTGCAACTCCGCCACCAGTTCCCCGGGCAGGCGCGCCTGGGAGTTGAACTGGTTGATGACGATGCCCTCCACCACCAGGTCCGGGTTGTGGTCTTCCTGCAGTTCGGCGAGATTGTCCATCAGCGAGTACAGGCTCTGGCGGGCGAAACTGTCGCAGTCGAAGGGTACCAGCACCGAGTCCGCGGCGATCAGGGCCGACTTGGAGAAGAAGTTGAAGTTGGGCGGGGTGTCGATGTAGATCCGGTCGTACTCGTCTTCCAGCTTGTTGAGGGCGTCGCGCAGCTTGTAGATCTTGTAGCGGCTCTCCAGCTCCTTTTCCAGCACCGACAGGACCGGGCTGGAGGGCATCAGGAACAGGTTCTCGTAGGGGGTTTCCCAGACGAAGGAGTCGGGGTTGTTACTCATCCGGCGCGAACCCACCGTCTGCTTGAACAGGCCCGCCACGCCCTGGGCCTCGGCCGGGAAGGCCTCGGCGTCGATTTCGCCCACCAGGTAGTGGGTGGTATTGCCCTGCACGTCCAGGTCGATGACCAGGGTGCGATAGCCCATGGCCGCACCGATGGCCGCCAGGTTACAGGTGATGCTGGTCTTGCCGACCCCGCCTTTCTGATTGAAAACAACGCGTTTCATGCTTGCGAACCCACCGTGGAAGAGGAACTGGAGATGGCTCCACAGTGTAATGAATGGCGCGCTGCAATGTAAGCGCTGACGGGCCATCAGCGCGATTTTTTTGGCTGTTCAGTCCTTGACGGCAATGAGGTGGATCTCGAACACCAGCGCCGTGTTGGGCGGTATGGCGTTGCCGGCGCCCTGCTCTCCATAGGCCAGCCGGGGCGGGCAGGCGATGCGCCACTTGTCGCCCACGGACATCATCTGCAGGGCCTCGGTCCAGCCCGGGATGACCTCGTGCACGCCGAACTCGGCCGGCTCGCCACGCTCCACCGAGCTGTCGAAGACGGTGCCGTCCACCAGGGTGCCGTGGTAGTGGGTAACCACGGTGGAGCGGGGTCCGGGGCTGGCGCCGCTGCCGGCTTCCAGGACCTCGTACTGCAGGCCGCTGTCGGTGACCGACACGCCCTCGCGGGCGGCGTTGGCTTCCAGGAAGATAGTCGCCAGCTGTTCCCGCTTGCCGGCCAGTTCGGCCTCCTGGTCCTGCCGCTTTTTCTGGATCACCTGGTAGGCGGCATTGATCTGGCCCTCGTCGATGGTCGCCTGCTGGTGCTCGTACCAGTGCCGGATGCCGGCCAGCGCCGCCTCCAGGTCCAGCCCCTCGAAGCTGTTGCGGCGCAGTTGCTCGCCAAACTGCAGGCCAAAGCCATAGCTGGCTTTCTGTTCATCGGTGCTCAGTTCTACCTCGGGAAGTAAAGTCATGGTGATTTCCGCTATGCTGGTTCAGGAGGTCGCGCACTTTAACACATGCCGGCGCCCGGGGGCGCGCGAGGGGGGTTATCCAGCCATGCAGGCGGCAATTCAGGACATACACGACTACTGGTTCGGGCCCCTGGACGCGGCCGGCATGGCCGGCGCGGACCGCAACAAGCTGTGGTTCAGCGCCAGCGAGGCGGTGGATGCCGACCTGCGCCGCCGTTTCGGGGCGCTGGTGGAGCGCGCCCTGGCGGGCGAGTTGCAGCCCTGGGAAAATGATGACGCCGGCCTCGTCGCCCTGGTGCTGCTGCTGGACCAGTTCACCCGCAACCTCTTTCGCGGCACGCCGCGGGCCTTTGCCGGGGACCAGCGGGCGCTGGCGCTGACCCGGAAGACCATCGCCGCCGGCCGCCACCGGCGCCTGCCGGCCATTCACCGGGTGTTCCTGTACCTGCCCCTGGAGCACTGCGAGGACCTGGCCACCCAGGACGAGTGCCTGCGCCTGTTCGCGGCACTGGAGCGGGACGCCGGCAGCGCGTCAGTCGCCGGCTTCACCCGCTACGCCCGGGCTCATCGGGAGGTGATCGCGCAATTCGGCCGCTTCCCCCACCGCAACGCCATCCTGGGGCGGGAATCGACCCCGGCCGAGCTGGAGCACCTGGCGCAGCACGGCGGGTTCTAGCCGGGCCGGGGACCGGTCTGGGACACCGCCCGCAGGGTGTAATGGGCGTCGCTCATCTCCGCCTGCCACACCCCGAAGCAGCCGCTCTCCAGGTCGTCGTAGGCGCGACGGATGGAGTCGTTGACCTGGGGATAGGCCACCTCGTCCCAGGGGCACTCGTCGCGGGAGTAGAAGCCACAGGCCAGGGATTCCGGGCCGGGGGCGCAGTCCTCGCTGGCGACGCTGGCGCGAAAGCCCACGTAGACCTGGTTGATGAAGGTAATGGTGCCGGTCATATAAAGCTGCAGGCGCGCGGGCGGCAGCCCGATGCCCGCCTCCTCGTACAGCTCCCGGGCGGCCCCTGCCGCCAGGGTTTCGCCGCCCTCGAGGTAGCCGCCGGGGATGGCCCACAGGCCGCGCTGGGGCGGCAGTGCGCGCCGCACCCACAGCAGGCGCTGGCCGCAGGCGACAAAGCAGGTCACCACCACCAGCGGGTGGTCATAGCGGGGCAGCCGGCAGCGCCGGCAATAAGCGTGGTTGCGCTGCTCGCCGCCGACCATGTGGGGCTGCAGCGCGGCGCCGCAGTCCTGGCAAAAGTTCAAAGCTGTCACGCGCCCCCCTGTCCGGCTGCCTGCGGGCGAACCACCCGGGAGCATTCTATACGCCGCACTGCCGTTACGCACTTTGCCCCGGGTAGAGCAATGCGGCTATGCTTGCAACCCTCCGCCGCCCGCTACCGGGGCCACACATCGGGAACACCATGAGCGCAACCGAACTGAAAGTACAATTGCTGTTGACCGGCAACGAGATCATGAGCGGCGATACAGTGGACTCCAATTCCGCCCTGATCGCCCGGCGCCTGTCAGAACTGGCCATCAGCGTGCACCGCAAGGTCACGGTCGGGGACGACCGGGAACTGCTGGCCAGGGAAATGGCGACCATGGCGGACGCGGCCGACCTGCTGATCGTCAACGGCGGCCTGGGGCCCACCATAGACGACCTCACCGCTGAGGTGCTGGCCAACGTGACCGGGGTCGGCATCGCCGCACACCCCGAGGCGGTGACCCACCTGGAGCAGTGGTGCGGGCGCCGCAAGCTGCCGCTGAATGCGGCCAATATGAAGCAGGCCCTGCTGCCCGCCGGGGCGAAAATCGTCCCCAACCCGATTGGCAGCGCGGTGGGCTTTGAACTCATGGTGGGCAAGTGCCGCGTCATCTGCACCCCCGGGGTCCCCGGGGAGCTGGCTGCGATGCTGGACGGCATCGTCGCCGACCTGGCCCGGCGGCTGGAACGCCCGGCCCAGCGCAGCATCCTGCGGCTGCAGACATTCGGCCTGGGGGAGTCCAGCGCCCAGCAGATGATCAGCGACGGCATTCCCGACTGGCCCCCGGAAGTGGAGCTGGGCTTTCGCGCCGGCGCTCCGCAGATGGAGATCAAGTTGACGGTCGACAGCAGTGATGCCCTGCCCGCCCGCCAGCGCTGCCGCGAGCAGCTGGAACAGCTGTTCGGCGACCACATCATCGGCGAGGGCGACTGCCTGCTGGGAGAGAGGGTGCTGGAGCTGCTGCGCCAGCGCGGCGCCACCCTCACCACCGCCGAGTCCTGTACCGGCGGCCTGATCGCCTCCATGCTGACCCGCATCCCCGGTTCATCCGAGGCCTTCCACGCCGGCTTCGTCACCTACGCCAATGCCATCAAGCAAGCGGTGCTGGGGGTGGACGCGGCCACGCTGGCCAGCGAGGGTGCCGTCAGCGAAGCGGTGGTGCGGCAGATGGCGCTGGGCGCCCTGGAGCGGGCCGGGGCCGACTACGCCATCGCGGTATCGGGCATCGCCGGGCCGGACGGGGGCACGCCCGAGAAGCCCGTGGGCACGGTGTGGCTGGCCTGGGGTAGCCGCGAGGACCTGCGCAGCTGCTGCCTGCGCTGGCCGGTGGAGCGCACCCTGTTCCAGACCATGGTGGCCGCCGCCGGTTTGGATATGATACGCCGCCAGTTGCTGGGGCTGGATTCGGAGCCGCGTTATTTCAGCCAGCGCCGGGCCTGATCCGCGCAACGCCAGGCCCGTTTCCGAGTGGGGCCCGCTTAGCCGTCGCCGATCACGACGCCGTCGCCGGTGGCCTGCGCGCGGTGCCAGACCAGCGAGTGGAAGCGGGTGACGCCGCCCACCTCGTCCTTGCCGCTGAGCACCAGGGTGTGGCCATCCAGCTCGGCATGGCGCAACTGCTCGGTGCCGGGGAAGTTGGGGTTGAGGCTCTGGGTGACGAAGTGCACCACGTCGCCATCCACCACCCGGTAGCGGCCGGCGTAGTGAAAGTAGGAAGAGAAGGCCGCCGCCTTGAGGGCGTCCGGCAGCTTGCGGTAATTCACATCCTCGGGCAGGCGCTCCCGGTCGGGCCTGGCGATGGATGCGCTCATCCAGCCATCGGTGCTGTACAGCAACAACCCCAGGGGCTCCTCGCCGAAGGGAAAACTCAGCTCGTCGCGGTCGGCGTAGCCGATGGTCCAGGACTCCAGTTCCCAGGTGCCGACGAGATCATCCTTGCTGATGGTGGCCATTCATACCTCCCGTGTCATGGCTGTAGCTGCTCAATAGTCCAGTTGTCATCCGCCTGCCGGGTATAGAGAAAGCGGTCGTGCAGGCGGTGCTCCCCACCCTGCCAGAACTCGATGCGCCGGGGCAATACCCGGTAGCCGCCCCAGAAGTCCGGCACGGGGATCTCACCCTTGCCGAACTTCTCCCGCAGCACCTGCACCTGTTTCTCCAGCAGCGCCCGGGCGGATATCGGCCGGCTCTGGCGCGAGGCCCAGGCGGCGATCTGGCTCTCCCGCGGCCGGGTCAGGAAATAACTGGCCGACTCCGCCACCGACATTTTCTCTACCGTGCCGCCCACGATCACCTGCCGGTCCAGCTCGTTCCAGGGAAACAGCAGTGACACCTGCGGATTGTGGGCCATGGCCGCGGCTTTGGCGCTGCCGTAGTTGGTATAGAACACGAAACCGCCGTGGGACAGCCCCTTGAGCAGCACGATGCGCTGCCAGGGCAGCCCCTGGGCGTCGACCGTCGCCAGCACCATGGCGGTGGGGTCCTTGAGCCCGGCGTTCACCGCCTGCTCCAGCCAGGCCTCGAACTGGGCGATGGGCGAGGCGGCCAGCATATCCCGGCTCAGCCCGCCGGCGATGTACTCGCGCCGGTAACTCTCGTACTGCATGGACATGGCCCCGCGCTGCCCTGCCCCTAGGCCGGGGGAAAGTTCGCAAACATCGCGGCGGCGGCCTCGCGCCGGTCCCGCTCGGCCTGCTCCGAGCCCGGCTCGGCGGTCAGCCGGGTGCGCAGGATCGACCGCCACACCGGCAGGCCCCGAACGGGGTCATACATATCGACGCTCAGCGTGCCCTTGGCAAAGCGCTGGCTGTCGCTGTCCGCCGGGCGGTCACAGCCCGGGCAGCTGCCCGGCGCGGCGTACACCCGGTCCTCGGTGACGAGGTACCAGCTCAGCAGCAGATCGGCGCTGCCGCTGTCGGGCACTATCCTGAGCCCCTTGCCTTCCAGCTCGGTGGTGATGGCCGCGTTGATGCGCTGGATCTGCCCGTCGCTGACGGTGATGGTGGCCGCGTCGGTGCGGCTGAAAGGCTGGATGTAGATCGTCTTGACCTGGCTGAAGTCGAAGCTCTGGTCGTAGTTGGTCTCGACCTTGCCGGGGGCGGCCGCCGTGCTGCCACAGGCGGCCAGCAGGCAGGCGAGCAGGACGCCGGCACAAAAACGCAGGGGGGAAACTATCATGGTCGAATTCCTTGGCATGGGTGCCGCATTATAATCATTCGCTGGTGCTGGGATACACCGGCGCCCGCCGCGCCATGGCGGGAATCTGGGGAAAAGGGAAAAGCCCCTGCCAGTCCGCGCCGAAATCCGCAGCCAGCGAGCGCCCGAAGGCCTCCCGGTAGCAGTCGTCCATGGCCCGGGACAGCTCTTGCGCCGAAGCGGCCCCCACCAGCAGCGCCGCCTCCATCATGCCCTCGCAGTGCAGCCGCTGCCCCGGCGGCACATCCTCGCCGGCGGCCAGGGCGGTGAACATGTCGGTCCAGCGGCGCGCAAGTTCACGCGTTATTTTTTTCTTCATAGTGAGTCCTTCTTCCCGCGACTGCCGTTTTGACCTGGCCTGATCCAGCCGCGGGGCATGGGGTGTACCCTCGCGGGACCGTGAGAGGCATGGATGCCGAACACGAGCCTACATGGATGTATTCACGGCGAGTCCCGCGAGGGTACACCCCATGCCTCGTGGCGGCACTATCAGCACAGTGAGTATGCTGCGCCGGGCAAAACAGTTAAAGTCCCCGTTCCAGACCAAACGCCCCGCGAACCGGTAAACCGCATGCAAAAACTCGCCTCCACCCTCCTCTCCCTGTACCTCAGCCTGGCAATGGTGGCCGCGAGCCCCGCCCAGGCGCGGGCAACGGCGCCGGCGGAACAGACCCCCATCATCGATTACAACGAGCGCTTCCTGCCCATTGTCGGGCGCACCGGCATGGTCGTCGGCCCCGAGCAACTGGCCACCGAGGCGGGCCTGCGCATCCTGCAGCAGGGGGGCAACGTGGTGGACGCGGCCGTGGCCACCGGCTTCGCCCTGGCGGTGACCTACCCGCGGGCGGGCAACCTGGGGGGCGGCGGCTTCATGCTGATCCACCTGGCGGAGGACAACCGGCAGGTATTCATCGACTACCGCGAGACCGCCCCCGCGGCGGCGAGCCGCGACATGTTCCTCGGGGAAGACGGCAAGGAAGATTTCATGCTCGAGTATTTCAGCCACCAGGCCTCGGGCGTGCCGGGCACGGTGGCGGGCATGCTGTACGCCCTGGAACACTACGGCAGCATGAGCCGGGAACAGGTACTGGCGCCCGCCATCGCCCTGGCCGAGGAGGGCTTCCCGGTCTCCTTCGCCCTCAACTACGAGCTCGCGGCCCGAGCCGATCGCCTGCGCCGGAACCCGGAAGCGCTGCGGCTGTATTTCAAGCCCGACGGCAGCGCCTATGAGATCGGCGAGATCCTGCGCCAGCCCGACCTGGCCTGGACCCTGCGGCAGATCGCCGCCCGCGGCAAGGAGGGTTTTTACCAGGGCGAGGTCGCCAGCCGCATCGCCGCGGAGATGCAGCGGGGCAATGGCCTGATCACCCTGGATGACCTGGCGGCCTACCGCGCCCTGGAGCGGCCGCCGATTCGCGGCAGCTTCCGCGACTTCGAGATCGTGTCGGCGCCCCCGCCCTCCTCCGGCGGCGTGCATATCCTGCAGATCCTCAACCTGCTGGAAAACGAGGACCTGGCCGCCCTGGGGCACAACAGCGCCGCCTACCTGCACCTGCTCACCGAGGCCATGAAACTGGCGTACGCCGACCGCAGCGAGTACCTGGGTGACCCGGATTTCGTCGCGGTGCCGGTGGCGGCGCTCACCGACAAGGCCTATGCGGCTCGCCAGCGCAAGCTGATAACAGACCAGCGCGCCACGCCCGCGGCGCAGATCGCGCCGGGCCGGGTGCTCAAGGGCGAAAGCCAGGACACCACCCAGTACACCATCGCCGACCGCCACGGCAACATGGTCAGCAATACCTACACCCTCAACGCCAGTTTCGGCTCGGCCATCGCGGTGCCGGGCACCGGCATGCTGCTCAACAACGAGATGGGCGACTTCGCCGCCCTGCCCGGCGGGGCCAATATGTTCGGGCTGGTGCAGGGCGAGCGCAACGCCATCGCGGGCGGCAAGCGGCCCCTGTCCTCCATGAGCCCCACCATCGTCTTTCGCGATGGGCAGCCCTGGTTCGCCACCGGCAGTCCGGGGGGCAGCATGATCATCACCACCGTGCTGCAGACCATCCTCAACGCCATGGCCTTCGACATGAACGTCGCCACCGCCGGCATCAGCCCGCGCATCCACCACCAGTGGCTGCCCGATGAGTTGCAGGCGGAGCAGGGTATCAGCCCGGACACGCTCAGGCTGCTGCGGGAGATGGGCCACCAGGTGAAGGCGGGCGGGCGCACCATCGGCCGCACCCAGTCCATCATGCTACGGGACGGCTGGCTGCTGGGGGCCACCGACACCCGTCGCCCGGGGGGGTGGGTGGCGGCGTATTGAGCCGTGGTCGAATGAATTCGACCCTACAAATCCCTCTCCGTGGCGTTGGTCGAATGAATTCGACCCACAATACCCCCCCTGTAGGGCCGAATTTATTCGGCCGGAGTTCCACGGGTCCGGTCGGCGCTTCGGTGGTCGAATGAATTCGTATATGGTCTCCTCCCATATTGCAAGACTCTGTAACGTGGATGACAGGGACAAGGTTGCTTTCGTATATCCGGCCTGTTGATAGGGGTTGTGTCCCCCTGGCCTCGATGAAATAAGCGCGTATCGTCCTTATCGACCCTGCGGCCTTATGAGGCCGTCGAATTTATCAGGTTTTCAATACGCCGGTCCGACCTGTGATGTCATCGTGGGCTACATTATCTTCGCAATCCTGGGTGGGGCCCTCCGTTAAATCGTAACTGATTCGATCATCGAGCCGTCACGCGGCTTGATAGACCGTGTTCCTGGCCAGTATGGCCCAGCCAATCCTCGCCAGCTTGTTGGCCAGCGCCACCACGGCCCTGTTGAAGCCTCTGGCGGCCCTGACCTTGTTGATCCAGCGACTCAGCGCATCCTCCTTGTTGGCCGCCCTGGACACCACCGCCCGGGCACCGTGTATCAACAGGCTGCGCAAATACCGGTCACCGCGCTTGCTGATGCCCAGCAGAACCTCCTTGCCGCCGCTGCTATGCTGCCTTGGCACAATCCCCAGTGAGGCCGATACATCCCGGCCACGCCGGTAAGCACTCCCATTGCCGACAGCGCTGTAAAACGCACTCGCGATGACCGGCCCATACCCCGGGATCGTCTGCAAGCGCTGGCAGGCGTCATCCTGCCTGGCCAGGGTGTCCAGTGACCGGGTATAGGCATCGATATGCTCATCCAGCTCCGTCAGCTGCTGATAGCCCCTGGACAGCAGCTCGCGGAAGAAGTCGCTCAGGCCGTTCCCGCCATCTTCCAGCAATCGGGGAATACGCTTGCGCAGCACGTTGACGCCCCGCGGGCACACAATGCCGTACTCGGCCAGCAGACCACGCAACTGGTTACACAGGGCAGTACGATCCCGCAGGCGCCGCTCCCGCAGCCGGTGCAGGGCCTGGATATCCTGCTGTTCGGCCGTCTTGATCGGGACAAAGCGCATTTCCGGCCGCACCACCGCCTCGGCAATGGCCAGCGCATCGTTGTAGTCGTTCTTGTTTCCGCGCACGAAGGCTTTGACATACTGCGGTGGGATGAGCTTCACCCGGTGGCCCTGGGACTGGAGTTCCCGCGCCCAGTAGTGGGCACTCGCGCAGGCCTCCACGCCGACCAGGCTCGGTGGCAGGTTGGCGAACCAGCTCAGGAGCCCTGAGCGCTTTAACATCTTCTTTTTGATCACTTTTCCGTGTTGGTCACAGCATACGGCGTGAAACGTATCCTTTGCCAAGTCCAGCCCTATTGTCGTAATCTCAGTCATGGTCTTCTCCTCGCTTTTGCTGATGGTGGTTTAGCATCTCCATCATGGCGCATTGCGACGCCGAACTAAAAGGGGGAGGAGACCATCTCATCGACCCTACATGTCCCTCTCCGTAGGGCCGAATTTATTCGGCCTGGCGGGGGCGGGGTACGCGCACCTTGGCGGTCTGGCGGCTGATGGCGACCAGCTGGCCCGCGCTGTCCCAGAACTCGCCGTCCTCCTCGATCACACCCCGGGTCAGGTGGCGGGAGTAGAACCTGGCCTGCAGGGGACCGGGCGAGGGCCGGGCCCGCACCTGCACCGTCAGTTCCACCGTGGGCACCCACTGCAGCGGGCCGAAGATGGTGAAGACCGGCGGCGCGAAGGCGTCGGCGAACATCAGCAGTGACAGGGTGTCCGGGTCGGCCCCGTCGCGGTGCGCGATCCAGCCCCGGAACTCGCCACTGCCGTTGGGCTCCTTCCTGGTGAACACCTCGGCGCCGCTGACCAGCCGCACCTCCACGCGCTCGCGGAAGAACTCCACCCGGTCCTGGCCGCTGGGCGTGCAATCCTGCCAGCCGGGGTAGTCCGGGCGCGGCTTGGCGGACCAGCTCTCCCCCTCGAGAGCCGCCAGCTCGGTATAGGCGGCGGTGACCAGCACCTTGAGTTCGCCCTGCTGGTACATTCTCAGCTGGGCGTGGCTGGTATTGCGGCCATGGCGCAGCAGCTCCACCCGGCAGTCAATGGGGCCCAGCCCGGTAGGGGCGAGGTAAAAGGCGTTCACCGCCAGCGGGTCGCGATGCGGCAGCGCCTGGCTGAGCACCCGCCCGGCCACCGCCAGCACATAGCCGCCGTTGGGCACCTCGCCAATGCGCCAGCCCCGGCACAATTCACCCCGCCAGAGCTTGTCCTCCACCTGCACGACGGCGGTATCATTGCTGAACTGACTCACATCACTGCTCCTGTTGTCCTCGCTGTGCACGGCGGGTGCACGGGCCCGGTATTCTGTCTGCCGCCGCCGCGAATGTATATACTGTTGCCCCTGTGCTGAGTTATGGATGGAGCCTGCCCATCGTGCACTGTAACAACGGAAGTCCCCATGCCCCGGTTCGCGCTTAAGTCCCTGCTTGGCGGCGCCGTATTGTGCTGCCTGTTGCCGGCCCAGGCCCAGGAACAGCTCAAGATGCTGCCCGGCGAGTACCGCGACGACACCTGGCAAAGTGAGTCCGAGCGCGCCGCGGAGCAGTCCCTGCAGGATGCCATCAGCGCTATCGAGTCCAGCCAGGGCGCCTACGGCCCGGACCTGTCCGAGCAGATGCTCAGCCTGGGCCTGGCCCTGCAGCAGCAGCAGCGCCACCTGGAGGCGGTGAGCACTTTCAAGCGCGGGGTGCACCTGGCCCGGGTCAACAGCGGCCTGTACTGCCCGGACCAGATCCCCCTGCTGCAGGGCCAGGTGCGCAGCCATATCGCCCTGGGCCAGTACGCCGAGGCGGATGACCTGCAGCAGTACCTGTACCGGGTGGAGCTGCGGGCGCTGGAAAGCGGCGAGGAGCGCGCCAACGCCCTGGTGCAACAAGCCAACTGGCAGTTCAACGCCCACCGGCTGGGCCTGGGCTGGCAGGGCCCGGGGCGGTTGAGCAATATGTGGGAGCTCTACCGCCAGGCTTTCAACGACATCCTGGAAGTGGAAGGCGAGGAATCGCCCAAGCTGCTCACCCCACTGTGGGGCATGCTGCGCACCCAGTACCTGGTGAGCGAGTACCGCGACGACTACCACCAGCCCGCCCCGGGCATGAGCGCCAACGCCCTGAGCCAGGACACCTACCGCTTCTACAGCGACCGCAAGGAGAATTACAACCGGGGCAAAAGCATTCTGGCGGCCATCTACCAGATACAGCTGAGCAACCACGGCGAGCACAGCAGCGAGGCGCTGGCGGCGCTGGTGCAACTGGGGGACTGGGCGCTGTGGAACGACCGGGAGGAGGAGGCGCTGCAGGCCTACCGGCTGGCGCTGGCGGAACTTGCCGGCGAGGACGCTGCCCAAACAGGGGAGAGCGGGTTGTTCGCGCAGCCCACGGCGCTGCCGGACCTGGACGGCCTGCGGCGCCTGCCGCCCGAGGTTAGCGCGGACCAGGGCGGTTTACTGGTAGAATTCGACGTGGATGCGCGCGGCAAGGTGCAAAACCTGGAGCGGCTGGACGACAACGCCGACCTGGACGACATGGCGCTGCGCCTGCTGCGCGATTTGCGCGACATCCGGTTCCGTCCCCGCTTCCAGGGCGAGGAGCCGGTAACGACGGAAAAATTGGTCAGGGCATATGATATCAAACAGTAATCCGGGTGCAGTGCTGGCGCGTCTCGCGGCGGCGGTCTGCGCCTGCCTGTTGCTCTCGGGCTGCCCCAGCGCCAGCACCCCGACCACGCCCCAGACCCCGTCCACGCCCTCTTCCACGCCGCCCCCCAGCAGCAGCGGCAGTCCCAGCTCGTCCTCCAGCAGCTCCGCCGAGAGTTCTTCCCAGAGCTCCTCCAGCAGTTCCCCGAGCAGTTCGGCGAGCAGTTCTGCCGGCGACAGCGGCCAGGACAGCAGCGCCGCTGGCAGCGAGGGCGCCGAGCAGGCGTCCCGGCAGGGCGAACAGGGTCAGTCCTCCGCCAGCAGCGGCGCCGACTCAGCCCAGGCCGGGGATCTCGGCGAGTTTCCCCAGGGCGAGGCGCCCGGTGCCAGCGGCGAGCAAACCGCCGGCGCCGGCCAGGAGGCAGCGGGCAGCGGCGCCCAGGAGCCGGGCTTCGGCGACAGCGCGGGCGGCGGCGACGCCCTGCCCGACCTGCGCGACGAGCCCAGTTTCGAGGAGGTCATGGCCGGCATGGAGGCGGCCATGGGCGATGAGGCGGGCAGCGAGGGCGCCACAGCCGGGGGCATGCCCGCGGGCGGCGCCAGCGGCACTGAAGCCGCGGGCGACCAACAGGGTGACGGCAGCGGCGGCGTCTACGGCCTGCCCGGTGGCAGCGGCAGCGGCGGCCCCCTCACCCCGGCCGAGCAGATCGCCATTCTCGACGCCCGCCTGGAACAGGGCACCGGCGAATTCGACAGCATGATTCTCGAGGAGCAGGCGAGCCAGCGCCAGGCCAGCCGCGAGCGCCCGGCGGCGAGCCAGGAGTCGGCAGCCGCGGGCGGTGGGGGCAGCTCCGGCGGCGCCGGGGCCGAGGGCGACATGGCCGATGCCGGCAGTTACGGCGGCGGGGGCGGTTACAGCACCGGCGGCGGCATGGGCGGTATCGGCGGCGGCAGCGGCGAGCCCCCCCAGGACCCGGCCAAGTATCCCCCGCCCAAGGACATCCCCAGCGGCAACGATGACGACGTGGTGGCGCGCCAGTTGCGCGAGGCCGCCATGCGCGAACCCGACCCGGCCGTCAGGGAGAAGCTGTGGGACGAGTACCGCAAGTACAAGGGCATCGAGCAATGAAGCACGCCTTGCGCCTGTGCGCCGCACTGGCGATGGTGGTCTCGCTGGCCGCCTGCGTCAGCCAGACCATCACCACCAATGAGATCCCCAGGGTGGAGACGCCCTCCGCGCCGGTGGCGGAACAGCAGTTGCTGGACGTGGGGATCGCGATCTTCGACCCGGGCATAGACGACTACGAGGAGGGCGAGCAGACCTACCCGGAGGTACGCAAGGCGGAGGCCCGCTACATGCCGTTCCTGCTGTCCGAGGCCATGCAGGAGAGCGGCGCCTGGGGGGCGGTGCGGGTAGTGCCCAACCCGGAGCAGATCAATGACCTGGTGGTGCGCGGCAAGATCCTGCATTCCGATGGCGAGGAATTGCAACTGCACATCACGGCGGTGGACTCCCTGGGGCAGGTATGGCTGGACAAGGACTACACCGGGGTGGCCAGCCGCTACGCCTACCAGGTCACCAAGCGCAACGATTTCGATCCCTTCCAGGCGGTGTACAACACCATCGCCAATGACCTGCTGCAACAACAGGAACAGCAATCGCTGGCGCAGCGCGAGAAAATCCGCCTGGTCA
Organism: Pseudomonadales bacterium; assembly: GCA_024234675.1. Taxonomy (GTDB): domain Bacteria; phylum Pseudomonadota; class Gammaproteobacteria; order Pseudomonadales; family Halieaceae; genus JARRPM01. Next base: position 13,310 of record JACKNU010000006.1, on the reverse strand, counting down.
CCGAGTTGCGCTTTGCCCGCAGCTTCGCCCCGGAGGCCTTCGACGGCTACCTGACAGAGAGCGACAAGGGCACCTACGAGGTGCTGCGGCTGCCGGCCAAGGGCGATCCCATGCTGGAGCGGGTGGCCAGTATCCGCGAGCGCGACCAGATGTTCATCGATACCCTGCAGGAGTACTACCGCAGCTTCGGTGACCAGATGCAGGTGCCCTACGAGGAGTGGCGCAAGCAGACCTACGAGGAGGCCGTGGCCCTGCAGGAGTTGCAGGCCGAGAGCACCCGCCAGCTGATCGCCGGCGGCCTCGCCGTCATCGCCGGCATCGCCGCGGCGACCTCTGGCGACAGCTCCACTACCCGCACGGCAGGCCAGGTGGCGGTAATCGGCGGCGGCTTCCTGCTCAAGAGCGGGCTGGAAAAACGCAACGAGGCCCAGATCCACGTACAGGCCCTGGAGGAACTGGGCATGTCACTGGAGGCGGAAATCACCCCTTCCGTGATCGAGCTGGAGGACCGCAGCGTTACCCTCAGCGGCAATGTCGAGGACCAGTACGCCCAGTGGCGCGAACTGCTGGCGGACATCTACGCCGCCGAGGTGGGCAACCTGGAGTTGCCAGCGGGCAGCGCACCGCCAACCGCCGCCATCGATACCATTAACCAACACTAATCCCCCGGATAAGCCGGTAAGGTTCCAGTCCCCAGATGTCACCCCATAACGAGCCGCTGCAGCCCACGCCTTTCGAGGCCGTGCAACCGCGACCGGTTGCGCCCACGGGCAGCGAGCGGCAGCACCGCGAGGGCCTGCCGCCCTGGGTATTGCCGGCGCTGGGTGGACTGCTGTTGCTGGCCCTGCTGGTCATCTTCTGGCTGCCGGAGCGGGTCGCGGACCCGGCCGCGGAGCCCACCCCCGGGGAGCCCGCCAGCACAGCTGCCGGCGCCGCAGAACCGGCCAGCACCCCCGCCGCCAAAACCCCGACCGGACCCGATACCTCGCCCTGGTCGGACGCCCAGCTGGGGAAACTGCGCAAGGAGGCCCAGGACGTGCTCGCCGAACTGCTTGACGTGCAGTTCGAGCTGGAGGAGCGCGGCGTCAAACTGTGGGCCCCGGAGCGCTTCGCCGCCGTGGCGCAGCTGGCCGCGACCGGTGACGAGCTGTACCGCAACCGCGAGTACGTGGAGGCCAAAAGCCGCTACGAGGAGGGCCTGCAGGCGCTGCAAACCCTGCGGCAGGAGCTGCCCCAGGAACTGGCGCGCCAGCTGGCCCGCGCCGCCGAGGCCCTGGAAGCGGGGGATACTGCCGCCGCCACCGAGGCCCTGGATTTCGCCGCGGCCATAGACCCGGACAGCGCCGAGCTGGCCGGCCTGCGCAAGCGGGTGGCGGCGCTGCCGCAACTGCTGCCACTGCTGGACCAGGCGGCCGCGGCCGAGCAGGCGGGCGAGCTGGCCCAGGCTATCGCCCTGCTGGAGCAGGCGGTGGCGCTGGACCCGCAGCATCGCGGCAGTGAACAGACCCTGCAGCGCCTGCGGGTCGCCTATCAGCAACAGCGTTTCAACCAGGCCATGAGCGAGGGCTATGCCGCCCTGGACGGCCAGCGCTTCGAGGCGGCGCGCCAGGCCTTCGGCCGCGCCGCCAGGCTGGAGCCCGGCTCCACGGAGGCCGCCAGCGCCCTGCAGGAAGTGGCGGCCGCCGCCACCGCCCAGCGCCTGGCGAGCCTGAAGAACAGCGGCCTGGCCGACGAGGGCGCGGAGCGCTGGCAGGCGGCCGTGGACGCCTACGAACAGGCCCAGCAAATCGACCCCAATGTGCTGTTCGCCGCCGAGGGCCTGGCCCGCAGCCGCGACCGGGCAAGACTGGACAAGCAATTCCGCACCGCCATCGAGCAGCCCGAGCGGCTGGCGGATGCAAAAGTCGCGGCGGCCACCGAGCTGCTGCTGCAACAGGCGCAAAAAATCACCCCCCGGGGCCCGCTGCTGGCACAGCAGCTGGAGACCCTGCAGCGCCTGCTACAGGCGGCCAATACCCCGGTGGCCGTCACCCTGCGCTCGGATGCGCAAACCGAGGTGGTGGTTTACAAGGTGGCGCGCCTGGGCCAGTTTGACCAGCGGGTGCTGGACCTGCGGCCCGGCAAGTACACCGCGGTGGGCAGCCGCCTGGGCTACCGCGACGTGCGGGTGGAGTTCAGCGTCGAGGCGGGGGGCTCGCCGCCCCCGGTCACCATTATCTGCACGGAAAGCATATGATGATCAGCACCACAGGGCGGCAGCCGGCATGAACCAGCAGGATCCGGCCGCCAGCGGCGTTATCGAACCCAGCGCCTTCCAGCCCCTGGGCAGCACCGACGCCAAACCGCCGCGGCGCCGCCACACCGGGCGCTGGCTGTTGCTGGCCTGCGCGGCGCTGTTCGCCCTGCTGATGGGCTTCCTGCTCAGCGCCCGCTCCCTGCAGGTGCTGGTCAATGCCGAGACGCCGGCGGATATTGCCATCGGCGGCCTGGCCCTGCCCTTTGGGGAGCGCTACCTGCTGCGCCCGGGGGACTACAGCCTGCGGGTCACCGCAGCGGGCTATCACCCCCTGGAAACCGGGATCACCGTCACCGCCGAGGACAGCCAGACCCTGCAACTGGAGCTGGCGCCACTGCCGGGACGGGTGAGTTTTACCAGCACCCCCGCCGGCGCCACCGTGCTGCTGGACGGCGAGGCGCTGGGCCGCACCCCGCTGGCGGACCAGCCGGTGGAGGCCGGCGAGCACCTGGTGCGTATCGAGGCCGAACGCTACCTGCCGCTGGAGCAGGCGCTGCAGGTCACCGGGCGGGAGGTGGCGCAGCAGCTGGCGGTGGAGCTGGCGCCGGGCTGGGCCGAGGTCAGCCTGGACAGCCAACCGCCCGGGGCCGCCATCCTGGTGGACGGCGAACAGCGGGGCACCACACCGGCGGTGCTGGAGATCGACGGCGGCGAGCACCAGCTGATCCTGCAGCGCCCGGGCTACGCCGACTGGCAACAGACCGTGGACATCGTGCCCGGCCAGGCGCTGCAGCTGGACACCGCGGTACTGCAACCCGCCGCGGGCGTACTGCAGCTGGCCAGCGTGCCGGCGGGCGCCAATGTCACCCTGGACGGCGAGTTCCTCGGCCAGACGCCGCTGCAGCTGGAGCTGGTCCCCGACCGGGCGCACCAGCTGGCGGTGTTCAAGCCCGGCTACCGGCGCCACAGCAGCACCGTGCAGCTGGCCGCCGCCGCCCGCGACAGCCAGACCATCACCCTCAAGGCCCAGCTGGGGGAGGTGCGTTTCGAGATCAGCCCCGCCAACGCCACCCTGAAAATCGACGGCCAGGTGCGCGGCCAGGGCAGCCAGACCCTGTCCCTGCCCGCCTTCGAGCACAGCGTGGAGATCAGCCTGCCGGGCTACGCCACGGTGCGGCGCAAGGTCACTCCGCGACCCGGGTTGCAACAGCGGGTGGCGGCGACCCTGCTCACCGAGCAGCAGGCCCGCAAGGCGCGCATCAAACCCGAGATCACCACCTCCCTGGGTCAGACCCTGCTGCTGTTCACCCCGGCGCAGTCGCCCCTGTCGACCTTCACGATGGGCGCCTCCCGCCGCGAGCCGGGCCGGCGCGCCAACGAGGTGCTGCACCCGGTGTCCCTGACCCGCGCCTTCTACCTGCAGACCACCGAGGTGACCAACGCCCAGTTCCGCCAGTACAAGGCCGCCCACAACTCCGGCCAGATCGAGGGCAACAGTCTCAACCGCGACCACCAGCCCGTCGCCCAGGTGAGCTGGCAGCAGGCGGCCGCCTTCTGCAACTGGCTGAGCGCGCGCGAGGGCCTGCCGCCCTTCTACCGCGAGACCAACGGCATCATCACCGGCTACAATCCCTCGGCCACCGGCTACCGCCTGCCCAGCGAGGCGGAGTGGGCCTGGGCGGCGCGGGCCAACGGCGCCGAGCTGCTGAAGTTCCCCTGGGGCGACACCTTCCCCCCCACCGCGCCGGTGGAAAACTATGCCGACAACAGTTCCGCCTATGTCACCGGCCGGGTACTGGGGGGCTACGAGGACGGTTTCGTGGTCAGCGCCCCGGTGGGCTCCCTCAAGCCCAACCACCAGCGGCTGTACGACATGGGCGGCAACGTCGCGGAGTGGGTGCACGACGTGTACAGCATTCCCTCGGCCAACGGGGCCACCGAAGTGGACCCCCTGGGAGCCCAGAACGGCGACAACTACGTCATCCGCGGCGCCAGCTGGTCCCACAGCAAGATCGCGGAACTGCGCCTCTCCTACCGGGATTATGGGCAGGCGGGCCGCGATGACGTAGGATTCCGGTTGGCGCGCTATGCGGAGTAAGGCATGATCTTCAGAACTTTGCCGGCCCTGGTCCTGCTGCTGGCTGCGGCGCTGGTGGCCGCCCAGCCCGCCGGCGACGAGCCGGCCCCGGCAGATACTACGGAACAGCCCGCCGCCGGGACCGACCCGGCCGAAGGCGGCGCAGCGGCCAGCGACCCCCAGCGGGCACCCTCGGACTACCGGCCCTCGGAACAGATTTCCGAAGACCTCCCGGTCTCCTTCCCGGTGGATATATAGGAACAGCTAATGAAGCACAGGATGTCATCGGAATTTATCTATCAGTTGTTCGCGCTGCTGATCACGGTGATCGTGGTGCACGCGGTGTATGTGGGCGTCATCCGCCCCAGCGCCGATGCCCAGATCCGCGAGGAAATGGCGCTGCAGGCCGCCGGCGAGGACTTCGTGCCCGAGCGCAGCTTTGCGGTGGTCATCCGCGATTTCGAACAGGAGGCCTGTTTCATCCTGCTGCTCTGGGCCCTGGCCATCATGGGCTACAAGGGCCGCCTGTGCATGCTGGAGCAGCGCCTGCTGGGCCAGCGCCTGCTGGACATCCCCGAGGGCACCAGCGTGCTGCCCCAGGACGCCCGCGAGTACAGCCGTTCGCTGGAGGCGTTGCCGGAGAAGGAGCAGGACTACCTGCTGCCGCGCACCCTGCTGGCCGCCCTGCAGCGCTTCGCCACCACCGGCAGCATCCAGGCGGTGTCCGACACCATCAAGGAGAGCTGCGAGGTGGAGTCCGACCGCCTGGACTCGGAACTGTCGATGGTGCGCTACATCGCCTGGGCCATTCCCTCCATCGGCTTTATCGGCACCGTGCGCGGTATCGGCGACGCCCTGGGCCAGGCCTACAAGGCGGTCGAGGGCGATATCAGCGGGGTCACCGTGAGCCTGGGAGTGGCGTTCAACAGTACCTTCGTCGCCCTGGTGCTGAGCATCATCATCATGTTCTGCCTGCACCAGTTGCAGTTGTCCCAGGAACGCCTGGTGCTGGACTGCCAGCGCTACGCCGACAGGCGCCTGATGCGCCACCTGGTGGCCGCTTGATATGAGCATCGCCCTGTTGGACGTCAATGACAGCAACCTGCAGTGGTGGCACGACAGCGCCCACCTGCAGAGCCCCGGCTACGCCCTGCTCGCGGGCGGCCAGTACCGCTTCGGCAACCCGGCCCGGGCCGCGGCCCGGCTGCAACCCCGGGATATCAACACCCGCTTCTGGTGGCAGCTGAGCACCGAGCCGCTGCAACCGGCCCTGGGACCGGCCCGCCACACCGGCGACCTGGTGCACGCCCAGCTGCAGGAACTGCATCGCGAGGGCGGCCAGCCGCCGGAGGTGCTGCTGGCGGTTTCCGGCAGCATGCAGCGCGACCAGCTCGCCCTGCTGCTGGGCATCGTCCAGCAGTGTCCCTTCGACGCCGTGGGACTGGTGAACCGCAGTGTCGCCCTGGGCAGCCTGTACGGGCCCGGCGGGCGCCTGTTGCACCTGGAGATCCAGCTGCACCAGGCGGTGATCTCCGAGCTGGCCGGGCGCGACGGTATGACCGTGCTGGAGCGCACCCTGCCCCTGCCGGGCTGCGGCCTGCTGCAGCTGCAGGAGAACCTGGTGGAAATCATCGCCGCGGCGTTCATCCGCCAGACCCGCTTCGACCCGCGGCGCAAGGCGGCCACCGAGCAACAGCTGTACGACGCCCTGCCCCAGGCCCTGCGCACGCTGGGCCGCGACGGCGAAACCAACCTCGAGGTCGCCGGCTACCGCGCCCGGGTGGGCAGCGACGAACTGCTGGGAGCGGGCCAGCGCCTGTGCTCGGCGGCGACCCGGGCCCTGCCCGGGCTGCAGGGCGGCGACCGCATCATCGCCGACCCGGTGGCGGGGCTGCTGCCGGGGCTGGCGCAACAGCTGCCGGGCCTGGAAATCCTGCAGGCGGACAGCGTGCGCCAGGCGCTGGAGCAACAGCTGGACGCCCTGGTGCAGCGCGGCCGGGCCCTGAGTTTCGTCACCGCCCTGCCGGCCCTGGGCGGGCAGGGCGCGACTGAGGCCACACCGGAACCGGAGCCCGCCGCCCCCCGGCCGCCGCCCGTTGCGGCCGCCACCCACCTGCTGCAGGGTCACCGGGCCAGGCCGCTGGCGGCCGACGGCACCAGCCTGGGACAGGGCTGGGAGCTGTTTCGCGACGCGCGCGGCTGGCAGTTGCGCGGCAGCGGCGCGGCGCAGGTCAATGACGCCCCCTACCGGGCAGGGCAGATCCTGGGCGGCGGCGACACCATCCGCCTGGACGACGGGGCGAGCTGGCGCCTGATCGAAGTCGCCGCCAGGGGCGAGGCCCAGGGGTAAACCGGCCCATGGCCAGGAAAAAACGCGATTTCACCACCTTCAACCTGAGCTTCCTGGACATCATGTCCTGCGGCTTCGGGGCGGTGGTGCTGGTGTTCCTGATCATCGACCACTCCCTGAAGACCGAGAGCAAGGAGCTCAACCGCGACCTGTTGTCCGAGGTGAACCTGCTGCAGGAGGACGTCCGCGACGGCGAGGAGGGGCTGGTAAAACTGCGCAATACGCTGTCCGAAGTGGATATGCAGATGGTGGAGGCCCAGGGCCGGGCCACCCGCATCACCGAGGAGATAGATCGCTACGAGGCGTTGATCGCCGGCCTGCGCAAGGACGGTTTCACCGAGCGCGAGGACATCGAGGCCCTCAAGGCCGAGATCCAGTCCCTGGAGCAGGAGGTGAAAAAGCTGCGCGAGGCGGCGGCCAGGGAGAGCGGCAGCAGCGCCCGCGAGTTCATCGGCGACGGCAACCGCCAGTACCTGACGGGCATCAACCTGGGGGGCCGCAATATCGCCATTTTGCTGGATGTCTCCGCCAGCATGCTGGCGGACAAGCTGGTCAATATCATCCGCCTGCGCAATATGGGCCAGGCGGTGCAGCGCAAGGCCGACAAGTGGACCCGGGCCCTGGCCACCGTGGACTGGCTCACCGCCCAGCTGCCGGTGAGCAGCAAATACCAGGTGATCACCTTCAACACCAAAGCGGCGCCGGCGCTGGCCAACACCGGGGACAAGTGGCTGGAGGTGGCCAACCAGGCGCAGCTGGAGCAGGTGTCCAGCGAGCTGCGCAAGCTCACCCCCAGCGGCGGCACCAGCCTGCACAATGCCTTCACCGCCCTGCAGGCCCTGTCACCGGCGCCGGATAACATCTTCCTGATCACCGACGGCCTGCCCACCCAGGGCGCCGGCGGGCCCCGCGGCAGCAAGATCAGCGGCGCCGACCGCCAGCGCCTGTACCGCGAGGCGGTGAAGTTGCTGCCGCGCAACGTGCCGGTGAATATCATCCTGGAGCCGCTGGAGGGCGACCCCATGGCCGCCTCCGAGTTCTGGCAGCTGGCCCAGGTCAGCGGCGGTTCCTTCATGACCCCCTCGGTGGACTGGCCCTGATGGCGCGGCGCAAGTCACGGGCCCCGGCCGAGTTCTCGCTGTCCTTCCTGGACGTGATCTGCTGTGGTTTCGGCGCCATCATCCTGCTGCTGATGATCACCAAGACCGTGCAGCCGCAGATCATCGAGGCCTCCACGGTCAACCTCGAGGGCCTGGTGGCGGACCTGCAGGAGCAGGTCTTCGAGATCCGCGGCGAGACCCGGGTGCTCAATCGCGACCTCAACGCCAAACAGGAGCAGCTGTCGGAATACGAGGAGAAGATCGCCATCCTGCAGGGCCAGCTGGCCAGCGCGCGCTCGCGCTACGACAGCATACAGGTGCAGGACAACACCAATGACGTGGTCACCGACCAGCTCGCCATCGCCCGGCAAAAACTGACCGCCGAGCAGAAGCGCCTGCTGGGGGCCCAGCACAAGTCCAAGAACAACCTGATCGGCGGCATCCCGGTGGACAGCGAATACATCATCTTCGTGATCGACACCTCCGGCTCCATGTTCTCCTACGCCTGGGAGCGCATGCTGCAGGAATTGCAGGCCACCCTCAGCATCTACCCCGAGGTGAAGGGCATACAGGTGCTGAACGACATGGGCAATTACATGTTCAGCCGCTACCGCGGCCAGTGGATTCCCGACACCCCCGCGCGCCGCAAGATCATCCTGGAAAACCTGCGCAACTGGAACGTGTTCAGTAACTCCAGCCCGGTGGAGGGCATTACCGCGGCCATCCGCACCTTCCACAAACCGGGGCAGAAAATCAGCATCTACGTGTTCGGTGACGAATTCACCGGTGACTCCATCGCCCAGGTCATCGACACGGTGGATCGCATCAACCGCACCGACAACCAGGGCAACCGCCTGGTACGCATCAACGCGGTCGGCTTTCCGGTACAATTCATCCGGGCGCCGCACCTGCAAGCCACCGGCATTCGCTTTGCCACGTTGATGCGGGAGCTCACTTATCGCAATGGAGGCACCTTTGTCGGGCTCAATGACTTCCGCCCCTGACCGGGGGCGCGCCCTGTGGCTGGCGGCACTGCCGGCACTGCTGGGGCTGGCATTGTTGGCGGGTTGCGGCCCGGCGGAGGTCGTGGTCAAGGGCGATTTCCCCACGCCCCTGATGCAGAAGATTCCCATTACCCTGGGGGTCTGGTACGACGACGAGTTCGCCCACCACGAGTTTTTCGAGGAGGCCAAGACCCGGACCGAGTCCAGCTGGCTGGTCCGCACCGGCGAGGCCCAGGTGCAGATGTGGGACAGCCTGCTGGCGGGCATGTTCTCGCGGGTGGTGTATATGAACGCCAGGCCCGGGCCCGGGCAGATGAACCCCGCGGTGGACGCGGTGCTGATTCCCCAGGTGCAGGAACTGCAGTACGCCATCCCGGCGCAAACCAGTGTCAAGGTGTACGAAATCTGGATGCGGTATAAACTGGAACTGGTTACCACCGGTGGCAAGCCCATCGCCGACTGGACGATGAGCGCCTACGGCAAGACCCCCACGGCTTTCCTGCAAAGCGACCAGGAGGCGGTGAACCTGGCCGCGGTAATGGCCCTGCGGGACGCGGGCGCCAACTTTGCCACCACCTTTACCCAAGTCCCGGCGGTGCGCGACTTCCTGCAGCGCAAACTGGGCACAGCGAGGGAGGCTTCACCATGATCCGCACCTTGTTCCGCACCCTGCCGCCGGCCTGCCTGCTGGCGCTGGCATCAGGCTGTGTCACTTCCACGGTGGACCAGATGGTATTCAACAAGCCCACCGAGGGCGTGGGCGATGCCACCGTGGTAATCCTGGGGCGACGCCACGCCAGTGACTACGACACCGAGCCCGATTTCGTCGAGTGCGTAGGCGAACATATCAGCGACGGTGACGGCACCATCAAGGTGATCGGCGAGCTGGAGTTCATCAATACGTTCTACCCCTGGTTCGAGCCGCGCACTGCCCCGCTGCGGGTGACCGACCTGGAGCGCCTGATGCGCCAACCGCCGGTGGCGGAGAAACTGGCGGCGCTGAACACCGAGTACATGATCTGGCTGGACGGCTCCACCGAGCGCACCGACTCCTCGGGTTCCATGACCTGTGGCATCGGGCCCGGGGGCGCCGGCTGCTTCGGTTTCGGCACCTGGGGTGACGATGCCAACTACGAGGCCACCATCTGGGACTTCACCGACCGGGCCGAGGTGGGCCGCATCAGCACTACGGCCAGCGGCCAGTCCTATATGCCGGCGGTGGTCATTCCCATCCCCATCATCGCCCCCGTGCAGGGCACCGCCTGCGACGGCATCGGCGACCAGCTGCTGCAGTTCCTGTCCAGCACCCAGTAGGCAGGGGCGAGGGATGGTCCAGCTCAGGGCATTGATGGGTCTGGCGGGCGCGGCGCTGGCGGCGGCGCTGCTGGGCGGCTGCGCCAGCAACCCGGCCACCGGCGGCACCGACTGGGTAGTCATGACCCAGGGCAGGGAGATTTCCATCGGCGAGGAGATGCACCAGCAGATCATCGAACAGGGGGGCAGCTACGATGACCCCGAGTTGCAGGCCTACGTCAACCGCGTCGGCCAGCAGCTGGTCAAGAACAGCGACCGGCCGGAGCTGGCCTTCACCTTCACCGTGATCGACAGCCCCGACATCAACGCCTTCGCCACCCCCGGGGGCTTCATCTACATCAACCGGGGCCTGCTGGCCTACCTGGACAACGAGGCCGAACTGGCGGGGGTCCTGTCCCATGAGATCGGCCACGTCACCGCCCGTCACGCCGCGCGCCAGCAGACTGCCAGCGTCACCAACCAGGTCGTGGCGACCACCGCCTATATCCTCACCGGCAGCGGCGACCTGGCGGATGCTTCCAGCATGTACGGCACTGAGCTGGTGCGCGGCTACGGTCGCGAACACGAGCTGGAGGCCGACGGGCTGGGGGCCAAGTACATGTACCAGACAGGCTACGACCCGGAGGCCCTGCTGGAGGTCATCGGCGTCCTCAAGGACCAGGAACAGTTCCAGCGGGTCAAGGCCAAGTCCAGCGGCAAGCCGGTGGGCAGCTACCACGGCCTGTATGCCACCCACCCGCGCAACGACCAGCGCCTGCAGACCGTGATCCGCACCGCCGGCGACCTGACCACCGGCGAGACCACCGTGGACAACCCGGAGGTGCCCGGGGAGTTCCGCCAGCATATCGACGGGCTGGTGTGGGGCCCCAGCGTGGCCGGGGAGCGCGCCGAGAACCGCTACTTCCACAACAAGCTGGGCTTTACCTTCGAACACCCCCCGGGCTGGCAGGTGAATGCGACCGCCAGGGAGATCATCGCCAGCGCCCCCGATGCCGCCGCCGAGGTCAAGCTCATGGTGCGCCGCCGCGACCCGGCTGCCAGCCCGCAGGCGGTACTGGAAGCCGACGCCGGCGGCAGCCTGAGCCAGGGCCGGGAGCTGGACCAGGCGGGGCTCAAGGGCTATACCGCGGTGGCCGGCAGCGGCGCCAATGCGCGGCGCCTGGCGGTCATCGACTACAACGGGCTGAGCTATCTGTTCGAGGGCAGCGCCACGGACTTCGCCAGCGCCGATCCCGCCCTGCTGGCGCTGGTGCAAAGTTTCCGGCCCATGCATCCGAAAGAGCGCCAGAGCGGCAAGGGTTATTACATCCGCTACATCCAGGTGCCCCGCGGCGCCACTATCGCCAGCCTGGCGGCCAGCGTGCGCATACCCGATGCCGAGGCGCAGCTGCGCCTGCTCAACGGCCTGTACCCCAGTGGCGAGCCGCGCACGGGGGACTGGATCAAGATGATCCGCTAGCGACCCGCCCCCGGCCGCCCCATCCCATAACCGCTAACAGGGAGCCTCGCCATGAAATGTCTGCTTGCCCTGGCCCTGGGCAGCCTGCTGGCCAGTGCCGCGTCCGCCGCCGAGCTGCGGGTGTACACCGCGAAAAAAATCATCACCATGGAACCGGCCCTGGCGGAGGCCACGGCGGTGGCGGTGGCGGACGGGCGCATCGTCAGCGTGGGCTCGCTGCAATCGCTGCAGCCCTGGCTGGAGGGGCGGGAGGTCAGCATAGACCGCAGCCTGCAGGACAAGGTGCTGGTGCCCGGATTCATCGACCCCCACGTCCACCCCAGCCTGCCGGCGGTGTTGACCCAGTTCCCGTTCCTGGCGCCGGACGACTGGGTGCTGCCGACGGGGGTTTTCCCCGGGGCGACCACGCCCCGGGCCTACGAGGCCCGCCTGAAGGAACTGGTGGCGGCCCACGACAACCCGGCGGTGCCCTTCATCGCCTGGGGTTACCACCCACTGTGGCACGGGCAGGTGTACCGCCCGCAACTGAACGAGTGGTTCCCGGACACCCCCGTCATGTTGTGGCACCGCTCCTTCCACGAACTGATCGGCAACGACGCGGCCCTCGCCATGCTGGGCATCACCGAGGCCGACACCACCGGCATTCACGAGAGCGACTGGGCCAATGGCCATTTCTGGGAAAACGGCCTCAAGGCGATCGTGCCCCGGCTGCCCTTCCTGTTCGAGCCGGCCCGCTTCGGCGCCGGCATGGGCAATTTCCTGGAGCTGGCCCACCTGGGCGGGGTAACCACCGTGCTGGATATGGGCGTGGGGGTATTCGGCAACCCCGGGCAGGAAATCGCCCTTATCCGCCAGGTCACCGAGGGCCGCCAGGCGCCCCTGCGTATCATCCTCACCCCCATCATCACCGACTTCCTGGCCCGCGGAAAATCCCCGGAGCAGGCGCTGGCGGAGATCGAGCAGTGGCAGGCGCAGAACTCCCACCGGGTCAGGGTGGAAAATCACTTCAAGCTGATGCTGGACGGCGCCATCTTCAGCGGCCTGGCGCAGATGGGCCCGCCGGGCTATATCGACGGCCACCAGGGGTTGTGGATGGCGCCGCTGCCGGTGACCACCGCCTGGGCCCGGTTTTTCTGGCAGCGGGGCTACCAGCTGCACGCCCACACCAACGGCGATGCCAGTGCCGCGGCGTTCATCGACATGCTGCGCACCCTGCAGGCGGAACAGCCGCGGCTGGACCACCGTTTCACCCTGGAGCACTTCGCCTACAGCACCGAGGACCAGAGCCGGCAGTTGCAGGCCCTGGGCGCGCTGGTCTCGGCCAACCCCTATTACCACTACCTGTTATCGGACCTCTACAGCGAGCTGTGGCTGGGCGAGGATCGCGGCGGCCAGATGGTGCGGCTGGGCTCCCTGGAGCGCCTGGGCGTGCCCTTCGCGCTGCACTCCGACAGCCCCATGGCGCCGTTGCGACCCCTGACCCTGGCCGCCAACGCCAGCAACCGGGTGACCATCAACGGCCGGCGCACGGGGGCCGCGGAGCGTATCTCCCTGCAGGCGGCGCTGCGGGCGATTACCATCGACGCCGCCTGGATCGTGGGCTGGGAGGATGAGATCGGCTCCATCCGCGCCGGCAAGCGCGCGGACTTCACCGTGCTGGAGGCCGACCCCTACGAGGTCGGGGTGGCGGGACTCAAGGACATCGGTATCTGGGGCACGGTGTTCGAGGGCAAACCGTATCCGCTGGCGCCGTAGGCGCCGTGGTCGAAT
>JACKNU010000005.1 GCA_024234675.1 Pseudomonadales bacterium | reverse complement strand
AACGTGGCTTTTTCACGGTAATTGTGGCATAGTCGGTCGCCAGTCCAGCCGCGCGCCTTTTACATGAAAGTAATTCTCATTAACGGCAGGCATGGCGGGTCCCGTTCCATTGAATTGGGGCGTCTGTCCCGCGCACTGCTGTCCCTCTGCTGCCTGGGTTTGCCCCTGGGGCTGGTGGCTGTGGGCTATCTGGCGGGGCTGGGCAGCGAGACCCGCAGCGCGGCCCTGGACAGTATCCAGCAAGGGCTGGATCGCCAGTCCGACGGGCTGGAAGCGATCCAGAACGAGGCAGAGCTCAAACTGCAGGCCCTCACCATCAACCTGGCAGAGCTGCAGGCCAGGATGACCCGCCTCGATGCCCTCGGTGAGCACCTTGCGGCCATGGCCGATCTCGGCGACGGTGAATTCGACTTCAGCCAGCCGCCGGCCATGGGTGGCCCATTGGCGGGGGAGTTCAGCGTCGATTTCAGTTCGCTTGACCTCACCAGCGAGGTAGACAGCTTCGAGTCCCGCCTGGCCGACCGCGAGCACCAACTCGACGTGCTCGGCTCGTTGTTCATGAATCGCAAGTTGGACGAGCAGAGCTGGTTGTCAGGCCAGCCGGTCACCAAGGGCTGGATTTCCTCTCCCTATGGCCTGCGCAAGGACCCCTTCACCGGTCGTCGCGCCATGCATAACGGCATCGATTTTGCCAGCAAGGAAGGGGCGGACGTATTAGCTGTGGCGGCCGGTGTGGTGACCTGGGCGGGCCGTGAGCCCGGCTACGGCAATATGGTAGAGGTTTCCCACGGCGACGGCGTGATCACGCGCTATTCCCACAACAAGCAGAACCTGGTGGAACCCGGTGACCTGGTGCGCAAGGGCGAGCCCATCGCGCTGGTGGGTTCTACCGGCCGCTCCACCGGCGCCCATGTGCACTTTGAGGTGTACAAGCACGGCCGCTCGGTGGATCCCCTGAGCTACGTACGCCGCACCCAGCGCTAGTAAACACTCCTCGCAACCAATCCCCCGTCCCGGCTCCCGGCCAGGCGATGCCCCCTATCCAGTGAAGTGAAAGGCAATGATAACCAATAGTCTCAAGAAAATTTTCGGAACCCGCAACGATCGCGAGCTCAAGCGCATGGGCAAGGTGGTCAGGCAGATCAATGCGCTTGCCGACGACATGAGAGCGCTTAGCGACGAGCAGCTCGCGGCCAAGACCCCCGAGTTCAGGCAGCGCCTGGAGGCAGGGGAGGATCTGGACAAGTTGCTCCCGGAGGCCTTCGCGGTGGTGCGCGAGGCCGGCGAACGGGTGTTGGGCCTGCGGCACTTCGATGTGCAGCTCATTGGCGGCATGGCGCTGCACGAGGGCAAGATAGCAGAGATGCGCACCGGTGAGGGCAAGACCCTGGTAGCCACCCTGCCGGCCTATCTCAACGCCCTCAGTGGCAACAGTGTGCATCTGATCACGGTTAACGATTACCTCGCCACTCGCGATGCCCACTGGATGGGGCCGCTCTACGAGTTCCTGGGGGTCAGCGTGGGAGTGGTGCGTTCCGGGCAGGCGCCCCAGGACAAGCGCCAGGCTTACAGCGCCGATATTGTCTATGGCACCAACAACGAATTCGGCTTCGATTACCTGCGCGACAATATGGCCTTCAGTCTCGACGATCGCATGCAGGGAGATCTCAGTTTCGCCATCGTCGACGAGGTGGACTCCATCCTGATCGACGAGGCGCGTACCCCGTTGATTATTTCCGGTGCATCCGAGGACAGTTCCGAGCTGTACAAGCGCATCAATCGCCTGGTGCCGCTGCTCAAGCCCGATACCGAGGGAGAGAGCGGGCATTACACGGTGGATGAGAAGCAGCGGCAGGTGGAACTCACCGAGGAGGGCCACGAGTACATCGAGGGCCTGATGATCAACGAGAAACTGCTGGAGGAGGGCGACAGCCTCTATGCTGCCACCAACCTGAACCTGTTGCACCATGTCTACTCCGGACTGCGGGCCCATGTCATGTTCCACCGCGATGTGGAATACATTGTCCAGGGCGGCCAGGTGGTTTTGATCGACGAACACACCGGGCGCACCATGCCCGGCCGCCGCCTGTCGGAGGGCCTGCACCAGGCGATCGAGGCCAAAGAGGGGGTCGCCATCCAGAGCGAAAGCCAGACGCTGGCCTCCACGACCTTCCAGAACTATTTTCGCCTGTACAAGAAGTTGGCCGGCATGACCGGTACCGCCGACACCGAGGCTTTCGAGTTTCGCCAGATCTACGGCCTGGAAGTGCTGGTGATACCCACCAATGTGCCCCAGCAGCGCAATGACCTGAACGATCTGGTCTATCTCACCCGCGAAGAGAAGTTCGACGCCATCGTCGCCGATGTGAAGGACAGCATGGCAAAGGGGGCGCCGGTACTGGTGGGTACCGCCTCGGTGGAGACCTCCGAGGATCTTTCCAGGCGGTTTCGCGAGGCCAAAATCGAGCACAAGGTCCTCAACGCAAAATACCACGAGCAGGAGGCGGAGATCATCGCCCAGGCGGGGCGCCCGGGGGTGGTTACCATCGCCACCAATATGGCCGGTCGCGGCACTGATATCGTGCTGGGCGGCAACCTGGAGGCGGAATTGGCCGCGGCCGGGGAACTGACCGCAGAGCAGCAGGCGCAACTGCGTGAGCAATGGCAGCAGCGCCATCAGCAGGTACTTGATGCCGGTGGCCTGCATATCCTGGGC
Organism: Pseudomonadales bacterium; assembly: GCA_024234675.1. GTDB lineage: Bacteria > Pseudomonadota > Gammaproteobacteria > Pseudomonadales > Halieaceae > JARRPM01. The sequence continues at coordinate 157,999 of JACKNU010000005.1, read as the reverse complement.
ACCGAGCGCCACGAGTCCCGGCGCATAGACAACCAGTTGCGAGGGCGGGCCGGGCGCCAGGGTGACCCCGGCCTGTCGCGGTTTTACCTCTCCCTGGACGATAACCTCATGCGCATTTTCGCCTCTGATCGGGTGAAGAGCTTCATGCAGGCCCTGGGGATGGAGAAAGGCGAGGCGATCGAGCACAAGATGGTCACCAACGCCATCGAGAAAGCCCAGCGCAAGGTCGAAGGTCGCAATTTCGATATTCGCAAGCAGCTGCTGGAATACGACGATGTCGCCAACGACCAGCGCCAGATCATATACCAGCAGCGCAACGAACTGTTGGGTGAGGCGGATATTTCCGAAACCATTACCGCTATCCGTCGGGATGTAGTCAACGATGCCATCGACAGCTTCATCCCGCCAATGAGCGTCGAGGAGCAGTGGGACGTACCCGGGCTGGAAAGACAGCTGGAAGCTGAGTTTGCCATCAGCCTGCCGGTGCGGGACTGGCTGGAGACGGACAACACCCTGCACGAGGAGGCCCTGCGGGAGAAGATCTGTACGGAAGTGCAGGCCGCCTACGATGCCAAGTGTGAGGCGGTGGGCCCTCCGATGCGCCGCATCGAGAAGCAAATCATGCTGCAGGTGCTGGACACGCTGTGGAAGGAACACCTGGCGACCATGGATCACCTGCGCCAGGGCATCCACCTGCGGGCCTATGCCCAGAAGAATCCCAAACAGGAGTACAAGCGCGAGTCCTTCGAACTCTTTGAGCAGCTGCTGAGAAATCTCAAGGACGAGGTGGTGAAGTTCCTCAGCCACGTGCAGATCCAGCGGCAGGACGAGGCGCAGCAAATCGAGCGCCAGCGTCGCGAGGCGGCGGAGCGCGAGCAGCTCGCCTTCCAGCATGCCCAGGCCTCCGGTTTGGCCCAGCCGGCAGAGAGTGCGGGTGAGCCCGCAGCGGGAGAGGGCGTCCCGGTCCCGCAAACCTTTACCCGGGACCAGCCCAAGGTCGGGCGCAACGAACCCTGTCCCTGCGGCAGTGGCAAGAAATACAAGCAGTGCCACGGCCGGCTTTGAGCAGGGAGCGCGCGGCATGGCTGTAGGCGCGGGTGTGCTACCCGAACTGTACCCCGTCGCGGGGGTGCGGCTGGGCACGGTCTCGGCCGGCATCAAGACACCGGGGCGCAAGGACCTGGTATTGCTGGAGCTGGCGCAAGGCGGCCATTGCGCGGCCGTGTTTACCCGCAATGCCTTTTGCGCCGCGCCGGTCACGGTGGCCCGGGAGCACCTGCGTCTCTGCCAGGCGCAGCCGCGCTACCTGCTGGTCAATACGGGCAATGCCAATGCCGGTACTGGTGAGGCCGGTTTGGTGGCGGCGAAAGACTGCGCGGCGGCGGTAGCTGCGCTCGCCGCGGTCCGCCCGGAGGAGGTGCTGCCATTTTCCACCGGCGTTATCGGTGAGCCGCTGCCGGTGGCTGCGATCAACGCGGTGATCCCCTCGGCGCTGGCCGCGCTGAGCCCCGAAGGCTGGGCGGACGCCGCTGCGGGCATCATGACTACCGACACCCGGCCCAAGGGCTGCTCCCTGCGCTTCCGGGTGCAGGACCGGGAATACACCATTACCGGCATAGCCAAGGGCGCGGGCATGATACGTCCGAACATGGCGACCATGCTGGCCTATGTCGCCACGGATATGGCGGTGGCCCCGGCGCTGCTGCAGCAGTTGCTGGGCGCGGCGGTGGAAACCACCTTCAACCGGATTACCGTGGACGGTGATACCTCCACCAATGATGCCTGTGTGCTGGTGGCAACAGCTGCCGCCGGCAACCCGGTGGTCGTGGACGGTGACTCGCCGTTGTGCCTCGCCCTGCGCAATGCCCTGGAGGAGGTCTGCCTGGCCCTGGCGCAGGGCCTGGTGCGGGATGGCGAGGGCGCCAGCAAGTTTGTTACCGTGCAGGTCAACGGCGGTCGCAACGAGCAGGAATGCCTGGATGTCGCCTTCACTATTGCCCATTCACCACTGGTGAAAACCGCCCTGTTTGCCAGTGACCCCAACTGGGGCAGGCTGCTGGCGGCCATCGGTCGGGCCGGGCTGGCGGATTTACAGGTCGAGCGGGTCAGTGTTTACCTGAACGATGTCCTGATCGCCGCGGGGGGCTGTCGGGCCCAGAGCTACACGGAGGAGCAGGGTGTGGCCGCCATGGCGCCCGAGGAGATCGTGATACGTGTCGACCTGGAGCGCGGCGACTACGCCGCCGCGGTGTGGACCACCGATTTTTCCTATGACTACGTGCGTATCAATGCAGAATACCGCAGCTGATCCCCAGCCGGTACATGTCGCCGTGGGAGTGATACTGGACGGCTCCCGCCGGGTACTGCTCACCAGGCGCGCCGCGGACAGCCACCAGGGCGGCCTGTGGGAGTTCCCGGGGGGCAAGGTGGAGCCGGGCGAATCGCTGGCGGTGGCCCTGGCCAGGGAACTGCATGAAGAGCTGGGTATCCGGGTGCGCCGCAGCAGTCCGCTGCTGGAAGTACGGCATGACTACGGCGACAAGCAGGTGCGGCTGGACGTGCATGTGGTGTGGGAATTTGAGGGCCAGGCGCTGGGCCGTGAGGGGCAGCCGCTGGCCTGGGTGGCAGGGAACGAACTGGCTCACTACAGTTTTCCGGCGGCCAATACGCCCATTGTGGAGGCGGTAGTGGCGCTTGAGGCCCGGGTCGAAGGGGATGTGCCAGATCAGTGACGGGTCTCCGCGCGTTGCAGGAACTCCCTGTGCAACTCGTCGACCTGCTCATCCAGCTCCGCCAGCGAACCCGAATTGTCGATAACGATATCCGCCAGTTCCAGCCTTTGATCCCGGGGCAGTTGCGCCGCCATTATCCGCCTGATCTGGTCCTCGCTGTTGGCATCCCGCGCGCTGGCGCGCAGTACCTGCATGGCCTCGGGAATGTCTACCACCACGACGCAATCGACCAGCTCCTTTTGCTGGCCTTCCAACAGCAGCGGTGAGCTGAGGATGGTGTAGGGAGAGCGCGCCGCGGCGAGCTGGCGGCGCAGCTCCTGGGCGATCAGCGGGTGCGTCAGGCGTTCCAGCCACAAGCGCTCTGCGTTATCTGCAAATACCCGCTGGCGCAGTGCCTGCCTGTCCAGGGTGCCGTCCGCCAGGATCACCCCGGCGCCAAAGTGTTCGGCGATGGCCGGCAGGGCGCTGCCGCCCGGTTCCACCACGACGCGGGCGGCCAGGTCGGCATCCACCACGGTGATGCCGCGGCGCTGGAAACGCTCGGTGACGGCTGATTTGCCGCTGCCTATGCCCCCGGTAATGCCTACTACCAGCGTCATCCCTCCAGTCCTGTCATGCCCAGGTACCTGCTGGCAATATCCTCCCCCCAGAGCAGGGTTATCCACCCGGCGGCGGCCAGGTAGGGACCGAACGGTATCGGCGTTTCCCGACCCCGGTTCTTGACGAACATCAGCGCGATACCACAGACCGCGCCGACCACGGAAGACAGCAGAATGACCAGCGGCAGGGCCTGCCAGCCCATCCAGGCGCCCAGCGCCGCCAGCAGTTTGAAGTCACCGTAACCCATGCCTTCCTTTCCGGTAACCAGCTTGAACAGCCAGTACACGCTCCACAGAAGCAGGTAACCCGCCATGGCGCCGATCACCGCGTCCTGGATGCTTGTGAATGTACCCCCCAGGTTGAACAGCAGCCCCAGCCACAGCAGTGGCAGGGTAATGTCATCGGGCAGCAGCTGGTGGTCGAGATCGATCAGCGTCAGGCATATGAGTGCCCAGGTGAGCAGGATGGCGCCGCCCAGCGCGGGGGACAGGGCGAAGTACCAGGCCAGGGCCAGGGTCAGTAAGCCGGTTACCAATTCGACAGCCGGGTAGCGCAGGGAAATACGTGCGTGGCAGGCTGCGCACTTGCCGCCCAGCAGCAGGTAGCTGAGTACCGGGATATTGTGCCAGGGCCGGATGGCGGTGCCGCAGTGGGGGCAGTGGGAATTGGGTGTTGCCAGGCTCAGGGGGGGGGCAGGCTTCTCCTGCTCCACTTCCAGCAGTTCGCAGCAGTCGCGCCGCCAGCGGGCCTCCATCATCAGGGGCAGGCGGTAAACCACCACATTCAGGAAACTGCCCACCACCAGCCCCAGGCAGAGCAGGCAAAGCGGCAGGAACCAGGTGACCTGGTTGATGATTTCCAGCATGACGGGGTCCCCGGCCCGCGGGCCTAGATAACCGAGCCGAGCATGAAAATGGGCAGGTACATGGCGATCATCAGCCCGCCGACCAGCACCCCGAGAATGGCCATGATCATCGGTTCCATCAGCGAGCTGAGGCTGTCTACCGCGTTATCCACCGCCTCTTCATAGTGATTGGCAACCTTGTCCAGCATCTCGTCCAGCGCGCCGGACTCCTCGCCAATTGACATCATCTGCAGCAGCATATTGGGAAACAGGCCGGTGGCCTTGGTTGACGAGTACAGGGTCGAGCCGGTGGTGACGTCGTCCTTGATCTGGCGTATGGCCTTGGCGTACACGGAGTTACCGGCGGCCCCCGCGGTGGACTCCAGCGCGTCTACCAGCGGCACGCCCGCCGCAAAGGTGGTGGCCAGGGTGCGGGAGAACCGCGCGATGACCGCATCGTGCACTATGCCGCCGAAAACGGGGGCGCGCAGGATAAGGCGGTCGAGAAACTCGGCGAACTGTACCGATCGCAGTTTGGCCTCGCGAAACAGGAAGATCGCACCGATGATCATCAGCAGTATCACGAACCACCACTTCTGCACGAAGTTGGAAATGGTCAGCACGAACAGGGTGAAGGCGGGCAGGTCGGAGCCGAAGCTGCGGAAAGTCTCCGCAAACTGCGGCACGACCTTTATCAACAGGATGGCTGTCACGATGATGGCGACCACCACGACCGCCGTGGGGTAGGTCAGGGCCTTCTTGATCTTGGCCTTGAGCTGCTCGGTCTTTTCCTTGTAGGTAGCCACCCGGTCCAGCATGGTTTCCAGGGTACCGGAATCCTCACCCGAGGCGACCAGGCTGCAGAACAGGTCGTCGAACAGGCGCGGGTACTTGGCCAGGGACGGCGCCAGGCCGCTGCCGGAGGCCACATCGTTCCTGATATTGTTGACCAGTTCCTTCATCCTCGGCTTTTCGGCGCCCTCAGCGACAATGTCAAAGCTTTGTACCAGCGGCACGCCGGCCTTGAGCATGGTCGCCAGCTGGCGGGTGAAAATGGCGATATCTGCCGGCTTGATCGGCTTGCCTTGCCCCCCGAACAGTGGCTTGGCCTTTTTCTTCACATTCCTGGGCTGAATGCCCTGGCGGCGCAACTGCGCCTTGGCCATGGCCGTGCTGGCGGCGCGTATCTCCCCGGTGCTACTGCGGCCGGACTTGTCGGTGCCGTTCCAGACGAAGGTATCGTTTCTTGCTGCGCTTGTTGCCATATTGCTATCCGTCCCTGTCCCGGGTTTGGCCCGGGTACATTGTTATCAAAGCTAATCTACCGTGATCCGGTTTGCCTCTTCAAGGCTGGTAAGACCCTGCGCCACTTTCAGTAACGCGGAGGTCCTGAGGTCGTTGAAACCCTCGGCCTTGGCCTGCTGGTGAATTTGCATGGAGTTGCCCTCCTCCATGATCATACGGGCGATAGCCTGGGTGACCGGCACCACCTCGTAGATGCCCACCCGGCCCTTGTAGCCATCCTTGCACAGGTTACAGCCCACGGCCTGCTTGATCGTGGCTGTTTCCAGTAATTCTTCGGAAAAGCCCATTTTCAGCAGCGCATCCCGGGGGATATCCGCCGGCTCGCTGCATTCCTTGCACAGGCGCCTGGCCAGGCGCTGGGCGATGATCAGGTTGACGGAGGTCGCCAGGTTGAAGGCCGGTACGCCCATGTTCAGCATGCGGGTGATGGTCTCGGCGGCGCTGTTGGTGTGCAGCGTGGATAACACCAGGTGACCGGTCTGGGCCGCCTTGATGGCGATCTCCGCCGTTTCCAGGTCGCGGATCTCCCCGACCATGATGATGTCGGGGTCCTGGCGCAGGAAGGAGCGCAGCGCCTCGGCGAAGTTCAGGCCCACCTTGGGGTTTACGTGCACCTGGTTGACCCCCTCCAGGTTGATCTCCACCGGGTCCTCCGCCGTGGAGATGTTGCGCTCCGGCGTATTGAGGATGTTGAGGCCGGTATACAGGGAGACCGTCTTGCCCGAGCCGGTGGGGCCGGTCACCAGGATCATGCCCTGTGGCCGGTTGAGTGCCTTGAGGTACATCTCCTTCTGGTCCGGTTCGTAGCCCAGGGCGTCGATGCCCATCTGGGCGCTGGTGGGGTCCAGGATCCGCAGTACGATCTTTTCCCCGAACAGGGTGGGGAGGGTATTCACCCGGAAGTCGATGGCCCGGTTGCGGGACAGCTTCATCTGGATGCGACCGTCCTGGGGCATGCGCCGCTCGGAGATATCCATTTGCGACATGACCTTCAGGCGCGCCGACAGGCGGGGCGCCAGGTTCCGCGGCGGCCGCACGATCTCGCGCAGGATACCGTCGGTGCGAAAGCGCACCCGGTAATTCTTCTCGTAGGGCTCAAAGTGGATGTCGGAGGCGCCCTGCTTGATGGCATCTATCAGCACCTTGTTGACGAAGCGAACGATGGGAGTCTCGTCCACGCCCTCCGTGCCGCCTTCCTCGCCCGATTCTCCTTCCTGCACCGCAGAGACGTCGATATCGTCGAGGTCCGAGGAATCCAGGTCCTCCAGGCCATCGGCCAGCTTATCCTGGGCGTCTACCCAGCGGTTGATCGCCCCGGTGAGGGCCCTGTCCTCTATCAACACGCCATCGGTATTGATGCCAGTGTGAAACTTGATCTCGTCCAGCGCGGCGAGGTTGGTGGGATCGGATATGGCGATAAACAGGCGGTTGCCGCGGCGGAACAGCGGCAGGGCGTGGTGCTTGCTGACCAGGGCTACGTCTACCAGGCCCTCAGGCAGCATGGCCAGATTGAAGGCTTCGATGTCGAACAGCGGCACACCGAACTCCTGGGAGGCGACCTCCGCCAGGCGCTGGCTGTCCACACCTTTCTTCTCTACCAGGTACTGGACATAGGGCATGCGTTCCAGCGAGGCGTCCTTCTGGGCCTGGGCCGCGGCCTGGGCTTCGATCAAGCCTTCGGCCACCAGCCTTCCCGCCAGTCCGCTGAGTTGCCCTATCGCTTTTTCATTCATCTGCGCCACGCCCCTGCTGCAGGTGCAAACACTCGGTAAGGTGTTGTTTTACTATCGGAAAGAGTATACCCAGCCGCTGAGCCGGCTCCTAGTGTTGCGCCAGCACTAAATGGCTTTATTGCAGTTAATATTGCTTTATTGCCGCTATATGATGGCTGTGCGGTATAGGGGGAGCGCTTGTGAATGGGCGTCGGATGCGACCGCCGCCGCATGCCGGCGGAGTCGGTGGGCTGGAATTTACGCCGCTGTTTTCCCGCCGCGGCGCTACGGAAGCATCTCACCGGGGTTGGCGCAGCGGCCGGACAGCTCGCCACGCTCGGTTACCTGAATCCAGCTGACGCGCTACGCCGCTCCCTGACAAAAATTGTCAGCTTGGACCCCGTCGCGTAACGTCTGCCAGGGCTGGTTTCCCCGGCGCGTCCTTGCTTGGGGTGTTCGTAAGATGCTGAAAAATAAGGAGTAATATTTACTGATCGGAATTTTCTGGAAAGTTGGCACACAGGTTGCTTTATCACCTGTGCAGCTGGTTAGTGCGAAATGCGCACAGCGCTGGCACTGAGAGTTAAAAAACTTCCTTTGAGGGGATATACATTATGAACATCCAGAAAAAGCAACAGGGTTTCACCCTTATCGAACTGATGATCGTTATCGCGATCGTCGGTATCCTGGCAGCCATCGCGTTGCCGGCTTACCAGGATTACACGGTACGCGCCAAGGTATCCGAGGCAATGGCACGTCTGGCTGAAGGCAAGACCAGTGTGGCCGAGTATTATTCGGCAAACGGCGACTTCCCGACCACTTCTAACCAGGCCGGACTGAATACGAACCCCAACACGGATATCGTGGCGTCCATTCGTTACATTGGGGCCGCCGCCACTACGCCGTCAACACTGGGCGTGGTACTCCAGGCCGGGGTTATTCCTACCAACACAAGCACCAACTACTCGTTCGTGTTGTCAGGTATTACCCAGTCTGGTCGCACACTGCGCTGGGTCTGTAAGCCGGATGCCGTGGCTGGCTCGCCGGCTGGTACGGCGCTCGAGACCAAGTATCTGCCGGCCAACTGCCGCGGCTAACATAGTAGTTCTCGATTTGAGCCCGGCATGTCCGGGCTTTTTTACGTTTTGGGCAAGTGGTACGCCGCGCCGTTGCGGATATCGTTGTGGTAACAGAAAGTAAAAATAAACGCGTGGGTCGAATGCCGATACCCCATAAGGACAATGTTTGCTGTCTCTCCGGGATCGGAACGGGAGATTCCTGATGGTTGTCTCGCTTCGCCCCTTGCTTGGCCTGTTCCTCTGTCTGGGTTTATTGGTCTACCTGCCCGGACTGCACGGCCCCCTGTTGCTGGATGACAAGCCCGCACTGACAGAGAACGAACTGGTGCGCATTGACGGCAGGGTGCTGGACGAGTGGCGCTCGGCTTCACTGAGTTCAAACTCGGGACCCTTGCGCAGGCCTTTAGCCATGCTGTCCTTTGCCGGCAACCATGCCCTGACCGGAGATTTCTCGTCCCCCTGGACCAAGGCGACCAATCTAGCCATTCATTTTGCTATTGGCGGATTGCTTTACTGGGTGTTCCTTGGCGTGCTCGGCGGCCTTGGAGTGATGCCCGACAACAATACGCGTCGCCTTGTTGCCCTGACCGCGACCACGATATGGTTGCTGCACCCGCTTAATGTGTCGACCGTGCTGTATGCCGTACAGCGCATGGCGCAACTGGCCGCATTATTTACGGTGGCGGGCCTGCTGGTGTTCATTCGCTACCGCCAGCGCTGGGCAGAGGCGGGGGCAGGGGTAGGGGAGGTGCTTGCCGCCAGCCTGTGGCTGTTGCTGCTCACCGGCCTCGCCGCGCTCGCAAAAGAAAATGGAGCGCTGCTGCCCTTGCTGCTGGTGGTGTTGGAAGTGGTCGTTTTCCGCGGTGTCTGGGCGGGGCGGGCCAATCCAGGGTTGCGTTTGGCTGGCTGGCTGTTGCTGGTGGCGCCGATTGTCCTGGTCGTGGTGTTGTGCGTTTTCAGCCCCGCACTTTTGCTGCAGGGCTACGCCAGCCGTGACTTTACCCTGGAGGAGCGGCTGTTCACCCAGGCCAGGTTATTGTGGCGCTACCTGGGGTGGATCTGCATGCCCAATATCAACGACATGGGCTTTCACCACGATGATATTCCCCTGTCTACCGGCCTGATTGCACCCACTACTACTGTGTTGGCGCTTATCAGCTGGTCGGTATTGTTGATAGCGGCATTGCTGCAGCGGCAGCGCTGGCCGCTGCTGCTGTTGGCGGTACTGTTTTTCCTGGTGGGGCACAGTCTGGAGTCCACAGTAATCCCGCTGGAAATGGTCTACGAGCATCGCAATTACCTGCCCGGTACCATGGTATGCCTGGCTTTGGCCTATCTTGTCGTGGTGCCCGCTACTCGTAGTCACCGAGTCAATGTCGTTTATCCACTGGCGGGGGTCCTTAGCGTGCTTTGTCTCCTGCTGTTTGTCCGTGTCCAGACCTGGTCCGACGAGGTGCAACTCGGGCGTGTCAACCTGGCCAACCATCCTGAATCTGCGCGCGCCAACCATCTGTATGCCAATGCACTACTGCGTCGAATCCGGGACGACGGGCATTACCAGTTCAGCGAGAGCGAGAAAAACGAGATGCTGCTGCTTGCCCGCCACTATTACGAGCGTATGCACCAGGCTGACGAGGGAGATGTGGCGGCTCTGGTCTTGCTGGCTTACCTGGACAGCGCCCATTTTCCGCAACTGCAGGGGCAGGTCGACTGGCTGACACTGCTTTATGAAGTGCTCCTTACCCGAAAACTGCAGTCGTCTGACTGGAACGCCCTGGGTTTGCTGTTTGACCTGAGCCGGTCCAATGCGGAACTGGCCGACCAGAAGCAGTTGGCAGGGATTCTGGATGTGATGGCAGAACGATTTCCCAACTCCGCTGATGTTCAGCGCTTTCGCTACCATTATCTTGCGCGCGACGGTGCGAGTTCCTCTGTCCAGCTGTTACCGTTATTGCAGCAGGCACGTCAACAGGCACCCGGTGCCAGCTGGGTCTATCACCTGTTATTGCGTGAGCAGGCTCGTAGCGGCGATATACCCGGCATGTATGAGTCGGCCCGTCTCTGGCTGCTGAATGATCCGAATCGCCATCATATTCATGAGTTGAAGGGTTTGTTTGAGGGCGTCGCATCTCCCGCGGAAGAGGCCGATGGTTAATCGTTTGCGCTGCTTTGCCTGGCTGGCACTGGCGACGTCCGTTGTCCTGTTCACCGCCTGGGCCTACTGGCCGGGCCAGACGGGCCCTGCCCTTCTGGATGATGCCACCAGTGTACTGGTGATAGGCGATCTGAAGGCACAGCCTGAACTGGCCTGGGATTACGTCACCGGTGACACCTCAGGCCCCCTCGGCAGGCCGGTTTCCATCGCCAGTTTTGTCCTTGAAAAAATGTATTCCGACGGCGGTCTCGCTGTCAGCAAACGTGTGAATATTGTTTTGCACCTGCTCAATGGCGTACTGGTTATATGGATTTTTTGCCTGCTGTTCAGGCATATCGGCACGCCGGCCCATCGCTGGCTTGCGCTGGTGCTGGGGACTGCCTGGCTGCTCTCGCCATTGTATGTCAGTACGGTGCTCTATGTGGTCCAGCGCATGGCGATACTGAGCACTACCTTCATGCTGGGCGCCTGTATTGCCTATATCTACTGGCGAGAAAAACTGTCGGCAGGCGAGTTTTCAGGCTGGCTGGCGATTGCCGTCCTGGCAAATACGCTGTTGGCAGTGTTTGCCAAGGAAAACGCCATCGTTATCATCCCTATACTGTTGTTACTTGAATCACTCTGGTTCCAGTTTGATTACAAGGACATGCGGTTTATCTCCGGACTAAGGATGCTAACCCTGGGCCTGATTGCTCTGGGGGCCTTGGGTTTGCTCATGGCGTTCGACTACGAGCGACTCGCTGCTGGCTTTGGACGTCGTTATTTTACCCTGGATGAGCGGTTACTCACCCAGACTCGCATCCTCTGGGATTATCTGGGCCAGCTCTACGCGCCGCAGGTCCTGAGAATGGGTCTGTATCACGATGACTATATTGTTTCGACCTCCCTGTTTGATCCCCCTGTCACGCAGTATGCGGTGTTTGCCTGGCTGGGGGTGATGTTACTTTTTGTCGTGCTTCTAAAGTGGCGCTGGGGGCGCTACTTTGCCATGGCAATCGCCTGGTTCCTGGTGGGGCATAGCGTGGAATCCACGGTGTTGCCGCTGGAGCTCTACTTCGAGCATCGCAGCTACTTTCCCGGCATTGGAGCGTTCTTACTGGTGGGTCTGGTCTATGCGAGCCTGGTTAAACTGTGGATCGAGATCAAAGCGCCGCTGCTGATCTACCTCGCCTGTTACGCCCTGTGGTTGGCTATGCTTACCAGTTCCCAGGTCCAGGTCTGGTCCAGCCACCCGCTGCTGATTCTCAATCACCTCAATGCTCACCCCGAGTCCTTCCGGGCTAACTCGGATATGGCGGTGCAGATGGCTAACCTTGGTGAAATTGGCGAGGCCAGGAAGTACTCGGCGCGCGCTTATGCAGTGAGCAGAATCGAACGCAGTGGCGATCACCATATTCGCGACCTGGCGCTGGCGTGTATTGCCAATCAGCCGGTAGCACCGGATCAGATAAAGCGGCTTGGCATGGACAATCCGGAGCGCCCCTTCAGCTCTGTGGTGACCTTGCACACCTTGGTCAAAATGCTGCAGGACGGCGCCTGCCCGGAATTCGACAGCGTGCTGTTTGCCAACAGGATGGGGGAGATTTTCCTGGAAAACACCTCACCCGCCACGGCTTCAGCCAATATTTACCTGGGCCTTGCCCTGCTGGAAAACACTCTGCAGCGGTGGCAGCTGGCGACGGCCTATATCGATCAGTTTTTGCGGATGTCGCCGGATAATCCCCAGGGCCTGCTGATGAAGCTGCATTTTGTCAGTGCTTTGGGTAAAGTGGAGGACATAAATACCGTAAGGTCCAGGTTGCTGGAATTGCAGGAGCAGGGACAATTGACCACAGGCCAGCAACAGACCCTGTCGCTATATCTGGAGTAACAGCCATTGAAGCTTTCCATTGTCATCCCGGCCAAGAATGAACAAGAGGGGCTCGCGACATTCCTGCCAACCCTGCGTCAGCTCTACCCGGAAGCCGATGTTATCGTGGTCGACGATGGCTCCACTGACAGGACTGTGGAAGTGTGTAAGGGTGCCGGGGTGCGGGTGATCTCCCACCCCTATTCCAAGGGTAACGGGGCTGCCATCAAAACCGGCGCCCGGGCGGCCAGAGGCGAATATATTGTCTTCATGGACGGTGACGGGCAGCACGACCCGGCTGATATCGAGCGCCTGTTGTACCGTATGGAAGAGGGCTATGACCTGGTCGTGGGCGCCCGCAGCGGCCTCTCTTCGCAAGCCAATATAGCCCGCTGGAGCGCAAACAACCTCTACAACAGGCTCGCGGGCTGGATGGTAAACCGTGAGATCCCGGATCTCACATCCGGTTTTCGCTGCGTGAAGCGCAGCAAGTTTCTGGACTTCCTCTACCTGCTGCCCAATGGTTTCAGCTACCCCACCACCTCGACCATGGCTTTTTTTCGCGCCGGTTATTCCGTGGGCTTTGTCCCTATTACCGTGGCTCCCCGGGTAGGTAGCAGTCATATCAATATCGTGCGGGACGGGGTGCGCTTTTTCCTTATCATTTTCAAGATCGGCACGCTGTACTCACCGCTGAAGGTCTATTTCCCGATGGCGATACTCATTTCCGGGCTGGGTTTTTTCAATTACCTGATCTCCACCTTCACGACCGGCACCTGGCGTTTTTCCAATATGTCCACCCTGTTGATCCTGGCCGGCACTATCGTGTTCCTGATGGGCTTGCTGGCAGAGCAACTGACCAACCTGCAGTACAAGGAGTCCGATCCCGGGCACGATTGAGTCGCGCCCGGGGCAACTGCAAGCTCAGGAACCGCTGGCTGCCTTCAGTTGCCTGCGGCGTGCATGCAGCACGGGCTCGGTATACCCGCTGGGCTGCTCCCGCCCGAGAAAGACCAGGTCGCAGGCTGCCTGGAAGGCGATGCTGGCATCGAAGTCCGGGGCCATGTTGCGGTACTGGGGGTCGCCGGCGTTTTGCTGGTCCACCACTTCGGCCATCCGCTCCAGGGTAGCCCGTACCTGTGATTCGGTGCACACGCCGTGCCGCAGCCAGTTGGCGATGTGCTGGCTGGAGATGCGCAGGGTGGCGCGGTCCTCCATCAGGCCCACGTGGTTGATATCCGGCACCTTGGAGCAGCCCACTCCCTGGTCTACCCAGCGCACTACATAGCCCAGAATGCCCTGGGCGTTGTTGTCGAGTTCTCGCTGGATATCCGCTTCGCTGAGCCCGGTGGCCCCTTTCAGGGGAATCAGCAGGATGTCATCCAGGGAGGCGCGTGCGCGCTGCATGATTTCCTGCTGGCGCGCCGCCACGTCGACCTGGTGGTAGTGAATGGCGTGCAGTGTGGCGGCCGTGGGAGAGGGCACCCAGGCGGTGCTGGCGCCAGCCTGGGGATGGCCTATCTTGTTCTTGAGCATATCCGCCATGAGGTCGGGCATGGCCCACATTCCCTTGCCGATCTGGGCTCGTCCCAACAGGCCGCACTGCAGGCCGATGTCCACATTCCAGTCCTCGTAGGCGTTTATCCAGGGCTCCTGTTTCATGGCACCCTTGGGGGTAATCGCGCCCGCTTCCATGCTGGTGTGTATCTCGTCGCCGGTGCGGTCCAGGAAGCCGGTGTTGATGAATACCAGGCGCTCGCGGGCGACCCGGATACACTCCTTGAGGTTGACGGTGGTGCGTCGCTCCTCGTCCATGATGCCAACTTTCAGGGTGTTGCGGCTCATGCCCAGGGCGTCTTCGATACGATCGAACAGGGCGCAGGTGAAAGCGACTTCCTCCGGGCCATGCATCTTGGGCTTGACGATATAGACACTGCCGCGGCGGGAGTTGCGCGCGGCGTCATCACTTTTGCGCAGGTCGTGCAGGGCGATCAGGGCGGTGAACAGGCCATCCATAATGCCCTCGGGAATTTCCCGGCCGGATTTGTCCAGCACCGCGTCATTGGTCATCAGGTGACCCACGTTGCGCACGAACATCAGGCTGCGGCCCGGCAGTACCAGTTCGCCGCCGTCTGCCGCGGTGAAGACGCGGTCGGGATTCAGGGTCCGACTCACGGTCTTTCCGCCCTTGTCGAAGGTATCCGTCAGGTCGCCGCGCATCAGGCCCAGCCAGTTGCGGTACACCAGGGCCTTGTCCTCGGCATCTACCGCGGCCACCGAGTCCTCGCAATCCTGGATGGTGGTCAGCGCCGCTTCCAGTACCAGGTCCTTGACGCCGGCGGGGTCGCTGGCGCCGATGGGGCTGGAGGGATCGATCTGGATCTCGATATGCAGGCCGTTGTGGCGCAACAGGATACTGGTCGGCGCGGCCGCATCCCCGGCATAACCGCGAAACTGTTGCGGCGCCGCCAGCGAGCCGGTGCCACCACCCGACAGGGTCACCTGCAACTGTCCATCCACTACCCGGTAAGCCGTCGCGGCGCTGTGGTCTCCTGTGGTGAGGGGGCAATGGCGATTCAGGAAGTCCCGGGCGAAGGCGATGACTTTGGCTCCCCGCACCGGGTTATAGGGTCCGCTGCGCTGGGCCCCGCCCTCCTCGGAGATCACATCGGTGCCATACAGTGCGTCGTACAGGCTGCCCCAGCGCGCATTGGCCGCGTTCAGCGCGTAACGGGCATTCATGACGGGTACTACCAGCTGGGGGCCGGCGAGCGTGGCGACTTCATCATCCACGTTTTCGGTGGCGATGGAGAAATCCTCACCCTCCGGCAACAGGTAGCCGATCTCCACCAGGAATGCCTTGTAAGCCTCGCGGTCATAACCCGCCCCGGGATGGGCGCGGTGCCAGGCGTCGATCTTGCCCTGCAGTTCCTCGCGGATCTGCAGCAACTCGCGATTGCGCGGCCCCAGTTCCTCGACGATAGCTTCCAGTGCCTGCCAGAAATGCTCTGGCGCAATGCCGGTACCCGGGGCGATCTCGTGCTCGAGAAGTTCGCAGAGGCCCGGGGCGATCTGCAGGCCGCCGCGCTGGATTCGATCAGTCATGGTGAGGATCCTCGTAATGTGTTGTGCGGCTTCGAGAGCGCAATATCGGGCAATACTATGCCGGATGAAGAGTCTAGAGCGGGACCCTTAATTTAGCTAATTTATCGTTTTTATCGCGATCATTTTACCTGTGAATGCAATTGCCGGTCGAAAGCTACAGGGTGGGATCCTGGCCATCCAGTTCCCTGGCGGTATCGACGATCAGTTTGCGCAGCCATTTATTGGCCGGGTTGTGTTGCAGCAGCGGGCTCCAGGCCATTTTCAGTTCCAGCGGCGGAATCTCCAGCGGCGGTTCCCGCAGCACCACCCGCGGATTGTTGCGCTTGAGCAGGGCGGCCCGGGTGGGCAGGGTGACGATCAGGTCGTTTTGCTCCGCAAGGGTCATTGCGGCCTGGTAATGGCGGGTAAATACCCTGATCTGGCGTTTCTTGCCGAGCTTGTTCAGGGCCACGTCTACCCATCCCAGGCGCTGTACATCGTCGGGGTTTACACCGACGCCGACGCCCATGCCGGTCTTGCTCACCCAGACGTGGTTGGCCTGCAGGTAGTTGTCCAGGGTGAAGTCATCGAGCACCGGATTCTCTGGGCTGAGCACGCAGGTGAAGCTGTCATCCCAGAGGTGAATCTGGTGAAATGACTGGGGCATGGAGTCGAAGCGGTTGATCACCATGTCCACCTTGCCGCGCTCCACATCCAGGAAGCTGACATCGCTGGGAGTCATGATGTCCAGCGTCAGTCCGGGCGCCAGGTTGCGCAGTTTCCCCAGCACGCTGGGCAGCAGCGTGGATTCCGCATAATCACTGGCCATGATGCGAAATACCCGCTGGGCGTGCTGGGCGTCAAACTCCGAACGCGGTTGCACGGCCCGGTCAATCGTTGTGAGGACTTCGCGCACCACGGGTTCCAGTTCCAGCGCCCGTTCCGTGGGGGTCATGCCCTCGCTGGTGCGCACCAGCAGGGGATCATCGAACAGGTCCCGCAGGCGTCGCAGGCCGTTACTCATGGCGGGTTGGGACAGGTTGAGCTGGTTGGCGGCCTGGGTGACGTTGCGCTCTCGCAGCAGGGCGTCCAGGTACACCAGCAGGTTCAGGTCTATACGGTTGATGTTCAGGGCTGGCCCCCTATTCACTCAAGGAATGATGAGAATACCGTGTATTGATTGGGGGAATTATACCCCGGTCTCTACAATTGCCAATGTGTTTGATTCTTCACCCACCCCCTGGATAGCCTGACATGAATACCTTCTCAACCCCCGATCTCACTGATGCCCACCCTGCCGCCAGGGCGGTGGAGCTGCAATTCACAAGTTACGGCGCCAACCGGGTATTCGGCGGCCCCGCGGTGACCATCAAGTGTCACGAGGACAACTCCCTGGTGAAGGCCTGCGTGGGCGAGCCCGGAGCCGGGCGTGTGATTGTGGTGGATGGCGGGGGCTCCCTGCGGCGTGCCCTGCTGGGTGACATGCTCGCTGAGCAGGCAGCAGCCAACGGCTGGGCGGGCCTGGTCATAAATGGCGCGGTGAGAGACGTTGACCAGATCGCCGCCACGGCCATAGGGGTGCAGGCGCTGGGTCACTGTCCGCTGAAAACCGAGAAGCTGGGGGCGGGGCAGCGGGATGTTCCCATAGCGTTCGGCGGTGTCGAGATACAGCCGGGCGATTACGTATACGCCGACAACAATGGCGTTATCGTCAGCAAACAGGCCCTGTTATAACAACCGCATGGAGAGGTCCAGGGCCTTGCAGTCCTTGGTGAGAGCACCGATCGAGATGTAGTCCACGCCGGTCTCGGCAATGGCGCGCAGGGTCCGTTCGGTCACATTGCCGGAGGCTTCGAGTTCCGCGCGACCGCCGGTGTACGCAACTGCGCTGGCCATCTCCGCCAGCGAGAAATTATCCAGCATGACCCGGTCGCAGCCCGCCGCGAGGGCCTGTTCCAGTTCCTCCGGGGTCTCCACTTCCACTTCCACCGGCTTGCCGGGGGCTGTCCTGTGCGCCATCTCGACTGCCGCGGCGATACCCCCGCAGGCGTTGATGTGGTTTTCCTTGATCAGGAAGGCGTCAAACAGCCCCATGCGGTGGTTAAAGCAGCCCCCGCAGCTCACTGCATACTTCTGGGCGACGCGCAGGCCGGGTATGGTCTTGCGGGTATCCAGCAGCTTCACGCTGGTGCCCGCCACCAGAGCCGCGTAGCGGCTGCAGGTCGTGGCGGTACCCGACAGCAATTGCAGGAAATTCAGGGCGCTGCGCTCGGCCGTCAGCAATCCCCGGGCGGGGCCGCTGGCGCTGAACAGGGTGTCACCCGCCCCGATGGCGCTGCCATCGTCAGCCTCCCAGGCCAGGGTGATAGCGGGATCAATTTCCAGGAACACGCGTTCCACCCAGGCGCGACCGCAGAGTACGCCATCCTCCCGGGTGATGATCCTGGCGTTGGCAACGGCATCCGCGGGAATGAGGGCGGCGGTGATATCGCCACTGCCCACATCCTCGGCCAGCGCGGCGCGCACATTGTCGAGTATGACCCCGGCATCGGGTTCGTGGCGGTGAGCAAGACTGTGGTTCATGGGCTGGGCGCGCGTATTGATGGGGCGCCGATTGTAGCAGCTACCCCGGTCCCCTGTTAATGCCAGCGCCGCGCCGATTGAGCCGGCCGTCAACTGTCGACTATGATGGGGCATGGCAATAACACAGACCGACAATTGTTACACGCTCGAAGAAGGCTGGCTGAAGCAGGCCCGGCGGGTGCGGTCCCCCAACTTCGGTCCCCGGCCACCGGCCTGCGTCCCCGACCTGCTGGTCATCCACAATATCTCCCTGCCACCGGGTCAGTTTGGCGGCAACTGCATTGAGCGCCTGTTCACCAATTGCCTGGATTGGGACGAGCACCCGTTTTTCACGGAGATACGCGGCGCGGAAGTCTCGGCGCATTTGCTGATCGAGCGCGGCGGGCAACTGGTCCAGTTTGTCGATTTCGGGCAGCGCGCCTGGCATGCGGGACAATCCTGCTTTGCGGGGCGCGACAACTGCAATGATTTCAGCATTGGAGTCGAACTGGAGGGCACCGACGATACGCCTTTCAGTGATGAGCAATACACTGCGCTGGCCGCTGTCACGGCGGTACTGCAGCGAACCTATCCTGGTATTACCGGTGATCGCATCGTGGGTCATAGCGACATTGCGCCGGGGCGCAAGACCGATCCGGGTCCCTGTTTCGATTGGCCACGATATCGCCGGCTGATGGCTGAAAATGGAGTGAATTGATGTTGTTTCTAGCGGGCGTTATTGCCATTGTCCTGTTGCAGCTCTGGGGTACCGCGGAGCGGGTACATCGCGATGGCTGGTTCGACAGTTGGAGGGAGCGGCTGCAGCGCGCCGGCTTGTCGGGCGGGGGCGCCCTGCTGGTGGCGGTGGCGCTGCCCGCGCTGTTGGCGGCTGTTGTGCTCGGGTTGATTGCGCCGATCCTGTTTGGCCTGCTGTGGATAGGTTTGGCGGCCTTGCTGCTGCTGTACGCCTTTGGCCGGGGAGATTTCCAGGCCATCATGGGGCGCTATCGCGGCCACGCCTTCAGCGGCGACTTTGAGGCCGCCTATCTGGAAGCAAGCCAGGTTTTTGCTTTGGATGAGCAAGGCGAAAGCCCGGGGTCGGCCGCCGAGGTGCACGTCATGGTCCAGCGTGCGCTGCTCTACGAGGGCTTCCAGCGCTGGTTCGCGGTACTGTTCTATTTTGTGGTGCTGGGTCCCGCCGGTGCGGTGGCGTATCGGCTGCTACAACTGGCCGGCGATGAGTTCGGGGGGCAGCAGCGGCAACGCTGGCTGTTTTACGCGGACTGGGTGCCGGCGCGGCTGCTGGCGGCGGCCTTCAGTCTCACTGGCGATTTTCTGGGCAGCCGGTCGGCCCTGCTCAACGGTATGAAGGATACGTCGCAAGCAGCCCCGGAGCTGCTGTACGCCGTCGCCAGTGCGGCCCTGCACTTCGATGCCTCGACCCCGCGGGCCGACCAGACAGATTTTGATGCCCTGGCGGTTAGCCAGAACAGGGAATTGGGCGGCCTGTTGTCGCGCAGCGCGGCCTGCTGGGTGGTGGTGCTGTCCCTGTTGGTCCTGCTGACCTGAGTGCCGCCGGGCTGCAAATTTTCCGGTAGCTGCTAATATTTTTGGGCGGCCCCGAAAAAATACCGAATAACAGGGCCCGTAATCGGAGGTTTTCATGCCCGCTAGTGATGATACCGACCTGACCCTGCCATCGGTCCTGGCGACCGCAACCGGCCAACGCTTCCAGCGCAGGCTCGGACTCACTATCATATTTCACCCCTACACGTCGCGTATTGGCGAGACCGCTGTTCTGCCCTCCCTGTCCGCGGGCGAGGCTCCCTGGATACTCGGGCGGCGCAGCCCCGCCTTTCAGCGTGGCGGGGAACTGGTGACAGGTTCCCTGGATGAGCCCCACGTGAGTCGACAGGCGCTCGCCCTGGCGACCGATGGTGAGGGCGTGCTGCTGCGCCGTCTGCCCGCCTCCAGCCGCTGCCGGGTAGCCGGGCGCGAGCTGGAGGGTGAAATAGCACTGACCGAGGCCCAACTGCACCAGGGTGTTCCCCTGCTGCTGGGGCATGCGGTGGTGCTGTTGTTGCGATTCACGCAGCAGGGCAGGCCTGACACGGCGCCACCGGTCCGTGATCACGGGATGTGCGGGAGTAGTCGCTACATGGCGCATCTGCGGGAGCACATCGAGCAGGTGGCGGCCAGTGACCTGGATGTGCTGATTCGCGGAGAGACCGGTACCGGCAAGGAACTGGTGGCCGCGGCGATCCACCGGGCGAGCGCCCGCGCCAGCGGTCCCATGGTCAGCGTCAATATGACGGCCATTCCCCAGGGCCTGGCCGCCGCCAGCCTGTTTGGCAGTGCCCGCGGGGCGTTTACCGGTGCCCACAAAGCCAGCGAGGGATATTTTACCCAGGCCGAGGGCGGCAGCCTCTTCCTGGACGAGATAGGCGACACGCCGCCGGAGCTGCAGCCGCAATTGCTGCGGGCTCTGCAGCAGCGTGAAATCCAGCTGGTTGGTGGGCCTGTGCGCCGGGCCGATGTGCGTATCATATCGGCCACCGATGCGGATATAGAAGCAGAGGGCTGTGGCTTCAGGGCGGCTCTGAAGCACAGGCTCGGGGGCTGCGAAATATGTCTGGCCCCGCTGCGAGACCATCCCGAGGACATAGGTGAACTGACTTTGCATTTTCTCCGCCGCTACCGGGAAGAGACCGGGGCAGGGCTGGAGTTGCCCACACAGCGATCCGGCGGTCGCGAACTGGCGGCCTGGGGCGATTTGTTCTACCGCTTCCTTTGCTACCGGTGGCCCGGGAATGTGCGCCAGCTCGGTAACTTCGTCGGGCAGGTGGTGGTGGCCAGTACCCGCGGCCTGGCGGTGCCTGACAGTGTGGACAGCGCCCTGCGAAAAACCGCCGCCTATGGGCACAGGCCGGCGGCCGACCTGCAGGGTATTGGTGAGCGCAGGCGCATCCACCAGATAGATGATGAAGAGTTGGACAGGGTCCTGGAGGCCAGTGCTTTCGAGGTGGCGCGGACCGCGCGGCGGCTGGGTGTGTCGCGACAGGCCGTGTACCGGCGAATCGAGGCATCGCCGCGCCACCGGCTTGCCGAGCAGGTGCCTTTGGCCGAACTGCAGCGGACCATGGCCGCCAGGCGGGGCGATGTCGTCGCCACTGCCCGGGACCTGCGTGTTTCCGTCAGTGGGCTGCGAGCGCGCCTGCGCGCTGCGACCTCGGTAATCCAGGGTTAGCGCCCGTTCCATGCGGGGCTGCGCCTGAATGGTGGGGGATGCCCGCGTCGGCCCCTATCGAATCATCCGGCTGGTCAATCGCGGCGGCCAGGGCAGTGTTTACCTGGGTTACGACAAACGTCTGCAACGGCGGGTGGCGATCAAGGTCTATCCCCTGCCGGTACAGCGCAACTCCCGCAGGCAGTTGCTGAAGGAAGCCCGGGTTGTCGCCAGTCTGGACAGTCCGAGGATCGTACAGATTTATGACGTCATCGAGTCCCAGGAACACATCGCCATGGTCATGGAGTATGTCCCGGGCTGCGATCTGGAAGAGTTCCTCACCGCAGTGCGTCCCTCCCTGGCCAGCATCCTGGTCATCGCCGGCGACCTGGCCGCCGCGCTCTCGGTGGCGCGACAGCAACAGATCGTGCATGGTGATCTCAAGGCGGGCAATGTACTGATTGCCGCCGACGGCAGGGTAAAACTCACGGACTTCGGCATAGCCCGGCGATCTGCCGCGGCGGCAGCGGGCAGTGCCTCGGCGCTGTCACCGGAGCATTGCCGGGGCCACGCCCTGGATGAGCGTGCGGACCTGTTCGCCCTGGGGTGCCTGCTGTATCGGATGTTGACCGGCGTCCATCCCTTTTTCCGCGACGGGCAGCTGGACCTGCAGATGCTGCTGGAAAAACCGGCGCCCGCCTTGCGCGTCAGGGTGGCGCCGGACCTGCAGTTGGCGCCGGAGTTGGTTGACCTGGTGGATAGCCTGCTCGAGAAGAATCCCCGGGACCGGCCGTCCAACCCCCGTATCGTGCGCCAGGTGTTGCGCCAGGTATCGCGGACCGTGCCGCTGGCCGCCAGCAACAGCCTGCTGGCAGAGGCACGGCCCTGCTTTCGCCCGGAATCGGCGGAGGATATGCCGCCGGCGATTCCCGCTGCACTGGCCAGGGAGGGGCGCTCCGTGCTGCCCCTCAGACGGGGCACCGGGGGCTGGTCTGGCGCGCAGCGGGTGTGGCGTGGGGCGGTCGCATTGATGCTGGCAGTGGTGCTGGCAGGGGCGGGCTTTATGGCCGCCAGGGCGCCCACGGAAACCGCGATTCACATCGCCGCCCCCGTGCTGCGCCTGGGAGCGCAAGCCGACCTGCCCGAGGACATTTCCAGCCGCTGGCTGGTGCAGCAGGTGGCCGCGGCAGTAAGCGAGCAGTTGGGGCCGCTGCGGGTCAGCGGTCCGATAGGCGCGACCCCGGTTACCACCATCAGTTCCGAATCCTTCAGGGGGGAGCAGCCGGCACCGGTAGAGCGGGTAGAACTGGGGCTGCGCTGTATGGAGCTGCTGTGCGTCTTCGCGATGACCCGTATTTCCGGCGAGCAGCAGACCAACGGCCAGGCCGTGTTGTTCCCGGACATGTCGCCCGCCCAGTGGCGCGAGATCGTACGCGCCACCGCGGGCGGCTTGTATCGCTAGCCCGGCTGGACCATGGCAAGCGAGGCCGCCAGCACCATCTGGGAGAAAAAATACAGGGGAGTGCCCCACAAACCGTTGCGGGGGCTGGCCTTGATGAATTGCTGCCTGGCGACCGCCAGGTCGGACAGGGCAAAGCCCCAGGCACCGGCGATGATCAGTAAGGAGGCCGGATGCCTTAGCGTCAGGCTGGCACAGAGCAGCATGCCGGTAATGACCCACATATAGCAGGCCACCGGCCCTTTCATGGGCGGATCGACGCGCGGCAGAATCCAGCGATAGGTCAGCACCAGCAGCAGCAGACAGGGTAGGGCGCTGACAACCGGGCCGATCGGGCTGGCCCCGAGTTGCAGGAAGGCAACGGCGTACAGCAGATGGCCGCAAAGAAAGGCGACCAGGCCGGCAAGAAAACAGCGTTCATCCTCCGGCATCAACAACAGGTCACCCAGCATGCACAGCAGGAGTCCGACGAGCAGCCACCTGCCATAACTTGAATCCATTGCTCCCAGCGCCAGGGCCAGCCACAGGAAAGCCAGTGCGGCCAGCGGTTTGCACAGGTAGCGCCCGGGGCGAAATTGCATCTGATCCGCCAGTACCAGGCCGCCGACGCTGGCCGCAGACAAGATGACAGGTGCCACCGGCAGGGCTTCAATATTCAAGTTTGCGCATCCTTGTCAGCAGTTCTTCATTGCGTGGCGCGTCGATTCCGTGCTGCCGCGCTGCAGCCAGCAGGTAGCCGGTTATATAGTTGCATTCCGTTGGTCGCCCGGCCAGCACGTCCTGCAGCATGGAGGAGCGATTGGCGGCCGTGGCCGCGATGACCTCGCGCACCTGTTGGTGCAGGACAGCGGAGGTGATCGGGAAGCCTGCCGCGGTGCAGACAGGGGCGATCTCCGCGCACAGGGCCAGCACCTGTGCGGCCAGCGGCGGCCTGGCGAGTTCGCCGTTGCGACAGCGGTGCAAGGCTGTCAGGGGGTTGATGGCGCAGTTGATAGCCAGCTTCAGCCACAGGGTCCCCAGGATGTCCGCATCCCAGCTGCCGGGCTGTACCGCCCGGGACCAGGACTCGAACCAGTCCGGTGGACTGCTACAACCCGGCTTGCCGATGCGGGTATAGCCCCTGCCGGCGTGGTAAATATGCAACGGCGCCAGGCGATAGGCGCCCTCGGTGGTGGAGCCGAGGTAATAGTCCATAGCCGGTAGCGCGCGCCGCAATTCGTCGCTATAGCCCAGCCCGTTGGTCAGCAGCAGGACCTGGCTGTTCTGGTCCAGCCGATGCGCGACGGAGGTGACTGCGGGGCAAACATCATAGGCCTTGGTGGTGACCAGCAGGTGGTCGATATGCCCTGCATCAGCCGGCCTGGAGCTCGGAAAGCACAGTGGCTCGCGCCTGTCGCCATCATCCACCTGCACAGGCACCTCACCGTGGCGCTCGCGCAGCAGCAGGGTAACGGGGAGGCCTGAACGCTGCAGGGTGGAGGCGAACAGGCAGCCGATGGCGCCTGCGCCGAGAACATGCCAATGCGGCCTGATCACAGCGGCAGCTTGCCTCGCGGGATTGAAAACTGGCGGCGGCGCATTACTATGTAGGTCCTTTGTCGGGGCGGTTTCAGAGGATTCGCACTATGCCATCATTTGATGTTGTTTCGGAAGTTGATCTGCACCAGTTGACCAACGCGGTGGACCAGGCCGGACGCGTCATCGCCAACCGCTTTGATTTCAAGGGGGTACAGGCTTCCTTTGAGCGCGAGGAGCGCACGGTGGTGCTGACCGCGGAGGCCGACTTCCAGCTGGCGCAGATGGAAGACATGTTGCGCAGCGCGCTGATCAAGTGTGGCATCGACCCGGCTGCCATGGACGTCGCTGAGCCCACCACGACCGGCAAGCAGGTAAAGCAAACCGTGCAGTTGCGCCACGGCCTGGACAGCGCCCAGTGCAAGGACGTCGTCAAGCGCATCAAGGAGGCCAAAATGAAGGTGCAGGCCCAGATCCAGGGGGACCAGGTGCGGGTGACCGGCAAGAAGCGCGATGACCTGCAGCAGGCGATCGCGCTGTTGCGCGAAGCTGACATTGGCCTGCCCCTGCAGTTCACCAATTTCAGGGACTGAGGGTACTCGCCAGGGTGTTTTCCAACTGCTGCAGTTTCGCGCCTGTCTGCTCCTCGTCCAGCAGGGGATGGTCCCGCGCCAGGTACCACAGCAGTTCCAGATACCGGTAGACACAACCGTACTGGTCCAGGCGCGCATACTCTGCCGCCGTGGCGGGCCTGCCAAGGTAGCTTTCCAGCAGCAAGTTCCTGTCGTGGGTGTCCAGTCCATCGCCCGCAGTCACCACCGCCAGGTCGTACCACGGGCTGCCCATGGCGCAGTACTCCCAGTCTATGGCCCACAGCCTGCCGCCACTGACGATGCGGTTGGCCCGCAACAGGTCGTTGTGGCACAGCACCAGTGCCTGGGTGCCGCTTTGGGCGGCAGCCAGGCATTGCCGGGTGGCTTCCCCGTGGGAGTTCAGTTGCGCCAGTGCCGGTTCCCGGCGATGTTCCAGGCGTTTTTCATAGCTGAGAATGCGGCCCTCCAGCTCCAGGCGGTGGTGGCGCGGGGGCAATGCGTGCACCGCCCGCAACAGGGCGGCCACGTCGGGCAGCAACGGCGCCTGCGCCGGGTCGGGTGGCAGGTATTCGCAGACCACGCAGCCCAGTTCGGGGTTGAAATAACAGGGTCTGGGGGCTATGCCCGCACGGTAAGCCGACTGTAAGCTGCGCCATTCTGCAGGGCGATTGAGCTGGTCGCTGGCGCTGTGTATGCCATCCACGCGCACCACGAAGTCGCCAGTTGCCCGCACCAGTATGTTGTAGTTGCTCAGCCCCTCTCCAAGCACCCGCAGCACAGTCGGCGCACTCGTCAGGGGTGGATCGCAGTCCCAATGGCGCCACTGCGCCAGGGTCTGGTCCAGCTTCAGCCGGATATTGCCCGGTAGTGCTGTAGCCATTTGCGGTACCCGAAAAGGACGATGATGAGGTAGCAGGCGAACAGCAGCGCAGTCAGGTATAGCGCCCTGTCCAGGTAAAGGAAAATGGAAACGCCGTCTATGACCAGCCAGTACAACCAGTTCTCCAGGATTTTACGCGCCACCATCCAGGTAGTCAGTATACTCCCCCAGGTGGTGAAAGAATCCAGGTAGGGCAGGGCGGCGTCGCTGTAGCGATGCAGCAATGCTCCGCTGACTGCGGACGCCAGCAGTACACAGCTGACCGCAAGCAGATGTTGGCGCCTGCCCCAACTGGAAATGGCCAGCTCTCTGTGGCCGGCGTTGCCGCGCTGCCAGTGCCACCAGCCGTAGGCCGCCATGGCCAGGTAGTAAACCTGCAGGGCCGATTCCATCAGCAGCCCGACATCCCAGAACAGCACCAGGAAAATGGCGGTGCTGACGAAAGCCGCGTACCAGCACCACAGGCTTTCCCGCACCGCCAGCAGCAGGTAGGCGACCCCCAGTGCAACCGCGACGGCCTCCCATGCTGACATGGCCTGCAGGGCTGCCGCCAGGTCGGTCGCGGAGCCCGATTCAGTCATCCAGTTCTACAATGCCCGGGATAAACTTGGCTACCAGCACCTGGGCTCCGAATTGCTCGTAACTGGCTGCCAGTTCGCGACTGACCACCTCGAAGACCCGGTCGTGTTCCCCGGCGATCTGGGTGCTCATGGCGTTGCAGACTACCCGCAGGTCGTCGTGGCGCTTCACGGCGTCGATAAAGGCCTGAATGACGGGTATGTACTCATCCTGTAGGGGATAAAGACTGAGGTCCGCTGTGAGTTGCATGTCGCTGTTCTCCCGTTTCTAGAAATCGTAACTGGCGCTGACCCCCAGCACCCGCGGCTCGCCATACTGGTAGTAGGGCTCCACCGCGTATTCATCGCGGGGGTCATTGCCAAAGGTGCCGAAGCCCCGCACATAATAATTCTCATCGGTAATATTGCGCCCCCACAGGGCCACTGACCAGTTTTCGTGGACATAACCCAGGCGCAGGTTCAGGAGGTTGTAGGACGGTGATTTAACCCTGTGGCGATCCGAGAAGTAGTAGCTGTCCTTGCCCTCCATATCCATGCGCAGGTAGAACCCGGCGCCAATATCGTAGTGTCCGCCCACGGCATACTGGTAGTGCGGCGCCTGCGCCTGGTCGCGCCCGGAGAGGTCGTTGCCCTGGGTGTCGGTGTAATTTTCGTATTCGGTCTGCAGCAGGCCCAGATTCGCGAACAGCATAAGCTGTCCGGTGGCCAGCCAGTTCAGTTCCAGCTCGGCGCCGTAGTTGTTGCCCTGAGCGGCGTTGCTGGTGTAATCGAGGAAGGCGGTACTGCCATCCGGGCGCGGAATCACCAGCGAACCCTTGACCTGCTGGTCCTTACGATCCATGTAGAACAGCGCCAGCCGGGTCTGCAGCCGTCCCGCCAGCAGCTTGCCCTTGAAGCCGGTTTCGTAGTTGATCAGGTATTCTTCGTCGAATTGCTGCAGGGATTCCAGGTCCGCGATGATGTCGGGATCGTCTGTGGTCTCCATGCTCGCCAGGATGCCGGCGTTGACGCCGTTGGCGCGGTAGCCGCGGGAAACCGAGGCGTAGACCATGCCGGTGTCAGCCAGGTGATACTCCAGGGCTATGCGCCCGCCCCATAAACCCTTGTCGGGGTCGCTCTGGACCTTGTTGTTGTCGCTGTAGTCCGTATAGCGTCGCTCGAGGCGCAGCCCGGTGACGAGCTTGACGCGCTCGCTCAGCCGGGTGTCCAGCTGGCCGAACAGCGCGTAGGTGTCGGTGTCATAGTCGCTGGTGAAGTCGTTTTCCAGGTAGGTGTAGCGGCGCTGCAGGTGTTCCCTGTCGCCCAGGTAGTAGACGCCCACTACCCAGTCGCCGCGGTTGGCGAACAGCTGGCCGCCGTCGCCGGAGGACAGGCGGGCCGTGACGCTGTAACTGTCGCGGTTGCGGTCGTACTGATCGAAGGACGAGTATTCCCAGTCCGGGGCAATGCCCACGTAGCTCCAGTCCTCGTCATAGGCGTAGCGGCTGTCGGTGCTGGCCCCGGTGGCCGCCAGGTCCAGCGCCAGCTTGTCGAGTTCCCGGTGCCACTGCAGGCCCGCGGCATATGACTTCTGTTTGTCCTTGCCCGGCTCGTCGGACAGGGTGTGGCGGGTGTTGTCCAGAGAGAAGGCATCGTAGCCATTGTCTATGTCGATATATATGAGGGTGAGGTCGACACTGTCCCGCTCGCTGGGCAGCCAGCGCAGCTTACCCCGCAGGGTGGTTTCATCCTGGCCGTTGGTGTCGTCGCGCCCGAGGTAATCGTTGCTGATAAAACCGTCGCTCTGGTAGCGATTGACGGCGATGCGGTACAGCAACCGGTCGGCCACCAGCGGCCCCGTGCCCATCAGTCCGGCGCTCCAGCTATCGTATTCACCGCCGCTGGCCTCGATGCGCATGGCGGGTTCGGCGGAAGGCACTCCCGAGCGAATATTGATCAGTCCCGCCAGCGCGTTGGCGCCGTGCAAGGTACCCTGGGGACCGCGCAGGATCTCCACCTGTTCGACATCAAACAGGGTGCCGGCGCCCCCCAGGCCGCTGAAGTCGATGCCATCTATGAGCAGGCCAATGGAGGGATTGAGAGGCTCCTGGAACTGGCTGCGCTCCCCCACGCCGCGGATCTGGTAGAAGCGGGCCCGGGACGTGCCCCCGGCGCTGTTGACGTTGGGGGCCAGGTTGAGGATACCCTCGAGGTGCTGGGCCTCCCGCTCGCGGATGTCCTGGGCTGTTATCACGCTGACGCTGGAGGCCTGGTTCAGCAGCGGGGTGGGCCGCAATTGTGCGGTGACAATGACCTCCTCCAGGCCGGCTTGTTCCGCTGCCACGGGCACGGACAGGCACAGCAGGATGACCAGCAGGGGGGGAGGGTGTTTCATGCGCGGGACCTCACGATAGACGACAGGCGTTGCCGGTTGCTACTGCGAGGAGGGGTAATCAGGATAGCGAGACCTCTTCCTACGCCGGTATTAACCGGATCAGGTTCAAAGGGTTCACCGTTGCGGTATCTCAGGCCCGGCTGCCGCGGTTGTCGCGGCAAGCTGGCCACCCCCAGGTTTGCATCGCCAGTATAGGGCGCTTAAACTTGCTTGCCAATAACATTACAGATCGGGCGCCGGTTTTGTCGGCAGCCCGGCTCGACGTGAGCTGAGCAGATGACGCAAGATAAGGCCAGTGGCGGGGACCAGGAGGAAATCCAGGGCGCTCCGCCAGCCGTTTCCGGAACGGAGTTGCATGAGCGCCGCAAGAGCGAGACGGTCACGGTAAACCGCTACCTGTATCTGCAGGCCCAGCAACTGGAGCACATGCTGCTGGAAGCGCCGGACCTGGAGGCCCTGCTGGAGATTCTGCTGGTCAGCCTGCCCCGTCACTTTTCTTTTCGCGCGGCCGAATTGTGGCTGTACGACCCGGAGGGGGTGCTGGCGGAACTGATCGTCGGCGGACAGCGTTACGGCCACAGCCTGCAATTGCACCAGGACTGCTTCAGCATGCAGGAGCTGTATGAGCTGGAGCCGGATATCGCACTGCTCACGGCTACCGATACGCGCATGTTCGAGGTGCTCAAAACGGAGAGTGGCATCGAGTACGCCTTATTGCTGCCGCTTACAGACGCGGGACGCATGATAGGCAGCCTGCACCTGGGTCTGCAGGAAGAGTCCCTGGTAGTCGACGAACCGGAGCAGCAGTTGATCGCCCACCTGGCCTCGATCATATCCTCGTGCTTCAAGAACGCCGTCGCACGCCAGCAAGTGTCCAGGCTGACCATGCTCGATCCACTGACCCAGATAAGCAACCTGCGCGGGTTCGCCAAGGATATCGCCCGGGAGATTGCGCGGGCGCGGCGGGCCGAACAGCCGTTGACGGTGCTGGTCATGGAAATTGACGAATTTGACGATCTCTACGAGAGTTATGGCGAGCGCCGGGGCCATTTCGTGGTCAAGAAGGTGGCCGAGCGCATATCCTCGGACCTGCGGGCCACCGACCTGATGGCCAGGTTGTCGCGCTCGAAGTTCGCGCTGCTCATCCCCGCCAGCGGCGAGGTGCTGGGCGAAGAGATAGCCGAGCGCATGCGCGAGGATATCGAGGACTTTGCCATCGATGACGGTCGTGGCGCGGTGTTGCAGGTCACCGTATCCATCGGGCTGGTAAGCTGGGAAACACAGCACTACCCCGCGGTGGATATGCCCCAACTGGCCCGGCAAATGGAAAGCGTGGCCAACAAGGCCCTGGCAGCCTCCCAGGCCAGGGGTGGCAATAAAGTTTCGATATCACGTTTGAGTACACTGCTGGTATGAGCAACGAGAAATCAACTGAAGACAACCCCAGGAAACTGCAGGAACTGTTTGCCAACAACCGGCGCTGGGCTAACCGGATACGCACCAGTGACCCGGATTTTTTTGCCAAGCTGGCGGCCCAGCAAAGTCCCGAGTACCTGTGGATAGGTTGTTCCGACAGCCGGGTGCCGGCCAACCAGATCGTCGATCTGCTGCCCGGGGAGATATTTGTGCACCGCAATGTCGCCAATATGGTGGTGCATACCGATTTCAATTGCCTGACCGTGCTGCAATACGCGGTGGATGTGCTCAAGGTAAAGCACGTGATCGTCGTGGGACACTATGGCTGTGGGGGAGTGCGCGCTGCCTACGAGAGTGCCGACAACGGCCTCATAGACAACTGGCTGCGCAACATAAAGGATGTGCTCCAGAACCACCGCGCCCGGATTCATGCCCTGGCGGACGAATCGGCACGGCTGAACCTGTTGTGCGAGCTCAATGTGATCACCCAGGTCGCGAATGTGTGCCACACGACTATCGTGCAGAATGCCTGGCAGCGGGGCCAGCCGCTCACGGTACACGGCTGGGTTTACAGTCTGGAGGACGGGATGCTCAAGGATCTGGATTGTTCGGTGGACTCGCTGGAGCAAATTCCCGATGTCTACCGGGTAATGCCCTGAGCGTATCCCCGCCGACTGGCCCCGGCGGCCGCATGAGGTATCGACTTGGCTGATTTGCTACTGGTATTGCTGGCGGTATTTGCAGGGTTGGCCCTGATGGTGACTGTGCTGGAGCGCTTTGCCAGCCCGGTCAGCCCCCAGCGCATGCGGCAACTGCAGCGCTGGCTGGTGCCGCTGGTGGGGCTTATGCTGGTTCTGTCCCTGGTCGACTTCTATGTCGGGTAGAGAAGCATCGGTCCAGGCCCTGCTGTCGGGTCAGGCCTGGGCAGCTTTTTGTGATGACCTGAAAAGCGTCGGTGCGCAGGTGCTGGGCCAGGACATTCCCGGGGATGAACTGACCAGGGCCGAGGGGTATCGCTACCTCACCCGCCTGTTGCGCCTCTCCCTGGAAAAGCATCTGGAGTTCGGGGATCCGGACTACCCACAGTTTTACTCCCTGTCCCACGAAACCGCCAAAATAGGTAATGACAACCCCGACAATGTCTACCTGAACTGCGCGGTGGACGGCAGCCTGGACTACCTCATCAGCGGCAATCGGGGCTCGGTCGACTATCTCAGTATCGAGACCAAGGCGGGCTCCTTCGCCGGCGCCGGGGACATGGCCCCTACCGGGCATGTGGAGGTGAATCAACTGCAGGTTGCTGCCAATGGTGATTTCGAGCTGCATGTCAGCGGCCGGCAGCGGGCGGGCAACTGGTTACCCATGTTGCCCGGGACCGATAGCATCCTGGTTCGCCAGACCTTCCGGGATCGCGCCCGGGAAAGGCCCGCCGAACTGCGCATAGCCTGTCTCAATCCGCGTGGCAGCAGCTGCCTGGAGCCCGCTGAATTCAGCGCCCAACTGGGGCGGGTAGTACCCTTCGTCGCGGGGACCGCCGGCCTGTTTCGGCAATGGATGGCGGCCTTTGCACGCCACCTGAATGCGCTGCCGCCCAATGACCAGCAGATGTGCCTGCGGGCCGGCGGCGACCCGCAAATCTTTTACCACAATAGTCGCTGGCAGCTGGGGCCGGAGGAGGCCCTGCTGATCCGCTTTAGTCCGCCGCAGCGTTGCCGCGCGTGGAATTTCCAGCTGTCCAACCACTGGATGGAATCGCTTGATTACCGCTACCATCGTATCAGCGTCAACAGCCACGCCGCGATACCCGGGCAGGACGGCAGTATCTGCATCGTGGTCAGTCATCAGCCAGCACCCGGCCCGGCGGACGGCCGGTTCCCCAATTGGCTGGAGACGGCCGGTCACAGCAATGGTGGCATGCTGCTGCGCTATGTGGCCGCCGACAGCTACCCGCCGGTGCATACCAGGGTGGTGGCGCTTGCCGATTTACTTGCTGACAGGGTGCAATCGCCGTGACTGACCGCTTCTTTGACCTCGATGCTGTGGTCGCGGATGCCCGCAGTGTGGATGGGCTGGATGATTTTGGCGACGACGGCTACCGGGAGCCGCTTCACCGTCTGCTTCACTCTCTGGATCAGGAAGCGCAGCTGAACCAGGTGGGGCGCAGCGTGCTGCGCCAGCGCATGGTGGATATTCTGGCGACCCGCCTGCGGGTGCAATATTTCCTGCAGCGCTTCCCGGAAATTCACGACGAGGAAATTGTCGCGCCACTGTTTATAGTCGGACTGCCGCGCACCGGTACCACCATGCTGCACCGCACGATCGCGGCGGATCACCGCATGTACGCCCCGCTGTGGTACGAGGTGCGCTATCCCAGCCCGGCGCCAGACTGGGATTTCACCTGCGCGGGGGATGCCCGCATCGCCCTGGCCAGGGCGGAGATGGCCGCCATGCTGGAAGCCAATCCCGACCTGCTGGCGATCCACCCCATGGATGCCATGGGGCCGGATGAGGACATCATGTTGCTGGAGCAGTCCTTCTACAGCTTCAATACCCAGGCCTTCGCCAATATCCCGTCCTATGACGCCTGGTTGGAGGCCCAGGACCACACTCCGGGTTACGAGTATTTCCGGCGGCTGCTACAGTTTCTGCAGTGGCAGAAAAGGCGCAGTGGCCAGCAGGGCCAGCGCTGGGCCCTGAAGGCGCCCCACCACCTGCATTTCATGGACTTGGTATTCAAGGTGTTTCCGGACGCGAAAGTGGTACAATCCCACCGCGACCCGCTCGAGACCCTGCCGTCACTCACCAGCCTTATCGCCGGCGTGTGGACGATTTATTCCGATACTGCCGACCCGCATGAGGTAGGCCGGCAGTGGGCTCGCAAGTTCGCCAGGGGTATGCAGCACACCATGGATGTGCGTGAACGGATGGGTGAGGACAGGTTCCTGGATCTGTGGTTTGCCGACACGGTGAGCGATCCGCTGGGCGAAATTCGCAGGGTCTATGAGTTCCTTGGCATGGAACTGACCGGGGAGGCGCGCTCGGAAATGGCCCGCTGGCAGGCGTTCAATCGCCGCGAGCTGCGTCCTCCCCATGCCTATACGCTGGAGGAGTACGGCTTCACCGAAGCGGGGCTCAAGGCGCAGTTTCGCCCCTACCGGGAGCGCTTCATGGCACCCCGTCCGGGCTAACGGAATACACGCACCCGGTTGCGTGGCGATGCGGGATCTCGATAATCCCGCCCCGCCGGGACACTATTATTGATAACTGGAGAGAGCGCAGAACATGGCAGAACAGAAGGCGACAAACGTGCACTGGCACGAGGGCGATATCACCCGCGAGCATCGCGCCCGGTTACTGGGCCACAAGGGCGCGACCCTGTGGTTTACCGGCCTGTCCGGCAGTGGTAAGAGTACCGTTGCTGTGGAGTTGGAGGGCATGCTCAATGAGATGGGGGTGCTGGCCTATCGGCTGGACGGCGACAATGTACGCATGGGTATCAACAAGAACCTGGGTTTCTCCGCCGAGGACCGCACCGAGAATATTCGCCGCATAGGTGAGGTGGCCAAACTATTTGTCGATTCCGGGGTCATAGCGTTGAGCAGTTTCATCAGCCCCTACAAGGCGGACCGTGACCAGGTGCGGGCCCTGCACGAGGAAGCGGGCATGGATTTCATCGAGGTCTATGTGGACTGCTCGCTGGAGGCCGCCGAGGAGCGCGACCCCAAGGGCTTGTACAAAAAGGCGAGAGCGGGCGAAATCAAGAATTTCACCGGTATCGATGACCCCTATGAGGCGCCGGACAAACCTGAAATCCACCTGCACTCCGACCGGCAGACGCTGGCAGAGGAAGTAGAGCAGATTCTAAGCGCGCTGCGTGAGCGCGGCATAATCAATTCCTGAGCAGGAGCCAGCGATGATCAAGCCCCATGGATCCGACGAACTGAATCCCCTATATGTCTACAACACGCAGCGGCGCCATGCCCTGCTGGCGGAGGCGGAAAACCTGCCTTCACTGCTGCTGAATTCGGCCGCGGCCGCCAACGCCGTCATGTTGGGGGGGGGTTATTTCAATCCCCTCACCGGCTATATGAACCTGGCCGATGCCCTGAGCGTGGCAGAGAAAATGCACACTGTGGACGGCCTGTTTTTCCCGGTGCCCATTCTCAATCGCACCAGCGAAACCGGTATAGAAGCGGGCAGCCGCATCGCCCTGCGCGACCCCAATGTGGAAGGGCACCCGGTACTGGCCATCATGGACGTGGAGGCGGTCGAGACCATCAGCGATGAGCAGAATGCCTTCATGGCAGAGAAGATTTTTCGCACTCTCGATCCCCAGCACCCGGGCGTCGCTACGTTCAACAGCCTCGGCAACATCCTGCTGTCCGGCCCCATTGACGTGCTCAGTTTCTCTTATTTCCAAGCGGATTTTCCGGATACTTTTCGCACTGCCGTGGAGATTCGCAACGAGATCGCCGAGCATGGCTGGGAAAAGGTAGTTGCCTTCCAGACCCGCAACCCCATGCACAGGGCGCACGAAGAACTGTGCCGTATGGCGATGGAGCAGCTGGACGCCGACGGTGTGCTGATCCACATGTTGCTGGGCAAGCTCAAGCCGGGCGATATTCCCGCCGAGGTGCGCGATGCATCCATTCGCAAGATGGTGGAACTGTACTTCCCGCCCAACACGGTGATGGTCACAGGGTACGGCTTCGACATGCTGTACGCAGGCCCTCGGGAGGCGGTACTGCACGCGGTGTTTCGCCAGAACTGCGGTTGTACCCACCTTATCGTCGGTCGCGACCACGCCGGGGTAGGGGACTACTACGGTGGCTTTGACGCCCAGACGATTTTTGACGAGGAAGTGCCTGCCGACGCCCTGCAACTGGAAATATTCAAGGCCGATCACACCGCCTACAGCAAGAAACTCAACAAGGTAGTGATGATGCGCGACGTGCCGGATCACACCAAGGATGATTTCGTGTTGCTGTCCGGCACAGCCGTGCGTGAGATGCTGGGCAAGGGTATCGCCCCGCCGCCGGAGTTTTCGCGGCCGGAGGTGGCAAGAATCCTGTCCGACTACTACCAGTCCCTGGAAACCTGATGGGGGTGGCGCGGTTTTAACTTTGCTGCCCGCCCACTATAATTAAGCCGTATAGAGACCCGTGGTACTGATATTGTTGGGCGATGAGAGGGAGCGGGGCATGGCGGCCAGTTTGCTTGGTCATTCCAGCGATATGTCGCGGCGTCTATCCGCCGGGGTGGAGAATTGTGTGCAATTCCTGTCCCAGCCGGCCCCCGCCCGCCGCCTGCGGCAGGGCCTGCTCCTGCTGTTTTGCCTGTGGGGGGTACTCGCCCTGACGCGGCTGATCTGGGCACTGCTGCCCGCCAGCGACAGCCCGTTGCCCGAAGCGGGCCAGGTGATCAACCCGGTGACCATGGCGGCACCGGCTGACGGTGGGCCGGCCGTGGATGTGGCGCGGGTCCAGGGCTGGCATTTGTTCGGCGAAGCGGGGGCGCTCACGCCTGCCCAGGCCACAGCCGAACAGGATGCCCGGGCCTCGGTCCGGGAGGGTATCGAAAAAGGGGCGCGTGAAACCCGCCTGAATCTCAAGCTGCGCGGTGTCGTGGCCTCCAGCGAGGAGGGGCTGGGTTTTGCAATTATCGAGCAGAATTCGCAACAGGATATCTATGCGGTCGAGGACAAATTGCCCGTGCAGGGCAATGTAACCCTGGCCAAGGTGATGCGCGGCCGGGTGGTCCTGGACAATGGCGGCACCTACGAATTACTGGAACTCTTCGACGATTCGGAGTTGAACGCCCAGGCGGCCGCATTGCCGGCGCTCGACCCGGAGGAAAGCAGCCCTACCGCGATTGACCGCAGCGGTGACACCAGCGCCTCGGCTATCGCCCAGGGCTACCGCGAGCGCCTCTACGAGAACCCCCAGTCCCTGGCGGAAGTGGTCTCGGTCAGCGCCGTGCGCGAAAACGGCCAGTTGCTCGGCTACCGCATTGCCCCCGGCAAGGAGCGGGAACAATTTGAGCTGCTGGGGTTCCGACCTGGCGATCTGGTCACCAGTGTCAACGGTATAGCGCTGGACGATCCCGCCAACACCTTGAGCCTGTACCAGGCGATGCGCTCTGCCAGCGAGGCGATATTTGAGTTGCAGCGCGATGGCACGCCCGTGACCGTCAGTGTGAGCCTCGGTGAGTCCAGTGACGGCACATAGCATCTGTCTCATGGGGCTTCGAACACGGCGTCGGGATGGGTCCCGGCGCCAGAGGGATATTGCCAAGTGAATGTATTGAATCGTGTTGCCCGCGGCTGTTCGCTGGCCGTCCTGCTGGCCCTGTTGCTCGGCCCGGTGCAGGCCGTTGCCCAGCAGTTCACCGTCAACCTGAAAGAAACCGATATCCAGGAGCTGATCAAGTTCGTGGCGGAGGCCACGGGCACCACCATCGTGGTGGACCCCTCCGTGAAAGGCAAGGTCAAGGTGGTATCCAGCAAGCCGGTCTCTCGCGAGGAGCTGTACCAGTTGTTCCTGTCCATCCTGGAGGTGCATGGCTACACCGCCGTGAGCTCCAATGGCGTGGTCAGGGTCATACAGAGCAAGGATGCCCGCTCCGCCCCGGTGAGGGTAAGCGATGGCAATACCAGTGGACACACTACCGACGAATACGTGACCGAAGTCATCCGCCTGGAAAACATCTCCGCCGCCAAGCTGATTCCCGTACTGCGCCCCCTGGTGCCGCAACAGGCCCATATGGCGGCCTACGCCCCCAGCAACGCAATTATCATTTCCGACCTGTCCAGCAACATCGACCGTATACGGGGCATCATCGATCGCATGGACAAATCGGCGATGCAGCAGACCGATATCGTCAAGCTGCGCTTCGCGGTCGCCGAGGATGTGGTCAGCATGCTTGACACCCTGGCCAAGTCCGAAGCCAAGCAAAGCGGTGGTGAGACAGAGGTGCTGCTGGTGGCCGACACGCGCACCAACAGCGTGCTGGTCAGTGGCGACGAACTGGAGCGGGCGCGCATTCGCACCCTGGTGCAGCACCTGGATACGCCCCTGCAACAGAGTGGCAATGTCAAGGTGATCTACCTGGAGTACGCCCAGGCGGCGGATATCGCCGAAGTGCTCACCCGGGTCATGCAGAATATCGACGGCCTTGACAGTGGTGAGGGCGGCAAGCCCGCCACCAAGGGCAACGCCGCCACCATCGAAGCGGACGAGGGTACCAACGCCCTGATCATCACCGCCAATGCCGAGAAAATGGCCGCCATCGAGAGCGTGATTCACCGGCTGGATATTCGTCGCGCCCAGGTGCTGGTGGAGGCGATTATCGTCGAAATGGAGGTAATAGATGGCCAGGACCTGGGTATCCAGTGGTTGTTTGCCGACCAGAGCGGCGCCTTTGGCAGTAATATCAACGCCGCCGACGCTCGCGCCCGCAACATCGCCGACGCCGTGTTGCCAGACGATAGCAGCGACAACGATATCAACCTCGGCACCCTCGCGGGAGCCCTCGCCAGTACGCCCGGCACCACCCTGGGCTGGGGCCAGGTCAGTGACAGCCTGTCCATGGCGGTCATCCTCAGTGCGCTGGAGGAGCAGAACAATGCCAATATCCTGTCCACGCCCAGCCTGCTGACCCTGGATAACCAGGAGGCCTATATCACCGTGGGCCAGAACGTGCCCTTTGTCACCGGTTCATACACCAACACCGGCGCCGGTGGCGACGGCGCCCAGAACCCCTTCCAGACCATCGAGCGGGAGAATGTCGGTATCACCCTGACCGTGACCCCCCATGTCAACGAGGGTGACTCCGTGGTACTGGATATTTCCCAGGAGGTGTCCAGCCTCAGCGGACTCACCGCGGTTGCCTCCGACCTCATCACCAACGAGCGGAGAATCCAGACCAAAGTGCTGGCCCAGGACAACACGGTCGTGGTGCTGGGCGGGCTGATCAAGGACGATGTACAGGACGGAACCCAGAAAGTGCCCTTCCTGGGGGATATACCGTTCCTGGGGCGCCTGTTCCGCACCGATGCGGTCAAAGTGACAAAGACCAACCTGCTGATCTTTATTCGTCCCACCATTATCCGCGACAACGAGGCCCTGGCCGGTGCCACCGCCGACAAATACCGCTATATTCGCGACCAGCAGGTGAAGCGCAGGGAGCAGGGCGTGATGTTCCTGGACGAGGACCAGATACAGGTTCTGCCGGAATGGGAAGAGCAATTGAAGCAGCTCGACGTGATCAAGGCGGATCAACAGTCGCCCGGTGCCGGGGGCCAGTAGTGGTGGAAACCGCAACGGTACCGGACGTTATCCAGGGCGGTGGTGGCCAGTCGCTCAACCTGCCCTTTGCCTACGCCAAGCTCAACAATGTGTTGGTAGACAGCGACAGCGCCGGGCCGGTGGTGGTGCACCAGGGAGACCCGGGCATCCAGGTGCTGACCGAGTTGCGCCGCTTCCTGGGCGGGCCTTTTCGCCTGCAGCAGGTGGCCGAGGTCGATTTCAAGCGGCGCCTCAGCCTGGCCTACCAGCGTGACAACAACGAGGCGGTGCAGATGGCCGAGGACATCAGCGCCGATGTGGACCTCAGCCGCATAGCCGATGAGATTCCCGAGGTGGGCGATCTCATGGACGCGGAGGACGACGCGCCCATTATCCGGCTCATCAACGCCATACTCTCCCAGGCGGTGCGCGACAACGCGTCCGATATTCACATTGAAACCTTCGAGGACAAGCTGAGCGTGCGCTATCGCATCGATGGCGTGCTCGCCGAGGTGCTATCCCCCAAGAAAATGCTGGCGCCGCTGCTGGTGTCCCGCCTCAAGGTAATGGCAAGGCTGGATATCGCCGAGAAGCGGGTGCCCCAGGACGGCCGGATTTCAGTGAAGATTGCCGGTCACGCGGTGGACATACGTATGTCCACAATTCCCTCCGCCCATGGCGAGCGTGTGGTGCTGCGCCTGCTGGATACGGCGGCTGGGCAGCTGCAGTTGCATCACCTGGCG
Organism: Pseudomonadales bacterium; assembly: GCA_024234675.1. Taxonomy (GTDB): domain Bacteria; phylum Pseudomonadota; class Gammaproteobacteria; order Pseudomonadales; family Halieaceae; genus JARRPM01. The sequence goes on along the minus strand of JACKNU010000005.1, from coordinate 119,008 downwards.
ATGAATGAGCAGGTGCTGGAAGGGTACACCCGTCTGCTGCGCAGTCCCCACGGTATCATCCTCGTGACCGGCCCGACCGGCTCGGGCAAGACCACCACCCTGTATGCGGGCCTGGCCCATATCAATGAATCCACCCGCAATATTCTCACCATCGAGGACCCCATCGAGTACATGCTGCCCGGGGTGGGACAGACGCAGGTCAACCCCAAGGTCGAAATGACCTTCGCCCGCGGGCTGCGCGCCATCCTGCGCCAGGACCCCGACGTGGTAATGGTGGGGGAGATACGCGACCTGGAAACCGCCGAGATCGCGGTGCAGGCCTCCCTGACCGGCCACCTGGTGCTGTCAACCCTGCACACCAATACCGCGGTGGGCGCGGTGATGCGCCTCAGGGATATGGGTATAGAGCCCTTCCTGCTCTCCTCCAGCCTGCTCGCGGTAATGGCCCAGCGGCTGGTGCGGCTGCTGTGCCGGGACTGCCGGCAGGAGGCGATTGCCACCCCTGCGGAGCGCGACCAGCTGGGCCTGGCAGCGGCCGACAGCGATGTCACCCTGTACCGGCCCAGCGGCTGTGAAAGCTGCAATTACACTGGCTACCGCGGCCGTACCGGCATCTACGAACTGATAGAAATCGACGATGCCATGCGCGAACTCATCTACGAAGGCAAAAGCGAACAGGCGGTCCTGCAGCAGGCCCGCAAGCGCTACCCCGGTATTGAGGCCGACGGACGCCGCCGGGTGCTGGCGGGCGAAACCAGTCTCGAGGAAGTGCTGAGGGTGACTGCGGTCGCCTGATTGCGCCGGATAAGCCATGACTGCCTACCGATATCGTGCACTCAACCCGCAGGGCAAGCTTGTTCGCGGTGTCCTGGAGGGGGATTCCGAGCGCCAGGTGCGATCCCAGCTGCGGGGCCAGAGCCTGCGCCCGGTGGAGGTGGCCGTCGCCAACCGGCCGGAACCCGCTTCCGGCAGCTGGCGCATACCGCTGCTGCGGCGCGGTATCAGCGCCGGCGAGCTCGCCCTGCTGACCCGCCAGCTGGCCACCCTGGTGGAGTCCAACCTGCCGCTGGACGAGGCACTGCAGGCCGCGGCACAGCAAAACCGCAGCGCCCGTATCAAGGGCACCTTGCTGCAGGTGCGCTCGCGGGTGGCCGAGGGCCATACCCTGGCCTATGCCATGGGCGAATTCCCGCAGGTGTTCAGCGAGATGTACCGCGCCATGGTGAAAGCCGGGGAGCACGCGGGCTTCCTGGGGCCGGTATTGCAGCAACTGGCGGACTACACCGAGCAGCGCCAGTACACGGGCCAGAAGCTGAAAATGGCCATGATCTACCCGTTTATCCTGGTGGGTGTGGCGATCGCCGTGGTGGTGGCCCTGATGGTGTTCGTGGTGCCCGAACTGGTGGGTATCTTCGCCCACAGCCGGCGGGAACTACCCCTGCTCACCCGCGGTCTGATTGCCTCAAGTGATTTCTTCCGGGATTACGGTGTCTGGCTGCTGGTGGGCCTGGCAGCGGCTGTGCTGATTGTGCGGCGCCTGTTGCGCAACCCGAAACGGCGGCGCCGCTGGCATGCCATGCTGCTGCGGATGCCGGGGGTGTCGCGGCTGGTGATTGCCCTGGATACGGCGCGCTTCGCTTCCACCCTCAGTATTCTCATGGCCAGCGGCGTACCCCTGCTGGAGTCGCTGCGTATAGCCGGCCAGGTGCTGACCAACCTCGTGCTGCGCGAAGATACCCGCCAGGTGGCGGAACGGGTGCAGGAGGGCAGCAGCCTCAACCGCGCGCTGCAACAAAGCGGTCATTTCCCGCCGATGATGGTACACATGGTGGCCAGTGGCGAAGTCAGCGGCGAGCTGGAGACTATGTTGTCCCGGTCCGCCAGTAACCAGGAGCGGGAACTGGAGATGACCCTTGGCACCATGATGAGCCTGTTCGAGCCCCTGATGGTAGTGTTCATGGGCGGCATGGTGCTGACCATTGTCCTCGCCATCCTGCTGCCGATTTTCGATCTCAATACAATGGTGAAGTAAAACGTATGAAGAACTCAGTCAAACTCAAGACCGGCCAGGGCGGGTTTTCCCTGGTGGAAATTCTGGTGGTGCTGGTGATCATGGGGTTGTTGATTTCCGTGGTGGCCCCCACGGTACTCAACCGCGCCGATGAGGCCCGGGTGCAGAAAGTGCAGGCGGATTTCAAGTCCATCGAAACCGCGCTCAAGATCTATCGCCTCGACAACTATGTCTACCCCACCACTGAGCAGGGCCTGGAGGCGCTGGTGGAAGCCAGTAGCCTCGATCCCGAACCGCGCAACTTCAAGGCCGGCGGTTACCTGCAGGAAGTGCCCATGGACCCCTGGGGTCGGCCCTACCTGTACCTGAGCCCCGGCGAGCACGGCGAGGTGGATATCTATTCCCTGGGGGCTGACGGCCTGTCGGGCGGCGAGGACCAGAACGCGGATATCGGTAACTGGCGCGAAGAGGAGTAGCCTGTGGCGGTCGGGCCGCGTTCGGTCGGGCCGCGTTCGGTCGGGCCGCGTTCGGTCGGGCCGCGCTCGGTCGGGCCGCGGCAGGGCGGTTTCAGCCTGCTGGAACTGCTGGTAACGCTGATCGTGGTGGTGCTGGTCACCTCGCTGGTCAGCCTGACCCTCAGCTCCGGTGGGCGGGATATAGAACTCGAGGCCCAGGCGCGCAATATTGCCGAGGTCGCGGCCTATGCCCTGGACGAGGCCCAGTTGCAGGGGCATGACTACGGCCTGTTGCTGCAGCGGGTCAGCGAGGACGGTGAGCTCAGGTACCGTTATTCCTGGCGTGAGCGGCTGGTGGATGGCTGGCAGGCGCCTCTCAGTGGCAAGGAGATCTTCGCCCACCAGAGCCTGCCGGAGGGGGTGGAGCTTTTTATGGAACTGGAGGAAGCGGCCATCGCGGATATTCCGCTGGCGGTAGAGGACCAGGAGCCGGAACCCCAGGTGGTGTTTTATGCCAGCGGGGAAACCACTGCGGGTTCCATGGAACTGCGGGATGAGGACAGCGGCGAGTTGCTGTGGCGCCTGGAGTGGGATCTGTTGGGACGCTTCGAGGTGTTGCGGGACGGCGAGGCGCCCGGGGAGCCAATTTGAAGAGGGTGCGCGGCTTTACCCTGGTGGAAGTGATGGTCGCCCTGGCCGTGGTGGCCATCGCCCTGCCGGCGCTGCTGCTGGCCCTGTCGCAGCAGGTGGACGCCACCGCCTACCTGAGAGATAAATCGCTGGCGCGCATGGTAGCTGCCAACAAGCTGGTGGAACTGCGTATTCTCTCCCGGGCCAGGCAGGACCTGCCCAGTGGCGAGCGCAGCGGGGTAAGCACCATGGCGGGCCGGGATTGGTACTGGTGGCTGAACAGCACGCCCACCGTATCGGACAACCTGCTGCAGTTCGAAATCGATGTGGCCGCCACCGAGAGGCCGGAAGAGCAGCCGCTGTTCACGCTGGTCGCTTACCTGTCTTCCGATTTCAGGGGTGAGTCCGGAGTTGTAAATGAAAGCCCCTAGCCGCGGTTTCACCCTGATAGAAGTACTGATCGCGCTGGCCATTACCGCCTTCGTATCCGCCATAGCCTACCGCAGTCTGTCGGCGGCGATGCTGGGTGTGGAGCGCACCCGGGAAACCGCGGATCGCAGCTACGAAATAAACCGTGCGTGGATGATCATTTCCCGCGACCTGAACCAGTTTGTCGCCCGTCCCATTCGCGATGAGTTCGGCCAGGAAGAGCCCGCCCTGACGGGCGGAATCCTGGCGAACCGTGCCCTGAGCTTTACCCGCAGCGGCTGGCACAACCCCAATAACCGGCCGCGCAGCCACCTGCAGCGAGTCTCCTACCGGCTGGAGGACGGCGCTTTGTGGCGCGATACCTGGTCGGTGCTGGACCGCGCGCCGGACAGCCAGCCCCAGGAAGTGAAGTTGCTGGAGGGGGTGGAATACATCGAATTGCTGTTTCTGGCCACCATCGAGGAGGCCCAGGCGGCCGGCGACAGCCTGGAACTGGAGACCCGCAACTGGCGCGACAGCTGGGTAGTCGAGCCCGGCCGGCCCGGCGGCGAAATGGCGCCTCCGGCGGCCTTGCAGCTCACCCTGCAGCTGGAGGATTGGGGCGAAATGAGGCGCCTGTATGCACTGCCGCCGCTTTAGGAGACAGCGTCAGGGGGGCGCCGCGCTGATCGTCGCGCTGCTGGTCTTCGCCCTGGCCACGGCGTTGATAGTCGCCCTGGAAGTGGAATTCAATCGTTTCTACCAGCGCGCCGGTAACCTGCTGTTGATGGAGCAGGCCAACGTCTACCTGCGCGGCGCGGAGGAGCTCGCCACGCTGGCACTGCTGGCGGATTATGACCAGGACAGCAAGCGCGAGCAGCCCCGCGACGACCTGACCGAAATCTGGGCCCAGGAAACCCAGCCCTATCCCCTGGAAGAGGGAGTGATGCTGCAGGGCGGCCTGCAGGATTTGCAGGGCCGGTTCAATCTCAATCGCCTCGCCGAGCGCGTGGCGCGGGACGAGGAGGACGGCGCCCCGCAATTTACCTCCGCCCAGGCCCAGTTTATTCGCCTGCTGCAGGTGCTGGGCGAGCCGCAGTTGAGCGAACAGCAGGCCATCGCCATCACCGAGTCGGTCAGTGACTGGATGGACAGTGATCTCGAGCCCTCGCCGCTGGGCGCCGAGGACGATTACTACTTCGTGCAGGATCCGGCCTACCGCAGTGCCAACCGCCCCATGGCCAGCAGCAGTGAGCTGCTGGCGGTGGCCAATGTCGCGCCGGAGGTGTACCGCGCCCTGGCGCCCCTGGTGACCGTCTGGCCCCAGGATCCCGCGCCGCTGAACATTCACACGGCACCGGCCGCGGTATTGCGCTCCATCAATGCCGATGATGAACTGCAGCCGCTTACCGAGGCGGAGGGCGAGGCGCTGGTGGCACGGCGCAAGGACAACGGCTTTGCCGATATCGATGAGTTCCTGCAGAGCCCGGAATTTGCCGGCAAGGAGGAACAGATGGAACAGGTCAGAACACTGCTTGGGGAGAACACCGGCTACTTCCTGCTGAGCGCGCAGGTGAAAGTTGCCGACAGGGAGATGCGCTTGTACAGTGTGTTGCAGCGCGAAGGGCGGCAGGTCAGTGCCCTGGCGCGGGCTGCGGGCAGTCTCTAGCAGCGCGCCTGGGTCAACGGGAGAGAGTGGCATTTGCAAAGCAATAGCGTGATCAGGCTGGTCCAGGGTCGTTTGGCCTGGTACGCCCCGGGCGGCGCTCCGTCGGGCGGCGCTCCGTCGGGCGGCGCACTATCCAGTGGCGATGCAATCCTGGACGGCGATGCCCCGCTGTGGCTGGACGACGAGGACGCCAGGGAGAAGCTGCGCGCAGCCCTCGCACTGCAGCGCTTCCGCCCCTGTTTTGCCGCCCCGGGCGCCGATGTGCGCCTGTTGCGGGTACCGGTGAGCGCGGCGGAGAAGAAACACATCGGCAAGTCGCTACCCTTCATGCTCGAGGAACAGGTGGTCGAGGATATCGAGCAACTGCACTTTGCCAGCGTGCAGCTGGACAAGCTGGAGCTGGGCGTCGCGGTGTGCGCCCGGGACAAGATGCTCGCCTGGCAGGCCCTGCTGGAGGATTTTCCGGGCATTCGCCAGTGGCTACCGGAGCCCCTGCTGTTGCCCTGGCGCGAGGCGGAGTGGTGCGTGGTGCTGGAGGGCGGGGATGCCATTGTGCGCTTCGACCAGTTCGGCGGCTTCAGTGTGGAGCGGGAACTGCTGCCGGTAATGCTCGCCGGTCTGGCCACCGAGCAGGGCGAGCCCGAGGCGATCGTATTCTACGGGCGCGACCAGGCGACGGATACGGCGCTGTTGCCCGAGGCATTGCGGGACAGGATCCAATGGCGTCGGGGCAGTCTTCGCTCGGCCATGCTCCTGAGCGAGTCGCCGCCGGCAATCAATCTGTTGCAGGGCGAGTTCACCGCGCGGTTGCCGATACTGCGCTGGTGGCGCGAGTGGCGCACGGTGGCGGCGGTGTTTGCCCTGGCATTTGGCCTGCAGCTGGTAGCGGGTCTGCTGGACTACCTCAAGCTGGAGCGCGAGAATCTGGCTTTGCGGGCGGCGGTCGAGAGCAGTTATCGCGAGGCCTACCCGCGCGGAGCGGTGGTGGATGCGGAAACCCAACTGCAGCGCCAGCTGGCCGCAATGCGTGGCTCGGGCCAGAGCAGTGGCTTTGTCCACCTGGTCGAACAGGTGGGCGCAGCGGTTGCTGCCAACCCCGGCACGTCCATAGCGACCCTGAATTACAATTTCAGCGACCGGGGGGGCGAGATGCGCATGAATATCGAGGCGGCGGATTTCGACGCCGTGGAGCGGGTGCGCGCAACCATTAACAAGTCCGGTTTGCAGGCAATCATGGAAAACAGCAGTGCCCGGGGTGACCGGGTGCGGGCGCGGCTGCGGGTGGGGGAGGAATCGTGAGGGACTGGTTCGCCGGGCTCAATCAACGGGAGCAGCTCAGTGTGCTGGTGCTGGGAGTGGCGCTTGGGCTGTACCTGCTGTACATGCTGGCCTGGGCGCCACTGGCTGATCGCCGCGAGCAACTGGAGCAGCAAAACCGGGGTATCGCCACCAGTCTGCAGCGGGTGGACGCCATGGTATCGGAGATCATGCGTTTGCGGGACGAGGGCGCTGCGGGCAGTTCACAGCGCAATCTCACGGCGCTCGTCAACCAGTCCACCAGCCGCCATGGACTGGAAGTCAGTCGCCTGCAGCCCAACGCCCGTGGGGATATCCAGGTGCGCCTGGAGGGGGCGGCATTTGATGACCTGGTGGCCTGGCTGGATGAAATCGAAAATCGCGAGGGCCTGCTGGTGACCGAGGTCGCGATCACCCAGGCCGGCGCCCCCGGCCGTGTCAACGCCACGATACGTATATCCCAGGCATGAGGCTCAAGTCGCGCACAACCGGGGCCCTGGCCCTGCTCATCCTGTTATTGATCTGCTTGCTGGCCACGGCTCCCGCCCGCCTGCTGGGCAAGTTGCTGCCTGCAGACCAGATAGTGATGCAGGGCTTTACCGGTACCCTGTGGCGCGGAGCTGCCAGCCGCTGCCTGGTACAGGTCGGGCCGGGCTATCTGCATCTGGGGGCGGTGCAGTGGCGATTGCGGCCCCTGTCGCTGTTGCTGTTGGCTCCCCGGCTCAACCTCGAGAGTCACTGGGGCAGCCAGGCCTTGACCGCCGAGATCGTGCTGCGCGGCGAGCGGGATGTCGACCTGGCCGACGTGTCCGCCAATGTGTCCGCCGACGTGTTGCGACAATTCGTGCCGGTCTCGCTGGCGGGCATGCTGTCGCTGCAGCTGCAGGATTTGCGCCTCCGAGATGGCCTGCCGGTAGAAGCTGCAGGGCGCCTGGTGTGGCAACAGGGCGCCTGGCTGGCGCCCGGGGGACCGGTGCCGCTGGGAAGCTACGCCATGGAATTCAGCCAGGCGCCGGAGCAGGAGCTGGTGGCCCAGGTGCTGACATTGTCCGGCGCGGTGAACGCCGAGGGCGGCCTGCGCTTGCAGGGACGTTCCTATTCCCTGGAGTTGCTGGTGGAGGGCGAGGGCGCGCTGGACGAACGCCTGCGCCAGGCACTGAGCCTGGTGGCGCGACCTTCCGGCAGCGGCTATCGCCTGAAAATGGAGGGTGAACTCCAGGGTCCCCAGGGCTAGCTTGAAACCGGTCTCCAGGCCGGGGTACGCGTAAACAGAACATTGCAACAGGAGCGTCACAACATGACCGAGGGTGGATACAGGAAGTGGGAATGCGTTATTTGTGGGTTTATCTACGATGAGGCAGAGGGCCTGCCCGAGGACGGCATAGCCGCGGGTACCCGGTTCGAGGACCTGCCCGAAGACTGGGAGTGCCCCGATTGCGGTATCTCCAAGGCCGATTTCGAACCCATGGAGGCCTGAGCGCAATGCGAACCGGAACGCTTACAGGCTTACTGCTGGCGCTGTGGGCCGCCACTGCCGCCGTGGCCGACCAGGCGCCGCTGCAGCCCATGCAGGGGGTGCCGCCATCGCGGGAGTCCCAGGTAACCATGGCCAATTACCGCGACTATCCCATGAACGTGTGGGCGTTCCGCAACGCCGGGGCGCCTCTGCACGTGGTGATGATTCCCCGCCAGGGCGAAATACGCCGACTGCCCGGACCACTGCGGCCGGAACTGGGTGAGCAGGCCTACCCGCGCGGCGATGGCGGCGAGCAGACCTTCGATGAGCTGTTTCGCAGCAACTACGCCGACGGCGTGTTGGTAATGCAGGGCAGTCGACTGCTGCATGAAGCCTATTTCAATGGCTTCAATGGCCACAGCCAGCACATCTGGTTTTCCATGACCAAGTCGCTGGTGAGCGCCGCATTCGGCCTGCTGGTGGAGCAGGGCAAGGTCGATCTGGCCGCCTCCCCGGCGCAGTACATCCCGGAACTCAAAGGCAGCGGATTCGAACGGGTCACGATACAGCAGGTGCTGGATCACGCCACCGCCATCGACTTCAAGGAAAACTATACCGATCCCGAATCGGATTTCTTTCGCTATTATGCGCCCGCCCTGAACCTGGGCTGGCTACCCGGCGCGGCGGATGTGCAGCCGGACAGTGCCGAGATTTACGGAGTGCATGATTTCCTGGTCAAGTTCATCAAGCCGGATCCGGCGGTGGCGCCGGGTGAGGCTTTCGATTACAACTCCAGCAATGCCGACGTACTGGGGTGGCTGGTAGCGAGGATCAGCGGGCAGCCGCTGCAGGATTTCCTGCAGCAGAACCTGTGGGCCAGGCTGGGAGCCGAGCACGACGCCTACATCGCGGTGGACCGGGCCTACATGCCCGTGGCGACCGGTGGCATGAACACCACTTTGCGGGACGCGGCGCGCTTCGGCATGATGATTCGCGACCGCGGCGAGTTCCGCGGCGAGCAGGTGATCCCGGCGCCCTGGATCGACGCCATCCTGCAGGTGAGCGACCAACTGCGGGCGAATATGGCCGCCAATCCCAAGTACGGTGAAGAGCCCTGGTCGGCCTATCACAATATGTGGTGGATTCTGGACGAGCAGGCCCAGGAGTTTTGCGCCGTGGGGGTCCACGGCCAGGTAATTTACATTAATCGCAGCGCGGATACCGTGATGGTGTGGTTTTCCAGCCAGCCGGTGGCTTCCGCCGCCCGCAACCCCGCCTTCCGCGCCAAGCTGGAGGCGGCGCGGGCAATGGCGGCAGGGCTGGCCCGCAAGCCTTCACTGTCCTGACAGGCGACCCGCTGGCACCGTGAATTGACGCCCGCCTGGCACGGCCAGGCTTTTATATTGGGACCAACCGATGAACACAACCAAGGACCGCCTCGCCGCAGTGCGAGCGCAGCTGCATGAGCTGGGCTACCAGGCGCTGATCGTACCTCGCGCGGACGAGTATCTCGGAGAATATATTCCGGCCCACAACGAGCGCCTGCGCTGGCTCAGCGGTTTTACCGGTTCAGCCGGCTTCGTCGTGCTCACCCTGGAGCGCGCCGCGATTTTCGTCGATGGCCGCTATACGGTGCAGGTGCGTCGCGAGGTCAGTGGCGACCTGTTCGAATACTGCCGGTTGGGAGAGGATTCCCACTCCGACTGGCTGGCGCGGGCGCTGCCCCCCGGCAGCAGGGTAGCCTGCGATGCGCGCATGCACAGCCTGCGCTGGTATCGCGACCTGCAGGCTGACCTGGCGGAGTCGGGGCTGGAACTGGTGGCCTGCGAATCCAACCTGGTCGATCGCTGCTGGCGGGATCGGCCCGCCGCCCAGGTCAGGCAGGCCCTGCTGCTGGCGCATCAGTACACCGGTGAGTCCAGCCTGGCCAAGCGGCAGCGCATCGGCAAGTCCATGGCGGCCAAAGGTGCCGCGGCCGCGCTGGTATTCGCGCCGGATTCCGTCAGCTGGTTGCTCAATATTCGCGGCACCGACATTCCCAAGCTGCCGGTGGTGCAGAGCCTGGCCCTGTTGAGCGCGGACGGCGGCCTGACCCTGCTGGTCCATCCCGGGCGCATCCCTGCTGGGTTCGCCGAACACGTGGGCGCGGGCGTGAGGGTAGTACCCGAAACCGACACCGCGGCGGAACTGGCGGCCTGGGCGGGCCGCACCGTACTGGCGGACCCGGAGTCGGCCAATGCCTGGACCCAGCTGACCCTGGAGCGCGCCGGCGCCATCTTGCTGGCGGGGCAGGACCCGGTACTGCTGGCCAAGGCCTGCAAGAACGAGGTCGAGATAGGGGGCAGCCAGCGGGCCCATGTCCGCGATGCGGTGGCCGAGATCCGCTTCCTGGCCTGGTTGGACGCCGAGGTGGCGGCCGCGCGCCTGCACGACGAGGCGGAGCTGGCGGAGCGCCTGCGGGCCTTCCGTGCCGAGGGCGAGCACTTCATGGATTTGTCCTTTGATACCATCTCCGCCGCGGGTTCCAACGCCGCCATGTGCCACTACAACCACATCAATGCCGATTCCCCGGCGCGCCTGACCATGGACAGCGTGTACCTGGTGGACAGCGGCGGCCAGTATCTGGACGGTACCACCGATATCACCCGCACCGTGGCCATCGGCGACCCCGGTGACGAACTGCGGCGCCTGTTTACCCTGGTGCTCAAGGGGCATATCGCCCTGGACAGCGCCCGTTTCCCGGAGGGCACCACCGGTACCCAACTCGATGCCCTCGCCCGCCAGTTCCTGTGGCAGGCAGGCTGCGATTACGACCACGGCACCGGCCACGGGGTGGGGGTGTTCCTCAGCGTACACGAGGGACCGCAGCGTATTTCCAAGCAGGCCAACACCACCGCCCTGCAGCCGGGCATGATCGTCAGCAACGAGCCGGGTTACTACCGCGACGGCGCTTTCGGGATCCGCTGCGAGAACCTGCTGGTGGTGCGCCGCTCTGCGCGCGAGGAGGAGCAGCCCATGCTGGAGTTCGAGGCCCTCACCCTGGTGCCCTTCGATACCCGGCTGTTGGATACCAGCCTGCTCACCGCTGCTGAAATTGTCTGGTTGGACGCCTACCATGAGCGGGTGGCCGCGCAGATCTGCCCGTTGCTGTCCGGTCCTGACCGGGAATGGTTGCGGGCTGCAACCCGACCCCTGGCAGGCTGATGCGGTTCGGCAAATTGTGTAGACTGGGCGCATAACAACAAAGCAGGGGTATAGCATGGCTGCAACAGGTGGCGCCCAGGCGCACTGGTCTTCCCGTTTCGCGTTTCTCATGGCCTCGGTGGGCTTTGCCGTGGGCCTGGGCAATATCTGGCGCTTCCCATACGTGACAGGCGAGAACGGCGGCGCAGCCTTCGTGCTGATATACCTGGCCTGCGCCTTTGGCATCGGCGCGCCGGTTCTGATCGCCGAGATCCTCATCGGTAGACGCGGCCAGGGTAGCCCGCCTTCCGCGGTGGCCAACGTCGCCGTCAAGAGTGGTCGCTCCCGCCACTGGCGGTTCATCGGTGGCATGGGGCTGCTGGCCGCGTACACCATCGAGATCGTCTACGCGGTCGTGGTGGGCTGGGTGCTGTGGTACCTGTTCAAGGCCGTCACCACCGGTTTCATAGGGATGGACGGCGTTGCCGCTGCTCTGGAGTTCGAGGCGGTGCTGGCCGACAACCTGGGGATGCTGTTCTGGACCCTGGTGGGGCTGGCCATAACCGGACTGATTATCTACTCCGGCTTGAAGGACGGTATCGAGCGCGCCGTCAGCGTGATGATGCCGCTGATGTTCCTGCTGCTGGTGGGGCTCGCCGGCTACAATTATTTTGCCGGCGGCTTCGCCGAGGCCGTTACCTGGCTGTTCACACCCGACTTCAGCAAGATCGGCCCGACCTCGGTGCTGGCCGCGATAGGCCAGGCCTTCTTTTCCATCAGCGTGGCGATGGGGGGCATGATGACCTATGGCTCCTACCTGCCGAGGTCCACTTCCATTGGTTCTTCAGTGCTGATCATCGTGCTGGCCGATACCTGCGTGGCCCTGCTGGCGGGACTGGTGATTTTTCCGGCGGTTTTCCATCACGGCCTGGACCCGGCGGCCGGCGCCGGCCTCATCTTCCAGACCCTGCCGGTGGCCTTCGCCCAGATGCCCGGCGGTTACGCGTTCAGCATATTGTTCTTCGTGGTGCTGGCGGTGGCGGGAATCACCTCCATGGTGGGGCTGGTGGAAACCGTTAACCACTGGGTGGAGGAACGCTTCGGGATACCGCGGCACAAGAGCGCCCTGCTGGTGGTCGGCTCCATAGCGGTACTCAGCGTGTTCAGTGCGCTGTCCTATAACCTGCTGGGTGACATGGCCCTGGGTGGCAGGAACCTCAACGACCTGATGGACTACTTCTCCAACCAGATACTGCTGCCGCTGGGCGGCCTGTTCATCGCATTGTTCGCCGGCTGGGTTGTCAGTCGGGAGGACAGCCGAGACGAGCTGACCTCGCTACATGCCACCGCCTACAGTCTCTGGCGGTTCCTGGTTCGCTTTGTCGTGCCGCCGGCCCTGCTGGTGATTTTTGTCGCCGGGGTTCTGGGCTAGCTCAGCAACCGGAACAGCAGCGGCACCAGTATCGCCGTCGCCAGCGCGTTCAAACCCATTGCCAGCCCGGAAAAGGCCCCCACCAGGCCGCTTATCTGGAACGCCCGGGCGGTGCCTATGCCGTGTGCGGCAATGCCGATGGCCAGCCCGGTCGCGCGGGCATCGCGAACCCGCGCCAGGCGCAGCAAGCCGCTGGCGGTCATGGCACCGGTGATGCCGGTCAGGATTACCACCACCGCCGTAAGCGTCGGCAGTCCACCCAGTTGCTCGGCGATGCCCATCGCCACCGGTGTGGTGGCGGATTTTGGCGCGATGGTCAGCAGGGTTTGTCTTGAAGCCCCCAGCAGCCAGGCGATTCCCACGCTGCTGGCGGCGGCGGTCAGCGAGCCGGCGATGACAGTTACTATGATGGCCAGCAGCGACTCCCGCACCCTGCGAATCTGCCGGTACAGGGGAATGGCCAGGGCGACCGTGGCGGGGCCCAGCAGGAAGTGAATGAACTGGGCACCGTCGAAGTAAGTCTGGTAATCGGTGTCGGTGATCGTAAGCAGGCCAACAATAGCCAGAACCGCGATCAATACGGGGTTGACCAGCGGGTTGTTGCCGCTCTTGTCGTACAGCCAGATGCCGCCCTGGTAGGCCACCAGGGTGAGCGTGAGGGTGAGCAGCGGGCTGGCAGCCAGGTATACCCAGATCGACTGCAGTTCGCCGTTCATTGCGGCGACCTGCGCGTCAGTAACTGCATGATCCAGGCGGTGACGACGATGGTGAGCATGGTGCCAAGGATCACCGCACCGGCGATGGGCAACAGCTCGGCGCCGATCAACTCAGCGTGCAACATGACACCCACCCCGGCGGGCACGAACAGCAGCGACAGGTGGCTCAGCAGGGCATCGCCCATGCGATCCAGGCCCGCGGGTATGCTGCCCCGCACCAGCAGCCCGACGAACAGCAGGGCCATGCCGATGACCGGGCCCGGCAAGGGCAGGCCCGTGGCGATGACGAGTACTTCCCCCAGTAACTGGCAGGACAGCAATATGATGAAAAAACCGAGCATTTGGCGTACTCCCATTATTCCAGGGGCGGTTGCAAGAACAGTGACGATGGCGCGGGAGCCGGCGCAACTGACAACTGGCCGCGATGTTACAATACCGGTGAAAACAGCCGCGAGATCCCCATGGCGAGCGGAAACCAGGCCGGTTTAGTGTCGATTTCCTCCAGGCTGACCTGCCGGCTGCGGCGGAAGTCTGTGTCGAGCATGACCTCAACCTGCTTCGCAAAGGCGGGGTCGTGGGTAATCAGGGTGATCTCGAAATTGAGGCGGAACGAGCGGTTGTCGAAGTTGGCGGTGCCCACTCCGGCGATGTGATCGTCCATGAGAAAGACCTTCTGGTGCATGAAGCCGCCCTGATAGCGGTAGACCTTGACGCCGGGAGTCAACAACTCGCGGGTGTAGGACCAGTTCGCCATGGCCACCACCGGTCCGTCCGGTTCATCTGGAATCATCACCCGCACGTCCACACCCCGCAGGGCGGCCAGTTGCAGGGCCGCGATGATGCTGTGATCGGGCACGAAGTAGGGGCTGGCGATCCAGATCCGGCGGGTGGCGGCGACGATGGCCTGGTGGTACATGAGGCCGGCCTCCTCGTATTCGCTGGCGGGATCGGAGGGGAATACCAGCACCGTGCTGTCGCCTTTGGCCGCGGCGGTAATGTCGAAGTCGATATTCATGGGGGTGCGGGTCGCCCAGCGCCAGTCCGTGGCGAAGGCCAGCACCGCGCCCATTACCGCCGGACCCTCGACCCGGGTATGGGTATCGCGCCAGTGGCCGACCCGCCGTTTCCTGCCCAGGTACTCGTCGCCCACATTGTGGCCGCCTATCCAGGCGTACTTGCCGTCCACGACCACGTTCTTGCGATGGTTGCGGAAATTGAGCTGGAAGCGATTGCGCCGCCCCTGGGTGGTGTTGAAGGGGGCAACCTTGATCCCGGTCATCTGCAGCTGTCGGTACAGGCGGCTCTTGGGAAACTTGCGACTGCCTATTTCGTCGTACAGCAGGAACACCTTCACGCCGGCCCTGGCCCGGTCCGCCAGCACCCGGCCGAGGCGCTTGCCCAGCTGGTCGTCGCGGATGATATAGAACTGGAACAGGATGTAGTCCCGGGCCGATTCCAGGCCCGCCACAATGCTGTCGAAGGTCTGCTGGCCGTCGATCAGCAACTCCACCTTGTTGCCGGTGGTAGCCGGCATGCGGGCCAGGTTGAACAGGCTGGCGTACAGCGGCGTGTCGCTGGATACGGGCACGATATGCTCGGCCACCATGGAACTGGTTTCGCGAATCAGCCGCAGGGACTCCTGTTCGATTTCATCGCGCTGCTCCAGGTAGCCGTCGAACTTGTTGCGGCCGAACACCAGGTACAGCGGTACGGTGATATAGGGCAGCGTCAGCAGTGATATGGTCCAGGCCACGGCACCCTGCGCGGTGCGCGCCTTGATGATGGCTTCCAGGGCGGACACGATCGCCAGCACGTAAACCAGCACCAGGGCGACCGCGATAAGCTTGGTTAGCAGTGAGGCGTCCATAGGGAGGCAGTCTAACAGGGACCGCGGGCCCGGCTGTAGCCCGGCAGTGTTAGCCCGGCGCCAGTTTGTTGCTGATTGCCATGCCTACCAGCATCGCCGCCACGAACATGAAGGTCTTGTCGTCCAGGTAGGTGAGGGCGGATATGGCGGGCCCCGGGCAGTAGCCGTATACCCCCCAGCCGATACCGAAAATCGCGGCGCCGGCGAGCAGGCGGCCGGTGATCACACTGGTGCCCGGTAGCGAGAAGCGCGGGTTCAGCAGTGGCTTCTTCATTCTCAGCACAAAACGAAAGGCGATCAGGGTCACCAGTACCGCCCCGCCCATGACGAATGCCAGGTCCGGTATCCACTGCCCGGTCACATCCAGGAAGCCCAGTACCTTGGCGGTATCGGTCATGCCTGACATGGCCAGGCCGACCCCGAAGACCAGCCCGCAGATCAGTCCAATGAGTGCTTTCATGGCAGGTACTCCCCCAGCACGTGGCGAATCACGTAAACAGTGATGATGCCGGTGGCCATGAAGGTGAGGGTGGCGACCAGTGAGCGCGGCGACAGCCGGCCGATGCCACAGACCCCGTGGCCGCTGGTGCAGCCGCTGCCCAGCCTGACACCGATGCCGACCAGCAGGCCGCCCGCCACCGCCTGCCACCAGGGCAGGGGACTGGGGGCGGGGTTGGGGACGCCCGCCAGGAAGTGATAGGCCAGCGGGCCGGCCAGCAGGCCAGCGATGAACAGCCAGCGCCAGGCGTTGTCCGGTTGGGCCGAGACCGCGCCCCAGACGATGCCGGCGATACCGGCGATGCGGCCCAAGAAATACAACAGCGCCACGGCGGACGCGCCGATCAGCAACCCGCCGATCAGGGGTGTGGTGTATGCGAACATGACATTACCTCCGGACCGGGATTATAACGCCGGCGCGCGGGACCGGGATAGTCGGGCAGCGCACGCCGGGACTAGGAAGTGAAGTTCTCCGGCCCCCAGTAGGCCTTCATGTCGATGATCTTGCCCTCGTGATTGAACTCGAAGACGTCGATGATATCGATGGTCACACCCGGCATGAGAGCCTGGAAGGGAAAGGCCACGCTGTTGCCTGCGCAGCGCGGCGTGCCGGTCAGTGCCAGCTTCGCACCGCTGGCCAGGGCGCCCTCGTAGAACGCGCAGATCGCCTCCAGGCCGTCGTGTACCGGTGTGCCCACCGGATCCTCCACGCGGGCGTTGCTGGCAAAGAGCTCCTTGATGATCTCGATGTCGCTGCTTGCAAAGGCCTCGATATAGCGCTCCACGGCCCTGATCCTGGCTGCTGTTTCCATATGTACCCCGAGTATCTGTCAGTAACCACAGAGCGTGGCGTAGCGGTCCTGGTGAAAGCCGGTATCCCCGAACACCTGCATGGTAACGCGGGCGCGCTTGAGGAAAAAGCCGATCTCCAGCTCATCCGTCACCCCTATACCGCCATGCATCTGAACGGCTTCGTTGCTGACAAGTTTAACGAGTTCGTTGAGTTTTGCCTTGGCCAGGCTGGCCAGGATGGGCAACTGCTCCGGGGTTTCGTCCACGGCGCCCAGCGCCTGCAGGATGACGGAGCGGCACAGTTCCAGGTCCGCCTGCATGCGCGCGGCGCGGTGCTGCAGGGCCTGGAAGCTGCCTATGGGCACGCCGAACTGTTGCCGCTCCTTGAGATAGGCCACGGTGCGCTCGAAGGCCTCGAGGGCACAACCCATCATCTCAGCCGCCAGCGCCACTCGACCGCGGTCCAGCACTGGCTCCAGAATCTCCCAGCCGCGGTCCAGGGTGCCGATCAGGCCGTCGCTGCCGACGCTGACATTGTCCAGGCGGATATTGGCGGCGTTGCGGCTGTCGGCCATGATGGTGCGCGTACAGTGCACGCCGGCGGCATCGCGATCCAGCAGGAACAGGGAGATGCCATCGCCTGAGTGCTCGTCGCCGCTGGTGCGCGCGACGACGATCAGCTTGTCGGCACTGTGCCCGTCCAGCACGAAAGTCTTGCTGCCGTTGAGCACAAAGCCCTCGCCCGCGCGGGCCGCGCTGGTGGCGATGTGGGTGGGGCGGTGGTGATGGGACTCTTCCAGGGCCAGGGCCAGGGTCAGCTCGCCGCTGGCTATGGACGGCAGCAACTCGTGCTTCTGGTCATCGCTGCCGCCCAGCAGCAGCGCGGAGGCGCCCACCACCACCGAGGCAAACAGCGGGGAGGCCGCCAGGGTGCGGCCGCACTCCTCCATCACCACGCCCAGGCCAGTAAACCCGAAAGCCAGCCCGCCGTACTCCTCCGGCAGGGTGATGCCGGCCCAGCCCAGCTCCGCCATCTGCTGCCACAACTGGCTGTCATAGCCCAGCGGGTCGCGCTCATCGCGCAGCTTGCGCAGGGCCGTGACCGGGGCATTGCTGTTGAGGAAATCCCGGGCGGTATCCCGCAGCAGGCGCTGCTCTTCGTTGAGTACCAGTGGCACGCTTACGTACCCCCCGCCTGCGGCAAGCCCAGCACGTTCTTGGCGATGACATTGAGCTGGATTTCCGAGCTGCCACCGGCGATGGTCATGGCCTTGGACATGGCCCACAGACGCAGGGTGTCGCGCTCCTCCGGGGTGAACTCATCGCCCTCCCAGCCCAGCCCGCGACTGCCCATGATCGCCAGCAACAGTTCGCTCTTGGTCTTTTCCGCCTCCGTGCCGAGGTACTTCATCACCAGCGGCGCAGCGCTGCGGACACCGGCGGATTTTTCCTCAAAGCCGCGAAAGTGGGTGAGGGCGATGGCGTGCATCTGCATGTTGTACTCGACCAGATCCAGGCGCAGCCGGGCGTCGACTATCCTGCCGTCCCTGAATTCCAGGTATTTACGGGCTGCTTCATTGGGGGGCACGATCTTGCGCGGCGAATCGCTGCCCAGCTCGGCCATCAGCTTGCGTTCGTGTACCAGCAGCGCCTTGGCCACCGACCATCCCTTGTTGAGTTCGCCGACGAGATTTTCCCTGGGCACTTTCACATTGTCGAAAAAGGTCTGGCAGAACTCGGATTCGCCGCTTATCAACTCGATCGGGCTGGTGCTGACGCCAGGGGTGTCCATATCGATGAGCAGGAAACTGATACCCTCCTGCTTTTTCACCTTCGGGTCGGTGCGCACGAGGCAGAATATCCAGTCGCATTTATCGGCGGAGGTCGTCCAGATCTTGCTCCCGTTGACCAGGAAGTGGTCCCCCATGTCCTCGGCCCGGCACTGCAGGCTGGCCAGGTCAGAGCCCGCCCCGGGTTCGGAATAGCCCTGCGCCCAGCGGGTCTCGGCATTGATGATGGCGCGAACGTGCTGTTGTTTTTGCGCCTCGTTACCGTATTCCAGCAGTGCGGGGCCCAGCATCCACAGGCCGATACTGTACAGCGGCGCGCGGGCATTGATTCGCTTCATCTCGTCCTTGATGATCCTGGCCTGCTGGTCGCTCAGGCCGCCCCCGCCGTACTCGATCGGCCATTCCGGTGCGATCCAGCCACGGTCGCGCATGCGCTCGTACCACAGGCGGGCATCCTCGCTGGGAAAACTGCCGCGCCGCCCGCCCCAGTACTGCTCGGCGGCCGTGATCGGCTGGCGTTGCGACTCGGGGCAGTTGGCCTGCAGCCACTGCCTGACCTCGCGGCGAAATTGTTCTTGGTCCTGCAAGTTTCCTCTCCAGGTAGTTGCCGGGATGGCCGTATGATACGGGGGTGCGCCGGCCCGGATAAAGCCCGGCGCCGTGCGCGCCTCACCCTGGCGGGCCATGGCTCAATATATCAGCCTCGACGCCCCTAATGCCCTGTTGCGGCCCGATTGTGGTTGAGTGGCGCCGATTTGTTGATACCTCCTCGAATCCCGCTCCCGCGGTTGACCGACACCGGGTGTCGGCGGCATGCTGGGCGCCTCGGGCTTGGGGAGTCGGTTATGCAGCGGTTCAAGAACAAGGTGGTACTGGTGACTGGCGCCGGCGGCGGTATCGGCAGGGCCAGCGCGCTGCGCATCGCGCAGGAAGGGGGCAGCGTCTTCTGTATCGACGTGGACGGGGCCGCGGTGGAGGATACCGTGGCCAGGATACTCGACACCGGCGGCCAGGCCAGCGGACGGGTCTGTAACATCAGCCGGGAGTACGACGTACAGGTGGCCGTGGCGGCCTGTGTGGCGCAGTACGGCAGTCTCTACGCCCTGGTCAACATGGCGGGCGTGCTGCGCTTTGACGATACCAGTGAACTGGAGTTGCCACAGTGGCAGCAGGTCATAGACGTGAACCTGACCGGTACCATGCTGCTGTGCCGGGAGGTATTGCCGCACCTGGTCGCCAGCAAGGGGAGTATCGTCAACGCCGCCTCCACCGCGGCCCTGGCGGGACTGCCCTGTGGCGCCGCCTATTCCGCCAGCAAGGGCGGTGTGCTGGCCATGAGTCGCAGCATAGCCATCGAGTACGCCAAGCGCGGGGTGCGTGTGAACTGTGTCTGTCCCGGCGAGATCAAGACCGGCATGACCGACGCGGTGCAGTTTCCCGCCAGCATGGATTTCGAACTGATCTCCAGGGTGGTGTCGCCCACCGGCGCTCGCGGGCCGGAGGTGGTAGCCGGGGTGATTGCCATGCTGGCCTCCGAGGACGGCATCCATATTACCGGTGAGGCCATCCGTGTGGACGGCGGCACCCTGGCCTGACGGCCGCCGGGGGCAGTGGCCATGGACCAACAGCAGCCGATCACTTTTGTCATCAATGGCAGGCCCTACCGGCTGGACCCCGGAATGGGCGATGCCATCAGGGCCATGCCCGCGGAGGACCGGGGGCAGTTGCTCCGGCTGCTGGAAGCCGTGCGCGAGCAGGAGCGCCTGTCCCGGGCCGCTGTGGATGCCGCGGCCACCAGTGTTCCGGCCGCTGGCGGCGCAGCCGGCGTCCGGGCCTCACCAAAGCCGGAGCGCCTGGGCAGCGGCGACGTGGACGCCCTGATGGCCCGTCTGGTCATGGAGGAGCAGCGCAACCGCAAGCCTCCCCCCAGCCGGGGCAGCTTTTACAAGTGGTCAGCCGTCTGCGTTGGCAGCCTGCTGGTGCTGATGTTTATCCTGTGAACTGCCGGGGCCGATTGCCCGTACAAACAGGTCCCCGGGTAGACCCCACGGCAAGCGGAAAGGTGACAGGAAGTATGACAATGAACAGGCAGGTACTGGAACGCGAGTTCTTCCGTATGTTGAATCGCGTGGTGGAACCGGCGGTGCGCAAGGGGGTGGGGTCACCGCGCTTTTTGCCGGCAGGGCTTATCGTACTGGAAACCGTTGGTTTCAAGACCGGGGCAAAGCGTCGCACCCCGCTGGTGGCCACCCGGCTGGGGAAGTATGTTTTCGTCAGCACCTTCCGGGCGGATCGCTCTTTCTGGATAAGAAACCTGCGTAAACAGCCGCGGGTGAGCTATTTCCTGGGGGGCAGGGAGAGAGCGGCCAAAGCTTTCGTGGTGATGCCGGACAAGCGCTACCAACGACCCAAATCCCTGCCCGAGCCAATTGGCAGGATTACCGACATCCTGGCAAATTTTACCGGCTCCGGCTGGGGGTTCGCGGTTCTGATGCCCGTCGCAAAAGCGGCCTGACCTGGACCGGCGCCGAAGCGGCGAGCGCTACTGCGATTCGATAACCTCCAGGTCGAAAGTTTTGGTCTCCTTGCCCCGGCGGGCGTGGATGCTCACTGAGTCGCCCGGCTGCAGTGTTTCCATGGCGTCGAGGAAATCGCTGTTGTTGCGGATGGTGGTGTCGCCCACCCGGGTGATGATGTCGCCCAGGACGATTTCGCCGCGCGGTCCGCGATAAGCCCCTGTCATGCCCGCCCTGGCCGCCGGCAAGCCGGGGTAGACATGCACCACGGGCACGCCCTCGATGCGGTAGCGGCGCAGCCAGGCATCGCTGGCCAGTTCCACGCCAATCATGGGCCGCAGGATGCGCCCGTAGCTGATCAGCTGGGGTACCACCTCTTTGACCGTGTTGACGGGGATGGCGAAACCGATGCCCGCGCTGGCGCCGCTGGGACTGTAGATGGCCGTGTTCACTCCCACCAGTTGCCCCAGCGAATTGAGCAACGGGCCGCCGGAATTACCCGGGTTGATGGCGGCATCGGTCTGGATGACGCCGCGAATACGGCGGTTTCCCGGCGCCGGGATCTCCCGCCCCAGGGCGCTGACTATGCCGGTCGTGAGGGTGGTGTCCAGGCCGAAGGGGTTGCCGATGGCCAGCACCTTGCGGCCCACGGTCAGCTCCGATGAGTCTCCCAGGGGCAGGGTGACCAGGTCGTCCGGCGGGTCCTCGATACGCAGTACCGCCAGGTCCTTTTCCGGGGCCAGCCCGATGACCTCGGCGTCGTATTCGCTGCGATCCTGCAGGGTGACGGTGAGTTTATGGGCGCCGGCAATCACGTGGAAGTTGGTGACGATCAGACCGCTGTCGTCCCACACGAAACCGGTGCCGGCGCCACGGGGTATCTCCTCCACGTTGAGGCTGAAGAAACTGCGCCGCAGGGCGGTATTGGTGACGAAGACCACCGCGGGGCTGGCCTTGCTGAAGATTTCGGTGCTGTTCTGCTCGTCATCAGTGGCGAAGCTGAGGTAGTCCGCTGCCGTGGACACGCAGCTGCCCAGTATCCCGGCGCAGAGCAGCAGCGCCCGCAGGCTGAGTCTAAGGAATCCATGCATTGTGCCGACCCTTCGAACCGCTGTCATATTCCCCGTTCGCGCAGGGCCTGCTGGAAGGCCCTGATGCGGGCGGCGTTGGCGCCCATGTCGCTGACGCCCACTCGCGACACCGAGCGTATGTCCACCAGGCTGCCGTCGGCGTTGGTGCGCACCCTGATAATCACATCGTCCCTGAAACCCATTATGGCGGTGGTGGCCACGGCCTCGATGATGCCGGCGTTGCGATCCTGCAGGTAGACATCCCAGCCCATATCCGCCGCCACCTGCAGCGCCGCGTCGAAAACCGCGTCGAAGGCCGTGCTGCTCGCAAGGGTCTGCAGGTCGGGGTAACTCTCGCGCTGCTGGCGCAGGGTGTCGGGATCGGTGTCCAGGCTGTTGGCATTGGGGCCGCGTTGCTGTTCAGCGGCGCTGAATACCAGGGTGTCGTCCGGGTCGGTGGTAATGTCGTGTATGGGCGGATAGTCGCCGCCACCCAGTATGGACAGGAACAAGAGGGTCCCGGGCAGCGTCAGCAGGGCACGTGCCGCCACGGCCCTGCGCCAGCTGGCGTAGCGGGGCAGCAGCAGCATCACCAGCGCCGCCACCAGCAGGATGGCGGCGGCCAGGCAACTCACTGCGTAAACCAGCAGCCCCTGCTGCCAGGCTCCGGAGCGCACCGTCAGCACTGCCAGAGGCAGCGCCACCAGGAAAGTCAGGGCCAGGTAGCCCAGCCAGCTGACCAGCGAGGGTTGGTGTGGGGGTGTCTGTCGCGTTGCAGTGTCCATTGGCGGTACCTGTCGCTGCTCGGGTGATAACGGCAAAGAATACTATCTGCCCGCCCCGGTTGCGAGTGTCGCTGCGCACGCCAGGGCTGGTTCAATTGGGCAGTCCCACGGGGCATTTACGCCGCGGCGATTTGAGCTTGCCCGGGGCATTTGCTTAACTTGCGCGCGAACATTTTCGCGCGTGGCACGCAGTGCCCCAGGCGCCAATAAATCGATAACAGCAGGGGCAGTCATGGGTAGAGTAGCAGGCAAGGTGGCAATCATTACCGGCGCGGCCAGCGGCATGGGCAAGGCCGACGCGATTTTGCTGGCCCGGGAGGGCGCCAGTGTAGTGGTTGCGGACCTCAATGAGAAAGACGGCCAGGCCGTGGCCGCCGCCATCGGCGACGCGGCGGTATTCATGCGCCTGGACGTGACCGACGAGGACAACTGGAAAGCGGTTATTGCCGCGACCGTGGAGCGCTTTGGTCGCCTGGATATCCTGGTCAACAACGCCGGCATGATCGCCCTGGGCACCATCGTCGATACGGACTTGGCCAGCTGGCGCAAGATCAACGCGGTCAACAGCGACGGCGTGTTCCTGGGCTGCAAGCACGCCATCCCGGTGATGGCCGAGTCCGGTGGTGGCTCCATCGTCAACATGTCCTCGGTGGCCGCCATACAGGGCCAGTCCTTCGTGGCTGCATACTCCGCCAGCAAGGGTGCGGTGCGCGCGCTCACCAAGAGCATCGCCATGTTCTGCAAGGAGCAGAAGAACGGTATTCGCTGCAATTCCATCCACCCGGACGGGGTCAAGACCCCCATGGTGGTGAAGGTGGCCATGGGCAAGGACGTGGCCACCCAGGAGGATATCGACGAGGTCGGCAAGTTCGGCAATATGTGCGAGCCAGAGGATATCGCCAACCTGGTGTTGTACCTGGCCTCGGATGAATCCGGCTTCGTGAACGGTTCCGAGATGCTCATCGACAACTGTTCCACCATTACCCCGCCCCTGGGAGTCTGAGGCTTACGACGCAGGAGCAAGCGCATGGAAAAACTGGTCTATTCCCTGTGGTCCTCCCCGAGCCAGGATGGCGACACCTTCCGTGACCTGCTGCTGGCGGAACTGCCCGCGGCGCTGGGCCGGTTGCCGTCGGTGCATGGCGCGCGCCTGGCGGTGGCGGACAGCGCGGTGCAACCGGCCTCGGGGCGCCGCATGGAAAGCCATCCGCCGGTGCCCGCAGCCCTGCTGTCCCTGTGGGTGGACTACGCCGTTGAAGCCAGCTGGCAGCCGCTGGTAAATAGCCTTGCGGACCGCAGCAGCGGCTACCTGGTGGCGGAAGCCGAGCCGCTGCAGAGTGGGCGCAGCCACCCGGCCGGGGTTGGTGAGCGGGTGTACGGCATGTGTCATGTGGTCTGGTTGCGCAAACCCGCGCAGCTGGACCGGCGCGAGTGGCTGGCCATCTGGAAGGGCAGCCACACCCGGGTAGCCATCGACACCCAGTCGACCTTCGGCTACCGCCAGAATGTGGTGGTGCAGGCGCTGGATGCCGATTGCCCGCCCTGCGATGCCATCGTCGAGGAGCACTTTCCGCCGGAGGCCATGACCAGCGATCACGCGTTTTACGCTACCGGCGGTGACGAGACCCTGTTGCAGCAGCACATGACCGCCATGATCGAGAGCTGTACCCGCTTTATCGATTTCGAGCACATCGACGTGGTGCCTATGAGCGAATACCTGCTCAAGCCGCTTGCAGTGCCCTGATCCGGTCCTCCAGCGGCGGGTGGGAGCGGAACAGGGAGGAAATGCCCTCTTTGAGCTGTTCGCTGATGCCGAAGGCGGTCAACTCACCCGGCAGGTCCTGGGGCAGGCCCTGCTCCTGGCGCAGTCGCTGCAACGCCGCGATCATGTGGCCGTTGGTGGTGAGGCTGGCTCCCGCCGCATCGGCGCGGTACTCCCGCCAGCGCGAGAACCAGAACACGATCATGCTGGCCAGGAAGCCCAGCACCAGTTCCGCCACGATGGTCACCGCGTAATAACCCAGTCCGTATCCGCGCTCGGTCTTGAAAACCACCCTGTCCACGGTGTGGCCGATGATGCGCGCCAGAAACATGACGAAGGTGTTTACCACGCCCTGGATCATGGTCAGGGTGACCATGTCGCCGTTGGCCACATGGCCGATTTCATGGGCCAGCACCGCGCGTACTTCCTCCGGGCGAAAGCGCTGCAACAGGCCGGCGCTCACGGCCACCAGCGCGGCGTTGCGATTCCAGCCAGTGGCGAAGGCATTGGCTGCCTCGGAGGGGAATATGCCCACTTCGGGCATACCTATGCGCGCCTCCCGGGCCAGCTCCTCCACGGTGGAGAGCAACCATTGCTCATCGCGATTGCGGGGCTGTTCGATGATGTAGGTGCCGGTGCCGCGCTTGGCCATCCACTTGGACAGGAACAGTGAGATCAGAGAGCCGCCAAAACCGAACACCGCGCAGAAAACCAGCAGCGAGCCCAAATTCAGGTCGACGCCGTTGGCCGCGAGGATGCCCTGCAGGCCCAGCAGGTTGAAGACGATGCTGACCAGTACCAGTACAGCCAGGTTGGTCGCCAGGAACAGAAGAATTCTCATTGCGTGTCACTCACCATTGCTGCGGTAGCAGCCTCACCGCAAGTATGGTGGCGCGCCAGCGTATTTCAAGGGCTCACTCAGGCCACGGTTTCTGCGTCGCCCAGGGCCGCGGGCTCGACGCTGCCCTCTGCCTCGGTATTATCGTCCTGCCCTGTGGTGGCCTCCATGGGCAGGGGAATCTGGCTGGCCTCGATGATCGGTTCGCCGCGTTCGCTCAATTCGGCGGCCAGGACCTCCCCGCGCAGGTCGATGTCCTTGGAACTGAGCTCGAACAGGGTGTTGACGGCCTCGTCCCGGTGTGGGGTGCGCAGCACCAGCCGGGCCTGTGAGCCGTCTACCCAGGCCTTGCTCTTGCCCCAGTAGTGCCCAAGTTGGTTGCGGATAACGAATACTTCGGTCATGGCCTGCGCGGTGTCCTCCAGTTGGCAGCGGGCAAGTGTAAGCATTTGCGCACAGGCGCGCCAGTGCGGCCGACAGTGGTGGTGATTCAGCCCAGGAGAAAATCCTTGGCCTGGTTTATCTTGGCCGCCAGGTAGTCGTTGCCGCCCCGGTCCGGGTGCAGTTTCTGCATCAACTTGCGGTGGGCGGTCACGATGTCCTCCCTGCTGGCGCCCTCTTCGAGGCCGAGGATCTGCAGGGCCTCCTCGCGGCTGAAGCCACCGCTGGCGCCGTGGTCGCCGCCTTGCTGGCCCTGGCCGAAGGGGCCGGCGCCCGGAAAGCGCTGCTGCAGGTAGCTGTCCAGGAGGCGTGCCGATTCCTCATCGTGGCTGTGGCAGTACGCCATCAGCTCCTCCAACTGCTCGCGGCTCATATCCGCCAGCCGCCAGCCCTTGAAGGCTCCCTCCAGCACCTCGCCCTGCAGGTCGCCGGTATCGTGGGCCAGTTGCATGCGCAACAGGGCGGTCTCCACGGTGGAGGTCTGTCCCTGGCCGGCCGCCTGGCTGGTTGCCGCGCCCCCCAGGCGCGAGGCCAGCATGGGAAAAAAGCGCAGCAGGACAGGCAGCAGGGCGCGCAGCGCCACCAGCAGGCCGGTGGCGGCAATGCCCAGCCAGTGCATCTTGCCGGTAATGGTGAGTACCACCACCACCGCGACCGCGATGGCCAGGCCCAGCTTGATGTACTCCGCGCGCCGCTTGTGGGGGGGCACCGCGCGCGCGCGTCGATACAGTATGTAGAGTACGGCCGCTATGGCCAGCAGGAGCAGTAGTCTGGGCAAGGTTCAGGGTCCTGTCCGGTTATCCCGATTGAACCCGAAGCCTACAGGGCCAACTCCGTCAGTGTAAACAGGCGGTGCTCAGGGTTTCAATTGTTGCAGCAGCAGCCTGGCACTCTGCCCGCTGCTGTTTTCCAGGGCCGCGCGGCCGCCGGCGGCGTAGCGCGCCACCGCGCCCAGCAGGGCGGCGAGGGTGTCGGCGCTGTGACTGTCGAAGCGGGCGTAGGCACCACCGCTGAGGCTCGCCAGGCTGCGAAAACAGCGCTCCACCTCGGGGTTGCTGCCCTCCTGGAACAGGAACAGGGGCAACTGCAGCAGGCCACACTGGCCCGCCAGGTCACACAGGCCTTGCGGCTGCTCTTCCACCGCGTCGCCGATAAAGACCAGCGCCCGCACCGGGGTTCTGCGGTGTTCGGCCAGGGCGTGCCGCAGCAGCCTGCCGATCTGGGTGTGGCCGCCCTCGCAGTACACCCTGGCCATCAGGCTGGACAGTTGTTCGCTGTCGGTGAGCCAGGGGCTGGAGGAGAGTTCCCGAAAGCCTCGGTAGTACACCAGTTGCACCGTCAGTGAGGCGATCTCGCGGGTGGCGCTGAACATTTCCCGCTGCACCTGGCAGGCGCTGTCCCAGGTGGGCTGGCGGCTGGCGGTGGCGTCTATGGCGAACAGCAGTCGCGGTTGTCTGGCCACGAAAGTGGCAATGTTCCGACTGCGCTGCAAAAAGCGCTCTATCTCCTGGGGGGAGGAGCGCTTAGCCGGTGGTTTGGCCATGGTGCGTCAGCGGTAGCCCCCGATTTCAGGCGCCGCTGCGACGGTCCTGGAGAGCGCCGATCTGCTGCAGCTGGTCCAGGTAATGACGGCGCGCGGCCAGCTCCGCAACCGCCTCCTGAAGTTCTCTTGCACTGACCTGTTCATCTGTTTCGGTGCTCACTAGCTGCCATAACTTGCGGCTGCACAGCTCCCTGGGATTGAATTTTCCTGTGTTCATAGTTTTACCACTTGTTTGCTTCTCCGACGGGTGGCGGCCGCTGCGCGGCGGTTTTGGCGGTGCGGAGAAAGCGTACTTCCAGTTTGTGACAATTGCGTGATAGCCCTCATCCGGGCCACGCTTTATACAGTCAGCTTACACTGTCGGCGCAGCGAAAGGAAAGGGTGCTCCCAGCCGGAAGCTGGGACCCTTGATGGTCGGTCGCTGCCCGGCCTGCCATGGGGCCAGTTCGAAGTGGGCGCTGTTGGCGATGGCCGGGGGCTCGCTGAAGGGGGCGCGGCAGTCGCTCATGGTGACCAGTTCCACCTCGGCACCGGTGGCGGTGAAACGCGCCAGGCCGTAGCCATTGGCGGTGGTATCCACGTAGCTGAGCCCCGGATTGGCCCGATTGGGCCCCAGCCACCTGGCCAGCGTGGTGAGGCCGGTCTTGCTGTAGCTCAGGGAGGCGAATACGCCGTCCAGCATGGTCATGTTCCACACCGGAATGACCTCGCCGTCCTGTTCGTCATAGACGATTGGCTGGAATTCGGGGTGATCGCGGCGGGCCACGAAGGCCAGTTCCTCGAACAGCGGCGAGGAACTGATGCCGGCGACATTGAACTCGGCGATCACCGGCACCGCCCCGGCCTCCGCCGCGCTGGCGTCGCAGGCGATCGTGCCGGCGCCGTGCATATGGTGGTCGCCGGAGAGTGACACCACACCGCTCACCTGGCGGCGCGCCAGTTCGCACATCAGGTAGGCGCTCTCAGAGGGGTACCCCGACCAGCTGTCGATATTGAAGATACTGTCCTGGTAACCGGCAAAGGGGATGGCTGACATATCCAGGCGCAGCGGCAGCAGGGGGAGCGCGTTGCCCCACACTTTCCAGCGTGCCGGGGAGGCGGACAGGGCGTCCAGCAGCCAGTCCCGCTGCGCCAGGCCCAGCATGGAGCCGGGCTCGCGCTCCCTGGCGGGATTGGGCGTGGCGCCGTCCCCGTAGGGCAGGGTGGCCGGCGGCTTGCCCTCCGCGTAGGCCCTGCCGGCGTCGGCGATGGCCACCAGTTCCACGGTGTTGAGGGGCAGGCCCAGTTCCCCGGCCAGTTCAGGCGGCAGGCAGGGAGGGCTGCGATAGCTGCGGCTGTCGGTTAACAGCAGGTCCAGGTTTTGCCCCCAGTGCAGCTGGCGGTAGATACACAGGCTGTCCCGCGCGACCCTGTTGTCATGGGCTTCGATGCCATTCAGTGCCCCGGGGCGGAACCCGTGGGCCGGTTGGCCTGCCCGTTCATCCAGCACCGCGGGTATATACTCGAACCAGGCCCGGTTCGCATGTTGCTTGCGCGCGGCCTGCAGCTCCGGCGCTGACCCGTAGGTGCTGTAGCTCTGGTAGCTGTCGTTGGCGAATTCGTGGTCGTCCCAGGTGCAGATGAAAGGCCAGCGCGCTCGCGCCGCCTGCAGGTGGGTGTCGGCCAGGTAGGTTTTGTACAGGTGTCGGTAGTCCTCCAGGGACACCGCGAAGCGGTTGCTGTCGGTGATCTCGCCGTCCGGGAAGGGCGGCACCTGGCGCGACAGGGCCCCGCCACCGCTGCGCTGGTTCCAGCAGCGCTCGTAGATGAAGTCTCCCAGGTGCAGCACGAATTGGATCTGGTCCTCCTCGGGGGCCGCGCTGTCGTCTGCCAGCAGGCGCGCCCAGGAGGCGTAATAACCGTCCTCGAAATTCTGGCAGCTGACGAAGGCCAGCCTGACATCCCGCTCCGCGCCGGGCGGGGGCGCGGTGCGGGTGCGCCCGGTGCGCGAGCGGCTGCCGCCCCCTCCCAGGAAGCGGTAGTAGTAGGTGCTGTCGGGTTCCAGTCCGTCGATATAGGCACGCACGGTGTAATCGCTGTCTGGTCCGGTAGCCAGTTGTACCTGCAACAGCAACTCGGAGAAGTCGCCGTCACGACTCAGCTGCAGTACCAGCGGCACGCTGTCGGGAGCGGCATATTGGTCCGGCAGCGCGCGGGTCCAGAGCATGACGGCGTCTGCTTGCGGGTCCCCCGAGGCGACACCCTGGGGAAAGCTGAGCCCGGGCGCGTTTACGGCGGGCCCGGCGGCAAACCCGCCGCCGGCGGTCAGGAAAAAGGTGCTGCCGGATAGCAGCCCCAGCATGGCGCGGCGGGTAATAGGCATGTGACAGCTGGTTCCGTGAGAGCAGGGCTTACTGTATCCCAGGCGCAGCGGGGGAGCAAAAGCGGGCCGCGGTTACCGGCTTCTCTTTCCGCCACCCGGCGCTATACTGTGTGGCCATGAGCCTGTTTAATTCAAGTAGTAAGCAAGCCGCCCTGCCCACGGCAGCAACCGCCTTGCCCGGGCGCAGCGACGCCATGCCGGTTCCCGCCCGCCACTTCGTCAATGGCAACCCCCTGCAGGGGCCGTTTCCGGCGCCCCTGCGCCAGGCGCTGTTCGGGATGGGCTGCTTCTGGGGCGTGGAGCGGAAGTTCTGGCAACTCGACGGGGTGTTCACTACGGCGGCGGGCTACGCAGCCGGCCTCACGCCCAACCCGACCTACCGGGAAGTGTGCACCGGCATGACCGGCCACAACGAGGTAGTGCTGGTGGTGTATGATCCGGGCACGATCAGCTACGAGCAACTGCTGGCCATATTCTGGGAGGGGCACGACCCAACCCAGGGCATGCGCCAGGGCAACGATCGCGGCACCCAGTACCGCTCCGGTATCTATGTCTACGATGAGGTTCAGCAACAGCTGGCGGTACGGTCCAGGGAGGCCTTCCAGGAAGCCCTCAACCGCGCCGGCTATGGCGCTATCACCACCGAGATCCTGCCGGCGCCGCCGTTTTATTACGCCGAGGAGTACCACCAGCAGTACCTGGCGAAGAACCCCGGCGGTTACTGCGGGCTGGGGGGCACCGGTGTGAGTTGTCCGGTGGGGCTACTCAGCGAGGGCTGACTCGGCCCTCAGGAAAAATCCTCGTCTTCGAAATCGAGTTCGTCCGGCTCCCCCTGCTCGATCTGTTCCATCAGGTTGATGGCGATGGCGATAAAGTCCGAGTCGGTGATGATGCCTACCAGCTTGCCCTTGCGCAGTACCGGCAGGCAGCCCAGCTTGTTTTTCTGCAGGTGCATGGCCGTGCCGCGCAGGCTGGCATTCTCGTCTACCGTTTGCACAGGGGTGGTCATAATCGCGGACAGGGCAACATAGTTTTCTTCCCCCGCCTCACCCTGGCGGTTCACCACCCGGGAGTCGCTGGCGGCGAGTATATCGCGCTGGGTAACCACGCCTATCAACGTGCCCTCGGCACTCAGCACGGGGACATGCCTGATGTGGTGCTCGGCCATCAACTTGCGGGCGCTGGCCAGGGTGTCGTCCGGGCCCAGGGTGTAGGGTTCCCGGGTCATTATTTCCGCTACGGTGAGCATTGCTGATACCTCTGTGGTGCTGTTGCCTGATGCCTGCAACGTTAGCCTGCCGGCGGGTACACCGCCTTGACCCTCGTCAAAGAATGCCGAGAGCGGAGGCGGGTGCGCTAGAACAGGCGGCCCAGCAGTGCCGTCAGGGCGGTTTCAACCCGCAGTATTCGCGGTCCCAGGGACACCGCCCGGCAGCCGGCCGCCTGCAGCTTTTCCACCTCGTAGGGAATGAACCCGCCCTCCGGCCCGATCACCAGCAGGGTGGACTCCCGGCTGTCGCGGGGGCAGGTGGGGTAAGCGCCCGGCTGGGCCAGCAGGGCGGTGTGATCGCGGGCCAGGCCGGGAAGGGTGTCCTCTGCGAAGGGCCGGAAGCGCGGGTGGCAAAGCACCTCGGGAACCCGGGTGTCACGGGCCTGTTCCAGGCCCTGTAACAGGTACTCGCGCACTGTCGGCGGCGCCAGCGCAGGGGTCTGCCAGTAACTTTTCTCCACCCGGTAGCTGTTGATCAGGTGCAACTCGGCCACCCCCAGTTCCGCCGCCGTGCGCAGGATGCGCCGCAGCATCTTGGGGCGGGGCAGGGCGAGCACCAGCCGCAGGGGGAGTTTGTCCGGCGCAGGCTGGTCCAGGGCGACGGTCAATATGGCGCGTCTGTCGTCGAGTTCCCGTATGACTCCGGTGCCGACGAGGCCGTCGATTTCCCCCACCCGCAACTCGTCGCCGACACTGGCGCCCAGGACCTGCCGCAGGTGTTGCAGGCGGCGGTCGGTAATGCGTATCTGGCCTGGCTCGCAGTAGTCCCCCGCGCTGAACAACAGCAGATTCACCTGGAGTGGGCGCTCAGCCGGCCCACAGGTCGTACTCATCGGCGGCCGTCACCTCGGCCTCGACGAAGTCGCCGGGGTTCAGGTCGGTGTGGCCATCCAGGAACACCCTGCCGTCGATCTCCGGCGCATCGGCGCTGGAGCGTCCCACCGCGCCCTGCTCATCCACCGAGTCCACCAGGATCTCGATAGTGCGGCCGACCTTGGCCTGCAGTCGCGCGGCGCTGATCTCCTGCTGCAGCGCCATGAAGCGCTCCCAGCGCTCCTGCTTCAACTCCTCCGGCACAGGATCCGGCAGGTCGTTGGCGCTGGCCCCCTGTACCGGGGAGTACTGGAAACAGCCCACCCGGTCCAGTTGCGCTTCCTGGATAAATTCCAGCAACTGTTCGAAGTCCCCATCGGTCTCCCCCGGGAAACCGACGATGAAGGTGCTGCGCAGGGTGATAGCGGGGCAGATCTGCCGCCAGCGCTGGATGCGCTCCAGTGCCTTTTCCGCAGCCGCCGGCCTCTTCATGCGTTTGAGAATCTCCGGGCTGCCGTGTTGCAGGGGAACATCCAGGTAGGGGAGGATTTTGCCCTCCGCCATCAGCGGCACCACCTTGTCCACGTGCGGGTAGGGGTAGACGTAGTGCAGCCTCACCCAGATGCCGAATTCCCCCAGCGCCTCGCACAACTGCTGCATATGGGTTTTCAGCGGGCGCCCGTTCCAGAAGCCGGTGCGGAATTTGGTGTCCACCCCGTAGGCGCTGGTGTCCTGGGAGATAACCAGCAACTCGCGCACGCCGGCGCGCACCAGCCGTTCCGCTTCGTCCATGACCTCGCCGATGGGACGGCTGACCAGGTCGCCGCGCATGGCCGGGATGATGCAGAAGCTGCAGCGGTGGTTGCAGCCCTCGGAGATTTTCAGGTAGGCGTAGTGGCGCGGGGTCAGCTTTACGCCCTGGGGGGGCACCAGGTCCTGGAAGGGGTCGTGTTGCGGGGTGTGGGGCACGTACTGGTGCACCGCGTTCACCACTTCCTCATAGGCCGCCGGGCCGGTAACGCTGAGCACTTTGGGGTGCAGTTCCCTGATGGCGCGGGCGTCATCGCCCTTGCCCATGCAGCCGGTGACGATCACCCGGCCGTTCTCACTGATGGCCTCACCGATGGCGTCCAGGGATTCCTGCTTGGCGCTGTCGATAAAGCCGCAGGTGTTGACCACCACGATCTGGGCGTCCTGGTAGCTGGGGACGATCTCATAGCCGTCGATTTTCAGCTGGGTGAGGATGCGCTCGGAGTCGACCAGTGCCTTGGGGCAGCCCAGGGATACAAACCCGACGTTGGGGGAGTTTTGCTTGGGCATAGTGAATACACCATCCTAGAAGGGGCGCGTGGCCAAAACGGGGGCGAGAGTATACACCAAAACGCCGCGCCTTCCTGTGGCGAGGTCCGGCGAGCGGCCATACGTTGCGGGCACCCCTGTATCGGCTATAGTGCACAGGGTTCGGGAGAAACTGCGGCCCGGGAAATGGTGGTTACGTATTCTGTCAAGGAAAAGGGTTAAGCAATGGGACTGTTCGATTTTATGAAAGACGCCGGTGAGGATATTACCGCCCCGGTAGAGGTTTCGCCGGAGCGCCTGGACGAGCTGCGCACCAGGAGTATCGCCGCCAAGGTGGCGGAGCTGGACGTGGAGGGCGAGCAGGTCTCCGTGCAGGTGAAGGGCGACAATGCGGTGCTCACCGGCACAGCTCCCAGCCAGGAAGCCCTGGAGAAGATCGTGCTGTGTGCCGGCAACCAGTTCGGTATCGCCACGGTGGACTGCCAGCTGCGGGTCGACGCGCCGGCGGCGGCCGGGGCTGCGCCGGCCGCTGCGGCCGGGGCGGGCGAAGCGACCTTCTACACGGTCAAGTCGGGGGATACCCTGGGCAAAATCGCCCAGCAGCAATACGGTTCAGCCAGCAAGTACACCGTCATTTTCGAGGCCAACCAGCCCATGCTGAAGGACCCGGACAAGATTTATCCCGGTCAGAGCCTGCGCATACCCGCGCTGTAGCTCAAGCGGCGTCCGCCGGGTCAGCGGGCGCCGTGATTTCCCCTGTCCCGGCGGGCCGATACCAGATCGGCGAGGACCAGGCGCGCTCCTGGATGGTTTTCGGCAAATCGGAGCGCGGCTCTACCCCCGCGCGAATCGCGTCCCAGGTGGACCAGCGGCAGGTCGGGTTCTCCAGCACGCGCAGGTAATAGAACGCCTCCTGCGCCGGGTCGAAGTCGGGGTCATACCAGAGCGCTTGCAACTCACTGGCGCCGACCCCGGCGCTGATGGAGCAGTCCGCCAGGTTCACCGCGGCGTCGTTGTCGGGGCACAGGCCGGTGGCGGGATCCGCCACCAGGCCGTCACTGCAGGCCACGTCGTAGATGCGCTCGCGATGCTCGCCGTTTTCCAGGTATCCCTTGATCACCTGTATGCGCTGCAGCGGCGCCCCGTCGGGGTCCGCCAGCGCCCATGTCAGGAAGCCGGGCTGTCGACCGGCCTCGCCCTGCAGGTCGCCGCCCATGGCGACACCACCGGCGTAGGCAGCGCTCACGACTTCCCTGCCGGCCAGCATGTGTGGGCTAAAGTCATAGCCGGCAAAAAATCGCACTTTCATGCGCGGGCCGCTGGTGGCGAAGGTCTCCTTGCGGCGGAAGGCGGCGTAGATCGATTCGCGGGTGTTTTCCTCGGCCCAGACACCGGCCAGGCCCGAGGCGGACCAGTATTCGAAGGACGACATGGCGAAATAGTCCTTGCCGTCCACCTCCTTCACGGTATCAGGGGCCGTCCATTTCGCGATTGCCCCGGACAGGAACGAGGCGGGTACCGAGCCGCGCAATGCGGCGGTCCCATCCAACATGCCGACCTTTGAGAAATAGGTGCGCTCTTCGGGTGCCGTGGCGCTGTTGTGGGTGTCGCTGGAGCCGATCAGTCCGAAGGTGTAGGGGTTGACCACGCCGCCGGCCGCCAGTTGCAGGCCGCGCAGGTAGGCGTCGCGCACATAGCCACCCGCGGGCTCACTGTACAGGGTGGTGGCCACCCGGTAGGGGGCGATCTCGAAGTTGGCCCACTCGTCATTGGTTGATAATAGCGGGTGGGTATCCGAGGTGCCCTTGATCTGGGTAATTTCCACCAGCGGTTCGTTGCGCAGGCGCTGTGTCGAGTAATCATCGTCCATGGGGTTGCCGGCCCAGTCCACCAGTTTGAACATCTG
Organism: Pseudomonadales bacterium; assembly: GCA_024234675.1. Taxonomy (GTDB): domain Bacteria; phylum Pseudomonadota; class Gammaproteobacteria; order Pseudomonadales; family Halieaceae; genus JARRPM01. The sequence continues at coordinate 84,200 of JACKNU010000005.1, read as the reverse complement.
GCCGTTGGAGCCGTTGGAATTATGGGGAATGGCGAGGCTTTCAATGCCCTCGGCGCGCAGTGCGTCCATCCAGTTCCACAGGCCCTCGGGATCCTGTGAGTTGAAGCGGGAGAAGGGTACGGCGGGCAGTTTATCGGTATCCCTGAAGATGACATTGCGGTGCAGGTTACCCATGTCATCGGTAGAGGTGGTGTACTCGTAGGCCGCGAAGGTGGTGAAGCTTCCCGGGACATAGGCCTCGTCAGCCGCGCGAATGGTATCGAGCCAGGCCGACCTGGTGACCGCATCTGTCACCGCTGTATCAATACTGCCATCCAGCATGCCGGCCACCGTGGCCGAGAGGAAAGTCGCGAAATTCCGCGCGCGTTTGCCCAGGCTGAGCTCATTCATGTTGTACCAGGCATTGATGTTGTGCAGTGGTTCCGCGACCGGGTATTGGGAGAAACGGGTGCTGGTGTCTGCCGCCTCCCGCACCAGACCGAGAAACATGGCGTGGTCGGTGACCGCGTAAAAGTCCAGTGGCTTTTGCAGCTGGATGCGATAGCCGCTGGGGTGGTCAAGCGGATAGCCCTTGGCATAGCGATAGGCGTCGTCGGGCATACTGGTGTTGCCGAAGACATAGGCGTCAAAGGAGTAGGCGGTGTGCACGTGCAGATCACCGAAATAGGCGTTGCGGTCCGGGTTGGCCGGCGGCCGCAGGGTGAGAACCTCCTCGTTTGCCGGGAAAATCTCGCCGGATGGCCGGTCGCCGCTGCCGATGGATAGCTCCTGCGGTGGCTCGGAGCAGCCCCACAGGGCGAGCAGGATGCAGCAGCCAAGGGAGATATGTGCTTTCATTATCCTCGAACCCATTTGTTATGAGTGTAATCGCCTCGGAGCATAGTGCGCAGGCGAAGCCAGGTCCAGCGACCAACCGCTGACTCTCCCGCGTCTGCACACCGGGGCGGGGCTGGTGGCCGCGGCCTGGAGACGACTGAGGAGAAGTGCCTTATGGATACGATCAGGACAGAAGTACGGGACAGGATCACGATCGTGCGCCTGGCCAGACCAGAGGTGCGCAACGCGGTGGACGCGCGTACCGCGCAGGCCCTGGCGGATGCGTTTCGCGAGTTTGACGCCAACCCGGACAGTGATGTGGCCATCCTGTACGGGGAAAACGGCAGTTTCTGCGCCGGCGCCGACCTCAAGGCGGTGGCCGCCGAGGCCGGTAGCAATCGTCTCTCGCCCCAGGGGGATGGCCCCATGGGGCCCTCGCGCATGGTGCTGGGTAAGCCCGTGATAGCCGCCATCGCGGGCCACGCGGTGGCCGGCGGGCTGGAACTCGCCCTGTGGTGCGACCTGCGGGTGGTGGAGCGCAGTGCCGTGCTGGGGGTGTTCTGCCGGCGCTGGGGCGTGCCCCTGATCGACGGCGGTACGGTGCGACTGCCGCGGCTTATAGGCCACAGCCGCGCCATGGACCTGATTCTCACCGGGCGCCCCGTGGACGCCCGGGAGGCACTGGAAATGGGGCTGGCCAACCGGCTGGTGGCGGATGGCGAGGCGCTCAACGAGGCGCTGGCCCTGGCCCGCACCCTGAGCGCGTTTCCCCAGAACTGCCTGCGCTCGGACCGCCTCAGTGCCTATGAGCAGTGGGGACAATCCCTGGAGAGCGCCCTGGCCAACGAGTTCCGCCGGGGCATGGAGGTTATCGACAGCCGCGAAACCCTGGAGGGCGCCAGCCGCTTTGCCGCCGGCCGTGGCCGCCACGGTGATTTCGGCGACATCTGAAGGCTACCGGGGGCCGCATGAAATCGCCTCCTGCGAGGCCGGATCTAGAACGTGCGTTGGCCCCGGGGACCGTGGCTGCCCACCCGCATCTCCTGGCGCAACAGGGCGGCCAGTTTCAGGCTGTCCTCGCGGTTGAGGAATTCGCCGACGCTGACAGACTCACCAGTGCCCTGCAGGGACAGTTCGGGCCCCTCCCAGGGGTGGCGTTCAGGCACGATCGCCAGGTCTGTGCCCTGGCGTGGGAAGGTCCAGCTCTGTACCGGGGCGTGGAAGCCCTTGTCCACGCTGACACTGTCCTCGCTAAGGGTAATGATGTGGCGGTACTGCAGCTTCCAGTTGACGTAGTAAAGCGCCGAGCCCAGTGCGGTCAGCTCCAGTCCCGCCAGCGGCAGGATGGGCCAGGCGCCCAGCAGGGCAAAACCGGTGGCCAGGCCCAGGGAGGGAATCGCCACGGCCAGCAGGGCCAGCTGGTTGCCGCGCCAACTGGAGGAGCGATTGGGTTGAACAATTATCATCAGCCCCGATGGTGTGCGGGTAACGGTAACCACAATGACATCCCGTGGGTGGCTTCTGGCAAGTCTATTGAAATTTGCCCGTTTCGCCTACTATTTAGTCCGCGCCCCCCGCCGTCCAGAGTTATCTTCCAGGGAGTAGACCGATGGCCACAGCCATGACCATAGAACCCGCCGAGTTGCTGGCGGGACACCCGGCAGTCCTGTTCGATTGCCGTTTTTCCCTGGCCGATCCCCAGGCCGGTCGCCGGCAATACCTGCAGGGCCATGTTCCCGGCGCCCACTTTCTGGACCTGAGTCGCGACCTGTCGGGTCCCGCCGGTCGGCACGGCGGGCGCCACCCCCTGCCGCCGCCCCGGGAGATGGCGGCGCGCCTGGCGGCTTACGGGGTAACCCGCCACACCGAGGTCGTGGCCTACGATGACGCGCGCCTGGCCGGATCGACCCGCCTGTGGTGGCTGATGCGCAGCCTGGGCTACCGGCCGCCGCGCCTGTTGAACGGGGGTTACCAGGCCTGGCTGGCCGCCGGTGGCCAGGCGGAGGTCGAGGTACCCGTGCCAGTGGCGGACGTGGCGCCGGCGGTGGCTGATTACCGCGGCCAATGCGATATCGAGGGCCTGCGCGAGGCCCAGGCAGCCGGCGCCCTGGTGGTGGATTCCCGCGAGGAGCGGCGTTACCAGGGACTGGAGGAGCCCATAGACCCGGTGGCGGGACACATCCCCGGAGCGGTCAACCGACCCTGGCAGGGTGTCACTCTGGCGGACGGCAGGCTGCGTGATGAATCTGGCCTGCGCGAACACTGGGGTGACGCCCTCGACGCCGACCAGCTGGTCATCTACTGTGGCTCAGGCGTGACCGCCTGCGTCAACCTGTTCTCCCTGGCCGCCCTGGGCCGGGAGGACGCCACGCTGTACGCCGGCAGCTGGAGCGACTGGTGCAGCCACCTTTAGGCCGGCGCCGCGCGCCTGCTACCGCGCGCCTGCTACCGCGCGCCTGCTACCGCGCGTCTGCTACCGCGCGTCTGATTATTTGAACGGTTGCCATTGCTGGCGGGCACGGACAGGCAGTAACATGGCGGCAGCGGCTTTCCCCTACAATAATCAACGCACAGCCGGCTTCCGGCATGGCTAACAAGGGCATACCTATGTCAGGCAGAATCCTCATTACAGCGCTTTCAGTCATTTCGCTCCTGGCCCTGTCCGCGTGCTCGGACGGTGGCAACAATCGCAAGTGCAAGGGCGAAGAGGTGCCCACTGAACGGCTGTTCCTGCAACAGTTGAGCGATACCAGCGTGGTGATCAAGTGGCGCGGCGCGGCCACCGCCGCCTGTATCGGGACCCTGCAGGACACCCTGAAAGTCTACGCGGATGCCACGGTGACCGAGGGCGATCACAAGCAGGTGACGTTCACCGGACTCCTGCCCGAAGTGACCTACTTCTATTCCATAGGCGGTGCCAGGCAGGCGCCTGCTGACCAGTACTTCACTACTCACCCGCAGCCGGGTTCGTTGCCCGCCGATGGCAACACTCGCATCTGGCTTATCGGCGACTCCGGTACCGGCGGCGATGACGAGCGAGAGGACCACGAGGGCGAGGCCCTGGAAGTGCTGGCCGGCATGCAAGCCTACACCGCCAGGGACGGGGAGCCCGTAGATGTGTTTCTCATGCTGGGGGACAACGCCTACGATGTGGGCAGCGATTTCAACTTTCAGCAGGCCGTATTTGAGACCTATCCTACCCTGTTGAAGCGGCTCGCCCTGTGGCCGACCATAGGCAACCATGAAATGGGGCTGGGTTTCCTGAATCCGACCGTCGCCCTGCCCGGGTTCAGCCAGTCACCTGACCCCGACAGCTGGATCGAGGACACGGGCGCGACGCCCCGCGGCATGCCCTACCTGGATATATTTACGCTGCCTACCAATGGCGAGGCCGGCGGCGTGCCCAGTGGCACGGAGCAGTACTACTCGTTCGATTACGGCAGGGTGCACATCGTCAGCCTGGATTCCCAGCTCAGCGCCCGGGACCCGGACCAGCTCTCCGCCATGAAGTCCTGGCTTATCGAGGATCTTTCCAGCAACGATGCCGACTGGACCATCGTCATTTTCCATCATCCGCCCTATTCGAAGGGCGCCAACCACGATTCGGACGATACCGAAAAACTGGGCGGCTTCGACATGCCGCAGCAGTGGATGCGCGAGCAGTTCGTGCCGGTGTTTGACCAGTATGGCGTCGACGTGGTCTACAACGGTCACTCGCACTCCTACGAGCGCAGCTTCTACCTGACCAACCTGACCGGCAAGTCCGATACCTATTCCGCCGCCAACAACGCGGAACTGGTGGACGGCAATCCCAACAGACCCGCCTCGGGGCGCGGCACCGAGGAATACCGGCAATTGAGCCCCACCAGCGGCGGCGTGGATGACCGGGTCGTCTATACGGTCACCGGCAACGGTGGCAAGGCCGATTCCAGTTCCGGCCTCACGGAGGCGTCCCAGTGGCTGCGGCATCCGGCCATGATCGAGCAGCCGGCGGATACCGTGCAGCCCCGGCGCCGGGGTCTGGCCGTGATCGGCTCGGTGGTGGTGGATGCGGGGCCGGAGAGATTGCGGGCGCATTTCATTGACGCCGAAGGCGAGGTACTCGACAGTTTCACGATTACCCGCTGAGCCCGTTTGCCGGCCGGCCGGCCGGGGGTTTGCTCCGGGCCGTGGCTGCGCTGTTGTCCCGATCCCGTGGTTGCGCCGCTGCCTGTGCCTGCTGGCGCCAGTGCTGCTGGTACCGGCCAGTGTCGCACTCGCCCATCCGGGGCAACACGACCAGTTGCAGCAGGTCAACCGCCACCTGGAACAGACGCCCACCGACCAGGATCTGTATATCCAGAGGGGGATCATCTATTCCGAGGGCGGCCAGTACGATGCGGCACTGGCCGATCTGCTGCAGGCGCAGACCCTGGGCGAGCCGGTGCTCGTGGCCTTCCAACTGGGGGTCCTGCATTATCGGACGGGCGACTTCGAGGTCGCACGCGACTACCTGCAGCAGTACCTCCAGCGCTTCCCGAACTACCCACCTGCCTACGATTACCTGGCGCGCATCGCCCGCGACAGCGGTGATTACGACCTGGCGGTCGCTCACCTGCAGACTTACTTCCGCCTGCAGGAGCGCCCCAACCCCGGCCTTTACCTGGCCGCTGCCAGGATGCTGGAGGAGCGGCGTCGCTACCAGGAGGCGCTGGCTATCCTGGACCAGGGCCAGGCCACCCTCGGGGTGGTGCCCCAGTTGCAGCGCCAGGCGGTGGCGCTGGAGCGGGCGCGGGGACAACCGGAACTGGCCCTGGCGCGCCTGCAGACCCTGGGGCCGATGCTGGGCGAAAGTCCCGCCTGGCGCCTTGATATGGCCGAATTACAGCTGGAGCTCGGGCACCGCGACCGGGCCGCCGCCATGATCCGGTCCGCGCGTGAGACCCTGGCGCAGCAGCGGCCCACACCGGCGCGTCTCGACCTGCAACAGCGTGCCGAAGCCCTCGCGGCCGGGCTGCATCAGTGATCCTGGCCGACGATGCGGCCGGGGAGGTAGCGGCCTAGAAATCCGGGGGACACTCTCCCGCCAGCCACGCCCCGCTGGTGGGGTGCTCGAAGGCCAGGGTGGTGGCGTGCAGCAGCAGCCGGTCGGACATGGCCAGCGCCTCCTCGTGGGCATACATATCGCATCCCAGGATGGGGTGGCCCAACTCTCGCATGTGGATACGCAGCTGGTGTGAGCGGCCGGTCACCGGCTTGAGCAGCACCCGGGTGCGGTCGGGGTGGCGTCGCAGCACCTCGAAGCGGGTGAGGGCGTCCCGGCCGCGCCGGTGGCAGATCATCTGGCGGGGACGATTGTCCCAGTCGCAGGCAATGGGCAGGTCGATCTCCCCGCGGTCGGGCTCGACCACGCCCCACACCACCGCGACGTAGGATTTTTCCACCTGGCGCAACTGGAACTGCCGGCTGATGTGGGCGTGGGCGGCCTTGTTCAGTGGAATGGCGATGATGCCCGAGGTGTCCAGGTCCAGCCGGTGCACGATGCTGGCGGTTGGGAAGTCCTGTTGCAGGCGGGTGACCAGGCAATCCTTGTTGAGTGGGTGTCGGCCGGGGATGGTCAGCAGCAGGTGGGGTTTGCGCACCAGCAGCAGGTCGGCGTCCCGGTAGAGGATGCGAATGGGCTCGGCGCTGTGGGGCACCAGGTAGGGGGGCAGGGAATCCATGGGTGGGTATTGTATATGAGGCGGGCCCGGCCGCGCGCTAGTGGCTGCGGGGTGGGTGCGGGCCTGGTCGGCGATGCCAGCCCGGCCAATTTGGGTTACCCTCGCAGCGCCATGCATGACGATATCGAACAATTGCGCGCCCGCCTGCAGCAGATTCTTCCCGGTGGGGAGCTGGACCAGTTGTGCCTGCCCCGAACCCCGGACATCCGCCTGTTGTTGCTGCGGGGGGACTACCCCCGGGGCGAGCTCGATCCCGAGGCGGTGCAGCGGGTCATGGATAACCCGCTGTACTGGGTATTTTGCTGGGCCTCGGGCCAGGTGCTGGCCGCTTACCTGCTGACCCATCCGCAGCGGGTGGCGGGCAGGCGGGTGCTGGATTTCGGTTGCGGTTCGGGGGTGGTCGCCATCGCCGCCGCGCTGGCCGGCGCGCGGGAGGTCATCGCCTGCGATATCGACCCGCTGGCGCTGGCCGCAACCCGGGTCAACGCCGCTCTCAACGGCGTATCGCTGACGCTCGCGGACGATTTCCACGCGGTCGAGGGTCCGCTGGATCTCATCATCGTGGCGGATGTGCTGTACGACCGGGCCAATTTCGAATGGCTGGGGCGGTTTGTCGAGCGCGCTCCGGAGGTCCTGGTGGCCGATTCACGGGTCAAGGATTTCGATTTCCCGCCCTACCGGCAGATTGCGCGGCAGGCGAGCTGCACCCTGCCCGATCTCGACGAGTCGGCGGAGTTCCGCGATGTGCGGATCTATTGCTCCGGGCGGGACCCGCATCCAGGGTAGGGCGGATATCAATCCGCCGTGTTACCGGCGAGTCGTCGTACCCGGCTGCTGGCCTGGCATTGCCCGTCGCGGCCCTTGCCGGCCGCTATTGGTCCCTGCCCGATAATTTTTGTACACTGGGCCACCCTTGTCACTGCTGAGTTTGCCCGCGCATGAACCCCAACTACCTTGATTTCGAACAACCGATTGCCGATCTCGAGGTCAAGATCGAGGAACTGCGCCTGGTGGGCTCGGACAACGAGATCAATATCGGCGAGGAAATCGAGACCCTGCGGGCCAAGAGCACCAAGCTCACCGAGAAAATCTACTCCAACCTCACACCCTGGCAGATCGTCAAGGTCGCGCGTCACCCGCTGCGCCCCTACACCATGGATTACCTGCCCCTGGTCTTCGAGGAGTTCGACGAATTGCACGGCGACCGTCACTTCGGCGACGACAAGGCTATCGTCGGCGGGGTGGCGCGCCTGGAGGGCCGGCCGGTGATGGTAATCGGCCAGGAGAAGGGGCGCGCGGTCAAGGACAAGGTGTTGCGCAATTTCGGCATGCCCAAACCCGAGGGTTACCGCAAGGCCCTGCGCCTGATGGAAACCGCCGAGCGTTTCAAGATGCCGGTGATCACGTTGATCGACACCCCCGGGGCCTATCCCGGCATCGATTCCGAGGAGCGCGGCATCAGCGAGGCGATCGCCCGCAACCTGGCGGTCATGTCGCGGCTGGCAACGCCCATCATCTGCGTGGTGATTGGCGAGGGCAGCTCCGGCGGGGCCCTGGGAATCGGCGTGGGCGACCACCTGGTGATGCTGCAGTACTCCACTTATTTCGTGATCTCGCCCGAAGGCTGCGCCAATATCATCTGGAAGAGTACCGAGAACGCCCCCGACGCAGCCGCGGCCATGGGGGTGACTTCTTCGGTGCTGCAGGAACTGGGCATCGTCGATGCCACCATTCCCGAGCCGCTGGGTGGCGCCCACCGCGATGTGAGCCTGATGGCAGAACGCATCAAGGCCCACCTGGTTGCCCAGCTGGACAAGCTGCAGCAGCTGCCCCTGGAGGACCTGCTCGCCAAGCGTTACCAGCGCCTGATGTCCTACGGCAACTGAGGCCGGGTCCGGCGGTCGGGTCGCAAGCATGGCCGAGCCCGTCCTGACTGCCGCGGCGCTGGACGCCCAACTCTCCCGCCTGCTGGCTGCACCCCACTGGTATGTGGGGTTCAGCGGTGGCCTGGATTCCACGGTGTTGCTGCACCTGGTGCAGCGCTGGTGCCGGCAGCACCCGCAGGCGCCGTCCCTGAGCGCTATCCATATCAACCACGGTTTGCAGAGCGACGCGGATGACTGGCAGCGCCACTGCGAGTGGCTGTGCCGCCTGCTCGATATTCCGCTGCTGTGTCACAGGGCGGAGATCGCCCGTGGCCCCGCGGGGCTGGAGGCGGCAGCCCGCGAGGCCCGCTACAGGCTGTTCGCGGAACAACTGGGGGATGGCGAGGTCCTGTTGCTGGCCCATCACCTGGACGACCAGGTGGAAACCTTTTTCCTGCGCCTGCTGCGGGGCTCCGGGATGCAGGGCCTGGCGGCCATGCCCGCCACCAGGGCCCTGGGCACCGGCTCCCTGGCGCGCCCGCTGCTGGAGATGCCCCGGTCCCGCCTGGAGGCTTACGCCCTGGCCCACGGACTCACCTGGGTAGATGACCCCAGCAATATCGACACCGGCATGGATCGCAACTACCTGCGCCAGGAAGTCCTGCCGCTCCTGGCCCGGCGCTGGCCCGGTTACCGCCACACTGTCGCCCGCGCCAGCTCGCACCTGGCCGGCGCCGCCGCCTCCCTCGCCCAGCTGCTGCCGGCACCGGCTACCATCCGCAGTACGATGGGAGACCCGGGCCTGCCCGCCGCGGCGCTGCGTTTTCCGCTGCCTGCGGCGGCGGCTCTCACCCTGCGCCACTGGCTGCTGGCCGGCGGCCTGCCGGCGCCCGACCAGGTGGTGCTGGAAGAGTTCCTGCGCCAGTTGCGGGAGGCCGGTCCCACCGCCAGGCCGCAGCTGGCCTGTGGGACCTTTGCCCTGCAGCGCCACCGCGACGGCGTGTATCTGTTGCCCGAATCGGGCCCGCCGCCGGTCGGCGAGTTGCCGCTGGAGCCGGGCGAGCTGCGGGAGGCGCCCGGCGCCGGCAGGGTGGGCCTGGAGCAGGTGGCCGGGGAGGGCCTGCTGCTGGCCCCGGGAGAGCGCCTGCGGGTAAGCTGGCGAGCCGGTGGCGAGCGCTGTCGGCCGCGGGGCCGGGCCCGCGGCACCAGCCTGAAGAAACTCCTGCAGGAGGCCGATGTGCCGCCCTGGTGGCGGGAACGGGTGCCCCTGTTTTACCTGGAAGATGAATTGTTGGCGGTGGGGGACCTGTGGCTGTGCGAATCAAGCCGCTGGTCGCAGGCGCCGCGCCCCGGTTATTCACTGTGGCAACCCCTGTGGCAGCGCAATATCAGCGCGGCTTTCGATTGAGCTCCCCGGTGCTTTCTGGTAGCCTGAGTTCCCATCTTTTCGCAGGACTCGCACCCGCCGAAGTCGCTCCTTTGCGGGGCAGTGTGCGCGTTTTATTGTCTGGAATTACAGCGTAGATAAAAGGCTATTATGACGCGTTACGTCTTCGTCACAGGTGGTGTGGTGTCCTCTCTGGGCAAGGGTATTGCCGCCGCGTCCCTGGCAGCCGTGCTGGAAGCGCGAGGCCTGAGGGTTACCCTGCTCAAGCTCGATCCCTATATCAACGTCGACCCGGGCACCATGAGCCCCTTCCAGCACGGCGAGGTGTTCGTCACCGAGGACGGTGCCGAGACCGACCTGGACCTGGGCCACTACGAGCGCTTCACCCATACCACCATGAAGCGCACCAACAACTTCACCACCGGCCGGGTGTACAACACCGTGCTGCGCAAGGAGCGTCGCGGTGATTACCTGGGTGGCACCGTCCAGGTCATTCCCCATATCACCGATGAGATCAAGCGCCGGGTCATACTCGGCGCCGGCGATGCCGATGTCGCCGTGGTGGAAATAGGTGGTACCGTGGGGGATATCGAGGGCCTGCCCTTCCTCGAAGCGGCCCGCCAGTTGAAGGTTGAAATGGGCTCCAGCCGCGCCCTGCTGATGCACCTGACCCTGGTGCCCTATATCGCTACCGCCGGCGAGATCAAGACCAAGCCCACCCAGCACTCGGTCAAGGAATTGCGATCTATTGGCCTGCAACCCGATATCCTGCTGTGCCGCTGCGCCGTGGACATCGAGGAGAGCGCTCGCAAGAAAATATCCCTGTTCACCAACGTGGAGGAGCGGGCGGTCATCCCGCTGCTGGACGCCGATTCGATCTATCGCATTCCCGGCATGCTGCGCGACCACCACCTCGATGATTTCGTGGTGGAGCGCTTTGGCCTGGAGTGCAGCAAAGAGGCGGACCTGTCCGACTGGGAAGAGGTCATCGAGCGCGAGTTCAGCGAGACCAGCGGCCAGGTCCGGGTGGCCATGGTCGGCAAGTACGTCGACCTGCTGGATGCCTACAAGTCTCTGAACGAGGCCCTGAAGCACGCTGGCCTGCAAACCCTCACCGAGGTGAAGGTCGAGTATATCGATGCCGAGGATATCGAGCGCAAGGGCACCTCCCTGCTGCAGGATATGGACGCCATCCTGGTGCCGGGAGGCTTCGGCGACCGGGGCGTGGAGGGCAAGATCACCGCGGTGCGCTACGCCCGCGAACACAATATTCCCTTCCTGGGGATCTGCCTGGGCATGCACGTGGCGCTGGTGGAGTACGCCCGCAACGTCTGCGGCCTCGAGGGCGCGGATTCCACCGAGATGAACCCGGCCACCCCGCATCCCATCGTGGCCCTGATCACCGAGTGGCAGAACGTCGACGGCAGCACCGAGCAGCGCGACGAGAGTTCCGACAAGGGTGGCACCATGCGCCTGGGAGCCCAGCCCTGTCACCTCGAGGAAGGCAGCTTGGTGCGGCGGATCTACGGCGAGGAAACCATTCACGAACGCCATCGTCACCGCTACGAAATCAACAACAATTACCTGGACCGGCTGCGCGCCGCCGGTATGCGCATAGTCGGCTGGTCGGCCGATCGTTCGCTGGTGGAGATGATCGAGCTGCCGGATCACCCCTGGTTCGTGGCCTGCCAGTTCCACCCGGAGTTCACTTCGCGTCCCCGGCGCGGCCACCCGCTGTTTACCAGCTATATCGAAGCCGCCATCGAGCACGCCAGGGGTGAAGCGAGCTAGGGCGCCACGATCACGGGCGGCCAGCGCCTGGCCGCGACGCCGGATGCCATCAGCTAGAGGATTAGGGTACCGATATGACTGACCAGACTGTTTTCCTGGGTGATATGCGTTTCGACAATGCGGCCCCCTTCGTCCTGTTGGGCGGGGTCAATGTGCTGGAGAGTCGGGATTTCGCCCTGCGGGTGGCGGAGCACTACGTCGAGGTGTGTGGCCGGCTGGGTATCCCCTATGTGTTCAAAGCCTCCTTCGACAAGGCCAACCGCTCCTCCATCCACTCCTTTCGCGGCCCGGGCCTGGAGGAGGGGCTGGCCATACTGGCCGCCGTGAAATCCACCTTCGGCGTACCCCTGATCACCGACGTGCACACGCCCGAGCAGGCGGCCCCCGCCGCCGAGGTGGTTGACATTCTCCAGCTGCCGGCTTTCCTGGCCCGCCAGACCGACCTGGTGGAGGCCATGGCGGCTACCGGGGCGGTCATCAATATCAAGAAGCCCCAGTTCCTGAGCCCCTCGCAGATGGGCAATGTCGCGGAGAAATTCGCCGAGTGCGGCAACAACCGCATCCTGCTGTGTGAGCGCGGCAGTAATTTCGGTTACGACAACCTGGTGGTGGACATGCTGGGCTTCGGGGTGATGAAGCGCAGCTGTGGCGATGCCCCGCTGATCTTCGATGTGACCCATGCCCTGCAGTGCCGGGACCCGGGTGGGGCCGCTTCCGGCGGCCGCCGTTCCCAGGTGGCGGAGCTGGCGCGCGCGGGCATGGCCGTGGGCCTGGCGGGGCTGTTCCTGGAGGCCCACCCCGAACCCGACCAGGCCCTGTGCGACGGGCCCAGCGCCCTGCCACTGGCACAACTGGAACCTTTCCTGCAGCAGGTGAAGGCGGTAGACGACCTGGTCAAGTCCCTGCCGCCCCTCGTTATCACCTGACGCTACCGATCAATCACTGGAGCATGCAATGAGCAGCAACATCAAGAATATACAGGCCTTTGAGGTCATGGATTCCCGCGGCAACCCCACGGTCATGGCGGAAGTGACCCTGGAATCGGGGCATGTGGGTGCGGCCTGCGCGCCCTCCGGCGCGTCCACCGGCTCCCGCGAAGCCCTGGAACTGCGCGACGGCGACGGCGCCCGCTACCTGGGCAAGGGCGTGCTGCAGGCGGTGGCCAATGTCAACGGCCCTATCCGCGACCTGCTGTTGGGCACTGATGCCGCCGCCCAGCGCGAGCTGGACGCGGCCATGATTGCCGCCGACGGCACCGACAACAAGGGTAAGCTGGGCGCCAACTCGATCCTGGCGGTATCCCTGGCGCTGCCAAGGCCGCTGCCATGGCGCGCGGTATACCCCTGTACCAGCATATCGCCGATATCAATGGCAGCAGCAGCTTCAGCATGCCGGTGCCGATGATGAACATACTCAATGGCGGCGAGCACGCCGACAACAATGTCGATATTCAGGAGTTCATGATCCAGCCGGTGGCGGCCCCCAGCTTCGCGGAGGCGCTGCGCGCCGGATCGGAGATTTTCCACCACCTGAAAAAAGTACTGGCCGGGCGTGGTCTCAGCACTTCGGTGGGTGACGAGGGTGGCTTTGCCCCCGACCTGCCCTCCAACGAGGCGGCGCTGGAAGTCATCGCCGAGGCGGTGGGCAAGGCCGGCTACAAGCTGGGTACCGACGTCACCCTCGCCCTGGATTGTGCCGCCTCGGAATTTTACCGCGACGGTATGTATGACCTGGCCGGCGAGGGCAAGCAGTTTTCCAGCGAGGCCTTTACCGACTACCTGGCGGCCCTGGCCGCGGCCCACCCCATTATTTCCATAGAGGATGGTTTGGATGAATCCGACTGGGCAGGCTGGAAATTGCTCACCGACAAGATTGGGGACAAGATCCAGCTGGTGGGCGACGACCTGTTCGTGACCAATACCCGCATCCTGCAGGAGGGCATCAACAAGGGGTCGCCAACTCCATCCTGATCAAGTTCAACCAGATTGGCAGCCTGTCCGAAACCCTGGACGCCATCGCCATGGCCAAGGCCGCTGGCTATACCGCCGTGATCTCGCACCGCTCGGGTGAAACCGAGGACACCACCATCGCCGACCTGGCGGTGGCAACCGCCGCCGGCCAGATCAAGACCGGTTCCCTGTGTCGCTCGGACCGGGTGGCCAAGTACAACCGCCTGTTGCGTATCGAAGCCGAACTGGGCGGCCGCGCGCCCTACCGCGGGCTGGCGGAATTCTCCCGCTAGGCCGTCTGTTTTGCGCTGGCTGCTGTTCGCGCTGGTTGTCCTGCTGGGCCTGCTCCAGTACCGGCTGTGGTTTGCCGACGGCAGCCTGGCGGAGCGCCACCGCCTGCAGCAGCAGATAGAGGAGCAGGCGCGCATCAATCGGGAACTGGAGCAGCGTAACGCGGTGTTGGAGCGGGAGGTGCTGGAGCTGCAAAGCGGTACCCAGGGGGTGGAACAGCGCGCCCGGGAACAGCTCGGCCTGATTCGCGAGGGCGAGGTGTTTTACCAGTTCGCCGATCCCGATGCCGCCAGGCCGGGCCTGGTTATTCCCCCGGCCCCCGCCGGCGCGGGGCAGCCCCCCCCAACCACCGCCGACCCTGCCGGAGACAGCCCGTGAGCCGGGCCGCCAAGCGCTGCTGGGGGGTGGTACCGGCGGCGGGGATCGGCGCGCGTATGGGCGCCGACCTGCCCAAGCAATACCTGCCGCTGGCGGGAGCCAGCGTGCTGGAGCACAGCCTGCGAGCGCTGCTGGCCTGCCCCCGGCTGGCGGCTGTCATCGTGGCCCTGCATCCCGAGGATACCCGGGCGCAGTCGCTGCCGGTGTTTGCCGATCCCCGCGTGCAGCGGGTCACCGGTGGTGCGCAGCGTAGCGATTCCGTGCGCCTGGCGCTGGCGGCGCTGCTGCAGCAGGCCGACCCGCGGGACTGGGTGCTGGTGCACGATGCCGCCAGGCCCTGCCTGCGGGCCGCCGATGTGGAAGTGCTCATCGCCGCGGTCACCGCCAGCGACCGGGGCGCCATCCTGGCGGAACCCATAGTCGATACGGTCAAGCAGGCCGGTGACGACGGTCTGGTGCAGCGCACCCTGGACAGGCGCGCCTGTGGCGCGCCCAGACGCCACAAATGTTCCGCCTGGGGGAGTTGCACGATGCGCTGCAGGACGCCGCCCGGCGCGGGCTGGCCATCACCGACGAGGCCTCCGCCATGGAACTGGCGGGCCACCCGGTGCAACTGGTCAGCGGTCCGGCGCGCAACCTGAAAGTCACCCTGCCGGCGGACCTGGAACTGGCGCGCTGGTACCTCAGTGGGACGGAGCCCGCCTGAACGGCGAGCGGCACGGGAGCGCGGCGCGATGCGAATAGGTCATGGCTATGATGTACACCGCTTCGGCGCTGGCAACGAGATCGTACTCGGCGGCGTGCGAATCGCCCACCATCGCGGCCTGGAGGCCCACTCGGACGGCGACGTGCTGGTCCACGCCGTCTGTGATGCCCTGCTGGGGGCCATTGGCGAGGGCGATATCGGCCGGCACTTCCCGGACACGGATGCCGCCAATGCCAATATCGACAGCCGCCTGCTGCTGCGCCGGGTCATGGCGCTGGTGACCGGCGCCGGTTGGTGCCTGGGCAACCTGGATGCCACCCTGGTGGCGCAGGCGCCGCGCATGGCCGGCCATATCGCCGCCATGCGGGAAAACCTTGCGGCGGACCTCGACGCCCGGGTGAGCCAGGTGAACGTCAAGGCCACCACCACCGAGAAACTCGGTTTCACCGGGCGCGAGGAGGGTATCGCCGCGCACGCGGTGGTCTTGTTGCAAGCCGCCCGATGATACCCGCCTGGCCCCGCGCCGGGGGTGAGCCACCGGCCAGCGCCCTGATTCGCGCCCGGCCGGAGGACTTCGAGGTGACCGGAGGAGCTGGGCTTCGAGCTCGCCGGTGAGGGTGAACATGTTTTTTTGTGCCTGCAGAAGCGCGAACTCAACACCATGGAGTTGTTGCAGCGGGTGGCCGCCCTCAGCGGGGTGCCCGAGCGGGACATCGGGGTCAGCGGGCTCAAGGACCGCAACGCCGTAACCCGGCAGTGGTTCAGTGTGGGCCTGGCGGGGCGGGCGGAGCCCGACTGGCGGCAGCTGGAGGCGGGCGGCGACGTGCGCGTGCTGGAGTGCGGCAGGCACCTGCGCAAACTCAGGCGGGGCGTCCACAGGGCCAATCGTTTTCGCCTGGTACTGCGGGAGGTGGAGGGAGACCGCGCCGCCCTGGTCGAGCGGCTGCAGTGGGTGCGCGCTGCCGGCGTGCCCAATTATTTCGGCGAGCAGCGCTTCGGCAATGGCGGTGCGACCCTGGAGCAGGCGCGGCGCTGGATCGCCTCGGGACGCCGCCGGGTGACCCGGGCCAGGCGCGGGCTGTATTTCTCGGCCCTGCGTGCCTGCCTGTTCAACGAGTTGCTCGCCCTGCGGGTGGCGGACGGCACCTGGAACAGCATCGTCGACGGCGATGTCTGCTGCCTGCAGGGCAGTCGCAGCCTGTTTCGCTGTGAGCGCGCCGATGAGGAACTGTGCCGGCGCGCCGCGGCGGGCGACCTGCATCCGGGGTTGCCCCTGTGGGGTACTGGCGGCAAGGAGGGCTACGCGGAGCAGGCGCGCCGGCTGGGGCAGTTGCTGCACCACGAGTCGGCGGTCTGCGACTTTCTCGAGCAGGCGGGTCTGGAGCTGGCCTGGCGTCCGGCGCGCCTGCTCGCAGATGACTTTTGCTGGCAGTTTTGTGATGATGGCGCCCTGCAACTGGACTTCGCCCTGGGTGCCGGCGCCTACGCCACGGCGCTGCTGGCGGAGCTTGTCCGGTACCGGGTGCAGGCCTGAGAACAGCAAAAATACAGGGGAAATGAAGGAGTGGTAAGGGCGGTGAACAGTGTCGAACTCAAGGGCATAGGCATGACATCACAGCGCACCCGGGAGCGCCTGATTCAGCGCCTGGTGGAGCAGGGGATAGCCAGCACCGAGGTGCTGGACGTCATCCGCAGTACGCCGCGACACCTGTTCCTGGATGAGGCCATGGCGCATCGCGCCTACGAGGATGTTGCCCTTCCCATCGGCTTCCAGCAGACCCTGTCGCAGCCCTACATCGTGGCGCGGATGACGGAATTGCTGCTGGCGGCGGGGCCGCGCCAGCGGGTGCTGGAAATAGGTACCGGTTCCGGCTACCAGACGGCGGTGCTCGCCCAACTGGTCGGCGAGGTTTACAGCGTGGAGCGCATCCGGCCGCTGCAGCAAAAGGCCAGGCAGCGCCTGCGCCAGCTCAAGCTGCGCAATGTGCATATGCACCACGCCGATGGCGGCATGGGCTGGGAAGAGCGCGGGCCATTCGACGGTATTCTCGCCACCGCGGCCCCGGAGCGCATCCCGGAAGACCTGCTGCAACAGCTGGCGCCGGAGGGCCGGCTGGTGATTCCCGTCGGCCACCGGACCCAGCACCTGCAGGTAGTGACCCGCACTCACGAGGGTTTCGAGACCGAGATCGTAGAGGCAGTGCATTTCGTGCCCCTGCGTCCCGGCACAGTGAGGTAGCGGCAGTGACCGCACTCGGGGTATACCTGCGCGGCCTGATGATGGGTGCCGCCGATATTGTGCCCGGTGTGTCAGGGGGCACAGTCGCCTTTATCACCGGCATTTACGACACCCTGCTGGCCAGTATCCGCGCCTTTGACCTGGAGTTCGTCGCGCGCTTGTGGCGCCTGCAATTCCGCAGCGCCTGGGGGCATGTCAACGGCCGTTTCCTGCTGGCCCTGCTGGCCGGGATAGCCACCAGTATCTTTTCCCTGGCGCGACTGATCTCCTGGCTGCTGGATAACTACCCGGTACCCCTGTGGGCATTTTTCTTCGGTCTGATACTGGCCTCCGCCGTGGTGCTGCTGCGCGAGGTCGAGGCCTGGAATGGGGCCAGGATACTCTCGCTGCTGGCAGGTGTGGCCGCTGCCGGGGCCATTGCCCTGTCACCGCCGGCCAGCCTCCAGCTGGGTATGGTGGGTGTGTTCCTGGCGGGTTTCCTGGCCATCTGCGCCATGATACTGCCGGGCATCTCAGGCAGTTTCATCCTGGTGCTGCTGGGTATGTATGGCACCGTGCTGACCGCGGTAAAGTCCCTGGACCTGGTATTCATCCTGGTGTTTGCGCTGGGGGCCGGCACTGGCCTGCTGTGCTTTTCCCGGCTGTTGCACTGGCTGCTGCAGCGTTATCACCAGGCCACCATGGCCACCTTGACCGGCTTCCTGTTTGGTTCCCTGGCGGTAGTCTGGCCCTGGAAGCGGGTGCTGGACTGGGTGGAGGGCAGCCACGGTCAACTGAAGCCGGCACAGCAACTGCCCGTGCCACCCTGGGAGTTTGCCGCCAGTACTGGCCAGGACCCCATGCTGGGACTGTGCCTTGGCCTGGCTTTGCTGGGCATAGTGCTGGTCTGGTTGATCGATTACAGTTCGAGGCGAGGCTAGCCATGGGCCGCGTGCCCGGTCAGCCGAGGTTATTGTGTTAATACGGTTGCTATGCATTGTGCTCCTTGCCGGCCTGGTGGGCTGCGCCGCCGGCGGTCGCGCGCCGGTGGAAGACCGTCGCGGCAGTGGCAAATCCTCGACCGTGCAGTATGTGGTGCAGCGGGGCGATACGCTGTACTCCATCGCTTTTCGCTATGGCCTGGATTACCGCAAGGTCGCCGAGGTCAACAGCATAGCGGCGCCCTACACCATTTACCCGGGGCAGACGCTGTACCTGTGGAAGGTGAGTTCATCCCCGGCCTATGTCGCGCCGGCGCCGGCGACGCCCCCGCCCGCGTCCCTGCCCGCGCCAACCCCTGTACCCACCCCAGTGCCAACTCCAGTGCCAACTCCGGTGCCCACGGCGCCGGGACCGGCAGCACCCGGGGGCTCGCCCGTGGTCGTCAATGCCGTTCCCGAACTGGCCATACCGGAGCAGAGTGCGCCGGCGCCAGTCCCCGTGCTGGCGGGCGGGACTGCAGTGGGCAATGGCGGTGGCGCAGTCGCGGCCCCGATCACCGCGCCAGAGGCGGGCGCAGTGGCGGTCGCGAGCCAGCCTGCGCCAGCGCCAGCGCCAGCGCCGGTGCCGCAGCCGGCGCCCCCTCCCGCGGCGGCGCCCGCAGTCCCCTCACCGCCGCCACCGAACCCGCAGGGCAGAGTGAGCGCGTGGTTGTGGCCCGCCTCGGGCCCGGTGACGCGCGGCTACCAGTCCAATGTGCACAAGGGCATTGATATCGGCGGGGAGCGCGGCGACCCGGTGCAGGCGGTCGCGGACGGTGTGGTGGTATATGCCGGGACCGGTATCGTCGGTTTTGGCGAGTTACTGATCGTCAAACACAACGATATCTATATCAGTGCCTATGGCCACAACGATCGACTGCTGGTGGGTGAGAACGCGGTGGTGAGAGCGGGCCAGACCATCGCCGAGAAAGGCAGTTCCGGGACCGATACCGTGAAACTCCACTTCGAGATTCGCAAGGAGGGCAAGCCCGTGGATCCCCTGAAGCTGCTGCCCCGGCGGTGATCGGGGCCCTCTCAGTGCCCGAATCCCGAGCCCCGTCACAGATTTGAAATTTCCTTTGGCGGTCTCTTGTAATCAAATATCTCCCTGGGGTAACCTGATCGGCCCGGCGAGGAAAAGATCCCGATTCTCGTTCTGGACATAACAATGAGGGTCACGGAAGTGGAAGTTACCCGCGCGAGAAGGACTTCAAAATCGGGCAAGGTCGACACCTCATCAGCCCGCCGCAATACCGCCATTTCACCAGAGCGGCACGGCAATACCCAGTCCGCTGGCCAACAGGAACAGGATTCGGATGCCGTTAATGAATTGACGCCGGAAGAGCTGGCTGAGCTCGAGAGTTTCGACCAGGCCAGGGCCCGCACCGCCGGCAGGGTGGAAACCTCGCTCGATGCCACCCAGCTGTACCTGAACGAAATCGGCTATTCGCCCCTGCTCACGGCCGATGAGGAAAAACACTATTCCCGCCTGGCCCGCAGTGGCGACCAGAGCGGCCGCCGCCGGATGATCGAGAGCAACCTGCGCCTGGTGGTGAAAATTTCCCGGCGCTACATCAACCGCGGCCTGACCCTGCTGGACCTGATCGAGGAGGGCAACCTGGGCCTGATCCGGGCGGTGGAGAAGTTCGACCCGGAGCGCGGCTTTCGATTCTCGACCTATGCGACCTGGTGGATTCGCCAGACCATAGAGCGGGCAATCATGAACCAGACCCGCACGATTCGCCTGCCTATCCACGTGGTCAAGGAGCTGAATGTCTATCTGCGCGCCGCGCGGGAGCTGACCCAGAAGCTGGACCACGAGCCCAGCGCAGAGGAAATCGCCGACCTGTTGGACAAGCCCGCTGCCGACGTCAAGCGCATGCTGGGTCTCAACGAGCGGGTGACCTCCATGGATACCCCGCTGGGCCCCGATTCGGATCGCTCGGTGGTGGATACCATTGCCGACACCCGCGAGAGCGACCCCTCCGAACTGTTGCAGGACAGCGATATCAAGGAGAGCATCGCCGACTGGCTGGAGGAGCTGACGGAAAAACAGCGTGAGGTTGTCTCCCGCCGTTTCGGTCTGCGCGGTTACGAGAGCAGTACCCTGGAAGAGGTGGGTCGGGAAATCGGCCTGACCAGGGAGCGGGTGCGCCAGATCCAGGTAGAAGCGCTGCGGCGCCTGCGCACCATCATGGAGAGCAACGGCTTGAGCAGCGAATCGCTGTTCAAGTAAGCTCCCCCATGCGCGCCGGCACCGCCCGGTGCAACCAGCCCCTCACTTGTTCGCCGCCTGCCGAAACTCCCGCGGCGCCATCCCGAACCAGCGGTGACATGCCCGGCGGAAATTGGCCGCATCGTGGTAGCCCAGCAGCTCCGCTACTGAGTCCACGCTGAGCCTGGAATCCCGCAGGTGTTCGGCCGCCAGCTCCGCCAGCACCTGTTCCCGCAGTTGCCGATAACCGCTGCCTTCCCGGGCCAGGCGGCGGGCCAGGGTGCGCTTGGAGACAAACAGCGCGCTGGCGATATCCTCCTCGTTGGCTGCTCCCGCTGGCCTGGACAGCAGCAGCCGTCTCACCTGGTCGGTGCTGGACAGGGACTCCGAGGGAACCTCCGCCAGCAGTTTATGGCACAGGTCCTGGGCCAGGCGGTAGGCGGCAGGGTCGTCGCCGCTGGCATTGGCCGTGTAGGCCAGCTCCGCCGGCAGTACCAGTTGCGAGTGGCTCCTGGAGAAATGGACGGGGGCGTGCAGGAACTCGCTGTAGCTGGACTGGTAATCCGGGGCCGGGAAGGCGAACTCGAAGCGGGCGCCCTCCGGCGGTTTCCCCAGCACTGATTCCACCAGCGCCTGCAGCAACAGGGCGAAGCATTCCAGCAGCATGCGCCGCTCCACAGCCGCCGCGTCCAGCCTGAGCTGCAGGGTACATTTCAGCCAGTCGCGGCTGAGGTCCAGGCCCAGGCGGGCGAACCCGATCCGCAGCGGCAGGAAATCACGCAGGGCCTGCAATGCGGTCAGCAGGTCAGGGCTGCTCAGGGCGAGGTAGCCTATGGGGCCGTGGGCGGACGGCTGCAGTTGGCGACCCAGCTGCAGGCCCAGCAGGGGTGAGTTATTGATAGCCCGTGCGTTCTGGATGATGCGGATCTGCTGGTGGCCACTCAGCCGGGTCTGGTCACCGGGTTGCAACACCAGCAGCGGCAGACCGGTGCCGCGCAGCAGGGCGGGCAAGTCCCGTTCCTGCAGGCGCAGTTCCCGTGCGATGATACGGGAGTAGCTGCTGGTGATGAAAAATGCGTCGGTCTGGCCTGCCATGGGGTATTGTCTTTGAATGACTGCCTGATGTCAAAAAATGACCTCCTGTTCGATCACCGTGCCTTTACACTGACCCGTACCTGAATCAAGGAGAGTATCCCATGCCCCAAATCACGCTGATCGAGCACAACGGTGCCAGCCATACCATTGAAGCCGAGACCGGCAAGTCCCTGATGCAGAACGCCATCGACAACGCGGTACCGGGAATTGATGCCGACTGCGGTGGTGCCTGTGCCTGCGGCACCTGCCACGTGTTCGTGGCAGCCGACTGGCTGGGAGCCACTGGCGAGGCGGATGCGATGGAAGAGGCCATGCTGGGCATGCGCCCCGATCGCACCGAGTTTTCTCGCCTCAGTTGCCAGATCGAAGTGAGCGACCAGCTCGATGGCATGGTGGTGCAGTTGCCTGAGTTCCAGATGTGAAACCCCGATAAGAAGGAGAGCGACAAGATGAACCCTATGCAGACGATTCCGGATGCCCGGAGCATCCCGCTGGACGAGATCGACGTCAGCGACCCGCGGCTTCTGGAGCAGGATGCCTGGCGCCCCTTTTTCGCGCGCCTGCGCGCCGAGGACCCGGTGCACTTCCAGGCCAACAGCCCCTTTGGCCCATTCTGGTCGATAACCCGCTTCAAGGACATTGTCGCGGTCGATAGTGACCCCGATGCGTTTTCCTCGGAACCGGCGATTATCATCGATGACCTGACAGAGGATCTCCCGGTCGAAATGTTTATTGCCATGGACCCGCCGAAGCACGATATACAGCGCCGCGCCGCGCAGCCGGTGGTGGCGCCGCAGAACCTGGCGGCCATGGAGGGGCTGATCCGCAGCCGGGTGGTGGAAATCCTCGATAGCCTGCCGCTGGGTGAGACCTTCGACTGGGTGGAGCGGGTGTCGATCAACCTGACCACCCAGATGCTGGCCACCCTGTTCGATTTTCCCTTCGAGGAGCGCCGGAAACTGACTTACTGGTCCGACATCGCCTCCGGTACCCCCGAGATGACCGGCGGTGATGTCAGTGAAGAGGAGCGCCTGGCCGCCATGGGCGAATGCCTGGAGACCTTCACCCGCATCTGGCACGAGCGCAGGGGCCGCGAGGGCGCATTTGACCTTATTTCGCTGCTGCAGCGCGATCCCAATACGGCTGACATGGTAGATCGCCCGATGGAATACCTGGGGAACCTGATGTTGTTGATCGTCGGCGGCAATGACACAACCCGCAACTCGATGAGCGGCGGCGTGCTGGCGCTCAATGAGAACCCCGCGGAGTATGACAAGTTGCGCGCCGACCCCGGGCTGATTCCCTCCATGGTGTCGGAGATCATCCGCTGGCAGACCCCGCTGGCCCATATGCGCCGTACAGCGACCCGCGATGTGGAATTCGGTGGCAAGCAGATCCGCAAGGGTGACAAGGTGGTGATGTGGTATATCTCGGGTAATCGCGACGAGTCGGCGATCGAGCGCGCCGATGAATTTGTCATCGACCGCAAGAATCCCCGCCACCACATCTCCTTCGGCTTCGGCATCCACCGTTGTATGGGCAACCGCCTGGCGGAAATGCAACTGCGCATCCTCTGGGAGGAGATCATGCAGCGCTTCCACATGGTGGAAGTGGTGGGGGAGCCCCAGCGGGTGCGTTCCAACTTTGTGCGCGGCTACGCCAGCCTGCCGGTACGCCTGCATCCGCTGTAGCGCGGCAGGGCCGGTCAGCCCTGCTCCCGGCACAGGTCCAGCCAGCGGCCCAGGGCCGAGCCGTGAAACTTGCGGCGGTGGGTAACCAGGTATAGCTCCCTGCTGAAATCGCGGCCGGGCACTTTCAGGGGCACCAGGCTGCCGCGGCGGAAGGCATCCACCAGGCTGATGCGGGACAGGCAGCCGACACCCAGCCCGGCCTCCACGGCCCGCTTGATGGCCTCGGTGTGCTGCAACTCCATGGCGATTTCCAGCTCTGGCAACAAGCCGTGCATGGCCCGGTCGAAGGCCTGGCGGGTACCCGAACCCCGCTCCCGCACGATCCACGGCAGTTGCCTCAGCGCACTGTCCCCCAGTCCCCGGCTGCGCGCCAGGGGGTGGTCGGGGGCTGCAAATACCACCAGTTCGTCCGCTCGCCAGTGGCTGCTCTCCAGCTCGGGGTGATTGAGCTCGCCCTCGACCAGCCCCATGTCCAGCTCAAAGCGCGCCACCTGCTCGGCGATGGTCGCGGTATTGGCCACGCTCAGGGCGATCTCCGCCCCCGGGTAGCGGCGGCGGAACTCGGCGATCATGGCCACCGCCAGGTAGTTGCCTATGGTCAGGGTGGCGCCCACCTGCAGTCGACCCATGACCTCTTCCCCCGCCAGCGCCTGTTCGAAGGCCCTGGCCTGCTCCAGCAGGGTTTCGGCCCGGGGTCGCAGCTGGCGGCCCAGTTCGCTCAGCTGCAGGCGCTTGCCGACCCGGTCGAACAGGCGCACCTCGAATTGTTCCTCCAGTTCCCGCAGCGAGCCGCTGGCAGCGGACTGGGACATGGCCAGGTCCGCCGCGGCCCTGGTTACGTTCTCGTGCCTGGCGGTGGCCAGGAACACCTCCAGCTGGCGCAGACTGTAGCGCATGGCCATACACCTATATCGGTAAAAACGATTTATATTATCAAATAAAACCGTTTAGACGATATAGGGGGAACACCTAGACTGGTGGCATCCCAGGCAAACAGCAGGAATTACCCCTAATGGCTACCATCATGCGCGAACAGGTCACCGCGGTGCACCACTGGACAGATCGGCTGTTCAGCTTCAAGACCACGCGCAACCAGGGCTTTCGGTTCAAGAACGGCCACTTCACCATGATAGGCTTGGAGCAGGGCGGCAAGCCCCTGATGCGCGCCTACAGCCTGGCCAGCGCCAACTACGAGGACGAGCTGGAATTTTTCAGCATCAAGGTGCCGGACGGCCCGCTGACCTCGAAACTGCAGTCCATCACCGTGGGTGACGAGGTGCTGGTCAACAGCAAGGCCACCGGCACCCTGGTGCAGGACAACCTGCTGCCCGGCAGGAACCTGTACCTGATTGCCACCGGCACCGGGCTCGCGCCCTTCCTCAGTATCATCAAGGACCCGGAGATCTACGAGCAGTACGAGCGTATCGTGCTGACCCACGGTTGTCGGCATGTGGAAGAGCTGGCCTACCGGGAGCTCATCACCGAGCACCTGCCCGCCCATGAGTACCTCGGGCAGGATGTGCGCGACAAGCTGATCTACTACCCCACGGTCACCCGTGAGCCGTTCCGCAACAACGGCCGCCTCACCGACCTGCTGCGCAGCGGCAAGCTGCAGGCGGATGTCGGCCTGGGCCCCATCGACGCGGCCGACGACCGCTTCATGATTTGTGGCAGCCCCACCATGCTCAAGGAAATCTGTGCCCTGCTGGACAGCCATGGCCTGCGCGAGGCCCGCCACGGCGAGGCCGCGGAGTATGTGATCGAGCGGGCCTTCGTCGAGAGCTGACAGCCACCGGGCTGGTTGCGCCCCTCAGTCCCGCTGTGGCGCGCCAGCCGCTGGCGGTTCCGGCTGCCAGGGCCAGCGGCCCTCGATTTCGAGATGCAGGGTCACACTGAGGAAGGTCCGGATCAGGATGATCAGGCCGAGGATGGCCACGTTCTCGAAAGTATCCGCCACGACCACGGTGCGGATGATATCCCCGGCGATCAGGAACTCCAGCCCGAGAATGATGGACCGGCCCAACTGGCGCCGGTAGGACTTGTAGGCCACCCCTTCAGGCAGGGTTCGATAGCTGCGCAAAAAAGCGCAGGAGGAAATGCAGGAGCCGGCCACGACGACCAGCACGCCCACCGCTTCGATGGCGTAGCCCGCGATGGAGATGACCTGGGTAAATTCCATGCTCGGTTGTGTCCCTGTTTTTGTCGAGGATTCTAGCGCACAATCGGTCGCCGCGCCGACCGGGTATCCGCAGGCGGACGCATTAACGCATTTCCGGTCGGCGCCCAAACCAGGGTTGCGCCTGTTCCAGCTGCGCCGCCAGCCGCAGCAGGCGGGCCTCTGCGCCGAAGGGCGCCATGAAATGCACGCCCACGGGCAGGGACTCTGCGGTCCAGTGCAGCGGCACGGACATGGCGGGCAGGCCGGTGAGATTGGCCAGTTGGGTAAAGGGCACCCTGGCGAGGCTGGCGGTGGCCAGCTTGTCCACCATGCCGCTGGCCTTGAGCAGGCGGCCCAGGCCGAAGCGGTTGACCGCCTTCACCAGCAGTTGCTCAAACGGCCCCGGCTGGTCGGCACCGATCAGCGGCGGCAGTACCGCCATGGTGGGGGTCAGGTACAGGTCGTAGCGGTCGAAAAATGCACCCATGGCGCGACCCAGAACGTTCCACTGCTGCTTGGCCAGGACAAACTCCCGGGCCGAGGTGGCACGCCCCAGCAGGCCCAGCAGCCAGGTGAGGGGTTCTACATCCGCCGCCCTGGCCGGTCGTCCCAGTATCTCGCCCAGCTCTGCCAGTTCCGCCGCCACCTCACCGAAGTACATGGTGAGGTAGGAGCGGGCAACGGCCAGGCCGTCGTAGTCCGGCCTGGCCTCCTCCACCTGGTGACCGAGTTGCTGCAGCAACCCGGCGGTGTGCTCCACCGCTGCCACGCAGGCCGGGTCCACCGGTGACTGCAGCGGTGAGCTGGTGCAGAAGGCCACGCGCAGCGCCCCGGGGGGGCGAGCGATCTCTTCCAGGTAGGGCCGCTCGGGGGGAGCGATGACATAGGGATCGCCCGGCGCGCCACCCTGAACCGCGTCCAGCATGGCGGCGCTGTCGCGCACACTGCGGCTGATGACATGCTCCTGGGCGGCGCCCTGCCACAGTTCCCCCAGGGGGGCGGTGGGGGTGCGCCCGCGAGAGGGCTTGAGGCCGAACAGGCCGCAGCTGGCAGCGGGTATGCGGATCGAGCCGCCGCCATCCCCGCCGCCCGCCATGGGCACGAATCCCGCCGCCACCGCTGCGGCGGAACCGCCGCTGGAACCACCGGGGCTGCGCCTGGTGTCCCAGGGATTGCGGGTGGGGCCGAAGGCTTCCGGTTCGGTGACCGCTACCAGGCCGAACTCCGGCGTGTTGGTTTTGCCCAGGGTGAGCAGGCCGGCGGCGCGGTAGCGCTGCATCAGTTCGCTGTCGACCTGCGCCCTATGGGACTTGAGCGCTTTGCAGCCCTTGCTGTAGGGCGCGCCGGCGATGGTGGTCAGCAGGTCTTTGACCAGAAAGGGCACGCCGTGGAAGGGGGCGTCCGCCCGGGCGAAATCCAGCGCCGCCTGTCGCGCCGGGTCGAACAGCGGGTGGATGACGGCGTTCAGTCCCGGATTGAACCGTTCGATGCGGGTGATCGCTGTTGCCACCAGTTCGGCGGCCGTTACCTCCCCGGCGCGCACCAGCTGGGCCAGGCCCAGGGCATCATAATCTGTGTAGTCGTTCACTGTGTCCCCGTGTCGTCAGTACCGCGAATTTTCCAGCGCTGTGGCCAGCGGTCGATCAGGCCCCGGCCCGGGGCTCCCGCCACATCAGCCAGATCGGTGGCGCCGTTCTGGCGAAGCGTACTTCATTGATCACCCGGAAGCCGTGGCCCTGGTAGAACGCCAGGTTGTCGGCCTTGGAGTTTTCCAGGTAGGCCGGCACGTTCTCATCGTCACAGTGGCGCAGCACCCTGGAGATCAGTTGGCTGCCCACACCCTGTCCCCGGGCCTCCGGCACGGCACCGATCAGGAACAGGTAGTAGTGGGGGCGCTTGGGGTGAAACCGCGCTGTGGTGAAGCCGCTGCGGGCGAAGCGCACAAAACCGCCTGGCCCGCAAACCCGCAACATGCGCCAGAGGTTGCGCGGGTTGACCGGCCAGGCGAGTTCCTGGTCCGGCCCCAGCCAGGCGGCCGCGCCGCGCCCCTGTTCATCGATGTAGGTGAGGCCGTGAGGAATGAATGCCGGCAGCGTGACCTGGTAAAAGGTCGACAGGAAATCGGGGTGCTTCGACATCCAGTTCATGACAGGGTCGTCGTGGAACGCCCGCACGAAGATATCGATGGCCCGCGCCTGTTGGACGCTATCCAGAATCTCCATTCGCCGTCGCGTACAGGATCAGTAGATCTTGATATGCGACTGGATGGTGGGGCACTCGGGTACCTCGATGGAGTACTTGTAGTCTCCCCTGGGTACATCCTTACCCTTGACCCGGCAGCGCAGTTGGCCCTTCTTGTTGCTCTTGAGATTGCACTCGCTGTCGCCCTTGGTCACGAAGGGGTTGGGACTGCCCTGGTCGAAGGCGATGGTGAAGGACTGTTTGTCATCCACTTTCCACATCACATGCTTTTCCTGGCGGGTGCAGACACAGCCGGTATCGGCGCTGCAATCGGCGCGACCCTTGGCGGCGTCGTTCTTACAGTTGTCGTGGTCGCCCTTGAACACTGCCTTGACCTCGCACTGGCCGCCTTCGGGCTTGCTGACTTCGATGCGCACGGTCTGCTCCCTGGCCTCGGCCAGCAGCTGGGAAGAAAATACACTGCCGCACAGCAACAACAGTGTGCCGGCAAGTAACCTGGTCGTTTTTAATAGAAGCATGTTTGTTCTCTCCGTGAAAATTTACAGCCGGGGTTGAGTGTAGTGGGGCGCTCGGGCTATCGCCAGCCCGACCGCGGGTACTATAGTAACGGGCAATGGCGCGGCGGGACAGCAACCCGCGCCACCACGGCGCCAGCCCGCATTGGCGCGGGCCGGAGTGGATAGGCTAGTATAAGGGCCTGGCAAGGCAAACAGGGTTGAACAGCCCTCAAAATCGCCCGGGAGGCGAATGGCAATGAAGGCAGCACCTGAAGACAGACTGGAAAGCCGCAACGCTAGCGGGGGGGTTCCTTTGCTCAAAATAGTGCTGGTTGTGGCGATCCTCGCTGTGGCGTGGGTGCTGTGGACCACGCTGCAGGAGTCCGAGCCTGTCGAAATGCCGGTCGAGACGGTGGAAGAGGTCGTCGTGCAGCCGGCGGAACTGCCCCCGGCCGAGGATATCCCGCGCCCCGCGGCCCCTGCCACGGAGGGCGCCGCAGAGGGGTTGGAGCCGGCAGAGCCGCCGCTGCCGCCGCTGGAGGAGAGCGACTCACTGATGCGCGAGCAACTGGCCGCGGCGGGCATCGGGCCGGAGCTGGACCAGATGGAAGCGGAGGAAAACCTCGTGCAGCTGGGCGTCGCCCTGGTCGACGGTTTCAGCCGCGGTGTGGTGCAGTACAAGCTGTTGCCGGTCAAGCGTCCCACACAGCCCTTTGGCGTGGAGATCAAGGGACAGCAGCTGTACATGGACCCCGCCGGTTACGCCCGCTATGACGAGTACGCCGAGGCCATCGCCACTCTGGATACCCAGGCCCTGGTAGGTAGTTTCCATCGTATGCGCCCCCTCTACGAGCAGGCCTATGCCCAACTCGGGATGGACCCGGAGGCCTTCGATAACGCGGTGATCCGTATGCTGGACCATGTCCTGCAAACGCCGGAAATCGATGAGCCCATAGAACTCACGCGCAAGTCAGTCATGTACCAGTATGCCGATCCACAGCTTGAACAGCTCAGCACGGTGCAGAAGCAGCTGCTGCGGATGGGCCCCCAGAACCTGCGGCGCATCAAGGAACAGGCGGCGGCGCTGCGCGCCGGGCTCCTGAGCCAGCCGTAAAAAAGCCCCGCCGTGATTTCACGGCAGGGCTCCTGGCGGTTCGCGTTGCGGGTGAGCGTCAGCGCTGCAGCAGGGCCAACTTGTTGGGTTTGCCCGCCCATTCCTCGGCGTCCGGCAGGGCCTCTTTCATTTCGGTGATACAGGGCCACACTTCCGCCAGCTCCGCATTCAATTCCAGGAAAACCTGCTGGTCTTCGGGCAGTTCGTCCTCGGAGAAAATAGCGTCCACCGGGCATTCGGGCTCACACAGGGCGCAGTCGATGCACTCGTCGGGGTGGATCACCAGGAAATTGGGGCCTTCATAGAAGCAGTCTACCGGGCAGACTTCTACACAGTCCGTGTGTTTACAGTTGATACAATCTTCGCCTACAACAAATGTCATGCCTGCAATGCCTCTTGAAAAATGCCTGGCCCCCGGAAGGGGCGACAGTTTACCCGCTGGAGAGGTGAAATTGAAGGGGCTTTTCAGTCCAGTTGACCCTTGAGTTCATAGAGTTTTTCCAGCGCCTGGCGGGGCGTCAGCTCGTCCGGTTGCAGCTCCTCCAGGGCGCTGACCACCGGGTGCGGCGGCGCCGCACTGAACAGGTCCACCTGGGCCGGCGAGGCGCCGGGCCGGGCGGTCACTGTCGGCTCCCGCGCGCCCTGTTCCAGCTCCCGCAGCTTCTCCCGGGCCGCCGCCAGCACGGGGGCGGGAATGCCCGCCAACCTGGCCACCTGCAGGCCGAAGCTGCGGTTGGCCGGCCCCTCCTGGATATTGTGCAGGAACACCACGTGATCCTGGTGCTCGGTGGCATCCAGGTGCACGTTGGCCATGGTTGGACAGATCTGGGGCAGGCTGGTGAGTTCGAAGTAGTGGGTGGAAAACAGGGTGAAGGCCTGCACTTCCCGCGCCAGTTGCACCGCCGCCGCCCAGGCCAGGCTGAGGCCGTCGAAGGTGCTGGTGCCGCGACCCACCTCGTCCATCAGTACCAGCGAGCGGGGCGTGGCATTGTGCAGGATGTTGGCGGTCTCGGTCATCTCCACCATGAAGGTGGAGCGGCCCGAGGCCAGGTCATCGGAGGAGCCGATGCGGGTGAAAATTCGATCGATGGGCGCCAGCCGCGCCGCCGTGGCGGGCACGAAGCTGCCGATATGGGCCAGCAGGGCGATCACCGCGTTCTGGCGCATATAGGTCGACTTTCCGCCCATATTGGGCCCGGTGATCAGCAGCATGCGGCGCCGCTCGTTGAGGGCTGTGCTGTTGGCGATAAAGGGTTGTTCCAGTACCTGTTCCACCACCAGGTGGCGACCCTCGGTCACCTCGAAGACCTGTTCCTGGCAGAACTCGGGTCGGCACAGGCGCAGGTTGTCGGCGCGCTCGGCCAGGTTGGCCAGCACGTCCAGTTCGCTCACCGCCGCGGCGGTATCCTGCAGCGGTCCCAGCTGCTCGTTGAGGCGTTCCAGCAGTTCCTCGTAGAGGGCTTTCTCCCGACTCAGGGCGCGGCTCTTGCTGGACAGGGCCCGGTCCTCGAATTCCTTGAGCTCGGGGGTGATAAAGCGCTCGGCGTTTTTCAGGGTCTGGCGGCGCACGTAGGCCGCCGGCGCCTGGCTGGCCTGGGCGCGGCTGATTTCTATGTAATAGCCGTGCACCCGGTTGTAGCCCACCTTGAGGGTGGAAATGCCGGTGGCCTCGCGCTCGCGCTTTTCCATTTGCAGCAGGTAATCGCCGGCGTTGCTGCTCAACTGGCGCAGTTCATCCAGCTCGGCGTCGTAGCCTGCGGCGATGACCCCGCCGTCACGGATGACCGCCGGCGGGTTGTCGATCAGGGCGCCATCCAGCAACTCGCACAGCCCGGGATAATCCCCTACTTGTTGGCACAGTTCCCGCAGCAGCCCCGCCTCGCAGGTCTCGAGGGCGGCGCGCAGTTGCGGCAGGGCCGCCAGCGAGCTGTGCAGGCGGGTGAGGTCCCGGGGCCGGGCCGAGCGCAGGGCCACGCGGGTGAGGATGCGCTCCATGTCGCCTATGGGCTTGAGGGCCGCGCGCGCCGGTTCGTAACCGTAATCGGCGCACAGGGCGCCGATGGCCCCGTGACGCGCTTCCAGCGCCGCGATATCCGTCAACGGGCGGTGCAACCAACGGCGCAGCAGGCGGCTGCCCATGGCGGTCACACAGCGGTCCAGCACCGACAACAGGGTGTTGCTGTCGCCGCCGGCCAGGTTGACGTCCAACTCCAGGTTGCGGCGGGTGGCCGCGTCCAGGATGACGCTGGCGGCGCGGCTCTCGTGGCTCATGCTGCGAATATGGGGCAAGTTGCCGCGCTGGGTATCCTTGACGTACTGCAGCAGGCAGCCGGCGGCGCCGATGGCCAGCGTCAACTCGTCGCAGCCAAAGCCCTTGAGATCATGGGTCTGGAACTGGGTGTTCAAGGCCCGGCGGGCCCCGTCCACATCGAACTCCCAGGCCGGCTGGGCGCGGGCGCCGCGGCGGGCGGTGACCGCGGGGTGGGTAATCGTGTCCAGGTACAGGGTTTCGGCGGGATTCAGGCGCTGCAATTCGCCGCTGAGGGCCTCCTCGCCGCTGACCTCCAGGACCCGGAAGCGGCCGGTGCTGAGATCCAGGTAGGCGATGCCGTAAGCGTTTTTATGCTGGCAGATGGCCAGCAGCAGGTTGTCCACCCGCTCATCCAGCAGCGCCTCGTCCGACAGGGTGCCGGGGGTGACCACCCGCACCACCTGCCGCTCCACCGGGCCCTTGCTGGTGGCTGGGTCGCCGATCTGCTCGGCAATGGCCACCGACACCCCGGCCTTCACAAGCCGCGCCAGGTAGCCTTCGGCGGCGTGGTAGGGCACGCCGCACATGGGAATGGGCTCGCCGGCGGATTTGCCGCGGGCGGTGAGGGTGATATCCAGCAGCTCCGCCGCCTTTTTGGCGTCGTCGTAGAACAGCTCGTAGAAATCCCCCATGCGGTAAAACAGCAGGTCGCGGGGGTGCTTTGCCTTGATGCGCAGGAATTGCTGCATCATTGGAGTGTGTTCGTAACTAGCTGATTTTAAGGTTTTATCTTTCAAGTCGGGTGCAGGGTCCAAGAGCTTGCCGGGATTTTGGCCTGCTACTTTAGCCGTTTCCCACGGCCTTATACACCTCTACATCACTTGCTAGCGCGGGCGGCGCCCGTCGAAGGCCCCGGGTTGGTCGCGAACGGCAGGACGGGCGATCTCAAAGTCATTGGCCAGGCGGGCCCGCTTGTGATTGACTGGCCCATTAATCGGCGAGTGGACATAGTGGAGGCGTAAATGCTGGATTCACCATCGGGCTCGGCCATGGCTGGCGCCCATGGCCCATGGCGGGGTATGCGCGCAGTGTTGCTGGCCTTGTCGGCCGTGTTGTTACCGGGCGCAGTTGCGATGGCCAGCGAAAATCCCGGCGAACCTCGGGAAGTGAGTATTTTTTCGCCACCGCCGATAGTCTACGAAGCGCCCTCGCCGCTGATTACCAATATCCCCAACCGCGCGCCCCGGTCCCTGAACGGCAACTGGAACGTGGTCATCGACAAGCTGGGTTTGGGGGAGCGGGGCCTTTTCGGGGATGGCTACTACGCCAACGCCAAACAGGTCTCGGGAATGGAACTGATCGAGTACAGCTTCGACGAGCGCCAGCAGTTGCAAGTGCCCGGAGACTGGAACACGCAGCGCGAACGACTGTTTTTCTATGACGGTTCAGTGTGGTACCAACGTAACTTCGAGGCGCAACCGCAACGCGATGAGCGCTATTTCCTGCATTTTGGCGGTGCCAATTTCACCACCACGGTTTACCTGAACGGCTCGGTACTGGGGCAGCACAAGGGCGGTTATACGCCCTTCAATTTCGAAGTGACTGAACTGCTTGAGGAGGGCAGCAACGACCTCGTCGTCAGGGTCGACAACACCCTGGACAGGTCCAGCGTACCGACCATGCGCACTGACTGGTGGCAATACGGCGGCCTTACCCGCGACGTGAGCCTGGTATCGGTACCGGATACCTTTGTGCGCCAGTTCCACGTGTGGCTGGCCGAACCCGGTGCGGGTGTTATTCGCGGCTGGGCCCAGGTGGACGGCGCGAAACCCGGTACGAAGTCGTACTCACGATCGCGGAACTGAATGTGTGTCGGCCACGGCCACTACCGATGCCGCCGGGCGGGCGGAGTTCCAGTTGAGCGCGAGCCCGAGGCTGTGGTCTCCGGAGGATCCGGTTTTATACGAGGTCAGTATCTCCGTCGAGGAAGATACCAGTACCGACCGCGTGGGCTTTCGCACTGTGCGCCGCGCAGGCGGACAGATTCTCCTCAATGGCAAACCGGTATTCCTGCGCGGCATCAGCATGCATGAGGAAACCCTGCTGGGTGCGGGCGTGGCCACGGACAGGGCCGACGCGGAGGCCTCCTTCGCGCTGGCCAAACAATTGGGCGCCAATTTCGTACGCCTCGCCCACTATCCGCACAACGAGCACACCGTACGCCTGGCGGATGAGCTGGGTCTGATGCTGTGGTCGGAAATCCCGGTTTACTGGGCAATCGACTGGCGCAACGAGGACACTCGTAAACTCGCCAACAACATGCTGTCGGAGATGGTGCAGCGCGACCTGAACCGCGCCGCCGTGGTGATCTGGTCACTGGGTAATGAGACCCCGATCAGTGCGTCGCGCACGGCCTTTATGTCTGCCGAGGCCGCCACCGTGAAGGAGGTGGATCGCAGTGGCAGGTTGCTGGCGGCGGCGCTTATTGGCAACCCGGAGGCTGAACTGCGCGAGGTGGCCGAAGACGTGATGATTGCCCTGCTGAAGGACTCTGAGGTCAGCCTTGCGGATAAGGCCCGGCTCGTGGCGTTCATCGGCAGGGAAGTGGTCAGCAGCATGCTGGCAGATGACGAACCCGGGACAGATGCCGAAGTGATAGAAGAGGAAACCGTAGGGGAGGAAGCCGACACCGGTGAAATCCTTGTGGAACTGGATGATCCCCTGGGAGAGATCGTCGATGTGGTGGGCTACAACGAGTACTTCGGCTGGTACTATTCCGCCGCCTTTGCGGCCAACCTGCCCGCCAGCGAAGCCGACATTCGCAGGGTAATGCTGAACGACATCATGCCGCGTTTACGTTTCAGCAATACTTATGGCAAACCCATGGTGATTTCCGAATTCGGCGCCGGGGCCAGGGCGGGTTTCCGCTCCCCCGAAGCACTGCTGTGGTCGGAGGAGTACCAGGCCAAAGTGTACGAGGCGCAGCTGGATATGTTGCGGCACAGCCCGCTGGTCCAGGGCATGTCCCCCTGGGTATTGAAGGATTTCCGGGCGGCGCTGCGGCCCCTAAATGGCATCCAGGATTTCTATAACCGCAAGGGCCTGGTGGATGAGCAGGGCAATCGCAAACTGGCCTTCGAGGTATTGCGCCAGTTCTACGCGTCCTTGCCCAGGGAATAAAGTTGATCTTCAGGTGGTGGTCCTGCCGGAGTGAGCCCTGCATGCTCACCGGTGGGCACTCGCTCAGCGCCAACCACGCTTGTTGGCCCCCATCTCGTCGAGTTTCACCTTGAAAGCGGCTCTCAGGCGCTGCAGTTCTTCGGGATATCGGTCGCTGATGTCGTAGGATTCCCGCGGATCCCTCTGCAGATCGAACATCCATTCCTTTTGTGGCATGGCTGGCGCGAAGAGCATCTCGTCCGTGGCGTAGAACACACCCGCAGGCGCCCGGTATTTGAAGCGCTGGTCGCGCACGGCGTACAGGGTTTCGCCATCGTAGTAGTACAAATAGTCGTGAGGAGAACTGGCCCCGGTGGTCAGCACCTTGAGCAGGCTGCGCCCATCCAGTATACGATCGGCAGGAGCAGGAAGTGCAACAGTTTCATGATCGTGTCAGCTCCCTGGACTCCGGCCGCTCCAGCCCGGTAACGGTTTCAGGCGTTGCAGGCGACACTACCGCCTGCCGCTCAGCAGGGTTTGCAAAGCCGTCCGGTACTGGCCGTTCATCAGCTGGATACACAGTTGCAGATCCCGCGGCGAAAACCTGCCTCGGGAAAACACCACCAGGTTTCTCAGGGGCATTTCCGCCACCATCGCCGCCATCATGCGCTCCGTTTTTTCATCACTTCCCGCAGGCGCCATCTTCTTCATGGTGCGCAGGATGACCTGATGCAGCAATTTGCCGAGCAGCGTGGATTGCACGTCGCCCAGGGTGGAGTTCGGGTGATAGGGGCGCGCGGGCGCAACGGGGGCAAGCGGTCGTCCCAGCAGTGCGGCAAACGCCAGCTCGTTAAAAGCGCGTTTGGCGGGCTCGAAATAGGGCGCCAGGGCCGGGTCGCGAGGCCCTGCCTGGTGAGTGGACAGCACCTGGAGTGCACAGTCCAGCCTGATATCGGCGCAGGACGCGC
The DNA here is from genome assembly GCA_024234675.1 of Pseudomonadales bacterium. Classification (GTDB taxonomy): domain Bacteria; phylum Pseudomonadota; class Gammaproteobacteria; order Pseudomonadales; family Halieaceae; genus JARRPM01. The sequence continues at coordinate 48,767 of JACKNU010000005.1, read as the reverse complement.
CGACCTCGACTCGGTATTCACCTGGGGCTACTCGCCAGTCCCGGGCATGGGTGCACCAGTGAGCGAAGGCACGGGAACCCAGTTCGAAGACCACCGTGCCGGTCTGCCCGGGTTCGAGCCAGACTTTGGCAAAGCTGCGCAATTCCCGCCGGGGGCGATAGACTGCCCCGCTCGGGGCGCCGATGTAGAGCTGCGCGATTTCGTAGCCGGCCACGGCGCCGGTATTTTCGATTTCGCACTGCAGGCGAAGGCCATCCCAATCGCCAAGCTGTGTTGCGTCTACCGTCCAGTTGCCGGCTTCGCCAGCCAGGCGCAGCTTGTGGTAGGCGAAGGTGGTATAGGACAAGCCGTGGCCGAATGGGAAGGCCACCGGGGTCTCCGTGCTGCTGAAGTAGCGGTAACCGACCCATAGCCCTTCGCGATACTGCACCTGTCGCGGCTCCCCGGGAAACCAGTCCTGGCAGGGGGCGTCCTCCAGCCTGGCTGGAAAGGTCTCCGCCAGCTTGCCGGATGGGTTCGCCTCGCCGAACAGTATTCGCGCCACGGCGGAGCCTCCCGCCTGGCCGCCCAGGTAGGTTTCCAGCAGCGCCGGTACCCGGTCGACGAAGGGCAGCTCGACCGGCGCGCCATTTTGCAGGACCACCACCAGCCGCTCGGTAAGCCGGGCAACGGCTTCTATGAGTTGCAGCTGGGCCGCGGGCAACCGCATATGCGTGCGGTCGAAGCCCTCGGATTCGTAACTGTCGGGCAGGCCGGCAAACAGCACTACGGTGTCGGCGTCCCGGGCGATAGCGAGCGCCTCGTCGATCAGTCGCTGGTCGCAGGCGTCGTCGTCGAGATTGTAACCAGCGGCGTAGCGGGGCGCCTGCTCGCTGCCGAGCAGGCGCTGGATTTCCGCCAGCGGAATATCGAGGCGGGTGGGATTGATTTGCGAGCTGCCACTGCCCTGGTAGCGGGGCGCGACGGCCAGCGCGCCGATGACGGCCAGCTTGCCGCCTTTGGCAAGTGGCAGCAGCGCGCCATCATTCTTCAGCAGCACGCAGGCTTGTTCAGCCGCTTGCCGGGCCAGCAAGTGATGGGCATCGCGATCGTAATCGCGGTCTGTTTCGAAAGCCGGTCTGGACTTGAGGATCAGTTCCACGACCCGGGTGGCCGCGGCATCCAGCTGCGCCTCGCTCAGTTCGCCGTTGCCCAGTGCCGCCAGCACCGCGGGTGTGTGGATGCCGCCGTTGCCTGGCATTTCCAGCTCCAGTCCGGCGGCGATACCCTCGACCCGGTCATTGCAGGCACCCCAGTCGGTGACTACCAGGCCGGTATGACCCCACTCGTCTTTAAGGATGCCGGTAAGCAGCCGGTGGTTTTCGGCCAGATAGGTGCCATTGAGCTTGTTGTAGGAGCACATCACGGTCCAGGGCTGCGCTTCGGTGACGGTGATCTCGAATCCCGGCAGGTAGATTTCCCGCAGGGTGCGCTCGTCGACAATGGCGTCGACCACCATGCGGTGGCTTTCCTGGTTGTTGGCGGCGTAGTGCTTGAGGCTGGTGCCGACCCCCTGGCTTTGTACGCCCCGGACCCAGGCGGCGCCCATCTGCCCGGCGAGGTAGGGGTCTTCGGAAAAATATTCGAAATTGCGCCCGCACAGGGGGCTGCGTTTGATGTTAACCCCCGGGCCCAGCAGCACGCTGACCTTTTCGGACACACAGGCCTCTCCCAGGGCTGCTCCGATCTCCTGCAGCAGATCCCGATTCCAGGTGCTCGCCAGGCCCACAGCCGGCGGGAAGCAGACGGCCGGCACGCTGTCGTTCAGGCCGATATGGTCCGAATCGCCCTGCTGCTTGCGCAGGCCGTGGGGACCGTCGGTCACCCACAGGGACGGCAGTCCGAGGCGTGCGACACCGTGCAACTCCCAGAAGGTTCTGCCGGTACACAGCGTGGCTTTCTCCGCGTTGCTCAGCTGTTGCACCAGCTCGCTGGCAGCCAGCAGGAATGGCCTGTCACCCAGATCGAGCATGGTCGAACTCCTCATGCGGGGCTGCACCCCGGTTGCCTGCGGCCGGCGGACTGGGCGCGGCGCTTTGCGGTTTCGCCAGCAGCAGCACCAGCGGCAGGGTGGCCAGGCTGATCCACATCAGCAAGTAGAAATTATTGACGTAGGAGATCTCCGCGGCGCCCCGGGCCAGTTCATTGGTGATGGCTGCGGGCAAACCCAGGAGTTCCGGGCCGGCGGACAGGGTGGCGAGCAACTCCGGTGACACCTGCATGCGCCCCGCCAGCTCCTGCTGGTTGATCCACATGTTGCGCGTCAGGGTGGCCATTACCAGGGATACGCCCACGCTGCTGCCCAGGTTGCGCGCCAGGCTGAACAGGGAGGCGCCCTCATCGCGCAGCGTCTGGGGCAGGGTGGTATAAGCCAGGAAGGAAACGGGCACGAACAACAGGCCCAACCCCAGGCCCTGCAGGATGCCCGTGTTGATAATATCGTGCTCGCTCACCTGCAGGGTGAAGCTGCTCATCTGGTGCAGTGAGAGGCTGACCAGGCCAATTCCGATCGCCACCAGGATGCGCGGGTCCATATGGTTGATCAGGCGGCCGGCCAGCCACATCGAAACCATGGTTCCCATGCCCCTGGGGGCCAGTACCATGCCGGCAGTCGCCACCGGATAGCCCTTCCACTGCTGCAGGTAATTCGGCAGCAGCGCCATCGTGGCCAGTACCACGATGCTGATAACGAATATGAAGACCGTGCCGGAGAGGTAGTTGCGATCCTGCAGCAGGCCGGGGGATAAAAAACGCTGGTCGCTGGTCAGGTTGTGGACGGCAAACAGGTACAGGGCCAGCGCCGCGCCAATCCCGTAAAACTGGATTTCCAGGGAATCGAACCAGTGCAGTTGTTCGCCGCGATCCAGCAGCATCTGCAGCGCGCCCACCGCCAGCGCCAGCAGGGCGAAGCCGCGCAGGTCGAAACGCTTCTGCTGTCGGGTATTGTCCGGTACGTAGAGGTAGATGCCCAGCAGCGACAGTATCCCTATCGGTACGTTGATGTAGAACACCCAGCGCCAGGAATAGTATTCAGTCAGCAGGCCGCCCAGGGTGGGTCCGAGAATCGGGCCCAGCATGATACCCATGCCCCAGGCGCTCATCGCCGCCGCGTGCTTTTCCCGGGGGAAGGTATCCAGCAGGGTAGCCTGGGACAACGGTGCCAGCGAGGCGCCGAATACGCCTTGTGCGATGCGCCAGAAAATCATCTGTTCCAGGCTGGAGGACTGGCCGCACAGCATGGAGGACAGGGTAAAGCCGGTGACCGATACCAGGAACAGCTTGCGGCGGCCGAAGCGTTGGCTCAGGTAGCCCACCGGCAGAGTCATGATGGCCGAGGCGACGATATAGGAGGTCAAAACCCAGGTGATCTGAGTGCTGCTGGCGCTTAGGCTGCCCTGCATATGGGGCAGGGCGACATTGGCGATGGTGGTATCCAGGACCTGCATGATGGTGGCCAGCATGATGCTCACCGCCACCAGCAGCTCCTTTCCCTGCGCGGACTTCATTGCAGCAGTGCGACGGACTTGTCGGTCTCTCCGGCGGGTTGTTCGGTGCTGTCGCCGCCGAGCTCGATACTGACCTGGGCGCTGAGTCCCGAGCGCAAGGGCGGACCCTCCTCGGCCTGCAACAGGCGCAGGCGCACAGGCACCCGTTGCACTACTTTTACCCAGTTGCCGCTGGCGTTCTGCGCGGGAATCAGCGCGAATTCGGAGCCACTGGCGGGGCTCACGCTCTGCACCTCTGCCAGCCATTGATAGCCGGGGTAGGCATCTACTTCAACATGGGCCCTGAGTCCCGGCTGAATATGTTCCAGCTGGGTTTCCTTGAGGTTGGCCTCCACCCACATGGTTTCGGTGCTGATCAGGCTGATGAGAGTGAGTCCATCGTGGGCGAGTTCGCCGGCCGTGGGCACACTGTTGGCGACAATGCCATCCACCGGGGCAACTATGCGGGTGCGGGAGAGCTGATAGCGGGCCCGGTCCAGCTGGGCCTGGGCCACCCGCAGGTCTGCCTGTTCCTCCAGCGGGACGTCCATGCCACCCCCCAGCTCGGCTCGCAGGCTGGTGAGTTTCTGCTCGTTGATGACAATGCGACTGCGCGCCTGGGTGAGCTGTTGCCGCGATTCGTCCACCACGGCCTCGGATACAGCCAGGGAGCCCATTTTTTCATGGCGCTCCAGCTGGCGACGGTAGTAATCCGCATCCCGACGGGCCTGTTCCAGGGCGGCCTCGGCCTCCGCGTAATCTGCGCGCCTGGCGAGCAGCGTGTTCCTGACCTGGCCCAGGTGCCCCTCGGCCTCCGCGACTGCCAGCCGGAAGGCGTAGTCATCCAACGCCACCAGCAGGTCGCCGCGTTTTACCGCCTGGTTTGCCTGTACCGGAACTTCGGAAATAATCCCGCCTACCTCGGCGGACAGGGAAATCTTGTCGGCCTTGATATAGGCGTTTTCGGTATCCACGCTGGCGCCGCCGTACAGGCGCCAGGCCGCGACGGCCAGTGCTACGGCGACGCCAGCGCCCATCAGGAGCCGGCGCTGCAGGGTTCTGTTCCTTATCTCGCTCACCTTATCTGTCCTCGCCGCTCAGGTTGTTCCTGACGCGGCTCAATAAATCGTGCAGTTGTTCGACCTCCCGGGGGGACAGGCCCGCCAGTGCCTCGCTCCTGGTTGCCTCTCCCAGCGTCCTGAGAGTCTGCAGGGCGGGCTGGGCCGCCTCCGTCAGGTACACGCGGAAACAGCGCCGGTCCAGCGCATCCCGGCGCCGCTCTACCAGGCCTTCCTGCTCGAGATTGTCCAGCTGCCGGCCCAGGCTGATCGGCGCGATGTCCATGCGCTCGGCCAACTCGGCCTGTTTGAGACCCTCGGTCCTGGCGAGGTGCCAGAGCACCTGCCAGCGGGAGCGGCTGAGTTCGTGTTCGCGGGCGCGACGATCGAAGTTGCGGCGCCACAGGCGCGCCGAAGCGTGTAGCTCGAAACTGATTCTGGCCGCGGTATCCTGGTTGTTCATGGGTGATGTCGAAAGCAATGCATCGCTTATTATAAGCATGCTTACTAATAATGCAATAGTCTGGCGAGCCCGTAGTCTGGCGAGCCCGACCGAACCGACTTGATTACCGCGAGTGGGATTAGGGCCGGGGCCGGTCCCAGCCAGCGCTTACGCCTGTCCCCTGACCGGCAGCAGGGCGCCGATATTGACGATGGCCCGGCCGCCCCGGGGCCAGCAGCTTCGGTACGGCCGCCATGGTCGCATTGCGCAGCATGTCCACTAGGCTATGCTGTTGGTCTGAAGAGCGATTGGGCTTAACTGGAGAACTACATGATCCCCGCTGACGAGACCTTTAACGGCACCTGGCCGTACCAGCCCCACTATTGCGAGGCGGCCGGCTTCCGGCAGCACTACGTGGACGAGGGCCCGCGGGAGGGGGAACTCATCATCTGCCTGCACGGCGAGCCCACCTGGGGTTACCTGTACCGCAACTTCATCCCCGCGCTGGCGCGGCACTACCGGGTGATCGTGCCCGACCACATGGGTTTCGGTAAAAGCGAGACACCCCAGGATCGCGTCTATACCCTGCAAACCCACGTGGAAAACCTGGCGGCGCTGATCGATGACCTGGACCTGCAGGACATCACCTTCGTGTGCCAGGACTGGGGCGGGCCCATCACCGGTGCGTATACCATCCGCAACCCCCTGCGCGTCAAGCGCGTGGTGCTGATGAATACCCTGTTCGGTTACGGTGGGGTCACAGTCAATGCAGAGCGATCGCCCTGGTTCCAGTGGATCGCAAAACACTACGAGGCCGGCACCCTCGAAGGCATCCTGGGTGAACTGGGCTCCACTGTGTTATCGGTGATGAAAATCGTCGGCTTCGAAAACTCCGCCGCGGTCGACCAGACCTGGATAGACGCCTATTCCGCGCCGTTCCCGGACCGGGCTTCCTGTATCGGCGCCACCGAGTTCCCGCTGGATGTGCACCTGGGTCGTTTTCGCGATTATATTATCGAGGGACTGGCCACCGGCAATCTCGAGCAACTCAAAGCCAAGCCCGCCATGCTGGCCTACGGTATGAAAGACCGGGCGATCCGTCCCGAGAACGCCATTGCCGATTTTCGGGCACTTTACCCGGGAGCACCGATTAACACCTTCGACGATGCCAGTCATTTCTGCCAGGAGGATATCCCGCATATCCTGGTGCCACTTATCCACCAGTTTATCCAGATGCATCCCTGAGCGGCGCGGTCGTGATGGGCGCTTTCCGCTGGGCGGGAGGGTGCCCGTCCGGTCAGCGCTAGACCAGCCCCCTGACCGGAACCAGGGCGCCGTGCACGGCGCCGGCCTCAGGCGATGCCAGGAAACAGATGACGTTCGCCAGTTGTTCCGGCGACACCCACTGGGAGAAGTCGGCGTCGGGCATGGCCTCGCGGTTGGGCGGGGTATCGATAATGCTGGGTAACACGGCGTTGACGTTGATGCCCTGGTGGCGCAGTTCCTCGGACAGGCTCTCGGTCAGTTTCATGACTGAGGACTTGGCGCAGCAGTAGGCGCTCATGGCCGCCTGTCCCGACAGCGCGCCCAGGGCGCCGATATTGATGATGGCGCCTCCGCCCCGCGCCAACAGCTTCGGTACGGCCGCCATGGTCGCGTTGCGCAGGGTGTCCACGTTGAGCCTGAACATCTTGTCCCACTGCCCGCTGTCGCCGTCATAGGCGGTGTCACCCATGGCGAAACCGCCGGCGATGTTGACCAGTACATCGATTTCACCCAGGGCTGCGAAACAATCCAGGGCCGCCTGTCGGTTCAGCAGGTCCAGTTGCCGGTATGAATCGGTATGCTCCAGGGAACTTGCCGCCACGATATCCAGGCCGATGACCTGTGCGCCCAACTGCTGTGCTTTTTTCGCCGTGGCCTGTCCCAGGGTGCCGGCGGCGCCGGTGATGACCACGCGTTGCTTGCTTAACATTGCTCTCTCCCTCGCTTGCGCGCCACTCCCGGTGAGCCGGCGCCTGATTCCCGCCCCGGCCCCGGCTCAGCGGCCCTGCCACTGTGGCCGGCGTTTTTCCGCAAACGCCCGCGGGCCCTCCCGGGCGTCCTCGCTGTGATAGCAGTATTGCGATGCGTGCCTGGCCGCCTGCAGGGCGGCGGAGCGCCCCATCTCGGTGGACAGCATGACGGTCTCGCGCGCCGCCTGCACCGACAGCGGCGCCCCGTCCAGTATTTCCCTGGCCAGTTCCAGGGCGCAGTCCAGCAGCTGCGTGGGTTCAGCCAGCCTGTTCACCAGGCCGATCTCATAGGCGCGCTGGGCGCTGATCGGTTTGCCGGTGAGCAGTATCTCCATCATGATGCGCTGGGGAATCATGTGTATCAGCGGGGCCGCCCAGGGTGAGCTGCGGCCCACCTTGACCTCGGTCACCGCGAATTTCGCCCCGGTGCTGGCGACGCACAGGTCGCAGGCCTGGGCGATCATCCACCCGCCCGCGAACGCCACACCGTTCACCGCGGCAATGGTCGGCTTGCTGAGCTCGACGGTGTCGCCGGGCACCGGAAACATATCCCTGGGCGGAACGGCCAGTTGCCTTTCCACCATCTCCTTGAGATCACCGCCGGCGCAAAAGGCCTTGTCGCCCGCGCCGGTGAGAATGGCGACCCGCAGGGCCGGGTCGCGCTCGAACCTGTCCCAGGCTGCGAACAGACCCTCGCGGATATCCCGGCCCAGGGCATTGCGCTGCTCCGGGCGGTTCAGGGTAATGATCGCGATACCATCCCCGCGGTCCTCGAATAGTACGGCCTCTGTCATCTCTGCACTCTCCCTTTACTGTCATTTGCCCGGGCGCCCAACCGGCACTATCATCGGCCCGCTCCCTGCAATCACGGCAGGGCAAAGCGCATACTATATCCTGCCGCAGCATATTTGGAGATAATCGGCGCCCGGCAATAAGGATTTCTCGCTATGCCCAGTTATACCCTGGTAATTTCCTGCCCCGACAGGGTCGGTATCGTCGCGGCCGTATCCTGCTTCGTGGCCGAGCGCGGCGGATCGCTGCTGGAATCAAATCACCACACCGATGTGGCCCAGGGCTGGTTTTTCATGCGCAATGTTATCAGCGCCAGCTCGCTGCAACTGGGCCCCGCGCAGTTTCGAGAGGAATTCGCGCCGCTGGCGGCGAAGCACGATATGCAGTGGAGCCTGCGCGACAACAGCGAGCCGCAGCGCGTGGCGATCCTGGCCAGTCACGCCTCCCACTGCCTGGCGGACATCCTGCACCGCTGGAAGAGCGGTGACCTGGCCTGTGAAATACCCTGTGTGATATCCAACCACGAAAACCTGCGCAGCATGGTGGAGTGGCACGGCATTCCCTTCCACTACGTGCCGGTGCCAAAGGAAAACAAGGAGGAGGCCTTCGCGCGTATCATGGATATCCTGCAGCGCCACCGCGCCGAGACCATCGTGCTGGCGCGCTATATGCAAATCATTCCACCGCAGATGTGCCGGGAGTACGCCGGCAAGCTGATCAATATCCATCACAGTTTCCTGCCCTCGTTCATCGGTGCCAATCCCTATATGCGCGCCTATGAACGCGGGGTCAAGCTGATCGGCGCCACCTGCCACTACGTGACCGAGGACCTGGACGAGGGACCCATCATCGAGCAGGACGTGATCCGGGTGAACCACAGCTGTGACAAGGATGACATGGTGCGCCTGGGCCGCGATGTCGAGCAGGCGGTATTGTCCCGGGGCCTGCGGTACCATCTCGAGGACAGGGTCATCGTGCACGGCAACAAGACCATCGTCTTCTCCTCCTGAGCAGGGCGACTGTTAAGCCGGGGCGCTTCGCGCTATGCTTCGCCCAGCCAATGTAATCATCGTCAATTTTCTGACCCACCTTCCCAGAGGAGACCGCCCATGACCGTACTGGTCGAATGCAAACACCAGGAAAAATACACCCTGATCCAGATGGACGACGGCAAGGCCAACGCGCTGGGCTTCGAAATGCTGGCGCAACTGGGCAAGGCGCTGGACCAGGCCGAGGAGGCCGGCAAGGTGGTGATCATCTGCGGTCGTCCGGGCAAATTCTCGGCGGGCTTTGACCTGACCGTGATGGGGGGCGGTGGCGAGGATATGCTGAAGCTGCTCAAGAGCGGTGCCGACATCTCGCGCCGACTGCTGGATTTTCCCACCCCGGTGCTGCTGGCGGTAACCGGTCACGCCCTGGCCATGGGGGCGCTGTTGCTGCTGTCGGCGGACTATCGCATCGGCGTGCACGGTACCTACAAGATCGGTCTCAACGAGGTCGCCATCGGCATGACCCTGCCGTATTTCGGGGTTGAACTGGCCCGCGCGCGGCTCACCAGTTCCCATCTCAGCCGGGCGGTCAACCTGGCGCAGATCTACGACGCCGGCGGTGCTGTGCAGGCCGGGTACCTGGACGAAGCAGTGAGCGAGGAAGACCTGTTGCCGCGCGCTATCGCCCTCGCAGAGCAGTTGTCTGCGCTGGACATGGAGGCGCACAAAAATACCAAGGCACGCACCCGCGAACAGCTGACGGCCGCCCTGGATACGGCCTTTGAGCGCGAGCTGGCTAGCAAATGACAATAGTCCGGGTGGCGGTACGCCTGTGCTGCTGCGCCGCGCTCGCACTGCTGGTTGGCTGTGACGGCAACAGCAGCAACGCCAAAGCCGTCGTGACACCGGAGCAGGTTACCCTGTCGCAGCAGACCGTGGACCTGCCCAGCGCCGCACAGCCGGCCTACACCCCCGGTAGCCCCGGGGTGGTAGTGGACAACCCGCGCCTGCTTACGCAGTTCGGCGGCGCCGACGTGGACCTGAATCACGGGCGCTATACCCGCTACTTTCTCTCTGACCGCGGCGAGCGGCAGCCGGACGCTATTTTGGTGCTGGTGCCGGGCTTCGAGGGCGGCGCTTCCAACTACCTGGTGCTGGCGGACAAGCTGCTGCGCCGCGCCCGGGAGGAGAATTCGCTGACCCTGGAGGTGTGGGCGGTGGACCGCCGTTCCAACCAGTTGGAAGACACTGTCGGCCTGGACCTGGCGGAAGACCTGGAGGACCCGGACGTCGGCCTGAATTTCCTGTTTGGCGATGGACTGGGGCTGGAACTGAGCCAGCCGCTGGTAGACGGGCCCAACCGGCGCGCGGTGTTCTACGACAATCGCGCCGATACCGCTTTCATGGCCCAATGGACCCCGCTGGTGCACTCCCAGGACATCGACGCGATCGTCGAAAAGGCTCGCGACACTGCCCTGAATGCCAATGTCTTCCTGGGGGGGCACTCCGCCGGCACCGGCTACACGGCGCGCTACGCCGCCACTGACTTCAACCTGGCCGGGGGGAGCCGGATCCAGGCTATGCCAAGCTGCGCGGCCTGGTGCTGTTGGAGGGTGGCGGAGGCGGCAACCTCGATACGCCCACTGACGAGGAGACCCTGGACCTGATCGAGGCCCGGTTCGACGGTGGCCTGTACGGCGCGGTACGCGATGGTGCCCCGCGCTGCATAGACGGTCTCACCGCCTGTACCGAGGAGACCGAGGCAGTTGATTGCGCCGCCTTCAGCAACACCCAGTGCGTGGCCAGTACGTCGGCTTATTCCGAAGCGGGCGGCCTGGTGTCGCCGCAATTGCTGGCGGTGTCCGAAGTGAACGCCCTGGATGCCGAACTCAATGGCGACGGCGTATTGTCCATCCTGCAGCGGGACCAGAACGGTGAACCCGGCAACAGCGCGATCAACAAGGTCCCCCAGCTTGCCGGTCTCAAACTATTGCTGGGTAGCGAGCCGGCTTCTTCCCTCAGCCTGCTGGGCCAGTTCCTGGACGATGATGGGGTGATCGCGAGCCTCGCCAGTTTTGTGGCGACCTCCCTGGGTTTCCCTGGCCCCGAGGTGGACGGCATCCGGACCTGGCTGACCGGGGACGACGAGATGCCCGCCGAAGCGTTTGCCGACAATGGCCCGCCGCCCACGCAGCTGGAAGATAGCCGGCGCTGGGGCGCGGAGGTGGAGCCCTCGGATTTGTCCGGCAGCATGATGCCCATGTTCTATCGCGGCCAGACCAACTTCTCCGACTGGTACTACCCCTCGTCCGGACTGGGCGTGGTGGCCGAGCTGGGTCTGGATACTACCGAGTTGTCGGCGCCGCCACCGCTGGGCCGCGGGCGCAGTGATATCGACAACCGCACCCAGGCGGCGCTGGTGGATATCCCGGTGATCGCCTTCGGCGGCAGTAATGGCCTGACGCCGACTCCGGCCTCCTGGCGGCGCTTCGCCCAGGCCATAGGGCCCTGTGCGGCGCCGGCCTGCGACGGCGTCACGCCCCGCCTGGTGGACGCGGATAACCCCAGCCCGGCTTTTCCCACCTACGGCGAGGCGGCGGGTGGCTTTGAGGTGTATATATCAGAGGGTTATGCCCACCTGGACGTGCTGTCCGCGGAGGATGACGAGACCAACAATGTGATCGCGCCGCTGCTGGCCTTTGTGGCCAGGAATCTACAGTAGGGGATGAATGGGGCCCGGCCGGTCGGCCGGGTCCGCGCGCGAAATAAGCTAGATGCGCTCGATGATGATCGCCGGCGCCATGCCGCCGGCGGCGCACATGGTGACCAGTCCGAACTGCTTGTCGCGGCGCTCCAGTTCGTCCAGCATGGTGCCTATCAGTACCGAGCCGGTGGCGCCGATGGGGTGCCCCAGGGCCATGGCCCCGCCGTTGACGTTGACCTTGTCGCGATCCAGGCCCAGGTCGCGAATAAACTTCTCCGCCACCACCGCGAACGCCTCGTTGATCTCGAACAGGTCGATGTCCGACAGCTGCAGGCCGGCGTTTTTCAGCACCTTGCGCGCCGCCGGTACCGGGGCGTTGAGCATCAGGGTGGGCGAATCCCCCACGTTGGCCATGGCCACGAAACGGGCCCTGGGCTTGAGGCCGTGGGCCCTGGCGTACTCCGGCGAGGACAGCAGTACTGCCGCGGCGCCGTCCACCACCCCGGATGAATTGCCGGCGTGATGCACGTGGTTGATGACCAGGTCCGGGAAGGCCCGGTGTATTTCCGACGCATAGGTAATGCCGCTGTCGTTCAGCGGGTAGTTGGCCAGCGCCTCGAAAGCGGGCTTCAGCTCTCCCAGGCTCTCCAGGGTCGTCTGCGGACGGGGAAATTCCTCGTGATCCAGGGCCAGGCTGCCGTCGAGGTTGTAGACCGGCACCAGGCTCTTGTCGAAATGCCCGTTCTTGATGGCGTGGTCGGCGCGCTGCTGGGAGACGACAGCCAACTGGTCCAGGTCCCGCCGGTCGATACCCTCCAGAGTGGCGATGGCGTCCGCGCAGACTCCCTGGTGGGGCTGGGGATAGCGCTCCCGCAGGTGCAGGTTGTCGCTGTCGATGAAGGGCGACTGGTTGGGGTCCTGGCCGAAGGTGGACATCATCTCGCAGCCGCCGCCGATCACCAGGTCTTCCAGGCCGGCCAGCACATTGGCCGCCGCCAGGTTGACCGAAGTGATGCCGGAGCCGCAGAAGCGGTCCAGGGTCACGCCAGAGGCGAGGGTGTCGTAGCCGGCGTCCAGGGCCGCCATCCGGGCCAGGTCGCCGCCCTGTATGCCGCGCTGGGAACTGGTGCCGAAAATGATGTCATCGACGTCTGCGGTGTTGAGCTTGTTGCGCTCGGCGATGGCCTTGAGCACGGTGGCTCCCAGGTGCTGGGGGTGCAGGTGCGCCAGGGCGCCCTTGCCGCGCTTGCCTATGCCGCGAGGGGTGCGGCAGGCGTCGATGATCCAGGCTTCTTGTGACATGTGGTCTCCTTACTTGCCTTTCCAGTTGGGGGCGCGCTTCTCGGCGAAGGCAGTGGCGCCCTCGATGGCGTCTTCGCTGGTGAAAATGGGCTGGATGATCTTCATTTGCTCGTCGTACATAACGCTGCTATCCCAGTCCTGAGCGCTGGCCACGACGCGCTTGCTGGCCGCGACAGCCATGGGGCCGTTGGCGGCGATCTTCGCGGCCAGTGCCTTGGCAGCCTCCAGGGCCGTGCCTGCGGGCACCACCTGGTTGATCAGGCCCAGGTCGTAGGCGCGCTGGGAGGTGATAAAATCGCCGGTCAGGGCCAGTTCCATGGCGATGCGAGAGGGGATTTGCTTGGGCAGCTTGACCAGGCCACCGGCTGCCGCGGCGAGGCCCCGCTTGACCTCGGGAATACCGAACATGGCATTGTCCGCCGCCACGATCAGGTCGCAGCTGATGGCGACTTCGAAGCCACCCGCCAGGGCGTAACCCTCTACCGCGGCGATAACCGGTTTGCTGACCATGTATTCGGTCAGGCCTGCAAAGCCGCGGCCCTCGACCACGGGTAGTTCCCCGGTGACGAATGCCTTCAGGTCCATGCCCGAGCAGAACGTGCCCCCTGCGCCGGTAATGATGGCCACGCGCAGTTCGTCGTTGCCCTCCAGTTCATCGATGGCCGCCGCCACGCCCTGGGCCAGCGCCCGGTTGGCCGCGTTTTTCGCCTTGGGGCGGTTGAGCGTGATGGTCATCACGCCGTTATCGATATCTACCAGTACTTCTTTTTCGTCTGACATATGGGTGTACTCCTGCAGGGTAGTGATAGTCGGGGCCAGAAAGGTAGCACAGGCCTCCGGGGTAGTGTAGTGACCGCGGCGTGGCCGGGTGAAAACCGGGCGCCAGTCAAGGTCGCTGAACTATCAGCTGGCATAGGCGGCGATGACCTGCTTGCCCAGCGCCATCTGGTGCACCTGGTCGGGGCCGTCCGCCTGGCGGCACCAGCGGGCGTAGTTGAAGGCCTCGGCCATGAAATAGTCCTCGGTGAGGCCGCCGGCGCCGTGCATCTGCATGCAGCGATCGAGGATGCTCTGTACCATCTTCGGCACGCTGATCTTGGTTGCGGCGATCATGTCGCGGGCCTCCTGGGCGCCCACCTCGTCCATTTTCTGGCAGGTTTTCAGCACCAGCAGGCGGGCCATTTCCAGTTCGGCGAAGCAGTTGGCGATATCCTCGCGCACCGACTGGTGCTGGGCCAGGGTGCGGCCAAAGGTGGAGCGCTCGGTCACGCGCTGGCAGGTCTGTTCGATGGCCCGCTGCCCGGCCCCCAGCAGGCGCATGCAGTGGTGCATGCGGCCCGGCCCGAGCCGCCCCTGGGCGATCTCGAAGCCGCGGCCCTCGCCCAGCAGCACGTTTTCCAGCGGCACGCGCACGTTTTCAAACAACAACTCGGCGTGGCCGAAGGGCGCGTCATCGTAGCCCAGGGTGGTCAGCGGCCGCACCACCGACAAGCCCGGGGTACCGGCGGGGACCAGCACCTGGGTCTGCTGCTTGTGGCGATTGGGGTTGTCCGGGTCGGACTTGCCCATGACGATGAAGATCCTGGTGCGCTGGTACATGGCGCCGGTAATAAACCACTTGCGACCGTTGAGCACCCACTCATCGCCCTCGCGGGAAATGCTCAACTGGATGTTGGTGGCGTCACTGGAGGCCACCTGGGGCTCTGTCATGGCGTAGGCCGAGCGTATTTCACCTGCCAGCAGGGGCTTGAGCCACTGTTCCTGCTGGGCGGCGGTGGCGTACTTCATGAAGACTTCCATGTTGCCGGTGTCCGGGGCGTTGCAGTTGAACACCTCGGGGCACCACTGCACCCGGCCCATCATTTCCGCCAGTGGCGCGTAGTCGAGATTGCTGAGGCCGTCGTGATCGCAAAACTGTGCCAGCTTGGGAGGCACGAACAGGTTCCACAGGCCCTGGCTCCTGGCTTTTTCCTTGAGTTCGTCCATCAGCGGCAGGGCCGCGAATCGGTCTGCCGCGCCGTGCAATTGCCGGGCGTAGGCGGCCTCGTTGGGGTAGATATGCTCGTCCATGAAGGCCTTGAGCCGGGCCTGGTAGGCTATGGATTTTTCGCTGAACTGGAACAAGACTGGACTCCTTGCAGTGTTCTGTTGCCCGCTCTGGCGGCAGCGACCAGCAGTGCTGCGCGCGCGGCGGGATGGCATGAAAGCGCCCAACTATATACCATTATGGCAATCGCGTTGCATTGTGATTAGTCTCACGCACCCCTGTACCTGCGACCGGGTGTGTCCAGGGGGCCGAGTTGCGGGCCCAACAAAGAAAGAGCGAGTGTTCCGTGTCACAACCCAAGGTGTACCAGGTAGACCTGGCCGATATATCACTGCGAGTCACCGAGTGGCCGGGGGAGGGCAGCCCCGTGCTGCTGTTGCATGCCACCGGCTTTCACAGTCGCTGCTGGGACGAGATCGCCCGGCGCCTGCCGGGTGTGCACATGTACGCCGTGGACCTGCGTTTTCACGGCGGCAGCGAACGCCACGGCGAGGTGAACTGGCGGCTTATGGCCGCTGACATAGAGCAGTTGCTGGACCGGCTCGACCTGCGGGACGCGGTGGGGGTAGGCCATTCGATCGGAGGCTACCTGATGGCCTACGCCGGTGCCCGGCAGCGCTGGCGTTTCAAGCGCTTGCTGCTGATCGACCCGGTCATATTCGCCAAACAGCTCTACGAGGACCAGTTCGCCCAATCCCCGCAAGTCGACCCCACCCTGAACCCGGTCAGCCGGCGCAAGAACCAGTGGCGGGACGCGGAAGAAATGTACCAGCGATTTCGCGACCGCGCCCCATTCGCCCAGTGGGAACAGCAGATCCTCCGCGATTACTGTGAGCACGCGCTGCGGGAAGTGCCGGGAGAGTCGGCCCTGCAACTGGCCTGCGACCCGCTGCACGAGGCCTCCATTTACCTCAGCCAGAAGGGTAACGAGGCCATTCACGACCTGCTGCCGCAGTTGACTATGCCGGTCACCGTGTTGCGCGCCCCAGCGGACCCCGACGACCATACCAATCTTGCCGCCTCGCCGACCTGGCCCGGACTGGCAGAGGCCCTGCCCAATGGCACGGAAATATACCTGCCGGACAGATCGCACTTCATCCCGATGGAGGATCCCGAGCTGGTGGCACGGCTTATCTGTGAGGCGGTGGCCGAGGTAGAGGAACAGGCGGCAAACGCAAGGGAGTGAACCGGTACCTCCAGCTGAGGTCAAACAGCTGCCGCACAGAATTTTTTAAGGTATGCCTTATGGATCTTTTCAACAATATCCTCTACGTATCCGAAGTGTCAGTGGCACAGGAGGCAGCGTTCGCAAGGGCGGTCGCACTGGCAGAGAACAACCAGGCCAGCCTGTCAGTTCTGGATGTCGTACCGGCGGTACCCTCCGGCCCGCGTATGATGACTGACGGAACTGACCTGCAAAAGCTACAGGCCGCCATGGTGGATGCTCGCCGCCAGGTACTGGAGGCTCTGGTAGAGCCCTACAGAAAACGTCTCGATATCCGGATAGAGGTGTTGGTGGGTACCAATTTTCTCAAGGTGATCCACTCGATTCTACTCAACGAGTACGACCTGTTGCTCAAGCCGGCTGAAAATCCGAGCTACATCGAGCGCTTGTTCGGCAGCGACGATATGCAACTGCTGCGCAATTGTCCCTGCCCGGTATGGTTGATGCCGGCGGACAAACGATCCGATGACGCCTGTATTCTGGCGGCGATTGACCTGGATCCCCACGGGACCGATGAGGTAAATGAGCAGCTTAATCAGCAAATTCTCGCTTTGTCGGGTTCACTCGCCTTGTCCGGCTTTGCCGCACTGCATTTTGTCCACGCCTGGGATGCCCCTGGCGAACTGACGGTTACTCTGTGGAGCGATGACCCCGGCAAGGCCAGCGCGGACTATGTCGAGGGCGTGCGCTCCAGCCATGAAAGGGCGCTGTATCGCTTTAAAGACCAGCTGCAAGAGCGAATTGGCCCGGAGGCCCACAGTCATCTGGCCCCCCAATTCCACCTGCGCCGGGGGGCGCCCTCCAAGGTGATTCCCGAGATGATAAAAAAATTGAACGCCGATCTTGTGGTGATGGGCACTGTCGCGCGTACAGGCATCGCCGGACTGCTGATCGGCAACACCGCAGAGGCTATTCTTGAGCAAGTGCAGTGCTCGGTACTCGCCGTCAAGCCGCCCGGTTTCGTCTCTCCGGTGAAACTGCCCGACGGCGGCAGGCCGCCTCAGAGTCCGGCCTGACCGATCATCCCTGCGACCGCGGTCCGGCAGTTGCCCTTGCCACCGCCAATTGGCAAACCGGCCCCATGACTCCCTTGGAGACCTGACTCCAGTGGAGTATCTGGTGGCTGCGAAGCAGGCTGAAAACTCTAGTAATGCATGGATCTAGTCAGGGGATACTTACAGTGACAGTGGTGATATTCTCGCTAGAAACTTCGCCCTTCGCCAACTTCCTCATGGGTCACGCCGTCGCGAATATGATAGATGCGTTTGAATGTAGGGATGATTTTCTCATCGTGGGTGACGACGATAATTGCTGTTTCGAGCTTGCGTGCCATGTCATTGAGAATGCGCACCACCGCCATGGCGCGCTCGCTATCCAGCGGCGCCGTGGGCTCATCGGCCAGTATCACCGGCGGGCGGTTAACCAGTCCGCGCGCGATGGAAACGCGCTGCTGTTCGCCGCCGGAAAGTTGCGATGGCATAGCTTCTGCCCGATGTTGCACATCGAGCGCCGTGAGCAGCTCCAGCGCCCTTGCGCGTGCTGCAGCGTTGGGTACGCCGGCCAGCATGGGCAATAGCGCGATGTTGTCAGTCGCGTCCAGGAACGGGATTAGGTAAGGCGCCTGAAAGACAAAACCGATCTTGTCTCGCCGCAAGGCACGCAGATCGCGTACTTGCCATCCGTCGTCGTAGATCACCTCATCGCCCAGCGTCATGCGACCGGCAGTTGGCTCAATTACCGCTCCCAGGCACTTGAGCAGCGTGCTTTTACCTGAGCCGGAGGGGCCGATCAAACCGACCACCTCACCGGGAGCCACAAGCATGGAGACGTCTTTCAGGGCATGTACGGCGGTATTCCCCTCGCCATAGGTTTTACTGATGCCTTCGATGTGAATTCCCTTGCGGCTCATGCCATCATCCTATGGCCTCGGCCGGGTCGACCATCAGTGCCATGCGTATGGCGACCAGGCTGGCCAGGATGCAGATTGCGAGCACAGCGAAAAACCCGGCCACGGAATCCATAGGCGTGAGCAGCACGTATTTCGGAAAAACGGGGGCCGAGAAGGTGGCGCTGATCTTGCCCACGACAAAGCCGATAACGCCCAGGGCAAGCGACTGCTGCATGATCATCGCCGCAATAGTGCAGTTGCGCGTACCGATCAGTTTCAACACGGCAATTTCCCGTATTTTGTCCATCGTCAGCGAATAGATAATAAAGGCCACGATGGCGGCGCTGACAACGGCCAGGATTACCAGAAACATGGCAATTTGCCTGGAAGAAGTGGCGATCAACTTGCCTACCAGTATCCCTTCCATCTGTGAGCGTGTGTAAACCGTCAAACGTTTCCAGCGCCTGATGGCTGCGGCCACTTCTTCTGGGGCGTGGCCAGGTTCGAGTGTGACCAGCACGGCGTTGACGAAGGTGTTGCTGCTCTGTGAGGTGATTACGGCATCCAGCAAACCTGGCACCCCGGGTCGATTGAAAGCCGGGTTGGCCGCACTGCGACGCCGGCTTTGCCAAATGGCATCGTTGTCCCTGAGGAACTGGGCTTCCTGGGCATCCTTGAGTGGAATGAACACCATCGGGTCGCCGCTGGAAGACACCATGCGCCGGGTCATCCCTACCACGGTGTAATAATTGCGACGGATTGCAAAGCGGTCGCCCACCTTGAAACCGGCGGCTATATCGACCACTGCTTCGTAGTGTCCACGTGTTATCTGGCGCCCGGCGACCAGGTAGGGTGGCCAGCCGGGTGTTGTGCCCGGACTGCCGGGCGCGATGCCGACCACCATCGCGCGCACTTCATTCTCCGCGCTACCGACCTGCATGGTCAGATAGGTCACGTTTGCAGCCTGGGCTACCCCCGGCATGGCCAGAAGCGTGCGATATACGTCATCGTTGACGCTGGACGGTTCCGCATAGGGACCGAGGGTGTCTTGTTGTACTACCCAGAGGTCGGCGCCACTGTTGTCCAGCAATGCCTTGCCGTCATCAACCATGCCCCGGTAGACCCCGGCCATTACCAGGGTAACACCGATCAGCAGGCCCAGGCCGATGCCGGTAAAGACGAATTTTCCCCAGGTGTGGAGAATATCGCGACCGGCCAGGCTGATCATCGCGATACTCCGGGGATGGTCTCCAACACCTTGATTCGGCTGCGCGCGGTCAATGATTTTTCGCTGTACACCACAATAGTGTCGCCTTCCCCGACCCCCCCCAATACCTGTACATGGCCATCGAGATCGTAGGCTCCTAGCTTGATTGGAGTGAAATACAGGTCGCCATCCACAATGTGCCAGACACCCACTTTGTCACCCTGACGCTGCAGGGCGGCGTTGGGTACCACAGGGCCGGCGGGGAGAGGCGGCATGTCCAGGGTGACTTCGGCCAGTTCGCCGACAGGCGGCACGCGCTCAGGTTGCTGGCTGAAGGCCACCTTGGCCAGGATCTCCTCGGTCACTGTATCGGCCACGGGTTCAACCCGCAGTACGTGACCCTGCAATACCTGGCCGTTGTGTGAACGCAGCGCGATGTGGGCGGGCAAACCCGTGGCCAGCCCTGTGGCACTGATCTGGTCAAAACGCACGTTGATCCACAGGCTGCCAGGGTCGATCACCTCCACTACCGACTCGCCGGCGACCACGGTAGTTCCGGGGTCCGCTCGGCGCGCGGTGATGACCCCATCCACAGGTGAAACAAGACGCAAACTGTTTCTTTGTGCCACCAGGGCCGCGTGTTCGGATAGCGTCCGGGTGATATCCTCGCGGGCAGCGGACAGGGCGGCATCGGCAATTTGCAGTTCCTGTCGCCTCGTGGTGAGCGATTCCTCGCTGGTCAAACGCGCGGCAAACAACTGCTCGTAGCGGTTGGCCTGTGTTTGTGCGTAGCTGTGTCTGGCCTGAGCCTCGCGCAAGGTCGCTTCTGCACGCCTGAATGCCGCTTCCTGCGCACGCACTCGGTCGTCGAGATCGACCGGGTCCATTTCACCCAATAGCTGTCCCGCCTTGACCTGCTCCCCAACATCCACATCCAGGCGTTGCAGTCGTCCGGCAAAGGTGGGGCCTATCTTGTAGGTATAGCGGGCCTCTACCGTGCCAATGCCAAATAGTGAGGGCGCCACCGCACGGGATTCTACGCCTGCAACAGCCACTGCCACCGGCGCCAGCGGACCGGAGCGCAAGCCGACGTAAATAAACAATGCGAGCAGCGGGGCAATGACGATCAACAACCCCAGTGTGCGCTTTGGTATGGACAGGCGTTTCACAGGCCGGTACCGATTCCGCGTCGATAAATCACGAACACACCTGGTGCATCACGGTGCAGAGTGCTCACGTCGCCAGCCAGCATGGATTGCATCACCAGGCCCTGAATGGTGCCAATGAAGAGGAGGGCGGCAGCCTCGGTATCGAGGGCAAGATCCAGTTCGCCCTGTGCCTTGCCCCGCTCGATCAAGCCATGCAAACGCTCGCCATAGCGCCGGAGCAAGGTCTGCACCATGCGCTTGGCGGGAGTTGCTTCAGCGCGTTGCAGTTCGCCGAATATCATTCTGGGAACACCGGGGTGCTCGGCCACGAACGCAATATGGCTCATGAACATGGCTTCCATAGCCGCCAGAGGTGATGCTATGCCCTGTACAGAGGCGTCGATCCGTGCCAGGAGGCGCTTGCTTACCCACTCCATGACCGCTTCCCAGATGGCATCTTTGGTGGGGAAATGCCGAAATAATGACCCTTGCGTAACACTCATGTGCTTGGCAATAGCCGCGGTGGTAATTTCACTCGGGTTCTGCGAACCAGCCAGATCAATAACGGCCTCGACGGTCACAGAGCGGCGTTCATCGGCAGGAAGGTGCTTTGCCCGGCGTTGCATCGATATCCAATTCCAATAGATAGTAATTGATTACTATCTTATACGAAATTACGGAAAGGGCAAGGACAATTGCCGGCTGGCCTTGGTTTACTGAGAACTTGTCTGGGCGATGGGGCCTTTAGTGATAGTAGATAAAGGAATATTTACATCGAAGATCAGTCCTCGAACCTCTTTTACGCCCATATTTTGCAGGCGCGCTGAATGCATCTTTAAGTACGCACTGGCGGAGGCCTCGTCTTCAAACAGGTAGATGCCGCCGCCTAACTGGTGTTCATGACTTTCCGTCCAGATTTTCCAGATGATACCCGGCTCATTGCTTATCGACTCAGCGAGGCCTGCGAACATGTCTGCCATTTCATCGCCGAATGGACCTGCGAAATCGAAATCTACTTGCAACAACTTCATCACGGCCGTTCTCCTGTATTTTTGTTCCCCGATACACCCCGAAAAGAAACAGTGAGGCGGGTGTTCTATAGCGATTTTGTACAGCTTTCAGCCATTCTTCACCCCGAACTCCAAACGTACCCGCAGACCGCCAGCGGGGGAGGATTCCAGATTGATCGAGCCGTGGTAAAGCTCAACCAGGTCACTCACGATCGCCAGACCCAGACCTGTTCCTGCCACCCGTTCATCCGCGCGCATCCCGCGGGTCAGCATGGCCTGGCGCAACTCCGGCGCCAGCCCCGGACCATCGTCATCAATGAGCACGGTCAGGGCATTACCATCGCTGCGGCACTGTATAGATACGCAGTTGTGCGCCCATTTCCAGGCATTGTCCAGCAGGTTTCCCAGTATCTCCTGCAGGTCCTGTTCCTCGCCCCAAAACAGCGGTTCAATATCACCTGTATCCAGTGAGGCACTAATATCTTTGTCCCGGTACACATGGTTCATCACCCGTATCAGTGACTCTACCACCGGTCGTACCGGGCTGCGCACACCGGGAATGTCTGAACTGCCCGCCGCGCGTGCTCTTGCCAGGTGATAGTCCACCTGGCGTTGGGCAGCGGCAACCTGCTCTTTAACCAGTTGGGGCAGCTGGGGGTCGGGGCTGGATGCGGCATTGGCCAGTACTGACAGTGGGGTTTTTACAGCGTGCGCCAGGTTTCCCGCCTGGATTCTGGCGTGGGCCACAATACGCGCATTATGCGACAGTACATCGTTGAAGTCGTCTACCAGAGGTTGTATCTCCGCGGGGAAACTGCCCCCTATGTTTTGTGCGGTGCCCTCGCGTAGTTCTGCGAGCTTCCGGCGCAGGTGGCCCAGCGGGCGCAGCCCGATGAGTACCTGTGCGATTGCAGCGGCCAGGAGACCAATGCCCAAACTGCCCAGCGACCACATCAGCATGCCGTTGAATCGCTCTGCCGGCTCGGTGATCAGGTTCGTTGTTGCGGCGACGATAAGGCGATAGGATTGCTCAGGCTGTTCGGCAGGCGACACAATCCTTTCGATCATCCCCAGCTGCGCGCCGTCAGAAGTCCTGACCTGGTGCTCATGAATCTCACCGTCAACTGGTGCATCGTCGGGGACGGTCAGTGTAGTGTCCCACAGGGACCGCGAACGTAGTACGCCGGGAAGTGCGTTCTGTTGCGAGTTGCCCAGGCGATCGATTTGCCAGTACAGGCCCGACAAGGGCCGTCTCAGGCGGGGGTCGCTGAGGGGGGCGGACAGGACCGGTTGTCCCGCCTGATCGATTGCCAGGTTCGCCGTCAGTTGGTCCAGTTGGACGACCAGTCCCGCACGGAATTGCTCGGCGAGATGCCGGCGAAACAGCTCCGCCAATCCCCAGCCGGCGATGGCGATGGTGGCCATGACCCAGAGCAGGGTCCCGGCCAGCAGGCGGATACGCAGGGACCGTGTAGGCTTTAGCAGGGGCTTCAGTCGGGACATACCAGGCGATAACCAAGCCCGCGCGAAGTCTGTATCAGCTCGGACGGAAGTTTCTTGCGCAGGCGAGCAATAAATACTTCAATGGTGTTAGAGTCCCGGTCGAATTCCTGGGTGTAGATGTGATCGATCAGCTCTGTGCGGGTCACAAGCTGGTCTTTGTGATGCATGAGATAGCTCAGGACACGGAGTTCGTGAGCGGTCAATGACACCATGTGGCCATTTACGGTAACGCGACCACTGCGCGTATCGAGGATTACCGGACCGCAAATGATCTCTGTGCTGGCCAGCCCCGAGCTGCGACGAATCAGCGCTCGAATGCGCGCCAGCAATTCCTCCATGTGGAATGGCTTGGTGAGGTAGTCGTCTGCCCCGGCGTCTATCCCGTCCACCTTTTCATGCCAGGTATCGCGCGCAGTCAGGATCAGCACCGGCATGTTGCGCCCTGCCGCTCGCCAGCGCTTGAGTACGGTGAGACCGTCCATCTGCGGCAGGCCGAGATCGAGGACTACTGCATCGAAGGACTCTTCGTCACCCAGGTGATGGGCATCGATGCCATTTCCAGCCGTATCGATGACATAACCCGCGCCAGCCAACTCATTCGTGAGCTGTGTCGCTAGCAGGGGATCGTCTTCTGCGAGCAGGATCCGCATCAGTGTATGCGCTCGGGCTGCGTGGTGCGTTCAATGTCTCGGCCTTTGATGCCAAGCAGGGTGCCTTCTGTGGCATCGAGCTTTATCTTTACCAGGGCGCCACTGGATCGGAGTAACTCGATTTCGTAGATCCACAGGCCATCGTCACGATCAAGCTCCACCTCGACAATCTGCCCGGAATAGGCGCTTTCCACGCTGTCGATAATGGTGCGCAAGGGCATTATTTCCCCGGCTTCAAAGGCAAGCCTGGCGCGATCGTGGTCTCCGTCGTCTGCCGTTGTCACCGGGATTGCCAAGCACCAAAGCAGCGCGGCGACCAGGCAGGCGAAGCTTCTATGGACTGGTGCCATGGGGCGGTGATCCTGTTTGGTGTCGCATACGGGGTCAAGTATAGCGGTGCCACGATGAACGGTATATGAACGAAGACTTCAGGGTTGGTTCAGCTGGCTGCAGGCAAACTGGCTCCAAGGTGGTTGTTTGGATCGCCTGTAACAAACCAAATGGAGATTACGGTAAT
Source organism: Pseudomonadales bacterium (assembly GCA_024234675.1). Classification (GTDB taxonomy): domain Bacteria; phylum Pseudomonadota; class Gammaproteobacteria; order Pseudomonadales; family Halieaceae; genus JARRPM01. The sequence goes on along the minus strand of JACKNU010000005.1, from coordinate 24,746 downwards.
GAAAATTTCACATGTAATACTTGCGCTTGTCGTCACCGCCGCTGCCACCAGCGGGAGTGTGCTGGCAGTCACGGATTCAAGTGGCCAAAGCGGGATGTCCACTCAGACCTGGCTCACTATTCCCGCGGTATATGATAAATTGATAGCCTCCGGCTATAGCGATATCACGGAGATAGAGCGCGAACACGATGGTTACGAAGTCAAGGCCATCGGGCCCGATGGCGAGCGAGTGAAGCTTGACGTGGACCCGATAACAGCAGACGTGGTCAAGTCTCGCAAAAAACACGACGATTGATGCTCTGACAGGGGCTGTCCCTGGCCCATCGCCAGGGGCAGCTATATCGCTGAACAAGATTCAGCTGGTGTTTACTGCAGAGGGGAATAGATCATGCAAACTATCGATACTGAAGTCTATAGGGTGTGGGACAGGGGTGTTCGCGGCTTCCACTGGATCAATCTGGTGTCCATGCTGGGGCTGCTTGGCACCGGTCTTGTCATTTACAATGGCAAAACGCTCGGTATCTCGGGCGATGGCAAAGTCTTCCTGAAAGAACTGCACGTCTGGTGCGGCTACGTCTTTGTGGCCAATCTGGCCTGGCGAATGGTGCAGGGCTTTACAGGCAGCCACTTTGCGCGGTGGGGAACTATCTTGCGACTTGATCGGCAATATGTGCGGGAACTGCGCAACTACCTCGGTAGTTTGCGCGATAAAGACCGCCGCAGCTACCTGGGGCACAATCCGCTGGGCAGATTGATGGTAATTGCGCTGTTGTTGTTGATGACTCTGCAGGCAATAACCGGTCTGGTACTGGCCGGTACGGACCTGTACTACCCGCCCCTGGGGGCCTGGATCGCAAACTGGGTTGCCGCCAGTGGCGTCGATCCCTCCACCCTGCTGCCGGGTGACAAGTCCATGGTCGATACGACTGCCTGGGACGAAATGCGCACATTTCGCGGGCCCTTCATTTTCCTGCATGAGCAGGTTTTTTTTGTTCTGATGGGCGCGACTGTACTGCATATAGCAGGTGTGGTGGTGGCCGAGTTCAAGGAGCGCAACGGACTGATCTCGGCGATGATTACAGGTGAGAAAAGACTAGTTAAACCTCCTGTAGACCTTCCTCGTGCAAGCGAGGCCGATACTGACGCCGTGTGACTGGCCGAAGCAGGGCAAACACAGTTGGCATTTACGTAGTTTCAAATTCGCGTTGAAAGCATAGATGTCCATGAGTCCGATACGTATTGAGGCGAAATGAGCGCGACAATCGCTACCGCCGCCTCTTAACGAACAGGTGTTTCAAAACCGGGGGGTTTGACGGCCAGTACCGAGCACTCGATCTGGCTCAGGATGGTCTCGGCGGTGTTGCCCATGATAAATCCCGGGACACCAGTGCGCGCCACAGTGCCCATAATGATAACATCGGCCTTGAGCTGTTTGGCCATTGCGGGGATCTCCTTGCTGGCCCAGCCTTTCACCAGATGCTTCTTAGGGCAGAGATACTCCGTTCCCTCCTGCCCCAACTGCCTGGTGACCTCGCCCAGTAGTTCATCCAGGCCGGCCTCGCGCTTAAGCTTCTCCTGCTCGACGTAAGCAACGATTTCTTCTTCTGAAGTATGCATGTAGGCACCGCGCATCGCACTTTCACTGCGCACATGCCATGCGTGGACAAGATGGAGCTCGGCAAATTCGGACAGTGCCAGTGAAGCAGCCATCTCAACGATCTGCCGATTCAGCGCACGTTGTGATGTCAGTTCCTCTGGCGGATACTCATCGCTGACATCGACCGCTGCCAGGATGTGTTTGTAGGACTTTTCCGTCTGTGGTTTGACGAGCCAAACCGGGCAGGGGCACAGGCGCAGCAGGTTCATATCGTCACTGCCAAACAAGCGGTCCAGCCATGCCAGTTTTTCCGGCACCTTGATTACCAGGTCGTGACCGTTGCACAGTACCTGGTCGATGACCTCCAGAAAACGGGTACCGTTTCGCACCCGAGTGGCAATCGGGATCCGTTGACGATAAGGATCGATCAGCAATTCCAGCTTCTGCGCGTGGGTTGTTTCCACTGCGGATTGAAGATCGGCGGAAATCGGCCCTCCGTCAGGCATGCCGATGCCGGCGGTAATACGGTAAACCACGTCTATAACGGTCAGGTTGGCCTGGTTGTTCTCCGCCAGCGTGACAGCGCGTTCTATGGCGTTCGTACATTCTTCTCGGGTGTCGACTACACAAAGAATATTCTTGAAAATCGTCAATTCAGTTGCTCCTGTTAAGCCCTGGCTGGCGAGTGGCCCCACCATATGATGGTCGACCGTTTCGTAACTTATTGCAAGCCCGCGCTTTGTCGACCCTTGGGCAAAACCACAGGGAGACTATTCCGGCAGCGTGTAACGGGTTTGTACCAATTCCTCAATCATCTGCCGCGTCTGCCAGGGCTCGAGGTCGGCACGATGTTCGAGGCGTTCAGTCTCGTCGGCGAGATGATCGTCCTTGATCGCGTGGCGGAACCAGCGTGAGTAGTCGCCGCGACGGAGATGGTACATCCAGGTCGATTCGTCGATACCCTGGGCGATCTGGCAGAAAACGACGAGGTTCTGCGCCTTCAGGTTGTGATGATTGTCCGGCCCGCGAAAATAGAAACTGTGCCAGCGCAGATTGCCTTCCGCGTACTTGCGATGATGGCGAATGCGTTCGGCCCTGCCGGGCCGCGCCCGCATTGAGAACGGTGCTTGCCCTTCCTCGTCTTGCCACACGACAACGCGACCTGCTTGGTAGGCCAGAGCGGCAGGCCAGGCAATCGCCTTACCCGTCACCCGGGCAAATTCCTCAAGCGTCTTCTCGGGCGAATGGCCGATGGCCACAACTATGTCGATCGGTGCGAGGATGGCCGGAGCGACGTGATCGGGATGCACGGTAACCAGGATGGTTTCATGGAGTTGTTGTGGCAACACGGACGCGGCGTGGCCCCAGCTGGCAGGCAACAGATGGTGTGCTTCGTCTACGATGAGCCAGTGTGGCCGGCCGGTCCGGGCGCGCATGGCCTGCAGGTTGGGGACGAGTTGAGCGAAAAAGGCCGGCCGGTCATCCAGCGGGATACCAAGGAGATTCACGCTCAGGTTGATCTTGGGATCCCTGAGTATCGCCAATACCTCGGCGATGCTGGGGGCCCGCCACTGGTTACCCAAAGCCACAACATCGCGCAAGGTTCCATAATCGCCTTCAGGATCCACGATGCAGACCTGGTAATTTTTTTCGATGAGTCGTTCTATGATGCCGGCGGTCAGAGTGGACTTGCCGCAACCGGATGGGCCGGCAACGAGGAGGTTGTGGCCGTAGGGTGGGAGTTGTAACGCAGTTCCGTCTATACGCTCACCAAGAAAAATCAGGTTTTGTGAAAGAGATCCTTCCAAACCGTGTAAATCGTCGGCGATCAACTGGTCGATCAGTTCAATAACGCCGTTGCCGTTTTCTGCCGCTGTCACCAGGGCGGCGATCTGTTTGGTGGACGGCGCCGCGTTGGCTACCGCCACGGCGCACTCACAGCGCGAGAGAAACGAATGATCGTTTTCTGCATCGCCTATGCCCACGACCTCATGACGGGAAAGACCCATTTCGCGCAGGGCGTACTCCAGTCCCGTCGCCTTGTTGATGCCGGCCGGAAGCACCATCACTGCGTTGCGATTACTTATCACCTGGGCCTCCAGGCCCAGTTCCCAGATGACGTCCTGGACGGCGGCGCGGTGCGGTGCGTGGGTCGCCACCAGGACCTGCCCGATTTCAAGTGGCGCGACTCCGCGCGCCTGCAGGCTTTGTACCAGTAGCCTGGCAGGTGGGTCAGCCAGTTGGGTCTCTTCGCGACTCCCCGGGTTGTAGACCACCGCCCCGTTTTCGGCGACAACGAGGTCGAAAAGATGCACGCAGGAGCACACGGCAAGCAGGTCTTCGAGGCGGCGGCCCGTCACCAGGATCGACCGCCTTCCGGATACTCTCAGGCGTTGCAGTGCGCGTACAGTGGCTTCTGACACCTCGTCATTGGAAGCCAGCGTCCCATCGTAATCCGTAGCAAGTGCAAGGTAGCGCATATCATTAACCCAGCTGGTATCCGTTATTCCCGGCCAATTCGAGACCTTTAATACCTCAAACTCGCCTATGCTATAGCATAGTGGCCGGCGCGGCGCTGGAATACATTTTTCACCCTTAGGGGCAATGGGTAAAAGTAGCTCAGTCGCTCTGGAATTTGATCTTCGCTCGGAAGCTCCCAGAAGGTCACTTTCTATGCTCCAAATCAATGTTCCTGAGCATTTTTAATTATCTAATATGTGTTGTGCACTCGGCGTTAGATTCAAGCAGGCCCGCTGGATCTTGCGTGTCCCAACAAGTCATGGATAGAACCACCTCAAACCGTTCAGAGCGACTGGTAACAGCGATAGGCAATCGATATGAAAAGTATCAAGAGTATTCTTCTGGCAGTAGACAGTAATTCAGACAGGCAGACATTTGTAAACGAAGTGGCCGATATTGCCAAGGAAGCCAGTGCAAAGGTGACGCTGTTGGGCGTTTCGGATACGCCGGTGTACGCACAGGCTATGGGCGCTGAATTATCCGAACTGCGTCAGTTGATACAAGGGGATTGTCTGCAGATAATGGAGGCCATTTCCTCTGATCTCACTGAGAAAGGTATACAGGTAACGATTAGACAATCGAGTGGGAAGCGTTACCTTGAAATTATTCGCGAATCTCTGCGTGGCAATCATGATCTGGTCATGAAGTCTGCCGACAGCGAGTCGGCAATTGAGGCGTTTTTGTTTGGTAGTACTGACATGCAGTTGTTCCGCATGTCTCCTTGCCCAGTGTGGGCTTTTAAACCTACTTCCAACAAGGAAATACAAGCCGTAATGGTTGCAGTCGACCTGCTTGCTTCTGACCCTGAGAAAAGTGCACTGGCAGATTCGGTTCTCCAGTGGGGAAAGTATGTTGCAAGCCTGCACGGCGCTGAGCTACATGTAGCTCATGTATGGAGTCTTTATGGTGAAGCAACACTGCGGGGTAGATCGGTTTCATCAGCTACAGTTGACAAACTGGTGCAGGATGAAGAGCAAAAGCATTGTCAATGGTTAGATGCAGCACTGGAAAAAAATGGTTTGGCGCAAGACCAGACAAAAATTCACTTTCACAAAGGTGAGCCGAAGCAATTGATACCGGATTTGGCTAGCGCAATCAATGCAGATCTGTTGGTTATGGGAACAGTCGGGCGCACCGGTATCCCGGGGTTTTTCATCGGTAATACCGCTGATTCGGTTCTGCGTCAGGTGCACTGCTCTGTTCTTGCAATCAAGCCCGAGGGATTTGTGACGCCGGTTAAGATATGAAAGCGCAACCGGCATGGGCCGGCGCCTAATGTCAACGAGATTGCCGGTTTCCGTCCTGTGAACCCGGGCTGAAACCGGTAGATTGGGAGGCGACATAATCAGGAGTAAATTATGCGCTTCACGTTGATGACAGGTCTCGGCGGTGTCGAGGATTACCCGCAGCTTGCCCGCGCTGCCGAGGACAGCGGCTGGAGCTCACTGGCCATACCCGACAGCCTGTTCTACCCCGAGGTGACGGAGTCGGACTACCCCTACCTGAGTACCGAGGCCGTCCGCCAGGCGCTGGACGGTGTGCCGGTGCTGGACCCCGTGGTGGCCATGACCAGCATGGTTGCCGTGACCGAGACCCTGCGGTTTTACCCCGCGGTGATGAAGGTGCCGGTGCGTCAGCCGCTGGTGCTGGCCAAGGCCCTGTCATCGCTGGCGGTGCTGAGCGGGAACCGCATCGCCCTGGGTGCCGGGCTCAGCCCCTGGAAAGAGGATTTCACTTACAACGGCGTCCCCTTCGAAGAGCGCGGCCCGCGCATGGACGATTGCATCGCCATTCTGCGCGGCGCGATGTCGGGCGACTATTTCGAGTTTCACTCGGACTACTACGATATCGGCAGGATGAAGATGTCGCCAGTCCCCAGCACCCCGGTACCCATACTGGTGGGCGGGCACGCAGTGCCGGCACTGCGCCGCGCCGCCCACATCGGCGACGGCTGGGTGTCCGCCAATAGTGACTATGAATCCCTGGCCGAAATGATCGGCAAGCTGAACGAGTTGCGCAGGGAATACGGCACCGATGGCCGCGATGATTTCGAAATTCACGCCTTCGACATGCATGCCCGCAAGCTGGATGATTTCAAGCGGCTGGCGGAGCTCGGCGTCACCGATATTTGCGTGACCCCCTGGAACCCTTACGACCCGGCACTGGACCGGGCGCAGAAGCTGGCGAAGCTAGAGCAGTTCGCCGAGGGCGTTATCCGGCGCTGGTGAGCGACAGGGCCTGTTTCAGGCCTCCAGGTATGCTTTACAGGCTTTTGAGCATTCCCGGCAACTCTCCATGCAGTTCTTGCATTCCGCGTAGTGCTCTGCATGCGCCTCGCAGGCATCGGCGCAATAATCACAGTAGCTGGCGCAGACCTCGACAAGCTGTCTGAGCAGTTTCTCCGGGGCGAGGTGCATGGTGGCGTTGGCCGCGGTGGCCGCGCAGACGGAAACCATGCTCAGCACGGCCTCCTGGCACTCGGCCATGGAGGCCTCGCCGGTAGCCAGCACACGATTGCATTCGGCAATACAGGCCGTTGCGGTTCTTTCACAATCGTAGGCGGTCTCGGCGACCTTTTTCAGTTCGGCGCTTGCCACAGGCATGACAGGTGCCTTGCCGTTATGGTGAGGATGTGACTTGTCCTGGGCATTCGCCAGCGACGCGCCCATGAGTCCCACGGCGGCCCCGGCAAGCCCGGTTTTCATAAAATCCCTGCGTTCCATACTCTGCTCCCTGCAATTGGTGTTGGGGTTGCTCGCGCTGTGCACAAGCCACCACTGACCCGGGGCTGGCTCAATACCGGAAAACCACTGTGCCAGGCCGGGGTGGAGCCTGCCAAACAGCCTGGCTGCTTGCTGGTGTAGGTACCTAGCGTACTGACCCGCCGCCATCCACTGATAGCAACTGCCCGGTGATGAACGAGGCGCGATCGCTGGACAGGAATGTCACCGCCTCGGCGATCTCCTCGGGTTCTCCCAGGCGATTCATGACCGCGGCTTTCTTCAGGCCTTCCGCGATCTTCGGCTGTTCCTCGAAGTACTTTTCCACTCCGGGGGTGCGGATCACCCCCGGGGATACCGCGTTGATGCGAATACCCTGGCCGCCGTACTCCGCCGCGGCGCTCTTGGTGAGGATGTTCACGCCGCCTTTGGCCGCCGCGTAGGCGGTGTTGAAGGCCTGGCCTTTCAGCGATGAGTTGGAGGAGATATTGACGATAGCGCCGCCACCGGTCTGCAGCATGGCGGCGATCTCGTACTTCATGCACAGCCAGGTATTGGTCAGGCACATTTCCAGGGTCTGGTCGAAGACGCTGCGCTCATACTCGTGGATGGGGCCGCTGCCGCGGCTCAGGGCGGCGCTGTTGCAGGCGATATCCAGTCGGCCGTAACTGCCCACTGCCGATTCCACCATCTTCCTGACGGAATCTTCCTTGCTCACATCGCCACAGGCGAAGCTGGCGATGCCGCCGGTCTTCTCTATAAGGCGCACTGTCTCGGCGCCCATCTCCTCGTTGAAATCGGCCACCACCACGGTCGCCCCCTCGCGGGCGTACGACAGGGCGATGGCCCGGCCGATGCCCTGCCCAGCGCCCGTTACGATGCCGATCTTGCCCTCGAGAAGCCCCATGGAATAACTCCTTTTATGCGATGTCAGGGTGTGGGTGAGGATGCGGGAGCCCGCAGGGCCAGTAGCACCATCGGGATGACCAGCACGCCGGCCATCAGTCCGGCCCAGATGCCCTTGAAAATCGAGTAAGTGACTGGCTGCACCTGTTCCACGCCCATCAGGTAAAAGCCCAGCAGTGTCAGCGGTGCGATAATGCACATGCCGAACAGGCCGAACAGCAATGCGCTCTTGAAGACGCCTGCAGGCAGTCTGTCGGCGACGCGCTGCATCAAAGAGGCATTGCCCAGGTCAATCGGCTGCAGCTTGCCCTTGTTGAGCTTGCTGCGCTGCAGCGGGATTACGATCAGTGCCACGATGAATGGCAGCAGCAGGGCTGTGGCGATTACGTCGACCGCGAAGCTGTGTTCGCCGCCCCAGGCCAGGGCGGGCCCGCTCTTCAGCAGCAGCCAGGCGATCAGGCCGTTGAAAATGGTATTGCTGATGCCGCCTATGAGCACTTCGTGCCTGAGATGATCCCTCGCTGTTGCCGCTGTCATTACTTTGATCCTGGATCGACTCGTGATGACCCGGAATTATGGCACAGCAGGCAGGGCATGGGCCTAGTACCCATGCGACCAGAATGGTGAACATAATCTGCCATATGTTAAGCTGCCGGCTATTCTAATTAGAAAAGCATCCGCAGTGGCGGTGCCCGACGACGCCCATGAGTGAAATCACCATTCCCGCCAGGAAGTTCCAGCGCCTGCTCGACTACCTGCAGCGGATCGGCCTCGATGCGAATGCCATCGCCGGCGCGGTGGACCTGAGCCTGGCGCGGATCGCCGCGCTCAATCCGGAGCAGGGCCTGCCCGCCCTTAACTATTCCCGGCTCTACAAGGCGGCCAGCGCCGAAATGCAGCGGTTGGGCCAGCCCATCCCCTGGGGCGCGGGCCTGGGCAGCGAGGCCTTCGAGCTGATGTGCCACTGCATGATAGGGGCTCGCACCCTGGGCGATGCCCTGCGCCTGGCCCAGCGCTACAACGAGCTACTCTACCCGCTGAACGGCTACTGCATGCGGCTGCTGGATGACGCGGATACGTCCTTGGCCCGGCTGGAGTACCGGATAGATGTACCGGATGCGGATAGCGAGCTGGTTCCCCGGGACTGGGATCGCGCCGAGTACACGGACACCGTCGCCAGATCGTCGGGGCTGGTGGTGTGGCACGCCTACTGCGGCTGGCTGACCGGCGACGCCCTGACCGCCCAGGAGGTGCACATCCAGGCTCCGGTGGTGAGCCGTGAGCACCGTGACAGCCTGGAGCGCATATTCGCCTGTCCGGTACATTTCGACGCCGATGAAAGCACCTTCAGCTTCAAACAGGAGCTGCTGCAGCGCCGCATCGTCCACACCACCGAGTCGCTGAACGATTTCCTGCGCAACAGCGTCTATCACCTGATTGCCCTGGACCGCATTCCCGCCAGTACCACCGCCGCTATCAAGTCGCTGGTGAGTATCGACCTGCCCAATGGCACGCCGTCCTTTGCGGCCGTGGCGTCCATGCTGTACATGTCCGAATCCAGCCTGCGACGGCGGCTGCAGAGCGAAAACACCAGTTACCAGGCGATCAAGGACGAGGTGCGTTGCGAGGTGGCCATTGACAAGTTGCTGCACGAGAATGCCCGGGTGGCGGACCTGGCGGATTACCTGGGGTTCACCGAGGCCAGTTCCTTCGTGCGCTCCTTCAAGAGCTGGACCGGACTGACGCCTAAGGCCTACAAGGACCGGATGGAGGCCCTGGCCAGGGTGATTCAGCCGATGCGCTGAACCAGCTTGCGTGCATCGAGCATGGCGCCGTCGATATAGCCCACTTCGCGGCAGTCGCCGATGCGGTGCACCTGCGCGCCGCTGCCCGCCAGGGCCGTCGCCAGGCTGCCGTCCGGTTGCGCGCCCATGGCGATGATGACCTGCTTTGCCGGCAGTGACTGCGGCTCCCCCTCGAGCTCGAAGCTGACCGCATCGGCGCTGATGCGGATGGCTGAGGCCTTTGAGTGGATGACCGCCCCGTGCTCGCGCAGCAGGTGCAGTACCCTGGCCCGGCGCACGATGGCCAGCTCCGCCCCCAGGTCCGGGCCCGGTTCCAGTACGGTCACCTTGCGCCCGCGCTCCACCAGGTACTCCGCCAGTTCCAGTCCCACCAGGCCGCCGCCAATAATGACCACCTCATCGGCAATCGGCATCCACAGCTTGCTCAGCAAGCGCAACAGGCGAATATTGCGCAGAACCTGGCTCAGCCGGGCAACGCGCAGCATGAGCCGTTGCCAGCCGGCAAGCTTGGCCACCGCCCGGGGTTTGTCGCCGAACAGCACCCCGCGCAGCTCGTCTCCATCGAACACGTGGCGCTGCTGCTTGCCGGGGATATCCGGCGCGGCCCTGACCGCGCCGGTGGCGACAATGATATGGTCCGGCGCAGCGGCGGAGATGTTGTCGGGGTCGGCCGCTTTGCCCAGCTGCAGGTCGATGGGTAGCTTGCGCACCGCGGCATCCAGGTAGTTCACCAGGGCCTCGTTGGGTGCGTAGGCCAGGGCGGCGATTCGGGCAGTGCCGCCCAGGTCCCTGTCCTTTTCCCACAGGCTGACACGGTGACCCTTTTCCGCCAGCAGACGCGCCGCTTCCATGCCGCCCGGGCCACCGCCAATGACCAGCATGTTCTGGCTGGCGCCGCTGCGGGCGAGGATATCGCCCTCGTACTCTCGACCGGTGCTGTGGTTCACCGCGCAGCACATCGGCTGGTTGATGAAAATCTGGCTGACGCAGATATAGCAGTAGATGCAGGGTCGTACCGACTCGTCGCGGCCGGCAGCGAGCTTGTTGGGCAGCTCGGGATCGGCCAGCAGTCGCCGGCCCAGGGCCAGGAAGTCGAAATCCCCGGCGCCGATATGCCGCTCGGCGACCTCCGGGTCTATCCGGCCGACGCCGATCACCGGGATACCCACCGCCTGCTTCACGGCGCTGGCAAAGGGGATGAAGCCGCCGGGCTCGTGCACCAGCGGCGCCTCGGTAAAGGCGATAGCGTGCGACACGCTGCCATAGGCGCTGACGTCGATGGCGTCGGCGCCGGCCTGTTCGCACAGGCGCGCGGTCTGCACGCAGTCAGCAAGGGTGATACCGCCGTCGATCCGGTACTCCCTGGCATCCAGGCGCACCAGGATGGGGAAGTGCTCGCCGGTGGCGGCCCGTGCCGCGCGAATCGTCTCCACCAGGAAGCGGGCTCGGTTTTCCGCCGAGCCACCGTACGCATCTGTCCGCTTGTTGGTGTAGGGCGAGAGGAAATTGGCCAGCAGGTAACCATGGCCGGCGTGCAGTTCGATACCGTCAAAGCCCGCGCGCTGGGCCCTGGCGGCGGCATCGGCAAAGCCGGCGACGGTGTCGGCAATCTGCTGCGCGGTCATCTCGTAATATCGCGGCCCCTTGCCATCGGGCCCCGCTGCCTTGATGAAAGTGCCTGCTTCCGCGCGGGTCAGTACCGGAAACATGTCACTGCGGGCCGGCGCTATCTTCGAGGGAACCGGAATGGGCCGCCCGGCGGCGGTATCCTCCTGGGCCATCTTGCCGCTGTGGTTGAGCTGGGCGACGATCTTCGCGCCGTGGCGGTGGACCCTCGCGGCCAGCTCGCTGAGACCCGGCAGGAATTCGTCGGAGGAAAAGGCGATGGTGTTGGGCATGCTGGCACCCGCCGGAAACAGCGCGGCGGAGGTCTCCAGCACGATCAGCCCCACACCGCCGGCGGCGCGCGCCTCGTAGTAGGCCATCAGCTGCTCGCTGCAGTACCCGTCGGCGGTGGCATAGTTGGTGCCCATCGCGGCCATCACGACACGGTTGCGCAATTCCAGGCCCCCGATGCGTGCTGGTGAGAGTAGTTTGGGGTAGTTATGTGGCATGGCGGACGGCCTGTCGGCGGTGACGGTACGGGACCATGTTAATCAGCGTCTGAAATAGCGATAAGAACCCTTGGGTTCAAATTTATGCACATTTTGCGTCCGTCATTGCCACCTGCCGGCGGCGATCCGCCGGATCAGCGGCCCAATCTGCCCCCGGTCGTAGTCCAGCAGCGCCAGATCCGCGGCATCGGGCTCGTAGCTGACCGTGGCGCCCGCCCCGGCGAACATGATGACATTGGGAAACATCGGGTGGTCGTCCTCGCGGACCTCCAGGTCCTGCGGGTTGCCGACTGCCTCGCACCAGAGCTCCAGGTACGCCTTCCAGCTCAGGTTTTCATCCCCGACCAGGTAGGCCCTGCCGGACTCGCCCCGCTCCAGGGCGTGCAGCGACGCCTGGGCCAGGGAATGCGAACTGATATGGTTGGTGCCGCCTTTGGGAGCGAACAGCGGCAGCCCGGGAATATTGCCGCGCGCGTACTCCGCCAGGGCGGCGATATGCGGTACCTCAAGACCCTCGATCTGCCCCAGCACAAAGGGCACATCGAGGCTGCACACATTGAACCCATCGTCACCCAGGGCCCGGACCGCCAGGTCGGTATTGTGGCGCGAGGTGACGTAGGGGCACACGCCGATCTGCTGCGGGGCCACCCGGGGATAGAAGGTGCCGATGTATACGGCCCGGCAGATACCGGCCTGTTTTGCCGCCTTGAAAAAGCGCGGCACGGCCTCGTCGTTGGCCCGGGTGTAGAAGGCTTCCGGGGTTACCGAGCCGTCCCGGGGCAGGTTGCGGATGTCCGCCGCCGCCGCGAACACCAGCCAGTCGAAACCCTGCAGGCGGCCGTCCGCCATATCGTCCTCGATGTAGTTGCCCTGCAGGAATGGCAGCTGGGCCAGCGTCGGCACCTTGCTGGGCTGGCGCGACATGATGGTGACAGCGTGCCCGTTTTCCTGCAGGTGCAGGGCTATTTCACCGCCTATCAGGCCTGTGCCGCCTACTACGAGTACTTTCATGGTTTTTCGGTTCCTGTGTTGGGTGGTGTCTCCGGGCCGAATAAATTCGCCCCTACATGGGTATAGGGCTTCCCCGGGGCCGAATAAATTCGGCCCTACATGGGTATGGGGCTTCCCCGGGGCCGAATAAATTCGGCCCTACATGGGTACAGGGCTTTCCCGGGGCCGAATAAATTCGGCCCTACATGGGTATAGGGCTTCCCCGGGGCCGAATGAATTCGGCCCTACATGGGTACAGGGCTTTCCCAGAGCCGAATCAATGCGGTCCTGCTTGGGGGGCGCATTGTTGCGACCATGTTACCGCCGGTTTCAGAATGAACGAAACCGCTTTTGCACATGCCGTTGTCGCAGTGCGATTTGCGCCTGGCGCTGTGCCGGTGTGAAGACCGGGGTCGCCGCCGGCAGGTGATCGCGCAGCTCGCCGAGGGGTACCTTGACAGCGTCGATACGCGGCCACTGGTCCTGCGGCGGGGTTTCGCTGTAGGCCCAGCGCGGTGCCATGAAACCCTCGTTGTGTCCGCCGGTGTCCAGCCAGTTGGGTACCCCCGGGTCCCGGTGGGCGATCACCAGCCTCAGCACGCCGTCTGCATCCGGCACGCACTGGTACCCGTTGAGACTGCCCGTGCGATTGGCGTAGTCCAGTGACTCGCCCCACAGGTTGCTCAACTGGAAGCCGATGTAATTGGGCTGCAGTGCGATGCGGTTCTCGATGATCAGCGCCTCGTCCTCCGCCAGTTCGAACACGCCCCCCGCATAGAGGTTGGTACTCATGCCGCCGCCGGTTGCCCCGGAAGCGGCGTTGATCCGGTTGAAGGCATTGCGCGGGAAGGCCACGCCCGGCAGTGATCCGCTGCGCTCGCCGTAGGTGCCCATGGGGATGGTCCAGAAGGCGTTCCAGAAGTGTAGCTGGCCGCGCACTATCTCGCCCATCTGGCGAATCTGCCGCGTTGCGCACTCGACCGTGTAGGGGGGCGGCTGACTACCCTCGGCACCCACCTGGACGATGTCGAAGTGGATCGCCTCCTCGTGCTCCCAATCGTTGAACAATTGCCTGCCGCTGACATAGCTGGCATAGCGCGCCGGACCCAGCTCGGGGTCGATGGGGTGGGGTTTGTCGACCATTTTCAAGGTGGCAATGAAGTTGCCCGCATACCCCGGGGGGCGCTTGGGGGCCAGTAGTATCTTGAATGTGCCGTCGGCCTCGACCTGCATGGCAGAACTGTCCAGGCGCCCGGTTTGCGACTTGACGCCGGGTCGCAACTCACCGAGGTCACCGGTATCTCCCGTCAGCCCACCGGAACTGGCCTCGAAGATGAGGTAGTGAGGTGCCCGGGGTGTCCCCCGGGCCGGCGGCTCGCCACGCCAGTGCCGGCTGTCCCCCATGCGGCCGCTTATGAGGTAGCTGTTGCGGCCATCCAGTGGCGCATAGAAATAGATAGCGTCGGCGTTGTCGATAGTGCCTCGGGTGATAACGCTCAGGGCATTGCGAAACTGGGGACGCTGCGGGTCATCATGGAAAGCGCGCTCTATGGCGCTGTGCAGATAGCCCGCCAGGTAGCGGTAACCCTCCGCCAGGTTGCGCTCGGTGGCGGGCGCCGGCATCAGTTCGGGCTGGTCCAGGGCATCACGGGCCGCCTGCAGGGACGTTATCATGTCGTCCCAGGCTGTGCGCAGCTGCGTCCCGGGGTCGCTGTTAGCTGGTGTCATGGCTGATCCTCGGTATGAACTGCTTCAGGCACTTTGCGCCCGCGGCCAGTTGTAGTCCTCGAAGAAGTCGGCGAGTTCAACCTCGATGCGTTCGCGGGACAGCTCGTAGTCATCGATGCTGTACTCGAAACGGGTGCTGTGGCCCCGTTCACGCTCCTCCTGTGCCTGCAGGTAGGCGTCGAAGGCCGCGGATACCTGCATGCCGAAGGCCTTGTATACGGCGTGCACCGCGGCGCGCGGTTGCGTGGTGAGCTGGCGGTAGTCGACGACCACCTGGGGCGTGTTGGGGTGGCGGGTCAGCACCTCACGTGGATGGCGAAAGGTATCGAAAGAGATCTCGGTCAAGGCGCGCAGGGATGCTGCGTAATCCGCCCGTTGCCAGCCCTTGCCGCGCCAGCTCACTTCCACCAGTTTCAGCACGCTGGGAATGCACTCGGTCGGGTCGCGCATCACCACGGCGATACGGGCATCGGGAAAGGTGGCCAGGATCGCGTCCACCCAGCCGCTCATCAGCGGATTCTTGCTCAGGTGGATGCGTTCGCCGCCATTGAGCAGCAGCTGGCGCTTCACGCACTCTCGGTAGTGGTGCAGCCAGCGGCGGCGTTTCTTTTCCGGCATGGTATCCACATGGAACAGGTCGATGGTGTCCATCATGGGTACCTCCAGCGCCCACTGCTGGGTGACAAAGGCGGCGCGCATCACGAACTGGTCCTCCTCTGAAATCCACAGGCCCATATTGTGTATGTGGCGGTGCTTGCCGAAGGTTTTATCATCCCAGGCCTGCAGGCGGCGCTTGATGGGGCCCCCGAACAGCTGCGCATCGATCCAGCCCAGGCCGCGGATGACTTTCTTTTGCAGCAGGGAGGGAAAGAAGGTTTCCCAGTACAGGAAATAGCTGAATGTTGCCCCGTCAGCGGCCAGCAGGCGGTGCAGCAAGGTGGAGCCGCTGCGGGCATGGCCGACCACGAATACCGGCTGCCTGACCTGCTGCCGCCAGAGGCGCGGGAAGAACAGGTAATCCAGCATGAAACAGCTGGCGTGGAATACCGTGCCCAGCGGTACCAGTACCAGCAACCGGAACAGCATCCGACGCCGTCCGGGCCAGGCGCGCAGCGACCATACATGCTGGAGCACGCGCCGGTAATAGTCGAGATCAAAGTACATGCCCCAATCTTATACGTCGCGATGAGCAGTGCCAGCACCGCTCGGTTCAGATTGATATACATTTCCGATCTACTGCGACATGGGCGCAAATGTCTATTTATCTGAACTGTGCCGGGGTGGATGCGGGGCGTGATGTCGCGCATGATGGCTACCTGCCAGTGCCGCGTCGGCACCGGTGGGTATGGTCGTATAACAGGAGCCCGGATCATGACAAAGAAGACTGATGTTTACGCCGCTGGTGACACCGGCGTGCAGCGCTACGGGGAAGAGGGTTATACGGTAGTGCTGGTGGATGAGCCCGCCGAGGGCATCCGGCGCATAACCCTTAACCGCCCGGACAAGCGCAATGCGCTCAACCACGCGCTGCGGGGTGAGACCTTGCATGCCCTGCAGCAGGGGGATCGCGATGACAGCGTCAGGGTGCAGATTATTCGCGGGGCGGGCAGCTGCTTTTCCGCCGGTTACGACCTTGGCGGCGGCAATGCCGGCCTGGGCTACCCGTTCTATACGGCCGGCGGCGACAGCCAGTGGCCGCGACATGTCACCGAGGGCTGGATGGGAATCTGGGACCTGG
Source organism: Pseudomonadales bacterium (assembly GCA_024234675.1). Lineage (GTDB taxonomy): Bacteria > Pseudomonadota > Gammaproteobacteria > Pseudomonadales > Halieaceae > JARRPM01. The sequence goes on along the minus strand of JACKNU010000005.1, from coordinate 8,628 downwards.
CCAAGCCGGTGATCGCCCAGGTGCACGGTTTCTGCCTGGCGGGCGGCAGTGAACTGGCCACCGGTTGCGACCTGGTGTACATGGCGGACGATGCCCAGATGGGCTACCCCGCGGTACGCTTCGGGGTACCGGATATGCAGTTTCATCCCTGGTTGGTGGGGATGCGCAAGGGCATGGAAATGCTGCTGACCGGCGACTCGCTGTCGGGTGTGGAGTGCGCGGCCCGCGGCTGGGCCACCGCCAGTTTTCCCGCCGGGGAACTGGAGGAGCGGGTGCTGGCCGTGGCCGCCAAGATCGCCCAGTTGCCGCCGGATATCGTGCAACTGAACAAGCGTGCGGTGCACCGCCAGATGGATGCCATGGGCTTGCGCCAGGGCATTCGCGCCGGTACCGAGATGTGCGCCCTGGCCACCCACCAGCCCAGCTTCAAGGCCTTTATCAACAACATCCAGCAGCAGGGCCTGACCGGTGCGCTGCAGCAGCGGGACGAGAAATTCGGCGACTACCGCGCGGCCGGCGATTCCCCGCAAAAAGACTAGGCCTCTCCCCCAAGGGGCCGGCCCGCCGGTCCCTCCAGCTGATCAATTCCTGCCGGTCTCATTCCGGTATCCGCTCAGCCGGCATTCACGCGAACTCAAATGTACATGAATCTGAACGGTGGCGCCCTGTGCGGCAATGGGGGGGTGCTCAATAATTGATCGTACTGGGCAGCAATCCGCAGAGACTGCCGCAGTTGGATTATAAGCAATAACTTGCCTGGCTAATGGAGCCCCTATTATGAAAATACCGTTCAACAAATCGGCACTCGTATCGGCCCTGGTGCTGGCAGGCGCTTCGAGTTCGTCGCTGGTCATGGCGCAGGATGCACCGAAATCCAAAGTCACCTCGCTGATGCTGGAGGAGGTGGTAGTCACCGCCCAGAAGCGGGCCGAGGACTCCCAGGACGTACCGATTTCCATCTCGGCCCTGAGCGAAACAGACCTGGAACGCCGCGGTGTTCTCAATGCGGGTGACCTCATCAGCACCCTGCCCAATATGACCGGCTTTGAGGCGCCTGGCTCGCGCGGCAACCTCAGCATCAACTTGCGCGGTGTCAGTTCCGGCAGCCCCAGCAACCTGTCGGTCAGCCCCGCCAACGCCTCGTATATCGACGGCGTCTATATGGGCACGCAGCTGGGCTCGGCCCTGGATGTGGCAGAGCTGGAGCGGGTTGAGGTGTTGCGCGGCCCTCAGGGCACCCTGTACGGCCGCAACGCCACCGGTGGCGCCATCAATTTCATTACCCAGAAGCCCACCGGGGAGTTTGGCGGTAAGGTCACCGGCGAGGTGGGTGATGACAGCCTCTGGGGTGTCAAGGCCACGGTGAATACCGGCACCCTGGGTAGCGTTGGCGAGGGCCTGGGTGCCCTGTCGGCCACTTTTGGGGGAATGACCCGGCAGCGGGATGAACTGTACGAGAATACCAATCCCAATCTCGATGATTTCGAGGACCTGGACCGGGAGGCCTACCGTATCGCCCTGCGTTGGGAGGTAAACGACGCCCTGACGGTTGACTACGCCTTCGATCACTCCGAACTGAATGAAAAGGCCTCGCCGCAGTTCATGGTAGGCAGCACACCATTCAGTATCAACCCGGAGACCGGTGCGCAAACCAGCCGCTCCGAGTTCATTGAAAATACCGTGATCGGCCAGGTGGGTGGCAACCTGGGGATCATGAACGAGTTTGCCCCCCAGTTCGGCCTGTCGCCGGACAATACGGCGGACCGTTTTGTCAACTCCGCCGAGGACACCCTGAACCTGTATAACAACCCCAATGACGGCAAACGCAAGCACAAGGCATCCAGCGACGTCAACAGCACTGCCTCGAACGATGCCGACGGCCATGCCCTGACCGCCGCGCTGGCCTTTGATGACCTGGGGTTCCTGCAGAGTGTAGAGTTCAAGTCCATTACCGCCTATCGGGAGTTGACCAATCACAGCTCTGGCGATCTTGATGGCACCGATAACACTGTGGTCCCCGGTGGCGCCGGCGCCATCAATGACAGCACGCTGGGCGCACTCACCGCCATGTATGGCGAGGAACTGGGACTGTTCGGGGCGATGGCGGCCAACCCCGCCCTGATTCCGGTACTGACCCCGCAGTACAACGACGTGCAACAAAGCACAGCCCAGATGTGGGAGTACATCGATGAGTTCGGTGGCGCGTTCTTCAACACCACCGCCAAAACCGATTACAGCCAGTGGTCCCAGGAACTGCAGATGGTGGGTACCGCCGACAATGTCGACTACGCTTTGGGTGTGTACTACTTCAGCGACGAGGGTGAGTTCCGCAACTTCCGCTACGCAGCCCAGCCGGTGGGTGGCATAACTTCTGTCAACTACGACAACGAGACGGAGGCCTGGGCAGTGTTCGGGCAGACCACTATCCGCCCGCAGATGTTCGACGACAGGCTGGCCGTGACCCTGGGCCTGCGTTACACCGAAGAGAAAAAGGATATCAAATACCTCTACGAGGATGCCGGGTCGGTCCTGCTGCCCGGGCCTTTTCCGCAGACCCTGCGCACCAACCCGGACTATACCGGCGAGCAGATGCCCACCGCAGGCCGATATGATGTGAAGGACGATGCCCAGTTCAGCAACACCAGTGGCAATGCGACCGTGGCCTACGACATCGGTGATGCGACCAATGTTTACCTGCGCTACGCAACCGGTTATCGCAGCGGTGGTTTCAACGGCGAGGTGTATAGCGAAACGCCGTTTGAAGAGGAAACCATCGAGACCCTGGAGCTCGGCGTTAAATCCGACGTGATCCCCGGGGTACTGCGGGTGAACGGCGCCCTGTTCGGCTATACCTTCGATGACCAGCAAGTGAGCCAGATCATCGTGGACGAAAATGGACAGACTTCCTCCTTTATCACTAATGCCGGTAAGTCGGAGCGTTGGGGGGTGGAACTGGAAACCCAGTGGTTGCCCACCGATGACCTGATGATCTCCCTGACCTACAGCCATATAGACGGTGATTTCGACAAGTACGCACCGCTGGAAGGCCCCACTACCACGATCAATACGGACAATCTGGCCAAGCGAACCTCGCCGGACAATATGGCCTCGGGTATCGTGGACTGGGTATTTGCCCGCACCGACTGGGCCGAGTTTATCGCCCATGGCGAGGTGTTCTACCAGAGCCAGAGCTATGCCTCGGCCTTGTGGACCGGAACCTACAACGGCGAGCCCTATGTGTATGACCAGATCAAGCTGGACCAGCGCACCATCGTGAATATGCGCCTGGGCATGGAAGGTGTACAGATCGGCGACGGCACCCTGCGCGCCGGTATCTGGGCGAGGAATCTCACCGATGAGGATTACAACACCTTCGGTGTCAACTTCGCCAGCCTCGGCCCCATTACCGGTCAGTACGGTATCGGCACGACCTATGGCATGGATGTGACCTACGAGTTCTAGTACCCGATCATGTGTCCTTGCCGCATCCTTAACCCGGTGCGGCTTTTTTTTGCCGCGCCCGATGCGGTACCGATAAGACAGAAGCGCCAGGGCTGCCTGAAGTGCTCTGGAACATGAGTGTCTTGACAAGCTTACAGCAAGGGTAATCCAACAGGAGTAACTATGAGCTACCGTACCAGTCGCCGCGACCTGCTCAAGCACGGCTTGATGATCGCCGCCGCTACCGGGGTGGCGCCCGTACTGGGGGCGTCCAGCGGGACCTCGCTGAGTTTTGCAGAGTACAGAAGCTACGATGCCCTTGGCCTGGCCCAACTGGTGCGCAACAGGGATGTATCCGCAATGGAGTTGCTGGAGCTTGCCATAGCCCGCAGTGAGGCGGTCAATCCCCAGATCAACTACCTGGTCGAGGAACTCTACGCCTTTGCCCGGCAAGCCATCAGCGCCGGCCTGCCACAGGGTCCGTTTACCGGAGTACCCTTTGTGCTGAAGGATTTAGGCATGGCGCTCAAGGGAACCGTCACCACCAATGGCTCACGCTTTTTCAGCGATGCGCGCAGTGACTATACCAGCACGGTGGTGGAGCGCTATCAGCAGGCGGGCCTGGTCATTTTCGGGAAGACGGCGAGTCCCGAATTCGGCGGCACGCCTACCACGGAGTCGATCCTGTTCGGCGACACCCGCAACCCCTGGGACCTGAGTCGCAGTACCGGTGGATCTTCCGGCGGTTCGGCTGCGGCTGTGGCGGCCGGGGTCCTGCCACTGGCCAACGGCACGGATGGCGGTGGTTCCATCCGCATTCCGGCTTCCTGCTGCGGCCTGTTCGGTATGAAGCCCAGCCGGGGCAGGGTGCCCAGTGGGCCCAGGAAGCTGTCATCGATAATGAGTGTTATTCACGCGCTGTCCCGAAGCGTGCGCGACAGCGCGGCACTGCTGGATGCCAGCCGCGGCGCCGAACCGGGACAAACCACTATCGCGCCGCGCCCGGACGGCAGTTACCTGGATGCCGTGAGTGTGGCCCCGAAGGCCTTGAGAATAGGTTTGATCACCACACCGATCACGCACAGCCCGGTTGACCCCCAGTGCAGCAAGGCCGCTGCCGACGCGGCGAAGCTTTGTGAAAGTCTGGGCCACCCTGTGCAGGAGATAGAGCTACCCATCGATCCGCGCGAGTTTTTTGCCAGCACCCGTATCATCATGGGGACGGATACGGTCGTGCGGGTGGTCAATCGCGAGCGGCAGTTGGGTAGAAAGGCAACAGAAAATGATCTGGAACCCGTTATCTGGCAACGCTACCAGAGTTCTCGTGGCTATTCAGCAGAGCAGTTCTCCGAGGCTGTAAGAGGGGTGGAAAAGGCAACCCGGCAGATAGCGCTGTTGCAGCGGGACTTTGACGTCCTGCTGTCCCCCACGCTGGCGGCGCCACCGGCCAAACTTGGCAAGCTCAGCCTCAACCAGGATACCGCCGCCTTCGAGAAAGAGGCGATCAATGTGTCCGCCTTCACCATGCTGTACAATGCCACTGGCCAGCCGGCGATGTCCGTGCCGCTGCACTGGACTCCCGAAGGCCTGCCGGTGGGAGTGATGTTTGCGGGGCGCTATGGGGAGGAGGGACTGCTCTTCCAGCTGGCCGGGCAGCTGGAGCAGGCGAGTCCCTGGTTCAAAAAAATCCCGCCGCTGTAGCGTCGGGCGGCCGCGTCGGGCAAAGGCGCGCTACTATTGTCTTATCTCGCCACCTTGGCGCTATTGCCTATGGAACAGCTATCCGGACTCGATGCGGCCTTTGTCCACCAGGACAGCCGTCGCACGCCCATGCATATCTCGGCCCTGCTGATCTATGACACCGGTTCCGGCGGCCAGCGGACGCTGGACCGGGAAGGCCTTGCCCGCCTGGCGAGTCAGCGGCTGGGGCGATTTCCCCTGTTCCGCCGCCGCCTCTACCGCCCGCCGATGGGGATGGACGCACCCTACTGGGTGGAGCAGGTGGCGCCCGACTGGCACCATCATATCGAGGAATACTCTCTGACCCCGGCGGGAGATTGGTCGGCTTTGCAGCGCCTGGTCGGCGAGTTGCACGGCGCCAGGATGAACCTGGACCTGCCCCTGTGGGAAATGCACCTGGTGCACGGGCTGTCCGGCGCGCCTGGCCTGCCGCGCCACTGCCAGGCGCTGATGGTGAAGATTCATCACTCGGCGATCGACGGTATTGCCCTGGCCGGGATCATCGATGCCCTGCACCGGCCCGAGCCCGAGCCCGGCGGGGCGCGGGGCAGGGAGGGTGCGCCCCCCAGCCAGTGGCAGTTGTGGGCGCGCGCCAACCTCAACAGCATGAGCCGCCAGCTCAAATTCGCGGAAACCGTGCGCAAGCTGGTGCCGGGGGTTTTGCGGGCCCGGGAGTCGCGGCAGCAGTTTGCCGATCTGCCCGCCGTCTCGGGCTCAGGCGCCCGCTTCAACGCGCGAGTGGGACCCGGCCGCAGTACCGGTGCCGTGCTGCTGCCGCTGGATGAGGTGCTGGCGATCAAGCGCGGGGTCGGCCGGGTGACGCTCAACGATATCGCCATGGCCTGTGTGTCGGGCGCCTTGCGCGAGTACCTGGGGCGATATCGCGCGCTGCCGAAAAAGTCCCTCGCCAGTGGGGTCCCGATCAACCTGCGCAAGCCGGGCGAGGATGGGGCGCAGGGCAACAGGATCGCCACGATGGTGGTCGGCCTGGCGACCCCGGTCGCCGACCCGGTGGAGCGCCTGCGCATGATTCACCGCTACGCGGTGGCGGGCAAGAAACAGATTGCCGCCCTGGGCACGGGCACGATAATGGATATCAGCGACAGCCTGCCGCCGCGGATGCTGGCCGAGGGTATTCGCACCATGGCCCTCGCCAGCCGTTTCGGCGAGATGCCGGTACCGTTTCACACCATGATCTCGAATGTGCCGGGACCGCCCTATGCCCTGCACCTGGAGGGAGCCCGCCTGGTGGTGCCGCTGGGCTTCGGCCCGGTGCGCGACAATATGGGCCTGTTTCACATCGTCAGCAACAGTGAGTCCATGCTCTCACTGTCGTTTTGCGCCTGCGCCAGGCTTATGCCGGACGCGGCCTTTTACCAGCGGTGTTTGCAGGGCGCATTCACGGAATTGCTTGCTGCGGCCCGGCGCCCGGCTGAAAATAGCCCCCTTTCATAACAGTCGCCAACACCCGCAGCAGCATGGCCTTGCGATACCAGCGGGCCCTACTCGGTTACATACTCCGTGACACGGTGGTCATTGAGGGCGCTGAAAAACGCGATGCAGGAAGCTTCATCAGCAAAATCCTCGCCGGAAAAGGTCTCCCATCCCCCCTCCAGGCAGGCGCTCGCGCCCTCGGAGACTTCCACTGTCGACAGGGCAGCAGCGGTGACATCCTCCGGGTGATAGGGGATTGCCACCAATTGCCTGTCGGAAAACAAGGCCGTCATATCGTTGTAGTGGGGAGATTCGCTGCTGGTCGACAGGGAATAGACCAGGTTACCCCTGGCAACCGGTCCGTCATCCGTGAACTCGACTGACATCACCCAGCTGGCCCCGGACCCGGTGGGCTCGGGATAACCGCCCCGCGCCTCATCCAGGTCCATGCCTATTTTATTGAAGACGCCCTCGAACTCCTCACCCCCGTGCCAGGGAAACACCTCGCCACGAGTAACCGTCTGGATATCCCCCAGCTTCGCATCCAATGCAATGCCGGCGCCCTCGAGTTTTTCCACCGCCAGTGCCAGGGCCTGTAAGGCGACAGGGTTGTCGACGGTATCGAGTCCGCGCGGTGTGTTGACAGGGTCGTTGATGTCAAACGCCACGGTGTAATTCAACAGCGCAGGCAGAAAGCGTTTCCAGTTGTCGCCGTTGTCGGTGTCCAGCGCATGGGCCTCGCGCAGGAATTCACGAAACAGGTGCGAGCCGCGACTCTCCACGTTGGAGTGCAGGTCCCATCCCGCCAGTACCGGGCAGGCCGCGCCGATACCCACGTCTCGCGCATCTGGGGTGCCGGTATCCAGTGCTACCACGGCGTGGTCCTCACACAGTTTGACCAGGTCGTCCCTGAGCAGCTGCCCGGCGTAGTTCTCATTGCTGAGCATGCGTTGGGTGAGGGAGTCGAGTCCGAAGACGTTTCCCCCCAGCCCGTCGCTGCCATCGATACGTCGTTGTATCATTGCCAGGCCCGAGCGGGTGCGCAGCGTGCGCTCATTGCCCACCCTGTCTCCCTGGACGAGCGGGATGCCCACCAGCGGTTCATTGGGGTTGCTCAGCCAGTAGCTGTCGTTGGAGTTGGTGACGTAATCAGTGCGGAACAGGTAGGCCTGTTTACTGGGGCCCAGCAGGCCGGGTGCGGCCGCATCGGCGTCGGTATTCCATTCGCAGCTACTGGTATTACCCTGGTATGTCGGCCCGCTAAATACGCAATCACTCAGCTGTTGGTCGGTAAAATTCACCACCGGACCCAGGTCCCCATACAGAACCTCGCCGCTGCTGTCTGCCGCAATAGTGTTCGTTGCGGCGGTATGCTGGCTCTTATTCAGCGATGCTTTGAGGTCCCGCACATTTTTTGAGCGGGCAATGCCGATGGCGCCGCCCTGCATGCCGCGGGGCCCCTCTTCGGCGATCCGCATGGTAAAGGCCAGGCTGGGCAACCAGGGGAACTGGCCCCCGGTCATCGGTCCGAAATGTGAAAAGTAGAAGGTATGCCTGGCATCACTCAGGCTGCCGTCGGCTCCCCTGACCCTGACAGTGACGTCCAGCGGCTCTATTTTGCGTATCTCGCCATCGAACAGGTAGCTCATGGGGTCGCCGGATACCAGGTCAAGCTTGTAAAAGGTCAATCCGGTCGAGGTGCTCACCGTGTTGGTCCAGGCTATATCTCCATTGGTACCGAAGCCGACGTTGGGGCGTTCAAAGGTGTTCGCCCCCAGTTCGTTGAGTACACCGGGAATAATGTGGTGGCGGGGATACATACGAAAATCGATGGCCCAATCCAGGTGGGGGTTGGTATACAGTATGCCTTTGCCGGTAGCACTCAACTCGCGTCCAATGGCCACGCCATTACTGCCATTTTCAAAGGGATTGACCAGGTGATCGACCAGCGCGGTCATCTGGCGCTGCTGCTCCGGGTTCCACAGGGGCATCGATTTAACCGGGCCCGGGGTA
>JACKNU010000004.1 GCA_024234675.1 Pseudomonadales bacterium | reverse complement strand
ATAAACTACGCCGGTTTCACCGTGTGCATGGCGGTTTGCAGGTAATTCTGCAATCCCACTTTCTCGATCAGGCCCAGCTGGGTCTCCAGCCAGTCGATGTGCTCTTCTTCCGACTCCATGATCGCCACGAACAGGTCCCGCGATACATAATCGGAGACGGATTCACAGTAGGCCACCGCGTTTTTGAGGTCTATGTGGGCCTTGTGCTCCAGTTTCAGGTCGCACTCCAGCATTTCCCTGGCATTCTCGCCTATCAGCAACTTGCCGAGATCCTGCAGGTTGGGCAGCCCTTCCAGGAACAGGATGCGCTCGATCAGCCGGTCGGCGTGCTTCATCTCATCGATGGATTCGTGGTATTCGTGGTCGCCCAGTTCCTGCAGGCCCCAGTCCTTGTACATGCGCGCATGGAGGAAATACTGGTTGATGGCAACCAACTCGTTGCCCAGTACCTTGTTGAGGTGTTCGATTACCTTGGGGTCGCCTTTCATGTCAGTCCTCCTTGATTGTCGAGGTGACAATAATGGACTCGGCGGCCCGCTCTGTCAAAGCGGGCACACCGTAAGAGTTCTCCAAGTATTTGAAAAATATAGAAATAAAGAAAATGTGTACAGCTATAAAAAGCTGGCCAGGGTCAGCTTACCGCGTAGAACAGCTGTTCATTGCCATCGGCCAGGTTGTTCATGGATTCGCGCATGATATCCCGGGTGAGTACGCCGCACTTGCCGCACTGGCTGGCGACGCCCAGGTTGTTGCGCAGATCCCGCAATGAACTGGCGCCATCCTGGATGGCGGCGCGGATCTGGGTATCGGTAATGCCTTTGCAGAGACAAACGTACATGGTGCAGGCGCTCTGGGGACGCAATCATGTTAATCTTGCTGTGAAAGTTAATGCTAATGAGAATGATTGTCAACACTATTCTTGTAATAAAGTTCGCAGCCTGAACTCCACCAGCGGCAGTCGGTCATTGCCGAAATACATGTCATCGGCATTGATAAAAATGGTAGGCGACCCGAAACCGCCGCGCTGGACCAGTTCCTCGGTGTTGGCGCGCAGCCTGTCCTTGTAAACCTGCTGGGCAATGGCCTCGAAAAATCCCTGCTCATCGAGTCCCACCTCGGCGCAGATATCCCGCAACACCTCATCCCTGGAGATATCGGGACTGACACCGCCCCAGTAGGCGGCGAACACCGCCCGCGAGTAGGGCACCAGTAGCCCCTGTTGCTCGGCATAAAGCGCGCCGCGCATGGCTTTCACACTGCTGATCGGGTGTCCCGGCGGCATGATCGCGGTGACCTTGCACAGCCGGGCCCAGTCGTTGAGGTCCTTGATATAGTAGTTCAGCTGTCGCTGGTAGGCGGGATCGGTGAACATGGCTTCGCGCCGGGAGTAGACCTGGGGATTGGCGGCGTTGAACACGCCGCCCACCAGGATGGGACGCCAGTGGATGGGCTGGTCCAGCTCGGCCATGAGCGGCACGATGCGGGTAAAGGCGAAGTAGGTCCAGGGGCTGGAGCAATCGTAGAAAAACTCCAGTTCTATGGCTGTGCCCATGCCGGCGCTCCTGTGATTTTTTATCCGCTCAGCTTAGCACACGGCGCGGGTGCTTCAGGTATAATGGCCGTTTTTCCCGCAATCGACAGAGTCCGTTCCCGATGGATGTAAACCAGTATATGGTCGAACTGGGGCAGGCCGCTCGCGCCGCCTCTCGCCATGTGGCCGCCTCCGCTACCGCAGCCCGCAACGGGGCCTTGCTGGCGGCGCGGGACGCGCTGGATGGCGCCCGGACGAAGTTGGCCGCAGCCAATGCCCGGGACATGGCGCGCGGGGTGGACAACGGCCTGGCCGCGCCCTTGCTGGACCGCCTGGAGCTGACCCCGGCACGCATCGACAACATGCTGGAGGGCCTGGGCCAGGTGGCCGCGCTTGCGGATCCCGTGGGTGCGATCAGCGATATGAACACCATGCCCAGCGGCATCCAGGTGGGTCGCATGCGGGTGCCGCTGGGGGTCATCGGTATCATCTACGAATCGCGCCCCAACGTGACGGTGGAGGCGGCGAGCCTGTGCCTGAAAGCGGGCAACGCCACCATCCTGCGGGGTGGTTCCGAGGCCCTGGCTTCGAACCGGGCCATCGCCGAGTGCCTGGCCCAGGGGCTGCGGCAGGCCGGCCTGCCCGAGACGGCGGTGCAGGTGGTGGCAACGGCCGACCGCGCGGCGGTGGGCAAATTGATCACCATGCCGGAATATGTGGATGTCATCGTGCCCCGCGGCGGCAAGGGCCTGATAGAGCGCATCAGCGCCGAGTCCAGGGTGCCGGTCATCAAGCACCTGGACGGCGTATGCCACGTCTACGTGGATGACGGCGCGGACGAAGACATGGCCCTGGCGATTGCGGTAAACGCCAAGACCCAGCGCTATGGCACCTGCAATACTATGGAGACCCTGCTGGTGGCGGAGTCGGTGGCGGCCGCCCTGCTGCCGCGCCTGGCCCAGGCCTACGCCGCGGCGGGCGTGGAGTTGCGCGGTTGCGAGCGCACCCGGGCGATCCTGCCGCAGGCGCAAGTGGCGAGTGAGCAGGACTGGCGGGAGGAGTACCTGGCGCCCATCCTGGCGGTGCGGGTGGTCGATGGGCTCGATACGGCCATAGAACACATCAATACCTACAGCTCCCTGCACACTGACAGCATCGTCACCCGCGATCACCAGCGCGCCATGCGTTTCCTGCGTGAAGTGGACTCCAGCTCGGTGATGGTCAATGCCTCTACCCGCTTTGCCGACGGTTTCGAGTACGGGCTGGGGGCCGAGATAGGCATTTCGACCGACAAGCTGCACGCCCGCGGGCCGGTGGGCCTGGAGGGTCTCACCTCCCAGAAGTATGTGGTATTTGGCGAGGGGCAGGTTCGCACTTGAGCCAGTTGCATGGATCGCTGCCGGCGGTGGGTGTGTTCGGCGGTACCTTCGACCCGATTCACTACGGCCACCTGCGCTCGGCGCTGGAACTGGTGGAGCGCCTGCAGTTGCGGCAGTTGCGCCTGATGCCCTGCGCCGTACCGCCGCATCGCGACGCCCCCAGCTGCGATGCCGGGCACCGCGCGGCCATGGTGGAGCTGGCGGTGGCCGGCGAGCCGCGCCTGGCCTGCGACAGCCGGGAACTGGCGCGCGCGGGCACTTCCTACACCATAGACAGCCTGACGGAGCTGCGCTCCGAGCTGGGCGAGGATTGCAGCCTGAGCCTGGTGATGGGGTGCGACGCGGTCCTGGAGATCACCACCTGGCACCGCTGGCAGGAGTTGCTGGATCGCGCCCACGTGGTGGTTATCGCCCGCCCGGGCTGGCAGCTCCCGGATAGCGGCCCGGTGGCGCAGTGGTTGCGAGAACACCGCCTGCTGGATTCCCGCGAGCTGCACCGGCGCGCCTGTGGGAGTATTCTTGTCGAGGAATTGCGCCCATTGGCCATTTCCTCGACGGAGATCCGTGAGTTATTGGCCGCCGGTCGCTCGGCGCGCTACCTGCTGCCGCAGGTGGTGCTGGAGTATATTCAGGCTCACAATCTGTACCAGTGAAGAGGTATTACATGAACCGACATCCCCGGAAAAAGTAAACACAATGGATTCTGAAGCACAGAAACAACTGGTCATCGACGCCCTGGACGAGCTCAAGGCGGTAAACACCGTCACCCTGGATGTCACCAGCATGACCGATGTGATGGATTTCCTGGTGATCGCCAGCGGCACCTCCAATCGCCATGTGAAATCGCTGGCCGACAACGTCTGCATGCAGGCCAAGAAGCAGGGGCTGCGCCCCCTGGGCGTGGAGGGGGAGGATGCCGGAGAGTGGGTGCTGGTGGATTTCGGGGATGTCGTGGTGCATGTGATGCTGCCGGCCACCCGGGACTTCTACGACCTGGAGCGACTCTGGCGCCCTGATGCACCCGCCTGATGCGCATCAGCATCATTGCCGTGGGCACCAAAATGCCCGCCTGGGTCACCCAGGGCGTCGAGGAATACTGTCGGCGATTGCCGCGTGAACTCAATCTGCAGTGGCGGGAAATCCCCCTGGCCCGGCGCACCCGCGATGCCAGGGCGGAGCAGCTGATGGAGCGCGAGGGCGAGCAGATTCTCAGGGCCGTGCCCGCCGGCGACAAGGTAATCGCCCTGGATGTGCAGGGCAAGCGCCTCTCTACCGCCGACCTGGCCGCGGAACTCAGTGCCTGGCAGATGTCGGGCGACAACTTCAGCTTGCTGGTTGGCGGCCCGGACGGGCTGTCGCCCCATTGCCTGCAGCGGGCCAGCAGCCGCTGGTCGCTGAGCGATCTCACCCTGCCGCACCCCCTGGTGCGGATATTATTGGCGGAACAGCTGTACCGGGCTTGGACAATCACCGTCAACCACCCGTATCATCGCGACTAGCGATGCGGTACCGAGCCGGGCAACTCTCTTAACATGGCAAGAAACATTCACCTCAAGGACCCCCATAGGGAAGCCCGGGTCTACAGTGCGCGCACCGTGGTCGCGGTGGTGGTGGTGCTGGCCCTGCTGGGTGTCATCCTGGTCCGCTACCACTCGCTGCAGATTACCGAATACGAGATCTACCGCACCCAGTCCGAACGCAACCGGGTGCAGTTGCAGCCGCTGCCGCCCAAGCGCGGCCTCATCTTTGATCGCAACGGCGTGTTGCTGGCCGACAACCGTCCCAGTTACATGTTGTCCATTATTCGCGAGCAGGTACCCGACCTCGATGCGACCCTGCAGCACCTGCAGCAGTTGCTTCCCATCAGCGACAGCGATATCGCGAATTTCCGCAAGAAGCTCCAGCGCCGGCGACCCTACGAGGCGGTGCCGCTGCGTTTTCGCCTGACGGAGGCGGAACAGGCGCGGCTGGCGGTGAATCGCTTTCGCCTGCCCGGCGTGGTGGTGGACGCCCAACTGCTGCGCTACTACCCCCATGGCGAGCTGTTTTCCCACGCCCTGGGTTATGTCGGCAGGATCAATGAGCGCGAGGTCCTGGAGCTGGATGAGTCCGATTATCGCGGCACTTTCCACGTTGGCAAGGTGGGGGTGGAGAAGTATTACGAGGACATCCTGCACGGGGAAGTGGGCTACCAGAATGTGGAAACCAATGCCCACGGCCGGGTGCTGCGGGTGCTGGAGCGACACGACCCGGTTCCCGGCGCCAACCTGGTCCTGAATCTCGACATCCGCATCCAGCGCGCCGCCGCCGAGGCGCTGGGCGACCGCCGCGGCGCCGTGGTGGCGATCGACCCGCGCACCGGCGGGGTGCTGGCCCTGGTGTCCACGCCCGGGTTCGACACCAACCTGTTCGTCAATGGCATCAGCAGCAAGGACTATTCCGCCCTGCGCGATTCCCTGGACGTGCCCCTGTTCAACCGCGCCATACAGGGCGTATACCCGCCCGGCTCCACCATCAAGCCGTTCATGGGCATGGCCGGTCTGGAGTCGGGGCTCATCACCCCGGAATACACGGTTCCCGACCCGGGCTGGTACAGCCTGCCCGGCGACTCCCACAAGTACCGGGACTGGATACTGCGCATTCGCGGTACCGGCCACGCCCCGCGGGTTAACCTGCACATGGCCATTGCCGAGTCCTGCGACACCTATTTCTATGACCTGGCCCGGCGCCTGACGATAGATCGGATGTACGATTACCTGCGTCCCTTCGGCTTCGGCGAGCGCACCGGGGTGGATACCACCAACGAACGCAGGGGGGTGCTGCCCTCCACCCGCTGGAAACGCGAGGCCATGGCGCAGCCCTGGTACCCCGGCGAGACCATCAGCGCCGGCATCGGCCAGGGCTATATGCTGACCTCGCCCATGCAACTGGCCGTCGCCACCAGCGTCATGGCCAGCAAGGGCCAGCGCCGGACCCCGCGGCTGGTGCACTCCATCAATGGCGAGCCGGTGGTCGCGCCCACCGAGGAGCCCATCGTCGCACCCGAGGAGTACTGGCGGGCGGTGTACGATGGCATGCTGGAGGTGGTGCACGGCAAGCGCGGTACCGCCAAGGCCCTGGCCAAGGATATCCAGTACCAGATGGCCGGCAAGACCGGCACCGCCCAGGTCATCGGCATTGCCCAGGGCTCGGTGTACAGGGAGGAGGACGTGGCTGAGCGGCATCGCCATCACGGCCTGTTCATCGCCTTCGCCCCGGCGGAAGCGCCCACCATAGCGGTGGCGATTATCGTGGAGAACGGCGGCGGCAGCTCGGCTGCTTCACCCATCGCGCGCAAGGTCATCGACACCTGGCTGTTGGGGGAGACCGCCGATGGGTGACTACGTCCGGCAGATGCCCGACCAGGGATCCGCCGACCTCGCGCGCCGCCCCAGCCTGGCCAGTCGGCTGCACATCGACGTGCCGCTGTTGCTGCTGCTCATGGTGCTGACGGTGTTTGGGTTGATCGTGTTGTACAGCGGCTCTGACAGCGACATGGGAGCGGTGATCCGCCAGGCGCGGTTCTTTGCGCTGGCCTACGCGGGTATGTTCCTGATCGCCCAGGTCAGCCTGCAGCGCATCATGCGCTGGGCGCCCTGGCTTTACCTTGTGGGGGTGATCCTGCTGGTGGCGGTGATGTTCGCGGGCGTGGGAGCCAAGGGGGCGCAGCGCTGGCTGGAGGTCGGCGGCTTCCGCTTCCAGCCCTCGGAGATACTGAAGCTGGTGCTGCCGCTCACCCTCGCCTGGTACCTCGCCGATCGCACCCTGCCGCCGCGCCTGTTCCATATACTGGTGTGCCTGGGAATACTGGGTATACCCGCGGTGTTGATCCTCAAGCAGCCGGACCTGGGCACTGCCCTGCTGATCGCCGCCAGCGGCCTGTTCGTGCTGTTCATGGCGGGCATGGGTTGGCGCTATATCCTCGGCGCGGTGGTACTTGCCGTCGCCTCGGCCTGGCCCATGTGGATGTTCGTGCTCAAGGATTACCAGAAGCAGCGCATTCTCACCATGCTGGACCCGGAGAGCGACAAACTCGGCGCCGGGTGGAATATCATCCAGTCCAAGACGGCCATTGGCTCCGGGGGTTGGGAGGGCAAGGGCTGGATGCAGGGCACCCAGTCTCACCTGGACTTCCTGCCGGAGAGCCACACCGACTTCATTATCGCGGTGCTGTCCGAGGAGTTCGGCCTGCGGGGCGTGTTGCTGCTGATGGGCATCTACCTGCTGATCCTGCTGCGGGGCTTCTGGATCGGAGTCCGGGCCTCCACCAGCTTCGGACGCATGGTGGCCGGAAGCGTGACCCTGACGTTTTTTGTATACATCTTTGTTAATATGGGGATGGTCGCCGGCCTCTTGCCCGTGGTGGGGGTTCCCCTGCCCCTGGTCAGCGCCGGCGGAACCTCAGTGGTGACTTTGATGGCGGGTTTCGGCATCCTGATGGCCGTGAGTACACAACAACCCCTGGTGCCGCGTTAGTGCAATCATCGTATGCCTTTTGCCATGCGTTTCCTTATCTCTCTGATGAGTCGTAGCTTATGTCCTTACGCCTGAAAATTGTCCTGGTGGTGTCCTGCCTGTGGAGCGCGATCTCCTGCGCCGGCGACAACTACGCAGTGCACCCCGCAGCCATCGAGTTGGTGGATGAACTGGTGCAGGAGGAAGGTTTTGACCGTGAGGAGCTGTTGCTGGTGTTCGCCAGCGCCCAGCGGCAGGAGAGTATTCTCGAGGCCATCGCCCGCCCGGCGGAGAAGAGCAAGCCCTGGTATGAATACCGCGAGATATTCCTCAACGACAAGCGCCTGGAGCAGGGGCTGGAATTCTACACGGAGCACCGTGCCACCCTGGAGCGGGCCCAGCGGGAGACCGGTGTGCCGGCGGAGATCATCGTCGCCATTATCGGCGTCGAAACCTACTACGGCCGGGTGGCCGGCAGCTATCGGGTGATCGATGCGCTCTCTACTTTGGCATTCGATTACCCGCCGCGCTCGCCGTTTTTTACCGGCGAGCTCAAGAGCTACCTCATCCTGACCCGGCAGCAGGGCATGGACCCGCTGGCCCTCAAGGGCTCCTATGCCGGCGCCATGGGCTATGGCCAGTTCATGCCCAGCAGTTTCCTGGCCTATGCGGTGGACTTCGACGGGGACGAGGTGGTCGATATCTGGAATAACCCGGTGGACGCCATTGGCAGTGTGGCCAATTACTTCAGCCGCCACGGCTGGCGGCCGGGAGAGACGGTTGTGTCCGCCGCTACCGTCAGCGGTGAGGTGCCCGATAGCTGGTTTGTGCAGAGTCGCAAGGACCTGGTGCCCGAGCACACCGTGGCGGAGTTTGCCGCTGCGGGTATCAGGCCCACCCGGCCGCTGGACCCCGAGGCGCTGGCCACTGCCATGAAGTTTGAACTGCAGCGCGGCTTCGAGTACTGGCTGGGGTTGCACAATTTCTACGTCATTACCCGCTACAACCACAGCGCCATGTACGCCATGTGTGTGTACCAGCTGAGCCAGCAACTCGCCGCCCGGGTCGCCAGCGATGCGTAGCCTGGCGGTCCTGGCAGGGGCTGGGCTGTTGGCGGCGACGCTGGTCGCCTGCACCAGCCAGCCCGCGGAGCAGGCGCAGCTCCCGGCAGAAGAATCGCAGCAGGCCGTTTCCCGCTACAAGGACGCCTACGACGGGGCCCCGCTCAAGCATATCGAGCCGGAGGACGTGACCGATGCGGAGCCCAGGCCCGATCCCATCCTGTCGGCGGGCAACAAGAGCCCCTACACGGTCAACGGCGTCACCTACCAGGTTATCGGCGACCACAGCGATTATCGCGCCCGGGGAATTGCCTCCTGGTATGGCACCAAGTTCCAGGGCCACGAAACCTCCAATGGCGAGCGCTATGACCTCTACCAGGCCAGTGCCGCCCACAAGACGCTGCCCATTCCCTGCTATGCGCGGGTGACCAACCTGGACAATGGCAGGAGCATCGTGGTGCGGGTGAATGACCGCGGGCCCTTCCACTCCGATCGCCTGATCGACCTGTCCTACGCCGCTGCCGTCAAACTGGGTTATATGGAAGTGGGCACCGCCCGGGTGGAGGTCGAGGTGATCGATATCGCCGGGGTGGACGACCGCCGCGACAGTATCGCCGGTGATTATCGTTTCCTGCAGCTGGGCGCCTACAGCTCCGCGGACAAGGCCCGCAGCCTGCAGGACAAGCTGCAGGCCCTGTTGGCGCCACCGGTGTTCATCAGCGAGGTCCAGGCGGGTGAGAGCCTGCTGTATCGCGTGCGGGTAGGCCCCATGACGGCGGCCGGGGAGCTGCAGACCGTGCAGGAGCAGTTGCGCACGGCCGGGTACGATGCGGGCCAGCCCCTGCCCTGAGCCGGGTGTTTCTTTCGCTGGGAACGCGCATGCGGTACCATGCGGTGCTTGCAGAATCCTCCTTTGTTCATGGTTCCCGTAGTTTTATGAAGAAACTTTTCCAGTTTGTCGCCCTCACCGTGTTGTTCGCCACCTCGGGCCTGGCCGCCGGGGCCGAGACCCTGGTGCCCTCGCCTCCGGAACTGTCCGCCACCGCCTACTTCCTGATGGACGCGAACAGTGGCGCGGTGCTGGCCGAGCACAACGCCGATATTCCCCTGCCGCCGGCCAGTCTCACCAAGATGATGACTGCCTATGTGCTGGCCAACGAAATGGAGGCGGGCCGGGTGAAACCCGATGACATGGTGGTGGTGAGCGAGAATGCCTGGTCCCAGAACCCCGTGTTCGCCGGCTCTTCGCTGATGTGGATAGAGCCGGGCAAGGACGTCAGCATCTCCGACCTGGAGCGCGGCATCGTCATTTCCTCCGGCAATGACGCCACCGTGGCGGTGGCTGAATACCTGGCGGGCAGCGAGGCGGTCTTCGCCGAGATGATGAACACCCAGGCCCAGGCGCTGGGCATGAAAGGCTCCTATTTCGTCAACTCCCATGGCTTGCCCCATCCCGATCATGTGGTGACCGCCCGCGATCTGGCCACGCTGGCCACGGCCATGATCAAGAACTTCCCGGAGCACTACAAGGTCTACAAGGAGTCGGAGTTCACCTACAACGGCATACGCCAGTACAACCGCAATACGCTGATGTCCGAGGACCCCTCGGTGGACGGTCTCAAGACCGGCCACACCAAGGAGGCGGGTTATTGCCTGGTGGCCTCTGCGGAGCGTCGCGGCATGCGCCTGGTCTCGGTGGTGATGGGCACCGCGAGCACCAAGGCTCGCAAGAACGAGACCCGCAGCCTGCTCAACTACGGCTTCCGATTCTTCGAGACCGTGGACCTGTACCCGCCCATGCATGAACTGGCGCAGCCGCGTATCTGGAAAGGACAGCAGGACTACGTCCCGGTCGGCCTGCTGGAGGCGACGGTACTGACGCTCCCCAGGGGCAAGTCCAAGGACCTGCAGACGACCCTGGAACTCGACCCGCAGCTGGTCGCGCCCCTCGCCGAGGGCGACCGGGTGGGCAACGTGAGCCTGTCTATCGACGGCGACACGGTGTTTGAAGCCCCGGTCGTCGCCCTGGTGGCAGTTGAGCCCGGCGGTTTCTTCTCGCGCCTGTGGGATACGATCCTGATGTGGATAGCCGGTATTTTCGCTGCCTCCTGATGCCAGTGAGGCCCAGCCAAACCCGTGGGATGACGCTGTGGACCAGGAACCGCCGAAGATAGAATTCCCCTGCGACTACCCGGTAAAAGTACTGGGTCGCAGCGGCGCGGACTTTATGGAAGTCATCGTCGAGGTGTTCGAACGACACGACCCGGGCTTCGACCGGACGGCCATTGCGGTGCGGGACTCCAGCAAGGGCACCTTCACAGCCGTCACCATCGTGATTACCGCCACCGGCCCCGACCAGCTGTCGGCGCTGCATGAGGACCTGCTGGCCACCGGCCGGGTGCAGATGGTCATCTGATGAGCCTGCCGGGAATTCTGCTGCGGGAACTGGGCCAGGTCGATTACCGGCCCACCCTGCAGGCGATGCAGGACTTCACCGACAGTCGCAATCCAGACACCCCGGATGAGTTGTGGCTGCTGCAGCACCCCAGGGTATTTACCCAGGGCCAGGCCGGCAAGGCGGAGCACCTGCTGCACCCCGGTGATATTCCCGTCATCCAGGTGGACAGGGGGGGGCAGGTAACCTACCACGGTCCCGGGCAGTGGGTGTTGTACCTGATGGTGGACCTGCGCCGCCGCCATTTCGGGGTGCGCGACCTGGTGAACCTGATCGAGCGCAGCATCGTCGTGCTGCTGGCCGAATACGGCATCGAGGCCAGGCCCTGGCCCGAGGCCCCCGGGGTCTACGTGGGCGCTGAGAAAATTGCCTCCCTCGGTTTGCGGGTGCGACGCGGCTGCAGCTATCACGGGCTGGCGCTCAATGTGGACATGGACCTGGAACCCTTCCAGCGCATCAATCCCTGTGGCTATGCCGGACTGGAAGTGACCTCCATGGCGCGCCTGCTGCCGGCGCAGACCCTGGATGTGGAGGCGATAGGCCGGCGCCTGCTGGCGATAGTCGCCGGGCAACTGGAAGCGGCCCCCGTCTAGCGTCGCACCGGGCGTTTCTGCAGTTTGCGTTGCAGGGTGCGCCGGTGCATGCCCAGGGCGCGGGCGGTGGCGGAAATATTGCCCTCATTGTCCTGCAGCACCCGTTGGATGTGCTCCCATTCCAGGCGGTCTACCGAGATGGGGTCGCCGGGCACCGGCGCTTCCCGCTCGCCGGGTTGGTCTGAGAAGGCGGCGAGGATTTCGTCGATGGTGGCGGGCTTGCAGAGGTAGTTGGTGGCCCCTGCCTTGGTGGCCTCCACGGCGGTCACGATGCTGGAGTAGCCGGTTAGCACCACCAGCTTTGCCGCCGGCGCCCTGGCCAATAGCTGCGGCAGCACCACCAGCCCCGAGGTGCCCGGCATGTGCAGGTCCAGCAGGATGTGGCTGGGCTGGAACTCTTCGCAGGCCGCGAGTGCCTCGCCGGCGCTGCCGCAAGTGCGGGTGCCGAAGCCGCGGCGCCTGAAGCCGCGCTCCATGACGGCGGTGAATGCCGGGTCATCGTCTACCAGCAGGATCCTGTTGACCGCGTCGTTCACTGGCCCGGTACCTGCGCGGTAGCCCTGGCCAGTGGCAGGTACAGGGTGGCCACGGCACCGCCGTCGCCGGCGTTCAGCAGTTCGATGCGACCGCCGTAGCGCTCCACCGTCGCATGGCTGAGCAGCAGGCCTATACCCAGCCCCGCCCGACTGGCGCGGATTACCGGCTTGCCCGCGTCCTGCAGGATATCCACGTCGATACCGGGCCCCCAGTCGCGGATGGCTATGCGCGCCTCGCGCTGATCCCACCCGCAACTCACCTGCAGCCGGTCCGTGCCGGTATCGGCGGCATTGTTCAGCAGGTTCTCCAGCGCCTGGCAGAGGGTGGAATCGAACTCGATAGCGGGCGGGTTTCCGGTGCTGTGCACCTGGATATCGCACACCACGCCCGGTCGCCGCACTGCCCAGCGCTGGACGGTCTGGGCGACGAAGGTATCCAGGGGCAGCGACCGGGTCTGCTGTACCGAAGTCAGCTCCGCCGTGCGGGTGAGGCCCTGCAGGGTGGTTTTGCACTGGGCCAACTGTTGCTGGAGCAATCGGCAGTCTTCCCGGGTCTGGCTGGTGAGCTGCTTATCCTGCAGCATCTCATCCACCAGCACCGTCATGGTTGCCAGCGGGGTGCCCAGTTCATGGGCGGTGCCGGCCGCCAGGCTGGCCACTGCCATGATCTGGTCATTGCGCAGCCTGTCCTCGCGTCTGGCCACGGCCCGCGCCTCCTGCTGGCGCAGCATCGAGGCCATGCGGACCACGAAATAGGTGATCAGGCCGGCGCTGAAGAGGAAGTTGAACCACATGCCCAGGATGTGCACCTTGGCGCCGTCCCCATGACCCATCTGGGCGTGGGGAGTGAACAGGGGGAAGGGCTGGTAGTAGTACAGCAGCAGGCTGTAGGCCAGCAGCGAGGCCCCGGCCACCAGCCAGGTATGGCGCCAGGGCAGCACCGCGGCGGCGATCACCAGCGGCACGATATAGTAGGAGACGAAGGGATTGTTGGCGCCGCCCGAGAAGTACATGAGCACGGTCCAGCCCAGCACGTCCACCAGCAGTTGGGCCAGAAACTCGTTGTCGGTTACCGGCCAGGGCCGGGTGCAGCGCCACAGGCTGAGAGCCGTCAGGGCCGCCAGCACCGCCAGGCTGGTGGTCACGCCCCACAGACCCTCCGTGGTGCGGCTGGCGTAAAGAACATAGGCCAGTACCCCGGTCTGCCCCAGCAGGGCTATGCCGCGTATGAGCAGCAGGCTGCGCAGGTTGTCCAGCGAGGGGTTGTAGGCCGAAGCGCCTGTGTCGGGGGGCGTGTTCACCGCCGCATTATACGAAATAGCCCTCTCCTCGGCAGGTTTAAAATCCCGCGGGCGGGCCGGCCCAGGCACTGCGCGATGCCGGGAAAGGGCGTATAATCCCGGCTTTTTTCCCGGAACATACCATGTCAGACCTCGGCAAGCAGATCGACTCGCGCCGTACCTTCGCCATTATTTCGCACCCGGACGCTGGCAAGACCACCATCACGGAGAAGCTCCTGTTGCTGGGCAACGCCATCCAGGTGGCCGGCAGCGTGAAAGGCAAGAGAGGGCCGCACGCCACCTCGGACTGGATGACCATGGAGCAGGAGCGGGGCATCTCGGTGACCTCCTCGGTGATGCAGTTCCCCTACCGGGAGCGCACGGTCAACCTGCTGGATACCCCCGGCCACGAGGACTTTTCCGAGGACACCTACCGCACCCTGACCGCGGTGGATTCCGCCCTGATGGTGATTGACGGGGCCAAGGGTGTGGAGGACCGCACCATCAAGCTGATGAACGTGTGCCGGCTGCGGGATACGCCCATTTTCAGTTTCGTCAACAAGATGGACCGCGACATCCGCGATCCCATCGATTTGCTGGACGAGATCGAGGAAGTACTCGCCATCCAGGGCGCTCCCATCAACTGGCCGGTGGGCATGGGGCGCGAGTTCAAGGGGGTCTACAACCTCTATACCGACGTGATCCACCAGTACACCCCGGGCAAGGGCTCCAGTCTGCCCGACGACCGTCGTATCGAGGGACTGCAAAGCGATGCCGCCCGGGCGCTGCTGGGAGATGAGTACGATGATTTCCTGGAGGAGATCGAACTGGTGCGGGGCGCCAGCCACCAGTTTGACCAGCAGGAGTTCCTCGCCGGCCGCCTCAGCCCGGTCTTCTTCGGTACCGCCCTGGGCAATTTCGGCGTGCGCGAGATGCTGGACGATTTTGTCCGCTGGGCGCCCGCGCCCCTGGCCCGCCCCACCACCACCCGGGAGGTGCCGGCAGGCGAGTCCACGTTCAGTGGTTTCGTCTTCAAGATACAGGCCAATATGGACCCCCGTCATCGCGACCGCATAGCGTTCCTGCGGGTTTGCTCGGGGCGCTACACCAAGGGCATGAAAATGCGCCATGTGCGCCTGGGCAAGGAGGTGCGCATCGCCGATGCCGTCACATTCAAGGCCGGCGAGCGGGAACTGGTGGACGAGGCGGTGTCCGGCGACATCATCGGGCTGCACAATCACGGCACCATCCAGATCGGTGACACTTTCACCGAGGGTGAGGACCTGCAGTTCACCGGCATTCCCCACTTTGCTCCCGAGTTGTTCCGTCGCATCCGCCTGACCGACCCGATGAAGTCGAAGCAGTTGCAGAAGGGGCTGCAGCAGTTGTCGGAGGAGGGTTCGACCCAGGTGTTCGCGCCCATCAACAGCACCGACCTGGTGGTCGGCGCGGTGGGCCAGTTGCAGTTCGACGTGGTGGCTTTCCGGCTCAAGGACGAGTACAAGGTGGAGGCGCGCTACGAGCCGGTGAACGTCTACACGGCCCGCTGGGTGCACTGCAAGGATCCGCGCAAGCTGGAGGAATTCCGGCGCAAGGCGGCGGAGCACCTGTCGCTGGATGGGGGCGGCTACCTGACCTACCTGGCGCCCACCCGGGTGAATCTGGCGCTCATGGAGGAGCGCTGGCCTGACATTGAGTTTCGGGCTACTCGGGAGCATTAGGTTTGTTCTGGGCTTTCGCCGGGCTGGTGGGGGTGAGGGAGTCTGAGAACGGCCGCATGTTTTCCCGCATTTTCGGGCTGTTGCGCAACTCGACCAAAATTGCTGCGCAATTTTTGGGACTCGGACAGTGCTCACAGAAAGCCCCGAGTTTGTTGCCTGCGCTAAACGTGGCCTGATGTTTTCGGGAAGGCGCTCCGGACAGCAACCTGACACTGGTCAAAATAGCGAGTTTTCAGGCAGGTATAAGATTAAACCGAGCCGTTGTTATCAAGAACAGTGGTAGGTCTCTGCCTGGGGGAGTCTCCCGAAAAATCAGGCCACGCTTTGCGCAGTCACCCGATTCGGGAGCTTTCTGCGAGGATTGTTCGAGTCCCAATTTTTTGCGCAGCAAAAAATGGTCGAGTTCCGCAGCAGCCGAATCGGGTGA
This sequence comes from Pseudomonadales bacterium, assembly GCA_024234675.1. GTDB lineage: Bacteria > Pseudomonadota > Gammaproteobacteria > Pseudomonadales > Halieaceae > JARRPM01. The sequence continues at coordinate 154,932 of JACKNU010000004.1, read as the reverse complement.
CGGAGCAGTGGCCCTTTCGGGAGACTCCCCCAGGCAGAGGCCGGCGCAGCAATGGCCTGTTTCAGTGGCCGGCGCAGCAATGGCCTCTGTATAAACTTTTTTCAGACCGCCCCAGCCGCCGTCAGTATCTCGGCATACTCCACCCCGTGCCGGTGCTCCTTGACGATATCCAGCACCGAGCGTCCGTCCTTGCCGGTGGCGTTCACATCGCGCCCCTCGGCCTTGAAGAAGCCCACGAACAGCTCGAAATCATCGGCGCGCATGCTCTGGTAAGCCTTGAGCAGCATATGGAAGTTTTCATCGCTGCCGTCGTGGGGCCGCACCCGCAGGAAGCTGCGGACATGATCTTCCGTCCACACCTCGTCCAGCACCTTTTCCTTGTCTTTTCTCATCCTCGTACCGCTCCTAAACCAGCTTCTTCGCCAGTAACTCGTTGACCATCTGCGGGTTTGCCTGGCCCTTGGACAGTTTCATCACCTGGCCCACGAAGAAGCCGATCAGCTTCTTGCGCCGGTCCGCGTCCGCCGCCAGGTACTGCTCCACCTGGCCGGCGTTGGCCGCGATCACCTCCTCCACCATGGTCTCCAGGGCGCCGCTGTCGCTGACCTGCTTGAGGCCGCGGGCGGCGATGATCTCGTCGGCGCTGCCCTCGCCCTGCCACATGGCCTCGAACACCTGCTTGGCGATCTTGCCCGAGATGCTGTTGTCCAGGATGCGCGCGATCAGGCCGCCCAGGTCCGCCGCCGGGACCGGGCAGTCGGCCAGGGCGAGTTCGCCCTTGTTGAGCTGGCCCAGCAGTTCCACCTGCACCCAGTTGGCGGCGATCTTGGCGTCGCCGCAGGACCCTGCCACCGCCTCGAAATAGTCCGCCAGTTCACGGCTGTCCGCCATCACGTTCGCGTCGTAGGCGCTCAGGCCGTATTGTTCGATGAAGCGGTGGCGCTTCTGCACCGGCAATTCCGGCAGGCTGGCGCGTATCTCCTCGATGTAGGCCTCGTCTATCACCACCGGCAGCAGATCCGGCTCGGGGAAATAGCGGTAGTCGTTGGCCACCTCCTTGCTGCGCATGGGTCGGGTCTCGTCGAGGTCGGCATCGTACAGACGGGTTTCCTGCACGATTTTGCCGCCGTCCTCCAGGATGTCCGCCTGGCGCTCCACCTCGTGGCGAATGGCCTTTTCCACGAAGCGGAAGGAGTTGACGTTCTTGATCTCGGCGCGGGTGCCCAGGGTGTCGGAGCCCACCGGCCGCAGCGACAGGTTGATGTCACAGCGCATGGAACCCTCGGCCATATTGCCGTCGGAAATGCCCAGGTAGGTCACCAGGCTGTGCAGCGCCTTCAGGTAGGCCACCGCCTCGGCGGCGTTGCGCAGGTCCGGTTCCGAGACGATTTCCAGCAGCGGCGTGCCGGCGCGGTTCAGGTCGATGCCGGTCTGGCCGTGAAAATCCTCGTGCAGGGATTTGCCCGCGTCCTCTTCCAGGTGGGCGCGGGTGATGCCGATGCTGCGGGTGCTGCCGTCCTCGAGCTGGATCTCGAAGCTGCCGCGGCCGACGATGGGCGCCTCGAACTGGCTGATCTGGTAGCCCTTGGGGAGGTCGGGGTAGAAGTAATTCTTGCGGTCGAATACCGAGCGGCGGCCGATCTCGGCCCCGATGCCCAGCCCGAACATCACCGCGAAACGCACCGCCTCGGCATTGAGCACCGGCAGCATGCCCGGCATGGCCAGGTCGACAGCGCTGGCCTGGGTATTCGGGGCTGCTCCGAAGGTGGTGGGCGAGCCGGAAAAAATCTTGGAACGGGTGGCCAGTTGCAAATGCACCTCCAGGCCAATGACGGTTTCCCACTGCATCACGCTGCCTCCACTGCCGGGTCGGCGGGGCGCCGCGCGTGCCAGTCGGTGGCCTGCTGGAAGCGGTGCCCCACGTTGAGCAGGCGCGCCTCGCCGAAGTGCTGGCCGATCAGCTGCAGGCCCACGGGCTTGCCGCCCACCATGCCGGCCGGTACCGACATGCCCGGCAGTCCCGCCAGGTTGACGGCCAGGGTATAGATGTCCTCCAGGTACATGGCCACGGGATCGTCCGACTTGGAGCCCAGGGCGAAGGCAGGCCCGGGGGTGGTGGGGCCGGCAATTACGTCCACCTGCCCAAAGCAGTCGATAAAGTCCTGCTTGATCAGGCGCCTGACCTGTTGCGCTTTCTTGTAATAGGCATCGTAGTAGCCGGCTGACAGGGCGTAGGTGCCCACCAGGATGCGCCGTTTCACCTCCTCACCAAAGCCCTCCTCGCGGGTGCGCGTATACAGGTCGAGCAGGTCGGTGGGCTGCTCGCAGCGGTAGCCGTAGCGCACGCCGTCGTAGCGGGACAGATTGGTGGAGGCCTCGGCGGGCGCGATGACGTAGTAGGTGGGGATGGTCAGGTGACTATGGGGCAGGCTGACTTCCACCAGGGTGGCGCCCAGGGCCTCCAGTTCCTTCAGCGCCTGGTCGATGCAGGCCGCGGTGGCGGGGTCCAGGCCCGCGCCGAAGTATTCCCGCGGCAGTCCTATGCGCAGGCCCTGCAGGCTGTCCGCCAACCGGGCGCAGTAGTCCTCTGTCGGTACCTGCGAAGAAGTGGAGTCCTGCGGGTCATGGCCGGCCATGCTATTGAGCAGCAGGGCGCAGTCCTCGGCGGTGCGGGCCATGGGGCCGGCCTGGTCCAGGCTGGAGGCGAAGGCCACCATGCCCAGGCGGGAAACCCGTCCGTAGGTGGGCTTGAGCCCGGTGATGCCGCAGAAAGCCGCGGGTTGGCGGATGGAGCCGCCGGTGTCTGTACCGGTGGCGGCCGGCGCCAGCCCGGCCGCCACCGCCGCGGCCGAGCCCCCGGAGGAGCCTCCCGGTACGGCGGAGGTATCCCAGGGGTTCCTCACCGGGCCGTAGAAGCTGTTTTCATTGGAGGAGCCCATGGCGAACTCGTCCATATTGGTCTTGCCCAGCGCGACCACGCCGTCGCGGTTGAGCCGCGTGACCAGAGTGGCGTCGTAGGGCGGCACGAAGTTGTCCAGCATGCGCGACCCGCAGCTGGTGCGCAGCCCATCGGTACAGAAAATATCCTTGTGGGCGATGGGGATGCCCGTGAGCGGGCCCGCGTCGCCGGCGGCAATGCGTTCATCCGCGGCGCGGGCGGCTGCCATGGCCTGTTCATCAGCGACGCTGATGAAGCTGTTATAGCGGCTGTCCAGGGACGCGATGCGGTCCAGGAAACAGCGGGTCAGCTCGGCGCTGGAAAATTGTCCGGTTTGCAGCCCGGCGGTTAGCTGGGCGACCGTTTTGTCATGCATTGAATTGTCCTGTGAGGGGCCGCGGCCGCCTATTCGATGACTTTGGGCACCAGGTAGAGCCCGTTTTCCACCGCCGGGGCAATGGCCTGGAAGGCCTCCCGGCGATTGACTTCGGTGACTTCGTCAGCGCGCAGCACCTGGATGGCGTCCAGGGGGTTGGCCATGGGTTCCACATCGCTGGTGTCTACCGCCTGCAACTGGTCCACCATGTGCAGGATTTCGGTGATACGCTGGGTAACCCGGCCGATTTGCGCGGGCTGGATGCGGATGCGCGCGAGGGCCGCAATCTTTTCTATCTCGTCTTGCTCTATCGCCATTGTATTTCTAACCGGGGAGAGCTGCCCTGTGCGACAGCGGGGGCGTAAAGTTATCATATTTGCGCCTTGCCCAAAATCCCCGCGGTTGATACAGTTGCCGGAATTTAAAACGCCAAAAATACATCTGTCACCAAAGCAACAGCAGGGTCTTGAAATCGACCCTACCAGGGCATCCGCAATGGCCTGGAGGCGACGGCCAGGTAGGCATGCAGGGCTCCGCACCGGAGTTCCCCGTGGTACTCAAAAGGTAGTAAAAATCAATGTTGAAAAAACTGCGCGGAGTGTTCTCAAACGACCTCTCCATAGATCTGGGTACGGCCAATACCCTCATCTACGTGCGCGACAAGGGAATAGTGCTGAACGAGCCATCCGTGGTGGCAATCCGCATACACAATGGCCAGAAGACCATCGAGGCGGTCGGCACCGAGGCCAAACGCATGCTGGGCCGAACACCGGGCAACATCACCGCCATCCGCCCGCTCAAGGATGGGGTGATAGCCGATTTCCAGGTAACCGAGAAAATGCTCCAGCACTTCATCGCCAAGGTGCACGAGAGCAAGTTCATCCGCCCCAGCCCCCGGGTGCTGGTGTGCGTACCCTGCATGTCCACCCAGGTCGAGCGCCGGGCGATACGCGAGTCCGCCCTCAGCGCCGGTGCCCGGGAAGTGCGACTGATCGAGGAACCCATGGCCGCGGCCATCGGCGCGGGCCTGGATGTGGAGGAGGCTACCGGCTGCATGGTGGTCGATGTGGGCGGTGGTACCACCGAAATTGCCATAATCTCCCTCAATGGCGTCGTCTACCGGGATTCGGTCCGGGTCGGCGGCGATCGTTTTGACGAAGCCATTGTGGCCCATGTCCGGCGCCGCTACGGCAGCCTGATTGGCGACGCCACGGCCGAGCGCATCAAGGAAGAGATAGGCTGCGCCTTTGCCGGCAGCGAGTTGCGCGAGATCGACGTGCGCGGACGCAACCTGGCGGAGGGCGTGCCCCGCAGTTTTACCCTCAACAGCGATGAAATCCTCGAGTCTTTGCAGGATCCCCTGTCCTCTATCGTGCAGTCGGTGAAGACAGCCCTGGAGCAGTCGCCCCCGGAACTGGCCGCGGACATCGCCGAGAGCGGTATCGTACTGACTGGCGGTGGCGCCCTGCTGCGCGACCTGGACCGCCTGATTTCCGAGGAGACCGGGCTGCCGGTAATCGTGGCCGAGGATCCCCTGACCTGTGTGGCGCGGGGCGGCGGTATGGCGATGGAACGTATGGATAGGCGCACTATCGATTTGCTGTCCACCGAGTGACGCCGAGCCGGGGTCGCTGCTGGGCGGCGGCCACCGGCCCAATGACTGAGGACGCAACATCAAGCCGCTATTCGTCAAAGAGTCCTCCCTGGGTCTGCGCCTGTTGCTGGCGATCCTGGTAATTCTCGGGCTGATCACCGCCGATCTGCGCTACAACCGCCTGGAAACCACCCGCTCCCTGCTCGCCACACTGGGTACGCCTGTCTACTGGGTGGCCGACCTGCCCCTGCGCCTGCGCGACTGGAGCGACAAATACCTGCACTCCCCCCTCTCCCTGGCCGAGGAGAACGAGCGCCTGCACCGGGCCAACCTGATATTGCAGGGCCGCTCCCAGCAGATGGCGTCGCTGCAGGCGGAAAACGTGCGCCTGCGGGCCCTGCTGAACTCCTCGGCGTTGCTGCGCGACGATGTGCTGGTGGCGGAGCTGATTGGCGTGTCGCCCGACCCGGTGCGCCACCAGTTGGTCATCAACAAGGGCCTGGCGGACGGCGTGTTCGTGGGCCAGCCCCTGATAGACGCCGACGGCCTGATGGGGCAGATCGTGGAGGTCAGCGCCATCTCCTCCCGCGCCCTGTTGATTACCGACGCCACCCATTCCATACCGGTGCAGGTCAATCGCAACGGGGTGCGGGCCATTGCCGAGGGCACCGGCTCCCTGGGTGCGCTGGAAATACGGCACGTGTCCGCCACCACCGATATCGAGCTCGGGGACCTGCTGGTGACCTCTGGCCTTGGCGGGCGCTTTCCCGAGGGCTATCCGGTGGCGGTGGTGACGGAAATCGAACGCGACCCGGGACGGGCTTTCGCACGGGTGGTGGCCCGGCCCAGCGCCGCCCTGGACCGGAGCCGTCATGTGCTGCTGGTCTTTTCCACCCAGGACCGGCGGGGCAACTGAACTGTGCAGCAGATGCAGGGCTACTGGGTGATTCTGCTGAGTTTTTTTGTGGCCGGCGTGCTGGCGGTGCTGCCCATGCCCCAGTGGTTGCAGTGGGTGCGGCCCGAGTGGGTGGCGCTGTGCCTGATCTACTGGGTTATCGCCCTGCCGCACCGTGTCGGTATTCTCACCGCCCTGCTGCTGGGCATGGGGCTGGATATCCTGGAGGGCGCCATGCTGGGGCAGAACGCCTTTGCCCTGGTGGTCGTGGCGCTGCTGTGCCTGATCCTGTACCAGCGCCTGCGGGTGTTCAGCCTGTGGCAGCAGGCCGGCACCGTGTTTGTGCTGGTCGGTGTCAACCAGCTGGTCTGCCAGTGGGTACAGAATCTCCAGGGAATCGGCGCACCCTCCCTGCTGTTCCTGCTGCCCGCCGTGTCCAGTGCCCTGCTGTGGCCCCTGGTGCTGCATCTGCTGCGAGAGCTGCGCCGGCAGTACGCGGTGGCCTGAGTTGGCCGAGCGGCAGCTGGTACTGGCCTCCGCCTCGCCCCGGCGACGGCAACTGCTCGACCAGTTGGGCGTGCGGTACAGCGTCGATCCGGCCGACATAGACGAAACCCGGCAGGCGGGCGAATCCCCCGCCGCCTATGTCGAGCGCATGGCCCGGGAGAAAGCACAGCGGGTGGCGGCGCGCTATCGCGATCCCGGTCACCCGGTGCTGGCCGCGGATACCACGGTGCACCTGGATGACGAGGTGCTGGGAAAACCCGTGGACCACTTCGACGGCCTGGCGATGCTGGCCCGGCTCAGCGGCCGCAGCCACAGCGTGCTGACCGCCGTATGCCTGTGGGGCGATGACGACAGCAGGGTGCAACTGGTGGAAACCAAAGTGGAGTTCATCCGGTTGACCCGGGAGCTTTGTGAAGCCTACCTGGCGACCGATGAACCCTGGGACAAGGCCGGCGGCTACGCCATACAGGGCCTGGCCGGCGCCTTCGTCAGGCGCATAGAGGGCAGCTACAGCAACGTGGTGGGCCTGCCCCTGTGCGAAACACGGCAGTTGCTGGTGGCCCGGGGCATCGCCACCCGGCTGGATCCCATCCCTGATTGAGGAACGTTTCGACATTCAGCCCCCACAAACTTCATAATAGGCGGGCTTGTCGCCGGTGGAAGCGGACTGGCAGTCGCGGAACGATTTTTTGAAACCATCACTTTTCCATAAGCTCAGCAGTGTGCTCTGGGTCTTTATCGTCGGCTTTATCGTGCTGCTGGCGATCTACGTCAGTGTCGGCAGGATGCTGGCCTCGTTCTCCAGCAACTACCAGCAGGCCATCCTGCAGGAACTCAATCACCGTCTTCCCTTCCTGGTGGAGGCGCGGCGGGTCAGCGCCGAGTGGCACTCTTTTACCCCGGTACTGGTGCTGGAGGACTTGCGCCTGACCCTGCCTACCGCGCCGAACCATCCGCTGGAACTGGCGGGCGGACGGGTGGGGCTGGATGTGGCCGGCAGCCTGCGGGCCCGGACCCTGAAGACCAGCCTGCTGCAGCTGCGGGGTTTGAGCCTGGCCGGCCAGTTGACCCCCGATGGGCAGCTGCGTATCAGGGGCTTCGAGGCCGGGGACCAGGACCTGGCGGACTGGGCCGAGGAGTTCCTGCGCACGGTAGACCAGGTGTCCCTGGACAAGCTGCGCCTGGCGCTGAGCCTGCCCTCGGGGGAGCAGCGCCAGTTCGAGCTGGACCTGGCGCTGCTGCGCGATGGCAGTCGCCGCTGGCTGCAGGCCCAGCTGGCCTCCTCGCGGGGCCTGCGGGTACAGGCCGCGGGGGAGGGGGTGGGCAATCCCTTTGACCCGGCGGCCTTTGCGGGCCAGTTGTACCTGGACGTGGGCGCCACCGAGGTCGACACCCTGCTGGAGCTGGGGCAGGATCACCTGCCGGCAGTGAAGCTCTCCGGGGCGCTGGGCCTGCAGGCCTGGCTGGCCTGGGAGCGCGGCGAGCCATCGCTGGATGCCCGCTTCGAGCTGAACGAACTGCTGCTGGCGGCGGCGGATGGCAGCTGGGCGCTGCCGCTGGATCGGCTGGCCTTCGCCGCCAGTGCGCAGCAACGCCAGCAGCGCTGGGGCCTGTCTATAGCGGACCTGGAACTTGCCAGGGGCGAGGCGCAGTTGCTGGTGCCCCGCGTGCAGCTGGACGTCCGCGGCGCAACCTTGCGACTGCGTGCCGCCGGGCTGCCGCTGGCCCCGCTGTCGGCGCTTGCCGGCGATACCGAGGCCCTGCCCGCGGCGGCGCGCGAGGTGATCCGCACGCTGTCCGCCAGAGGCCGGCTGTCGTCGGTGCAACTGGATATCACCGACATCAACACCCCCCTTGACGACTGGATCCTGCGCGCGGAATTCGACCAGCTGGCGGTGCAGCCCTGGCAGGGCGCGCCCGGGGTAGCCGGGGCCGGCGGTTACCTCTCCCTCGCCCCGGGCGGCGGCTTCGTGGTCCTGGACAGCCGCCAGTTCAGCCTGAATTTCCCCACCGTGTATCGGCAGCCCCTGGCCTATGACGATTTTCACGGCACCATCCATATCAGCTGGGATGAGAAGGCGGTCAGGCTCTCCAGCGGCCTGGTGCAGGCCGCTGCCGCTGAGGGACCGGTGCGGGTGCTATTCGGTCTCTCGGTGCCGCTGGTGGAGAACCCCAACGGGGTGGAAATGGACCTGTTGGTGGGCCTGGAGGGTTCCCGGCCGGTGCACCGGGGCAAGTATATTCCCTACATTCTTGACGCCGGCCTGCTCGGCTGGCTGGAGCGCAGTATTGGCGCGGGTGAGATCGTCCAGGGCGGGTTTCTCTGGCGCGGCAGCCTGCTGCCCGGTGCGGCGCAACTGCACACGGTGCAGCTGTTCTTCAATATCGAGGACACGGCCCTGGATTATCACCCCGACTGGCCGGCGCTGGCCGCCGTGGACGGCACGGTGCTGATAGATGACAGCAATGTCAGCGTGTGGGCCGCTTCCGCCAGGCTACTGGACTCCCGGGTCAGGGACCTGGGCGTGGCGGTCTGGCAAGACCCGGCCGGGCAGCTGCTGCTGGCGGTGCGGGGCCATATCAGTGGTCCGGCCGAGGACGGCCTGGCGGCGGTCAACGACTCGCCGCTGGGCGCGGCTGCCGGCGGCGCCTTCTCGAAGTGGGTGGTGGCCGGCGAACTGGACACCGACCTGTCCCTGCTGCTGAACCTCAGTGACAGCACCGATCCGCCCGGGGTGGACCTGACGGCGCGCCTGGACGCCGTGGACCTGGAGATCCTGCCTGGCAGGCTGCCATTGCGCGGGATCAGCGGCGAGCTCGCCTACCGGAGTCCGACGGGATTTTCCGCCGCCGGCTTGAGCGGCCAGTTGTGGGGGCGCCCCCTGCGCGCCGCCATCGACCAGTGCCCGGTTCCCGCAGCGGACGCGGAAGCCGGCTCTGCCGACGGCCCGGCCACCTGTATCGACCTGTCCTCCAGTGTCGCCATGGACGATCTCAGCAGCTGGCTGGGCCAGGGCTGGCTGGCATTCGGTCGCGGGACGGCGGCAGTCGAGGCGCAGCTGCTGGTGGCCCCTGACAGCCCGCTCCGCCTGTCCCTGCACAGCGCCCTGGAAGGTGTCAGCCTCGACCTGCCCGACCCCTGGGCCAAGGCCGCCGCCGGCCAGCGCCAGCTGCAACTGGATATGTCGATATCCAGGGAGGGTTCGGAACTTGCGGTCGCACTCGAGGGCGGTATCGCCGCCCGCCTGGCCCTGGCCGGGCCGGAGTCCCCAGACGGCGCTCTGCGGGCCGCCAGCATCGCCTTCGGCCAGCAGCCGGACGCCCTTGCACCGGGAGAATTTCGCCTCGGCGGGCAGTTGCAGCAGGTGGACGTTGAGCAGTGGCGCAGTTTTTACGACAGTTACCTCAATCCGCAGGCCGTCGCGGCTGGGGGTGCCCCGCAGGCGCCGCTGTCGCTGCGGTTGGCGATTCCGGACTTGCGGGTGGAACAGCTGCAGTGGCGCGGCAGTCAACTGGGCGCGGTGGCCATGCAGTTGGCGGCGCAGAATGGCCACGGGCGCGCCTCGATCCAGGCTGACTGGCTGCGGGGAGAGTGGCTGTCGCCGGCAGTGGCGGCGGAGCGACCCAGCCTGCACATCAGTCATCTCGATCTGGACTGGCTGGGGTCCCTGGAGTTGGGCCCCTCCGAGAGGGAGGAAATCCTCGAGGTTCCGGCGATGGCGGTCAGGGTGGAGGGCCTGCAGCGCGACGACCAGCTATTGGGCGAGCTCGCGTTCGACCTGCGCAGTGACGGCCCGAACCTGCATGCCGAAGCCATTACCGGCGAGCTGGCGGGGTTGCAACTGCTGCCTGAAGAGCCGGGACGTTTCAGCTGGCGCCAGGGCGCGGACAGTCGCAGCAGCATCGAGGCCAGCCCGCGCTTCGGGAACCTGGCCGGGACCCTGGAAAAATTCGGTTACCAGAATGTAATCGAGACGGACAGCGGCCGCTTCGACGTGGCGCTGGAGTGGCCCGGTGCCCCCCAGGATTTCGCCCTGGAGGCGGCCAGCGGGTCCGTACGGGTCGATATCCGCGAGGGCCACTTCCCGGAAGTGTCCGCCGGCGCCAGCGGCACGCTGCGGGTGGTGAGTATCCTCAACCTGGCCGAGATCGTGCAGCAGCTGAGCCTGTCGCATATGTTCGAGTCGGGGATTCCCTTCAACACCATCGAGGGCGAGGTGGTGTTGCAGGAGGGCACGATAGAGGTGCGGGACATGGCGGTTCAGGGCGGCGCCAGCAGCTTCCAGTTCAGCGGGGTGAGCGAGGTGGCCTCACAATCCCTGGACGGGGAGTTGGTGGTCACCCTGCCCGTGGCCAACAACCTGCCCTGGGTGGCGGCCCTGACAGCGGGGCTGCCGGTGGCCGCCGGTGTGTTCGTGCTGAGCAAACTGTTCGAGAGCCAGGTCAACCGCCTCACCAGCCTGGTCTATACCACCACGGGTTCCTGGGATGAGCCGGTGGTGAAGTTTGACCGGGTGTTCGACGATTCCGCCCCCGGCGGTGCGGCCTCGCCGTCCATCCGGGCGGGTGGCCCCTAGCGTTCCTGCAGTTCCCGCAGGTAGCGAAACAGCTTGCGGCTGGCCGCCGGCGGTTTGCCGTGCTGCGCCTCTCGCTGGTGCTGCACAATGAGCTGCCGCAGGTGCTGGCGGTCGGCCTGTGGCCAGCGCGCCGCGGCCAGTTCCACGCCGGGGGGGCCCGCCGCGAGCATGGCGTCGCGCAGCAGTTCCAGCTCGTGGAACGCCTCGGTTCTCTCCCGGTGGCCGCGATCCATGGCCTGCAGGGCCTTCTCGATGGGCTCGGGATCCACCTCCCGCATCAGTTTGCCGATCAGTTGCAGGTGCCGGCGTTTGGCGCTGTGGCTGCGGATGTCGCGGGCCTCCCGGACTACCTGCAGCAGGCGTTCGTTGTCGATGGGCAGCTGTTGCAGCTGTTTGTCGCTGAGCCCGGTCAGGGTTTCCCCCAGCTGTTGCAGGGCGTGCATGCGCCGCTTCAGGGCGCTTTTGCTGGGACCGCCCCACTCGTCGTCCGGCGTTGTCATGTCATCCGGTTCAGGCATAAAACAGGGTCGCCAGGCCCAGGAAGGAGAGAAACCCGACCACGTCGGTCACGGTGGTCAGCACCACGCCCCCGGCCAGTGCCGGGTCTATCCTGAAGCGGGTCATGAGCAGCGGCAATACCGCCCCCGTGAACCCCGCGGTGATCAGGTTGATCACCAGGGCCGCGGCGATTACCAGACCTATGGTCCAGTCGTCGAACCACAGCGATGCCGCCACGGCCACCACCAGCGCCCACAGGACGCCATTGAGCAGGCCCACCAGCACCTCGCGATTGATCAACCAGGCCTGGTTGTTCCTGCCCACCTGTCCCAGGGCGATGCCGCGCACCAGTACGGTCAGTGTCTGGGTGCCGGCAATACCCCCCATGGAGGCGACTATGGGCATCAGCACCGCCAGCGCGACTACCTTCTCGATGGTGCCCTGGAACAGATTGATGACGCCCGCGGCGATGAACGCAGTGATCAGGTTGATGCCCAGCCACATGGCGCGGCGCGGCGCGGTGCGAAACACCGGGGCGAAGGTATCCTCGTCCTCGTCCAGACCGGCCATGGACATGAAGGAGTGATCGGCGTCCTCGCGGATTACGTCCACCACGTCGTCGATGGTGATGCGACCCACCAGGCGCCCGTCCTCGTCGATCACCGGGGCCGAAACCCAGTCGTTGCGCTCGAACAGGCGCGCCACGTCGGTGTCCGGGAGGGAAACGGGGATGGGCTCCACGTCCGTGACCATCTTCTGTCGCACGGTGGCCGTGGGGTCCGACACCAGCAGGGTTCGCAGCGGCAGCAGGCCGATAAAGCGGTCCGAGCGGTTCACCACGATCAGGTTGTCGGTCATCGCCGGGATTTCCTCGTGCCGGCGCAGGTAGCGCAGCACCACGTCCAGCGTCAGCGGCGCCCGGATGGTGATCGTGTCCGTGTTCATCAGGCCGCCGGCGGTGTCCTCCGGGTACAGCATCACCTGCTCGAGGCGGGCCCGGTCCTGCAGGTCCATGGAGTTGAGGACTTCCCAGGTGACCCGGTCGGGCAGCTGCTGGAGGATATCCGCGACGTCGTCGTCCTCCAGGCCTTCCATGAGCTCCGCGACCTTGGTCGCCTCCATGTCGCCCAGGAACTGAATCCGCAGCTCGTCGCTCAGTTCGTTGAGAACCTCGGCCTCGTTTTCAGCGTCCAGCAGGGTCCACAGAATGTGGCGGAATTTGGGTGTGGAGGATTCCAGCAGGTGGGCGATGTCACCGGGGGCCAGGCCGTTGAGCATGCGCCGGACATCGACGAAGGTGCCGCTGTCCAGGGCGCGGTTCAGCTTCTCGAAAGTTTTCTGGGATGTGGCTTCAATCTGCGTCACAAGACGTTCCCGCGGCAGCCGGGCGAGGTGCTGGCCCGATGTGCTGCAGATTATCCGGGAAAGCCTTGCCTACAACAACGTGATTAGTTCCGGATTGGCTGGTGTCGTGCCTGGCTACTCGGGTTCGTCAAAACGATTTTCTATCAGGGTTTTAAGGGCTTCCAGCGCCGCCTCTTCATCACGACCCTGTATGTGCAGGTCCAGCACCGTGCCTTTGCCCGCCGCCAGCATCATGACCGACATGATGCTCTTGCCGTCCACCAGTGAGCCGTCCCTGCCCGCCCGTATGGTGCTGGAGAAGGCCGCGGCGCAAGCCACAAACTTGGCGGCCGCCCTGGCGTGCAGGCCGAGTTTGTTGACGATGGTGACCTGGGTCTGAATCACGAGACTATTGCAGTTCCCTGTGTCTTACATGGATGTTCGGAAAGCGGTCATGATAGTGCCGGTACAGTCGATCGGCCAGATATACTGACCGATGTTGACCACCGGTACAACCGATCGCCACCGTCATATAGCTGCGATTGCTGTCCTTGTAGCGCGGCAGCCAGTTGTCAAGGTAGCTGCGGATGTCCCGATACAGCTCCTCGGCCAGGGCCTGTGACTCGAGGAAGTCCTGCACCTCGCGATCGAGGCCGTTTTTCAGGCGCAGCGCCTTGACCCAGTGCGGATTGGGCAGCATGCGCACATCGAATACCAGATCCGCATCGGCCGGTACCCCGCGTTTGAAACCGAAGGACTGGAACAGCAGCGACATGCTGCCGGTGCTGTTCTTCAACAGGCGCTGCTTGATCGCATCGCGCAGCTCGTAGATGGTCAGCTGTGTGGTGTCCAGCACCAGGGAGGCGTCGCTGGCGATAGGGCTCAACAATGCGCGTTCCTTCTCTATGGCTTCCGCCAGCGGGGTCGTCTCGCTGCTCAGCGGGTGCCGGCGCCGGGTCTCGCTGAAGCGCTTGATCAGTGCGGCGTCCTGGGCATCCAGGTACAGGATTTCGTGGTTCACGCTGGCCGGCAGCTGGCTGAGAATATCGCCAAAATTGGCCAGGTCATTCCAGGCATTGCGGGCGTCTATGCATACCGCCGTGCCGCGGAAATGACTGAAATCCTCCCGACTGGTCTCCTGCACCAGTGCCGGCAGCAGGGCGATCGGGAGATTGTCGATGCAGTAGTAACCCTCGTCCTCCAACTGGTGCAGTGCCGTACTTTTGCCGGATCCGGAACGACCGCTGATGATAACCAGTTGCATTGCGCGACTCACATATCGTATTGCGTGGCGACTTTAAAGAGGGAGGTTGCATCCTGGGCGGCCCGCAGCTGCCGGCAGAAGTCCGGCTGGTGAAACAGGCGGGCCAGGCCGGCCAGGATGTCGAGATGCTGCTGGTTTGCCTCGCCGGGTACCAGCAGGGCAAACAGCAGGTCCACGGGCTGATCGTCGGGCGCATCGAAATCGATGGGCTGCTCGAGGGTGAGCAGGGTTCCCAGTGGCTGGGGGCACTCTTCCACCCGGCAATGGGGGATAGCGATACCCTGGCCCAGGCCGGTGCTGCCAAGTTTTTCCCGTGCGGTCAGTTGCGCGAACACCTGCTCGTAGTCCAGCGAGGGCTGGTCGTCACAGATGATTCTGGCAATGGTCTCGAACAGGCGCTTCTTGCTGACCCCGGGCACCTGGCAGGCGGTGCGCGCCGGGGTCAAAATGTCATTCATTGATGGCATGCTGGAGAGGGGGCTAGCGCCCCCGCGACTTTTCCTTGTGTTTGATGAGCTGGCGATCGAGCTTGTCGGCGAGTGCGTCTATGGCGGCGTACATGTCCTCGGACTCCGAGGCGGCAAAGATGTCGGCGCCCGATATATGAATGGTGGCCTCCGCCTTCTGTACCATCTTCTCGACGATCAGGGTGACCTGGGTATTGGTGATCTGGTCGAAGTGCCGCTGCAGGCGCTCGAACTTGCTTTCAACATACTCCCGCAAAGGATCCGTGACCTCTACATGGTGGCCGCTGACATTCAGTTGCATGAATAGCTCCTTTCTCCTGTTAGGCCGGGATGTTTGTCCCGACACCGGCAACGCCGGATTTCTCGGTATATAGCTGGAATTCTAGACCACAGCCGGGTCGGAAACGAGCTATTTCACCCGCGGCCGACTAAACCAGGCGCTTGCGCTCATTGGAGGGCGGAATCATCAGTGTTTCGCGGTATTTGGCGATGGTGCGCCGCGCCACTTTCACGCCCTGTTCCTCCAGCAGTTGGGTAATTTTGTTGTCGCTAAGGGGTTTGCGCGGGTTCTCCGCGGCTACCAGTTTCTTTATCAGGGCGCGGATCGCGGTGGATGAGCACTCGCCACCCGAGGTTGTCGCCACGTGGCTGGAGAAAAAATATTTCAGCTCGAACACGCCGCGAGGCGTGTGCATGTACTTCTGGGTGGTCACCCTGGAAATGGTGGACTCGTGCATCTCCACCGCTTCGGCGATCTCGTGCAGCACCAGTGGCTTCATGGCCTCGGGGCCGTAGTCGAGGAAGTTGCGCTGGTGCTCGACTATTTTGGTGGCGACCTTCATGAGGGTCTCGTTGCGGCTGTGCAGGCTCTTGAGGAACCAGCGCGCCTCCTGCAGGTTGTCGCGCAGAAAGGTATTGTCGGCGCTGTTGTCGGCGCGCTTTATCAGGCTGGCATAGTTACTGTTGATACGCAGCCTGGGCGCGATGTCGGGATTGAGTTCCACTACCCAGCGCCCATCGCGCTTGCTCACGAAGACATCGGGTACCACGTATTCGGTGCTGTCCTGGGCCACCGATTGCCCGGGATTGGGGTCCAGCGACTGGATCAGCGCCAGCACCTCCTTGAGATCCTGCTCCGACAGCCGGGTGCGGCGCATGATCTGCTTGAAATCGCCGCTGCCCAGCTGGTTGATATGCCGACTCAGGATGACCCGCGCCTGCTCCAGCCAGGGGGTGGAGGGGGGCAGTTGCCGAAGCTGCACCAGCAGGCACTCCTGCAGGTTGCGGGTGCAAACGCCCGCGGGCTCGAATTGCTGCAGGCGGTGCAGTACCGCCACGATTTCGTCCAGCTCTATGTCCAGCTCCGAGCCTTCCAGCAGGGCCTCGTGGAGCTCCTCCAGCTCCTGTTGCAGGCGGCCGTTCTCGTCGGTGGCGTCGATGATCGCGAGGGCGATCAGACGGTCCGTGTCCGACAGGCGGGTCAGGTTGAGCTGCCACAACAGCTGTTCCTGCAGGGATTCGCCGGCGGTATTGCGCGACTCGAAATCGGAATCCGGCATGTCATCGGCAGCGCCCATCGGTGCCGAGGCCGAGGGCAACAGGTCATCCCACTGGGTATCCACTGGCAGTTCCTCGGGCAGGTTCCCGTCCCAGTCGCTGTCAGCGGCCAGCTCGCCGGCCCCGTCCTGGCTGTCCATGGGGCCGTCCTGGCCGGCGCTGTCGGCTTGCTCCCGGGAATCTGCTTCGTTCTCGCCGGGAAAGGTTTCGTCTTCTTCGGCTTCCAGCAGGGGATTGCTGTCCAGGGCCTGTTGTATTTCCTGCTGCAGATCCAGGGTGGACAGCTGCAGCAAGCGAATAGCCTGCTGCAGCTGTGGCGTCATCGTCAGCTGTTGGCCCAGTTTGAGTTGCAGCGACTGCTTCATGAACCTCTGGTTTGCTCCTGCGCGTTGGTAGTGGCGGACATAATCAGTGTAGCGCCGGCTCGCGACTGGAGGCAACACTTTGGCGTGATTTTTGCTAGACAAATACTGCGAGGGACGGGGCGACAGCCCCCTGTGGGGTGATCGCGGGCGGGGCCGCCGGGCGAGGCACAAGTCTACATGCGAAATTGGTCCCCGAGGTAGACCTGGCGCACACGCTTGTGAGCGAGTATTTCCTGGGACGTGCCCGCGGCGATGATATGGCCTTCTCCCACGATATAGGCCTTCTCACAGATATCGAGGGTATCGCGCACGTTGTGGTCGGTGATCAGGACCCCAATGCCCCGGTCCCGCAGGTGATTGATGATGGTCTTGATATCGCTGACGGAGATGGGGTCCACCCCGGCAAAGGGTTCGTCCAGCAGGATGAATTCCGGCTCCGTGGCCAGGGCGCGGGCTATCTCCACCCGGCGGCGCTCGCCGCCGGACAGGGATTGTCCCTGGCTGTCGCGCAGGTGCTCGACGTTGAATTCGGCCAGCAGTTCGTCCCGCCGTTGCAGGCGCTGCTGCTTGTCCAGGTCCGCGCGGGTCTCGAGGATGGCCATGAGGTTCTGGCCGACAGTCAGTTTCCTGAAGATCGAGGCCTCCTGGGGGAGGTAGCCAACCCCGCGGCGGGCCCGCTGGTGCATGGACAGGGCGGTTATCTCCTCGTCGTTGATGGTTATCGTGCCGCGATCGGCACGGATGATGCCGATGATCATATAGAAACAGGTGGTCTTGCCGGCCCCGTTGGGGCCCAGCAGTCCGACCACCTGACCGCTCTCGATTTCCAGTGACACATCCTGGACGACCTCCCGGCCCCCATAGGACTTGGCGAGATTAGTTGCCTTCAGTAGTGCCACTATCGGCGTCTTCCTCGCGTATCACTTTGGGGGAGATGACCACCTTGACCCGGTTGCCCTCGGTGTCCTTGTCGGAGTCGGCCTTCACCAGTTGCTCGGCGATAAAATAGTCGATGGAATCGCCGGTTACCGAGGAGTCATCCTGGGTGATATGGGCATTCCTGGTCAGGTGCACCCGGTCCTCGTTCTTGTAGTACTCAATCATTTCCGCGCGGGCCTTTACCAGCGGTTCGTCCACTGCGGGCTGTTGCTGCATTTTCGCGGGCTTGCCCTCCGCAACGATCTTGTCCGCCTGGGCGGTGGCGTGATAGATGGTGATCTTGTCCGCCTCGATGTCCAGGCTGCCCTGAATCATGCGGACATTGCCGCTGTAGACCGTGAACCCCTGCTTCTCGTCACGTATGGCAGTGTCCGCGGTGATGCGTATGGGCTGATCGCGGTCATCCGGCAGGGCGTGGCTGATCGCGGCGGGCAGCAGCACCAGCAGCAGGGCAGCCGCTCGCGCTGCCAGGCGCCACTTTCCCGGGTAGCTAGAGCGTGACATGGTGGTTCCTGGCGGTATGCGTCCGCATCGCTGCTTTCCTTGGTTGCGCTGCGCAGGGGCTCTCGCCCCGGCGCTGGTGGTGATTTTGACTCGTGCCGATGGTAACCGGTTCACCGGCAGAGGCAATTTAATTTTTCCGTGCTGGCCTTGCCCGGGTGCCTGCGCCCTGCGTCGGCCCGCCGTGCTCAGCGGAACCCCTGCTCCAGGGAAGCCCAGTCCCCGCGCGCCCGCAGGATGAATTCACAGGCCTCGCGGACCGCCCCGCAGCCGCCGTTCAGGGTGCTGCACCAGTCGGCCGCCGCCCGCACGCTGGCGCTGGCATCGGCCACCGTCAGGCCCAGGCCCGCGGCCATTATAGCCGACAGGTCGGGCAGGTCGTCGCCCATGTAGGCGCAATCAGCGGGAGTGAGTTGTTGCTGCCGACACAATTCCTGCAGCGCCAACTGCTTGTCCTCGCGGCCCTGGATGACAGCCTCTATGCCCAGCTCCCTGGCCCGGCGCGCCACGATCTCCGACTGGCGGCCGGTGATAATCGCGACCTGTATGCCGCTGTGCTGCAGCAACTTGATGCCCAGGCCGTCCTTGATGTTGAAGGCCTTGAGCTCCTCGCCGCTGTTGCCGTAGTAGATGCGACCATCGGTGAGTACGCCGTCTACATCCAGTGCCAGCAGCCGTACCGCTGCGGCTTTTTGTTCCAGTTCGGTCATGGTGGTGTCCCTCAGGCGAGGCCGGCGTGCAGCAGGTGCATCAGGTGTATGACCCCGGCCACCCTGCGGTCCTCCTCGACAACCACCAGCGAGCTGATCTCGTTCTCCTCCATGATGCGCATGGCCTCCGCGGCCAGCATGTCGGGGGTCACGGTCTTGGCGCTGGCGCTCATGAGTTCGGCCATGGGCGTTGCATTGATGTCCACCCTCGCTTTCAGGGTGCGGCGCAGGTCACCATCGGTGAACACCCCCACGAGCCTGCTGTCGGCGTCGGTGATGGTGGTCATGCCCAGGCCCTTGTTGCTGATTTCCAGCAGGGCCTCCGACAGCGGGGTGTCGGGCGCGACCTGCGGGATAGTGTCACCGGATCGCATGACATCGGCGACTTTCAGCAGCAGTTTCTTGCCCAGGGTGCCGCCCGGATGAGAAAAGGCGAAGTCGTCGGCAGTAAAACCGCGGGCCTCGAGCAGGGCGATTGCCAGGGCATCGCCCATGACCAGGGCGGTTGTGGTGCTGGAGGTGGGCGCCAGGTCCAGGGGGCAGGCCTCGGTCTCGACTCCCGTATCCAGGTGCACGTCCGATGACCTGGCCAGTACGGAGTCGGGGTTGCCGGTCATGCTCACCAGCCGGGTACCCATGCGCTTGAGCAGTGGCAGCAGGGTGACGATTTCGGCCACCGACCCGGAATTGGACAGGGCGATGACCGCGTCGTCGGCGGTGATCATGCCCATATCGCCGTGACTGGCCTCGCCGGGGTGGACGAAGAAAGCGGGGGTGCCGGTGCTGGCCAGGGTCGCGGCAATCTTGCGCGCGATATGTCCCGATTTGCCCATGCCCGTGACGATGACCCGGCCGCGGGTTTGCAACAGCAACTCGCAGGCGCGTTCGAAATCGGTGCCGATACGCTGCTCCAGGGCGGCGACCGCCTCGGACTCCATCCTGATGGTACGCTTCGCTGAAGTCGCAAAGCTGATGGAAGCTGCGTCCGACATGTGATTTCCTGTGATTAGAGGGTGAGGTACAGCCAGCAATAATACAGTGCGTAGATTGTCAGTAACAACACCCCGGTAATTCGACCCAGGTAAGCGTGACCCGCGGGCGCCAGCGGCCGCTTGCCGCCCAGGTACAAAGCCAGGGCCAGCAACAGGGTAAGTATCATCATCAGGGGATAGTCCCTGGACATGACCTGGCTCTCCAGTACCTCGGGCCCGAAAATGCCCGGAATGGGCAGCACCGCCAGCAGGTTGAACAGGTTGGAACCCACCACATTGCCCAGGGCAATCTCGCTGTGGCCGCGCAGGGCGCTGGTGATGCTGGCGGCCAGTTCCGGCAGGCTGGTACCTATCGCGACCACGGTGAGGCCGATGACAAGCTCGGATACGCCCAGGGCGTTGGCCGCGGCCACCGCCCCCCACACCAGCAGGCGCGAGCTCGCTATGAGCAGTACCAGCCCCAGGGTGAAGGTCAGCCAGGCCTTCGCCAGGCTGCTGTCCGCGGGCGTCTCGTCGGCGGTGGCGGCCTCCAGTTCCAGGTCCGTGGACTGGCTGCGCAACATGTAGAGCAGCGTGAACACCAGCGCCGCCAGCATCAGCCAGCCGTCCAGCCGGGAGAGGGAGCCGTCCCCCAGCAGCAGGCCCGCCGCGGCGGTCACCACCAGCAGCAGTCCGAGTTCATTCCTGATCGTGCGTTGCAGTACCAGCAGCGGCGACACCGTGGCGGTGATGCCCAGTACCAGGCCTATATTGGCGATATTCGAACCGATCGCGTTGCCCACCGCCAGCTCGCCGGCCCCGGACATTGTCGCGGCGAGGGAGACCAGCACCTCCGGGGCTGACGTGCCTATGGAAACAATCGTCAGGCCGATGATCACCGGTGACAGGCCCAGGTTGCGGGCGATGGCCGCGGCGCCGGCAACAAACTGGTCGGCGCTCCAGATGAGGATCAGAAAGCCCACGATAATGGCGGCGAAGGCTATCAGCATAAGACCGGGTTTCCTGTTAAAGTGGACGCCCCTGCGGCGCGGGAACCGGCCGGGCCGGTTGCTTGTCAAAGTCCCGACTGCGAAGTGACCGGGAAATACGCTGTGCTGGCGCGACGTTGCAGGGCGGGATTATACAGTCACCTCCGGGTGGGGAAAGTTATTGGATACAGGATTCCAGGAGTGAAAACGGTGAAAACAGCTTGGTTGTGGGGAGCTTGTCTACTTTTGGTGGGAGCCTGGGCGCAGGCCATGGCGCAGCAGCCCAGTGCCCACGAGGTGGTGGAGGACGCGACCCAGCGGGTGATGGCGGTCGTTGCCGAGGCCAGCGAATACGCGGATGAGGACCCGGAGCGCTACTACCGGCAGGTACAGGAAATCCTCGACCCCGTTATCGATTTTCGCGGCTTCGCCCGCAGCGTGATGGGCCCCTATGCCACCAGCGAGCGCTACCGCTCCCTGGACGAGGCGGGGCAGGCCCGGCTGCGTGCGCAGCTGGATGAATTTACCGAGGTCATGCGGCTGGGGCTGGTGCGCACCTACAGCAAGGGGCTGCTGGCCTACAGTGGTTCGCGCATCGAGGTGTTTGCCATCTCCGACGAAGAGGAGGCCAGCGGCAGGGCCGCCGTGCGCCAGCTCATCTACAGCGGGCAGGCAGAGCCCTATGTGCTGCTGTACCAGATGGGGCGCGACAAGTCCGGCCAGTGGCAGCTGCGCAACGTCATCATCGAGAGCGTCAACCTGGGTGAGATTTACCGCAGCCAGTTCGAGGCCGCCGCCCGCAAGTACGACGGTGACCTGGACGCCGTGATAGCCAACTGGGAAACGGTGGAGGTCAAGCCCTCCGAGCAGGAGGCCTGAGGGCTGGCAGCGCTTTTAGCAGTCGCCAGCGCGAGGGTTTTCTCCTAGAATGCGCCGTTTTTATCTTGCCGGGCAGACCCGGCAACCGATTCGGGAGAACAGCTGATGGACGCCGCAACAGTCAGGTCGCTGCTGGAAAACCACCTCGCCCAATGTGAATTCCATGTGCAGGGCGAGGGCAGTCATTACGATATCGTCGCCATCGGCGAGGTGTTCGAAGGGCTGCGGCCGGTTAAAAAGCAGCAGCTGGTATACGCCGCCCTGTCCGACTGTATCGCCGACGGCAGTGTTCACGCGGTCAATATACGCACGTTTACCCCCGCGGAGTGGCAACTCCGTGGCCAGACCTGAGCGGCTGGCGCGGTTGTCATGTCAGAGAGCCTGACCATAGCGCTCACCAAGGGGCGGATCCTCAAGGAGACGCTGCCCCTGTTGGCGAGCGTCGGCATCGAACCCCTCGACGACGTGGATCGCAGCCGCAAATTGATTTTCGATACCACCCACAGCGATGTTCGCCTGGTTATCATCCGCGGTACCGATGTGCCCACCTATGTGCGTCACGGCGCCGCTGATGTGGGCGTGGTAGGCAAGGATATCCTGCTGGAGCACGGCGCCGAGGGGCTCTACGAGCCCCTGGACCTGGGGATTGCCCGCTGTCGCCTGATGACTGCCGGCCCGGTGGGGTGGCGCAGCGATGGCGCCCGCATCCGGGTGGCCACCAAGTTCGTCAACATCGCCCGGCGCCATTTTGCCCGCCAGGGTGTGCATGCCGATGTCATCAAGCTCTATGGGGCCATGGAGCTGGCACCGATCATGGACCTGGCGGACCTGATAGTCGATATCGTGGATACCGGCAACACCCTGCGGGCCAACGGCATGGAGCCGCTGGAGGAGATCGCCTCCATCAGCTCGCGGCTAATCGTCAACAAGGCCGCCATGCGCTCGCGCCACGCGCTCATACAGGGCCTGATAGACCGCCTGGCCGCGGTGTTGCCGGCACGCTGATGGGGGGGTTCACCATGCGACGACTGGACAGCAGCCGGGGTGACTTCGCCGCGGAGCTGGCACAGCTCAGCCAGCGCCAGGACGATGTCGATCGACAGCTTGAGCAGACGGTGGCCGCCATCATCGATGACGTGGCCCGCCGCGGCGACGAGGCCGTGCTGGAATACACGGCGCGCTTTGACAGGCGGCAGGCCGCCTCGGTCGCGGAGCTGGAAGTGCCCGCAGGGCAGCTGGCCGCGGCACTGGAGCGCATCGACCCGGGCCGCCGCGAAGCGCTGGAGTTCGCCGCCGAGCGGGTGCGCAGCTATCACCAGCACCAGTTGCAACAGAGCTGGCAGTATCGCGATGCCAGCGGCAACCTGCTGGGCCAGAAAATCACCCCACTGGAGCGGGCCGGAATCTACGTGCCGGGGGGCAAGGCCAGTTACCCCTCTTCAGTGCTGATGAATGCGCTGCCGGCCAGGGTCGCGGGCGTGGGCGAAATAATCATGGTGGTCCCTGCCCCGGGCGGCGAATTGAGCGAGCTGGTGTTGGCAGCCGCACGGATCGCCGGCGTGGACCGGGTGTTCACCATCGGTGGCGCCCAGGCCATTGCCGCACTGGCCCACGGCACCGCCACCATCCCGGCGGTGGACAAGATCACCGGGCCGGGCAATATGTACGTGGCCACTGCCAAGCGCCAGGTGTTCGGTCGGGTGGGCATAGACATGGTCGCCGGGCCCTCCGAAATCCTGGTCATCTGCGACGGCAGCACCGACCCGGACTGGGTTGCAATGGACCTGTTTTCCCAGGCCGAGCACGACGAGGAGGCCCAGGCCCTGCTGCTGTGCCCTGACGCCGCCTACCTCGACCGGGTGCAGGCCGGCATCAACCGCCTGCTGCCGGAGATGGACCGGGCCGATATCATCCGGGCCTGCCTGGAAAAACGCGGCGCACTCATTCTCACCAGGGACCTCGCCGAAGCGGTGCAGATAAGCAATGGCCTGGCTCCCGAGCACCTGGAATTATCGGTTGCCGACCCTGAGGCGCTGCTGCCGCAGGTACGCAACGCCGGCGCCATCTTCATGGGGCCCTACACCTCCGAGGCCCTGGGCGATTACTGCGCCGGCCCCAATCACGTGCTGCCCACCGCGCGCTCGGCGCGTTTTTCCTCGCCGCTGGGCGTTTATGATTTCCAGAAGCGCAGTTCCATCATCATGTGCAGTGAGCAGGGTGTCCAGGAACTGGGCCGGGCCGCCTCGGTGCTGGCGCGGGGTGAGGATCTTGTCGCCCATGCCCGCAGCGCGGAGATGCGCCTCACGAAATAGAACCGGCGCTAGCCGCCGGACTGGCTCAGCACGCCCACCAGTGCG
Organism: Pseudomonadales bacterium; assembly: GCA_024234675.1. Taxonomy (GTDB): domain Bacteria; phylum Pseudomonadota; class Gammaproteobacteria; order Pseudomonadales; family Halieaceae; genus JARRPM01. The sequence continues at coordinate 131,204 of JACKNU010000004.1, read as the reverse complement.
GTCAGTTCCATGCTCTGCTGGTTGCGAAGAATGGCGATATCCACCGTGTCCCCGGGGCGCAGCAGGGCGATGCGGTGCATTGTCAGGCGGCCGTCCTGCACGGGTTGGCCGTTGATATGCGTGATCAGGTCGCCCGGCATCAATCCCGCTTTCAGCGCCGGGCTGTTGGGGGCCACCTCGACCACTGCCAGCGCCCGGCCGCCCGGTCCGCCATTGCCCGGCGCCACCGCGGGTTCGACACTCACCCCCAGCCAGCCGCGGATGACTTCGCCGTAGTCGATCAGGTCCTGCATGACGAACACCGCCAGGTTGACCGGTATGGCCAGGCTGATGCCGATGCCGGTAGCGCTGTTCCCACCCTGGCTGTTGCCGGTATAGATCAGGGTGTTGATGCCCAGCAGGCGACCCTGGGTGTCGATCAGGGCACCCCCGGAATTTCCCAGGTGAATGGTGGCGTCGGTCTGGATATAGTCCTCGTAGGTGTTGGGTTGCAGGCCGTAGCGACCCAGGGCCGAGACGATACCCTGGGTTACCGAGTGCCCGAAACCCAGCGGATTACCGATGGCCAGTACCACGTCACCGACCCGCGCCGCATTGGAATCTCCCAGCTGTATGGGCTGCAGCTCGGGCAATTCGACCTTGAGGACGGCCAGGTCGGTGGCCGGGTCCGTGCCGATCACCACCGCGTTGGCCGTGCGCCCGTCGTGCAGCAGCACCTGGATGGCGTCGGCGCCGGCAATAACATGGTTGTTGGTCAGGATATGTCCCTGGTCCGACACGATTACCCCCGAACCCAGGGACTGTTCTATGCGCTGGCGCTGGGGTTGTTGTCCGGGCTGCACGAAGCGGCGGAAAAAGCTGTTCTCCAGCATGGGGTTGGGCCGGGACGTAACCAGTTTGGCGGTATAGATATTGACAACGGCGGGGGTGGCCTGGCGCACGGCTTCGGCGTAGCTGACGACCTCCACCGTGGTGCCGGCGCGCTGTTGCGGCAGAACCCAGCGATCCAGGATCAGCAGGGCTGCCAGCAGACCGGCCAGCGCTGGCCAGGCGTAGAGTTTCAGGCTTTGCATGCGTGGGCTCGGCGGTTGCCGTCAGGGCCTGGGCGGGTTGACGTCCTGCTCCGGGGCCGCCGACTTTTTGCGCTCTATGCCAAACTCCTCGGCCAGCATGCCCTTGGCATCGGGCGAGGCTTTGGGCGCGTAATCCAGTGGCGGCCGCACATCCGCCAGCTGGGGCGGAATTTCGCTGCTGTCCGCGGGATCTCCCAACTGTCCCAGCGCCACCGGCCCCCGGCCATGGCAGAGTCGATCCGCGCCCCTGGCCAGGTGATTGTGCACGTCGCGGTACTGTTCCGTGAGTTGGTTAAGCAGTTTGGCGGTATCGGTGAAGTGCTCAACCACCTCGTCCTCGTAGGCCTGCTTGTCCTGCAGCAACTGGTCCAGCCTGCGCTCGGCCTCGCGTTGCCTGAGCGCGGCGGGGGAGGTGCGCCTGCCCAGCAGCATGCCCAGGCCTATGCCCAGCAGGAGCAGGAGGGCGCCGCCCGCGATCAGTATGGTCAGGTTGTACTCCGGAGATTCCACAGGCGGGTCCTCTTGAACCGGTTAATTAAAAGAGGCGCAAGTATAACCCCATGGGCGCGCCACTGTAAGCGCCAGGGCGCGGGCAGGGGCCTGGCGGCGCCGGTGGTCCGGGCCCGCATTGCCAACGGTCGGGCCTGTGGGTAAAGTGTGCCGCTCGCGAGGCAGGGGGCATGCGCGTCCGCCGGGCCCGGCTTTACCTTTGCATCCACTTGACGAGGCGCTAGATGACCACACCCTGGCAGCGCTACCAGGCTGACCTGCAACGGGCGGATTTTTCTCACGATCCGGCCCAGGAAGAGGCTGTGCGTCTGTTGCAGGACCTGTATGAGCGCCTGGTGACCCGGCGCCAGCAGCACCGGGGCGGCCTGTTGGGCTGGTGGCGCCAGTGGCGCGCCGGCCAGGTCGAACCGGAGGTCGGACTGTACCTGTGGGGCGGCGTGGGGCGCGGCAAGACCTACCTGGTGGATACTTTCTACGACTGCCTGCCCTTTGCAAACAAGATGCGGGTGCATTTTCACCGCTTCATGCGCCGGGTACACGAGGAGCTGAAACGCCTGGAGGGGGAAAAGAACCCCCTCGACAAAGTGGCGGATACCCTGGCAGGGGAGGCACTGGTCATCTGTTTCGACGAGTTCTACGTCAGCGATATCGCCGACGCCATGATCCTGGGGGGGCTCATGGAGGCCCTGTTTGCCCGCGGTGTCACCCTGGTGGCAACGTCCAACATCATGCCCGCGCGACTGTATGAAAACGGCCTGCAGCGCCAGCGCTTCCTGCCGGCTATCGCCCTGGTGGAGAAGTATACAAAGGTCGTCAACGTGGACGCCGGTGTCGATTACCGGCTGCGCACCCTGGAGCGGGCCGAACTGTATCACTATCCGCTGGATGCGGCCGCCGATGCCAGCCTGCGCGACAGCTTTGAGCGCCTGGCGCCGGAGAGCGCCAGCCACTGGGAGCGGATGGAGGTCAACGGCCGCTACCTGACCTGCCGCTGCCGGGCGGGAGACGTGGGCTGGTTCGACTTCGCCGAGCTCTGTGATGGCCCGCGCTCCCAGAACGATTACATCGAGCTGTCGCGCCTGTTCCACGCCGTATTGCTGTCGGGGGTGCCGGTCTTCACCCCCGCTATCGATGACCAGGCGCGACGCTTTATCAACCTCGTGGACGAATTCTACGACCGCAATGTCAAGTTGGTCATGGCCGCCGCGGCTCCCCTGACCAGCCTGTATGGCGGCGGCGGCCTGGCCTTCGAGTTCCAGCGTACCGTTTCCCGGTTGCAGGAGATGCAATCCCACCAGTACCTGGCCCGGGAGCACAGGGCCTAGCTCCCGCCGGCGAGCGCCACCGGGCGCCAGCTCCCCGCGGCACGGGCCTGGCAGTAAGTCATGAATTTACTTTGGTTTTTGTGCTTGAAATAGGGTGCCCCATTGATTAGTATTCGCGCTCTCGAAATCGGAGCCCCCTAGAGGCTGTTATCAATGAAAACTTTTAGTGCCAAAGTAGGCGAAATCAACCACGACTGGTTCGTGGTGGACGCCGCCGACAAGACCCTGGGTCGCCTGGCCAGTGAGATTGCCCACCGCCTGCGTGGCAAGCACAAGCCCGAGTACACCCCCCATGTGGACACCGGCGATTATATCGTGGTGATCAATGCCGAGAAGGTGCGTGTCACCGGTGCCAAGACCACGGACAAGATGTACCACCACCACACGGGCTATCCCGGTGGCCTGAAGTCCATCTCTTTCGACAAGCTGATAGCCAAGGCGCCTGAGCGCGTGATTCAGGGCGCAGTGAAGGGCATGTTGCCCCGCAACCCGCTGGGTCGTGCCATGTTCAGGAAACTGAAGGTGTACGCCGGCGCTGAACACCCGCATGCCGCGCAACAGCCGCAAGCTCTGAACATCTAACGGATATTACTTATGGCAGCAACCCAGTATTACGGAACCGGCCGTCGCAAGACCTCCACTGCGCGTGTCTTCCTCAAGAGCGGTGCCGGTAACATTACCGTCAACCAGCGTCCCCTGGATCTGTATTTCGGCCGGGAAGTGGCCCGCATGATCGTGCGTCAGCCTCTGGAACGTGTTGATTTAAATGACAAATTTGATATCAATGTCACTGTCCAGGGCGGCGGCAGTTTCGGCCAGGCCGGCGCCATCCGGCACGGCATCACGCGCGCCCTGATGGAGTACGACGAGTCCCTGCGAGGCACCCTGCGCAGTGCGGGTTTCGTGACCCGCGACGCGCGCGAGGTGGAGCGCAAGAAAGTCGGCCTGCGCAAGGCGCGTAAGCGTCCCCAGTACTCCAAGCGTTAAGGCAGTGGGGCTTTCCCGCCTGTGGCGGGGTCCCAGGAGAATCGAGAGCGCCCGGCTGCCTGTGCAGTACGGGCGTTTTTTTTTGGGCCTGCAGGGCGACCCGAAGCCCGTGCCGGGTGAGTGGTGCAGGGGCATTTTCCTTGTAAAATCAAGGCAAAATCATTACCATTTGGCCCTTTTTGGAAACAGTCGAACCAACGGACTGGTACCGGCTGTACAGGGACGGGCAATCAGGAGAAAAAAGCATGAGTAGCGATGGCGTAAACTCCGGCAGGAGGAAGTTCCTGACGGCTGCCACCAGTGTTGTCGGCGTGGCTGGCGCAGTCGGAATTGCGGTTCCGTTTCTGGGTTCCTGGAACCCCTCCGCCCGGGCCAAGGCCGCGGGCGCGCCGGTCAAGGCGGATGTCAGCAAGCTGGAGCCGGGCCAGATGGTGGTGGTCGAGTGGCGCGGCAAGCCCGTGTACGTGGTCAACCGCACCGAGGCCCAGCTCGAGGAACTGCCCAAGCTGAACAGCCTGCTCAAGGATCCCGATTCGCTTATTTCCGAGCAGCCCCCCTACATCACGGGCATTGACCGCTCCCTGCTGCCCAACCTGCTCGTTGTCGTCGGCTTGTGTACCCACCTGGGCTGTGCTCCCAAGTACCGGCCCGAGGTCGGCGCCGCCGACCTGGGCGGCGCGGACTGGCAGGGCGGTTTCTTCTGCCCCTGCCACGGCTCCAAGTTCGACATGTCCGGCCGCGTCTACAGCGGTGTCCCGGCCTCGACCAATCTCGTGGTTCCCCCGTATACATTCGAGGGTGATGAAGTGCTGGTAATTGGCGTGGATGCGGAGGCTGCCTGATGATCAATATGCTTGTTGGATTACGCGATTGGGTCGATGCCCGCCTGCCGATAGTCAGGGCCTGGGATACCCACATGGGCAAGTACTACGCCCCCAAGAACTTTAATTTCTGGTACTTCTTCGGAGTTCTCTCCCTGCTGGTACTGGTCAACCAGCTGTTGACCGGCATCTGGCTGACCATGAGCTACAACCCCAGCCAGGAGGGCGCTTTCGCCTCCGTCGAGTACATTATGCGCGAGGTGGATTACGGCTGGATGCTGCGCTACATGCACTCCACCGGCGCCTCGGCGTTTTTCGTGGTCGTCTACCTGCACATGTTCCGGGCCCTGTTGTACGGTTCCTACAAGAAGCCGCGGGAACTGATCTGGATCTTCGGGATGTTGATTTTCGTCGTGCTCATGGCCGAGGCGTTTGTGGGCTATGTGCTGCCCTGGGGCCAGATGTCCTACTGGGGCGCGCAGGTGATCATCTCGCTGTTCGGGGCCATCCCCGTGGTGGGCGAGGACCTGGTGACCTGGATACGCGGCGACTACCTGATCTCGGGTATCACCCTGAACCGCTTCTTCGCCCTGCACGTGGTGGCGCTGCCCATCGTGTTGCTGGCCCTGGTGGTGTTGCACCTGCTGGCCCTGCACGAGGTCGGTTCGAACAACCCCGACGGCGTGGACATCAAGAAGAACAAGGGCCCGGACGGCATACCCCTGGACGGTGTGGCTTTCCATCCCTACTACACGGTGCATGACCTGCAGGCCATAGGCGTGTTCCTGTTCGTGTTCTGCGGCATTATCTTCTTCATGCCGGAGATGGGCGGGTATTTCCTCGAGTTCGCCAATTTCGAGGAGGCCAACGCCCTGAAGACGCCAGCGCACATCGCGCCGGTGTGGTACTTCACCCCGTTTTACTCGGTGCTGCGGGCTGTGCCCGACAAGTTCTGGGGCTTCGTGGCCTTCGCCGCATCCGTCGCGATCCCCTTCCTGCTGCCCTGGCTGGACCGCAGCCCGGTGAATTCCTGGCGCTATCGCGGCAATATCACCAAGGTGATGCTGGTGCTGTTCACGGCCTCCTTCCTCATCCTGGGCGTGCTGGGAGTTAAGGCACCCACGCCGGCGCGCACCGCCCTGGCGCAGGTCTGCTCCATCATCTACTTCGCCTTCTTCCTGCTAATGCCCATCTGGAGCGCGATGGACAAAACCAAGCCGGTGCCCAAGCGCGTCACCGTGGATGGCGGTATCGGTTTCTGGGGCAGTCTCGCCGGCCTGGCGCTGATCCTGGCGCTGACCATCCTGCCGCTCAAGGCGGTGGGTGCGGAGTCTGAGTTTGCCTGTGGCAGCATGCCCTGTGACCAGATCGAGGTCGATCCCCGGGACAAGGCCTCCCTGCAGAGTGGCGCCAAGTACTACATGAACTACTGCATGGGTTGCCACTCGTTGAAGTACGCCCGCTACAACCGGGTGGCCGCCGATCTGGGTATTCCCGAAGACATGCTGATGGGCAACCTGATTTTTGACCCGAATACCAAGATCGCGGCGCTGATGGACAACTCCATGGACGATCACACCGCCAAGCTGTGGTTCGGCGCCACCCCACCGGATCTGACCCTGGTGTCCCGGGCTCGCCAGCCCGAGTGGCTGTACACCTATCTGCGGACTTTCTACAAGGATGAGAGCCGGCCCTATGGGGTCAACAACAAGGTGTTCAAGGACGTGGGCATGCCCCATGTGCTGCTGGAACTGCAGGGTATGCAGGAGTGCGCGCCGGGCCCGGTGACTGCCCATAACGGCGGAGTCAAGCGCGACCCGCTGTCCGGCGAGGATATCCTCGAGGATGCCTGCGGATCCTTCACCATCAGCGAAGCGGGTGAGCTGACGCCCGAGGAGTTCGATGTCGCCATGTACGACCTGGTCAACTTCCTGGCCTATATGGCCGAGCCGATGGCCACGGATCGCAAGCGTATCGGCACCTTTGTGCTGCTGTTCATAGCCCTGTTTTTTGTATTCGCATGGCTGCTCAACCGGGAATACTGGAAAGACGTACACTGATCCCGGGCTCTATTTTTGCAGCGCGGCGACCTGCCGCGCTGTGTCGTTTTAGTTAAAAGACTACTGAGGAATCCCCGATGGGTGTTGTGGCAAAGCGGTCTTCCATGACCTTTTTCTCCGATAACACAAGCCAGTACAGTCACCGCGTTCGCATCGTGCTGGCGGAAAAGGGTGTTACGGTCGACCTGATCGAGGCGGATGCGGCGCATCCGCCGGCGGAACTCGCTGACCTGAACCCCTACAACACCCTGCCTACCCTGGTGGACCGGGAACTGGTGCTGTACGAGTCCAAGGTGATGATGGAATACCTGGACGAGCGTTTCCCGCACCCGCCGCTGCTGCCGGTCTACCCGGTGGCCAGGGCGGAGAGCAGGCTGTACATCCACCGTATCGAGAAGGACTGGTGCAGCCTGGTTGATTCCATCCAGCACTCACGCAGCGACAACGTGGTCAAGAAGGCCACCAAGGAACTGCGTGAGAGCCTCATGGGCATCGCGCCGATCTTCGCCGAGAAGCCGTTTTTCATGAGCGATGAATTCACCCTGGTGGACTGCTGCCTGGCGCCTATCCTCTGGCGCCTGCCCTCGCTGGGGATCGACATCCGCTCCAGCAAGCAGTCCAAGCCACTGCTGGCCTATATGAACACGCTGTTCAACCGGGACTCGTTCCAGGAGAGCCTGACCGAGCAGGAACGGGAAATGCGCCTCTAGGGCCGTGTCTATCGCAGTCGGGAAAGTCAGATGACACCCAGTCGTCCCTACATCATGCGCGCCCTGTACGAGTGGATCGTGGACAACGACGGCACACCCTACGTGCTGGTTGACGCTACAGTGGCGGATGTGATGGTTCCGCAGAAGTTCGTGAAGGACGGCCAGATCGTCCTCAATATCTCCCCCGGGGCAGTGATGGAACTCAACATCGGCAACGATGCGATGGTTTTCAACGGGCGTTTCGGCGGTGTGGCCACGGATATTTACGTGCCCATCGGCGCGGTGATCGGCATCTATGCCCGCGAGAACGGCCAGGGCATGGTATTCGAGCCGGAGGAGAGCACCGGCCCACCCGATGAGCCGCCCCCCGATCCCATCAAGCCCGAGGGGCGACCCTCGCTCAAGATCGTCAAATAGGGTTCAGTTCACCAGTTCGAACAGCTTGACCACCCGCTGCACCCCGGAGATGTCGGCGGCGACGTTGGCGATGCGCTCGGCTTCCTCGGCGGTGACCAGGCCCATCAGGTAGACCACGCCGTCCTCAGTGACCACTTTGACCCGCTGGCCCTCGGTATCGGAGCGTCCCAGCAGCCAGGTTTTTACCTTTGCCGTGATCCAGGTGTCACTGGAGCGGGTCAGCGCCGAACTGGGCGAGGCGATCTCCAGTTCATTGTAGATCCTGCGCACGCCGTCGATTTTCCGCACCACATTGGTCGCCAGGGCCTTGAGTTCCTCGCTGCCCACCTGTCCCGCTATCAACACGTAGCCGTTGTAACTGACCACCACGATGTTGGCGTCGTAAAAGCCTTCGTCGGCGGCGTGAATATTGACCGTGGCCTTGGTCTCTATACTCTCGTCCTCGATCTGCTGGGCAAAGGTGCGCTCGGTGGGTTCATCGAGTATGGGAGCGCTCTGCATCGAGGCCAGCAGGCTGCCGCAGCCCGCCAGCAGCAGGTTGCTGACAAGTATCGCGAAGAGTCGCGGCAACAAGCTGGGCATCCGTCAATCCTGGGAGTAAGCGCCGAACAGGCTGTGGTCTATGAGCTGGCAGAGGCAGTGCAGCACCATGGTGTGCATCTCGACCACCCGTGAGCGGCGGGGATGATCGACGGTTATCTGCACATCGTCGTGTTGCAGCAGACTGCCCAACTCGGCATCGCCGCTGTGCAACAATGCCACCACGGTCATGTCGCGCTCATGGGCCGCCTGGATCGCGCGCAGGAGGTTGGTGGCATCGCCGCCACTGCTGATGCACAGCAGAGTGTCTCCGGGCTGGCCCAGTGCCCGCACCTGTCGTGAAAAGGTTTCGTTGAGGCCGCCGCTCTGGGCGATTCCCAGCAGGCTGGCGCCGTCGCTGTTCAGCGCCAGGGCGGGAAGCGCCGGCCGGTCGTGTTCAAAGCGATTCAGCAGGTTGCAGGCGAACAGCTGCGCCAGGGCGCCGTCCGCGCCGTTGCCACAGCTGATGATCTTACCATCGCGCAGCAGGGTGCTGACCAGCAGGTTGCTGCCCTCGCTGATGGTGCTGGCCAGCGCGTCCACTGACAGGGCGATAGTTTCTATGGTGTTCTGGAAGTTATCGGAAATTAACAGGTAGTGATCCACGCGGAGCCTCTTTCAGGCGGTAAAAGCCCCGGGTATCCAGCGGATAGCGAGGTCGGACCCGGATTGTCGCGGCTCGAAGGCGATCACGTCAAATCTGCAGGGCAGATTGGCGAGTCCGGGGTGGCGTTGCAGGAACAGTTGGGCGGTGCGCAGCAGGCGCCGCTGTTTGCGGTGGTCCACGGAGCCGGCCGCCGAGTTGTAGTGGCGGCTGCTGCGGGCGCGTACCTCGCAGAAAACAAGGTGGGTTTGATCCCGGGCGATCAGGTCGATCTCGCCAGTCTTGCCGCGGAAATTGCGCGCCAGGATCTGCAGGCCGCGCTGCTGCAGCCAGCGGGCCGCCTGTTGTTCGTAATCGTCTCCCAGGGTTTTCACCGGGCCCGCACACCTTCTGTCAGTCGCCAGGGATGCAGTGTACTAGCGGGGCTGGACGACGCCCTCATCAAATGTGCTCAATACCAGTTCCCGCTGGATCTGCAGTTGGGGGTTCATGCTCAGCAGCCCGGTATTGCCGCGCAGCAGGGCGTCGGGTCCCGCCTGCAAGCGCCTGAATTGCGTCTGCAGCAGGAAGGCGTCGGCGCCCAGTGCATTCAGGCGCGTGTAGCTGGCGCCGTTGCCCCGGCCCGCGGCGATGGTCTGTTCCAGCTCCGGGTTGGCGCCCAGCAGCCAGGGCATCTCCACCAGGTTGATACCGTCCAGGTCGCGGTCGCGGGGATCCGGGACGCCGCTGTAGATGCCGGAAACCGCATACACGGGCACCGTACCCGCGTAATGAAAGGCCAGCAGGGGTTTCAGTGAGCGCGCCTCCGCGCCATTGCCGCTGAGCAGGAAAATGACATCGATGTCCTGGCGCCGACGCGCACTGTACTCGACATCGCTACCCATGATGCTGCGGATATCACGGGCTCGCTGTTCACTGGCGGGGATGTCCAGCGCTGCCTTGACGGTGGCGGAGTAATCCTCGCGGCTGAGGTAGGTGACACTGTTGGCAATAGTGCCCCCCAGTCGCTGCCACTGGTCCACCAGGGCCTGTGCCACCTTGCTGCCCCACTCGCTCTCGGGGCGGATGATGAGCGCACTGCGGGCCCCCTGGCCAAAGGCCAGGTCGGCGGCCGTCACCGCCTCGTCCTCCGGGGCGAGCGACAGCTGCACCAGGGCGCTGCCGCCGGCGACCGCCGGAGGTCTGTCCTCCAGCCGGTTGAGCGCCAGCACCGGCACGGGCAGCGGGCCGCGGTTGGCCAATTCGGCCACTGCCTCCTTGCTCAGGGGCCCGACCACGATCGTGGCGCCCTGCGCCAGGGCCGCATCATAGGCCGCGCTGGCGGAAGCGTAGGTATCCTGGTCGAGTACCAGTGCCTCGAAAGCGGCGCTGCCGCCCTGGCTGACCAGGTATTCGTAATAGCTGGCCAGGTAGCCGTCGCGCACCGCCCTGCCGGCAGCCGCCAGCCGGCCGCTCAGCGGCAGGATGAGGGCCACCTTGTCGGGCCTCGCCGGCGGCGCCAGCATGAAGCCGAGCCCGCCGGGCAGGGGATTGGCCGCGGGGTGCTGCGGGTTGTCCTGCAGCCAGCCGGACAGTTGCAGCAGGGTTTCATTGAGCGGTGCGCGAGTCAGCAGCGCCAGTGCCAGCCAGTCCTGCCACTGGGGATCGACCGCCTGTGCCATGGCCGCTTCCAACCGGGCGTTGTCGAGTTTTTGCAGGTCGCGCCAGATACTGCGCTTGAGGGCGGGGATATCATCCGTGGGTGCGAAGTGCAGCAATTGGTCGCCCAGCCTGGCGCTTTCGAGGTAGTCACCGGACATATCGAGAATATAGCGCTGGAAATTGAGAATACGGTAGCGCAGCGCAAGGTCTACCCCGGGCCTGTCCAGGCCCGCCAGCAGGTTCAGGGCCTGCTTCTGCTCGCCGCGCATGAAGTCCATGCGCGCTTGCAGGTAGCCCCGGTAGGCGCTGTCATTGGCGTCCAGGCCGGTCGCGGGAACTTGCTGCAGTATCTCGCTGGCGGCCATCCACTGGTTGTCGGCAAGCAGTGAGTTGGCCTTACTGAACTGCGCGCTGTAGGCGCTGGGCGGCAGCGTGAGCGTGGCTCGCTCGGTTACCACCGGCTCCTCTTTCACAGGTGGCGGGGGCACCGGTTCCGGCTCCTTCTCAACCGGTGGCGCGCTGCCGCAGCTCCACAGGGCGAGCAGGGCCAGCGCCAGGGCGAGGCGGGAGAGGGAGTGGAATCCGGGCCGGGGCTGTCTCATGCTATGCTCTGTCGCGATTGATCTGTACATTGTAGGGTCATGCATTATAAGGGGAAACTGTGGAATCCGGGCTTTATGTTGTGGCAACACCGATTGGCAACCTGGACGATATTTCCCGGCGGGCGCTGGCCACCCTGGCGGCGGTGGACCTCATCGCTGCCGAGGATACCCGGCATAGCCAGCGTCTGCTACAGCATTATTCGATAGCCACGCCCCTGGTGGCCTACCACGATCACAGCGACGAACGGCCGGTGCGCAGGATTCTCGCCGTGCTGGCCGGGGGCGGCAGTGTCGCCCTGGTGTCCGATGCCGGCACGCCACTGGTCTCGGACCCGGGTTACCGGCTGGTGCGCGCGGTGCAGGACGAGGGTCACAGCGTGCGGCCGCTGCCCGGGGCCTGTGCGGCCATTGCGGCGCTCAGCGCCTCGGGCTTGCCCACCGATCGCTTCCTGTTCGAGGGCTTCCTGCCGGCGCGGGCCGGGGCTCGCGGCAACAGGCTGGAGCAGCTGGCGGGGGAGACGGCCACCCTGGTTTTTTACGAGGCTCCGCACCGCCTGGGTGAATCCCTGGCGTCCATGGCCCGGTATTTCGGTGGCGACCGGGAGGCGGTGCTGGCGCGGGAAGTCACCAAGGCCTTCGAGACCATACGGCGCGACAGCCTGGCGGGCCTGCTCGCCTTCGTCGACGCGGACAGCAACCAGAGCAGGGGCGAGATCGTGCTGCTGGTCGCCGGCAGGCGGGCGACCGAGCAGGAGATCAGCCGGGAACTGGCCGACCTGCTGCAGCGGCTGGCCCGGGAACTGCCCGTCAAGACCGCCGCCGCGCTGGTTGCGGAGTGGAGCGGGGTGCGCAAGAAGTTGCTGTACGACTACCTGGTGGCACACAGGGAGCCACAGGCGCCCGGCTGATCAGCCGCGCGCCGTTGTTGCCGGCGCGCCATGTCCCTATACTAGCGCGCGTGCCGCACCGGCACGCCGCCGGCATTCCCCCGATCAAGGACAGACAGTTGAGCATGAACAAGATCAAGCACATCATCGCCGTAGCCTCGGGCAAGGGCGGGGTAGGCAAGTCCACTACCGCGGTAAACCTGGCGCTGGCCCTGCTGGCCCGGGGCGGCAGGGTGGGGCTGCTCGATGCCGACATCTACGGCCCCAGCCAGCAATTGATGCTGGGGGTTGCCGAGGGCGTGCGGCCCGACCAGCAGGACGGGCAGTACCTGCTGCCGGTGGAGGCCCACGGACTCAAGACCATGTCCATGGGCTACCTCGTCACCGAGCGCACCCCCATGGTCTGGCGCGGCCCCATGGCGGGCGGCGCCCTGGGGCAAATGCTGGAGCAGACCCTGTGGGGGGAGCTGGATTACCTCATTATCGACATGCCCCCCGGTACCGGTGACATCCAGCTCACCCTGTCGCAAAAGGCCACCGTGGCGGGGGCTGTCATTGTGACCACTCCCCAGGACATCGCCTTGATGGACGCCCAGAAAGGCATAGAGATGTTTCGCAAGGTGGACGTGCCTATCCTGGGTGTGGTGGAGAACATGGCGGTGCACGTCTGCGGCCAGTGCGGTCACAGGGAGCATATTTTCGGGGAAGAGGGCGGGCAGCGCATCGCTCGCGAGTACGGTGTGCCCCTGCTGGGCAGCCTGCCGCTGGCCCTGTCTATCCGCGAGCAGACCGATGCCGGGCGCCCCCCGGTCATCGCCGAGCCCGACTCGGCGGTGACCGCCATCTACCTGGAGATTGCGGCGGCGGTGGAGGCGGCCCTGGCCGGGGATGCAGCCGGCGCCGTGCGCCAGTTTCCCGAGATCAATATTACCGATGACTGACATGGCGGGTGACCAATGAGCATAAAGTCTGACAGGTGGATACGCCGGATGGCGAGTGAGCACGGCATGATCGAGCCCTTCGAGGCGGGACAGGTACGCGCCGACGGCGCCAACCGCCTGATCTCATACGGCACGTCCAGCTACGGGTACGACGTGCGCTGTTCCCGCGAATTCAAGGTATTTACCAATATCAACTCCGCCACGGTAGACCCCAAGAATTTCGTGGAGGACAGCTTCGTGGATGTGGTCGGTGACGTCTGCGTCATCCCGCCCAACTCCTTCGCCCTGGCCAGCACGGTGGAGTACTTCCGCATACCGCGCAACGTGCTCACCATCTGCCTGGGCAAATCCACCTACGCCCGCTGCGGCATCATTGTCAACGTGACGCCGCTGGAACCCGAGTGGGAGGGGCATGTCACCCTGGAGTTTTCCAACACCACTACCCTGCCGGCCAAGATCTACGCCAACGAGGGCGTCGCCCAGATGCTGTTCTTCGAGTCAGACGAAGTCTGTGAGGTCAGCTACAAGGACCGCGGCGGCAAGTACCAGGGGCAGACCGGGGTCACCCTGCCCAGGGCCTGAGGCCGGCCCCGGAGTATCCCATGTCCTATACTGCCAGCAGCTGGTGGAGGTGCGCTTGAATATCGTAATCGTCGGCGGCGGCGCCGGTGGCCTGGAACTGGCGACCCGGCTGGGTCACAAACTCGGTCGCAAGGGACGCGCTGCCGTCACCCTGGTGGATCGCAGTTCCATCCATATCTGGAAGCCGCTGTTGCACGAGGTGGCTACCGGGGCCCTGGACGCGGGGCTGGACGAGGTCAGTTACCGGGCCCACGCCCGCCTGCACGGCTTCAATTTTCACCTCGGTACGCTCTGCGATATCGACCGCGAGCGGCGGCAGGTTGAGCTGGCGCCGCTGCTGGACGACGATGGCCGCGAGGTGCTGGCGGAACGGCGGCTGGACTACGATTACCTGGTGCTGGCGCTGGGTTCGGTTACCAACGACTTCGGCACCCCCGGGGTCGCTGAACACTGTATCTTCCTCGACGACCCGGAGCACGCGCAGCACTTCCACAAGCGTATGCTCAACGGCTTCCTGCGGCTCAATGCGCGCCCCAACGACGATGAGTTGCTGCGCGTCGCCATCGTGGGCGCCGGGGCTACCGGCGTCGAATTGTCGGCAGAACTGTACAACGCGGCGAAGTGGCTCACGTATTACGGACTGCCCAATATCCGGCCCGAAAACATGCGGGTCACCCTGGTGGAGGCGGGGCCCACTATCCTGCCGGCCCTGCCCCAGCGCATATCCGCCAAGGCGCGTCACGAACTGGCCAGTCTCGGGGTGCAGGTGCGGGTGGACACCCGGGTCGCGGCGGCCGAGTCCGGGGGCCTGCGCACCAGTGAAGGCGAGTTGATCGAGGCCGACCTGATGGTGTGGGCCGCGGGTATCAAGGCGGCCGATATGCTGGCGGGCATCGCGGGCCTGGAGACCGGTCGCGGCAACCAGCTGCAGGTGGGCCCGACCTTGCAGACCACCCGCGACGAGCGGATTTTCGCATTGGGCGATTGCTGTGCCTGTCCCATGGCGGACGGTCGCAACGTGCCGCCACGGGCCCAGGCGGCGCACCAGATGGCCAGCAACGTGGCCACCAACATCCTGGCGATCATCCGCAGCAAACCCCTGAAGCCCTACCAGTACCGGGATTACGGCTCCCTGGTGTCGCTGAGCCAGTACAGCACCGTGGGCAGCCTGATGGGCAATCTCACCCGCGGCAGTATGGTGGTCGAGGGGCGAGTGGCCCGGATTGTGTACATCTCCCTGTACCGCATGCACCAGATAGCCATCCACGGCTGGCTGCGGACCTTCCTGTTCGTGATGAGCGAGAAAGTTGGGCGGGTCATCAGGCCGCGCCTGAAACTCCACTGACCGGCGCCGCGGCGCTGGAGCGCAGCGGTCATTGCGGGGTATAGTGGCAACGGTCCCGGGCCGGAATGTGGCCCGTTGCGGCGAGGGAAGATGCTGTGATACGCAGGCTGCTCGAGCTTTCGCTACTCCCCTTCGTAGGGCTGGTGCTGAGCATATTTTTTCGCCGCATCGAGATCAGCGGGGCGGAGAATGTGCCCGCCGACAGCCCGGTAATCTACACTCCCAATCACATGAACTCACTGGTCGATGGCCTGCTGGCGAGGACCCAGCTACCGCGGGACCCGCGCCCCCTGGCCAGTGCCACCCTGTGGGGTGTGACCGCCTTGCGACCGCTGCTGGCGGCGGTGGGCGCGATACCGGTGTATCGCAAGCAGGACTCGGATGATCCGGCCTACGTGGGCAAAAACCGTGACATGTTTGCGGCCTGCTACGAGGCGCTGGCGGGCCGGGCCGCGATCGTCCTGTTTCCCGAGGGTGAAAGCCACGCCTATCCCGCCCTGCAACAGCTCAAGACCGGCGTCGCGCGCATCGCCCTGGGCGCCGAACAGCGCCACGGGCCGCTGGCAGTGCGCATCATCCCGGTGGGATTGAATTTCGACGCCAGGGCGAAATTCCGCTCACGGGTGCTCATCTCGATTGGCCAGCCCATAGATCCCCTGGCCGACCTGCCGCCGGGTGCTATGGAATCGGCGGACGCCGTCGATAGCGTGATGGCGAAAGTGGAGGAGGGGATCAGGTCGGTCACCATCAACTACCCCAGTTGGGAGGAAGCGCGGCTGATTGGCCGCGCCGCGAGCCTGTATAATGGCCGCCATCCCCGGGAGCCCGGGGAGGAGAGCATGGCAGGGGAGTTTTCCCTGCACAAACAGCTTGCCGATGCCTATCTGCAGGCCAAGGAGGCTTCCCCCCTGCGGGTCAAGCGCGTGGTCGAATCCGTCGCCAGCTACGACCGCCTGCTCAGGGTGCTGTCGGTGCAGCACGAGCATGTGGTACAGGAGCATCCCAGGTTGTTGCAGGCCATCTTCAGCCTGCGCAAGTTGTCCCTGTTCCTGATTCGGCTGCCGCTGTCGCTGCTGGGTATTTTCCTCAATGCGCTGCCCTTTTTCCTGACCCGGGGAGTGAGCCGGATGAAGATTCGCGCGGACCGGGAGTCCACCGCCAAGATTTTCGCCGGGGTGTTCATCTACCCCGCCTGCTGGACCGTGCAGTCCATGCTGCTCGCCGGCGAATTGCTGCCCACTATTGGCTGGTGGCTGCTGGCGCCCCTGAGCGGGGTCGCATCGCTGCTGTTCCGGGAGCGGCATACCCAGTTACTCGACGAATTGCGGACCTACCTGCGACTGAATTCCCATGCCGAGATGAAGCAGGAGCTGGGGCAGCGCCTGGAGCTGGTGTGCCTGGAGGTGGAGGAGTTGCTGGCCTATCACCGGCGGCAATCGGGCTGACCCTCCGGGCCCGCTAGTCCAGGGTGACGGGAACGCCGGCGATGGCGGCGCTCGTCAGCACCATTTCCACCGGCTTGTCGTCCTCGACATGGACGGTTTTCACCATCAGGTAGTCCCATTGCGGGGCGACCCAGATATCGGAGCTGCGCTCCGCCGAGTCGTGCAGGCGCGTGAAGTGCAGGGTTGCGACATTGCCCAGCGGCGTTTCCACGATCTCCTCGCCCACCAGCTGCAGGCGGGAATCCTTGATGCGTTTACCGTCGGCGACCCGCATGACGATGTTGTCCGGCTCGGTCTCGCCGGCCAGCAGCGTCAGGCGCAGCTGCTCCAGCTGGGTCATGCGATCCAGGGTGGCGCCGCTGTAGGGCAACTGGTACCAGTTGTCCTTGTAGAGGCTCTTGATCTGGCCGGCGGCGGGGTCGAAGTGCAGTTCGCGGCGGCGATTGACCAGGCCACTGCCCTGGTACACATAGGACTCGGGCTTGATCTGCCCACCCTCCACATGGAACACGCCCACCTCGTGAAAGCCCACTACCAGGATCTTGCCGCCGTTGGTCAGGACGTAGCTGTCGTTCTCCCCCTGTTCCAGGGTGCGGGTAATCGCCATGTCTATGCCGCGGGCGGTGGTTTTGTATTGCGCGGTGTAGGGGCGCAGCTCGGTGGCGGCGGTGGCGGAAGACGGCAGTGCAGCGGCGCCAGACAGGGCAAGCAGGGCCCAGATGCCGAGGCGCCTAGCGATCCACCTGCTGGTAATCGATGCCGGTTGCGGGTATTGCTTGGCCATCCAGGCAGACTCCCTTATCCGTCAACTGCAGGCGCCCGCAGAGAAGCCACTGCGCCGCCAGCGGGTAAATGATGTGTTCCCTTGCGATGACCCGGTCGGCCAGTGTCTGGGGAGTGTCGCCCGGCATGACCGCGACACGAGACTGAATGATAGGCGGTCCGCCGTCCAGTTCCAATGTGACAAAATGCACTGTTACCCCTGCTTCCCGGTCGCCGGCCTCCAGGGCGCGCTGGTGGGTATTCAGACCGGGGTATTTCGGCAGCAGCGAGGGGTGTACGTTGAGAAGGCGGCCGCGGAAGGGTTGCACGAACACCGGTGTGAGGATGCGCATGAATCCTGCGAGGATGACCAGGTCCACCTCCCAGCTCTGCACCTCGGCGGCCAGGGCCGCGTCAAACGCCTCCCGTGTGGTGTAGTCCCGGTGGTTGATGCAGCGGGTGGGGATGCCGGCCGCAGTGGCCCTTTGCAGACCCGCTGCATCGGGGTTGTTGCTGATGACAACACTGATCTGCGCCTCCAGCGCGCCGCTGGCGATGGCGTCGATAAAGGCCTGCAGGTTGCTGCCGCGCCCGGATATGAGAATGGCCAGGCGAGCCGGTGTGCCCGCACTCACGGCAGCAGTTCGACCTCGCCGCGGCCGTCGCCCACCCGGCCTATGAGCCAGCTGCGCTGGCCGGCGGCCGCCAGTTGCGCCAGGGCCGCCTCGCGATCGCTGTCGGCGACGCAGATAACCATCCCCACGCCGCAGTTGAAGGTGCGATACATCTCCCGGGTAGCCACGTTGCCCTGCTGCTGCAGCCAGGCAAACACCTCTGGCCACTGCCAGCTGGCGGTATCGATCTGCGCATTGCAGTCTGCGGGCAGGACGCGGGGCAGGTTTTCCAGCAGACCGCCGCCCGTTATGTGGGACAGGGCTTTCACCTGCACGGTCGCAAACAGCTCCAGCAGCGGCTTGACGTATATGGTGGTGGGTTCCAGCAGGGCCTGCCCCAGGGTGCGGTCACCCAGGGGCTGTTCCAGGTCGGCACCGCTGCGCTCCAGGATCTTGCGGATCAGGGAGTATCCGTTGGAGTGGGGGCCGCTACTGGCGATCGCCAGCAGGGCGTCGCCAGGGCGCACGGCGCTGCCGTCTATGATCTTCGATTTCTCCACCACCCCGACACAAAAACCGGCAAGGTCGTAATCATCCCCCTCGTACATGCCCGGCATTTCCGCGGTTTCACCGCCCACCAGGGCGCAGCCGGCCAGTTCGCAGCCCCGGCCTATGCCGGTGACCACGTCCGCCGCGGTGTCCACATTGAGGGCCCCGGTGGCGTAATAATCCAGGAAAAACAGCGGCTCCGCCCCGGCCACTACCAGGTCGTTGACACACATAGCCACCAGGTCGATGCCGATGGTATCGTGCTTGCCCATGTCCATCGCCAGGCGAAGCTTGGTGCCGACACCGTCGGTGCCGGAAACCAGCACCGGCTGGCGATAGCCGGCGGGAATCTCGCACAGGGCCCCGAAGCCTCCCAGCCCGCCGAGCACCTCGGGACGTGCGGTGCGGCGGGAAATGCCCTTGATCCGCTCGACCAGGGCGTTGCCGGCATCGATATCGACGCCGGCGTCCTTGTAACTCAGGGATCCTTGCCTGTCCTTGTCGTTCATAGCTTGCGGCATCCGGTAGCTGTGGCTGGGGGTGGGGTGAGAAGGCGGCTATTCTAGCGGTATTCACCTGTCAGTTCATCCTGCCGCGGGTAAATTTGCGCTATCCCGGGCGCCGCGCTGTCCTGTTACAATGCAGCTCGTTTCATGTGCCCGGGAGATCGGATTGAACAGGCAAAGAACAGGTTTGATGGGGCTCGCGTTGTTGCTGTCCTGCTGGCCGCTGCTGCTGCGGGCGGAGCTGGTGCCGAACTTGTATACGGCCGCGGTGCCGGTGGCGGACCAGGCGCCCGCAACCCTCGCCAAGGCCTCCAAAGAAGCCCTGTCCGAGGTGCTGGTGAAGGTGACCGGCAGCGTCGAGGTATTGCGCAACCCCGTTATCTCGGCTGCCCTGGGGGAGGCCAGGGGCCACGTCCAGCGCTACGGTTTCGAGCGCGGCGCGGCACCGGACAGGGAGCTGTTGGCGCGCATCGAGTTTGACGGCAGCTGGGTTACCGCGCTGGTGATCGAGGCCGGGGTACCCCTGTGGACGGCCAACCGGCCAGCGGTGCTGGTGTGGCTGGTGGAGGATGGGTCCCAGGGGCACCAACTGGTCAGCGCCGACAGCTCCCCGGCCATGGTGGCGGACCTGCGGGCTGCATTTGCCCGGCGGGGTATCCCCATGCAACTGCCCCTGCTGGACCTGACCGATGCGGCCGCGCTGCCCCCCCAGGTAGCCTGGAGCCTGGATGCGGCGGCCATCCAGGGGGCCTCGGCCCGCTACCAGGTGCAGGCGGTGCTGGCCGGGCGCTTGGCGGCCCTGTCATCCGGCGGCGTGGCCGGTGACTGGCTGTTCCTGATGGGCGATGAGCGGCGCGGCAGCGTAATCACGGGCGCGGATGCGGCGGCCTTCGTCGGCGAGGGGGTGTCCCTGGTCGCCGAAACCATGGCGGCGCGCTATGCCGTGGCCGCATCGGCGGTCGATGGAGACGGTATCCCCATGTCGGTCACCGGGATTGCGGGTTACGCCGACTTTGCCGCCCTTATCAACTGGCTGGAGAGCCTGGAGCTGGTCGAGCAGGCCAGGGTGGAGCGGGTCAGGGGCGACGAGCTGCAACTGCGGCTGGTGGCGCAGGCGGCCCCGGCCCAGTTGGCGACCATGCTGGAGTTGAACAAACGACTGCTGCCGCTGGCGGCGGGTCCCGAACAGGGCCTGAACTACCGGTGGCAAAATTGATTACCGGCACGGCTGCGGGCCTGTGCAGCGGCAACTGAATGACGAGTCTCAGCCAATTGCCCCTGCCGGTGCGCCTGCGGGACGAGGCCACGCTGGCAAACTTTCTCGCCACGGCGGCCATGAAGCCGCTGTTGGGGGCGTTGCGCGCCCAGGCGACTGGCGGCGGGGACGCGGTCATCTACCTGCACGGGCCCAGGGGCTCCGGCAAGTCGCACCTGCTGCAGGCCAGTTGTCACCTGGCGGGTCGGGACGCCCAGTACCTGCCGCTGGCGGACCTGGGGGGCTACCCGGCCCGGGACGTGCTGCAGGGGATGGAATCGCTGCAACTGGTCTGCCTGGACGACCTCCACGCGGTGCTGGGCCGGCAAGACTGGGAGCTGGCGCTGTTCAACCTGTATAACCGGGCCAGGGAGCGGGGCTGTCGCCTGCTGCTGGCGGCGCAGGCTGCCCCCCGCGCCCTCGCGCTGGGCCTCGAAGACCTGCGCTCGCGCCTGGCCTGGGGAGGCGTGTTCCAACTCAACCCCGCCAATGACGAGCAAAAAGCCGCCATTCTCGTGTTTCGGGCCGCCCAGAGGGGTATCGCGCTGGGCCCTGAGGTGGCGAATTATATCGTGGCCCGCGCCAGCCGGGACATGGAGGCGCTGTTGGCCCTGCTGGATGACCTGGATCACGCCTCGCTGGTGGAAAAGCGCCCCCTGTCGATACCGTTTACGCGGCGGGTTCTGGGCTGGTAAGCGAGCCGGAACCCCCCCCTTGATGGGCACAATATCACCACAAAAAGCACTGGAAATAGCCGCGGGGAATGTTATTCTTCGCGCGTAAGAAACCAATCACGGACAGGAGTTCCATAACAATGAAGAAAATAATATTGGCGGCGGGCGCGGCAGCAGGGTTCGCCATGGCGGGAATGACGTCGATTGCCGTGGCCCAGACCCCGGCAGGGGAAGCGGATTATTCCACCGGCAAGACTCCCATTACGTTGAGCGCGGGTGCCGCCCACTGGTATTTCTCCAGCGACCGCGACCTGCAAAACATGAACTCTCCGTGGGTCGGTCTGGAATGGGCCTGGACCGATCAGTGGTCCACCGAGCTGTCCTTTACCCAGGACGATGCCAACAACGAGGCGTTTCCCGGCACCAAGACCGAGGTAACCCTGGCCAACCTGGGCATGAAATATTACGGTGGCAGCTTCATCGGTGACGGTGGCACGCTGCGTCCCTACGCAGTACTGGGCGCCGGCTTCTTCTCCACCGACCCCAAGCGCACCGGCGGCGAGAGCAATGACGACACCACCGTCAACGCCGGCCTGGGTGTGCGCTGGATGATAACCAGCCGCTTCGGCGCCAGTCTGGATGGCCGCTCGGTCTACAACATCGACAAGGGCAACGCCGATACCATCGCGTATCTGGGCCTGAACTACTACCTCGGCAACGTGGCGCCGCCGCCCGTCATCGATCATGAAGTCTGCCTGGATGAGGATGGCGATGGCGTTTGCGACCAGGACGACGCCTGTCTCGGCACCCCCCCCAACACCCGCGTGGATTCACAGGGTTGCCCGCTGCCGGTTGCCCAGGTGGCCTCCATCAAGCTCAAGGTCAACTTTGCCTTCGATTCCTCTGTGGTGCAGGAGCAGTACTTCACCGACCTGGGTGAACTGGCCAAGTTCCTCAAGCGTTTTGACCAGGTGGACGTTAGCATCGATGGTTACACTGACAGTGTCGGCCCCGATGACTACAACCAGCAGCTGTCCCAGCGTCGCGCCCAGGCCGTCGTGGATATGCTGGTCAACACCTACGGCATCGCTCCCAGTCGCCTCAAGGCAGTGGGCTATGGCGAGGCCAACCCGGTTGCCAGCAATGATACCGCTGAGGGTCGCGCAGAAAACCGTCGGGTAATGGCTTCCCTGGAAGTCGAATACTCGGAGTAATTGGCGCTCAGTCCAGCTGGAAGCTATCGGCATCCAGCTGGCAGGGGAAACTCTCCCGATAAGCGTGTAACGCGGCGCCGTCCAGGACCACCCTGGCGGTGCCGTTTTCATTTTCCATGTCCTTTAACAGCGTGCCGTCCGCTGCGACCGCCAGGCTGTCCCCGCTGTACTCCAGGCCGTTGGCGTCGCTGCCGATACGGTTGACCCCCACCACGCAGGCCAGGTTTTCGATGGCCCTGGCCACCAGCAGCTGGCGCCAGTGCTGGCGCCGTGGCGCCGGCCAGTTGGCCACGTACAGGGCGAGGTCGTAATCATTGCGGTTGCGGCTGAACACGGGGAAGCGCAGGTCGTAGCAGACCTGCAGGAGGATGCGCCAGCCGCGCCAGCTGACGATGACCCTCTCCCGCCCGGCCCGGTAGCGCTTGTGTTCGCCGGCCATGCGGAACAGGTGGCGCTTGTCGTAGTACCGTACGCCCCGGGGCGTGGCGAACAGCATGCGGTTGTAGACACCCTCGCCGTCCCTGACCGCGATGCTGCCCGACAGGGCGCAGTCGTGGCGCCGGGCCAACCGGCCCAGCCACTGTTCGGTGTCGCCACCGGGCGGCTCGGCGTTGGCCAGGGCGTTCATGGAAAAGCCCGTGGTAAACATCTCGGGGAGCAGGATCAGGTCGCCGGCCTGGTCCAGGCCGGCGATGGCTGCCTCGATCTGTCGGCGGTTGTCCGCCGGCTGCTCCCAGGCCAGCTCCCGTTGCATCAGGGTAACACTCAAATCCTGCATAGTACCTCCGCGGCCGACTCGAGCACCGCATCATTCTTGGCAAAACAAAAACGCAGCAGCTGCCGGGGGGGTGGCTGCTCGTAGAAGACCGAGATGGGTATGGCGGCGACGCCCCGCTCGCTAGTCCACTGCTCGCATAGCGCGGTGTCGACCTCCCGGCTGATCTCACTGTAGTCCAGCAGCTGGAAGTAGGTGCCGGCACTGGGGGTGAAACTGAACCGGGACTGGCCCAGGGCGGCGCAGAACAGGTCCCGCTTGCGCTGGTAGAAAGCGGCCAGGGTGGCGGGGTAATCCGGGTGCTCGGCCAGGAAATCCGCCACCGCCAGCTGCACCGGCGTGACCGCCACGAAGGACACGAACTGGTGCACCTTGCGCAGTTCGGTGGTGAGCGCCGGTGGCGCGATGCAGTAACCGGTTTTCCAGCCGGTGACGCTGAACGTCTTGCCGAAGGAGAACAGGGCGAAACTGCGCTGGCGCAGGGCGGGAAACTGCAGGGCGCTGTGGTGCGCGCGGCCGTCGAACACCAGGTGCTCATAGACTTCATCACTGATGACCAGCAGGTTGTGGCGCTCCACCAGGGCCTCCAGGTACAGCATATCCTCCCGTGACAGGACGCCGCCGCTGGGATTGTGGGGTGAGTTGATCATCAACAGGCGGGTGCGCCCGGAGACAGCGGCTTGCAGGCGCTCCCTGTCCAGGGCAAAGCCCGGCCCCTGCAGCGGTACGTGCACGGCGCGCCCGCCGGCCAGCTCCACGCTGGGCTGGTAGCTGTCGTAGCAGGGGTCCAGCAGGATAACCTCGTCGCCCGGCCTCACGCAGGCCATCACCGCGCAGAAAATGCCCTCCGTGGCCCCCGGTACCACGGTAATCTCCGTGTCGGGGTCGCAGCTGACCCCCCGGTAGCGCTGTAACTGGGCGGCGAGCTGCTCCCGCAGCCGCATCACCCCCGGCATGGGGGCATACTGGTTATGCCCGTCCATGACATGGCGGGCCATGGCCTCGCGCAGTGCCTCGGGCGCATCGAAATCGGGGAAGCCCTGGGACAGGTTGATGGCCCCGTGGGCGGCGGCCAGCGTGGACATGCGGGTGAAAATGGTGGTGCCCACCCGGGGCAGCTTGCTCTGTATCATCCTTCGTTCCGGTTACGGCGGGGAGCTCGCCTGCTCCATGGAGACCACGGTTTCAGTGCCCGGCAGTTGCAGGTAGCGACGCAGGTAGTATACCGCCAGGTACAGGGGGCCCGTGTCCAGGATCGCCACCGTGGCCTTGAACAGGTAGTTGCTGCCCACCAGCACCAGCAGGGCCTGGAAGGCGATGTCCCCGCGCAGGAAGGCGGCGCCGAAGGTCACCGAGATAACCATGACCGAATCCACCATCTGGCTCATCAGGGTGCTGAAATTATTGCGTATCCACAGGTGCTTGCCGCGGGTGACGCGCTTCCAGAAGTGAAACAACTGGACATCGCAGTACTGGGCCGCGACATAGGCCAGCATGGAGGCGAACACCGCTCCTGAGGTGGTGGCGTAGATCAGCTGGTACAGGCCGACACTCTGCTCCACTATCTCACCGTTGGGTAGCGCCACCGGCGCGGCCAGTTGCAGGATTTGCCAGGGGGGCATCTGTTCCGCCGGTACCGCGGGGATGGAATTGCCCAGCAGCAGCACGAACAGGATAAAGAAATTGAGCACCAGGCCGACACTGACCAGGAAGTTGGCGCGCGCCTTGCCGTAGAGTTCGCAGATCAGGTCGGTGCACAGGAAAGTGAGGGGATAGGGCAGTACCCCCACGGCCAGCGCCATGGGACCCAACTGGACGAAACGGGTGATGCCGATCACGTTCAGCAGGGTCATGGAGCACAGGAAAAAACCCGCCAGCACCAGGAAGGTGCGCTCCCTGCGCTCCCTCAGCGCGGCGGCGGTCAAGGCTAGCTCTCCTTCTGGCCCAGGTTGGCGTGCAGCACTGAGCCGTTGATCACCGGGTTGTGGTGTGCCCAGCGGATCAACTCGGCGATCTCAGTGGGATCGATCAGGCGGCCGAAACTGTTCATCTCCGCAAACAGGCGTTCCACGCCCGGGTCATCGCCCAGGTGGGTGCGCAGCATCTCGGTATCGGTGAAACCGGGACACACCAGGGTGGTGTGCAGGCCGCTGCCCATCAGGTCCTGGCAGGTGGCGCGCATCATCCCCAGCTGGGCGTGCTTGCTGACCACGTAGCTGAACGAGCCCGGTACCGCCTTCTCCGACAGGGTAGACCCCACGTAGATCACGCTGGAGGAGCGGGGCAGGTGCGGCAGCAACTTCTGGTTGAGGGTGTTGATGGCGACCACGTTGGTTTCCAGCACCCGGCGCAGGGCGTCGCTGTCGCAGCTGGCGGCGCTGTCCTTGAGCATCTGGCTGGCATTGTGCACCAGCGCCACGGACCGGGCGCCGACGATTGCAGCCTCCAGGCTTTTGCAGGCCAGGTCGATGGAGGCTGTGGAGGACAGGTCGCAGCACAGGTTGTGTACCCCCGGCGCAGGGCAGGGGCGTCGCGACAGGTTATGGACCTGGTACCCGTCCGCCATGAAGGCTTCCGCGGTGGCCCTGCCGATGCCGACGCTGGCGCCGGTGATGATTGCGATGTTCATAACGAGTGCCTGTAATTGTCCCGGAGCGGCCAATGATAACCCACCCCGGCCGCGGCTGTCGGCAGTTCTGGCTGCACCCCGTTGCCGGTGCCGAGTTGCGCCGGCGCCGGCCAGGCGTAACAATGGCGCCCGTATCGACTGACTCGGGCACTTCGATGGAACAACTCACCACGCTGTACATCAACAAGGAGCGACACAAGTTCTCCGCGGCGCACTACACTATATTTTCAGCCGTGGAGCGCGAGCGCCTGCACGGCCACAACTATTCAGTGTCCGCCCGCATTGTCGCGCCCATGGGGCACAACGGCTTCGCCGCCGACTACAACGTCTACAAGTCGCGCCTGGCCACGCTGTGTGCCGAACTGGACGAGTATATGCTGCTGGCCGGCGACTCCCCCTACCAGCAGGTAGAGGAGGAGGGCGATTGCTACCGGGTGCGTTTTGCCGATCAGCAGATGCTTTTTCTGCGCTCCGATACCATCGTCCTGCCAATACGCAACGCCACGGTGGAAGAATTCTCCCGCTACCTGCTGCAGCGCCTGCTGCAACTGTCGGGCGACGATGACCTGCGGGAAATCGAGCTCTGCGTGGCCTCGGGGCCGGGCCAGAAGGGTTGTGCCAGTTGGGTGGCGGACCGCCGCCAGCAGCCCTAGGCCGCGGCCGGAGTGGTGATACCGCTGTGGCGCAGCAGCGGCTCCAGGCTGGGCTCGCGACCCCGGAAGGCGATGAACAGTTCCATGGCGTCGCGCGAGCCCCCGGCGTGCAGGATGTGCTGCCGGAAGCTCTCGCCGGTGTCGCGATTGAAGATGCCCTCCTCCTCGAAGCGTGAAAACGCGTCAGCGGACAGCACTTCCGCCCACTTGTAGCTGTAGTAACCGGCGGCGTAACCACCGGCGAAAATGTGGGAAAAGCTGTTCTGGAAGCGGTTGTAGGCGGGTGTCGGCACCACTGCCACCGCGGCGCGCACCTCGTCGAGCAGGTCCTGCACCGAAGCGCCGTTCGCGGGGTTCCACTCGCCGTGCAGGCGCAGGTCGAAGAGGGCGAACTCCACCTGGCGGGCCAGCATCATGGCCGCCTGGTAACTGCGCGCAGCCAGCAGCTTGTCCAGCAGTTGCCCCGGTAGCGGCTCGCCGGTCTCGTAATGCCCGGAAATCAGCTCCAGGGCCTCCCGTTGCCAGCACCAGTTCTCCAGGAACTGGCTGGGCAGCTCCACCGCGTCCCAGGCCACCCCGTTGATACCGGAGACGGCGGCCACCGTCTGGCGGGTGAGCATATGGTGCAGGCCGTGGCCGAACTCGTGGAACAGGGTGGTGAGTTCGGCGTGGTTGAGCAGGGCCGGGGCGGCGCCCACCGGCGGGGTGAAGTTGCAGACCAGGTAGGCAACCGGTATCTGCAGGGTACCCTCCACGCTGCGCCGCACCCGGCAGTTGTCCATCCAGGCACCCCCGCGCTTGTGGGGTCGTGCATACAGGTCCAGGTAGAAGCGCGCGATGACCGTGTCGTCCTGTAGCAGCTCGAACAGGCGCGCATCCGGGTGGTAGCTGTCGAAGTCGCTGACCTCCCTGACCGCGATCCCGTAGAGGCGTTCCACGACCTTGAACAGCCCCGGCAGGACGCGGTCTACGGGCAGGTAGGGGCGCAGCTCTTCCTGGGAGACCTGGTAGCGCTGCTGGCGCAGCTTCTCGCTGTAGTAACTCACATCCCAGGCGTTGACGGCGGTAGCGCCGAATTCGCTGCGGGCAAATTCCTGCAGCGTATGCCACTCCTCCTCGGCCTGGGAGCGGGACTGCCGCGCCAGCTGTTCGAGAAAATCCCTGACCTGGGAGGGTGTATCGGCCATCTTGGTGGCCAGTGAGAGTTCGGCGTAATTGGCAAAACCCAGCAGCTGCGCGAGTTCCTGGCGCAGGGCGAGGGTCTCCTCGATGATGGCGCTGTTGTCCCACTGCCCGGCGTGGGGACCCTCATCGGAGGCCCGGGTAGCATTGGCGCGATAGACTTCCTCCCGCAGGACGGCGTCGTCGCAGTAGGTCAGCACCGGGTAGTAGGAGGGAAACTCCAGGTTTATGAGGCAGCCTTCCAGGCCGGCCTGTTGCGCAGCCTGCCTGGCGCCGGCCAGGGCCGTGGCCGGCAGCCCCGCGAGCTGTTCCTCGGTAACCTGCCTGGACCAGGCATTGGTGGCGTCCAGCACGTTGTCGCTGAAGCTGCTGCCCAGTTCGCTCAGGCGTTTGCGCAGCTCGGCATACCGGGTCTTCTGCCCGGGCGGCAGGGCCACGCCGGCCAGGCGAAAATCCCTCAGCACGTTCTCTATGGCCTTGCGCTGGGCGGTGTCCAGGGCCGCGAAGCCCGGATTCCCGGTGATCTGCAGGTAGGCTCGGTACAGGCGCTCGTGCTGTCCCATCCAGGTGCCGTATTCGGACAGTAGCGGCAGGCAGGTGTTGTACGCCTCGCGCAGTGCCTCGTTGTTGCACACGCCGTTGAGGTGGGAAACCGGCGACCAGGCCTGGGACAACTCGTCTTCCAGCTGCTCGATAGGCTGCCACAGGTTATCCCAGCTGTACTGCTCATTGGCGTCCAGCAGTTCCTCGATCGCCTGTTTGTTGCGCTCGATCAAGTGCCTGATCGCGGGTTCGACCTGGCTGGGTTCGATACGGCTGAAAGGTGGCAGTTCATGCCGCTCCAGAAGGGGATTGTTCATGGATATGCTGTCCCGGCAGTTGCAGAGGGCGGCTATTCTACCCGAAGCGGCGGCGTCCAGACAGCGCCGGCCTCAGCCTCCAGCCGGCGCCAGCTCCCACTGCCGCAGGGGGTGGTAGGTCACCCCGGATTTGCCCTGGCGGGATTCGAACAGGGTGAAATGGCTGTAGTGGAAGCTGAACACGGGCAGCCGGGCCGGCGCCGGTGGCGCCCCCTCACAGTTGCGAAAGAGAGTGACATGGGGCGCGAAGGGGTTGCGATCCCGGGGTGCCCCCGCGGCACTGCCCAGCTGGCGCAGTTTGCCCGCCAGCCGTGCCAGGCTGTCCGGCCAGGTGCCGGGACCCAGCCAGTAGATCCCCGGGCGTGGCCAGTAGCCGATGCGATCCAGCAGCAGTTCATCACCGCGGGGAGGGTCCCCGGCCAGCCAGCTGTCAACCGCCAGCTGCAGGCGCTCCAGCGCGCCGCTGGACAGGCTGCCGGTGAAGGCCAGGGTGATATGGAAATTCGCCGGGGGTACCGCCCTGCCGCAGCCGGCGAGCTGGCGGTCGCGCCAGTCCGCCAGTTGCAGGATCAGCCCGGCGGGCAACTCCAGGGCAAAGAAGGTGCGCATCAGGCCTCGGGTTTCTTCTTCATCAGCGGGGCGAAACCGTCGTTCTGGACCGTGGGTCCTTTAGCCCTGGCGGCGGGCTTGCCGCGATTTTTCTGGTTGCGCTGGCGGCTCTTGCTTTTGGCAGCGGCGGCCTGCGCCGTTTTTTTCTTTTTGCTGCCCGCGGCCTTGCCGGACGCTTTCAGCTTTTTGGGGCCGTTGAAGCGGGCCTTCAGCCCGGGCAGGGCGCGGCGCTGGAAGTCCAGCTTGAGGTAGCGCTGGATGCTGATCATCAGGTTCCAGTCGCCGGCGCCGACCAGGGACAGGGCGGTGCCGCCGGCCCCCGCCCGCCCGGTGCGCCCGCTGCGATGCAGGTAGTCGTCGCCGCTGTGGGGCAGGTCGTAGTTGATGACCAGGTCGATATCCGGGATGTCCAGGCCGCGGGCCGCCACATCGCTGGCGCAGAGCACGCTGATCTTGCCCTCCCTGAACCGGGTGACCACCTGGCGCCGTTCCTCGGTGCTCATTTCGCCGTGCAGGCAGGCGCAGCGCAGTTTATGGTACTTGAGCAGGCCCGCCAGGCGTATCGCGGTGCTGCGCTTGTTGCCGAACACCAGGCTGCGGCCCAGGTCCTCCCGGGAGAGCAGCGCCAACAGCAGTTTGTCCTTGTGCTCCTGGGAGTCAGCCAGCACCACCTGGTGGGTGATGCTGCTGTGGGGCTCGCGGCTGCTGCCCACGGCAATGGTTTGCGGCGACTGCAACAGTGCCCGGCTGACTGCTCCCAGGTCGCGTTGCTGGAGGGTCGCGGAGACCATGACCACCTGCCGCCCGGGGGCGCAGGCGGCGGCGATCTTCATCACGTCCTCGCGAAAGCCCATATCCAGCATGCGGTCCGCCTCGTCCAGCACCAGTTCCCGCAGGGCCCCCAGGTCGACGCTGTTGCGTTCACAGTGCTCCAGCAGGCGACCGGGGGTGGCGACCACGATCTCGGGGTTCTTGCGAAACAGGGACTGCTGGTAGCGGAAATCGGCGCCGCCGGTGATGGCACAGGCCTGCAGCGGTGTCCTGGTCAGCAGCGCGCGGCACTGCTTCAGTACCTGGCGCGCCAGTTCCCGGGTGGGTACCAGCACCAGGGCGCCGGGGCCATCCGCGGCGGCGGGCTGCCCGGTGAGCAGCCGCTGCACCATGGGCAGCAGGTAGGCCAGGGTTTTGCCGCTGCCGGTCTCGGCGCTGACGAGCAGGTCCCGCCCCTCCAGGGCGTGAGGAATGACCCGCTGCTGCACCTCGGTGGGTTCACTGAACGCCAGGGCGTCCAGCGCCAGCCGCAGGCGCCTGTCCAGTTCCAGATGTTCGAGCACGCTGGGGGTTCCTTGTCGTTGGTGGCCGTGGCGCCGGCGGAATGCCCGTTGGCGCAGCAGGCCTCTACTGCGCCCCTCATCTGCTATGATTCCGGAACTTTACACGGAGAGCAGTAGTATGGCGCGAGCAATCAGGATACACGAGACCGGCGGACCCGAGGTAATGGTCATGGAAGAAATTGCCGTGCCGGCGCCGGAACCCGGCATGGTCACGGTGGCCAATCGCGCCATCGGCCTGAACTATATCGACACCTACCACCGCAGCGGCGCCTATCCCATTCCCCTGCCTACCGGTATAGGCCTGGAGGGAGCGGGCGTGGTGGAGGCGGTGGGCGAGGGTGTCGACCTGGTGGTGGGTGACAGGGTGGCCTATTGCAGCGCGGGTTTCGGGGCCTACGCGGAGGCGCTCAACCTGCCCGCCGCCCGCCTGGTAACCATCCCCGAGGGCATCGATTTCGAGCAGGCCGCGGCCATCATGCTCAAGGGCCAGACCACCGAATACCTGTTGCAGCGCACCTACGCCCTGAAGGCGGGGGAAACCTGCCTGTTTCACGCCGCGGCCGGCGGCGTGGGGCTGGTATTCGGCCAGTGGGCCAGCAGCCTGGGCGCCACCGTCATCGGCACCGTGGGGTCCGATGCCAAGGCGGAACTGGCCCGCGCCCACGGCTATCGGCATGTGATCAACTACCGTCGCGAAAACGTGGTGGAGCGGGTGCTGGAAATTACCGGCGGGGAGAAACTGCCGGTGGTGTACGACGGTGTGGGCCGGGATACCTTCGAGATCTCCCTGGACTGCCTGCGCCCCCTGGGGCTGATGGTGAGTTTTGGCAACGCCTCGGGGCTGCCCGAGCCCCTGGACCTGCAGCAGTTGTCGGTCCGCGGGTCCCTGTACGTGACCCGCCCGACCCTGTTTACCTACACCGCCAGTACCGAGGCGCTGCGGCGCTCGGCAGCGGACCTGTTCGAGCGCGTGCTGTCCGGGGCGGTGCGGGTTGAGATCGGCCAGCGCTACCCGCTGGCGGACATCCAGCAGGCGCACCGCGACCTGGAGAGTCGCAACACCACCGGCTCCACCATCATCCAGCCGTGAGCGTGACCTTGCGCGTGAGCCCGGTGGTGTTGAGCGGCGAGCAGGTGCGCCTGGAGCCCATGTCCCTGGAGCATGCCCACGGCCTGTACAATCGCGGCCGCAACGCCGCTGACTGGCAGTACCTGCCCAGGTCATGTTTCGTCGACCTGTCCGACACCCGCCAGTGGGTGGAGGAGGCGCTGGCGGCGCCCGACCAGTTACCCTTTGTCATTGTCGAGCAGGGCAAGAACAAGGTGGTGGGCAGCACCCGCTACCTGACTATCCGGCCGGCGCACCGCTCGCTGGAGATCGGCTGGACCTGGCTGGGCCAGGAGTGGCAGCGCACCGGCGTCAACACGGAGGTAAAACTGTTGCTGCTGTCCCATGCCCTGGAGCGCCTGGGTTGCCTGCGGGTGGAGTTCAAGACCGACGCCCGCAACCTGCGCTCCCAGCGGGCGCTGGAACGCATAGGAGCGACCCGCGAGGGGGTTTTGCGCAAGCATATGATCGTGCAGGGGGACTACCCCCGGGACTCGGTCTATTTCAGCGTGATCGACAGCGACTGGCCCCAGGTCAAGCAGCGACTCACGCTGTTGCGGGAGCGCTCCTGAGGCCCAGGGCCACCCCCGTTAGTGTGAACAGGCCCTAGCTGACCGTGGCCTGCACGGTCTCGTTGTCGGAGAACCGCCCGGCGAACAGCGGCGACGACAGGTAGCGCTCCCCCGAGTCGGGCAGGATGACCACGATCTTCTTGCCGCGGTTGATTTCCTGGCGGGACACCCTGTGGGCCACCGCCATGGCGGCGCCGCAGGAGACCCCGGCCAGGATGCCCTCTTCCTGCATCAGCTTGTGGGCCCACTCCATGGCCTCTTCGCTGGAGACCTGCTCAACCTGGTCCACCATGTCCAGGTCCAGGTTGGCGGGCACGAAGCCGGCGCCTATACCCTGTATCTTGTGGGGCGCGTGGCTGGGTTCCGTGCCCGCCTTGGCGGCGGTGATCATGGTGGTGGAATCCGGCTCCACCGCCACGGTGGTGATGGCCTTGCCGCAGGTATTCTTGATATAGCGGGATATACCGGTGAGGGTGCCGCCGGTGCCGACGCCGCACACCAGGATGTCGATATCGCCCCCGGTGTCGTCCCAGATCTCCGGGCCCGTGGTGGTCTCGTGGATGGCGGGATTGGCCGGGTTCTCGAACTGGTGGGGACCCCAGTATTTGTCGGGGTCGGAGGCGATGATGTCCTCGGCTTTCTGGATGGCCGCGGGGATGCCCTTGGCACCATCGGTGAGAATGATCTGGGCGCCCAGGGCCTTCATCAGCATGCGGCGCTCCAGGCTCATGGTGTTGGGCATGGTGAGTATGCAGCCATAGCCGCGTGCCGCGGCGACGAAGGCCAGGGCGATGCCGGTGTTGCCACTGGTGGGCTCCACGATGGTCATGCCGGGCTTCAGGCTGCCGTCTTTTTCCGCCGCCAGCACCATACTGCTGCCGATGCGGCACTTCACAGACATGGCGGGATTGCGGTTCTCCAGCTTGGCGTAGATATTGCCGTCGCTGATGTGGTTGATTTTAACCAGGGGGGTGCCGCCAATGGCCTCCGCATTGTCCTTGAAGATCTTGCCCATGATGTCTCCTCCGTTACGCTGCCGGCAAAAGGCCGGAATATGGCAGCAAAAGACTAGTTCGCCGCGCAGTTATTGTCCATTGTCCCCGGGCCACCCGGGCGGCAACTTTTTTCCCACGGCGGGAACTTTCCTGCCGCTGGGTCGGTCTCAATGCCAGTGACGGTATCGCCCGGTCGGCTGTTGCACTTGGTAACCGGCCGCGGCACACCATCCAGGTCCCAATGCTAGTTTTCGTGAGTAACTCCTAAGTCGCCGGCCCCCTGGGCCGGTTTTTTTTTTGCCCGCTCGCCAGCGCCAGCGATTCTAGGGTCTGGGGGCCGATAAGGGTGGCGCGCAGGTCCCCGTCCGGACCCAGCACCAGGGTGGTGGGCAACACCGACGGGCGGTTGGTCCCCAGGGCGGTAGCCGGGTCCTGTTCCAGGATGGGGAACTCGATACCCAACTCGCTCACCTGCCGCGCCAGTTCCTCGCCGCCAGTGCCGTCGAAGTTGACGCCCAGCACGGTCACCCCCGGGTACTGCTGCGCCAGGGCGTTGAGTTCGGGAATTTCCTGTATGCAGGGCTTGCACCAGGTGGCCCAGTAGTTGATCAGCACCCACTGGCCGCGCAGTTCGTCCAGTTGCAGACCGTCGCCCCGGGGTTTCCCGGCCGGGGAGCAGGCGGCCAGCAGCAGGGCCAGAACGATTGGCAGCGACGCTCTCATTGGGAAAACAGGCTCACCAGGTCGGTATCCAGGCCGGCGCGCTGGTCTCTGCGCTGCTCCTGCAGCAGGCGGTAGGCCCGCTGCTGCCAGGGCATGTTCCCCGGTGCTTCCTCGGCGTCCAGTTCGTGTTCCCTGTTCACCCATTCCTTGAGCTGCCAGAAGGTGATGGTATGCAGGTCGCGGCTGAGCAGGTACTGTCCCTTGTCATTCTCCGCTATCAGTTTTTTCCGCATGAACAGGTCCCGCAGTTCCCGCCAGCTCTCGCTGTCCAGGCCGCGGGTGACTGCGTGGCGCCGGTTCAGCAGTTCTAGCTCGGCGACCGGCTGGCCGCTCTGCTGTTTTTGCCAGAACAGGTAGAGCACGTCCAGGGCCTTCAGCACCAGGGGGCGATTGGCCTGTTCCTCGCTCTGGTAGGCGGACAGGCTGTGCACCAGGATGCCGCCCATCAACACGATGTTCCAGGACAGGTAGATCCACAGCAGGAACAGGGGCACGGCGGCGAAAGCGCCGTAGATGATACTGTAATTGGAGCCCACCACCGCCTTGGTGAAGCCCCAGCGGGCCAGGTGAAAAGCGCAGGCCGCCACGAAACCGCCTATCAGGGTGTGCCTGAAGGGCACGCGACAGTTGGGCACCGCCAGGTAAACCAGGGTGAAACCCGCCGTGGTCAGCAGCAGCGGCGCCAGCGACAACACGAACGCCTGGATGCCGATGACATCGTAACCCTGCAGCACATGGGCAAAGGATGACAGGTAGGTGCTGAGGGCCAGGGCGAGTCCTATGGTCACCGGTGCCAGGCTCAGCACCGCCCAGTACAGCATGAAGCTCGACACCGGGCTGCGGTTTTCGCTGGCGCGCCATATCTGGTTGAGCGCCTTTTCTATGTTGCGCAGCATCAACACCGCGGTCACCACCAGGAACACGATGCCGGGGCCGGTGAGGTTCTTGGCCTGCTGGGAAAACTCCTCGAGGTAGCCGGTAATTTCCGAACTGGTGTCCGGCATCAGGTTCTCGAACATGAAGGCCTGCATCTTGGTTTCCAGGCCCTGGAATGCCGGTACCGCCGACGCCATGGTATAGAGTACGGTCAACAACGGCACCAGCGCGAACAGGCTCATATAGGTCAGGGCGGCCGCGTTTTCCGAGCAGCGGTCGGCGAGGAACCGCGAGAACAGGTACTGCAGGCGCCGCCACAGTTCCGGGAAGCTGATGGAGTCGAAAGTCATGCGCCGCATTATGGCATGAACCGGCGCGGCTGCGCATCGGGGCCCTGTCTCAGCCGTCGGCCTAGGCGGGAACGGCGCCTTTGGTATACTCGTGCGCTTGTTTGCAACAGCACAGGTATTACACCATGAGCGACTACACCATCTACCACAACCCGCGCTGCTCCAAGTCGCGCAGTACCCTGGCCTTGCTGGAGGAGCACGGCATCACCCCGCGTGTGGTGCCGTACCTGGAGACTCCCCCGGATGAGGCACAAATCAGGGACCTGCTGAAGAAGCTGGGCATCGGCGCCGCCGACCTGCTGCGCCGGGGCGAGGCCGAATTCAGGGAGAGCGGTCTCGGCCGCGATTCCAGTGAGCAGGACATCATCGCCGCCATGGCGCGCCACCCGAAACTGATCGAACGCCCCATCGTGGTCAAAGGCAAGCGCGCGGTTTTGGGTCGTCCGCCGGAAAACGTACTGGAGTTGATCAACTGATGGCCGAGAACTTCGTCCTGGTACTGTACTACTCGCGGCATGGCGCCACCGCCAATATGGCCTCGCAGGTCGCCCGGGGCGTGGAGAGCGGCGCCGGCATGGCGGCGAGGCTGCGCACTGTACCGCCGGTGTCGGCCGACTGCGAGAAACTCGCGGACGAGATCCCCGCCGACGGTCCCCTGTACTGCGAGCTCGATGACCTGCGCGACTGCGCCGGACTGGTAATGGGCAGCCCCACCCGGTTCGGCAATATGGCGGCGCCGCTTAAGTATTTTCTCGACCAGACGTCCTCTTTGTGGCTCAGCGGCGCCATGATCGACAAGCCCGCCGCGGTGTTCACCTCCACCTCCAGCCTGCACGGCGGGCAGGAAACCACCCTGTTGAGCATGATGCTGCCGTTGTTGCACCACGGTATGGTCATTGCCGGTCTCCCCTACAGCGAGGCCGGTCTGCTGAGCACCACCTCCGGTGGCACACCTTACGGCGCTTCGCACTGGGCGGGCGCGGACAACGGCCGGCAAGTGGACGAGGGCGAGGCCGCCCTGTGCCGGGCCCTGGGCGCACGGGTTGGGCGCCTGGCGCGCGGTTACAATCGATGAGCGGCGCCGCCGGCCGCAGCGGTGCCTGCGCGGCCGCCTGGTGGGTCACCTGGCTGGCCTGGGGCCTGCTGCTGGCCCAGCAGGTGGCCGATGCATGGCTTTACCAGCTTCCCTGGATATTGTGGCTGGGCAAGCTGCTGCCGCTGCTGCTGTTCCTGCCGGGCATGGTGCGCGACCGCCTGCGCAGTTATATCTGGCTGTGTTTTGTCTGCCTGCTCTACTTTATCGCCCTGGTGGAGCGCCTGTTCGCGCTGCCGGGCAACGCCCTGGCCATCACCGGCTCTGTCGCGGTTGTGACACTGTTCATCGCCGCCATGCTGTATGTGCGCTGGCGGGCCCGGGAACTTCGGGCCGTCGACCCGACTCCAACGGCCCAGGAGAATGAATCATGAGTAAACCCTCGCGCCTGCGGCGCATACTGTCCGCCATCTGGAACGGCATCACCCGGGTGCGACTGGCGCTGTCCAACATCCTGTTCCTGCTGTTGCTGGTGCTGATCTACTTCGTCTACATGGGCGGCGGCGAGGAGCCGCCACCGGAGAAGGCCGCGCTGTTGCTGAACCCGATGGGCACGGTGGTAGACCAGCGCAGCCAGGTGGATCCCCTGGCCGCCCTGCTGGTCGAGCCGACGCCGGCAGAGCACGAGGTGCTGTTGCGGGACGTGATCGATGCCATTGACTACGCCAGGGACGATCCCGCGGTGAGCGCGCTGGTCATGGAGCTGGACCAACTGCTGTACGTGGGACTCAGCAGGGTCCAGGAAATCGCCGTGGCGCTGGAGGAATTCAAGGCCAGCGGCAAGCCGGTGGTGGCGGTGGGGGATTTCTATACCCAGGGCCAGTACCTGCTGGCCAGTTACGCCGACACCGTGATCGTGCACCCCTATGGCGGCGTGGCCCTGGAGGGCTTCAGCAGTTACCGCAATTATTTCCGCGACGCGCTGGAAAAACTGTCGGTCAACGTGCACGTTTTCAAGGCGGGGGATTTCAAGTCCATTGCGGAAGCTTTTTTGCGGGACGATATGTCGCCGGCGGAGAAGGAGATCACCGAACGCTGGCTGCAGGTGCTGTGGGGCCAGTACGCCGCGGCCGTGGAGGCCCAGCGCGACCTGGTGCCCGGCAGTATCAATGACTACGTCAACAACTACGTCGGCGGGCTGGCTGCCGCGGGCGGCGATACCGCCGCCCTGGCCCTGGAGGCGGGGCTGGTTGACGAGTTGCTGAACCGCGATGAGGCCAATGACTTCCTCGTCGAGACGGTGGGCGCCAGCAATGAGGAGGGCCTGTACGAGGCCTTTGCCTTTGAATCCTACGTCAAGCGCAAGCGCCCCCACCCGCTGCTCCCGGTAGCGGGCGAGCGGGTGGCGGTGATCACCGCCGAGGGCGATATCGTTCCCGGGGACCAGCCCCCGGGCACTATCGGTGGGGAGTCGCTCGCCCGCCTGCTGCGGGACACGGCGGAATCCGAGGGCGTCGCCGCCATCGTGCTGCGGGTCAACACCGGCGGCGGCAGCGTGTTTGCCTCCGAGGTGATACGCCAGCAGCTGCTGGCCACCCGGGCCAAGGGTATACCGGTGGTGGTCTCCATGGGCGCGATAGCGGCCTCCGGGGGCTACTATATCGCCGCCCAGGCCGACGAGATCTGGGCGACCCCGGCCACCATCACCGGCAGCATAGGCGTGTTTGCCGCCATTCCGACCTTCGAGAACCTGCTGGAGCGCATGGGGATTTACACCGACGGCGTGGGCACCACGGAGTTGGCCGGCTCACTGCGGCTGGACCGGCCCCTCAATCCGCAGGTAGCGGAGGCCCTGGCCAGCGGGGTGGCCTTCAGCTACCGGCAGTTTATAGAGTTGGTGGCCGAGGGGCGCGATATGACTCCGGAGCAGGTCGACGGCCTGGCCCAGGGGCGCATCTGGAGCGCTCCCGACGCCCTGGACAAGGGGCTGATCGACGGCCTGGGGAGCCTGCGGGATGCGATAGCGGCCGCCGCCGCGCGGGCGGACCTGGAAAGCTATGAAGTCGAGTATGTCGCGGAGCCCCTCTCCCCCAGGGAACTGTTCCTGCAGCAGCTCGCGGAGCGCACCGGGGCGCTGGGACTGGGGCAGGGTACCGGCCTGCACGGCGCCCTGGCCAACTGGCTGGCGCCGGTAGCCGATGCCTTCTCCGAACTGGCCAGCTTGCGGGACCCGCGGCATCTGTACGTGCGCTGCCTGGAGTGTGGGCTTATTCGCTGACCAGTGCGCCGCCGCGGTCCGGCCTGGCGGGGCCTGGTTGCGGTTCGCCATGCCACCAGCGCCGCAGGTCCTCGAGCATCATGTACAGGCAGGGAACCAGCAGCAGGGTGATGACTGTTGCGAACACGATGCCGAAAGCCAGGGAGATGGCCATGGGCACCATTACCTGGGCCTGGGTGGAGCGCTCCAGCAGCATCGGCGCCAGTCCCATGAAGGTGGTGACCGAGGTCAGCATGATGGCCCGGAAGCGCCGGCGGGTACCGTCCACCACGGCGGCGTAACGATCCGCCCCCCGGGCGACCGCCTGGTTGGCGTGATCGACCAGTAACAGGCTGTCGTTGACCACCACCCCGCTGAGGGCGATAACCCCGATCATGGACATCATGCTGAAGTCATAACCCGTGAGCCAGTGGCCGACGATGGCGCCGATGATGCCAAAGGGAATCACCCCCATGATGATCAGCGGCTGCAAATAGGATTTGGTGGGGATCGCCAGCAGGGCGTAGATGCCGAAGATCGACAGGGCGAAACCCACCAGCAGGCTGACGCCCAGCTTGCGCTCCTCGTCGGCCATGCCGGATAACTCGTAGCGCAGTCCCGGGTATTTCTGCAGCAGTTCCGGCAGCACCCGCTCGCGGATATCGGCAATCACCCTGGACGGCTGTACCAGCTCCTTGTTGGCCTCGGCGGTCACCTCGGAGGCGCGCTGGAAGTTGATATGGGTGGCCTTCAACAGCCCCTGGGAAATATCCAGCCTGGCGACCGTGTCGAACGGTACCTCGTCCCCGGCGGGCGTGCGGATATACATATTGTTGAGGCTGCTGGTCATCTCCCGGTCGGCCCTGGGATAACGCACCATGACCCTGACCTCGTCGATGCCGCGCTGTACCCGCTGGGCTTCGGCGCCGTAAAACGCGTGGCGCACCTGGTTGCCCAGGTCAAAGCGGGTCAGGCCCAGGGATTCCGCCTCGGGCAGAAGCTCCAGGTGGAACTCATCGGCGGTGTCGCTGGCGCCGTTGCGTATGTCGTACAGCCCGGCGTAGTGGCGCAGCGCCGCTTCCAGTTCCTCCGAGGCGGCCCGCAGGGTGTCGAAATCCTGGTGCATCAGGTCGAAGGCAATGGCGGGCCCGAAGCCCGGTCCGTCCTCGCTGCTGATGGCGAGTATCTCGGCGCCATGGATGCTGCCGATCGCGTCGCGCCAGCGCTGTTCGATCTCGACGGTGGAAACATCGCGCTGGTCTTCCTTGGCCAGTTCCACCTCGACGCGGCCATTGATGCGCTCGAAGGCGTAGGCGGCCACGTGGGCTACCAGGGGGACGTCGCTGCCGGTCTCCCGCTGGTAGTCGTCGCGCACCTCATCCAGCGCCGCGCTGATGCGACCGATGGCCTGCAGGGTGAGCTCCTCCGGGGTGCCGTTGGCCATCTGCAATTCCGCACTGATGAACTCGCCGGGCTGGTGGGGGGACAGGATCAGGCGCACCACGCCGGAGGCCAGCAGCCCGCCGCAGAGAATCAGCAGGGCCAGGAAGAATGCCAGGGTGATGTAGCGGTTGGCCACGCACAGGCGCATGAACGGATCGTAGCGCTCGTCTATGAAACGCCGCAGCCGCAGATTGGTGTGCTCCTGCAGCCGGTTGACCGATTTGAGCAGCTCGCTGCGCACCGGTTTGCTGTGCGCCAGGTGGGCCGGCAGGATCCACTTGGATTCCACCAGGGAGAACGCCAGGCACAGCACCACCACGATGCCGCAGGCCTCGGGGAACGCACCGAAGACGCCGTCCACGAACAGGGTGGGCGCGAAGGCGGCGATGGTGGTCAGCACGCCGAAGGTGGCGGGGGTGGCGACCCGGTACACACCGTCGACCACGCTCTTGACACTGTGGCCGTGGAGTTCCTGCTCGGCGTAGGCGCTTTCCCCCATGATGATGGCGTCGTCCACGATAATGCCCAGGGCGAGTATGAAACCGAAGATGCTGATCATGTTGAGGCTGGCGTCCACGAACGGTGTGCTGATCACCGCCATGGCCCCGAGGAAGCAAAAAGGTATGCCCACCATCACCCAGAAGGCCAGCTTGATCTCCAGGAACAGGGCCAGCACGATGAACACCAGCAGCGCGCCCATGGCGAGGTTTTTCACCATCATCCCCAGCCTGCCCTCGAGGTAATAGGTGATGTCGGACCAGGTCTCCAGGGAGACGCCCTCGGGCAGTTGTGCCTGCTTCTGCTCTATGTATTCGCGGGTGATCCGGGCGGTGTCGATGATGTCCTGCTTCCCCATGGCGAACACATTGATGCCCAGGGAGTACTCGCCGTTGAACAGGGCGACGCCCCGCTCATCGACGAAACCGTCGTCCACATGGGCGATGTCCCCCAGCAGCAGGCGGGTGCCGTCAGGCCAGGTCCTGAGTACGATATTTTCGAAGTCCCGCTGCACGTAGGCCTGGCCTATGGTGCGCAGCATGATGTCGCCGTTGCGGGTCTGCACCGAGCCCGCCGGGATATCCAGGGAGGACGCGGCGATAGTGTTGGCGACCTCGCCCAGGGTCAGGTGGTATTCGCGCAGCAGTTGCTCGGATATCTCTATGGAAATCTCGTAGTCCCGGGCGCCCACGATCTCCGCGGAGGAGACCTCGGGGTAGGCCAGCAACTCGCGGCGGATCTCCTCGGCCAGGGATTTCAGGCCGCGCTCCCCCATGTCACCGGAGATCTGCACGGTCAGGGCGGCGAACTGCAGTTCGGGCTGGCGGACAATGGGCTCCTCCGCCTCGTCCGGGAAATGCGCGATGGCGTCGATCCGGTTCTGGATCTCGTCCATCAGCTTGGCCAGGTCGTAACCTTCCATGGGCTCGATCATGATGCGGGCGTAGGATTCGAAGGAGTCCGACTCAACCCGCTTGATGCCGTCCACATCGTTGATGGCATCCTCGATCTTGAGCACGACCCCCTGTTCCACCTCCTCGGGCGCCGCCCCGGGATAGGGTGCGGTGATGAAAATCACCTCTATATCCACTTCCGGCAGGATGGCGCGCTGGATACTGAACGCGGCGCCCAGGCCCAGTACCATGATGACGATCATCAGCAGGTTGGAGGCGACCGGGTTATAGGCGAACCAGGCGATAATGCCGCGCCTTTGTGAGGTGTTCACTGGCCCCCCGCCACGCTGCTGGCCGGCGTTGCGGTCGCCGCCGTCCTCGGGGCCCCGGGAGGGGACTGCAGGTCCGGGGCGGCAGCGGCCCCGGGTTGATCCAGTTTGTCACTGCGCGTCCGCGACTTTATTTCCACTTCGGCGCCGGCGAAGGAGGCGTTGAGGTTGGTCAGGGACACCAGTTCGCCCGCGTCCAGGCCCGCGTCGATATAAACCTTGTCGCCGCCGGTGCGCAGGGTGCTCACCTTGCGGTTGCGCAGCCGCATGCTGTCGTCGACTACCCAGACGTACTCGCCGGCGCGCAACACGTAGCGCGGCAGCACCACGACGTCAGCGAGTTCCCGGCCCTCGATATTGGCATTGACGAAGGTACCGATGCGCAGTGGTTCCCGGCCGGGATGGCGCAGGGCATAGGGGTCGTCGATGCGGGCCACCGTGAACAGTACCCGGG
The DNA here is from genome assembly GCA_024234675.1 of Pseudomonadales bacterium. Lineage (GTDB taxonomy): Bacteria > Pseudomonadota > Gammaproteobacteria > Pseudomonadales > Halieaceae > JARRPM01. The sequence continues at coordinate 89,528 of JACKNU010000004.1, read as the reverse complement.
AGCGCTCATCGAAGACGCCCTCGGTGCGGTGCAGGCGGGCATTCCAGTGCTTGATGTCGCCGCCGACATCAGTGTAGAGGTCGATCAGGGAGCCCTCCTCGTAGCCCGCGACCCCGGGTAATTCCAGGTACTCCAGCCGGCTTTGTGGAATGGGCAGGCGCACCTCGGCGGCCTCCACCGAAAAAATCTTCGCCAGCATGGTGCCGGCCCCCACGAACTGTCCCAGGTCGCCGAGTTTTTCCCGGATCAGGGCATCGTAGGGCGCGCGGATGACGGTGCGATCCAGGTTGTCCCTGGCGGTGTTGAGATCCGCCTGGGCCGCGAGCAATTGCGCCCTGGCCTGCTCCAGTTGCGGCTTGCGCAGGTAGAGATCCCTGGCTTCCTCACTGCGCTGGCTCCCCCTGGGCAGCTTCTCCCACTCTCGCAGAGCGACCTCGGCGCGGCCCTTTTCCTGCACCAGGGCGCTCTCGGCCGATTCCACCGCCGCCTCGGCATGCAGCAGCGCGGTCTGGTAGTCGCGGGGATCGATGCGCAACAGCACATCACCGGTCGATACGAACCCCCCCACGTGGAAATTGTCCGCCACTTCGATGATTCTGCCCTTCACCTCCGACAGCAGGGTGGTTTCCTGCACCGGCGTGACCGTCCCCTGGGCCTGTACCTGGATGCGTGGATTGACCTTGACCACCTCGGCCACATCGACCGACACGGCCGCGTAGCTGGGCTCGGATATCTCCGCCGGGGGGCGCTGCAGGTACAGCAGTGTGCTGATGGCCGCCGCGCCCGCGAGCAGGGCGACGGAAATGATTGCCTGTTTCTGTTTGCTAGCCACGCTGACGCCGTTACATGTCCGATGGGTGCCGGCGCCAGCCCCACGGGGCCGCGCGCTGGAAGGGATATAGCTGGCCTCTTTTATACCACATCGGGCCTTTAACCGACCTTAAAAAACTGCCGATAAGGCGCGGTGCGGGTCGCAGCGATGCCCGCGTTTCCGCAGCGATTACTCGCTCTTGTCCAGGTGCACATCCATCTGCGGGTAGGGGATGCTGATACCCGCTGCGTCGAACCTCAGCTTGACCTTCTCGGTGGTGTCCCACAGCAGGGGCCAGTAGTCCTCGGTCCTGGCCCAGGGTCGCACCAGGAAGTCGACGCTGGAGTCGTTCAGCGTGCCCAGGGCGATGACCGGCGCCGGGTCCTGCAGCACCCGCGGATCCTCGTTGATGATCTCCTGTAGCAGTTGCTTGGCCTTGAGCAGGTCGTCGTCATAGGAAATCCCGAAGACCATGTCCACCCTACGGGTATCGCGGGCCGAGTAATTGGTGATGTTGCCGCCGATGATGGCGCCGTTGGGTACAATCACTTCCTTGTTATCGGGCGTGGTCATGGTGGTGGTGAAGATGCTGATGGTCTCGATAACCCCCGTGGCGCCGCCGGCCTCGACGAAATCGCCCTTGGTAAAGGGGCGGAAAATAATCAGCATGACCCCGGAGGCGAAGTTCGACAGGGAGCTTTGCAGCGACAGGCCTATGGCCAGGCCCGCGGCACCCAGCAAGGCTATCAGCGAAGTGGTGTCTATGCCCAACTGGCTCAGTGCCGCGATCACCACGAACAGCAGCAATACCCAGCGCAGGATCGCAAGCAGGAAGCCCACCAGGATATCGTCCATTTTGCGCGCGCGCAGCAGTTTGCCGGCGAAGCCGACCACCACCGACACCACGATGCGGCCTATGATGAATATGACGAGGGCGAAGAACAGCTTGATGCCCCAGGGGATGACATAGGTTTCGAGCAGGGCGGGGATGTCGATATTTTCCATAAGCTATGATCCTGTGCAGTAGCAAACGATGGACAACTATAGCTAAATTGCCTTGCTTTGCAAAAACCGCGTGCCTGTGGCTGATAATCCACACTGCACATGCTGAACGCGGCCCTCCCCGGGTGTTATAGTCGCGGTTTTTGCGGACAAGGCAGGCCCAACCATGGCGACGGTATTCAGGCATCCCGGTGAACTGTTGGCGGCAACCGGTAAGCACCTCGGCTACAGCGACTGGCTGCCAATCGAACAGGAACGTATCGACCAGTTTGCCCAGGCCACCGGCGACCACCAGTGGATCCATGTCGATCCGGAGCGCGCCGCGGCCGGCCCCTTTGGCAAGACCATCGCTCACGGTTACCTGACCCTGTCGCTGGCCAACCTGTTCCTGCCGGAGATAATGCAGGTCGAAAACGTTTCCATGGGGGTCAACTACGGCTGTGAGAGAGTGCGCTTTCCGGCGCCGGTCCCGGTGGGTAGCCGGGTGCGCGGCGGCGGGGAAATCCTCAGCGCCGAGGAGGTCAGGGGCGGCGTCCAGGTCGTGGTGCGGATGACCATAGAGATAGAGGGTTCAGAGCGCCCCGCCTGCGTGATCGACACCATCAGCCGGTTCTTTCCCTGAGCCCCGCCATCGCAGATCACAGGAGGACAACCCGCTCGTGCTGGAATTGAGTGAGGAGCTGGCGCCGGTGCACCCCGCCGCGACCGTGGTGCTGGTGCGCGAGGGAGATGAGGGCCTGGAGGTGCTGCTGGTCCGGCGCAACCAGGCGCTGGCGCACATGGGTGGCATGTGGGTGTTCCCCGGGGGCAGGGTCGATGCCGCCGACTATTGCCCGCCGGGGGACGACTACCGCGCGGCGCGCAACGCGGCAATCCGCGAGACCCGGGAAGAGGCGGGGCTGGAACTCGAGGAAGACCAGCTGGCCTACCTGTCCCACTGGGTCACCCCCGAGGGGGCAAAGCGCCGCTACGCGACCTGGTTCTTCCTGGCGGTGCTGGAAGACGGCCAGGAGGTGGTGGTGGACGGCGGGGAAATCGCCGCCCACCGCTGGGTCCGCCCGGCGGTCGCCTTCGCCGAACTGGCGGACCGGGAACACCCATTTCGTTTGCTGCCGCCCACTTATGTGAGCCTTGTCGAGCTGGCGGAGTGTGCCAGTTGCGGCGAGGCCCTGGCCAGGATTAGCGCTCGCGAGGCCCCCCACTTCGCCCCTCGCATGGTGTTCGTGACCAATGGCATCTGCTTCCTGTACGAGGGCGATGCGGGCTACGAGGGCCTGGATCTCGAGGCGAGTGGCCCCCGCCATCGCACCTACATGATCGATGACCAGCTCGAGTACATCCGTGAATACTGAGGCTTCCTGACGATGGCATCATCTGTTGACCACGCCGGCCTCAAGCGGCGCCAGTTGCTGGCGGGGCTGGGCGTGGCATCGGCCGCCGGGCTGGCCGCTGCGGTGCGGGCGCAGCCCGGTGCGCAGCCGGGCGCCTGGGATATGACCACCGATGTGCTGGTGGTGGGTTCGGGTGCGGCCGGCGCCAGCGCCGCGATCGAGGCCAGCCAGGCCGGCGCCGCGGTGCTGCTGATCGAGTCCCTGCCGCGTTTCGGCGGTTCCTCGGCCATGTCCGCCGGGGTGGTGTACGCCGGCGGGGGTACGGCCCTGCAGCGCGCCCTGGGGGTAAGGGATTCCGTCGAGGCCATGTCCGCTTTCATCGCCGGCATGAGCGGCCCGCAACCGCCGCTGGAGAAGATCCAGCTCTACTGCGAACAGAGCCCCGCGCATTTCGACTGGCTGGTAGGGCAGGGGGTGCGCTACGGCGAAAAACTCGCCACCGCCATGTCGGTACCCCTGGATGGCGAGTCCCTGTATTTTTCCGGTGCGGAGCGCGCCTGGCCCGCGCGGGAACTGGCCGCGCCGGCACCGCGCGGACACGTGCCGCTGGGCCCCGGCATGACCGGCGGCCGGACCCTGATGGAAGCCCTGCTGGCGCGGGTCAGGGCGCTGGGCGTTTCGATGCTCTCCGGAATCGAGGCGCGCCGCCTGGTGGTGGCGCGCGATGGCCGGATACTGGGAATGGAGGTCAGCATGAACGGGGAGCGCAAGAACATTCGCGCCCGCCGCGGGGTGGTGCTGGCCAGCGGCGGTTTCATCCACAACCGGGAGATGGTGCGCCTGTACGCTCCCCACCTCTACGAGTGCTCGGTGCCCTGGGGCAATATCGGCGACCAGGGTGTGGGTATCAATATCGGTATCGGGGCGGGCGCCGCCGCCCTGCGCATGCACCAGGGCTTCGCCATTGTGCCCCTGTATCCGCCCGAGTCGGTGCTGGCCGGCATCGTGGTCAACGCAGCGGCGCAACGATTCGTGCCCGAGGATACCTATTACGGCGTGCTGGGCGATGCCATTGCCTATCACCAGCAGGGCCGCGCCTGGCTGATTACCGATCGCGACAGTCACCTGCCGCCGCAGCAGGATAATTTCCCGCAGCTGGCCCAGGCCAACACCATAGGCGACCTGGCCGAGCAGTTGGGTTTCCCCAGGGGCGCGCTGCAGCACACCGTGGCCTATTACAACCGCAACGCCCTCAATGGCGAGGATCCCCTGTTTCACAAGAGTCCGGCTTACCTGCGCCCCCTGCAGGGGCCGCCCTACCGGGCCTGGAACCTGTCGGTAGACCAGGCCTTCGTGCCGGCTCACACCTTCGGTGGCCTGCACACCACGGTGGACGGGCAGGTGCTGGATGGCTTCGGGGAGGCGATTCCCGGGCTCTACGCCGCCGGCCGCACCGCCGCCGGCCTCCCCGCCGCACCCTATATCGCCAGCGGCCTGTCAGTGGGAGACTGCACCTTCTTTGGCCGCCGGGCGGGATTGGCGGCGGCCGGGAGGTCGGCGGCATGAGACGTTTTTCGATCTGGATACTGCTCGCGCTGCTGGCCGCTGGTACCCGGGCCCAGGGCGAACTCGAGGCCACCACCCTGCCGTTTATCGGCGGCGATCCCGAGCGCGGGCGCCTGGTGTTCGCCAGCTGCCGCAGTTGTCACTACACCGATCCCCGCCTGGGTCATGGCAACGGTCCCAACCTGCACCGCATCTTCGGCAAGATCGCCGGCAAGCAGCCGGGTTTTGACTACTACTCGGTGCAGTTGCAGGCGGCTGAATTCGTGTGGACGCCGCAGCTGCTGTATGCCTGGCTGGAAAATCCCATGCAGGCCACGCCGGGTACCACCATGATGAGCAACGGTGTGCCGGACCCCGGGCAGCGCGCGGACCTGGTGGCCTACCTGCAGCAGGTATCGATGCTCGAGTTTGCGCCCTAGCGCTTCACGATCACCGAACTGCCGTGCCCGAACAACCCCTGGTTGGCAGTGATACCCACCTTGGCGTTCTTCACCTGCCGGTCACCCGCCTCGCCGCGCAACTGCCAGGTGAGCTCGCAGACCTGGGCGATGGCCTGGGCCGGTACCGCCTCGCCGAAGCAGGCCAGGCCGCCGGAGACGTTTACCGGGATCCTGCCGCCCAGCGCCGTGTCGCCCTGGCGCAGCAGGGCGGCGGCATCGCCGCGGGGCGCCAGGCGCAGGTCCTCGATCCAGTCCAGTTCCAGGGCGGTGGACAGGTCGTAGACCTCCGCCAGGCTCACGTCTTCCGGACCTATGCCGGCTTCCTCGTAGGCCTTCATGGGGATGGATGAACGGTAGGCGAGGGCTTCCACGCCCGCTGCCGCAGCGGAATCCGTGGCGATATCGGGCATTTCCACCACGCCGCTGGCGAAGGTGGGGGTGACCGTGGAGATGGCGGCGACCCGCGGGGCATCGGCCTTGCCGATCCTGCGGGCGTATTCCAGGCTGCAGACGATCAGCGCCGCGCCGCCGTCACTGGTGGCGCAGATGTCCATCAGGCGCAGGGGGTCCGCCACCATGGCGGAGGCGGCCACGTCTTCCGCGGTAAAGCACTTGCGGTAGCGGGCGCGGGGGTTCTTGGCGCCGACCCGGGAGTTCTTGACCTTGACCGCAGCGAAATCCGCCAGGGTATCGCCGTACAGGTCCATCCTGCGGCGGGCGTACAGGGCGAAGTAGGTGGGGTTGGTGATGCCCAGGTAGAAGCGCACCCAGTCCGGGTCCTCGGGGCGGTAGCCGCCGGCGGGTGCCAGGAAGCCCTTGGGCGTGGTGTCGGCGCCCACCACCAGCGCCACTTCACACTCACCCGCGAGTATCTTGTTGCGCGCCGCTGCCAGCGCCTGGGAGCCGGAGGCGCAGGCGGCGTAGGAGGTGTTCACCTCGGCGCCCTGCCAGCCCAGGGCCTGGGCGAAGGTGGCGCCGGCGACGTAGCCGGGGTAGCCGCAGCGCACGGTGGCGCCCCCGGAAACAAAACGCACGTCCTGCCAGGGTATGCCGGCATCCGCCAGGGCCTCCCTGGCGGCCGCCACGCCGTACTGCACGAAGTTGTGACCCCACTTGCCCCAGGGGTGCATGCCGGCGCCGATAATCGCGATTTCATTGGACATGGCGTTATTCTCCCGGCCGGTTGCTTGCATCTGCGGCAAGTGGTCGCCACTTCCAGGTCACCTTGATGTCGTCCTCGGTCTCGTGCAGGGGCTCCAGCACCAGTTCCATGGGCATGCCGACTTTCAGGTCCTCGACGCCCACCCCGGCTACCACCTGGCCCAGTACCACCATCTGTTCCCGCTCCAGTTGCACCCCCGCGATGGCGTAGGGTTCAAAGGGATCCGGTGCCACGAAGGGCGCAGGCGGCTGGTAGCAGGCGTTGGTGTAGCTCCAGATGTGGCCGGTGCGGCTCAGCTCGACTTCCCGGAAGTCGGTGCTGTCACAGGCCGGGTTGCGGCAATACTGTTCCTGTTTGGGGAAAAAATAGGTGCCGCAGTGGGTGCACTGGCTGCCTATGAGATGGGGTTTGGCGGCCATGGTATGCCAGCCCTCGATGGCCGGGGCCAGGGGTTTATCGCTCATGTGGTTCTCCGCGTCGAAGCGGGTATCAGGGTACTATTGGCCCGCGGCCACAGGCAAGGAGTCCGCGGCGGGGGCGGGCACGGGCCGGCAGCGATGCCACCGGGGTTTACTATGACAGACCTGTGATAGCCCGCCCGGGTATAATGGCTTCCCGCCGGCGCCCCCAGCCCGGTAGCGGAGCAAGGAGGGCACAACGATGTGCGGACGCTTCAATGTGATCGACAGTCCCGGGTTGCAGCAGTTGTTGCGCGACCTCGGTATCGACCTGCGGCTGCCGACAGCGGTGAATATCGCTCCCACGGAACAGGTTTGCCTGGTGCGCGAGCTCGACGGGGAGCGCAGCGCGGACTCCGCCCGCTGGTGGCTGACCCCGTCCTGGGCGCCGGCGGTGGACCAGAAGTACGCCATGTTCAACGCCCGCAGCGAGACCCTGGCCAGCAGCCGTGCCTTTCGCCACCCCTTCAAGTCCCAGCGCGGCATCGTGCCCATGAGCAGTTTTATCGAGTGGCGCCAGGAAGGGCAGGTGAAACAGCCCTGGCTGGTGACGACCGCCGACCAGGCACTGGCCGTCGCGGCCCTGTGGGATGTCTGGGAAGGGGGTGAATCACATCTGCTGTCCTGCACCCTGGTCACCACGGCCGCGGCGCCCGCTTTCGCGCCCTGGCACTCGCGGATGCCGGTGATACTGGCGCCCGACGAATACGATCGCTGGCTGGACGGCAGCGAGGCAATCGCCGCCAATGACAGTATCTTTCGCAGCGAGTTGAAACAGACGCTGCGCCTGCAGGCCTTGCCGCGGGCCATCAGTAATGCCCGCAACAAGGATCCGGCACTGTTGGCGGGCCCCGGCGAGGTCACCGAACTGCCCCCGGGCTGAGGTCTTCGGCAGATGTGCTTCGGCTATGCCCCCGGCAGGCTATTGTCTCGCCGGGGACCTTGGGGCATATTGGCGCTTATAACAAAACGTGTAAAACCGCTCATTACTATAAAACGCGCTTTAGCGCCTAGTCTCCGGGGGTCACCATGTCACGCTCGTCCACCTTCCATCGCCCCCGCTCCATGGTGGTTGTTTTATCCCTCGCGCTCGGCTGTTCGGGGCAGTGGGTGTGCGCCCAGGGGCTGGAGGAGGTAATCGTCACCGCCCAGAAGCGCGAGGAGGGCCTGCAGGATGTGCCTATCGCGGTAGAGGCCTTCAGCGCCCAGCAGATCACCAACCTGTCCGCCCAGGATATCGGCGACCTGGGAACCTTCACCCCCAACGTAACCATCTCCAAGGCCGCCAACCAGCCCAACTATGCCATCCGCGGAATCGGCACCGATGACTTCGGTATCGGCGCCGACCCGGCGGTTGGGGTGTACCAGGACGGGGTCTACATAGGCCGCTCCGGCGGCTCCAAGGTGGCCTTCAACGACCTCGCCCGGGTAGAGATACTCAACGGCCCCCAGGGCACCCTGTTCGGGCGCAACGCCGCGGCCGGCGCCATCCAGTATGTCTCCAACAGGCCCGACGAGGAGCTGTACGGCTGGGCGCGGGGCACCGTGGGTGACTACAATCGCTACCAGCTGGACGGGGTGGCCAACGTGCCCCTCGCGGATACGCTGTACTGGCGCACCGGGCTGCTGTGGAACAAGCGCGATGGCTGGGTGGACAATGTGGCCAATGGCGAGGACCTGGCGCGGGAGGGCAACGTTTCGGTAGTGACCCAGTTGCGTTGGGTCCCCACTGATCGCCTGGATACCAACCTGCGCCTGGAGTTCGACCAGACCGACCAGGACTCCCGGGTGCGTTCCAGCGCCGTATGGGGTCCGCGAGACAACGGCGCCGGCTTCAACAAGGTGGCCAGCGACTCCAGCCTGTCGGAAAAGCGCAACCTGTGGGGCGCCGCCTTCCACCTGACCTACGAGCTGGACTGGGCGACCCTGACTTCCATCAGCGCCTATCGCTATTTCAAGTCGCACAACCCCGAGGAAAAAGACGGTTCCGCCGAGTTGTATTACTTTTTCAATGATCTGAACCGGGAAAAGAACGACCAGTTCAGCCAGGAGTTCCGGCTGGACGGGGAATACGGCTCCGCGTTTCGCTGGACCACGGGTGTCAACACCACCTACGAGCACGCCCGCCAGACCAGTGGCATTCACCTCAATCCCCAGACCCTGGACAAACTGATCGCGGAAGCGGAAATCGGCGTGCCCTACGATACCCTGCCACCGGGAACCTATATCGACCTGGCATTCACCCAGTTTCCGGACCCCTTCGACGAACGCACGGTCACCAGCGGGGCCCAGGCGCTGGCGGACGACATCCAGTACCGCGAGCAGACCCGCATCAATGCCAAGTACAAATCCTACGCCGCCTTCGCCGATGTGACCTGGGACATCACCGATACCTGGTCCCTGACCGGTGGCCTGCGCTATACCTACGACGACAAGAATTTTGGTCGCTACGTAAAGTACAACGACTACGTCATCGCCTTCGCCTTCACCACCGAGACCCGCCTCGACGGCAATGGCAACTATGACCCGGACGGCAACCTGGGCTTCCTGCAGCAAAACAAGAGCTGGTCCAAGCTCACCCCCAGGATGGTGCTGGAGTGGCAGGTGCTGGACGAGACCATGCTGTACGCCTCCTATACCGAGGGTTACAAGGCCGGCGGTTTCAACAGTGTTGCCGATGATATCCTGGCCGGCCCCTTCGACCCGGAAGAGGTGACCAATTACGAGTTGGGCATGAAGTCCAGCTGGCTGGACAACACCCTGCGGGTGAACGCGGCTGTATTCAGCTACACCTACGACAACCTGCAATCCCTCGAATTCGTCGATGCGGCCTGCCTGCCCAACGCCAGCGTGGGCACCTACCTGTTCGAGACCTCCAATGTCGAGGGCGATGGCTTCGAGCTGAACGTCAACTGGCTGGCCCTGCCGTCGCTGGAGTTGTATTTCAACACCGGTTACCTGGACGCCCAGTACACCGAGCGGGAAAGGCGGGAGGTGATCGATGGCCAGTGCGTGGTCCGGGATGAGTCCGGCGAGACCTTCTCCAAGTCCCCGGACATGAACTTTACCGTGGGCGCCAACTACAGTTACGACTTCAGCAATGGCGGCGAAATGGTGTTGGCCATCGCCTACAATTATACCGAGGGCCTGCCCCAGGACAGCTGCTTCTACGTGGTGGACAACAAGGCGCAGGGCGAGCCCAACGACGTCTACGGGCTGACCAAGGTCGATGGCCAGTTGATTATCAGCGATCCCTCGGCCACCGGCGACCTGACCGAACCGCCCTTCAGCAGTTGTCCCGATACCGACGACCAGGAGCAACTCAATGCCAGGTTGGCCTACAACAGTCCCGAACGGGATTGGACCGTGGCGGCCTTTGTGACCAACGCCACCAACTGGACACCGAAGGTGAGGGCCGGCGAGCCCGGTGGCCTGGGCAGTCAGCTGGCCTCGGCCTTTTCCGACGGCTCACCCTCCTACGGGCGCACCGACGAGCCGCGCATGTACGGTGTGGAATTCCGCTACAACTTCCAGTAGCGGCCCGGCTAGGGGATACCAGCCCCCTGTTCCTGCTCTGCCGCTGTTACGGCGGCAGCGATCTCCTGGCTTAGCTGGTAAAAGAGTGCGCTGTATGCCGGGGCGAGGTCTGCCGGTTGGATAGGACCGGGAGGCAGGGCGTGCCGCAGCCGGCTGATGCGGCGGCTGACGCTGGTGCTGTCGGCGGGTCGCTTGATCACCCAGTCAGCCACCAGCACCGCTTCCGCCCCGTCCGTATCCAGCTCCAGCACCACCAACTCGATGGTGTACTCGGGAATGTCATCCAGTTGCCAGGGAAACAGGCGCAGGTTGTCGGTATTCAGCAGCCGCGCCAGGTTGATCGCCACCACCCGCTCGATACCCTCGTCCAGTGGTTCCGCCCAGCGCTGTTGCTCGGTGATAAATAACTGGTTCTCGCCGCCGCTGTATACCAGGCCACTGCGCCTGAGATAGTCCGGTATGTTCACCGGGCCGACCCCCAGGGCGGGCTTCTCGGCCACGGTGCCGGGCTGGGCCTTGGGCGTCAGCCGGTAGTACTGGTTGGGTGGGCTGGTGCCACAGGCCGCCAGGCTCAGCGCCAGGCCCAGGCAGGCCAGGCTGCGGATCCGGAATGGGTTCATGGCATCTCCTCGCTTTTGCCGCGCAACAATGACTCAGGCTGTTCCTGCAGGGTGGTGGCCAGCGCCTGTATGGCCCGGCTGGCGCGGGTCACTTCCTGCAGGGCCTGGTTCAATTGATAGGTGGTGGGGGAGTTTGGCGCCACCAGGCCGTCGATGTTGCGCAGGGTGCTCTCGAAGCCGGTAATAGCCTGGTTCAGGACGTTGAGGTTCTTCTCAACCAGCTCCGAGATCTGCGGTAGCTCCTGGTTGGCGCCATCCAGGGTTGCCTTCGCGCCGTCCAGCGCCAGGTCCAGTTTCGGTCCCGAGACGGCCACCTGTGCCTGTAGCTGGCGGCTCAGGGCGGTCACTTCCTCCAGCGCCTGCTGCAGTTGTGCGGGTACCGCCTGGAAGCTGTCGCTGGTCAGGAAGGCGTTCAGGGCGCCGACAATGCCCTGCACCTCATCGGCGAGTTTGCCCAGGTCGAGTTCATCCAGCTTGCGGGTCAGCTCTTCCAGGTCGGTGGGAATAGTGGGAATCTGTATGTGCTCGGACTTCACATCGGCCAGTACGGGCTTCGTGCCCGGGTGAAAATCAAGCTGGATATACAGCAGGCCGGTGAGCAGGCTCTGGGTGCGCAGCTGGGCGCGCAGGCCCCGGGCGATCAATTGGTCGGTGATATCTTCGGTATTTTTGCCCAGGCGGCGGATATTTTTGTCATTCAGGTTCGCCTCCACCAGCATGATCAGGCCTATGGAGTCCGTATCGAGCATCAGCTCGATATTGGTCACCTGGCCGATCTGCACACCTCGCAGCGCCACCGGCGCGCCCACGGACAGCCCTTTCACCGAGCCGTTGAACACCATTATGACTTTTTCGGTTCGCTCGCCGAAGCCGGTGCCCAGGGCAAAGATCACCATGGTCACTGCGATCAGTATGGCGCCGGTGACGAAAGTGCCAATGGCGACAGTATGTGACTTTTCACTCATGAGCTGTCCTCTGCAACGGCTGCACTGCGGGTGAGAAACTGCCGTACCAGCGCTTGCTTGCTGTGATCGCGCAGCTGCCGCGGATCACCGCAGTCGATCATAGTGCGTGTCTCGGGATCGAGGAACACGGAGTTGGTGGCGATGGCGAAAATACTGGCCAGCTCATGGGTGACCATGACCACCGTGGCCCCGGTGGACTCCTGCAGTTGCACAATCAGGTCGTCCAGCAGGCGGGAGCTGATGGGGTCCAGGCCGGCGGAGGGTTCATCGAAAAACAGGATCTCGGGCTCCAGCGCGATCGCCCTGGCCAGTGCCGCCCGCTTGCGCATGCCGCCGCTGATCTCCGAGGGGTAGTAGGACTGGTAACCCGCCAGCCCCACCAGGGCCAGCTTGTAGGCCACTATGTCGGCTATTTCCCTGCTGCGGTAGTGGGTGTAGAGCTGCAGCGGCAGGGCCACGTTCTCCCCCAGGGTCATGGCGCTGAACAGGCCGCCGGACTGGTAGGTGATGCCCCAGCGGCGGCGCATGGCTTCCTGTCCCGCGGCCCCTGCCCGGACGAAACTCTCGCCGTTGTAGAGGATATCGCCGTCAGCCGGGACGATCAGGCCCAGCATGTGCTTGAGCAGGGTGCTCTTACCGCAGCCGCTGCCCCCCATGATGACAAAGATATCGCCGCGTTGGATGTCGAAGTTCAGGTCCTGCTGGATCACGCGGGAACCGTACGCCATGGTGAGGTCGCGTACGCTGATGTGGGCGCTGCCGTCGGAGTCGGCCATCAGAATTTTATCTGCTGGAAGAGGATGTTGATGGCGGCATCGGCGATGATCAGGTAGACGATGGCGGTGACCACCGCCTCGGTGGCGGCCTGTCCCACGGCGGCGGAACTGCGGCCGGAGTTGATGCCCGCCCGGCAGCCCGCCACGGCGATCAGGATGGCGAAGACCACGCTCTTGATCAGGCCCACCGAGAGGTGACTCAGCTTGATGGAGAGCTCGCTCTGGCTGATGTACTGCAGCGGCGTAATGCCCATGCCGCCGGCAACGAGGCCGCCGCCCACGATACCCAGCAGATCGGCGTAGAGCGTCAGCAGGGGCATGACCACGATCAGCGCCAGGATGCGCGGCACCACGAGGAATTCCACGGGAGAGATGCCCATGGTGGTGATGGCGTCGATCTCCTCGTTGGTCTGCATGGTGCCCAGCTGCGCGGCATAGGCGGCCCCCGTGCGCCCCGCCATCACCACCGCCGTCATCAGCACTCCCATTTCCCGCAGCATGCCGATGGTGACCAGGTTGGCCACGTACAGCCCGGCGCCGAACTGCTGCAGCTGGACCGCGCCCAGGTAGGCCAGGATCATGCCCACCAGCACGCTGGTCAGGCTGATGATGGCGAAAGCGTCAGGGCCCGCCTGATAGCAGAAATGGCGAAAATCCACGAAGCGGGTATTGGACCTGCCCGTCACCAGCCGCGCCAGTGCAACCGATAATTCGCCGATGAAGGCCATGGATTCCGCGAGCCGGTCGCGGACCATGGCAAGCAGGCGCAGCGGGTTCAAACTCGCCAGCGCCGGGGTGCGTGGCGGTTGCGGCGGGGTATGGGCGTCCACCGCGGTGGCCAGCGCCAGTAGCTTGCCGGCGCTGTCGGGCAGGTTGCGGGCGGAAAACGCCAGCTGCTCCCGCCGGCAGTAGGCGTGGCATTGCAGCAGGAAGGCCATGAGTGTGGAATCCCACTGCCCCAGGGACGCGCCATCCACCACCAGCTCGCTGCTGGCCTGTGCCTCCAGGGTGGCGCACAGCCCGTCAAAGTCAGCTGCGGCGCAGCCCTGCACCCAGTCCCCGGACAATTCCAGGCAGGACTGCTTGTCAGCATGGTGAATGAGGTTGAAGCCCGCGGGCTTGTCGGTCATGGCTGTGACAGGTTGCGCTTCGGTGCCGGCAGTGTATCGGCTTCCGCGCGGAAACGCCAAGCGCTACTGAAAGGGCTGCGCCGGCAACAGGGGTGCGATGATGCCCCGGGCCTTCTGGTAAATGACCGGCACCGGGGTCTGGTTGCCGACCTCCCGGCGCCTGGAAATCATGGTAACCGGAAACAGGTATTCGTCGCTCTGCCGGTAACGCAGGGCCCGGCTGCGGCCTTGCGAATCCTCATAGACCACCCAGTCCATGCCCAGGTCTGCCGCCAGCAGGTCGCCCATGATGATACCCATGGCCTGCAGTTCCCGGGTCTGGTCGGAGCGGACCAGGTGGCGGTCCAGCAACAGCTGGAGAATCTCCAGATCGTTGTCCGCGTTGCCGTTGAAGCGCCGTCCCAGTTCCAGGGCCGCCAGATCGCCTATAAGCTCGCGCTGCTGGCTCATGTACTGCCTGTCCAGATAGGACAGCTCGCTGATGCGCGCCTCGCCGGCGGCCGCGACCCGCAGGGCGGGCAGCAGTAGCGCCAGGGTCAGTAATACCGTGATATGCGATCGAATGTTGTTCATGCCCATGCAGCTCTTCCCGCGGTCCCTGGGGTGGTCCGTCACGACTCTATTTTAGCCCAATTTGGTTGTCTTACGGCCGCTGTCATGGATAATGGCGGACTTCCCCCGGGCCCGCTGGGAATTTTACCTCCCGACCCGCGACCAATTCGGAGATTACCCATGATTACCGGCAGTATCGTCGCCCTGGTTACGCCCATGCACGCCGATGGCAGTGTCGACTGGGCCAGCCTCGAGCGCCTGCTGGACATGCACCTGGAGGCGGGCACCAGCGCCATCGGGGCGGTGGGCACCACGGGTGAAAGCGCGACCCTGAGCGTAGAGGAGCACTGCGAGGTCATCAGGCGCTGTGTGGATTACATGAATGGGCGCCTGCCGATCATAGCCGGTACCGGCTCCAATTCTACCCGCGAGGCCATAGAGCTCACCCGGGCCGCGGCGGAGGCGGGAGCCGACGCCGCCCTGCTGGTGACACCCTATTACAACCGCCCGACCCAGCGGGGCCTTTTTGAGCACTTCAAGGCGCTGGCCGAAGCGGTGGACATCCCCCAGATACTCTACAACGTTCCCGGCCGCACCTGCGTGGACATGACCAATGAAACGGTCGCCAGGCTGGCGGGGCTGGACAACATAGTCGGTATCAAGGACGCCACCGGCGACCTGCAGCGGGGCCGTGAGCTCATCGCCCTGTGCGGCGAACAAATCGCGATCTACTCCGGCGACGATCCCACCGCCATGGAACTCATGCTGGCCGGTGGCCGCGGCAACATCTCGGTAACGGCCAACCTGGCGCCGGCGCAGATGGCCGAGTTGTGCCGCCTGGCGCTGGCCGGCGAGCGGATAGCTGCCAGCGAGCTCAACGACCTGTTGAAGCCCCTGAACGCCGCCCTGTTTCTGGAGGCCAACCCCATTCCCGTGAAGTGGGCCATGTACCGGCGCGGCCTCATCGAGGGGGGCATACGCCTGCCGCTCACGGAGCTGGACCCGAACTATCGCGGCGAGGTGCTGGCGGCCATGGAGGCGGCGGGAATCTGATGACGTACTCGGTCGGCTTGTCGCGAGCGCTGTGCCTGGGGCTGCTGTTGTCCCTGTGTTCGGGCTGTGGCTACCTGTTTGGTGACAAGGGCGTCTTCCGCGACAAGTCCGAGGATTACAAGAAGGCCCGGGAGGTACCCGTCCTGGCGGTGCCCGAGGGCGCCGACAGTGAAACCCTGGGAGAGATTTACCCGATTCCGCCCATCACCGACAACCTGTTGCTGGCCGGTGAATTCGAAGTGCCGCGGCCGGCCCCCCTGGTCGCGGGTGCCCAGGACGAGCAGGTGCGCATCCAGAAGCTTGGCGATGAGAGCTGGGCGCTGGTCAACACCGCCCCCGGCCAGGTGTGGCCGCAGGTGCGCAGTTTCCTGTCCGCCTCGGAGATACCTGTCGGCCGGGTGGACGCCCGCGCGGGTCTCATCGAGACGGGCTGGATATCCCTGGAGGGGCAACCCATGGCCAGCCGCTTCCGGTTTCGCATAGACCAGGGTGTCCAGCGCGGCACCAGTGAACTGCACGTGCTGCAGATGAACCAGGTCGGCGACGTGGACGACTGGCCGGTGCAGTCCAGCGACCTGGCGCTGGAAAACGAGATGCTGCGCTCGGTGGCCCAGTTCATCGCCAACAGTGCGGACTCCACCCCGGTGTCCATGGTCGCTGACCAGGCCATCAGCGCCGCCGGCAAGATCTCCATGCAGGAGGGGCCCGGCGAAGACATCTACATTCGCCTCAGCCTGCCCTACGATCGCGCCTGGGCGTCGGTGGGGCGCGCGGTGGAAGAGTCCAGCTTTGAGATCACCGACCGCGACCGCAGTGCCGGCCAGTATTATGTGCGCTTCCTCGGGCCCCAGAGCGAAGAGGATGACGGCTGGTTCGACTGGTTGCTGGGCAGCGACAGCGATCATCCCCTGGCCGGACAGTTGTTCATCGTGTCGGTGCAGTCCCTGGACACCCGGGATGTCGCCATCCGGATAAAACCCCAGCCCGCCGAGGCGGGAGCAGAGCCGCCGGTGGTTGAGAAACGCGATGAGCAGGCGCTGCTGGCGCTGATCAAGGGCAACATCGACTAATTCGCCGGGGCGCTGATTCTGATGTGGTTCGCGTCACTGGGGTCCGGCAGCAAAGGCAACGCCACCCTGGTGCGCTCGGCAGACACCCTGCTGATGGTCGATTGCGGCTTTTCCATGCGCGAGACCACGCGCCGCCTGGCGGCGCTGGACGTGCAGCCCGAGCAGATCGATGCCATCCTGGTTACCCACGAGCATTCGGATCACTGCGCGGGGGTGGCGAGCCTGTCCCGCCGCTTCCAGATACCGGTTTACCTCACCCACGGCACTGCCGGCACCGGTCGCTGTGACGGCAGTCACAGCCTGCTGTGCTTCAACAGCGAGGACAGTTTTGCCATCGGCTCCCTGCAGGTGAAGGCGGTCACCGTGCCCCACGACGCGGCGGAGCCCTGCCAGTACCGCCTGTCCTCGGGGGGGCGCAGCCTGGGCATACTCACCGATCTGGGCAGCATCACGCCGCATGTACTGGACAATTACCGTGACTGTCACAGCCTGTTGCTGGAGTTCAACCACGACCTGCCAATGTTGCAGGCGGGGTCCTACCCGCCGGCGCTGAAGCGCCGGGTCGGCGGGGATTGGGGACATCTCAACAACTTGCAGGCCGCGCAGTTGCTGCGGGACCTTGGCGCGGGCCGCCCGGGCCAGTTGGTGGTCGCCCATGTCAGCGAGAACAACAACTCGCGGCAAAGAGCCGAAGAGGCCCTGCTGTCGGTGCTGGATAGCCTGGAAGGGGTGGTCTGGGCCGAACAGGCCGGCGGTTTCGACTGGCTGGCAGTGGGTTAGTCGCCCTCCCGGCGGCGCTCGCGCTTCCAGCGCCGGTTGCTCCACAGCCAGCTTTGCGGCTCCTCGTGTATGGCCTGTTCCGCCAGGCGCACATAATTGTCGATCACCGGATGGGCGTCCCTGGGGTAGGGCGGGCGCGCCACTTCCTCGAAGGTCACTTCGTAGTAGCCCCTGGCGCGACGCCGGCAGCGGGCGAACAGCACCGGGTAGTCTGTCAGCCTCGCTATGGCCTCGGGGCCCTCGTAGAAAGCCGCCTCGGCGTTGAGGAAGGTGGTCCAGTAGCTGCGCTCGCGGCGGATCGGAGCCTGGTCGGCGACCATCACGAACAGGCGGAACTCCCGGCGGCGGCGCAGGATGTCGCGCGGGGCGCTCGCCATGGGAATGGGGCGGGCGCCGAAACGGCTGCGGATTTCCAGCATCAGGCGGTCCATGGCGGGGTTGTGCAGCGGCTTGTAGACCGGGTCTATCGGCACATCCAGCGCCAGGCTCACACCGTGCAGCATCCACTCCCAGTTACCCTGGTGAATGGTCAATACGATGACGGGTTGCCGGGCATCCCCGGTGTAGCGCTGCAGCAGCTCGCCATTGCTGACCGTCACGCGGCGGCGCAGCTCTGCCGCGCTCATGCGCCGTGTCCTGACGATCTCCAGGGCCACATCCACCAGCTGCCGGTAGAATTTCTTTGCCAGAACTGTGATCTCTTTCTCGCTTTGCTCCGGAAAAGCCTGGCGGAGGTTCTGCCGGACAGTGGCTTTGCGATAGCCTGCGACATGGTAAAGCAGCAGGTAGCAGGGCCAGCCCAGGGGGTACAGCAGCGGCAGGGGCAGGCAACTCAGCAGGCGATAGAACATGGGCTAATAGAGTCGCCTGGCGGGAGTGGGTGCCGGCATCTCAGAGGCAGTGGCGCGGCAGGGCGATCGACCCCACCCGCAGCAGGCTGCCGCTGGCCGGGCAGCGCAGGCCGGGATTGCCCGTCAGGTCCACCAGGCGCAGGGCCGGCAACTGGTACAGCGGTACGGCGTCGACGACCTGGTTGTTATCGAGATACAGCACCTGCAGCACCGTCAGCGATTCCAGCTCACTGATATCGCTGATGCTGTTGTCCGACAGGGTCAGCTGCTCGATCTGGGTAAAGGTGGACAGGCCAGCCAGGCTGGCAATGCCGGCATTGGTGCAGCTGACACCGGCCAGGCCGCTGGCGGAGGTGACGAGATTGTCGTTGATGGCCTGCTCCACGCACTTGCGCAGGCCGGGATCGGGGATGTCGAAATCGGTAAACAGCGGGTCCGGCGTGTAAACGACCCTGTCATTGATGGTGAAGTCGTAGTTGCCGCAGGCGCCCAGCGCGAGCACTAGCAGACTGGCAGGGATGGCTGAAAGGGCGCGAATCATAGGGCTGTCGACTCAGTGACGGCGCGGCGCGCAAGCGGGTAGTCGCACGCTCCGCGGGCTATGTAGCCGCCTGTGGCGGGGTGAGCCTATAATGCTAGCGTTTCGGGCTGATAAAAACGAGTAGGCAAATGGACAATACCCACAATCCGGAGAAGCGGGAAGGGCACGATGCGCAGGAAGACACGAAATCTCTCAGTATTGTCCAGCGAGGCAACCTGAAAACCCTGGAGCACACCCTGCGGCGCCAGTGGCGCCTGGGCCAGAACATCGTGCTGTGCTGGAGCGCGGATGAGCGCGGGGTGCTGGTCATATTTGTGCCGCACTACTTCCTGGGTAATTTCTGCGCCGCTGGCGACGCGGTGACCAGCGGCGATCAGGACAATGAGGCCTTTATCCGCGGGCTGATCTCCGGACGCCGGCGCAAGACCCGTGACCAGTTGTTTGAAATCAGTGACCGGCTGGACGTCGCGCCCACGTTCATCAAGCTCAATACCGCCCTGGCCGAGGAACGCAATGTCCTGCAGGCGGTGGAGCAGTTGATCAAGCGTTACGGCCTCAGCTATGTGGAAAGCCGGGCGGTGTTGCTGCTGGATATCGTCGAGTTCTCCCTGCACACGCCCTTCGAGCAGGCTAGCCAGCTGAACAGCCTGTCCTACTCGCTCAATTCGGCCTACAACAAGCTGCTCGCCAACGGTATCGAGGTCAATTTCGCCCGCACCACCACCGGTGACGGTTACTATATCTGGAATCGGGATATCGGCCCCGCTGCCAACCGTGACCTGTTCTACTTCATGCTGCTGGTGGTGGCGGACAACGCCGTGGCCCGGGCCGCTTCCAAGGGCCATACGGTCCCCCTGATCCGCACCGGCTACCACATTGGCGGGCATTACGAGCTGTACCAGGCCGAGGGGGTGAACCCCACGGTGTTCAGTTACATCGTGGGCGATGTCACCATCGAGCTGGCGCGGATGGTGGACCTGGCCCAGCCCGGCCAGATTCTGGTCGGTGACTTCAATTGCGAAAGCCCGGCCTGGCAGGGTGGAGAGGAAGGGCGCTCCCCCATCAAGGCGGCGCCGATGATCTCCGCCCCGGCCTTCGTCAGCGCCTGTAATCGTGACCTGGGGGCCATACAGGGCACCCAGTTGTCCGGCAAGTCCATCAGCTCCATGGCCTGTTTTCTCAGCGGTGGTGACGGGGAAGCCGTCAAGCCGGGACCGCGGCGTTTTCGTATTGTCGATAAGCACGGGCTGTCCCGTCACGCCTATAACCTGCAGATACAGATGGAACTTGAAGGACAGAAACTGTCCCTGGGCCTGGATGGCAGCAAACTGCCGCACAAGCCCTCCAGCGCCCCCGAGGCTGGCAGCGACCCGGGCCAGCGCACCGCGGCACCCAGCGCCGAGGAGATGATCGATGACCTCGCCAGTATGTTGCGCAAGCGCAGCGTCAAGGCGATGACTGAGGACTGACCATACAATGCCGTTGCCGCAGCCGGATCGCCCGGCTCATATGGATGTCAGCAACACGGTGGACGTGACCGATCCGGTCATTGTCGAGGCCGAGGTGCGCGCCATTCTGGAGAGCCGGTACCCCGGCTTCGACTTCTCGCCCCTGCAGGTACTGTTCCGGGATTTCACCGCCCTCTACGCGGGCGAGTTTCCCGGCTTCAGGGCCTGTGATATCAAGTATCACGATGCCCAACACGTGCTGGACGTCACCCTCGCCATGGCGCGCCTGCTGGATGGCCACGAGCATCGGCCCGAGGCGCCGGGTGCCCTGGGTCCCGAACTGGCGCTGGCCGGTGTGGCCGCTGCCCTGTTTCACGATTCGGGCTATATCCGGCGTACCCGCGATACCCGCAACAAGAATGGCGCGGCCTACACCCGGATTCACGTCAGTCGCAGCGAGCGGTTCATGTCCGAGTACCTGCCCGCCGTGGGGCTGCAGCACATGGCGGGTACCTGCAGGCGGATAGTGCATTTCACCGGCTACGAGCGCGACACGCGGACGCTGGCCGTGGCCGACGGGCGGGAACAGCGCCTGGGCACCCTGCTGGGGACGGCGGATCTCATCGCCCAGATGGCCGATGTCAATTACGTCACCAAGTGCCGGGATCACCTGTACGAGGAATTCGAGATCGGGGGCATGGCCGGTGAGGGCGCCCGGGCGCACCACACGGGCAAGGTCTACCACTCGCGTGACCACCTGCTGGAGCCCACCCCCGACTTTATCCGCGATGCCATAGAGTTGCGCCTGGAGGGCGAGTTCGACGGCGTCCACCGCCACGCCGCCACCCACTTCGGCGGCCGCAATCTGTATATGGATGCGATTCTCGAAAACTGCAGGCGCCTGCAGCAATTGCTGGCCAGTTTTCCCCCCGCGGTGGCTGTCGTCCAACGTTGACTATCACGCCCGGCCGCGCTGTCCTGGCCGTGGTGGCCAGACACGATACCGATAGCGTCCGCGCGGAGGCGCTGGGCCGGCAACTGGGCCTGCCCCTGATCCCCGGCAATGATCTGCCCCTGCAAGGCGCCGGTGCTTACGCGGCCGTGTTGCTGGTCGATGGCGACCGGCTGTCCCTGCAGGCGCTGTCGCCGCCGGCGGAGACCGGAAGGCGGGGCGGCCGCGCGGTGCTGCCCGGGCCCGTGAGCGCCGACTTCGGCAGCGCCGCGATGCGCCACCGACGGCGGGGCGGCCAGAATGAGCTGCTGGGCAGGGCCGTGGGGGCCAGCGCCAGCCGGCAGCCAGCCATCCTGGACGCCACCGCCGGGCTGGGCCGGGACGGCTTCGTGCTCGCTGACATGGGCTGCAGTGTCACCCTCTGCGAGCGCGAGCCGGTGATAGCGGCGCTACTGCAGTGGGGTTTGACGGCGGCCGCGGCCAGCGAGGACGCCTGGCTTGCCCGGGTGGCGCGCCGCATGGCGCTGAGGACCGGGGATGCCCGCGATGTGTTTGCGGACCGGGCGGTGCCGGCTGAGGTCATTTACCTTGATCCCATGTTTCCACCGCGCGACAAGAGCGCGGCGGTCAAGAAGGAGATGGCGCTGTTACAGCTGCTGCTGGACAGTGATACCGCCCCCCACGAGGCGGCCGACCTGCTGGCCTGGGCCCTGGGGCAGGATGTCGCCAGAGTGGTGGTGAAACGCCCGACCCGGGCAGCGCCCGTCGCGGGGGCTGCGCCCTCCCACCACATTGCCGGCAAGGCCGTGCGCTTCGATGTCTACGTGCGGCGGGCGCTGGCCTGAGCAGACGCCCGCGGCTGTGAGCAGGAGGCGACACGCGCTATCATCGGCGGTCCTGGCCTTTGCCAGGCTCGATAGAGGAGTACCAGACTGTGTCCACAGCAAAAACCGTCGCAATGGTAACCGGCGCCTCGGCCGGCATGGGGGCGGACTTCTGCCGCCAGTTGGCCGGGCGTTGCGATGTCATTATCGCCGTGGCGCGGCGGGCGGAGCGCCTGCAGGCGCTGGCGGCCGAGCTCGCCGGTAAGGTGGAAGTGCACCCCCTGGAGGCCGATCTCAATACCGTGGAAGGTGTGACCCGGGCCCTGGAGGCGCTGCGCCAGCAGGGGCCGGTGGACTACCTCGTCAACAACGCGGGTTTCAGCACCTTCGGCCAGTTTGCCGACCTCGACATCCAGGGCCAGCGGGATATGGTGAACCTGCATGTCGATGCGACCATTTCCCTGTGTCGGGCGGCCATACCGTTCATGCGCGAGCGGGGCGGCGGGTACATCATCAATGTGTCGTCCGTCGGCGCCTTCCTGCCCGGCAGGGGTCTGGCGGTGTACGGTGCCACCAAGGTCTTTCTCAACTATTTCTCCCAGTCCCTGCAGGCCGAACTGGAGGGCACCGGCATAGCAGTGCAGGCCCTGTGCCCGGGCTACACGCATACCGAGTTTCACGAGCCGCTGCAGGGCTTCGACAAGAGCCAGGTACCGGCGAGCATGTGGATGGAGTCCGCCGAGGTGGTGTCCGCCAGCCTGGCGGCGCTGGGCAACGGCAGGGTGCTGGTCGTGCCGGGGGAAGTAAACCTGGAACTGGCCCGCAAGGGCTTGCAGCGCCAGCTGGATGCGCTTTAGCCTCAGGCCTGCAGCAGCAGGCGCTCGATAATGCCCCGGTAAATGACCGCCAGTCGCGGCAGGTCCGCGGCCAGCACGTTCTCATCCACTTTGTGGATACTCTCATTGATGGGGCCCAGTTCCACCACCTGGGCGCCGGTGGGAGCGATGAAGCGCCCGTCCGAGGTGCCGCCGGCAGTGGACAGCTCCGGTGCCTGCCCGGTGTGGGCCTCGATGCTGGACACCGCCGCCGCCACCAGCTCGCCGCTGGCGGTGAGGAAGGGCTGGCCGCTCAGGGACCACTGCAACTCGTAGTCCAGCCCGTGGGCATCGAGGATGGCCTCGGTGCGCTGGCGCAGGATGCTATCCGTTACCTCGGTGGAAAAGCGAAAATTGAACTGTACCTGCAGGCTGCCGGGTATGACATTGGTCGCGCCGGTGCCGCCGTTGATATTGGAAATCTGCAGCGAGGTGGGCGGGAAAAACGCGTTGCCCTCGTCCCAGGGTTCGGCGGTCAGCGCCTGCAGCGCCGGCATGGCCCTGTGGATGGGGTTGTCCGCCAGCTGCGGGTAGGCGATGTGCCCCTGCACACCCCGCACGGTGAGCACCGCGCCCAGGGAGCCCCGCCTGCCGTTCTTGATCACGTCACCCAGCCGCGCGCTGCTGGAGGGCTCGCCCACCAGGCACCAGTCGATGGGCTTGTGTTGCTGCTGCAGGTACGCCATGACCTTGACGGTGCCGTCGACCGCCACGCCTTCCTCATCGGAGGTGATGAGAAAGCCCAGGCGCCCGGGGTGATCGGGGTGCCTCGCCACGAATTCCTCGCAGGCCACCACCATGGCGGCCAGGCTGCCTTTCATGTCGGCGCTGCCGCGACCATAGAGCACGCCGTCCACCAGGGTGGGCTCGAAGGGCGGTGAGCGCCACTGCTCCTCGGGCCCGGTGGGCACCACGTCGGTATGTCCGGCGAATACCAGGATGGGGCCGGAGGTGCCGCGCTCGGCCCAGAAGTTGTCCACCGCACCGAAGCGCAGCGGGGTACAGCGAAAGCCGATGGCCTGCAGGCGGTCCATCATCCGCTGCTGGCAGCCGGCGTCGTCCGGTGTCACCGAGGGATGACGGATCAGCTCGCAAGCCAGTGCCAGAGTCTTTTCCATTGCTGCGATTTCCTTGCTGGCCCGTTCAGTTGTGGGCGTGCAATTCCTCGTTGAGTTCCACCGCCGAGCGGTTGGTCAGGCACTCCACCGCGCCGGTGGTGGAATTGCGACGGAACAGCAGGTCGGACTTGCCGGCCAGGTCCCGCGCCCTGGCGGTTTCCACGGGCATGCCCTGCGCATCCAGCATGGTGACCTTGGTGCCGGCGGTAATGAACAGGCCCGCCTCCACGGTGCAGCGGTCTCCCAGCGGGATACCGGTGCCGCCATTGGCGCCGATCAGGCATTCCCTGCCCACCGAAATGACGATATTGCCACCCCCGGACAGGGTGCCGATGGTGGAGCAGCCACCCCCCAGGTCGGAGCCCGCGCCCACGAACACCCCGGCGGAAATGCGGCCCTCGATCATACCCGGGCCCTCGGTCCCGGCGTTAAAGTTGACGAAACCCTCGTGCATGATGGTGGTGCCCTCGCCCAGGTAGGCTCCGAGGCGGACCCGGGCGGTGTGGGCTATGCGCACCCCGGAGGGCACCACGTAGTTGGTCATCTTCGGGAACTTGTCCACGCAGCTCACTTCCAGCAGTTCGCCGCGCAGCCTGGCGGCCAGCTGGTGCTCGGCCAGCTCATCTATATCCACCGCGCCCTCGTTGGTCCAGGCGACGTTGGGAAGTACCCCGAACAGGCCCTGCAGGTTGGTCCCGTGGGGCTTCACCAGACGGTGTGACAGCAGGTGCAGCTTCAGGTAGCCCTCCGGCACGTTCGCCGGCGGCGCGTCCTCGCGCAGCAGCACGGCCACCACGGGCCGGCCACTGTCCATCAGTCTCCCGGCCAGTTCTGCCTGGGCGGTTTCCCCCGCGGCGGCGAGGGCGGTTTTAAGCTTGCGCAGCACGGATTCATCCAGGGCGGTGGCGGAATCGCAGGCGTTCACCGCGTCCACCAGGGCGGCGCCGGGCGCGAGTATGGGGCGCGGGAAGAACACCTCCAGCCATTCTCCCTTGCTGTTGTGGGTGCCCACGCCGAGGCCAAAAGCAAATGCGCTGTCCGTCATCGTCAGTCCTTGTCCGGTTGACCCCGCTCAGAGGGTGTGTTGGTTGAATATCTTCTGGTAATTCGCCGCGGAGAAGCCGCTAAAACGCTGGTGGCCGGTATCCAGCAAAGGGCGCTTGATCAGGGTGGGCTGCGCCATGATCGCCTGCAGCGCGGACTGCTCATCCATGGTCTCCCGGTCCCGGGCAGCCAGTGCCTTCCAGCTGGTGCTGCGCTTGTTCACCAGTTGTTCCCAGCCCAGCTCCGCCAGCCATGCCGCCACCGCAGCTTCTTCGAGGCCTTCCTCACGGAAGTCGTGAAAGCGGTACTCGATACCGTGCAGGTCCAGCCAGTTGCGGGCCTTTTTGACGGTGTCGCAGTTTTTGATGCCGTAGAGAGTAATCAAGGCCCAGTACTACCCTGTTTTGCGAAGGCCGCGTAGCATAGCAAATCGGGCGCCCCAGATATAGCGAGGTGTGCCGCGGAGCATGTCGCCGAGGTGTCCTGGCGGCGCGAGCTTTCTACAATAATGACGAGGTGATACGCGATGACCATGGCAACAACCGGACTGGCCCTGCCCATGTTGGGCATGATGCTGCTGACCCTGCTGGTGTGGCTCACCCTGTTTGTGACGCGAGTGGGGTTTGCCCGCAAGCACAAACTGGATATTGAGCAGTTCAAGACCCCCGCGGACGTGCAGGCCCTTATTCCCGGGGACCAATCCGCCCCCAGCAATAATTTCAAGAACCTGTTCGAGCTGCCGGTCATTTTTTACGCGCTCTGCCTGTACCTCACCGCGACCTCGCAGGTCGACGGCTTTTACCTCAACTGCGCCTGGGCCTTCCTGGCCCTGCGGGCGCTGCACAGCCTGATCCACTGCAGCTACAACCGGGTGGCGCACCGCTTCGCGGTGTACATCCTGTCGTCCATCGTCCTGTGGGTGATGGTGTTCAGGGCGTTTTTCGCGGCGATCTGACGCACTACGCAGGGGATTGCCCGGGTATTTTAGTTTGCCCGCTTGGTTGCTTGCTGCAGCGTCAGGTGTCCGGGTATGTCCTGGCTCCATGTCCGCGGCCCGGAGGGCCGCAGCCGTGCAGCGAGGTAACCCCTGCTCTGCGCCACGAACGGAGCCGCACAGAGTTTACAAGTTTTCAATGAACCCTATGCCTTGCGCGTCTTCTTGGGGTGCTTGCGATCCGGGTAGCAGGTGCGGCAGATCTCGCAGCTGCGGCCGTCGCAGCCGCGGGCCGTGCAGTATTCGCGGCCGTAGTAGATGATCTGCAGGTGCAGGCGGTTCCAGTGTTCTTCCGGGAACAGGCGTTTCAGGTCCTTTTCCGTCTGCACCACATTCTTGCCGCTGGACAGGCCCCAGCGCTGGGCCAGGCGGTGGATGTGGGTGTCCACCGGGAACGCCGGCACGCCGAAGGCCTGGGACATCACCACCGAAGCCGTCTTGTGGCCCACCCCCGGGAGGCGCTCCAGCGCCGCCATGTCCGCCGGTACCTCGCCGCCGTGTTCTTCCAGCAGGATCTCGCTCAGGCGCTTTATCGCCCGTGCCTTCTGCGGCGATAAACCGCAGGGCCGGATGATGGCCTGGATCTGCTCCACCTCCAGGCGCGCCATCTCCGCCGGGTTGTCGGCCAGGGCAAACAGGGCGGGGGTGACCTGGTTGACCCGCTCGTCGGTGCACTGGGCGCTGAGCAGCACCGCCACCAGCAGGGTGAAGGCGTCGCTGTGGTCCAGCGGGATCGGGGTTTCCGGGTACAGCTCCTGCAGGCGTTGCAGGACGAAGGCGGCGCGTTGGGCCTTCAGCATGGCCCGGCCTACCGCGCTTGCAGGCAGCGCACCATGCGCCGGGCCGCTTCGACGCACTGCTGGTGCTCGGCAACCAGGGCCATGCGCAGGCGGTTTGCCCCGGGATTGATGCCCCGGACGTCGCGGGCCAGGAAGCTGCCGGGCAGCACCGTGACATGTTCGGTTTCGAACAGGCGGCGGGCGAAAGCGGTGTCGCTGCCATCAAGTTGTGGCCACAGGTAGAAGCCGGCGTCGGGTGCCGTCACCCGTAGCCGGCCGTCCAGTTCCGCCAGCACCGCCGCGAATTTGTCGCGGTACAGCTGGCGGTTGGCGCGCACATGCTCCTCATCCTCCCAGGCGGCGATACTGCCCAGCTGGTGGTGCAGCGGCATGGCGCAGCCGTGGTAGGTGCGGTACAGCAGGAAATCCCGCAGGATGGCCGCATCGCCGGCCACGAACCCCGAGCGCAAGCCCGGCAGGTTGGAGCGTTTTGACAGGCTGTGGAACACCACGCAGTTGCGGTAGTCGCTGTTGCCCGCCGCGACACAGGCCTGCAGCAACCCGGGCGGGGGTGAGTCCTCGTCGAAATAGATTTCCGAATAGCACTCGTCGCCGGCGATCACGAAATCGTGCTCCAGAGCCAGCTCCACCAGCTGCTGCAGGCGTGGCAGCGGCATCACCGCCCCGGTGGGATTGCCCGGGCTGCACAGGTACAGCAACCGGCAGCGCTGCCACTGGTCCGCGGTGACGCTGCCAAAATCGGGCAACAGGCCGGACTCGGGCGTGCAGTCGAGATAATGCAGCCCGGCGCCTGCCAGCAGGGCGGCGCCCTCGTAGATCTGGTAGAAGGGGTTGGGGCTGAATACCAGGGCGCCGCTGGCGGGGGCAACGACCGCCTGGGCGAAGGCGAACAGCGCCTCCCGGGTGCCGTTTACCGGCAGGACCTGCTGGTCCGCATCGATCGCGGGCAGTCCGAAACGTCCCTGCAGCCAGCCGGCGATGGCCTCGCGCAGTGCGGGGATGCCGGCGGTGGCGGGGTAGTTGGCCAGTTTGTCCAGGTTGTCTGCTATGGTCGCCAGCACGAAGGGCGGCGCCGCGTGCCGGGGCTCGCCGATGGACAGGTTGATGGGGGCCCTGTCCGCCGGGGGGGTGGCCCCGGCGAATAAGCGGCGCAGGCGTTCAAAGGGATAGGGCTGCAACTGGCGCAGGAGCGGGTTCATGTGGTTTCAGGCCGCCTGCCCGTCCAGCTCCCGACAGATGGCCTGCTGTATGGCCTGGCAGCGTTCGGGGTCGCTGATGGGTTGCAGGTGCTCGTCGGTGATGAAGAATACGTCTTCCACCCGCTCTCCCAGCGTCTGGATCTTGGCTGCCTGCAGCACGACACCGTATTGCACGAATATCTTGCCGATGCGGGCCAGCAGGCCCGGGCGGTCCGGCGAGGCCACTTCCAGTACCGACACATTCTTGATGTTGTCGATAAACATGCTGGTCTCGGTGGGCATGGACAGGGAGCGCACCCGCCGCGGAGTGCGCCGCTGCACGATCTGGGGACTGGTGGGCGCCTCCGAGAGCACCTCGGTGAGATGCTGCTTGATGTGTTTCAGGCGCTTGCCGTCCTCGTCGATGGGCTTGCCGTTGGAATCCAGGACGTAGAAAGTGTCAAGGCTCATACCGTCGTTGCCGTTGTAGATGCGCGCGTCGTGCACGCTCAGGTCCAGTTGCTCGAGCTCGGCGCAGATACGGGAGAACAGCTGGGCATCGCTGCGGGCGTGGATGAATATCTGGGTGGTGTTGGCCACCACGGATTCGGCGTTGTTGCGGATCAGCACCAGCGCCTTGTCGCGTTTGTGGTGGTTGGCGATCGCCTCGGTGTGCCAGGCGATATCCTCGGCCCGCTCCCGCAGGAAGTAGTCCTCCCCGCGTTCCCGCCAGAGCTCATCCAGTTCCTCGGTGGTGAAACCACGGTCCTCGAGTATCTCGCTGGCGTTGCGGCGGCTCTTGTCCACCCAGGACTGCTTGTCCACAGGATTCTCCAGTCCCCGGGTCAGGGCGCGCCTGGTTTCGGTATACAACTGGCGCAGCAGGCTGCCCCGCCAGGCGTTCCACAGGGTGGGGTTGGTGGCGTTGATGTCGGCGACCGTGAGGCACAGCAGGTAGTCCAGGTGTTCCTGGTCGCCGACGTGCTCGGCGAACGCCTGGATGACTTGCGGGTCGGATATATCCTTGCGCTGGGACACCGCCGACATAACCAGGTGATTGCGGACCAGCCAGGTGACCAGTTCGGTGTCGCGCTGGTCCAGGCCGTGATCGCGGCAGAAGCGCTCTGCATCGACCGCGCCCAGCTCCGAGTGATCGCCACCGCGGCCCTTGCCAATATCGTGGTACAAAGCCGCTATGTAAAGCAGTTCCGGGGCCCGCAGCCGCCTGGCTACCCGGCTGGAGACAGGAAAGCGCTCGGCGTACTCGGGATAGTGGAAGCGGCGCGCGTTCTTGACGACCTCCAGGGTGTGGGCGTCCACGGTGTAGGCGTGAAACAGGTCGTGTTGCATCTGGCCGACGATGCGGCCGAACTCGGGCAGGTATTCCCCCAGAATGCCGTAGCGGCTCATGCGTCGCAGTTGCCGCGCCAGTTTGTTCGGTGAACGCAGTATCGCCAGGAAGGTGCGGCGGTTTTCCGGGTCGGCCCGGAAGCTGTCGTCGATGAGGTGGCGATTGTTGCGGATAAGGCGAATGGTGGGCGCTGCCACACCCTCCGACTCCTCCAGGTTGGCGCACAGCAGGAAGGCTTCCAGCAGGGCGGACGGCGCCCGGTCGAAGACCCTCTCGTCGCGGGCCTCGAGATAGCCGTTGCGCAGTTGGAAGTGGTCATTGATGACCTTGACCACATTGGCCTGGTCGGGGCGCAGAATGGCCTGGTCGAAGTTCTGGATCAGCACTTCGTTCAACTGGCCCAGGGCCAGGGCCCAGCGGTAATAGGTCTGCATGAACTGCTCTACCGCGAGGCGATCGCCGTCCTCGAAGCCCCACAGTTCCGCCAGGGCGCGCTGGTGATCAAACAGCAGCCGGTCCTCCTCCCGGTCGGTGATCATGTGCAGGGCGTAGCGGACCTTCCACATGAACTCGCGGCCGCGGGTGAAAATCTCCATCTCCTCGGGGTCCAGGAAATCGGAGTCGGTGATTTCCTCTACCGAGCGCACCCCGAAATGACGCTCTGCCAGCCAGCCGATGATCTGCAGGTCGCGCAGGCCGCCGGGGCAGCTCTTCACGTTGGGTTCCAGGTTGTACTCGGTGTCCGCGAACTTGGTGTGCCGTTCGCGCTGTTCCTCCAGCTTGGCGCGGAAAAAATCCGGGCTGGGCCACATCCGCTCCGGTCCGGTGAGTTCGCGCACCCGCTGCATCAGCGCCTCGGGGCCGCGCAGGGTGCGGGCCTCCATCAGGTTGGTGAGGATGGTGATGTCTTCCCGGGCTTTTTTCACGCACTCCGCCACGGTGCGCACGCTGTGGCCTATGACCAGGCCGATATCCCACAACAGGGTGAGAAAGCGCTCCAGGGTGGGCTTGCAATCCTGCTCCTGCTCGCCCAGCAGGATGAGGATATCGATGTCGGAGTGAGGGTGCAGTTCCCCGCGCCCGTAGCCGCCTACCGCGACCAGCGCGAGGTCGGCCCCGTCCCAGTTTTGGTGCTCCCAGAGGGCTCCCAGCAGGGTATCTATAAAACGCGCCCGCAGGCGGATCAGCGCGCCCGCCTGCTCGCCCTCCCGGAAGCGCTGGTGCAGGTAGTCGGTGGCTACGGCGATGGCCTGTTTGCAACCGTCGATCGCCTTGCCGTCGGCCAGTTGCCGGGCCAGGGCCGCGGGATCGAACAGGGCAGCGGGCAGTGCGCTGACGTTGGCGTCCATGGTTATACCGGAAGCGACTCGTTGCTGCGGCGGGTATATACCTCGCAGCCGGTGGCGGTGACACCCAGGGTGTGCTCCCACTGGGCGGACAGGCGTCCATCGCGGGTTGTTACGGTCCAGCCATCCTTCTGGTTCAGCTTGGTGTGACGGCGCCCGGCGTTGATCATGGGTTCGATGGTAAAGGTCATGCCCGGCTCCAGCACCAGCCCCGCGCCCTTGCGGCCGTAATGCAGGACCTGGGGATCCTCGTGGAAGACCCGGCCAATGCCGTGGCCGCAGTACTCGCGTACCACGGAGTAGTAGTTCTTCTCGGCGTGCCGCTGGATGACATGGCCGATGTCCCCCAGGGTCGCGCCGGGTTTGACCACTTCCAGGGCCAGGTAGAGGCATTCCTGGGTGACCTGGATCAGGCGCTGGGCGTGGGGCGCCACCTCGCCCACCTGGACCATGATGCTGGTGTCCCCGTGAAACTCGTCCTTGATGACCGTCACGTCGATGTTGACGATGTCGCCATTTTTGAGCCTGCGGGTGTCCGAGGGGATGCCGTGGCAGATCACGTCGTTGACGGAGGTGCAGATAGAGCGGGGAAAGCCGTTGTAGTTCAGCGGTGCGGGTATGGCCTGCAGGGTGTCGGTGATGTACTCGTGGCAGATGCGGTCGATCTCCCCGGTGGTCATACCGGGCTGCACCCTGGGCTCAATCATTTCCAGCACCTCGGCGGCCATGCGCCCGGCCACTCGCATCTTCTCTAACTCGGCCGCTGTCTTGATTGTTACTGCCATCTATAACCCTTTGAATAATATAAAAAATATCTAATAAAACAGAAAACCCCGCGCAGCGGGGGAGGCACATTCTACCTTATTTGAGCAGCAAAGGCGCATTTCCCGGCCCCGGCGGCAGCGGTTGCGCTTTAACCGGCCGCGCGGTTGTGGTATAAAGCGCGCCTTCGCGAGGCGGGGTTCCATCCCGGATACCCACAGCCGCGCGGAAAACGACGCACACATATCGACACCTGCTCCAGGGTGCCGGCCCGGCCGGTTTGGTTGCAGGGGTATGTGGAGGAATAACCCAACTACAAGGTAATGACACTATGTCGCAAGTAAGCATGCGCGACCTGCTGCAGGCGGGCGCCCACTTCGGTCACCAGACCCGTTACTGGAACCCCAAGATGGACCAGTACATCTTCGGTGCCCGCAACAAGATCCATATCATCAACCTCGAGCACACCGTGCCGGCCTTCAACGAAGCGCTGGAACTGGTGAAGCGTATGGCCGCCAACAAGAACAAGGTATTGTTCGTCGGCACCAAGCGCGCCGCGGGCAAGATCATCAAGGAGCAGGCGGAACGCGCCGGCATGCCTTACGTCAGCCATCGCTGGCTGGGCGGCATGCTCACCAACTACAAGACCATCCGCGCCTCCATCAAGCGCCTGCGCGACCTGGAAGCACAGTTGGGTGACGGTACCTTCGCCAAGCTGACCAAGAAGGAAGCGCTGATGCGCAGCCGCGATATGGAGAAGCTGGAGCGCAGCATCGGCGGTATCAAGAGCATGGGTGGGCTGCCCGACGCCCTGTTCGTGGTGGACGTTGACCACGAGCGAATCGCCATAACCGAGGCCAACAAGCTCGGCATTCCGGTGATCGGCATTGTCGACACCAACAGCAACCCCGATGGGGTTGATTACGTGATCCCCGGCAACGACGACGCCATCCGCGCCGTCAAGTTGTATGTGACGGCAGTGGCCGATGCCTGCCTGGCGGGCAGGGCCGAGTCCGGTGAGCCGGTCGTGGCCAGGGACGATTTCGTTGAGGAGGCCGCGCCAGAGCCGGTTGCAGAAGCGGCAGAAGCACCGGTTGCAGCGTCCGCCGAAGTGCAGGAAAGCACGGGCAACTGATAAGCGAATCGCGGCCTGAAGTCGGCGCCGGCGTAGGATCGGTGCCGCATCCTGTTTTCCCCTGGTGGTAAAGACGCCGGGGTTTTTATTTTTAAGCCCCGGGTTGGCGGGGTTTCAAGAGGAGGAGCAAAATGTCTGCAGCACTGGTTAAGGAACTACGCGAGCGCACCGGGCTCGGCTTGCTGGAGTGTAAGAAAGCCCTGGCGGCATGCGATGGGGATGTCGAGCAGGCTATCGAGGAGCTGCGCAAGTCCAGTGGCATGAAGGCCGCCAAGAAAGCCGGCCGCACCGCGGCTGACGGCGTGATCGCCGCCCGTGTTGCCGATGACGGCAGCTACGCTGTACTGGCCGAGATCAACAGTGAGACCGATTTCGTGGCCCGCGACGCCGGTTTCCTGGCCTTCGTGGACAAGGTCGTGGACGCGGCCTTCACGGGCAAGCAGACCGATGTCGAGGCGCTCATGGCCGGCGAGCTGGAGGCCGCCCGCGAGGCCCTGGTGCAGAAGATCGGCGAGAACATCGGTGTGCGTCGCATCGCCATGCTCAGTGCCGATGCCGGCGTGGTTGGCGCCTATGTCCACGGCAACAACCGCATCGGGGTGCTGGTCGCCCTGACAGGCGGTGACGGCGACCTGGCCAAGGATGTGGCCATGCACGTGGCGGCTGTGAATCCCCAGGTAGTCTCCCCTGCGGATATGCCCGAGGAGGTTATCGCCAAGGAAAAGGAGATCTACACCGCCCAGGCCCAGGATTCCGGCAAGCCCGCCGAGATCATCGAGAAGATGATCGGTGGCCGCATCAAGAAATTCCTGGCGGAAAACAGCCTGCTGGAGCAGGCCTTCGTCAAGGACCCGGAAATCACCGTCGCCAAGCTGGTGGGCAACGCCGGTGCCGGCGTGGCCGAGTTCGTCCGCTTTGAGGTGGGTGAGGGTATCGCGGTCGATAAAGTCGATTTCGCCGAAGAAGTGGCCGCCCAACTCAGGGGCTGAGCAGGCGCAATCACCACACACAAACGGGGCGCAGGCCCCGTTTTTTTTCGCCCGACACCCCTACGGTACACTAGGGTGTTGGCGGTGAGTCCTGTAAGATACGGCTCAGCTCAGGAGAGGACCTTATGCCCCAGTCAGCGGGAGACAAAAAATATAAACGCATATTGCTCAAACTCAGTGGCGAGGCCCTGACGGGTAGCCAGAATTTCGGTATAGACCCCAAAATTCTCGACCTCATGGCGCTGGAAGTCGGGCAACTGGTCGGGATCGGCGTGCAGGTGGGGCTGGTGGTCGGCGGCGGCAACCTGTTTCGCGGCGCGGCGCTGCAGGCGGCGGGCCTGGATCGCGTGACCGGCGACCACATGGGCATGCTGGCCACGGTGATGAACGCCCTGGCCCTGCGCGACGCCCTGGAGCGCTCCAATATATCCACCCAGGTCATGTCGGCTATCCCGATGAGCGGCGTGGTGGATCACTATGATCGCCGCAAGGCGATTCGCGCCCTCAACAACGGGGACGTGGTGATTTTTGCCGCCGGTACCGGCAACCCGTTCTTTACCACCGATTCCTCCGCCTGCCTGCGCGGTATCGAAGTGGATGCGGAGCTGGTGCTCAAGGCCACCAAGGTGGACGGGGTCTATTCGGCGGATCCCATGAAAGTGCCCGACGCCATCAAGTACGACCGGCTTACCTATGACGAGGTGCTGGACAAGAAACTGGAAGTCATGGATCTGACCGCTATCTGCCTGTGCCGCGATCACAATATGCCGGTCAGGGTGTTTGAAATGGAGAAGCGCGGGGCGCTGCTCAATATTGTCAGGGGCGGCGATGACGGTACTCTGATCGAGTAGCGCTGTCCCGAAGGGTCACGAGGGAGAAAAACATTGATCGACGACATCAAGACTGAAGCCCGCGAGCGCATGGAAAAGAGCCGCGAGGCGCTGGTGCACAATTTCAACAAGATCCGCACGGGCCGCGCTCACCCCAGCCTGCTGGACGGTTTGCGGGTCGATTACTACGGCGCGGAAACGCCGATCAACCAGATGGCCAATATCTCGGTCGAGGATGCCCGCACCCTGTCCCTGACGCCCTGGGACAAGTCCTCGGTGCCGCAGATAGAGCGCGCCATCATGAAGTCCGACCTGGGCCTCAACCCATCCACCGCGGGTGGTGTTATCCGCATACCCATGCCCATGCTGACAGAGGAAACCCGCAAGGGCTTTATCCGGCAGGCGCGGCACGAGGCGGAATCAGCCCGGGTATCGGTGCGCAATGCCCGCCGCGACGCCATGGCCATGCTCAAGGAGTTGGTCAAGGACAAGGAAATCGGCGAGGACGACGAGCGGCGCGGGCAGGACGAGGTTCAGAAACTGACCGATTCTTTTATCGCCCAGATTGAAAAAATGCTGGCCGAGAAAGAAGCCGACCTGATGGAAATCTAGGCCGCCTGGCTTCCCGTTATGGGTATCAGTGAAACCTCGCCCGGATCCGGCGACGACCTGCCGCAGGTGATACCTCGCCATGTGGCGATCATCATGGACGGCAATAACCGCTGGGCCAAGCGCCGGGGTTTGCCCGGGGTGGCCGGGCATCGGGCGGGCGTGGAGGCGGTGCGGGGCATCCTGCGGGCCTGTCGCGAGCACGGTGTCGAAGTACTGACCCTGTTCGCCTTCAGCAGCGAGAACTGGGGGCGGCCGCAACCCGAGGTGCGTGCCCTGCTGGCGCTGTTGTCGCGCTACCTGCGCAGCGAGGTCCGGGAACTGCACGAGGACGGCATCCGCCTGCGTTTCATAGGCGAGCGCGGCCGTTTCAGCGAGGGCCTGCGGCGCTTGATGCACAAGTCGGAACAACTGACTGTCGACAACACCGCGGCGACCGTGGTGATCGCTGTCGATTACGGCGGCCAGTGGGATATTGCCCAGGCAGCGCAGAAGCTGGCCAGGAAAGTACAGGAGGGCAGCCTCCGGCCCGAGGAAATCACGCCGCAGCTGATCGACCGCCATGTCGCGATCAGCGACCTGCCCCGACCGGACCTGTGTGTGCGCACCGGCGGGGATGCCCGTATCAGCAATTTCATGCTGTGGCACTTCGCCTATAGTGAGTTGTATTTCACCAATGTCCTGTGGCCCGATTTCGATGCGGCGGAGTTCGGCCTGGCGCTGGCCGATTACAGCCGCCGGGAGCGCCGCTTCGGCCTGCGGGAGCCACCTGTGGACGTCACCTGTGGAGGAGCCGATGCTTAGGCAGCGAGTTATCACCGCGCTCATCATGGCGGGCCTGTTCCTGGCCGGCATCGCCTTCCTGCCGCTGCCCTGGCTGGCGCTGATCTTCGCTGTGCTGGTCGCGATGGGTGCCTGGGAGTGGTCACGTCTGGCGGGCTGGCATGCCCCCGTGGCCCGGGCCCTGTACGTGCTGGCAGTCGCCGGTGCGCTGGCGGGACTCTATTATTACTGCTCCCTGGGCTCCGCGCCCGCAAGGGAACAGGTGCAGCCCTTCCTGGGGCTGGCCTGCCTGTGGTGGTCCCTGGCCCTGTTGTGGATCAGGTCGTATCCGGGCAGTGCGGTGTTCTGGCGCTCGGTGCCCATGCGCAGCCTTATGGGCCTGCTGGTGCTGGCCCCCGCGTGGCTGGCAGCCGTCTACCTGCTCAGTTTCCCCAAGGGCGGCGGCCTGATGATTGTGCTGGTGCTGGTGGTGGCCGCGGCTGATATCGGTGCCTATTTCGCCGGCAGGGCCTGGGGTAATCACAAGCTGGCGCCGGTGGTCAGCCCGGCCAAGACCTGGGAGGGTTTCTGGGGCGGAGTGCTGGCCTGCTGCGCGCTGGCGCTGCTGCTGTGGTCACAATTGCCCAACCAGCAGGCCCACATCAGCCTGGCGGCAGTGGTGACGGTCATCATCACCATGGGACTCGCCTCGGTGGTGGGTGACCTGACCGTGAGTATGGTCAAACGGGAGAGCGGGGTGAAGGACAGCGGCAGCCTGCTGCCGGGGCACGGCGGGGTGCTGGATCGCCTCGACAGCATCTGCGCCGCGGCGCCGGTGTTTGCCCTCGGCCTGTTGCTGGCGGATTGGTAAACCATGATTGACGGGCGACGCATGGTCAGCGTGCTGGGTTCAACCGGCTCCATCGGGGTCAGTACCCTGGATGTCATCGCCCGTCATCCCGATCGTTTCGGTGTCTATGCGCTGGCCGCCAATGCCTCGATAGACGCGATGCGGGAGCAGTGCCTGGCGTTCCAGCCGCGCTATGCCGTGATGGCGGAGGAAGCTGCGGCCGACAGCCTGCGCGCCCGCCTGCCCGCAGACTGCGCCACCGAGGTGTTACAGGGCGAGGCGGGCCTGGCGCAGGTGGTCACGGATGCCGCGGTGGACACCGTCATGGCGGCCATTGTCGGTGCCGCGGGACTGCCTTCCACCCTGGCGGCGGCGCAGGCCGGCAAGACCGTATTGCTGGCCAACAAGGAGTCGCTGGTGATGGGGGGACAACTGCTGATGGCTGCAGTGCGCGAATCCGGTGCCCGCCTGTTGCCCATAGACAGCGAGCACAACGCCATTTTCCAGTGCCTGCCGGCCTCCGCGTCCACCCGGCCCTCCCTGGCCGGGGTGTGCAAGGTGCTGTTGACCGCCTCCGGGGGACCCTTTCGCCAGTGGTCCCGCGCGCGAATGGACGCGGCTACCCCTGAGCAGGCCTGTGCGCACCCCAACTGGTCCATGGGGCGCAAGATCTCCGTGGACTCAGCCAGCCTCATGAACAAGGGGCTGGAACTGATCGAGGCCTGTTGGCTGTTTGACCTGCCGCCGGACGCCGTCGACGTGGTGGTACACCCGCAGAGCATTATTCACTCCATGGTGCAGTATCTCGATGGCTCGGTACTGGCGCAGTTGGGTAACCCGGATATGCGCACCCCAATCGCCTATGGCCTGGGCTGGCCGGAGCGCCTGGACGCGGGGGTCGCGCCCCTGGACCTGATCGCGACCGCCAGGCTGGATTTCGAGGCCCCCGACGAGGGGCGATTCCCCTGCCTGCGACTGGCCAGGGAGGCCGTTGCCGCGGGCGGCACCGCCATGGCCGTGTGTAATGCCGCCAATGAAGTGGCGGTGGCCGCCTTTCTCGACGGGCAGATAGCCTTTACCGGCATCCCCGGGGTGATAGAGTCCATTCTGGCGCAGGTTCCGGTGCTTGAACCGACCACCCTGTCCGTGGTCGAATCCGCAGACGCGCAGGCGCGGCAACTGGCCGCGGAATACATTGCAGGACTGCCCGGGCAGGGCGGCAAGACAGGTCTGGCTTGATGGATATGCTCTACACCATAGCGATAACCCTCGCGACCCTGGCGGTGCTGGTGGCCGTGCACGAGTTCGGTCACTTCTGGGTGGCCAGGCGCTGCGGGGTAAAGGTCCTGCGTTTTTCCATCGGTTTCGGCACCCGCCTGCTGCGCTGGACCGACCGCCAGGGCACTGAATACAGTATTTCAGCCATTCCCCTGGGCGGCTACGTCAAGATGCTCGACGAGCGCGAGGGAGAGGTCGCCCCGGAGGAACTGGACCGGGCCTTCAATCGCAAACCGGTAGGCCAGCGCATCGCGGTGGTCAGCGCCGGCCCGCTGGCCAATTTCCTGCTCGCCATCGTGGCCTACTGGGGACTGTTCATGGCCGGTGAAACCGGCTACGCGCCCGTGATTGGCGAGGTGGAGGCGGGTTCCATCGCGGATGTCGCGGGTCTGGAGGCGGGCCAGGAGATCGTGGCGGTGGACGGCAGGGAGACGCCGACCTGGCAGGCCCTGAGCTTTCGCCTGCTGGACAGGATAGGCGACACCGGCACCATAGAATTCGCCGTGCGCTACCCGGACTCCAGCATGGTCTATGAGTCCGAGGGGACACTGGACCGCTGGCTGGCCGGCGAGGAGCAACCGGATCTCCTCGGCGGCCTGGGCCTGGCCATGTACACCCCCGAGGTACCGCCGGTGGTGGGCCAGGTGGTGGCGGGCGGGGCCGCCGATCGCATAGGGATGCAGCCCGGTGACCTGGTGCTCAGCGCCGACGGGGTGGAGCTGCCGTTATGGATGGACTGGGTCGACTACGTGCGGGAGCGGCCCGGCCAGGTGATCGACCTGCAGTACCGGCGCGGTGACCAGTTGTTGAGTGCGCAGATTGTGCCCGAGGCAATCGAGGACGAGAGCGGCGCGACCATCGGCCGGGTCGGGGTGGCGGTGGAACTGCCGGAAATGCCCCCGGAACTGCTGCGTCGTTTCGACCGGGGGCCCCTGCAGGCGCTGGGCGCCAGCCTGGAGCGCACCGGCGACCTGGTGGTGTTTACCCTCAGTTCGATCAAGAAGATGCTGGTGGGCCTGATCTCGCCAAAAAACTTGAGCGGCCCCATTACCATTGCTAAAGTGGCGACCGCGTCTGCCAAGTCAGGACTTGAGGCTTATATCGGCTTCCTGGCCCTTCTCAGCGTGAGTCTCGGAGTGTTGAACTTGTTGCCCATACCGGTTCTGGATGGTGGGCACCTGCTGTTTTACTTCGCTGAGCTGTTGGCTGGGCGACCCGTACCTGAGAAAATACAGGCCCTCGGGTACCAGGTGGGGTTATTCCTGGTGCTCGGTATAATGATATTGGCACTGTATAACGATTTTTCACGCCTGTAGGTGCCCTCGGCAGAGGCAGCGCCGGCATTGCCCGGCACGCAGGCACTACCCGTTAATCGAGTGAAATTTGATTAAGCGTATAACCACAGTTTTAGCCCTGGCCCTGTTGCTGCTGGCTCCGCAGGCGTCTGCCCAGACATTCATCGTGGCCGATATCCGGGTGGAGGGTCTGCAGCGGGTGTCAGCGGGCACCGTGTTTGCGGCCCTGCCGGTGGCGGTGGGGGATGTGGTCGACCCGCAGGTTTTGCGCGCCGCGTCCCGCAGCCTGTTCGCCACCGGCAATTTCGACGACATCCACATCGGTCGTGACGGCAATGTGCTGGTGATTGTGGTGGCGGAGCGCCCCAGTATCAGCGAGATCAATATAGAGGGCAACAAGGCCATCGAGACCGAGGCGCTGCTGGACGGTCTCAAGAGCGCCGGCCTGGCGGTGGGGCAGGTATTCCAGCGCTCCACCCTGGAGGGCATGCAACTGGAGCTGCAGCGCCAGTATGTACAGCAGGGCCGTTATGACGCCAATATCGAGACCGAGGTCCTGCCGGAGCCGCGCAACAGGGTGGCGATAAACATCAACGTGGACGAGGGCACGGTCGCCGCGATCAAGCACATCAACGTGGTGGGCAACCAGGCCTTCAGCGACGAGGAAATCGCCGACCTGTTCGAGTTGCAGACCACGGGCTGGTTGTCTTTCTTTACCAACGACGACAAGTACTCCAAGGAAAAGCTCACCGGCGACCTCGAGAAACTCACCTCCTATTACATGGACAGGGGTTACCTGCAGTTCACCATCGATTCCACCCAGGTATCGGTCTCCCCTGACATGGACGCGGTCTACATCACCGCCAACATCACCGAAGGCGAGGTCTACACGGTGAGCTCCGTGGGCCTGTCGGGTGACCTGGTGCTGCCCGAGGCGGACCTGAAGCGGTTCCTGCTGGTGGGGGAGGGGCAGATATTCTCCCAGCAGCTGGTCACCGCCACCGAGGAGTACCTCACCCGCCGGCTGGGCAACGATGGCTACAACTTCGCCAAGGTCAGCGGCATTCCCGAGATCGACGAGGAAAACAACACGGTGTCTATGAAGTTCTTCGTCGACCCCGGCAAGCGCACCTATGTGCGCCGCATCAATTTCTCCGGCAACCTGAAGACGGCCGATGACGTGCTGCGCCGGGAGATGCGCCAGATGGAATCGGCGCCCGCTTCGGCGGCCAACATCGAGCAATCACGGGTGCGCCTGGAGCGGCTGGGCTACTTCAGCAAGGCCACGGTGGAAACACCCGAGGTGCCCGGTCACGATGACCTCATCGATGTGGACTTCGCGGTGGAGGAACAATCCTCCGGCAGCATAGGCGCCAGCATCGGTTACGCCCAGGACGCGGGTATCATCCTGGGGCTCAACGTGCAGCAGGATAACTTCCTGGGCACGGGCAAGCGCATCGGCGTGGGCCTGAATTCGTCCAAGTACCAGGACCTGTACAACTTCAGCTACACCAACCCCTATTTTCACCGAGGACGGTGTCAGCCGCGGCTTCAATATCTTCTACCGCTCCACCGATCTGTCGGAAGTCAACGTCGCCAGCTACTCCACCAACACCCTGGGCGGCAACATCAACTTCGGCTACCCCATCAAGGAGACCCAGCGCCTGGGCTTCAGCTTCGGGGTCGCCAATACCGACGTGACCGCCGGCCGCTTCGCGGTGCAGGAAATCAAGGCCAGCCCCCGCATCGACAAGTCGGTGGATGACTGGTTCCAGAGTACCCGCGACCCCCTCACCGGGCTCTACAGCGGCGTAGAGGTGCTGCAGCCCATCGATACCCTGCCGCCGGCCTACGAGATTCAGCCCCGCAGCCAGGGCTTCCTGGACGAAAACGGCAATGAGTTCCTCAACTGGACCATTACCGGCAGCTGGAGCCAGTCCACCCTGAACCGGGGGCGGATGGCCACCCGTGGCGCGGCCCAGACCGTGGCCCTGGAGGTGGCGGTGCCGGCCTCGGACCTGGAATTCTACAAGTTGACCTACCAGGGCGAGATCTACTTCCCCATGCCGGTACTCACCAACTGGACGCTGCGCCTGCGCACCGAACTGGGTTACGGCGACGGTTATGGTGATACCGATGGCCTGCCGTTCTTCGAGAACTTCTTCGCCGGTGGCTTCGGCTCGGTGCGTGGCTACCAGAGCAATACCCTGGGCCCGCGCAGCACCCCTGCGGTTCCCTACCAGGTGCAGCAGCCGGTGACGGCCATCAACGAGGCGGGCGAGCCCACCCAGATCGGCGGTCCCAAAGGCAACGAGTTCGGCTACGTCTACCTGCCCGAGGTCGGCAAACTGGCGGTGCAGCTGCCCAACAACAACGGCGACCCCTTCGGTGGCGACGTGCTGGTCGAGGGCAGCATCGAGTTGATCTTCCCGCTGCCGTTCCTCAAGGACCAGAACAGCGTGCGCACGGCTTTTTTCATGGATGGCGGTAACGTGTTCAGCACCAGCTGCCAGTCCAGCCAGCTCAACTGCTACGATCTGGATTTGGGCCAGTTGCGCTACTCTGTCGGCGTCGGCCTGACCTGGATTACCGGCTTCGGCCCGCTGACTTTCAGCCTGGCCAAGCCATTTAATGAAGACGAGTATGACCAGGACGAGGTCTTCCAGTTCACACTCGGACGTGGTTTCTGATTTTTCTTATTGTCATCATCTGGAGATAACCGTGAATACACTACTCAAGATTAGCTTTGCCACCCTGATCCTGGCCCTGCCCGCCCTGGGTATGGCGCAGGAAAAAATCGCGGTGGTCGATTTACAGGAGGCCATTCTGCAGACGGACATTGCCCAGAAACGGCTGGCCGAGGTTCGCAACCAGGAAGACTACAAGACCGACAAGGCCGAATTCGATCGTCTCAAGAAAGAGTTCGATGAACTGGTGCAGAAGTTCCAGAAAGATGCCGCGGTGATGAGCCAGGAACAACAGACTGCCGCCCGCCAGAAGCTGGCCAGCAAGCAGGCTGACCTGGAGCATGTCACCGGCAAGTTGCAGCAGGCTGAACAGGGTGCCGGCCAGGCCCTGCTGCAGGAACTCGCTCCGCGGGTACAGGAAGTACTGCGCGAAATCATCACCAGTGAGGGCATTGGCCTGTTGCTGCAGCGCGGCGCCGTGATTCACGCCGACGCCAGCTACAGCATCACCGCCAAGGTGACCGACAAGCTCAACCAGATGGCCGCGAAGTAGGGCACCATGTACTCACTGGCGGAACTGGCAGACCGGCTGGGTCTGGAGTTCGCCGGTGATGCCGGCAGGCTGGTCAGGGCGCTGGCCCCCCTCGAGGAGGCTGGCCCTGACGAGCTCGCCTTCGTCGTCAATCGCAAGTACCTCTCGCAGCTGGCGACCACACGCGCCGGCGTGGTAATCCTGCCGCCGGAACTGGCGGCGCACTGCCCCTGCGACTGCCTGTTGAGCGAGCAGCCCTACCTGGCGTTCGCTCGCGCCTCCCGCCTGTTCGACAACGCACCCACCCCCGCAGCGGGCATACACCCCACCGCCACCGTATCCGCCGAGGCCGACATTCACTCCCAGGTCTCGGTGGGTGCCCATGCCGTCATAGAGCCGGGGGCGGTGTTGGAAGCCGGCGTGGTGGTCGGCGCGGGGGTCTACGTGGGGCACGCCAGCCGGCTGGGTGCCGGCACCCGTGTTTATCCCAACGCGGTGATCTATCACGATGTCTGGCTGGGCAGGAATTGCGTTGTCCATGCCCAGGCGGTGCTCGGTGCCGATGGCTTTGGCTTCGCGCCGGGACCCGCCGGCTGGGAGAAAATCTGCCAGCTGGGCGGGGTGCGTATCGGTGATGGTGTTGAGATCGGCGCCGGTAGTACCGTGGACCGCGGTGCCCTGGGCCATACCGAGCTTGCCGACGGCGTCATCATCGACAACCAGGTGCAGATAGGGCACAACTGCCGCATCGGCAAAAATACCGCGATCGCGGGTTGCGCCGGTCTGGCGGGAAGCACGATTATAGGGGCCAACTGTACGCTTGCGGGTGGCGTCGGCGTGGTAGGGCACGTGGAGATTTGTGACGATGTCCACGTGACCGGCATGACCATGGTAACCCGGTCCATTACCCGGCCCGGATCCTACTCTTCCGGCACGCCGATGAGCAGTACCCGCGACTGGAAACGCAACGCAGTGCGGTTCTCTCAGCTGGACAGTATCCAGCGCCGGCTCGCGAGCCTGGAGCAGCGGGATAAAAAACCAGACAAAGGATAACCGGCCAGATGATGGACATCATCGAAATTCGAAAATACCTGCCCCACCGCTACCCCTTTCTGCTGGTGGACAGGGTGGTGGAGTTCGTCCCGGGGGAGTCGATCCTGGGGTACAAGAACCTGAGTGCCAACGAGGCTTTCTTCGAGGGCCACTTCCCGGATAAGCCCATCATGCCGGGGGTGTTGATCCTGGAGGCCATGGCGCAGATCGCCGGTATCCTGGGCTTCAAGAGCAAGGGCAAGACCCCCGAGGACGGTTCGATCTACTATTTTGCCGCGGCCGACGATGTGCGATTCAAGCGTCCCTGCGTGCCCGGCGACCGGATCATGCTGCGGGCCAGGCTGCTCTCGGAGCGCCGCGGTATCGCCAGGTTCGAGGTCAGCGCTGAAGTGGACGGGGAACTGGCGGCGTCCGCCGTCATTCTCTGCGCCGATCGGTAAGCGATGATCCACGAGCAGGCCATCGTCCATCCGTCCGCCCGCCTGGCCGATGATGTCACGGTGGGCCCCTGGACTTTCATCGGCCCGGACGTGGAGATCGGTCCGGGCTGTGTGATCGAGCCGCACGTGGTTATCCGCGGCCCCACCCGCATTGGCGCCAACAACCACATCTACCAGTTCTCCAGCGTCGGCGAGGCCACGCCCGACCGCAAGT
Organism: Pseudomonadales bacterium; assembly: GCA_024234675.1. Taxonomy (GTDB): domain Bacteria; phylum Pseudomonadota; class Gammaproteobacteria; order Pseudomonadales; family Halieaceae; genus JARRPM01. The sequence continues at coordinate 45,517 of JACKNU010000004.1, read as the reverse complement.
ACAACAACGAGCCCACCCGCCTGGTGATCGGTGACAACAACGTGATCCGCGAGAGCGTCACCATTCACCGCGGCACCGTGCAGGATCGCTCGGAGACCACTATCGGCAATCACAACCTGATCATGGCCTATGCCCACATCGGCCACGATTGCGTGATCGGCGACCACGCCATCCTGGTAAACAATGTCGCCCTGGCAGGGCATGTGAAGGTGGGTGACTGGGCTATCCTCAGCGGCTACACACTGGTGCACCAGTTCTGCCAGATCGGGCCCCACGCCTTCAGCGGCATGGGCACGGCGATAGGCAAGGATGTGCCGGCGTTTATTACGGTGAGTGGCGCGCCGGCGGAGGCCAAGACCATCAATCTGGAGGGCCTGCGCCGGCGCGGTTTCTCGGCCGATGCCATCAGCCAGTTGCGGCGGGCCTACAAGATTGTCTATAAACAGGGGCTCACCCTGGATATCGCCATCCAGCGGCTGGAGTTGATGATGAGCGGCTCGCCCGAGGTGCGCCTGCTCATCGAATCGCTGCACGCCTCAGAACGCGGTATCGTTCGATAGCGTTTTTCGGCATGCAGGCGCCACCATGACCCTGCGCATCGGCGTGCTGGCCGGGGAGGCGTCGGGAGATATTCTCGGCTCACGGGTGCTGCAGGCACTGCGCGCCAGGCATGGCGCGCTGCAGGTGGAAGGCATCGGCGGACCGCTGATGCAGGCCCAGGGCCTGGACAGCATGTTCCCGATGGAGCGCCTGTCGGTCATGGGTTTCGTCGAGCCGCTCAAGCGCCTGCCGGAGCTGCTGCGCATGCGCCGCGCGGTGCTGAGGCATTTTTCCGCCAACCCGCCCGACCTGTTCCTGGGTATAGACGCGCCGGATTTCAACCTGGCCCTGGAGCGCAAGCTGCGGGCCCGCGGGGTCACCACCGCGCACCTGGTCAGCCCCTCCGTGTGGGCCTGGCGGCCGCGCCGGATACACAAGATAAAACGCGCCGTGAACCTGATGCTGTGCCTGTTTCCCTTCGAGACTGCTGTCTATCGCCGGCACGGGGTGCCGGTGTGCTTCGTCGGGCATCCCCTGGCGGACGAGTTGCCGCTGCGGCCGGATCGGGGCGGTGCCAGGGCGGCGCTTGGGTTGGCGCCAACGGGCCGGCTGCTGGCGCTGCTGCCGGGCAGCCGCGCGGGCGAGCTGCGCCTGCTGGCGCGGCCTTTCCTGGAGGCGGCCAGCCTTTTGCACCAGGGGGACCCGGGACTGGCGTTTGTGCTGCCGGCTGCCAGCGCCGGCCGCGCCGCTGAACTGCGGCCCCTGCTGGCTGACTACCCATCGCTGCCGGTCACCCTGGTGTCCGGCAGGTCCCGGGAGGTGATGGCCGCGGCGGATGCGGTGTTGCTGGCTTCCGGCACCGCCACCCTGGAGGCGGCGCTGCTGAAGCGGCCCATGGTGGTGGCCTACAAGATGGGCGCCCTGAGCTGGCAACTTGTCTCCCGGCTGGTAAAGACGCCTCACGCGGCGCTGCCCAATATCCTCGCCGGGCGCGCCCTGGTGCCGGAGTTGTTGCAGGGCGCCGCAACGCCGCAGGCCATGGCGGCGGCGCTGCAGCCCCTGCTGGCCGGCACCGGCGCAGCCGCGGCGCAACAGGCGGCCTTCGAGGACATCCACTTGCAGTTGCGCCAGGATTTCGCCGGGCGCACGGCCGCGGCATTGCTGGAGCTGCTGGCTGGTAACACAGGAGGCGAGGATGGACGACCTGTTCAGACCTGACTACGACGGCCCGGGTGTCGCCGGGGTCGACGAGGTGGGGCGCGGTCCGCTGGCGGGCGATGTGGTGGCGGCCGCGGTCATCCTCGACCCGGCGCGACCGGTCAGCGGGCTGCGCGATTCCAAGCAGCTCAGCGCCGCCCGCCGTGAGCAGTTGGCCGCGCAGATCAGGGAACAGGCCCTGGCCTGGTCGGTGGCGCGGGCAACCGTGGCCGAGATAGACGAGCTGAATATCCTGCAGGCCTCCCTGCTGGCCATGCACCGCGCTGTGCGGGCGCTGCAGCCGCAGCCCGTGTATGTGCTGGTGGACGGCAATCGCCTGCCGCGCTGGGACTATGCCTCGGAGCCGGTGGTGAAGGGCGATGACCGGGTGGCGGCCATCGCCGCCGCCTCCATCCTGGCCAAGGTGCAGCGCGATGCCGAATTGCTGGAGCTGGACCGGCAATACCCGGGATACGGCTTCGCCCGCCACAAGGGCTATCCCACGCCGGCCCATCTCGCCGCCCTGCGCGAGCTGGGCGCCACAGCGGTGCACCGGCGCAGTTTCGCCCCGGTGCGGGCCATCCTGCAGGCCGAATAAACTCGACCAGGCACCGCCAATTTCGCCATCCGGCCCCCCGGCCATACAACATTCGCAGCAAGCAGAGTAGAATCCGGGGGATGACTGAATTCGTCCATCTGCGCCTGCATACCGAATACTCCCTCGTCGACGGCCTGGTTCGGGTCAAGCCGCTGATCCAGCGGGTGGCCGAACTGGGCATGCCCGCGGTCGCGGTCACCGACGTCTGCAACTTCTATGGCCTGATCAAGATCTACAAGACGGCCACCGCTGCCGGGGTACAGCCCATTTTCGGCGTGGACCTGCAGGTGATGGAGGGCGACGACCCCGATCGCACCTGGCCCCTGTGCCTGCTGGCCATGGACGTGGACGGCTACCGCAACCTGACTCTGCTGATCTCCCGGGCCTACACCGAGGGCCAGCACCTGGGTATGCCCTATGTGCGCAAGGAGTGGCTGGCAGACTGCGCCCGGGGCGTGATTGCCCTGTCGGCCGGGGCCGCAGGCGAGGTGGGCCAGGCCCTGCTGGCCGGCAAGCTGGAGTTGGCTGCGGAGCGGGCGCAGGCCTGGATGTCGCTCTACCCGGACGCTTTTACCTGGAGCTGCACCGCACCGGGCGCGAGGGGGATGAGGCGCACCTGCATGCCGCCGTCGACCTGGCGGCACGGCTACAGTGCCCTGTGGTCGCCACCAATGATGTGCGCTTCCTGGACGCCAGCGAGTTCGAGGCCCACGAGGCCCGGGTCTGCATCCGCGAGGGACGCACCCTGGACGACCCGCGCCGGGCGCGCCTGTATACCGATGAGCAATACCTGCGTTCGCCGGCGGAGATGGCCGAGCTGTTCGCCGATATTCCCGAGGCCCTGGCCAATACGGTGGAGATTGCCCGGCGCTGCGGCCTGGTGCTGGAACTGGGCAAGCCCTACCTGCCGGACTACCCGGTTCCGGCCGGCCTGAGCATGGACGAGTATTTTCGCAAGTTGTCCCACGAGGGCCTGGAGCAGCGCCTGCAGGTGCTGCTGGATCCGGCCGCCGGCGATTTCAGCGCGCGCCAGGCCGAGTACCGGGCGCGGCTGGATTTCGAGCTGGACACCATTATCCAGATGGGTTTTCCCGGCTATTTCCTGATCGTGATGGACTTTATCAGGTGGGCCAAGCAGCACGATATTCCGGTGGGCCCGGGGCGCGGTTCCGGCGCCGGCTCGCTGGTGGCCTACGCCCTGTCCATCACCGACCTGGACCCTATCGAATACGATCTGCTGTTCGAGCGCTTCCTCAATCCCGAGCGGGTGTCCATGCCCGACTTCGACGTGGATTTCTGCATGGAAAAGCGCGACCGGGTGATCGATTATGTGGCCGACACCTATGGTCGCGAGGCGGTATCCCAGATCATCACCTTCGGCACCATGGCGGCCAAGGCGGTGGTGCGGGATGTGGCCCGGGTGCAGGGCAAGTCCTACGGCCTGGCGGACAAGCTCTCGAAGATGATTCCCTTCGAGGTCGGCATGACCCTGGAAAAGGCCCTGGAACAGGAGGAGCCGCTGCAGGAGTTCCTGCGCGACGACCCCCAGGCCCAGGAAATCTGGGACATGGCGGTGCAGCTGGAGGGCATTACACGCAACGTGGGCAAGCACGCCGGCGGCGTCGTGATCGCGCCCTCGAAGCTGACCGATTTCTCGCCGCTGTACTGCGACGAGACCGGCGGCGGCCTGGTAACCCAGTACGACAAGGGCGACGTGGAGGATGCCGGCCTGGTGAAGTTCGACTTCCTCGGCCTGCGCACCCTCACGATCATCGACTGGGCGGTGAAGATGATCAACGACATGCGCCGGGAGCAGGGCGAGCAGCCTTTGGATATCGCCCAGCTGCCGCTGGATGATGCGGCCAGCTTCGCCCTGCTGCAGTCCGCGGAGACCACGGCGGTATTCCAGCTGGAATCCCGCGGCATGAAGGACCTGATCAAGCGCCTGCGCCCGGACTGTTTCGAAGACATCATCGCCCTGGTGGCGCTGTTCCGTCCGGGGCCGCTGCAGTCGGGCATGGTGGACAACTTCATCAATCGCAAGCACGGCAGGGAGAAGATTTCCTACCCCGACGCCCAGTGGCAGCACGAGTCCCTGCAGCCCATCCTGGAACCCACCTACGGCATCATCCTGTACCAGGAGCAGGTGATGCAGATCGCCCAGGAACTGGCCGGCTACACCCTGGGTGGCGCCGACATGCTGCGCCGCGCCATGGGCAAGAAAAAGCCCGAGGAGATGGCCAAGCAGCGCGCCGTGTTCGAGGAGGGGGCGCGCTCCCGGGGCGTGGATGGCGAGCTGGCCATCAAGATCTTCGATCTGGTGGAAAAGTTCGCCGGCTACGGTTTCAACAAGTCGCACTCGGCGGCCTACGCCCTGGTGTCCTACCAGACCGCCTGGCTGAAAGCCCACTACCCGGCGCCGTTCATGGCGGCGGTGATGAGCTCCGAACTGCAGAACACCGACAAGATCGTGGTCTTCGTCGAAGAGTGCCGGGCCATGAAGCTCACACTCAAGCTGCCCGATGTGAACGAAGGCCAGTACATGTTCACAGTCAATACCCGCAACGAGATCATCTATGGCCTGGGTGCGATCAAGGGGCTGGGCGAGGGGCCCATCGAAAACATACTGGCCGCCCGCAACGACGGCGGGCCCTTCCTGGACCTGTTCGATTTTTGCGCCCGCACCGACCCGCGCAAGGTGAACCGCCGGGCGATCGAGGCCATGGTGCGCGCCGGCGCCTTCGATTCCCTGGGGGTCGAGCGCTGGGTGTTGATGGCCGGCATGGATGACGCCCTCAAGGCGGCAGAGCAGAGCGCCAGCAACCGCGACAGCGGCATGGCCGACCTCTTTGGCGAGGTGGTGCCCAGCCAGGCCAACGGCGATGTCGATGTCTATGCCCCCTTCCGCCAGCTGCGACCCTGGTCCGACAAGCAGCGCCTGGCGGGAGAGAAGGACACCCTGGGGCTGTACGTGACCGGCCATCCCATCGACGAGTACGAGCAGGAGTTGCGCAAGTTTGCCCCCGTCCGCATCGCCGAGCTGCGCGCGGACAAGCAGGGTACCCAGTTCATCGCCGGCCTGATCGTCGCCACCCGCACCATGAAAACCAAGCGCGGCGATACCATGGCGATCCTGCAACTGGATGATCGCAGCGCGCGCATCGAGGTGACGGTCTACGCCGACACCTATACGGAACACCGCGAGCTGTTGGGGAAGGACAACATCGTTATCGTCGAGGGCAGCGTGTCCCACGACGATTACTCCGGCGGCCTGGCGGTGCGCGCCAGGGGCGTGCGCAGCCTGCTGCAGGCGCGCCAGGATCACGCCGCCGAGCTGACCATAGAGGTCGACCGGGAGCAACTGGATACCGACTGGGCAGACTGGCTGGAGCGCTTGCTGGCCGGCGCCGGACGCGGCAGTTGCCCGGTGGCGCTGATCTATCGGCAGCCCGGTGGCCAGGGGCGGGTGCGCCTGGGGGAGCGCTGGCAGGTGCAGCCCAGTGATGAACTACTGCAGGAGTTGCGCGAACGGGTGGGCGCCGGCGGGGTCGCGTTACAGTACAGCTGAGCCCGGCCGGGCCAGCCCTTGAATAACCATACAAAGAGAGGATGGCGATGTTATTACAGGACAAGGTGGTTATCGTGTCGGGCATAGGCCCCGGCCTGGGACAGGAACTGGCGGTGCTGGCGGCTCGCGAAGGCGCCGCGGCGGTGGTGCTGGCCGCCCGCACCCAGGCCAACCTGGATGCGGTCGAGGCGGATATCCTCGCCCTGGGGCGGGCTGGCGACGCAGGTGGTGAAAGTGCCCACTGATATCGCCGACAGGGCCCAGTGCGAGGCGTTGGCGGCCCGCGCCCTGGAGAGTTGCGGGCGCATCGACGTGTTGTTCAACAGCGCCTACGACCCGGGCAGTTTCGAACCGGTCGCGGAGGCCGACCTCGACAGCTGGCGCCGTGCCATGGACGTCAATTTTTTCGGCACCATGCAGCTGACCCAGGCCTGCGTGCCCGCCATGATCGCGGCGGGCGGCGGCGCCATCGTGATGATAGGTACCATGGTCGAGCACAAGCCCCTGGCCACCCAGGGGGGCTACGGCGCTTCCAAGTCCGCCCTGCGCAGTGCCACCAAGCACCTGGCACTGGAACTGGGTCGCCACGGTATCCGGGTCAACAGCTGTCACATGGGCTGGATGTGGGGGCCCGCCGTGGAGGGCTACTTTGACTGGCAGGCCAGCCAGTCCGGCACCCCCCGGGAGGAGTTGATCGCCGCCGTGGCCCGCAATATCCCCCTGGGCGTGATACCCGATGACGGCGAGTGCGCCAAGGCCGCGGTGTTCCTCGCCTCCGATTACGCCAGCGTGGTGACCGGCGCCGCCCTGGATGTCAACGGCGGCGAGTATATGCCGGTATAATGCACCCTGAAACGCCAACCCCGTAGGGTCGAATTCATTCGACCATAACCCGCGTACAATGTAGGGTCGAATTCATTCGACCATAACCCGCGTACAATGTAGGGTCGAATTCATTCGACCATAACCCGCGCACAATGTAGGGTCGAATTCATTCGACCAGGCCAACCGCCCCACAACGGAGGACCCCATCATGCCTGACACCCAACCCGCCGAGCAGCTCACCCGTATCGAGGCGGCCGTGTTCCGCCGCCTGCTGCAACACCTGGACAGCCGCAAGGACGTGCAGAACATCGATCTGATGAACCTGGCGGGATTTTGTCGCAACTGCCTCTCCAAGTGGTATATGGCAGCTGCGGAAGAAGAGGGGCTGGCGGTGGACTATGATGCCGCCCGGGAGCGGGTTTACGGTATGCCCTACGAGCAGTGGAAGCAGCGTTACCAGGGGGAGGCGACGACGCCGAGCAACGGGCCGCCTTTGAACGCAACAAACCGCAGTAGGCCCGTCAGTTGTCGCGCAGGCGATCCCGCAGGTAGTTAAACCGGCTGGAGTAGGGCTCTGCCGCCTCGCCGGCCATTTTTTTCAGGGTGTTGCGCAGCGAATCGGCGGGCGTGTCACCCGGCTGCTCGCCGGTAGTCAGTTGCCTGCCCAATTGGCCCAGGCCGTCGCTGATGGCGGCGGCACTCTCGATGGTGGCGTACACCAGGAACATCTCGGCGATAATCAACTCGTCCACGGTGCGGCGCAGGCGGCTCTGGGGCTGGGTGTTCGGTTGCATTGTGGCAGTCTCCGCGGTGGTTCCGGGTTACGGGGTTTTGCTGGCACGCTGCACGCAGCTGGTGCGCTGCCTGTGTCGGTGCATGCTTATGGCGCAGCGCCAGGTTCAAAACCGGCCTGAACAAGTACATTTCGCTGCTTGCGCGCACCTCTCAGGAGATTGCAGCAAGCTTTGTGCCAGAAGCCTTGTGCCAGCGCGGCGCCATGATAACTATTTCTTGTGACAAGGCAATGAATGCGAGGTTCAAAACAACGTGAATATTGTCGCTCGTTGCCAAAGGTTGCTTTATTTATTTGCTGGGCAATACTATGTCTCGGTTTTTCCAGCCGCATTGATATCGATAATTCGAACAAGAGCACCCTTAGAGGACTACCCATGAGATTTCGGAACAACAAAACAAGCGCCTGTCGTCGCCTGCTGGCGGGAGGCATACTGCTGCTGGGGGCCGGGTTTACCAGCCTGTCCCAGGCGGCGGACAAGCCCAATATCCTGGTGATCTGGGGCGACGATATCGGGATCACCAATATCAGCGCCTACAGCGACGGTATCATGGGCTACCACACCCCCAATATCGACCGCATCGCCAACGAGGGTATCCGTTTTACCGATTATTACGGCGACCAGAGCTGCACCGCCGGCCGCTCGACCTTTATTACCGGCCAGTCCGGGCTGCGTACAGGGTTGACCAAGGTCGGCCTGCCCGGCGCCGAGTTGGGTATCCAGGACCGCGATATCACTATCGCCGAGGTGCTGAAAACCCACGGTTACTCCACCGGCCAGTTCGGCAAGAATCACCTGGGTGACCAGGATATCTTCCTGCCCACCAATCACGGCTTCGATGAGTTCTTCGGCAATCTCTACCACCTGAATGCGGAAGAGGAGCCGGAGGATCCCGACTATCCCACCGATCCCGGTTTCCGCAAGATGTTCGGCCCCCGCGGCGTCATTCACTCCTACGCCGATGGTCGCATCGAGGACACCGGCGCGCTGACCCGCAAGCGCATGGAAACCGCGGACGAGGAATTTGTCGCCGCGGCGAAGAAGTTCATCGACAAGGCGGTGAAGGCCGACAAGCCCTTCTTCGTCTGGCTGAACACCACCGGCATGCATTTCCGTACCCACATCGCCGAGAAGAACAAGGGCCTCTCTGGCCAGGGCTTCTACAATGACGTGATGGTGGCCCATGACAAACTGGTAGGGCAGATGCTGGACCAGCTGGACCAACTGAAGATTGCCGATAACACCATCGTGTTCTACTCCACCGACAACGGCGTGCACTACAATACCTGGCCGGATTCCGGTATCACCCCGTTTCGCAGCGAGAAGAATACCAACTGGGAGGGCGCCTACCGGGTGCCCGCCATGGTGCGCTGGCCGGCGAAAATCAAGCCCGGTCAGATCTCCAACAATGTGATGGCGCACCTGGACTGGATGCCCACCCTGGCGGCCGTGGCCGGCGATCCCAACCTGAAGCAGGATCTGCTCAAGGGCAAGCAGGTGGGCAGCAAGAAAGCCAGGTTGCACCTGGATGGATACAACTTCCTGCCCTACCTGACTGGCGAGACGGACAAGTCGCCGCGCCGGGAGTACATCTACCTGATGGACAGTGGCATGCCGGTGGGTATCCGGGTGGACGACTGGAAGCTGGTGTTCGCGGAAAACAACGCCCAGACCATGGCCCTGTGGGCCGAGCCCTTCAAGACCTTGCGCATGTTCAAGATCTTTCACCTGCGCCGCGACCCCTTCGAGCGCGCGGACCACAACTCCAATACCTACTGGGACTGGATGATAGACAAGGCGCCCCAGGGCTATAAAGGCATGGCGGTAATGGCCCAGTTCCTGGGCACGTTCAAGGAATACCCGCCCAGCCAGAAGCCCGACTCCTGGTCTATCGACAAGCTGACCGAGCGCTTCCTCAACGAGAAGTAGGGCCGCACCAGGCAGTGACTGAAAGCCCGCGCGAGCGGGCTTTTTCTATGGCCCCTTACTTCTGCCCCAGCTTGTCTCGATAATGGCGAATGCGTTCGTTGATAAAGGGCGCATCGGGGCGCAACTCGCCGGCCAGGGACATCAGGTAGTAGGCGGTTTCCGGGGCGACCTGTTCGAACTGCAGGGCGGCAAACTTGAAGTGATCCGCCCCCAGTCGGTCCAGCGCCAGGGCAGTGGGGCAGTCTCCCGACTTATCCAATTTGCTGGCAATAAAGCGCAATATCGCCGCGTTGCCAGGGTTGTCGCTCTCTATAGCCCGGGCCTGGGTCTGCAGCGCATCTGTGGCGCAGCGGCGCAGCGGTGCGCTGTCGAGTCTGCCGATGGCGGCTTCCAGTTCCAGCAGGGTGGGCAGCTGCCAGAGCTCGCCGCCGGCTTCCGTCGAGGGTGCCGGGAAGGGCCATCCCAGCGCCCGTTCCAGCCAGGCGCTTTCACGCGCGAGCGCTGCGACTAGCTCCGGGTCCTCGCTGGCGTCGATGCGAAATGTCTGCCCCGGCAGCGCCTGTAGTGAGCGCATATCGTGATAGTGGCGCTTTACCCCGTGTTGCTCGCTGCTGCCGTGCGGATAGGCGAGGTTGATGGCCTCTATCAGGCGGTAGGCCTCTGCGGATACGCGCGAATTGGCATGGCTGAAATCCAGGGACTCAACGGTGCTGCGGGACAGGCCGATGAGCTCGAGAAAATGAGCCACCAGGCCGCCGGGATGCAGCACCGCCTGGTGAAAGTTCTGCAGCTCGAGGGTATCGGGGAAGGCCCGCCGCAGGCGCTCGAAGCGATTGCGCACGACGTCGGTGAGGTCCTGGGGCTTGCCGGCGAAGCCGGCGAGGGCGCGCTGCTGCAGGATGCTTGCCAGCGAGCTCTCGGGGCTGCGTACATAGGCGATGACCTGCAGCCTGTCGGTCGCTTCCAGCAGGCGCTTTTTCAGGGCGCCGACGTCATCCGGGTTGAAATCGGCAACCATCTCCGCCGACAGCAGCAGCGTCTCGCCCCCGGGCTCCGCCAGTATTGCGTCAAACTGCTCGGTGAAGGCGGAGATGGCGACAGTGGGATCGTCCTCGACGCCCTGGCGCCGTACCATGCCGTAGGCCAGGGGGCGGGAGCTGAACACCCCCGCCAGCGGATCGGAGTGATTGTTGATCCTGCGGTCCCGCAAACTGAAGCTCGGATAGACGATGCCGTGCTGCAGCAACAACCCGGCGTGGCGCGCGCAGTTTTCCTGCACGCTGGTGGTGCCTGTCTTGTGCAGGCCGGCGTGCAGGATGATGCGTGGGTATCGCGTCATGAAAACCTCGACCAGTTCATGCGTAGCAGCTTCAGCAGCAGATAGAAAAACACCAGGGGAATGGCAACCGACTTGAGCAACAGCGAGACCAGCAGGTCGATGGTATTCTCGGCGAAGGCGTTCATGCCGTTTTCCAGGTCGCTGATCTTGTTGCGCAACTGCTGTGGCGACACGGTGTTGCGCATGCTGTCCAGCAGGCCACAGCTCTCGCCCCGGGAGCGTTTTTGCAGGCACGCCAGGGCTTCTTCCTGCTCCGCGGCGGCCGCGGCTATTTCCTCGGCCCTGAGTTCCAGGGCATCCGCGGTCTGCGCCAGCTGCTCCCGGGTTTCAGCCGCCCGCAGCACGGTTTCCGAGCAGGTGTGGCGCGACACGGTGATGGCGGTGCAGCCCAGTCCGTCGGCGCTGATCAGGTCGGCCAGCCTGGTTTCGGCCAGAGCCAGTTCGCGTTGCACCTCGTCCAGGGACTGGGCGTTGCGCAGGCGTCGGCTCTCCAGCCGGTTCAACTGCTGCCTGCTCTCCTCGATCTGTGCTTCGAAGGAGTCGCTGGCGCCGGCGAGGGCACTGGCTTCGCGCAGTTCCCCATGGAAAGATTCCATGGCCGCGTGGCGCTGCTGGTCCTGTTCCTGCAGGAAGGTGCTGTCCACCCAGTTGTTGGCGAGCACGACCAGGCCCAGGGAGAAACGCAGGAAGGCGGTGACCAGGAAGGCCTGGAACAGGGGCTTGTACAGGCTGGGATCGCGGCGCAGCAGGGTAATGGCGACACCCGCTGCGAGCGCCGTGAGCAGGGTGTTGAACAGCGTGTGGGAAACCAGTCCCAACAGTATTTTTTGCAGGGCCAGGGAGCCCAGCGCCACCAGGATGAAATCGGAAAAACGCTCTATCAGGTCATTGATCGGATCCAGCGCCTCGCCGACGGCGACGGTGACGAACACCACATCCAGCTCGGTGCCCTGCAACACCGAGACCAGGCCATTGATGCCGCGGGCGGTGGCGTAGATCAGTCCCGCCCCGGCGAAGGCCCGGTTGACGTAATCCTCGGAGAAATCTTCCAGCAATCCCGACCAGGCGATCGCCGCCGCGATCACCAGGCAGCACAGCAGCAGGCCGGCCCGTTTACCGCTGGGTAGCTTGTGTTCCATACGCACTTAAGGCGCAGGGCTCTGGCTGGCAGCCCGGTGCCTGCCCAGAAGCAGTTCCCGTACGTCCCCCTTGGCTGCCGTGCTGGCGATAAGCAGGTATAAGGAAAGAAACAGCATGCCCCCCAGGATGGCGATCGCCCCCAGCACCAGGCCGCCGATGGAAAAGTTGTGGCGCCAGGCCACCCACAAACCCGACAGCATCAGAAAGGCCATGAAGTCAAAATTGAATTGTCCCGGCCATGTCATGGCGAGCATATCGCCGAAGAAAATGGGCAGCAGGTTCCAGCCATGGTTGGAAATCGTAATAGCCGTGTACCCAAGGATGGACACAAAAATGACGGCCATAAATGTCCTGAAACCCAGCATCTCGTGTCTCCCTTTATGGTTGCAAACTAACCGGGCCACCTGGCATAGAGCGGAACAATCCACCCCGGCAGGCATTCGGGTGCGATAGTAGCAGACATTGCGGGCCGGCATAATCGGGCCGGGTGTCGGGTCTCACCAGAACACCACGCCATCGTTGACCCAGGTGGTTGCGTAGAATCCGGCAATGGCGTTGACGTAATCCTGTACCTGGTGGTGCAATCCTGGCCTATAATGACCTGGTCGCGAAAAAGGAGAACAGTATGGAAATCGGGGGACTACTCGGCTTCGTCGTCCTTGTGCTGGATATCTGGGCCATAGTGCGAGTCATTGGTTCCGGCGCCTCGGTAGGCGCCAAAATCCTGTGGTCATTGCTGATCATCGTCCTGCCCGTTCTCGGCCTTGTCATCTGGTATCTCGCCGGTCCGAAATAGGCCGGAGCACATCCCCCTGATGGCCCGGTTGCCGCTGAATTGGCTCGTCGCCGCAGTCCTGTTGGCGCTGTGCGCTGCATTGGCGGGGTATAAAGCCTTCCAGGTGCTACGCCATCATTGGCATCAGGATGCGCTCTACCAGAAGTACGGGGTGGATTCCGATAGGCTGCCCTATCCCGAGGGCGCTGATCCCCGGCGGCAACTGGCACTGGCGCAGCGCCGGGCCGCCGCGGAGGACAAGCTGGTCATGGTGATCTTCGGCGCGAACTGGTGTCCCGATTGCCTCGCCCTGCATGCCCAGCTGGAAAGCGACACCGTGCGCGACTACGCCCAGCGGAACTTCGAGATCGTCAGGGTGGACGTCGGCCAGTTTGACAAGAACCAGGATTTCGCCGAAGCGCTCGGCGTCACCAGCAGGCGGGGTATCCCCGTAGCCGTTTTCTTTGACGAGGACGGCCAATTGATCGGCGCGACCAACGACGGCGAACTGGAGCCGGCCAGAGCCTATACCTCCAGGCAGATCCTGTCGTTCATCCAACAGGTTGCCGCAAGCAGGCAGATCGTTCGACCCTAGTGCAGGCGCCTTTCCCGCCGGCGGTCCAACCGCCGATGATTGCCTGCCAACCAGGCGTATCTTTCATCCTGGTCTGTCATCCGTCCGCCTCCACCCGGTAGGAATCAACCGCCGGGCAAGAGCAATGCAGGTGCCGGTCTCCATAGACGTTGTCCACCCGATTGACCGGCGACCAGTACTTGTAGCGGCGCAGGGACTCCACCGGATAGGCGGCCAGCTCGCGGGAGTAGGGGTGTTCCCAGGCGGTGGCGGCCACGTCCGCCAGGGTATGGGGCGCGTTGACCAGGGGATTGTCGGCGGCATCCAGCCTGCCCTCTCTGCACGGCGGTGATCTCCTCGCGGATGGCGATCATGGCGTCGCAGAAACGGTCCAGTTCCTCCAGGGATTCGGATTCGGTGGGTTCCACCATCAGGGTGCCGGCCACCGGGAAGGACATGGTGGGGGCGTGAAAGCCGTAGTCTATGAGGCGCTTGGCGATATCCTCTTCGGTGATACCGCTGGCTTCCTTGATGGGGCGGATATCCAGAATGCACTCGTGGGCGACGTTGCCGCTGCTGCCGGTATAGAGCACAGGGAAGTGATTTTGCAGCCGATGGGCGATGTAGTTGGCGCTGAGAATGGCCACCTTGGTCGCCTCGGTCAGGCCCTCGCCGCCCATCAGGGCGATATAGGCCCAGGATATCGGCAGTATGGAGGCGCTGCCGTAAGGCGCGGACGAGACCACGTCGTTGTCCGCCGGCAGCCCGGGCAGCGGCTGCACCGGGTTGGTGGGCAGGAAAGGCTGCAGGTGCGCGCCCACGCCGATGGGACCCATGCCCGGACCGCCGCCGCCGTGGGGAATGCAGAAGGTCTTGTGCAGGTTGAGGTGGGAGACGTCGGCGCCGAATTGACCGGGGGCGGCGATGCCTACCAGGGCGTTGAGGTTGGCGCCGTCGACGTAGACCTGGCCGCCGTGTTCGTGGACGATCTCGCACAGTTCGACAATGGACTCCTCGAACACCCCGTGGGTAGAGGGGTAGGTCACCATGATGCAGGCCAGGTCTTCCCGGTGGCGGCCCGCCTTGTCCCGCAGGTCGTCCAGGTCGACGTTGCCCAGGGCGTCGCACTCGACGATCACCACCTTCATGCCCGCCAGCGCGGCGCTGGCCGGGTTGGTGCCATGGGCCGAGGAGGGAATCAGGCAGATATTGCGCTGGGTGTCGCCGCGGCTCTCGTGGTAGCGGCGAATCGCCAGTAGCCCGGCGTACTCCCCCTGGGAGCCGGCGTTGGGCTGCAGCGAGATGGCATCGTAACCGGTGCACTCCAGCAGCATGTGTTCCAGTTCCGCCAGCATGGCCTGGTAGCCGGCAGTCTGGTCGGCGGGCGCGAAGGGGTGCAGGCCGGCGAATTCCGGCCAGGTCACCGGCAGCATCTCGGTGGTGGCATTGAGCTTCATGGTGCAGCTGCCCAGCGGAATCATGGCGCGGTTCAGGGCGATGTCCTTGTCCTCCAGGTAGCGCATATAGCGCAGCATGGCGGTTTCCGAGTGATAGTCGTTGAACAGCGGGTGCTGCAGGTAGTCGATCTCGCGGGCGAGGCCCGCGGGGATGCCGGCGGTCGTCTCTGCCGGGGCGTCGGTTTGGCCAGGTCCGGGCCCTCGCCACCGCCGAACACCGCCACCAGTTGCGCCACATCCGCCGCGGTGGTGGTTTCGTCCAGGGACACACCCAGGCGGTCGTCGCCGATGATGCGCAGGTTCATGCCTGCCGCCAGGGCGCGCGCGACGATGGCCTGCTGGCGGTCGCCCACGGTGCAGGTGAGGGTATCGAAAAAGCTGTCGTTGTCCGCCTTGCAGCCGCAGTCGGCCAGTCCCTTCTCCAGCAGGGCGGTGAGGGCGTGAATGCGCTGGGCGATGCGGCGCAGCCCGCCGGGCCCGTGGTACATGGCGTAGAACGCGGCCATGATGGCCAGCAGGGCCTGGGCGGTGCAGATGTTGCTGGTGGCCTTTTCGCGGCGGATGTGTTGCTCGCGGGTCTGCATGGCCATGCGCAGGGCCTGGTTGCCGCGGCGGTCCACCGATACCCCGATGATGCGCCCGGGGGTGGAGCGCTTGTAGGCGTCGCGGGTGGCGAAGTAGGCGGCGTGGGGGCCCCCGAAACCCATGGGTACGCCGAAGCGCTGGGTGTTGCCCACCACCACGTCCGCCCCCAGGGCACCGGGGGATTTCACCAGCAGCAGGGCCATGATGTCGGCGGCGACGGTCACCAGGGTAGTGGCGGTGTGCGCCCGCTCTATCAGCGGGGCGATGTCCCGCAGGTGGCCGTAGGTGCCGGGGTACTGCAGCAGCAGGCCGAAAGCCTCGGTGCTGCCGACCAACTCGTTGGGATCACCGACCACGACCTCGATATCCAGCGCCTCGGCGCGGGTTTTCACCACGGCGATGGTCTGGGGGTGACAATCGGCGGCCACCAGGAAAGTGTCGCTGCGGTTTTTCTTGTTGGCGCGGTGCAACATGGTCATGGCCTCGGCGGCCGCGGTGCCCTCATCCAGCAGCGAGGCGTTGGCCAGGTCCATGCCGGTCAGGTCCAGGATCATCTGCTGGAAGGTCAGCAGGGCTTCCAGCCTGCCCTGGGATATCTCTGGCTGGTAGGGCGTATAGGCGGTGTACCAACCCGGGTTTTCCAGCACGTTGCGCTGGATGACCGCCGGGGTATAGGTGTCATAGTAGCCGGCGCCGATGAAGGATTTGTTGAGCACGTTCCGCGCCGCCAGCTTGCGGAGTTTCGCCAGCACCGCCTGCTCGGTGCGCGCCCCCGGCAGGTCCATGGGCTGCTGGCGGCGGATGGCGGCGGGCACCGTGGCGTCGATCAGCGCATCCAGGCTGTCATAGCCGATGGCCCGGGCCATTTCGGTCTGCTGTTTGACAGTCGGGCCGATATGGCGTTGGATGAATTCCGCGTGGTTTTCCAGGTCAAACAGCGACGGGCCAGTCATAGGTGCTCCGGGAGTGCAGGTGCTCGATTCGGGCGGGAATGGGAGGCGGCGATAGTAGCAGTTGAGGGCTCGGGCGGGCAATGGATTGTACGGAATTTGGCCAGTCGCAAGTCGGCTCTGCCAAGGGGAATATTGGTGGCTACAGGCAAACATGACATTCCGCTGCGGGACCTGCTGGCGCAGGTGCGCGCCTGCCGCCACTGCGAGGACAGCCTGCCCCTGGGGCCCAACCCGGTGCTGCGGGCCAGCGCCACCGCCCGGCTGCTGATTATCGGCCAGGCCCCCGGCACCAGGGTGCATGCCAGCGGCATCCCCTGGAACGACCCCAGCGGCGACCGCCTGCGGCAGTGGCTGCAACTGGACAGTGAGCAGTTTTACGATGAGGCGCGCGTTGCCATCGTACCCATGGGGTTCTGTTACCCCGGTCGCGGCAAGTCCGGCGACCTGCCGCCGCCCCCGGCCTGCGCGCCGCTGTGGCACGGGCCGCTGCAGCAGCAGATGCCTAATCTGCAGCTGGTGTTACTGGTGGGCAGCTACGCCCAGCAGTATTACCAGGCGCACACCAGCGCCGCGGCCGTGCCCGGCGAAACGCTGACCATGCGGGTGCAGCGCTGGCGCGAGTTCGGGCCGCGCTATTTTCCCCTGCCACATCCCTCGCCGCGCAACAACCTGTGGCTGCGGCCTGTGGCTGCTGGCTGCGTCGCCGGGTGGTTCTGGCAGGAGGGCGGCCGGTGATGCATTGGTGAATGCCCGCCCTGCGTCGCCGGGTAGGGGAGGTGCTTTCCTGGCAGGAGGGCGGCCGGTGATGCATTGGTCGAATGAATTCGACCCTGGGGCCCATTCGTAATGTAGGGCCGAATTCATTCGGCCTGGGTGGCGGCGAAGCGCACGACGCTGCGGACGGGGGCTTGCCACGGGAGGCGTCGCGGGTTTCACTGTCGTCCCCTGTTATCTCTATTGAAGGAACGGCCATGGTATCGGAACTGGTCACGCCGGAAGCGGTAGGAATGAACAGCGCCCAGCTGCAGCGCGTGGGAGAGCACCTGCGCCGGCGTTACGTGGAGCCGGGCAAGATCCCCGGCAGCATTGCGCTGGTCGCCCGGCGCGGCCAGCCCTGCTACCTGGACGTGGCGGGCCTGCGGGATGTGGAGCGGGGCACGCCCATGACCGCCGACACCATCGTGCGCATCTACTCCATGACCAAGCCGGTGACCTCCGTCGCCCTGATGATCCTGTACGAGCGCGGCCTGTTCTCCCTGGACGATCCCGTGCAGCGCTTTATTCCCGCCTGGAAAGGGCTGCGGGTGCGCACCGCCGGTTCCCACCCGCTGTTTGCCACGGCGCCCTGCCAGCGCCCCATGACCATCCGCGACCTGTTCATGCATACCTCGGGGCTGACCTACGACTTCATGCACGCCGGCAACATCGACGCGGCCTACCGCGAACTGGGCGTGGGCCTGCCGCGGCGGGGCTATACCCTGCAGCAGATGATCGACCAGCTGGCGGGCCTGCCGCTGGAATTCTCCCCGGGGGAGCGCTGGAATTACTCGTTGGCCACCGATGTGCTGGGCTACCTGATCGAGGTGCTCAGCGGCCAGAGCCTGCCGGACTTCATGCGCACGGCGCTGTTCGAGCCCCTGGGCATGACGGACACCAGCTTCGAAATCCCCGCCGCCAAGCTGGACCGGCTGGCCTCCTGCTACGAGCGCAACCTGCAGAAGGAGATGGTATTGCAGGACGACTGCCGCGACAGTCATTTTGCCAGCCGCAGCTTCTGGTCGGGTGGCGGTGGCCTGTTATCGACAGTGGCGGATTACTACCGATTCTGCCAGATGTTGCTCAACGGCGGCAGCCTGGACGGGCAGCGGGTGATCGGCTCGCGCACCCTGCAGTTCATGACCCGCAACCACCTGCCCGGCGGCGTGGATATGTCCCGGTTTGCCACCGGCAGTTTCAGTGAAACGGTGTACGAGGGCGTGGGCTTCGGCCTGGGTTTCGCCAACAAGCTGGACCCGGTGCGCAACGGTTTTCCCGCCTCCGTGGGCAGCTTTTTCTGGGGTGGGCTGGCCAGCACCCTGTTCTGGGTGGATCCCGCCGAGGAGTTGGTGGTGATATTCCTGACCCAGCTGATCCCCTCCAGCACCTTCAATTTCCGAGGCCAGCTGGAAAGCATAATCTACGCCGCGCTCGACTGAGACACGGCACTTTGTGTTATCCTCCGCCTGCTTTAAGACAGCAATAAAAGGAAATAATCGCAATGCGCATAACACCCTACCAGATGCTGCCCCTGGCCCTGGCCACGTTGCTGGCGGCCTGCTCGGACAACAACAATAACAAAACAAGAATACCGACCCGGACCCGGTGCCGATCAGTATTGAAACGCCCAATGCCGACCGCTGTGAAATCCTGGACTCCAGCAACTGCATGTTCCCCTGGCCCAGCAATGTGTTTACCGTGGCCTCCGTAGATACCGACACCGGCCTGCAGGTGAACCTGAACCAGGCGTCCATGCCGGCCAACAAGCAGGGGGTGCAGGTCGACCCCACCGAGTGGAACCGCAATGACGGCTTTTCGCCTTCGCAGATGATCGTCGCTCAGGTGCCGGGCGTGGACCTGGCGCAGACCGGGGCGCCGGCGATCACCGACCTGGAGCAGTCGCTGGATCCCGCCTCGCCCGTGGTCGTCATCAACGCCGCCACCGGTGAGCAGCACCTGATCTTTGCCGAGCTGGATGCCAACACCGATGACCCGGCCGAGCAGACCTTTATTATCCGCCCCATGGTGCAGTTCGAGCGCGGCGCGCGCTACATCGTGGCCCTGCGCAATATGCGCGACGCCGCAGGGGAATTGCTGGAAGCGCCGGAAGTGTTCCGCGCCTTCCGCGATGACACCCTGACGGACAACGAGGCCATCGAGGGCCGCCGGGAGGCCATGGAGGACATTTTCAGCACCCTGGCCGATGCCGGCATAGAGCGCGATGAGCTGTACCTGGCCTGGGATTTCAGCATAGCCAGTGTCAGGAACATCACCGAGCGGGTCCTGCACATTCGCGATGACGCCTTTGCCAGCCTGGGCAACGCGGCACCGGCCTTTACCGTGGAGGAAGTGGTCGATTTCGCGCCCTGCGCCGAGAGCGGCTGTGAGGACGGCCAGGACAATTACCGGTCGCGCACCGTCACCGGAACCTTCCAGGTACCCAACTACCTGGCCTCGGACGAAGGTGAACCGGGCACGCCGTTCTACTACGCTACTCCCGATGACGGCCTGCCGGACCGCCTGGGTGGCGACAACCTGTTCACTGCGAAGTTTTACTGCAGCATCCCCCGCTCCGTGGCCGAGGATTTCGAGGCAGAGCCCAAGGCTATTGCGCGGCCCTCCCTGTACGGCCACGGCCTGCTGGGCAGCGGCTCCGAGGCGCTGCGCGGTACGGGCTCCAACATCATCATCATGGGCAATGATCACCAGATGGTGTTCTGCGGCACTGACTGGAGCGGCTTTGCCTCGGAAGACGTAGGCTTCGCCCTGCAGATTTTGCAGGACTTCTCGCTGATGCCGGCGTTCTTCGACCGCCAGCAACAGGGCCTGCTGAACTTCATGTACCTGGCGCGCCTGCTCAAGCACGCGGACGGCCTGGGCAGTGATCCCGCCTTCCAGGCCGGCGGTGTGCCGGTGTTCGACAACAGCAACGTCTATTACGACGGCAACAGCCAGGGCGGCATACTCGGTGGCGCCCTCATGGGCGTTATCCAGGATGTCACCCGCGGTGTGCTGGGCGTACCCGGCATGTCCTACAGCATGCTGCTGCGCCGCAGTATCGATTTCGAGACCTACAGCCTGTTCTTCACCGGCAGCAGCACCGGCGAGGACGGCGGCGGCTATACCAGCGTCAAGGACCAGACCTTCCTGCTCTCCATGGCCCAGATGCTGTGGGACCGCGCCGAGTCCAGCGGCTACGTGTACCACATCCAGCAAAATACCCTGCCCAATACGCCCGCCCATTCGGTGCTGCTGCATGTGGCGTATGGCGATCACCAGGTGAGCATGTGGACCGCCGAGCTGATGGCCCGCACTATCGGCGCGACCCTGCGGATACCGGCGTTGGAGGCCGACCGGCACCCGGATACCAACCCCTATGTCGCCCTGGAGCCGGTCCCGGCGGGTGACTACACCGGCTCGGTGCTGGTCATCTGGGACAACGGCCCCATCGGCGCCGGCGCGGCGGACGGCGGCACGGCCGCCCCGCCCATCACCAACCTGCCGCCCTTCGAGCCGGACTACGGCGCGGATCCCCACAGCCTGCCGCGCAAGGATCCCAACGCCCAGGCCCAGAAGTCCTTCTTCCTGATGCCGGACGGGGAGGGCAAGTTCGTCGACACCTGCGATCCCGCCCTGCCCTGTACCACTGACGGCTACGTGCCCGGGGGTGGCTGAGCAGGCCGGCGGCTAGCCGGCACCTGGTAGACGAGCCGGGGCCCCGCTAGGGGTCCCGGCTTTTTTGTGTCTGGCGTACAGGCTGCATGAGGCACCAATAAGAACAAATCTCATTAAATATTGTAAATAAGAAACGTTATCACTATTATTCCCTTTTGGGTGGCGGCTGTCCGGGATCAGGCAGGCGCCATAATCGTGCAGTGACTCAGGGGGACATGTGAACAGGCGGATACTTGCGACGGCATTGGCGGCACTGGTGGGCAGCACCGGGGCCCTGGCGGCGGACGGGATACTCGAGGAAATGACCATTGTCGGTACCACCGACGATGCCAGAGCCCTGACCGGCACGGGATCGGTCATCGACCACGAGCAGATGATGATCGAGGCCACCGGGGATATCAACCAGCTGCTCAAAACCGTGCCCGGCGTCTATATCATGGAAGAGGATGGCTACGGCCTGCGCCCCAACATCGGTATTCGCGGCGCCACCTCGGAGCGCTCCGCTCGCATCACCCTGATGGAGGACGGGGTGCTGATTGCCCCGGCACCCTACTCGAACCCCGAGGCCTATTATTTTCCGACCACCCTGCGCATGCAGTCCATCGAGGTACTCAAGGGGGCACCGTTGCTGCGCTACGGCCCGCAGACCACGGGTGGCGTCGTCAACCTGGTCTCCACCCCCATACCCGAGAGCAACGCCGGGCAGCTGGACCTGGCCTATGGCCAGAACAACGAGATGGACATGCTGGCCAGCTACGGACTGCGCAGCGGCCAGTTCGGGGCCCTGCTGGAGACGGCCCAGCGGCGCAGCGACGGCTTCAAGGATATCGATCGCTCCAGCGCCGACACCGGCTTCCAGATCCAGGACTACGTGGCCAAGCTGAGCTGGCAGGGGGAGCGCCAGAGCGTGCTGCTCAAGGCGCAGTACTCCTCGGAAGATTCCGACGAGACCTACCTCGGGCTCACCGACGTCGATTTCGATCGCGACCCCGACCGTCGTTACGGACTGTCGTTGATCGACAAGATGGAAAACGATCACGAGGGCTACAACGCCGTGTACCAGGTGGCGCTGAACGACCAGGTCGTCATGACCACCACGGCCTATTACAACAAGTTCTCCCGGGACTGGTTCAAGCTGGCCGGGGGCGGCGCGCTGGTGGATGCGGCCAATGCGGGCGACGCCGAGGCCGAGGGCGTGCTGGCCGGCACTGTGGACGCCTACGGGCTCAATTACACGCACAACAATCGCCACTACGAATCCTATGGCCTGGACGTCAATTTCGATATCGCGCTGGGCAATCACCAGCTCGCCCTGGGCGGGCGGCCCCACAAGGATGAGATGGATCGCTTCCAGCCGGTGGAGGTATACGACCAGGTCGATGGCAAGCTGGAGTATGTCTCCACCGTGCGCCCCACCGGCGGCAACAATCGCAAGGAGTCCGCCGAGGCCCTGAGTTTCTGGGCGGTGGACAGCTGGCAGGTCAGCGATGCGCTGCTGCTGAACCTCGCCCTGCGCTACGAGGATGTGAGCTCCGAACGCAAGGAGTACGCCGACCCCGGGCGGGTCGAGTTGCGGAGCAAGCGCAGCAATGACAGCGACCAGTGGTTGCCGGGCGTTTCCTTCACCTACGACCTGGCCGACGACTGGCAACTGTTGGCGGGGATGCACGAGGGGTTCTCGCCGCTGGGAGGCGGGGCGCAGGAAAACGAGGATCCCGAGACCAGCACCAACTACGAGGCCGGCCTGCGCTATCGCGGCAGCTGGTTCGTGGAGGCGGTTGGCTTCTACAGTGATTTCAACGACAAGGCGGAGTACTGCTCCAATGCCAGCCCCTGCAGCAACGGCGCTACTTCCGGCTCCTTCAACACCGGCAAAGCGGAAATCCGCGGCCTGGAACTGCAGGTGGGCAGCAGCCTGGCGCTGGGCGGCTTCACCCTGCCTGTGGACCTGATGTACACCTATACCGACGCGACCATCAGCCGCGATAACCCGGTGACGGGATTCAGCGAGGGGGACCGGCTGGCGGCTATTCCCGACAATACCTTCAGCCTGCGCCTGGGCCTGGAGGCTGCCAATGGCTGGAATAACTACGCCGTGGCGCGCTACACCGATGAGATGTGCACCCGGGTGGGCTGCAACAACGGCGGCGACCGCTACGACAGAACAGAGGATTTGTGGGTGCTGGATTACATCAGCCGCTACCCGGTGTACGAGACCGCGGTGGTGTACCTCAAGGTCGAGAACGTGTTCGATGAGCAGCGCATCGTCGCCCGCCAGCCCGATGGTGCCCGGCCCAACAAACCGCGCACCGCTTCGGTGGGCTTCCAGTGGAGTTTCTGAGCCTGTCCCCGCTGGCTAGTTCGGGGAATAGCTGATGGCGGTCACGTAGTAGGTCTTTTCCCCGGATGGGCTGTGCACGGTGATCTCATCGTCCACGCCCTTGCCCAGCAGTGAGCGGGCCATGGGAGAATCCATGCTCAGCAGGCCCCGACCCAGGTCGAACTCATCGGGCCCCACGATCCGCCAGCGCCGCTCCTCGCCGGCCTCGTCCTCCAGGTTTACCCAGGCGCCGAAATAGATCTTGTCGGTATTGTCCGGGGGGCGGTCTATGACCTTGAGTTCCTCCAGGCGCTTGTTGAGAAAGCGCACCCGGGAGTCGATTTCCCGCAGCCGGCGCTTGCCGTAGATGTAGTCGCCGTTCTCCGAGCGGTCGCCGTTCTTGGCGGCCTCGTGCACGGCGCTGGTCACCTGCGGGCGCTCCACCTTCCATAGCTGGTGCAGTTCCGCGCGCAGGCGCTGTTCGCCCTCGGGGGTGATATAGGCGGAGCCGCGGCGGCGCGGTGGTCGGTATCTGCTCATGGGGCGCTATTGTAACGGCGCCCGGGCGGTTACCATATCCCCCGGGAACATTTCGGTTGTTACGAGGTAGTGAGAATGAAGCATTGCAGCGCTCTGGCGGCGGTTGTGATGGCGCTGGCGGCGTCCCCGCTGGCGCTGGGCGCGTGCCTGCAGTTCGATGGTTCGCTGCAGCAGGGCGGGTTTATCTGGGGCAAGGTGGCGCCGGGCAGCGTGGTTACCCTGGATGGCGAGCAGTTGGATGTGCTGGCCGACGGCACCACCTTTGCCGGTTTCGGCCGCGATGCCGCGGCCAGCGCCGAACTGGTGGTGAGTGGCGCGCAGTCCTGCCGCGAGACCCTGCAGGTGGCGCGCCGGGAGTACCAGATCCAGAGGGTAGAGGGCGTACCGCAGAAAACCGTTACGCCCCCGCCCGAGGAACTGGAGCGGATCAGGCGGGAGGCGACGCTGGTCGCCAATGCCCGGGCCCCGAAGCTGGCGCGTCCCGACCTGCTCAACAGCGTGCTGGCGGGGTTCGTGTGGCCGGTGGAGGGTCCCATTTCCGGTGTTTACGGCAGCCAGCGCTTCTACAACGGCGAGCCACGCCGGCCCCACTTCGGCGTGGATGTGGCAGTGCCTACCGGCACCATCGTACGGGCGCCCGCCGCCGGCAGGGTGACCCTGGCCGAGCCGGACCTGTATTTTTCCGGGGGCACGGTGATCCTGGATCACGGCTACCGGCTGTCCTCCAGCTTCCTGCACATGAGCGAGGTATCGGTGCAGGTGGGCGACGAACTGCAGGCCGGGGATATTATCGGCGCGGTGGGTGCCACCGGGCGCGCCACGGGGCCCCACCTGGACTGGCGCATGAACTGGCGCGAGGAGCGCATAGACCCGCAATTACTGGCCCCCCCTATGCCCAAACCCATGCCCATGCCCTGAAAATCCCGTATAATGTCGCCTCTCTTTTTCAGCTGCTCGAGGCGGTAATGATAGACAAGAAGTTACTCAGTATCCTGGTGTGCCCGGTTACCAAGGCGCCCCTGGAGTACGACCGCGAGAAAGACGAGCTGGTGTGCAAGGCCAGCGGCCTGGCCTACCCGGTGCGGGACGGCATTCCGGTCATGCTCGAGAGCGAGGCGCGCCAGCTGACCGCAGACGAGAAGCTGGGGTAAGCATGTCCGATACCATATTTGGCAAGATCGTCAGCGGCGAGATCCCCAGCGAGTTTCTCTACGAGGACGAGCACTGCATCGCCATCCGGGACGTCAACCCCCAGGCACCGGTGCATGTGCTGGTTATTCCCAGGCGCGGTATCCCCCGGCTGGTGGATGCGCAACGGGACGACCAGGCCCTGCTGGGGCACCTGTTGCTGGCCGCCGGCAAGGTGGCGGAGCAGCTGGGCGTGGCGGATGCGTTTCGCCTGATCATCAACAACGGTTCCGGTGCGGGCCAGACCGTGTTCCATTTGCACCTGCACATTATCGCGGGAACAACCTTCGCCGAAGGACATATGGCCGGCTAGGCCCCGCGCCCAGCGCCATTCCATAATCGAGACAGCCTATGAAGACCGTGGAAATACGCGAGGCCTTCCTCGCCTTTTTTGAACAGCAGGGCCATACCCGGGTGCCCAGCAGCTCGCTGGTGCCCGCCAATGACCCGACCCTGCTGTTCACCAACGCGGGGATGAACCAGTTCAAGGATACCTTCCTGGGCACCGACCCGCGGCCCTATGTGCGGGCGGCCAGCAGCCAGCGCTGCGTGCGCGCTGGCGGCAAGCACAACGACCTGGAAAACGTGGGTTACACCGCCCGCCACCACACCTTTTTCGAGATGCTGGGCAACTTCAGCTTTGGCGATTATTTCAAGCGCGAGGCGATCCAGTTCGCCTGGACCTTTCTCACCGACGTCATGGGGCTGCCGCCGGAGAGGTTGTGGGTGACGGTGCACATTTCCGATGACGAGGCCGCCGATATCTGGCTCAAGGAAATCGGGGTCAGCCCCGAGCGCTTCTCGCGCCTGGACGAGGACAACTTCTGGCAGATGGGCGATACCGGCCCCTGCGGCCCCTGTTCCGAGCTGTTCTACGACCACGGTCCGGACGTGCCCGGCGGCCCCCCCGGCAGTGAAGGCGACGACCTGGATCGCTACATCGAGATCTGGAACCTGGTGTTCATGCAGTTCAACCGCGACGCCGCCGGCGAACTGCACCCGCTGCCCAGCCCCTCGGTAGATACCGGCATGGGGCTGGAGCGCATCGCCGCGGTGATGCAGGGCGTGCACAGCAACTACGAAATTGACCTGTTCCAGGCGCTGATCAAGTCCGCGGCCGACATCCTCGGGGTGCGGGACCTTGAACACAACTCCCTGCGGGTGATCGCCGACCACATCCGCTCCTGTGCGTTCCTGATCGTCGACGGCGTGCTGCCCGGCAACGAGGGCCGCGGCTATGTGCTGCGCCGCATTATTCGCCGCGCGGTGCGCCACGGCAACAAGCTGGGCGCCAGCGGGCCGTTCTTCCACCGGCTGGTGGCCACCCTGGCCCAGCAGATGGGCGATGCCTACCCGGAACTGGTCGCCAGGCAGACGCAGGTGGAGCAGGCCCTGCTGGCGGAGGAAGAACAGTTTGCCAAGACCCTGGACAACGGCATGCAGATTCTCGACGAGGCGCTGGCCGGCCTGCAGGGCAGTGAAATACCGGGGGAACTGGTCTTCAAGCTGTACGACACCTACGGCTTTCCCACCGACCTGACCAACGATATCGCCCGCGAGCGCGGCCTCAGCCTGGACATGGCGGGCTACGACGCGGCGATGGCCAGGCAGCGCTCCCGCTCCCAGGAGAGCGGCAGCTTCAAGGTGGATTACAGCTCGGTACTCACCCTGGAGGGCAGCACCCGATTTACCGGCTACGACAGCGTGACCGGGCAGGGCAGGGTGACCGCCTTGCTGCGCGATGGCCGGCAGGTCGACTCCCTGTCCGCAGATGAAAGCGGTGTGGTGGTGCTGGACAGCACGCCTTTCTACGGTGAATCCGGCGGCCAGGTGGGCGATTGCGGCCAGCTCAGCGGTCCCGGCACCCGGCTGGACGTGGTGGATACCACCAAGGGCTCGGATCAGCACCTGCACCATGTCAAGGTGCTGCAGGGCAGCGTCAGGGTGGGGGATACCCTGGCGGCGCAGGTTGACGACAGCCTGCGCCAGCGTATCCGCCGCAATCACTCCGCTACCCACCTGCTGCACGCGGCCCTGCGCCGGGTGCTGGGTGAGCATGTGACCCAGAAGGGCTCGCTGGTGGATTCCGAGCGCCTGCGTTTCGATTTCTCCCACCCCCAGGCGGTGAGCGCCGGGGAACTCAAGGCCATAGAGCAACTGGTCAATGCCCAGATCCGCGCCAACACCGCGGTCAGCACCCGCCTGATGTCCATGGAGGATGCGGTGGCCGCCGGCGCGATGGCCCTGTTTGGCGAGAAGTATGGCGACGAGGTGCGCGTGCTGGCCATGGGTGAGGACAATTTCTCGGTGGAACTGTGCGGCGGCATACACGTCGATCGCACCGGTGATATCGGCCTGCTGCGGGTCACCGCGGAATCCGGGGTCGCCTCGGGGGTGCGCCGCATCGAGGCGGTCACGGGCAGTGCTGCCCTGGAGTTGTTCGACGTCGTGGAGCAGCGGCTGGCGGCCGTCTGCGAGGTGGTCAAGGGCAGCCCGGACAACGTCGTCGACAAAGTCGCGGCGTTGCGGGCTGAAAACCGGGAACTGGACAAGGAGATCGGCCGCCTCAAGCAAAAGCTCGCCAGTTCCGCCGGCGGGGACCTGACGGCCGGCGCGGTAGAGGTGGCGGGCGTCAAGGTACTGGCCGCCAACGTCGAGGGCGCAGATGCGAAATCCCTTCGCGATACCCTGGACCAGTGCAAGAACAAGCTGGGCAGTGGCGTCATCCTGCTGGCGGCGGTCACCGATGACAAGGTGGCGCTGGCCGCCGGTGTCACCCCCGACCTGACCGGCCGGGTAAAGGCCGGCGACCTGATGCGGGAGTTCGCCCAGCGCCTGGGAGGCAAGGGCGGCGGTCGTCCGGACATGGCCCAGGGCGGCGGCAGCGACGTCGCGGGCCTGCCTGGGGTGCTCAAGGAAGTGCCCGCATGGGTGGGCTCAGTGCTGGAATAATGGTGATTTTTGGCAGTCTGCAGCGGGGTAAAATTGTTTAATTTTTGGCCGCTTTGGTGTTTAATGGCGCCCCTTTTTTGGCGGGCGCCCGGCAGGGGCCGGTCGGCCGGTCTTGCGTGAATTCATGAGTCTGATAGTTCAAAAATTCGGTGGTACCTCGGTCGGTTCCATAGCCCGTATCGAGCAGGTGGCCGAGAAAGTCGCGAAGTTTCGTCGCGAGGGCCACGATGTGGTGGTGGTGGTCTCCGCCATGAGCGGCGAGACCAACCGCCTGATCGCCCTGGCCCACGAGGTGCAGGAGCGCCCGGTGCCGCGGGAAATGGACGCGCTGATCTCTACCGGCGAGCAGGTGACCACCGCCCTGCTGAGCATGGCCCTGGACAAGCGCGGTGTGAAAGCCAAGTCCTATACCGGTAGCCAGGTGCGCATTCTCACCGACAACGCCCACACCAAGGCGCGCATCCGCGAGATCGATAACCAGCGCCTGCACGCTGGCCTGGAGGAAGGCTATGTGCTGGTGGTGGCGGGCTTCCAGGGCGTGGACGAGCACGGCAATATCACCACCCTGGGTCGCGGCGGCTCGGACACCACCGCGGTCGCCCTGGCCGCGGCCCTGAAGGCCGATGAGTGCCAGATCTATACCGATGTCGACGGTGTCTACACCACCGATCCCCGGGTCGTGGACGGCGCCCGCCGGCTGGATCGGATCACCTTCGAGGAAATGCTGGAAATGGCCAGCATGGGCTCCAAGGTGCTGCAAATTCGCGCGGTGGAATTTGCCGGCAAATACCAGGTGCCGCTGCGGGTGCTGCACAGCTTCGAGGAAGGCCCCGGTACACTTATTACGCTGGAGGATGCGGACCAGATGGAAACACCGACAATCGCGGGTATCGCCTTTAACCGGGACGAGGCCAAGCTTACCGTGGTGGGCGTGCCGGACATGCCCGGCGTGGCGTACAAAATCCTCGGCCCCATCGGCGAGGCCAATATAGAAGTGGACGTCATCGTCCAGAACGCCGGCGATGACGGTCACACGGACTTCAGTTTCACCGTCAGCCGTACCGACCTGCCGCGCGCAGAAGACGTGCTGAAAGACGTGGCGACCTCCATCAACGCCCGGGAAGTACGCAGCGACCGCAAAATAGCCAAGGTGTCCGTGGTGGGCGTGGGCATGCGCTCGCACGCCGGCGTGGCCAGCCAGATGTTCGCGGCGCTGGCGGATGTGGGAGTCAATATACAGATGATCACCACGTCCGAGATCAAGATATCGGTAATCATAGAAGAAAAGTACCTGGAACTCGCGGTGCGCGCCTTGCACTCGTCTTTTGGCCTGGATAGGGAACCACAGGACGAAAGTGCTGCCTAAGGGCTGAACTTCGCGGCCTGATGTAAAAGCAGGCTGTGTTTGCGCGCATTGCGTTTTCAACGGTATCGGCTACAACTATAAGAAAGCCGAAGGAGGGTGGCCGGTAAGTAAGGAGCCGGCCAGTTTACTGTCGTGTGTTTGTAGGGCCACACAACAGACACATGATGGGAGAAAAGGACTTATGCTGATTTTGACACGCAGGGTCGGTGAGTCGCTCATGGTGGGCGACGAGATTACCGTGACCGTACTGGGTGTAAAGGGCAACCAGGTGCGTATTGGCGTCAATGCACCCAAGGATGTCGCCGTACACCGCGAGGAAATCTACAACCGTATCCAGGAGGATCCGGCGGCGGACGACGCACCCAGGCAGGAATAATCGCGCCGGCCGCGGCCCCATCACTTTGAATTTACACTGGTTGTGGTATCATGCCGCGCTTCCGGTGGCGGCAATTGCGGCCTGGAAATCGAGGAGCGCAGTAGCGGGAAACTGGTAACCCGCTGGACAGCGTTTACCGTTAAAACCTCGATGCAAAGTTAACGGAGAGCTGGCCGAGTGGCTGAAGGCGCACCCCTGCTAAGGGTGTATAGGCTAATACCCTATCGAGGGTTCGAATCCCTCGCTCTCCGCCATATCCCTTTGATTTTATTGAGTTAATTCCGATTTTCTGCCGCCATGGGACCATATTGGGGCCAAACGCTCAGAAACTCCCAATCGCTCCGACATAAACTGCGCCACCCCGGTCGCATCTGCGGAGATCCACTTGCCGTAATGCTCATCGATCATTTGCGTGCTGGTACAACGTACCTGGCGAATGAACTGTTCATTCTCGATGCCGACGGTGAATCATTGGCTGATTAAGGTGTGCCGGCATTGTTAGGCCATTGATATCAGGAGTATGAGTTCTCAGCGTGCTGGCGCGGTTGTCCGTATTGCTCGTTTACGGATAGTCATTGCCCATCGGCAGATGTTGCCCTCTGAATCGCAAACAATCGATTCCAACAACCCAGCGAATCCGTTTCTAACTTTTATTAGACGACAACGTTTGCAGGATGCCACACTGCTCAACTGTGCGCTGGTTTGAGCACTGACCACGCAACGCTTTCAGTTGCTCGTTTAATTGGGTCAGCTCGCGAATCCGTGCGTCAACCAGTTGAATATGCGCCTCCATCATATGATTCACCTCATCACACTGAGCACCTGGAGAGCGTTTTAAAGCCAATAACTGTCGGATCTCCGGCAAGCCGAGGTCCAGACTGCGACAGAGTTTGATAAATAGCAGTTGCTCTGCGGAAGCCTCGTCGTAAAGGCGAAAATTGCCTTCACTACGCCGCGTCGATGGCAGCAACTTCTCTTTTTCATAGTAGCGTATGGCTTGAACCGAGCAGCCGGTCAGTTTTGCCAATTCACCGATCTTCATGGCGGATTCATCCTGCCCATTGACTCTATAGTTACTATAGAGTTTAGACTGCAAACAGTAGACAGAACAAGGGGGCCTTATGACAGAGCAATATGACAGTTGTAGTCAAAGCGGTGCGAAAGTGCCGCTTCACCAGGCGTCCGAGAGCGGCGACCTTCCCTTGGGCGGCTTTGTCAGCGAATACAATGTCCCCAAGATGGATTGCCCTTCAGAGGAGGGGCTGATCCGTATGGCGATGGATGGTATGGAGCCACCAGTCGCTCTGGAATTTGATACTTCCAATCGCAAGGTGCGCGTCTTTCACGGTGAAAACGCAGACACTATCGAACAGCGGATGCACTCGGTGGGCTTGGGCGCAAGGCGCGAAAGAACCGCTCCGGTGTCCGGCGATGAAATTAGCCGGGCCCAGGAGACCGCACAGGGAACAGCACAGAAGGAAACTGGCATTCTCAAGTGGTTGTTAGCGATAAACGGCATTATGTTTGTGGTAGAGATCGTGGTTGGCTGGCGGGCACAATCCACGGGCTTGATTGCGGATTCTCTGGACATGTTTGCCGATGCCGCCGTCTACGGCGTCGCGCTCTATGCAGTCGGACACAGCGCGCGGATAAAGCTGCGTGCCGCGCATTTCGCCGGCTGGCTACAGGTGATTCTGGCACTCGGCGCCTTGAGCGAGGTGGTACGGCGTTTTGTGTTCGGCAGTGATCCGCATTCCAGCTTGATGATGTCCTTCGGCCTGGTTGCCCTGGCGGCCAATGTGTTGTGCCTGCTACTTATTGCCCAGCATCGGGAGGGGGGAGCGCATATGAAAGCCAGTTGGATTTTCTCAGCCAATGACGTGATAGCCAATCTGGGGGTCATTCTTGCCGGTGGCCTGGTCGCCTGGAGCGGATCACGTTATCCGGATTTGGTCATCGGGTTCATTATTGCCGGGATTGTTTTGAACGGCGCACGCCGTATTTTGCAACTTAAATCCTGAACTAGAGAATGCGATGAAAGCAACCAACACGCCAACCTATATTCCGGCTTTAAAATATCACGTCTTAACGCGCTATTATGACAGGGTGGTTGCCCTGACTACGCGAGAAGGACGATTCAAGCGCGCACTGCTAGACCAGGCCACCCCACTCGCGGGGCAACACCTGCTCGATATCGGATGCGGGACAGGTACATTGGCCCGAATGTTTGCCAGG
The DNA here is from genome assembly GCA_024234675.1 of Pseudomonadales bacterium. Lineage (GTDB taxonomy): Bacteria > Pseudomonadota > Gammaproteobacteria > Pseudomonadales > Halieaceae > JARRPM01. Next base: position 13,835 of record JACKNU010000004.1, on the reverse strand, counting down.
CGAGAGGCGTCACTGACGATCACCGGACTGGATGCTGATCCGGGCGCGCTCGAACAAGCCAAAACCAAGCTTGCCATGGTGGACGAGCGTGTGAGCTTGCTGCAGGGATTCGCACAGGACATGCCTTTTGAAACAGGGACGTTTGATCTTGCGGTGTCGAGTTTGTTTTTTCACCACCTGAATCGGCGACAGAAACTGGACTCCTTGAGAGAGGTCCGTCGTGTCCTCAAACCCGGAGGGCGACTGCACATTGCCGACTGGGGTAAACCGTCATCAATAGTTCAACGAGGGTTGTTTTTGGTGGTGCAGTGTCTTGACGGCTTTGAATCAACTCAGGACAGTGTGGAAGACTTGCTCCCGCTCTTGCTCGAAGAGGCGGGGTTTGTTGATGTTGCGAGAGGCGCCTGCGTACCAACAATGCTAGGTACTATCCGATTGACTCAAGCAAGGGTGAGCTAGAGCTGTACAATGAAGTTGCGTGGCCCCGGCTATTTGGTTCTGGGAAATGGGTCGAAAATATGGAGTAGTACCACCGTTGCATTGTATGATCAATGCAGCATCTATGCTACCGTCGCTGGGTAATCAAACTATTAAACGAATGATCTGCAATAAAGCCAATGCTTAAATTTCGCCGTGCGATAGCCATATTTGTTTTGGCCCTGCTTACCTGCCAGTCGGTGATGGCGGGTTTCGGTGAGCATTTCGAGTCTTTCTCCGATGGTGAGGTCGAGAGCGCACTACTCGAGAACAACGCAGATCACGTTACCGACAGCCATTCCGATCATGGAAAACCCGGCACGGTTGATCTGGTTGACACTAATTGCTGTCATGCCCACGGCCACTGCCACGTATTGGCTTTAGGCTGTCAGGTTAATTCTGTGCCTTCACCCTACGGGCGGAGCTTCGTTTCGTCTCACTCCTTCTCCTACAGCTTTCAATACCTCGATCCACTCCTAAGACCCCCAACCAGCGCCTGATCTCGCCATTTTCTGGCGAATAAGCGCGTTCTACTGCGTAAATTCTGATCCTGATGTTCCTCGGGATATAGCGTATTTCCTAGAGAAATTCGTGTTCCCGCGCTGGATTTAACGGTAGTTGCGTTGTTTTGAGCCTGTGTTTCGCCTCGGCGATCCAGGCAGAGACAGGTAGACCTAAATCAGGGGTTAACAGAATGCATCAATCCATCTGCGGGATCGAAATCCGCAAACTCGATCGGCACCGGTCGTCGTTACACACTTTAATCGGCTGCCTTTTTGCAGCCGTGTTGGCATTGCCGGCAAACGCGGCTGAAACCAGCGATACAACAATGACTCTCGGTTCAGCGATACAGCTCGCGCTGTCTCAAAATCCGGACCTTCGGGTGTATCGCTTCAGGGAAATCGGCCTACAGGGTTTGGCACAAACCGCTGATCTGCGGCCACAATTTGATCTGAGTGCAGAGGCTGAAAACATTGGCGGTACGGACGATTTCAGCGGCGCCGATAGTGCTGAGTTTACCTTGGCCTTATCGTCGGTCATCGAATTGGGCGGCAAGCGAGAAGCTCGAGTCGCCGCCGTCAATGCGCAACGCTATTTGATTGATGGAGAGCGCCAGGCGCGAGCCCTCGATTTGTTGGGGGAAGTGACGCGTCGTTATGTGGACGTAGTAGCTACCCAGGCGCGTCTGGATCTTGCGGTCAGTAGCAGGTCACTCGCGCAAGTCGTCGTTCAATCGGTGGAACGTCGCACCCGCGCCGGTGCTGCACCGGAAGCCGAGTTGCTGCGCTCGCGAGCACAGTTGGCCCAAGCTGAGATTGTGGTGACCGAGGCGCAGAACCGGTTGCGAGCATCGCGGCTGTCGCTCTCGGTGTTGTGGGGTGTGCCAGAACCCGATTTTGTGCGGGTGGCTGGTGATTTGCAGGCGCTGGGTAAGGTCGGTGACTTCGACGCGCTGTTTGACCGTGCAACCCAGAATCCGGCTATCGAGATTTTCGCCAGCGAGGAGCGCTTACGCGAGGCGGAAATCCAACTCGCCAAAACACAGTCAAAAACAGATATAGGCTGGTCTGTGGGTGTCCGGCAATTCCAGGACACGAACGATACCGCCCTTGTTGCCGGCCTAAGCATTCCGCTGTTTAGCGCAAAGCGGAATACCGGTGCAATCCAGTCTGCACTCGCCTCGCGGGATGAAGTCTCCATCCGACGTGAATCAGCGCTGCTGAATTTGCGCGCGAGTCTTTTTGATGCCTACCAACAGCGCAAGCTGGGGATAGAAACCGCCAACTCTCTTCGAGTGGATGTCATTCCCATACTGACACGCGCGCTGCAGCAAACGCAGGCGGCCTACGAAAACGGCCGCTATGGCTACCAGGAGTGGGTTGCTGCGCGGCAGGAATTAATCTCGGCGGAGTATGCCTTGATCGCAGCAGCCTCTTCCGCACTGCAAAGCGGCGCGACGATCGAGCAATTGACCTCTGAACCCCTTTTACCTTCGCTTGAGATTGATGCCAGCGAGACTGATCAGGAATCTAACTAATGTACTCAATCACACGACACCGTAAACCACGGTGGCTGGCCACAATCTTTGTGGCCCTTACGCTGAGCTGTGCCCTTAAGGGCGCATACGCGGAATCACCGGCACCAGGCGCTCCTGAAAATGAAGAGGCTCACAGCGAAGAGGGTCATATCGCTCTTACGCCAGACCAAATCAAACATGCTGGAATAGCCGTTGATCGCGTCGGACCGGCGAGTATCCGTGAAACCTTGCCATTGTATGGGCAGATCGTTCCCAATGCGGAGCGTGAGCACACGGTCTCAGCACGTTTCCCGGGGGTCATCAAAAACGTAGCCAAACAAATCGGTGATGCGGTGCAACAGGGCGAAACCCTGGCGACGGTGGAAAGTAACGAGAGCCTGAAATCCTACCCGGTGCTCGCTTCGCTGAGTGGCGTTGTCACCCAGCGCAATGCCAATGTCGGCGAGCAGACCGGCGACAGAGCGTTGTTTGTGATCGGGGACTACTCCACGGTCTGGGTCGATCTGTCGGTCTTTCCCGCGGATCTCTCCAAAGTCCGTGTCGGGCAGTCAGTAAGGATTGTCAATCGAGACCCGTCTATTACTGGAGAGGGCAAGATCACCACTATCTTGCCCGTGGGCAGCAGTACCAACCAGACAACCACGGCAAGAGTCTTGCTGGACAACCCAGATCACCGGTGGGTCCCCGGTCATTTTGTCACCGCTGAAGTGGTGCTGTCAGAAACGGAGGTGCCTACGGCCATTCGGGATGAGGCCATCCAGATTGTCGAGGACCAGACTGTGGTTTTTGTAGAGGGTGACGAAGGCTTCGAGGCGCGGCCCGTAATGCTGGGCCGTAGCGATGGGCAAGTCAGTGAGGTGCTAAAGGGATTACAAGTTGGCGAGGCCTATGTCTCGACGAACAGCTTCACGCTCAAGTCTGAACTCGGTAAGGAGGACGCTGAACATGGGCACTGAGATTCTTCAAATTAATAATCTCCCCTTGGGCACTCAATCGGCGTCGCCGTATCACGTGTGCGGCCTAACGTCAGGTAGCAGGTTTTTATTATGATTGATGCACTTATTCAATTTTCAATTGCGCGCCGGTGGCTGATCATCTTTCTGGTCGCGGCGGTGGCGGCGGTCGGTGTCTGGAACTACCAGAACCTGCCCATCGACGCGGTCCCGGACATCACCAATGTACAGGTCCAGATCAATACCGAGGCACCCGGTTACTCGCCGCTCGAAGTTGAGCAGCGGATAACCTATCTGGTGGAGCTGGCCATCACCGGATTGCCCTATGTCGAAGAAACCCGTTCCATCTCCCGCTATGCCTTATCCCAGGTCACTGTTGTTTTCGAAAAAGGCACTGACATTTATTTTGCCCGCAATCTCATCAATGAACGCTTGCAACAAGCCAAGAGTGAGATGCCAGCGGGTATTGAGCCCGTTATGGGGCCGGTCGCCACAGGCCTGGGTGAAATATTTCACTACGCGGTGAAAGCCGAGCCCGACGCAAGACAGGAAAACGGCGCACCGTATGACGCGACAGCGCTGCGCACCCTGCAGGATTGGGTCATTCGGCCGCAGCTTCGACTGGTGCCGGGTGTGACGGAAATCAACACTATCGGCGGCTACGAAAAAGAATTTCACATCACGCCGGATCCGGCAGGGCTATTGGCGTACGCTCTGACCTTTGATGACCTGGTGGAGGCACTGCCCAAAAATAACGCCAACGTCGGAGCGGGTTACATAGAGAAAAACGGCGAGCAGTATTTGATCCGAGCACCGGGCCAGTTGGCCGATATCGCCGCAATTGAAAGGGTCATCGTCGCCCATCGCGGGAACGTGCCGATCACCATAGCCGATGTCGCCGAGGTGGGGTTTGGTAAACAATTGCGCACCGGTGCCGCTACGCTCGACGGTCAGGAAACCGTCCTGGGCACGGCAGTGATGTTGTTGGGCGGAAACAGCCGCACCGTCTCAGAGGCGGTGGCTGACAAGCTGACGGAGATCAATAAAACGCTGCCTGAGGGGGTTATCGCCGAGCCAGTGTACAACCGCACAGTGCTGGTGGACAAAACCATTACCACGGTGCAGACAAACCTGCTCGAAGGCGCCATCCTGGTGGTTGTCGTGCTGCTGGTAATGCTTGGTAATGTTCGCGCTGCACTGCTTACGGCGATGGTCATTCCCCTGTCCATGCTTATGTTGATCTCTGGCATGGTAGAGACGAAAGTCAGTGCCAACCTGATGAGTCTGGGCGCGCTGGATTTCGGCCTGATCGTCGACGGGGCCGTCATTATCGTTGAAAACTGCATCCTCCGGCTCGCCGAGCGCCAACATCATCTCGGTCGCCTCCTGAAGCTCAATGAACGTTTGCAGACAACATTCACCGCCACCAGAGAGGTGTTCACCCCCAGTTTGATTAGCGTGCTGGTGGTGATTCTGGTCAATCTCCCCATACTGGCCCTGACCGGCGTAGAGGGCAAAATGTTTACGCCCATGGCGATGGCCGTGATTATGGCGTTGGTCTCGGCGTTAATCCTCTCGCTCACGTTTGTCCCTGCGGCCGTCGCGCTGCTGCTGACCGGTCGCATTGAAGAAAAGGACAATGCCATTGTGCGCACAGCCAAGTCGTTGTATCTCCCAACACTGTCGGCTGCGCTTCGATTCCGGCTTCCGGTGTTGCTGGGTGCGGTAGCATTTGTGCTCGGCTGTGGCTGGTTGGCTACGCGTATGGGCGCCGAGTTCATTCCCAACCTGGATGAAGGTGACGTGGCGATTCAAGCGTTGCGTATTCCGGGCACGAGCCTGACCCAATCGCTCGAAATGCAGTTCCAGCTAGAGCGCGCAATCCTCGAACTACCCGAGGTCAAAACGTACTTTTCTCGGGTGGGCACCGCTGAAGTCGCCAGCGATCCCATGGGTCCGAATATCTCTGATGGCTATGTGATGCTCAAGGACCACGAAGAGTGGCCAGACCCGAATAAGTCCAAGGCACAGTTGTTGGAGGAGATCGGCGAGAAACTGGCACTGTTGCCCGGCAATGCCTTTGAAATCAGCCAACCCATTCAGCTGCGTTTCAACGAGTTGATCTCCGGCGTGCGCTCCGACCTGGGTGTGAAGGTGTTTGGTGACGACCTGGGGCAATTGCTGCGCTCAGGTAATGACATCGCCGAGGTCATCAATAGCATTGAGGGAGCGGAAGGTGTGAAGGTCGAACAGGTGTCGGGCCTGCCGATACTGTCGGTTGAAGCGGACCGGCCGGCACTGTACCGCTATGGTCTCAATGTTGCAGATGTGCAGGATGTGCTCGCGGCCGCCACCGGCGGAGAAGATGCGGGTCTGGTGTTCGAGGGTGATCGACGGTTTGCGATCGTGGTACGGCTACCTGAACAGTTGCGCAGTGATCTCAGAACTCTGGAGCGCCTGCCGGTGCCACTGCCCCAGGGCGGCTTTGTACCCCTGGGGGAGGTGGCAACAGTGAAGTTGGCACCGGGCGCCAACCAGATTTCGCGAGAAAACGGCAAGCGCCGCCTGGTGGTGAGCGCCAATGTCCGGGGCCGGGATCTGGCGGGCTTTGTCGCCGAAGTCCAGCAGAAACTGGATGAACAGGTCGAAATCCCCCCTGGCTACTGGTTGAGCTACGGCGGTACGTTCGAGCAACTGGAATCGGCGACCGAGAGGCTCACCCTGTTGGTGCCAGTAACACTGGTGATGATCTTCGCTCTGCTGATGATGACCTTCGGTTCGGCGAAGGACGCTGCACTGGTGTTCAGCGGCGTACCGCTGGCTCTGACCGGCGGCATAATCTCGCTGTGGTTACGCGATATTCCCCTGTCGATCACGGCGGGGGTTGGATTTATTACCCTTTGCGGCGTATCGGTCCTGACAGGCGTGATGATGGTGTCGGCGTTTCGGGACGGGCTGGCGAATGGCAAGGATATTGACGCCTCGATTCGAGACGGCGCTCTGCTGCGCTTACGGCCTATCCTGATGGTCGCGTTAGTGGCAGCGTTGGGCTTTTTACCGATGGCGCTCAATACAAGTACGGGGGCTGAGGTTCAACGCCCGCTCGCGACTGTGGTTATAGGCGGAATTATCTCCTCGACACTGCTAACTCTCGTAGTGCTTCCGGGCTTGTATCGAATGTTCTATCGGAATCCCAAATCAACTGCCGAGTCAGAACTAGTAGAAGATGCCGTCATTTCATGAACTGGATCAACCTTCTTGGAAGGCGACAATATCGGACCGATCGTATTTAAGAAAGAGACGGAGCAGGTACTTGCTCTGTTCCTTTCTGGAACGGGAGCTGATTTTTCGAAGTAGTATGTCTCCTTGAAGAAGACGGTTATGTGTTGGCAGCATATATTTTCGATGAATCTCAAACTGCTGCCACTGAGACGCTTGACCTTCCCCCTGCAGGAAGGTGTAACTTTTTTCTAGCGAGAAAAAGCCCTGTAAGTGGAGATAGTTCACAACAACGTTCGCAAATGACAATGAAATGTCTTTCAGATTAGCGGCGAATGAACACGGTCATAGGTAATTGATATGCACGTTCACCAACACGATAAAAAGCAAACCTCTTCCAATAGAATTGGTTGGGCATTCTTTCTCAATGTCTCCTTTACCATAATAGAATTTGTTGGTGGCTGGCTTACCAATAGCACAGCAATTATGGCCGACGCTGTACATGATTTAGGTGATAGTCTTTCGATTGGGTTGGCATGGCTACTAAACAAGCTGGGGGCCAAGCAGCCAAGCGGACTATTTACATATGGTTACCAACGATTTTCACTACTGGGAGCGCTAATAAATGGGTTTGTACTCATCGCAGGATCTTTGTGGGTGCTCAGCGCTGCGATACCCCGACTCTTTGAGCCACAGCAACCACATGCAGTCGGTATGTTTTGGCTGGCTATTCTAGGCGTTGTTGTGAATGGATATGCGGCCTTCAAACTGAGTCATGGAAAATCTCTGAATGAGAGAGTGTTGAACTGGCATCTGATGGAAGACGTCCTGGGATGGGTCGCGGTACTGATAGTGGCAGTGACCTTGATGTTTGTGAATTGGCCGATTCTAGACCCGCTTCTATCAATTGCGTTCACCCTTTTTATTCTCGTGAATGTTGTTAGAAACCTTATTGAGGCAGGCTCAATACTCATGCAGGGCACTCCGAGTAGATCTCTTCACTCTAGCGTCGTAGAAATATTTCTTGGAATTGAGCATATCGAAGAAGCGCATCATGTTCATGTGTGGTCATTGGACGGAGAGAAACATGTGCTCACAGCTCATCTTCGATTAGATGAGGCAATGGGCTCATGTATGCAACTGGAAATAAAGTCGAAGATAAGCGAGGCACTTGATGATTTGAATTTCCTTCACACCACGATCGAGTTCGAATTTCCGAGTGAATACTGCAGAGATGAATTTCATGAATAGAGTGGGCGGGTCTTCCCAATAGCACGTGTTAAGGATGCTAGGTTCAGCCGATGATCGTTATTTCTTTTTGCAGTATCACCCGGCCGCCTATTGGTTCCATAGGTGTTTTTTCAATGAGAGAATCGTTAGTTGTCATGTTCTTATAAATGAAGACCTACGAATTTGAAATATCGAGTGGACTTAACGCAACACCATCTCTGTTGTGGGACGCCGCCGTAACACCAGCTAATATAAATCGAGAATTCCGACCGGTACTACGCATGACGTTTCCGAAAGGAACGCGCAGGATCACCGAACCGCTAGTAATAAATCAAACAAAATTCAGGAGCTGGCTGCTGCTATTCGGTGTACTACCGATCGAGTATGACGATTTGGCCTTTTCCAGGGTAATTGAAGGCCAAATGTTCCATGAAAGGTCATCAATGTTCTTTGCGAGAACTTGGGAGCATATTCGTCGCATTACACCGGAGGAGTGCGGAAGCAGGCTAACTGATACAATTCGATTTGAACCAAAAGTTCGCATTCTTGGTACGGTGCAGTTGAAGTTGTTCAAGCTCGTATTCAAAATACGCCACATGAATCTGCTTAAAACCTATGGCGAGCTAATCACTATCGCGGCTGCAACAACGGGCAGTGCTCGGCCGCCGTCATGACACAAGACGCCTGGCTCATAATGTTGCACCAACTGCTGTTTCAGGGCATGTTCTTCGCTAAAAACATTCTACTGGAGCGCAGGCTCCGTAAGCCAATCCGGGGCTTCAACCCGGAGGCCAACCTATCCATTGCGTTTTTTGCGCTTTTCATCTGCGTCGCACTCTGGTTCTCCCTGAGCCCGGATACACATCGAATCAGCGTTCTGCCAAGCGGCCTGACGCAGGCCGCCGCCGGACTGTTTATGCTTGCGAGTCTGGGTATCGCTGCCGCGTCACTCAAGGACCTTGGCGACTCTTGGCGTGTGGGGGTAATCGAGGAGCAGGAAACCGAACTGATCGATCAAGGCGTTTACCGCTTCAGCAGGAATCCCTATTTCCTCGCCTATCTGCTGATGTTTGCTGCTTATACGACACTTTTGCAAAGTTTTCTCCTACTGGCGCTGTCTGTAATCGGTTTCGGATTGATACACGGCATGATCCTGCGGGAAGAGCGGTATCTTGCGAGTAAACATGGCGCCGACTACGAGTGCTACCGGCGGCGTGTGTCGCGGTATCTGCTTCTGCGTAAGGCGAGTTACTAATTCAGACTTACAAATGCCCCAGTTTCCGAGCAAACGTCACGAGACCGGTTGTTGGCCTTTGATTGGATGCTTCTTGGGACCACCATGGGACCATCCTCACGCCTTCTGATGCCCTCTAATGCCGGGCCCATTTTTTAACGCTCTGATTTACAAGGCATTAGGAGGCATGGCGAGGCGTAAACTAGCATGGCTCAGGGTTCGAATCCCTCGCTCTCCGCCATATTCCCCTGTAGGTCATTGATTTTTCTGGATTTTAATTTTCTTGACCCGGGTGTGGGACCATCTTGGGACCACCCATCCAGAAATCACCACCCGCATCGCCACACAGTGCGTTCAACATTCGTTAAACGGCCGCCTTCCGTGTGGGGCAGATATGCCGCCAGAACACGTCATTCTTGATTCAAGTTTCAGCCTATAAATGTAGAGGTTTTGCGCGTGCCAAAGTTGCAGATGCTGTATTACCAGAACTTCCTTCGAATCTTGAAAGCCTCTGTGTTAATACAATTAGTCTTCCGACGAAAAGGCATTCTCCCAATGGTGTCGAGGATTGGAAAAGAGCACCTTGTCGATCTCGAATAGCTTCAGTCTTCCGGAATCCATGGGCTATATGAGTTCACACCTTAAGCACTTTCCTTGAGTTCGTGCTCCAACGCCATCTCCACCAATTTATTCAGACTGATTCCTGCAGCTTTGGCTACCAGCACAGCCTCTTCATGCAATTGCGGATCAACCCGGACATTGAAACGGCCTGAGTAGTCCTTTTTTACAGGCAGACCTCGCTCCTCGCAGACGGCTATAAACTCCTTGAGGGAGCGTTCAGCTTCCCGCTTCAGCCCCTTCACGCTGTCCGAGTAAAAATCAGCGCCACCGTTGAGGCCAACGAATTCACCGCGAAACATTTCGATATCCGGGTCATAGTCAACTGTTGCTCGAAACCCATTTACTTCCATCAATTTGATCATGGCGTTACCCCGTGACTTTCCAGCCATTTCTTTACACTTGCCACAGCGCCTTTGTCAGTATCAGGGCTGGGGTGTGGCCTATGGAATGCCCGCACCTCGTTTTTCCAAACTACTGCTACGCGGCTTCCAGCTCTTTCTTCAACTTCAGCGCCCAGTGCCTGCAGTAAGGACTCGATCTCCTTCCACGGAATCGAGCCGCTTACGGGGCGGGAATATATCCTCGTGAGAGTACGGCGCTGTCGTTTGTTCATCTAGTGCATGGTACTGAATATTAGTACTATTGCAAGCGGTCCTAAAATTACATGTCCGCTATGCTTTGAACTATTAGTAGGTCAGTATTTCTGCAGGGGGGAGGATTAAGATTGGACAGTGATCCGCCTGAAGTTAATGTGGCGACTGCCGAGACAGAAGTAGAGGCTATAGAAGCCAGACTCCTGGTTCTTGAGTTGGAAAAGCAGTCGTTGCTCGAACGCAAACGGCAACTTGTAGCCGCGGAACAGGTCAACTAGCGGACAATGCCTGCCATCGAAGTGCCTGTGTCGACGGGTGACAAAATTGCATTGTTTCGCAGTTTGTTCCGCGGACGGGACGACGTTCACGCATTGCGCTGGGAGAACACTCAGGGGCGTCGAGGTTATGCTCTGGCCTGCGAAAATGAGTGGCGCCAGGGGATCTGCTACAAACCGAAGGTCAAGTTTGGAGACTGTCGCCACCAGGCTTTCCTGTATTTGGACGATCATGTGCTTTACGCGCATTTGTCCGGTAAGAAAACGGTCGGGGTGTATCCGCTGCAGCGCGACGATCACACTTGGTTGCTGGCCGTGGATTTTGACAAGAGTGATTGGCAACAGTCAGTACAGGCCTTCCGTCGTGTCTGCGAAGAACACGGCGTACCTTGTTCGGTGGAACGCTCCCGTTCCGGTGAGGGTGCCCATGTCTGGCTGTTCTTTAATCAGCCGGTACCGGCGGTTCTGGCACGCCGATTGGGATTTGCAATTTTGGACCGGGCGATGGAGCAACATGCCGGCCTCTCCTTTGAGTCCTATGATCGTCTGTTTCCTAACAGGCTGCTGAAAAAGGCATGATTTTGGCGCATTCAACTCTCACGCTGTTTCATGCCTCATGTCGGGTGAACGGCGGATCGCATGCTTGGCGATGTCGCCAGTTTGAACTCGCCAGGCCGATTTTTTCGATAGCAGTTTCTTTCAACACCTCAACCTTCTCCAAGAGCCGCTCCTGGCGTCATTCGAGGCCCTGTGTCGCCTCACCACGCCGCCTCCGGCAGCAGGTTCCTGATTCGCACCAGATTGTAGGCCGCCATCACCCTCAGGAAGTCCTGTCTTACCCGAGCCAGCCCCCTGAACTTTGTCTGTCTGAGCCCACCGATTTGCTTGGCCCAGCCAAACGGTTCCTCTACCCGCTTGCGCACGCGCTGGCTGATCTCGTAGCCCGGATGATGTGTCGTTCTACCATCAATCGCAGACCCGCCGGCACGCTTCAGGTTTTGGGCAACATGCGGGGTGATGTCCAGGAATCTCAACACGTCGACAAATTCTCGGGTGTCGTATCCCTTGTCAGCCCCCAGGGTCGCCCCACTGCTCAATCCGGTCGCCATATCAATGGCGGTGTCGCGCTCAGCCCTACCGGTGGCCAGCGTAAGCTCGGCATCGACGAGCAAGCCATTGCGGTTCTCCATCAAAGTGTGTCCGGTATAACTGGGGCGCGCTCCCATCCCCTGGCCCTTGGAAGCGAGCAGGGCCTCGGGATCCGTGCGCGAGGCGTGCGTTTTGTTGCTGCGCTTCTCACCGTGGAAGTTACGGCCCGCGTTGCGGCCAACACCGTCGGGATTGTCGTCATCCGAGCCATCCTTGCGGCGAACACTCTTGTGAGAAGCCCAAGCCGCAATCAGGGTGCCGTCAACGCTGAAATGGTCGTTCGAGGTGAGGCTGCGCCGCCGGGCCATCTCGACAATCTCTTCAAACAGGCGGCGGCCGATATCCGCTTGCGCCAGCCGATCCCGATTCTTGGAAAACGTCGAGGGGTTCCACACTGGCTCGTCGACACTCAACCCAACAAACCAGCGAAACATCAGGTTGTAGTCCAATTGCTCCATCAGCTGCCGCTCACTGCGAATCGAATAGAACACCTGCAACAAAGAAGCTCGGATGAGTCGCTCGGGCGGGATAGACGGGCGTCCATTGTCTGCGTAGATCTCGTCAAAAACGGGGTCCAGGTTGGCCAATGCCTCGTCGACCAGCTTACGCATCTTGCGGATCGGGTGGCGTTTGGGAATACGCTGCTCCAGCGATACGTAGCTGAACAAGTCATCGCCTTCCTGGTAATCACCGCGCATGGTTTGGCCTCGGTTATGGAATTACGCCATTTTCCCTCATCAGAGGGACTTTTTCAGCAGCCTGCTAACCAGGATACGCTACCAGAGGCCGGGTTCGGTAATTTGATCGCGCTTCCCCTGCAACAGGGGCCCAGGCAATTGGGGAACTCGGTATTCGTCGATGTGCACTTCGAGCCAATCGTCGACCAGTGGGCCTACCTTGCCGGTGTCAGGAGAATGGACACGGGGAAGATCGAGCAGTGTTTGATCCGCCTGCAGGACCCTGGCATATCTAATCACGATACGAAACCCTGGGAGCAGGGGCTGCCGGTGTCTAAAGTCACTATTACTGGTTGCCCGGACGCCATTGAGGTTACACTGGCGAACCGTCTGTACCTGCCGATGGCAACGCTACCACAAGCGTTGCTCGCACGACTGAAACGCCTCGCGAGTTTCTCCAACCCGGTGTTCTTCAAAACCCAGGCTCTACGATTTTCTACTCAGGGCATACCGCGTTTTATCAGCCTGGCGCAGATCGAGCAGGGTTACTTATCCGTGCCACGCGGATGTCTGGACGAAGTACTGGAATTGCTCGCGGAACATCAAATTTCAGTAACCATTGATGACAAACGGATGAGTGGCAGGCGATTACGGGGACTGCAGTTCAAGGGCAGTCTACGGCCTGAACAGACGAAGGCGATATCGGCGTCATTGGTGGTGGTAAGCGAAAACCCAGTGGAGCGATCGATATTGCGACCTATCAGAGTATGCTCGACCGCAAAACTAATACTGTCGATCCTCGGCTGTTTGATTACGGCCAGATCATAGTGGATGAATGCCACCACATTGCCGCTCCCAGATATGAGGCATTACTCAGTGAGGCACGGGCGAAATATCTCGCCGGTATAACAGCGACGTCCCATCGGCAGGATGGTCATCAATCGCTGATTTTCATGTTGGCCGGTCCAATCCGGTATGCGGTCAAAGATGATCAACGCCATACTTTTGAGCAGCGTGTAATAGTCCGTCGTGTTCATCGGGTACCACCACAGGAACTTTCCAATGCAGAGAATCGGCCGCATATTGCCGATATTTACCGTTGGCTGGTTCAGGACGATGAGCCTAACCAGTTGATCATTGGGGACGTAATCACTGCGGTATCGGAGGGGCGCAACCCATTGCTTTTGACAGAGCGTCGAGAGCATGCCTCGATATTGGCGGATCGCCTTCGAGAGCGGGGTATCTCCTGCCAGGTTCTTAGAGGAGCAATGGGCGCCAAAGAGCGAAACGCCGCGATGGCTGCCTTGGACACTACCCAGGTCCTCATAGCCACGGGGAAGTATATCGGGGAGGGCTTTGATCTCCCGCG
>JACKNU010000003.1 GCA_024234675.1 Pseudomonadales bacterium | reverse complement strand
GACATCGATAACGTAAATTAAGTTTCGCACATTTTTTTGAAGGGGGTGGCCCCGGTTTGTTAAAACATTAATCGCCAAACCAATGTTGCAAACCAAAAAGGACCACCCAAATGAAAGATACCACAAAGCCATTGAGCAAAGTTATCCGAATTGATGAGAGCGAGATCCGCGGCCACCTGGACGAGATGGTCAGGGGAACTGTCGAGGAAACCCTGAATGCCATGCTGGACGCGGAGGCCGACGAGATGTGCAATGCCCAGCGCTATGAGCATTCGCCGGATCGCGTTGATACGCGGGCCGGCAGCTACAAGCGCAGGTTGCATACCAAGGCTGGAGAGGTCGAGGTGAAGATACCCAAGCTGCGCAAACAGACCTTCGAAACCGCCATCATCGAGCGCTACCGGCGCCGGGATATCTCGATTGAGGAGGCGATTGTCCAGATGTATCTGGCTGGCGTGTCCGTCCGCCGGGTAGAGGATATTACCGAGGCCCTGTGGGGCACCCGGGTCTCCTCCGGCACGGTGTCCAATCTCAACAAGAAGGTCTACAAGCATATCGAGCGCTGGCGTATCCAGCCTATCGAGGGCAGTTTCGCCTATGTCTACCTGGACGGCATCGTGCTCAAGCGCAGTTGGGGTGGCGAGGTCAAGAATGTCTCGGTCCTGGCCGCCATCGGCGTAGACAGTGAAGGCTACAGGCGCATTCTGGGCGTTTCTGAGGGTCACAAGGAGGACAAGGCGGGTTGGCTGGGGTTCCTCAAAGAACTCAAGAAGCGCGGCCTGACTGGCGTCAGACTAATGATTTCAGACGCCTGTCTGGGCCTGGTCGAGTCGATTGCCGAGGTCTTCCCGGACGCGGACTGGCAGCGCTGCGCGGTCCACTTTTATCGCAATGTGTTCTCCCATGTGCCACGGGGCAAAATGCGGGAAGTGGCCGCCATGCTGAAGGCGATTCACGCTCAGGAGAACCGGGAGGCTGCTGAGAGCAAATCAAAAGATGTGATCAGTAAACTGCGCGATATGAAGCTCAAGGCAGCTGCAGATCTGGTGGAGAAATCAATCCACGAAACCTTCGCATACTTTGCCTACCCACCTCAGCACTGGCTTAAGATCAAAACCAACAATCCAATGGAACGGCTGCTCAAGGAAGCCAGGCGGCGGACGAAAGTTGTTGGGGCATTCCCTGACGGAAACTCCGCCCTGATGCTGGTGGCAGCCAGACTGCGACATGTTTCCAGCACCACGTGGGGAACCCGTAAGTATATGAACATGAAGCTTCTCAACGAGATGGATCAGGAGGCCATCTACTCGGTAGCATGACCAGGGATCGGGGAGCCCCCGAGAAAAAAGTGCGAAAAACTATTTACACTACCAGGCAGCCTGCTCTCACCGGTGTGTGCCAGGAGAAATTCCCTCGGCGCTATTTGTACCGCCTCTGTGTGGACAGTATTTGGCAGTTGCCGAGTGGACGAGTGATGAATAGTCCCGGTATATTGATATGAAAATCGGAGCAGGTTATCGGAGCCGACTAATGAAGCAACCAAACCCACGTACGCCTGTGCGAGTTGATCCAAAAACCGGAGAAATGACTGGCGGTCATGGTGGGTTTGACGGTTTTGCCACGATGAGCGACGAGCTTGGTCTGCTGGAGCCAAATCGGTACGGGATCAAGAGTGTATATATTGTTAGCGACGATCTAGTATCTTCTGATGAGGGAGCCTTGTGTGCCAATGGCGGTTGGTTTTATGTTTGGGAGTATGTCGCAGGCGCTTCGGTTTTTTTTGTACCGGCACGAGAGAGCGATACCTTTTCTGATGGTGATGCGCTAAACCATATCAAGATAGGGCAGCTTGCTTTTGGCAAAAACAAAGAGAAACTGGCCTTGATGACGACCATTAGTGAAGATGCCATGGACATACTGAATTTGCTGGGTCAACTGTACGAAGTTCAAGAGTTGATTTGGACGCCAGTGCAACGCATTGATTGACTTGACAGTGCTGTCCCATAGATCACAGCGAAAATTAGTCTGTTTTAAATGCCAGTCATATCGCTCTATCTGATCGTGTTCAATTCAACTCATCGAGAATGTCGTACAGCTTCTGCCGACTAAACCCCAGCTCCTTCGCCACTCGGGCTTTAGGCATTCCATCAGTGACCATCTTAACAGCTCGCTCACGATCAGCCTTCGAGATTGAGGGCTTGCGGCCCATTTTGACCCCGCGACTCATAGCAGCCCGTCTGCCCTCATTAGTGCGCTCCAGAATACGTTCCCGCTCAGCCTGGGCGACTGCAGCCAGGATCGTGGTGACCATTTTGCCCATCGGCCCCTTGGTGCTGATGCCGTCATCCAGGAACTCAAGTGTAATACCCCGCTCGTGGAGGTCCTCAATGATGCGGATCATGTCGGCAGTGTTGCGGCCCAGCCGATCCAGTTTGGTAATGACGATATGGTCGCCCTCGCGCGCCTTGGTTAGCAGCAGTTGAAGGCCATCACGCCTGTCGTTTTTCCCGCTGGCCTTATCGGTGAAAAGGAAGTCCTTGTGATCCTTCACGCCGGCGGCCTTCAGCTTGTCGAGTTGCGTGACAAGGTCCTGCTGGTTAGTCGATACCCTTGCATATCCTAGCTTAAACATATTCTGGCTCACCTGTGTCAATTAAATCGGATACTTGACACTCAGGTGTCAATTAAAGATTCATTACGATTTAATGTACAAGATATAAGGGGGCTAAATGAGTGTCAACTATTTTATAAAATAATATACACACTTGCCTGATGCATAGTTCTGCGATGACCTGGGCACCATGCTCGCTGGCCTGAAAAGGTTACCTGTGAATTCTTACAGTGGTGTGGGCAGCGTCGTCATCGCATATAGTCACATCCTGTCCCTGCCAGTGGTTGGCGCTGCCTTCTTTTCGGTACCGTGCTAGGGACTGGCGAGGATTTAACGGAGATAGAAAGATGAATATCGGAATCAAAGTAATGTTGATCGCCAGCCTGACACTTTCTACTGCAGCAGCCTTTGCAGATTGTGTTGGCTCAACCGCACCCGGCGGGGCTTGCTCAACCGCCCCCGGTGGCGGACTATCAACTGCTCCCGGCGGCGGCTTATCCACCGCCCCTGGTGGTGGGTTATCAAGTGCCCCGGGCGGTGGGTTATCGACGGCACCTGGGGGAGGGCTTTCAACCGCGCCGGGAGGTGGGTTATCAACTGCACCCGGCGGCGGACTCTCAACCGCTCCTGGAGGTGGGCGTTCAACGGCACCCGGTGGCGGGCTTTCAACGGCCCCAGGTGGTGGATGCTCGACAGCACCGGGCGAAAATCCTGACCCTTGGAACCGTGCTAACCCGGATTGTTAAAATAGTCAGATATGGATCCACTAGACGAATGTTTTCCACTGCTAGTACTTCAAATATCGCACCTAAAACTTGACCGGATGTATCCGTGTACTATGTGTTCTGCCTGCAACTTTGGCTCACAACAAGTACAGCCAATTGGTCGAACTTGGCAATAGTTGCTATCAGGCTCCTGGAACATTCCACTGATCGGAGAAAAAAGTCTTGCCTGACCAGAGAATTGGTATGATCTGTTCCTATTAGGCCGAAACGAACATTTACTCGGTTAAATAATAGCCAATTTTGCGACAACGGATGTTCCAGTAAATCTTTCTAGAGCTAGATGAAATCCTCTGGAAAAAGGCAGATTGCAACAAACAATAGGACCAAACTGGGCAGGCCGGCAAACTAACGATCATTTTTTCCATTTCAATGTGATTACGATGTCGGGAGCGCGACAGCAGCCCAGTTTGATAAACGGAAGAACGGTGAAATCCTCAAAATAATGAAACTCGAACAGCTGCTGCCTAATACATCCGTACGCGGAATAATCCCTGATGCACTTGTGACCGTCGTCAGTGCCCAGTGGTTCGGCTCCGAGGCACTAGAGCTTACCTATAAGACAGCCACCGGCAAGGTCGCCAACGAATTGCTCTATCGCCATGATGAGCCCCGTCTGGAGCTGGTTGAGCAGGGTCGCCCTTGGAGCTTCGATGGTGATGGGGCAATGTTCCGGCTGGTATCTGAAGCCCAGCGGATTCGTCTTGCCCATCTGTTTGACCCGGTGCTGGCGGTGCACACCTCGAATGTTGAGCCGCTGCCGCACCAGATCACCGCGGTCTATGAGTCCATGCTACCCCGCCAGCCATTGCGCTTCCTGCTGGCGGATGATCCTGGTGCCGGTAAGACCATCATGGCCGGCCTACTGATCAAGGAATTGATTGCCCGTGGTGACCTGCAGCGTTGTCTTATCGTATGCCCAGGAAGCCTGGCAGAACAGTGGCAGGACGAACTCTACCGACGCTTCAATCTTCCGTTTGAGATACTTACCAACGACAAATTGGAGTCTGCTCGCACCGGCAACTGGTTCCTCGAGACCAATCTTACTATTGCCCGGCTCGACAAGCTGTCCCGCAATGAGGATGTGCAACAGAAACTCCGAGCCCCGGACTGTCGCTGGGACCTGGTGGTCTGCGACGAAGCCCACAAGATGTCTGCCACGGTGTTCGGTGGTGAAACCAAGTACACCAAGCGCTATCGCCTCGGACAGTTACTCTCGACTGTAACGCGGCACTTTCTGTTGATGTCGGCAACCCCACACAATGGCAAGGAGCAAGATTTCCAGCTATTCATGGCATTATTGGATGGCGACCGATTTGAAGGTCGATTCCGCGACGGGGTGCATACGGCCGATGTCTCAGACCTGATGCGCCGGATGGTCAAGGAGAGCCTGCTGAAGTTTGATGGCACCCCGCTATTTCCCCAGCGGATCGCTCATACCGTGCCTTACAAGCTGTCAGATGCTGAGGCCGCCCTCTACAAAGCTGTCACCGAATATGTCCGCGAGGAGTTCAACCGGGTCGAAGCGTTGGAGAACGACAAGCGAGCCGGCACGGTCGGCTTTGCACTCACTATCCTGCAAAGGCGTTTGGCGTCGTCGCCGGAGGCTATTTATCAATCCCTGCGAAGACGCCGTGAGCGGTTGGAAAGCCGGCTGCGCGAATTTGAGCTACTGCAGCGCGGAGGTAAGGCAGCGCATACCTTTGCTGCCTCATTACCGACGCTGGACAACGAGGATTTAGAGGATCTGGATGAAGCGCCAGGCGATGAGGTAGAGGCCGAGGAAGAGCGAATCCTTGATCAGGCAACAGCCGCTGCATCCATTGAAGAGCTGCGTATTGAAATTGAGACCCTGAAACGCCTGGAGGGCCATGCGCAGAGGGTTCGTCGAAACGGTACCGATACCAAGTGGATCGAGCTCGCCGGACTTCTGGACGAAATATTCTCCCCCGGACCAGTGGAACTGAAAGTCGCCGTGCCAACATCCCGGTACAGTGATGAGTCAGCACTGCTTCCAAAGCCGTCACCTCACCAGAAACTGGTCATCTTCACCGAACACCGCGATACGCTAAACTACCTGGAGCAGCGTATTACGACCCTACTGGGTCGAGCCAGTGCTGTTGTCATCATCCATGGCGGAATCGGCCGGGAAGAGCGCCTGAAGGTACAGGAGTCCTTCAAGCACGACCCTGAGGTGCAGGTGCTGCTCGCCACGGACGCCGCCGGCGAGGGTATCAACCTGCAACGTGCGCACTTGATGGTGAACTACGACCTGCCTTGGAATCCGAATCGACTGGAGCAACGGTTTGGCCGCATTCACCGCATTGGCCAAACCGAGGTATGCCACCTGTGGAATCTGGTGGCTGATGATACGCGGGAAGGAGATGTTTACCGCAAGCTGCTGGAAAAACTGGAACAGGCGCGTGCGTCACTGGGGGGGCAGGTGTTCGACGTGCTCGGTAAGCTCCAGTTCGAGGGCAAGTCTCTGCGAGATCTGTTGATTGAAGCCGTCCGCTACGGCGAAAAGCCTGAGGTACAGGCATTCCTCACTACCGTGCTGGACACTGCCCTGGACAGGGATCACCTAAAAGATTTGCTGGATGAACAAGTGCTGGCCCACGATGCCATGGATGCCAGCAAGGTTCAGCATATTCGGGAGGACATGGAGCGGGCTGATGCCCGTCGCCTACAACCGCATTACATTGAATCTTTTTTTCAGGAAGCCTTCAAACAGCTTGGCGGCACCGCCAAGCAACGCGAACCACGTCGATTTGAAATTTCCCACGTCCCTGCCCCTGTGCGCAATCGGGATCGACTCATTGGCATAGGCGAGCCTGTGTTGCCACGCTATGAGCGTATCGCCTTCGATAAAGCCCTGGTAGCACCACAGGGTCAGCCTCTGGCCGCTTTTGTCTGCCCCGGTCACCCGCTACTCGACGCTGTTATCGACCTCACACTGGAGCGTAACCGTGACCTTCTGAAGCGAGGTACGATTCTGGTAGATGAGCGCGATCCCAGCACTTCACCACGGGTTCTGTTCTATCTGGAACACGCTATCCAGGATGCAGGGATTACCCGTGCAGGTGAACGCAGGGTCGTCTCCAAGCGTATGCTGTATGTAGAGCAGGACGCCAGCGGCACAACCCGGCATGTCCAATACGCACCCTATCTCGACTACCGCCCGTTGGCGGAAGGTGATCCCGGCATTGATGCCATTCTGGACCGACCGGAATGCCAATGGATTGACCGTGAGCTGGAGCAAAAGGCCCAAGGCTATGCCATTGCCCATGTAGTCCCGGAACATCTGGTAGAGGTACGTGACCGTAAGTTCAAGCTGATTTCCAAGACAGAGGCAGCAGTAAAAGAGCGCCTGACCAAGGAAATCGCCTACTGGGATCACCGCGCAGAGGAACTGAAACACCAGGAGCAGGCAGGCAAGACTAACGCTAAGCTCAACTCGGGTGAGGCACGCAAGCGCGCTGACCTACTCCAAGGGCGGCTACAAAAGCGTCTTGAAGACCTGAAGCTCGAAGCCCAGATTTCTCCGTTACCCCCTGTTGTTCTGGGTGGCATGCTCGTTGTCCCAATCGGCTTGATAAAGGCGATGACGGGTCAACCGGGGCCACTATCCACCGTTGCCAACGATACCCAAGCCAGTGGTGCTCGCGCCAGAGCCATAGTAATGGATATTGAGCGCAGTCTCGGGTTTGACCCCACCGACAGGGAACTCGAGAAACTCGGATATGACATCGAAAGCCGGGTTCCCGGCACCGGCAAGTTGCGCTTCATCGAGGTCAAGGGGCGTATTTCCGGCGCGCCGACTATCACCGTAACCCGCAACGAAATTCTGTATTCTCTCAACAAGCCGGATGACTTCATTTTGGCCATCGTTGAATTCCTCGATGAAACTACTCACAAGGTCCATTACTTGCGACAACCGTTCAATCGGGAGCCCGATTTCGGTGTGACCAGCGTCAACTACGGTATGTTGGACTTGATCGCACGCGGCGGAGTGCCACAATGACATCCGAAGAGTTTCTGAATCATCAGCACCAAACCTTTCGATACGCGATGTCGAGCCTGCTCAGCGACTGTAATCGTCGTTTCCTGCGCGCAGCCGACTTGCTCGAAGTCAGGGGCAAGGGTATTGAGGCGCTCGAGCAATCAATGATGAAAGGGGGTACCGACCTCGCACCTTTGCTTCCTGCTTGGGAAGTGCTGTGCACGCGATACCGCGAGGAGCTGTTGTCTCTTCAGCAGGATATTTTTGTTGAAGGCGACGAGCAGTTCATCAAGCCTTGGACGGAGTTCCTCTACTGGCACCTTTTCCCAGTTCTCAGAAGAAACAATAAGTTCGTGAGGAACATTCTGCGGGCGGTCGGCCTGTTGCCATGTCATTCGACCGCTGACGCCGAACAAGCTTTGGTGGCTGAGCTCACCGAGATGACGCTGCCGACTTGCCGGCCTGACTACTACGAATCAGATATGGACACATGACCTACAAGAAAACCATATCGAAGTCGTACTGCCACTGGAAAGCAAGATTGTCGTGTAATGGGACATCATGAACTTCGCAAATTCAATGCAATTTCTTGAACAGAACGGGTTCCAATGGACACATCTGCGAGAAATTTTTCCATTTGGTGCCGTAGAGCTTAGAGAAGGCAACTACCAGCGGCTTCTGGTGAAATCGGTTGAAACCTGCAAGACCGACGAGGACCGCGCACTGTTGCTCGATCTTTTGGACGCGCAAGCTTGTATTTTTCTGGAGCAGGTCTGGGCACAGAACGAACAACTTGGCGGCTGTGATAAGCCACCATTCTTGATGCATGCCCACTTTTCATCCGCCTGGCTCCAGATCAACAGCAACATACGACGGGAATACAGTTTGCCAAGCAAAAATGGTCGCCAAATGATGCTCAATCTGCTCAAAACTGAAACATTATTCGACAGGATGCTGAATCCGGTCACCGAAATAGCAAATGAAGAGGTAGGTCAGTGACTTACAAGAAAAAGCTCATTGAAGTCGCCCTCCCACTCGATTCAATCAACAAGGCGTGCGCGCGTGAGAAGTCGATTCGACATGGGCACCCGAGCACGCTGCATCTGTGGTGGGCCCGACGGCCACTGGCGGCAGCGCGGGCGGTGATCTTCGCACAAATGGTAGATGACCCGTCGACCTACGTGGATGTGCTCCGGGTAGACTCCAAGCTGCGCCGCAAGGCTCAGTCCACTCTCAAGGCACGGATGAAATTGTGGGAAGAGGCCCATGCACTGGCTGAGCGAGCTAAAGGCACCACAATGACGGTCCCGGAGCCCGGCCCAGCACCGACTCTCGATGACCTGCTGGCGGAACTGGAGCGCCAGAGATTGTTCAAGATCATTGAAGACCTGGTGTTGTGGGAGAACACTACGAACGAGACGGTGCTGCAGGCGGCGCGGGACGAAATCTGGCAAAGCTGGCGGCGTACCTGCGCCGAAAACGCCGACCATCTACGCGCAAAAGAGTTGTTTGATCGCAAAGTGCTGCCCGCCTTTCAAGACCCCTTCGCGGGAGGTGGTGCCCTGCCGCTGGAGGCACAGCGACTCGGGTTGGAGAGCTATGCCAGCGACCTGAACCCTGTGGCGGTGCTGATCAATAAGGCGATGATCGAGATTCCGCCGAAGTTTACAGGGCTTGCCCCTGTGAACCCCGAGTCGCGCAAGGACAAGAATTTGTTCTCGCAGGAGTGGAAGGGTGCGCAGGGCCTCGCGGAGGACGTGCGCTATTACGGTCAGTGGATGCGCGAAGAGGCCGAGAAGCGTATCGGCCACCTCTACCCGAAAATCGAGGTCACTGCCGAGATGGTGAAGGCACGACCGGACCTAAAACAGTACGCGGGCCGCAAGCTCACCGTGATCGCTTGGCTTTGGGCCCGCACGGTGAAGAGCCCTAACCCGGCCTTCGCGCAGGTGGACGTACCGCTCACCTCGAGCTTCATGCTCTCCACCAAGGCAGGTAAGGAGGCATTCGTAGAGCCTGTGATCGAGGATGGCGGCTACCGGTTCACGGTGAAGGTGGGTAAACCGAAGGACGCGGAGCGGGCGAAGAACGGCACCAAGCTGTCGCGCGGCGCGAACTTCCAGTGCCTGATGTCGGCTACACCAATTGCGTCTGATCACATCTACGGTGAGGCCCAGACAGGTCGAATGGGCGCGCGGCTGATGACGATCGTGGTCGCGGGTGACCGTGGGCGAATCTATCTAGCGCCGACACCCGAGCACGAAGCGGCGGCACTCAAGGCGAAGCCGGATTGGAAGCCTGATGTTTCTATGCCTGAGAACCCGCGCTGGTTCTCGCCGCCGCTCTATGGCCTGAAGACCTACGGCGACCTCTTCACCCCCCGCCAGCTTGTGGCGCTGACAACCTTCTCCGATCTAGTGCAGGAAGCGCGCGAACTTGTAAAACGCGATGCTACGCAGGCCGGCCTCCCGGTAGAGGGCAAGCTCCTCCGCGATGGTGGTACAGGGGCCGCAGCCTACGCTGATGCACTGGGGGTATATTTGGGCATCGTAGTTGACAAGGCTGCAGACTATAACTCGACAATCTGTGGATGGATTTCAGGCGGGGAGACCCTGCGCAATACTTTTGGCCGACAGGCAATACCGATGGTCTGGGACTATTGTGAAACGAATATCCTCGGCGGAGCAACAGGGAGCATCGACAGCGGTATCAGTCAGGTGGCGAAGACAGTTGAAGTGCTTGTTCCCGGCGCGGATGGGACTGCGTCCCAAAGCGATGCGCAAAATGTTGCGGTAAGCGATCGAGTCGTATCAACCGACCCGCCGTACTACGACAATATTGGCTACGCCGACCTTTCCGATTTCTTTTATGTCTGGCTGCGTCGGGCGCTGAAGCCCATATTCCCCGCTCTCTTTGCCACGCTTGCTGTACCAAAGGCTGAGGAACTGGTCGCTACGCCCTACCGTCATGGAGGGCGGGAGAGTGCTGAAGCGTTCTTTCTCGACGGTATGACGCAGGCAATGCACCGCCTCGCAGAGCAGGCGCACTCGGCATTTCCGGTCACAATCTACTACGCATTCAAGCAAGCCGAGAGCGACGATGAAACCGGCACTGCAAGCACAGGATGGGATACATTTCTAGCGGCCGTCATCAAGGCAGGTTTTGCCATCAGCGGCACGTGGCCCATGAGGACAGAGCGTGGAGCACGGGCTGTCGGCATTGGAGCAAATGCCCTGGCCTCCAGCATTGTCCTTGTCTGCCGCCGACGTGGTACCGACGCGCCAACAACTACCCGCCGCGAGTTTGTTAGAGCGCTCAAGACGGAGCTGCCCGTGGCGCTAGCCCATCTCCAGCGCGGGAACATTGCTCCCGTCGATCTGGCGCAGGCAGCCATCGGCCCTGGCATGGCGGTCTACACCCGCTACTCTAAGGTGCTCGACGCTGAGGGCAAGCAGCTCACCGTGCGCGCCGCGCTGACGCTCATCAACCAAACGCTGGACGAAGCTCTTGCCGAGCAGGAAGGCGACTTTGATGCAGATACCCGATGGGCACTAACCTGGTTTGATCAAGTTGGATTTGCCGAAGACGACTTCGGTGTCGCGGAACAGCTATCCAAGTCTAAGAACACTTCTGTGGCTGGGCTCGTGGAGGCTGGAATTCTTGTATCCAAAAGCGGCAAGGTGCGGCTACTAAAACCAACCGAGCTTGCTGGTAACTGGGACCCGACCACGGACACTCGACTGACCGTGTGGGAAATGGTTCACCATTTGATTCGAGTACTTGAAGCCAGCGGTGAAGGTGCAGCCGCTGCGTTGGTCGCCAAACTTGGCGCAAAAGCTGAGACAGCACGTGAACTCTGTTATCGGCTATACACCCTCTGCGAGCGAAAAAGACGCGCGACCGAGGCGCTCGCATACAACGGCCTCGTGCAGAGCTGGCCCGAAATTACACGGCTGGCGCAAGAAGCACCTGACGCGACCATTACCATCACCAACGACCTATTCGACCAGGAATAATAGTATGGCCATCACAAATCATGAACGTGTCGGCAAGGCGCTGGAACAACTAAAGGCCGGCCTCGGGCCATTTGTTGAACGGGAATTCAAAGCGAAATACGGCAACGACTGGGCGTTTGAAGTAAAGGAGATCCTGTCTGACACCCGCCTTGGTGGAGGTAAAACTTCCTCTCTTGGTGACGTTGCCGCCTTACTGGTGGTGATGGACAGGAAGTGGAGTGATGTGTTCCGTCGGATTCTCGGCAAGACAGAGCGCAGCCTGGTCAATGAGATTTTGGCAATACGCAACAGCTGGGCCCATCAGGAGACTTTTTCGGGTGACGACGCCTATCGTGCGCTCGACTCTGTTGGGCGTTTGCTTTCGTCCATCTCTGCGCCCCAAGCGGATGATGTAGACAAGATGAAGATGGAGCTGTTGCGAGTACGATTTGATGAGCAGGCGCGTGGCGAGAAGCGCAAGTCATCGAGTATCGCCGTTGAAAGTGGTGTGATTAGCGGCCTCAAGCCCTGGCGTGAAGTGATAATGCCGCACGAAGACGTGGCCAGCGGCCGCTATCAACAGGCCGAGTTCGCCGCTGACCTGTGGCAGGTGCAACTGGGTGAGGGTACTGATGAGTATAGGGATCCGGTGGAGTTCTTCCGGCGCACGTATCTCACTGAAAGTCTCAAGGAGATGCTCGTAGGCGCGGTGAGACGGCTTACGGCCGGCGATGGTGATCCTGTGGTCCAGTTGCAGACTAACTTTGGGGGTGGCAAGACGCACTCCATGCTGGCGCTGTATCACCTCTTTTCGGGCATCGCACCAACGGATCTGGCTGGTATTGATGCAGTAATGGCCGACGCCGGAGTCGGTAAGATTCCGACCGCCCGTAGGGTAGTGCTGGTGGGAAATAAAATTTCCCCGGGGAATCCTTCCATCAAGCCGGATGGCACCGCGGTACGCACACTCTGGGGTGAACTGGCATGGCAACTGGGTGGCAAGAAAGCCTTCGACCGCGTGGCGGCCGATGACGAAAAAGCCACTAGCCCTGGTGACGTGCTACGGGAACTGTTCAACGAATACGGCCCCTGCCTGATTTTGATTGATGAGTGGGTAGCCTACGCACGCCAGCTCCATGACCAGAGCGATCTGCCTGCGGGGGGATTCGAGACGCAATTCACCTTCGCCCAGGTACTCACTGAGTCGGCGAAGTTGGCCAAGAATTGTATGCTGGTTATCAGCCTGCCGGCCTCGGATACCTCGGGACACTCTCACAGTGATGACGTAGAAGTCGGCGGCACACGGGGGCGCGAGGCGCTTGATCGCTTGCGCAACGTGGTTGGGCGGGTTGAGTCTTCATGGCGCCCGGCAAGTGCGGAAGAAGGCTTCGAGATAGTACGCCGGCGCCTGTTTCAGCCATTGTCCGACCCGGCGCAGTTTAAGGACCGGGACGTGGTCGCTCGTGCGTTTGCAGACTTCTACCGCTCGCAGCAGACGGAGTTCCCGCCAGAGTGCCGTGAAACAGAGTACGAGCAACGCATAAAGGCAGCCTACCCGATCCACCCGGAAATCTTCGACCGGCTCTATACTGACTGGTCTACCTTGGTCAAATTTCAGCGTACCCGTGGCGTACTGCGCTTGATGGCCGCGGTGATTCATAGCCTGTGGGAAAAGGGGGATCGCAACCCGCTGATCTTACCGGGAAATGTGGCCATAGATGATGCGCGTGTGCAGTCTGAGCTCACCCGCTACCTTTCAGACAATTGGGTCCCAGTTATCGAAAAGGATGTTGATGGCCCGAACTCCTTGCCACTGAAGATGGACAGCGAATTGCCCGCTCTGGGTAAGTTCTCTGCCTGCCGGCGTGTAGCGCGGGCCATCTATATGGGGTCCGCACCGACTACAGCGGCGGCCCATAAAGGTATCGAGGATCGTCGCGTAAAACTAGGCTGTGTCATGCCGGGCGAATCGCCAGCAGTGTTTGGCGACGCTCTACGGCGTATGGCCGCCACCGCTACCTATCTTTATCAGGACGGCCCACATTACTGGTACTCAACACAGCCCACGGTAACCAAGCTGGCGGAGGACCGTGCAGAACAATTCAAGCGCGAACCGGATCGGGTGACACATGAGTTGGAGCAGCGACTCCGCAACAATCTGGCGCGCCATGGCGATTTTGATCGTATACACCCCATGCCGGCATCGGGGTCGGACGTGCCGGATGATCTTGATGCGCGCTTGGTGGTCTTGGGCGTCAACCATCTCTATAGCAAAGAAGGCAACAGTCCCGCAGAGGTAGCTGCCAAAGCGATTTTGGAGACACGCGGTAACTCCCCAAGGCTATATCGCAATACGCTGGTCTTTCTTGCGGCAGACAAGACCCGTATGCAAGACCTTGATGAAGCCGTGCGCAAGTATCTGGCATGGGAGTCGATTGTCGCCGAACGGGCAAGTCTGGACCTCAACGCAACTCAAGTTAAACAGGCTGAAACCCAGATGGCGTCCGCTGAAAGCTCCATCAATGCCCGACTGCCAGAAACCTATCAGTGGTTGCTGGCTCCTATCCAAACTGCGCCCGATGCGGCGGTGACTTGGGAAGCACTGCGTTTGTCTGGAACAGATGCACTGGCTGTGCGCGCTAGCAAAAAGCTGCGCACCGACGAGTTGTATCTAAATAGCTTCGCGCCAACGCGGCTGAAGATGGAGCTGGACCGGATACCGCTGTGGCGTGGGAATCATGTACAGGTAAGGCAGCTTGTAGAGGATTTCGCGCGATACTTATATCTTCCCAGGCTCAAGAACTCTGCTGTGTTGCTCAGCGCGATCAGTGATGGCCTGAATTTACTGACTTGGTCTCAAGACAGCTTTGGGTTCGCCGACAGCTTTGATGAGGCAGCTGGCCGCTATCAGGGACTGCGTGGTGGGACTATGGTATCGGTGAACGATGCTCACGCTGCTGAGCTGTTGGTGAAACCAGACATAGCTGCAGCGCAACTGGAAGCTGAGCGGGCGGTGCCTCCGCAAGACCAGCCGGGTGAGGAACCGGAGGATGGCCGCCCAGACAATACGCCAGGAATCACTCCGCAACTCGGTGACCACCGGGCATTAGCAACACAACCCAAAAGGTTTCATGGGACGGCTGTCCTCGACACCACTCGCGTAGGCAGGGATGCCAGCCGCATCGCGGACGAAGTCATTGCCCACCTGGCTGGCTTGGTCGGGGCGTCAGTTACTGTGACTCTAGAGATTGAAGCAAATATACCCGAGGGTGCTCCGGATCATGTTGTGCGCACAGTGACTGAGAACAGCCAGACATTGAAATTTACGAGTCATGGATTTGAAAAGGAGTGACTAATAGTAATTATGTCTGGAAAACAAAAGGTAACTCACGAAGGTAAACTCTATTATTCAGTTCCCTTGGTGGCGAAGTTGCTCGGTACTTCAGCAACGAAAGTGCGCGGACTGATGCTGGCCGAGGGACTTGAATGGACGAATTTCAGGGTTAACGGGCCCATCTATATTTCAGCCGATAGCTACAATGCGTACCGATTACGGCTTAAAAATATGAGTTCTGTGTAGCTTTTGGTCAGTCTGTAGCAGATTTAACTTGAGAGAACCGCTCCTTTGCTGGCTATCGCGCTATGCTCGGCAGCAGTGTTTGCCGATATTAATGGACTCGATGTCGCGCTCACTCACGGCGACACGATCTTGGTATTGAGCGATCCCAATACTGTGCACAAGGTCCGCCTGACAGGTATTGATGCGCCGGAAAGGGGCGGCCGCTTGGCAGCTCGTCGAGGAGTCACCCGGCGTCTATGAGCGCCGGTAAAGACGTATTCGTGGAGTCCGCCAAGAAGGATCGCTACGGTCGCCATGGCCGATGCTCGGGTCGAGAACCAGACTGAACTTGATGCACTGCTTCCAGCCATTCTCGAGCGGGACTTCAAGGGGTGTCTGTAGCTAATGGCTACACGTTAGCGCTCCAGACTGTCGTATATTAGCCCAATAAGTGATTGAAAATTACCCAATTAGGAGGTGTCGGTATTGTTTGATTGTCCGTAACTTTACATGTAAAGTTTGCGGAACATGAGGGAGGTAAAAAATTGACTTACGAGTCATTAGGGCACCTGCCGCGAGCGCCACTTGTATTCTCGCTGGCAATGATTGAGTTTGCCCCAGTTCCAGGGATGGCTGAGTATGCCCCCGCCATCCTAGAGGAAGTGCGCCAGAATTATCCTGACTCCCTGGACTATACCGTTAATTCCATGAAGGTGTCTGTTCGAGGTGGGGCAGGCGGATTTTCCATGGAAAATGAGGAAGTCCCTCAGTGGAGGGCCGGGAACGCTGAGGGTGATTTTGGTTTTGTTTTCGGGCGTGATCGAGTTGTTTTTCACACCACGTCCTATAAACACTTTGATGATTTTGCTGAAAAGATACACCCGATCCTGGAAACAATATCTAGGATTGCGAAAATTGACCACTCTCGGAGTATTGGAATTCGGCATATAGACAATATCCATGCTATTGATGGATTAGATTATTCCCAAATTTTAAAGCCGGGTTATCTATGCCCGCCTCAGAATGGGGGGCTTAGTCCTCTGCAGTCTCGGGTGGAGTTTATATATCGGTCTGAACTGGGACAGTTGTTCGCGCGATGCTACGAATTACAGGATCATCCCCGGGTTCCACAAGACCTGTTTCAACTAGCAGAACAGTTGCCCAGGTCTGGACTGATGGAGCAAGTATCAGTGCGATTTGTTATGGCGGATACGGATCATATTTATGCTCCGCGAGCCCTGGAAAAATTTAACCTTGATCGTGTATTAAATCTTCTCGACCGACTGCACAAGCAGAATTCACTGGGCTTTAGAGCGATGGTGACTGAAGAGGCAATCGCGGCTTGGAAAAAGGAGTAACCTATGTCTGTAGTTCCTGATCGAGTAAGGGCCACCACCTTTGCTGTGCTGATTGGTTCTGGCGGATATTTCATGCCTGCCATGGTTATTGCTACGAACGATGTCTCAATTACGGGCAATGATGAGCCAAATTTTAGCGCGGTCTCGGAAGCAGCTGCTGTATCTCAGCAGGTTGCATGCTTGGAGCAAGTATTTGGCTTGGGGAAAGATCAGCTTGCCGAATTACTCCATGTAAGTCGTCCCACAATCTATTCTTGGCTAAATGGGACAGCAAATTCTGTGAGAGCTGAAAATAAGCAGAGAGTAAGCTTTGCTTATGAAATGCTTGAAAACATTGAACCCGAGTTGCGGATCTATTTTGGTGCGCTTATGCGTCGCAAATTGGATCCTCAGGTTCAGGATATTTCACATTTCTTGGCGCTTGCCGAAGCCGCCCCTGATGAGCAAGAAAGGGTGTGGAAGCTTGTGAACTTTAAATTGGAAGGTCTCCAGCGATCTGCGTTGCTGGACGAAAGACTTGATAATTCCAAGCCATTGATTGCGTAGAAGGATAGAAGCGGTTTTGGACCGAGGAACTCTTGTAGAGCGGGGGTGGTGTTTTGGCGCTTGTTTTACGCAAGAGACCGCTTCAGTGCTATGCGCAAATACCGGGTACACACTCTCGGAAGGCCAGGTATTTATTGCGGTTACCCACGATTGTTCGGTCATTCAACCATCGCTACAGCATGAGCCGCATCTCGAGTGGTTACTGGCCAAGCCGATAGAAAATGGCCATGGCCATTTTCGGTATGCGCGAAACATCCGGAGATTACACCTTGAAATTGAAGTGGAGGGATATTTGCGGTGGTTCGAGGTCGGCATGGCTTTGCGTGGGTTCGCTTCAAGAGAGGGCCTTGACGGTTGTTCTTCCGACAAGCGCTACTCCATTGATGGAGATAACTTAAACATCCTCAAGCGATGGTTGGGAAACAGGTATACCACACAAACTTTTCCCGATGATTTCAATGACAGAATCAAGCCATTGATTGAGGGCAGTTCCGCCCCCTTGATTAAAATGTTCAATACTGCACCAGGAGAGGCGTGTAGATCGCTGTATTTGACATTAAATCCATTTGATCGGGGTGTTGAGGATGGCGAAAACTACGAACTCACAGTGGCGGCACTTTTTCGTGATGAAGTCGCCATGGATATTGGCCGGGAACTCATGGACCAATTTGCGGCCAACATTGAGGCGCTGCTGCGGGACGTTAAGGGTTTTGGCGATGTAACTGTGCTTGCATTCGCTGAATCAGACTTGTCCCATGCCCAGGTGTTAAAAATGGCTAGGTGGCAGTTGGACTACGTTAGCCTCGCTGATGGTGACGAGGTTGTGGTGGCAGACCAGTCTTAGTCGTAAGACATGTTCGGTAAATCGGGCTCGTAAGTTTGGGGGTGCAATTGGGGGTATCATGGGGGAGTTGCTTTTAAATATTTTATAAATATCAATCGGATGGGGCTGGTATTTTGTCGGTCTCACACCGACCATTTGGCCTCGCCGCCGGCGATTTCCCGCACCAGTCTCGGCACCAGATAACCCGGCAATCTCGCGCTGACGGCGTGCATAAGGCGCTTGCCGTCCGCTTCCGCCACGTCGAAATGCGCCGCCCCCTGTACCTTGTCCAGCAGGTGCAGGTAGTAGGGCAGGACACCGGCACTGAACAGGCGCTCACTGAGTTGGCACAGCGCTGCCTCGCTGTCATTGATGCCCGCCAGCAGCACCGCCTGATTCAGGAGGGTAATACCCTCCCCGGCCAGCCGAGCCAGGGCCGTATCCACGGCGCTGTCCAACTCGTTGGCGTGGTTGCAGTGGATGACAACAACAGTCTGCAGTTGCGGATGGCAGATGGCATCGACCAGCCCGTCGGTCACCCGGTCGGGAATGACCACGGGCAGGCGGCTGTGAATACGCAGGCGCCGGACATGGCCGATGGCGGCAATCTGCGCCACCAGTTCGGCCAGGTAGCGATCGCTTGCCAGCAGGGGATCGCCGCCGCTGAGAATTACCTCCTCGATACTGGCATCGGCGGCGATGTAAGCCAGGGCGTCGCGCCACTCGCTGCGACTGTTCTGGTTGTCGGCATAGGGGAAATGGCGTCGAAAGCAGTAGCGGCAGTTCACCGCGCAGGCGCCGGTCACCAGCAGCAGTACCCGCCCGCGGTATTTGTGGATGATGCCCCTGCCGGGGTTGGCCGCGCCGGTCTCGCCCACGGGGTCGCGGCTGTATCCAGCGGTTTCCACCATCTCTTCGGCGCGTGCCAGGACCTGCAGCAGCAGGGGGTCGCGAGGATTCCCCACCTGCATCCTGCGGGCGAAGGCCATGGGGACCTTGAGGCTGAAGTCCGCACAGGCAGCGGCGGAATAGCCGATATCCTGCGGCTGCAGTTCCAGCAGGGACAGCAACTGCTGCGCGGAGGTGATAACGCCCCGCAGCTGTGTCTGCCAGTCCGGGTCTTGAGCTATCGGTAGGGCTTCCAGGGCCAAGAGTGCGTGCTCCACTGGGCTTTCGGGCGAGCGGTGATGTCGGGGAGCCATTGTAGCAACGAAACGGGTGCTTTGGTCGTGTGGCGCCGGGGCAGGCCGCAGTTCCGCCCTCTCGGGTCAGCCCAGGCGGTCCCGCAGGCTGTAGAACAGCATTCCCGCCACCAGTCCCGGCCAGCGCAGCAGGGTGCCACCGGGGAACCGTGGAGCGGGGACGCCGGCCATGACATCGAAGCGTTCGGCGGTGCCGCTGATGACCTCGGCCAGCAACTTGCCCGCGAGGGTGGCAGTGGGCACGCCATGGCCGGAAAAGCCATGGGCGTAGAAAACATTGGGGCCCAGCCGGCCAAAATCCGGCATGCGCTTGAGGGTAATGGCCAGGGTGCCGCCCCAGCCGTAGTCTATTTTGGTGTGCTCCAGTTCCGGATAGATGCGCAGCATATACTTGCGTACGAAGCCCTTTATATCCGCTGGAAAACGCCGCGAATAGGATTCCCCGCCGCCAAACAGCAGGCGATTGTCAGCCGACAACTTCCAGTAGTTGATCACAAAGCGGCTGTCCGACATCGAGGTGTCATCCCGGATCAACCGCCGTGCCGTGGCCTCTGGCAACGGTTCAGTGGCGAGCATGTAGTTGTTGATGGGCATGATGCGCCCGGCCGCGCGCGGCTCCAGCTTGTCGAGGTAGCCGTTGCACCCCAGTACCAGGTAATCCGCCTCCACTTCACCCCGGCTGGTTTTGACGTTGACCTTGGCGCCCTGGCTGTAGGAAAGAACCCGGCTGCCCTCGAACAACTGGGCCCTGGCGTCCAGTGCGGCCCGGGCCAGGCCCAGGGCGAAATTGAGCGGGTGCAGGTGCCGTGCACCGCTGTCCAGCGTGGCGCCGCCGAAGCCCCGGGCCGAGGTCATGTCCGCGAGTTCAGCGCTATCTATGAAGCGTATCTGGTCATAGCCGTAGACTGTCTGCAGGTGCTCGACCTCGGCGGGAAGGGCGGCGATATCGCCGCGCTTGCTGGCCACGTGCAGGTTGCCCTGCTTCAACTCGCAGTCAATGGCGTGGTGGCCTATGAGCTCGCAAACGAGATCCACTGCCTCGAGGCCAAGGCGCCACAGCTCCCGGGCCCGCTCCGGCCCGACCAGTTTCTCCAGTGCCTCCTGGTCCACTCGCTGCCCGGTTGCCACGTGCCCGCCGTTGCGGCCGGAGGCGCCCCAGGCGATCCGGTTTGCCTCCAGCAGGATCACGCTGTACCCCAGTTGCCGCAGGTGCAGGGCTGTTGACAGGCCGGTATAGCCGCCGCCTATGACGCAGACATCACAGCTGTGCTTGCCAGCGAGCGGCGGCAGGTCCAGCTGCAGGTTGGCGGTGGCGGCGTACCAGGAATCGACATGGGCTTCGTTTTGCATGGGATAACTATAACTGTTTGGTCTCCCGCGCGGGGATAACACGTTAGGGTTAGGGGCCGGGGAAAAGCCTTGAAGCTTTATTCAGTCTGCTGCGATACTGGGCACTTTAGGCTACCAGAGAGACGTATGGAATCGGATACCAAAGCCATAAAGGAATGGCTGAAACGGCACAAGATTTCCGAAGTGGAGTGCCTGGTTCCCGATATGACGGGCAATGCGCGCGGCAAGTTCATTCCGGCCAACCAGTTCCTCAGCAGGGGGCATCCCCGCCTTCCCGAAAGCATCATGATCCAGAGCGTTACCGGCGAGTATTCCGACCAGCACTGGGATTTCGTCGAGCCGACGGATGCCGACATGATTCTCCTGCCCGACGCGAACACCATGCGCGTGGTCCCCTGGGCGCGCGAACCCACCGCCCAGATCATTCACGACTGCTACACCATGGACGGCAGGCCGCACCCCCTGGCCACTCGCAACATCCTGCGCAAGGTGCTGGAACTGTTCGAGGCAGACGGCCTGCGGCCGGTAGTCGCGCCGGAAGTGGAATTCTACCTGGTGGGCAAGAACCTCGATCCCGACTACGAGCTGGCGCCGCCCCAGGGCCGCTCCGGTCGCGCGGAGTCGTCGCGCCTGTCCTACAGCATCGATGCAGTGGCGGAATTCGAGGACTTCGTCGAGGACATGTACCGTTACGCCGATGCCCAGGAGTTGCAGGTAGACACCCTCATTCACGAGAGCGGTGCTGCCCAGATGGAGATCAACTTCCTCCACGGCGATGCGCTGAGCCTGGCGGACCAGGTGTTTACTTTCAAGCGCACCGTTCGCGAGACCGCCTACAAGCACGGCATGTATGCAACCTTCATGGCCAAGCCCATGAAGGCGGAGCCCGGCAGTGCCATGCATATCCACCAGAGCCTGGTGGATATGAAGACGGGCAAGAACGTGTTTGCCAGGCCCAAGGGCGGCTATTCCGACCTGTTCCTGCACTACGTAGCGGGCCTGCAGCGCTATACGCCCGAGCTCATCAGCCTGTATGCCCCGAACGTCAATTCCTATCGACGCCTGGCCCCGGAGATCGCCGCCCCCATCAACCTGAACTGGGGGGTAGACAATCGCACCACCGCGTTCCGCATGCCGCAAAGCGACGGCCCGGCAACCCGCATCGAAAACCGTTTCCCGGGCGCGGATGTAAACCCCTACCTCGCGTTTGCCGCCACCCTCGCCAGTGGTTATCTCGGCATGAAAGGCAAGCTGACTCCCACCGAGCCCCACCAGGGCACGGCCAACGAGGAAGAAGTCGAGGTAGCTCGCACCCTGGAGGAGGGCCTGCGCCATCTGCACGATTCGCCCGAGATTCAGGAGGTGTTCGGTGAGTTGTTCCTGCGCGCCTATGCCGCTGTGAAGCTCGACGAGTTCGAGGAGTTCAACCAGGTCATCAGTTCCTGGGAGCGCGAACACCTGTTGCTACAGGTTTGATCGGACGGTCGACCGGGTATGCAGCAGGCTAATCACTATCTCGGCAGCGCTACCCGGTTTCGAATCTTCACTGCTGCCAAGTACCTCGTCTACGCGCTGCTGAGCCTGAACGTCTATCTCTTCCTGCAGGAAGAACTGCTGGCGCTCACCTATACCTTTGCCGACGGCATCCAGCCGGGACAGCTTATCCAGGCATTTTCCGCCACCATAGACACCGCGGCCTGGGTGATACTGCTGCTGATGTTCGAGCTGGAAACCTCGGTGCTGGACGACAACAAGTTGCGCGGTGGGCTCAAATGGGTGCTGCACGGCCTGCGCGGCCTGTGCTACCTGGCCCTGGGCTATGCTTTCACGGGTTACTACGATGAACTGGTCACCCTTTACCAGGTGACGCCGCTGGCGGTCACCGACGCCTGCACCCTGGTGGAGTCCGGCTACTCGCTGTTGATGGACCTGGATGAGTACCTGCCCCTGGACAGCGGCAATTGCGTCGCGGTGGGCAGCCAGCTCTACACCATAGCCGACTTCGGCATCCTCGCCGACGGAGAGACGCTGCGCGCGGCCCAGTGGCTGGCCTGGGTAGACGTCATCAATGCCGCGGACTGGATCCTGGTGGTCATCGTGCTCGAGGTCGAGGTGCGCCTGCAATTGCGCGGGGATCTCTCCGAGCGGGTCATGGACGCCACCAAGATCATCAAATTCCTGCTTTACGCGGTGCTGTTCGCCTGTGCCATCTACTGGGGATTCGCCGGAGATTTTCTCGACTTCTGGGATGCCGCCCTGTGGTTGTTCGCCTTTATATTCATCGAGCTGAACGTGTTTGAGTGGCAGCATACCACCGACCCGGAACTGGCGGACCCCGCCTGAGCGCACCGGTGCAGACATCCGCTACCCTGACCAGCCTGCGTTGGGACCCGGTACTGGCGCGGGTCGAGGTTATTGACCAGACCCTGTTGCCGCACCGGCTGCAATGGCAGCCCCTGGAGACCCTGCAGTCTTTTTGCCATGCCATCAGTTCAATGCAGGTGCGAGGCGCCCCGCTGATAGGTATCACGGCGGCTTTCGGCCTGGCCCTGGAACTGGCCCGCGACGCCTCTGACCAGAACCTCGAGGCCGCCGTGGCGGCCCTGCTGCAAACCCGGCCTACGGCGGTCAACCTGGGCTGGGCACTGCAACAGGTGCGGCAGGCGGTGGCCGGGCTTGAGCAGGGCGCCCGTGCCGGCCGCGCCCTGCAGCGGGCTCTGGAATTGCGTGCACAGGACATCCGCCACTGTGCCCGCATCGGCGAGCACGGCCTGGAGCTGCTGCGGGCGCTGCCAACGCAGGGCCCACTGCAGGTCATGACCCACTGCAACGCCGGCTGGCTGGCGACCATCGAGTGGGGCACGGCGCTGGCACCGGTCTACAAGGCTCAGCGGGCCGGTATGCCGGTGCACGTGTGGGTATCCGAGACGCGTCCGCGCAACCAGGGCGCCAGCCTGACGGCCTGGGAACTACAGCGCGCCGGTGTGCCCTATACCCTGGTGGCTGACAATAGCTGCGGCCAATTGCTGCGCGCGGGCGCGGTGGATTGCGTGCTGGTGGGCAGCGATCGCACCGCCGCCAACGGGGATGTGTGCAACAAGGTGGGCACCTACCTCAAGGCCCTGGCCGCCGCCGCCAACGGGGTACCCTTTTATGTGGCCTTGCCCGAGTCTACCATCGACTGGGGCTGTCCCGATGGGGGTCATATCCCTATAGAGGAGCGTTCCGGTGAGGAAGTGCTGACCATGAGCGGCTTCGACAGCAGCGAGCGACACAGCGCGGTGCGGCTGGGTCCGGCGGGTAGCCGGGCGCTCAACCCCGCTTTCGATATTACCCCCGCTGCCCTGGTGACAGCCCTGGTGACCGAGCACGGTATCAGCGAGGCCAGCGAGCAGGGGCTGGCCCGCCTGCGGCGTCAGATCGACTCGTCCAGCCCTATGTGATCGATGCGCGGATACTCCCGCCATTTGAACCTCTGCCGCCGATCGCAAATCAGGCAGCGATGCTCGATATCGCCCGTCTCGGGATCCATAGCGCCCGCGCCCACCATCATTCCCTGGCCGCAGGCGTCGCACAGATAATTGACCTCTACCGGCCTCACCTCGCGCTTTATCTCTGGCATGGCACGTCCTCGTCGCTTTGCTCTACCGCGCCTATGCTAGCGCGAGATCAACAGCCTCTGAAACTATTTCCGTTGCCGGCTCTCCGGCTGTCGGTGCGGGATTGACGATGCTGCCGGAGAGCCAGCTGCCGCCATCCGCGCCCAGCAGGATGTCGCCGACACCCCCGGGGTGGAAGATGTCCAGCAGGCAGGGGCGGTCGCCCAACGGGGCGGGCGGCGGCAGTTCCATGGAGGCCAGGGCCCGGTGCAGGCCCACGGCGTCGAAACCGAACTGCTCCTGCAGGGTTACCTCACCACCTTCGCGGGGACACAGCGCGGCGTCGATTTGCAGGGCCTGCAGGGCTTCCCGCGGGTCCTGGTCGTGGTCTCGGCAGTGCTGCTCCAGCACCTCGGCCGCAGTCTTGTAGAACTGCTCGCGCCGGCTCAGTGCCGCCAGGTAGATGCGATCGCGCTGCTCGTAGACCGCCATCCGGTCGGCGCCATCCAGGTCGGGTAAATCCTGGGCGAGCTGCTCCAGCAGGGCTCGCAGCACGGCCCTGAGCAGCGGGGACACGGGTACCGCCTGGCGCAGTGCCAGCAGCCTGGTCGTCAGGGGCATGATATGGCCGTGTACCAGCAGGATATGGGCACTGATCAGGAAGTAGCCCTCCTCGCCCTCGTCCCGGCTGAAACTGTGGCAGCCCACCACGTACTCGCCCCTGGCCTTGCCGTAGCCCGCCACCGGAATGGCTTCGATGCGGTACTCCTCCCGGCGCGCGTGAAACTCGGTCCCCGGCAGCAGGGTATAGCCGAAGATATTGATGTTGGGGAAGGTCGCCAGCAACCGGTCCAGGTTGCGTTCGAAATCCGCCAGGTTATCCCCCGGCAGGCCCCAGATCAGCTCCGCCGCTATGGGTACGCCCTGTTCTGCCATGGACTTGGCGATGGGCTGGTATTCATTCGAGCTCATGTTCTGCCGGTTGCTCAGGCGCAGCGCCTCGGGGGTGAGGGTCTGCAGCGCCAGCTGGTAGTGCGGCAACAGGCGATTCTGGTGCAACAGCAGCACGATTTCCTGTACCTGCCGGCTGTGCTTCTTGGACCAGGAGGTGGCAAAGGACAGCGGCAGGCCGGTGCGCCGCTTCAGGTCGACGATGAAGCGCGCCTTGTCGCCGTCCTGTTTCAGGGCCCCGAAGTTGGAATCGGCCAGCCAGATGTTCTTGATGCCGGCCGCCGCGATCGCCTCCCAATCGGCGCGCACCCGCTCCAGCGACCACTGGTACATCTTGCTGCCGATCGCCCCGGTGCCCCACTCGCAGAAGGCGCATGTGAAGGGACAGCCGCGACTGGTTTCATAGGCGATGGAGTCGTACAGCGGACGCCCCCGGGGATCGGTGAGTTGCAGTGCGTCCAGCGGCGATGGAAAGCGGTCCAGGTCCTGGCAGCGGGCCCGGGGCGCCGTGGTGACCTGCCTGCCGCCCTCCAGGTAGGCCAGGCCATTCACCGCGGCCCACTCATCGCGATCCCCGCAGTCCAGAAACTCCTGGAAGCTCTCTTCCGCCTCCCCCAGGAACACCACATCGATGGGATCGACCCCGAGGTAGTCGCCCGCCTGCTGTACGTGCGGTCCCCCGGCTATTACCAGCAATTCCGGCAGTCGTTGCTTGAGCTGCCTTGCCAGCGACAGGAACTCTGCCGCGTTCCAGGTATAGACGCTGAAACCCGCCACGGGCGCCAGGCCCGCGGCTACGGCTTGCCTGGCCCTCGGCAGTTCGCTGTCCTGCCAGTTCGCCAGCCAGGCATCGATGTCGTCCCCGCAATGAAAGTGGACCAGCCGGATGTCGGTGGCGTCAGCGCTGCGACCGTACTTGCGAAAATAGGCTGTCAGGGAAGCGGTGGTGGTGGGCGGCGCATTGAACTGCTCTGAGTCCATGCTGAGAAGCCAAACGGGGCGTTGCAACAGGTCGACCTCCGCAGTCGATTGGTGTTGCAGCAATGTAGCGGATTGCCGCGGTTTTTCCCACCGCGGCAGGGGCCTGGTCTCAGTAGTCGTCCAGACTCAGGTCGTAGTAGCCAAGTTCATCGCGCAGGCGGCGCTCTTCCAGGCGCTGTTCCGCACGGCGCCGCTTGGCTGCGAGGCGCTGCTTCTCCGTAGAGACGGGCAGCAGTTCCTGCATGTCATCGTCGGATATATCCCCGAGCACCGGCTCGAAGAAATCGTCCAGCTCTTCTGTTGAAGTGCTATCCTGGTTGCGCTCTGCCATAAATCACCTCCCGATGATTTGCCTGGGCCATTTCGCGGCAATATCACTCAGGGTTGGGTGGCTGTAAATCTTTTTTTTGTGTAATTTCTTACAAAGCATTGCTTTATATAGGGTTTTTCCCCGCAACCCAAACCCGGGAAAAGCGGGGCGGCCCGCTGCCTTCCCTGGCATCCCCCGGTGCTGGCTACATCCCTGTCCCGACCATCCGTGGTCGTTGCGTCGCACCGGCGGGCCGCTCCCCCCTGTCTATAAGGCAATACCTGTGCCAACACCCGCAAGCCTGTCATGGCGGGGGTTTCGCCGGGTGGCCACGCAGGCCGCCAGTTGGCTGGACGCGTCCGGACACGTCCGTCAGGCGGGAAATTCGGCCGCCTGCAGTAATTCCTGCAGGCGGGATGCCACGGTCTCGGCATCACCCCGGTCGGCATCCACCGTGATATCCGCATAGCGTTGGTACAGCGGCGTGCGCTCGGCGAACACAGCGGCGTAGCCCAGCTCGGGATCACAGGCGATCCCCCGGGGTGGAGCGGCGGCGACGCGCTTTTGCAGGGTGGCAAGGTCGGCCCGCAGGTAGGCCACCGGGCCGGCGGCCCTGAGTCGCCGCATGGCATCGGCGCTGTACACCACGCTGCCGCCGGTGGCGATCACGGCCCCCTCCAGATCGATTGCCAGCAGCACCTCGTGTTCGAGTTGCCGCAGTCGCCGGAAACCGTCCCGCTCGAGGATTTCCTGCAGGGTGGCCCCCGCGCGCACCTGCAGGTCCAGGTCGGTATCGACGAAACGCAGGCCGCAGCGTTTCGCCAGGATGACTCCTATGGAGCTTTTGCCTGCCCCCGGCATGCCGATGAGGCTGATGGTTTTGCTTGGCATGTAGCGATCCCGGTTACTGGCCTGGCTTATGCCGGCGCGGCCATTATCCTCGCCCGGCGGGCGGGTGTCATGCCCCCGCCTGTCATGCCCCTGCCTTGCGCCGCTGGTGGGCTCTGGTTAGAGTGACGCCTCGCCGACATCGACCCGAACGACCAAGGAGCGCGCCGTGACCCTGCTGACCACCCCTCTGGATGCACTGCACCGGGAACTGGGCGCCAAAATGGTCCCCTTTGCCGGCTACGACATGCCGGTACAGTACCCCGGCGGCATTATCAGGGAGCACCTGCACACCCGGGCTGCCGCGGGGCTGTTCGACGTTTCCCACATGGGGCAGGTGCTGATCGAGGGCGAGGGCGCCGCCGCCATGCTGGAACAACTGGTGCCCGTGGATGTCCAGGGCCTCGGGATCAACCGCCAGACCTATGCCCTGTTCACCAACGAACAGGGCGGCGTGCTGGACGATCTCATTATCACCCGCTGGGATGAGCAGCGCTTTTTCCTGGTGGTCAACGCCGGCTGCAAGGAGCGGGACATCGCTCACCTGCGGTCTCACCTGCAGGGCCAGCAGCTGACGGTGCTGGCCGGGCAGGCCCTGCTGGCCCTGCAGGGCCCCGCCGCCCGCGAGGTGATGCGCAGGCTTTGTCCCGCCGCGGCGGAGCTGGTGTTCATGCAGGGCTGCGCCGCCACCCTGGATGGCGTCCAGGTCTACATCACCTGCTCCGGCTACACCGGGGAAGACGGCTTCGAAATCTCCGTGCCCGCCGCCCAGGCGCCAGCGCTGGCCCGCGGCCTGCTGGACATCGACGCGGTGGAACCGGTCGGGCTGGGCGCGCGGGACTCCCTGCGGCTGGAGGCGGGCCTGTGCCTGTACGGCCATGAGCTGACAGCGGATATAGACCCGGTCCAGGCCGGGCTGCTCTGGTCCATCAGCCGGGTCCGCCGTCCCGGGGGGGAGCGCGCCGGTGGCTTCCCGGGGGCCGGGGTGATCTTCCAGAAAATGGAGGATGGCAGTCCCCTGCGCCGGGTGGGCCTGACCGTGGAGAGCAAGCGACCGGTGCGGGACGGCCAGGCAGTGCTGGATGCCCAGGGCCGGCAGGTGGGCAGCGTGTGCTCGGCCTGCTACGGCGCCAGCGTCGGCGGCCCTATAGCCATGGCCTATATCGAGCGTGGCCTGGGAGAGCCCGGCACGGGACTGAATGTGGATGTGCGGGGCAAGCTGGTGCCGGTCACGGTGACCCCCATGCCGTTTATTCCCCAGCGTTACTTCCGGGGTTGAGGCGCTCGGCCAGGGCCGGTTTGCGCAGCTCGCGCAGCGTTTGTCGCAGCGCCGTCACCCGGGCGGAGACTGTCCCCGGCGGCAGGCGCGGCAGGTAGCGCCAGCCCAGCCACAGCAGCAAGCCCAGGCCGATCAGGCCGGCCGCCAGTGCCAGCCATTGGCCCGGACTCAGGCGGGGCAGGGAAGGGCCGTCCGGGACCTCACCGGCGACGCCACTGCCCACCGTGATTTCCACGGCCGGCAGCGATACCAGCCGCAACTCGTCCCGGGTGGTGTCCCACCAGTGGAAATCCCGGGCCCGCAGCAGGTAGCGGCCCTCTGCCTGTACCACGTAGCTGATCCGTTCGCGGCGGCTGGCGCTGACCTGGCCGCGGTTGTTGCTGTCGT
Source organism: Pseudomonadales bacterium (assembly GCA_024234675.1). Taxonomy (GTDB): domain Bacteria; phylum Pseudomonadota; class Gammaproteobacteria; order Pseudomonadales; family Halieaceae; genus JARRPM01. Next base: position 244,190 of record JACKNU010000003.1, on the reverse strand, counting down.
CCAGAACCGGTGGGGCCGGGTAGGCGGCCAGGCCGGGATTGTCCTCCGGCGGCAGGGAGGGCAGCATCATGGCCATGACATCGCTGGCCTCGAAGGTCACCACCCGTTCAAAGGCATCCCCCGGCTGCAGCCCCTCCAGGGATCGATCAAACTGTTGCTCCACCGTGAAGGCGGGCGCCGCCACCCATTGCTCGACCCCTTCCAGGGCCGGGGGCAACCCGACCGTGAATTGCACCCCGGGACTGGACAGCACCCCCTCTACATCGCCGTCGGCGGTGTTCACCCGCAGCCGCGCTTTCACCGGCGGTATGCTGAAATTGCCGGGGCGCTGGGGATAGATATCGAGGTTCCAGCGCTGGATGACCCAGTTGCTCTCCCCCCGTTGCTCGCTGGCGTTGCTGGCGAACTGTTCTGTTTGCAGAATAACCAGCCCGGGCACCTCGGGCAGACTGATGCGAGTGCCGCCGCTGAACCAGCGATCAGTGGCGATTTTCAGGGTCAGGGTCAATTTCTGGCCCGGGACGATGTCTGCCTGCGGTGTCAGGGACGCGTCTATCTCCAGCTCGCCTGCAGCCTGCAGGGCATCGATGCTGGCGGCGGGGGCTAGCGCGGCATAAGCCATGGCGCACAGCAGTAGCACGCCCAGCCCCAGGCGCTTGCGACAGAGCCTGGCGGACATCACGGCGCCTCGCCCCTGGCAGGCTGTTCGCGCTGCAACTGCATGGCGAACTTGATGGCGAGGAAGTCGGACGGATCCCGCTGCACGTTGCGCATCCACATCTCCCGGGTGGCCGGATCCTGGAGGATCTCGTCGGCGCTCAGTTCGATGGTTTCGGCCTGCTCCCAGGCGATCTCCTCGGCGCCCTGGGCGGGAATGGCGTCATCGCCCCCCAGTTCCTTGTCCTCTCCGCTCACGCCCTGTTCCTGTTGCTGGCTCTCGCTGATACGGTTGATCTCGTCGATGAGTTCCTGCACGCGCTGGCGGTTGTGCGCAGCCCCGGGGTAGTCCGGGTTGCGCTCCAGCAGCCGGTCGTAGCGCTGCACGGCGCGCAGGTAGTCGCGCGCCTGGGCGCGGGCGTTGGCCTCGTTGAACAGGGCGGCGTCGCTGTCGCGGCGGGAAAAGTACTCGGCTGCCAGCATGAAATCCTCCGCGTAGTAGTAGCCCAGGCCCTTCCAGACGGGATCCTCGAAGCGCGCGGCGGCGGCGCGATAATCCCCCATCTGCATCAGCAGGCGCCCCTGCTGGTCGCCGGTGAGCCACAGGTCGATGAACCACTGCAGGGGGGCGAAGTGCCGGCCTGTGTCCGCGGGGCTGTCCGCCTCGACCGCGGCTTCCGCCTCCTCCTGTGCCCGAACGGGCCCTGGCGTGCCGGCCAGCAGCAGCGGCACCAGCAGCCAGGCCCAGGTGAGGGTCCAGCCCCGGCGAAACCACATCAGGAACAGGGCCATGGCCGGAAACACCAGCACATAGCCGCTGTCCAGCCAGGGCAGGGCGCTGTCCTCGATGACCACGAAATGACTGTTGATACGGCGGTTGATGCGCCGCATGTCACTGTCGTCCACGGTGAGGTCGAAGTAGCTGCCCCCGGTCTCACTCGCCAGTTGTTGCAGGGAGCGGCGTTCCAGCGGCGCCAGGCCCGGTTCCTGCTTTTCGGTCCCCACGCCCACCACCAGCAGTTGGTAGCCGGAGGCTGCAAAATAGTCCGCGAACGCCGCGCTGCTGTCCGAACCCAGGCCGTCGGCAAACATCACCACGGTGGCCGGTGCAGTGGTGTCCTGCAAGATCTCCCCCAACAGTGGCAGGCTGTACTCGGGGAACTTGCCCGGGCGCGGCATGATCGCCGGCGTGATCGCCGCCAGGTACTGGTTGAGAATGTCCTGGTCGGCAGTGAGCGTGAGCACCGTATGGGCGCTGCCGGCATAGACCACCAGGGCCGCTTTCTTGTCCGGGCGCAGGGCCAGCAGGTCGCTTATCTTCTGCTTCGCCCGCTGCAGGCGGCTGGGTTGCACATCGGTCTGCTGCATGGAGGCGGACGCATCCAGCAGTATTACCAGCGCCGCCTCGTCCTGGCTCAGGGGCGACGGTTGCTGCTTCCAGGTAGGCCCCATCAACAGCAACAGCAACAGCACCGCAATCACCTTGGTAAAGTTGACCGGGTTAAGCCAGCGGGACTCAAAGCGCTGCAGGCGCAGGTGTTCCAGCAGGTGTGGGGCGATGATCCCCCCGAACATGTCCCGACTGGCCCGGCGGCGACCCTGGGCGATGCTGATCAATATCCAGGGGATGATGGCCAGCGCCCAGGCGGGGCGCAGGAAGTGAAAATGTTCCAGCGCGGCCAGTTCAGGAGGCATTGGCTGCCACCTCCCGGCGCCAGCTGCGCCAGGCGCCCAGGGCGTGGTACAGCAGGTACAGGCTCAGGGCCACGCTCACCGGCACCCAGTGCAGGCTCTGCCGGGGCCGGAAACTGATGGTCTCGTACAGCTCGGGTTCCAGTTCACCGACGGTCTGGTAGGCTTGCAGCAGCTGCTGCTGGTCCAGGGCCTGGAAGTAGCGGCCACCGGTAAGTTCCGAAACCCGCTGCAGGGTGTCGATATCCAGCGCCTCCTCGCCCACCGAGGCGGGGTCGCCAATGGCGATGGTGTAAATGCGGATAGCGTCGCTGGCCGCGACCTTGGCGGCGTCAACCGGGGGTACCATGGAGCCGGTATCGTTGCCGTCGGTGAGCATTATCAACACGCGGTTGTCGGAATCGCTTTCCCGGAACAGCTTGATGGCCAGGCCGATGGCGTCACCGAAGGCGGTGCTCTGGCCGGCCATGCCAATCCGGGTGTCCGCCAGCAGCTGTGCCCATACCGTGTGGTCGTCGGTGAAGGGGCTCTGCAGGTAGGGAGCATTGCCGAATACGATGAGGCCGAGCCGGTCCGAGGCGTGCTGGTCGGTCAACTCGGCCAGCACGTACTTGACCGCATCCAGGCGATTCACGCTGCTGCCGTTTGGCAGGGTGAAATCGAGGGTTTCCATGGAGCCCGACAGGTCCACCGCGATCATCAGGTCGCGCCCGGATTTCTGCTGTTCCACCGGGGGGCCAATCCACTCGGGCTTGGCGGCGGCTAACACCAGGCACAGCCACATGAAATTCACCAGGAACTGCTGGGCCCGGTCGCGCTGCAGCACCATGGCGCCGGTTTCCGGACGCCGCTCGCTGAGTGCTACCAGTTTGTCGAAGAAGGGTACCCGCACCGAGTCGCGGCTTTCCTTGTAGGCGGGCAGCAGCCGCATTAACAGCGGCAGCGCCAGCAGGGCCAGGGCCCAGGGGTGCGCCAGCTCAAACATCCGCGGGGTTCTCGTGATTGCGCACCCAGGCCACGCAGGCCGCGAGCAGCTGGCTGGCGTCCGCAGGTTCCAGTTGCGCCCCGCTGTAGGGCCCCTCGGCCAGCAGCTGGCACTGCCGCGGCGAAAAGACCGCGGTGGGGCACTGCGCGTTGAGGAACTGTATCCACTCCGGGCCCGACAGCCGGGCCACCTGTTCGCGCGGAAAAGCGGCCAGGGCCGCCAGTTTCAGCAGGCGGTTGAGTTCACTGGCCAGCCCGGCGGGCGCCGCCGCGGTCGACAGCGCCTGCAGCCGGGCGATGGCCTCCCGGCGATAGCGGTTGCGGTACCAGTGGTGCAGGAACCGCCACAGCCGCAAACCCAGGTAGGCCAGCAGCCCCGCTCCCAGCCATAGCCAGCCCACGGTCTGGGGCCACCAGCTGACGCCCGCCGGGGATACCACCTCGACGAAGTCGCCCAGGGCGTAGTTGCCGAAGACCTCCGGCAGCGGCGGTGCACTCACTGCAGCACCCTCTGGCCGCCGAGCTTTTCCCGCAGCTGGCTGGTGACCGGGTTGGCGGTGTCTACCGGCAATACGGGTATCTGGTGGCGCTTGAGCTCACCCTGCACCAGGCTGAAGGCGCTCTCGAAACTGGCCTCGAATTTCCTGCCCAGCTCGCGCTCCGTGGGGTCTATCTCCAACTGGAAGCGGCCATCGCTGACCACCAGGGTGCTGGCGCCGGAAATATCCCGCTCCAGCGGGTCGAAGACCAGCGAGCAGATGATGTCATTGTGCTGGCTGATGCGCCGTATCGTCCCCAGGGTGGCATCGTTCCAGCCGTAGAAATCGGAAATCAGCACCACCAGGTAGTCGTGACCGATGCTGCGCTCCAGCACCTGCAGGGCGTCGTTGAGCCCGCCGGCGTGACTGCTGTGGCCGGCGGTCACGGACAGCTCGTTGTTCATCGCCACCAGGTCTCCCAACCAGCCGATGACCTTGCGCTCGTTGCGCGTGGGCCTGGCCTCCAGGGTGCGGTGGTCGTTGAACAGTATGGCGCCGACACGGTCCCCGACGGCCAGCACCCGCCAGGCGGTCAATGCCGCCACTTCGGCGGCGATCACCGACTTCATCTTTTGTCGGCTGCCGAAAAACATCGGCAGCCGCTGGTCCACCATCACCATCACCGGCCGGTCGCGCTCCTCGGTGTACACCCGCACATGGGGTTTGCCGGTGCGGTTGGTGACGCGCCAGTCCATGGTGCGGATATCGTCGCCGGGCCGGTAGTTGCGCAACTCGTCGAAATCCAGGCCGCGACCCCGCAAGCGCGATCGCTTGCGGCCGCTGAGCAGGGACCGCACCGGCTGGCGCGGCAGGTAACTGAAGCCCCGGGCGCTGTAGCGCAGGCGCATCAGGGCGCGCAGGCTGGTGTAGATATCGTCGTTGCTGGCGGCGGCCATCTGCGTCTCAGCCCACGGCCACCTGGCGGATGATCTCGTCGATGATGTCGTCAGGGGATATCTTGTCCGCCAGGGCGTCGTAGGTAATGATCAGGCGGTGGCGCATGATGGCGTGCAAAACCGAGCGCACATCATCGGGCGTGACATGATCACGCCCGTCCAGCCAGGCGCTGGCGCGGCTGCTGCGGTGCAGGGCGATACTGGCCCGCGGGCTGGACCCGGTGTCTATCCAGCCGCCGAGCCTGGCGCCGAACAGTTCGGGTTGCCGGGTGGCCATCACCAGATCGACGATGTATTGCTCCACCGGCTCCGACACCTTCATCTGCTGGATGGTCTCGCGGGCAGCGAAGATATTGTCCTGGGAAATCATCTGCAGCTGTTCGCCCCCGGCGCCCTCCTCGAGCTGCAGCATGCGCACGATCTCCAGTTCCGCCTCGGCCCGGGGGTAGTCGACCGATATTTTCATCAGGAAGCGGTCCATCTGGGCCTCCGGCAGCGGATAGGTGCCCTCCTGTTCGATGGGGTTCTGGGTAGCCAGGACCATGAACAGTGCCGGTAGCTCGTAGGTCTTGCCCGCGACCGTCACCTGCCGCTCTTCCATGGCTTCCAACAGGGCTGACTGCACCTTGGCCGGCGCCCGGTTGATTTCGTCGGCCAGTACCAGTTCACTGAAAATGGGGCCGGGCTGGAATAGCAGTTCCGACTCGCCCTGGTTGTTGTCCAGGTAGGTTTCATTGCCGGTGATATCCGACGGCAACAGGTCGGGGGTGAACTGGATGCGTCCCAGTTTTGCCTGCAGGACCTTCGACAGGGTCTTGATAGAGCGCGTTTTAGCGGTGCCCGGCAGGCCCTCCAGCAGCACATTGCCGTTGCACAGCAGCGCCAGGGTGAGGGTACGCACCACCTCTTCCTGGCCGATAACGGATTTGCCCATTTGCTGCATCATGGAGTGGATGGCGCTGAGGTGGTCACTGGACACTGACTTGCTCCCCCTGTCAGGAAAATTTAGGCCTGATCACTCGGCGGGATCAGCGCCGGCCAGTATAGCCTGACTTCCGTCGCAGATTAACTCGCCCAGGCCCGCGGGGCCCGAAACTGCTGGGACAAATAGTCCATCTGGTCGGCGAGAATCCGCTCCTTGGCGAGGAAGTGCCACTCGAAGGGATTGGGTCGAAAAGGCACGGCCAGCAGGGGCATGTGCGCTTCTTCGGGGGTGCGATTATCTTTCTGCCAGTTGCAGCGCTTGCAGGCGGCCACCACGTTTTGCCAGCGGTCCGTGCCGCCTCTGGATGTGGGCAGAACATGGTCGCGGGTCAGGTCCGACCTGGAGAACTGGTCACCGCAGTAGAGGCAGCGATGGTCATCCCGGCGAAACAGGGTGCGGTTACACAGGGGTGGACTGAAATTGCGGGTGATACGGCCCTGGATGGCGACGATGGGTTGCAGCTCTATGCGCGAGCGTTTGCCGCTGATCCGCTGGATGCCGCCAAAATAGGGCGGCAGAGTCTCCCCGATGCCGTAGATGACATCGCCCTTGGCGTAGGCCGAAATGGCCTCGTGTACCGTTATCCAGCCGCGGGGTTGTCCGGCCACGTCCAGTCGCAGGATGGTATGCATGGTTGCCCACTCGATTACCTGCGTAAACGCTACTGCAATTTGCCGGCATTAACAATCGGCAAATAGCCTGTTTACTGCGCCTGCCAGCTGACGCTTACCAGCTCCCTGTCGCCGTCCAGCAGGGCGCCGCGAAAACGATCCTGCGAGCGGATGGCGCCAACGCCTGCGGGGGTGCCGGTCATGACGATATCGCCGTCCTCCAGAGTGGTGAAGCTGCCCAGCTCCCGCAGTATCTCCGCCGGGGGGTAGATCATCAGGCCGACGCCACCGGCCTGGCGCAGTTCGCCGTTGACAGTGAGCCGCAGGGACAGGGTGCGCAGGTCTGCCGGCGCCGGCACGAACTCGCTGAACAGGGCGGCGCCGTCGAAGGCCTTGGCGCGCTCCCAGGGCAGCCCCTTTGCCTTCAGCCGCGATTGCAGTTCGCGCCGGGTCAGGTCCAGGCCGAAGCCCACACCGGCAATCTCCCCGGCGCTGATCAACAGGGCGATTTCACCCTCATAGTGCAGGGTTTCGCCATCGATCTGCGCCAGCAGGCAACTGCTGATCGCCGAGTTGGGCTTGTTGAACACCACCATGTCGTCGGGAATCTCGTTGCCCAGTTCCTGGATATGAGCCACATAATTGCGGCCTACACAGACGATTTTGGACGGCGTAAAGGTGGTCTGCGCAAAGCTAATGTGGTGCATGGCTGCTTACTCCCCGGGCCCGGCCGGCGCGCCCGGCAGGGCGTAGGCGAGGATGTGGTCACCGGCTCCGGACTCACCCGACCAGTGGCCGCCCGCGGCGATGACCACAACCTGCCTGCCGTCAGCCGCCAGGTAGGTCATGGGGGTGGCGGCGCTGCCGGTGGGCATGCGGGTGCTCCACAGCTCGGCGCCCGTTTCGATGTCGAACGCACGGAAATTGTGGTCGCCGGAGCCGGCGATGAACACCAGGCCGGAGGCGGTTACAGTGGGCCCGCCCACGCCGGGCGTGCCGCGGAAAAACCAGAACGGAAACGGCGCCATGTCGCGGGTCGTGCCCAGGGGTACGCTCCACAGTTTCGCGCCGCTGGCCAGGTCGATGGCGTCCAGCGTGTTCCAGGGCGGCGCCGTGCAGGGCAGTCCCCAGGGTGACAGCAGGATGTCCGGCGTTACGCAAAAGGGGGTGCCCAGCTGCGGGTGCGCTGTGGGGTGCTTATCGCAGGCCTGGCGGGGTATGAGGTGGATGATCCCCGCCAAATGACTGGTGCGCAGCACGATGATATTGCGGTGCGGATCGATAGCCGGCGAGCCCCAGTTGTTGCCGCCACCCTGGAAGGGATAGGTGATGGAGCCCTGCACGCTGGGCGGAGTGAACAGGCCCTCCCAGCGGGCCTTGCTGATCAGCTCCCGGCAGGCGCTTTTCTCCCAGGGGGTGATACCCCAGGCTGTTTCCGGTGACACGGTCTCCGGGGTCAGGGTCGTGGGCAGGGTCGGAAAAGGCTGGGTGGGCGCGTAGTACTCGCCCGGGGTGTCGCCCTGGGGAACGGGCCGCTCTTCCACCGGGAACAGCGGCTCCCCGGTCTCCCGGTTGAGCAGGAACAGGTGGCCCATCTTGGTGGGTTGCGCCAGGGCCGCGACCTGCTGGCCGGCCCGGTTCACGTCATACAGGGTGGGCTGGGAAGGGGTATCGAAGTCCCACAGGTCGTGGTGCACGGCCTGGAAGTGCCAGGCGACCTTGCCGCTGTCGCCGTCCAGGGCCACCACGGAGCTGGAATAGTAATCCAGCCCCTGCTCCAGGGTGCCGCGCAGGCCGCCGAAATAGTCGGGAGTGCTGTTGCCGGTGGGCACGAATACCAGCTTGCGCTGGGGGTCGACCGATATGATGGACCACACGTTGGTGGTGCCCTTCTGGAAGCGCTGGCCGGCATCCGTCAGGTGGGGGTCGACGCCGGGGGGCAGCGGGTCCCAGTACCAGGCCAGCTCGCCACTGCGCACATCGAAAGCCCGCACCACACCGCCGGGCGAATCGGTGCGGCGGTTGTCCAGCACCTGGGCCCCGGTGATCACCAGGTCGCCGAGGATAGCCGGTGGCGAGGTGATGGCGTATTCGCCGGGTCGGTGTTCTCCCAGGCCCAGGCTCAGGTCCAGTTGGCCGCCCTCGCCGAAGTCCTCACAGGGCTTGCCGGTGCGCCCGTCCAGCGCGATGAGGCGGCCGTCCAGGGTGCCCGTGAAGATCCGGTGCTCGCAGGCCTCGCCCCGGGGCAGGGGATCCTGCCAGCTGCTGACGCCGCGGCAGTTGGTGAGCGCCACCGGGCCGATATCGACCTGTGGGTCATAGACCCAGCGCTCGCGCCCGGTGGCGGCGTCCAGGGCGAACACCCGGTTGAAGGGGGTGCAGTAGTACAGGGTATCGTTGACCACGATGGGCGTTACCTGCAGGGAGCTCTGCGGCATGGGCCCGTCGCTGTCCCCGAAAGCGCTGCCGGGCCTGCCCTTGCTGGCTTTGCGGATATCGCCGGAGCGATGCTCCCACAGCAGTTCCAGTTGCTCCACGTTGGCGGCGGTGACCTGGGTCAGGGGAGAGTAATGGCCACCCCCCGGGCTGGCGCCGTAGTAACCCCAGTGGTTCTGGGCGAGGCTGGTGCTGGCCAGGGTCGCCAGCACCAGGCAGGCAGTGCCGATGCGCAGCGTTCGCAGCGCGGTTTGACGTAGTGCGGGAAAATTAATCGCTTTGTCCTCTCAGGCTGTGTCGGTCAGGGTCAGTCGGGTGGCCCGGCCAGGCTTCTTTCATGCAGCGGCCAATCACCGCCAACATGGCCGCCGTCTGCCATTCCAGCAGCTCATTGGCAACTGTGTCAGGCCGCTCCCGGTGACGCCAGGCCGACGAGTTGATTTCGTACAGGAACAGCGCCAGGCGCTTGAGCCTCGCCGTGCTCCAGCTGGAGCCCAGGCGGCGCAGCGTCGCCGCCAGCCGCTCGGTCACTTTCTCCCGGTGCGCCAGCTCTATCTCCATGAGTTCGGGAAACAGGGCCAGCCCGATATCCAGTTCCCGGGTGATCTGGTCGCGGGTTTCCTGTCTGGCTACAGCTTCGATCGCCTCGGAAAAGTATTCCTGCCACGGTAGCGCCAGGCGCTCCGGGGTATTGAATTCCTCCATCACGGCTTCTATCCCTGCCAGGTAATCCAGGTACAGGGCGGCGAGTATTTCCACCTTGTCGCGAAAATACTGGTAAATGGAGCTGACCGGGATGCCGGCCTGGCTGGCAATACTGTTGGTGGTCACGGCGGCGATACCCTGCGTTTGCAGGATCTCCACCGTGGAGCGAAGAATCAGCGCTACCCGCTCCTGGGAGCGTCGCTGGGAAGGCTTGCGTCGTAGGGGCAATGATAGGTTCCGTGTGGCAGCTCTCTACAAGTATGCCGTAGAGGCTAGCGCAATTTCTCGCTGACCACTAATATGAATTCTAATTCATATTAATTGACATGCCCGCAGGTCGGGTCCACCATTGCCCGAACAATAATTTTCCGCTTTTCTGCCAACCAGGATGATTACAATGAATATCCGTGTACCCCGCGCTCTGGGCGCACTTTGCCTGGGCTCCGCCGCCGTTGCCGCCCAGGGACAGGCCACCCTCGAGGAGGTTGTGGTGACCGCGCAGAAGCGCACGGAAAGCCTGCAGGACGTATCGATCGCGATATCCGCTTTCAGTGAGAAGGAGTTACGTAATCTCTCCATCTCCAACCTGGAAAACCTCACCCAGTCGGTCAGCGGGGTGGAATTGTTCGACGAGCGCGGTTCAGGCCAGCCCACCTGGGTTATTCGCGGCGTCGGCCTGGCCGATTTCAATGCCAATAACACGCCTACCGCGGCCATCTATTTCGACGAGTTCTACCTCACCTCCAATGTCATGGGCGGCATCGGTATGTACGACATCGCCCGGGTGGAGGTGCTGAAGGGACCCCAGGGGGGTCTGTATGGCCGCAATACCAGTGGCGGCGCGGTCCGGGTGCTGTCAGTGCGGCCCGACCTGGAGCAGGATTTCAATGGCTATATCCAGGGCAGCTATGGCCGCTGGGACCGCGCTATTGCCGAAGGGGCGGCAGGCGGGAAGATCACCGACAAGTTGGCTTACCGGGTAGCGGGTATGACCGATCAGAATGGCGGCTGGCAGGACACCCTGGCCACGCCGGGGGACGATGATTACGGTGATCGGAATTTCAGCTCCGGCCGCGCCCAGCTGCTGTTCCAGCCCACCGACAAGCTGGAGTTTCTGCTCAAGGTCGACGGGGGCGAGGACAAGTCCGAGACCACCCTGGCCTATTCCCGGGCGCTGTTCGATCCGTCTGGCAGTGGCGATTATTGTGCGAGCGCCTACGCCGGAACCCTCAATCAGAAAGATTGCGTGACCCTGGCGAACATCACCAGTTTTTATGCCCTGACCCCGGGGGACGCAGGTCCACTGGCCTCATCGCAACAGCGTGACGGCAGCGTGGTGCTGTCCAATCCCATCAACAAGCTCGACAATTCCTGGGGCGGAGCGAACCTGCAGGTGAACTGGGATCTCGACTTCGCCATGCTGACGTCGATCAGCGGCTACCTCGATTACGACAACAAGCAGGTCTTCGATTACGATGGCTCCCCGCTGGTGCTTTTCGAGGAGGATGGCAAGGCCGAGTTGACGGTCTGGTCGCAGGAGTTCCGCCTGGTCTCCCAGGGCGACGGTCCGCTGAACTGGCTGGCCGGTGCAGCCTATGGCGAGGACGAGGATAAGGAGCACCGCTTCGGCAACACCCTGGATAATCTCTTCGTGTTTCCCAGCCTGACGGAGAGAGGGTTCACCCAGGAAAACGAGTACTGGTCGGTATATGGCCAGCTGGAGTATGACCTTAACAACGAATGGACCGCCCACGGCTCGCTGCGTTATTCGGACGAGAACAAGAAATACAAGAACGGTTTCACCCAGGATCTTATCGACGGCTTCTACTATTACCAGGATGTCAACAAATCCTATGAATTGCAGGAGAACTGGTCCGGACATGCGGGCATGGACTGGGCGCCCAGCGATGACCTGATGCTGTACGGACGGATTACCCGCGGTTACAAGACCGGCGGCTTTCCGGGTGGTTTCGCCTTCACACCCGAGGAGTTGAACCCCTACGACGAGGAGACCGTCTGGTCCTATGAGCTGGGCTTCAAGTCGACCTGGCTGGCCAATACCCTCAAGCTCAATGGCGCCGCCTTTTACTATGACTACCAGGACGTGCAGGGCTATACCCAGCGCCTGAGCGAGGAGACGGGCACAGTGGTATCCGCGCTGGGAAACCTGGGAGACGCGGAACATATCGGCGCCGAGCTGGACATGGAATGGCTGCCTGGGATGCTGCCCGGCCTGTCTCTACAGGCTTCGGTCGCCTGGCTGAGCGCGGAGTACAAGTCCAATGACTTCGCCCTTGATCCCGCCGATGTGGCGGTGGACCTGGACGGCTACACCCGCCCCTACGCCCCGGAGTGGAGCGCCTATCTGCAGGCACGGTATGAATGGCAGTTAAGCAGTTCCCTGGGCGCGGGCATGCAGCTCAACTACAGCTGGCGCGATGACATCTACGGCGAGGAAATGGCCATCACGCCGCTGTCCTACGCCGCCTATAACGTCAACAGCTACGGCATACTCAATGCCCGGGCCTGGGTCGGCTCCATGGATGGCCAGTGGCAGGTAGCCCTGATCGGCAAGAACCTGACCGAGTCGGAGTACTGGACCAGCGGCACCGGTGACGACCTGGGCAGCTTTGTCAGCACCCCGGGCCAGCGCATGAGCTATGCCGTGGAGGCCACCTACAGCTGGTAGGCCAAGTCACAGCATGAGTGGACGACCGCCGCCGGCGGTCGTTTTGGTTCAGGGCTTCAGGGCCGCTGCATCAGGTGTTCGGCAATGGCGTGCCAGATCAGCGGGCCATTCACCTCGTTGGCCTCGCTCTCGGCCTCGGGGTGGGAGGACTGCTTGACGATGACCATCTCGGCCACCGGGTCGATGTAGATAAACTGCCCGAACACGCCAATCGCGCTGACCGGCTTGTGTGGGGTATTAAAGGTCCACCACTGGTCGTGGTAGGCGTAACCGATATGTTCGTACCAGGGGTCCTGGTAGTAGCGGTTGAAAGGTGCGCGGTCCCCGGCCTGCAGGATGCGCTCGGCGATGGCCTGCGGCAGTATCTGCTGGCCGTTATACCTGCCCCTCTGCAGGACCATCTGGCCAAAGCGCGCGGCGTCGGAGGCGGTGATATTGAGGCCGCCGCCGTTCATTTCCTCGCCCTTGTCATTCAGCCACATGTACCCGTCCCGTTCCGTGCCCAGCCGCTGCCAGATCCGCTCCTCCAGTTGCCGGCTCACCGACTTGCCACTGACCCGGCTGGTGAGCCAGCCCAGGGCATCCGTATTGGGGGTGACGTAAAGGAAGGCCTCGCCGTGGGGTCGTTCGGCCTTGCGCAGTCCGGGCAGGTATTCATAGATGCTGTCCGCGCCCTGGTATCCTGCGGGCGGCGTGGAGATGCCGAATATGTAGCCGTACTTCCAGACGTCGGCGTCCGGGTCGGTGTAGTCCTCACTGAATTCCATGCTGGTGGTCATGTCCAGCACCTGTTGTACGGTGGCGTCTGCGAAGGCACTGCCCTTCAGTTCGGGCAAATAGTGCTGCATGGTCAGCGCCGGATCGATGGCGCCCTCTTCTATCAGGCAGAGCGTCAGCATGCCGACGAAGGATTTGGTGGCGGAAAACATCTGGTGCTGTGAGGGTCTTGCCATGCCGTTGAAGTAGCGCTCGTAGACCAGCTCTCCGCGGTGCAGTACCAGGAAAGCATCGGTGACGGATTCATCCAGCCAGGTAGCCAGGTTCACTGTCCTGTCTTCCGGCAGGCTGAAGCTGAGTGCGTCCAGGTCCACCGGGCTGGTGACCAGGCTGGAGACCGGCCCGTCGCCCCGGTAGATGCCCCGGGTGGGCTGTAATTCGCGGATATGCTGGAAGGCCCAGCGGCTGTAAGGGTACTCCGAGATATTGTCGCGGGTGACCCGCTTCTCCGCCGGCGGCGGGAAGCCCTGCATCAGGCCCAGGCTGGCGGCGGTAACCGGCGCCTCCCCGGGCGCGGGGGCCGCAGTGGCCAGCACGGATACGCTCGCAGCGGCGATGGCACAGCTTCGCCTGAACCGGCGAGCGAGGCCGATATGGCTGGATGGCTTCATATTCTCTTCCCCTGTGTTGGTGGCAGCTGGCAGCCGGATAAACTGTTTCGGGCGTTAAATGAATATATATTCATATTAAGGGGTAGGCAATGGCGAGTTGCGCGACTGGCCCCCGCCGGGGGCGTCCGGCAGCTCAAACTCCCACAGCAGCAGGGGGGCGTGCTGCTGGGCCCCGTAGACATCGCGATCGCCGGGGGCCCCGGAGGAGATCTCCCGGGGTAGACAGATCTTGATTGCCAGGGCGGGATCGAAGTAGATCACGTCCAGCACCCGGCTCTCCGGCACGCCGTAGAGCCGCGCGACCAGTGACGCATTGACCAGTTGCAGCGACTTGAAGCGCAGGTAATCGGCCTTCTCCCTGAACATGATGTCCAGCGAATACGTGAAGGGGCTGGTGTTCTTGCTGCGCACCACCTGGGCGAGTTCGCTGAGGGTCGTCATGCCTGCAACTCCTCCACCGTCACCGGGAAAAGCTCCAGCGGATCGGCCTCCAGCAGGTGGTAGACGGAAAACTCGTATACCTCTCCGGCCCGCAGGTCTGAGGGCGAGAAGGGAAAGGCCAGGTTGCCTGCGGTGGCGATGCGCCCCTGGTAGCCGAAGTGCAGCAGGGTGGAACGGGTCAGGCTGCACAGGGTATCGGCGGCTTCAGGGGTGGGGCAAACCGCGTCGATGACGATGCCCAGTTCGTGGGCGGGGTGCCCCCGCCGGGGCTCCCCGGCGCCCATCACCCCATCGCGGCCGTAGACGTGGAAGCTGAGCCCCCGGTCGGAGTCGGCGGCGGGGAGCATGGCCCGTACCCGCTCGCGCACCTGCTGCAGGATCGTGTCCATGGAGCCGATCATGACCGGGTCGCGGACGCCGGCGATGGAGATACTGCGACAACCCACCCGGCGGGCGCCCTCCAGTTTCACGCAATAGCGGTCGGCAGGGATGAAGCGGCTGCCCCGCACCGCCACCTGGCCTTCCCCCGCCGACTCGAAACTGACCCCCCGCAGGTCCAGGTCGCCGCCGGGACCCGGTAGCAGGTAGGGATTGGATTTCTCGTACAGCGTGTGGGCGGCGACCGAGGTGGGGGTGAAGCAGCGCTCGGCGCTCAGGGGCCGCAGGATGAACCGGTCCTGTTCCAGGATCCCCAGGGCGCAGTCGGCGCCGGAGCCCGGGCTGGCGGCGATGGCGGCGCACTCCAGGATCTTGCCCAGGTGCAGGGCCAGGCCCGGGTCGAAGCCCCGCATCATGGGCAGGGCGGCGAATACGGCGGGGTCGTAGGCGCGTCCGGCAACCACCACCTGGCAGCCCAGCGACAGCGCCTGCTGTATGGGTTCCACACCCATCTGGGCCACCAGCGCAGTGCTGTCTGCCAGGCTTGCCTCGTCCAGCGGCGGTACCCCGGTCAGCGCGCTCACCCGGCCCTGCCGCAGCCCCGCCAGCGCCCTTTCCCGGGGCACATCGGCGCTGATGATCCCCAGGCGGAAGGACAGCTGCAGCTCCCGGGCCAGCTCGCGCACAATGGCAAGCGTCCACTCCAGGTGTGGCCGGGCCCCGGCGCCGCCCGCGCTGCCGATCACCAGCGGTATGTCGCCGCTCACCGCGGCCTGCAGCAGCAGCGCCAGGTCGCGCCGCACCGCATGGCGGTCGGTAAAGGACTTGCCGGAGCCCAGGTAATAGGGCCCCGGGTCGGTGGAGCCCGCATCCACGGCGATCAGGTCCGGGGCGCACTCCAGGCCGCGCTGGAAAGAGTCCTCCGGGAAGCCGTAGCCGAGTATCGCGGTGGGTGACAGGACGGTGAATGCGGCCATCAGAATGATGCCGCGGCCAGCTGTAATGCGACACTGTCCAGAATTGACTTCAAATGGCAATACACTTATCGTTACCGGCTGTTTTTCGGGCAGGTTTTGCATGCTATGCCTCCCCTTGAATACATGCAAATCCAGTGCGGCAGCGAACCGGGTCCAGTGGCCCGGTCGCGGTTCACCTGCCGGAACTCGGCCCCTCGGGCCCGGATCATTCGCTAGCGGAAAATTGGACGATTGATATGAATGCACAAAGCCCGGCAGGGGTCATTGCGACTCTCGAAAATCCGTTCGCCGAGCGGGATGAACAGGCTTTCACCGTGCCGGGGCAGATCGCCTCGACGCCGGGTCCCTACGAGGAGTCCCTGAAGGCCGGTTGGGAGCTGCAGCAGCGCCCCTACCAGACGGCCGGCGTCAAGAACGTCCAGCGCCAGCACCAGAAAAACCGCATGACAATCTGGGAGCGTATCCGCTTTCTCGCCGACGGTGAGCCGACGGTGCTGTACCAGAACTGGGGTCCCAACCTGGACGGCGCCTCGCTGGTCACGGCGATAATCAAGGTGAACGGGCGCGACGTGGCCCTGTACGGCCACGATTTTACCGTGCGCGCCGGTTCCATGGACGCGACCAATGGCGAGAAGCTGGCCCGACTGTTCGAACTCGCCGCGCGCCAGCGCATCCCGGTGGTGGGCATCAACGACAGTGCCGGCGCCTACATCCCCGCCGGCGTGGGCGGCCTGGATGGCTATGCGGAGGCCTTCGCGGCGCTGCGCAAGATCAGTGGCATCGTGCCCAGCATCATGTGTATGTTCGGCTTCAACGCCGGCGGCGGCTCCTACCTGCCGCGGCAGGGCAGTTTCCTGATCCAGCCCAACGAGACCTTCTTCGGCCTGACCGGGCCCGGCGTGGTCAAATCCGTGTTGGGCGAGGACGTCACCCCGGACGAACTGGGCGGCCCCGGCGTGCACAGCCAGAGCGGGGTGACCGACTTCGTGGTCAAGGACGAGGTGGCGGCCCTGCGCAAGGTGCGGGCGCTGCTCAACTACCTGCCCAGCTACAACGGTGAACTGGCGCCCTATGAGCCCAGCTCCGACCCCATCACCCGCAAGACCTGGGATATCGATATCCTCCTCAAGAAGGCCTTCAACTCTCCCACCGGCTTCAATACTCCGATCGATGTCACCATCCTGATCCAGCAGCTGTGCGACCACGGCGACTTCCTGGAAATCCAGCCGGACCGGGCCCGCAATACCGTGACGGCGCTGGGTCGCATGGGCGGCAATGTGATCGGCTTCGTAGCCAATAACTCAGCCGTGGCCTCGGGTCAGGTGGATATCGATGCGGCCTACAAGAACGCGCGTTTTATCCGCTTCTGCAACCTGTACAACATCCCGGTGATCTTCCTGGAGGACACCACCGGCTTCCTGCCGGGTCGCGAGCAGGAGAGCGGCGGTATCGTGCAGGCCGGGCGCGCCATGCTCGACGCGATCGTGGACCTGCGCACGCCGCGCTTCCTGGTGCTGGTGCGCAATGCCTACGGCGGCGCCTACGCCGCCTTCAACAGCATCGCCGTGGGGGCCGACTTCGTGGTGGCGCTACCCACCACCCGGGTGGCGGTGATGGGGCCCGCCGGCGTCGAGTACGTCTACAAGGACGAACTGAAAAAGATTCGCGGCTCGGTGCCTGCAAGGATCAAGGCCGAGGCCGCCGCCCAGGTCGCTGCCGGCCTGTCCGAAGAGCAGGCGACGCAAGCGGCCGGGGAGATCGTCGGCGCCTGGGTCAAGACCGAGGAGGCGCTGTTGGCAAAACGCTACGAGCAGGAGTTGATGAACCCCAATGAGGCCCTGAGCCTGGGTTCCATCTCGCAGATCGTGATGCCCTCCGACCTGCGCCAGGTGCTGGCGGAAAATATGGCCTTCTACCTGCGCCGCTACCAGCCCGGCCCGATGCAGTCGGTGCAGCGCGAATTCCACTGATCCGGCCCGGCCAACAGACCTAACCGAGGAACCCAGGCGTGTCCAACGAATATTACCTGCAAAACCCGCTCATTCATCGCGATCGCAGGCTGGGGCGCAGCCCCAGCGCATGGGTGAGCCAGTTCGACTGCACGCACATGCGGCCGCTGATTATCTGCCGCGGTCCCATCCGCAAGGAGGCCATGGATGTTTTCTCCGAGATGGGTATCGAGCACTACGGGATCCTGTTGTCGGAAAAAGACTCCATCGTCTATCGCAATGCCCTGGCGCCGGAACTGCGTTCCCTGACGGACCCCGACCGGGTTCATCGGGTGCCGGATTACAGCGGCGCCAACAAGGAGGAGCGCGAGCAGCGTATCCGCCAGATCATCAACATCGCCCGGGACAACAACTACAACTCGATCTTCGCCGGCTACGGCTTCATGGCCGAGGACGAGACCATGGTTGCCGCCATGGAGCAGGCAGGGCTGACCTTTATCGGGCCCTGCTCCCGCACCGTTCACGATGCCGGGCTCAAGGACGAGGCCAAGCGCACCGCCCTGAAAACCGGTGTGTCCGTGACGCCGGGCATCGACAACGGCACCGCCCTCACGCTGTTGAAAAAACACCCCGACGTGGCTGCCTTGAAGAAACTCGTGGCGGACCAGAAGCTGGCTGTAGACCCGGCCAGCCTGGACGACGAAGCCGTCTCACTGGAGGACAAGGCCGACCTGGTACTGGCGGCCTCCTATGACAAGGGCATAGACCTCTACACGGTGGCGGAACTGTGCGACACCCTCACCGAGGCGGTCGAGAAGATGGCCCGGGAGTACCCCGACAACCGGGTCCGCCTCAAGGCCATCAGCGGTGGCGGTGGCAAGGGCCAGCGCATCCTGGGTATCGGCGAGGCCTCGCGCACCGCGGAAATGGTGCGGGAAATCCTCAACGAGGTGAAGACCACCGGGGTCGGCGACAACAAGAACGTGCTGGTGGAGCTGAACATCGAGACCACCCGGCACATGGAAATACAGGCCATAGGCAATGGTGTGTGGAGCATGAGCATGGGCGGCCGCGACTGCTCCCTGCAAATGCACGAGCAGAAGCTGCTCGAGGTGTCGGTGACGGTGGAGTCCCTGCAGGC
Source organism: Pseudomonadales bacterium (assembly GCA_024234675.1). GTDB lineage: Bacteria > Pseudomonadota > Gammaproteobacteria > Pseudomonadales > Halieaceae > JARRPM01. The sequence continues at coordinate 225,722 of JACKNU010000003.1, read as the reverse complement.
GGCTATCGCCGAAGCCGAGCGCAGTGGCCAGCAGGAAGAGGCCCGGGTGCTGCGCCAGGACCTCGCCACGCTGGAGGCCATGGAAGAGCAGTCCGCGCGTTTTGGCGAGGCTGTGGGCCTGGACTCCGTGTCCACCTTCGAGTGTATCGTCGATCGCGACAAGCACTTCTTCATGGAGATGAATACCCGCATCCAGGTGGAGCACCGGGTCACTGAGCTGTGCTATTCGCTGAAGTTCAGCAATCCTGATGACCGCGAGGATAACTTTGTCGTGGAGTCCCTGGTAGAGGCGATGGTGCTGCTCGCAGCCCACGGCAAAAAACTGCCCAAGCCCGAACGCCTGGTGCGCAACAACGACAGCGTCGAGGCGCGCCTCAACGCCACCAACCAGGCGCTGCAGCCCCATGCCGGTGGGGTCATCGAGTCCTGGAGCGATGCTATCGAGGGTGAGATCCGCGACGACCAGGGCATCAGCCTCCACAACCCGGACACCGATGTGTTCATGAAGTACACCCTGGCGGGGGCTTACGATTCCAATATTGCCCTGTTGCTGACGGTGGGCGACACCCGCCTGGCGACTTACCAGCACATGGCCGAAGTCATTCGCCAGACCCGCATGCGCGGCCAGGACCTTGCCACCAACCTCGAGTTTCACTACGGGCTGGTGAACTGGTTTATCGCCCAGAATGTGAACGCGCGGCCCACCACCCGCTTCATCGTGCCCTACCTCACCGCTGTCGGTGAGTTGAAGCGCCAGGCCAACAACCTGGACCTCGCCTACGCCTATAAATCCATCTGCAAGGTGGCCATGGCCGGCCAGGAGGGCGAGGCGGCGCACGCGCTGGCGGAGACCCTGCAGCTCAAGGAGACCCTGTTGTTGCGCCCCCTGCAGTTCCTGCTCGGGGAGCCCCATATGCTCAGCGGCTGGCTCAGCATCAACCGCGATTGCTACACCATCATAGAGGGCAAAATCTGCTGGAACGAGAATCCGCTGCAGCTGCTTGCCGATACCTACCACTATCTCAACATGGATTATGTGCCCGGTGATCGCCCCCCGGCTGCCGCCATGATCTGGGATCACGACAACCGCATACTGCAGGAAGCGATCGACTTCTACGACGAACTCAATAACCGCCTCAATGCGGCTGATTGGGTCGAATTGTGTTCCATGCTCGGCGAAGACGAGGCGCCCGAGGGCTTTGACGATGCGATGTGGACCCGCGTGCGCAGCGCCCACGTGGGCTTCCAGGCAGGCGCGGACATCATCGCCCTGTTGCCCAGCATTGCCGAGGCCACCGGTTTCTATGAGTTGCGGGTCAACCCGGACCTGACCATCCATATTCCCCAGCGGCTGAACGACGCCGAGCTGCAGAAAGCGATGGCCAAGGTACTGGTGCCGCCGCCCACGGCCAAGTCCGACGAGATCCTGGCGGAGAGCGGCGGTATGTTCTACTCCCGGGAAACCCCCGAGCACGAGCCCTATGTGCAGGAGGGCGACCACTTCAACGCGGGCGACCCGCTGTTCATTGTCGAAGTGATGAAAATGTTCAACAAGTATTACGCGCCTTTCGCGGGCACCATCGAGAAAGTGCTGGTGGATACCGACGGCTCCATCATCAGGAAGGGCCAGGCCATCTTCAAGATCTCGCCCGACGAGCGCGTGGTGGTGGAGTCCGCCGAGGATATCGCGGCCAGGCGGCGCGAAGTCACCGACGGATTTTTACGGCAGTTGTAGGAGAGCAGCAGATGATTACAGCCCTGGATCATATCGCCATCGCGGTCCCCGACCTGAACAAGGCTATCGAGCGTTTCATGAAGGACTTCGGACTGCCGTTTGAAGGCACTGAGGACGTCGCCGAGGCCAAGACCTCCACCGCATTCTTCCCGCTGCCGCCAACCAGTATCGAGCTGGTACATCCCCTGGATGGTGGCGGCCCGATCGCCAAGTACCTGGAGAAGAAAGGGGGCGGCCTGCACCACCTGTGCTTCCGCTCGGACAACATCGAGGAAGATATTGCCAGGCTCAAGGCCAAGGGCTACCAGTTTCTCTCCGACGGCCCCATCCTTGGAGCGCATAACTCCCTGGCAATCTTTATCCATCCCAGGAGCTGTGACGGCGTGCTGATCGAGATCAACCAGCCCGCCGCGGATCACTGAGCGCGTTGGCGAGGACTCACCATGAGCGACAAGATTTACGATAAGAGCAAGGCAACCGTGGACCACTGGCGCGAACTGGCCAGCAAGCAGCTGCGCGGCAAGAGCCTGGACGAGCTGGTGTGGCATACCGCGGAAGATATCCCGGTCAAGCCGCTGTATACGGCCGCCGATGTGCAGGACCTGCCCTACACCGACACCATGCCGGGCCTGGCCCCCTATATCCGCGGCCCCCAGGCCACCATGTATGCCGGCCGCCCCTGGACCATTCGCCAGTACGCCGGCTTCTCCACCGCCGAGGAGTCCAATGCCTTTTACCGCAAGGCGCTGGCCGGCGGTGGCCAGGGCATCTCCGTGGCCTTCGACCTCGCCACCCACCGCGGTTACGACTCGGATCACCCGCGGGTAACGGGCGATGTGGGCAAGGCCGGGGTGGCCATCGATTCGGTGGAGGACATGAAGATCCTGTTCGACCAGATCCCGCTGGACAAGGTATCCGTCTCCATGACCATGAACGGTGCCGTGCTGCCGGTGCTGGCGGGTTATATCGTGGCCGCCGAGGAGCAGGGCGTGTCGCAGGAACAGCTCACCGGCACCATCCAGAACGATATCCTGAAAGAATTCATGGTGCGCAACACCTATATCTATCCGCCCGCGCCCAGCATGAAGATTATCGGCGATATCATCGCCTACTGCTCCAGCCACATGCCGCGCTTCAACACCATCTCCATCTCCGGTTACCACATTCAGGAGGCCGGGGCGAACGCCGCCCTGGAGCTGGCCTACACCCTGGCAGACGGCAAGGAATATATCCGCACCGCCATCGCCGCCGGCCTGGGCATCGACGATTTCGCGCCGCGCCTGTCCTTTTTCTGGGGCATCGGTATGAATTTCTACATGGAAATCGCCAAGATGCGCGCTGCGCGCCTGTTGTGGGCGCGCATCGTCAGCGAATTCAAGCCGCAGAATCCCAAGAGCTCCATGCTGCGCACCCACAGCCAGACCTCCGGCTGGTCGCTCACCGAGCAGGACCCCTACAACAACGTGGTGCGCACCACCATCGAGGCCATGGCCGCCGTCTTCGGCGGCACCCAGTCCCTGCACACCAATGCCCTGGACGAGGCCATCGCCCTGCCCACCGAGTTTTCCGCCCGCATCGCCCGCAACACCCAGCTGGTGATTCAGGAAGAAACCGGCATCACCAAGGTGGTGGATCCCTGGGGCGGCTCCTACATGATGGAGAGCCTCACCCAGGATATCGCCGACAAGGCCTGGGAACTGATCGAGGAAGTGGAGCAGGCGGGCGGCATGGCCAAGGCCATCGAGACCGGTATGCCCAAGTTGCGCATCGAGGAGGCCGCGGCCAAAAAGCAGGCTCGCATCGACCGCGGCGAGGATGTCATCGTCGGCGTCAACAAGTATCGGCGCGATGAGCAGGACGCCGTGGAGATTCTCGATATCGACAACCAGGCCGTGCGCGAGGCCCAGCTGAAGCGGCTGGCGGCGGTGCGGGAAAGTCGCGACGAGGCGGTGGTCGAGGCCATACTCGAGGACATTTACCAGTGCGCGGCCAGCGGCAAGGGCAACCTGCTGGAACTGGCTATCGAGGCGACCCGCCGGCGCGCTACAGTCGGGGAGATTTCTTTCGCCATGGAAAGAGAATTCGGCCGTTTCAACGCCCAGGCCCAGACCGTATCCGGTGTCTACGGCTCGGCCTTCGCCCAGGACGAAAACTGGCAGGGCATCAGCAAGGACATCGATGATTTCGTGGCCGCCCACGGCCGCCGCCCGCGCATGCTGGTGTGCAAGATGGGCCAGGACGGTCACGACCGCGGCGCCAAGGTGGTGGCCACGGCCTTTGCCGACGTGGGTTTCGACATCGACCTGTCCCCCATGTTCTCCACCCCGGAGGAGGTCGCGCGCCAGGCCATCGAAAACGATGTCCACGTGGTAGGCGCCTCTTCCCTCGCCGCCGGCCACAAGACGCTGGTGCCGCAATTGGTGGAAGAACTCAAGAAGCAGGGCGCGGAGGATATCGTGGTGATCGCCGGCGGGGTGATCCCGAGGCAGGATTACGAATTCCTCTACAAAGCCGGTGTGAAGTGCATTTTCGGACCGGGTACGCCGATTCCCGTGTGTGCTCGGGAAGTGCTGGATGCGGTGAACGCGGCGCAGGCTGGCTGAGCGCAGGAACCGGTAAATGGTACAGGCGCCCGCAGAATTGCCAGCAGCGCATGATGCCGCACCGCGGTCCCGGACCTGGGTTTGTCGGAAACGCCAAAAAGCGTACGTCCATGTACAGGCTCGGCGTCACCTGCGCGGCCCGCGCCGTCCATGGCGGCCGACGTTCCGACAAACCCACTCTTGACGTCACGGCGCTCAGTACTTCGCTAGAGCGTTAGCTTCGTATTGGGTAGGTGGGCAGGAAGGCTGTACTATCACAGTATTGTGGGAGCGAGACAAATAGCGCCCGGAGTCTTGGGATTTTTCGTTCTGCGATCAGTTTTGGATAAAGGACCCATGGGAGCGACTTGGCAGTGGATTTACCCTTGGCGGAACGTCGGCCGCCATGGACGGCGGCCGCCGAGCCTGTACACGGATGTACGCCTTTTGGCGTTTCCGCCAAGGGTAAATCCACTGGCGAGGCGCGATTGGAGCGCACGGACGAAAATATCCCGGGCAGGTTTAACCTCGTCTCGATGAAGCCTTTCGATTTACAGCCATTACTCGACGGCAACCGCCGCGCCCTCGCCAAGGCCATCACCCTGGTGGAGAGCAAGCTGGATAGCCATCGCGAGCAAGCCCAGGACATACTCGAGCAGGTGCTGCCCCACAGTGGCAACAGTATCCGCATCGGCATCACCGGGGTGCCGGGTGTCGGCAAGTCCACCTTTATCGAGGCCTTCGGCCTGCACCTTATAGAGCAGGGCAAGCGGGTGGCGGTGCTGGCGGTGGATCCCAGCTCGCCGCTGGCCGGTGGTTCCATCCTGGGGGACAAGACCCGGATGGAAGAACTGTCGCGGCGGGAAGAGGCCTTCATCCGGCCCTCGCCCTCGGAGGGCGCCCTGGGCGGCGTGGCCCAGAAAACCCGCGAGACCATGCTGCTGTGCGAGGCGGCGGGCTACGACGTGATCCTGGTGGAGACCGTCGGGGTGGGCCAGAGCGAGTACCAGGTGGCCGGCATGGTGGATTTCTTCATGGTGCTGATGCTGCCCGGCGGCGGCGACGAGTTGCAGGGCATCAAGAAGGGTATCCTGGAGCTGGCGGACGCGCTGGTGATCAACAAGGCCGACGGTGAAAGTGAAAACCTGGCAAAGCAGAGCAAGAGCCACTACACCAGCGCCATGAGCCTGTTGCGACACACCAGCTTCTGGACGCCGCGGGTGATGACTTGCTCCGCGCTCAAGTCGCGCAACATCGACGCGGTGTGGGGCATGGTGCTGGACTATTACTTCCAGGCCGTCGAGGAGAAGTCCTTCACCGCCAAGCGGGCCCACCAGAATCTCGACTGGATGCGCCAGCTGGTCCAGGAGATGGTGTTGTTGCGCCTGAAACAGAACCCGGCGGTGAATCGACTGCTGCCGCAGCTGGAACAGCAGGTGGAACACAACGAGACTACCGCCTATGCAGCCGCCCGGCGGATCATGGAGCTGCTCTAGCCAGCGAGGAGGCCCGGCATGCGCTTTTATCCCCTGGAAAAGCTGATCAACCTCCACGACGATTACGCGCGCCGGTTCAAGATCGACCATTTACAGCTGTTGCTGATCCAGCGGGACGGGGAGCGCTACCTGATAGAGGCACAATGTCCTCATCGGGGTCACCCGCTGGACCTGGCGACCCTGGAGGCTGGCGTGATCCAGTGTACCCTCCACCACTACCGGTTCCGCATAGCTGATGGCCGCCTGCTCCACGCCACCGAGGAGCCCTGTCGCGGACTGCGCAGCTTCGAGTTGGTCTATGAAGGCAACGAACTTGGGGTTATGCTTGAGGAGTCCTGAGGCCGGCACTGTGGGTGTTGGCCGTTTTTCAAGCCTGTGCACGGGCATCGATAATAAGGAAAGCGACCTTGTCTTTTACCGCCGGTACACTTGAAGAGCTGAACCTCCTGCTGCAGTTCGACAGCGCCACGCACGACCGCGGCATCAAGGTGCACTCCAGCGCACGTCAGGAGGTGATCGATGCCTGCCGGCGCTTGTGCGACCGGGGCCTGGTCAGCCAGCACGACGGCGGGTACCTCACCGACGCCGGGATAGAGGCGCTGGGGCACGCCCAGTCCCTGGCGGGGTTGCTGGGAGCGGACTGATCGTCACCGCCCGCCCTGTCCCTGGCTGCACAGGGACGCAAGCGGGCTCTACTGCATCGAGCGTTGCAGTTCCAGCATCGCATCCTGGTTCACCTGTATGAGACCGCGCCGCGGCCGATCCAGGTCGATAATCAGGAATACGATAAGGGTGATCAGCAGGGAAACCAGCACCACCGGCGCCACGATGCGCTTGCCACTGAGGCCGCCTGAATAGCCCATCATCCCGCCCGCCGATATAAATACGATAAACAGCAGGAGCAGTACTGTTTCCGGCACATGCATACGCAACAGGGCGCTGCGCTTGCCCTGCATGTCGATCACATCGTTCAGGGATTTTACGAATACGCCGGTGGTCACGGCGCGCGGGTCCCGGTTGGTGGCCTGTATCGCCAGGGACCACAGTTGGTGCTGCAGGTCGGCAATTCTGCCATTGTACGCATCGCGCTCATGGTGCTTGGTGAGATCGATTTTGCCCGCGGCTACGCGCAGATCGATATACTCACGCAGCAAATGCCTGGCATCGTCCTGCAGCTCCGGCGGTAGCAGCTGTATCCTGAGCACGGCGGTGCCGAGCGCATTGGCCTCGTCGATCAGTGCCATGCTGCGGCTGTCGTAGCGCTGCATCGCCATGCTGAAGGTAAAGCCCAGCAGCAGCGCCAGCAAGCCGAGGATGCTGGCCTGGATGGAGCCGGTCAGGGCCTTGACCTCGCTGTCGGTGTGTTCCTGGACGAAGCGGCCGATCTGAAAGCCCGCCTCGTTGCACAGGACTATGACCAGGAACAGCACCCCGGCGATCAATGGGCTGCTGTGGGGGTAGAGGAGTTCTGTCTGTTCCATACCGATGGCTGCGCCACCTCGGCGTCGGGAGAGGGGGCGCAACTATATGCCCGGCCGCGACCGGTGACAATACGCCGGCCCAATGATTGGCCGGCGTGTAGTCCCTCAGAACCCGTACAGTTGCCTGTACTCCGGGTCCTTGTCCGCGATCAGCCTGGCCAGGTCCACCATCACCTTGCACTGCTTCCAGGAGGCATCGTCCTGCATCTTGCCGTCCACCATCACCGCGCCGCTGCCATCGGGCAGGGCCTCCAGTACGCGCCTGGCCCACACCACCTCGTCGGCCGGCGGGCTGAACACGTTCTTGGCGATTTCGATCTGGCTGGGGTGCAGTGACCAGGCGCCGACGCAGCCCATGAGAAAGGCGTTGCGGAACTGGTCCTCGCAGCCCAGGGGGTCGTCGATAGCGCCGAAAGGACCGTAAAAAGGCAGCGCGCCGACTCCCACGCAGGCATCGACCATGCGGCCGATGGTGTAGTGCCACAGGTCCTGGGCATGGGTGCCGCGCTGGGCTTCCGGATTGGCGGGGTCGGGATCGTTGCGCACCAGGTAGCCGGGGTGGCCGCCGCCGATGCGGGTGGTCTTCATGCGGCGCGAGGCGGCCAGGTCCGCCGGGCCCAGGCTCATGCCCTGGATGCGCGGACTGGCGTTGGCGATCTCCTCCACGTTGGCCACGCCCAGGGCGGTTTCCAGGATGCAGTGCAACAGGATGGGGCGCTGCAGGCCGGCCCGGGCTTCCAGCTGGGCGATCAACTGGTCGGCGTAGTGAATATCCCAGGGGCCCTGCACCTTGGGCAGCATGATGACGTCGATCTTGTCCCCTACCTCGGTGACGATGCGGGTGACGTCGTCCAGGAACCAGGGGCTGTCCAGGCTGTTCACCCGGGTCCACAACTGGGTATCGCCGAAGTCGTTGTCGCGGGCGATATTGATCAGGCCCTCGCGCGCGGCTTCCTTGTTGTCGATGGCCACCGCGTCTTCCATGTTGCCCAGCAGGATGTCCACCTTGCTGGCGATGGAGGGTGCCTTGTCCGCCATTTTGGGGTTGCTGGGGTCGAAAAAGTGGATCATCCGCGACGGGCGCACCGGGATGTCGCGCAGGGGTTCAGGTGCTCCCAGCGCCAGTGGTTTGAAGAAATCTCTAGGGCTGCGCATGGTCGGTCTTGCCTCCTTTAGTGTGAATCCCTTGTGAGCAAACGCTGCCGGAACGATTGGTACTGCTCCAGTAGCGACTGTTGTTCTGTCACCAGTTGCACGGTGATGGCCTGCTCGCCCCCCAGTTGGTCGATACCGTGGGTACCGAACTCTTCCTGCAGGCGCTTGAGTATCCAGTGGGCCTGGTAGTCGCGGCGGCGGGCATCCAGCCGGCCGCCCTTGACCAGTATGGCATGGTGTTGCGCCAGGGCATCGGCCAGGGCCTCGATGCCGGTGCCGTTGGCGGCGCTGGCGGCCAGTACCGGCACCTGCCAGTTGCCGTCGCGGTGGCTGCGGCCCAGGGCATTGCCCAGCTCCGACAGGGTGCGCCTGGCCACGGCGCCCATGTCTTCCTTGTTTACCACCAGTACGTGGGGCACCTCCAGGATGCCCGCCTTCAGGAATTGCACGCTGTCGCCGGAGCCGGGCTGGGCGACAAAGCAGGTGGTATCGCACATGCGCGACACGTCGATCTCCCGTTGTCCCACGCCCACGGTCTCAATGAGCACCAGGTCAAAGGCCGCCAGCATGACCAGGCTCATGGGCCAGACCTCGGCGCTGAGACCACCGAACTCACCACGGCAGGCCAGCGAGCGAACAAATACCCCGTCGTCGTCGGCACTGGTTTTCATGCGCAGTCGGTCACCCAGCAGGGCCCCGCCGCTCACCGGACTGGAGGGATCCACCGCGAGCACGCCCACCCGCAGGCCGCGTTGCCGCCATACCTGGATAAGGGCGGCGCTGAGGGTGGACTTGCCCGCGCCGGGTGGGCCGGTCATGCCGATCAGGTGGCCACTGTCTCCGCTTTCCTCCCGCTGTAGTTGGGCGACCAGGGCAGCGGCCTGTTGTCGCGCCCCGGGGCGTCGGTTATCCAGCAGGTTGAGTGCCTCGGCCAGGGCCTGGCGCTCGCCCCGGCGCACGGCGGCGGCGAGCTCCGCGGAGTCCCTGGTGATTTCTGGCCGGCCCATGGGCTGGAGCTACGCCAGCTCTGCCAGCCCGTGATCGCGGCGGATGATGTTAACCATGTCGGTCATGATGACATTCATGTCTACATCCTTGGGCGTAAACACGGCCTGCACGCCCTGGGCCCGCAGTTGCCTGGCATCGTCCTCGGGTATGATCCCGCCAATGACCAGCGGCAGCTTGCCGGCGCCAATTTTCTCCAGCTCGTTGCGGATGTCCTCCACCAGTTCCATATGGCTGCCGGACAGCACTGACAGGCCGATCAGGTGGGCGCCTTCTTCCTGCGCCGCCCGGGCGATCTGGGAGGGGGTCAGGCGTATGCCCTCGTAGACGATCTCGAAACCCGCGTCGCGGCCCTTGACGGCGATCTGCTCGGCGCCATTGCTGTGCCCGTCCAGGCCGGGCTTGCCGATCAGCAGGCGCAGCGGCCGGCCCAGTTCCTCGCCGGTGACCCGCACCCTGCGTCTCACCTCATCCATTGCCGGGGAATCCACCTGTCCCGCCATGGCGATGTCGATGCCGGTGGGCGCGCGGTATTCGCCGAACACCTCCCGCAATACCTCGCTCCACTCCCCGGTGGTGACGCCCGCCCGGGCGCACTCGATGGAGGGAGGCATGATATTGTCGCCATTGACCGCCGCCTGGCGCAGCGCCGCCAGGGCGGCCTCGACTGCGGCCTGGTCGCGGCTGGCCCGAAAGGCCTGCAGGGCGGCGATCTGGTCGCGCTCCGCCTGTACGTCCACCTTCATGATGCCGGCATCCGCGCCCGCGGTGAGCGGCGATTCGGCGGTCTGGTTGTAGCAGTTCACGCCGACGATCTTCAGGTCGCCACTCTCGATGTCGCGCATGCGCCGGGTGTGGCTCTTCACCAGCTCGCGCTTGACGTAGCCGCTCTCTATGGCCTGGACCATGCCACCCTGCTCGGCGATGCGGGCCATCTCCGCCTCGGCACCGGCAATCAGCTCCTGTACCTTGGCCTCCACCACGGGGGAGCCGTCCAGCAGGTCGCCGTACTCCAGCAGGTCGGTTTCCAGCGCCAGCACCTGTTGCATGCGCAGGGCCCACTGCTGGTCCCAGGGGCGGGGCAGGCCCAGTGCCTCGTTCCAGGCGGGCAGCTGTATGGCCCGGGCCCGGGCGTTTTTTGACAGGGTGACCGCCAGCATCTCCAGCACGATGCGCTGTACGTTGTTTTCCGGCTGGGATTCGGTGAGCCCCAGGGAGTTCACCTGCACGCCGTAGCGAAAACGCCGCTGCTTTTCATCGCTCACCCCGTAGCGCTCCTCGGCCAGCTTGTTCCACATGGCGCCGAAGGCGCGCATCTTGCAGGTTTCCTCCACGAAGCGGATGCCCGCGTTTACGAAGAAGGAAATCCGTCCCACCACTGCGGCAAAGCGCTCCGCCGGCACCTGCCCGGAGTCGCGCACCGCGTCCAGGATGGCGATGGCCGTCGACAGGGCATAGGCCAGCTCCTGGGTGGGGGTGGCGCCGGCTTCCTGCAGGTGGTAGCTGCACACGTTGGTGGGGTTCCACTTGGGGATGTTTTCCACGGTGTAGGTGATCAGGTCCGTGGTGAGGCGCACGGAGGGGCCGGGCGGATAAATGTAGGTGCCGCGGGACAGGTACTCCTTGAGCACGTCGTTCTGGGTGGTGCCCTGCAGCGCGGCGGGGTCCACGCCCTGGCGCTCCGCCACCGCCACGTACAGCGCCAGCAGCCAGGGGGCGGTGGCATTGATGGTCATGGAGGTATTCATCTGGTCCAGGGGGATCTGCTCGAACAGGGCCTCCATGTCGGCGATGTGGTCTATGGGCACTCCCACCTTGCCCACCTCGCCGCGGGCCAGGGGGTGGTCCGAGTCGTAGCCGGTCTGGGTGGGCAGGTCGAAGGCCACCGACAGTCCGGTCTGGCCCTTGCTGAGGTTCATCCTGTACAGCTCGTTGGACGCCCTGGCCGAAGAATGGCCCGAGTAGGTCCGCATCAGCCACGGCCGATCGCGTTTCACAGTTTGCTGGCTCACAGTACTTTCCTCAGCGGGGGCGGCGCCTGATCAGCAGGCGGCGCTCTATTTCAAATATCTTGGCGGGGATTTTGTCCTTGCCCAGCTCGCGCTTGGTGTCTTCCTTGATAAACAGGTCGGCGCCGTACTCTTCCAGGGCGGCGGCGGCAGAGATATTTTTCACGCCGATCAGTTGCATGGTGACGATGCCATAGCCGCTGGCTCCCGGCGCGTCTTCCACCGCCAGGATGCGGGTGAGGGCGCCCACGGTATCGCCGGCGGAGGCGGGCTGGGTGTGGTAGCCCTCGGTGAAACCCAGCTCCCACAGGGCGTGTTCACTGACGTCGCGGCTGGCCAGCCCGTCCAGCCAGGCGAAGACCAGGCCGCCATAGACAATGGGCTCGCCGCTCATCTTGCCCGACAGGCCGCTGGAGTACACCCGGTCGAAGTGCAGGGGATGGCTGTTGCCCACCAGGTAGGTGAGGGCCATATGTTCCTCGGTAATGGTGCGACCGTTGGCGTGCACGATGATGTCGCCCGGGGCGAAGTCCTCGAAATAGGTGTTGGGGCCGGTGAGGCCGGTGCCGTAGTGCCCGTCGGACTGGGGCAGGTGCACGGTGGGGTTGTCCTCTCCCGGGAAGGCCACGCTGGCTTCGGCTGCCGGGGTGGTGGGCAGTCGGTCGCCGCGCCAGGCCACGAAGATCTTGCGCTCGTACTGCAGCACCACCTCGTTATCCTGGTTGACGCTCACGGTGCGGATGCGGGCGATGCCGGGCTTGTCCGGACCGCGGTCCTTGCGCTCCAGAACCTTGGTGAAGGCGCGCAGGGTATCACCCGGGTAGACCGGGCGCAGGAACTGCACCTGGTAATAGCCCAGGTTGGCGATGGCTTTTTCGGAGTCGTTCTGTACTCCCAGCGACAGGGTGACGTTGAACACCATTTGCGGGCTTGCGGGCAGGTCGCGGAAGCCGTGGGCCTGGGCGTATTGCAGGTTGAGGTACAGGGGGTTGGCCTGCATATAGGTGCGGGCGAAGTCCAGCATGTTGCCGCGGTCAAAGGTGAAGCCCCGGGGGTGCTCGAACACCTGGCCGGGATCCAGCTCATCCAGGTAGCGGCCGTACTGTGGCTGGCGCACGCGCTGCAGATCCACTTCGATCTCCGCGCCGATTTCCTGTTGCGGCGTAAGGTGCAGGGATAGGGTCATGGCGGTGTCCTCAGGCGGCGTTTTCGACCAGTGAGCGGGTGATGACTTTCAGGGCCAGGGTTTCCTCGGCGCCCTCGAAAATGGACAGTACCCTGGCGTCGACGAAGTAGCGGCTCACCGGTACCTCCTCGGCATAGCCCATGCCCCCGTGGATCTGCAGGGCCTCGCGGGTAAACCACTCCGCGGTCTTGCAGGTGAACAGCTTGGCGCCGCTGGCCTCCATGTCGCCCTTGCCCTCATCCATGAGCCTGGCGACCCCATAGGTAATCTGGCGGCAGGCCGCCAGGTGCGCGGCCATGCGGGCCAGCTTGACCCGGGTGAGCTGGTAGTCGCCGATGGGGTGACTGAAGACTACTCGCTCACCGGAATAGGAAATAGCCTTTTCAAAGGCGGCGCGCATTACGCCCACGGCGCGCCCCGCGGTCTGGATGCGGCCGCCGGCAAATCCGGCCATGGCCAGGTAAAAACCCCGGCCCTCGCCTTCCGGTCCGCCCATCATGTTGGCGGCGGGTACGAAGAAATCGTCGAAGAACAGCTCGTAGGAGTGCATGCCGCGGTAACCGATCGTGGCGATGGCGCGGCCGGTGAGGGTGCCGCCACCCTCGGAGGTGACTTCGAAAGCGTGGCCATCGCTGCTGGGTTTCTCCACCAGGAACATGGACAGTCCGCGATGCCCCTGGGCGGGGTCGGGGTTGGTGCGGGCCAGCACCATCAGCACGCCGGCCTTGCCGCCGAAAGTACACCAGGTCTTGGCGCCGTTGAGGCGCCAGCCCCCCTCGGTGGGAGTGGCTTTCAGTTTTACGCCGGCGACATCGGAACCGTAGTTGGGTTCGGTCACGGCCACGGCGCACAGTGGCTCACCCATGGCCAGCTTCGGCAGCCAGTGCTGCTTTTGCTCCTCGGTGCCGCCCTTGAGCAGGGCCCTGGCGAGGATCTCCGGCCGGGTGATCAGGCTGCCGGCCGCTCCCAGGGAACCCCGCGACAGTTCCTCTGTGACGATGATCATCCCCAGGGTATCTTCCTTGTCGTCTTCCTGCAGGCCGCCGTAGCTTTCGGGGATGGACAGGCCGAACACGCCCATTTCCTTCAGGGGCTCCAGGATTGCATCGGGAATTATGAGGTCCTCCCTGTGCACCGCCTCCGCCAGCGGCATAACGACCTCATCGGCGAAGCGGTGGAAGCTGTCACGCATCATGGTGTAGCGCTCTTCCAGGGCGTCGGGGCCGAGGTTGGCACCGCGCTCCATCACCTCTGCGCCTATGGCGGCGATATTGGCCGCCGCGAGCTGGGCGGGCAGGAAATGCCGGGCGACTTCCCCGTCGAGGACGGCGGCGATAGCGCCATCGGCCAGTTCAAAATCGGCGCTGCGGGCGCGCAGGCGCGCACAGCTGGTGGTGACGGCCTCGGCACAGAACAGGGCGCACAGGCGACTGGTGAACTCGTCCCGGCATTCCACAGCGTGATCCAGCATGAAACGGGCCGCGCAACATTCCGCCCAGCACAGGGACAGTTCGTAGGAGACCAGCTGGTAGTCGTCCAGCCTGGCATTGGAGAGCTTGCCCTCCACCACGGTTTTCGCCTTGAGTGCGCTCAGCGCCTTGTCTATGAGTGCCTGGGTATCCTTGAGCACTGATCCTGCCTGCTCAAGTAGTTGCTCGCCTGTTGGGGAGACGTCGCTCATGATGCATCCTGCCTTTGTGTAGAAAAATGGGGCTCGTGCCGAATCAGCCTGGCCCTGCGAGGCTGGAGTATGCAGGACATGATGGATTCGAGCATTCTCTCGAATTGAGCAGGGTATTTTATCGCTCGGGGAGGGGGCATACAACCGCGGGCGCAGCCGATACCGGGGGGCGGACAGGGCGAAGGGTGCCAAACCTGGACGGATGCCGGCCGTACCGGGCCACAACGGCAACCCGTAAAAAGCAAAACCCGGCACTGTGGCCGGGTTTTCCTCACTGCGAGTTGCCGCCACCCGGGGGTGGGGCAGGTGTATCAGCTTACCAGTTGAAGCCCACGCCGATGGTGTAGGAGAAGAAACCATCGTTGGTCTTGTTGTCGAAGTCGCTGCTGTCGTCGAACAGCCACGAATACTCGGCACCAAAGTTAATGTAGGTCTTCTGCAGGACATACATCTTCATGCCCAGTTCCACACCGGCCTGGCCTGTATTCTCGACCAGCTCACCGTAGACGTAGCCCAGGTTGGCGCCGATATAGGGAATATAGGTGCGGTTGCCGGTCAGACCAGAACTGAAGTTGTAGTCGATAAAGCCGCGGGTTGAGCCCAGCCAGCTGTCGCTGACCTCGCTGCCGGATGCGCCGTTGGCACTTTGGCGTACACCGGCCTGCCAGTTGTCGGTCATAAAGTAGCCCAGCTCGGCGTTGACACCGTAAGTGTTGACGTCGAAGTCCTGGTCACTGTTGCCGCTGGCAGAAATGGTGAAGCTTTTGTCGCCTTTTTCCGGGCCGATGTCATAGGCGACCACGGGAGCTGCCAGCAGGGCGCTGGCTACCAGTGCAATTACCTTTTTCATGTCCATTACCTCTTCAATCTATTGAAATTCCGCCGGACGACCTTGTCCGGTCAGTGGGCGGCACTATGGGGCTTTTGGGGCGCAGAAAATAGTAACTATTGAGCAAATGCGCCGTGAAATTTCGCACAGGATTTTGCCCTCCCCGGAGTGATCCGGGAGCGCTAGCTGGCGCCCACCGGCCGCAGTTGGGGGCTCTGGGGTGTCAAGTGGTCTTGCCTGCCGCGCAGCGCTTTCTGTATGCTGCCAGTCTTCCTGGCGCACGCCACATTCGTCCAACAAGTCACAGGAGTTCCCATATGGCCATCCAGCCGCGTCGTTCCCTGCTTTATATGCCCGGATCCAACCCGCGGGCCCTCGACAAGGCGAGGTCGCTGCCAGCCGACGGCCTTATTCTCGACCTCGAGGACGCCGTGGCACCCGATGCGAAGGCGCTGGCCCGGGAGCAGATCGTGGCGGCGCTGGCCGAGGGTGGGTACGGGCACCGCGAATTACTGGTACGCATCAATGCCCTTGCTACTCCCTGGGGCCTGGATGACGTGGCCGCCATCGCGGCGGCGGGCACGCCGCCGCACGCGGTGCTGATTCCCAAGGTGTCCACCGCCGCTGATGTCCAGGAGGCGATTGGTGCTTTCGAGGCGGCCGGTTGTCCCGAGAGTGTCGACTTCTGGATCATGATCGAGACGCCTCTGTGTATTCTCAATATAGGTGAAGTGACCGCCGCCCACCCCCGCCTGAAGGGCATCGTGATGGGCACGTCCGATTTGTCCAAGGACACCCGGGTCAGGCACACCGCGGATCGACTTGGTTTTATGGCCGCGCTCAACCTCAGCGTCTACGCCGCCCGCGCCCATGGCCTGGAGGTAATAGACGGCGTGCACCTGGACCTGGAGGACGATGCGGGACTGCAGGCCGCCTGTGAGCAGGGCCGGGACCTGGGCTTTGACGGCAAGAGCCTGATCCATCCCCGGCAGATAGCCGCCGCCAACGCGGCCTTTGCGCCCGACGAGACCGAACTGGCCCAGGCCAGGGCGATTATCGAATGTTTCGAGCAGGCCCAGGCCGAGGGCAAGGGTGTGGTAGTGCTGAACGGGCGGCTGGTGGAAAACCTCCACGTGGAGGAGGCGAAGCGCCTGCTGGAGCTGGGTGAGGCTATCGCGGCCATAAGCTGACCGCCCGGGCGAAAGTTTTCTCCGCCCCCAGGCTGAAACATTGATCCAGTCGCTGGCGCCCGCACGGCACCCGCGCTAGGGTCACGGGTCTGAAAACCAGCCGGGGGCTCTTATGGAAAAGCTTACTTCACAGGACGCCAGTTTCCTGAGGATGGAGTCGCCGCACTGCCCGTTTCATGTGGCGGGACTGATGATTTTCAAGCCCCCCGCCGGCGCCAATGCGAACTACCTGCGGCAGCTGGCGCATAAGTGCGGCAGGCTCAATGAGTTGTGGCCGGTCTTCAACAAAAAGTTGAGCAACCCCAGGAACCTCTCGGACGCGGGCTGGGTGCCCGCCGATGACTACCTGCCGGAGCGGCATGTATTCCACTACGCCCTGCCGGGCCCCGGCACTGGCCGAATGGCTGATTTGCTGCAGCTGGTCACCCGCGCCCATGAGCGCCCCCTGGATTGGTCCCGTCCGCTGTGGGAGTTGCATGTCATCGAGGGACTGCCCGAGGGCAAGTTTGCGCTGTATTGCAAGCTGCACCACGCCCTGGCTGATGGCGTGGCGGCGATGAAGATGATACAGACATTGCTGGCGCCGTCGCCGGCGCACAAACTAGACTTCGACGAACAGCGGCCTGTCATCGACAGGCACAGCGCCCATCACTCGCTGTTTGAAACCCTGGGCGACCTGGGCAAGGGGCTGCAGAAGCAGTACAAGGCGATACCCGAATTGTCGCGCCTGCTGGCCCATATGGGCGCGGATGCGCTGCGCGGCAAGGAAGATGTCATGCGCCTCCCACATACGGCGCCGCGCTCGATACTGAACAGGGAGCTGGATTCCTGCCGCTCCATTGCTACCTGTGACCTGCCCCTGAGCGGTGTCAGGAAACTGGCCCGGGATTCCGGGGGCACCATAAACGATGTGCTGGTATCGGTCTGTGGCGGCGCCTTGAGGGTGTATCTCCAGGGTCAGCGGGCCCTGCCGCGCAGTTCACTGGTAGCCGGCATGCCGGTGTCCCTGAAAACCGGGGACGACAGTGGCAGTAACAAGATCACCTATATATCCGCCCCCTTTTTCACCAACGAGGGGAATCCCCTGCGGCGCCTGCAGCGGGTGATAAAGGTGACCCGCCAGGCCAAGGCAGAACTGGGTAAGGTGTCAGTGACGGCGGCGGAGGACTTCTACGCCCTGATCATGGCGCCGGTGATACTGCTCACGGTAACCGGCAACACCGAGCGGGTGCCGCCGTCTACCAATGCTATTTTTTCCAACGTACCGGGCTCGCGACAAAAGCTGTACCTGGAGGGGGCCGAGCTGGAAGCCCTTTACCCCCTGTCTATTGTCACCGACGGCATGGGTTTGAATATCACCGTGGTCAGCCACGCCAACAAGCTGTGCTTCGCGCTGGTCAGTTGTCCCACCCATCTGCCCGGCATCGGGGAACTGGGCAAGCTGATCCGGGCGAGCTACCGCGAGCTGCGATCTGCCGCCAGCGATAGCCCGGGTTAGTCCTCCTGCACCTCGGTGCGGGAGCCGCCATCGAAGCAGGCGTTATCGCCGTTGTCAGGGCATATCACCACGTAGGTCGTGCGCTTGCCACATCCGGAGACACCCACGTTATAGACTGCCCGCTCGGGGCCGGTGTAGATGAAGGTGCGTACTTCCGGCTGCAGCGTTTCGCTGGAGAGCAGCGTGGCTGTCGCAGCCGGGCAGTCCATCTCGAAAGATCCGCGACGCTGCGCTTCCGCCACGGCCACAGGCTCCATCTGCTGCCGGAACTGGGTGCTTGAGGTGCAACCTGCCAGTACCACGGGCAGGGCTAGTAGAGCGATCTTGAAGCGAACTGGCATGTTTGGACTCCTGCGGTGAGAGAGGTTTGGGCTCGCTGGGTTGCGGTCCGGCGAGCACACGAGATTAGTACGATCGGGGCGGCTGATCAAGACTGGCCGGTACCCGAGGCGCTGTTGTCCCGCCCCGCTGGCGGTCGAAATACCCATGGCACACTGCGGGCAATTATAGAATAATGCCCGTCACGGGGACTTTCGTGGTCTCATGGCAAGGGTATACAGATAGCTCGCAGTTTTGTTGTCGGGCATTTGTCCTGCGTCAATGTAAGAGTACCCGGACTTGCACATAATCAGGATGGTCGGTAGTGGTTGGTGTTCGAGTGATGGGCATGCTCTTTAAGTAAAGAATCAGGGAGATTCACAATGGCTACAGCAAAAGCAAAGAAAGCTGCAAAACCCAAGACGGCTCGCAAGAGCCCGGCAAGAAAGAAGGCGTCGGCCGGCAAGAAGTCCAGCGGACTGGATCTGGGTAAGTACCTGGAGGATCTGAAGATCGGCAATTACAAGCTGGATGATGTGCTGGAGGGCACCAGCAAGAACGTACAGGCTATCGCCGATGCCAATCGTGCGATCGTCGAGGGCTATATCGATATCGCCAAGCGCCAGGCCGACATGCTCAAGGGTCTGCTCGAAGATTTGCGCAAGGTCAGTGGTGGTCGCTCCGATATCGTCAAGGAACTGAAGAAGGTCGTGGACCAGGCGAAGAAGGATGTCCAGATCCTGCAGAAGATGGCCAGCAAGACCAACGCCCAGGCGCAAAAGATCGTCAAAAAGCGCACGGACGCTAATATCAAAGTCTGGAAGAAGCTGGTAGCGGATGCCAAGAAAGCCGTGAACAAGCAGAGCGCGGCGGCCAAAAAAGTGGTCGACAAGGAAACCGCGGCGGCCAAGAAGGCCGTCAAGAAGCAGCAAACCGCAACCAGGAAAGCTGTGACCAAGCAAAAGGCCGCGGTGGAAAAGGCCCTGGGCATCAAGCCGGCCGCCAGGAAAAAGGCAGCGGCCAAGAAAAAAGCGCCGGCCAAAAAAGCCGCTGCCAAGCGCAAGTCAGCGCCCCGGAAGAAAGCCGCCCCCAAGGCGTCGCCGGCAAGCTAGGCGGAACTCGATTCCCCGCACTCCCCGGGGGCATTCGCCCCCCGGGAACCTCTTTTCCCGACCGCTGTCTCGCTGATTGCGGTTCGCTTGACCTGACGCAAGGACAGCGAACCCGGGCCGGATCGATGATACGCCATTGCCAGCCAGGCCCCGTCAGGGCTGTTTGAGGAAGGAGATACGCGATGGCCACCAGTAAAGAACCGCCGCAGGAACCGGTATCCCTGCAGATCGTGCATAAGCTCAGCAAAGCCTTCGAGCAGGCCCAGGAACGCGTCCGCGAACGGGCCTACCATATTTTCCAGCAGCGGGATCCGGAGGGGGGCGATTCCACCAGCGACTGGCTGGAAGCCCAGATGCAGGTGCTCAGCCCCCTGGAACTGGAGCTCAAGGAGCAGAAAAAAAATATTGTGGTCGAGGGCAGCCTGCAGGGGTTCTCCCCCAGGGAGATCGAGATAGAAGTGGGCGGCGCTGAATTGCGGGTATTCGGCGCACACACGGACACTGACATTACCTCCGCTCCGGGCAGCAGGCAGACCCAATCCCGCAGCGCCTATTTCTATCAGTGCCTGCCCTTGCCCTGCGCGGTGGAGGCGGAAAAATGCAGCGCCAGGCTGTACAAGAACGGCAAGCTGAAAATAACGTTGCCCAGAAAGGCGGAAAAATAGGTAGTACGGCGGCTGCCCGGGCGGCGGCCGCCGCTTTGTTTACGTCGGAAATGCCAGGCTGGCGATTTCCTCCGCCCGGCCTGGATCGGGTATGTCGAGGAAGCCTGCCTGGGCATATTCAGGGTCCGGGTATTGGTAAAACCCTGCTCCGGTCTGCAGCCCCAGCTTGCCCCTGTCCAGGTAATGCGCCTTGATATAGGCGGCATTCTTCAGCAACTGCTCGTCGTTGTTGACCGCGCCCCAGTAGCTGGAGATATTGTAGGCGGTGGTCATGCCGACCACGTCTGCAATGCCACAGGGTCCGACTGCACAGCGGTTGGTGATCATGAAAGTGCGATCGACGTCCTGGGGCGTTGACACCCCGTTCACTACCAGTGAAAGGCTGGCCTGTAGCAGTGCAACCAACCAGCTGTTGAGCACATAGCCGTTCTGCTCCTTGCGCACCGGGATGGGTACCATGCCTATCTCTATGGCAAAGCGCGTGACCGCTGTGAGCGTGTCCCGGGCAGTTTCCGCATGCGCCATCACCTCGGCGACATTCATCTGCCAGATCAGGTTGGCAAAATGCAGGGCGCAGTACTTTTCGGGCCTGCCAGTGGCGGCCGCGAACTGGCTGGGCAGCAGCGTGGACGAGTTGGTGGCGATCAGGCTGTGCGCCGGGAGGTGTTTTGCCAACTCTCCATAGGTTGCGATCTTGATTTCCGGGGCCTCGGGTACGGCCTCGATAACCAGGTCGGCCTGCGCCGCGGCAGCGGCCATGTCGGTGGTGAAGCTGAGCCGGCTCCGGGTTGCTTCCAGGTCGGCAGCGCTGGCGCCCAGCTCGGCCAGGTATATCTCCGCATAACGCTGCTGGTCGGTGCGACACTGCGCCAGGCCCTTTTCATAGAGGTCGTAGACCATCACCTGCTTGCCCTTGAAGGCGCTGTGCCAGGCGATCTGGCCCCCCAGCACCCCGGCGCCGAGCACGGTTAGTCGGTCTAGCTGCTGGATAGTCATGTATAGCTGTTCCTGTTGCCGTGATTGCCTAGAGTGATTCGTAGCTGTATTTCTGGCCGGCCAACGCCGCCTCGTACATCAGGCCACCCTTGGCTACCGTAAAAACGGCCATGCCCTTGTCGTAGCCCGCGGAAACCGTCGAAGCGTCATTCATGCCGCCGCTGGCTCCAGCGGAGCTGCCGCCGCCGGTAGAACTCTGGGCGCTGGCCGCCGCTGTTATCGCCACGGCGGTGGCCTGAGCGCTGAACTCGAAGTTGCCCGAGCTGAAGTCATCGAAAGCGCGTTGGTCCTGGAAGAAAATGATCTGGCTGTAGGCCTGGCCACCCAGTTGCAGGCCAATGGACAGCTGGTTCATGGTGGTGTTGCCGACATGCTTGCCGCCCACATACACCCGGCCGGAGCCGTGGGCGCCGCCAATGCCAATGCCCGCCTTGCCAATGGTGGGGAACAGTGCGTAGCCGTAGCTGTTGCTGAAGAACGCGCCGCTTTCGCCGGCGTTTTCGAAGACCGCTTTGGCCTCCGCATACTCATCGGCCCGGGCGAAGAGGCTGGTGAGGGCCAAAAGGGTAACGATTACCAGGGAGCTGATTTTTATCTGCATGACTTGATTCCTGCTGGTGTGGATGAGAGAGCTCGAGGGCCGGTTACAGACCCGCGAGTGGGTTGCTAAGAGTCGACCATAACGTCGCTTTTTGCAAGCAGCTCTTCCAGCCGGGCACTCGCTCAGGGCGCGGCGGATCATAATAGCGGGCCGGTCTAAGAGCGCATGCCGATAGCAGAAAATAATCTTGTTTATGCTGCGGATCACGCCTGCCGGGAGCTGCAGGAAAAGTATATTGAATACAATAGCTTGCCAATGCAGGGGGCGGATTCGGGGGAGTGTCGGGAAGCCTCGGGTGGAGCGTTGGACGGGCCGCCGACCTGCTATAGTTGGGCGGTGATTCTGGATGCAGCCTGGGAGTGGCAGTATGGTCCGTTTCCGTATCGGCACGGTAGATTTTTTCCCCGAAGCATATGAGGTCAGGGTTGCCGGCAAACCGGAACGCATGCAACCCCAGGTTCGCAATGTGCTGTTGTGCCTGGTGCGCAACCGCGGTGAAGTGGTCAGTCGCGAAACCCTCATGAGGGAAGCGTGGAACGGGCGCTACGCTACCGACGAGTGCCTGACTCGTTGTATTTACCTGCTGCGCAAACAGCTGCGAGATAACGGCTTGCTCGAAACCGTGCCGCGCATCGGTTACTGCCTGCACAACCAGGGCCATGCCGATGCTCCCGCGCCCCCTGTACCCCCTCCTTTTACACAGGATCCTGGCAAGCGTGAGCGGCAGCCGCCGGGCTCGTCGTGGTTCTGTTGATACGCAACGGTTGACCCGGCGGGAATCATAAATAAATCAGCGACGGATCATCTTGCAATCAGGCGCTGCCCGCTGCCAGAGCTAGGCTTTATGTGTCAGTTCCCCTGCGCAGTAACGACAGTGGGGATGCTAGCGTAACTGGGTATTCCCAGTAAGGAGAGTTCGTTATGAAAACCCGGAGCATGTTGGCTGCAGGCGGGGTCGCGGTGACACTGGCTGTCGGTTCCGCCTGGACCGCGGCGGGTGAAGCGGGCAACTCGGCCCGTTACCAGGGCGACCGGAGCGCGCAAACCGTCTGCATGTCGATAGTGGCTGATGACGTGCAGCGACTGGACCGGGCACTGAACGAGAAGGGCAATTATTACTCCCGGCGCAGCGTGCACGAGAGCTATGAGTGCAATTCCCTGCCGCTGAATGAATTCGCCTTTACCCAGAATGCCGTTGAGGTCAGCGCTTACCTGGCGCCCTTGTACGGCACCGGCACGGTAACCATAGAGCAGGTCAGCAGCATCGACGACTAGCCCCGGTTGGGGTGGGCACTGCCCGCCCCTGCCCGGAGTCACCGACCGGGCTTGCCGCGCCCTCCGCGCGGCAACAGCGGTCTTGTTTTCAGGAACATCTGGCGCAAATATCCAACGGGTTGCGGCGCCATCCACTATAATTGTGTCCAACTGGACTCCGGGCAGAAGCCGGGAGACCGGGGCGCAATCGGGATTGTGTTATCAGCCCTGCTGACCACCAGTCTGTTACAGTGACCAACGATTGCAAACGTCAGGTAATTGCATGCAGATGAGCAGTGAGAGGCACATATGCCAGGTGGCCTTCTCCGCCCTGAATGGCCCGGGGTTGCGGGAATGGTACGCCAAGGTCTTCGGCCTGGTGAAAGCGGGCAAGATAGTGTTTTTCCCACCTGCTACCTCTACGGTGCAGGGCATACCTGGTGCCTGGGAAAAGTGCAGCTGGCTGATCGACCGGCAGGACTACTTCCAGCTGGAATTTTTCCAGTTCTGGAAGCCGCACTCCCGGCTCAGGCACGAGGGTTGGCGCCCCTGTGATATTGGCTACAACATGCTCGGTATCGCGGTCACGGATTTCGACCAGGTACTGCGCAATGTGGCGGCTTATTCTTCGCATCAAGCACCCAGGACTTTTGGCAAGGCTGGAGACCGCCGGGCCTGCGTCGCGGACCCCGAAGGTAATCTGGTGGAGATATACGAGCGCGACCCGCTCACGCTTATCGAGGGCGCCGATACCCGCGTATGCCGGCCAGAGGTGCCCGCCGCGGTTCGCACCCTGCGGGCCTCCGTGCCCCACCTGGAGGAGGCGCGCGATGCCTTCGTGGATGCCATGGGTTTGCAGGTGGTGGAAGAGTTCCGGTTGCACACTGCGCGGGACGAGGCGATGTGGGGGCTGAAAGGGGTGAAAGCCTCGTCGCTGGTGTTGCGCAGTGCGAACTTCCTGCTCGAGTTGGTTGAATACAGAACGCCAAAGCCCCGTCCATGGCCGCAGGGCTACTCGATCAAGGACCAGGGCTTCATGAATATAGCCTTTGGTTTTCGCGACCGGGATGACTTCGACAGGGCGTTCGCACAGGCCACCCGGGAAGGGATGCGGCCCAATGGTAAGGTGGTAGACCTGGGGCTGGGCAAGGTGATGTATGTGAATGACCGCCACGGCTTCAGCGTGGAGATGCTCACGGTAAACAAGCGCTTCTGGTCGATGGTGGGCTTCAGGCCAGCCCAGGCCTACGTGGAGAATGAAATCGAAATAAATGCCCCCGCCAGCGAAGTCTGGACGCAACTTGCCGATCACGCGAACATCGGTAACTGGTCGACGTTCAGCTGCAAGGTTCTGCGTCCCGGTGGGAAAGATCCCGACGGCATTGGCTGCGTGCGTGAGTTGGCGGCCCCGGGAATGCGGCTTCTGGAGGAGGTGACGGCCTGGGACGAGGGCAGGCACTACGCATACCAGTTGCGCAGTGGCGCGCCCTTTCGAACGCACCAGGGCGATATCTTCGTGACCGAGGACGGGCAGGGCAGGAGCAGGGTGCGCTGGGCAATCCGCTTTGATTGCTGGATACCCTTTACCGGTAAACTCATCGCCTGGCTACTCGAGCAGGTTTTCAAGCGCGACCTGCGCAAGCTGAAAAGTCGTTTGGAGGCCTACGGGGCCTGCGAGCGTTTTTGAGTGGGCGGCCTATGACGCCAGGGTAAAACAGGGCACGTATTTGCTGGCATCCAGCTTCATGCGACCCTGCTCGACAAAGGCCTGCAGCAGGGCGCCCAGGCTGTCGATCACGTCCGGGTCACCCCGCAAGCGGTAGGGGCCCCGCTCCTCGACGGCGCGCACACCAAAGTCCTTGATATTGCCCGCCACGATACCGGAAAAAGCCCTGCGCAATTGCGCCGCCAGCTGGTGTACCGGCTGGCGGCGATGCAGTTGCAGCGCCGCCATGTTTTCGTGGGTCGGTTCGAAAGGGTGCTGCAGGTCGTCGGGTATGGCCAGGCCCCAGTTGTAGCTGAAGGACTCGCGCTTATCCATGCGGAATTCGCGAACCTTCTTGATGCGTTTCTTAAGCAACCTGGCCACAGCGACCGGGTCGCCGCAGAGAATTTCGTAGTGCCTGGCCACGTCGTCTCCCAGGGTGTCGCGCAGGAAGCCGTCGATTTGTTCGAAATAGCTGGCGCTGGATTCGGGGGCCGTGAGGATCAGCGGCAGCGGCAGGTCGCTGTTGTCCGGGTGCATCTTGATCCCCAGCAGGTAGAAAATCTCCTCTGCCGTGCCGGCACCCCCGGGAAATACCACCACACCGTGCGCGAGGCGCACAAAGGCCTCCAGGCGTTTCTCGATATCCGGAAGTATGACCAGTTCGTTGACCAGCGGGTTGGGTGATTCCGCGGCGATAATCCCGGGCTCCGAGATCCCGACAAAGCGGCTTTTCTTGTTGAGCTGCTTGCCGTGACCGATGGTAGCCCCTTTCATCGGGCCCTTCATGGCGCCGCCGCCGCAGCCGGTGGCGATATCGAAGCCCCGCAAGCCCAACTGGTAGCCCACGTCCTTGGTGAAGTCGTATTCCTGGCGGGAGATCGAGTGTCCACCCCAGCACACCACCAGTCTGGGCGGGAGATTGCTGTTGACGATACCGCCGTTGCGCAGTATCCGGAATACGGTGTCGGTTATTCCCTCCGGACTGTCGAGGTCGAAGTGCTGCTGCTCCACCAGTTTGTGGTAGGTGAAAATGATGTCGCGCAGGGCCGAAAACAAGTGGGCGCGAATCCCCTCGATCATCTTGCCGTCGACGAAAGCCTGGGCCGGGCAGTTGTAAAGCTGCAGTTTCAGGCCCCGGGACTCGGGGACTACTTTCACCTCGAAGTCCTGGTACTGGTCGTAGAGCTCCCGCGCGTCGTCCACGTCAGCCCCGGTGTTCATCACCGCCAGGGCACAGCGGCGGAACAGCTCGTGAATCTCCGCCCCCGCCGCGGCGAGGCTGGCCATCTCCCGTTGGGACAGCAGGTCCAGGCTCTGCACCGGCCTTACCGATGCATAGGGTACTTTATCGTTGTCGTTCATAGATCAACCGAACCGGCACTACTGCCCGAACATCCGCTGCGCCGCCGCCCACAGGTCATCTATCAAATCCCAGCCGGCGGCGTTGGTCTCCTCGTAGTGATCCTCCGGTTCGCCCAGCTCGCGGCCCAGGCCCTGGCCGTAGCGGCAAATGGCTGCCACGGCATCGGCATCGGCGCCCAGTGACGTGAGGGCGGCGGGATCATCGGTGATATTCTTGCAGGTGCGTCCCCCGATCCAGGTGGGGTCCTCAATGACACCCCGCGCGGCCAGGTCGGCACAACTGGCGCCTCCGGGCAGCACCAGGTCCAGGCAGGCCAGCCGGTATTCGTCAACCGGTACGTAGTAGCCCACCTGGTCGCCACCCAGGCCGACTGTGAGTGTGGTGGACTCTTCCACCAGCGCCAGCAGGTAGCCGGGCAACTTGTAATCGGCACCCACGGCGTGCAGGTGGGGTTGCTCGTAGTACTTCTCCGGGGGCGCGGTATTGAAATCCTCGGGCAGGCCGTGCACCAGTTCCGGCGGCAGCTCACCCGGCATCCACAGGATGCCGACATCGCCCAGGTCCAGGTGGGCCAACTGGGTGCGCAGCACGTCGCCACGGGTTATCTGGCTGCCCAGCACAGGGGTGATCCAGGGGTCGTCTACCAGCTCCTGTCCCGTGGAGACACAGTTGTCCGCCGACAGCGGCAGGCCCTGGCAGTTGTACAGATCGGTGGGTTGCCAGCCGATGTCACCCTCGGCGATCAGCAGGCGAAAACCGATATTGGTCAGCCGGGTAAAAAACGGCTCCACGTGCACCGTCAGTTGCTCTACCTCGATGGGCTGGGCGCGCGCCGCCAGCGCGGAGACGGCATTGGCCAGTTCCACCCCAATGGATTCGGTCTTGGCGAAGCTGCGGCACAGGTAGGGATCGCTGCGGTCACAGCTGGAAAGCGGCACGGCCCCCGGCGGGACACTGAGCCCGTCGCCCACGGGGTGGTCCTCGTCCACTACCCAGGTGGGCGCCGCTCCCGGGCCCACCTGGTTGCCCAGCGGACCGTTGAAATACAGCACCTCGCCGCCGCGGGACTGCCCCAGCCGCTCGCGCAGCACCCCCGGGTAATCGGCGGTCAGGTAGCGGCCCTCGGCAGTACAATCATTGCCGCTCCAACCCTTGGCTGCACAGGCGTCCTCCAGCCCGGCGGCCTCCGCCGGAGGCTCAAAGCCCAGGGTGGATTCGGGGTGGCTGGTCCACTGAACCATGGTGGCGATGGCCGTGCCGTCCGCGACGGCATCCACGGTGATGACCTTGAGCCGGGTGTCGCGGATGATGGGGTCGCGCTGGTCGCTGACGCCGTAGCCATGCTCGCCCGTGGCGGTGGCCATGGTCGCGGGCTGCAGGGCGGAGACCGCGTCCTCGGCGGCAAACGCCATCTCGTCCGCCAGCAGGGAAAACCACTCGCTGTTGATGCTGAAGGCCGTGTCGGGCCCGTGGTGGTTGTGGGTGGCGGAAACCAGTACCGGCGCGGCCTGCCAGTCAGGGGGCAGGCGGCTGCGGATGCGCTCGGTGATGGCTTCGATGTCGCCACTGAAGAAGGAGTAGGCATCGGCCATGGCCAGGATGGCCTGCTCCTCGCCTCGCGCCAGGGCCAGCACGCTGATCCTCAGGTCATCGTGCACCCAGGCGGAGTCGGAATTGCCGTTGCCCACGTCCACCTCGCCCTGGTCCCAGGCGGGAATGAATACCCCGGGGTCATCCGGGTCCACGCCCTGCGGCGCCAGCCAGCCCGGCGCGTCTGCCAGGTAATCGCGGCCGCCGTTGACGGTGGGCAACATGCTGCGACTGGCGGCGCCGGCCTGCAGTTGCGCTGCCACCGGCGGCACCTGTGCGGTGGCGTTGGAGCTGTTGTTGTCACAGGCCTGCAGTAGCAGGGCTGCCAGTGCTATCGCGATAGCGGGATATAGCTTCATGGGTTCACTCCGATTCTTATATTAGGCCGGCACGTTAGCAAGTAGCCTCGATAGACTCAAGCGTTCACTACTCCATTGCCCGGAGCCGGCAGGCTGTCCCAGATCAAGATACGAGCGCGGCTTTACTATACAATGACCGGCAAAAATCAGGTGCCTCAGCATGATCCGTCGAACCTTTCACCGGTTGCCCCTGGCAGTGGCGGTTTGCGCTGCCCTCGCCCCGACCGTAGCCGCGGCTGCCGAGGGCAGCTTCGAGTCAGCCAGTGAGCTGGAAGAGATAGTGGTCACGGCCAGTCGCAGCCGCGAGCGGCTGTTTGATAGCCCCGCCTCACTGAGCGTTATCAACGAGCAGGAGCTGGCCCGCGCCACCGTGCCCAGCCTGGCCGAATTGATGCGGGATATCCCCGGCGTGCAGGTCACCGATTCTGGCCAGCCCGGCCTGGGTCGCATCCGTATTCGCGGGGAGGAATCCCGGCGCACCGCCATCCTGGTCAACAGCCAGGAGATCACCGATCACTACGAAGTGGGTACGCCCCTCACCCTGCAGCCGGCCATGGTGGAGCGGGTGGAGGTGCTGCGCGGCTCCGGCTCGGTGCTGTACGGCTCGCGCGCCCTCAGCGGGGTCGTGAACTTCATTACCCGCAAGGGCGGTACCGAGCCCCTGCAGGCCACCCTCGAAGGCGGTTACGATAGCGCCACCGACGGCTACAATGGCTTCGCCAGTCTCTATGGCAACATCGACGGCTTCGAATACCGCCTCGCCGGCACCAAAAGCGACCACGATGACCGCTCTACGCCCGCGGGCAGCATGGACAACACCTCCTACGACAACGACGGTCTCTATCTTTACGCGGGGCGCGATTTCGGGGCCCAGCGGCTGGAGTATACTTACGAAAAATACAAATCCAGCAGCAATGTGTACGTGGAGGAAGAAGTCAAAACCACCTATCCGCTGACGGATTTCTACGTTGAGTCGCCGCAGCGCGACCGCGACAAGCACGGCCTCTTTTACCGGTGGGAGGTGGACAACAGCTGGCTGCAGAGCTTTTCGGCCAATGCCTACCGGCAACAGAACGACCGGCACTTCTATACCTACACGGAAACGGTCTGGTACGCCCGCGACATCAATAATTACGGCAAGCTGGACACCGATGGCGCGCTTGCCCAGTTCGACTTCCAGCCCCTGGGAAATCATCGCCTGATCGCCGGGCTGCAGTACCTCTATGATGAGGTGGACCAGACCCGTCACGTGGACACTGATTCCTGGACGCCGCCCATCGCCCCTACCGGTATCGAGGTGATACGCGATAAGGCCAATACCGAGACCTGGGCCCTGTTCCTGCTGGACCAGTGGGAAATCAACGACCAGTTGTCCCTGACGGCGGGGCTGCGCCAGTACTATGTGGACGGCAAACTGGACGAAACGAATCGCGAGAGCCTGGAGCCGGGCAAGCTGGACAGTGACGATGAGTTGATCGGCTCGCTGGGGCTGGTGTGGGCGGCCAGCGAGACGGTTCGCCTGCGCGCCAATGTTTCCCAGGGTTACGTCTACCCCTCGCTGACGCAGCTGGCCACCGGTGCTTACGCCGGTTCCAGCTTCGTCAACCCGGATGCCAGCCTGGACCCGGAAACCTCGATGAACTATGAGCTGGGCCTGCGCCTGCAGAGCAATGACCTGACCCTGGACACCACGGCGTTCTACTCGAAATCCAGGGATTACATCAATCACCTGCCCTGCACCCCCGAGGACAACTGCCCCGGAAGCCGCGATCGCCTGTACCAGAACGTCGGCAAATCCGCGGGCCATGGCGTCGAGCTGTACCTGGTATACGGCGGCCTGCCCGCGGGCCTGGAACCCTACACCAGCCTCACCTGGATGAAGCGCAAGATCGAATACGAGGAATTTTCCACCTGGGATACCGCCGTGCCGGATATCAGCGGCAGGGTGGGCCTGCGCTGGCAGGGCGCGCTGCTGTCGGTTCCCAACCTGTGGGTGGATGCCTATGTGCGCGGGGAGTCCTCCTCCGACCTGAAGGAGCCGGGCACCTCTCGCGACGTGCTCGATGACAAGGCCGGCTGGGGGACCATCAACCTGTCCGGCGGGATAGACTTCGGCAGCGACCAGCGTTACCAGTTGACCCTGGACCTGCTGAACCTGGCGGACAAAAAATACATCGCCTCCACCGAGAACCTCTACGCCGCCGAGCGCAGCGTGGCGATGAAGCTGTCCCTGAACTGGTAGGCTTTTCGCCGCCGGCACACTCGCCAGAGCGGGGGGCTTCACAGCTCTCGCGACCTGCCGCCGCGCGAGCCTCCGCATATCCCGGGCCGATTGAAATCGGCCCTACAGGCCAGGGCCTCGCGAATCGAACGCTACCAAGATCCCCGTAGGGTCGAATTCATTCGACCAATGAAGCGCCAGTTCCACTCGCCAGGGCCGAATAAATTCGGCCCTACAGGGAGAGTTTGTGTAGGGTCGAATTCATTCGACCAAAAAAAACCGGCGCTTGTGGCGCCGGTTTCCCTTACGTCCCCTCGATATTCTTAGTAGACATCCTTGCGGGTGTTGTGGACATTGAACTTGCCAGTGGGGGTGATCAGGCGCTCGTCCTTGATAACCTTCTTCAGCTTGCGGGTCTTGTCATCGACCACCACGATGGCTGAGGTCTGGTCCTTGCCGTTCCACACCGAGAACCACACCTCGTCACCGGCGGCGTTGTACTCGGGCTGCACTACCCGGGCAGGGCCTTCACCCACATCCGCCCACTCCGCGATTGGCAGGACTTCATAGCCGGCGTCGAGGTCGTTGACATTGTAGACCGCGATAGACTGGCTGACCTTGGCATCGGGGTGCAGGGTGTTATCCACCCACAGGTTGCTGGACTTGGGATGGGTCTTGACGAACAGCGAGCCGCCGCCCTGGGAGGGCAGAACCCGTACCACTTTCCAGGCGTTGTCGGGATGACCTTCGGGGTCGGTACCGATGAAGTTGATGTTCTCGTTACCCAGGCCGGAAGTTACCCACACCGGGCCGAACTCGGGGTCCACGATATTGGCGCCGCGTCCGGGGTGAGGGATCTTTTCAGCGGGGATCAGTGCCTCGATCTCCCTGTCCCTGGAGTCCACCACTGCAATGATGTTGGACTGGTTGGCCGCCGTCATGAAGTAGCGGTGACTGGAGTCCCAGCCGCCGTCATGCAGGAAGCGGGCGGCCTCCAGCGTGGTAACGGTGATGGCATCCAGGTCGCTGTAGTTCACCAGCAGGATCTTGCCGGTTTCCTTCACGTTGACGATGAACTCGGGGTACTCGTGGGAGGCCACGATGGCCGCCACACGTGGCTCCGGGTGATATTCCTGGGTATCCACTGTCATGCCGCGGGTGGACATGATCTTGGTAGGCTCCAGGGTGGCGCCGTCCATCAGCACATACTGGGGTGGCCAGTAGGCGCCGGCGATGGCGACCTTGTCCTCGTAGCCCTTGTACTTGGAGGTTTCCACCGAGCGCGCTTCCAGGCCGATCTTGATGGTCGCCACGATCTGGGGCGGGTCCATGAACAGGTCTATCATATCCACCTTGGCGTCGCGGCCAATGGTGTAGACGTAGCGGCCGGAATCCGAGGAGCGGGAGATATGCACCGCGTAGCCGGTCTTGAGAATCGCGATGATGTCCTTGCTGTCGCCATCGATCAGCGCCACCTCGCCCGAATCGCGCAGGGTAACGGCAAATATGTTGTCGATGTCGTACTTGTTCTGCTTGGTCTTGGGGCGCTTGTCCTCGGGGACATAGACCTTCCAGGTCTCCTTCATCTCCTTCATGCCCCACTCCGGAGGCGTGGGCGGCTCGTGCTGCAGGAAGCGCGCCATGATATCGATCTGCTCCTCGGTGAAGTCACCGGAGGTGCCCCAGTTGGGCATGCCGCCGGGGCTGCCGTAGTTGATCAGCACCTTGAGGAACTCGGTGCCGCGCTCCTGGGTGATATCGGGTGTCAGCGGCTTGCCGGTGGCGCCCTTACGCAATACGCCGTGGCAACCGGCGCAGCGCTCGAAATACAGTTTGGTGGCGACGTCGTACTCCGCCTGGGTCATATCCGGTGCCCCCGGGGTGATCACGCGTTTCACATTCTCGGTGGGTACCGGCGCGCCCTTGTAAGCCATTTCCCCGGGGGTGACGCCCGGGTGGTCGGTCTTGTCCTGGGCCAGGGTGGCTGAGGCGGACAGGGCCAGGCCGGCGAAGACTGCGGCTATCGGCAAGAGTTTCCCCCGATGTGTGTGTTGCTTTGTCATTGTTGTTCCCTCCTCGGGCATTGCGGTTGCATGTAGCATAGCGCAGCTTAGGCCGATCTGCGCGAAGTGCCTTGACCCATGTCAACTAAACCCAAGCAATCTGCTCAGGTATCCGAGGCGATGACCTCCTGGCGCTTGCGCTCCCTGGTCTCGCGTTTCTTGCGCTTCTCCACCAGCGGCGGGCACAGCTGCTCGTCCCAGTAATTCACCTGGCATTCGAGACAGTAGTGACATTCGTTGTCGATAATCTCACCGGTGGGCTTGATCGCGGCGATCTGGCACTGGTGGGCACAGGCCTGGCAGGGTTTGCCGCACTCCCGGCGTCGCCGCAGCCAGTCGAAGATGCGAAAGCGGGTGATAAAGCTGAGCCCCGCCCCCAGGGGACAGACATACTTGCAATAAAATTTGCTGTTGATTGCCGACACCGCCAGCATTGCCACCGCGTAGGCCACGAACACCGGTTCGCGCATGAAGCGCAAAACAAAGGTGGTCTTGAAGGGCTCCACCTCGGCCAGCCGGGCGGCGTTGACCATGGAATCCAGGGACAGCCCCACCAGGGCGATCAGGATGAAGTACTTAATTGCCCACAGGCGCTCGTGCACCATTTGCGGCAGCCGGTAGCCCTCGAAACCCAGGCGCTGGGCCAGCTTGCTGATCAGGTCCTGGGCGGCGCCGAAGGGGCACAGCCAGCCGCAGTACACCCCCCGGCCCCACAGCAGGATGCTCACCGCCACAAAGGCCCAGAGCAGGAAGATCACCGGCTCGATAAGCAGGGTGTCCCAGGAGAAGCCGCTGGTGAGGCTGTGGAAGAAAGCCAGCAGGTTGATGACCGACAGCTGGCCGGCGCAGTAAAAGCCCAGGAAAAACACGGTGAACAGCAGGTAGCCCACCCGCAGGCGATGGAACAGCACGGTGCGTTTCACCAGCCAGTCCTGGAAAAACAGGATAAACATCAGCAGCAGCAGGGCCAGCGAGACCACGATGAGTTCGAAAGCCCGCTCCTCCCACAACAGCATCCAGGCGGGCTCCTCCGCGGTCGCGTCACCGTCGGCGGCAGGGGTTTCCATACCGGGCATTGCCGGCGCCGCGCCGCGCGGTATGCCGTATGCCTGGGCGACGCTGGTCACCGACTTGTTGACCGAGCTGGTCAGTACCATGGTGGTGATGGTGGCGCCGGTGATGCCGTCGATGCCCACGTAGCCCTCCCGTCCCCGTGCTCCCACCCGAATCCGGTCGGTGCTTTTCTTGCCCTCGAACTGGTCGATAAAGGCCTGCAGGTCGCGATCGGATATGCCTATGACCAGGATCGGCTCCTCGTGGTGCAGGATATGCACCCCGCGGATAAGCCCGTCCTCGCCGAGGCCCACTACGGTGTCGATGGGTTTGCCGGAGTAGGCGGAGATGGGCGCGACAGCCTCGGTGCTGAAGGCGTATCCCAACTGGCCACCAGCACCGCGGACCATGTAGGCCGGAGCCCTGCCGTTGAGCGGGGAGATGGATTGCGCGGTCGGAAACACCTGCCGTACATCAGCCAGGGTCAGCTCCCCCCCGCGGGCAGGGCCTGGCCAGGCGAGTTGACCCAGTAAGTACAGCAGGAGCAGCAGGTAGCGAGCCGGCATATTCATCTTATTGATTCCGCCCAGTGAGCGCATTACCGCCATGATCATGGCAGGTCATGCTAGTGCCGGCCAGTGCTGGTACAGTTGATCTGTATCAAACTACCTGGCCTCGCGCTTCGGGATAACGCCACACCATGTTGCAAATCAGGCTCCTGCTTTTTGGTATTGTCCCCCTGGTGATGGCGGCGGACCCGGTGTCTGACACGGTCAACGAACGCATCCCGGTCAGCCGGGTGGAGCTGGAGGCCCACTGGCAGGTGGACTGCGGTGCCGCCTGGGCGGAGCTGCAACAACTGGCGGGAGCGACCGGGCAATGCGTCCCGGGGTCCCGCCTGCGGCGCGCTCTCCAGCTCTGCGCGTTCATCTACCAGCCCCCCGGCGAGGAGGTCGCCGCTGCCTGTCCCGACTTTGCGGCGGCGCTGGACCTGCTCGGGGCGGGCGCTGCCCCCGATTCCTGCCAATCGCTGGCGAACTTCCTGGCCGGGAAGGGACGCTGTTTGCCATCCCCTGTGTCGGGGGATTGATTAACCAAGTTTTTTGCTAGGGTATCCCGGTTTATTGACAGGGATCAATATTTGCACCATAAGAGGGAGTAACATAAACAAGAGTGGTGCACTGCCTGGCGGTGCTTTCGGTTCTGTTCATGTGAGGAGAATAATAATGTCAGAGCAAGATCCCGGCGAATCCGGCCCTGTGCCGATGATGCAAAAACTGCTGGACAACCCCTTCCTGCTTTTATTCATCGGAGTGGCCTCACCCGCCCTGTTGTACCTGGTGTGGGGCATCATGGAGATTGTCACCATACCCGTGAAGTAAGTATTCACTACAAGAATAACCTGAGGAGGGCCTGAACCATGTCCAGTCTGTCACCCCCCGTCAAAAAGCTCTGGTGGAACGAGCCCATTCACAAATCCGAGTTGCTGTGGATCTCGCTGGTGTTCGTCTGGGGCCTGGTGATGACCTTCATGATGCCCTACTGGCACGTGGTGGGAAAACAGAACCTGGGCACCGAGACCTACAAGACCACGCCGGCGGATTTCCAGCAGGCGACCCAGGCTTTCGTCGACAAGTTCACGGTGCGCAACGAGGGGCCCCGCAATCACCCGGTGGTCGCGCCCCCGGCGGGTGGCGATGTCTATATGCTGGGGCGCTTGTGGGACTGGTGGCCCATTGTGCAATTGAAGAAGGGCGAAACCTACCGGTTTCACCTGTCGTCCCTGGACTGGCAACACGGCTTCTCCCTGCAGCCGGCCAATATCAACATCCAGGTCGTGCCCAACTATGAGCACGTGTTCAGCCTGACGCCCACCGAGGCGGGGGAGTATTCCGTGATCTGCAACGAATACTGCGGCATCGGTCACCACCTGATGATCGGCAAGATACTGGTCGTGGAATAGGGGGAGCGGACATGGTCAATACAACGCAAATGCTGAATAAAGTATTCCGGACCTGCCCGGATACCGGCCTGACATTTCACGGCCCCGCGGAAAACCTGATCAAGGCCAATGCCGTGGCCGCAGTGGTATTCCTGCTGGTGGGCGGCATCTTTGGCCTGCTGGTGGGCCTGACCCGCTGGCAGGCGGTGCACCTGCTGGGCGCCGAGGATTTCTACATGGTGCTCACCGCCCACGGCCTCAATGTACTGATTTTCTGGATGATCTTTTTCGAGATTGCCGTGCTCTATTTCTGCTCATCGGTGCTGCTGGGCTGTCGCATCGCCACCCCCAGGTGGGCCTGGGCGGGCTTTGTGCTGATGGTGGTCGGGGCGATAATGAACAACGTGGTGGTGCTGCAGGGCAACGCCAGCGTCATGATGACCTCCTATGCCCCCATGGAGGCGCCCCCGCTGTTCTACCTGAGCCTCATCCTGTTTGCGGTGGGGGCCCTGATCGGTTGTTTCGTGTTTTTTGGCACCCTCGTTGTCGCGAAGAATGACAGGACCTACGAGGGCTCGCTGCCGCTGGTGACCTTCGGCGCGATGACCGCGGCGATTATCGCGGTGTTCACCATTGTCAGCGGCGCCATCATCCTGATACCGACCTTCCTGTGGAGCGTGGGTATCGTCGGGGAGATAGACGCCCTGGCCTACCGCCTGATCTGGTGGGCTTTCGGACACTCCTCCCAGCAGATCAATGTCGCGGCCCATGTCTCCGTCTGGTACGCCATCGCGGCCATCCTGTTCGGCGCCCGACCGCTGTCGGAAAAAGTGAGCCGCACCGCCTTTTTGATGTACATCCTGTTCCTGCAGATCGCCAGTGCCCACCACCTGCTGGTCGACCCCGGCGTCAGCTCCAACTTCAAGATGTTCAACACCAGCTACGCCATGTACCTGGCGGTGATGGCATCCATGGTACACGGTCTCACCGTGCCGGGATCCATCGAGGCGGCCCAGCGGGCCAAGGGGCACCGTGCCGGCCTGTTCACCTGGCTGCGCAAGGCGCCCTGGGGCAACCCGACTTTCTCCGGTATGTTCATCTCGCTGGTGGGTTTCGGCTTCCTCGGCGGGATAACCGGCGTGGTGATGGGGGCGGAGCAGATAAACCTGCTGATTCACAATACCCTGTACGTACCGGGCCACTTTCACGCCACGGTGGTAGTGGGATCGACCCTGGCCTTCATGGCGCTGACCTACTGGCTGGTACCGGTGCTGTTCCGGCGTGAGATCATTTTCAAGGGCCTGGCCCGCTGGCAGCCCTACCTGTTCGGCCTGGGCATGTCCGGCGTGTCGCTGTTCCTGATGGGTGCCGGCACCCTGGGCGTACCGCGCCGCCACTGGGATATCGGTTTCGCGGGTACCGGCGGCATCACCCACGAGTTTCCCGCGGCGGCCTATACCATGCTGGCCCTCAACGGCATGTCGGTGATCGTGGCGGTGATCGGCGGTGCCGCATTCTGTGTCATCATCGTCGGCTCACTGCTGTTTGGCCGCAAGCTGGGTGACCAGAAGATGGATGTGCCCTGGATTGCCGCACCCGTTACCGAGGAAGAGTACAACGCCAACGGCGGCAGCGCCTTTGCCATACCCGGCACCGTGGTGCTGGCGATGATTTTCTTTATCAGTTTCGCCCTGTACTACTTCATCAACTGGAAGTACCTGGCCGAGACCTGGGGAATCAGCTAGGCCTTATTCTATCGAGCAGGTGCCAATGCAACAGATGTCCTGGCCGGCTTGCGCCGGCCTTTGCTTGTTTCTGAGCGCCACTTTCGCGATCTCGGAGTCCGCTCCCGCTGATTTCAGCAGGGAGCAGGCGCTTGCCTACAGCCAGGAGGCCATTGGCAGGACGGTTTCCGGCGTCACCCTCACCGCTGGCGACGGCGAGACGCGCGCGCTGGAGAGCTTTCGCGGTCGGCCGCTGGTCGTCAGCCTGATTTTCACCAGTTGTCACCATATCTGCCCCAGTACCACCCAGTACCTGAACGAGGTGGTGAAAAAGGCCCGGGGCGCCCTGGGCGAGGACAGTTTCGAAGTCATAACCGTGGGGTTCGACACCGCCAATGACAGCCCCGGGCGCATGGCAGAGTTTGCCAGGAGCAACGGGGTGACCGACTCCCGCTGGCAGTTCCTGGCGGCGGACGAGGCGGCGATAGATGCGCTGGCAAGCCAGCTGGGGTTTATCTATACCCCATCCCCGCGCGGCTTTGACCACCTCATCCAGGCTTCAGTAATCGATGCCGACGGCCGGGTTTACCGCCAGGTATACGGCATACGTTTTCCCACACCGCAGCTGATCGAGCCCCTCAAGCAGCTGGTGTTCGGGGAGCCGCAGGAGCAGTCCTCGCTGTCCTACCTGGGCAACCGCATACGCCTGTTCTGTACGGTATACGACCCGGCAACCGACAGTTATCGCATCGATATATCGGTATTTATCGGCACGATCGTGGGGGTCATCGTTTCCATCCTGTTCGGCTATGTGCTGCTGAAAGAATGGCGCAAGAGTATCCGGGCGGATCAATGAAGGCCTTGCTGAAGAGGGGATTCAACCTGCTGGACAGCCTGTTTTCCCGGGCGTTTACCCCGGCGTGGAATCCGCTGTACCAGCTGGGCGCGCTGTCATTTTTCTACTTCTGGATCGTGGCGGTCACCGGCGTTTACCTGTTTATTTTTTTCGAGACCAGTATTTCCGGCGCCTACAGCTCTATCGAGCAGATCACTCACGGGCAGTGGTACATCGGCGGGGTGATGCGTAGTTTTCACCGCTACGCCTCGGCCGCGATGGGTATCTGCGTCACCCTGCATGTGCTGCGGGAATTTGCCATGGACCGCTACAGCGGTCCGCGCTGGTTCAGCTGGGTGTCGGGGATACCGCTGCTGTGGCTGTTGTTTGCCTCCGCCATTGGCGGCTACTGGCTGGTGTGGGACCAGCAGGCCCAGTACATCGCCATCCTGACCGCTGAATGGTTTGACGCGCTGCCCATCATGGTCGACCCCATGGCCAGCCTGTTTCTCAACGAATCGACCCTCAGCGACCGCTTCTTCTCCCTGCTGGTGTTCCTGCACATCGGCATCCCCCTGGCCCTGTTGCTGGGCATGTTCATCCATATCAAGCGGGTGACGGCGCCGCGCAGCAACCCGGCCCGGGGGCTGGCGGCGGGCACGTTGCTGGCGATGCTGGCGGTATCCCTGTGGCGGCCCGCGCTCAGCCAGGCGCCGGCCAACCTGGATATGGCGGTTACCGAGGTGGGCCTGGATTGGGTGTTCCTCAACCCCTACCCGCTGATCAACAGCTGGGGGCCGGGCAACACCTGGGTGCTGCTGGTGGGCCTGTCCACGGTCCTGTGCCTGCTGCCCTGGATGCCCTCCAGGCGACCCAAACGCACGCCGGTGGCCGTGGTGGACCCGGATAACTGCAACGGCTGCGGCTGGTGCCTGGCGGACTGCCCCTACGAAGCAGTGAGTATGAAGGAGCACGATTTCAAGAAGGGCCACAAGCAGTCGGTGGTCGACCCGGACCTGTGTGTCAGCTGTGGCATCTGTGCCGGGGCCT
This sequence comes from Pseudomonadales bacterium, assembly GCA_024234675.1. Lineage (GTDB taxonomy): Bacteria > Pseudomonadota > Gammaproteobacteria > Pseudomonadales > Halieaceae > JARRPM01. Next base: position 187,021 of record JACKNU010000003.1, on the reverse strand, counting down.
GCCCGTCCTCGTCGCCTTTTCGCCACGTGGATGAGTTGACCACGGGCATCAGTATTCCGGAACTGCATATCAAGGAACTGCTGGCCCGGACTGAAGCGAGCCTGGCCAAACTCAGCACCGACCAGCCGCGCATCATGCTCTATGGCTGCGACCACGGCAGCGTGGTGCCGGACATCCAGTCCAGCACCGTGGCTGCCATCAGCATGCCCTGCGCGGCCCTGGTGCCGCCGGCCTTCGTGGATTATGTACTGCGCCAGGACCTGGCGGAGGGTGTGTTGATCAGCGGCTGCTGCGAGGGAGATTGCTTTCACCGGCTGGGCAACACCTGGGTGGACCAGCGCTTCAGCATGGAGCGCATGCCGGTACTGCGCACCCGGGTGCCGCGGGAGCGGGTGCGCCTGCGTTGGCTGGGGGCCCAGGGGACCAGGGCCCTGCAGCGGGAAGTGGTCGAGTTCCAGCGGGAACTGGCCGAGGCGCCGGCACTGATCGACCTGGAGGATGTCAGCAGTGGCTAGTGCCCGCCGATACCTGGCCCAGGCAGTGCTGTACGCCCTGTTTTTCCTGCCAATTGTCTACATCACCCACCAGCCCCTGCACCGGCACCTGCCCGAGGAAATGGCCGAGCTTAAAATTGCGGTGCGCCACGCCGGCAAGGTGATCGGGGAATGCACCGACGTGGTGGCCGCAGACTACCGGGCCCTGCCGGGCGCTGCCGTGCGTCCCCAGATCTGTCCGCGAGAGCGCTCACCCCTGCAACTGGAACTGGTGCTGGACGGCGATATCCTGTACCGCGACACCGTGCCCGCTTCCGGCCTGCATGATGATGGTGTGTCCAGTATCTACCGGCGTTTCACGATACCCGCGGGTACCCATAGACTGCTGCTGCGGATGAATGACGATGTGGCCGTAGCCGGCTACCCCTGGGAACTGGAGGCGGAAGTGGCATTGCAGCCCGCGCAGGTACTGGTGGCCAGCTTCAAGGACGGATTCAGGCTGGAATGACTTCGGAACAGAACTACAGCCTGGATGTGCCGGGCGATGCCCGGCGCCAGCTGGCCCTGGGCTGGCTGTGGCTCTGCGTGCTGGCGCTGCTGGGCGCGGGTGTGTTCTCGGTGCTGCTGGTGGTGTCGCGCACGCCCTACCTGTCCGAGCACATTCCCTGGATAGATTTTTTCCACTCGGCGCTGGTGGTGCACGTAGACCTGTCGGTGCTGGTCTGGAGCCTGTCCTTCGGCGGCATCCTGTGGAGTCTCAACCAGCGCCCGGGCCGGGCCTGGCTGGCCTGGACCGCCCTGGTGCTCGCCTGCCTGGGGGCCCTGGTCATCATCCTGTCTCCCTTCGTGCGTGACGCCCAGCCCCTGATGAGCAATTACGTGCCGGTGTTGCAGCATCCGTTGTTCTTCTCCGGGCTGCTGCTGTTTGCCCTGGGCTTCGCCCTGTTGGTCGTCAACAGCATGATTTTCATGGTGCCGGTGGGGCCCGCGATGAGTGCCCGGGGCGCGCTGCGCTTTGGCCTCAATGCCGCGGCGGTGTCCGCGGCAGTGGCACTGATCTGCTTTGCCTGGTCCTACCTGCAGATGCCGGATTACCTGATGGGCCAGTCCTTTTTCGAGTTGCTGTTCTGGGGTGGCGGCCACGTGCTGCAGTTCACTTACACGCTGCTGATGCTGGTTTGCTGGCTGTGGCTGTCGCGGGAGGCCGGCCTGCGCCTGGGTATCACCCCGCGAGTGGTGCTGGTCATCCTGTTTGTCGGCCTGGCCTGCGTATTCGTGTCACCGCTTATCTACCTGGCCTATCCACTGACCACGCCGGAGCATGTGCAGCTGTTCACCTGGCTGATGCGCTGGGGTGGCAGCCTCGGCACCCTGCCGCTGGCCCTGGCGGTGCTGGTGGCGCTGCTGCGCTACGGCGGCGAGAACCAGCGGGAGTGGCAGGCCCGCTCCGCCCTGCAGTGTTCCCTGTTCCTGTTTGGCATCGGTGGCCTGATCGGGTTTCTCATCTCCGGCAGCAATGTCACGATTCCGGCCCACTACCACGGCTCCATAGTGGGCGTGACCCTGGCGATGATGGGGGTGTGCTATGCCCTGTTGCCGCGGCTTGGCTATCCCCTGCGCCACGCAAAACTGGTTATCTGGCAGCCCATTCTCTACGCGACGGGGCAATTGATGCACGTGGGCGGCCTGGTCTGGTCGGGCGGTTACGGTGTGCAGCGCAAGGTGGCCGGCAGCGAGCAGGCGCTGGATTCCATCGAGCGGGTGCTGGGCATGGGGCTAATGGGGCTGGGTGGCCTTATCTCCTCCATCGGTGGGCTGTTGTTCCTGGTTATCGTACTGCGGGCCCTCACCGGGATGCAGAAGCATGCGCATGAGGCTGAAGGTGGACAGTGACAGGGTCAGGATCAGCACGAAAAACACCACGTTGCGCGCCGGTAGCGGCTCGCCATGCAGTTTTTCCATGACTAGCAACAGCCGGTCGCAAAGCAGGTACAGCGCGATGCCGACGCCGGTAAACAGGACTATTTCCATGGGCAGCCTCCGGATGAAAGCCCATGGTGCCGCAGCTGAGGTGACTGGACAATGACTTTTGGCAGGATTGGCCCCCGGCACAGGGCGTTGTTGGGAATAGCAGTATTGCTGGCGCTGGCCGGCTGCGGCGAGCAGCGTTTCCTGGCACCGGACGCGCCGGCTTTTTCCCTGCCCCTGCTGCAGGGCGATGGGAGTATTTCCCTGGCCGACTACAGGGGCGAGGTGGTTTACCTGAGTTTCTGGGCCTCCTGGTGCGTGCCCTGCCGCGAGGAGATGCCGCACTTGCAGCAGCTCTGGCAACAGCACCGGGAGGAGGGGTTCCAGGTAATCGGTATCAACGTGGACGAGGATGTGGAGGCGGCCCGGCAGTTTGCCGCCGACTACGGCCTGCAGTTTCCGCTGGCGCGGGACCCCGATCGCGCGGTGAGCCGGCTGTACCGGGTCGCGGGCTATCCCAGCCACTATGTCGTGGACCGGCGTGGCAAGGTGCGTTTCTCCGCCCTGGGTTTCACCGAGGACGATTCCCTGGCGGTTACCCAGGAGGTGCTGACCCTGTTGGCGGAGTCAGCCGATGCAACACGTTGATACTCGCCAGCAACAGGCCCGCCGCCAGGCCGTTGTGCAGGGTCAGCAGCAGTAGCGGCATGCCCAGCCACACCGTGCTCACGCCGACTATAAGCTGGGCGATAGAAAACAGCGCCAGGGCCACGGCGCTGCCAGCCAGCAAGGGCTGCGGTCTCAGGCGGCGCACCAGCCAGGCCAGGTAGCCCGCGGTAAGCAGGGCGAACAGGCGATGGGTCATACTCAGCAGTCCCAGCGACTCGTCGCGAATAACCTGGCCTTCCTCATCCAGCGCGATGCTGCGGGCCGGGTCAAAGGCGTCGGCTACTGTGGCGCTCGAAAGTATGTCTCCCTCGCAGCTGATCAGTCCGGGGCAACTCGCCGAGGCGTAGTTGGCGCTGCTCCAGCCCCCCAGCGCGATCTGCAGCAGTACCAGTGCCAGCGCAATCCATGCCAGGGGGCGCAGTCCCGGAGCCGGCCCAGGCACCGCCCTGGCCTCGGTTTCCCGCTGCAATAGCCACCACAGCAGGCCCAGCAGGGCCATACCTCCCAGCAGGTTGCCCATGGTGATCAGCGGGTTGCTGCGGGTGGGGGTGTAATAGCCCAGCAGCGACAGGAATACCGTAATGGCGAAAATGGCTGCCGGTACCAGCACCGTGGTGGTGCGCTCGCTGCCCTGGCGCAGGGCGGCGATAAATATGGCGAGAATGAACAGGCCCAGGATACTGGCGATGTAGCGATGCGCCACCCGGGCGCCATAGTGGGCCATGTCGTGGCCCTGGGCGGTCAGCACGGCAATACCTTTCTGCTCCACCTCCGGATTCAAGCGGGCGTAACACTGCGGCCAGGGCTCGCAGCCTATGCCCACATCCGCCAGGCGGATATAGGCACTGAGGACGACCGTCAACAGGGTCAGCAGCAGGGACAGCGAAACAAGTGAGCGGTAGATGGTGGTGGACTCCAGGGTCGCCGGTAGCCGGCAGCATAATCAATCACCGGGAAAACACAAGCCGGGCGCCATGCCGCGACAGGGAGGCTAGTGGCTGATTACTCCGGTGCCGCCAAAATGGCAACAAATACCGCGGTTTCTAGAATGTGGATTCTAATTTCCAGGCAGATAATCAGGCCAGGAAGCGGCTTACAGCGGAGGCAAATGCCATGGAATTCAAGAATATTTTTGTCGTGTACGATCCCACCCGGTCGGAACAGCCCGCGCTGGAGCGCGCCGGGAACATCGCCAGGGAAATCGGCGGTGAGTTACACGTCTATGTCGCTATCCATACTGAAATGGCGAAGTCCGCTGACAGGAAAGCCGAAATAACACGCCTGCTGGCCTCCCAGCGAGAGCGCCTGAGCACGGCCGTGCTGCCCCTGCGGGGCCGGGGGGTGCCGGTATCCATCGAAGTGGAGTGGGACAAGGATTGGTACCGCGCGGTGGTGGCGGCTGCGAAGCGCAACAGGGCCGATGTGGTCCTGAAATCCTCCTACCGGCATTCAAGCCGGGAGCGCTACCTCAACCGCACCTCCGACTGGACCCTGATTCGCAACTGCCCCTGTCCGGTACTGCTGGTCAAGGACAGCCGCCACCGGGATTCGCGCCGCGTGCTGGCGGCCATCGATATCCGCGCCGCCAACGAATCCTATGAGCAACTCAACCGGCATATCATCGACTTCAGCCAGCGTATGCTGGACAGCCGTGGCGCCGAGGTGCACTTTATCAATGCCTTCGATGAGCTAGATGCCGTCCCGGACCGCAATGCCCTGGTGAAAAGCTGCGGGGTCGGCAGCGACCGCGTCCATATCGAAATGGGCGAAGCGGAGGAAGTCATCGTGCGCGGTGCCCGGGACCTGGACGTCAGTCTGGTGGTAGTGGGCAACTCCGCCCGCACCGGCCTGTCCGCCGTGTTCAAGGGCAACACTGTGGAAAAGGTGCTCGACAAGCTGGACTGCGACGTACTGTCCATGCCCTGAACAGGCTGCAGCGGGCCTATTTCTTCTTGGTGACCTGGTCCAGGTAGCCCATGCAGAAGGCGGAGATCACGAAGGTCATGTGCAGGATCACGTACCACATGATCTTGTCGTTCTCTGTATTGGCCGCATTCATGAAAATCTGCAGCAGGTGTATCGACGAAATCGCCACGATGGAGACCGCGACCTTGTTTTTCAGGCTGCCGGAATCCATCTTGCCCAGCCAGCTGAGACCGTCCTCCTCGTTCACCGAGTCCAGCCGCGAGACGAAGTTCTCATAGCCCGAGAACATCACCATGACCAGCAGGCCGCCTATCAGGGCCAGGTCGATCAGGCTCAGGATGACCAGCACCAGTTCCGACTCCGACATGGACAGCACGATGGGAAAGGCGTGCACCACTTCCTCGAAGAACTTTATACCCAGCAATATGATCGCCAGGCTCAATCCCAGGTAAATCGGTGCCAGCAACCAGCGGGCCGCGTACATCACGCGCTCAAGCAGTGCTTCCAAGGTGTGCTCTCCGTTTGCTCGAGCGGGCATTGTATAGAGTTTCCCGCCCGGGAAAAACCGGGCCGCTACTGCGCGGCTTGCTTCTCGACCAGTTCCACCCTGCGATTCTGCTCCCGTCCGGCGTCGCCGGCGTTGGAAAACACCGGCACCAGCGGCCCCACGCCATGCGACTCCAGGCGGGCAGCATCGATACCGTAGTCCGCGGTGAGGGCACTGGCTACCGCTCCCGCCCGGTCCGCCGACAGCTTCTGGTTGTAGGCGAAGGTTCCCACTGAATCCGTGTGCCCGACGATGTAGAACTGCCGGTCGCCGTTGGCCTGCAGGTATTCGGCAATGGCCGCCAGGGCGGGGGCGGACTCGGGCTTGATGGTGGCCTGGTTGAAATCGAAAAAGATACCGTCCAGCACCACCCGGCCGTATTCGCTGATATCCGCGCCTATGGCCTCGGCGTCGACCGCCACCATGCCCGTTTCCGCCGCTTCTTCCTCGATAATGTCTATCAGCGTGCCGACGTAGTCAGCGGAGTGCTGCTCGACGTTCACCAGCACATACACCGTGCCCGCGGCGCGTTCCTTGCGCGCCACGATGGCGCCGGCGCCCCCGGAGGAAGAGGTACCGGAAAACATGGTTCCCACCTCGCCGGGTTTGGTGGCGGGATTTTCCCGGAACAGCACCTCGGACCACTGGCGACTGCCCACGCCCGCTCCGCGCCTGTCCGCCGACATGCCCTGGCCGAGAATCTCGAAGCCCTCCCCGGTGAGCGCGTCCAGGTAGTTCTTGTAGATCTCCGCGAAGCTGCGGTCAGTGCCCTGGTAGCGGTAAAAGGTGCGGGTGACCCTGCCCTGGGTATCGATCCATTCGCCGATCTGGCGGTACCCGGTTACCGGCCCCACCGCGACCCGGTACGGCATGTAATTCTCGATTACCTGCCAGCGAATCTCCTGGCCGGGGTAGCGAGTGATGAGGGGATGCTCCTGTATGTTGTCGATGTCCTGGGCCGCGGTGCCGACGGCGCACAGCGCGCCAAGTCCCAGATAGCAGCAGAGCTTGACGAGTGTCCTGGTAGTCACGTACTGGTTTCCTCGCTGGTGGTGAAAGGCCCGGGTGGCAGGGGCAGGGCATCCCTGCTTGAGTATTGCCAGACCGGTAACGCTGAAAGTATAGGCCATGAGGCGCATGCCGTGACTGCCAACTCCCTGTCGCCGTCAGCACCTGCCGATATTCCTGATCTGCCCCCGCTATAACCGTTGCGGAGGCTGCGGTAGAATCGGCCTCCATTTTCTCCAGGGAGTCACCGCCGGTGCACGCCAGCAAAACGGATATCCGCTGCCCACGGCTGCTGGCATCGATTCTGCCAATCGTGGTGGCGGGCCTGGTGGCGACAGTCGCGCTGGCCGAAGAGCCGGGGGCGGTACCCGGGTGGGGCGCATTGCAGATACTGGACCACAGCGTGGCGCCGGGCAGCAAGAGCATGTTCCCGCTGGCGGAGGACCGGAATTTTGACTCCGCCTTCGTCAACTCTTCTGTCTGGGTAGTGCACGGCGCACAGGCCGGCCCCAGCCTGTGTATCACCGCGGGCATACACGGGGATGAGATCAACTCGGTGGAGATAGCCCGGCGCGTATTCTCCGCCCTTGAGCCGGAGCAACTCAGGGGCAGCGTCATACTCCTGCCCATGATCAATCTATCGGGTATTCGCAGTGGCGAACGTTACATGGCCGACCGGCGCGACCTGAACCGGCTGTTTCCCGGTCGTCGCGATGGCAGTCTGTCGTCCATCGTCGCCCGGGGAGTATTCGAACTGGTCACCGGCCACTGCCGCGCCCTCATCGACCTGCACACGGGCTCCTTCGCGCGTACCAACGTTCCGCAGATTCGGGTCACCAGTGAGCGCCCGGGGGCGCTGGATATGGCCAGGCATTTTGGCAGCGGCGTGGTCGTGCTCGGTGAAGGCCCTCGCGGCAGTTTGCGCCGCGAAGCCAGCGAGGCGGGGGTGGACGCCATTATCTACGAGGCCGCGGGCCCGCATCGCTTTGATGCCGAGGCGGCGCGGGTGGGCGCCGACGGGGTGCGCAGCGTCATGGCCTGGATGGGCATGCTGGACCAGCGCGGCGCTACCATCCCGTTCAACAATATTTATCGGCGCACCTACTGGGAGCGGGTGCCCAACAGCGGCGGTGGCTTCTTTTTCCCGGAGGTCGAAATCGGGTCCCGGGTAAAACCCGGCGAACGCCTGGGCACGATCTACGCACCCGGCTACGATACCGAGACTCCTGTTCTCGCCCGCCGCTCGGGTACGGTGATTGGCATGGCCGTACCCCAGATCGTGTTGACCGGTTACGCCCTGTTCAATATCGGTATCGAGGGCAGTGACCTGTTTCCGGGACTGATGCTGGAGCCCGGTCCCGAGCCCGGCGCACCCGAGGTGGATGGCTGACGCTCCTCAAAAACAGGCATATCTACAGCATTTTGTGTACAACTTCACGATTCTGGTCCTTTTTCGCTGCAATGGGCGCTGGCTAGTGCTATTTAAAGAGTAAGCGAGATCGCAACCAGGGGGTGCGCCGTGGCACACGCAGCAGGTCAACAGAGGGAAAGCGACGAGCAGTTTCTGGCGCGTATGGAGTACCAGTGCTTCCAGATCGAGCGTTATCGCTGGAAGGCCAGGCTCGACGAGGGCAGGGTGCTCAGCGAGGACGAAGCCGCGCGGGAGTGGATTCAGCGCTATGCCGCCGAGTTCGCGCGCCATCAACCCGGCATTGCCGGCAAGTAGTAACAGCGCGGCCAATTGTTGCCGGCCCGATAGCCAGCCCGGGTAAAAAAGTAGCGCAGACCTTGCGCCCACCATCGTGTAAGCTCCCCGCAAAGGGGGCGAAGTCCTGTTGAAATCTTTCCTGAAAACGTTCTTTTTCTGCTGCCTGCTGATGCTGGCGCTGCCCGCCGTGCAGGTGCATGCGGAGTGGTTCAGCGAAGACACACAGTTGATGGGAACCAGCGTCAGCGTTGAACTGTGGGGCGAGGACGAGGCGCGCAGTCGCCAGCTTATCGCCGCTGTGTTGGCCGAGTTCCAGCGCCTGGACCTGATGATGAACCCCTGGAATCCCGCCAGCGAACTGGCGCGCATCAATCGCGAGGCGGGTCGCGCCGCGGTGGTGACCACCCCGGAAATCCTCTGGGTGGTAGAGCGCGCCCTCTACTACTCGCGCCTCAGCGAAGGTGCCTTCGATATCAGCTTCGCCTCGGTGGGCCAGCATTACGATTACCGGCAGGGCAGGGCGCCCGGCGACGAGGTGATTGCGCGCGACCGGGACAATATCGACTACCGCGCCATTGAACTCGACCTGGATGCGGGCAGCATCCGCTTCGCGAAGCCCGGACTGCAGGTGGACCTGGGGGGTATCGCCAAGGGCTACGCGGTGGACCGGGGTATCGACCTGCTGCAACGCGCCGGGGTCGAGTCCGCGGTAATCAGCGCCGGCGGCGACAGCCGTATCCTGGGGGACCTTGGCGACAGGCCGCGCACCATCGGCATTCGCCACCCGCGCAACAGGAACGAGTACGCGGTAATGATTCCGCTGGCCGATACGGCGATTTCAACCTCCGGAGACTACGAGCGTTTCTTCATGCAGGGGGAGGTGCGTGTCCATCACATCCTGGATCCCGACACCGGGCGCTCCGCCCAGGGCCTGCAGAGCGCCAGCGTGCTGGCGCCGCTGGCAGTGGACAGCGACGCCCTGTCCACCACGGTATTCGTGCTGGGGGTGGAGCGCGGCCTGCAGCTGGTAAACAGCCTGCCCGGCGTCGATGCCATCCTCATAGACGGCGATGGCAAATTGCACTATTCCGCGGAGTTGCTGCTCAGTACCAGACCGTGAACAGCAGTCGGTACACGTCGGCCTCGAAGTCGTACAGCGGCTCCTCACCGGGTATGGCGCTGTGGTCATTGAGATTGCGGAAATCCTCGTAGTCGAACCAGATACGGTCCCAGCGCAGGGTGAGGGCGGCCCGGTCGGCGAACCGGTAGTACACCGGGCGGGCGTAACTCAGTTTCAGCGACAGGGTCTGGTCGTTGAAGTTGCTCAGCTCCTTGTCCCGGCCGCGATAGTCCTTGCTGTCCTGGGAGGGCGTCTGGAACAGGTCGCTGTAGAAGTTCGCCGCCGACTGGTCGTAGTAGCGATAACCGATATCGAAGATCCAGTTATCGTACAGCGTGTGGGTGTAGGTCAGCTGGAAGGTGTTGCCGTCCACGCCCCAGTCATCCGTGTAGTAGCGGTAGCTTGCCCCCACTGTCGCCCGCCAGCTCAGGTAGTACATGACCCGCAGCGCGGCGGCATCGCTGGTATGGGTGGTCGGGTACACCTCCTGGGCGAACTGGTAGCCGGCCGCCGGGTCCAGCGGGTTGGTCAGGTAGCGATAGCTGCGGTAGGGATTGTTGAGGTAGCCCTCATCGGTGATCAGTTCGTAGTTGAAGCTGAGGATCAGCTCCGGGGTGATCACCTGGCTGACGCCCACCCGGTAGTTGTGGCGGTCGATATTTCCCTCGAAGTCGGGATTGCCGTTCTGGTACACGTCGTCCTGGCTCTGGGAGTAACCGAAACTCAGGGTGGTCAAATCGCCGAAAAAATCCTGGCTGACGTTGAAGTACCAGGTGTTTGAGGTGTAGTCGCTCTCGTCGCTGTTGGTGTAGCCGATGCCGACGATGCTCTTGTCGTACAGGTAATCACCGCCCAGGGAATATTCCGTGCGGGTTTCGCCGTAGGCGGAGGCACCGGTCGTTACCACGTCTATGGAGGCGCTGCTGACATTGTCCACGTAGTAGCTGGCGTTGACGGAATAGGTCTCCTTGAAGTTCTTGCGCACCAGCACGGCCGGGCCGTCGACCGTCACCCCGCCGCCGTCGTAGCGATGGTACATGATATCCCCCCGTTCCTCGGGCAGCACCGCCGCCTGGGCCGTCGCGGCGCAGACCAGCAGGCCCGCGCAGGCGATTCTAGTTGCAACCACAGCCACCTCCTCCGCCTCCCTCGGCGCCGCGCGCACCCTCGCGCACCTGGTAGACATGATGGCCGTACGCGCTGGATATCGGGTCGCGGTCAAAGCTCATGATGGGGTCGGCCAGGTGTTGGCGCTGGTAGGGTTTCACCCAGGGATCGGTGGCGCAGCCCGCGGCCAGGAGGCAAATGACCACCAGCATTGAACGCTTCGCGATAGCGCGCACGGTGCTACTCCTTGATCAGGGCGCGCACCTGCGCCTCGTACTGATCCTCGTAGCCGGGCTTATAGCCCCGGTGCATGAAGCGAATATCGCCGCGGCGATCCACCAGTACCGTCACGGGCATTGCGTCCACCCCGTAGAGTTCGCTGACCTGGTTGGCGTCATCGAACAGGATGGGAAAGCTGACCGGGATATCCCGCAGCACCTTGTCCGCCATTTCCCGGTCCTGCTCGACGTTGACGCCGAACACGGTGAAACCCAGTCCGGCGTACTTCTGGTGTATGTTGTCCAGTTCGGGCATTTCCTGGCGACAGGGGCCGCACCAGGATGCCCAGAAATTGATAAGCACCACCTGGCCGCGGTATTCGCTCAGGCGCACGTTGTCGCCGTCGGCGCTCTTCAGGGTGAAATTGGCCGCGGGTCCGCTGGCATCCAGCGCCACTCCCATCGGGCTGAAGATCAACAGGATTGCTGCTAACAGTGCTTTCATCGCGATAACTCCCGGTTGCTGGCAGGCTAAAAGAAGAAGGTGACGCCGGTGGAGAGTTCGAAATTATTGGTGGTATCGTTCTCCCCAAAGGCATCCCGGTCGAAAATATGGTCGCGCACATCCAGGCGCCAGGTGATCCAGTCGTTGATCAGCAGGCGATAGCCGGCACCCACCGTTACGGTGAAGAAGTTGTCATCCAGGAAGTCGGTGTTGCCGGCACCGACTATGAGAAAGAAATCCGATTTCAGGGCGCGTGAGTCCAGTATAAAGGCCTCGCCCGGCAGGGCATTCCAGCCGAAATTGATGCCGTAGAAGGTATAGTCCCGCTCGCTGTCCTCGAACAGGGGGGCGCCGCCGCTGAGTTTCTCGTAGCTGGTCAGGTCGCCCTGGGAGGCCCCGTAACTGGCTTCAAAGAAGAAGTCCTCCGAGAAGTGCCAGGCGGCCCGCAGGCCGTACAGGAAGTCGGCGTCGAAGTCCTGTATGGCCAGTATTCCCAAAAAGGGTCCCACCTCGAAGTCCTCGGTATCCATGGCCACCGGTTCGATTTCCCGGGGTTTGACTTCCGGGTCGATGACCTGCCAGGACTCCGGTTCATCGTCGCCCCGGGCGGAAACCGCGGCCAGGCCGCACAGGGCAGTTGCTAGAAGAACGCGCTTAAGCCGACTGTCCATTCGTTCACCTCTTCGTCATCATCTCTGTCAGTCATTACCACGTAATACTTGTATTGCAGGCGCAGCAGCAGGCGCTTGGTCAGGTACACACGCAGGCCGGCGCCCACGTTGGCGGTGTTGTCCGTGCGGTCCTCGGTGGCTACCAGGGTGGAGCGCGGATTGGTCTGCCGCACCCCGCCGCCTATGGTCAGGAAGGGCGAATAGCGCCATTGGGGAAACATCTGGTGCACGATGCTGGCCGTGGCCATCTTGCCATCGGAGAAATCGCCGTAGTTCTCGCTGGCGGCCAGTTCCAGCGACAGGTTGGGCGTGAAGTGCCAGCCCAGGTAGGCCACCAGGGTATCGGTGCTGTCGTAGTCCCCGACCATGAAGCCGAATTCCCAGGTGCGGCTGGTATAACTGTCGAAGTCGGGGCTCTTGAACGCCAGCGGATCGCCCCGGGCATCCAGGGTGCGGCCTATATCGTTGACATGCACCCATCCCTCTATGCCCTTCGCCGTGCGCACCTTGATCCAGTCCGTGCGCTGGAACAGCAAGTCCAGTTTGTCGCCGCGCTCGGCGACGTGGAATACCGGGTAGCCGCGCCCGGGCTGGGTACGCATATCGATATAGGGCTGGGCCACGGTGGACTGCAGCACCGCTTCGTCCTCCGCCAGCGCCCGGGCCGACAGGGCGCCGAGACAGGCCACCAGCAGCGCCGCGCAAAGGCTGGCGTATCCCCGCTTGTTGACCCCGGCCATGTCCCCGCACCCCGCTTGCACTCAGTCGACCAGTCGCGGGTCGAAGGGGTTGTTGTAGTACTGGGCGCCGATATCCAGCCACTCCGACAACAGGCGCAGCTCCGCCGCGCTGAGCAAGCCGTCATGGTCAACCGTACCGCGGGTGGCCGGCTCCACGACGCCGTCACCCTCGACGCAGTTGGCCGGCAGTGGCGGTGCCGGGTCCCGCCCGCAATCGCCACCTTCGAAACAGGCGAAGAAGGCGCTGCTGCCGGCGGCGGAGCCGGCCCGCATCCTGGCGCCCACCGGCAGGGTCACGGTCTCGGTAACGGTGTTGCCCTGGGCATCGGTCGTGGTACACAGGCGGACCCGGTCGGCCAGCGCGCCACCTCCGTCCAGCCACTGTTCGTTGTCACTGTCCAGCAGCTCGCGGTAGGAGCGCACTTGATCGGGATCGCGATCGGACGGCTGCGCACTGAGGTCGAGTTGGCCCGGCGGTACCACCGTGTCGCCGGCGCTGCTGTGACAGCCGACACAGGTGGACACCAGGTTGCCGGCGGCATCGGCTACCGGGTCGCGCTCGCGCTCCCAGATCGGCTGTATATGGTCCACGTAGTTGATGACGATCCGACTGGGTTCACCGGGATCGAGATTGGCAACCACGATGGGCCTGTCTGCGGGAATGTCGGTCCACGCCGGGTCGTAGTCGCGATCGAGAATATCCTCGTCCGGGGTCAGCCCGGGGGCGGTCCACTGGTCCGTATACTGCGGTGCCAGCGCCAGTTCCCTGACTGCGGCCACGGGGTTGTCCAGCGGCTGGTGAAAATCCCAGGTGGTGGCCATGGTCTGTCCCGGCTCTGTGGCAAACAGGGCGTTGCTGTCGGTGCCGGGGAAGCCGGTATCGCCGGTATCCAGGGCGCGGGCCCCGGGGTTGGCGGAGGGCGGCTGGGAATCCAGGCGGCCGTGGGGCGCGGTGCTGCCGCCGTCGTGGCAGCCGCTGCAGTGCAGGACCTCGCCGGGGGCCAGTTGCAACCAGTAGTCGTGGCGCGGCCCGATGCGGCGCCCCCTGGCATCCAGCACTTCAAGGGTGAAAGCCCGGCTGGCCGGAATGGTCGCGGTGACCGAGCCGTCGGGCTCCACCGGCAGGTAACCGGTTATCTCCCGAAAACCGAAGGCGCTGCTTACCCCGTAGGCGTAGCGCGGAATCTCAAAGACATCGCGATCCGGGATCGGCACCGGCTGGCTGATGCGCAGGAATCGCGCCGGGCGCTCGCGAAAGGCGGCGGTACCCGGGCGGGCGTGGGCGCTGATACCGCTGGGCGAGCGGTCTTCGCCATCGAAGTCGTAGACACTGTCGATCAGCAACTGGCCCTGGTTGGCACTGGCCAGTTCACTGTTGAAGTCGGGGCGCTGGGGCACCAGGTCGGGGTAGTCGCGCGGCTCCGCCGCGATGATCTCGCTGACCAGCATCCCCTCCCTGGCGAGCACCACCGGCCGCTGGGTGTTTTGCACCGTGTCGTAGATCCAGGCCCCGTACAGGGGCGGGGCGGTATTGGTGTTGTCGGGCTGCAGGGTGCAGGGCTGGTAATCGCCGGGTCGCGGCGGCGCATCCGGATCGGGGCTGGCGTCGGCATCGATCACCCGGCATTCGCTCCAGGTCACCAGCAGCCGCCGGGTGCCGTCGCGCAGCGGGTAAACCCAGCCGTACTGCCCGCCGCGGGAGCGCAGGCCATCGGTGCGTACCTCGGTTTCGGTCAGTGATTGCTGGCCATCGCCGGCGACGCCCTGCCACACGGGCTGGCCGAAATCCGCGTAGCCAGCGGCGTCTATCACCACGATTTCGCCGCCGAAAGTGGGTGAGTTGAAGGCCATGGCGACACTTACCAGTCGGCCGTCATCCAGTTGTCGGGGCTGGGTGAACTCCACGCTGGCGCCCCCGGTGCCGGTGCCCTGGCTGTGAAAGCCATACAGGGGCGACAGGGCAGTTCCGGCGGGGTCCAGCCGGAACAGGCTGATGTGGTTGCTGGCGGTGTTGTTCCAGCGGCTGAATACGATCTCGCCGCTGTCCAGCACGCTGGGGTCCAGGTCGTGGCTGAGGTTGAAGGAAATCTGCCGGAACTCGGCGCTGCGGCGCTGCGGGTCATAGATATGCAGGACCGCGGCGGGGTCGTCGCCATCTTCGTCCAGGGCGGCGAAGATCTGGCTGCGGCCCTCGTTGAGCAACCGCGACTGGCCGGCCACCTGGCGGGTGGAGCTGAATACGATGCGGTCATCGGTGAGGAAGTGCGGGGCAATATCGTGGCCGCCGCCGGTTTCCACGCCCTCGTTGCGCTTGATGCGCGAGGGAATCAGGTACTGGGCCTGCATGGTTGCCAGGTCCAGGGTCCACAGGTTCCAGGTCGTGCGCTCCAGATTGGCGGCCACGGGTTCCGGCACCGCGCGTGCTGCGAATACCAGGGTCCCACCGTCGTAGGAGCTCTCCAGCCCCTTCACATCGATGGCGATCTCTGCGGCCGTCACGCCCTCCTCGGCGGCGACGGTGGCGGCGATCTGCGCGGTGATGTCCACGTCATCGGCGCTGGCGGAAGAGCGCTCGCGCACATACAGCCGGGCGCCCGGGTTGAAGGCCAACGGGTCGCGCAGGTCGGTGGGCGTCTCCGGCAATGGCCGCTTGATATAGGCCACCGGGATTTCCAGTACTACCGGATCCTCGCCCTGGTCGTTGCTTGTCAGCGTGATACTGTCACCGCCCCCTCCCGTGCACCCCGCAAGCCCCGCGGTCTGTGCCAGGAAGACGAGCAGTACCAGCGCCGTGTTTGCGCTGCGAATGGTCTTGTCCCCTATTTGATCGGCCTGTTACCGGCCTTGTTTGCAAGCCAGCTTTGCAAACTGGGTCACAAAGCGGCAAGCAAAAACCTGCGGAAAGTAGACATTCCGCTATCTGCACTTTTCGCCAGGTTTTTCTTGCCGCTTTGTGACCTGGTGCGCAAAGCTCGTAGTCAACCGCGGGGGAACGCCCCCGGTACGCGGACCTCTGACACTGCGTAGGGCGACACCGATCGGCAGCGGACCCGCATCCCGCACAAGCCGGCAGCCCCCACCTTTTAATGACAGTTGACAAAGACCGGATGAGATCGGGTTAGGGGACATGGGCAACAGTTTTGCAATAGCAGTATGCGTTTGCCTGCTCGGCGCGACCGTCGTCCAGGCGGGGCCGCGCGAGCAGGCCAGGCGCATACACGATCGCCTGACCGGCGTGCCGCCCACCAATGCCATGCTCGATGCCATGGAGGCGGCCATAAGCGGCGGGGGCGGTGCCACCCAGGCGGCCCTGTACGCCATCGATGGCGCGCCCGGCGTGCCCGCCACCGGTGACTTCTACACGGTCACCCTGAAAAACTGGGTCAGCCCCTGGACTAATGAGGCCCAGGACGTGTTCGCACCGCTGAACGACTACAGCGCCACCGTCGTCGGCATGGTGCGCGACGAGCTGGACTTCCGCCAGGTGCTGTACGGCGACATCATCTATCGCGGCGCGGTGGCGGGCATTCCGCCCTATTCCGGCAGCGACAACCGCCACTATGAGTTCCTGGAAGCCAGTGGCGGCAATCTCGGCGATCCGGCGGTACTGGTGCGCGACACCCAGAGTGGCGTAACCGGCCTGCCGGCGACGGCGGTGGCGGGTGTGATGACCAGCCGCGCCTCGGCCCGGGCCTTCTTCGTCGACGGCACCAATCGCGCCATGTTGCGCTTCACCCTGCTCAACCACCTGTGCATGGACCTGGAGCAGCTCAAGGACACGACCCGCCCGACCGACCGGATTCGCCAGGACGTGTCGCGCAGCCCGGGGGGCGACAGCCAGTTATTCCTCAACCAGTGTGTCGCCTGTCACAACGGCATGGACCCGCTGGCCCAGGCCTTTGCCTACTACGACTTTCCCTACCCGGACGAGGAGCAGTTTCCCGGGCTGGAACTGGAGGCGCGCAAGGACATGGGCGCAATCACCTACACCCCCGGCGCGGTGCAGGCCAAATACCTGATCAATGAAGCCAGCTTTCCCACGGGATATGTGACGCCCAACGATCACTGGACCAACTACTGGCGCCTGGGTGACAACAGCGCCCGCATCGGCTGGCGCGCACCCGCCGGCAATAGCGGCGCCATCGACCTGGCCCTCAACCCGGCGTATTCCGAGGGCGATGGTGCGGCCTCCCTGGGCAGGGAGCTGGCCAACAGCGAGGCCTTTGCCTACTGCCAGGTGAAGAAGTCCTTCCGGGCGGTGTGCCTGCGGGAGCCCAGGTCCACGCTGGATGAGTCCATGGCGGTGGACAGCTTTGTGAACACTTTCCATGCCGGCCACAACATGAAGCAGGTGTTCGCTGAAGTGGCGGCGTACTGCGCCGACCATTTGTAGGGGTGACGTCTTGAGAGCCGCATCTGCACACACATCGGGAAGCCGCCAACTGCTGGTGCTGTCCCTGCTGGCCCTGTTGCAGGCCTGCAGCGGGGGTACCGGCGGCGGTGGCAGCGAGCGCCAGGTGGACCTGGGTACCCCGGGCGGCACGGCGGAATTCGTGTACGCCGGCCCGGCCCCCGCCAGCCAGGAAATACAGGATTTCAAGGTGGCTTTCTACGATCCCCTGGTGGGGCCTGACCGCTGCGGTGAATGCCATACCCCCGGCAAATCCGGCAGCACCCATTTCGTTGACCAGGGCGACGTCAATACCGCCTGGCAGCAGGCGCGCACCGTGGTCAATCTCGAGGACCCCGGCGCCTCGGCGGTGGTGCAGCGGGTGGCCAACGGCCACAACTGCTGGCTGGGCCCGGACCAGGCCGCCACCTGTGCCACCACGGTCACCGCCTATATCGAGCGCTGGGCGGCCACCGCGGTGGATTCCGCCACCACCATCCAGCTCAGCCCGCGCCGGCCGGTGGCCGCCAGCGGCACCCGGGTGTTGCCGGCTACCCTGGACCAGGTACTCGCGGAGGGGCTGGATCTCACCGCCCCCGGCGAATTGCTGGACCTGCTGCACGAGTACTGCTCCGACTGTCACGCCGACACCGCCCCGGTGCCCCAGGTGCCTTACTTCGCCAGTGACAGTCCCGAACTGGCCTACGCCGCCCTGCGCGGCAAGGTAGATCTGGTCCAGCCCCGCGCTTCCAGGCTGGTGCTGCGGCTGGCGCCGGAGGGCCACAACTGCTGGAGCGATTGCGGCAACGATGCCGACACCATGGCGGCGGCGATTTCCCGCCTGCGGGAGGTCGTGCCCCTGACGGATATCGATCCGTCACTGCTGATCAGTACCGCCCAGGTGCTGGAGACCGACGGTATCGTGGCCACCAGCGGCGGCCGCTTCGAATCGTCGCTGGTGGCCAAGTGGGAGTTCCGCGAGGGCGCCGGCACGACCTCCGCCGATACCAGCGGGGTGCCTCCTGAGATTCCCCTGTCCCTGTCCGGGGACTACAGCTGGCAGGCGGGTTGGGGGGTGCGCCTGGTCGACGGCAAGGCCCAGGGTGGCGCCAGCGCCAGCAGCAAGCTGTTCAACATGATTTCCGGCGTGGGCGAGTACAGCATAGAGGCCTGGGTGGCGCCGGCCAATGTATCCCAGGAAGAGGCCTGGATAGTCGGCTATGCCGGCGGCCCCGAGAGCCGCAATATGCTGCTCAGCCAGAGCCTTTACAACTACGAGGCCTTTACCCGCAGCACCGCCACCGAGGATAACAATGGCGGCGCGCCGGCGCTGGCCACCGACGACGACGCCGAACTGGCCCAGGCCAGCCTGCAACACGTGGTGGTCACCTACGACCCGGTGGAGGGGCGCAAGATTTACGTCAACGGCCGCTTCAGCGGCGATGTCGATCCCTCCGGCGGCGGCCTGCTCAACAACTGGAGCGAGGCCTACGCGGTGGTGCTGGGCAACTCCACTGCCGGCACCAATCCCTGGGCCGGCACTATTCGCATGGTGGCGATTCACAATACCGCGCTCACGCCCCAACAGGTGGTACAGAACTTCGAGGTCGGGGTCGGGCAGAAATACTACCTGCTGTTCAGCGTCGCCGAGATTCTCGATCGCGAGGGTGCCTGCCACCGGATCGAGGACGGGGCGCGCACCAACTACTGCTATGTGGTGTTCGAGGTCAGCCAGTTCGACGGCACCAGTTACCTGTTCAATGAACCGTTTTTCGTCAACCTGAACCCCGCGGGCGGGGATGTGGTGTTCGACCTGCGCGGCATACGCCTGGGCATCAACGGCAAGCTGGCGGAGGTGGGCCAGGGCTTCGTCAACGTCAGCGCCCGCGTAGATGCCGGGGCGGCGGGCGCGGGGGGGCGGTCGCTGGCGGACACAGGCAGTATCATTCCCCTGGAGAACGGGCCCGACCAGGATATTTTCTTCCTCGGCTTCGATGAGCTGGGGGGCCAGGCGGGCGCGGCGGACGACGGCCGCTCGCTGGCTTTCCAGCACACCCTGACCGGGGGCGAATCCTCGGATATCGCCGTGCGCACCTTCGACGAGATCAACGCCACCCTGTCGCGCCTCACCGGGGTACCCGTTGCCAGCGACCGCGCCAGTCCCGTGACCGGCAAGACCGTGGCTGAAACCTACGAGATCGTGCGCCGGGCACTGCCTTCAGTGGCGGATTTCCAGGCCTTCATGTCCTCGCACCAGATGGCGGCCACCCAGCTGGCGGCGGCCTACTGCGACGCCATGGTGCAGGACAATGCCCTGCGCCGGGCGATCATACCCGCCGCTTTCGATTTCGACGCCCCGGTAGCCGACCCCGGTATCAACTGGCGGCAACAGGTGGCGGCCCCCCTGGTGGACAGGGCCATCAACAGCGGCCTGCTAAGCGATGCGGACCGGGCCCGCATGCTCGATGAGGTGGAGTTGTTGATCACCGACGACCGGGCCCTCAAACCCTACGTGTTCCGCAACGGCAACTGGGTGAGCGATCCCGACCCGGCGGCACACACCAAGCGCGATGGCCTGATCTATTGCGAAAACAATGCCGTCTGCCCCCCATCGCGCACCGCCGATGTGGTCAAGGCGGCCTGTACCGCGGTGTTCGGCAGCGCCGTGGTGCTGATGCAGTAGCGGCAAAGGAGTTAATTGACGATGGCCAGGCGACCCAGATTTTTCCGACCGGACGAGGCTTTGCGCCACCCCGATCACCGCCGTCCGCTGACCCGGCGGGAACTGCTTGCGCAGGGTTTTCGCGCCGGCGGTGCCACTTTGCTGGGCACCTCGCTGGCCAGCCTGCTGGGCAACCGGGCGCTGGCGATTTCGCCGGACCTGCTGGACCCGGCCCGCACCCCCTACACCAGTTGCGACCTGGGCGCGGTGGCGGGACGCAAACTGCCCTTTATCTGTTTCGACCTGGCCGGGGGCGCCAATATCGCCGGTTCCAATGTGATCGTCGGCGGGCCCGGCGGCCAGCGTGACGCCCTGAGTACCAGCGGCTACGGACGCCTGGGCCTGCCGCCGGCCATCGCGCCGTTTGCCAATAACGCGGCCACCCTGTCCGGTGATTTTACCGACGACAGCCTGGGCCTGCTGTTCCACAGCGAGAGCGCCATGTTGCGGGGTATCCTGTCCCGGTCCAGCGGCCTGCGCGGCTTCGTCAACGGCGCGGTCATCCCCGGGCGCTCCGACAACGACACCGGCAACAATCCCCACAATCCCATGTACGGCATTTATCGCGCCGGCCTGCGCGGCCAGATACTGCAGTTGATCGGCTCGGAAAACTCCCTGTCCGGGGGCAACTCCATGGCGCCGGCGCTGTTGATCGATCCCGAGATCCGCCCCACCAAGATCGACCGGCCCTCGGATGCCAGCGGCCTGGTGGACGTGGGCGATCTCAACCTGCTGCTGGACGACCCCGAGGACATCGTCTCGGTGCTGGAGTCCATGAAGCGGATTACCGACTTCAAGCTCGACCTGGTAAACACCCGCATCAGCAGCCCGGCCAGCGAGGACAAGCGACTCAAGGACAGGCTTAGCTGTGAGTACCTGCGCAGCGCCGATACCCTGGAGAAATACTCCAACCCGGATGCCCTGGATCCCTCCGCCGATCCGAACATCGTCGGCGGTGGCGGTATTTTCAGCGCCGCCGAGTTCGAGGGCGATCGCGAGTTCAGCAAGGCCGCCTCGGTCATGAAGCTGGTAATCGACGGCATAGCGGGCGCCGGCACTATCGAGATGGGGGGCTACGATTACCACACCGGGGATCGCCGTACCGGCGAGGAGCGGGACTTCCGCGCCGGACAGTGCATAGGCGCCTGCCTGGACTATGCCCGCCGCACCGCCACCCCGGTGATGATCTACGTGTTCAGCGACGGCTCGGTCTCCAGCGACGGCGGCATCGAGATGGTCAACGGGGTGGAGAAGGGGGTCTGGAGCGGCGACAACTCGTCCACCGCGGCCTCGTTTTTCCTGGTCTACGACCCCGCCGGTGCGCCGACGGTGATGAACCAGGGCAGCGCCGACCCCCTGCGCGCCCAGCAGATCGGCTGGATGCGGCCGGACGCCTCGGTGGAAACCTCCGCCTCCCCCGCCGCCAACAACGTCAACCTGATGGTGGAAACCGTCATCCTCAATTACATGGCCCTGCACGGGCAGCAGAACCTGTTTGCCCAGGAGCAGTTCTTCCCGGGTCACGGCCTGGGCGGGGCAGCGGCGCGCGATCGGCTGGTGGCATTCGAGCCGCTGCAGAGCATGAACGGCGGGGTACTGTCCTGATATGAAAACACCAGCCTGGAAAATACTGCTGCTCCTGTTGCTCGGCTGCCTGCCGGGCCTGGCGGCGCTGGCAGAGGAGGGCGCCAGCCTGGACCAGCAGATACAGGATATCAAGCAGCAGACCCTGGAGCTGAACCGCGACCTGTTCATCCTGGAGGAGGAACTGCTGTATCCCGGTGACACCCGCCTGGGTGTGTTCCTGTCCCTGGACGTGGGTGAGTTCTTTGCCCTGGATGCGGTCAAGCTCAGTATCGACGGGGTGGTGGTGACCCACTACCTGTACACCGAGCGCCAGGTGGACGCCCTGCGCCGGGGCGGGGTGCACCGCCTGTACGAGGGCAACGTGAAAGCGGGGGAGCACGAGATCGTTGCCGTGTTCACCGGCAAGGGCCCCAGCGACCGCGATTACCGCCGCGCCACCCAGCGGGTGGTGGAGAAGGCCGGTGGCGCCAAGTACCTGGAGTTGACCATCACCGACTCGACCGCGCTCAACCAGCCGGAATTCGCGGTAAAGGAATGGTAGGGCGATGCTGAGCACGCTGCCCGGACGGCTGAGTGCGACGCTGGGGCGCGCTGTGCTCGCCGCAGCCCTGCTGCTGGCGGCGCCCGCGGCGCTGGCCGCGGAGCAGGCGGCGGCCGGGGAACAGGCGGACGGACTGACCTCCCTGCGCTACGGGGTCAGCCTCTATTACTTTTACCAGCAGGACTATTTTGACGCCCTGTCGGAGCTGATGGTGGCACAGCAACTGGGCGAGCTGGCGACCCACGCGGCCCACAGCGAGCTGTTGCGCGCCGGCATGAGCCTCTCCTACGGCATGGACCGGGTGGCGGAGTCGCTGTTCCGGCAGATGCTGGCGCAATCGGGACCCTCGGTGGATCGCGACAAGGCCTGGTTCTACCTGGCCAAGATCGCCTGGCAGCGGGGCGATCTGGCGCGCTCGGAAGCCGCGCTGGCGAGTATGTCGCCGGGCTATGATGGTTCCCTGGCGGCCGAGGCCGACTACCTGCGGGCCTCGATCAGCCTGCGCCGCGGCGACCTGGCCCAGGCCACGTCCCTGGCGGCGCGCCTGCCCGGGGACTCTCCCTGGCGCTATTACCTGGACTACAACCTGGGCGCAGCCCTGGCCGCCGGCGGCGACTGGTCAGCCGCGATAGCGGCTTTCCAGCGCCTGGGCCCACAGCCCCTGCCCACCGCGGAGGGCCTGGCCCTGCAGGACAAGGCCTATACCGCCGCGGGTTTCGCCGCCCTGGCCGCGGGCGAGTATGCGCAGGCGGCCGGGGAGTTTACCCGGGTGCGCCTGGAGAGCCCGCTGGCGGATCGCGCCCTGCTCGGTTACGGCTGGGCCCAGGCGGAACAGGATAACTACCGGGAGGCGTTGAGCCCCTGGCTGGTGCTGGGCGAGCAGGACCCGGTCAGCGCCAGCGTGAGGGAGAGCCTGCTGGCCATTCCCTACGCCTACGAGCAGCTGGGGCTGCGCGGCACCGCGCTGCAGCGCTACCGCCTGGCGAGCGAGGTCTATGCCGCGGAGCTGGCGAGGCTGCAGGCCGCCATCGACGGCTTCAGCCAGGGTGAACTGCCGGCCCTGTTGCAGCCCGCTGGTGAGGCCGCAGGGGACTGGCTGGCGCCGGAGGCCATTTTGCCCGGGGCCGACCTGCCCGGTGCTGATCACCTCCCCTATATCGCCCACCTGGTGACCCGCCACCCGTTCCAGCTGGCCCTGCGCGAATTGCGCGACCTGTACAGCATGGATGCCCGCCTCACCGCGGCGCAGCGGCGCCTGCTGGTGTTGCGCGAAGCAGACCGGGAGCAGCAGCAGAGCTGGGCCTCGGTCATCGAGGGTGACCGGGATGAACAGTTGCAGTTGCGGCAGCAGCAACTGGAGCAGCAGGTGGCGTCGTTGCGGCAGCGGCTGCAAACAGCGGCGGCCTCCGGGGACACCCGGCTGCTGGCCGGAACCGAGCAGGCCACCCGCTGGCAGCGCCTGGAGCGGGCCGAACAGCTGGCGGCGTCGCTGCCGGTGACCGCGGAACAGAGGCGGCAACTGGCCCTGTACCGGGGCCTGCTCATCTGGGAGGACAGCGAGAACTACCCGGGGCGCGCCTGGGAGCTCAACCGCCAGCTGGAAGATGCCGAAGCACTGGTGGAGCAGACCCGCGCCGGCACCGCGCGCCTGGACGAGGCCATGGCGCGGCGCCAGCAATCGGGTTATGCGCCGCGTATCGCGGCCCTGGAGACCAGGGTGCAGGCCGGTGCGGCCCGGGTGCAACAGGCTATCGCCGCAGCCCGGCAGCGCTTGCGCCAGGTGGCCGTGGCGGAGCTGCAGCGGCAGGCAGCGCAGCTGTCGCATTCCCTGGGGCAGTCCCGCCTTGCCATTGCCCGACTCTACGACCAGGGTAGCCCGGAGGTGCCGCGATGAACCGGCTGCCGTCGCTGCTGGCCCTGGCCCTGCTGGGTGGCTGCAGCTACCTGGGCATGACGCCCGGCCACCAGCAGCCGACCCTGGCGGACCTGCAGCCCGCCACGCTGCCGGCCGCCGGCGAACCGCTGCCGCAGGTGTCCCTGGTGGAACTCACCGGGGTTTACCGGGATGTCCTGGAGGTAACCGACGATGAGGCGACCCGGCGCCAGGTAATGCACCGGCTGGCGGACATCGAGATGCTGGAGGCGGAGTCCCGGCTGGGGGCCGGCGAGACCGGCGATGAACTGTTCGCCGGGGCCATCGCCGCCTACGAAACGTTACTACAGCAGGATCCTGACAACCCCGCGAATGACCAGTTGCTGTACCAGCTGTCGCGCGCCCACGAGATGAACGGCGACCCCGCCCGCTCGCTGGCGACCCTGGAGCGGCTCAACGCCGACTGGCCGGACTCGGTGCACGCGGCCGAAGCGCAGTTCCGCCGCGGGGAGAGCTACTTCGCCGCCGCCGATTACGGGCGCGCCGAGGCGGCCTATGCCCGGGTGATAGAGGCGGGCCCGGAGTCGGCGCACTTTGCCAACGCCCTGTACATGCAGGGCTGGTCCGGTTTCAAGCAGGGGCGCTACGACGACGCGGTGGTCTCCTTCACCGCCACCCTGGACCAGCTGGTGCCGGAGGACAACAGCCTGGACGGACTGCCGCGGGGCGACCAGGAACTGGCGCAGGACTGCCTGCGCATGCTGGCGGTGGTGTTCAGCTACCAGCAGGGCGCGGATACCATTGCCCGGACCTACGATCAGCTGGGGGTGCGGCCCTACCAGCACCTGCTATACCAGTCCCTGGGTGAATTGTACCTGTCCCAGGAGCGCTATCGCGACAGCGCCGAAACCTACCAGGCCTACAACCAGCGCTTCGCGGACTCCCCGGTGGCACACCGCTTCCAGATGCAGGTCATCGCAGCCTACGAGGCCGGTGGCTTTCCCGACCTGATCGTGGCAGAAAAGCAGCGCTACGTGGGGCTGTTCGGCGTCTCCGGTCCCTACTGGCAGCAGGCGGACGAGAGCGTGCAGGACGAACTGCGCCCCCGGCTGCGCCAGTTTATCGAGGAGCTGGCGGAGTACCATCACGCCGCCGCCCAGGCGCTCGCGACTGCCGGCCCCGAGGCCGGGGCCAGCGACCAGCAGGACAGCGACCGGGCGGAGCAGCCGGGGGACGCCCAGGCCCGCACCCACTATCTCGCGGCCAGCGACTACTACCAGTTGTTCATCAACAGTTTTCCCGATGACCCGGCGGTTCCCGAAATGGGCTACCAACTGGCGTCCAGCCGCATGGAGGCGGGCGAGTACCGGGCCGCGATCGCCAGTTACGAATGGGTCGCCTACGGTTTTCCCGAGTTCCGCCAGGCAGCCGATGCCGGCTATCGCGCCATTCTTGCCTATGAGCAGCTGCCCGGTGGGGAGGAGGTGGATCGCGCTCGCATAGACAGCGAACTGGCCTTTGCCACCACCTTCCCCAGTGACCCCCGGGCCGCCACGGTATTGGCTCACGCGGCGGACGCGCTGTTGGCGCTGGGGGAATACGACGAGGCCATTTTCACGGCGCAGAGCCTCGCCTACCGGCAGCCGCAGCCGGGCCAGGCGGAACTGCTGACCGCCAGCCTGGTGATGGGGCACAGCTATTTTGAGTTGCAGCAGCACGCCGAGGCAGAGGCGGCCTACAGCGAGGCCCTGGCCCTGCTGGACAGCCAGGACGACCGGCGCCCGCTGGTCGTGGATCGGTACGCCGCCAGCATTTACCGCCAGGGCGAGACCGCCGCCGAGAGCGGCGAGCACCTGCAGGCGGCGGAGCAGTTCTCCCGGGTGGTCAGTCTCGCCCCGGCGTCCGCTATCCGCGCCAGCGCCCAGTACGACGCCGCGGCGCACTTCGCGCAGGCGGGAGACATCGCGACAGCCAACAGCCTGCTGGTGGATTTCCGCCGGGAGTACCCGGAGCACGAGCTCGCCGGCTCTATTGCCGCCCAGCTGGTGGCCAATTACGAAGCGCTGGAGCAGTGGGGCGCGGCGGCCGCCGAACTGGACCTTATCCACGGCGCCGAGGGCGACGCCGAGACCCGGCGTCAGGCCCTGTTGCTGGCGGCGCAATACTATGAGCGGGCGGGTGATTTCCGCCTGGCCAGCGAGCGCTACCAGCTCTACGCCCGCAGCTGGAGCGAACCCCTGGGCCCGCGCATGGAGGCCATGAACCGGGTGGCTGAACTGCAGGGGGAAGCCGGCCAGGCCGAACAGCAGCGCCTGTGGCTGGCGGAACTGGTCGCGGCCCACGACGCGGCCGGAGCCGCCCGGTCGGAGCGTTCGCTCTACCTGGCCGCCCGGGCCTCCAGCATGCTCGCGGACGAGGCCTACCGCCGCTACAGCGCCCTGCAGCTGACCCACCCCCTCAAGACCTCCCTGGCAGCGAAGAAAGCGGCCATGGAACAGGCGCTGGCCGCCTACCGCGCCACCAATGATTACGGGGTGCAGGAATACGCCACCCTGGCGACCTATCGCATGGCCATGATCTACCAGCAGCTGGGCGCCGACCTGCTGGCGTCCGAGCGCCCCGCGGATATCGACGAGCTGGCCCTGCAGCAGTACGAGATGCTGCTGGAGGAGCAGGCCTATCCCTTCGAGGAAAAAGCCATCGCCATCCACGAGGCCAATACGCGCCGCAGCTGGCAGGGAGTGTATGACGAGTGGGTGCAGGGCAGTTTCGTCGAACTGGCCCAGCTGATGCCCGCCCGCTACGGCAAGGCGGAAATGCCGCCCGCCGCGGCGGAGGCAAGTACCGAAGCCGCGGCGCGGCTGGAGGAGACCTTGCTGGAGCGGCTGGAGGATGAGCCCGACGACATCGAGGTCTACAACCGCTACGGCATTTTCCTGCGGCAACAGGGGCGCTTTGAGGAAGCCGAAGCCAGCTACCTGGCGGCGCTGGAGGTGAGTGAGGCGACGCCCTTCATCCACTGCAACCTGGGGATGTTGTACGACCTCTACCTGGGGCAACCGGAGCCGGCCCTGCAACACTACTACCGCTACCGTGATCTCAGCGATGGCGCCGACCCCAGGGTCGCGCTGTGGATAGCCGACCTGGAGCAGCGCCAGCTATCCCTGGTGCAGGGGGGAGCGCAATGAGAAGCCTGTTGCTCGCCGTCCTGCTACTGGGCGGCCAATGGAGCCTGGCACAGGAGCCGGTGGTAACCCTGCGCAGCAAGGTCACCGGCGAGCAGCAGCAGCCCCGGGTCATGTACCTGGTGCCCTGGCAGCAGCCGGGAGAGCAGGGCTTCGACTACGAGATGCAGGCCGGTTTCGCCGAGGAGCTGTTCAGCCCGGTGGACCGGGACGAATTTCGCCGCGACCTGGAATACCGGGAACTGCTGGGCGACGCAACAGATACCGCGGCCGCGGCCGCGCCCGATTCAAATAGCCAGTAAGGCAGGGGGAACACACCATGGAACCGTACGAAGTGATTATCCAGTTTTTCCAGAGCGGCGGGCCGTTCATGTACCCGATAGCGGCGGTGCTGGTGCTGGGCCTGGCCATCGCCACCGAGCGCTGGCTGGTGCTGGGCACCGCGCGCATAGCCAACCGGCGGGCCTTTGACGCCGCCATGGCGAAGCTGCGGGAGCGGGACTACCAGTCGGTTATCGCGGCGGGCAGGGACTCGCGGGTGCCGATGTCGCGCATTGTCGCGGCGGGCATCGCGCGCTTTGCCGGCAGCCGGCGCCGGGACGATATCGAGTCGGCCATGGAGGAGGGTGTTATGGAAGCCCTGCCGCGGCTGGAAAAGCGCACCGCCTACCTCGCCACCCTGGCGAATGTGGCGACCCTGCTGGGTCTGCTGGGCACCATCGTGGGCCTGATCGCCGCCTTCACGGCCGTGGCCAGCGCGGAGCCCACCGAGAAGGCCAGTATGTTGTCCAGCTCGATTTCGGTGGCGATGAACACCACCGCCTTCGGCCTTATTTCGGCCATACCGCTGCTGCTGCTGCACGCGGTGTTGCAGACCCGCACCACCGAGCTGGTGGACAGCTTCGAAATGGCCAGCGTGAAAGTGCTCAATACCCTGTCCGACCTGGACGTGCTGCCTACTCGCGGCCGCGCCAGCGACTAGGTGCCCGGCGTGCGACGTAAACGCTACAGCCGCGACAGCGAGGCGGAACTGGATATCACCGCGTTCATGAACCTCATGATCGTGCTGGTCCCGATACTGTTGCTGGGCATGGTATTCAGCCGCATTACCGTGGTGGAGGTGACCCTGCCGCCCGCCGCCACCCTGGCCGCGACCCCGGACGACGACAAGCAGGTCGAGCTGGTGATCCGCGGCGACGGGTTGCGGGTGGATTTCCCGCGCGGCGTCAGGCTGAAGACCATCCCCCTGACTGAGGAGGGAGAATACGACTTCGAACTGCTGAGCCTGGTCCTGCAGGAGGTCAAGCGGCAGCTGCTGGAGCAGGGGATAGAGCGGCGCAACATCACCCTGTTGCCGGAACAGGATATCGATTACCAGACTATCGTCGCCGCCATGGATGCGGTGCGCTCGTTCCGGACCCTGGTGGCGGCCTCGGTGGTCGATGCCGCCCTGTTTCCGGACATCGCCTTCGGCGATGCGCCCGCGGCACCGGAGGGGGGGAAGGCCGGATGAGCACCTCGCTGCGGGCAAAGCGCATGGCGCGCAATCACCGCCGGCTGCGGCAGCAACCGCGCCTGAACCTGGTGGCCCTGATGGATATCTTCACCATCCTGGTGCTGTTCCTGATGGTGAACAACGGCGATGTGGAAGTGCTGCAGGCGGACCGCAATATCGACTTGCCGGAATCGGTCTCCGAGCAGCGGCCCGAGCTCGCCCTGACCATCAAGGTGAGCGCCGCGGATATCAGCGTGGGTGGCGCCCGGGTCGCCCTGGTGGAGGAGGCGCTGGCCCAGCCGCAGCAGACCCTGGCGCCACTGGCGACCGAACTCGCGCGGCTGGCGGCGCTGGCGCCGCCCCTCAGCGAGGAACAGCTGGAGCGCGGCCGTCCCATCATTATCATGGGTGCGCGCGATATGCCCTATGACTTGCTCAAGCGCATCATGGCCACCTGCGCGGCCAGCGACTTTCGCGATGTAAGCCTGGCGGTGAACAGCGTCGCGACGGCCGGCAGCCCGGGCCCCGCGCCAGCACTTATGCCGGATAGCGTGGCCACGGCGCAACTGGCGGGGGGGCGAGGCCTGTGAGCGTCACGGTCCACGGCCCCGAGTTGCTGCTCCCCTGGGAGTCCTCGGCGGAGGAGGATAAACGCTTTCGCCGCATCCTGGGCTGGCTGGCGGCGCTGTTCCTGGTGGTCGCCATTGTCGTGCCGCTACTGCCCGTCGCCGACCTGCTGCCCGAGGAGTCGCAGCCGGAGCCGCAGCACCTGGCCCAGGTCATCCTGAAGCCAGTGGCGCTGCCGGAACCGGAGCCGCCGCCCCCGCCTGCGCCGAAACCCAGGCCCAGGCCCGTTGCCAAGACGCCGCCGCCGGAAGTGAAACCGGTACCCCGGGAGGCCGTATCCCGGGAGGCCGTACCCCGGGAGGCCGTACCCCGGGAACTGCCCGAGCCGGTCCCCGAGCCCGCACCCATAACACCCGAGCAGGCGCGCGCCGCAGCGGCCGTGGCGGGGGTGCTGGCCTTCCAGGACGACCTGCAGGACCTGCGCGAAAACGTCGACGTCAGTACCCTGGAGCAGGTGCAATTGAGTCGCGGCGCCGCCACCGCCGCCGCCACCGAGAGGGCCATCATCACCAGTGGCGCCCGCGCCAGCAGCGGCGGTATCCGCACCAGCGAGCTCAGTCGCGATACCGGCGGGGTGGCGCTGTCCGGCGCCGAGACCACGAAGGTGCAGAGCAGCATCGGCGGCGCGGGCACCAGGGCCGAGCGGCCGCAGAGCCAGTCCGCCGAGCTGGGCGGGCGCAGTGATGAATCCATACGCCGGGAGATGGACCGCAACAAGGGAGCCATTTTTGCCATCTACAATCAGGCCCTGCGCCGCAATCCGCTGCTGCAGGGCAAGCTGGTGTTCGAGATGGTTATCGACGGCTCCGGCAGCATCGCCGAGATCAGCCTGCTGGACAGCGAACTGGGCGACGAGGCGCTGACCCGCAAGATCCTCGCGCGCATCCGCATGATCCGCTTTCCCGCCGAGGACGTGCTCACCACCCGGGTCAATTACTCCTTCGACTTCCTGCCCTATAATGCCTGAGCCAGATAGCTGAACCGATGGCCCGTGTCGGGCTTTTGTTGGTCCGGGGCGGGGCGCTTGTCTGGTGCGGGATATGCGGCCTGTGCTAGTTTGGCAGTCCGTGGCGGCAAGTTACCGGTCGCTCCCGCTCAATAAAACCAATAAATCGCTGCAAGGAGTCCTGGTCATGATGATTGCAAGGCAACTGTTGGTCGGCGCCGCCCTGGGTGTGCTGCTGTCGGCGTGCAATGATTCCAATAACAACAATAACAAGCAGGAACCGGAAACCCCTGTAGAACCCTCGGTGACCTACTCCGCCGAGGTGCGCCGCACCCAGTACGGGATACCGCATATCAAGGCCGACGACTGGGCCAGCCTGGGATACGGTTATGGCTATGCCTACGCCCAGGACAACTACTGCGTCACCATGGGCGAAATCGCCAAGGCCGCCGGGCGCTCGGCGGAGTTGATGGGCGAGCAGGGGGATGTGGGGCGGGACCAGTTGTACCGCTACCTCAACGGCAGCAAGGACGAGTACCGCGCCAATTTCTTCGACGCCCTGCCGCAGTTTGCCCAGGACCTGGCCGTGGGCTACGCCGCTGGCATGAACCGCTACCTGCGCGAAACCGGGGTGGACAACCTGCCCGAGGGGGAGGCCGGTTGCCGCGGTGCAGCCTGGGTCTACGAAATCGATGAGATCGACCTGTTCCAGTACCTGCGGCTGATCGGCCTGGCGGGCAGCTCCGACCAGGGCATCATCCGCGACGGCATCCTGCGGGTGCAGGGACCGGATGGCGATATGCTGGCCGCGCTGGAACAGCTGGGTGTCGAGCCCTTCCCCGGTCGCGCGCTGGCGGCCGCGGGCCGCACCATCAAGCCCGGCGAGGTGGGCAGCAACGCCCTGGCGATCGGCGGCGACGCCACCCAGGACGGCGGCGGCCTGCTGCTGGGCAACCCCCACCAGCCCTGGAACGGCAGCGGGCGCTGGTACGAGGCCCACCTCACCATTCCCGGCGAATACGACGTGGCCGGGGCCTCGCTGCAGGGCCTGCCCTGGATCGGCATCGGCTTCACCAGGGATGTCGCCTGGACCCACACCGTGGATTACTCCACCCGCTTCACCCTGTATGAACTCAAGCTCAACCCGGACAACCCCCTGGAGTACGAGTACGACGGTCAGTGGCGCGAGATCACCGCCGAGACGGTCAGCGTCAAGGTCACCCAGCCGGACGGCACCGTGACCGAGGCGGAGCGCACCTTTTACAGCTCGCACTACGGGTTGATCGTCGACCTGGGCGGGGTGAACCCGCTGCTGGGCGGCTGGCCGATGTTCAACGGCTCGCTTCTCAGTATCCGCGACGCCAACCTGGAAACCGGTATCCGCTCGGCCCAGCAGTGGGTGGAGAAGTCGCAGGCCACCAACATGGCCGAGTTCACCGAGGCCCTGAAAGCCATCGGCAATCCGGTATTCCACGAGTTCGCCGCCGATCGCCACGGCGATGCCTTCTACGGCCAGGTGACGGCGGTGCCCCACCTGACCCAGGACAAACTGGATCGCTGCGTCCAGGGCATAGGCGCGCTGCTGGCCGACGCCACCAGCAACGCCATCTTCGGCATGGACGGCAGTACCTCGGATTGCGAGTGGGGCGAGGACGCCGACAGCCCGGCGGGCACCGGCCTGTTCGGCTACGAGGCGCGGCCGAAGATCCTGACCCGCGGGGTGGTGGGCAACAGCAACAACAGCTACTGGCTCAGTGACGCCAACAACCCGCTTACCGGCTACCCCTTCGTGCTGGGCTGGATGGGGCCGGAGGGCAGGCAGCAGTTCCTGCGCACCCGCATCAACCACCTGATGATCGCCCAGCGGCTGGCGGCCACCGACGGCCTCAGCGAGACGCCGAAGTTCGACCTGCTCACCCTGCAGGGCCTGATGTACGCCAACCGGGTTTACGGCGCCGAGATCGTCCTGGACGATACCCTGCAGATATGCGCGGACTACCTGGAGCAGCCGCCCGCCGAAGCCGGCGAGGCCGACCTGCAGGCACTGGCCGACAGCTGTGAGGTGCTGGCCAACTGGGACCGCAAGGTGGAACTGGACAGCCGCGGCGCCCAGGTGTTCACCGAGTACTGGGCCGCCATCCGCGCCGCGCGGGGTAACGACTTCCAGAACGTGGTGGACGACCAGGCCTTCTGGCTGGTGGATTTCGACCCCACTGACCCGCTCAATACGCCCGCCGGCATTGACGCCGCGGATCCGGCCAATCGCGAACTGGTTATCGCATCGCTGTTACTGGCCCACCAGCGCCTGGAGGCGGCGGGTGTCGCCCTGGACGCCCCCTGGGGTGAGGTGCAGTTCCTGGAGCGCAACAACGAGCGCGTGCCCATCCACGGCGGGGCCGGCACCATGGGCGTGTTCGGCGCCATCAGCGCCAGCCTGCAGGAGGGCGGCTACAAGAACCCCCGCGCCGGCAACTCCTATATCCAGACGGTCACCTGGGACGAGTCCGATTGCCCCATCGCCGACACCATGCTCACCCACTCCCAGAGCGTGCAGCCGGACTCGGATTACTACAGCGACCAGAGCAAGCTCTACGCCGACAAGCGCTGGGTGCGCTTTCCCTTCTGCGAGGAGGACATCGTCGCCCAGCAGGTGGGTGAGACGCTGGTGCTGGAGGAGTAGCGGCATTCACGAATCCGCCCCCGGGTCGGTATCGGGCAGTAATGAAAGCAAGGCAGTGAGGAGCAAGTGATGGCAATGGATGCGCAAACGCGCCGCCGCCTGGAGGTGCTGGAGGAGCACTTCACCTCGGAGGTGGAGCACGACTGGGACCGGTGCCTGGCGACTTTCAAGGGCACCCCGCGCTACGAGATAGTCCCCATGGGGCACATCCACGAGGGCGCCGAGGCGGTGCGCGCCTACCACCAGGCGCAGCGCACGGCGTTTCCCGACCAGCGCCACGAGAACGTCAGGATGCACGTGAGCGACGACGACACCATCGTCGCCGAGTTCGACCTGATTGGCACCAACACCGGGCCGTTCATGGGCTCCGACCCCACCGGCAAGGCTTTTCGCGTGCCGGTGGTCGCGGTGTTCTCTTTCGACGGCGACGGCATCGCCAACGAGCGTGTCTACCTCGACGTGGCGAGCCTGGTCCGTCAGATCGGCCGCACCGACCTGTTGCCGCTGATTGGCGTCGAGGACTTTGCCGCGGCGCAAATGCGGTGAAGATCGGACCCGCGATCACTGGCGCGGTGTTTCTGGAAGAGGTTCAAACTTAGATGGATGATGCAAAGCAAAAGATTGCGCTATTCATAGATGCCGATAACGCGCCCGCAAACAAGTTTGAGGATGTTCTCAGTGAAGTCGCCAAATATGGCGTTGTCACCATCAGGAAAGCATATGGAAACTGGAAAAAACCATCCATAAAGGCATGGGAAGACCTACTGCACGAATACGCAATCCAGCCGATACAGCAATACGACCTGTCAAAAGGCAAGAATGCATCGGATATTGCACTTGTGATCGACGCAATGGATGTCATGTATACCAAGGACATCGATGTGATGTGCTTCGTGTCCTCTGATTGTGACTTCACGCCCATGGTCACACGTGCCCTCGCAGAGGGTAAGGTAGTCCTTGGATTCGGTGAGCGCAAAACGCCCTCGCCATTTGTCAACGCATGTTCCAAATTCCTGTTTCTCGACCAGGACGCCAAGACCAGCAGTAAGACCCAGTCAAAAACGAAAAACATAAAGTCTGACACCAAGCTGGTAAATCTACTCCGCCAGGCTATTGAAGCGACCGAGGAAGAGAATGGCTGGGCGGCGCTGGGACCGGTTGGCTCGCATATATCAAACAAGACATCATTCGATACCAGAAACTACGGCTACAAGAATCTGAGCAGTCTTATCAAGGCGATAGATTTGTTTGAGCTCAAGCGTGGCCCGGGCAATTCCTATCTGGTCAGGGATGTACGCAGAAAGAATACATCGTAGGCAGGTTATACAAAGGGGGGGAGCCTCAGATTGAGGCACTGAATTCCCCGGCGTAACCTGGCGGCTGGCGCTCGAGTCATATGCTATTTGATTCTTCTCTGGAACTGCTTATAACCAGAAAACGACTCCGCGGAAACGCCGTGACCAAAATCACCAGGGGGAGTATTCCCTGCACCTAAGGCCTAGTGCCCCGACTGTTCGCGCTAAAAAACCATCCACAGTAACGGCACCACCACCCGTTACATCAGTGGCGACGATCACGGCCTTTGAGCCGCGGGGCTATACCGGGCATGAGCATCTGGATGATATCGGGATCATTCACATGAATGAACGCAAGCAAAATTTCCGGATCATGCGGAAAGAATTCAGTAGTCGTGATTCTCATCTGGAGTCAACGGGTTGTATAAGTCAAGTTTGATCATCGGAACTCATGGATTCGAGCGTGTCTAATAGAGGTTAATGCCTATTAAGGTGCCGTGACGACGGAATCCTGCCTATTGTCTCGATATCCAACAACGGGTCACTTGCCCCGAACATCCACCGGCACGCAATGGGATGCGAGGATATGTAGAAAGCCAGCGACATCCTGCTTGTTTGTAATGTAGCTTATAAGATACAACCAATCAATGTACGAGGTGCTCCAGACAAGAGAGTTTGAACGCTGGCATAAGTCGCTGCGAGATAGTCGCGCTGTAGCTCGTGTGACCACCGCTGTCGAGCGTCTTCAACTGGGCCTGATTATAGACCGAGCGAAGAAAGTGAAGGATGAGTACGATGCCTAAGACACTGACAAAATTTGATCCTGCTGCGACCCTCCGGGATTCAGAAGCCATTGCGGAATATATGGCCGCAGCCTTTGAAACAGGAGATCCGAGCTATGTGTCCCATGCTCTCGGGGTGGTAGCCCGCGCCAAGGGGATGAGCGAGATTGCACGCGCATCCGGATTGTCACGGGAACACCTCTATCGTTCCTTCAGTGAAAACGGCAACCCGACGCTGAAGAGTATTCTGGCGGTGATGGAAACGCTAGGTGTACAGCTTTCAGCAACGGCGGCAGAAAAAGCCACCGAGGGTGATTCCGAACCTACCGGCAAACGAAAACCCAGGAAAAAAATGACCACGAAGAAGGCGAAAGTCAGGAAGAAATCTACAGTGCAGAAACGGAAACAGGAAGCCGTTTGATGTGCGTTTGTATGGGTAGCTGCATCGCGAAGTGCAAACCCTATGCGGTATGCATTTTTCCTGATCGGAAATAACCAAGGATGTAGGCTGGTTCAAATTTAGGTCGCATGGCGCCGAACTAGCACCGGACGACTATCTGCTTCGGATGGGGAGGAGTGATATCGACAATATCGTAAATCGATTCATTCATGTGAATGATCGAGTTTACGGTTCGGCGGGACTCGTATCCAGGGCGCTTCTGGCCGATTGGAAGACTATGTAAATGATGGAAGACGGGCCGGGTGCCGACTAGAGTAAAACTTCCAGTCCCTTGTCTTCAATCACATTCAGCAAGCGTTGGGCGACGCCATTGGGCTTCTTCTTACCCTGTTCCCACTGCGCGATGGTAGAGGCGGTGGTATTCAGGTACTTGGCGAACACCGGCTGGCTGACCTGCAGGCGTTCTCGCAGCTGGCGAATATCTTTACTGCCCATCACATGCAGTTTCGGCAGGCAGAGCTCATCAAACTCTTGCATAGTCTGCTTCTTCAAGAGCCCTGCCTGGTGCAACCCTGTGGCAGTGCGGTGTACTGTCTCCAGGAGATCAGCGGTCGCATCTTCCCGTGGCGCCTGATCAGGCTTACCGATCCTATTCTTCAGTTTCCTCGTCATTGTCTCATTGGTTGGCCAGTCATAACCGCTTTAGTCCCCGATAGGGAATAGCTCGCCCGACTGCGCGGCAATGGCCACCTCCTCATCACTGTATTGATTAAATTGCTTCGCCAAAAGCTTCAAGGCACTCTTCGCCTCCCGTGACACGTTCTCGAGCTGGTTCTTTTTGAAACCGAACAAAAAGATAACCCGGTCACGGTGATTGAAGCACAGAAGGGTACGCGCCCCTCCGGACTTCCCACGACCAACCAGCGCAACCCGCTGCTTATACAGGCCGCCACCCAGGTTGGCTGCGTAGCGCCCGCGACTGACCTCAAGCGCGGCCAGATAAAGCCGCTTTTGTGTCATGCGCTCTTTCGCAGCCCATGCTCTGACGGACTTGGTCACGTAAACCTTCATCGGCAAACTAAACTAACACTTAGTGTCAGACTAATCAACCCGAGCTGCCGGGTGCGTTTTGGCGTAGACCGCCTTCAACTGGCCCAGGGACAGGTGGGTGTAGATCTGGGTCGTTGCGATACTGGCATGCCCCAGCATCTCCTGGATTTGTCGCAAACCCGCGCCATTTTCCAGCATCAGGGTGGCAGCGCTATGGCGCCACACGTGGCAGGCACCCGGTTTGTTGACACCAGCCCGATGGATGTATTTGGCTCCCAGCCGGCTTAATTGCCCGGGTGTCAGAGGATTGCCTCGGGTGGATAAAAACAGGGTTGGCCCGGTTCTCTCATGGGACCACTGAGGGCGAATATCCGTCAGATAGCGCAGATTCCAGTGGCAAGCCCGGCTGGCAATGGGGACGCGCCGGTCCTTCCTGCCCTTACCCTCGATCACCCGCACCACATGGGTTGCGAAGTCTACATCGGTAATTGTCAGCCTGCCCACTTCCATACGACGCAATCCGGTGGCGTAGAGCGTCTCCAGGATCGCTCGGTCGCGTATGCCTCGATCGCCGTATAGCAACACATGATCCAGTATGAGTTCAATCTCTGGCTCCGTCAGGACGGCGCGGGGAATACGGCGAGGAACACCGGGCAATTCAAAGAACTCGCTGGGGTTATGGTCAATAAAGCAAGTGGTCAGACTCGGGAAGTTAACCCCGCCGAAACGTAAGATGAGTAGCGGACGCGGAATTCGCTCAAGAGATTCAGTTAAAGGGGAAGGAAGCGAATGGGATACGATAGCTGCTTACTAAACTATCGAAGCTATAGACGTCTCCGGTGAGCACGTTGATACGAATCAGGTAGCTTCCGTACTCAACAGACATTACCGGTGCAAATGCTGCCGCTTCTTTGCTAGGTAGTATATAAAACACCTTGCTCAACAATTCAGACTCGTCAAAGGTCCCTAGTCGAGACTCGACTACAGTTTTCAATTGCTGTGTGAGTTCGGCCTCATTCAACCATGACGCTCTGTCGAATATTGGATTCTCAGGCTCCGAGGTAAACAATATCAGGGATACACCGGTTCCATCCTCGCGAAATCTCAAGCTAGATTCAGGCAATGAAAGACCATCGATTACTTGATTGAACCGTACGTAGATGGCACCCGCGAGTGAAGATATCTCTGATATTTCAAAGTAGTAATCTTTTCGTTTGCCTACAATGAGTTCGTTTTTTGAGAGAAAATTTGCCAGTTCCCTTTGAGCTGTCTTGTCTTTTTTCTCAATAATGCTTTTCTCAATCGTTCCAAGATTTTTTGCATGGATTTCCAGTCTTGCACCATGAAGGTACTCTTGCTCCTCAAAGGAGATTGCTCCTGTCTCGGCTAGGCGGCCCTGGATATCATTTGCGGAATCTGCAGACTCTTTGACAACCTCGGAGTCTTCTAAAAAATCAAAGTCCAATTGCTCGGCAAAGGTATTTTGTGAGAATTGATATAGAGAAATCAGAAATAGAGCCGGTCTCAGAATTTTCTTTCCCATTTCATGTCCCAATATTTAGTAGATATTGCGAAGCCAACGATAAGGTCTCTCAGGAGGTCAACCCGATATCTGGGTCTGCTTTGTTTTTCACATAGTCAGATACCAACACGATTTGGCGCTTAGTGTCGATTTTTGCGGCGGCAGTATAATAGACGAAAACTAGGCTCTCCAAATTTTTTGGGGCGAGAAAGTTCTATAGATTTTGGCGAGCGATTTGGTTTTACCTCGGTATGAGGGCTACCTAGAAAAGAGTGGATAATCACCACTTAAGAGATGAAGTTAAAGAGAACGGATTTATTTTCCTCTCCGGATTCGCTCAGCTATACCTCCAGCCCGGGATCGTAAATGCGCCCATTCATGTGAATGATCCCGAATTCATTTAGATGCTCATAGTTAGAGAGGGCAGAGGCAAAAGGTAGTATTCTCCTTTAACGGCGATGGCATCACCAATGAGCGCGTCTACCTCGATGTGGCGAGCCTGGTCCGGCAGATCGGCCGCACTGACCTGTTGCCGATGATTGGCGTCGAGGGCTTCGCTGCGGCCCAGATGCGGTGACTGTAGCGGTTCCACGCCGGCCCACGCCCCGTTGCTCCGGGCGGGCCCCGCGATGAAAGTGCTTACTGTGGAGCGTAGATGGATCTGAACCAGGTAACTCTGCCGGTAAACGACATGGAAGTGGCGGTGCGCTTCTACCTGCGGCTGGGTTTTACCCAGATCGTGGACACACCGCACTATGCGCGGTTCTGCTGTCCAGTCGGCAAGTCGACGTTTTCACTGTCCCTGGAACAGGGCGGGTTTGACAACGGCGCCGTCATTTATTTTGAGAATGAAAACCTCGAGCAGCTGGTGGAGAGCCTGCTCGCCAGGGGCGTTCAGTTCGAGCAGCTGCCCACCGAACAGCCGTATCTGTGGAAAGAGGCGGTGCTCCGGGACCCTTCCGGCAACAAGATCAAACTCTACCGGGCCGGCGAGAACAGACTGGACCCGCCCTGGAAGAAGGTCGTGAAGTACGCCCCGTAACCCCCGGCAAAATTTAACGCCTCCTGCCCTTTGGGTAGCGCGCCTCAACCGAAAGGCCAGATAAAGGGCGCCAGGCCCACGGTGACCAGCCCCAGCACGATATTGAGCGGCAGGCCGATGCGCAGGTAGTCGGAAAAGCGGTAGCCGCCGGGGCCGTAGACCATCAGGTTGGTCTGGTAGCCTATGGGTGTGGCGAAACTCGCCGAGGCCGCCAGCATCAACACCACGATAAACGGCCACAGGGATACCCCCAGGGTCTCGGCCGCCGCCTGGGCAATGGGGAACATCAGCACCGCCGCGGCGTTGTTGGTGATGACCTCGGTCATCGCGCTGGTCAGCGCATAAATCACCAGCAGGGTCAGCCAGGGCTGCTGCCCCACCAGGTCCAGCCCGGCGGACGCGATCAACTGGGCCGCGCCGCTGACCTGCATGGCGGTGCCCAGGCCCAGCGACGCGCCGATAATCACCAGCACTGACCAGTCGATGCTTGCCCTGGCCGAGGCGGCCGTGGTGCACTGGGTGAGCAGCATCAGCCCCCCGGCGAGCAGGGCCGCCTCCAGCAGCGACAACCAGCCCGCCGTGGCCACCGCCACCATGGCGACCAGGATGGCGGCGGCCAGCCAGGCGCGCTCGTGGCGCGGTACGGCGTCGCCCTGCAGGGGGTGTATCAGCAGGAAGTCCCGGTTGTGCTGGTTCTGCTGGACGAAGGCGGGCCGCGCTTCCAGCAACAGGGTGTCGCCGGGGTGCAGCACGATATCGCCGATCCGACCCTCTATGCGCGCCCCGTTGTGCGCGGCGGCGATGATCACCGCCTCGTAGTGGGAGCGGAACCTGGCATCCCGAATGGTCTGCCCGACCATGGGGCAGCTGGCGGAGATCACCACCTCGACGAGTTGCCGGTTGCTGCGGGGCGTGGCCAGGTCATACAGGTTGTCGGTAACCGGAACCAGGCCCGGCTGGCGCACCAGGTCCACCACGGAATTGACGGCACCGACAAACAGCAGCCGATCGTCGGCCTGCAACACCTCGGTGGGGGGGACCGCCACCAGCACGGTGCCATCGCGCCAGATACCCGACAGAAAAACCCCCGGCAAGTGGCGCAGGCCGGCGCGCTCGATGCTCTTGCCCGCCAGCGGACTGCCCCTGGCCACCATGAATTCGATCGTATACTCGCGCGCGCTATCGGCCAGCTGCAGGGGCGGAATGCGCTCCGGCAACAGCCAGCGCTGGGTAAGCAGCACGAAACAGAAACCGGTGAGTGCCACCGGTACGCCCACCGCGGCGATCTCGAAGAAGCCCATGGGGCCGAGGGGCGTGCGCTCCAGCACCAGGCCGTGCACGATCAGGTTGGTGCTGGTGCCGATCAGCGTGCAGCAACCCCCGAAAATCGCGGCATAACTCAGGGGCAGCATGAGCTTGGACACCGACAGCTGGTGGCGCCGGCACCACTCCTCCACCACCGGCACCAGCATGGCCACCACCGGGGTGTTGTTCAGGAACGCGCTGAGCCCCATTACCGGCACCATCAGGCGCGTTTGCGCGCCGGCCAGGCTGCGCGGCCGGCCCAGCAGCCGGGTGCCGAATACCTGCACCGCGCCGGTATCCACCAGGCCGGCAACCACGACATACAGGACGGCTACCGTCACCAGGCCGGGATTGGCAAAGCCCCCCAGGGCCTGGGTGGTATCCAGGACCCCCAGCAACAGCAGGCAACTCAGTGCCCCCACCAGCACGATTTCCGGCGCCAGGCGATTGCTCGCCAGGCAGGCCAGGCTTGCCGCGACCACCAGCAGGGTGACCCAAAGCTCAAACGGCACAGACCCGATCACGGCTGCGCGTCCCCGCCCGTGGAGCGTTCGGGCAGGGGAAACAGATCCAGCCTTTGCACCTTGAGCGTCAACAGCAGGCTGGATGCGATATAAATCGATGAATAGGTGCCCACCGCAATGCCGATACTCAGCGCTATGGAA
The DNA here is from genome assembly GCA_024234675.1 of Pseudomonadales bacterium. Taxonomy (GTDB): domain Bacteria; phylum Pseudomonadota; class Gammaproteobacteria; order Pseudomonadales; family Halieaceae; genus JARRPM01. The sequence continues at coordinate 146,233 of JACKNU010000003.1, read as the reverse complement.
AAACCAAACAAACCCTGCCCGCCAAAGAAACACATTGCCAGCAAGACCAGCAGTGTGGTGAGCGACGTGACCAGGGTGCGGTCCAGGGTGGATGAAATCGCGGTATTGATCACCTGCACGGTGTCGAGGGCGCGCGCCTTGCGGAACACTTCCCGAATACGATCGAACACCACAATGGTATCGTTGATCGAGTAGCCGATCAGTGCCAGGATCGCCGCCAGCACCGACAGGTTGAACTCCCAGCGGCTCAGCGAGAAGCAGCCCAGGGTGATAATGACGTCGTGGACCAGTGCCAGCAGGGCGCCGGCAGCAAATTTCGCCTGGAAGCGGAAGGTGATGTACAGCGCCACCAGGCCGAGGGCCAACAACATTGCCAGGCCGCCGCGTTCGCGCAACTCTTCACCCGTTGACGGCCCGACAAACTCCATCCCCAGCAGTGTTATATCCGGGTCGATGCGGGCGCGGAAATCCGCGACCAGCCTGTCACCCAGCAGGGGGTCGTCATTGTTGCCGATCCGCACCATGACATCGGTATCACTGCCGAAGGCGACAACGCTGGCGTCCCGGTAGCCGAGTGCCTCCAGGCGCGCCCGTATACTCTCAAGCGGCGATTGCCGCGAGGCCGCCCCGGGAACCTCCAGCTGCAGGGCGACGCCGCCGTTGAAATCCAGGCCGAAGTTCAGCCCCTGGACGAACAGGGAAACCAGCGAGACGGTTACCAGCACACCCGACAGGAGCAACAGTGCCAGGCGTCGCCCCATGAAATTGACCGGTCCGCGCTCAACGGCAAGCATCATCCAAACCTCTTTTTGCAGTGCGCACACACAGCGGGGGATGACATGCGACGCCTTGGGGCAGCGCAGAACCGCAACGGTCGCGGCGCACAAGCGACGCATTGCGGGAGGGGAGTTGCTGGAAGAACATATTCGCTCGATGGATAGAAACGGCTCACAACAGGGCGAGCCACCGGGGCGGATCATAAGTCCGGTACCGATAACTGGCAATGCCCGCGGGCAGGGTGCGAGGGGTATTAGTCACACTGTGAAAATTACCGGTTGGGCCTGTTGGCGCGGGTCGAAAACGGCGCCCCCGGGCCGCGGACCGACTGGTCATCCCCGCTGTATTACATATGCCATATAGGCCACGTAGACGGCTATGAATACCGCTCCCCAGGGGCGCGTGATCCCGGCGGCACGAGTGCTCGCAATTGCCAGCAAAATCAACAAGGTGGCTACGATGACCATAACGATGTCCACGTTGCTGATGGCGCTGAAAGGTAGCGGCCGTATGCTCGCGGTGACGCCGAGAATCCACAGAATATTGAAGATATTGGAGCCCACCACGTTGCCGACGGCGATGTCAGTCTCCTTGCGGTAGGCGGCCATGGCGGAGGCCGCCAGTTCGGGGAGGGAGGTGCCGACTGCAACGATCGTCAACCCGATCATGGCGTCGTCAACTCCCCATTGGCCGGCGAGGGCCACCGCGCCATCCACGGCCCACTTGCCGCCCAGGAACAACCCCGCCACACCGATCAGGATGAAGCCAATGGATCCGAGGTACGACCCTGCCGGAGGAGAGCCGGGGTCACCCTCGCTATCAGCGCGGGAGATCGAGAAGATATAGAGCATGAACAGCAGGAAAAAGCCCAACAGGATAAAGCCATCGAGACGGCTGATACTCAACTCGGGCCTGGCGCTGAAGAGGGCGGCATTGGCGAGAAAACCGAGCAAAATGGCGGCGCTAAGCGAAAAGGGGATCTCCGAGACAACCGTCGAATTTTGCACTTTCAGTGGGTTGATCAGGGCTGCCACGCCCAGCACCACCAGCACATTGAAAATATTGCTGCCCAGTACATTGGCAACCGCCAGATCGGCGCTGCCGCGCATCCCGGCGATGAAACTGACCAGCATCTCAGGCATCGAGGTGCCGAACGATACCACGGTGAGACCGATCATCAGTGGTGAAACGCTGTGCCTGGCCGCCACCGACGATGCGCCCTTTACCAGCAGGTCGGCGGCCACGAGCAACAACACCAGGCCGGAAATTAACAGCAGCGCGTCAATCATTCTGGGAAGCCGGTCTCGACCTGGTTGAAGATGGCGCCAGTATAGACCAGCCCGGTGATGTGGTGCCCTGAAATCTGGCGAAGTTTTTTGTCAGGGAGTGGGTGCCGACCCCCGGCCTGGTGATCGCCAGAGCCTGTGTACTCCCCCGGGCGGACTCCCAATTCCGCCCGCCAGTGCTATCATGCCCGGCGCCAATAACGCGGTCACTGGAGCACCTGCCTTGAATATCGAATCCGGAACAGTCGTCAGTTTTCACTATACCCTGCGGGACGCCGAGGGGGTGGAGCTGGAATCCTCCCGCGGGGACGAAGCCAGCGTCTACCTGCACGGCCACAACAACCTGATGCCGGCCCTGGAAGCCGCTTTTGACGGCCGCACGGTGGGGGATGTTTTTACCGTTGAACTGGCGGCGGGGGAGGCCTACGGCCAGCGCGACCCCGGCAAGACCCGACGGGTGCCGGTGAAGCACCTGGCATTCAGGGGCAAATTGCGCCCCGGCGCGGTGGTGCAGCTCAATACCAGCGAGGGAATGCTGCCGGTCACGGTCATCAAGGCGGGCAGGCACAGCGCCGATATCGATACCAACCACCCGCTGGCCGGCCAGGCACTGGTCTTCGATATAGAGATAAGCGAGCTGCGGGCGGCGACGGCCGAGGAACTGGCCCACGGCCATGCCCACGGCCCGGGCGGACACCAGCACTGAGCCCCCGGTGAGACGCCGCGTCTACAAGCCGCTGGGCTTCCTGTTCCTGGCACTGGGCCTGGCGGGCGTCGTGCTGCCGGTTCTTCCCAGCACGCCCTTCGTGCTGCTGGCGGCCTGGTTTTTCGCCCGCTCCTCGGAGCGCTGGCACGCCTGGTTGCTGGCCAGCGAGTTGTTCGGTCCCATGATACGCAACTGGGAGCGCAAGCGCTGCCTGTCCTGCCGCACGAAGGCGGTGGCGCTGGTATCGATGCTGGTAGCCGGGGGCGCCTCGGTGGTGTTCGCGCTGGAGGACAACAGGCTGCGCGTTGCCACAGGCCTGCTGATGCTGGTGGGTTGCTGTACCATCCTGCTGCTCAAGACCTGCAAACCGGGGCAGGACCCGGTTGACGCCTGAGCGCGCGCCGGCGGGGCCGGCGCACTGCGACTTACAGCTGCGGTACTTCCGCCAGGTTGATGGGCAGTTCCGCCCTGGCGATGCGCTCAGCCCGGTCGCGCAGCGTGGCCGCGGCGTCCTCCAGGCCGATCATGATGATGAAACGCTGTTCGCGAATACCCTGCAGGCAATAGCGGGCCAGTTCATCCAGGTCCTGTATCTCCAGGGTCATGCCGGCGGCCTCCGCCGCCACCTTGAAATCCTGTACGGTGGGAACCGGGTCGTAGGGTTTTTCCCTGGCCAGTTCCCTGGGGCGATTGCGATCGGTGGTCCAGATCCCTGTGTCCAGCAGGCCGCCGGAGGGGTAAAAGATCGAGGCGCCGAGTCGGGTGCCCTCGGTCTGCAACTGCGCGCCCAGGCACTCGGTGATGCAGGACACGGCCGCCTTGCTGGAAGCGTACACCGATTGGTAGGGCAGCGGTGAAACCCCGCCGTCCCCGGAGGAGGTGTTGACGATATGTCCTTCCTCGCCGCCGGCGATCATGCGCGGCACGAAGGCGCGAATGCCATTCATGACACCGTGTACATTCACACCGTGCACCCAGGTCCAGTCATTGGCGGTGGTTTCCCATACATTGGCCGAAGGGGCGGCCACCCCGGCGTTGTTGAACAGCAGGTGGCAGGCGCCGTGGCTGGCGTAGACCTGTTCCGCCAGGGCTTCGCAGGAGGCGGGGCTGGAGACGTCGGTGACCACGCCGGATAGCTCGCCGGCGCCGGCGAACTCTCCCAGCACCCGGTCCAGGGCAGCCTGTTCGACATCTGCGATAACGACTTTCGCCCCGGTGGCGAGCAGTTCCTTCACCAGCGAACGACCTATGCCGCTCGCACCTCCGGTAACGACGGCGACTTTTCCAGCGAAATCCTGCATATTCCTCAGCTCTCCAGTTATTTGAATTCGGACGGGGCCCGGTGTGCGCGCGGGCCAGCCCAGAGGATAGACCATCGTGCCCGGGTATCGAAGCGCGGCCGCATCGCAGTGATGCGGCTATTTGAACCAGCGCAGAAGTTTGCCCCGGCGACGCCTCAGGCCGGGGCGTCGGTGGCGGCGAGGAAGGCGGGGCGACGCAGCAGCCACAGGGCGGCGAAGCCGGCGAGAATCCCGGGCAGGCCTTCATAGACTGCGCTGTGCAGCTCGAAGTGGCGCCATAACAGCGCCGTGCCCAGGCCGGTGAACATGGCCAGGATGCTGCTCCCCTGCTTCGGTTTCCAGCCCAGGCACAGGGCGATAAGCAGCGGCGCGAAAGCACTGGCCAGGCATGACCAGGCGAGTATCACCAGGCTGAAGACGCTCTGGTTGTTGGACAGCGCCAGGCCCAGGGCGCAGGCGGTAATCAGCAGGGTACTGAGCTTGATCAGCAGGGTGTTCTCGATATTGTGCGGCAGCAGGTCGTGGGTGATGGCGGCCGAGCAGCTGAGTATCAGGGAATCGGCGGTGGACATGGTGGCGGCGAAGATGCCCGCCAGCACCAGCCCCACCAGCAGCGGCGGCAGTACCTCCATGGCCATGCTGGGCAGCGCCAGTTCGGCGTCAAAGCTGGCGCTGTCCGGCAGGTATACCCGCGACAGCAGGCCGACCCCGGTGGCCAGGCAGTAAAAGACGATGTACCACAGGTAATACCAGGCCCGGGCCCGATGCATCTTGCTGCCGTCATCCAGGGTCATGAAGCGCACCATGATGTGCGGCTGGCCAATGACCGACAGGCCGGCAAACAACCAGCTGACGATGAACAGCAGCGCGCCTGCCGCCCCCGGCAGCGCCAGGTCTTTGGGAAACCAGTCCAGGTAGTCGGGCACCGCGCGCAGGCTGGCGAGGGTGGCGTCCACTCCACCCAGCGCCGCCACGGTGCTGACCAACAGAAAACCCATGGCCAGCACCATGACCACGGATTGGGCGGCGTCGGTCCAGATGGAGGCACGGATACCGCCCGCGAGGCAGTACAGTGCCACCAGCACGGCGCCCATCACGGCACCGGCCCAGGCGGGCCAGCCCAGCAGCACCTGCAGGGCCTTGCTGCCGGCCACTAATTGGGCGCTGGCGTAGGCCAGCAGGAACACCAGCGATAGCAGGCCGATGAGGCGTTGCAGACGGGCATTGTCACTGCCGTACCAGTGACTCAGGACGCCGGCGTAGCTCACCTCCCCGCTGGTTGCCGTGGCCTGGCGCAGCCGTGCATGCACGAACATGGAACCGAGGAAGTCACCGAGAATCCAACCGATCATCAGCCAGATAGCGGCCAGGCCGGTGACGTAGGTATAACCGATCACCCCTATGAACATGTATCCGCTGTTGTTGGTCGCCACCGCGGACAGCCCCACCAGCCAGGGGCGGACGCTGCTGTCGGCCAGGTAGTAGTCGTGTCGCGTGCCCCGGCTTTTCCACACCGAGGCCACGCCGATCAGGGTGAAAGCCAGCAGGAAGCCGGCGAAGGAAATAATCACCGCCGTGCCACTAGGCGGCGCATATGGCCGTCCCGTGGTCGTGCACTTCGACCAGGCAGTGGTGCAGGCTGCGGATCGCCGCCTCGTAGTCCTCGTCGTCCACCACGAACTGCATATCCACCTGGCGCATGGACTGGTGCATCGCCTGCACGCTGATACTGCTGCGCGCCAGCGAGCCCACCGCCTCCGCGAGGATGCCGGCGATCTGCATGTCGCTGCCGATTGCGGAAACGATGGACACCTGTTTCTGGTCTATCTCCGCCTCCGGGTAGGTCTCCTGCAGGTGCCGCCGGATGCGCTTGACGGTTTTCAGGTTGGCGCCCAGGTAGTGGGTAATGGTATTGGCGTTGATGTCCTTGGAGATGATGCGCGCGCGGTAACGGCGGATCGAGGCCAGGATATCCCGATCGTACAGGTCGATCTGGCCCGCCATGTCCTGGTCCTTGAGCTCCAGGGCGTAGACATCCCGGCAGCCGGCGATAATCTCGGCCCTGGGTGTATCGCTCACATAGTCCCGGGTGATGAGGGTGCCCGCGTGCTCGGGCTCGAAGGTGTTTTTCACGCGCAGGGGAATGTCGCGCTGGCGCAAGCCCTTGGCGGCCTTGGGGTGAATGGCCTCCATGCCCAGGTTGGCCAGCTGGTCGGCCACGTCGTAGTTGGTGCGCCCGATGGGCACAGCCTTGTCCGCGCCCACCAGGCGCGGGTCGGCACTGCTGAGATGGAACTCCTTGTGGATCACCGCCTCGCTGGCTGCGGCCAGCACGGCCACCCTGCTGAAGGTCATCTCGCTGTAGCCGCGATCGAAGCTGGCCATCAGGCCGGTTTCACAATGGGCGTAGCCGGTTACGATGGGCAGTGTGGATGACAGGTCAATGTCCTGCAGGGCCAGGCGAATGCGTTCGTCCAGGACTATATGCCGGTCGGACTGCCAGCCGCTGAGGTCGACAAAGCAGGCGTTCACACCATCGCGCTGCAGTAACTGCGTGGTGTTCCAGGCGCTGTGGGCCTCACCGATGCTGGCCAGCATTTCCCGCACGGTGTCCAGGTGCTGTTGCAGGGAGAAGTGGCCGTGCTGGCAAAGTCGCTGCAGGTCCTCCAGGCATTCCCGGGCGCCGTCGAGGCGCTGGTCGATGAACTGGTTGGCCCGGCGGGCGGCGAGCTGATCACCGAACAACTCCCGGTTTATGCTGTGCAGTTGATTGCGCAGCGCCTGCAGCGCCCCCTGCCAGCCGGCATCGTCGCGGCCGCTGGCAAAAAGCCCGTACACACCGTGGCGCCCGGATTTTTTGTGATCCAGCAGCGCATCGGTCACGCCGGCATAGGCCGACACCACGAACACGCGCCGGTACAGGGTATCGCTGCGCACCGGGTTCAGAATGATGTTGTCGCGCACGGCGGCGTAGTCGCTCATGGACGTGCCGCCGATTTTTTCTACACTGATGCTGTTGTCACTCACTACAGTCATTGTCTTCCTTGTCGTGTGTAACTGCCGGGCCCATCCGGGCGCGGCTGACGTTGACGAAACGACGCCGGCTCAGGCCTGCGCCGTTTCCGGTGGTACCGGCGCGGCCTCCAGCTCGTAGGCGCCCTCGGCATTGTGCACCTCGGTGCCGTGCAGGGGCGGGTTGAATACGCAGGCCATTTTCATTTCCGTGCGGGCCCGCAGGATGTGCTCATCGTGCTGGTCCAGGTTGTACAGGGTGCCGGCTGCAATCGGGTAGACTCTGCCATCGGCGAGCGTCTCGACTTCCCCTTCGCCGGAGATGCAGTACACCGATTCCAGGTGGTTCTGGTAGTGCATGCGAAAATCCGCACCGGCATAAATGGTGGTGATATGGAATGAAAAGCCCATGCCATCATCCTTCAGCAGGAGCCGGGTGCTCTCCCAGTTGCCGTCGGGGGAAACGATGCGGCGTGCGCTTTGCTCGGCTTCCTGTAGTGTTCTCACTATCATTGCTGGTCTCCTGTCAGGTCGGTTTCAGCTCGCCAGGCGCTGGGGCTCGAAGTAATCGAATTCCTCGGGAATGGCATCCTCCCCGGCGCAGGTCTCGCGGATGGCTTCCTCCACGATGTCGATGCCGCGCTTCAGGTTGGTGTCGCTGATCACCAGGGGGCAGAGAAACTTCACGACATGGTCTTCGGCGCCGCTGGTCTCGATTATCAGGCCCTTCTCGAAGGCCTTGCTGGTAATGCTCGAGGCGATTTCACCGTTCACGCAGTTGATGCCCTGGAACATGCCGCGTCCGCGGGTAGTGAAGTTGCCCTCACCGTAGCGCGCCACGATGGCCTCCAGCCGCCTGGTCACATACCGGCCCTTGCGCAGGATCTCGCCGGAGAAAGTGTCGTCGGACCAGTAGTGGTCTATCGCCGCCTGGGCGGTGACGAAGGCGAAGTTATTGCCGCGGAAGGTGCCGTTGTGTTCACCGGGCTTCCACTGGTCCAGCTCCGGCTTGAACAGGACGACCGCGAAGGGCAGGCCGTAGCCCCCCAGCGACTTCGACAGGGTGATGATGTCCGGCTTGAGTCCGGCTTCCTCGAAGCTGAAGTAGTGTCCGGTGCGGCCGCAGCCGGCCTGGATGTCGTCGATGATCAGCAGCACGCCGTGTTTGCGGCAGACCTGTTCCAGCTTGCGCAGCCATTCGATGGACGCGGCGTTGATCCCGCCCTCTCCCTGTACGGTCTCCACGATAGCCGCGGCGGGCAGGTCGATGCCGCTGGAGGAATCGGACAGTACCTTGTCCAGGTAAGCGGTGGTGTCTATGCCCTCGCCCAGGTAACCGTCGTAGGGCATGCGGCTGCAGCCACTGAGGCTGACGCCCGCAGCACCGCGGTGGTGAGAGTTGCCGGTGGTGGCCAGCGCGCCCAGGCTGACGCCGTGAAAGCCGTTGGTGAAGGAGATGATGTTCTCCCGGCCGGTGATATTGCGCGCCAGTTTCAGGGCGGCCTCGACCGCATTGGTGCCGGTGGGGCCGGTGAACTGCATGACGTAATCCATGTCGCGGGGCTTGAGAATCTTCTCCCGGAACGCCTCCAGGAAACTGCCCTTGGCGCGGGTGTGCAGGTCCAGTCCATGGGTGATGCCGTCGCTGTTGATGTACTCCAGCAACTTTTCCTTGAACAGCGGGTTGTTGTGGCCGTAGTTCAGGGTGCCGGCCCCCGCCAGGAAGTCCAGGTACTCGTTGCCGTCCTCGTCGTACAGGAATTCACCTTTGGCGCGGTTGAAAATGCGCGGGAAGCTGCGGGCGTAGCTCTGTACCTCGGATTCGATCTGCTCGAAAATTTTCATTCATGCTCTCCTTTTAATAGGTTGCTCGGTCTGTTGCGAGGTGGCGGCCGGCGCGCCCAGCGGGCCGATGCGGGTCAGCCATTCGCTGTCATGCGCGCCCTTGAAGTGCCGCTCCCTGTCGAAGACAAGGATCTGTTCCAGGTCTGCCCGGCGATTGCGGGCCAGGCGCTGGAACAGTCCCCTGGAGGCGTCGTTGTCGGAAGTGATGGTGGTCTCCAGCCAGGTGACGCCGCTGCACGCAGGGCGCTGCAGGATGTGCTCCAGCATTTGTGACGCCAGGCCGCAACCGCGCCCGGCGGGGCTGACCGCCACCTGCCAGACGAACAGCGTGTCCGGGCGGCCCGGGACGATGTAGGCGGAGATAAATCCCTGCAGTTCGCCATCCCGCTCCGCCGCGACGCAGGTCTCGCGGAAGTGGGTGCACTGCAGCAGGTTGCAGTAGACCGAGTTGGGATCCAGCGGCGGACACTGGCCCACAAGTCGGTGCAGGGCCGCGCCGTCGGTGCTTTCGGGTTTGCGCAAAGTCGTTCCTGGCGTCGAGTTGGAAATAATGCTCTCCTTAAAAACATATAGCTCAAAATAATAAAGTGCAGACAAGTCGAGCTTGTTTGCACGCTAATTACCTAAAATGCTGATTATTTTCTACAGATTTATTGATGAAGTGGTATCTAAAAAGATCAAAACTATTTAGTGCTGTAAATTATATAGGAAGCCGCGACTCATATCAAATTAGCATGGCCTCCGGGCCCCGCTGCTTGGCCGGTGCGCTCGGTCGCCTATAATGGGGCGGCTGACAGCAGGGGTGAAAATGGACATGGAACTGGATCCTGGCAAGGAAGTACTGGTCGCCCTGCGGCGGGTCATACGCGCTACCGACCTGCACTCGCGACACCTGGCCCGCACCACCGGGCTGACCGCGCCGCAGATGCTGTTGCTACAGGCCATCCGCGACAGTGGCCAGGTGACCATCGGCGAGTTGGCCAGGCAGGTGAGCCTGAGCCAGGCGACGGTGACGACCATCCTGGACCGGCTGGAAGCTCGCGGACTGGCTTACCGGCAGCGCTCGGAGCAGGACAAGCGCAAGGTGCACGCCCTGCTGACCCCGGAGGGCGCGGCCGTGCTGCAGGATGCACCCCTGCCATTGCAGGAGCAGTTTGCCGCCCGCTTTGCGGCCCTGCAGGATTGGGAGCAGGCCATGATGATTGCGGCCCTGCAGCGGGTCGCTTACATGATGGATGCGGAGGATATAGACGCGTCGCCGGTGCTGGACCTCGGCACCCTGGATCGCAACGAGGGGCCGGACGCTGCGGCAACCCCCGCCGCCCCGCCGGGGCGCTGCGAGCGCGCCCCGCGAGGCTCCGGCAGGAAGGCCAGCGGCTAGCCTCGCCCGGTCGCGTCGGCGACGCGCACCACGACCTTGCCCTCGACCTTGCCGCCGGCGATGTGTTCGACGGCGCCCAGGGCGTCCTCGAAAGCGAACACCTGGTTGTTGGAAACCTGCAACTGGCCCTGCTGCCAGTGGGCGATCAGCTCATCGTGGGCCTGGCGCAGCAATTGCGGGGCAAAGCCCACCGGCATGGCCCCCACCAGGGAGATATTGCGCGGCAGGGTTTCCGCCAGCTTGATGTCCGGCCACTCGCCGCTGGCGTAACCAATGACCAGGAAGCGGCCCTCGAAGGCGGTGGCCTTGAACGCGGCCCTGCCGGCCTTGCCGCCCACCGGGTCGTAGACCATCGAGGCGCCCTTGCCGTCGGTCAGTTCCAGGACCGCGGCGGTGATGTCCTGGGCGCGGTGGTCTATGACCGCATCGGCGCCGATACCCTGGCAGAACGCCGTCTTGTGCGGACCGCCGGCCACCGCGATCACCCTGGCTCCCCGCGCCTTGGCCAATTGCACCGCGGCGCAGCCGGAACTGCCCGAGGCGCCCAGCACCAGCACGGTGTCCTGCTCACTGAGCTGGCCGCGACGCACCAGGGAAATCCAGGCGGTCTGGAAGGGAATGAAGAACCCCGCAGCTTCCTCGCCGCTCATGTCGTCGGGGATGGGAAAGGCCGCCTGCGAGTGCATCAGGCAGGCATCCGCCAGGCCGCCGCGGCCGACGCGGAACAGGGTTGGCCCCAGCACCCTGGTTCCCAGCAGGGACTCGTCGACGCCCGCGCCGACGGCGATCACCCTGCCCGCGGCCTCCTGGGAGGGGGTAAAGGGCAGCGGCGGGGTCAGCGGGTAGTTGTTGGCGCACATGAACACGTCCGGCAGGCCCAGGCCGGCGGCCTCGACCTTTACCTTGACCTCGCCCTCGCCGGGGGCAAAATCCGCCGCCTGCCCATCGAGCTTTAGAACCTCCGCTGGCGGGCCGAAGCGATCGACTATCCATGCGCGCATTGCAAGTCTCCTGTGGTCTGGGTTGCGGGAGCTTAACCTATTCAGCCCGACCTGGCAGCCGTTTGCGCGGCCAGGGAACAAGCATGGAGACTGAATCGATTATGCGCTGGTACCCGGGACGGCGCTCCAGGCTGCGCTGCTCCATCATCGGAATGCTCGCCAGCAGGAACATCAGGGTCATCAGCACTATGCCCGCGCCGAACCAGTACCAACCCTGGGGGTAGGCGGCCAGGCCGAACAGGAACAGGCCGCACCAGAAACCCAGTTCGCCAAAATAATTGGGGTGTCGCGACCAGGCCCACAGCCCCGATTCCAGTTGCTCACCCGGTGCCCGCCCGGCGATGAAGCGGTGCAGCTGGAAATCGGCAACCATCTGCAGGGTGATGGCGCTCGCGGTTACGGCGCAGGCCAGCAGGTCCAGCCAGCCGAAGGGCCGCTCACCCAGGCAGTACACCGCGTAGACCGGCAGCAGGCCGGCAAATACCTGCAGGGTGGGCAGCAGGTGGATGCCGAACAGGTCGGTGAGCAGCGCCCAGCGGGGGGTGCGCTGCCGCAACATCAGGTAGCGCCAGTCCTCGTGTTGCATGCCCTCCCAGTAATAGGCCCAGTTGAGGGTGAGGCGGGTGGCCCAGTAGAGGATCAGGCCCAGTACCAGCAGCTCGCGCAGGGACGATGCCGCGCTGTCGCCCACTGCCAGCCAGTACAGCGCCAGCAACGGCGGCACCACCGACCAATAGGCATCGTAGCAACTGGAATTGCCATACAGCCGGCTGAACAGGAATATCACGCCGGTGGCGATCAGGTCCGCCACCAGGGCGTCCAGCAACGGTCCGTGGTCCAGCAGGTAGAGGCTGGCGCCCCCGACGAACAGCGCGGTTAGATAGGCGATGCAGATGCGCACCATCCCTTCACTCTTGGTCATGGTTGTGTCCCTTTTGGCCGGTTAAAGCGGGTCCTGTCACCATAGGGGGCTGTACAGGTGCTGTCGCGAAAAACGGGTTCAAGCTGTCAAACCAACGCCCCCGGGTGGCCTACCGTATGGGCTGAATTCTGCTAACGTGGATGCACAAAAACAAGACAGGTGAGTTTTCTCATGCCCGACGTTGAGCAGCGGCACACGTTCTGTCGTATATGCGAGGCCAGTTGCGGCATTGTCGCGGGGGTGCAGGACCAGCGTGTGGTGTCGATCGCGCCCATCAGGGAACACCACGGTACCCTGGGTTTTGCCTGCATGAAAGGCCTGCACCAGCACAAGATGTACGACTCTCCCGACCGGCTGCGCTATCCCCTGAAGCGGGTGGGGGACGGCTTCGAACGCGTCTCCTGGGACCAGGCGCTGCGTGAAATTGGCGGCAAGCTGCGCCAGCTGCGCGGGGTAAGTCCCCACTCCATCGGTATGTACGTGGGCACGGCCGCGGGTTTCAGCATTCTGCACCCCATCTTTGCCGAGGGTTTCATGCAGGGTATCGGTTCGCGCAATATCTTCTCCTCCTCCACCCAGGACTGCGCCAACCGCTTCGCCGCCGCCACCGAGATGTACGGCTTCCCTTTCTGCCAGCCCTTTGTCGACCTCGACCATGTGGAGTGCATGTTGGTGGTGGGCACCAACCCGGTGGTATCCAAGTGGACGTTCCTGCAGGTAGCCCACCCGGTGAAGCGCCTCAAGCAGGTCCGGGCCCGCGGCGGCCGCATTATCGTGATCGATCCGCGGTACACGGAAACGGCCAAGGTGGCGGGGGAGCACCTGTACATCCGCCCCAACGCCGACGTATTTTTCTTCCTGTCCTTCCTGCAGGAGGTGTTCGCCCGCGGCAGTTATGATGCCGCGACCGTGCAGCGCCACTGCTCGGGCCTGGAGGCGTTGCGCGCGGCGGTGCAGGAATGGACGCCCGAAAAAACCGCCGCGGTCACCGGTATCGCCCCGCAGGCGCTGCGCGACCTGGTGGCCACCTACTGCGCCGCCAACGGAGCGGCCATCGTGACCGGTACGGGGCTGGGGATGGGCCAGGACGGTACCCTGGCCCAGTGGCTGGCGGAGTGTATCGGCGCCGTCACCGGCAACCTGGACCGGCGCGGCGGCACCCTGGTGGGGGAAGGCATATTCGACTTCGCCGGCTACGCCAAAAAGAACGGTATGTTCAGGCGCGAGGCCCGCTCCCGCGTCGGCGGCTTCCGGGAACTGAATGGCGGTTTTCCCGGCGGCATACTGGCCGACGAAATACTCACCCCCGGCAGGGAACAGATAAAGTCGCTGTTCGTAACCGGCGGTAACCCGCTGCTGACCATGGCCAACGCCGGCCGGCTGCGACAGGCCCTGCAGCAACTGGAACTGCTGGTGGTCACGGATATCTACCTGAACGAGACCGCCAGCCTGGCCCACTACGTACTGCCCGCCACCTCGCCCCTGCAGCGCCCGGACCTGCCGTTTATCTTTCCCCTGTTCCTGGGCATGCAATCGATCCCCTACCTGGCGGCGACCGAGGCCGTGGTGCCTCCCGAGGCCGAGCAGCGCGACGAGGCCTCCATCTATACCGACCTCGCCACGGCCAGCGGGGTCGACCTGTTCGGCTCCCGGGGGCTGCAGCGGGGGTTGCGCGCACTCAGGGCGATCAATCGCCTGCGCCATCCCCGCGCCCAACCGGGCCTGCCCCAGCGCTTTATCCTCGACCAGATCCTGCGCCGGTCCGGCAACGGCAGTTTCAAACAGTTGCTGCGCCATCCAGAGGGCCTGCCACGGCCGCAGGTGCAGCCGGGCAGCTTCCTGGGTAAGCGACTCACCACCGAAGACGGCCTGGTGCACCTGGCGCCGGCTGACTTCATAGCTGCCACGGCGGACCTGGATGGGCGACTGCGGGAACACCTGGCGGCGGCGGAGCAGGGCACCTTGCGGCTGATTTCCAAGCGCGCCCACAGCACCCACAATTCCTGGACGCAGAACATCGAGGAACTGACCAACGGCGAAGCCAACCAGACCAACTATGTCTACATCCACCCCAGCGATGGCAGTCGCCTGGGCCTGGCCGAGGGCGATATCGCGGATATTCACTCGGCCACCGCCAGCATTCGCCTGCCGGTGAAATGGCTGGAGGAACTGATGCCCGGCACAGTGTCGGTACCCCACGGTTGGGGTCACCAGGCGGCGCGCGGGCTGTCCGTGGCCAGCAGCCTGGCGGGTGCCAACGTCAATATCCTGGCTTCGGACGGCGCCGCCAGCGTGGAGCCCCTGTCGGGCATGTCCCATTTGTCGGGCATCCCGGTGCGGGTGCAGGCGGCCGCCGGACCGGTGAACCGCGGCAGCTGGTCGGGCTTGTAGGCGTGCAGCTCGCCCGGCAGTTCATCGCCCACGGGGGCGTCGCCGCGCTGCTGGCAGTGTCGCTGGGGTGGCTGATGCGTTGGGAAAGCGGGGGAGGCAGCGGCTGGCCGCTGTACCTGGCAGTGGCCTGGAGCGTGTTGTGCGGTATTGCGCTGAGCCATATCTTCCACGAGTGGGGCCATTTCCTGGGCGGGCTGGTCAGCGGTGCAGCCCTCAACGTGAAGACTGCCATCCACCCCCTGTTCTTTGATTTCGACTATCGGGCCAGTACCCCCGGCCAGTTCCTGGCGCTGGGCGCGGGCGGGCTGCTGGGCAACGTCGCCTTGCTGCTGGCGCTGCTGTTGTCGGTTGCGCCGGGCACACTGGTCGCCATCAGCCTGCTGGCGGCAGTGGCGGGGCAACTGGTATTCGTGCTGGTGCTGGAGTTGCCGGTAAGCCTGGGGGTTCGCGCGGGCGGCGACCCGCTGCAGACCCTGGGCGCCCACTTCGGCCAGGGCCTGCCACTGTTCCTGCGCGCCGGTGCGGCGGGGCTGTTTACCGCGGCGCTGGTGGTACTGCTGTTGCCCCGGCCCTAGTTGCGCAGCTGGCCTGCACCGGCTCGACCGCCGCGCGGATTGCCGGCCTGTCCACATTTCCTGTTCTCCAGCCTGCTACGCGCAATGCCATGCGGATTCCCTCTACTGTCGTCCTGTGACGGAGTGCCCAATAGCACTGCGCGGTTCATTAACTTCTACCGCGGCGGCAATCAGCAATGGATCAACAGTATTTCGACCTGTAGTATTCTGTGGCAAACCCGCCGCGCCCACTGTGGGGGACCAGATAAAAATAACGAGGTGGCATATGGCAGCTGATCGCTGGTCTCGCAATTCCCTGTACTCCGGGTTGTTGGCGCTGGTTGGATCCGGCGTTTTCATCCCCCCGGCACTGTCCCAGGACGGTGCCCTGGAAGAGGTTATCGTCACCGCGCGCAAGCGCGCCGAAAGTCTGCAGGAGACACCGGTCGCGGTGACGGCGCTCAGCGCCGATGCCCTGCGCGATGCCGGGGTGCGCAACCTCGCGCAGCTCAACCAGATCGCCCCCAATATCGAGGTGTCTTCCGCCAACGGCACCGCGCCCCTGGCCAACATCTATATTCGCGGTGTCGGCCAGCGCAATACCGGTCCCAATATCGACTCCGGGGTGGGCATTTATATCGATGAGGTCTACGTGGGGCGCCCCGACGGCGCCCTGCTGGATATCTATGACGTCCAATCGGTGCAGGTACTGCGCGGTCCCCAGGGCACCCTGTTCGGCAAGAACACCACTGCCGGCGCGCTGGTCTTCACCACCAACAGGCCCTCGGATGAACTGGAGGTGGTGGTCGGCGGCCGGGTGGGCAACTACGATCGCCACGACGGCAACTTCGTTCTCAACCTGCCCCTGACCGATACCCTGTATACCCGCCTGGCCGGGTCCACCGTCAACCGCGACGGTTACATAAAGAACCGGTACGACGGCGACAAGTACATGAACGAGGACCGCCAGAATGTAAACTGGCAGACCCGGATGGTGCCCACCGAGAACCTCACCCTGGATCTCAACCTGCTGTGGGCCAAAACCAAGCAGACCATGCGCCCGCAAAAGTGCGTGCTGGTGCCCGGCTACAAGGGCTGGCAGGCGGAGTTGTTCAACACCCTGGCGATCGTGCCGTCCACCGGGCGCACCATGGACGATTTCTGTCGCGACGCGGCGGAGGCGGGTGATGACAATACGGTCATTTCCGACCTGGGCGGCAAATACTCGGCCAAGAACAAGGGCGCCAGCTTCGTCGCCGACTGGGACCTGAACCAGGACATCAGCCTCAAGAGTATTACCGCCTGGCGCTATACCAATGCGGAACAGGATGACGAGCTGGACCACACCGGCATACCCTTCCTGCACCGCACCCAGAGTGAGCACCCCAACGGCAAGCCACGCAAGACCGATCAGTACTCCCAGGAGTTCCAGATTACCGGCAACGCGGTGAACGACCGGCTCACCTATGTGGCGGGCCTGTACCTGTTCCGGGAAAAGACCCAGGGCGAGACCACCGTCAGTTTCCTGGGGCCCTTCGACCCTGCCCTGGCCGGCTGGCTGTACCTGAATACCAACTCCACCAAGCTGGATGCCGACAACGATGCCGTGGCTTCTTTCGCCCAGCTGGAGTGGGAGTGGAGCGAGCACTGGCGCACCACCCTGGGCCTGCGCTATACCGACGAGAGTCGCAAGCTCAGCCGCACCCGCTACCAGATCATACCCGACACCCTGGATGCCAATGGCGGCGAGGTTACTCCCCTGTTTGGTGCATCCGGCCTGTACGACCGCGAGCCGGGCTTCGTCTACAACCCCGATTTCGGCTACACGGTGCAGGACCAGACCAGCGAAAAAACCACCAATGACGACACCACGCCCATGGCCAGTATCCAGTACCTGCTGGACGACCAGGAGGGCATAGACGCCGGCACCATTTACCTCACCTACAGTGAGGGCTTCCTCTCCGGCGGCCTGTCCGAGGCGCCCTCGGGCCAGTTGGAGACCTTCAAGCCCGAGGAGGTGACCAACTGGGAGCTGGGCTTCAAGCTGGATATGCTGGACAGCACCTTGCGGGTCAATGGCGCTCTCTACTACACCGATTACAAGAATCGTCAGTTGACCTCCCTGGTGATCAACCCCGAGACCAACTCACCGGCGCCGGCTACCATCAACGCCGCCAAGTCGACCATCAAGGGCTTCGAGCTGGAGACCATGTGGTATCCCACCGAGCGCCTGCAACTGATGTTCAACATGACGCTCAACGACGGCACCATCGATGAGTTCGATGACACCCAGGTCACCCTCGCAGACCCGGCCGTGCCCCCGGCAGCGGGTTGTACCCGGGCGGACCTGACCTTCATCCAGGTGGATTCGTGTCCCAATGACCGCTCCAATGAAAACCTGCCGCGTCTGCCCGAGCAGACCTACTATGTGGCCGCTGAATACACCTTTGATACGCCCATCGGCCGGGTGATTCCGCGGGTCCAGTACAGCTACAAATCGGACGTGGACTACTGTTTCGACGCCGGCAGCTGCGATTCGGGCCTGTGGCTGGAAGGCAAGCAGCGGGACCTGAGCGCCCGTATCAACTGGCAGTCCAGGGACGAAAAGTGGGTGGGCGCGCTGTACGGCAACAACCTGACCGATGAAAACTATATCGTCGGTGGCAGCCCGCTGGTGGACTCCCAGGGGGTGGGCGGTTTTGCCAACGCCACGCCCACCACCTATGGCGTGGAACTGCAGTACCGGTACTGAGGGGGTGACCGCGGGTCCCGGCTGGGAGCATCGCTATGCCGTGATCAACGGCATTTACATGCATTACGTCGAGCAGGCGCCGGCGGCGGCCGGCGATCTCCCGGCGGTGGTCTTCTGTCACGGTTTCCCCATGCTCTGGTTCAGCTGGCACCGGCAGCTTCCGGTGCTCGCGGCGGCGGGTTACCGGGTAATCGCGCCCTCGATGCGGGGCATGGGGCAGACCGAGGCGCCGGAGGAACCCGAGGCCTACGGGGTGGACGAGATCACCGCCGACCTGCTGGGCCTGCTGGATCACTGCGGCCTGGAGCGCGCTGTGTTTGTCGGTATCGACTTCGGCGCCTTCGCCATACAGGACCTGGCGCTGCGCCACCCCGAGCGGGTGCAGGCCATTATCTGCCTGGAAAATCCCGCGGCGCCCCACAACCCTGACAAGCCGCCCCTCACGGAGTACCGCGAGATGGGCGAGCGGCACTTCCTGCATATCGAATATTTCCGCCTGCCGCCCCGGGCGGACAACGAATTGGCGGCGGCGCCGCGGGAGTTCCTGCGCAAGGTGATGTGGATACTCAGCGGCGCCGCCAACTATTTCGACGTATTCCGCCATCCCCCGGGCACCAGTTATATCGATGCCATGGACGAGCCGCCGCCGCTACCCTGGCCGTGGTTGAGCGAGCTGGAGCTGGAGTTCTTCGTGTCCGAGTACAGCCAGTCAGGGTTTACCGGGGGCCTCAACTGGTATCGCTCCATGGACATCAAGTGGGCCCAGCGCAAACCCTTCGAGGGCGTGCAGAGCCAGGTGCCGGCATGGTTCATAGGCAGCGAGCGCGATGTCGACCTGGAGGGCTTTCACGGCGAGGATCCCATCGGCCTGCTGCGGGCCATGTTCCCCCGGCTGGTGGATGTGAAGATGATACCCGGCGCCGGGCATATGCTGCCGCTGGAGGCATCCGCGCAACTCAACACGGTCCTGCTGGAGTACCTGGCCCGGATCAGCGCCGCCGGCCAGGTCCCACTGGTCGAATGAATTCGACCCTACAGCACCATCTCATGTAGGGCCGAATTCATTCGGCCCGGGTTCCGCACGGCACGCCCGGCGCCTTATTGGTCGAAGGAATTCGACCCTACAGCGCCCAAACCCCGTAGGGCCGAATTCATTCGGCCATAGCCTCCCGATAGACCCTGGCATAGGCGATGCTGTCGGCATTGTCTATCACGGTGCCGTTGGGGAGCTCCTCGGTGCGGGCGCTGATCTCCAGCATGGCGCGACCCAGATCGCGGGAGCTGATGGCCATGGCGCCGGGGGCCATCAGGGCCTCGAGCATATAGTGAAGCCCGTTGGACTGCGCATCGGCGGGGCGGATGTAGCCAGAACGGTAGCTGAAGCTGCGCAGGCCGTTGCCCTCGGCCAGCCGGGCGGTCTCGGTCTCCGTGAAGCGCTTGTCCCGGGCCCAGGCGGCGTCGCCGTCGGTGCCCATGCCGGCGATAAAGTGGAAGGCCATGGGTGCCTCCTGCCTGGCTGCCAGCCAGGCCCGGACGAAGGCCAGGGGAAAGTCCACATGGATGCGGGTATAGGTGGCCTCGTCGACCTGCAGGGAGGAGGTGCCCAGGGCCCACAGCACGGTGTTTACCGCGGGCAGGATGTCCGCCAGGTCGCGGTAGTCGGTGTAGTCCTGGTGCAACAGGATTTCCACCTTGCCCGTGGTCTCCAGTGAATCCAGCAGGGGTATGCGGCGGCGGGTGACGACGTACACCCGCTCCACTTCCGGGTCATCCGCGGCGGCTTCCACCAGGCCGCCCCCGGCCCGCCCGGTGGCGCCGAATATCATGACGACCCTGTTGGCCCCGCCGTCGCGCCGGGCGTTCGGGTCGGGTTCCAGGGTGCCCAGGGTGAAGTAGCCCCAGGCGTTGAGGCCCAGCACCAGCAGCACCAGGGCCATCAGGGCAAACAGCAGTACAGCTTTGACGATTTTCATTGCTTGTGATCTCCACGCCCCGGGGCGCGCCCCATTGACGCCGGCTCCAGTCGCCGGCGCCGCCTATGCAAGTTGGCTTTGCCGGGACTATTATACCCGCGCAGCACAATTCCCTTACCCACCTCGGAGTAAACCGCCATGAGCAACCTGATGTACCAGTGTTCCGTCCCCGTACTCAGCCACCAGCTGAAAAACCTGGCAGCCATTCTTAAGATCGCCGCCCGCGACGCCAGGGCGCGGGGCATCGAGCCCTCGGTGCTGCTGAACGCGCGGCTGGCCCCGGATATGTTCCCCCTGGTCAAGCAGGTACAGGTGGCCTCGGACAATGCCAAGGGCTGCGGCGCCCGCCTGGCGGGCGTCAGTATTCCGGTGTTTGCGGATGACGAAACCAGCTTCGCTGAACTGGACAAGCGCATCAAGGCGACCCTGGCCTTCCTGCGCAGCCTGAAACCGGCCCAATTCGAAGGCAGCGACGCGCGCGAGGTGGTAATGCAAGTGCCTATCGGCACCCTCAGGTTTTCCGGCCTGGATTACCTCAACGGCTGGGCCCTGCCCAATTTCTATTTTCACTACAGCGCGGCCTATAACATCCTGCGCCACAACGGCGTGGCACTGGGCAAGCGGGAGTTCCTGGGTGCGGTCCCCGGTATGACCGCCACCGGCAAAATCGCGAAAATGATGGCCGCCAAGTAAGCGCAGCGCGGCCTAGCTGCAGGTGGCGTCGGGCGCCAGGTCGCAGACCGCGCGCTCACCCTCGTCCAGGGTGATGTCGTACACCTGGTCCTCCGGCAGCGGGATGCTGATGCCATCGTAGTTCACCGGGTTGTCGTCGGCGGCATTGCAGGAGAACGCCAGGGTGTAGTCTCCGGGGGCGATGTAACCCAGGGAGTACTGCCAGCCGCCGGTCAGCACGTCCTGGGCCATGGAAGCCACCGCGTAAGGCGCGCGTTTGCCGGCGGGTACGGTGGTGCTGCTGGAGCTGGTAAACACGTCCGCCAGGTCCACAACCGGGGCGGGTCCGCTGCTGTACAGGTAGATCCGGTTGCCGGTTTCCGGATCCGTCTTGGCATCGCAGGGTGCGACGCTGTCAAACAAATCGCTGTTCACCCGACCGGACAGGCTGGCGGCGGTGGCGTCATTCATCAGGCGTACGCCGTTGGTGGTCAGCAGGTAGTTGTCCGGCCCCGGCTGGTACTGCAGGGCCTGGGCGAGTCCAAACTCCACGGTGAAAATCTGTTCGCCCGAGGACAGGCTGGGGCCGGGCAGGCTCAGCTGGCCGCCGGCAACGACAATGGGCGTGAGGCTGTCATCGGACTCCTGCACATAGGACAGGTTGATGTCACCCTCGAGGATGCTGATCAGCAGCCTGGAATAGCTGCCCGTCGCCAGCTCCAGGCCCTCGAATACCGGCAACTGGTTGAGGCCCTGATAATCCAGCAGGTCCACCTGGAAACTGTCCGCATCCACCAGCCCCAGGTCGTCGATGGTGAAGCGGTCGATCACCACGTCCTCGACACCGCTGCGTTGCAGGGTGATGCGATCCACTTCGATGACAACCTGCTTGAGTTCTTCCAGATCCTGGTCGGAGAAGCCCAGCGTCAGCGTGGCCGGGTTGTTGTCGCGATCATTGTTGCAGTCGAAACCACAGCTGCATCCGCCCGTGGCCGACAGCAGCAGGGCCAGTACAGGCAGTGTTAGCAGATAGGCCGTTTTCGTACTCATGCGCGCCGGATCCCGCCGTCAGTTGGTTTGTATGACTCTCACCCGTGTCTGGAACTATAGCGGTGCCGGACGGCTATTGCACCCATGAACCTGCCGGGGATGCAATAATGCGGCATCTTCTGGTGAGCGGCGGTGCGGGCGTATGAACAGGTGGGAAGAGCTGGGCAGGGTGCAGATACCCAACAACGGTGGGGAACTCAAGCTGTCCCGGCGCGGGCAGGAGTATTCCATTCGCCTGTCGGGGATCAGGGGCGAACTGATGAACAGTCGCGTGCACGGCTCGGAGGAAGCGCTGGCCGAGCTGGGTTGTGCGGGCCTGCGGGCGAGGGCGGGGGCGAGAGTGCTGGTCGGCGGCCTGGGCATGGGGTTCACCCTGGCCGCGGCCCTGGGCTGTGTCGGCGAGTCGGCCGAGGTCACCGTGGCGGAGTTGATCCCGGCGGTGGTGGAGTGGAACCGGGGCCCGTTGGGCGAGTGTGCCGGCCATCCCCTGCGGGACAGTCGCACCCGGGTGCACAGCGGGGATGTGGCCGAACTGATCGCCGCCGGCGGCGCTGCCTGGGATGCGATCCTGCTGGATGTGGACAACGGCCCCGAGGGGCTGACCCAGGCGGACAACCAGTGGTTGTACTCCGAGGCGGGTACCCGGGCCATCCACCGGGCGCTGGGCCCGGCGGGTATGCTGGCGGTGTGGTCCGCCGGCCCCGACCCACTGTACCTGATACGCCTGAAGAAAGCGGGGTTTCACACCTCGGTGCGCACCGTGCGGGCGCGGCCCGGCAAGGGCAGCCGGCACACAATTTTTCTGGCCAGCAAAGCTGCGCTCATCTAGTCTGGGGCGGGTGAGAGCACGCGTGGTCTGGTAAATACAGCAGGGGGTTTTATGTACGACCTGGTGATTCGCAACGCATTGATAGTGGATGGAACCGGCAAGCCGGCCTTCGGCGGGAGCCTGGCGGTCAGCGCAGGCAAGATCGCCGCAGTGGGGGACGTGCCCGGGGTGGGCCGTCGCGAACTGGACGCCACCGGCTACCTGCTGACGCCCGGCTGGGTGGATGTGCATTCCCACATGGATGGCCAGGCGACCTGGGACCCACTGTGCAGCCCCGCGGCCAATCACGGTATTACCACGCTGGTGATGGGCAACTGCGGAATAGGCTTCGCGCCCTGCGAGCGCAGCGACGAGGCCCACGATCGCCTGATCGCGGTGGTGGAGGATGTGGAGGATATTCCCGGCGCCGCCCTGCACGAGGGGGTGGACTGGAGCTGGGAGAGCTTCCCCGAGTACCTGGACGCGGTGGAGAAATTCCCCCGCGCTATCGACGTGGGCGCCCAGGTGCCCCACTGCGCGGTGCGCACCTACGTCATGGGCGAGCGCGGCACCAACAACGAACCGGCCACCGCCGAGGATGTGCGGCGCATGGCGGACATTGTCAGGGAGGGCATACAGCGGGGCGCACTGGGCTTCACCACCTCGCGTACCGAGCTGCACACCACCCGGGAGAACGCCGCCATGCCCGGCACTTACGCGGACGAGGCGGAACTGCTGGGCATAGGCCGGGTAATCGGGGAGCTGGGCGGCCACGGCATCTATGGGGTCGTGTCCGATTTCGCCGATTGGGAAAAGGAGATGGACTGGATGAAGCGCCTCTCCATCGAGAACCAGTGCCAGATCAACTTCGTGCTGTTTTTCCGGGAGGAAAAGGACTGGGAGCGAGTGCTCAAACAGCTGGATTACGTGCGCGCGGCCAACGCCGAGGGCGCTCGCCTGGTGCCCCATGTCGGCGCCCGCCCGGTGAATATCCTGCTGAGCTGGGACGGTACCATCAATCCCTTCAGTTTCCACAGCAACTACGCGCCGCTGTCGATCATGACGCACGAGGCGCGCCTGGCGGAGTTGCGCAAGCCCGAGGTGCGCGCCGCGATCCTGGCGGAGCCACTGCCGCTGCTGGGAGACGCCTTCATGGACACCATCATCGGTGGCTATGACAAGCTCTACGAGCTGGGCGACCCGCCCAATTACGAGCCCGCGCCCGAGGACAGTATCGCCGCCAGGGCCGCGGCGGCCGGGGTGCCGCCGCAGCAGTTATGCTACGACCTGATGATGCGTAACGATGGCAGGAACGTGATCTACTTTCCCTGCTTCGGGTATGCCGCCAACGACCTGAGCCGGCAGGTGGCGCTGCTGGAGGATGAAACCACGGTGCTGTCCCTGGCGGATACCGGTGCCCACTGCGGTGTGCTCTGCGATGCCAGCGTGCCCACCCAGATGCTCAGCTACTACGTGCGCGACCGGCAGCGCGGTCACAGGCTGGCCCTGGAGCAGGTGGTGAAGATGCAGACCCGGGACACGGCCCGCTGTGTCGGCCTGTATGACCGCGGCACCCTGGAGGTGGGAATGAAGGCAGATCTCAATATCATCGACTTCGAGGCGCTGCAGCTGGAGGCGCCGCAAATCATCTTCGACCTGCCGGCGGGCGGGCGCCGCATGTTCCAGGGCGCCCGCGGCTATGTCGCGACCATCGTGGCGGGGGAGGTGGTAATGGAAAATGGCGTCTACACGGGCGCGGTGCCGGGGCGCCTGATCCGCGGCAGCCAGGCCGCTCCCGTGGCCGGTGCTGCCTGATCCCGGTCCCCGTGTTGTTTGCTGTCCGGTTGCTGTCGGGATGCTTGTTTGAACCGGGATGCCCGTGAGGCCGCCAGTTGATTGCATTGGCCCCCCGGGTAATCTAGTTTCCGGTGTGCGCCCGCGGGCCCACTGCGCCCGCGGCCGCAGGAGTTCACCCACCAAACAAGCCGGAGTGCCATACAATGTCTGATCGCCTGATCGTGGTGTCTACCGACTGCCATGCGGGACTGCCCATCGCCGACTACAAACCCTACGTCGAATCCCACTACCACGAGATGATGGATGTGGCGGTGCCGATACAACTGGACATGATGGCCAGGGCTTCCGAAAGTTTCCTGATCGCGGAGATCAACGAGGCCTGGCGGGCGCCCATACAGCAGCAGCTCACCGGGGCCTGGGATTACGCCGAGCGCACCCGCATGCTGGCGGGGGACGGAATCGCCGCGGAGGTCATCTTTCCCGACGGCATCACCGAGAACAATACCCCGCCCTTCGGCGCCGGGCTGGGCCTGTCGCCCCGGGACGCGGTACCGGAACTGCAGTGGGCGGGGGCCATGGCGCACAACCGCTGGCTGGCGGAGTTTTGCGCCAACGACCCTGTGCGCCATATCGGGGTGGCGTCCATCCCGCTGTTGTGGGATGTGGGGCAGGCGGTGGAGGCGGTGCGCTGGTGTGTCGCCAACGGCCTGCGGGCGGTGATGATACCCACCCTGTGGGGCGACAATCCGCCCTACCACCACACCCGCTACGACCCTTTCTGGGAAGTCTGCGAAGACCTGGGGGTCATCGTCCATTTTCATTCCGGCCCCGCGCCGCACCCGGAATATTTCGGCAAGGACTGGCCCGTGGAAGACAGCAGCGAGCAGTTGCCGGGCGCCATGGGGATCTATGTCTCCGAGGTGATGTGGTGGCTTTACCGGCCCCTGACCTTCATGATCTGGGGCGGGGTATTCGAGCGCTTTCCGCGTCTCAAGACCGTGATCGTGGAGGGGGGCACCATGTTCATGCTGCCGCCCTGGCTGCGCCTGCTGGACCACAATTACCGCGACGTGCAGTTCTCCGCCAAGCTGGGGGACTTCCGCTCCCACCTGTCGATGGCGCCCAGCGACTACTACCGGCGCAATGTGGCGATCGGCGCCTCCTGCGTGCCCCGGGCCGACCTGGACCTGCGCCAGGCCATCGGTACCGGGCAGATCATGTGGGGCAGCGATTACCCTCACCCGGAGGGCACCTGGCCCCATACCCGGGAGTATTTTCGCCAGACTTTCAGCGACTTCCCCGAGGCCGACGGGCGCAGGATACTGGGAGAAAACGCCGTGGCGTTCTACGGGCTGGATCGGGACAAGCTGCAGGCAGTGGCCGACCGGATCGGCCCCGAGGCGAGCCTGTTCAATTGAGTCGCCAGCGCCGCGTGGCGCCAGCGGAACCCTCAACCGCATGAATCTGCGCCACTGGCTGCCAGCGCTCTGCGGCATGGCCTGCCTGGGCTGCGGGGTCGGTCTCATCGGCATCTACGGGTTTTTCGTCGAGCCGCTGGCGCAGACTTTCGGGGTCGGGGTCGCGGCCATCAATACCGGTCCGGTGGCGCTGCTGCTGGTGCCGGCCTTCGTCGCGCCGCTGGTGGGCAGGCTGGTGGACCGGGTATCGATCCGGCGCCTGATGCTGGCCGGCGTCACCTGCGCCATGCTGTCCCTGTGCGTGAGCAGTATCGCCCCCACCCTGTGGGTTGCCGCCCTGGGCTTTCTCGGTTTCGCCGTGGGCCTGACCCTGTACGGCCCCGTGGTCGTCAACGGCCTGCTGGTAAAGACCTACCCGGGGCGGGAGGCGCGCGCCCTGGCGGTGGCGGCCATGGGCATCAGCCTGGCGTCCATGCTGTTGCCGCCGCTGGTCGGTGTGCTGCTGGCCTGGCTGCAATGGCGCCTGGCGCTGGCCTTGCTGGCCCTGGGCCTGATGGTGGGCCTGTGGCTGCTGGTGCTGGCGGGTATCCCGGCGCACACCGCTTCCGCCCAGGGCAACGCCCGGGGCGCACTGGAGACGGGCCTGTACCGGCGTCCCGCCTTCTGGCTGATTGGCCTGTGCGTCGCGCTGGGCCTGAACGTGTCGCTGGTGCTGGGAATCTGCTACCCGCCCCATTTTGTCAATCAGGGGTACTCGGTGGCGCAGGCCGGCTGGCTAATGTCCGCGGCCGGACTGGCCGGCATGACCGGCAAGGGCATCGTCGCCTGGCTGGGCGATGCCGGGCGCCACTACGCGCGCTGGATAGCGGCGGGGTTGCTGCTGCTGCAGGTGGCCGGGATCTACTTGCTGCTGGCGGCGGACGGCGTCCCGCAATTGCTGCCCGCCATGTGCCTGATCGGCTTCGGCGCGGGGGGGTTCATTCCCATGCATCCCTACCTGAACAGCCGCTACTTCGATGCGGCCAACATCGGCCAGGTCAACGGCGCCCAGATGCCCCTGTTCCTGCCCTTCGGCCTGGTGGGGGCGCCGCTGGCGGGCTACGCCTATGACCAGTTGGGCAACTACCAGCTGGTATTCCAGTGCCTCGGGGTGGCCCTGCTGGTGTCCGCCGCCCTGGCGCTCGCGCTGCCAGCCTCGCGCAACTGATCAGGCCGGTGCGCTAACCGCCCTCAGCGCAGGGCAGCCAGCAACTGCTCTGTTTCCGGGGCATAGCCCAGCAATTCTATATCCTCGCGATAGCGGCGCCAGGCCAGCTGCGCCGTGGGCCGGTCGTAGGCGTCCAGGAAAGCAGGTCGCGCACCGCTATCGGTGCGGTTGATCCTGGGCAGGTCGGGAAACCCGGGGATATGCCGCTGAACCTGCTGCCAGTCCCGGGCCAGCGACTCCAGTTTACACACCGTGTGCGGCAGCAGCTTGCCCCTGTGGGTGAGGAAGGGGTGCATGGAGCGAAAGTGGGTGTTGCTCTCGCTATCGGGGATGTCGACGATGCGCGCCACGAACTCGGCAAAGCTCATGTCCGCGCGGATGCCCCAGTCCACGAAAGGGTTGGCCAGCCCCTGCTGCCGGTGCGCCACGATCTTGTGCGCATAGCAGGAGTAGAGCCTGGCCAGCGGGTTGCGCACGATGGTGAATACATAGTGTGACCGCGCCAGTTGGGCGATACGCCGGGTGGTCAGGTGGCGTGCATACTGGCGGTCGATACGCTCGATCTCTTCCGCCTCGGGTTCCCGGTCGCCCGCCAGGATGAACTGGCTGAAGGCCAGTTTGGCCGAGCGCGAAGCGACCTTGCGAATCTGGATAAAGGCGACCTTGTGTTCATCCAGTACCCACACGTCGGGTTTCTTGCGCGCGTTCCGGTAGCGCCGCTGCCAGTGGCGCAAGTGTCCGCCAATGTTGCCCATTATGGCCGCCGCCCAACTGCTAGAAGTATTTCAGCCGCGGTTTCAGCAGCAGGGGTCCGGCGATGGTCGTGAGCAGCACAACCATCACCAGCGCTGAATATACTTCGCAGCAGAACACATTGTGGGAATAGGCGAAGGAGGCGAATACCAGGCCCACCTCGCCGCGGGGAATCATACCCAGGCCAATGCCCAGGCGATCGAAGCCCTGGCCGGTCACGGTGAACCCTGACACGCCTTTGGAGATGACTGCCACCAGCAGCAGGCTGCCGATTATCTTCAGGCTCTGGGGGTCCAGCAGGGTTTGCAACTCTACCTGTGCGCCGATGCCGACGAAGAAGATCGTCAGCATGATATTGGTGATCGGCTGCAGCAGTTCCTCCACGCGTTTTTTCTGGAAGTCATCGCCGACGATAAAGTGCACATCATCCAGCAGCAGGCCGGCCACGAAGGCCCCGATCAGCGGCGCCAGGCCGGCAAAGGCCGCCAGTTGCGCTGCGGTCAGGGCCAGGCAGAGGGAGAAACCGGTCCAGAAGCTGGCGTGGTGGTTCATGGAGGTGACGTGGATGATCTGGGGCATGAACTTGCGGCCCAGGAACAGGGTGACCAGGAAAAACCCCACGGCCTTGGCGACGATCCACACCAGGTCCAGCGCGGAAAAGTCTCCGGTGATCACCACGCTGGCCAGCACCGCCAGCAGCATCACGCCCAGCACATCGTCGATCACGGCCGCACCCAGGATGACCTTGGTCGAGGATGATTCCAGCAGCCCCGCAGCACCCAGCATGCCCGCTGTGATGCCTACCGAGGTCGCGGCCAGCATGGCTCCCACGAACCAGCCCTCGACTCCGTCACCCTGCCCCAGCAGCTGCCATACCCCCACGCCCATGAACACCGGTAGGGCCACCCCGACCACCGCCACCTTGGTGGCGTTGGGGCCTACCCTCAGCAGGTCGCTTATATTGGATTCCAGCCCCACCAGGAACAGCAGCAGCACCACTGCCAGTTCCGCGGAGTACTGCATGAAATGGCTGGCGCGCAGCATCTCGCCGACGTGCACTTCCAGTCCCGCGAGTGCCAGGTTGCCCAGGATGATGCCGGCGAAGATCTGCCCCACCAGTTCCGGCATGCCCAGGCGCTCGAACAGCCAGCCGCACCAGTCCGCCAGGGTGATCATCACGATCAGCAGCAGGGTGTGTTGGGTGAACATCTCGCTGGCGCCACTGGCCCAGGCCACGGCTGGCAGCAAGAGTGCGGCCGCGGCCAGCCACGGCAGGCGGGTTTTTCTTGTCATAGCGCGGGCCCTTGTTGGTCGTGGCCTATGGAAGCACAGAGTGGCGACGGGCGTCACCCGATGGTATTGATCTGGCGCAAGAGCCCAATGGCTTGTGCGCTGATTGCAGTCATATCCGGCCAAAATCCGGTTGTTCGCGGCCTCCCGGGCCTGGTCCATAGGCGATCACCCGGCGTATGGATACACTGTGTTTTTCCTGACATGAGGCGTCACATGAACCGCAACCTCGACCTGCTGAACCCCGTCATCATGGGCGATGAGACCAGCATGCATGCCCTGTTCCGCCACCTGCGGGAGCACGACCCGGTCACCTACGTCGAGCACCCGGACTTCGAGCCGTTCTGGTCCCTCTGCAAACACCAGGACATCAAATATATCAGCCAGAACAATGACAGCTTTCTCAATAACCCGCGCACGGTGCTGGTGCAGCGTGATTTTGAGCAGGCGCTGCGGGAGAAGTTCGGTACCCGCAACGGGCTGGAAACCCTGATTCACATGGACAACCCCAAACACCGCAAGCTCCGCAACGTCACCCGGGACTGGTTCAAGCCCGGCCCCATCGAGCGGCTCACCGGTGACGTGCAGGCCATCGCCAAAGCGTATGTGGACAAGATGGAGGATATGGGCGGCGAGTGCGACTTCGTCAGGGACATAGCACTGCTGTATCCGCTGCGGGTCATCATGTCGATTATCGGCGTGGCCCCCGAGGAGGAGGCGATGATGCTCAAACTCACCCAGGAGCTGTTTGGCGGCCAGGACCCGACCCAGTCGCGGGGCACCGGGGTAGACGACGGTCTGGGTGTCCTGATGGACTTCTTCAGCTATTTCACCGGCGTGGTGGAAGACCGCAAGCAAAACCCCACCGACGACCTGGCCTCGCTGCTGGCCAACGCGGTGGTGGATGGCGAACCCATGGAAACCCTGGACCAGATCAGCTACTTCATCATCACCGCCACCGCCGGTCACGACACCACCTCGGCCACCATAGGCGGGGGCATGAAAGCCCTGATGGAACACCCCCGGGAGCTGGCCAGGCTGCGCGCCAACCCGGAGCTGGCGAGGCAGGCCGCCCGGGAAATGATTCGCTGGGTATCGCCGGTGCGGCATATGATGCGCACCACCACCGAGGATGTGGAGTTCCGCGGCAAGACCATTCGAGCGGGAGAAAACCTCTGCCTGTGGTACCCCTCCGCCAACCGCGACAGCGAGGCCATCGACGACCCGGACACCTTCCGCATCGACCGCGACAACCGCAACCAGCTGGCTTTTGGCTACGGCGGGCACATGTGCCTGGGTCAGCACCTGGCCGTGCTGGAGGTGGAGATGTTCTTCCGCGAGCTGTTGCCGCGCCTGGAGTTTATCGAACCGGCCGCCGATCCCGAATGGGTGCAGGCCATTTTCGTCGGCGGCCTGAAGTCCATGCCGGTGCGCTACGCGTTCCGCTAGCCGCCGCGGGTCTCGCCCGCCGCCGGCTTGAAAAGGCGATTGCTATCGGTTAGCGTCAGGCGATGACCGAAAGGAGCCGCCCCTCTATCATCAGGCAGGGCGACAACTGCTGGCGCCGAGAAGCCGCGTCCCGCGTTGCCTTTGCCATAGATGGTCAGGCCTATTTCCGCGCCGTCCGGGAGGCGCTGCTGCAGGCCACCGAAACGGTGTTCATCCTCGGCTGGGATATTCACAGCGAATTGTTGCTGGAGCGCGACGGCGGGCAGGATGACCACCCCCGCCAGTTGGGCCCCCTGCTGGACTATATCGCCCGCCAGCGGGGGGTACAGGTCTACGTCCTGAGCTGGGATTTCGCCATGATCTACCTGCTCGAACGCGAGCACTTTCCCCTTTATGCGCTCAACTGGAAAACCCATTCGCGGGTGCATTTCCATATGGACGCCTCACATCCGGTGGGCGCCTCCCAGCACCAGAAACTGGTCGTGGTGGACGATAGCGTGGCGTTTTGTGGCGGCTTCGATCTCAGCAAGTGGCGCTGGGACACACCCGAACACCGCCTCGAGGACGAGCGGCGCACCGACCCCGACGGCAATTCCTACCCACCGTTTCACGATCTGCAGATGGCGGTGGAAGGCGCGGCGGCCCGCGCCCTGGGGGAGTTGGCACGCGATCGCTGGCAGCGCGCCACAGACTGCAAGCCGTCCGCCCCGCGGCAGCCGGGCAGTGACCCCTGGCCGGCCTCCCTGCAGGCGGCAGCGCGCGACGTCGAGGTGGCGATTGCGCGCACCTATCCGGCCTACGAGGGGCGCGAGGCGGTGGCTGAGGTAGAGTCCCTGTACCTGGACAGTATCGCGGCAGCGGTTGCTACCATCTACATCGAAAACCAGTACCTGACTTCGCACCGCATCGGAGACGCCCTGGCACAACGCCTGGCCGAACCCGAAGGCCCCGAGGTGATAATCGTCCTGCCCAGGGAGACCGGCGGCTGGCTGGAGCGGCAGACCATGGACGTGCTGCGCTCACGGTTGGTGAGCAAGCTCCGCGAGGCGGATTGCCACGACAGATTGCGCATCTATTATCCGCGCCTGGCGGCAGCAGACGAGGTCGCGCTGATGGTGCACGCCAAACTGATGCTGGTCGACGACCGTATACTGCTGATCGGTTCCGCCAATCTCAGTAATCGTTCCATGGGTCTGGACAGCGAGTGCAACCTGGCACTGGAGGCGGGGTCGGATGGGGAACTGGGTGGCACGATCCGGCAGCTGCGCAGCCAGTTACTGGCGGAGCACCTGGGCGTCGATGGCGGTCGGGTCGATGCGGCCCTGGACGGTGGCGTCGGACTCATCGAAGCGATCGAGAGCCTTCACAGTGACGGGCGAACCCTGCAGCCCCTGGATGCTTCGGTCGATCCCACGGTGGACAAGCTGGTACCTGAATCCGCCCTGATCGACCCGGAGCAGCCGGTAGACCCCAACGAACTGCTGTCGCATCTGGTCGCTCCGGAACAACAATCCCTGGGCGTGCGCCGCGCGGTGCTGGGGGTGGGCACGCTGGTGCTGCTGCTGGCAATGGCCGCGGCCTGGCGCTGGACGGAGCTGGGCGACCTGCTGGACCTGGACAGCCTCATCGGGCAGGCCCGGGCGCTGGTATCCCATCCGGCGGCACCCCTGCTGGTTACCGCGGCTTTTGCCCTGGCCAGCAGCCTGGCGGTGCCGCTGACCCTGCTGGTGGTCGCCGCCGTGTTGGCCTGCGGCGCGGTGGAGGGGTTTTTGTACTCGCTGGCGGGCGCCCTGCTGAGTGCGCTGCTGAGCTACTGGGCGGGGCGCTTCGCCGGGCGCGACCTGGTGCGGCGCTACGCGGGAAAACGCCTGAACAAGGTTTCCCGGCAGCTTTCCGAGCGCGGCATACTGGCTATCCTGACCCTGCGGATCGTGCCGGTAGCGCCCTATGCAGTCATCAACCTGGTGGCGGGCGCATCGCATATCTCCCTGCGCGATTTTGCCATCGGCACCCTGCTGGGCCTGCTGCCCGGGCTGACCGCTATTGCGCTGTTTGGCGAGGGACTGGAACAATCCCTGCGCGACCCCGACCTGGGCAGCCTTGCCTGGCTGGCGGCACTGGTGGCGGCGCTGGTAGCGCTCATACTCTGGCTGCGGGGCGTGCTCGCCAGGCGCCAGGCCGGTTCCTGAGCGCCGGACCATGCCGGCAAGGCGATTGTGAAACTCAAGCTCGTCACCTGGAACGTGCACCGCTATGTGGGCGGCGATGGCGTGGCCTCCCACCGTCGCTGCGCCGAGGTCTTGCGGGAGATCGACGCGGATATCATCGCCCTGCAGGAAGTGGAGACGCACCCCGGTGAAGCCCGTGACGCGCTCGCCTATCTGTGCGCCGAAACCGGCTGCCAGGCCGCGGACGGCACCACCATGGCGCTGGGGGATGCGCGCTTCGGCAACGCCCTGCTGACGCGCACCCCGCCGCGGGAACTGCGCCGGCACGACCTGAGTTTCCCGGGTCGGGAGCCGCGCCTGGCGCTGGATGCGGTGTTCTATATCGAGGGGCACAGCCTACAGCTCATCGCCACTCACCTGGGGCTGCGGCCGGCGGAGCGGCGGGCGCAGGTGCAGCAGCTGGTGCCGCTGTTTGAAAAGCGCCACCATAGCCTGGAGATCCTGGCCGGAGACCTGAACGAGTGGTTTCTATGGGGGCGACCGCTGCGCGCACTGCACCGGGTGTTCCCGGGCACCCCGCACCGTCGCACCTGGCCCGCCAGCCTGCCGCTGCTGTCCCTGGACCGGATCTGGGTACACCCGCGTCCTGCCCTGCGGCGCCTGCACGCCCACCGCAGCCCGCTGGCGCGGGTGGCCTCCGACCACCTGCCGCTGGTCGCCGAGATCGAGCTGGCGTGACGGCGGGCGGCGGGAGGTCTGTACTTTCACGGGGCGCCGGCATTCATGCCAGCGCCAGGTGCACAGCCGACCTGTCAGTCCTGCTCCAGCTCGAAAGTGAGTCCCGCGTTGCGCTGCAGGCGGTCGATAAGCAGGGAGCCCAGCGCCGGCGCCGGAGTCCAGATGCCCCCGGAGGCCGCCTCGGGGTTCTTCAGCAGGCACACGGCGCTCTCGGCGATCATCTTCGAGGTGGAGCCATAGCCCGGGTCCATATCACCTTTCACCACCGCGCGCAGGATGCCGCCTTCCGCGGTGTGACCGACGAACAACAGGTCGTAGAAGCCGGTCTCCCGCTGTTCGCGTGTGGGGCCCTCTCCCGGTGCAGTGGGGTCCTCCGCCATGGACTTGTCTGCCGCCACCGCCCTGGCCGTGGCCTCACCCTTGTCGCCGGGGCCGGTGACCAGCATCTCGTCGTAGACGAAGTCCTCGCCGTAGAGGTGGTTCAGCAGCAGGTTGCTGCGATGGATGTTCTTGGTGTTGATAGTGGCCATCATGAAGGGCGCTACCCAGCTTTCCAGTACGTCGTCGTACAGCGGTTTCATTCCCGAGGGCTGCTCGGGGCCGGTAAAGCCGGGGGTCAGGGCGAAGGGGTTGGTGAGGGAGGCAATGATGGAAGGGTCTTTCTTCGCCGCGGCCATGGTGGCCCGGAAGCTTGCCAGGGTGCCGCCGGACCAGACCCCCTTCATGCCCCGCACCCGGCCCCTGACGCGTTGGCAGGGAGCTCCAGTGCGCTCGATGGCCTGCTGCTGCAGGAAAAATACCCCCAGGTCGAAGGGGATGGAGTCGAAGCCGCAGGAGAACACGATGCGCGCTCCGCTGTTGCCGGCGGCCTCGCCATGGGCCTCGATCATTTGCTGCATCCAGCTGGGTTCGCCACAGAGGTCCACGTAATCCGTGCCTGCGGCGGCACAGGCGGCGACCAGGTCGCTGCCGTACAGCTGATAGGGACCGACCGTGGTAATGATCACCCGGGCGCGTTGCACCATGTCGCGGATTGAAGCGGGATCACTGGCATCCGCCACCACCAGCGGTATGTCGCTGGCAATACCCAGCTCGTCGCGCACGGCCGCCAGTTTGTCCTCGCTGCGCCCGGCCATGGCCCAGCGCACTGCGCCACCGACCCCGTATTGGTTGTTGAGGTATTCCGCGACCAGCTTGCCGGTGTAACCGGTTGCTCCGTAGACAATGATCCCCAGTTCTCGTGCGTCGTGCATGGCGAGCCTCTTGCTTGTGGTTACTGTGGCGGAGCATGATGCCCAGCCGCGCCGCGCAAGTATAGTCGGTAAATGCGGCGGGCGGCCGCCGGGGCTGGACCGCGAGGGGAAAAAGTCGATAATCCCTGTTGAACAATCGTCTCTCCCCTGGGCACGACCCACCAACAGGAGCGCATTGCATGCCCCGCCAGTCCCTGATTGCCTGTCTCGTATTCGTCCTGGCCAGCTTGTCCGACACCGGCTTTGCGCAAACCCCCGGCGAGTCGGCCTCTGCCGCGAGCAAGCCGGTGATTACCCGTAAGGACGACCTGCCCCGGCACAGCTATCAACTGGACGTCGATGTGGTCGATCTCTACCTGCCGGAAAATCGCGCGGCCCTGCTGGCGCTGGCCGACGAGGTGGAGGCGGACATCCTCGCGGATCTCGCCGGCTACGATATCCAGGATGACAAGACCGTGCAGGACTTCTACGGGGTGCTCGCCAGTATCGCCATCCTGGAGGAGCGCTGGGAGGATTACCTGGCGCTGCTGGCCAGGCAGCGAGAACTGGAGACCAAGGAGGCCAACAGGCTGACCATGGGCCTGTATGGCGAGGCCCTGGCGAAGGCCAGGTTGGGAGAGGGCGATCCCCGGGCGGCGCTGCAAAAAAATCTCGAGCAGGCCTTGCAGGGCATGGACTACGAAGTGGTGCAGGACAACGTGAAGAGCGCCAAGGGTCGCACCGAGATACTCACCCGCGCCCTGGTGCTGGGCAATATGGAGTCATCCTACCAGCCCATCCTCGACAAGACGGGTGGGAAAGTCAGCTACGACATTGCCTCTACGCTGGTGTCCGCCGGCGTCACCCTGGATTACTTTGTCGATGACGCGCCGGCGCTCAACGCGGTCTACAGTGACTATATCGCCGCCAATGACGTCACCAAGCCCGATATCTGGGAGCAGCGCAGCTACGACCTGGATCCGGCTGCGCAGGCCACACCGGTGGTGGTGGCTATCTGGGACAGTGGCCTGGACACCGCCATAGCGGGGCTGGCCGGTCAATTGTGGCGCAACAAAGCGGAAATCCCGGCCAATAATATCGACGACGATGCCAACGGTTTCGTGGATGATGTCCACGGTATCGCTTTTGACCTGCACTCCAACAAGGAGACCTCGCTGCTGTACCCCATAGGGGAGCTGGCGGACAATGTGGACCTGTTGCAGCGCCAGACCAAGGGCCTGGGAGATATCCAGTCCAATGTCGACAGCCAGGAAGCCAGCGAACTGCGCAAGCAATTGGCGGGTCTGGAGCAGGATAAGGTGAAAGGCTTTCTCGAGTCACTGGGAGCCTATGGCAATTACATCCACGGCACCCACGTGGCGGGCATCGCCGCCGAGGGCAATCCCTTTGTGCGCCTGCTGGTGGCGCGCATCACCTTCAGCCATACCATGATTCCGGAGCAACCGACCATCGAACAGGCCCTGGCCGACGCCAGGGCGCTGCGCGAGACGGTGGATTATTTCCAGGCCAACGGCGTGCGGGCGGTGAATATGAGCTGGGGCGGCTCCCTGCGCAGCATAGAAGAGGCGCTGGAGGCGCACAACGCGGGCGGTTCGCCCGCAGAGCGCAAGAAGCTGGCGCGCGAGATCTTTGCGATCGGCGACACTGCCCTGCGCGAAGCCATCACCGGTGCCGAGGATATCCTCTTCATCACCTCGGCGGGCAACTCGGACAACGACGTGAAATTCGATGAGTTCTACCCCAGCGGCTATGATTACCCGAATATCATATCGGTGGGGGCAGTGGACCAGGCCGGGGAGGAGACCAGTTTTACCAGTCTCGGCAAAGTGGATATCTACGGCAATGGCTTCGAGGTGGAGAGCTACGTGCCGGGGGGGAATCGCCTGAAATTGAACGGCACCTCCATGTCCTCCCCCCAGGTGCTCAACCTGGCGGCCAAGTTGCTGGCCCTGGACCCCTCCCTGAGTACGGCGCAGCTGCGGCAGCTGATTATAGACGGCAGTACCGGTAAAGACCTGGGGAGCCGCACCATCCGCCTGCTCAACCCGGCAGCCAGCATCGCGCTGTTGCGCCGGGAGCAGGCCGGGAATGACATGCAGGATCACGACTGAACCTTGGCAAGCGGGAGAATAACAATGCGCCAATCAACAGCCCTGGCAATGGCCATGCTATTTTTTATCGCCACCGGTGTGCGGGCGTCTGCAGACCAGCCATCGCCCGGCCCCGGCGGCGAGCGGCCCTACTCCCCCTTCGCCGACTGGGACCGTCCCATCGACGTCTATTTCGGCGACACCCATGTTCACACGGGCCTGTCGGCCGATGCCGGCGGTGCGGGTACCCGGCTTATGCCGCGCGACAGTTACCGCTTCGCCCGCGGTGAACAGGTGACCTCCAATACCGGCCAACCGGTCAGGCTCGCCAGGCCCTATGACTTCTTTATGATCACGGACCACTCCGACGGCATGGGCGTGATCACCGACATCCTGGAAGGCGCGCCCAATATCATGGCCGATCCCGAGGGACGCAAGTTTCATGAGGCCTTCGTCGCCGGCGGCAAGCGGGCCATGGAAGCCACCCGGGAACTGATCCGCCAGTTTGCCCAGGGCGAGTTGTCCCCGGCGCTGAACTATCAGCCGGGCAATCCGAATTTCGGCCGTATATGGAAACAGCTCATCGACGCGGCCGAGGAGTTCAACCAGCCGGGTGACTTCACCACCTTTATCGCCTTTGAGTGGACCTCGCTGGTGAAAGGCAACAACCTGCACCGCAACGTGATCTTTCGGGACGGCCCCGACAGGGCCGGCCAGGTGGAGCCCTATACCACCACCCCTCCCAAGGGCAGCCCGGACCCGCAGGACCTCTGGGCCTGGATGCAGGCCTACGAGGACCAGACCGGCGGCCGGGTGACGGCGATTCCCCACAATGGCAATCTCTCCAACGGCATGATGTTCGCCCTGCAGGACGACTTTGCCAACGGCGCGAATTACTACCGCGCCTATGCGCAGGCCCGGCAGCAGTGGGAGCGCCTCTACGAGGTGACCCAACTCAAGGGCGATGGCGAGACCCACCCGCTGCTGTCCAACGAGGACGAGTTCGCCGATTATGAAAACTGGGACTGGGGCAACCTCGATGGCAGCGAGGCCAAGACTCCCGCTATGCTGCCGGGGGAGTATGCCCGCTCGGCGTTGCAGCGCGGACTGATGCTGCAGCGGGACCTGGGGATAAATCCCTTCAAGTTCGGAATGATCGGCAGCACGGATACCCACACCGGGTTGAGTACGGTCAACGACGCCAATTTTTTTGGCAAGTTTCCGCGTGAGGAGCCGAGCCCTGAGCGGGCCCTGGTCATGGCCGCTGACAACAAGCAGACCGGCATCGCCTACAAGGGCTGGCGTTATTCATCGGCGGGCGTCGCCGCCGTGTGGGCCACGGCCAATACCCGGGAAGCGATATTCGATGCCATGCAGCGGCGCGAGACCTACGCCACCACGGGGCCGCGCATGCGGGTGCGCTTCTTCGGCGGTTGGGATTTTTCCCCGCAGGACCTGCGCCACCGCGACCTGGGACAGATCGGCTACACCCGGGGCGTGCCCATGGGGTCTGACCTGGCGGCGGCGCCGGGCAAGTCCGGTGCGCCTCGCTTCCTGGTCTACGCGCTGCGCGACCCCATGGGCGCCAACCTGGACCGGATCCAGATTGTGAAGGGCTGGCTGGATGACAGGGGCGAGCCCCGGGAGCAGGTGTACGATGTTGCCTGGTCCGGTGATCGCAAGCCCGGCAAGGACGGCAAGCTGCCGCCGGTGGGTGACACGGTTGACCTGTCCATACCCTCCTGGAGCAATGCTATCGGCGCGGCGGACCTGGGCGCGGTCTGGCAGGATCCGGACTTCGACCCCCGGCTGGACGCGTTCTACTATGCGCGTGTGATCGAAATCCCCACGCCCCGCTGGACCGCCTACGATCAGGTGAAGTTCAAACTGGATTTGCCGGCGGATATTCCGCTGAAAGTGCAGGAGCGCGCCTATACTTCACCCATCTGGTACAAAGCGCGGGGGTCGGATGTTACTGCGAGGTGAGCGCGAACAGGTTGTTCATTACTGCCGCAAACTGCATGCCAGTGGCCTCACCCCGGGTACCAGCGGCAATATAAGTATCTTCAATCCGCTGGAGGGAATGATCGCTATCTCCCCCAGCAGCATGGATTACGATTTGCTGGTGCCGGAGGATGTGGTCGTACTGGACCTGGCGGCGAATACCGTGGAGGGCCGCCGCCGACCCTCCACGGAGTATGACATGCACCTGGCGTGCTATCGCGAACGCGATGATATCGGCGCCGTGGTGCATACCCACTCGCCCCAGGCTACCACGCTGGCGGTGCTGGGCTGGGACCTGCCCGCAGTGCATTACATGATCGGCTATGGCGGCACCGCGGAGATCCGCTGCGCGCCCTATCACCTGTTTGGTACCCCCGAACTGGCCGCCGCGGCCCTGAATTACCTGGGCAAGGGCTATGCCTGCCTGTTGCGCAACCACGGGGTGCTGGCGAGCGGGCCCGATATCGGCCACGCCTGGGCCCTGGCGGAGCAGCTTGAGTTTTGCGCCGGACTTTACCTGCGTGCCAGGTCGCTGGGAGAGCCTTGCATCCTCGATGACAGCCAGATGGCGGAGGTCATCGGGCAGTTCACCGCCTATGTCGCGCAGAAGTAGGTGCGCGGGCTACCGATTGCGCGCCGCTTTGGGCAGGGAGGGGCTATATTAGTGATCGGGCAGGTTTTGCCGGGCCCGCCTGGGCGCACCACAGGAGAGCATCATGAATAATAAACCGCAAGCGGCGCCGCCCGCTGACAAGGCGCAAGTGCTGCAGCGCTCCCGGGAATATCTGTTTCCCCACCGCATCGCCACCCTGGCGTCCCTGGGGGTGGACCTGGTGATCGGCCAGCGCGCAGGTTACCGCTTCTGGGACCTGGACGGCCGCGAGTACATGGACTTCCACCTCAACGGCGGTACCTATAGCCTGGGCCACCGCAATCCGCGGCTGCTGGCAACGCTGCGCGAATCCCTTGAGTACGCCGATATTGGCAACCACCACTTCACCAACCCGCCCCGGGCGGAGCTGGCCGAGCGGCTGGCACAGGCCACCGGCCTGCAGTACAGCGTGTTCACCCCCAGCGGGGCCGAGGCCAACGACGTGGCGATCAAGTCCGCGCGTCGCTTCACCGGGCGGCGCAAAATCGTGGCGCTGGAGCAGGGCTATCACGGGCGCTCCGGGCTCTCGGGCGCGGCCGGAGACGACAAGACCGCCGCCTGGTTCGGCAGCGATTACCCGGAGGAATTCATCAAGGTGCCGTTCAACGACGTGGAGGCCATGGAGCGCGCCCTGGCCGGCGATGACGTGGCAGCGGTACTGATGGAAACCATTCCCGCCACCAGCGGCTTTCCGCTGCCGGAGCCCGGCTACCTGCCCGCGGTGAAGGCGCTGTGTGAGCGCCACGGTACGGTCTACGTCGCCGACGAGGTGCAGACCGGCCTGGGCCGCACCGGCAAGCTGTGGGGTGTGGAGTGCTGGGACGTGCAACCGGATATTCTGATAACCGGCAAGTGCCTCTCCGGGGGGCTTTACCCGGTTTCGGCGGCGGTGCTGTCGCGCGAGCTCGGCACCTGGCTGGCGGAGGATGGCTGGGGCTATGTTTCGACCTATGGCGGTGCGGAGCCCGGCTGCGCGGTGGGTTGTACGGCGCTGCAAATGTGTGCCGACCCCGCTACCCTGGCCAATGTGGAGACCATCGCCGAGTACATTGGTCGCGGCCTGCGCGATATTCAAAGTCGCCATCCCTTCCTGCTCGAGGTGCGCCAGCAGGGCCTGGTGATGGGGCTCAGGTTCGATGCCCCGGACGGCGGCGCGCGAATGACAGGGGCGCTGTATAAACACGGGCTGTGGGCCATGTTTGCCGGCTTCGACCCATCAGTGCTGCAGTTCAAACCGGGCTTGTTGGTCGACACGCACTATTGCGACGAGGCGTTGCAGCGGGTGGAGGATGCGCTGGCCGACCTGATCCGCGGCGCCAGCGGGGCGTAGCCTGATGAACGCGGCGGAATTTGAAGCCCTGCCTCGGCAACGGCAACTGCAGCTGCTGACCGAGCTGGGCACCGCTGCGCTGTCCCGCTGGGGCCTGGATGATGCCCGCCTGGAGTTGCTGAAGCACCGTGAGAATACCGTCATGCAGGTGACCGCGCCGGGCGGGGAGCGCTACGCCATGCGCATTCACCGGATCGGCTATCGCAGCGACGCGGAACTGCTGTCGGAGCTGCAGTGGCTCGACTCCCTGCGCGAGGCGGGAATACCCACCACAGAGCCGCTGCGCGCGGGCGACGGCTCGCTGTTCGCAACGGTGACAACGGAAGGCCTGCCCGAAGGGCGCCAGGTGGACCTGCTCGAATGGGTGCCCGGCCGGGCCATCGGCAGTATTGAGGAGGGCGTGGACCTGGCGGCTGCAGAGCTGATCGCGGTTTACCGCGCTGCCGGGGCACTGGCGGCGCGCATCCACAACCACGGCCAGCACTGGCAGCGTCCACCCGGGTTTACCCGCCTGTCCTGGGACGAGCAGGGCTTTTTCGGCCCAACGGATTCCGTCTGCGGCTGCTATCGCGATCTGCCCGACCTCAGTCCCTCGCAGCTGGCGCTGCTGGACCGCGCCCGGGACGCCACCGCCTCGGCCCTGGCCGAATTCGGCAAGGCGTCGGACCGCTGGGGCCTGGTCCACGGTGACTTCCTGCCGGAGAACCTGTTCTACGACGGCAGCGAACTGCGCCTGATCGACTGGGACGACACCGGCTTCGGCTGGCACCTGTACGACTTTACCACCGCGCTCGTACCTCATCTGGGCCGGGACAGTTTCGATCCGGTGCTGGCCGCCATGGTCGAGGGATACCGCAACCATAGACCGCTGCCTGATGAACACCTGGAGATTCTCCCGTTTCTGCTGATGGCCAGGGCTTTGTCCTACGTCGGCTGGGCCCATACCCGGCGACAGACGGCCGGCGATATGGTGCCGGTGGTGATAGCGATAAGCTGTGAACTCGCGCAACGGTTGCTGGCGTCCGCTTGAGGAATACAGTCATGCCTGGTGACGCACTCAACGCGGCCGCATCAGCAGCACTATCGAGCGAGCCCTGACCGGTATCCTGGCTGAGGTCAGGACCGGGGCCTCCTCCGGCTCGCAAAAGTCATCCTGGCCGGCGGCGGTATCGACGATCCGGCGCCAGCCGGACAGGCTGGACAGCTGGGGTTGGAACTCCGCATCGTCGTCATCCGCGTTGATCATCACGTAGAGGTCGGCATCCTGCTGGGAGCGGCCGTCCAGGTAGAACGCCAGCCGGCGCGACTCGTAACTCATGTCGATGTCCTTGCCGGTGCCGTGCCAGCGCACGTCCTCCCGCCAGAAGCGGCTGCGCGCCAGGGTGGGGTGGCTTTTACGGAAGGCGATCATGCGGCTGAAGAAGCGAAAGATATCGCGATTTTCCTCCAGCCGCTCCCAGTCCAGCCAGGAGATTTCGTTGTCCTGGCAATAGGGGTTGTTGTTGCCGAACTGGGTGTTCAGGAATTCATCCCCGGCGCAGAACATGGGGGTGCCATTGGCCAGCATCAGCAGGCAGCAGGCATTTTTGGCCTGTTGCCGGCGCAGCGCCAGCACCTCTGGCGGCACGTCCTCGTCGCCCTCCCAGCCGCAGTTCCAGCTGTAGTTCTCCTGGTGGCCGTCGCGGTTCTGCTCGCCGTTGGCCCAGTTGTTGCGCTCGTTGTAGGCGAACTGGTCGTACAGGGTAAAGCCGTCGTGGGAGTTGACGTAGTTCACGCTCTGGTAGGGATGACAGGCGTTGGCCAGGTCGTCCGGGAACACGTCGTCGCTGCCGTACAGGCGACACATGATGGCGGCCACCAGGTCCGGGTCGCCGCGCAGGAAACGGCGCAGCTCGTCGCGAAACTTGCCGTTCCACTGGAACCAGCGCTTGCCGGGAAAGGCGCCACCGAGCTGGTAGAGGCCGGCGGCGTCCCAGGGCTCGGCGATCAGGCGGGCGCGACCCAGTAACGGGTCGGCGCGAATCGCCGACACGATACGGGAATCGTCCAGCGTGACCGAGCCGTCCGGGTTGCGGTTGAATACCGAGGCCAGGTCGAAGCGAAAGCCGTCCACATGCCCCAACTGCAACCAGGAGCGCAGGCTGTCCAGTACCATGCGGCTGACGTAGCGGTTCACGCAGTGCAGGGTGTTGCCTGTTCCTGAAAAATTCACGTAAGGTTTTGCCGGGTCGTCGCTGGTAATGTAGTAGGTGCTGTTGTCTATGCCCTTGAAGCTGTAGCAGGGTCCCGCCTCATCGCCCTCGGCGGTGTGATTGAAGACCACGTCCAGCAGCACCTCGATGCCGGCGGCGTGCAGGGCCTTAACCATGGTGCGAAACTCGTCGAAGGCCCGGTCCGGATCGACCGCGTACCCGGTGTGGGGAGCGAAAAAGTTCAGGGTCATGTAGCCCCAGTAGTTGTTCTCCTGGGGGTCGAACTGGTGCACAGGCAACAACTCCACGGCGGTGACGCCCAGCTCCTGCAGGTAGGGAATCTTGTCCACCACGCCCAGGAATGTGCCGGCGCGGTCCGCTGGTACGCCGCTGTTGGGATTGCGGGTGAAGCCGCGCACGTGCATTTCGTAGATGACCAGGTCGTGTTCGTGGAAGCGCACCGTGTCGTCGCCCCAGTCGAAGTCGGCGTGCTCCTCGAACAGCACACCCAGCGGCGCGCGCCCCATATTGGACCCCGGCCGCATGGCGGCCTCGCGCTGGAAGCCGGGCGGGAACCAGACCTGGCGCGCATAGGGGTCCAGCAAAACCTTGTCGGCATCGAATGCGTGCAGCCCGTAATCGCCGCCGCCCTCGGGGCCATCGACCTGGTAGGCGTAGTGCGTGGCGCCGCGCATGGCCGCTCGCGGCAGGCGGCAGTGCCAGATTCGCCCGGACTTGTTGATCTTGTGATCCAGCGCCAGCTCGAGCACCGGCACCGCGGGCGCTTCCTCGCGAAACAGTAGCAGGGTGACAGCGGTTGCATGCTTGGAATACAGGGCGAAATTGTAGGCGCTCTCATCGGCCACCCAGGTCGCACCCAGGGGAAACGCAGCGCCTTCGGTGGTGAACCAGCTTTTTCCGCGCTGATTTTCAGGCATGGTCGTAGAGCATCAGGAAAACGCCAGATCGGGTGAGCTGTTCATCGCGAGTTTGCCACGCAGTACGCCGGGAATAAAGTGCAGGCCGGCGCGCTGCGTGCGTAAAGCACCGGTCAGGGAGACCCATCGGGCTCGGAGATATGCAAGATCCGGTTGGGCTCGATGTCGGTCAGTACGGTTTGCTCGCCGGACGGCCAGCTGATGTCTATGCGCTGTACCAGTGTCTGGTCGCCCAGGCCAAAATGCAGCGGTCTGGCGTGTTGATCGAAACTGTCGATACCGCCGGTCTGCAGCCGCAGCTGGGTGTTGCCGCCGGCGCGCAGGCGAACTTCCGCACCGATCGCATCC
Organism: Pseudomonadales bacterium; assembly: GCA_024234675.1. Classification (GTDB taxonomy): domain Bacteria; phylum Pseudomonadota; class Gammaproteobacteria; order Pseudomonadales; family Halieaceae; genus JARRPM01. Next base: position 102,175 of record JACKNU010000003.1, on the reverse strand, counting down.
CTGTTTGACCGCGTACCCTCCAGCACCAGTTGCAACCAGTTGTTGTCATTGCCGCGATTGGTCAGCAGGCGGTTGGGAACACCTGCCTCCAGGCGCGGACCGTCCAGCCAGGCGTGGTAGTAGGAGGCGGCCTGGAAAATATCCAGGGAGCCGTCGTTGTTGTAGTCGGCGACGCCCATGTGGGGGCCCGGTACGATTTCATCCACGTACAGTCCCGCTTCCGGGTAGCGGTTGGCGGCCGCGACGGGCTGGGCGCTGAACCGGGCGCTGCCATCATTGAGCAGCAGGATATCGGGCCAGTCCTGTATCGGCGTGCCGCGCGAGACATACAGATCCACATCGCCGTCGTTGTCGAAGTCGCCGGCCACGATACCCCGGGCCAGCAGGGCCTCCCCCAGGCCGGAGACAGCCAGTTGCCTTCGTTTTTTCGTGTCACCGTAGATGACGTAAGGTTTGAAGCGGGCGGTGGCCTCACAGCCCGGTTCCGCTGAGGTCAGTGCTATCCCCTCGGCCGCTGGCGCGAGGAGGAATTGCAGGGTACCTGCGGAGGGTACTTCCTCGTGTACCTCTATTACCCAGCTATCACGGTCGGCGGGCCGGAAGATGCGGATACCGTTGGCGATATCCGGCGCCTCCGTGGCGCTGGTGCGGTAGTGGGTATCGAAGGCCGATAGATACCGTGAGCTGAACTGTTCGCTTACCCGCGAGTCGCCCAGCCAGGTTTGCATGCCGGCCAGTTTGCGGGAGTTGAGTTTTACCGGGCCGTCGGCCCTGAACTCGAAGTGCCGGGTGGTCCCGGTGGCGGGTCTGGGCAGGTAGGCCAGCATGGAGCCGTCGGCGGACTGCACCTGGCAACTGCCTCCGGTGATCTTGGCGGGCGCGTAGACGAGGTAGTCCAGGCGGGCATCGCCATCCAGGTCTGCCTGCACCACCCGCCGGGGAAACGGGGCCAGCAGCATGCCGCTGGGGCCGCTGTCCAGGTCCAGGGAGCTGCCCACCATCGCCGGTACCTGCGGGGATGCCAGCAGCAGTTGCCTGCCCCCCAGCTCCCGCAGCGTCGCGGAACTGAACTCTGCCGGGGTGAAAACGCCGTCGCCCTGGTGCAGGAGTTGGTTGCGCGAGGGCTTGCCGTCCGGGCGGCGGGCATTGACCAGCAGAATATCCAGCCTGCCGTCACCGTTTTCATCCAGCCAGAAACCGATCCGGCCGCGACTGGCCCAGTTCTGCAGGCCGAGGGCCCCGGCCCTGTCCACCATTGCCCCATCGCGGTTTTCGAAGAGCATATTCGGTGAGCCTTGCTGGTCCCGGCCCACGCCGCCGCCGGCGACCACCAGCAGATCCTGGTCGCCGTCGTTGTCGAAATCGGCCCAGTAAGTGCCGTGCGCATCGGTTTTGAAGGGACCTGATACCAGCTTTGGCCAGAAGTTGGTGAAGCGCTTGCCGGCATCGTTCAGGTACAGTCGTGAGCGGTAGTAGCGGGTGTCCATCTGGTGTCCGGCAAGCCACAGGTCCTGCCAGCCATCACCGTTGAAATCCACCCAGGCGACGCTCTGGGTATCGGTATTGTCGAAAGCCAGGCCGCGGGCCGCGGCGTCCTCGGTAAAGATCACCTCGCCGTGGGCGGTAGCCGCTATCAGCAGACTCAGGGCGAGGATTGTCAGGCGCATGTGGCAGTTCCGTGAGCGGTGGCGGTAGCGTTGCAAAACCCACTGGGGACAGGTTGTGCAGCCCGGGTAGTTTAATGGCTTGCCAGTTTATTGATAGGCCCGGTGGCTGTGTGCATAATCCGCAGTCGTTTCTCCAGCCGGGACCCATAATGACCAGGCCGCCATTTCCCCTCGAACAGGTGGGGCCGCACGAGCTGAAGCTGCGCCAGGAGATAGCCGAGTTTGATCTGCCGACCGCGGTTAAACCCTGTCCCGATCCGGTGACCATCCTGCTGTTTACCAATCGCTCGGGCTCCTCCATGGTGGCCGAACACCTGCGCGCCACCGGCAGGTTCAGGGGTATGGGCGAACCCCTCAACCCCGGCTTCATGCTGTCCGAGATGGAGAGCGCCGGTGTTGCGAGCTTGCACGCCTATCTCAGGTCCCGCATCGACCGGAATCGCGCCAGCGACAGCCTGTTTGGTATGAAAGCCAGCCTGCAACAGGTCACCATGCTGCTGCGGGCCGGCGTCATACCTGGCTACTTCCGCGATGTCCGCTGGGCGTATGTGCAGCGGCGGGATCTCGTGGCCCAGGCGGTATCCTTTGTGATCGCCAGCCAGACACGGCGGTGGGAGAGTTTCGCGGCGGGCAGCGGCCAGGTCGCGGAGTACAGTTTTGAGCAGATTCGCCGCAAAGTGGAGGCGCTGTCGACGCAGAATGCAGCGATCAATGCCTTCTTCTCGGTCCTGGGTGTCGAGCCCTGTCGGGTCATCTATGAAGATTTCTGCCTGGATCCCCTGGTTGCCACTGCACAGCTTGCTACCCGGCTGGGGATGCCGGGAGCGCAGGTGGATACCACGGCCCTGCGGCGCCGCAAGCAGCGCGATGACACCAACGCGGCATTCTGCCGGCAGTTCCGGGCCGAGTACCTGGCCTGGTTGTTGGCGCGGAGCCAGTAGGCAGGGGAGCCGTGGCACTCGCGACCGGCCGTCAGGCATGTCCATTTTTGCAATGCAGGAGAGCATTTGCGGCTATTTCGCGTCAATAATGATGCGCCTACACTTGTCCCATCAGCTGGCGGGTGCCAACTGAGGCGAATCAGACAAGTAGGTGAACATCATGGCTATTATCCTGACAATCTGGTCTTTCATTCTTGCCCTGGGTGTGTGGCAGGAAAATCAGAACGAAGTGCAGCGCCGCGACGAGCGCGAGCAGGGCTGCCACTGAGATAGCGCCCCTCCCACCCCGAGGGGGTGGGAGGACCTGTTATCCGGGTAGAGGGATTCGGGCGCGAGCGGGTCTGTCCGCAGCGTCTTTGCAGTCTCTACAGCTAAAGTTGCCAGCTGGCGTGCCTGGCTTGCTAGACTGACGTCGTGGAAGTGAATGTCAGTCTGTCGTCGCTGGATTATGGTTTGATCGGGCTCTACGGGGTTGCGGTTATCTGGATAGGCCTGCGCCTGGCGGGCCGTCATCACAGCGCCGAGGACTATTTCCTCGCCGGGCGCCGCATGACCTGGCCGCTTATCGGCATCTCCCTGTTTGCCTCCAATATTTCCTCTACCACCCTGGTCGGCCTGGCGGGAGATGCCTACCACACGGGCATTTCGGTCTTCAATTACGAGTGGATGGCGGCCATCGTGCTGGTGTTCTTCGCCATCTTCATTTTACCTTTCGTGCTCAGTGCCCAGGTTTACACCATTCCAGAGTACCTCGAGCGGCGCTATGACGGTCGGGTGAGAACCTACTTTTCCGTGCTCACGCTGTTCCTGAACATTATCGTCGATACCGCCGGTAGCCTGTTTGCGGGCGGCCTGCTGCTGAAACTGATTTTTCCCGACCTCGATACAGGGGTAATCATCGCCGTGCTGGCGGTGGTCGCGGGTTTGTACACGATAGCCGGGGGGCTGGCCGCGGTGATCTATACCGACGCCATCCAGACCGTACTGCTGCTGGTGGGTGCGGTGGTGATTACGGCGGTGGCCTATGACAAGGTCGGCGGCTGGTCCGCCATGACCGCGGGGCTTGATCCCGGCAGGCTGAGCCTGATCCGCCCCCTGGACGATCCCGGTGTGCCCTGGCTGGGCCTGTTGCTGGGGGTGCCGCTGCTGGGGTTTTATTTCTGGTGCGCCAACCAGTTCATGGTGCAGCGGGTGCTCAGCGCCCGCTCGGTGGAAGACGGGCGTCGGGGTGTGCTGCTGGCCGGACTCCTGAAGTTGCCGGTATTGTTCATCATGGTGCTGCCCGGCACCATGGCCATTCATCTCTACCCCGATCTGCCGCGGCCCGACCTGGTGTACCCGACCCTGATGTTCGACCTGCTGCCCGCGGGCCTGCTGGGACTGGTGCTGGCCGGTTTTGTGGCCGCCCTGATGTCGCAGATTGACTCAACCCTGAACGCCGCCTCTACCCTGGTCACCATGGATTTCGTGCACCGTTACCGACCCGGCCTGGGCAGTGAAGCGCTGATGAAGGTGGGGCGCAGGGTAACCGGCCTGTTCATGCTGCTGGCCGCCCTCTGGGCGCCGCAGATCGAGCACTTTCCCTCTCTGTTCAAGTACCTGCAGATGGTGTTGTCCTATACCGTGCCTCCCATCGTGGCGATTTACCTGGTGGGGACATGCTGGTCCGGGGCCAATGCCCGCGGCGCCTGGGCCACTGTGGTGGTCGGTACCGCCGCAGGCGGCGTGCTGTTTTTGCTCAACGGGATACTGGGCCTGATCGACCTGCACTTTCTTTACGTGGGTCCCGTGCTGTTGGTCATATCCTGGGCGACTTTGTGGGCCGCCAGCCGCGGTGGCCCCCCGCCGCGACCGGAGCAACTGGCACTGGTCTGGACCCCGGCCTTCTACCGCCGCGAGAGCGCTGCCCTGCGGGGTACGCCCTGGTGGGCCAATTACCGCTGGCTCAGTGCCGTCCTGCTCGCCCTGACCCTGGGCCTGGTGGCGCTGTTTGCCTAGGGGTGTCCAAAAATGGAACGCTGCGGAGCAAAATGGGCCATCACGCTCCACAAATGATGCGACTACACTCTGTTCCATCGGCTGGTAGGGATCAGCTGAAACAACAGAAGCAGGTGAACGTCATGGTACTTATTCTTTCTATCTACTCTTCCATTCTGGCCCTGGCTGTTTGGCAGGAGAAGCAACACTCAGCCTAGTTCCAACCACAGCGGGCCGTCCCGGGCGGGTTCAGGGCGGCCCCAGCAGGTCCAGTGTCAGGCGGTCGGGTTGGCCGGCGAAGTACCTGTCCAGGGCGTGCTGGAACAGTGACTCGGGTCCCGCGACGAGGGCAAACAGGGTCATGCAGGACCTGAATTTCAGTTCGTCAACTGGCCCGAAAATCTCCCGGGCGGAGCGATCTTCGGTCTCCAGGACCGTTCTGGTGCAGGCCAGTAAGCGCGCGCCGAGGGTGGGATGGCGCAGGTAACTTCGCGCCTCCGCCAGGTCCTGTATGGCAAAGTGCCGGGCGGTGCTGCTGTAACCCAGCCCGGCCAGTTGGGGAAAGATAAACCACATCCAGTGACTGCGCTTCTCACCCGCGCGCAGTTCCCGCAGGACGCCGTCATAGGTGTCAGCCTGCGCCTCCAGGAAGCGGCCGAGAGCCGTTCCCGGCATTCAGGTCGCCTCGGCGGCAGCCATGAAAGCCACCACGCGCTGCCATACGGCCTGGAAGTTGCCGCTGCGAAAGTCGCTGTGGGTGGTGAGCCAGTCGTAGTTGTGCTGCTCGTCATCGTCATCCTGGTAGTGCCCGATGATATCCAGGTGATCCGCCCGGGCGACCGCGATGCACTCCCCCCAGAGTTGGGAGAGGGTCGGCACGATGCCGTCGTTGGCGCTGGAGTCTGGTATCTGGCCCAGGGCCTGTTGCAGCGCGCGGCGGTACTGGCGCGCAGGCGGCGGGAAATTGTAGCCCCCGGCCAGGCGGCTGAGGCTGTAGTACAGGGCATGCTGCGCCTGGTCGACCGGGTCCAGCCCGATTTCAATGGAGGTGGACAGCCCCGGCTGGCGCGCGCCGGTTACCACGCTGCCGTAGCGCACGCCGTCGCGGTCTCCGGCCGCGGCATTGAACAGGTCCATGGACTCCATGGTGAGCTGGGTCAGCAGTGCCTGGTCGCGTTCAACCTCCTGTAGCAAAGCCCGTACCTGCTCGCGCCGCTCGGGACTGAAGTCCGCCAGCAATTGCAGGTACAGCTGCTCCGCCAGGTTGCCGCCCACCGCCGCTGGCACGGCGAAAATGCCCGCTACCCTGGCCCACAGCGACAGCGGCAGCTCGCCACCGCGCAGCCCCAGCATGGTGAGCACAGACAGGAGCTTCAGCAGCTTGCGTCCCAACAGACCGGTAAAGAAAGAGGCAATGGGTGCGCCCAGGTGAGGTGTCGCCACGCTGGTGCTGGAGCGCACCTGCCGCGCGATGCCCTCGACATCGATCCTGCTGTCCAGCTTGACTGCCGGCGACAGCAACAGCCTGGCATCCAGTCCCCCTGTCGAGTGTCCGACCAGGTGGATGATGGCATCCCCTGTCGGCCTCGCCCTGGCGATGGTTTCCAGCAGGCAGCGGGTGCGTGTCCGCAGGCTGGCGGTGGGCAGCGATTTGACCGCGTGGATGCTCGCCGGCATGCCGGCCTCGTTCAGCAGTGCCCGCAGCTTGTGTTCTGCGGGGCCCCAGTAGGTAAAATCGCCGAGGTTGGCAAAACCAAAGAAGCCCGGGATGAGAAAGACATGACGTTTCATTGATCGCAGTATACAGCCCGCCCCGCCGGGATTCACTGCATCGGCAAGCGGCGCTAAAGCGGTATCATCCGGTGATGGATCTCCCTCACGGTCATGCGACGTCCCCGGGCTACCTCGCCATCTGGCGGCGGGCCTGGCCGATTATCCTTGCCAATGCCGCCACCCCGCTGCTGGGCCTGGTGGATACTGCGGTTATCGGCAACCTGGGCAACCTGGCCCAGCTGGGCGCCATCGCCCTGGGCGCCATGATCTTCAATTTCATCTACTGGAGCTTCGGCTTCCTGCGCATGGGGACCACCGGATTTACCGCCCAGGCGGTGGGCGCTGGTGACGAGGCGGAGGTGCGCGCCACCCTCGGCCGGGCGCTGCTGGCGGGGGCGGTGCTGGGTCTGGGCCTGGTAATGCTGCAGTGGCCACTGTCCCGGCTGGCCCTGGCGTTGCTGGCAGGCAGCGCCGAGGTAGAGGCGATGACCGCAGGCTATTTTGCCGTTCGCATCTGGGGCGCCCCGGCCACGCTGGGGATCTACGCCCTGATGGGCACCCTGATCGGCCTGGGCAGGAGTCGCCACCTGCTGTGGCTGCAATTGCTGCTCAACGGCCTCAATATCCTGCTGGATGTGGTGTTCGCAGGGGTGCTGGGCTGGGGCGCGGAAGGTATTGCCCTGGGTACGGCGCTGGCGGAGTGGGTCACGGTGGTGGTGGCCGGCGTGACGGTAGTGCAAGTGCTGCGCCAGCGCCACCGCGGCGCTGAGGCATTCTGGAGCTGGCGCCGTATCGTTGATCGCCGCAAGCTGCTGCAAACCGTGGCCGCCAACACCGACATCCTCATCAGGACGTTGCTGTTGCTGTTCGGTTTTGCCTGGTTCGTCAACCAGAGCGCGGTGTACGGGGACGCGGTACTGGGGGCCAACCACATCCTGTTGCAGCTGGTGTCGTTCAGCGCGTTTTTTCTCGATGGCTATGCCTTTGTGGCGGAGGCGCTGGTGGGCGAGGCCCTGGGGGCGCGCCAGCGACTGCGCCTGCAGCTGGCGGTATGGCGTTCCAGCATCCTGGCGGCAGCCACCGCGCTGCTGCTGGCCCTGGCTATCCTGCTGCTGGGCAACCTGGCGGTACAGGCGCTCACGGACATAGCCCCGGTCAGGGTAGCGGCGGCGGACGCCATGCCGTGGGCGGCGCTCTATGTGCTGTTGTCCTTCGCCGCCTTTCAGTTGGATGGTATCTTCATCGGTGCGACCCGCACTCGCGAAATGCGCAATGCATCACTGTTTGCCACGCTGGTATACCTGCTGGCCTGGTGGTGGCTGGCGCCACCCTTCGGCAACACCGGCCTGTGGTGGGCTTTCCTGGTGTATGTGTGCGTTCGTGCCCTGGCGCTGGCGGTTTATTATCCGCGGCTGTTGCGCGCCGCGGGAGATCCGGGCCAACCCAGTTAGTGCAAAAAAGCCCTGGTGCTGTACTACCGCATGCGGCGGTCAGCGCAGCGGGCGAGGAGTGTGATGACCAGAACCAATGGAAAATTCGGTCCGGGCCTGTTGGTCACTGCGGCCTTCATCGGCCCCGGCACGGTGACCACCGCGAGTATCGCCGGGGCCCAGTTCGGTTTTGCCTTGCTGTGGGCGCTGCTGTTTTCGGTGCTGGCCACCATCCTGCTGCAGGAGATGGCATCGCGCCTGGGCCTGGTAACGCGGCAGGGCTTGTCGGAGGTGCTGCGCAGCACCTACCGCGACAGTTGGCTGGGTACGGCGGCGATACTGCTGGTGGTGGCGGCGGTGGGCATCGGCAATGCCGCCTACCAGGCGGGCAATATTACCGGGGCCGCCCTGGGCCTGCAGAGTGTCAGCGGTATTGACCTGCACTGGTGGGCGCTGGCGGTGGGGCTGTTTGCGGGGGCCTTGCTGGCCTCGGGTATCTACCAGCTCATAGAGAAACTGCTGATCGCCCTGGTGCTGCTGATGAGCGTGGTATTCCTGATGACCCTGCTCATGGTCAGGCCTGCGCCTGCCGACATGCTGGCCGGCCTGCTGCTGCCTTCGCTGCCCGCGGGTTCGCTGCTCACCGTGCTGGCGCTGATAGGCACCACGGTCGTGCCTTACAACCTGTTCCTGCAGGCCAGCGCGGTACAGGAGAAGTGGTCCGCCTCGGTCGACCTGCGACAGGCCCTGCGCGCATCCCGCATCGATACCGGCCTGTCCATCGGCGTGGGGGGGCTGATCACGCTGGCGATAATGAGCACCTCGGCCGCGGCCTTTTTTGGCAGCGGTAGCGCTTTTTCCGCGACCAGTATGGCGCAGCAGCTGGAGCCTTTGCTGGGAGCCGGTGCGCGCTACTTCTTTGCCGCCGGGCTGTTCGCGGCGGGGCTGAGCAGCGCAGTGACTGCGCCGCTGGCGGCGGCTTACGCGGTTTGCGGGGTGCTGGGTTGGTCCAGGGACTTGCGGGCCACCCGCTTTCGCCTGGTGTGGGCGGCGGTGCTGCTGTGCGGCACGGCTTTTGCTGTCGCCGGCGCCAAACCGCTGGCGGCTATCCTGTTTGCCCAGGCGGCGAACGGGTTTCTGCTGCCCTTCTGCGCAATATTCCTGCTGATGGTCATGAACCGCCGGCAGCTACTGGGCGCATACGCCAACAGGCCACTGGTGAACATACTGGGCCTGGTTGTGATAGTGGTAACGATCGCGCTCGGTGTCACCAAGCTGGTGCAGGTGTACCGGGCAGTGGTCCCGGATTGAGCCGCCGCGGCGCCAGCGGCGCGCGGCGCGTTGCCGGAGTTTACTTGGTGTCCTGCTTTTCCAGGGACAGGGCGATGGCCTGGCTGTAGGTGATCACGACGGTGTCGCCGAGTTTGACGCCTTCCATTCTGGCGGCGGGCACATCGGGTATTACGTGATAATGACCGCGGGGATCCTGTACCGTGACGGTCCCGGTGACGCGATTCATGCCCTCGATAGTGCACACGGCGCGCACGATCAGGCCCACGCCAGCGGAGGGCGGCATGTTCTCCGCGGCAATGCCGGCGGCGTCCAGTTCAACCCAGGGCTCCGCCAGTTCTGCCTCGGTGGGGGCGCGCAATTCGCCGCTGATGGATTCGGAATAGGTGGCCTGGATCATATCGCCCTTGGCGAACTCGTCGAAGCGCTTGATCTCGGGGCCGGCATTCAGGGTGATGGTGTTGCCCAGCGGCCCCTGCAGGGTGATGTCGCGGGTCTTGGGGTCTATGGCGATGATTTCCGCGGTGACCTGCTTGGCGACCGCACGCTCGCCGTCGCCCTGCATGGCGACTTCCACTTCGGCGACGGCGGCGGCGGACAGTGCGCCCAGCGCCAGGCTGGATACTAATCCCAGGCTTGAGATGAGTTTGCGGATTGGCATGAGTTGTTCTCCTCGGGGTTCAGGTGGGTATTGATGCAAGTATTCTAGGTGCTGAATCGGGCAAAGGCCATTGCTTTTGCCCCGCGCACTAGAGGCTGCCGGCGATAAAACTTATCCAGGCCTGTTCATTGATGAAGCCCTGGCCCCAGTCCGCCCACTCGGGGTCCAGGCTGATCTGCTCGAGGCTCAGGCCCTGCTCCAGGGCCGCCTGCACCTGGGCGGTGGTGCTCACCAGCATGCGGTGATAGCGCTGCAGGTCCGCCTTGTCGGCGAGCCCGCCGTGGCCCGGCACGATGATGGTGGCGTCGTTGACCAGGTCCAGAATGGCGGCCACGTTAGCCGTATAGCCCAGCACATTGCCCCCGGACCCGATATCGACAAAGGGAAAGCGATCCTTGAAGAAATGGTCACCCATGTGGACCACGTTTTCTGCGGTGAAAAACACCACGCTGTCGCCATCGGTGTGGCCGGTCGGAAAGTGGCGGACTTCCAGCCGGTCACCGTTGAAGCGCAGGGTCAGCGAGTCGGCGTAGGTCACCACCGGCAGGGCGGCGGCCGGACTGGGCTCCACCACGCGATCGAAGGCTTTCATTTCCTGGCGGGTGGACATGCGTTGGTAGACGTTTTCCTGCGCCAGGATCACGGCGTCCCGCTCCCCCCAGTAGGCGTTGCCGCCGGTGTGATCAAAATGCCAGTGGGTGTTGATGACGAACCTGGGCAGGCCGGGCTGACCCGCCACTGCCTGCAGGGCTGTGTGGTAGGCCGGCGCGTATTCGGTGTAATCGTCATCGATGATGAGGATGCCGTCAGCGCCCACCGAGGCGACCACATTCCCGCCCTTGCCCTGCATGAAGTAGAGGGCGCCTTTCAGTGGCTTGGTCTGCACCGAGAGCGCTTCCGCCCCGGAGTCGGCATTGGCAGTCGCCGCCAGCAACAGGCTGGCGAGGGCGATATGGCACAGGTTTTTCATGATGGGTTCTCCGCCAGGTGAATCAGGTGATCGGAACAGGTCGTGTCGCTATGTTGCCGCGGCTGAGGCGATGGTAGCAGAACCCCCCAACGGCTCCCGCCAGTCCCTGTCCCAGCAAGCCCGGCAGGGTGCGCGCCGCGGCGATGCCGTAGACACCCAGCAGCGCATGCATGATCAGGTGCAGTGCGACGATTGCCGCGAAGCCCGCCAGGCTGAACAACAGTGCTCTTCTGGCGGGCAGCGCTCGCGCCAGTGCGGCCGCCACGGGCAGGCCCAGCAGGAAGGCCACCAGGATGAGCGGCAGGTAGCTGGTGGCCATGCCGACCAGGTCATGCAGGGTCGTCTGCAGGCGAACGAGCGGGTCGACGGGCAGCCCGAAGGAGATGACGCTTGCCAGCACCGACTGGGTGACCAGCGCACTGGCCAGCACGTAGGCGATAATAACCGCCGGGAAAAACGCCTTCATTACACGCAGCATCCGCTGTTATCCGTTCGGGCAACTGGGCTTATAATGACTGACGGGGCTGAAAAGGAAAAGTGTATGAGCTTGGCGGGTCGAGTAGTCAGGAGCGGACTTTGTGGCGGGTTGTTCGCGCTGGCAGTAGCCGGCACGGGTGCCAGGGCAGCGGAGTACTCCCTCACCACGGTTGCAGATAACCTCGACAGTCCCTGGTCAGTGGTGCAATTACCCGATACCGGTTTTCTCGTCACCCAGCGGGGCGGCCAGTTGCTGCGGGTGGCGCCCGATGGGGCTGTTACCCGGCTGGGCGGCGTTCCCGAGACCTATGTGGCAGGACAGGGAGGTTTTTTCGATATCGTGCTGCATCCGCAGTTCGAGACCAACCGCCTCGTGTACCTGTCCTATGCACATGGCACCCCGCAGGCGAACGGCACTGCCGTTGCGCGCGCCCGGTTGGGTGAAGACGCCCTGGAAGAGGTCGAGCAGATCCTGTTGCTGGAGCCGCTGAAAGATACCCCGCAGCATTATGGCGGCCGCATGCTGTTCCTGCCCGATGGCACCTTGTTGCTGACCACCGGGGAGGGCTTTGACTACCGCGATGCGGCCCAGGACCTGCACAGTGAATTGGGCAAGACCCTGCGCATCGATGCCGATGGTGGCGTTCCCGACGGCAACCCGTTCGGGGACGGGGCAAGTGAGCGGATCTGGACCTACGGGCATCGCAACCCGCAGGGGCTGGCCCTGGATGAGGACACCCGGGTGGTTTACCTGCACGAGCACGGCCCCCGGGGTGGCGATGAGCTCAATGTTATCGTCCCGGGCAACAACTACGGCTGGCCGGCCATCACCTATGGGGTGGATTACAGCGGTGCGCAGATATCGCCATTTACGGCCGCCGAGGGCATGCAGCAGCCGCTGACCTACTGGGTGCCGAGTATCGCGCCCTCAGGTATGGCCTGGTATGGCGGCGAGCGCTTTCCCCAGTGGCGCGGCGACCTGTTTGTGGGCGCGCTGGTCGACAGGGATGTGAAACGCATCGACCTCGAAGACGGCCTGGTCGCCGGTGAAGAGTCGCTGTTTTCCGAACTGGATGCCCGCATTCGCGATGTGCGCGCGGGCCGGGACGGCTACCTCTACCTGCTCACCGATGGACCGCAGGGCAAGCTGGTGCGGGTCGGGCCGGCCGTGCCCTGAAAACGAGTCGGCCGACTCAATCCAGATCGCTGGCAGCGTGCCGCTCTGGCACGCGCTCCTCTTCGGGGCCCCAGGTGCGGTTGACCCGCCGGCCGCGCTGCACCGCCGGCCGCCCGGCGATGTCCTCGGCCCAGCGCACCACGTGGCGGTAGGAGGCCACGTCGAGGAACTCCCTGGCATCGTAGATGCCGCTGGTGACCAGTACCCCGTACCAGGGCCAGGTGGCCATATCGGCGATAGTGTAGTGATCGCCGGCCAGGTAGGGGCGCGAGGCGAGGTTGTGATCCAGTACGTCCAGTTGGCGCTTGACCTCCATGGCATAGCGGTTGATGGGGTACTCGAACTTTTCCGGCGCGTAGGCGTAGAAGTGCCCGAAGCCGCCGCCCAGGAAAGGCGTGCTCCCCATCTGCCAGAACAGCCAGGACAGGCACTCGGCGCGCTCCGCAGGCCCTTCGGGATAGAAAGCGCCGAACTTCTCCGCCAGGTACACCAGTATCGCGCCGGACTCGAACACGCGGGTGGCCGGTTTGGTGCTGGTATCCAGCAGCGCCGGGATCTTGGAATTGGGATTGATGGCGACGAAACCGCTGCTGAACTGGTCGCCCTCGCCAATATTGATCAGGTGGGCGTCGTATTCCGCCTCGTGAATCCCCAGGGCGAGCAGTTCCTCCAGCATCACGGTGACCTTTACCCCGTTGGGGGTGGCCAGTGAGTACAGCTGCAGGGGGTGCTCGCCCACAGGCAGCTCCCTGTCGTGGGTCGCGCCCGCGACAGGGCGGTTGATGTTGGCGAACTTGCCGCCGCTTTCGGTGTCCCAGGTCCAGACCCTGGGCGGGGTGTACGTGGTGTTTTCACTCATGGCTGCGCTTGCCCTGGTTGTTGAGTAGTCGCCGCTGCAACACAAACTGTGGTGTCAGGCAGGGGCGATAGTAACCCACTTGTCGGTCGCTGGCTGCATCGACGCCGGATGCGGCGGCATTGCGTGGCGCCGGGCTGGCGCCGTCGATGTCCTGCGGTTACTCTTTGGCCCTTCTCATTGGTATCCGGGAAACGTTTACATGATCCCCAGGCGAATTTCATGGCCCAGCCTGCCGCTCGCTTTACTACTGTACTGTTGCCCGCCCGCCCATGGCAGCGAGGGCGCTGCAGTCGTTGTCGCCCCGGTGCAGGAGCAGGCCATTCAGCGTTCACTGCGCTTGACCGGCACGGTCACCGCGGCGCGCGCGGCCCAGCTTTCGACTTCCGCCAGCGGCCTGGTGGCCAGTATCGGCGTGGATGCCGGCAGTGTTGTACAGCAGGGTGACGTCCTGCTGCAACTGGACCCCGAACTCGCCCAGTTGCAGGCCGAGAGCGCCGCGGCGCAGGTCGAGCAGGCCCGCAATGCACTGGCCGATGCCCGGCGCAGGTTGGAGGAGGCCCGCAGCCTCGCGCCCCAGCGCAGTATCGCCGAGAGCGTGGTGCGCGACCTGGCCGCGGAGGTGTCCATAGACGAGGCCGCGCTGCACCAGGCGATGGCCGACGCGGCCTATCGCGAGGGAGTGCTGGCCAGGCATGAACTGAAAGCACCCTTCAACGGTGTGGTCAGTGCCAAGCTGACGGAACTGGGTGAATGGGTGACCCCCGGGCAGCCGGTGCTGGGGCTGGTCGGTATCGACGATGTGCGCCTGGACTTCCCGGTCTCCGAGGACTACCTGGCGGATATTCGCCCCGAAGCCGCCGTAAGCTTCAGCCTCAATGCCTTTCCGGGGCGGGCATACCGCGGCCGGGTCGGGACCGTGGTGCCGGTTACCGATCCCGGGGTGCGCACTTTCCTGTTGCGGGTACTGCCTGAGCAGGGTGACCAGCGACTGGTCCCCGGTATGTCGGTGAGCGCCTCACTGCAGCTGGACACCGGCCGTCGCGGGCTGGTGGTGCCGCGGGATGCGATCCTGCGTTATCCCGATGGACGGGTAGTCGTCTGGACGGTGGAAACGGGGGACGAGGGGGCAGTGGTCAGGGAGAATCCGGTCACGACCGGGATTGCCTTTGATTCGCTGATCGAGGTCAGTGCGGGGCTCAACGCCGGTGCCAGGGTGGTGGTGAAGGGCAACGAGGCGCTACAGGATGGGCAGCGGGTGAGTATAATCGACCGCCTGGCGGACGTCGCGAGCGATGTTTGAACGGATAATCGGCCGCGGCACCCTGATAACCGTCACGGTGTTGATAGTCTGCCTGCTGGGCATCGTTGCCGCCCTGCGTATCCCGGTGCAGATGATCCCCGACCTGGATGTGCGCGCCATAGGGGTGCGCACGGTCTGGCCGGGCGCCACGCCACAGGACGTGGAAAAGGAAATACTGGTGGAGCAGGAGGATTACCTGCGCAACCTGCCCAACCTGTCGCGGATCACGGCCACGGCTCGCAGCGGCGTGGCCGAGATACAACTGGAATTCCCCTTTGGTACCGATGTAACCGACATGCTGATCCGGGTCAACAACGCCCTCAGCCAGGTGCCCTCCTACCCGGAAAATGTCGACGAACCGCGCATTTTCGCCAACTCCTTCTCCACCAACTTCTTTATGTTTTACAGCGTGTTGCCGCTGCCGGGTAACCCTCGCCAGCTGGACATGGATATGACCCTGGATTTTGTCGATGACAACGTCAAACCCCGCCTGGCCAGTGTGCCGGGGGTTTCGGAGGTCAACGTCTTCGGCGGTGCCGAGCGGCAGATACAGATCCTGGTCGATCCCGCGCGCCTGGCGCAGCGGGGGCTGTCGCTGACGGATGTGCGCGAAGCCATCCGCAGCCGCAATCGCGATCGCTCCGCCGGGGAGATAGACTCCGGCAAGCGGCAATACCTGATGCGCACCGTGGGGCGCTTCGAGGATATCGCTGAGCTCGAGCAACTGATACTGGCGCGCCGGGCTGACTCGGTGATCCGCCTGTCCGATGTGGCCACTATTCGCCTGGATCATTTCGAGAAGCGCGCCAATGCCTCCTTCAATGGCTCGCCCAACCTGTTCGTGGCCCTGCGCCGGGAGGCCGGCTCCAATGTCATCGATATCAAGCGGCAGATGATCCCCGAGATCGAGGCGATCAACCGGGAGTTGCTGAATCCGGCGGGCATGCACATCCACGCCATGGCGGACGATGTGGTCTATGTCGAGGACTCGGTGCGCAATGTCTGGCAGAACCTCATCCTCGGGGCCCTGTTCGCCACCCTGGTGATGTACATCTTCCTGCGCTCCCTGCCCGCCACCCTGGTCGGTGTCATGGGTATACCCATCTGTATCATCGTGGCTTTCCTGGGCCTGCTGCTGGCGGGGCGGACTGTCAACGTCATCTCGCTGGCCGGGATCGCCTTCGCTATCGGCATGACCCTGGACAACAGCATCGTGGTGCTGGAGAGCATCGAACTGGAGCGCCGTCGGGGCGCAGACCGGTTGCGCGCCGCGGTGCGCGGCGTGCAGCAGGTGTGGCCCGCCGTATTCGCCTCCACCATGACCACGGTGCTGGTGTTTGTGCCGGTGGCCTTTGTCGAGCAGGAGGCGGGCCAGTTGTATTCCGACGTGGCGATCGCCATCTCCGCGGCTATCCTCGCCTCCATGCTGGTGGCCGTGACGGTGTTGCCCGGCGCCGCGGCGCGCCTCACCCTGGTCGATGCGGGATCCGCCGCAGCGGGGACCGATTCCGCCGGCCGGGGCCATCGCCTGCGGCGCGCCACCCTGGCCGCTGTGGAGAGGGTGATCGGCACGCCCGCGGCCAGGCGGGCCTGCATCGCCGTCACCCTGCTCGCCAGCGGGGCGGTGATGTGGTGGCTGACGCCGGCGGCGGAGTACCTGCCCGAGGGTGAGGAGCCCAAGGTCTTCGCCACCATGAACGCGCCGCCCGGCTACAACATGGCGGCCATGGAGCGGATAGCCCGGGAGCTGGAGGCTTACCTGCTGCCCCATGTGGGGGCCGACCCGGAGCTCTATGACCGCGGCGAGAGCGAGGTCCCGGCCATCGCCTACATCAATATGCGGATCGCCCCGGAAGCGGTGCGCATCATCAGCGAGCCATTGCGGGCGGTCGACATAGAGCCGCTGATGGACGCCATCACCCGCAAGTACGAGCAGTACCCCGGGATGCGCGCCTTTGCCGCCCGCGGCTCCATCATCTCCAGCAATGACGGTGGCACCCGCAGCATCAACCTCGATATCGCCGGCCCCGACCTGGCGGCCATCTATGAGGTCGCCCAGGCAGCTTACCGCCGCGCCGGGGAAGTATTCGACAACCCGCGCATCCAGACCCAGCCCACCTCCCTGAGCCTGGCCCAGCCCATGGTGGAGATACGACCGCGCTGGGAGCGCGCTGCGGAACTGGGAATGACGGCGGAAACCCTGGGGTTTACGGTCTCGGCGCTGACTGACGGCAGCTATGTGGACGAATTCTTCATAGCCGATGACAAGATCGATATTTACCTTTATAGCGATGTCGGGCAGGAAGCCTCGCTGGATACCCTGGGCCAGTTGCCGGTCTACACCGCGGCCGGAGAGGTATTGCCGCTGGACGCGCTGGTGGATATTCACGAGACCGTTGACGCCAGCATCGTGCGGCGGGTCAATGGCCGCCGCACGGTCACCCTGAACATTATTCCGCCGCGCAGTACCGCCCTGGAGACCGGGGTCGCCCGGGTGCAGAGCGACGTGGTGGGTTACCTGCGCGCGCAGGGCAGGATTCCGGCAGATGTCAGCATTGCCATCTCCGGCGCCGCCGACCAGCTGGACGCCACTCGCGAGGCCCTGTGGGGCAATTACCTGGTGGCCCTGCTGGTGATTTACCTGCTCATGGTCGCCATCTTCAGTCACTGGGGCTATCCGCTGCTGATCATGACCTCGATTCCCCTGGGAATAGCGGGGGGCATCGTCGGCCTGTGGCTGTTGAACGAGGTGGGCGGCTTGCTGCCGGTATTCGGGTTCGCGGCCATCGTGCAGCCCTTTGACATGATTTCCATGCTCGGCTTCCTGATTCTCATGGGTACGGTGGTAAACAACCCCATCCTGATCGTGCATCGCGCGGTCCAGAATGTAAGAGAGGAGGGGATGGTGCCGCTGACCGCGGTGATCGAAGCGGTGGAGGCGCGTCTGCGCCCCATCGCCATGTCCACTATCACCACCCTGTGCGGCCTGGCGCCGCTGGTGCTGATTCCCGGCGCTGGCACCGAGTTGTACCGCGGGGTGGGCGCCATTGTGATGTTCGGGATAATCGGCGCGGCCCTGGTCACCCTGACCATGCTGCCCGCGCTGACGGTGATGGTGCTGCAGTGGCAGCAGCGCAGCCGGGCCTGAGGCCCCGACGAGCTATTCGTCGTCGAACTTGTCGTCCGCCCGCAGCACCGCCGCGCCCGGGTCCTGGGGCGGCATCGTGTCTGCCGGCTCGCCCGGCAACTCGCTGCCGTAGGCGTCGTCCTCGGGGCCATCTTCGCCGTCCGGCGACTGCGCCTGCGAGCCCTTGGTGGCATGAATGCCGATGTGGTAGACGGCAAATCCGGGCATCACGAACTGGTCCAGGGCCATGCCCAGGATGCGGCCCTTGTAGGGCGAGACGATATCGTGCTGCGCATTGCTTATGGGGTCGCTTATCACGCCGAGAATGTCGCCGCTGGCGACCTCGGCCCCCAGCTCCATGCTGCTGAACAGGATGCCCGAGGCATTCGCCCTGACCCAGGCGGAGTCGTAAAACGCGGGAGCGCGGTTCATCCACAGGTCCAGTCCCGAATACATGCCGCTTTTGGCCATCAGGGTCATGATCTCGTTGACGCCCACCTCCACCATGTCCCGCTGCAGGCGCATCGGTTCACCGGCTTCCATGGTGACGGTGGGAATACCGGCCTGCACCGCGGCGGCGCGCAGCGAGCGGGAGTTGCCGGCGGAACTCAGCACCGGTATGGCGCCGAACAGCTCGACAAAATCCGCCACTCTCGGGTTGGTCATGTCGGCGCGCAACTGCGGGATATTGGTGCGGTAGAAGGAGCCGGTATGCAGGTCCACCAGCCGGTCGCAGTGCCTCACCACGTCGCTGAAAAAGGCGGCGGCAATGCGCGAGGCCACGCTGCCGCGGGGGTTGCCGGGAAAGAAGCGGTTCAGGTCCCGCCGGTCCGGCAGGTAGCGGGAATTGCGGCTGAAGCCCAGCAGGTTGACGATGGGTACCCCGATCACCATGCCGCGCAGCTTGCCCGGGTCCAGTTCATACATGACCCGTCGCACCATCTCTATGCCATTGAGTTCATCCCCGTGCACGGCAGCGGTGAGGCACAGAGTGGGGCCATCATAGGCGCCGTTGACCACCAGCACCGGGGTTTCCACCGCCATGCCGCTGAAGGTATTCGAGGGTTTCCATACCAGCCTGGCCGCGGTTCCCGGTTGCACGTCCTTCCCCAGCAGTCGCCTGCTGGCATTGGGATGCCGGAGAATCTCCTCGGGGCTCAGCAGGAAGTCCAGTGGCTCCAGCTCGACCTTGCCGTTGGCGACGGACCGGGCTTCATTTCGGATTGCGGTCTCACCGGAATTCGTCGTGCGCGCCAGCAGGGCGCTGGTGGACGGAGCGTCGAACCGCTCCTGCTGGGCCCACAGGGGCGTGGCGATCGCCACCAGGCAGGCCAGGGCAAGAGAGGGTTTTAATAACATTCGGACCACTGCGAATACAGCATGGGCCCATTGTCGTGTTACTGGGCCGGAACTGCAATAAAAAAGAGTAGGGTTCTGAGGCAAATTTATTCCGGAAAACAGATTGTTACGATGGGAAAGAGAAGTGAGTTATGGGTTTGTCTGGCGCGCCGCCTGCACGTCTTCTTCGCTGACCACGATCACCTCGTCGCCCCAACTGCTGCTGATGTAGGCGATCAGCGCGGCGATTTCCCGGTTGGACAGGAAGTCCAGCGCCGGCATCAGGCGCTCCGGCTCTGCTGTCGGGGACGGTCCCTGGCCCATCCTGCCGTGCAGCAGGGTCTGGATAAGCAGGGTCTTGTCGGACAGCAGGCGCTGCTGGTGCAGGGAGGGGTACAGCGCCTCCTCGCCATAGCCGTCAAGTTGGTGGCATTTGCGGCAATTGTCGGCAAAAGTCTGCTCACCCAGCAGGATAGCGGGGTTCAGGTCCGGCTCCGCGGCCGGCAGTTGTGACGAGGCCGCCAACAGCCAGGCGGCCGCCAGCGGTGCGAAGATGAGCCTGCTTGCCATGTAGGTATCCGCCAAGATGTGATTGGCCTAGCGTACTATAGACCCGCACCGCAAGTCAGCGGTCGCGGAAGGACAGGGCCTGGTAGCGTTGCAAGCGCAGGGTGCCTGACCAGTGCCCGGGGGGCAGGCCGGCCTTTGCCAGCAGCTGCGCGAAGAATTCCCCGGGGTCCGGCAACTGCTCCCAGACTTTGGGCAGGAACGTAGAGCGGTGCCCCCGGTCCTCGAGCAACAGGCCGTCTATACCCGGGCGCAGGCTGGCCAGCAACCGCTCGCGACTGGCCGCCGGCAGAGGTTGCAGCGGCGACAGCACCGCGATCTCGATGCGGATGCCGGCCAGCTCCTGGGCCCGCAGGGTTGGGAAGCGCGGGTCGCGGCAGGCCGCGCTGCAGGCGGCATCGGCCACGGCGAGGTGCAGGGGCAAGGTGCCGTGCAGGGAGCCGATACAACCCCTGAGGGCGGCGCCACTGGTCAGGGTCACAAATGTCCCCAGCCTGGCCATCAGCGGCTCCGGCAGGCCATCGGGCTCGGGCGGCGCCAGTCCCGAGAGATGACAGTGTATGGCCTGGCGCGCGATGCCCAGCAGCTGGTCCTGCTGGCCCTCGCTCAGCTCAATGCAGGGCGAAGGCGCCATAGCCCACCACCCGTTCCCGGTCCCCGCCGGTGTCACCGGAGTTGCAGCGCTGCAACTGGCTGATGCGCAGGGACTGCATCAAGCTGCTCGCCATGAGACCGTTGAGCACGGCGGCGCCGCAGGCTTCGGCCCCGCTCAGGCCGGACTCGCGCGCCAGCAGTTTCTCGCAGGTGCGGCTGTCCAGGTGGTTCGCGGTGGCGTAGTCGTGGAAGTGGGACAGGTCGGTGCTCACCACCAGCAGGGTGTCGGCCATGGCCCCCAGGGTGTCGATCACACCCGCCACCTGGCGGGGCGGGCAGTGTCCCACCACCACGGGTACCAGGGCGAACTCCCCCAGCACCCGCTGCAGGAAAGGCAGTTGCACTTCCAGGCTGTGTTCCTGGCGGTGCGCCTCGTCCGCAATACAGACTCCGGGCAGGCGGGCTATCTGGTCCATGGCGCCACGGTCCAGGGGCACAGTTCCCAGCGGCGTTGCGAAGGCCTCGCCCGCGGGCAGGGCCATACCCGGCAGGTAGACGCGATGGGCCGGCCCCAGCAGGGCGACGCGCCGTATCTTGCCGGCGGCGCCCACCAGGCAGCGGTAGGCCGCCGCGGCGGTAGCGCCGGAGTAACGATACCCGGCGTGGGGCACGATCAGGCCCCTGGGCAGCGGCAGAGCCCGCTGCCGGGCGCCGTCCAGCAGGGCGTCCACCTGTTGCTGCAGGCGCGCCGGGTCCGCTTCGTAGAACATCCCGGCCACCGCTTCCCGGCGTGTCTTCATCTGCCTGTGCATACCTCTATATAGCCATAAAATCTTAAACCACAATTGCAATATGGTTATTGCGGCCCCATATTACAAGGTATGGATCCAACAATAGTTGCAACCCGCTACTGGCACCAGCTGGACGACGGCCGGGTACAGTGCGACCTCTGTCCCCGCTACTGTCGCCTGCGGGAAGGCCAGCGGGGGCTGTGCTATGTGCGGCAGTGCCTCGACGGCGAAGTCAAGCTGGTCAGCTACGGACGCTCCAGCGGGTTCTGCGTGGACCCGATCGAGAAAAAACCGCTCAATCACTTTTATCCCGGCAGCTCGGTACTCTCCTTCGGCACAGCCGGCTGCAACCTGGCCTGCAAGTTCTGCCAGAACTGGGATATGAGCAAGTCCCGGGAAATGGATACCCTGGCGGACCGGGCCCTGCCGGAGGACCTGGCCCGGGCGGCACGGGAGCTGGACTGCCGCAGCGTGGCGTTTACCTATAACGATCCTGTCATTTTCCTGGAATACGCGCTGGATGTGGCTGCGGCCTGCCGCGCCAGCGGTATTGAAACGGTCGCGGTGACGGCGGGCTACATCGACCCCCGGCCCCGGGCTGAATTTTTCGGGGCCATGGATGCCGCCAATGTCGACCTCAAGGCCTTCACCGAGCGTTTCTACCACAAAGTCTGCGGCGGGCACCTGCAACCCATACTGGAGACCCTGCAGTACATCCGCCACGAGACCGACACCTGGTTGGAACTCACCACCCTGCTGATCCCCGGGGAAAACGATTCCGAAGCTGAACTCGATGCCATGACCGCCTGGGTGGTGGAGCACCTGGGGCCCGACGTACCCATGCATTTCACCGCCTTTCATCCCGACTGGAAAATGCGCGAGCACGCTGCCACGCCGGCGGCGACCCTGGCAATGGCCCGCAGGGTGGCCATGGCCAACGGTGTGCGCTACGCCTACACCGGCAATGTGCACGATCCCGCGGGCGCCAGTACCTACTGTCCCGGCTGCGGCGAGCTGCTGATAGAGCGGGACTGGCACCGTCTGGGCAAGTGGTCCCTGGATCCCCGGGGGTGCTGTGCCAACTGCGGCTGGCAACTGCCTGGCAGGCTGGACGAGGCGCCGGGCCCGGGCGTCGCACGGCCGCTGCGGGTTCGATTTGCCTGAGGCTGCGCCTCTGCCTTCAGTCAGGGCGCAGCTGCGTAGCGCGACAGCCGGCGTCATTGGTTTGCCTGGCTGCAAGGCCGGGGTTAGAGTGCGGGGCATCAAGTCAAAAACCAGTGAGTGCCGGGCAAGTGAAGTTCCTGACCAGACTGTTGGTGGCCACACTGGCCCTGTCGGCGGGCTGCGCATCGCTGCCCAAGGATTTTGAGCGCAAGCCTTCCCATGCGCTGACCGATACCAGCCAGACCCGTCTTGGGCGGGTGGTCGCGGACCTGCGTGCGCAGCACCCCGGAGAATCGGGTTTCCTGCCCCTGGGGCAGGGACTCGATGCGTTCTATGCCCGAATCCTGCTGGTACAGTCCGCGGACAAGACCCTGGACCTGCAGTATTACATCTGGCGCGACGACCTGACCGGCAGGGTGTTGTACAACCAGCTGTTGGCGGCGGCGGACCGGGGCGTGCGGGTGCGGATTCTGCTGGATGACCTGGACACCGCGGGCAAGGACGAGATGCTCGCCGCCATCGACGCCCACCCCAATGTGGAGATCCGGCTGTTCAATCCCTTTGCCAATCGCGATGCGCGAGTGGGTGATTTCATTACCGACACCCGGCGGGTCAACCGGCGCATGCATAACAAGAGCCTGACCGCCGATAACCAGGCGTCCATCCTCGGCGGTCGCAATATCGGCGATGAATATTTCGATGCGACCCTGGACGTCGGTTTCGCGGATATGGACACCCTGTGTATCGGTCCGGTGGTGCCCGAGGTCTCCGCTGCTTTTGATCTGTACTGGAACAGCCGGTGGGTCTATCCGCTGCGCGCCTTTGCCGGGGATGGGTATGCCGACGCGCAACAGCTTGCGGCCTACCGCAAGGCATCCGATGAATTTTTGAGGACGGCGGAGTCCTCCCCCTACGCCGATGCCGTGCGTGCGATCGAGTTCGACAGCCTGCAACAGCTCGCCGACATGAGATTTTCCTGGGGGCCTTGGAAGCTGGTGTACGACCACCCCGGCAAGGTGGATGCCAACGAGGTGACCAGGGAAACCCATCTCGCCCCGGCCCTGAAGGATGTTATGGATGACACCCACAGCGAACTGATCATTGTGTCGCCCTATTTTGTGCCCGGAGAGGCTTTCACCGACTACCTGGTGGGGCTGGAACAGCGCGGCGTGCGGGTGCGAATCATGACCAATTCGCTGGCGGCCAATGACGTTCCGCTGGTACACGCTGGCTATATGCGCTACCGCAAGGAACTGGTGCGCGGCGGCGTCGAACTGTACGAATTCAAGCCCCTGGCGAGCAGCGCCACCGCGACGGTCGATGGCCGCAAACGCTGGCGGGGGTCATCCAGGGCCAGCCTGCACGGCAAATTCATTGGCTTCGACCAGCGCTACCTGTTCGTCGGCTCCTTCAATGTGGACGGGCGCTCGGTCGCGCTCAATACCGAGCCGGGGGTATTCCTGGAAAGCCCGGAGTACGCCAGCAACCTGGCCAGCGACTTCGACCAGCGGGCGATGGTGCTGGGTTACAGGGTGCTGTTGACTGAACAGGGTGACCTGCAGTGGGTCACCCTGGAGGACGGCGAGGAAGTCCGCTTCGACGCGGAACCTGAAACCGGTTACTGGACCCGTTTCAGTACGCGCGTGATGTCCATAATTGTACCGGAAAGCCAATTGTAGTGCGGGGCCGCGCGGGGCGGTGGCCATGCCCGCCTGCAGCCGCAATAATCGGTCCTGCTCGCGTATCAGACAGCTGTGCAAGGGGAGACGCTTTGATGGGTAGATGGAACCGGCAGGAAATTGAGGAGGCCTTCGACAGGTACCAGGTGGCCGCGCTGAAGGGGGCGCAGCAGGGCAACTGGCGCGATTGGGCCAACATGTTCACTGAGGACGCGACTTACTTCGAGCACCAGTATGGCCGTTTCTGGGGGCGCGAGACGATCTTCAAGTGGATAACGAAGGTCATGGCCTCGGTGCCCCATAACGGTATGCAGGCCTTCCCCATCGAGTGGTATTCCATCGATGAGGACAAGGGCTGGGTCATCTGCAAGGTACTCAATCGTATGAGTGACCTGGGCGATGGTGAGATCTACGAGGAGCCGAATATCACCATTTTGCACTACGCCGGTGGCGGCAGGTTCAGCTATGAGGAAGATGCCTACGACAGGCAGCGGATGGGGGAGATGGTGCTGCGCTGGCTGCAGGCGCGAGAGAAACGGGCTACCGACTGAATACGGAAGGGAGTCCTGACGGCAATGTCGCCACTGGTCGTCCTGCAGTTCGATATGCGCGCTTCCCCGGCCGCCCCGGATACCGCCGGCGAGCGTTATCGCGCCTGCCTGGACATGGTCAGGTGGGCCGATTCCCGGCCGGTCTCGGTGGTGGGCTTTTCCGAGCATCACAACGCGGAGGACGGCTTTCTCAGCGCGCCGCTGATGATGGCCATGGCTGCCGCCAGCCTCACCCGGCGGGTAGCTATCAATGTCAGCGCGCTGCTGTTGCCCCTGCACGATCCGCTGCGCGTCGCGGAGGACATCGCCGTGCTGGACCTGGTATCCGGGGGCCGTTTCACGACGACCCTGGGCCTGGGCTATCGGGAAGCCGAGTACCGGGCCCTGGGTGCGGACTGGCAGGGCAGGGGGCGGGTATTTGATGAGAAACTGACCGTGTTGCTGCAAGCCCTGGGCGGGGAGGCCTTTGATTACCGCGGTACCCGGGTGCAATTGAACCCGGCACCCGCGCGCCCCCCGCAGGCCCTGTTGTGCGTTGGGGGCAACAGCCCCGCCGCGGCCCGGCGGGCGGCGCGCTTTGGCCTGATGTTCGCGCCTCCCATAGACGATGCGGCGCTGCAGGCGGTCTACGACAGCGAGTGCGAGCGGCTGGGTTTTGACAGCGGTATGGTGATTTTTCCCAATGAGCCGGCGCTCACCCTGATCGTCGAAGATCCCGACAGGGCCTGGGCGGAGTACGGCCAGTACTTCCTCTACGATGCCCTGGCCTACCGCCGGTGGCGGCACGCCAGTCGGCGGGCCTACGCCGAATCCGGTGCCGACTCCCTGCAAGCCCTGAGGGAGGAGGGCAAGTACGCCTTTCTCAGCCCCGAACAGGCGGCCGGGAAGATCAACAGGAAGGGCAGCATCAACCTGGCGCCCCTCTGCGGGGGTATGCCGGTGGCGGTTGGCTGGCGCAGCCTGGAGTTGTTTGCGGAGCAGGTCGTGCCCCTGCTGGAGCAGGACTGAGTGGCGAGGGCGCGACAGGTTGCGCTGGCTTCCGGTGCGCTGTGCCGGGCGCCAGGGCTGTGCCTGCTGGCATGCCTGTTGTTACTGGCGCCCGGCTGCGACAAGGAGACCCGGCTCCCGCCGCTGCAACCCGGTGCGGTGGTGCTGGCCTTCGGCGACAGCATTACCGCGGGGCTGGGAGCCGGCTCGGGGGAGGATTTTCCTGCCCGCCTCGCCGCAGCCACCGGCTGGCAGGTAGTCAATGCCGGCGTCTCCGGCGATACCGCCGGGGAGGCCCGGGAGCGCCTGGCGCCCCTGCTGGCCAAATGGCAGCCCGAACTGGTGATCGTGGAACTCGGCGGCAACGACTTCCTGCGCCAGACGCCCGCGGCCAGGGTGGGGGGCTACCTGCGGGAAATCGTGCGCGAGGCGCAGGCTTCGGGTGCCAGGGTGGCGCTGGTGGCGGTGCCGCGCCTGTCCCTGCTCAGGGCCAGCGTGGGTGCGCTGTCGGATTCACCCGTCTATGCTGACATCGCTGCTGAGGAGGGGGTGATACTCATTCCGGATGTGCTCGCCGACATTCTCTCGGATGCCGGCCTGCGCGCCGATGAAATTCATCCGAATGCGGCGGGCTACCGGCAACTGGCAGAGGGCATAAGGGAGGAACTGGCTGCCCGGGGCCTGCTGGGCAATTGAGCGGCCCGCGGCAATGAGCCGCACCCTCCGGCTGTTCCGCTACCAGCTTATTTCAATCTCGATGCTGGACTCATCGCTTTCGATCTCCACCTCCACCTCGACAGTGACCTCATCGGCCACTTTTATGTGCACCTTCTTCCCGTCGCGCACAAAATCGACGGCATTCTGCCGCGCCAGTGAGTCGGCCAGTGCGTGCAGCAGTTTGGCTGCCTCTTCCCGGCTCATCTTGCGCTCTTCGGAAAACTCCAGCAGGTCCATGCCAGCTCCTTTTCTCAATGGGATGTAAAGCTCGGAAACCGAGGGAAAAGTTTAGCTGCTCTCGCTGCAGAAAGACACCGCGCGTCGCCCTGCCCGGCTGGCCCTGGTCTATGCAAGCACAGTCTCAGTTTCTATACTGCGCAGCTTATTGATCAAACCGTTACCGCCCTACAGGAACCCAGGTCCATGATAAAGAAACTTCCCGGCTTGTTGGCCATAGGCATTATTACCTGCGGCTTGCTCGCCTGTGATAACAACAGCAGTAACAACGACGGCGTGTATTTGCAGGACAATATCCTGGTGTTCACCGACCAGAAGGTTTCCAACAGGCAGATCCAGAATATAGTCGACGCGCACGAGAGCGACCCCGACACGCCGCTGGATGACGAACTGCTCGGCGATGCGGTGACGCTGGTGAAGCTCAGCGGCAAGACCAATCATTTTGGCATGGACATACAGGTGTCACCGCCGGAGTACATTGACTATCACGCCACGGTACCCGACACCCGGGTGTGGATTGCGGAATACCCGGAAACGCGCGAGCTGGACCTGCAAACCGATGAGACCGGCTGGTGGACCATGTATATCGTCAAGGACAGCGGCGTGGACCTCGAGTTCTCCTTTATCTACGAAAAAGAGGGTTGGATTACCACCAAGACCAACGTCAATACGATCGATGACGAAGACAATACGGATTTCGCCATCCAGTTTATCGACCCCTATTACTATGAGTTCGCAATGCTGCCCTTCGTCGAGGCCATGATGCGAAGCAACGGCTATCCCAATTTCTTCTTCAGCAATGCCATGGTGGTCACGGTCGGCAAGTCATGGGCCAGTATGCACGATGACCGGCTTCCCCACGGCGATCCGGGGGCAACCATGACGCTGTCTCCTGCCTCGGATGACTATATCGGCCCGATCTATTTCAACGCCTCGGTAATACCCGACCTTACCCAACCGGACGTATCTGTGGACGGTGGGGTGACCTGGTTGAATATGCCACTCAACCAGACCTACTTTGTCAGTGCGCAAAAAGAGGGGGTCAGCTACGAAACCGTAAAATTCATTTTCAGCGAGGCCGATGTGGAAGCCGGCGTTCAGCTGTATATCGCCTCGCCCCCCGATTCGGTACAGGGCGATAATGATTCCGGCCCCGGTGAAAACTAGGTCGATCCCACCCGCAGCCGGCTGCATGGAATAGGCTGTGTAGTGCGGTAATGTTCATCGGCGTCGAATTTTTGCCGGGTTGGATGGTGCTGGCCAGCAGCTTGCTGATGTTCACTGCCTGTGCGGTCGCTGCCCTGTTGGCGCCCTGGGCAGCCGTACGCGCCGTGCCGGCGCGGTTGCACCTGGTATTGGGGGGCGCCATTTTCTGCCTGTTGTTGTGGCTGATGTCGGTGCATATGGTGGCGCAGTTGTGGCTGCATTTCATCGGCATAAGCTGCCTGGTGATGCTGCTGGGACTGCGTCTCGCCCTGCTGGCTGGGGCCTTGTCCAGCTTTCTCTACGCGATCATCATCGGGGAATCACTGCTGGGCGTGCCCACTGCCTGGCTGCTCACCGTGTTGTTACCGGGCGCTGTCTCCCGCCTGGTGTTGTACGCCGTGGCACGGCTGCGCTCGAAAAACCTGTTCCTGTACATGCTGGGCGGGGGCTTTTGCGGCGGCATGCTGGCGATGCTGGCCATGGTCGCCGGTTCGTTACTGGTGTTCTGGCTGATCGATGCCCGGGACTGGTTGCAGTCGGCCCTGGAAAATTGGCCTCTGGTCAGCCTTGTGTTGTTTCCCGAGGGCTTTATCAACGGGATGTTGATCACCACCCTGACGGTGTTTTATCCGCAATTGGTCAAGACCTTTGACGACCTACATTATCTCGGTGATTAGCGGCCTCAATGCAGGTAGCGCGCTTTCAGTTCCGCCAGTTTCCTGTCATCGAGCCGCAGGACCGTTTCATAGAAATGCTGTTTCGATTTATGGCGCTTGCGAATTTCCTCGAAGCAGGCGCGAATATACTCGGGCCTCACCTCCAGCAGCGGGCGCAGTATTTCCTCCGACAGGGGCCGGCCTGCCTGATCGGTGAGTTCGGCTGACAGGCGCTGCACCTCCGCGTCTATGGGCAGGTATTTGTTGGTGAGCAGGTAGTCCTCGACAATGGCCTCTTCATCCACTCCCAGCACGTCCAGGATCAGCGCTGCACCGAATCCGGTGCGGTCCTTGCCCGAGGCGCAATGGATCAGCAACTGCTGGTCGCCGGCCAACAGCAGCTGGAACATTTCTGCGTACTGGGGCATCTGGTTGAGTACGAAGTCGCGGTTGATTTCCTGCATCAGGCCGGCGGCGTCGTCCACGGCGATGACTCCGCGCTGCAGCAGGTTTTCCATGAAATTGTTCCTGCTGCCGGGTGTTACCGGCAGGCTGGCCAGTCGGTGCGGGCTGTCTGGTCCCAGGACGGTGGGGTCGAGCTCCTGTTCCACCAGTTGGCGAAAATCGCACACCAGGGTCAGGCCCAGGCGACGCACATAGTGCATGTCCTGTTCGGTCAGGGTGGACAGCTTGCCGGAACGGAACAGCTTGCCCCACTTCAGCTTGCGGCCGTCCTGGGTCAGGTAGCCCCCCAGATCGCGGAAGTTAGGGCTCCCCTGCAGGGACAGGCGGCGCTCGGCCAGGATAGCCCCGTCGCTCCGGTCTGTTTCCAGGTAGAAATAGTGGCGGACCCGGGCATCAGGGTTGGCGATACGGGCCTCGCTGGCGGTTGTGCACAGTAGTGGTGTGCCGGGATGCTGGTTGCCGTAAAAGCGATCGGGGTCGTCGGACATGTAGATCGCGACCGGCCGCGGCGGGTCAAACTGACGCCAGCTGATACGGTACTCGCTGTCACCGAGGCGTTCGACATGGCAGGCGCTTAAATCGAACATCGTGCAGTTTCAAACTCTCTACAACTTTATCGCCACGAGCATAGCGCGATAAGCTGGATCGCGACAGATGCCCTGTCGCCACCGGCCGTTGAGACCCCGGGGGTAGCGGGGCGTCTCAGTAGGCCCCGACCTGGCTGAAGCTGGGGCCGCTGACCGCGCTGGCCAGTGCCAGCCGGTAGCGGCTGTGCAGTATCCTGACCCGTTTGACGTAGGTCTGGGTTTCCTCGTAGGGGGGAATGCCCTGGTAGCGCTCCACCGCGCCGGGTCCGGCGTTATAGGCGGCCGTCGCCAGCATGGTGTTACCGCCGTTTTTCTCCAGCAGCCAGGCGAGGTATCGAACTCCGCCCAGGATGTTCTCCCGGGGGGACAGTACGTCCGCGACACCCATGTCCCTGGCGGTGTCGGGCATCAGTTGCATCAGGCCCATGGCGCCTTTCTTCGACCTGGCCCGGGGCCGGAACGCGGACTCCGCATGGATAACCGCCCGCACCAGCGCTGGATCGATTCCGTACTTGCCCGCCGCCGCGCGGATCTCTTCCCTGAAGGCGCTCAACTGCAGCGGGACGCTGTGCCAGTCGACGCTGGACAGGGGGTTGCAGGCATAACAGCTGGAGCTGTAACGGATGATCTCATAGCGTGTGCTGGCGGGGGCCCGGTCCGAGAATGACATCGCCCCGGTGCGGTCGCGGTATTTGAATATCTTTATGGAGGGCGGCGGGGAGGCGTCTGCCTGGCCGGTGGAATCTGCGCCCGCCGCGGTACTGCCGGTCTCCGCCGCGGCCTGGGCCACAGCAAATACCATTGCGCAAACGACACTTCCCCAGTGAAAGCCGCCCATCTATCCCCGTCTCTCGGTATTGTTTGCTGCCATTGTAGCCCCGAATTCGGTCCGAAAAGTCGAAAAATTTACCGAAATGTCAGAAAGATACCACCGATCCGGGGGCAGCCGCCGCTGCGTACCCCCTTTGGGTACCTGTCCAGGCGCTGTAGTACCCTACCCGCCACAGCCAGGGGAAGTGCCATGTTGTGGCCGCGCAGCCGTGGATTTACTATCCCCGCCATGAGTGAAGAGGAGGCTGGAGCGGTGCGCAAGATCATCCATGTGGACATGGATGCCTTCTTTGCCAGCGTGGAGCAGCGGGACAACCCCGAATTGCGCGGCATGCCGGTGGCGGTGGGGGGATCCGCCCGCCGCGGTGTGGTGGCCGCGGCCAGTTACGAGGCCCGGCGGTTCGGCGTGCGCTCGGCCATGCCATCGGTGACGGCGGCGCGGCGTTGTCCGGCGTTGATTTTCGTGCCGCCGCGATTCGATACCTACCGGGCGGTCTCCCGGCAGATCAGGGAAATATTTGCCCGCTACAGCGAGTTGATCGAGCCACTGTCGCTGGACGAGGCCTATCTCGATGTCACGCGGGACCGGCTGGACGTAGGCAGTGCGGTCCAGGTTGCCCGCCTGATCCGCGCGGCGATCAAGGAGGAGACGGGCCTGACCGCCAGTGCCGGTGTCAGCTACAACAAATTCCTGGCCAAGATTGCCTCCGACCAGAACAAGCCTGATGGCCTGTTCGTTATCAGGCCCCGGGAGGGTGCCGATTTTGTCGCCTCCCTGCCGGTGCGCAGATTCTACGGTGTGGGACCCAGGACTGCGGAGCGCATGGGGCGGCTGGGGATTCATGTGGGGGCCGACCTGCGCGCCCTGGCGCTGGAGGAACTGGGCAGCCATTTCGGCAAGTCCGCAAACTACCTCTACCACGCCTGCCGCGGTATCGACGAGCGTCCCGTGCGCCCGGACCGCCTGCGCAAATCGGTTGGCCGCGAGCGAACCTACGCCGAGGACCTGGTGTCGGCCCCGGCCCTGTTTGCCGCCCTGGAGGACATAACAGCGAGCGCCTGGCAGCGCATCCGGCACAATGGGGTGAGGGGGCGCACCGTGACCCTCAAGGTCAAATTTGCGGATTTCAGGCAGCTGACCCGCAGCCGCTCATGCGAGCACGAGCTGTCGCAGCAGGAGTTCGCCGCAATTGCACGGGAGCTGTTGGCGCAGTTGTTGCCGGTGCCGCTGGGGGTGCGCCTGCTGGGCCTGACCCTCTCCGGCCTGGCTGGAGTGGATTCTGAACAGCCGGAACGGCAGGCCGGTGCGGTGGCCGCGGTGCAGCAGGCTTTCGATTTCTAGGTGGCTGCGGCTGTGCGGATGTTATGCCGCGACTTCCTCGGCTTCCTCCGTTACCTGCTCGGGTTCCAGCTCCGCAAGCCGGGACTCCAGTTCCTTGACCTTGGTCTGCAGTTCGGCGTTTTCGGCCTTGCTGGTATTGAGCGACTTTTGCAGCGCCTCATTGGCCCGGGTCTTCTCGGCGAGTTTTTTCTTGCTGGAATCCAGGTTCTTTTTCATTCTGGGGGGATCGAACTGTTTCAGCGTCTTGTTTTCCGCCCGCTCTTCCGCAAGGTCTTTCTGCAGTGTCTTGACCCGCTTTTTGAGTTCGGCCACCTCTTCCTGCAACTTGTCGGCGCGGTTGTTCAGTTCGCGGTTGAGTTGCTCGACTCGCTGGTTGGCTGAGGCCTTGCCGGAGAGCTCGGTAATGGTTTCCAGTTGCTGGCTGACCGTGGCCTGTTGTGAGTCGATGGTCGCCTGCAGTTCCGCCTGTTGCTTGACGAGGTCCTCGATTTCGGCTGTCTTCGCATCCAGCTGCTGCTGGTAATCGTTGCGCAGACGCTCTTCCAGTTCGATGACTTTTTCCAGTTTGTTTAGGCTTAGCATATGATCTGTCCTGCTCGGTTCTCGGGGCAATACAGCGCTTGCCCGCTCGGGTTGTAAGGTCTCCCTGGCCCCACGCCAGTGCAGGCGAGCTCTTGCCTCGCCTTGAGTCGGTGATTCGCTCTTATAGAAAATCTATAAAAAACAATAAGGTGGCGTACCCAGGGGGCCTGGCGGGCCGGCTTTCGGGGGGCTCTGCTGTGCAGATCCAGGGGCTGCCGGAGCGCCGCGAACAGCTCGACAAATCAACAGCGAGGCGCGCGGTAGTGGCCAGACCGGCGGCATTGTACCCGAAAACGGGCGCAGGCAGAAACCGTCGGTCCGGTGCAGCGAGATTCCGTGCGGAGGAATCTCCGTGTTAGGCTGAAAACGAACTCCTCCGGGATCCGGAAAATGAGACGAACAGGCACTGCCCGGGGCGGCAATATTGTGGCGTTTGCCGTGATGATCGCCCTGAACGCCATGGCCACCAGTATCCCCCTGGGCGGCAAGACCCCGCCGGAGATCTCGGCACAGTACCCGTCCCTGTTTACACCGGCCGGGTTTACCTTCTCGATCTGGGCCCTAATCTACCTGGGGCTGTTGAGCTTTGTTGTCTACCAGGCCCTTCCCGCGCAGCGCAACGACCCCCGGCTGGGCAGGATCGATGCGCTGTTCAAGTTCAATTGTCTCGCCAATGCAGCCTGGATACTGGCCTGGCACTACGACTACCTGGTGTTGTCGCTGCTGATCATGGCCGCCATCCTGGTGTCTCTGCTGGCGATCTATAGCCGGTTGCGCGTCCCCGGGGACGTGGCGCCACCCCTGGTGCGCCTGCCCTTCAGCCTGTATACCGCCTGGATCTGTGTCGCCGCTATCGCCAACATCAGCATCGTGCAAACCGCCTTCGGTTGGGATGACGCCGGCGTGGAGGCGGTGCACTGGACCCTGCTGAAACTGGCTTTGGCGGGAGCAGTCGGAGCGAGCGTGGTCACGCGCAAGTGCGACGCGGCTTTCCCCCTGGTCATCGCCTGGGCTGCCTACGGTATTTCGGTCAAACAGGCGGCGACGCCCGCAGTGGCAGGTGCGGCCTTCACTCTGGTGTTGCTGAGCCTGATGCTGGTCATCCTGGAACTGGCCCGCCGCCTGCGCTCGCGGGTCACTTGATCCCCTTCCCCGGCGGACTTCTCGCCGCCGGTTGTGACGTCCCCGGCCCGTTGACCGCCGGGCGCGCCCGCCATTCCCCGTTTGCGTAATATGGCTTTTCTACTAGGCTGGTTGTTACCTGTTGGTGTACCGCGGTATGCAGGTCAATAAAAATCGACGAGGATACCAACCATGAAAGTGATTATTAAAGCAGTGCTCATGTGTGCGGCGGCATTACCCTTCTGGTCACAAACAGCGCTGTCCCAGGCCGAGCAAACCAAACCGGGACCGGTGGAAGCCTTCTTCTGCAATTTCCAGCCCGGCAAAGGCATGGCTGATCTCATGCCCGTGGCCCAGCGCTTTGCCAAGTGGGCCGACCAGAACGACTCCAGCTATTCGGCGTGGATCCTGACGCCCGCGTTCGGGCAGTTCACCAAGCTGCCGCAGGTCGTCTGGCTGGGAGCCAACCCCACCGGCAACGAGATGGGCGTGGGCCAGGATACCTGGCGTAAAAGCGGCGGCGACCTGCAGAAAGCGTTTGACAGCGTGATAGCCTGCGGGGCGCACTCGGTGGCTTCTTCCGTCCCGATCAATGTCCCGGACGGCAATCCTGGAGACGGTGTGGTGATGTTTACCCAGTGCAGCATCGACGATGGCAGTGACTGGATGAAGGCGATCGCGGCCCACAAGCAGTACTCCGGGGCGATGCGCGAACTTGGCAGCAAGGGCTCCAGCTGGCTGTTCTTCCCCATGATAGGTGCACCGGCTGATATGGACTTTGACTATTGGGGTGTTTCCACCTTCTCCAGCTGGTCAGACTTTTTTGCAGGCTACGAGCTGTACGTGAATGGCGGCGGTTGGAAGAAGGGCATGGAAGCCCTCAAGGGTGTGGCGGACTGCCGCGAGGGGTCTCCCTCATTGTGGGACGTCAAACTGGTACGCCAGGGCGCTTCCTAGCCTGATGACCGGGTCCTCCCCGGCACTGTGTGTGCCGGGGAGGACCCGCCTGTTGCGGTAGTTTGCGGTAGAGGCCCCGGTTGATGTCTCGCTCGAGAGTCGTCAGAAACTGAAGCCGGCGCCGCACTCGATCAGCAACTGTCCCTCCAGGCCGGCGGCGCGATGCTGCTGCGCCTTCTGGTACTCCTCGTCCCTGAGCATATCCAGCATGACCTGCGTTGAAGGGTACTGGATGAGCGCAACGGCGTCCCAGAGATCATCCCCTTGTCCTATCAGCAGGCCTTTTACCTCGCCTGAATAGAGCACCCGTACACCTTTTGGCTCGTTTAATTCCCTGAAGGCCCTGCCGTACAGCTGGTAGGCCTCGTAGCCAGACAAATCCGATGGCCGGCCATCTTCATAGACCGCCTTGTCCCTGAACTTGAGCAGGTTGAGCATGGCGATAGGCTCACCGGTCTGCCGATCGCGAAACGCTTTCACCTGGTCTCCGGTGGGTTGCAGTACGTTAATCATGTTGCCGCCTCTGGGTTTGTAATTGGAATGGTCCGGATTCTCCCACGCACCGCAGCGGTTTCCAAGCGGGGCTGGTTGCAGAGCTGGCGAACATAAAAAAACCCGCCGCCAGGGCGGGTTTCGGGATGGGTTCAGACGCTATTCGCACTGGCCCGAGAGGCTGTTGATCCACTCTCTCACCAGGGCGACACCCTCGTCGTGAATCAGGGTGCGGCCAATCTCCGGCATGCGCACGTCCGGCTGGTTGGAGTCCATCCGGTAGCTGGTGATCGACTGGTCGGCATTGCCCGGCACGATATCGAAGCGCAGCCCACCGGAGCCGGCACCCGCCGCCACCGGGGTCTTGCAGATGCCGTAGCTGGTGTCCACCTCGCGCCAGTACTCCATGAACAGGCCGGAGTTGCTGGCGAAGCCGCCGGGGCTGTGGCAGTGCGCGCAGTTGGCGTCCAGGTAGCCCTTGGCGCGGTTCTGCAGATCCGCGGCGGTGTCCTCCCAGTCCGGCACGGTGTCGATGCTGTCCAGGTCGTCGGGCAGGCCCGCCAGCGCGCCCTGTTGCGCCATGTAGGCCAACTGGTTCACGGACTCGCCTTCGTACCGGTTGTCCCGGTTCAGGAAGCGGGCCTTCGGTCCGATGGGTATAAGCACGGTTTCCTGGTTCACACCACTGCCGCTCTCGGAGCGGACCGTGCTGTGACAGGTCTTGCAGCTGTTGGCGTCGGGAATGACGTAGTTGGTACTGCGGTTGCTGCCATCGCTGTGAATCCAGCTCACCGCGCGGGTGCCCCCGGCCAGCGCCAGGTCGGCGTCGCCGCGGTCCTCGCGCCAGATGAAAGGCAGCGCCTTCCAGCCTTCCTTGCGATGGATCAGCAGACGGGTCTCGATGATCTCCTCGCCTGCCCCGTCGTTGAGGAAATCATGTGGCATGGTGAAAGTCTTGGCGATAATGGTGCCCACCGGGAAATCCAGGGTGTTCCGGCTGTTGTAGGCCGCCTGCTTGCCCTCCGGCACGAAAACAAAGCGGTACTTCTGGGCATAGTCGGTGAACAGCGGCGTAATCATCTCGTAGTGAATGCCGCCATTGGCGTTGGCGCGCGGGTCGGTCGGGTCCGCGAACAGGTTGTAGGCAGACAGGGTGTCGCAGGTGACCTCTACCGCGTCGAAGTTGGGGCCTTCGCCGTCGGGGGTACAGATTTGCGCGATCTCCTCGTCGGTCAACGGCTTTTCGCCCTCGGAGATTTCCTCCGGCGTGTCCAGGACCACCTCGGGTAGCGAGGCGTGGGCGCAGTCGAAATAGGCGGGATCCGTGCTGGCGCCGTTCGCGCCGAACAGGATACCGCGCTTCACTGCCGGATCCTCCGCAACACAAATCCGATCCGACTCCGCGAAGCGACCCGCCTGCTCGCCGATGCCATCGTAGAAAATCTGCGGCAGGCCGCCGACGTCGGCGAACAGCGGGCCCAGTTGGGCTGCCAGGTCAGAGGGCTGGTAGGCGTTGTTGCGGATCTGGTTGTCGTGGATGTATACCCGGCGCGGGGTGCCGTCGTAGTTGACGTCGTCGGTGGGGCGCCCGCTGATATCGTAGTGCACGATGGCGATGGCCGAGGACTGGTTGTTCTCGATAATGTTGTCGAACACCTCGACATCGGTGAAGGCCATGATCAACATGCCGGTACCGGTGGGTACCACGCCGACGATGCTGCCCGGCGGCGCGAAGTTGGGGGTATTGTTGTCGCGCATGACGTTGTTGTAAACCTTGGTGCGGGTCCCCTCCCGGGACAGGTTGGGCAGGTCGAATACCAGGATGCCGCCGGTATTATTGACCGCTTCGTTGTCGTAGACCTCGGAGTTGGTGGAGTTCTCGATCTCGATACCGGCCACGTTCAGTGAGGCGAGGTTGCGGCGCACGATGATCTTGTCTGACTGGCCCACATAAATGCCGGCGTCACTGGCGCCGATCACCACGCTGTCCTCGATCAGCACGTTTTCGGTCTGCACCGGGTAGATGCCGTAGGCACCGTTTTCGCTGCAGGGTCCACAGGTCCATTCCACCCGCATACCGCGCATTGTCACGCCGTTGCTGAATTTGTACTTGATGCCATCGGCGGGCGGATCGATAACCGCGAAGTCCTGTAACACCACATTGTTACTGGTGACGAGCACACTCTCGCCACCACTTTCCTGGGCCCCGAAATTAAGTATGCTTCTGGTATGCCCCTGCCCCCGGATCACGACATTGTCCACGTCCAGGCTGATGCCGGTATTGAGTGTGAACTCACCTGCGGGCAGTTCGATGATGTTGCCCGGCTGGGCCTCGATCAGCGCCTCCATGAGCCGGGTCTGGAAATCGTCTCCCGCCTCGATCACGACCAGGTTGGGATCGATATCCTCGACCGGCGCTGTGTTGTCGGGTGCGGGTGAGGAGTTGCCACCCCCACCTGAGCAGGCCCCGAGAACTCCCAGCGCCAGCAGCAAGGTTGCAGCCTTGATAAGGCTACTTGTCGCGAGCTTGTTGTTCATGGTTTTTCTACCTTTAGTCTATGTTGGTTGTCTGTGTCACGATTCGCCCGGGCATTATGCTTGCCTGGGTTAAACGAGCCTTAATGCCTATCTTCCCGCTGCCCATCCCGGCACGGCCCGTTTCGTCACGGCACAGCGAGGCCGCGGGCTCGCGCCCGGAATACACGGTTCAAGGCGTCAGTCTAGAGAGTGGTTGTCGGGAGAGGGATGGCCGTGCGCGCCAGCGGCATGGCAGTTGCCGCCATATTGCGTTGACAGAGCACTGTATTAAGGGCCGGGTGTCCCGCTGTCGGCTGGCTTACCTGCCTGGCCTTGCGCCAGGCAGGACCTGATCCGTTCGGCATGGGCCGCCAGCACCTCCGCCGCTTCTACCTGCCGGGCGTGCAGCTTGAACTCCAGACCCTCGAAACGCGGCAGGATGTGGAAGTGTATGTGGAATACCGTCTGCCCGGCAGCCGCCCCGCTCAGCTGGGCGATCATGATACCCGGTGCCTGGAAAGCCTGCTTGACCGCGGCGCCAACCGTCTGGACGACCTGTATGGTGTCCCCAAGGGTGGCGGCATCCACATCAAACAGGTCTTGCGCGGGATACTTGGGAATCACCAGCGTATGGCCCGGGACCTGGGGCATCAGGTCCATGAATGCCAGTGTCTGTGCGTCTTCATGGACCTTGAAGGCGGGGGCTTCCCCCCGCAGTATTTTCGCGAAGATATTGTCGTTATCGTAGCTCATCGAATGTCTCCCGTTCCAGGGCCTGGACGTCGCTCTCGAAATAGCGGTAAAACTTGTGGGGCAAAGCATGGTAATCCACGCCATTGCCGGTAGTTGCGCTCCCCTGGGCGTCGTAGGTATTCCACAGCAGCACCCGCTGGCCCTCAAGTCTACCTGAACCGAGGTCGTGCAACAGGGCGGCGGCACACTTACCGGTGTAGCAGCCCTCCAGCTGCAACCCGGTGGCGCCGGCCGCCTGGCGCACCGCGGTCATACCCGCCTGCGTATAGCGGCCATACTCTTCGCCAAAAAAGTCGTGTCGCAACTCGAGGCCGCAGTCCTCCAGTTGTACTTGTGGAATGCTGGCGTCCGCGGCTCGCAGCAGGTCAGTTGCTTCCCGCAGCAGCTTTTGCGCCCGCCGCAGCGAAGAGAACCTGGTGTCGGTTACGGCGACGGAACAAACGCGTGTTTGCAGGCCCAGTATCCCCAGGCCCAGGGTGAGCCCGACACACGAGCCCATGGTGCCACAGGCGATGTAAATTACGTCAGGTGGTTCGAGCTCCCCACGCGCTATTTGCGCCTGTAATTCGAAGGCCGCATTGACATAGCCAAGCAAGCCCAGCGCCGAGGTGCCACCGGGTGGTATGAAGTAGGGTATCGCTTTACCACTCAAGGGATTGAGGGCCGCGCGAACAAGCGTCCCGGCTACCAGTGCCGCCATTGACTCGAAGTGCTGCAGGCGCGCGCCGGTTTGCAGGGCGCGCAGCAGGTTGGCGCGCACCGCGTAGGAATTGGGCTGGGCGATTAGCAGCGAATTGCATGCGAGGCCGAGTTCCCGGGCATAGATGGCGGTTGCCAGGGCATGGTTAGAGCCGGCGCCACCGAAAGTCAGCACCTCGGTGTGTCCCCGTTGCAGTGCGTCGGCCAGCAGGAATTCGAGCTTGCGGACCTTGTTGCCGCCGTAGAGGGTTCCAGAGACCCCATCGTGCTTGACGGCGAGCGCCGCGCAGCGACCCCCGGGGTCGAGTCCGGCGGCGTCCAGTATTGGGGTGGGGTATTGTCCCAGGGAAACAAAAGGTAGTGCTGCCTGCAGTGAAGGGTATCTTGCGAACAGGGGAATCATGTTATCGGTGGATGCCTATAGCCTGCCGGTGCACTCCTTCGTTTACTATACGCCAGAATAAAGCGGTTCAGAATCGATAGGTCGCCGACAAGCTTACGGTGTTGAACCAGGCGAAGTTGTAAACATCGTCCGTGTCGGCCCCACCCTCCAGGGTGCGGTATCCCAGCCCGAGCTGCCAGTCGTCGTCCAATTTGTAATTGATACGCACGCCAAGGTCTATCGCCCTGCCCGGGCCGCCGGCCAGGCCGTCCAGGTCGGCGGCAAGGGACCAGCGTTCGTCAAAGCGATAGCTGGCCGCCAGGTAGAGCAGCGGAACGGCGCCCACGTTATCATCCTGGCTGCTGACACCCGCCTGGCTCAGCTTGATTCCCGCGTCGCGAATCAACAGCGTGGCGCCAATCCAGAAGTCCCAGTTGGTCTCGGCATACAGGTGATAGCGATAGCCCAGTCGCCAGGTGTTGAAGGTGTAACTCGCCTTGACCGGCTCGTCGGGGCTGTAAGTGGCTCCGGCAAAGCGGGTCTCTTTCTTGAGTTTGCCGTTTTCGCTGTAGGAGAAGGGCGCGAACAGAATGCGCACACCGTGCTTGTCGTTGATGGACCAGATGCCCTCCGCGCGCACCGTGGCCCAGGGGCCGGAACCGGCGACATCCTCCAGTGAAAACCTGTCCCCCTGGTTGTCGTTGGGGATCTGTACCTTGTTCTTCGCCTGCCAGGTGCTCCCCAGGTCCAGCTGCAGGCTGAAAGCCGGGTCGTTTGCATACGCAGAAGTGGCGAGGCTCGCAAGCGCCGCCAGCACCGTTATCCTCGCGAATTTTCCCGCTGGCCCAGGTTTACCTGTGGTTTTCGATGCGCGCATGGCATTCCCGCAGTCAGTAAAGAGAGGAATTGTACGGAATCTGTGCAGGTTTGGATTTGCAGGCAGAGATCCACCGGGCGGGGCGGCGACCTCGCGGATTGGCCGACCGGGTCTGGTCTAATTCTCGCTGCCGTTCCAGCTATTGGTAACCAGGATCTCCTCGACCGGCTTGCGCTTCAGTCGGGTCAACTGCTTCTGCGGTTTGCCCAGCGGCATGATGGCGGCCACTGCCCACGCCTCGGGTATGTCCAGCAACGCTTTCACCTCGGGCTCTTCGGCGACACCCCAGGTCGTCATGGTACCGCCATAACCCTCGTTCCTGGCGGCCAGCAGAATATTCCAGGCCAAAGGGTAGATAGAGCCACCACTCACCAGGCCGATACGGTCGAGGTCCTTGTCCATGCTTGCTATCAGGGACAGATCAACGGTGATCACCAACAAGGTAGGCGCGTTGCGTATATGCGCTACCAGCCACTCGGGAGCTTCTGCCTGCGCCACCTGTTCCTCGGTGACCGCGCTGGGGTGAATCGTGTTAAGCGGGCTTTCTCCGGCGGCAACCTGCAGGAGGTAGCGGGTGGCCGTGGGTAGCGACAGCTCGGCCAGCCTTTGTTTCCGGACAGCGTCGGTCACGTTGATAATACGCCATCCCTGCCTATTACCGCCGCTGGGAGCGAAACGGGCATTGTCGATTATCCGGTGCAGTACATCCTCAGGTATCGGCTCACCGGTAAATTCGCGACAGGCAAACGTGCTGCGCATGACCTCGTACAGTTCCATCACACCCCCTCTTCGGGAATCCGGTCACCCTGGATCCGGGCCATCCTCAAGCGGCCAGCCGGGCCGCCATCTAAAGTCCTGAGCGAGGCTCAGCGACAAAAACCGGAATCCTGCGGGTGGTTTTTGCCTGATATTCATCGTAAGCCGGGTACGCCGCGACCGCAGCCGCCCACAACTTTTCACGCTCCCGCTCATCGGTGACTTCACGAACGCGCATATCGAACACTGCGGTTTTATCGCGTAACTGAATGTCCGGGTTGGCTCGCAAATTGTAGACCCATACCGGATTCTTCGGTTGGCCGCCCATGGAACCAATCAGAACGTAATTGCCGTCGACCGCTACCCGCATCAGGGGTATCTTGCGGATGGCACCGGATTTGTTGCCAGTGTGGGTTACCAGAACGCATGGCAGGCCGGTATCAAGCAGGGTGGTGCCTTCAGTGCCCCCGCTGCTCTCGTACAACTCTACCTGCTCTCTCACCCAGTCAAGCGCCGGGGGAATATACTCAGCCATGGGTATACCTCCTCAGGTTACGGTGTTTGCCTGTGACTCTACGTATTTCCTGAAATCGCGAAACATCTTGCGGTTATACCACGCCATAAGGGGTTTTATCAGCCCGAGGCTGAACTTTGCGGCGCCCTTGGGGGCCATGGCCATCAGCCACTGCACCCTGCAGCGGCCGTCTCCCAGCTCGGTGACCCGATAATCCTCGGCGAAAGCTTCCAGGGTGTCGTGGCTGCAACCGATAAAGCAAAAGGCCATGCGCTTGCCTGGCTCCCAGGCGATGAATTCCTCGTACCCTTTCAGCCCGCCGGTCATGCTGACGGTGCGGGTGGTGCCCAGGCGGAAGGGTTTGGGCGAAGTCCACTCGACCTCCTGAATCGGCTTGGCCCAGATCGTCCAGGCGTGAGCGTCCTCGAAAACCGCAAATATCTGCTCCGGGCTGGCAGCTATGGTCTCCTCCGCCAGGAAGCAGTAGGGAGCGGTCTCAAAAAAGTCCATACCAACTTTTTTGCAGGGATACATGGCCATACTTTTCCTCATACCAGGGGTGCTGGTCCTGAAATCCGCTGGTCGGGAATTACAGGGTGACCAGAGTCTACCGAAGATTCATCCAACAGTATTCCTTTTGCAACATTGCGCCGGCATTCTCCCGGGAGCCAGAGTGGACCGGAGTGCAGAGAAATGCAGGATCTTGGTAAACAAACGTCGCCTGTCGAAAAAGCCCGGGACCGGGCCCGGATCACGGAACAGGTAGAAGCCTTTTTGCAGGCGGGGGGCAAGATTGATGTGCTGGACAACCGGAGCACCGAAGTCCGGGCCCGCGCCGCGAACAACTGGCATGATGAGGTGGAATTTATGCAGTTATCCGAGTAGCGCTTCACGAGCTGGTCTGCGCTGGCAGTATCCATTGCTGCGCCGGTCATAACCCGCGTCGGCTGGCCTATAATAGCCGGCAGCAGTGCCGGGCCCAAAAGCTAGCACTCGTTGCGATTACCGGTGGGGTAAAGTGATATGCGTTGCATCCCGAAACGGCCTGAAGGGTTCCCGGCAGCCTGTGCGGTACTGCTGCTGTGCCTGCTGGCAATGGCGGCGGTTACCCGGGCACAGGATGTTGAGGCAACTGGCCAGCCGAGCCACCACCTGACTGATGAGTTGCGGACCGCGGTGCATAAAGTCCAGCCGCTTGTGCAGCGGTACGGTTATGCCGGCGTGGTGGGTACGGTGTCCGCAGAGGGGTTGGGCGTACCCCTGCCCGGGCAGACTACCCTGATGGCGGCGGCGCTGGAGGCGGCCAGGGGAGAGCTCGATATTCTCATTCTCGGCACGCTCGCCCTGTTGGCAGCGGTAGTGGGGAACAGTATCGGCTACCTCATCGGCAGGACCGGCGGCCGTCAGCTGCTGCGTAAACTCGGGGCCAGCGAGTCGCGCGAACAAAAACTCACCGCCCTGTTTGAGCGTTATGGGGGTGGATTCGTGGTGCTGGCGCGTTTTATGGATGGCCCGCGCCAACTCAACGGCCTGCTGGCGGGCATGCTGGCGATGCCCTTCTGGGAGTTCACGCTATTCAATGTTATCGGGGCCCTGCTCTGGGTTGGCGTATGGGGGCTGGGAACCTATTACCTGTGGGAGCACGTAGGCACCGTACACAGCCTATTGAGCCAGCTGAACCCCTGGGCGGCCGCCGCGGCCGTGATCGCTGTGTTGGCGATGCTGGGCTACCTGTTTCGGGGGCGCCAGTCCGTCGGGGATTGAGGTCAGCTGCCGGGTGATAGTCGCCAACCTTCAGGGACGAGGCTAGAACGGTATATCTTCATCATCGATGCCGGCGGGCGGGAAGTGGGGGCTGCCCTGTGCCTGGCCGCCACCCGCGCCGATGTCACCACCTTCCGGCGCGGTGATTTTCCAGCCCTGCAGGTTATTGAAGTAGCGTCCGTTGTACTCCCGGCCGCGGATGTCGAAGCTGACGGTAACCTCCTGCCCTGGCTGCAGGTTTTCCAGCAGGCCGACCTTGTCCTGGACAAACTCGAGATTGATTTCCTGGGGATATTTTCCGTCTTCAACGACGACCACCATTTCCCGCTTGGTGAATCCGCTGTCGAAAGTCTTCGCGTCCTGGATAAGCTTTATTTTGCCGGTTAACTCGTATGCCACTGGTTGAATCCTTGCCAAGAAACGGGTGGGTTGCAGGGCGGTCAGTGTAGCTATCCGCGGCTGACATGTGTACCTTGGGGGCGCAAAACCTTGCCCCAGGCGCAATTGTGTCTCCCGTGAGCCGCCCCGGCGTCGAGGCGGCGCCAGGCTAGCGCTTCGCTTTGGCCAGTAACTGGTCCAACTGGTTGGCAAAGCGCTGCTTGTCCTGGTTGTTCAGGGGTGGCGGGCCGCCCGACTGCAGGCCGCTGGAGCGCATGGTATCCATGAAGTCGCGCATATTCAGTTTCGGCTTGATGTTGTCGGCGGTGAGGCGTTCACCGCGGCCGCTCAGCACCTGTGCCCCTTTTTCGATCACTTCGGCCGCCAGCGGTATATCGCTGGTAATGACCAGGTCCCCCGCCCTGGCCAGTTTGACGATTTCATCATCGGCCACGTCGAAGCCCGAACTCACCTGCAGCATGCGGATATTGGCGTGGGGTGGGACCGGCAGTGCATGGTTTGCCACCAGGGTCAGCTGCAAACCGGTGCGTTGGGCCGCCCGGAACAGGATGTCCTTGATCACCCCGGGGCAGGCATCGGCGTCAACCCAGATATCCACGCTTACTCGCTCCTGCCAGAATGATGGCGTTACATTCTAGGAAACTGGCCTTCCCGCCGCCAGTGCAATACCGCCAGTGCAATACCGCCAGTGCAATGCCGGCAGCGCGACGGCTGATGTGGCGGCTGGTTCGCCTGGCTGCGAAGATTTAAAAAGTCTGCAGCAATGTTCAATTTATTAGAACGCGGAATGAGAAATACCAGTCTATAATAAAACTATGATTTCACTGAAACAGATTCACTACGCCCTGGCGGTGGAGAAGACCCTGCATTTCAAAAGGGCCGCGGAAGTTTGCAATATCTCCCAGTCCGCGCTGTCCACCGCCCTGTCGGAAATGGAAAAACAGCTTGGTTTTCAGGTATTTGAACGGGATAACCGCAAGGTGTTGGTCACCCCGCTGGGCCGGCAGCTACTGGATCGCGCGCGCCTG
Organism: Pseudomonadales bacterium; assembly: GCA_024234675.1. Lineage (GTDB taxonomy): Bacteria > Pseudomonadota > Gammaproteobacteria > Pseudomonadales > Halieaceae > JARRPM01. The sequence continues at coordinate 57,972 of JACKNU010000003.1, read as the reverse complement.
ATCGAGGTGCAGATGCAGGATTTGCAGAAGCTGTCCGAGGCACAGAGGGAACCGCTGAGTACCCCGTTGGCTATCGGAGTCATCCCCACTGTCGGTCCCTACCTGTTGCCCCGTATCCTGCCGGCACTCGAAGAGCTCTACCCGCGCCTGAAGCTAGACATTGTCGAAGACCAGACAGCCGAAGTGCTGGACCTGCTGCGATCCGGCGCGCTGGACACGGCGATCATCGCCCTCCCATATGCCTGTGCAGACCTGCTGACCTTCAGGTTCTGGACCGAGGACCTGCTGTGGGTGACCCATCGGGATAACAAGCGCGCCGGACAACAGGCCATCAGTGTGGAGGAGTTGCAGCAGGAGAACCTGATGCTGCTCAAGGACGGCCACTGCCTGACCGATCACGCCCTGGCGGCCTGCAAGCTGGAGAACCGCTCCAACTTCAGCTTCAGCGCTACCAGTCTGGCGACGCTGCTGCAGCTGGTAGTCGGCAAGATAGGATCCACCCTGGTGCCGGAGATTGCACTGGAACAGCTGGTGGCAGGTAATGATTCACTAACCGGCGTGCACTTGTCCGAGCCGGGGCCGCACCGCGAGCTGGCACTGGTAGTGCGTCCGAATTACCCCAGTATCGGCAACATCGAAGCTCTCAGGAACCTGATCCGTGCCGAGTTGACCCGCCAGGTGCCGGAATCCCGGGGGAGCCGGCTGGCGGCAGTCCGGTAGCAACATCGCCGGAAAACGGTTCTTCAAAAAAAACTGAACATCAGGTTCTGTTTAATTCAATTTACCCCTACGTTAACCGGGGTTATGTTGTTGATACGTGTGTAGTCAATACAGCCAAGGAGGCTCTCGATGATAAAAAAATCCATTCCATTATTCACGGCGCTGGCGGTATCAATAACCGCAGCGGGTGTCGGCAGCGCCCCGGCGGCGGCGCAGGAAATGTCCCACTCCGCGAACTTCTGGTGGCCGGAAACGCTCAATCTGGAGCCCTTGCGCGCCCACGATACGCGTTCCAACCCCTACGGAGGTGACTTCGATTATCCCGCGGCGTTCAATAGCGTCGACTACGAGGCCCTCAAGGCCGATATCGCGGCGGTCCTGACCAATTCCCAGGACTGGTGGCCCGCGGATTGGGGTACCTATGGCGGCCTGATGATCAGGATGGCCTGGCACAGCGCGGGGACCTACCGCGTGCATGATGGCCGCGGCGGCGCGGATGGCGGCCAGCAGCGTTTCCAGCCCCTCAACAGCTGGCCGGATAACGTGAGCCTGGACAAGGCGCGCCGCCTCCTGTGGCCGGTCAAGCAGAAATATGGCCCGAGTGTGTCCTGGGCGGACCTGATGATTCTGGCGGGTAACGTTTCGCTGGAGTCCATGGGTTTCGAGACCCTGGGCTTTGCGGGAGGCCGTACCGATGATTGGGAGGCCGATCAGGTCTATTGGGGAGCGGAAACCCAGTGGCTTGCCAACGACAAGCGCTACGACAAGGACGGCAAGCTGGAAAAGCCACTGGCCGCCGTGCAGATGGGCCTAATCTACGTAAACCCCGAGGGTCCCAACGGCAATAACGACCCGGTCTCGGCCGCCGCGGATATCCGCGAGTCCTTCGGGCGTATGGCGATGAACGATGAAGAGATCGTCGCGCTGATTGCCGGTGGTCACACCCTGGGCAAGGCCCACGGCGCAGTGAAGCCTGACTGCATCGGCCCGGCCCCGGCCGGCGCCCCGATCGAAGAGCAGGGCTTTGGCTGGAAAAACAAGTGTGGCACCGGCAAGGGCGCTGACGCCATGACCAGCGGCCTGGAAGGTGCCTGGACAGCCACGCCCACCGCCTGGTCTATTATGTACCTGGACAACCTGTTCCGGTTCGACTGGAAGCAGACCAAGAGCCCGGCCGGCGCGACGCAATGGATCCCCACGGACGAAGCCGCGGCCAATATGGTGCCCGACGCCCACATTGCGGGTAAACGGCACGCGCCGATAATGTTCACCACGGACCTCGCGCTCAAGGAGGATCCGGAATTCAGGAAGATCGCCGAGCGGTTCCTCAAGAATCCGAAGGAATTCGACCTCGCCTTTGCCAAGGCCTGGTTCAAGTTGACTCACCGTGACATGGGGCCGCGCACCCGTTATGTCGGGCCTGAAGTGCCCGAGGAAATCTTTATCTGGCAGGATCCTGTCCCGGCAGCGGATTACAAGCTGATAGATAAAAATGATGCGGCCAAGCTGAAGGCGAACATTCTGAAGTCCGGCTTGAGCGTACCCGTACTGGTGCGGACCGCGTGGGCGTCAGCTTCCTCCTACCGCGGCTCGGACATGCGCGGTGGCGCCAATGGGGCGCGGGTTCGCCTGGAACCCCAGAAAGACTGGGCGGCCAACAATCCCGAGGAACTGGCCCAGGCGTTGGCGACGCTGACCAAGGTCCAGCAGGACTTCAACAAGTCCCTGTCCGGCGGCAAGCAGGTTTCGCTGGCGGACGTGATCGTCCTGGGTGGCGCCGCGGCCATCGAGCAGGCTGCCAGGGAGGCGGGCGTTGCTGTCGAGGTGCCGTTTGCGCCTGGACGCACAGATGCATCGCAGGAGATGACCGATGTGGAGTCCTTTGCCGTGCTGGAACCCAGCGCGGATGCCTTCCGCAACTATTACAGCGACGGGAGCTATGGCACACCGACGCAGATGTTGGTCGAAAAGGCCGACTTGTTGACCCTGAGCGTACCGGAAATGACCGCGCTGGTGGGGGGCATGCGTGCCCTCAATGCCAATACCGGCCAGACCGCCTACGGGGTGTTCACCGACAAGCCGGGAACCCTGAGCAACGACTTCTTCGTCAACCTGCTGGACATGTCTACCGTATGGTCAAAATCCGACAAGACTGAAGGCGTCTATGAGGGCAGGGATCGTGCTACCAACGACCTGAAGTGGACGGCCACGCCCGTGGACCTTATTTTCGGTTCGAACTCCGAGTTGCGGGCTGTGGCGGAAGCCTATGCGGCCAACAACGAGCAGTTCCTGAACGACTTTGTCACCGCATGGACCAAGGTGATGCAGGCTGATCGCTTCGACCTGAACCAGAGCTGAGCCGACTGGCGCAGCGTTTACCGCGAGGCCACCCTCGCATCCCCAGGACGGCGCCGTGGAACACGGCGCCGTCCTGCTTTGTAGAGCCGGTGACAAGACCGTTCCGGTACCCCTGGAGTAGGCTCGGGTTACTCTGGCTCTGCTTCCTGTAAGTCCTGTTGCGCGCTTTTACCTGCTTGCTGCATACCCTGCATGAATTCCCCCAGGGCACGACCCATCTTCTCGGGGTCGACTTCACCGTCCTCGCCGAGGCCCATTTTTTCCAGGGACTGGAACCGCTCCTCCATTTGCTCTGCATGCCTTGCCAGCTTTTCCTGCAGTTCGCGTTGGGCGTATTCCCCACTGAGTCCCGAGAGCAGTCCGATTACGCCGAGAATACCGAACACCAGGGTAGCAGTCTGTTTACTGCGGCCGTGCACCTCGGTACTTGCCGTAATGACCAGCCAGACTCCCCATGCAGTGCGCACCACCGTGCCCAGGTAGGGAATGATGCTCACGATGGCGACCACCGGCAGGATTGCCGTGGCATAGGCCACGCAGCGATAGGCAGTCTGGTAATCATGGGGCGAGCCCATCAGTTTCCAGATCACAAACAAGATGGCCGCGCTGATGAAGCTGCCTATCGACAGTGCGATGGGGGCGACAATGATGGCCCCCAGCCCTGCCGCGCCGGCGCCGGTGAGGCCGATAATCGACAGCACGCCATAAATAGCCCCCGCCAGGGCGCCCATCACGATTACAAAAATGAGTGGTTCGCCGAAGCCGCCGGATTTCGGCATATTCCGGTAGAAAGTGCCGGGGTCAGTGATGACCTGTTTGGCCTGCGCAATCACCGTGCCGAGATCGAAGCCGCTGGATGAGTTGTTGGAATTACTCTCTCCGGGTGACTTGTCCGACGCGGGTGTCCATTGGTTTTCTTCAGCCATGTCTGGGTTTCCTCTCCTGTAATCCGGCGGTGGATTCTCCGCTGCAACTGATCGTTGGTCGGGGCCGGACCGCGACAGGTTTGATAATAGGATAGGGGCCAATGCTGTCAAATCGATCTGCTTTATTGGCGGTTATATTGCAATGCAGCGGCCGGGCTGATGAGTGCTAAACTGCGCCTGTCCAGGTATCCGGAGCAATGCATAAATGAATAATGACAGTTTTGTCGTCATTGGCCTTGGCACCTTTGGTGCCACGGTGGCTTCCGAGCTGGCCAACTTCGGCAACAAAGTTATAGGTATCGATATAGAGGAAGGCCCCGTCAGTCGCCTGGCAGATAGGCTGACCCAGGCCATGATAGCCGATGCCAGGGATGAAGAGGCGCTCAGGGAGGCGGGAGCGGGAGATTGCGATGTTGCCCTGATAGCAATTGGCGAGGATCTCGAGGCCAATATTATTTGTACCATGAACGTCAAGATGCTCGGTGTTCCCTGTATCTGGGTAAAAGCGGTGAGTAAAACGCACCACCGGATCCTGAGCAAAATTGGTGCAGATCGCGTAGTTGAGCCGGAGCAGGAAGTCGGCAGGCACGTTGCCCAAATATTGCATAACCCCTTGATCAGGGACTATCTCAGCCTGGGCAATGGCTTTTACATTATCGATATCCGCGTGCCGGACACCCTGAATGGCGATAAACTCGGCCCTCTCCTGGCGGGTGCCGAGGGCAAGGTGCGCTGTCTGGGCGTGATGCGGGGCATCGATTACCTGCCCGGGCCTGTCGAAGACATCGCACTGGAGACGGATGACAAACTGCTGTTGCTGGGGGGGCGCCAGGACTTGAGAGACTTCAGCGAATCCTTTCGGTAACAGGAACCCATGTTGCATTCCAGGCGATCGATCCGCGCCGGCTACCGGCTCATGATGTCACCGCCGGCGGTGCTGTCCTTCCTTTACGCCGGGCTCATTCTGGTTGGCGCGGCGCTGCTTCGCCTGCCCCTCGCCACCGTTGCAACTATCAGTTGGGACGATGCCCTGTTCACCGCCACATCCGCCGTGACTGTCACCGGACTGGTAGTGGTGGACACGGGTGCGGATTTTACGTTTTTCGGACAGCTGATCATCATGCTGCTGATTCAGCTGGGCGGCCTGGGCATCATGTCCTTTGCGGTGCTGCTGCTGTCGATGCTGGGCCTGTCCGTGGGCCTGCCGCAGCGTATCTTCCTGCGTGAAGAGCTGAACCAGACGTCAATCGCGGACCTGATACACCTGGTCTGGTTGATCCTGCGCGTTATGCTGGCCTGCGAGCTGGTCGGGGCGGTACTTCTGGCCAGCGTTTTCGTTCCGGAATTCGGCTGGCCATCGGGTTTGTGGAGTGCCATCTTCCACTCGGTCTCGGCTTTCAATAACGCCGGATTTTCCCTCTACACTGACAGCCTTTCAGGCTGGTCGACCAATGTCGTGATAAATGTCACGGTACCGTTACTGATCATCGTGGGGGGTGTCGGCTTCAGTGTCCTGTCAGACCTGCACAGACAGAGGCGCTGGGGGAAGTTCTCCCTGCACAGTAAACTGATGCTGTCCGGGACAGCGGTCATCCTGTTTCTTTCAGTAGTGCTGTTTGCCCTGCTCGAGTGGAACAATCCCGCGACTCTCGGTCAACTGCCGGAGCCGGTGGATCGCATTATCGTCGCCTGGTTCCAGGCCGTCACTACCCGCACCGCCGGTTTCAATACCATTGATATCGGTTCAATCCACGACAGTACAGCGTTGATGTTTATCAGCCTTATGCTGATCGGTGGCGGCAGTACGTCTACCGCCGGTGGCATCAAGGTGACGACGTTCATCGTGCTAATACTGTCGACCATCGCCTTTTTCCGGCGCAGAACCGAATTGCGCGCTTTCGGGCGCAGCCTTGGACTCGAGGAGATGCTGAAGGTGCTGGCGCTAGGGATGGTCAGTCTCCTGACTGTCATGCTGGGCACTTTCGTCATCAGTATTTCTCACGACGGTGATTTTCTCGACATGGTCTTCGAGGTGGCCTCTGCCTTTGGAACTGTAGGACTATCCCGGGGCGCCACGGGTGAACTCGACTCCATTGGCCGTCTGGTCATTATGGTGACCATGTTCATTGGCCGGGTGGGTCCGCTTACCCTCGGCTTTTTCCTGGCGACCCGGGCCTTTGCCCGTGTTCGTTATCCCACCAGCAAGATTCTCATCGGTTGAGTGACTATGCGTATTCTGCGAGAGTTTTGTAAACGGTATGGCCTGCTTTCACTGGTCGTACTCGCCACCTGCATTGCCGGAGTAGACGTGCTGCGCGGGTCCACAGGGCTGATGCTCTTTTCGGTGCTGGCACCTATTGCGGCATTGGGTCTGTGGGACCTTCTCCAGCATCGCCACACGCTGCTGCGCAACTATCCCCTGCTGGGCCGTATTCGCTGGTTGTTCGAGTACCTGCGTCCCTACCTGCGGCAGTATATTGTCGAGGGGGATCTCAGCGGGCAGCCGTTCAACCGTGAACAGCGCTCACTGGTGTATGAACGCGCCAAGCAGACCATTGATGCCAAGCCCTTTGGTACCGATCTGGACGTTTATGGTGGGCAGTATGAGTTGGTAACTCACTCGATCTGCCCCAGCGTGATCGAGGACCAGGACTTCCGCGTCGAGGTGGGTAATGGGCAGTGCGACAAACCTTACTATGCATCGCTGCTGAATATCTCCGCGATGAGCTTTGGGGCCCTCGGTGGCAAGGCCATAGAGGCCTTGAATCGCGGTGCCGCCACCGGAGGCTTCTACCACGACACGGGGGAGGGCGGAATCAGCAAGTACCACCGACTGCATGGCGGTGACCTGGTCTGGGAAATCGGCTCTGGATACTTCGGCTGTCGGGACAAGCGCGGCGGATTCGATGTCGCCAGGTATGCCGACCTGGCCCAAATGGACCAGGTAAAAATGGTCGAAATCAAGCTGAGCCAGGGCGCCAAGCCCGGTCACGGCGGTGTTTTGCCGGGGTCTAAAGTGACACCGGAAATTGCCCGGGCGCGCGGTGTGCCTGTGGGGGAGGACTGCGTATCACCTGCTCGGCACAGTGCTTTCACCACGCCTCTGGAGTTGCTCGAATTCGCAGCCCTGCTGCGGGAGCGTTCCGGCGGCAAACCGGTTGGAATCAAGCTTTGCGTGGGTCATCCCTGGGAACTGTTTGCTATCTGCAAGGCTATGCTCAAGTCGGGTATTCGCCTGGATTTCATCGTGGTGGACGGGGCCGAGGGCGGTACTGGCGCGGCACCAGAGGAATTCTCTGACCATGTCGGCATGGCGCTGCGGGAGGGCCTGGTAATGACCCGCAATGCGCTGGTGGGCACGGGGTTGCGCGAGCATATACGCATAGCCGCCGCCGGCAAGGTTTACAGTGCATTTTCCATCATGACCAACCTGGCACTGGGAGCCGACTGGTGTAATTCGGCCCGCTCCTTCATGTTCGCCCTCGGTTGCGTGATGTCAAAGAATTGTCACACGGATCGTTGCCCGACCGGTGTGGCCACCCAGGACCCGGGCAGGCAGCGCGGACTCGTCGTGGCCGACAAGTATTTGAGGGTTGCCAATTTCCACCACAATACCCTCCAGCGCTTTGCTGAACTGCTCGGTGCCACCGGCCTGGAGAAACCCCACGAGTTGCTGCCGCATCACCTCAATCATCGCCTGGGCCCCAACGCCGTGACGACTATGGACAGGATCAAGGATTTTATCCTGCCGGGACAGTTGCTGGAGGAGCCGCAGGCAACCAGTTACGCCAGTTGGTGGGAGGTGGCCTCGGCGGAGACCTTCCAGCGGCTCCCGCGGTCCCGGCCTAGCGCCAGGTGAAGGGCCGCGTGTCGGAGATGTCCCTGCCATCCACATCCCGGATCGGGTTTGGAGGGCAGGATTGCTGGGTGAGCAGAGACACCACTATCAGCGCCGACAGGCTGCACAGGAAGGCCGGCACCGAGGCGATATAGATAGCGTCCCAGGTTTCTCCCTCCACGTGGGGCAGCAGCAAAAACACCAGCGCGACCCAGCTTATGGCGCCAGTCAGGATCGAGGCCTTGGCGCCGATGACATTGGCCCGCTTCCACAGGATGCCGCACACGAGGCTGGCTGCGATGACAGGGAACGAAATCGCCCCGGCAAATACCAACAGGTTGTATAGATTGCCCATACCCAGCCCGAACGCCAGGCCGGTGGCCGTAAAACACAGCATGGCGACGCGTGTGGCCAGCAGGTTTTGCCTGTCGGAGGTATCCGGCTTCAGTGCCCTCAGAACGGTATAACCCAGCAGCGCACCCGAGGTCAGCACGGTATCGCCCGCAGTGCTGATGATGGCGGAGGCGGCGGCCACGAAAAACATCACCGCGACCCACTCCGGGACATAGTGCTGCACGAACCAGGGAAAGATGAGGTCCAGTTCGGCTTCAGGGAAATCGGCGCGTAGAATGTACACGCACATACCGACGATCACCGGCACCATACCGAGTACCAGATAGATGACACCGCCCAGGACGAAGCCCCGGGTCGCCGCTTTTTCGTTCCTGGCGGCCAGCGCGCGTGCGCTCAGGACCGAGCCACCGAGATCCCCGATGGCCACGGAGAACCAGGCGGCCAGCATGTAAAACAGCCCCAGTATGCCCAGGTAGCCGTTGAAGCCGGCGGGTTCGCCGGAGCTGTTCGGCTCGCCGGTATAAAACAGGCTGAAAGGCGGGGTGCCGTCCAGGTTGCCTGCTTGCTCGACGAAAGCCAGCGGGCCGCCGACGGCGCCCAGGGCGTAGGGCAATACCGCCAGCAGCACGACGGTCAAAATGATGAAGGCCAGCATATCGGAGCGCGACAGGGCCCACAGTCCACCGCTCAGGGAAATGGTCAGGATGATGCCGGCACCCACCAGGGTTGCGGCTGTCGGCTCCAGGCCAGTGACGTGGTTGATCAGTACGCCCAGGGACAGCAGTTGCGCCGCAATCCACGATACATAGGCGAGCAACTGCACGATCAGGCCGGTCATGCCGACCTGCCGGTCATAGCGCGAATTGAAAAAATCGATGGCGGTCATGAACCGGGAGCGGCGCAGGATGCGCACCAGGAAAAATCCACTGAACAGCAGGGTAAGTGCCGGCGACCAGGGGTCCCAGACGATCGCCTGGAAGCCGCCGACGTAAGCCTCCTTGGCGCCGCCCAGTATTACCGCGCCCCCCAGCCAGGTGGCGACCACCGAGCCGGTTACAAATGGCGTCGACAGGCTGTGGCTGGCGAGAATAAAGTCCTCGCTGGATTTGGCCCGGCGCGAATAGAACAGGCCCAGACCGATTATGATCAGGAAATACACCGCCACCGAACCCAGAATAAGGTTGGAACTTTCGCTGATTTCCATTATGTGTTTCCTATGCTGCCCCTAAGCTAGGGTGGTTGTACTGCGATTACCTGGCAAGGCACTGGCTGAGCCGACCAGTTGCATTATGACCGGACCCACCTACAATCCGAACAGTAATATCAAACTGCAAGCGCGAAGGAAACGGGTGGGGCAGCTGCGCGGGCGCAGCAACAGTCCGCTTCCAGGGCCTGTCAACGGCAGCGGAGCCTGGGGACTTTTCGAACTTTTATAATAACGGGTGAAAAACGGCTATGGCTGGGATTCTTGCAGATATGGGAGTAGTGGGCCGGCTGGCCCTGCGCTCCCTGGGGCGGCGCCTGCGTTCGGAGGTCGAGGCGGCGCCGGACCTCGATGAGTTCCAGTGTGAAATGGAGCGGCTGCTATCCGCCGCTCCCGCAGAACTCATCCGCGACCACTGTTGGGTGACCCTGTCCGCCCGGCAACCACCCTGGCTGGGCTCCGGTATGTTGCTGGAAGCGGGCGACGAGGTCACCTACTTCGCCGAGGGCCGTGTCTACGCAAACAGGTTACTGGATATTTATGTGCAGCCTTCCCTGCAGCTTTGGTGCAGGGTCGGTGAGGACGGCGATATTTTTCGCGGAACGCGCGCCAGCCATTCTTTCGTTGCCGCAACGGCTGGCGAGTTCGTGCTGGGCAATTATTTTCCCAACGACTGGACCGATCTCCGGGGCAGTCGTAAACAGGATGACAGCGTATACAAGGACGTCAGCGGTGCATTGCGTGTACTGGTTATACGCTGGTCGGGCCCCTACGCCGCCGGTCTCGGCAGGTTGCGGGCCGGTGGTGACCCCGGGGGACGCATCCACACCGAGCTGGAGAGAATTCAGGCGGGTGATACGACCCCTCCCGGCTGGCATTACCTGTGGCATCTCGGCCCCGCTGAAATTTACAAATCAGGTACTGAGGGAGCGGCCAGGGCCTGCATCCACTGCCGGACTCATGGGGATGTCGGCATACTGCAGAAGGACGTGAACCTGCCTCTGGAAGAGGACACCGAAATCAGCTGGCGCTGGTGTATAGACCAGCTGCCCTCTGCCATTCGCGAAGACACCGTGCCCAGCCACGACTATCTCAGCCTGGCGGTGGAGTTTGATAACGGCAGGGACATCACCTACTACTGGAGCGCCACCCTGCCGGAGGGCGCTGGTTACGACTGTCCGCTGCCCAACTGGAACGGCATCGAGTATCACGTGGTAGTGCGCAGCGGGCCTGCGGGCCTGGGCAGCTGGCAGGACGAACGTCGTAGCCTGCGCGCCGACTACAGGCAATATATGGGAGAACCTCCCGCCCGCATCGTGCGGGTCTGGTTGATTGCCAATAGTATTTTCCAGCGCAGTCCGGGAGCTTGCCGCTATACGGACATTGTCGTTCACGCGGGTGGGCACGAGACTCGGGTCCTGTGACCTCGCGCGGCATTGGCCGTGGCAGGCTGACAGTGAACAACCGGGTCAGGGCGGGATAGTGATGGATACCTTGCTGCTCAGAAAGGTCGCTATAGATACCTATAAAGAGAACGTCGCCTACCTGCACAGGGACTGCAAGCTGTACCGTAGCGAAGGTTTCCAGGCCTTGAATAAAATAGAAATCACCGATCAGCAAAGTGGGCAGTCGATCATCGCCCTGCTGAATATCGTCGATGATGACTGTATCACAGCTCCCGATGAACTGGGTTTGTGCGAGCAGGCTTTCGGCCAGCTTGCGGCCCGGGAGGGTATTCCGGTCCTGGTCGCGCATGCACCGATACCGGAGTCGATAAGGTGTATACACAGGAAGATCGCCGGCGAGAGTCTCGCCCAGGAAGATTATCTTGGCATTGCCAGGGATATCGCTGCTAACCGCTACTCGAAAATTGAGATAGCGGCTTTCCTGGTCGCCTGCTCGGAGCTGGGACTGGAGCGCGACGAGGTCCTCTACCTGACCAGGGCGATGATAGAAACCGGGCGGCGCCTGGACTGGAGTGAACCCCTGGTTGTGGACAAACACTGCATCGGCGGTCTCCCCGGAAACCGGACCACCATGTTGATCGTGCCTATCGTTGCAGCGCACGGCATGTTGATACCCAAAACGTCCAGTCGTGCTATCACCTCGCCAGCGGGCACCGCGGATACCATGGAGGTGCTGGCCCGGGTTGAACTGACGCCGGACAAACTGCATGAGATCGTCCGCAGTCAACGCGCCTGCCTGAGCTGGGGCGGGACGGCCTCGCTGGCCCCCGTGGATGACATCCTGATATCTGTGGAGCGCCCCTTGCTGATGGATTCGCCCGGTCAACTGGTGGCGTCCATCCTGGCAAAGAAAGCGGCGGCGGGCGCGACGCACCTGATTATCGACATACCCATCGGCCCCACCGCCAAGGTTCGCGATCGCAACAGCGGCCTGGCACTGCGCAAGCTGTTCGAGTACGTCAGTGACCAGCTGGGACTGGTGCTCGAAGTGGTTTTCACCGACGGCAGGCAGCCGGTGGGTCGCGGTATAGGCCCGGTCCTGGAGGCCCGTGACGTGATGCAGGTGCTCGAGAATGACCCGCTCGCCCCGCACGACCTGCGGGAAAAGGCCCTGCAGCTGGCGGGCAGGATTCTTGAATTTGACCCGGATGTGCGCGGCGGAGGCGGCTATGCCATTGCCCGGGAAATCCTCGAGTCCGGCAGGGCGCTGGACAAGATGCAGGCTATCATCCATGCCCAGGGTCGCAATCCCGATCCACCGCAACTCGCGCACCTCAGGTACGATGTTACCGCCAGTCGGGACGGCGTGGTTACCGCCATCGACAATCTGCAGCTGGCCCATATTGCCCGCCTCACCGGCGCCCCCATGGCCAAGGGTGCCGGCGTCGACTTGCAGCATAAGCTCGGCGACACGGTAAGGGCGGGTGAGCCGCTATACTCGATTTATGCCGAATTCCAGGCCGACTATCGGTTTGCCCGTGAGGCGGCGGAAAAGGCAAGCGGGGTAACGGTAGAGTGAGTGTCGGCCAGGTGCTGAGCGGGTCTGGTGACGGTGGCTGCTGTATTTGAATAAGGGGTAAGGGCTTGAGCAAGGTATCTGCTGGCAGGGGGTTGATGCTCGCTTTTCCCGAGTCCAGGGAAGTTGCAGCCAGGGTGGCTGCGGCTGCAGATGTGGAGTTTGCCGAAATAGCGGTCCATAAGTTTCCGGACGGTGAGAGCCGTATCGCTTTGCCCTGCCAGCTGCCGGAGAACGTGCTTGTTTTCCGCAGCCTGGATAAACCCAACGAGAAACTTGTAGAGCTGGTACTGGCGGCAGCCACAGCGCGGCAGTTGGGGGCGTGCCGCCTGACCCTGGTCGCGCCCTACCTGTGCTATATGCGCCAGGACAAGGCCTTCAGCCCCGGAGAGGCGATCAGTCAGCAGGTGATAGGCAAGCTGCTGGCTGACTACTTCGACGCAGTGGTCAGCGTTGATCCCCATTTACACCGCGTGCATCGCCTCGCGGATGCCATACCGGTGAAAACAGCGGTAGCAATAACCGCGGCAGAGGCCATGTCTGAGTACCTGGACGGCCACCTGGAAAACCCGATTCTTGTCGGACCAGACGGGGAGTCGGAACAGTGGGTGGCCTCCATCGCCCGGCGCAGCAAACTTGAATATTACGTGGCCAGCAAGCAGCGTATGGGCGACAAAGAGGTTGTCGTCTCCCTGCCGGAGGCCGCATATGGGGGTCGGCACGTGGTGCTGGTCGATGACATGGCGAGCACAGGAAGAACACTTGCTGCCGCCAGTCGTGAGCTTTGCCGTTACCAGCCGGCCAGCATCACCGTCATGGTGACGCACGCCCTGTTCGTAGGGGATGCGCTGGCAAAAATAACTGCAGCTGGCGTGGGTCAGGTCTGGAGTAGCGACAGTATCCTGCATCCGAGCAATAGCATCAGCCTGGCTGGCAGTCTTGCGCGGGCCTTGCGCGAACTGATCGATCAAACGCGCTGAGCTGCGACCCTTGAGGCTGCGCCTAACTTGTCATTGAGCAGCTTGCAGCAGGCATAGGTGCCGCGCAGCAGCGGTGCCGGGGTTGCCGTCAGCTCCGCCAGTTCGAGCACTGAGCCCAGCAGGGCATCGAGCTCCAGTGGGTTGCCCCTCTCTACATCCTGCAGCATGGAGGTTTTATGGGCGCCGACTTTTTGGGCACCCTCCAGCCTTTTCTCAATCGTATGTCGGAAGTGGACACCGAGGCGATTTGCCACGGCCTGGGCCTCTCGCATCAGTTCGGCTGCCAGCCACCTGGTGTGCGGTGACAGGCAGATTTCTTCCATGGTGGCGCGGGTGAGAGCGCTGATCGGATTGAAAGAAAGCGCCCCCCAGGCCTTCAGCCAGAGTTCCGCGCGAATATCATCGATGACATAGGATTTGAATCCGGATGCAATAAGGGTGGTTGCCACGGCCTTGCAGCGTTCGCTGTCGCTGCCATCCAGCTCGCCCAGCGTAAAGCGGTCGCCCTCCACATGGTGCACGATGCCGGGCGCAACCACTTCAGCGGCAGGGTAGGCCGTACAGCCAATAACTCTGGAAACATCGATGCAGGCGGCGATGGTTCCGTCGGGGTCGAGGCTGTTCAGGCGGCGGCCGTCATACTCACCGCCGTGTCCGTAGAAGTACCACCAGGGCAGGCCGTTCTGCAGTGTCAGTATTGCCGTGTCGTCCTTCAGCAGTGGGCCCAGGAGTGGCGCAACCGCCGGGATATGGTGTGCCTTGACGGCGAGGATAATCAGGTCCTGCGTGCCGAAATCGTCCGGGTTGACCGAAATGTCGGGCTTTTCTATGGATGCATCCATACCATGGGCGGAGGTCAGCCTGAGGCCGTGCCTGCGGGCCTCCTCCACTTGCCTGGGCTGATCAATAAAACAAACGCGGTTGCCTGTATTGGCGAGCCTGGCGCCCAGCAGCACGCCCATGGCGCCCGCCCCGAAGATCGTGATATCCATTCCTTCTTTGTTCCCCTGTAAACAGGATGCCGTATCTATCGCGCGGTGTTCCGTAACTGGAAAGTATGCGGTGTCCCGGATTTGCGCTCGACGCTCAGGTAGAGCTGGTCAAAACCGGCGTTCAATTTCTGCTTGAACTGTATCGAAGACGTATTGAAGTACTGGGAGATGCTGTAGTAGCGGTCGCGCCCGATGCTTCGCAGGTGCTGGTAACTCTGGTAGCGCATGTAGGGAGCGAGCCCCTTGCCGCGAAAGCGGGGCATAGTGAAGGCGTCGTACAGGTAGGCCTCGTTGTCGGCCATGGCGAAGCGCAATGGCACATGGTTGCACTCCTCGAGATCAGCCCAGGTGAACGCCACGATATCGTCCTCGTACTTGAGGCCAATGCAAATATGTCCCTTGTCTATCCGTGCCCTGAGGCCATCCAGGTTATCCCAGGGATGATCCGCTGCGATCAGTTCCATGTCATCGCGATCCAGGACGCATAATGTATAGTCCTGGAAGGAGTCCAGCCACTGTTGTGAGCAGGTAAAATTGCCCTCACTGACGAGATAGAACAAATCTATTTTGACACCAAGTTTGCCGACCTTTTTTAGCAATTCATGAGAGAGGAGCCCGTGAGCGAAGGCCTCTTTGATCTTTCCCAATAACATAGTAACTACCCTTTCTTGTACTCCCGGCTAATGCCGCAAATGGCGCGGGGAAAAAGTTTCCTGCGCTATTTTCATCAGGACGCATACTTTATGGCAATCTCGGTCAACCTGTCCTTCTGCTTTTCCATACGCAGCAGGGCACTGAGAACGAGATCGACCTGACTGGAGCCTATGGCGCGCTGCCGTGTATCCTTCAGGCCCACGGCCCTGCCCACGTTGTACAGCAACCAACTGACCCAGGCTCCCTGGATGGCGTCAGAGGATGCCGGAATCATGTCCTCAGCTATTACCCCGCCGGCATCCACGTAGGCCCGCAGGATGGTGGTGAACGGCCTGGCGTCGAAGTGGGCCGTGATGCCGCCCCAGTCCAGTGCCTCCAGCAGCAACTCATAGGTGGGATTCAGGCGGCGCGCCGATTCCCAATCGATCAGCAGTGGCGCTCCTGTCTCTTCCCAGAGGATGTTCTTGTGGTCCAGGTCGCCGTGGCTTATGACCTGGCGTTCTGCGAGGCGCTCCAGTGCTGGCGCGTGCAGCGCCACGATCCGCAGGATGTCTTCCAGGCGATCTTCGAGAATATCGCTGTAGCGCACGTTGCGCTGTCGGGCCAGCTTTACCAGTTCCACCACCCGCTCAGCGGTTACCGGGAAGGAGGGCACATCGCTGAGCGCCGGCACTTTGATATCGCTGCTATGCATATGGGCCAGGGTGTCGGCGACGATGATGGCGTGACGCTCCTCAATGCCGTTCCTGTGGCAGGCGCGGGCGTCGGTCCACGGGTAGACGAGATAGCCGACACCGTCCAGCAACTGCAGGTGAGCTCCACCGGTGTGCAGCGCATACAGGGCCGGAACGCCCTGCCTCGCAAACTCGCGGGCGGTGACTTCCGTGGCGTTTACCTGGGTGACGATATCCGGGTTTGCCGTGTCCATGTCGCTGGCCAATTGCTTGACAGCAAAGCAGCCGCTTTGTGTCTCCAGCCGCCACATGCAGTGATGAAAACCTCCGGGCACCCGCCTGGGGGAGCCGAGGACTGTGCCCAGGTCAAACAGCTTGCAGAGCTGCTCGATATGCTCCGCATTGTGCGCCAGGGGCCGGCGGCCGGCTGTGGAGGTGAGTTCCCCCAAACTACCGGGCCGGTTCTTCGAAGATGGCGTAGAGTTTGCGGCTTGGTTGCACCACTTCCCAAGTCCCCTTGAAGCCTTTGGGAATGACAAAGCTGTCGCCCGCCCTCAGGGTGGTTGCGGTACCGGCCTCGTCAGTCACAATGCTCACTCCTGCCAGCAGGTGACAGGTTTCCTCCTCGGTGTAATGGATATGCCATTTGCCCACCTCGCTTTCCCAGAAGCCGGAAAAATACCTGCCGGTGGGATCGGTATAGTGATTCCAGACAGTTTGCCTGGGATTCCCCGAGATCAGTTTATGGGCATCGAGGTAATACTCCTCGCCATCGACCACCCGATCGTTGAGTTTGAGCAATGGGTAAGCTGTCGGCATACTTGGTCTCCGCTCCGAAAGAAGTCCATTCAGGCAATGTCAAAGCTGATCGGCATGGATTTAATACCATTGATAAAATTGGAGCGCAGCCACGCGATCTCGCCATCGAGGCGCGGATTGCGGATGCGCCGTAAAATTTCCTCGAAAATGACCTTCAGTTCCAGTCGCGCCAGGTGCGAACCCAGGCAGAAGTGCTCACCGATGCCGAACGCGCGGTGATTGTTTCTGACTTCCTCGCGTTGGGCGCGGGTGATATCGAAAGTGTCGCTGTCGCTGAAAATGGCCTCATCGGCGCTGGCGGAGCCGTAGTACATCTGGATTTTGTCGCCTTTCCTGATCAGTTGCCCCCCGACTTCCACATCCTCGGTGGCGGTGCGGCGAAAGGCGATGACCGCAGGGTTGTAGCGCAGGAACTCCTCGATGGCACCCTCCAGCAGCCCGGGATTGTCGGCCAGCTGCTGGTACTGGCCATGCTCGATCAGCAGGCGCATGCCGTGGCTGGTCACGGTGCGAGTGGTCTCGTTGCCGGCCACGATCAGTAGCAGGAAGAAGTAGCAGAACTCCTCGTCGGTGAGGGGCTCATCTTCCACGGTCCCGTTGAGCAGCACGTTTACGATGTCGTCCCTGGGGGCGGTTCTTTGCTGTGCCGCCAGTTCCTGGGCCATCATGAACATTTCCATCATGGCCATGGTGCCCTCCTCCTGTGTGGTGGAGAGCTCCGGGTCATCCATGCCAATCATGATATTGGTGAGTTCGAAGAGTCGGCCTCTCTGCTCAAGTGGCACACCCATCAGCTCGCAGATGGCGATAAGCGGCAGTTCGGCCGCCACTTCTTCCACAAACTCACAGCGCCCGCCAGTTACCGCCCTGTCCAGTATGTCCCTGGCGATCTCGCGAAAACGCTGCTCGTAGGAGTCCACCGCTTTGGGAGTGAAGGCATTGCGAACCAGGCGTCGATACTTGATGTGCTTGGGCGGGTCCATGTTGATCAGCTGCAGGCGCATCATTGCCAGCATCTCCGGATCCTGCTCGTGCAGGAAGCAGGTTTCGGCCTCCGAGGAAAACAGCAGCGGATTCTTGGAAATGAAGTCCAGGTCCCGATGACGAGTGATCACCCAGAAACCGCGCTGTTGTAGCGGATCCTCGTGCCAGTAGACTGGCTGCTCAGCGCGCAGGTACCTGAAAGTGTCCCGCGGCAAGCCTCCCAGGTAGGTTTCCGGGGCAGTGAGATCGAATGCCGGGCAGCCTGACATAGGTATTACTCCGTGGAGGCCGGTAAATAGCGCTGTTCAGCAGCCCGCTACCGGCGAGAATTCAGTAGTAGAACGCTGGTTTGCCCGCCTCAACCAGCAGGCTTGCGGGTAACCAGGCGGCGCTCGATAATGTCGACGAGTTGATTCTCTATCAGGTCAAGTAGGTCCGGCGTATTCATCTGGCGAACCAGGAAGCCCTGCTTGTTGGCGAAGATGTAATTGTCGTTTGCCCGGTCATACACTGCGAGCTTCACCATGGTGGACACATCCTCATCGTGGAATCCCAGCCATATGCCGACGGGGACAATAGTCGACTTCGATTTTTCCGTCGACGGCCGTTCCGTGGCGTGGGTGGGATCCCCGCTCGACTTCGGTTCTGATTCGTTGTCCAGGGGGGTATGAAGTTTCTCCGAGAGTGTCGGAATATCCATGAGAGCATCTCCTGCGCTGGTAATGATGGCTTGTCCATTAAGATAGTATTCTTGCGTCGTGCCGGCAGTGACTGGCTGTGCCTCCCCGACCGGGGCCGGCGCGTCGGTTGCCTGTGGTGACTCGGTCGGTTCCGACAGGTACTGGGGGCCGGCGTACTCGGTCAGGTCGGGCGGTATCTCTGGTGATGCCGGTGCAGCCTCCTGCGCAGCTGCCAACCGGGGCTCGGGTTCAGGCTCGGGCTCGGACTCGGGTTCGAGGGCCGATTCGGGTTCGGGCTCGAGTTCCAGTTCGGGTCCGGGTCCGGGTTCGGGCTCGAGTTCCAGTTCGGGTTCGAGTTCGAGTTCCAAATCGGACTCCAGTGCACCCGCGGCCTGAGCCTGCTCCGGTTCCGGCCGCTCTTGCGCCGCGGCCTCTGGAGTGGGGGTGGGGGCTTCTACCCCCCCGCCAGTTTCATTGCTGCCCAAACTGGCCAGCATCTGGATCTTCAGGCGTTTGCAAAGGTACTCGGCCGCCACCAGTGCCAGATCCAGCGACTCTGTCTCTTCATTGCAGAGCCGCAGCCAGATCATGAAGGTGTGCAAGGCCTGTTCAAGTGACTCGGCATCCCCCTTGGCGAGACTCGAAGCGATGGCATTGCACACTATGCGGGTAAACCAGACCATCCGTCGCCAGGAGTCGGACTGCTCACCGAACAGCTCCAGCAGGGTGCTGGCGATGTCCATCCAGGGCCCTTTCATCAACTGGTCGAGGTCGTCCGGCGCCTTATAGCCGGCGATAATTCCCTCCAGTTCCTGCAGGACGACCAGATGGTCGAAGTTTGCAGCGGAATCGCGTGCTTCATCGCTCATGATTTCAGCTCCCAACCAGTGCCTTTGCTGCCCCGCCCATTGCCCGGCTCGCCTGTTGTATCCAGTTCCTTGGTCAGCCGCATGAGTTGTTCCATGAAATGCCAGGGTGTGAGCAGGGATTTGAGCTGCCTCGCGTCGACCGGTTCGCTGAACAGGTAGCCCTGCAAGATAAAAACGCCGTTGGCCGCCAGGAAGTCAAACTGCTCGCGGGTCTCGACACCGGTCGCCACCAGCCTGAGTTTCATACATTTGGCCATGGCGATAAAGCCCTTGACCAGATTGGCGTCGGTCTCACTCTCCTGGGACCTGATGATGAAACGGCGGTCAATTTTAAGTTCGTCCAGGGGGAAGCGACTCAGGTAGCTCAACGGCGAGTAACCTGTGCCAAAGTCATCTATTGACAGTTCAACCCCCAGTTTTTTCAATTCCTGCAGGGTCTCTATGGTACCGCCGATGTCGGTGATGATTGCTCCCTCTGTGAGTTCGAACTGCAGGCGGGACGGATCTATCCCGCTTTGGTCCAGAACGTCTTGCACGGTGGCGATAAAACCTGAATTGAACTGCAACGCTGAAATATTAATCGTTACCTTGGGCAGTTTGAGCCCCTGCAGCTCGAAGTCGTTCAGTTGGCGACAGGCTTCCTGTAATGTCCATTTCCCGAGCTCGGTTATGATATCCATTTCCTCTGCCAGGGGTATAAACTGCAAAGGAGGGATGAAGCCCTGCTCAGGGTGGTTCCAGCGCAACAGGGCCTCCGCACCCACGATGGTGCCGTTGCGTATGTCGACCTGCGGTTGGTAATGCAGAACGAGTTCCTCGCGTGTAACCGCCTCCCGCAACTCCGTTTTCAGCCGCACCTGGTCGAGTCGCGGTTCTTCCATGTGATTCTGGTAATACGAGATTCCCGAACGGCCGGGCTTCTTTGCATGGTACATGGCGGTATCGGCCGCCCTGATCAACCCCTTCGAGTCCGATGCGTCCCCGGGTGCCACGGCAATGCCGATACTGACCGAGAGGCTCACCGGCTGGTCCTCGATCAGAATGGGCGCTGCCAGCGCCTCGACGATACGCTTCGCCACGATGCCGGCAGATTCGAGTTTCTCGACCTGGCTCAGCAGGATCGCGAACTGGTCGCTCCCGAACCGGGAGATATCGAATCGCGAGCTGGGTTCGACGTTGAGGCCAACCATATCGCTGTCGCGGACACAGCCGGTCAAACGTTGCGAGACCTCCTTGCGCAGCACATCGCACATCGAGCGGCCAAAGGAGTCGTTGACCTCCTTGAGGTTGTCCAGGTCCAGGAACAACAGCGCCACCTGGTCGCCATTGCGTTGCGCTGTGTGCAGGGTCCGCTCCAGGTAATCGAGGAAATACTGTTTGTTGGGCAGCGCGGTCAGGCTGTCGTAGTAGGCCAGTTTCCACAGGGTATCCCTGGCCTTTGCCGCTTCGCGTAATTCCTCATCGAGTTCTGAATTGCGGCGCGATAGCTCCGCCACGCGCGCTTCCCATTCGGCGCTCAGGTTCTGTTGTGCACCGGACTTCTGCGCCGTGGAGTTGCGTTGCTGCACCACGGTATTGAGTGCGGTGGCGACATCGGCCAGCTCGTTCACTGCATCGATCTGCGCCTCCCCATCCAACTGGCCGGCGACCAGGTCCGCGGCGAAAGCGTTCAAACTCGCCAGGGGGCGGGTAAGGCGGCGTATCATCAGGTAGCCGATGAGTATGGACAGGGCCACCAGCAGCCCCGTCATGGCAATATGCTGCTCGATGGCTTGATATTGCTCACCGCTGAGGGTGAGCAGGCATGAGGCGACCCCCAGGAACAATGCCAGCCCCAGGATCAGTGCATTGAGTTTGCCTCGCAGGGACACCGGCAGCTAGCGGGGCTGCCGTGAACCGGGCACCTTGCCAGCACAGCGTTCCAGGTGTATTGAAGTCGACTCGGTGGGCCCGACCCTGAACAGGACCGCTGGACCTTGGCATCCCCTGTCGAAGAAACAGGACATATAGCAACTTCCGTCTTATAGTCTGTCGATACGCTATCACAGTCATATAGGACATTGAATCTGTTTGTCTGTTAATTGTAAGTTGCCGGTGCGACAGGGCGCTTGCCCCGGCTTCAGTCTCCCGTTGAATTGTCGGCGTCCTGCTCATGGGCCTGTTGCCGGTCAAAACGGTCGTAGAAGCGCTGGGCGGCCGGGTGCAGCGGCACTGCCAACCCCAGTTGCATGGTCTCCCTGGAGATGAATGCGGCCCGGTAATAGCGCCGAGCCAGTTCATCTCCTCCGCTGACCAACAGCTCGAGCATTTGCTCCACCCGTTCATCCGCCACGTTGCTGTGGGTCATAAGCGCTGCAGTGAGGCCAATGGTGCTGAAGGGCTCGGTCTGGCCGGGGTATGTCCTGGCGGGCACGGTCAGCGGGTAGTATGCGAAGTGCCGCTCAGCCAGTTTGTCCAGCAGCGGTGGCGGCATGGAGATATACCGCAAATCGTCGCGTCGCGATGCCAGCGCCTGGATGGAGCGCGCAGGTATCGCCTCGGTAAGGAACAGGGCATCCACCTCGCCGCGCTCCAGTTGCGCAATACCCCTGGCCAGGCTGATCTCCCGGATATCGGGCAACTGGTCCTTATCGAGCCCCACGACCATGCCGATAAGCAGGGCGTTGATGCGGCTGCCCGAGCCGCGCTGGCCGATAGCCACCCGCCGTCCCCGCAGACCCTCCAGGCTGCTTATGCCGCTGGCCTCCAGCGTGAGCAGCTGTACCGCCTCCGGCCACAAGCTGGCCACCGCGCGCAGCTCTCTGTAGGGGTAGAACCCGGCACTCACAACGCCGCGATGCAGTAGCGTGGCGACATCGCTCTGGACGAGTCCGAAATCCAGCCGACCCGCCTGCAGGCGACTGGCGTTTTCGACGCTGCCCTCCGAGGTCGCGCTGAATACGGCGGTACCGCGCTGCTTCGCATAGAGGCTCAGTGCTTGGCCAAAGGCAAAATAGGTGCCGGTTACCGGCCCGGAACCCAGGGTAGTTTCGCCCCTGAGTCGTGCTGTGCGCAGGTCTATCCGATCGATGGCCACACCCAGCTCTTCGGCGATCACGGACGCCGTCGAGTCCTGCTTGTACTCCTGGGCGTTGGCCAGCAGCGCGCGGGCGTCACGCAATATCGATTCGGGACTGGGGCCGTTGCTGTCCGTGGCCGGCTCCGGCTGGCGCGGCGGGGGCGCGGATTGCTTGTCCAGTGACGTCCAATCACCGCTGCCGTTCTCCATGTAGGCAAAGCGGCCGTGCACCTTGAGAAGATCCCCAGCGGTATTGCCCTGTGCACGGAAACCATCGACTCCGGACTCGGTCGCGCCAATGGCATAGGCCAGGGTGCCGAGGTTCAACCCACGCCATTCGGCCAGGCTGTAGTCCTTGAGCAGTTCCAGCTCGGCATCGTAGTAAACGTAGACACCGGAGGTATTGTTCTCCAGATCCCTGAACGGCGCCGAGCCGGTGCGGTGAAATTTTTCTACCGAGAACAGGTCCTGCTGGAAATGGCTGTCCAGGCGTTCCTGCAGATCTCGCTCCAGCCTTCCCGCAGTGGGGCCGCGGTCGCAGCCGGCCAGGCAGGCCAGCAGCAACAGCAGCAGGCTGATGGTTGTAAGGCGTGCCGCGCCGGTCATGGCTATGACCCGAACAGCGGCAGCGCCAGGTAGCCCTGGATCACTAGCGCATTGAGGAAGTCGATGAAAAACGCGCCCATCAGGGGCACCACCAGGAAGGCCTGGGGCGATGGACCGTAGCGGTGGGTGAGGGCCTCCATATTCGCGACCGCGGTGGGCGTGGCGCCCATGCCGAACCCGCAGTGGCCGCCGGCGATGATAGCCGAGTCGTAGTTGCTGCCCATGACCCTGAAGGTGACGAGACTTGCGAACAGGGCCATACCCACTGTCTGTATGAGCAGCATCACCAGTAATGGTCCGGCGAGACTGAGCAACTCCCAGAGGCGCAGCGACATCAGGGCCATGGCGAGAAAGATCGACAGGGACACGGAACCCAGCATGTCAACGGTCGGCCTGTGAATCGCGAGGCTGGGCACCAGGTGTTCCAGGTTGCGCAGCATCACCCCGATCATCAGGCACCATACGAAGCCCGGCAGGGTAAATGCCGCGCCGGCCAGGGCCTTTGCCAGTAACAGGCCGCCGATCAGGCAAACCAGTATGATGAACAGGGTCTGCAACAGGGTGTCGCTGTTCACCGGGCTGTGGGTTTCAGTTTCCTGGCGGGCAACCGGGTACTCGTGGCTGGAAGCCGCCTCGAGGTTGTGCAGGCGGATGAGACGGCCCGCCACGGGGCCGCCTATCAGGCCCCCGATAATAAGCCCGAAGGTCGCACAGGCCATGGCCAGTTCCATTACCCCGGCGATATTCTGCACATCGGCAAACCTGGCGGCGTATGCCGCCCCGGTACCGTGTCCACCGGACAGTGTTATGGAACCGCCCAGCAGCCCCACCAGGGGATGCAGGTCCATGCCCATGGCGGCCACCAGGCCCAGGCCATCCTGCAGGATGAGATAGACGATACAGACCGCGCCGAACAGTAGCAGCCTGGGCCCGCCGCGCACCAGCAGGCGGAAGTCGGCGCCCAGGCCGATACTGGTGAAGAAAGCCAGCATCATCGGTTCCTTCAGGGCCATATCGAAGCCGATGCGGAAGTCGAAACCCAGGAAGGCAACCGTGGTGAGCACGGCAAACAGTAAGCCGCCAACTACCGGGATGGGGATGTTGTTATCCCGCAGCAAGCCGATTCGCGCCTGTACCGCCGCACCCACGAACAGCACGGCGATCGCCGCGGCCAGGGTTTCCATGGCATCCAGGCTCACCGCCACTGTCTACCCTCCATTGCCAGCATCGGACCAGCTCCTGCTTGCCAGCATAAAGCAGCCCATCGGGCGAGACCAGCCCGCCCGCCGGGCGGCAGGGCTCGCGTTATCAGCTTGTCGCCTGCCGCAGGCGCTGCACCGCCTCCCATTGCGCGACGGCGAGCGGTGCGATGGAAAGGCGTCCCTGCTTGAAGATACTCAGCTCGGCGGTCATCGGGTCGGCCTTGAGCACTTTTGTGGGGATGACGTCGGGAAATTTCTCCAGCAGGCGTACATCCACGCAGTACCAGCGCGGTTCGTCGGGTGTCGACCGGGGGTCGTAATACTTGCTCGCAGGATCAAACTGGGCGGGGTCGGGGTACGCGGCTGTCACCACTTCCATGCTGCCGGCGATGCCGGTGTGTTTGCAACTGGAGTGGTAGAACAATACCCGGTCTCCTGTCCGGACATGGTCGCGCAGGTTGTTGCGCGCCTGGTAATTGCGGATGCCGTCCCAGCGCGCGGTGCGCTTGTTCTCGGCGGCCAGGTGGTCGATGCCGTATTCGTCGGGCTCGGACTTGAAGATCCAGTAATGCAAGGCAACAATCTCGTGCGGCGGTAAATCCAGCTGAAGTATAGACGGGCAATGCGCCGCATGCCGGTTGTTCGGGTTAGACTTATCCAGAGGGTACGCATTTGTTGTATGCTCTGCGGCTGTGACAACGGACGGACAGCATTCCCATGAAGCTCAAGGCGATAACAGCAACTCTGCTGACCCTGGCACTTTTACAGGCCTGCTCGGATGGTTCCAACGGCCCCAAGGCAACCCCGTCCGCGCTCACCGTGGTGCCGACGGCGACTCCCGAGGGGGCCCCGGGGGAGATGAATACCCTGCGCTTTCGGGTGACCCTGACAGAGCCGCAGCGCCGCGATATCGAGGTCAGCTACGAGACCAGTGCCGACACCGCTACCGCCGGGCAGGACTACCTCGATACCGCCGGGAGCATCACTATCCCGGCGGGGTCCCTGGAGGGCTATATCGACGTGGAGCTGATCGGCGACGCGCAGGAGGAACCGGGGGAGACGCTTACCCTGAGCATCAGCACCAGTGGCAATGCGACGGCGACCAGCACTACCGTCACCGGCACCATTGCCAATGACGATAGCGCCTGCGACGCGCCCTTCGACATTGTTCCCAATCCCTGGCTTGTCAATGGTGCCGACCCCCTGAACTTCGCCCACCGGGGCGGCGTTACCGACTTCCCGGAAAACACCCTGTATGCTTACTCCGAGGCCGCTCTGGCCGGCGCCGACGTACTGGAAATGGACGTCTTCCAGACCCTGGACAATCACCTGGTGATCCTGCACGACGCGGCGGGGGTCGGCCGCACCACCAACGGCGAGGGGCGTATCGTTGACCTGACCCTGGCGGAGGTCAAGGCCCTGGATGCGGCTTACTGGTTCATTCCCGGTGAAGGTACGCAGCGCGACAGGCCCGAGGAGGACTACACGTTCCGGGGCATCGCCACCGGTGACAAGGTGCCGCCTCCCGGTTACAGCGCCGAGGACTTCAGGATCCCCACCCTGGAGGAGGCCCTGGCACGGTTCCCCGACGAGTTGATCAATGTGGAGTTGAAGGAAGATGACGGCCAGGGCGATTACGAGCGACAGATGGCGGACCTGCTGCTGAGCTATGGCCGCCTGGAGGACCTGATCGTGGCCTCCTTCGACGACACGGTGAACGGCAGCTTCAAGGCCCTGGCGCCCTGTATACCCACCTCCATGCCCCTGGGGCAGGGCCTGACGGCTTTCACCCTGTTTCTGTCCACCGGCGAATTTCCCGCGATGCCCGAGCATATCGCGGCCCAGATTCCGCCGGACGCGAGCCAGATCGGCGACCAGATTCCCGGCGACGATCCCATTCCCATTGTCACGGCCGCGCTGGTGGAAGCCGCGCACGCGGTGAACATGCCGATACAGGTATGGACCATCAACAGCTGCGAGGAAATGTTGCGCATGATCGACCTGGGCGTGGACGGCATCATGACCGACAAGCCGCTGCTGCTGGAATCGGTGCTGACCCAGCCGCCGGGCGAACGCAGCTGTAATTAGCCTGCAGGTGGGTTAACGGGCCCCGGTGACTAACCCGGCGGATAACAGGTAAAGGTCAGTTCCTGGCCATCCGCTATTGCAGCCTCGCGCAAGGCTCCGCCGCTGTACCGCCTGCCATCGCCGCCGGTGTAGGTGTCGTCGCCCGTCATTTGCAACTGCAAGGGTGCGCCTTCGAGGAAACCGGTCACCACCAGCCGGCACTCGGGGCGGGGTGTTTTCACCAGGGCGCGTTGCTCCAGCAGGGCTACCCGTTCGAGTGCCACCGCCTCGTTGCCAGCCAGCGTGACCTGCTGCCCGACGATGGGCGCGAGATTGCTGTCCATGGCCATCACGAAGCGAACCACATTCGCCCGGTTCTGGTCCACCGGCGCCGGAAACCTGAATACCGGATCCCTGAAGAAATGATCCAGCGTATCGATAGCCCCGTCGTGCAAATACCCGAAACCGCGCACCTGGTCGCCCATGAAGCGGCCGTCGCTGTTGGGGCTGCTGCTGCCAAACATGCCGACTTTACTGTAGGCGTTGCGCAGCTGGGGTACCTTGAAGTCTTCCGCGATGCGCCCACCTTCGAATGACATCAGGCCGCCGGTCCCGAACTGTTTGCGTAGCGGGTCCAGTGCGTGGCAGTGGTTGCAACTGCCGATGCCGGTAATATCGTTTACGTTGAAATAGATGTCGCGCCCCGCCTGCTGGGCGCTGGTCAGGCTGTTGTCCAGGCTGCGAATCGGGTTGGGAGGCGGCGTCAACGCCATGGCGAAATCAGTCAACTGCTGCATTTCCACGGCGGAGAGTTCCCGCTCACGCCCCACCAGTCCCACAAAGGCGCTGTTGAATTCCTTGAAGGCGGCCGCGGCCTGGCTTTCCAGCCCCGCCTCGGTCGCGGCGCGTTCCTGCCCGGTGCGGTCTCCCCGCCAGTGTTGCGGGCCGCTGTCGGCGATGCCGCGCAGGGTCTCGGTGGTCATTGGCCCCTTCATGGGGTGAAAGCGGGTGGTAATTACCGGGCTGTTGGCGACGAAGTCGTTGGGATTGGCCTGCATGGGCGCATCGGGGTTGCCCAGGTCCCAGGCGAGGCCATCGTTGTCCGCGAAAATATGGCAGCTGGAACAGGCGTTGACCCCATTGGCCGAGGTGAGCGCTGCGTCGTAGAGAAATCTGCGCCCCGCCCGGATCTGCTCGGGTTCCGGCGAGTACAGTGGCTGGCTGGACATTACCGATCGCCCTTTGGTATCCACCAGCACCACGCTATGGTCGAAGCGCGTATACAGGGCCAGCAATTGTGCCGTCGGGTGCAGGGCCAGGCCGTTGGGGCCGCCCCCGGGCAGTTGCAGGTGATCGGCACTGTCCGCGCTGTAGTTTCCGGAGGCCAGCGACGCTATGTCGAGAAAGGCCAGCTTGCCGGAACCGAAGGCGGCCGTGTACAGGGTGGCGCCATCGGCACTGACCGCGAGGGAGGTGACCTGGCTCAGGCTTTTGGCGGCCTCCGCCGGCGGAACCGGGCTGCCTTCTTCCCGCTCGAAGTCGACGTGGGAGTTGAGGTCCACCGGCAGTGTGCCGGAATTGGTGAGGACGCTGATCCGGGTGTCGGCAATATGGCCGCGAACGGTGCTCGCCGTTGCGCCCTGTCCTTCAAAGCGAACATGGTTTCGCGCTTCCAGGTTGCTGACATACAACTCCCCGCGCGCCGGGTTGACCGCCATATTGAACAATACCGTGCCGACTCCCGAAACGCGTCGCAGCAGCACCGGCACCTCGGCGCTGGCGTCGATCTCGAAGACATCGTAGTCAGGCAGGTCGAACCTGACCTGCTCACTCCAGTCAGTACCGGCTTCGTCCACCCAGGCGCCATTGCTGTTTCTCACGATCAGGCCGGTTTGCGGCGCTGCGATCCCGTCCACATTGGCAGATGGTGGCGGTTTCCTGCCCCTGACGGCGAAGGCATCGAGGATGGTGGACCTGTTGCCGGACAGAAACGAGGCGGCATACACCCGGGAACCATTGGGCAGTGCTGCCAGCGCGCGCAGTGAATCGGTAAACAGGTTGAGAATCGTCAGGGGGCCGCCATTGAGATCGCCGGGGTCCAGTTGGTCCGCGTCATAGACCCAGACGTCCGCCCGGCCCAGGCCGGGCCTGGTCAGGTCCTCAGGGTCAAAGTCGGGGTGATTCTGGCCGCGAAACGCGGCTGAGACAAAGGCCAGTCGCCGTTCCCCGGTTCCGGCGAAGACGATATCGCGGGGTTCGTCTCCCACCAGCAGGGTCCGGACCACCCTGGGTTTGGGGCCGACATCGACAACGCTGACCGAGTCGGACAGGTGGTTCACCACCCAGACCTCCCCGCTGTCTTTGGCGGCCACGGCCACCGGCTCCAGCCCCACGCTGACGCTGTGTGCCAGTTCCAGCCCGGTGCCGTCAAAGCTGAAGATGTCCAGGCGATTGGCCGGCGTATTGGCTACGAATAACCGGTCGCCGTCGGGCGACCAGGCAAGGGGGCGCACCTGGCCGCTTTCAAACAGGGTGTAGGGCGCAGCAGAGGGAGGGGAGGGCGCATTGTTGCTGCTACCCTCGTTACCGTCTTCATTCCCCTGGCCGCCGCTTTGCTGCTGGCTTTCCTCGCCGCTGCTGTCGGTCGGCTGGGAGACGGCCGGGGAAGATCCGGGACCGGAGCCGCCCCCGCCCCCGCCGCAGCCATACAGGACCAGGGTCAGAGCCAGGGTAGTCAGTAAGGTAATTCGGGACACTGTGATTGCCAGCTCTCTTCGCGCTTTTGCCAGCACGCAGTCTACCTGATGGGCGAACAAAAGCAGCCCCTAGGGCCGT
Source organism: Pseudomonadales bacterium (assembly GCA_024234675.1). GTDB lineage: Bacteria > Pseudomonadota > Gammaproteobacteria > Pseudomonadales > Halieaceae > JARRPM01. The sequence continues at coordinate 29,170 of JACKNU010000003.1, read as the reverse complement.
ATGCAATCCCGCCGGGTATTGCCTGTTGGGTTGCAGCGTCCGATACTGTTGTTTCACTACTATAAGAAAGGCACCTAGCGATGATCAAGTTCAACCCCCTGGCCTTGCTGCCCGTACTCGGCTTTACCGGCGCCCTGGCCGCCGCGGCCACACCGCCGATCGATGACGCGAGCTTTTCCTGTATCCGGGACATGACCCCGGTGCGCGGCTTTTATGTCGGCAACCTGCTGGGCAACCTCGACGAGACCGTCGCGGTCGCCAGTGCCGGCACCGGCACCTATCCACCCGGCTCGGTGGTGCAACTGGTACCCAGCGAGGCCATGGTCAAGCTCGATGCGGGCGCCAGTCCCGCTACCGGGGACTGGGAGTTTTTTGAGCTGACTGTGACCGGCGCAGGGAGCACCATCAACAAGCGCGGTTTCGTGGACGTGGTCAATAAATTCGGGGGCAATTGCTTCGCCTGCCATATCAAGGCCGATCCCGGCAGGGATATGATCTGCGAGACCGGACACGGCTGCGACCCCATCCCCCTCACGCGCACCATGATAGACGCGATCCAGAACACCGACCCGCGCTGCGAGTCCGTGGCCCTGCCACCGGAGCAGATCGAGGCCCTGAGGCAACTGCAGGCGGCGCTGAAGGCCCAGGCCTCCGGCCCTTGATTTGCACAGCCCCCAGGATATAACGTGTCAGCCATATAAAAAATTAAGCGGGAAAGTTCCTTGGCTGATACCGAGATTCTCAAAGCCGTGCGGCGCAAGACACGGAAGCGGCTGGCTTTTGCCTTTGCTACGCTGATTTTTTACCTGGCCTACCTGTTGAACTACCTGCCCGTGGGAGATTTCCTCAGGGAGCGCCTGCATGGTTCCTGGATTACCGGCTCCCTGGCCATGTTTGCGGGCTTGATCGTGCTGTTTATTCTCCTGGAACTGGTGTTCCTGCGCCTTGATAGTGACGATGATCCCGATGTGGAGGAGCAGCGCTGATGCCTCGCGGAGGGCCCAGCCTAAGCCTGCCGCTGCTCTGTCTTGGCCAGTGCCTGCTGCCCGGGACAGTATTCGCCGCGGGCGCTATCGAAGGTGCCGTGGAGCGCCAGCCACTCAATATTACCGCCATAGCGATGTTTCTGTTGTTTGTGGCCGTGACCCTTGGCATCAGCTATTGGGCCTCGCGGCGCACCCGCAGCAGCAGCGACTTCTACACTGCCGGTGGCGGTATTTCCGGCCTGCAGAATGGCACCGCCATCGCCGGAGATTTCATGTCGGCCGCCTCCTTCCTGGGCATTACCGGCCTGGTTTTCCTCGGTGGCTTCGATGGCCTGGTGCTGGCGCTGGGCGCGTTCTCCGCCTGGCCGCTGATGTTGTTCCTGTTGGCGAAGCGGGTCCGCAATCTCGGCAGCTTCACCTTCGTGGACGTCGTCTCCCAGCGTCTGGAGCGCAACCCCATTCGCATGGTGACGGTAACGGCGACGATTATAGTGGTCATCCTCTACCTGATCGCGCAGATGGTGGGGGCCGGAAAGCTTATCGAGCTGCTGTTCGGCCTCCCCTACCAGTTGGCAGTAGTGCTGGTTACGGTACTGGTGCTGGCCTATGTCACTTTCGGCGGCATGCTGGCGACGACCTGGGTGCAGATTATCAAGGCGGTGCTGCTGATTATCGGGGCCACCCTGATGGCTTTCCTGGTCATGAAGCATGCAGGCTTCAGCCTCGATACCCTGCTGCAGGGCGCGGTGACGAAACACCCCCGTGGCGAGGCCATACTCAGTTCCGGCATTCTCTTCGACGACCCGGTGCAGATAGCCACCATACTGGTTTCGATGATGTTCGGGACGCTGGGGCTGCCCCATATACTGATGCGCCTGTTTACGGTGCCCAATATGCGTGAGGCCAGGAAGTCGGTGTTTTACGCCTCGCTGTTCATGGGGTATTTCTACCTGATCATGATCGTGCTCGGCTTCGGTACCGTTTACATGCTGTATGGAAATCCCGACTTTTTCGGTGCCGACGGCAAACTGGTTGGTGGCAGCAATATGGCGGCTATTCATCTCGCCAGTGCCGTGGGTGGTGATTTCCTCACCGGTTTCATGTCGGCGGTGAGTTTTGCCACCATTCTGGCGGTTGTCGCCGGCCTCACCGTGTCGGGCGCCGCCGCGATCTCCCACGATATCTATGCCGAGGTTATTCGCAAGGGTAATCCGGATGCAGGCACGGAGCTGGCACTGACCCGCGTCACCACCCTGGTGATCGGTGTCATAGCCATCGTGCTGGGGATCATGTTCGAGAACGAGAATGTGGCGTTTATCGGCACCATGCCCATGGTGGTGGCGGCTTCGGTAAATTTTCCGATCCTGTTCCTGTCCCTGTTCTGGCCCGGGTTGACCACCCGCGGTGCCATTGCGGGCGGCGCGGTGGGGCTGCTTTCCTCGGTGATTTTGATTGTCGTCGGCCCCCAGGTCTGGGTGTCGGTGCTGGGTTACGAGCAGGCCCTGTTTCCCTATGATTATCCGGCGCTGTTTACCCTGCCACTGGCGCTGGCAGTGACCTGGTCGGTGTCCGTCAGTGATCGCTCGGATCGGGCCACGATAGACCGCCACAACTATCACGACCTGTTGATTCGCTCGGAGTACGGAGCCCGCCGGCAGCCTGCTGCGGTCCCGGCAGACTGAATTTGACAGGCTCCGGACCCCTGCCGATACTGCATTGACCGTGAGAGCACTCCGAATGAATCGCCGCCAGTTCCTCGGCTCGACAGCCCTGCTCGCCGCCCCCCTGGTCGGCGGTTGCGGAAGTGACCACACGCTCAGCATAGATCGCAGCCTGCCGGTCGGCCCTTTTGGTGCCGACTCCACCGCTGAACAGGTTACCGAGGGGCTGGACCTCAGTGGCAAAACGGCCCTGGTAACCGGCTGCAACTCCGGCATTGGCTACGAGTGCATGCGCGTGCTCGCCCTGCGCGGTGCCCACGTGATCGGTACTGGCCGCACCCTGGAAAAAGCGCGCCTGGCCTGCGCCAGTGTTGCCGGCAACACCACGCCTGTGGCCCTGGAATTGGCTGATTTCCAGTCGGCGGCAACTTGCGCCGAGACAGTCGCCGGAATGGGCACGGGTCTCGATATGTTGATTCTCAATGCCGGCATAGGCAGCTTCACCGAATTCGCCCTGATCAACGGCATCGAGAAGATCTTCGTGGTCAACTACCTGGGGCACGTGGTCCTGACGGAAAAGCTGCTCGACGAGCTGGCGCGCAGGCCGGGCAGCCGGATCGTCCACGTGGCGTCGCAGCAGGGTTACCGGGCAGCACCGGCGGTGGGCATCGATTTTGACAACTTACGGGGCGAGCGCGACTACGATGCCGGCGAGGCCTATGGTCGCTCCAAGCTCGCCAATGCCCTGTACTCCCTGCAACTGTCCCGCCGTCTCGATCCCTCGATAACCACTTCAAATGCCGTTCACCCCGGGTTCGTGAAAACCAATATCGGACGCAATGCCGAGGGTGTGGTGAGATTCCTGTATACGTCGGCCCAGAACCTGTTCGCGAAAACCGTCGAACAGGGCGCGGCTACCCAGACCTATGTGGCCACCGCGCCGGCGTTGCAAGGGGTCACCGGCGCCTATTTCGAAGACTGTAACCCGGTCCTGATCGAAGGCCCGAACCATATGTCCGACGAGGCGATGGCGGCGCAGCTATGGGCAGCAACGCAGCAGCTGCTGGCGGGTTATATCTAGCTGCGATTTGCGCAGGGTATAGCGAAAAGCGCTTAGCCCAGCAGTGCCTGCAGGCGCGCCAGGCTGGCCTCGGACCAGACGTCTTTCTTGCGATAGTACTCGGGCAAAACCGCGGCGCTTCCTGCCAGTTCGAGCCAGGGTAATTTCGAACTGGTAAAAATGTGTACATCCGGTGGCAGCTGCGCCGGCTCATCCAGGGTGCCCACCCTCACGAATTTCACCTGCTCGCCAATGCCCGCGAACGCATAGTGGCTCCACAGTGCTATCCGGCAGCGAGCGCAGCGAGCAATCTGCTGCCCGGCGCCGCTGGCGCTGGGAGTGTCCACCAACTCGACGCTTCCCGCCTGCAACTGCACGCGGTCACTTTCGATCAGGGCGTTGAGCACGAAGGCGGAGCCGGTTTCGCGCTGGCACCAGCTGCAGTGGCAGCAATGCACGATCAGCGGCGGGCCCAGCACGCGGTAGCGAACAGCGCCGCAGGCGCAGCCTCCCTCTGCCAACTGTGACCCCGCCATGTTCGGACTCGCGTTCATCAGTGCACCTTTGCTTCCAGCACAATATTAAACGGCGTTTCCGCCACTGTTCGCACATTTTCAAAGCCCGCTTCGGCGAGGATCTCACCGAGCCGACGCGGTCCGGCCTGGGCTCCCAGTGCCAAACCGACCTGCTGCGATTTGGAGCAGGGCGTGCAGACCGCCGTGGAGGCCGCATAATACATACGACTGACCGGATTGATGTTATCGCTGACACAATCCCTGGCCGCGGGCTCCACCAATAACAGGCTGCCATCTGCCTTCAGCGCCGACCTTGCTGTCCTGGCCGCCCCCACAGGATCTCCCATATCGTGCAGGCAGTCCATGAAGCAGATCAGGTCGAAGTCGGTTTCACTGTAGCTGTCGGCGGCGGCCACCACAAACTCGATATTGGCGGCGCATTGGGCCTCTCTAGCCCGTTCCCGCGCGGTGAGGATGGAGTCGCCGTGACTGTCGAAACCGAAAAATCGGGACCTGGCGAAAGCCTTTGCCATCACAATGGTGGAGGCGCCGTGACCGCAGCCAATATCGGCCACCCTGGCGCCCCGTGCGAGTTTGTCCGTCACGCCGTCCAGCGATTGCAGCCACTGGGGTATGAGGTTGGCGCGATAGCCCGGGCGAAATAGCGCTTCGCTGCCGCAGAACAACCTGTGATGATGCTCGTCCCAGGCAATCCCTTCACCCGACCTGAACACCGCCATGATTTTGTCCTCGTCCATCCACAGTGAGGCGGCCACCTCCAGCGCGGGCACCAGGAATACCGGGCTGTCCTCATCTGCCAGCACCGGCACATGGTGGTCGGGCAGCTGGTAGTAACCGGACTGGGCATCGTAATTCACGTAGCCACCGGCCACCTGGTTGTTCAGCCATTCCCTGGTGTAGCGCTCGTCGGTTTGCGCGCGAGCGGCCAGCGCGCCGGAGGACAGGGGGCCGGCCCCTGCCATGGCTTTATAAAGGTTCTTCGCAGATTAGCGGGGAGCCAGAATTAGAAAAGCGGTGAATTGGAGTAAAGTTGGAGTTGCGAAGCTTCAACTAAAACAACCAAGACACCGCTTTATGGTTATCCATTCTCCTCTCGATTGCTTCCTGTGGGAAGGCTTTGAGGTCGATCGCTTCGACGTTCAGGGCAACCACATGACTTTGCAACTGATGCCACATCCCGGCCATGATCTGGCCTGTAGCCAGTGCCAGCGATCCTGCTCCAGCGTCCATGACGTCACCCATCGGCGTATCAGGGATCGGGATCTGCTCGGTTACCAAACCACGTTGATCGTCCCGGTCGCTCGGGTGGTTTGTCCATGCTGCGGAGTAAAAGCCCGCAATATCAGTTGGTTAGATAAACATGCCAGGATAACAACCCGGCTGGTCAGTCACGTCGAGGCACTCTGCCGCCTCAACCTGCCGATCAAGCACATTGCCGAGCTGACACAGCTCCACTGGCACACCATCAGGCGTCTGGACAAGGCCAGGCTGGCTCGCGAGGTACAGCCACCAGACTGGTCCCAGGTAAAGCGCCTGCTGATGGATGAATTCGCGCTGTTCAAGGGGCACCGTTACGCCACCGTCGTCGCCGATGCCGACACCCTGGAGGTCCTGTGGATCGGTATTGGCCGTAGCCGGACCGAGATCCGGCCATTCTTTGAGGAACTGGGTGACTACCGCCAGCAGATTGAGGCCGTAGCCATGGATATGAATACCGCCTTCGATCTGGAGGTGCAGATGCACTGCCCGCAGGCTGAGGTGGTCTATGACCTCTACCATGTCATCTCCAAATATGGTCGGGAAGTCATCGACCGCGTCAGGGTCGACAGGGCCAACGAGTTGCGACAGGACCGGCCGGCCAGGAAGGTGGTGAAACGAGGCCGCTGGTTGCTGCTGAAGAACCCGGCCAACCTGACGGACGAGCAGTCCAGCAAACTGGACGAATTGCTACAGGCCAACCAGCCCCTGATGACAGTCTACCTGATGAAGCAGCAACTCAAGGAGCTTTGGCGCGCCCCGACCAGAAGGGCTGCCATGCGGCGCTGGAACCGCTGGTACAGCATGGCCCTGGAGAGCGGGATCAAGCCGTTACAGCACTTTGCCAAGGTGCTGAAGCCCTACCTGAATGGCATCGTGGCACATGCAGAACATCCCCTCCACACGAGTGTGCTGGAGGGTATCAACAACAAAATAAAAGTGATCAAGCGGATGGCCTACGGATACCGGGATATTGATTACTTCTTCTTAAAGATCCGTGCGGCCTTCCCCGGTAATGCGCGATGAACCTTTATAAAGGCCCAGCTTGTGGCCGACATTCGTCATCACCCCTGACAGTGTTGCGGCGACGTCTGTTACCACCTGGCCGGCGAAGGCCTCTACCTGCTGCATGTGTTGTGTCATCTCCCGATCCTTCTGGTGCCAGCTCGATTGTTGCCAGCAAGACTAGCCTCTAATAGGATATAGTTCTAATCACTATTTATTAATACAAGATATAGAATCAGTGAATATAAGAAAGATCGACCTCAACCTGCTGTACGCCCTGCTCATCCTGCTGGAGGAGCGCAATGTCTCCCGCAGTGCGGCGCGTATGCACCTCACCCAACCCACCGTCAGCAATATGCTGGCCAAGCTGCGGGCGCTGCTGCACGACCCGCTGTTTACCCGCACACGCCACGGGCTGCTGCCCACGAGCCGCGCCCTGGCGCTGGAGCCGGAGCTCAGGCAGATCTTCAGCTCGGTGGATGCGATTCTTGCGCCGGGCAGCTTCGATCCGCAGACCTGCGACCAGACGGTGATATTGAGCTCCAACGACTACATGCAGTACACATTACTGGCACCGGCGCTGTTGGAGATGCGCGGCAAAGCGCCGCTACTGAAGTTCGCCGTGCGCCAGGCGGAGATAGCCGACATCGTCCCGATGATGGAAAAGGGCGCCATAGACATTGCGGTAACCATCCCCGAGTTTTCCGATGCCAGGCTGCGCAGTCAGTTGCTGTATACCGAGCGCTATGTGGTGGCCATGCGCAGGGATCACCCATTGAGCGGCAAAAAGCTGGCCATGAAGGCCTTCCTGGCCATGGAACACGCGATCGTATCGCCCACCGCGGGACAGTTCCGGGGGCCCACCGATGACGCCCTGAAACAGCTGGGCCTGAGTCGCAGGGTGTCGCTGTCCGTCTCGAGCTTCTTCACGCTGATTGAGGTGGTCGCGACCAGTGACTACATTGCCCTGATCCCGGAGCGACTGTCGACCCAGTTTCTGGATCGACTCAGCATCGCCGAGCCGCCCCTGCAGGTAGCCGGCTTCGAGGTCATATCGGTCTGGAGTAACACCACCCACCTCGACCCCACCAGGCAGTGGGTGCGGGCGGAACTGCTCAGGGTTGCCGGTCGCCGGCGTTGAGCCTGCCGGGCAGCAGCGGGTATTCGCGGCCCGCGGGGCTGCGGGCCAGCCGGCGGGCGTGATAATTGTGGAAGCAGCTTACCCCGGGAGTGGAAGGCTGACATAATGCCTTGATGCGCCATGGAAACTTTGAGCCAGACCCCGACCACCGGATCAACTGGCGCATCGTGTCGCACCTGCTTCCCTACTTGCGGGAATCCCGGTCGCGGGTGTTGTTCGCCCTGCTTTGCCTGTTGCTGGCCAAGGGTGCGATCCTGGTCATTCCCTTCCTGCTCAAAGACCTGGTCGATGCACTCGATGGCCGCAACGTGCAGGCACTGGCACCCACCGTGCTGTTTGGCCTGGTGGTGGCCTATGGTGGCGCTCGCTTTGCCAATGTGTTCTTTGGTGAATTGCGCGACACGGTATTTGGCCGGGTCACGGAGCGGGCCATGCGCAGGATTGGCTTGCAGGTGTTCCGCCATGTTCATGCCCTGGACCTGGAATTTCATCTCAATCGCCGCACCGGCGGCCTGGCCCGTGATATAGAACGCGGAACCACCGGCATCAGTTTCCTGATGCGCTTCTTTGTGTTCAATATCGTGCCGACCCTGTTCGAGATCGCCATGGTGGTGGGGATCCTGCTGTTCAACTACGGCATCAGCTTCGCCGTCATTACCCTCGTGTCCGTTGCCGCCTACGGGCTGTTTTCGCTGCGGGCCACCGAGTGGCGCACCCAGTTCGTGCGGGAAATGAACGAGGCGGACTCTGCCAGCAACACCCGGGCGGTGGACAGCCTGCTCAATTTCGAGACCGTGAAGTACTTCACCAATGAGGAGTTCGAGGCGCAGCGCTATGACTCGGAACTGCGCAAGTGGGAACAGGCGCGGCGCCGGAACCGCCTGTCCCTGTTCGGACTGAACGGCGGCCAGGCGCTGATCATTGCCATGTCCCAGACCGCCATGATCGGCCTGGCGGCCTGGCAGGTCAGCAACAACGATATCAGCCTCGGCGATTTTATCCTCATCAACCAGTTCATGATCCAGCTCTTCATGCCCCTGGGGTTTCTCGGTTTCGTGTTTCGGGAGATCAAGGGCTCGCTGGCCAATATCGAGAAGATGTTCGAGTTGCTGGCGGTAAAACCGACCATCGTCGATACGCCGGGCGCGCCCGCCCTGCTGGTAACGCGCGGGGAAGTCAGCTTTGACCGGGTGAGCTTCGCCTACGACCCCGCCCGGAGCATCCTGGATGATGTCAGTTTCAGCATCGGAGCCGGGCAGAAAGTAGCCGTGGTCGGTGCCAGCGGCGCGGGTAAATCGACCCTGGTTAAACTATTGTTCCGCTTTTACGATCCGGACTCCGGGAGCATCCATATCGACGGGCAGGACATTTCCCGGGTCAGCCAGGCATCCCTGCGCAAGTCCATCGGTATCGTCCCCCAGGATACCGTGCTGTTTAACGACAGCATTCTAGAGAACGTGCGTTACGGTAATCCCGACGCAACGGATACCCAGGTGTGGGAGGCGATCCGACTGGCACACCTGGATAACTTTATCACCTCCCTGCCCAAAGGCGCGGATACCCGGGTCGGGGAGCGCGGCCTCAAGCTCTCGGGTGGTGAGAAGCAGCGGGTGTCGATTGCCCGTGCCATTCTCAAACGCCCGCCCATCATGGTATTTGATGAAGCCACCTCCTCGCTGGACAGCAAGTCCGAGCAGGTCATTCTTGCCGCCCTGCGGGAGATTGCCAGGGACCACACCAGCCTGGTGATCGCCCACCGCCTGTCCACCGTTGTCGATGCTGATTTAATCCTGGTGCTGCAGCATGGGCGTGTCGTGGAACAGGGCAGCCACCAGGCCCTGCTCGAGACGAACGGGAAATACGCCGAACTGTGGCGCGCCCAGCTCAGGCAGCGGGACTCGCCGGCGGTCATCCAGGACAACTGAAGCCACGCCACTTGCGCCCCCACCGCCGCGACCCCGGTAAAGCCGACCTAAGGTTTAAACGATGATTGTCTCAATATATACCGTCTTGTTCGAACAGTCGAAGTCTCTATAGTGCACCAATTGAAACTCACCCTGATCACCGAGTAGAGAGAGTGCACAGCATGGAAACCAGGCAAGATCAAACGCAGCGGGATACCGCGCAGGCAATCCCCATGACAAGGCTCCAGCGTCTTGGTCACTGGATGCAAGACCCGATGGGCGGCGTGATTGCGGCTTCGGTAGCGACTATCGGCTCCTTTGGCGTCGTGATCTCGGGCATGTGGGCCATTAACGTCGCACTCAACTAGGCCCTGCCGGTCGTCCCCGGCGAATCGGTAACCACAGCGGCCAGCAGCGGGCCGGGAAGGTCTGCGACATTGCTGACACCGCCGGGTGAGGATGCCTGATCGGGCAGTGACGCTAGACATTCAACAACAGGTGTTCGCGCTCCCAGGGGCTGATCTCCCGATGAAACTGGCGCATTTCTTCGCGCTTCACTGCACTGTAAACCATGCAGAAATCGGCGCCCATTACCCCATGTACCGCTTCGGCCTTCTCGAACAGGGTAAGCGCTTCATCAATGGTGGTAGGAATGGCGTAATCGACGCCCTCCACTTCACCGGCAGCTGGCTTTCCGGGTTTGATTTTGCCGAGCATACCCAGGTAGCCACAGGCCAGGCTGACCGCTATTGCCAGGTAGGGGTTGCTGTCCACACCAACCACCCGGTTTTCCAGGCGCCGGTCCTGTGCCCCCGAGTTCGGCACCCGCAGGCCGGTTGCCCTGTTGTCAAAGCCCCAGGCGAAGTTGGTCGGCGCGCTGGAGTTGGTGCTGATTTCGAAGCGCCGGTAACTGTTGACATAGGGCGCCATGAGCGGCAGCGCCTGAGGCAGGTATTTCTGGCTGCCGCCGATGTAATGCATGAAGTGCTTGCTGGCCTGCCCATGACTGTTACTGAAGATATTCCTGCCAGTGGCCAGGTCGATTACGCTCTGGTGTATATGCATGGCTGAGCCGGGCTGGTCGCGCATGGGCTTGGCCATGAAGGTGGCAAACATGCCGTGGTTGAGTGCAGCTTCACGGATGATGCGCTTGAAGTAGAACACCTGGTCGGCCAGCAGCACCGGGTCACCGTGGGTCAGGTTGATCTCCACCTGGCCGGCCCCGTCCTCCTGGATGACGGTATCGATGGTCAGCCCGGCGTCCTGGGCGTAGCGGTAAATGGTATCGATGACGGGCCCGTATTCGTCCACGGCGGACATGGAGTAGGACTGGTTGCCCGTGCCCCGGCGCCCCGTGCGGCCAATCGGGGGCTCGATCGGTTCGTTCGGGTCAAGGTTGGGTCGGGTCAAATAGAACTCCAACTCGGGGGCGACAACGGGCTTCCAACCCTGTTGGGCATAGAGGTCTAACAGCCGTTTCAACACGTTGCGTGGGGCGACGCTGACGGGGCTGCCGTCGCGATTGTACAGATCGTGAATGACCTGCAGGGTGGGTTCTTTGGCCCAGGGCACGGCCTTGGCGGTGGACATGTCGGCCTTTAGCACAATATCCCCCTCCGCCCACTGGTTGGCGATATCGATCTCCACATCCCTGCCTGTGATCGTCTGGTAAAAGATCGAAATCGGCAGGTAGGTCTCGTGATCCGGGGCGAATTTATTCAGGGGCATGGCCTTGCCGCGGGACATACCGGCAAGATCCGGAACAATGCACTCGACTTCATCCACCTCACGGCCCGCGCGATAGTTCTTGAACGCTTGTGGCAGGTCTTCCAGCCAGAGTGGCTCATGCTTTTTCACAACTATTCTCCATCCGGCCCCGGCTGCATTCGTCCCCCCTCCGGGGGGCGTTCGCGAGTGAGGCGCATGCGGGGCACTCCGTAAATTGGGACTATTATGCGCCCGGTCAGGGCCCATGCCCAGATAGGGCACGGCCAACACCACATTGCGCAGCGACGGGATATGATAGATTTTCTCGCTGATAAACAGACATGGCTTGGCGTTGACGAAGCCGGCGCGGGTCCAAAGCCGTCAGGGCAATTCATCCAGTGCCGTTTGCAGTTCCTGTGGCGGGAGCAAATCCTGGCGCTGCACGTCCAGCGCCAGGACAACAAATTCGTGCGGAAAAACGCCAGGGACCACACCGACCTGGTGATCGACCACCACCTGTCCACCGATGTCGATGCTGATATAATCCTGGTGCTGCAGCATGGGCATATCGTCGAACGGGGCAGCCACCAGGCCCTGCTCGAGACGAACGGGAATTACGCCGAGCTGTGGCGCGCCCAACTCTGGCAGCGGGACCCGCTAACTGCCTGATTGCCGGTTCATTTAATTTTTCCGGTTGGTGCATATTCGAAAGAGGAAATAGTCCATGACCGAGCAAACTTTGAAAGGATCCTGCCTGTGCGGCGCAGTGCAATTCGTGGTTACCGGCGAGCCTGTGCGCTTCTACCACTGCCACTGTTCGCGCTGTCGAAAATCTACCGGTGCCGGCCATGCCAGCAATGTGTTTATAAGCAATGGCAAGCTCACCTGTACCGGTGAGCTGGACCATGTAAAGACCTACAAACTCCCCGATGCACAGCGCTTCGCGCGTACCTTCTGCATGCACTGCGGCGGGCCACTGCCGAGGGAAATGGGTGATTCCGGGCAGGTCTTCGTCCCGGCGGGCACCCTTGATGATGAACCCAACATAAAACCACAGGCCCGCATATTTCAGGACTCAAAAGCGTCCTGGTCCTGTTCGGGGGACGAGGTGCCCTGCTTTGCCCGGTACGCGGACTAAGGTTGCAGAGTAATGCTCACCCATCGAGGGAAAGCGGCCCGGTAATTGCGGGCAGGAGCGGCAATGAGTGAGCAGGGCGAAATAAAGGTCTATCAACCGGGGCGGGAATATTTCTTCGAGGAAGGCTGTTTCATCAATGAGCTGTCCAATGACTCCGGTGATCCTGCGGTTTCCATCGCCCGGGCCAGGGTCGAACCCGGCAAGTTAACACGCTGGCACTACCTGCGGGGAACCACTGAACGCTATGTCATCGTGTCAGGTACCGGGGTGGTTGAGACGGGTGAACTGCCGGGGACGCAAGTGTCCACCGGTGACGTGGTATCGATCCCGCCCGGAGTCCGGCAGCGGATCCGCAGCGTGGGCAAGGACGAGCTGGTGTTTCTGGCGATCTGCACACCGCGATTTCAACAGGAGAACTATGTCGACTGTGATGATGGCGAATAGTCGGCCCGGCTGGCGCAAGCCGGCGTCAATCGTGGCCGGCTTGCCTGCCTTGTAGCCAGGGCCGGTATGAGACTCATCTACACCCACCCCGCCCTGATCGTGGCATCCCAGGCCCGCAGTGGGCTGGAGCTGCAGGGGAGAGGCCGCCCAAGCTGATATCTTTATCGTAGGACAATAGGCAATCCAGTAATAACGAGAGCGTCTAGTATGGTTTCAGTAGATCCTGGCTGGGACTACCCGGAGCCCCACGTCATCGAGCACATTGCCCGGGAGGACGCGTGCGTTTGTGGCATGATCCGCTCCCGGAACAAAGTGGGCTCTATCATCTTGCACAAGTTATTATTCGGTTTCGCGACGCTGGTTGTCGCCACTGCCACCCAGGCGCTGGAGGAAGTCCTGGTGAAAGCCCAGCACCGGGAGGAGTCCCTGACCGACGTGCCGATCAGTATCACCGTGCTAAATGGTGAGGAACTGCAACACCAGGGTATGCAGCGCATCGAGGATTTCACCGTCCTGGCTCCCGGGCTGAGTGGTTGGGAGCAGGGTATCAGCACACCCATTTACGCTATCCGGGGCATCAGCACCAACAGCTTTGGCATCGGTGGCGAGGCCAGCGTTGCCGTCATAGTCGACGACAGCTATGTCGGCCGCATCAACAGTACTTCCCTGACCATGGTCGACGTGAACCGGGTGGAGGTGTTGCGGGGCCCCCAGGGAACCCTGTTTGGCCGCAACGCCACCGCGGGCGCTATCGTGATCTACAACAACCAGCCGGTGGAACAGTTCGAGGGCAACTATGCAGTGGAAGCCGGCGAGGATAACGATCGCGGCGCCCGGCTCACTGTCAACCAGCCGTTGCTGGGTGAGCGCCTGATGTTGCGGGCCAGTGGATTCAGTTACCGCAATGACGGTGACCTGGATAACCGCTGGCTGGGTGTTAACATCGGCGACGAGGAGAGCCTGGGCGGCCGCCTCGCCCTGCGTTCGATACTCGGAGCTTTTGACGCGACCTTAAGCTACGGTTATCAGCGCACTAATACCAATGGCCTGGGTTACGAGACCCTGGTGCCGTCACTGGCTGCCGCCGGGGGCGTGCCCCCGGATCCGTTTGACGACAGGCTGGCGCTGGATACGCCCACCTATGACGACGTCAGTAACGCCAATGGCCAGCTGCGGGTACTGTGGCAGCCCGCTGCGCCTTTCTCGCTGCTGTCGGTAACCGCCTACCACAATAACAACAGCCCCAACCTGTTCGATGTCGATGGCAGTGCCGAATTTCTCACCACCGCCGGCTTCATCAATCGCAAGAGCGAGACCCTGAGCCAGGAGTTCCGCTTTACCGGGAGGCGCGAACATTTCGACTGGGTCGCCGGGGGGATTGTTTTCAGCGAGAAAGTGAGTACCACGGTCCAACTGGCCTATTCAGACATCAACATCCTCTCTGGTCGCCCGGTATCCCCTGCCGATTTCGGTTTGCCGTTCCCGGACTTCGAGCTCTGCGACGCCACTTCCGACATTCTGTTCGGCAGCTGCCAGCAGAGCGTTGAAGAGCTGTCCTATCAGGCGGGGGATTACCTGAGTTACGGCATCTACGGCGATGTCACCTGGTCGCTGGACCCGCGGCTGAGCGTTACCGCCGGGCTGCGCTACAGCGCCGACGACAAGGATTTCAAGTATCGCTCGGCGCCGGTGGACAGTGTCTCCACAGCCCTGAACGCATTGAACTCGGCGCCGCTGAATCCCGCCGGTAACCTGCTGGGGTATGCAACCGGGGGCTGGGAGCACATAGGCGAGAACTGGCATGACTGGGAGGCCCGGCTGGCACTCAACTACCTGCTGGGGGAGCAGAGCAACGCCTATGCCTCTGTCAGCAAGGGCTACAAGGCAGGCGGCTTCGAGCCCGCGGCGACACCCGAACTGTCGGTGTTCGACCCGGAGCAGGCCCTGTCCGCGGAACTCGGCTTGCGCGGTAGCGCCTGGGGCGAGCAACTGAGCTACCAGATAGGGGGTTACGGCTACCAGGTCGACGACTACCAGATACAGGTGATCGAGAATGGTCTGGCGCGCACGGTCAACACCAACGGGGTGCGCGGATACGGGGTAGAGAGCACGCTACAGGCGCTGCTGACTCCCAGCTGGCAGCTCCAGCTCGGCTATGCCTATACTCATGCCGAGTTTCGGGATTTCGAGACCGATACGGGCAACCTCAACGGCAACCGGACTATCCTCACCCCGCAAAACAGCGGCTACCTGAGCCTCAACTACTCGAGCCCCCGTTTCAGCTGGGGCAGCGCGGCCCTGCTGTGGCGCACCGAATACATGGGGGACATATACTTCACGGCCCAGAATACCCGGCAGGATCGGCAGCAGGATTTCTTTCGCAGTACCGCGCAATTGAGCTATATCGAGCCGGACCAGAACTGGCAGATCGATCTTATCGTGCGCAACGTGTTCGACGAAAACGTGCTGATCTTCAAGCAGGACGTGGGCGCGGGCGAAGTGGCCAGGCGCGCAAAACCGCGCTACGTGGGGCTGGCTTTCAGCGGCAGCTTCTGACAAACCGCACCTTGCGGCTGTAAGGAACCCGGTGGCCGCCTGCAGTCGGCAGCTGTTTGCCGGGATATACCGCCCTTCCTGAAGAGTCAAAAATCCAGCGGCAGTGACAGGTGTTGTTCATAGATGTAGTCGCGCTGGGTGAAGAGAATCTCCGGCGGCTTGAAAGCGTCACCGGTACGCTGGTATACCTTGCGCATGCCCGCATCCATGGGGTTTACTTCCTCCGGCAGTGGGTGCAGGGTGTTGGAAAAACTGGCCCAGATCAGGTCCACAGCGGTCAGCCCGTCACCGATGAAGTACTGGCTGCCCCTGGCCTCCTGCTGTTGCAACTGGCTTTCGAGGATGCCCAGAATCTGGGCAACGCGCCGCGGTGCCGCTGCCGCGGCCGCGTCGCTGTAACCATAGGCCCTGGCCATGGTCCGGCTGCTGGCAAGCACGGCCGCATTGTCCGATTTGAGGCCCGGCGCCAGCATCAGGTGACGGGCGGTCCAGGTGAGACCGCCGGCGCCACAGATCTCGTTGGCCAGGCCGAACATCCGTATCCGGTCCTCCGGGTCCTCCGGAACCAGGGCCGGTTCAGGATTGATCCGCTCGGCGAGTTCGATAATATCCGCCCAGTTCGTGCGCGGCGGCTCATCGTTCAGTACCACTACCGGCGCATTGCGATGACCGGTCCAGGCAAGCAGTTCTTCATTGGGCTGCCCGGGAAGTTGCTCAACGGGTACATAGGGGATTTGCTTCACGTCGAACATAAAGCGCGCAGCCATGCTCCAGGGAGCCGGCAGCCCGATAGTCAGCGCAATACGCAGGCCCGGCAACTCCCGGGCCTGTGCAGGTTTCCGGTATTCCATAAGTGTTCTCCTTATCGTAGGCGTGGCAGCTTTCCCGCACGTGGCGAGGCCAGGCCGGGCTACCAGCTGTACACAGGCGGCTCAAAGCCACCGGTTTCCTCGACAATCAGCCTGGCAAACTCAATGCAGCGGTAGTCGCGATAGGGGCCGCTGACTGCCTGCAGCCCTATGGGCAAACCATGCTGGTCCAGGCCGGTTGGGAATACCGTGCTGGGCAGCAGCGGGGCAGTAACAATCCCCGACCAGAAAAGCTGCTCGAAATAGGGCCTGTCGACTCCATCGACCTCGAGCACGCGCTCTCGCATGGGCCGGTGGTCGTGTGGAAATGCGGAGGTCGCCATCTGGGGGCAGATGAGGATGTCCCACTGCGAGAAAAAGGCATCCCATGCCAACCTGAGTTTTTCTCTCTTGAAGTTCAGCCGCAGCCAGTCGCGATGCATCATAATTGCCGCCCGGGCATTTACTGCTTCTGGCGATACATCGTCCTTTCTCAGGGCCTTGACCTCGCTCTTCAGTCTTTCAATATATTCGCTGGGCTGAGCACTGGACATGACAGCCGATAGTAGTGACTGGTAGGTATCGTGGGCCTTGCGAAAATCGATATCCGGGCGTGCAGTGTCCGACACCACAGCCCCTTTGGCAGCCAGGCAATCAGCGACCATTTGTACCCTGGCGGCTGTTGCTGATGACACCGGCGCGAGTTCATCCGTGTGCCATACCGCAACGCGAAAATCACCGAGGGAGGTGATATCCGCGGCGGGCAGGTCCAGCTTCCAGCCAATCGCCTCGCGTGCGGTGGGCCCGCTCATTACGGACAGTGCGAGCTTGAGGTCCCGGGCATCTCTGGCAATGGGGCCGCATACCGAGAGGTCCGAATCCGGCGCACCGGCAATCAGTTCGTGGCCTGATTGCGGTACCACTCCCCAGGTGGGTTTGTGACCGAACACCCCGTTGAAGTGCGCCGGGTTCCTGATCGAGCCGCCGATGTCTGAACCGGCCTCGAGCGCGGTCATGCCGGCGGCGATCGCCGCCGCGCTGCCACCCGATGAGCCTCCCGGGGTTCGGTCCAGGTCGCGAGGGTTATTGGTAGTACCGTAAATCGTGTTGTAGCTCTGGAAGTCCGCGAGGTCGGCCGGGACATTGGTTTTGCCGAGAAAGTGGGCACCGGCATCCCGAAACCGCTGCACGGCCAGGCCATCTTCGCTGGCCACGTTATGCCTGAAGGCTTCCAGGCCCCAGGTGGCGGGTGTTCCCGCCATGACGTAGGACTCCTTGATGGTCATCGGCACGCCGTGGAGAGGCCCCAGGGACTGTCCCCTGGCCCTGGCCTCGTCGGCGCGCCTTGCATCGCTTATGGCTCTCTCGAAAGTGCGCACCGGCACGGCGTTGATGCGTTCATCCAGGGTTGCGATTCGATCGATATAGCCTTCGGTGAGTTCCAGGGAACTTATCTCCCCCCGGGCAATTTTCCGGGCGAGTTCAACTGCGGGTAGGTAGTAGATATCGCTCACGGCTTATACTCCGGGTGTGTTGGTGCCAGCTTTTGACATGAGGTGGTCCACAGGCGCGTTCAGCAGCCAGGCCATGCCGTGTCGGGCAGTGGGTGGTGGAAACATAGCCCCTAATGCCCTTCACGGCAACCGGGGCATGGGGCAAATCGGGACAGCAACGTGGCAGGGGCCGCCGCGCCGGCGGCCGTTTTGAATATGCTCTCGTTTGATCTATACCTATGCAGTAAATTGGTGGCATAAATTGACCGCGAAAATGATGAGAGGGGCAGCACTATGGGCAAGAATTTGTTGATCTGTTTTGACGGTACCTGGAATACGCCGGACAACAATACCGATATTGAAGGGAGTACCAATACCAATGTGCGCCTGCTCTTCGAGGCCTGTGCCAAAACCACGACCGATGGGCGCGAGCAGCTGAAATGGTACGACAAGGGCGTGGGCACGCGCTGGTACAACAAGCTGTCCGGCGGCTTATTTGGCGTGGGGCTGTCGAAAAACATACGCCAGGGATACTCCTGGTTGGTGGACAACTACAGTGACGGCGACGAAATTTTCATCACCGGATTTTCCCGGGGAGCCTACACGGCGCGCAGCCTGGTTGGCATGATCCGCAACTGTGGGCTGGTGAAACGCTCCGTGGGCGACAAGCGCCGGCGGGCCGAGGTAATAGGGGAGGCGTATCAACTGTACCGGGCCCGGGACGACGGCGCCGACACGCCCGCGGCCCAAATGTTCCGGGCTCGCTACTCGAGGCCGGTCAGGATACAGTTTGTCGGGGTGTGGGATACAGTGGGTGCTCTAGGTATCCCGGTAAATTCCTTCGACTGGTTCAATCGGCGGTTTTACGAATTTCATGACACTGAACTGAGCAGTATCGTGAGTCACGCCTATCATGCGCTGGCCACGGACGAACACCGGGAGAATTACCTGGCCACCATGTGGGATCCACGGGAAAAACCCAACCAGGTGATGGAGCAAAAGTGGTTTGTTGGTGCCCACGCCAATGTTGGCGGCGGCTACAAGAGCCATGCACTGTCCAATGTGGCCCTCAGGTGGTTGTTGGACAAGGCTTCGGCTTGTGGTCTGGGCATCAGGCCCGAGGCTGTTCCCAAAATAAGCCGTCGCAATTACACGGGGCCGGTGACCGATTCATATGAGGAGTTCCTGGGGGGGCTCTACCGAATCACCCGGGACCGATACAGGCGCCCGGTGGGGGCGACCTGCAACGGGATGGAGGGCGTGCACGAGTCAGTGCTCGAGCGCTACCGTGCGGATGCCACCTACCGCCCTAAAAACCCCGTGGGACCCAATGTGACGGGGCTCCCGGACCCCGCTCTCGGGCGTATCAGGCCCTGAAGTCCCCGCTGGCCGGGACCAACACCGCAATGACAGACGCACATAACCAGGAGACACACATGAGCAGTAGCAAAACAGTAGACAAAGAGCAGTTCAACCCGCCGAAGTGGGTGCTGAAAGCCATGTCGCGCAGTCATATATTTCTCAACCGCCTGACCATGGGCAAGCTGTTCAATACGTTGCAGGGGGACGAGGTGTGTTTCGTTACCATGACCGGTGCCAGGTCCGGCCGGGAAATTACGATGCCGCTGATGTGGGTGCCCTACAATCAGGGCGCGCTGCTGGTGGCGTCCAGGGGCGGCTCACCGAGAAACCCGGTGTGGTACTACAATATTGCCAAAAACCCGGACATCACCATACGCCACCGTGGCAGGAAATTGTCACTTCGCGCTCGCCTGGCAACGCCAGAAGAAAAACCGGCTCTGTGGCCGATCTGCGACAACCACTACGCCCCCTATGCGGACTACCGTGCCAGGACCGACCGGGATATCCCCATATTTGTGTGTGAACCGTACTGAGCACACCCGGGACGGCTGGGAAATGGCTGTAGACTGAATCGTATTGCAGACTGTCGGAGGCCGCAGTCTGTTGACGCCGCGCTCAGCGAGTTCATCTCAACAAGGGGTCCTGGATGGTGTTGTCGCTCAACCTCAGCATTGTCGTCTTTGGCATCGCCTCCCTGGCTATCGTGACCGCCGGCAGCCGGCTTGCGCGCTTGTCCGATGAGCTGGCCGATCGCTCCGGGTTGGGGGAGGCATTGTTCGGGGTTTTGCTGTTGGGGTGTGTGACCTCGTTGCCGGACTTCGCCGCAACCCTGAGTGCGGCAATCGCTAAACGCCCGGATCTGGCCATGAGTAACGTGATGGGCAGTATGGCGGTTAACCTGGGCTTTCTCGGCATTGCGGATATGCTCTATCGCCAAGCCAACCTGGAACACGCCGCCGCGTCCCCGGTCAACCTGATGCTGGCGGCCTTATTGATCGTGCTGTTGACCCTGCCGCTGCTCGCCATCGCCACGCCGCCCCTGGCGATTCTGGGTGTGCATCCCGTTACCCCGGTGCTGGTGGCGGCTTACCTGTTCGGGCTGTACCTGGTTCATCACACCCGGGCGAAGCCCATGTGGTTCCCGCGCAAGACGCGCCAGACGGTGTTGGATACGCCGGATCAGCCGCAGCGGGGCAGTCTGTCCGAGGCCTGGCTGGGCTTCGCTGCCCTGGCAGTCGTGACCTGCATCGCCGGCTGGGTGTTGATGGAGGCGGCCAAGGGCATCGCGGACCAGACAGGGCTTTCCGACACGGTGGTTGGCGGTATATTGACGGCCCTGGCGACCTCCACGCCCGAGCTGGTAACCACGATTGCCGCGATACGCTACGGCGCGCTCACCCTGGGCGTGAGTAATATATTCGGTACCAACTGCTTCAATGTACTGGTGGTGGCCGCGGCCGATGTGGGTTACCTGCATGGCTCCATCTACCAGGACGTGGCTCCCGTGCAGATGATCTGGGGCCTGGTCACTATCCTCATGAGCGCCATTCTGCTCCTGGGCATGTTGCGGCGACAGACCTATGGAATCGGTCGCATCGGCTTTGAAAGTGCACTCATCATGGTAATTTACGCGGTTGCGCTCGGCTTCATTGTGGCCAATAGCTGAACCTGCACCCGGGCGAAGCGAATAGACAGGCCGGCTCCGCTCAAACCGCTTCCTGCAGCAGCTGCCACAGGCGCGCCACATGCTCGCGGCCTGTGCCCTCAACCCCGATCGATACCCGCGCCATCCAGCGTCCGTCCAGTACCGAGGGTGACAGGAAGGCGCTGCCCGAGGCATTGATGCGCTCGACCCAGGCCAGCGTGTGCCGGTCCAGGGCCTCGCCGCTGATTGGATTGCCCTGGACGTCCCGGGGTACGTGGCGAATACAGACGGTTTGCAGCTCAACCGGTGCCAGCACCTCCCAGTCGTCGGCGGCCTCCACCTGCTGTTTCAGCCACTGCGCGTTGTCCAGGTCGCGCCTCAGCCTGGCCTGGATGGCGTCAATGCCATCCAGGCGCAGGTGGAACCAGAGTTTCAGGGCCCGAAAACGCCTGCCCAGGGGGATGCCCCAGTCGCGATACTGCGTCACCTCGCCATCTGCGGCAGAGCGCAGGTAGGACGGGTTGGTGGACATCACTCGCTCCAGGTGAGGCACATCCCGGACGTAGAACAGCGCGGTATCGAGGATGGTACCCATCCACTTGTGGGGGTTCCAGGCAAGAGAGTCCGCCTGCTCAACGCCCTGCCACAGGTGGCGGCATTCGGGCAGCAGCATCGCGGAGCCGGCCATCGCGGCATCCACGTGCAGCCACACCGAGTGCCGGTTGGCGATAGCGGCAATGGCGGCAACCGGGTCCATGGCCGTGGTCCCGGTCGCGCCCACGGAGCAGACGATCCCCGCGGGTATATTGCCGGCGGCCAGGTCCTGTGCCACCGCTTCTGCCAGCGCTTCCGGAAGCATTGCCCTGGTGTAGGGATCCTCCGCGACATAGCGCAGGTTGTCATTGCCGAAGCCAGCCAGTTGCACCGCCTTGGCGACCGACGAATGCGCCTGCGCCGTGCTGTAAACGATGAGTGGCGCGGTCATGCCCTGCAGGCCGGCACCGTTTTTGCTGAGGGCGCTTGCCCGCTCCCTGGCCAGTATCATTGCCGTTACGCAGGCCGTTGATGCCGTGTCGTGTATGGTGCCGCGCCATTGATCGCTCAAGCCCGTCAGCTGGCGCAGCCAGTCGCAGACCACCTCCTCCAGTTCGGTAAGCGACGGGCAGCTCTCCCAGGAAATGCCCAGCGTACCCAGGCCCGAGCTGGCAATGTCGCCCAGCACCGAGGCCAGCGAGGCATTGGAGGGAAACCAGCCATAGTGCATGGGGTGTTGGACCTGGGTAATGCCCGGCACAATGATCTGCTCCAGGTCTGTCATCAGGTCGCCGAATGTATCGGTGCTCACGGGTGCGGACGCGGGCAGGCCGGCGCGCACTTCGCCGGGTCGCACCCGGGCTCGAACCGGCAGCGCCGGAATGCGGGTGCGATAGTCTGCGATCCAGTCGATCAGCTCGTGTCCTGCCTTGCGGAACTCTTCCGGTGTCATGATTTTTGCGCCCTCCGGTGCGTTGCTTATGCCCGCTGTCGTTACTCGTGTCTAAGCGCTTCGATGGGGTTGAGCGAAGCGGCGCGCCTGGCCGGGAAGTAGCCGAACAGAATCCCGATCAATGCCGAAAAGAAGAAGGCCAGGGTGGCGGCCCCGAAATCGAAGGTGAAAGGCAGGCCCACGCCGAGAGCGATGGCGGCGGTCGCGACAAAGGACACGACCAGGCCGATCAGGCCGCCCAGTGATGACAGGGTAATGGCCTCTATCAGGAACTGCATCAGGACTTCCCGCCGGACCGCGCCTATGGCCAGCCGTATGCCGATCTCGCGGGTGCGCTCGGTTACCGACACCAGCATGATGTTCATGATGCCGATACCACCCACTACCAGGCTGACCGCTGCCACCGCGGCCATGAACATGGTCAGGGTGCGGGTGGTGCCCGACAGGGTGTCCGAGAGTTGCTTGGAGTCGAAGATCCTGAAATCGTCCTCCATGCCGGGCAGTATATTGCGACGCTCGCGCAGCAGTGAGCTGATCTGGTCATCGACCTTGCCGCTGTCAAACTGCTGTTGCACGGCGACCTGTATGATCTGCACATCCTGGTTGCCGGTCAGGCGTCGCATGACGGTTTTCAGGGGCATGACGACCTGGTCGTCCGTGTCCTGCCCGAAGCCGCCCTGCCCACGTTTTGACAACACGCCGATAATTCGGCAACTGATATCCTGCAGGCGCAGGCTCTTGCCCAGCGCCTCGGTGTTGCGGAACAGGTTTGCGCGTATCGTGTCCCCGATGATACACACGGATTTGCCGCCGATAAGCTCGGAATCGCTGAACTCACGGCCGACATCCAGCTCCAGGTTGGAGGCCTGAAAATACTCATTGGTGGTGCCAGTGACGGTGGTCGACCAATTCTGTGCCTCGAAGATCGCGGTGGCCTGGGTGGCTGTCTGCGGTGCGACCGCGCGAATACCGGCAATCTGTGTCTTGATGGCCTCGACGTCGTCCAATTCGAACAGCGTGGGTCGCGCACCGCCCCCGCGGCCGAATCCCCGGCTCGGGCGAACCACCAGCATATTGGTGCCGAGACTGGACACCTGGTCCTGCACGGACTGGGTGGCGCCATTACCCAGCGACACCATCGTCACGACGGAGGCCACGCCGATGATAATACCCAGGGTAGTGAGAAAGGAGCGCGTTTTATGACGCCGGATTTCCTTGAGGGCGAGCAGCAGGCTAGTGCCGAGCATGGATATGCTCCTCCTTGCGCTCTACCGCCAGCACCAGCCCATCCTTGAAGCGGACCACGGTGCGGGCATAGGCCGCCATCTCCGGCTCATGGGTCACCATGACGATGCTGATTCCCCCTTCCCGATTGAGGTCTGACAGCAACTCCATGATCTCCAGGCTGCGTTCGCTGTCCAGGTTTCCCGTGGGTTCGTCCGCCAGCAGTACCTGGGGCCTGGTTACCAGTGCCCTGGCGATGGCCACCCGTTGTTGCTGGCCACCCGAAAGTTCGGCGGGGGTGTGATGCGCCCAGGCGGTGAGCCCCACACGATCCAGCGCCTCCATGGCTCCCCGGTGCCGCGCTGCACGGGACTCGCCGCGATACAGCAGTGGCAGTTCGACGTTCTCCAGTGCGCTGGTGCGCGCCAGCAGGTTGAATCCCTGGAAAACGAACCCGATGTAACGCCGGCGCAACAGGGCGCGCTGGTCCTGGGTAAAGCGCGGCACGGAATGACCCAGGAAGCGGTACTCGCCCGTGGTGGGCACGTCGAGACAACCCAGAATATTCATCATGGTGGACTTGCCGGACCCGGAGGCACCCATCACGGCCACGAAATCGCCGGAGTCGACGTCGAAATCGACACCACGCAGCGCCCTGAAGGCGTTCGGGCCGTGGCCGAATACCTTGGTCAGGCGGCGCACTGCAATCAATCCACTCATGGCGTTGGCGCCAGCTCGCCGGTGATGATCTGCAGGCCCGGCGCCAGCCCTTCGCCCGCGACAATCGTCCAGGCGCCATCGGTACTGCCCACGACGACGGGAAGTTCTTCGGCGGTCCCGGTTGCGCCCAGTGCATAAATAGTCTGGCGCGCACCGCGTCCGATGGTCACCTCCCGGTCGCCGGCGTCGCGCCCGCGTCCGAACAGGGAGAAACCGCCCTCCGCCTCGGGCGGCTCGCTGGGCTGGAAGCGCAATGCCGTGTTCGGCACCATGAATACGTCCTGTTCGCGGCTGGTCATGATGCTGGCCGTCGCAGTCATGCCCGGGCGCAGGGCCAGGTCCTCATTGTTCACACTGAGAACGGCCCCGTAGGAAATGACGCTGGAGGTGGTGGTCGAAGATGCCGAGGTCGCATCGGAGTTGGCGCCAACGTTGACGCGCGTGATAACGGCCTCAAAGGTTTTCCCCGGGTAGGCATCGACGGTGAACGTGGTCGGCTGTCCCACGGCCACCTGGCCGACATCCGCCTCGTCGACCTTCACTTCGAGCTGCATCGCGGCCAGGTCCTCGGCGATCACGAACAGGGTCGGTGTGTTGAAAGAGGCCGCCACAGTCTGGCCCGGTTCAATCTGGCGCGACAGGATCACGCCGTCGACAGGGGAGAGGATGGTCGCTTTGGCGAGATTGGTGCGATCGGTGGACAGTTGCGCTTCGGCGGAACTGACGGCAGCCGTGGCCGCCGCCAGGTTGGCGACGGCTCGCCTGGATTCGGCTCTTGCGGTGTCCAGTTCCGCCAGGGAGGGCACCTTGCCGGAGGAAAGGCGGTGGATCTCCTCGAACCTGGCCAGTGAGGCTCGAGTTAATTCGAGCGTGGCCTCCGCCTGCAGGACGCTGGCCCTGGCCTGCTCCAGGGCGGCCTCGCTGCGGCGAATGGCATCATTGAGTTTTTCCGGGTCGATCTGCGCCAGGGGCTGGTTCTTCGTCACCTTGTCATTGATGTCGACGAAGACCTCGTCTATCAGGCCCGAGAGCTCTGAGCCCACGGACACCTCGTTGGTTGGCTCGAGGTTGCCGGTGGCCGTCACGTACACCGTCATATCGCCGCGCTCCAGTTCCACCGTCGCGTACCGCGGCCCGGCTGTATCCGCGCCGAACAGGCGCAAGAGCAGGGCCAAAAGCGACACGACGCCGACGGCCGCGAGGCCCCAGCGCTTGCGCCGGCTTGCTTTCGAGGTGGGGGCTATACCGAGAAACTCCTCGACACTCTGGTCTGGGATAGTCGTTTCTGGCTTCGTCATGCTGGTTTCCGTGTTCACAGGCTCGAGCTGGCATCCCAGCCTCCGCCGAGTGCCTTGAATAGTTGTATGGCCGCGGTGGAGCGTGCCGCGCTGGCGGATGCCCTGCTGTCCTGCACCGTCAGCACGCTGCGCTGCGTGTCGAGCAGGGTCTGGAAGTCGACGGCGCCGCCGCGGTAGCGGATCTCCGCGATCTCAAGGCTGGCCAGGGCTGATTGTTCCGCTTCTTTGAGGGCGGCCTCGCGATCGCGCGACGCCTTTGCCGACTGCAGCGCACTCTCGACATCCAGCAGAGCGGTGAGGATAGTGTTGCGGTAGTTGGCAAGGGCGACATCGGCGCTGCCTTTTTGCTGCTCGATGCGGGCGCGAATCTGGCCTCCCTGGAATATGGGGGCGGTGACCCCGGCAATCAGGGTGCCCACGGAGACATCGAACAGGTCTCCCACCGAGTCACTGGAGGTGTCCAGCGAGCCGCTCAGTCGCAGGGCGGGGTAGAGATCTGCCTCTGCGACGCCAATGCGCACAACCTCCGCCTCCAGGTTCCACTGTGACGCGAGGACGTCGGGACGCCGCTGGAGCAGTTCAGCGGGAAGGCCAACGCCGATGATTTCCGGCGGCGGCGGCAGCGGAGCCGGCGGCGAAAGCAGCGCCGTACTGGCGCCCGGCGGCCTGCCACTGAGCACGTCGATCTGCTGGATGGCGGTGGCGATGGCCAAGCGCAGCGTGGGCAGGGCTGCCGTGGTCTGGGCAACGGCGGTTTTCGCCTGTTCGACCTCCAGCATGTTGCCCAGGCCCGCCTGGTTCCGCCATTGGGCAATGTTCAGGTTTTCCTGCTGGTTCGCCAGGTTGGCCCGGGCAAGTTCCAGGCGGGCCTGGGCATCTCGCAGGTTGACGTAATTGAGTGCGATGTCGGCGCTTATGACCCGTTGTGCATCGTAAAGGCTGGCCTCGCTGCCTCTTACGCTGGCGTCGGCCGCCTCAGCGGCTCCCCGCAATTGGCCGAACAGGTCGGCCTCCCAGGAGGCATCGATCCCCAGGCTGTAGTTCTCGACCTCGATGTCGAAGCCATCGATATCCTCCCGATTCGACAGGCCGTCGATGTTCTCCTGCCGCGAAGCGGCGGCTCTGGCATTGACGCTGGGTAAACGGGCGCCCTGGGCCACAGCCAGTACCGCCCTTGCAGAGCGAAGACGACCCTCGGCGGCGGCCACCGTATTATTGGCCGCCAGCGCCTGCTCGATCAGCTGGGTCAGGGTGGAATCCCCGAACTGTGACCACCAGGTCATCAATTGGACCTCGTTAACCGGCGCCGGCGCCGCGTCTTCCCAGGCTGCCGGGGTCACCTGCGCCTGGGTATCAGCAACCACTTCGTTGGCCTTGTGACCGCCGGATGCGCAGGCGGTGATGTGCCCGATCATTATGGCGAGGTACACCGCCCTGTGGACAGCGCTTATCCGCCGCCACAGTGCCGACCTGCCCGGGTGCTTGATTACCAAGAAGAATAAACCCCGCATACGTTTTGGCCGTCTCACCGACGCCCCTCTATAGCCGCACAGCTTACCTTGCATAACTTTATCCTGCTGCTTCGGGTTCGCTGAATGCCGATAGCCAGCCAAGGTGTCTGACCCCTTCAGCCAAGGTGTCTGACCCCTTGGTTCTGCTCTTGGTTCCTCACCCCGTGACACTACCATAGCCCAGCCGGTATTTGCTCCCGGGTGTCCCCACCGGGCCACATCCTATAGACTCTGCCGCTGGCCGTCCCGGCCTGTTCCCGGGCCCGGCATGACGGACAGTCAATTCAGGAGTACATCATGATCGAATCTTTATTTTCCATGCAGGACAAGATTTGCGTGGTTACCGGCGGTTCCCGCGGACTGGGCGCATTCATGACCCAGGGTTTTCTGGAGTCGGGAGCCAGGCGGGTGTACATCACCGCCCGGAAAGCTGAAGCCTGTATCAAGGCAGCTGAAGACCTGAGTCAATATGGTGAATGCGTGGCGATTCCGGGTGATGTCGCCACCAGGGAGGGCCTTCAAAACCTCGTGCAGGAACTCATGAGCCGCGAAGACCACATCGATGTCCTGGTGAATAACGCCGGAACGGGTTGGGGGGCCCCCTTTGACCAGTTTCCTGAAAAGGGCTGGGACAAGGTGATGGATATCAACGTCAAGAGCCCGTTCTTCCTGACCCAGGCCCTGGCGCCAATGTTGAAGAAAAATGCCACTGCCAGGCGCACTGCCAGCGTGATTAACATTGGCTCGATAGCCGGCATATTGGGCAATGGGCTCGATAACTTCAGCTACGCTACTTCCAAGGCCGCCATTCACCAGTTGACCCGGGTGCTGGCGACTGAGTTGGCCAGCGATCATGTCCGGGTCAACGGCATCGCTCCGGGGCGCTTCTACTCCAGGCTGACTGAGTTCCTCAGCAGTGACAAGGAGGCTTTTGAAGAGGAGTTGCAAACCATCCCCATGAAACGGTGGGGTGAGGCGACGGATATCGCCGGTGTCGCGATAATGTTGGCTTCCCAGGCCGGCGAGTTTATCACCGGCCAGATTATTCCCGTTGATGGCGGCACCACCCTGATCAATTGAGCGCTTTCGGATACTGCGAGCCGTAACTGGCAGGTGTAGGCGCCTGCCTGGTGTTTACACCAGCGCTGCATTTTCCGGTAAGCCAAACTCGCAGATGTTCCGTATGATATTTAAACAGTAAGTGTGGCCTGACCCGGGAGGAGGGGAACGACATGGCAATGGCAGCGCAAGTCCGCAACAGTCGCGGCGTCATCACCCTGGTGATGGGGGTCCTGCTCTCAGTGGGGCTGGTATGTGGCCATTCCTCAATGGCATCGCCAGCCAGTTTTAAGGTGACCGAAGTTGCCGACCTGGACCAGCCATGGGCCATGGCGTTTCTCCCCGACGGCAGTTTGCTGATAACCGAGAAGACCGGGCAGCTGCTCCTGAGACAGGCTGACGGCAACACCTTAACGGTTAAGGGCGTCCCGGAAGTGGCCTACGGTGGCCAGGGCGGTCTCGGCGATGTGGTGCTGCACCCTGAGTTCGCAAGCAACGGGCTTGTGTACCTGAGTTATGTCGAGGCGGGAGACGGCGGCAGGGGTGCCGCTGTCGCCAGGGGTCGACTGGAGCGCAACGAGGACGGTGCGTCGCTGGCGGATCTGCAGGTTATCTGGCGGCAGGTGCCAAAGGTGGCCGGCGAGGGGCACTACGGGCACCGTATCGCATTCGGGCCACAGGGATACCTGTGGATAAGCTCGGGCGAGCGCCAGAAATTCGATCCCGCCCAGGACATGCAAAGCAACCTCGGTAAAATCGTCCGTCTTAGCGAGGACGGCAGCGTTCCGGCGAGCAATCCGTTTGCCGACCAGGGCGACGTCACGGCCCAGATCTGGTCTACCGGCCACCGCAACCCGCTGGGCCTGGCCTTCGACACCAGCGACCGGCTTTGGGTGGTCGAAATGGGCCCGGCCGGCGGCGACGAGCTCAACCTGGTCGAGCGGGGCAGCAACTACGGCTACCCGATCGTTTCCAACGGCGATCACTACGATGGACGCGAGATACCAGACCACGACCAGCGACCGGACCTGCATCCCCCGGCGATATCCTGGACGCCGGTGATTTCCCCGGCCGGCCTCATGTTCTACTCGGGTGGCCAGTTCCCGCAGTGGCAGGGCAGCGCGTTTAT
>JACKNU010000002.1 GCA_024234675.1 Pseudomonadales bacterium | reverse complement strand
GGTGCTCAGCTTGCTGTTCCAGGACTGGGGCGCCCAGTTGCTGGCGGACGCGACATTCGTAAACGACTGGCTGGCGGCCAATCCGGACCTGGCCAGTGGGCACCGCGCCTCCCATGACGGCGAGCGCAGCATCCACCCGGTGATGGGTGAACTCAGCCACCCCTGGCGCGGGATGACCGTACGCCGCGGCAGCATGCCGCAAGGCCTGTGGCACTTCGAGCGCGGCGCCAGCCTGGCGCGCGAGCTCGCGGGCGAGGCCAAAACCCGGTTCGAGACGCTGGCGCAGCAACTGGGTGGCGCCGAGGTGATGCGGGTGCGCCTGTCGCGGCCCCTGGAGCGCCAGGAAAATACCTTGGTGTTTGCCTGAGACAACATTGATAACTGTCATGACAATGCCACGGAAAGCTTCTAGACTTGCCGAGTTCGCTCTGGCAGGTTTTTACCGGTAACTCAACAAGCGCTCGCAAGGAGTCAACATGTCGGCGATATTCAACAGTATCCATGCCCTGAAAAGGGGGCGCATCACTTGCTCCCTGGTACTCACCGCGGCCACGCTGATGGGTACCCAGATGGCCAACGCCACCAGGATCGAAACCACCGGTGAACCGGGTTCGCCGGCGTCTACCACCACGATCAGCGGCAAGCAACTGCCGCCCCCGCCGCCCAGGTTCGGCGGCGTGATCAAGGACGACGCGTTGAGCTCCAGGCCCTGGTGGCCGCCACGGGTGGTGCCGCCCGAGGATGCTCCCAATATCCTGCTGATCATGACCGATGATGCCGGCTTCGCCGTCAACAGCGTCTTTGGCGGCGTCATCCCGACCCCGACCATGGAGCGCATCGCCAACGAGGGACTGCGCTACAACCGCATCATGTCCACCGCCCTGTGCTCGCCGACGCGGGCCGCCCTGATCACCGGGCGCAACCATCACTCGGTGGGCTTCGGGGTGATCGCCGAGCAGGCCACCGGCTTCCCCGGCTACGACAGCGTCATCGGTGTCGACAATGCCACCATCGGCCGCATCCTGCGCGACAATGGCTACGCCACCAGCTGGTTCGGCAAGGACCACAACACCCCGACCTACCAGGCCAGCCAGGCAGGGCCCTTTACCCAGTGGCCAACCGGCCTGGGCTTTGACTATTTCTACGGCTTCGTGGGCGGCGACGCCAACCAGTGGGGACCGAACCTGTTTCGCAACACCACCCAGATCTATCCCTTCAGGGACTACCCGAGCACCCTGAAGATGGATCGCTCGGATCCCAAGGCGGAGATCTGGCCGGTGACCGGCGAAGAGTCCTCCTGGAACCTCATCACCGCCATGGCCGACGATGCCATCGACTGGATGACCCGTATTCACCAGACCGACCCCAGCCAGCCGATCTTCCTGCACTACGTGCCCGGCTCTTCCCACGCGCCGCACCACCCGACCAGGGAGTGGGTGGACAAGATCAGCGCCATGCACCTGTTTGACGACGGCTACGAGAAATTGCGCGAGCGGATCTTTGAGAACCAGAAAAAACTCGGCGTGATCCCGCCTGACCAGGAACTCACCCCGTGGCCCGACCACATCCTGGCACCCTGGGATAGCCTGAGCGAGGACGCCAAGAAGCTCTACATTCGCCAGGCCGAGGTGTTCGCCGCCTACGTGGCCTACAACGACCACGAGATCGGCCGGGTGATCCAGGCCTTCGAGGACCTGGGCAAGCTGGACAACACGATCGTCATCTACATCAACGGTGACAATGGCACCAGCGCCGAGGGTGGGCCCGAGGGCACCTTCAGCGAGGTCGCCTTCTTCAACGACGTGCGCCCGCCGGTGGACGTGCAGATGAAGTACTACGACGCCTGGGGCACGGAATTTGCCTACAACCATATGTCGGCTGGCTGGTCCTGGGCTTTCGATACGCCCTTCGACTGGTTCAAGCAAAACGCCTCCCGCCTGGGCGGCATCAACCAGAACATGGTCATCTCCTGGCCGAAACGCATCAAGGACAAGGGCGGACTGCGCGAGCAGTTCATGCATGTGATCGATGTCACCCCCACCCTGCTGGAGGTCACCGGCATATCGGCGCCGGAATACGTGGACGGCATCGAGCAAAAGCCCATAGAAGGCACCAGCTTCGCCTACACCTTCGATGAGAAGAATGCCAAGGCGCCTTCGCGCCACAAGACCCAGTACTTCGAGATGATGGGCCAGTGGGCGCTCTATCACGAGGGCTGGCTACTGAGCACCAAGGTCAATCGGGCGCCCTGGGAGGCCTTCGGTGAAGCCAATATGGACCCGCTCAACAACCAGGTGTTTCAGCTCTACAATCTGAACGAGAGCTGGAACCAGGCCGAGGACATCGCCGCCAGGCACCCCGAAAAGGTCAAGGAAATGCGCAAGATGTTCCTCGAGGAGGCCAAAAAGTATCAGGTGCTGCCGCTCAACGCATCGGTGGCCGCCCGGGTCGCGGCACCGCGCCCCAGCCTCACTGCGGGTCTCTCCGAGTTGGTCTACACCCGGCCCATGACCGGCGTGCCCCAGGGCGATGCGCCCTACCTGCTCAATACATCCTACACCATCACGGCGGACATCACCGTGCCGGAGGATGGCGCCGAGGGCATGATCGTTACCTCCGGCGGGCGCTTCGCCGGCTGGGGCTTTTACCTGCTGGAAGGCAAGCCGGTATTCAACTGGAATCTGCTCAACCTGGAATGGGTCAAGTGGGAAGCCCCCAAGGCGCTGACACCCGGCAAGCATACCGTGGAGTTCGACTTCAAGTATGACGGCCTGGGTCTCGGCACCATTGCCTACAACAGCTTTGCCGGCGTCGGCAAGGGTGGCACCGGTACTCTGAAGGTGGACGGCAAGGTCGTTGCAGAGCAACGCATGGAGAAGACGATCCCGATCATCCTGCAGTGGGACGAGAGCTTCGATATCGGCTCCGACACCATCACAGGCATCGACGACGCCGACTACCTGCCGCCGTTCCCGCTCACCGCCAAGCTGGACAAGCTGACGATCAAGATCGATCGCCCACAGCTGTCGCCCGAGGCGATCAAGCAACTGGAGGAGGGCATGAAGAAAGTGGCTGCCGGGCGCGAATAGGCCAGGGCACGAGAAGCCCCGCGGCGCGAACAGCCCGGGGCGTCACGCCAGTGGCTAGCCAGAACCGTACATCGCGGCGTGCAGCAGCATTGCGGCACCCGCGGCCACCAGCATAACCCCGGTCGAGCGCACCACCAGCGCCGGTCGGGGCACTACTTTCTCCAGCAGTACCAGCAGCGCCAGGCCGGCAATCCACACCAGGTTCATGACCCCTCCGGCAAACAGCAGCAGCATCAACGTCCAGCAACAGCCTATGCAATACAGGCCGTGGACCAGCCCCATGCGCAGGGCACCAATCCGTCCGTTGTGCCAGTGGCGGCTCAGGAAAGCCGCGGGGCTCCGGCAATGCGCCAGGCAGGTGTTCTTCAGGGGAGATAGCTGGTAGAAGCCGGCACCCAACAGCAGTATTGCGGTCAGCGTGTGACTGTTGCTCCACATCATCATGCCGTGCACCAGGCCGGCCTGCTCCAGCAGCCACTGCAGCAGCGTGGCGGCCAGGCTGAACAGCAGCCAGGCCACCAGGTAACCCAGCAGGAAGGCCGCAGTGGGCACCACCACCCCCGCCCCCGCAGCGGGTTTGCGGTTGTGCCGAACCACCCGGGCATACAACAGGATCATGGGGGCGGCGCTGGGCAGCATCATGGCGATCATCATGACCCACCACATGCCCACCATGATCAACCAGTAAACGGCCGGCCACGCGGCAACTGTTCCGCCGTAACGCGGCGGCGGAAACTGCCAGGTGGTCATCGCCACGGTGCTCATGCCGGTGCCGGCGCCGCCCAACAGGTAAACCCAACTCAACAAACACACGCCGAGCAGGCCGGCGATGACGAGCAGGCGCTCGCGCCGCAGCAGCCGCTCAGTGGCGGTGTGGCCGGTCATGGCCTGTGGATCAGGCGACTGCGTCCCGGACAACGCCCTGGTTGTTCATGTGCAGATGGGCGAACTGGGCGTAGCAGTTGCTGTGGGACAGCGCGATCGGGCCGCTGGTACGCCAGCTGGAGCTGCCCATCTCCGCCACCGTGTACTCGAAACCCTCGGGCAGGTCGATGCGCGCCCGGTGCGGCTCGCCGGTCACCGGGTTGAGTATCGGCGTGGCGCTGCTCTCGCCCACCCCGGGTATCTTCACATGCCCCACCCTGGCATCCACGTCGATGGCGATATCGATGGGTTTGAACAGCGGCTCGAACACCTCGTCGTAGGTGGCCGCGAACACATTGAACACCGTGGCGCCGGGTTCGGTCTCCTCGCCGCCGAGAATCGTCAGCAGAGCCCGCCGCTGGGCCTCGTCGGCCGCCTCGTCGATCACCGCCAGCAGCTTGCCGCCGCCCTCGTGCACGGCCCCGGGCCACTGCATGATGGACGCCGCCCTGAGACCGTCCAGGCGGGTCTCCCCGAAATGACCGCGGTGGATCATCAGGCCCACCATGGCCTCGCAATTGCCGTGGGTGGGCAATGCGTTGAACTGGCAGGGGCAGCCGTAATTGCAGTTACAGGCGGACAGCTCGGTGCCCTCGAATTCCCATGGGATCATAGTGGGCCTCCTTCTGATTGCGTGCTTCGTGTCGTACCGCGAAAACTGGCGTTGCGCCACGCGCAGGGACCTGTATCTATAGCCCAGAAACGCGACTTCCGCTAATTATTCCCCGGACGTCGGCGCCGCGAGGCTTGCCAAGAGATGCCCTGCGGGCATATCGAACCGGCAGCTCGAGCAATATGAGCTGAATTAGTAAGAACAATGTCTCATCCTGGCGCACAATAGCCTCACAGCAGACCTGAGCACCAGATAACCCCCGGAGGCACGCAATGACCAACCCCCCGCGCCAGCACGTCCTCATTACCGGGGTCTCCACGGGCATCGGCTACGATGCCGCGCGCTACCTGATCGCACGCGGTTTTTATGTGTTCGGCAGCGTGCGCACGCAGGCGGACGCCGAGCGGGTAAGAGCCAGCCTCGGCGAACGGTTCACGCCCCTGCTGTTCGATGTCACCGACGCCGGCGCGATCAAGGCCGCCGTCAGCGAGGTCGCGGCCGCCGTCGGGGACAGCGGCCTGCACGCGCTGGTCAACAACTCGGGCATATCCGGCCCGGCGCCGCTGATGCACGTGCCGCTTGACGAGGTGCGGCAGATGTTCGAAGTCAACGTGCTGGGGCTGCTGGCGGTAACCCAGGCGTTCCTGCCGCTGCTGGGCGCTCGCAGTAATTGCCCGCACCCGCCGGGGCGAATCGTCAATATCAGCTCCATCAGCGGCGGCCTGGCCTTCCCCCTGCTGGGCGCCTACGCCGGCAGCAAGCACGCGGTGGAGGCCCTCACCGACGCCCTGCGCCGCGAGCTTCACCTGTTCGGCATTGCGGTGATCGGCATCGAGCCCGGCAATATCCGCACCCCGATCTGGGAAAAAGCGACCGAGGCCGACACCCGCTTCGCGGACACCGCCTACGCACCCTACATGGCAAAAGTGCCGCAGCTGCTGGCCGCCATGAGCCGCAAGGCAGCGCCGGTGGAACTGGTCAGCCGTACCATTCACAAGGCCATCACCGCGCCGCGGCCCAAGACCCGCTACCCCCTGACCCCACTGTGGCGCATCGCCCGCATGGGCACGGACCGGATGCTGGATCGCCTGACCAGAGCCGCCATGGGCTTCAGGTAATCGCCCCGGACATTCCGCAACCGACACGAGGAGCAACTGAACTACGAGCAGCGCGCCTTTCTCGAGGCCGTCCACAGCGAAACCGCCCGGCGGCGCATGGACGCCGCCACGGCCATGGGCATGCAGACGCCCAGCATCGAGAGATGTCGTTTCACCCATATCTGGGGGCCGCTCGCGGGCGTTTGAGAACCCGGAGGAAAACCCTGTACCCGGTCCACAACCCGCTGCGTTTCCTGGCCCTGCCGGCTTGCCTGTTGCCCGATCACTACCCTGACCTGATTCCGCGCTTGCTGTAACATCGCAGCCTTACCCGCCGGCGCGGCACTCGATCGCCACGGCGGCCAACTCGACTTGCAGGGAAACAGATATGAGTGCGAACGACTCGCAGTTGCTGATCTACGGCGCCTACGGCTACAGCGGCAGGCTGGTGGTGGAGGCGGCGTTGCGCCGCGGGCTGCAGCCGGTGGTCGCCGGCAGGAGCGCGATTAAGGCGGCCGCCCTGGGACGGGAAACCGGCCTGGCGCATCGCGCTTTCGCCCTGGACGACGCCGCCGCGGCGCGCGCGGCCCTGCAGGGTATTGCCGTGGTGCTCAATTGCGCCGGCCCCTTCTCGCAAACGGCTGCGCCCATGGCGGAAGCCTGCCTGGCCGCCGGCGCCCACTACCTGGACATCACCGGTGAATACCCGGTGATCGAGGCGCTCGCCGGGCGCGACCGGGTGTTTGCCGAGGCCGGGCTGCTGGTGATGCCCAGCGTCGGCGCCGACGTGGTGCCCAGCGACTGCCTCGCCCTGCACGTCAAGCAGCGCCTGCCACAGGCACAGCGCCTGGAGCTGTGTATTCGACTTCTAGATGTGCCGTCGCGCGGCACCGCCAACAGCTTTGTCGAGGCCCTGGGCAAGCCCAACGTGGTGCGCGCCGGCGGCCAACTGGTGGAACGGTCCATGGGAGCGGATACCCGCCGTGTCGAGCTGGGTGATGAGCGGGTCAGCATGATCGGCATACCCTGGGGCGACATCGCCACCGCCTGGCGCAGCACCGGCATAGCCGATATCGCGGTGTTCATGCACATGGCACAACCCGGCGCACAGGCGTTCATGGCCCTGGCCGGCCGCAGCCGCGCCATCTGGCAGTCGGCAACCATGCAAAGGCTCCTCAAACGGCTGGTACAAAAACTGCCAGAGGGGCCCGACGCCGCGGCGCGGGCGGCCGGACGCGCGGAGTTCCTCGCCACGGCCATCGATGCCGCGGGACACACCGTGCGCAGCTACCTGTGTACGCCGGAGGGCTACGCCCTGACCGCCGAGACTGCCAGCGAGATCGCCCGCCGCGTGCTCAGCGGCGAGTTACCGCCGAGCAGCGCCGGTTTTCGCACCCCCTCCATGGCCTTTGGCGCCGATTTCATCCTCGGCTTCGAGGGCGTTACCCGTCGCGACCTCTGAGCGCGCAGGACAGCAGGCGGGAAAAGCTTACGCCCCCCCGAGGGGAGCACGGCGTCTGTGGCTAACCCGACGATCCGCCAAAATGTAAGCTAAAGTAACGTTTACCTGGTTCAATTGACAGCCGCTTACTTAATGCAGGGATGGAACATGACAAGCCACCACTATAAATCCAATGCCATCTTACTTGCAGTCTCACTGCTGTTGCTTGTTCCCCGGGTCGGCGCGGAACAATGCCAGCCCTCCAGGTGGGGTGCGCAGGACGAAATCGGCGCCGCCAACCACGTGTCGCCCGAGCAGGTGCTGATGGCGACCAAACTGGTGAGCAAGGGTGAGAGCCACCCGCTGGGCATCGTGATCGATCAGGCTACACCCGCCTTTCCCCCGCGCTACCTGCAATTGCAGGTCGTCCAACCGGGCCAGCACAACGGCCGTTCCCTGCAGCCCGAGTTCGGCTGGGATATTGTTTATAACGACGACCTTGCCCAGTTGTGGTTCGGTATCGGCCCACAACTCGATGGCCTCGGCCATATGGGTGAGGCGGGCACCTATTACAACTGTAACCAGGCGGCAGACTTCATCGATATCAGCGGCCTTAAAAAGCTCGGCATCCACAACGTACCACCGCTGGTGGGCCGCGGAGTGCTGCTGGATATGGCCGGGTATTTCGACGTCCAGATGATGGCGGCGGGCCAGGGTATCAGCGCGGCCGATATCAGGGCTGCGGCCACAGCACAGGGCATCGAGATCCGCGAGGGGGATGTGGTGCTCTTCCATACCGGCTGGACCGACGGCATGCTGCAGTCCGACCCCGCCGCCTGGGCGGCCGGCGAACCCGGCCTGACCAACGAGGCGGCGCACTACCTGGCCTCACTGCAGCCCATGGCAGTGGGGGCGGATACCTGGGGCGTGGATGCGGTGCCACCCGTGGAGGGGGACAAGGTGTTCTACGGCCACATCGAGTTTCTTCGCAATCACGGCATTTACCTGCTCGAGACCATGAATACCGGCCGTCTGGCCCGTGAGGGTGTGCATGAGTTCATGTTCGTGCTGGGCCAGGCACGGATCAGGGGGGCTGTGCAGATGATCATCAACCCGGTGGCGCTGTGGTAGCGCCATCCGCCTCGAGCAGGGCTCAGAGGGGTCGTTTCCCTGCATCGGCCATTTCGGCGCACGGGCGCAGGAGAGTGTGATAGACCGTGTTAACAGGCAGGCGCTGCTGTTCCTCCTGCCCGTCAACGCTGCGCAACAATGCGGGGGAACATCAGGTCGATCACCCGCGCAATAGTCTCCGGGCGTTTGGGGTGAATATGGCCGCCCTCCACCCACATGATCTCGTGGGGCTCCTGCAGCGCGCCGTGCAGCGCCAGGACGGCCTGGCGCGGAATATCATCGTCATCGATGCCATTGATAACCAGCACGGGGCGCGGCGCGACCCGCCCGACCCATAGTTCGGGCGTGAGGTAGCGGGCGGCCGCCACTGTGGAGAGGAATCGGGCCACCAGCGCGCGCAGCGGGTCGGGCCATATCCTGCCTTCCAGGCCTCTGTCGATGACGCGCGCCGGCTCGCCGGCGCCGTGGATCAACCACAGGCGGTCGATACGTTTATCAATGGCTGCCGGTACCGCCGCCAGAAACGCGCCGAAACTCACCCCCACCAGCTCCAGGGAGACGGGGTCCAGCTGCAGGTGATGCAACAGGTAATCGTTGGCCAGCATGACCGCCGGCGCCGTGTCGAGAATGGCCCGTTGAATTTTGTGAAGATCGGCTGCCATCCCCAGCCGGCTGAATTTATCACTGCCCTGGTACAGGTAGGACAACGCGGCGACTGTCACGCCGTGGGTCTCGGGGAATATCATGGCCGCGTCGCGGCCGGTTTCCTGGCCAGCGATCAGCACCAGCACCGGGCTGCCCTCCAGTGGCCGGTGTGGTCGGCGCAGGGCCAGCTGCACCTGCAGGCCACTTGTCGACGTCAGGGTGATTTCGGTTAGCGCGCTGTCCGCGAGCTGGTGGTGCGCCGTTTCGTCGATTTGCGCCAGTACGCCCTGGCGCTCGGCAAACCCCGGCACGGGATCATCCAGCACGGGCAACAGAATCCACCAGGCCAGGCCGGTCAGCATAGCCATTGCGATGGCAGCAAATACAGCGATGAGTCTTAAGGTTCGCACAGTTCAGGCTCCGTCAGTCATGACGGGCTCGGACGGCAAGGCCGTCGCCCTCGCCCCCGGCTGATCCTGCTGCGGGCCCCAGAAGCGCTGGCACAGGGCGATGAAATCCCGCGCGCTGCTGCTCAGCGCCCGCCCGACCCGGTAGTACAGGCCAACCTCCTTGGCGATGCTGCCGAACGACAGGTCGCTCATGATGTGGAAGTCGGCACAGGCCGGGTGCTCCTGCAGCAGCTTGCGGTCGATGAAGGTCACCCCCATGCCCTGGGCGACCATGTGGATGCGCAGCGCCAGGCTGCTCACCTCCCACACGGTGCTGAACTGGTCGCGGATGCGCAGGATGGAGGGGCGCATGTCGGGGTTGTCCAGTGCCGAGGTGATCAGCGGGGTGAGCTTCAGCGCCCTCTCGTCGGCGCGCACCATCTGCTCATAGTGCGGGTGCCGCGGGCTCACCACCAGGTGGCGGGAGTCGCTGTACAGGGGGATGGTAGTGAACGCCGACATCTGCTTCTGGAATGGGCCCAGGCCCAGTTCGGCGTTGCCGGCCAGCACCTCCGAGATGATGCTGCGGCCCGGCAATTCGGCAATTTTCATTCTGGTCTGGGGATGCTGCTGGTAGTAAGCGCTTATTAACTGCGGTGCATAGAAGCGATTGATGGAGGCGCTGAGGGCCAGGCTCAGGGTCTCGGCATTGCCGCGCTTGAGCTGGGCGATGTCCTCCAGGGCCTGCTGTTCCTCGCGCAGCACATCCACCGCGTGCTCGAACAGGCGCTTGCCCACATCGCTCAGGCGCAGTTCCTTGCCGCGCTGGATCAGCGGGGTTTCCAGCTTGGCTTCCAGCCCCGCCACCGCCTGGCTGACCGCCGACTGGCTGATGTGCAGGGCTTCCGCCGCCCGCTTGAAGCCACCCTCCTCGATGACCGCGCGAAAGGCACGTAACTCACTGTTTTCCAAGCGCATATTAGTATTTCTGATAGTCCGATAAGTATAATTAATTCTACTAATCGCACCGCCCTTCGTATACTGTGAAAAATTACCAATCTGGAGGCGCAGCCATGACCTCGGAAGCACCTGTATATTCCGCTGACCTGGCGGGGATCATCGTCGGCGATACCGCTATCTCCAACGTCCAGGGGGAGCAGGGCATCCTCAGTTACCGCGGCCTGGACATCAACGAGTTGGTGGCCATGCCTTTCCTGCACGTGGTGTGGCTGGTGCTGTTCGGAGAGCGCCACAACACCCAGCAGATGAGCCGCCTCAAGACCTTCATGTGCAAGCACTCGCGCCTGACCCACGACGAGATCGAGTTGCTGCGCCGCGTGCCCCCCGACCTGCACCCCATGCTGATGCTGCAGGGCATGGTGCCACTGCTGCAGGTCCCGCAGAAGCAGGCCATGGACATGGAACTCGACGCGGAGCGCGGCCTGTTTATCGCCGCCAAGATCACCGCCCTGATCGCCGCCCATCACCGCCTCGCTCAGAAAAAGGTGGTGCTGACCCCCACCCCCGGCCTGCTGTTCCACGAGAATTTCCTCACCATGTTCCACGGCTCCGCCCCCAGCGCCGAGCAGGTTAAGATGCTCAACGCGGCGCAAATCCTGCAGATGGAACACAGCTTCAATTGCGGCACCTTCGCCGGGCGCGTCTGCGCCAGTACCCTGGCACCCATCCAGTCCTCCATCTCCGCCTCCATCGGCACCCTGTTCGGCAAGCTGCACGGCGGCGCCGACCAGGCCGCCCTGGAAATGGCCATGGCCATAGGCAGCCCGGACAAGGCCGAGGCCTACGTGCGCGAATGCCTGGCCAACAAGGAGAAGATCATGGGCATGGGCCACCGCGAGTACCGCACCGTCGACCCGCGGGCCAAAATCCTGAAACCCATGGCGGTGGAGCTGTGCCAGGACGAGGAAAGCAAAAACCTGCTGGCCACGCTGGTCGCGGTAGAGGAGGCCTGCCAGCGCGAGTTCGCCGAGCAGGGCAAGGAAATCTGGGCCAATGTGGAATTCTACAAGGGCGCCGTGTTCCACAGCCTGGGAATCCCCACCCACTACTTCACCGCCCTGTTCGCCATGTCGCGGGTATACGGCTACATCGCCCACTTCCTGGAATTCAGCAAGAACAGCCGCCTGATCCGCCCCCGGGCCAACTATACCGGTCCCACGCCAGGCGAGCGCGGCAAGTCCGCGGCCTGAAACCGGGGCCCTACCCTCCCGGGATGCCGCCGGCGTCCCGGCAACTGGCTCGCCCGCCTTACCCCGACCGGCCTGCGAACATTGCCAGTGTCGGCGACGCCGCGGTATAACTGCCGCATCGTTTTCAATCCTGCACAGGGGATCCCATGCGAATTCTCGCCAGCCTGGCAATCGCCCTGACCCTGGCGGCCTGCTCTGAGCAATCCGCGCGACAGGCTCTGGGTACCCTGGAGCGCGACCGGATCGTGCTCAAGGCCACCGCCAACGAAATCATCGTCGAACAGCCGGTGCCGGAAGGCACCGCGGTCGCCGCCGGCACCCTGCTGGTGCAGCTGGATGACCGCCGGCAACAGGCGGTGGTGGCGCAGGCAAAGGCGCAACTGGGCCAGGCCGAGGCGCACCTGGATGAATTGCGCAACGGGGCGCGGCCCGAGGACATCGCCGCCTCCAGCGCCAGGGTGGCCGGCGCTCGCGCCAACCTGGTGGAGGCCCGCGCCAACTACCAGCGCACCCAGTCCCTGGTGAAACAACGACTGGCCGCCCAGGCCAGCCTGGACAAGGCACTGGCGGCGCGGGATGCCGCCGAGGCCAATCTGGAGTCGACCGAAGAGGAATTGCTGCGCCTCACCAACGGCACCCGCAAGGAACAACTGGACCAGGCCGCCGCCGCGGTGCAGGCCGCCGCCGCGCACCTGGAACTGGAAAAGCACAACCTGCGCGAACTGAGTGTCGTGGCCACCCGCGACGCCTACCTGGACAGTCTCCCCTGGCACGTGGGTGAACGGCTCACCGCCGGCACCACCGTGGCCCTGCTGCTGGCGCAGGAGCGACCCTATGCCAGGGTCTACGTCCCCGAACCCTGGCGCACCCGCCTGCATGTGGGTGACCGCAGGCCAGTCATGGTAGATGGCATCGCCGAGCCGTTGACAGGTGAACTGCGCTGGATCGCCACGGACCCGGCCTTCACACCCTACTTCGCCCTCAATGCGGAGGACCGCGCCCGCCTGGTATACCTGGCGGAGTTCATGCTGGAGGACGGTGAGGACCTTCCCACCGGGGTGCCCGCCCAGGTGCTGCTGGGCGATGACTGAACCGGCGATCCGGGCCCGGGCCCTGTCCAGGCACTTTGGCGAGGTGATCGCCGTGGACGGTGTGGACCTGGACGTGCCCTCCGGAGAGATCTACGGCTTCCTGGGCCCCAACGGCTCGGGCAAGACCACCATTATCCGCATGCTCTGCGGGCTGCTCACCCCGACCGCCGGGGAGGTGTCGGTACTGAAGCTGAACATTCCCGCCGAAGCGGAGGCGCTGCGGCGCAAAATCGGCTACATGACCCAGAAATTCTCGCTGTACGACGAGTTGACCGTCGCCGAGAACATGATGTTCATGGCGAGAGTACACGGCCTCAGCCGCGGCGCAGCCCGTACGCGCATAAAGCAACTGCTGGATCGTTACGGACTCACCGCCATGCGCGATCGCTTCGCCGGCGCCATGAGCGGCGGCCAGCGTCAGCGCCTGGCGCTGGCGGTGGCTACCCTGCACTCGCCCACCGTGTTGTTCCTGGACGAACCCACCTCCGCGGTGGACCCGGAAAACCGCCGCGATTTCTGGGAAAAACTGTTCGACCTCAGTGACGCAGGCACCACTATCCTGGTGTCCACCCACTATATGGACGAGGCCGAGCGCTGCCACCAGCTGGCCATCCTCGAAACGGGCCACCTGAGGAAACACGGGACGCCCAGGACGCTGATGGCGGAACTCGACGGGCGGGTGATCGAAATCAGCGGCCCCAACCTGCGCCAGGTCAAGGAGCAGGCCATGCAGCTGCCAGAGGTGCAATCCGCCGCCCAGCAGGGACTGCAACTGCGAATCCTGCTGCGCGCTGCCGCGCGGGACCCGATAGCCGGGCTGCGCGCGCAACTGGGCGACGGCGCATTGCGCTATGCCGTCACCAAACCCAGCCTGGAAGACGTATTCGTGGCGTCCACCCACGGGGGCGATGGCGGATGAGTGTCCTGAGCCGACTGGAGGCCATTGCCAGCAAGGAATTCAAGCAGTTGGCCAGGGACCGTGTCACGTTTGGCATGATCGTGATGATCCCGCTGATGCAATTGCTGCTGTTCGGTTACGCCATCAACACCGAAGTGCGCAACATACCCATCGCGATCGTCGACCAGAGCGGCAGCGCCGGGGCCCGCAATATCACCGAGCAGGTACGCGTTACCCAGGTGGTGGAGATCGTCGATTACTACGCCACCCCCAAAGAAGCTGAAGAGGCGCTGGTGGCGGGTAAGGTCAGCGCGGTGCTGGTGTTACCGCACAACCTGGCGCAGCGCGCGGCCAGCGGCGAGCCGGTTGGCCAGTGGCTGGTGGACGGTTCCGATACCATGGTGGGCTCGGCGCTGCTGGCCCTGCGCTCCATGCCCCTGCAAATGGTGGCCGGGGTACCCCAGGGAGCCTACCAGGGAGCCACCCCCAGCTTCGAGGTCGCACTGTTCTTCAATCCCGAGCGCCGCTCCGAGGTCAATATCGTGCCCGGGCTCACCGCTATCATTCTCACCATGACCCTGGTGCTGTTTACCTCGGCGGCACTGGTACGCGAGCGCGAACGGGGCAACCTGGAGCTGTTGATCACCACGCCGATAAGCCCCCTGGAACTGATGGTGGGCAAGCTGCTGCCCTACATCGTGGTGGGCCTGGTGCAGGTGACTATCATCCTAGGCCTGGGGCAACTGGTGTTCGGCGTGGCCTTCCAGGGGGAATTGCTGAGCCTCGCGGCGATCACCCTGCCTTTCATCGCCGCCAACCTGGC
This sequence comes from Pseudomonadales bacterium, assembly GCA_024234675.1. Classification (GTDB taxonomy): domain Bacteria; phylum Pseudomonadota; class Gammaproteobacteria; order Pseudomonadales; family Halieaceae; genus JARRPM01. The sequence goes on along the minus strand of JACKNU010000002.1, from coordinate 416,898 downwards.
CCTGGGGCTGCTGATTTCCACCCGGGCAACGACCCAGCTACAGGCCATGCAGCTGACCTTTTTCATCCTGATGCCATCGATTCTGCTCAGCGGTTTCATGTTTCCCTACGCCGCCATGCCTCTGCCGGCCCAGTACATTGCCGAGGTGCTGCCTGCCACCCACTACATGCGGCTTATCCGCGGGGTATTCCTGCGCGGTGCGGAGACCGGCCAGTTGCTGGCCGACACCCTCTGGCTGGTGGGTTTCACACTCGTCATGCTGGTCATCGCCACCAAGCGCTTCCGCAAGTCGCTGGACTAGGTTGTATAGGCCTGCCTCTCCCGCGAGTAATTAATAGGCCGCCGCTATTCTGTATCAGCGGCGATTTCGTTATAGTTTTGGCCAGATAATCCCGATTTCCCCCGATCCGCCACGAGGTAGCGAACATGTCACTGGCCAAACTGCGCAAACTCCTGGACTAGGGTCTGACTATCATCATCCCACCGCACAGCTGGACTGTCCCGACCCGCATCCTCGGCGTTATCGCACTCACCTGCTCGCTCGTCGCCTGTGGCAGCGGCGAATCCAATGTCGAGTCGGGCAACCGCGAGGGTATTTTCTACTACGGCAACGGTTCCGAGCCCCAGGGCCTGGACCCGCACGTGGTGACCGGGGTGCCGGAAAACCACATCATTCGCGCCCTGTTCGAGGGCCTGGCGGTCAAGAACCCCTATACCCTGGAGCCGGAACCCGGGGTGGCCGAGAGCTGGGATATCAGTGAGGACGGCCGCACCGTCACCTTCCATATCAATCCCGAGGCGAGGTGGTCCAACGGCGACCCCATGAGTGCCCACGACTACGTGTGGTCCTGGAAGCGCCTGCTCAGCCCGGCCATGGGCGCCGAGTACAACTACATGCTGTTCCCGGTAAAGAACGCCAAGGCCTTCGCCACCGGGGAGATCACCGATTTCGCCGAGGTCGGCGTCAAAGCCCTGGACGACCTCACCCTGCAGGTCACCCTGACCGAACGCACCCCCTACTTCATCCAGCTGATGGATCACTACAGCACCTTCGCGGTACACCGCCCCACCCTGGAGAAGTTCGGCCAGGCCACGGACCGCTTCACACCCTGGACCCGGGTGGAAAACATGGTCAGCAACGGCGCCTTCCGGCTCAAGGAGTGGGCGCTGAACCGCCGCATAGAGGTGGAGAAGAGCGACACCTACTGGGATCGCGACAAGGTGCGCCTCAACGGCGTGGTGTACTTCCCGACCGAGAACGTGGTCAGCGAGGAGCGCATGTTCCGGGTGGGGCAACTGCACTACACCCAGAGCGTACCGCTGGGCAAGATTCCGCTGTACCGGGAGATGAAGAACAGCCCCTACGTGCAGGCCCCCTACCTGGGCACCTATTACTTCCTGCTCAATACCACCCGGCCCCCGCTGGATGACGTGCGGGTGCGCAAGGCCCTGTCCATGTCGGTGGACAGGGACAAGCTCAACAAGACCGTGCTCAAGGGCGCCAACGTCTCGGCCTACAGCATCACCCCGCCCGACACCCTGGGCTACTATCCGCCGCAACTGTTCAGCTACGACGTGGAGCGGGCGCGGCAGTTGCTGGCGGAGGCGGGCTACCCCGACGGCGAGGGCTGGCCGGGGCTGGAGCTGACCTACAACACCAGCGAGGATCACCGCAAGATCGCCGTGGCCCTGCAGCAGATGTGGAAGGACGCCCTCAACATCGAGGTCACCCTCACCAACCAGGAGTGGAAGGTGTACCTGGACTCGGTCACGCAGATGAATTTCCAGATCGCCCGGCGGGGCTGGATAGGCGACTACGTGGACCCCAACAATTTCCTGGACCTGTTTCTCACCGGCGGCGGCAACAACAATACCGGTTTCTCCGACCCGCGCTACGACGACATGATTCTGCACCAGGCGCCCCGGGCCGCCACCCGGGAAGAGCGCTTCGAAATCTTCTACCGGGCGGAAACCCTGCTGATGGAGCAGATGCCGATCATTCCCATTTATACCTATACCAGCAAGCACCTGATTCACCCCAGCGTCAACGGCCTGCCCTCCAACCTGATGGACTCCCTGAACCTGAAATACGTGTGGCTGGACAAGGACTGGCAGCCTGAAGAGGCGAGCGACTGACCATGTGGCGATTCATCACCATGCGACTGCTGCAGGCGATCCCGGTGATCCTGGTGGTCATCACCGCGACTTTTTTCCTGGTGAGAATGGCCCCGGGCGGGCCCTTCGACAGCGAGAAACCGGTGACCCGCGAGGTCAAGGCGGCCCTGGAGGCGCAGTACAAACTGGACCTGCCGCTGTACCAGCAGTACTTCTCCTACCTCGGCGACCTGGCGCACGGCGACCTGGGGCCGTCATTCAAGTACTCCGGGCGCAGCGTCAACGAGCTGATCGCGGCCGGCTTCCCGGTAACGGCGGAACTGGGCCTGTACGCGCTGCTGGTGGCACTGGGCATCGGCTGCCTGGCGGGCATCTTCGCCGCCCTCAGGCCCAATACACCCCAGGACTATATCCCCATGTCCGCCGCCATGATCGGCATCTGCATGCCCTCTTTCCTGCTGGGACCGCTGCTGGTACTGGTCTTCGGGATCTACCTGGACTGGCTGCCGGTATCCGGCTGGGGCGACATCCCCGGGGACAAGATCCTGCCCAGCATCACCCTGGGGGCGGCCTATGCCGCCTACATCGCCCGCCTGGGCCGGGCCGGCATGCTGGAGGTGCTCAACCAGGACTATATCCGCACCGCCCGGGCCAAGGGGCTGCCGGAGTGGCAGGTGGTACTCAAGCACAGCCTGCGCGGCGGCATGATCCCGGTGGTGGCCTTCCTGGGCCCGGCCTTCGCCGGCCTGCTGGCGGGCTCTTTCGTGGTGGAAACCATTTTCCAGATTCCCGGCCTGGGGCGGTTTTACGTGCAGGCCGCCTTCAACCGGGATTACACCATGATCCTGGGCACCACGGTGTTCCTGTCGGTGCTCATCGTGCTGTTCAACCTGCTGTCGGACATCCTCGCCGCCTGGATGAACCCGCGCCTGCGCGCCCAGTACGGGAAATAAGACGATGAGCACCCGGCAGAATATTGTCGACATCAGCCAGGCGGAACAGGGCACCTCCCTGTGGCACGACGCGTGGCTGCGCCTGCGCCGCAACAAGCTGGCGGTGCTGGGGCTGGTGGTGCTGGTGCTGTTCGTCGCCATCGCCCTGCTCACGCCCTGGATCGCCCCCTACAGCTACCAGGCCCAGGACCTGGAACTGGGGGCCAGCCCGCCCTCGGCGGCGCACTGGCTGGGCACCGATATCTTCGGCCGCGACCTGCTGACCCAGATCATGTATGGCGGTCGCATCTCCCTCGCCGTGGGCTTCGTGGCCACCTCGGTGGCGCTGCTGATCGGCGTCACCTGGGGCGCGATCGCGGGCTACGTGGGCGGTCGCACCGACGCCGTGATGATGCGCCTGGTCGATATTCTCTACGCCCTGCCTTTCATGATTTTCATCGTCTTGCTGAGCGTGGTGTTCGGGCGCAACATGCTGTTGCTGTTCCTGGCCATCGGGGCGGTAGAGTGGCTCACCATGGCCCGCATCATGCGCGGCCAGGTGCAGTCCCTGCGCCAGCAGGAGTTCGTGGAAGCGGCCATCTCCCTGGGACTGCCACCGAGCACCCTGATCCGCCGTCATGTGGTTCCCAATGCACTGGGGCCCATCATCGTCTACACCACCCTGACCATTCCCAACGTGATGCTGCTGGAGGCCTTCCTGAGCTTTCTCGGCCTGGGCATACAGCCGCCGCAGACCTCCTGGGGGCTGCTGATTTCCTATGGCGCCGAGACCATGGAGGAGTACCCCTGGCTGCTCATCTTCCCCGGCCTGGCGCTGGCACTGACCCTGTTCTCCCTCAATTTCCTCGGCGACGGCCTGCGCGATGCGCTGGACGTGCGCGGCGCGAAGGACTGATTGCCATGGCCCTGCTGGACGTACAGAACCTGGAAGTCAGCTTCGTCACCCGCAACGGCACCAACAAGGCGGTGGACGGGATCAGCTTCAGCGTGGATACCGGCAAGATCACCGCCATCATAGGCGAGTCGGGTTCCGGCAAGTCGGTGGCCTGTTACAGCCTGCTGGGGCTGGTGCCGCAGCCACCGGGCCGCATCGACGGCGGCCGCGCCCTGTTCGAGGGCCGCGACCTGCTGCAGATGGACGAGCATCAGCTGCGGGAGATTCGCGGCCGCGATATCGCCATGATCTTCCAGGACCCGATGACCTGCCTCAATCCCTACATGACCATCGGCAAGCAGCTGATGGAGCCGCTGCTATACCATCGCAAGGTTGCGAGGGAAGCGGCCAGGGAGCGCGCGCTGGAACTGCTGGAAGAGGTCGGCATACGCGACCCGGCGGCCACCATAGACAATTTCCCGCACCAGTTTTCCGGCGGCATGCGCCAGCGGGTGATGATCGCCATGGCCCTGATCAACGAGCCCAAGCTGCTGATCGCCGACGAGCCCACCACCGCCCTGGACGTCACCATACAGGCCCAGATACTCAAGCTGATTGCGGAACTGCAGCACAAGCGCGACATCGGCGTGATATTCATCAGCCACGACCTGGCGGTGGTGGCGGACATCGCCGACACCATCGTGGTGATGAAACAGGGCCAGATAGTGGAAACCGGCGATCGCGAGGGCATTTTTCATAACGCCCGCGATCCCTATACCAAGAAACTGCTGGCCGCCATTCCCACCGACAGCAAGGCACCACTGCCGGGGCAGCCCGAGCCACTGATCAAGGTGCGCAAGCTCTGTACCTGGTTTGCACAGGGTCACGGCAAGGAGCCGGTGAAGGCGGTGAACGATGTCAGCTTCGATATACACCGGGGCGAGGTACTGGGACTGGTGGGCGAATCCGGCAGCGGCAAGTCCACCATCGGTCGCTCCATCCTGCGCCTGGTGCCGGTCACCTCCGGCGAAGTGAACTTCGACGGCACCGAACTCACCCGGCTGGAGGGCCGGGAGCTGAAAACCATGCGCCGGCGCATGCAGATGATCTTCCAGGACCCCTTTGCCTCCCTGAACCCGCGCATGACCGTGTACGACACCCTGGCGGAACCTTTGCTGCTGCACGGCATCGAAACCCGCAAGAGCGTGGCCCAGGGCGTGCTCAAGCTGATGGACGACGTGGGCCTGGCCCGGGCTTTCGTGCGCAAGTACCCGCACGAGTTCTCCGGCGGCCAGCGCCAGCGCATCGCCATCGGTCGCGCCCTGGCCACCCGGCCCGAGTTCGTGGTGGCCGATGAGCCCGTGTCCGCCCTGGATGTGACCATACAGGCGCAGATCCTGGACCTGATGCAGGCGCTGGGGCGGGAATACGGCCTGACCATGCTGTTCGTATCCCACGACCTGGCGGTGGTACGCCACCTGGCCGACCGCATCCTGGTCTTGTACCACGGAAAAATCGTCGAGCAGGGTAGCGGCGACGACCTGTTCGAGCGACCGCAAGAGGCCTACACCCGGCAGCTGCTGCAATCCATACCGGGTCGCTCGCTGCTGGCCTGAGCGAGGGAGTCTCAAGATGAAAACCGGGTACCTGGCCATCCTGCTGCTGGCACTGCTGCCCTCCCTGTCCGCCGCCGGGGAGCGGCAGCCCAAGATGATCCTGGGCTGGCTGGAAACCACCGAGTTCGTGGACTCGGGCATGCGCATCAAAACCAAGCTGGACCCGGGCGCACGGACCTCCTCCATGCAGGCGACCAACATCGAGCACTTCACCAGGGACGGCGCCCCCTGGGTGCGCTTCGATTTTACCGACGAGGACATGGTCACCGGCAGAGAGCAGACCCTGCACCTGCAAGGGCCGCTGGTGCGCGAGGTGCAGATCAAGCGCCACGGGGCGCCCAATATCACACGCCCCGTGGTAGCCCAGGAGATCTGCCTCTATCACCAGATCTACCGCGCCGAATTCAGCCTCACCGACCGCGACAAATTCAACTACGCCATACTGCTGGGACGCGTCTTCCTGGAGGATGTCGCGCTGGTCGATTCCAGTGAAACCTTTCTCAGCCGTCCCGACTGCGACGGCCACACCGCGGTGCGCAACCTGATCGATTAAGCGCCGCGCTTTTCGAGAATACCTGATGACAACACTTTGGTATTGCTGACAAAACCTTGACAGCGCGCCCGCCAAACGCCCAACAAAAACCATAACCCACTGTTTCTAAATATTTTTATTGTCATTGCTGCGAAACCGGACGGCAGCGATCCAACTCCGGCGGCACCGGCGTATCCCCTGTGAGTCTACGCTGAGCGCGCTCAGATGGCGGCGCCCGGCAACAGACGGGAACCTGAACCCAGTGAATTATCGGAGAACGACTATGCAACTTAAAAAACTCGCCGGCGCCGTCGCCCTGAGCTGCTCTTTCGCCACCACCGCCATGGCGGACGCCAGTGCGGAACTGGCCGAATGCCTGTCCACCCCCATGGTCAATTTCAATGGCACGGTCGTCGATGCGGCCCTGGCCACCCCTGAACTTTCCACCCTGGTTGACGCCGTGGTTGCCGCGGGCCTGGTGGATGCCCTCAACGAAGCCGAGAACATCACTGTCTACGCGCCTACCAACGACGCCTTCGCCGCCATCCCAGCCGACGTCGCCGGTGCCCTGCTGGCCGATATTCCGGCCCTGACCCAGGTGCTCACGTACCACGTGACCCCCAGCCTGCAGGATCCGCGGCGCTTCGTACCGCCGGTGCGTCGCGGCACCCTGCAGGGAGACGTGGTCTTCTTCCAGCGCATGGACAACGCCCCGATGGTCAACAACGCGGAGGTGAATTGCACCGGCGTGATGACCAGCAACGGCTACGTCTGGCTGATCGACTCGGTCCTGTTCCCGCAACTCTGAGCGCACCCGGAGCCCCCGTGACAACCCGTCCCGGCGACTTGCCGGAACGGGTTTTTTTTACGCTGCCGCCCCGCGTTCGACGTCACTCGAGCACCGCTGTTGCACGCTGCGGGCTAGTAGGCGGTGACCGTGCCGTCCTTGCGCATCTCGGTAGCGCCGGAGTACACGCCACTGGCGGGATCCACGGCGATAGCCTGGTAGCCCCCGAAGGGCACCCCGCTGGCGTCCACCTCCACCCTGTGCCCCCTGGTTCGCAATCCCTCCACTGTGGCGGCGCTGACCCCGGGCTCCACATAGACGGTACCCAACCCATCCTCGTCCACCCCGGTGGGCTGGCGCCCGCCCTCATGCATGAAGCGCGCGGCATCCCCCGCCTGCTGGATGTCCATGCCGTAATCGATGATATTCACCAGTATCTGCACATGCCCCTGGGGCTGCATGGAGCCGCCCATCAGGCCAAAGCTCATCACGGGTTCACCGTCTTTCATCAGGAAAGCGGGGATGATGGTGTGGAAGGGGCGCTTGCCCGGCGCGTAGACGTTGGGGTGGCCCGGTTGCAGGGAAAACAGCTCGCCGCGATCCTGCAGCATGAAGCCCATGCCGTCGGGCACCAGCCCCGAGCCCATCCCCCGGTAGTTGGACTGGATCAGCGACACCATCATGCCGTCGTCGTCTGCCACGGTGAGGTAGGTGGTGTCGCCCTCCCCCTCCAGTTGCGGTTCGCCGGGGTGGTAATCGGCGGCGGCCCGGTCCGGGTCGATCAGGGCGAAGCGCTCCCTGGCGTACTGTTCCGACAGCAGGCCCTGCAGGGGCAGGTCGGCGTAATCCGGGTCGGCGTAATAGCGGGCGAGATCCTCGAACGCCAGCCGCTTGGACTCGATCATATAGTGGAACACCTGCGCCGAGTCCCGCGGCCACTGGGCCAGGTTCACCTGCTGCAGGATGTTGAGCATTTGCAGGGCGGCAAAACCCTGGCCGTTGGGCGGCAGTTCATACAGCTCGTAGCCGCGGTAGTTCACCTTGGCCGGCTGCACCCACTCGCCCCGGTGGGCGGCCAGGTCCCGGTAGGCCATGTCGGCGCCGACGCGCTGGAAATAGTCGTCCATGCGCCGCGCCAGCTCGCCCTCGTAAAAGGCCTCGCGGCCGCCGCGAGCGATGGTTTCAAGCGTCGCCCCCAGGTCCGGGTTGCGGAAAACCTCTCCGGCCGCCGGGGCGCGGCCAGCCGGGAACCAGGTGGCGTCGATATTGGCCAGCAGGTCGCTGCCCGCCAGCCTTTGATCGAAAGCCAGCTTGTTGCGCTGCAGGTAATAGGCGATGACCGGGGATACCGGAAAGCCCTCGCGCGCATACCTGACAGTCGGCGCCAGCAGCTGCGACATGGGCAGCTTGCCAAAGCGCTCGTGGATGGCAAACCAGCCGTCCACCGTGCCGGGCACGGTGACCGGCAACTGCCCCAGGGGCGGAATGCCCCTGAAGTCCGCCGGCAGGCTGCCCTGCGCCTTCATGGTCGCTATCTCGGACTTGAGCTGCTCCAGGCTGCGCCCCAGGGGAGATCGCCCGGAACCGTTATAGCCGTAGAGCTGCCTGCTGTGGGGATCCCATATCAGCACAAATATATCGCCGCCTATCCCGCAGCCGGTGGGCTCCATCAGCCCCAGGGCGGCGTTGGCGGCGATGGCCGCATCTACCGCGGTGCCGCCCGCCTTGAGTATATCCAGCGCCAGCTGGGAAGCCAGCGGCTGGGCGGTGGCAGCCATGCCATGGCTGCCGTATACCGCGCTGCGGCTGTAAGGGGAGCCGACGGGCCTGCCGCCACCGCCCAGCTCGGCCGACGATTTTTCCGCCGCCGGCGCTGTGCTGGTCCCGCCCGCGGGGGGGGTGTTGCCGCAGGCCTGTAGCCAGGCCGTCAGTACCAATACCGCTGCCAGCTGCCCGCAGCTAGAGCCCTTATCCATAAGCGTATTTCCCGTTGCAGCGGCGCCGTCGGGCGCCGGTCACGACCATCATAACCCGCTGCCGGACTGGTTTGGCGGCGCCGGCCTCGTGGGCCCGGGACAGGCAGTATATTAAACCGCGCCCGGGCATCACCACCGGCAGCAATTTGTCACGGCCGAAACGGTGTAAAGTAGCCGCCATGATCATCCGCATGCATAGGCCCGGGAGCGCCCATGAGTATAGACAAACTGCACCAGCCCCCCCTGATGCCCCACCTGCTGGTGGAGGGCCTGAACCGCTACCACGACGAACCCTGCCTGTTGCTGGGGGACAAGGTCGCCTCCTATCGGGAGGTGCGGGAGACTACCAGCCAGATGGTGCAGGCCCTGCAGTCCAGGGGACTGGGGGTGGGCAGTCGGGTCGCCGTTATCTCCGCCAACCGGCCGGAAGTCCTGTCTAATATCGCCGCCATGCAACTCACCGGCTGTATCGGCACGCCGCTGCATCCGCTGGGTTCCCTTGAGGATCACGCCTACGTGCTGGAGGCGGCGGAAATTGACACCCTGGTCTACGACGCCGCGGTCTTCGAGGCCCATGCCGCCGCCCTGGCACAGCGGGTACCGGGCCTGAAGACCCTGCTGGCCTTCGGCCCCACCGAAGCCGGCGAGGACTACCTGGCCCTGGCGGCCGGTTTTGCGCCACAGCCGCTGGTCGCGCCGAATGTGCAGCCGGACGACGTCTCCTCCATCAATTTCACCGGCGGCACCACCGGCCGGCCCAAGGGCGTGATGAGCACCCACCGGGTGACGGCCTACATGAGCCAGATCCAGATGGCGGAGTGGGAGTTTCCCGACCAGCTGCGGATGCTGATCGCCACACCCCTGTCCCATGCGGCCGCGGCTTTTTTTATCCCCGTGCTGCAGCGGGGCGGCGCCTTCTACGTCATGCAGGGCTTCAGCCCCGACGAATTTTTCAACATGGTGGAGCGCCACCGCATTACCTGCACCATGCTGGTGCCGGTGATGCTCTACTACCTGCTGGACTCGCCGCGCTCCGCCACTGCCGACATGTCCAGCATGGCAACCATTTTTTACGGCGCCTCACCCATGAGCCCGGCCCGCCTGCGGGAAGGCATCGCCAAATGGGGCAAGGTGTTCTACCAGTTTTTCGGCCAGTCCGAGGCGCCCATGGTGCTGGCCAATATGAAGAGAGCCGAGCACGACCCGGATCATCCCACCCGACTGGCTTCCTGTGGCCGCCCGACCCCCTGGGTGCACATGGCCCTGCTGGATGCCGACGGCCAGCCGGTGGCCCGCGGTGAAGCCGGGGAAATCTGCGTGCGTGGCCCGCTGGTGATGAAGGGTTACAAGGACATGCCGGAAGAGACCGCCGAGGCCTTCGCCGGCGGTTGGCTGCACACCGGCGACGTGGGCCGGCTGGACGAGGAGGGTTTCCTGTACATCGTCGATCGCACCAAGGACATGATCGTCAGCGGCGGCTTCAACGTGTTCCCGCGGGAGGTAGAGGATGTGCTGGCCTGCCACGAGGCGGTGGGGCAGGTCGCCGTCATCGGCGTACCCGATGACCAATGGGGCGAGGCGGTGAAAGCGGTCATCGTGCTGCGGCCGGAGGTAGCGCAGGGGCCGGAGCTGGTGCGTGACCTGCAGGCGCTGGTCAAACGGAAAAAAGGGGCAGTTCAGTCACCCAAGTCCATCGACTTCGTCGCCGCCATCCCCGTGACGCCGGTGGGCAAGCCCGACAAAAAGGCGCTGCGGGCGCCCTACTGGGAGGGTCGTGAGCGCGGCGTGGGTTGAGAGGATGACAAGCAAGAGGATAAACCATGAATAAATCCAATCTGTTGCGGACACTGCTCTGCACAATACTGTGCCTGGGCGCCTGGTGTGCGCAGGCCAAAACCGACAAACCCAATATCCTGGTGATCTGGGGCGACGACATAGGCTGGTCCAACCTCAGCGCCTACCACCGGGGCATGCTGGGCGGTTCGACCCCCAACATCGACCGCATCGCCAACGAGGGCGCCCTGTTCACCGATTACTACGGTGAGCAGAGCTGTACCGCCGGGCGCTCGGCCTTTATCACCGGCCAGCACCCGCTGCGCACCGGCCTGCTCAAGGTCGGCATGCCGGGAGCGGACATCGGCCTGCAGGCGGAGGACCCGACTATTGCCGAGCTGCTCAAGCCGCTGGGTTACGCCACCGCCCAGTTCGGCAAGAACCACCTGGGTGACAAGGACGAATTCCTGCCCAGCAACCACGGCTTCGATGAGTTTTTCGGCAACCTCTACCACCTGAACGCGGAAGAGGAGCCCGAGACCTACTTCTATCCCAAGGACCCGGCCTTCCACAAGCGCTTCGCCCCGCGCGGCGTGATTCACTCCTATGCCGACGGCAAGATCGAGGACACCGGGCCGCTGACCCGCAAGCGCATGGAGGTAATCGACCAGGAATTCACCGACGCCGCGATCAGGTTCATGGTACAGGCGCACAAGGCCGGCAAGCCGTTTTTCATCTGGTTCAATTCCACCCGCATGCACGTCTGGACGCGGCTGGCGCCCCAATGGCAGGGCAAGTCCGGCCACGGCCTGTACGCCGACGGCATGATGGAGCACGACTACCACGTGGGCCTGCTGCTGGATGAGCTGGACAAGCTGGGCATCGCCGACAACACCATCGTGGTCTACAGCACCGACAATGGCTCCCAGACCAACACCTACCCGGACGGGGGCGCGGAACCCTTTCGCGGTGAAAAAGGCTCCACCTGGGAAGGCGGTTTTCGGGTACCCGCGCTGATTCGCTGGCCCGGCACGGTGCAGCCCGGCACCGTGATCAACGATATATTCTCCCACCAGGACTGGTTGCCCACCCTGCTGGCCGCCGCCGGTGAACCGGGCATCGTCGGGAAACTCAAGACTGGCTACCAGGCTGGCGACAAGAAGTTCAAGGTGCACCTCGACGGCTACGACCAGACGCCCCTGCTGGCCGGCAAGGGTCCCGGCGCCCGCCACAACATCTACTACTTCGACGACAATGCCAACTTCAACGCCATGCGCTGGAATGACTGGAAGATCCACTTCGCCTGGATGATGGATGGTTGGGGCGGGGAGCGCGAAGCTCTCAACTTTCCCCGCATCGTCAACCTGCGCAGCGATCCCTATGAGACCTCCATCGACTCGGGACTGTACGCCCGTTTTTTCGCAGACCAACTGTGGCTGTTCGTCCCCACTCAGCAGGAAGTCGGCAAATTCCTGATGAGCTTCCGGGAGTTCCCGCCGCGCCAGCCCACCGCCAGCTTCACCATCGACAAGATGATGCAACAGATGCAGCAAATGCTGCAGATGCGGTCCATGGGCGCCGCCGTGCCGGGTAAAGCGCCGGGAAGCTAGCAACGCCCACACAGCGCGGCGCTGGACATCACCGCGCTGAAGGTCGACCATTGTCGGCCCATTCGAAGCCGTCGCCAGAGAGTCCAGATGCTGCAAGACAACCCCGAACTGTACAAGGGACTGACCTACCCCTGGGGCCGGGACATCAACCCCGCCCCCGGCCAGCCCGAGCAAATCGCCGCGGGGGTCTACTGGGTGCGCTTTCCCATGCCCATGTCCCTGGACCATATCAACCTCTGGCTGCTCGAGGATGGCGAGGGCTGGACGGTGGTGGATACCTGCCTGAACCTGGCCAGCGCGCGGGAGCTGTGGGAGCAGTTGTTCGGCTCGATCATGCAGGGCCGGCCCATCACCCGGGTGATCTGCACCCACCTGCACCCGGACCACGTGGGCCTGGCCGGTTGGCTCACCGAGCGCTTCGGGGCGGAGCTGTGGATGTCCCGGGAGGAGTTCCTGATGTGCCGGGCCATGGTCGGGGACACCGGTCGGGAAGCACCGGACGTGGCCCTGCGTTTTTACCGGGCCGCCGGCTACAACGACGAGCAACTGGAGCGTTACAAGGGCAAGTTCGGCAATTTCGGCCGCGCGGTGTCACCATTGCCGGACAGTTTCCGCCGCCTGGTGGACCTGGAGACCATTACCATCGGCGGCCGCTACTGGCAGGTCATCGTGGGCAGCGGCCACTCGCCGGAGCACGCCGCGCTGTACTGCCCCGCCCTGAAGCTGTTGATCTCCGGCGACCAGGTGCTGCCGCGTATCACCCCCAACGTCAGTGTTTTCCCCACCGAACCCATGGGCGACCCGCTGGCCGAATGGCTCAGCTCCAGCGCCAGGATTCGCGAGATGCTGCCCGATGACGTGCTGGTCTTGCCCGCCCACGAAGCGCCCTTCTACGGGCTGCACGTGCGCCTGAGCCAGCTGATAGAAGCCCACAACCGCGACCTGCGACAGCTGTTCGCCTACCTGGACCGGCCGCGTCGGGCGGTGGACTGTTTCCCGCCGCTGTTCAGCCGTGAGATCGACCAGAGCTCGATGGGCCTGGCCACCGGCGAAACCCTGGCGCACCTGAACTGCCTGCTGGGCCGGCGCCGCATTACCCGCGAACGCGACGCGCAGGGCGTGGACTGGTACCGGCAGATACCCGAGGCTATCGGCTTCGACGAGGAACCGCACCCGCCGGCGCGGGCGCCGGCGGCCAGCTAGGCCGCTTCCCGGTCCGGCAGCGCCCGGTTGGGCTCGCCCGGCTCGGCGCGCACAAAATCCGCCAGTTCCGGTTCGGCCATTTCCTGCACCCACTGTTTCCAGGAGTAGGGCCACAGGGCCGGGTCGCCGTCCGCATCCAGGTACCAGCTCTGGCAACCACCCACCCAGGCGGTGCTGCCCATGCCCTGCTTCAGGTAGGCGTTGTAGCGGCGCATGGCCTCGGCGCTGGCTTCCACGCTGGGCAGCAGGCCGCGGCGCCACCGGTCTATCAGCTTGAGCACATAGTTGCCCTGCACCTCGCTCATGGCGATCACCGAGTAGTTGCCCACCGGCGAGTTGGGACCCAGCATCAGGAAAAAGTTGGGAAAGCCCGGCAGGCATACGGATCGATAGGCCTGCACTTTGTGGGCCCAGGCCTGGTCTATGGACAGCCCATCGCGACCGGTAAGCTCCATCGGTCGCATGAAGTTGAAAGGGTGGAACCCGGTGGCCAGGATCAGCACATCCAGTTCGTGCAGCTTGCCGTCCCGGGTGACTACCCCGCCCGCTTCAAGGTGATCGATACCGTTGGTTTCCAGATGCACATTGGGCCGCTGCACCGCCTCGTAGAAGGTCGAGCTGACAATCAGGCGCTTGCAGCCCACCTTGTAATCCGGGGTGAGCCTGGCCCGCAGGGCCGGGTCGCGCACACTCTTGCGCAAATGGCGCTTGACCCGCCAGCTGAGCAACTTGTGGCGCCAGCCGCCGCTGCTGACCGCCTCGGTGAAGGTGTTGCGTATCAGCCAGGCGTAGCGCTCGCGCAGCTTGTCCATCAGGGGCTGGTTGCCGCGCAGCCTGGCTTTTTCTGACTCCGTGTAGTGCTTGTCCGGTACACTCAATATCCACTGGGGGGTGCGCTGAAAGATGGTCAACTCACCGGCGCTTGTGGCTATCTCCGAGATGACCTGGGCAGCGGTGGAACCGGTGCCGATGATCCCCACCCGTTTACCCTGTATATCCACCGAATGATCCCAGCGGGCGGTGTGGAACATGGCGCCCTGGAAATCCTCCAGGCCCTTGATGTCCGGGTAGGCCGGGTGGTGCAGGATGCCGGTGGCGGCAATCACAAAATCCGCCTCCAGATGGTTGCCCTGGCTGGTGGTGAGATACCACCTGCCGTCGCGATAGTGGCAGGCCTCCACCGCCTCATTGAAGCGCACCTGCCCGGTCACCCCGTACTTCCGGGATATCTTCTCGAAGTAGGCCTGGATCTCGTCTCCGTGGGCAAAGCGGTGTCCCCACTCCGGGTTGCCCTCGAAGGCGTAGGTATACATGTGGGCAGGTATATCGCAGGCCACCCCGGGGTAGGTATTCTCCCGCCAGGTACCGCCGACCTTATCCGCCTTCTCCAGGATGGTCACATCGGTAATGCCCGCCTCGCGCAGCTTGATACCCAGGAGAATGCCGGTCATGCCCGCCCCTATCACAACCACCGAGGGGTTTCGAGTTGTCTGCTCGTTCATTTCGCAACTGCCTTCCATCGAAGCTATTTTCAGGCACCAACTGTAGGGCATATGCGGCCGGCCGCGAATGCCTGGACAGGACAAAAACTTGTGATTTTCGGACAGGCGTGTTTACCATGGCATCATGTCCGCCAAAGTACAGGTATCACACCATATCAGGGCACTGCCGCCGGCATTGAAAGCGATGCAGGCCATGGGCTACAGCGCCGGGGAGTGCCTGGCGGGAACCGGCATCGAGCCGGGAGATTTGCTGGAAGCCAGGCCGACGCCGGTTTTTAGCCTCGCCCAGGAGTTCCGCTTTCACCGCAACCTGCTGCGCCTCAGCGGTGACCCGCTGCTGGGACTCAAGCTGGGGCAGGCCTACAGCCTGCAGACCTATGGCCTGTTCGGCTACGCATTCATGAGTGCCCCCACCCTGCGGCAGGCCCTGAACATTGCCAGCAACTACGGGCCCCTGAGCTTCACCCTGTTCCGCGTTGCATTCAGGGAGAGCGCCAGCGCGGGAATCCTGCAATTCTCGCGCCTGGTGGACATTCCCGATGACCTGTTCACCTACTACGTGGACCGGGATGTATCGGCAGCGCTGGCCGGGGCCGACCCGGACCACATCGCGCCCATCAAGCCAATCGGCATTGCGCTGATGCACGGCGGCGAGGGCAGGAGACAGGACTACGAGCGCTTCTTTGGCTGCCCGGTGGATTTCGATGCCCCGCGATCGGAAGTGCGGGTGGACGCCGCGGTACTGGATACCGCCATGCCCCTGCGGGACGCCGACACCTCCGCCATTTGCCAGCAGCAGTGCCAGCTGTTGCTGGCGCGCATGAGCAGGAGCAGTGGCTTTGTGGAACAGGTGCGGCAACTGATCGTGGCCCGGCCGGGTCACTTTCCCGACATCGATTACGTGGCGCAGAAACTGTGCATGACCAGTCGCACCCTGCGCCGCAGGCTCACCGCAGAGGGCAGCAGCTACCAGCAGATACTGGCAGACGTGCGCTACCAGCTGGCCCGGGAATATCTCGCCACCAGCCGGCTAGCGGTGGAGGAAATTGCCGCCCTGCTGGGTTACAGTAACCCAGGCAATTTCACCCACGCCTTCAAACGCTGGCACGGCAGTCCGCCGCGCCAGTACCGGCAGGAGCACCGCTGATATGCTGAACACCGCCAAAAACTGGCTCGCCGGCCTGTGGCAGCCCCTGAAAGTCTGGGGCCTGCGCAGGTTCTACCGGCTCCATAGCGCCTGGCACTGGCGCCGCGACGGCTGCAGCATGCCGCACCTCGATATACGCATACCGGTTGGTGACGTCGCCATCGGCGCCAGGCTCTATGTCAACGCGCTGGGGGCCAACAGGCCGTTGATCCTGTACATCCATGGCGGTGGCTGGGTGATCGGGGACCTGCAGAGCCACCACCCGTTCTGCCGCGCCCTGGCGCACCACAGCGGTTGTTCGGTGATCGCGCTGGATTACCGGCTGGCGCCGGAGCATCCCTTTCCCGCCGCCCAGGACGATTGCCTGGCGGCCGCCGCCTGGGTGGCGGAGCGCGCCGCCGGGCTGGCCCCCTGCAACGGCAAACTGGTCATCGCCGGAGACAGCGCCGGCGGCAACCTGGCAAGCTGCGCCTGCCTGGAGCTGGCGGAGAGCGCAAGGGACAGGTTCATCGGCGCGGTGCTGATCTACCCCGCCACCGACCACTACAGCGTGGCGCGGGCCTCCTATATCGAGAAAGCCACGGGGCAAATGCTCACCACCGGCCTGATGCAGTGGTTCTGGGACAACTACCTGGGGGGCAAGTCCCCGGACGATCCCGGGCTGCAGCGGGCCTTTCCCCTGCGCGCCGACAACACCGCCTGCTTGCCGCCCACCCTGCTGGTAACCGCGGAGAACGACCCCCTGCGGGACGAGGGCATCGCGTTCGCGGAACTGCTGCGTCAACAGGGCGTGCCGGTGGATTATCATCACTTCGATGACGCCGACCACGGCTTTGCCTGTGGCCAGGGGCCCACCCGGGATTTCCGGGTCTTCATCGGCCAACTCGATAGCTGGCTGCGCCAGTTGGAAGCCAACAGCTGAGGGATCCATACCATGAATCCAAAGGTAGACCTCGTCATCTTCGGCGGCACCGGCGACCTCTCCAGTCGCAAGCTGCTGCCGGCCCTGTTCCAGTTGCAGCGCCACGGCCTGGCTGATCGCCTGAATCGCATCATCGCCAGCGGCAGGTCGCCGCTGCAAGAGGAGGACTTCCACGCCAGCGTCAAAACCAACCTGCAGACTTTCCTGCCGGCGGGTATCTGGAGCGAGGAGCTGTGGGAAAGTTTTCGCCAGCGCCTGTGCTACACCCCCATCAGCGCCGGCAGCCCCGAGGGCTACCGCGCGCTGGGCGAACTGCTCGATGAGGGCGACACACCGGGCAGGCTGTTCTATCTCGCCACCCTGCCCTCGCTCTACGGCGAGATCTGCCAGCAATTGCAGGCCGCCGGGGTGGTCAATGCCAACAGCAGCGTGGTGCTGGAGAAACCGCTGGGGCACGACCTGGCTTCCTGCCGCGAGATCAATGAACAGGTGGCCCGGGTGTTTGCCGAGAACGCCACCTTCCGCATCGACCACTACCTGGGCAAGGAAACCGTGCAGAACCTGCTGGCAGTGCGTTTCGGTAACCCCCTGTTCCAGCCCATGTGGAACAACACCTTCGTCAGCAACGTGCAGATCACGGTGGCTGAGGACATCGGGGTGGAGGGGCGCGGGGATTACTACGCCAAGACCGGTGCCCTGCGCGACATGGTGCAGAACCATCTGCTGCAGGTACTCTCCATCGTGGCCATGGAGCCGCCCGCCAGTCTCAAGCCGGCGGACATCCGCGACGAGAAAATGAAAGTGCTGCGCTGCCTGGAGCCCATTACCGCCGCCAACGTCAAGGAGCGCACGGTGCGCGGCCGCTACGATGCCGGTGCCGTAAACGGCCAGGCGGTGGTGGGGTTTCTCGAGGAGGCCGGCTACCAGGACGCCGAGTCCACCGAAACCTTCGTGGCCATCAAGGCCAGCATCAACAACTGGCGCTGGGCGGGCGTACCGTTCTACCTGCGCACCGGCAAGCGCCTCAGCCGGCGCTATTCCGAGATTGTGATCGAGTACCGCCGCCAGCCCTTCTCCCTGTTCGCCAACGACCCCAACGAACTCACCAACAAGCTGGTCATCCACCTGCAGCCGGAGGAAAGCATCAGCCTGCACACCCTGAACAAGAAGCCGGGGCTCACCAACAAATTACGGCTGCAGCCGGTGGAACTGCACCTGACGGACGACTCCCAGCCCAAGAGCGACAGCTACGATGCCTATGAGCGCCTGCTGCTGGATGCCATCCACGGCGACCAGACCCTGTTCATGCGTCGCGATGAGGTGGAGACGGCCTGGCACTGGATCGACTCTATCATCGCCGCCTGGGAGGAAAGCGGCACGGCCATCAAGAAATACAACTCCGGCACCATGGGGCCCAATGCCTCTACCGCCCTGGTCGCGGTGGACGGGCGCGCCTGGTATGAGTGACTGGCGCCAGTTCCCGGGTGCGGCCGAACTGGACGCGGCCCTGGCGGAGCATATCGCCCGGCGCCTGGAGGAGGACATTCAGCGACTCGGCCATGCGAGCCTGGCGGTATCGGGCGGCAGCACCCCGGTGGGCCTGTTCCGCCGGTTGGCCAGCCAGCGCCTGGACTGGGGCCGGGTGTGGGTCACCCTGGTGGACGAGCGCTGCGTGGCCACCGACAGCCCGGATTCCAACGAGCACCTGGTGCGCAGCGAACTGCTGCAACAGCATGCTGCTGCCGCGCACTTCCTGGGCCTGGCAGGTGCCTGCAGCGACGGCCCAGAACAACTGGAACAGCAACTCGCCGCCCTGCCCCGACCTTTCAGCGCGGTGGTCCTGGGCATGGGAACAGACGGGCATACCGCCTCCTGGTTCCCCCGGGCTACCAACCTCGCCGACCTGCTGGACCCGGCCAACCCGGCGCTGGTGGCCACCACCGACCCGGTCACGGCGCCGCACCGGCGCGTGACGCTGACCCTGCCAGCCGTGCTCAACAGCCGCGAATTGCTGCTGCATATCACCGGCGCGGGGAAGCGGGAGCTGTTACACGGCGCCGTGGAGAGGGGCTTCCCGGTGGCCTCTGTACTGCTCCAGAACACCACACCCGCAACCATATGGTGGGCCCCCCAATGACGCACCCCGCACTACAGGACATCACCGCACGGATTATCGAACGCAGCAGCAACTCCCGGCGCGCCTACCTGGGTCGCATCGCCGGGATGCGCGCCGATGGTCCCCTGCGGGGCAGTCTGTCCTGCAGCAACCTGGCTCACGGCTTCGCCGCCTGCGACGGCAGCGACAAGCAGGCCCTGCGGCTGGTGGAGGCCGCCAACATCGGCATCGTAAATGCCTACAACGACATGTTGTCGGCGCACCAGCCCCTGGCGGACTATCCCGAGATCATAAAACGCGCCGCGCACGCGGTGGGCTGCACCGCCCAGGTAGCCGGGGGGGTGCCCGCCATGTGCGACGGGGTCACCCAGGGCCAGGCCGGTATGGAACTCAGCCTGTTCAGCCGCGACATCATCGCCGCCGCCACGGCCATCGCCCTGTCACACAATATGTTTGACGGCGCCCTGTGCCTGGGCGTATGCGACAAGATCGTCCCCGGGCTGCTGATCGGCGCCCTCAGCTTCGGCCACCTGCCGGTGATTTTCGCCCCCGCCGGACCCATGCCCTCGGGCCTGGGCAACAGAGAAAAGGCGGCTGTGCGCCAGCAGTTTGCCGAGGGCAAAATTGGCGAGGAGGCATTACTGGATGCCGAGGCCGCCTCCTATCACAGCCCGGGCACCTGCACCTTCTACGGCACGGCCAACAGCAACCAGATGCTGATGGAGGCCATGGGTCTGCATATCCCCGGGGCCGCTTTCGAGCACCCCGGCACCCCCATGCGGGAGCAGCTCACCAGCGCCGCGGCCCAGCGCCTGTGCAAAATAACCGCCCTGGGCAAGGAGTACACCCCCATGGCCGAGGTGGTGGACGAGAAGTGCATCGTCAACGCCCTGGTCACCCTGCTGGCCACCGGCGGCTCCACCAACCACAGCATTCACTGGATCGCCATCGCCAGGGCCGCGGGGGTGGTGATCGACTGGCAGGACTACAACGACCTCTCGGCCATCACCCCACTGGTGGCCCGGGTCTACCCCAATGGCAGCGCCGACGTAAACCACTTCCACGCCGCCGGCGGCACCGCCTTCGTCATCCGCACCCTGCTGCAGGCGGGCCTGCTGCACGAGGACGTGAAAACCGTGTGGGGCCAGGGCCTGGGGCACTATACCCGGGTGCCACAACTGGGCGCGGCCGGGGTGGAGTACGTGGACGGGCCGGCCGCCAGCGCCGACACCGCCATCCTGCGTCCGGCTGACCAGCCCTTTGCCGGGGAGGGGGGGCTGCGCCTGCTAAGCGGCAACCTGGGACGCTGCATCATCAAAACCTCGGCCGTGGCCCCCAAGCACCGCGTGGTGGAGGCGCCCGCCCGGGTCTTCGAGGACCAGGAAGAGCTGAAGCATGCCTTCGAGGCCGGGGAGTTGACCGGGGATGTGGTCGCGGTGGTCCGCTTCCAGGGTCCCCGCGCCAACGGCATGCCGGAACTGCACAAGCTGACCCCCTACCTGGGCATCCTCCAGGACCGCGGTCTGCAGGTAGCGCTGGTGACCGACGGGCGCATGTCCGGCGCCTCCGGCAAGGTGCCCGCGGCCATTCACCTCACGCCAGAGGCCCTTGCCGATGGCCCCATCGGCAAGGTGCGCAACGGGGATATCATCCGCGTCGATGCCGTCAGTGGCGAGCTGTCGGTGCTGGTACCTTCGGACGAGTGGCAGAAGCGGCGCCAGGCCACCCGCAAGTCGCAACACAGCGCCTACGGCACGGGGCGCGAATTGTTCGCCCACATGCGCCAGGCCGTGAGCGAGGCCGAGGCGGGTGCCACCATCTTTTAGTAATGGCTATACTGGCAATACGGACCTGAACAACCGGACTATCAAGGCATAATAATGAAAATACTGCTCCTGCTTGTCATCGTGGCGGCCGTGGTCGCATTCGTGTTAACGCGCTCCGGAAAAGGCAAATCACCCGCCACAGGCAACAAAACCCGCAGTCCCACCCGGTCAGGGAGCGCCTCCAGGGCCCGGGTCAACCCCTACAGCGCCACCTCCATCCGCTTCGACGACACCGCCTGTGACGCTGTCAAAGCCATAGGTGATCGCCTGTTCCTGGACGCCGACCGCGACACTCCGTTGCTGCCGCTGCCGGACTGCGATGCACCGCGCTGCAATTGCAAGTATGTACACCGGGAAGATCGCCGCGAGGTCGGCGAGGATCGCAGGCACCCCTCCGGCCTGCAGGCAGAGCTGTACGATGCCGGCGTGAACAGGAACCGGCGCGAAAAGAAACGAGGCCGGCGCAGCGACGACCTGTCCTGATACCCGAGCCGCGCGGTGGCTGCGACACCGGAGCAGGCGCGGCTCACACCTCGCCGAAAAACGCCTTGAGGTGCGCCTCCACGCTGCGCGCCAGGGAGTGCAACTCGTAGCCGCCCTCCAGGCTTGAGACCACCCGACCGCCGGCGCTGCGATCGGCCTGCTCGCACAGGCGGCGGGTCACCCAGGCATAATCCGCGTCCACCAGGTTGAGCTGCGCCATGTAGTCCGCCTGGTGGCCGTCAAAACCGGCGGATATGAGCACCAGTTGCGGCGCGAAAGCCTCCAGGCGCGGCAGCCAGTGCTGCTCCACCGCCTCGCGGAACACCGCCCCGTCCGAGCCCGCAGCCAGGGGTACGTTCACCACGTTGCCCGCCCTGCACTCGTGGCCGGTGTGGGGATAGAAGGGGTGCTGGAACGTGGAGCAAAACAGCACGCGCCCGTCATTCGCGACGATATGCTCCGTGCCGTTGCCGTGATGCACGTCGAAGTCCACGATCGCCACCCGCTGCAAGCCGTGCCGATTGAGCGCGTGGTAGGCAGCGACGGCAATGTTATTGAAAAAGCAGAAACCCATGGCACGGTCTCTTTCGGCGTGATGCCCCGGCGGGCGCACCCCGCAGAAAGCCTTGCTGGCCTTGTCCTCCATCACCAGGTCCACGGCCATCACCGCCGCCCCCGCCGCCCGCAGGGCCGCGTTCAGCGTGTGCGGCGCCATGGCGGTGTCATCGTCCACCCACACCACACCCTGCGCCGGGGCAGCACTGAATATGTGCTCAATATATGCCTCGTCGTGCACCGCCTCCAGCAATTCCCGCGAGACCAGTGGTGCGTTATAGTGATGCAGCGCCATGTCCAGGCCGGTGG
Source organism: Pseudomonadales bacterium (assembly GCA_024234675.1). Lineage (GTDB taxonomy): Bacteria > Pseudomonadota > Gammaproteobacteria > Pseudomonadales > Halieaceae > JARRPM01. The sequence continues at coordinate 394,599 of JACKNU010000002.1, read as the reverse complement.
CGAGCAGCCGGTCGTTGATTGCGCCCAACCGCGCCGGCCGCTCAGGGTGATGATGTCCCATATCGTGCAGCTGGCAGTCGGGGTGGGATAGGTAGGCTAGCGCCATGGTCGACCTCGCATTGCGGTGAGTACCACTAGTTTTGCGCGGCTGCGCCGCCAAGGCAATGACCTGGGCCAATCAGTTCCCTGTGTGGCGCACAAACACTGCTCCCTGCGGAACTCCGGCAATGAGAAAGCACCTGCTTCACAAAGTATTCGAACCGCAATCCGTGGCCATCGTGGGCGCCTCCGAACGTCCCCGGTCGGTGGGCACACAGCTGCTGGACAACATTATCGACAGCGGCTTCAAGGGCGAGATCTACCCGGTCAATCCGAGCTACCAGGAATTGCGCGGCCTGCAGTGCTACGCCTCCATCAGCGCCATAGACCACCCCATCGACCTGGTGGTCATCGTTATCCCGGCGAAGTCGATTCCGGGTGTGCTGCACGAGTGCGGCGAGGCCGGCGTCGGTGCCGCCATCATCGTATCCGCCGGCTTTGCGGAGATCGGCCCCAGGGGACGCTCCCTGCAGGATGCCATAGTCGACATCGCCCGCACCTACAAAATAGCCCTGGTCGGCCCCAACTGCCTGGGCATCGTGCGGCCCAGCGTGGGCCTCAATGCGAGCTTCGCCAAGAACCGCGTGGCCGCCGGCCATGTGGCGCTGGTGGCCCAGTCCGGCGCATTCTGTACCGCCATGATGGACGGGGGGGAATCCAACGGCTTCGGTTTCTCCGCGGTGGCCTCGCTGGGCGCCACCGCGGATGTGGGTTTCGGCGAGGTGCTGGACTACCTGGCGCTGGACTCGCAGACCAAGAGCATCCTGCTGTACATCGAGGGTGTGGCGGACGCGCGCTCTTTTATCAGCGGCCTGCGGATTGCGGCGCGCATCAAGCCCGTCATTGTGATCAAGTCCGGGCGCAGTGAAGTCGGCAACCGGGCCGTGGTCTCCCACACCGGCGCCAATGTGGGTCGCGACGAGGTCTTTGACGCGGCGATTCGCCGCGCCGGCGCGGTGCGCGTCGCCACCACCAGCCAGCTGATCGCGGCCGCCCAGACCCTGGCCTCGGGCACCCGCGTGGGCGGCTCCCGCCTGGCGATACTCACCAACGGCGGCGGCCCGGGGGTCATGGCCGCGGATCGGGCGGCGGACCTGCAGGTGCCGCTGGCCGAGCTCTCGCGGGCGACAGTGGACAAGCTCAGCGCAGTACTGCCGGAGCACTGGTCCCACGCGGTTCCCGTTGACATCCTGGGGGACGCCTCCAGCGAGCGCTATCACGCGGCGGCGGAGATACTGCTGGCCGATGACAATGTCGATGGCCTGCTGGTGCTGCTCACGCCCCAGGCGATGACCGACCCCACCGCCTGCGCCGAGAGTGTGATAGCCGTCGCCCGCGATAGCCGCAAACCGGTGCTGGCCTGCTGGCTGGGGCAGAAACTGGTGAAAGAGGCCAGGGACCGGTTTGCCGCCGCCGGAATACCCTGGTTCGCCACCCCCGAGGCCGGGGTGAACGGCTTCGGCTACCTGGCGGCCTATCACCGCAACCAGGATATCCTGCTGCAGGCGCCGCCTCCGCTGTCGAAAACCAAGGTGCCGGATGTGGCCGGGGCGCGCTTGATCATAGAGCACGCCATGAGCGAGCGGCGCAGCATACTCGGCAACATCGAGGCCAAGGCGCTGCTGCGCGCATTCCAGATCCCCATCTCCCCCAGCATGCACGCCAGGACCGCCGCGGAAGCGCTGATCGTGGCGGAGAGTATCGGTCTGCCGGTAGCCATGAAGATCAACTCCCCGGATATTTACCACAAGACGGAGGTGGGCGGCGTGCGCCTGCATATCCGCGACCCGCACTCGGTGCGCGAGGCCTTCAAGGAAATGATGGAGGAGGTGAAATCCCGCTGCCCAGATGCCCAGATCGAGGGGGTGACCCTGGAGGCAATGGCCGAACGGCCCCGGGCCCGGGAGATGATGATCACCATCACCCGGGACCAGATTTTCGGCCCGGTAATCAGCTTCGGCACCGGCGGCACTGCGTCCGATGTGTGCGCTGACCGCCAGATCGCCCTGCCCCCGCTCAACGACTTTCTCGCCCGCGAGCTGATCCAGAGCACCCGGGCGGAGAGAATGCTGGGGCAGTTTCGCAACCAGCCGGCGGCGGACATCGGGCAACTGGTGGACGTGCTCAAGCGGGTGTCCGAGATGGCCTGCGAATTACCTGAACTGAGCGAACTGGAGATTAACCCCCTGCTGGTGGATGAAATGGGCGTGCTCGCGGTGGATGCGCACATCGTCGTGGCCCCGCCGCCCGGCGACGGCGAGCGCTACAGCCACATGGCAATCCACCCTTACCCCCCGGGGCTGGAAACCACCTGGCACCTCACTGACGGCACCGATGTGGTGGTGCGACCCATCCGCCCGGAAGACGCGGAAATCGAGCGCAACTTTGTCGACAACCTGTCCGACCAGAGCAAGTACTTCCGCTTCATGAACCATATGAACAAGATCAGCTCACTGATGCTGGCGCGGTTCACCCAGATCGATTACGACCGCGAGATGGCCCTGGTGGCGGTCATCAACGAGCACACCCCCGAGGCCGGCATCATCGGCGTGGCCCGTTATATCAGCAACCCCGACGACCAGTCCTGCGAGTTCGCCCTGACCGTGGCCGATGACTGGCAGCGCCGGGGCATCGGCCGACAGCTGATGCAGCGCCTGATGAGCGTCGCCCGCAGCCGCGGCCTGGAAATCATGGAGGGGGACGTGCTGGCCCAGAACACCAAGATGCTGCGCCTGTGCACGGCCCTGGGGTTTCGCACCGAGCACGACAGCCAGGATCCGGAAGTCGTGGTCGTCAGGCAGCACCTGTAGGGCGCAGCATGCCTCAGCCCGCGATGCGGTCGAAAATGCGGATGACGCTTTGCTTGTCCAGCAGGCGCGGTACCGGGTAACCCTCGCACTCCGCCACTGCCAGGTCGGCGAGGTGGTCGTAATCCTCGCGCCGCAGCCGGTCGGAATGGTCCGGTATGCCGACCTCGGTGCGCAGATCCCGCACGGCCTGTATGAATTTGTGCGCCAGCTGGCCCTCGCCCTCGGCCGGGTCGCCCAGACCCAGCAGCAGGGCCAGTTCGGCCAGGCGCGGCGTGGATTCCTCGCGACAAAACTCCAGCACATGGGGCAGCACCAGCGCGTTGGCCAGCCCGTGGGGGATACCGTATTTGCCGCCCAACTGGTGGGCGATGGCGTGTACATTGCCCACGTTCACCTGGTTGATGGCCATCCCGGCATAGTAGGCACCCATGGTCATGCCATCGCGCGCCTCGCGATTGCTGCCGTCGCGACAGGCGGCCGGCAGGTTCTCGAACACCAGCTTGACCGCAATACGCGCATCCTCCAGTCGGGTGCCGCGCTCCCATATGCCGATGTAGGCCTCGATCGCGTGGGTCAACGCATCCATGCCGGTGGCCGCGGTGATGTGCGGCGGCAGGCCCAGCATCAAGTCGGAGTCCAGGGCGACGGCCAGGGGCAGCAGGGTTGCGCCGGAGATGACGCCTTTTTCGTGGCTCACGGGATCGGAGATCACCGCGCCCATGGTGGCCTCGGAGCCGGTGCCTGCAGTGGTGGGGATGACATACAGCTTGAGCACCTCGTGCTTGACCTTGCCGAATCCAACCCAGGAAGCCGGGTCCTCGTCACTGGTCGCGGAGGCGGCAATAATCTTGGCGGCGTCAATAGAGGAACCGCCGCCGATGGCCAGCACCACCTCGCTGCCATGGGACTTGGCCACCGCCACACCGGCCGCCACCTGCTCGTAGGTGGGGTCCGGCAACACGCCGTCATAATAAGCCAGGTCGATATCGGCCCCCGCAAGGGCCGCGGTGGCCTGGTCGACCACCCCCAGCTCCCGCAGCGGCTTGTCGGTGACGATCAGGATTTTCGTGGCGCCGGTGCGCAGGATATGCCGGCACAGCTGGGCGGAACTGCCGCTGCCCACGAAAGCGCGGTGATTTGCCCCGGGCCCCAGGGCAGACAGGGTCTTCATCAACCAGACGACGATGGCGTGTTTTATCTTGCGCAGGAACAGTGGCATGGTTTACTCCGTGATCGTGGCTGTTTTCTCCGGGCACCCGGGGTGAGCCAGCATAGCCACAAAGCGCCGTGGAGTACATGCGGATGGTCGGGCCCCGACGCGGCGTCGGGACCCACGCGGGGTGCTAGCGCCTGGGACCGCCATTGCTGCCCGGCCAGCGGGAGCCGGAGATCGTATCGACGAAGGGCAGGAAGGCATCGGGATCCAGTTTGCCGGCGAGCTTCACCTCCCGGTCCAGGAAAATGGGCCACCACAGGTGGGCTGATACCTGCTCGCGCATGGGCAGCAGGGTAGTCAGCGGGTCCCAGGGGCTGTCGCGCAGCAGCAGTTCGCCCTGTACCTCCTCGCGCCAGGCCGTGCCGTAGCGGCTGCGCACGTGCACCACGTGGGGCGGGAAGTCATAACCGGTAGCCGGACCGCCCACGCAGGCAGCCTGGGATACCTTGATCCAGAACTCGTTGTGATCGAATTCCGGCAGCGGATCCGCGGGGCCGACGGAAGCGCCCTTGAACTCCACAAAGGTGTAGCCCTGGTGCACGCAGCGCGCCGTCACCTGTGGCCCGAGACGATAGTATTCCGTGTGGCAGGGGTACTTGGGCTGGCCGTTGGTCTGCTGGCTGATGAAGATGGCAGACTCCTGGTCGATACCGTAGCCCAGGGTGTACTCCCCGGCGATGCCATTGTAGTTGGCTTCCACCGCGGTCACGATGCCGTACTCGGGTTCGTCGGGAACCGGGTAGTTGTAAATGGTCAGGCTGACATGGGGATTGGCGCCGGGCTCGATGCCCGGGGGCAGCAAGGCGGCGATCTTGTCCGCATCGGTCCGGTAGATAATCTTGAGCATGGGCCAGTTGACGATATCGCCGGGATTGCCCTGGGGTGCACCTGTTTGATCACTCATTTGGTTTTATTCCTTCTTGGTTTAGGGTCTGACTGGGCGGTGGCCTAAGCGCCCACCATGTTGGCCACGGGAGTGGTGCGATCGAGAATCATCTGTGCCCGGTCGCGAATCTTCTGGTCGGTTTCGGCGGTGGTCTCCAGCAGCCAGAAGGCATTCTTGCGCAGGCCCGCCACCGCCATCCGGGCCACCTCGTCGGGGTGGGTGGTCTGCAACTCGATGCCCCACTCGGCGGCCATTTTCTTCATGTCGTCTACCGAGCTGATGCCGGAGGCATTGCCCTCGACCTCCTTTTTCAGTTCCTGAGGGCGCACCCGGCCGGAATTGAACAGGCCGGTGTCCACCACATGGGGCCCCGGGAACAGGGCGCTGACCTTCACCGGGCTCTGGGCCGCGGTGACCTGGTAGTGCAGGTTCTCGGTAATGGCGTGCACCGCGGCCTTGCTGGCGGTGTAAATAGGCTGGTCCGGGTACACCAGCAGGGCGCCGTTGCCGGAACCCGTCACCACGAAATGCGCCTCCTGGCCGGCGGCCACCAGGCGCGGCATGAAGGCGTTAATGGAATTGATCACGCCCCACAGATTGACGTTGAGGCACCACTGCCAGTCCTTCTGTGAGTACTCCCACGTGGCACCGGACTCGCCGGCGCTGATGCCGGCATTGGCGAATACCAGCTGGATGCCGCCAAAGGCCTGTTCGGCCTTGTCCGCCAGGGCCGCAAGACTGTCGGCGGAGGTGACATCGCAGTGCTCTACCAGGGCCTGGATATTGGCCGCGGCAAGATCCTCGCGCAGCTGCGCCATGGCCGGCTGGTCCACGTCGCCGACCACGATCCTGGCACCTTCGGCTCCCAGGGCAAAGGCCAGGGAGCGGCCCACGCCGCTGGAACCGCCTGTTATGACCGCTACCTTGTCCTCGAAGTCCTGCACTCAGGCAATCTCCCGCTTGTCTTTCTCTGTCAGGTAAAACTGGCGCACCCACTTGCGGAACAGCACCAGGGTCTTGTCCTCCTTGCAGAATATCGGCCGGTGCTTGTGCACCTTGTTGGCCCAGATCGGGTAGTCGTCCCCCAGGCCGTCGATGATGCCCTGCATGACCTGGTCACCGGCCAGGTCCTCTATCTCGCGGCGCACGGTGAGCGTCCAGCGCATCCTCGTCTCGTTGCGATTGATAGGCTGGGCACTGTTGTAGACGACCATTTCCGCGCCCGGGCCATAGCTGCTGCGCACCAGGGCAAACCCGGGGTTGAACACCGCCGCGTGCAACTGGCTGGGAATGGGGGCGTTGCTGGCATCGGAGCGCAGGTGCAGGATGCGGCCGTTCTCCTCCACGGTTACCTCCGAGGGCGGCACGTCTGGCTGGCGATGCACGTACTGGAAATGGACCGGGTCACAGGAGTTCTCGGCGATATCCTGGACGTGGGCCGGCACCAGGAACTCGGCGTAGCGCGGCTGGGTCCAGTTGGGGTCGCCCAGCTCGGCCAGCTCCGGCAGTTCCCACTGGGGCGCGGTATTCTCCGGGTGGTACCATACATAGACCTCGCCGTTCTTCTCCTCGGTGTGCCAGGTGCGCAGGCGGGCGCGCTCGGGGATTTCCTCGCAGTAGGGGATTTCCTCGCACTGACCCCCGGCGCCGAAACGCCAGCCGTGGAAGGGACAGCGGATGGACTCTCCCACTACCCTGCCGCCCACACCCAGGTGTGCGCCCAGGTGAGGGCAGAACGCATCCTGCAGCACCGGTACGCCGCTGCGGGTGCGATACAGCACCAGTTCGCGGTCGAAGGCCTGCACCTGCTTCACCTCGCCCACCTGCAGCTCGTGGCTGCGGGAAACGGAAAACCACCCCATGGGGAAGGGGGGGGTTGCATTGGTTTTGGACTCACACGCTTCGACAATGGCCATGATCTGCTCCACTTGTGTTGTTGTTTGCCTGCAGTTGTCTGCCTGCAGCGGGATAAAACAAGACAAACCCACATCCGCGGGCCTTTTAAGGTAAAGTTAAAAGGCTCACAGGTGAGCAATCTTGCGCATATGTATACTAATTTAGTTTAATGGTCCTGCCAATGCAACCACCAGCCGGAAAAATTATGGACAAAGCCGTGGCACCACTGGGGCGCCGGGAGAAGCGCAAACTCGAAATCCGCTCGCGTATCGAGGACGCTGCCTACCGGCTGTTCCAGCAACAGGGGATAGAGAACACCAGTATCGAGCAGATCTGTGTCGAGGCCGATGTGGCGCGCCGCACGTTCTACGGCCATTTCGCCAACAAGCACGCCCTGCTGGGGGGGCTGGGGATTTCCCGCCTGTACAATCAATCGGAGCCCATGCTGCGCCTGCTGATGGCCAACCACCACAGCACCCGGGCTCGCCTGGAAGCCATGATCGATTACATTGCCTCCAATTTCGCGAGCTTCGGGGAAATCGATCGCCAGCTGGTCCTGATCGCCCCCTCGATTTTTGCCGAGAATGCCGAACAACAGCGGGAGATCGGCAATTCGGCCCTGGCGAGCTTCACCCACCTCATAGCGGCCGGGGTGAAGCTGGGGGACGTGCGTACCGAGTTCTCAGCTGAGATACTGGCGGCCATGGTGGTGGGTACCCTCAACATGCTCACCACCAGCTGGGCCATGAACAGCGACTACCCGATTTTCACCAACCTGGAGGAAGCCCGGGGAATGTTCGAGGCACTGATCTGCAAGGACCGGGCCTGATACCAGCGCCATTATCACCGGAGCACAAGGAGACCCCATGCAAGAGATACCCGCACAGCGCCGCTTCGTGGCGGTGGACCCCGACGACCGCAGCATCAGCATAGCGCAGGGCCCGATGCCCACGGCGGCCGCCGATGAGTTGCTGATCAAGGTCAGCGCAGCGGGGCTCAACCGGGCCGACCTGCTGCAGCGCAAGGGCCTGTACCCGCCGCCGGAGGACGCCTCCCCCATCATGGGCCTGGAGGTGGCCGGGGAGGTCCTCGCTGTGGGATCCGCAGTCAGTGGCTGGCAGCCCGGCGACCGGGTCTGCGCCCTGACCCACGGCGGCGGTTACGCCGACTATACGGTCGCGCCCGCCGGCCAGTGCCTGCCCATCCCGGCGGATTTCAGCATGGAGGAAGCGGCCGCCCTGCCGGAGGCGCTGCTGACCGTGTGGCACAACCTGTTCCAGCGCTGCCGGCTACAGGCCGGGGAGAAGGTGCTGATACACGGTGGCGCCAGCGGCATCGGCACCCTGGGTATCACCCTCTGCAAGGCCCTGGGCGCCAGCGTCTACACCACCGCCGGCAGCGACGAGAAATGCCGGGCCCTGGAAGCTATGGGGGCACAGCGCGCCGTCAACTACAAAACCGAGGATTTCGAAGCGGTACTGGAGGAGCTGGGGCTGAACAACCGCATCGACGTGATTCTCGATATCGCCGGTGGCGACTTCATCCAGAAAAACATCAATGTCGCCGCACCGGAGGGACGCATCGTCTACATCGCCTTTATCCGCGGCGCCAGGGCGGAGGTGAATTTCGGCCCACTGCTCATGAAACGGCTCACCCTCACCGGCTCCACGCTGCGCGCCCAGACCTTCGCCCAGAAGGCAGTCATGGTGGAGGAAATCCTGGAGCGGGTATATCCCCATCTCGAGAATGGCAGCGTCAGGCCGGTGGTAGATCGCGTGTTTCCACTGGCCGAAGCGGAGCAGGCCCAGGATTACATGGCAAGCGGGCAACACATGGGCAAGATCATCCTGCGCATGTAGACAGGCGGTCGAATGGGTAAAACTCTGGTATCGTCAGGGCGAGACTAGCAAACAACGGACCCGGCCCGGCCATGCACAAGACCGCCCGCCAGCTGCTGGCCATTACGGCCATTACCCTCCTTGCCACGGCCTGTGGCGGGGGCGGCGGTGGCAGCGGCAGTGGTGAGGACACCGCGCCGGTGGCACCACCCGAGCCACCGCCACCGCAGCCGCAGTTGTTCAGTATCAGCGGCACGATAACGGCATCGCCCAGCCAGGCCGTGGACTGGGATAACAATGACCCCGCCAGCGACGGTCGCAGCAACGACAGCCCGGACCAGGCGCAGCCGGTGCCCAACCCCATAACCCTGGGCGGCTACGTGAACCAGCCGGAGACCGGCGCCGAGGGGCGCTCCTACTCCAGCGGCGACGTCGAGGACTATTTCAGGGTGGAATTGCTGGCCGGCCAGAGCATCACCATGTTGGTCGCCGATTACCAGCAGGCGGATGCCGACCTCTACCTGTACGACACCCGCGGTAACATCGTGGATTTCTCCATCGAATCCGGCCAGGTCGAGACCCTGGTCATCCCGCGCGATGGCACCTACATCGTCAACGCCTATGCCTATGATGGCGCCACCAACTACATCCTTGCCATAGGCAACGAGAATGCGCGCGCCAATCACAGCCGGCAGCATTTCGACATCGTGCCCTGGCAAACCATCGTGAAATACCGCGCTGACGCCGACCGCCACGCCGTTCCCGACAGCGCGGGCATGACCGGCCGCCTGGGTATGGCCCAGCGCGGCGGTGGCCCCGGGCGCACCCGCCTGATGGGACTGCGGCGCGGGGCGATAGCCAATCTGCGCGGGCTGGCCCGCGGCGGCCCGGGTATCGCCAAAGGCGAGCAGATTTCCGACCCACAGCTGCGGGCCCGCTGGGAGACGCTGCTGGCGGTCAAGGCCCTGCGGGGAGACCCGCGCATCGAGTATGCCGAACCCAACTACCGGGTCAGGGCGCTGGCGACACCCAACGACGAGGGCTACCGCTTCCAGTGGCACTACCCGCTGATCGACCTGCCCGCCGCCTGGGACAACACTACCGGGGCGCCGTCGGTCATCGTCGCCGTGGTAGACACCGGGATACTGTCGCGGCACCCGGACCTGCGGGGCCAATGGGTCGACGGCTACGACTTCATCCGCAACCCCGGCAACGCCGCCGACGGTGACGGCATCGACCCGAATCCGGAAGATCCCGGTGCCGGCCAGGACCCGGCTTCCAACAGTTTTCACGGCACCCATGTCAGCGGTACCGTGGCCGCGGCCGGCGACAACCGCACCGGCGTGGCGGGCGTGGCCTACGGCGCGCGGATCATGCCGCTGCGCGCCCTGGGTACCGACGGTGGCACCAGTTACGATGTGGACCAGGCCATACGCTTCGCCGCGGGGCTGAACAACGACTCCGGCACCCTGCCCGCCCGGCAGGCGGATATCATCAACCTCAGCCTGGGGGGCGCGCCCTTCAGCCAGGCCAGCCAGGAACTGCTGCGACAGGTGCGCTCGGCCGGGGTGATGGTGGTGGCCGCAGCCGGCAACGAGGGCAGCGCGCTGCCCTCCTATCCCGCTTCCTATGAAGGGGTCATCGCGGTGGCGGCGGTGGATGCCCAGCGCCGGCGCACACGCTACTCCAACACCGGCCCCGGCATAGATCTCGCCGCGCCCGGTGGCGATAACGGCGTGGACCTCAACGGCGACGGCTACCCCGACGGGGTCCTGAGTACCGACGGGCTGGGGACCGGGGAGTATGGCTACACTTTCGCCAGCGGCACTTCCATGGCAGCCCCCCATGTGGCCGGCGTGCTGGCGCTGATGAAGTCCGTCAATCCGCAGCTGACCCCGCAGGACGTGGACGGCCTGCTGGTGCGCGGCGAGCTCAGCGACGACCTGGGTGCCCCGGGACGCGATGACGCCTACGGATACGGCCTGATCAACGCCCAGCGGGCGGTGCGAGCGGCCCTCGCCGCAGGCGGCACCCCGGTGGCGGACAACCCGCTGCTGAGCGCCTCCGCGGCAACCCTCAACTTCTCGGCCAGCACCACCAGCCTGGAACTGGAACTGCGCAATAGCGGCAGTGGCGTGCTGGAGCTGCTGGCAATCGAAACGTCCGAGCCCTGGCTGACCATCAGCCCCACAGGCGCGGACGACGATGGCCTGGGCCTGTACCGTGTCAGTGTCCAGCGTGGCGGCCTGGCAGACGGGGTTTACGATGCCGATATCATCGCCCGCTCTTCAGTCAACAGCCTGACAGTAAGAGTCATCATGTCCGTGGGAGGCGATTCCGCCAGCGCCGACGTGGGCGTTATCTACATCCTGCTGCTGGATCGCGACAGCGGCGAGACCCTGCAGGAGTTTGGCGCCGCGGCGCGCGCTGGCGAATACCGCTTTTCATTCGCTGAACTGCCGGCCGGCCGCTACTCACTGGTGGCAGGCTCGGATGCCGACAACGACCTGTTCATCTGCGACGCCGGCGAGGCCTGTGGCGCCTGGCTGACCCTCGACCAGCCACTGGACATAGACCTGGACTCGGATCGCGGCGACCTGAACTTCCCGGTCGACTATCTAATCGCTATCCCCAACATGGCGACATCTGCACAAACGGCGGCTGGCGAACCCGCGCAATGGCCGCGGCGCCCGGCCGCAGCTGACGCCGGAAAGTGAGCCGACGGCCTGTCGGCGCGACGGGATTTCAGGGGGAGAGCAGGTCATTGCCCCGGGTTTGCAACGGAGCGACCGGAAGCGGTTGCCACCAGGGCAGCCGCAGTGTCAGCGCGCCTAGTTGCCGGCGGCTTTTTTCCTGGCGGGTGCCTTCCTTTTCGCCGCGGCTTTGCGCCTGGCCGGGGCCTTCTTCTTAACGGCAGCTTTTTTCTTCACGGCTGCCTTCTTCTTTGCCGGCGCTTTCTTTTTCGCCGCCGCCTTCTTCTTTGCGGGCGCCTTTTTCTTCCGGGCCCTGGCCGCCGCCTGCTCTACCAGCTTCGCCGCTTTTTCAGCGGCATTGGCCTTGCGTGCTTCCAGCAGCGCATCGGTCTTGACGCTGATATAGCGATCCGCTGCCTCGTAGGCGGCCTTGCTGATCTTCGCAAGCGCCTCGCCGAGTTCCTGCACCTGGCTCTTGAGTGATTCGACTTTCTGTTGGTTGCCGGGTGACGCTTTCTTACGCAGGGTTCCCCGCGCTTTCTTCAGGCGCTCATTCGCCGCGCTGTGCTTCTTGCGCGCGGCACTCAGTTCCCGCTTGATCCTGGCATGTGATTTTTCAGACTCGGCGACCAGCTTCTTACGCAGCTGCTCCACTTTTTTATTGGCTTTCTCGGCCATGGCCGTTGCCTGTGCGAGTTCTTTTTCCAACATCGTTATATACACTCCGTATGGTTTACGAGTACCGCACCACGAGTGTAGGCCGAATCAACAGCGATGTAACGGTTATTTTTTCATCTGCACTGCAGAGCAACAACTTCCTCTTGTTATCTGGGCCATTACACGGGCAGCGAGCAGATAAGCGCGCAGCCAGGATATTAGGGAATGAATTGCTGTCCCGAGGAGCCGACTTGCGAGAATCGGCTTGCGTTTAGCGGTCTTGATCCCGGTTCATTGATTCACCCATCTGCCCAGGTTAGATAGCGTGCGCTGCATCAGATTCATGGGAACGATTCTAAGCCGAGCCAACTCGATCTCATTGGCCTTCGGCAACTGCTGCAGTTCAACGTCAATCATGGCAAGGATATCTGGCGCCATTGGTAACGGCGCCTCATCCGGCTGGTACACCGTTCCTACCGCGTAGTATTCACCCCGTCTGCGTGTTGCTTCAATGTGGGCACCCAATACAGCGCTGACCTGGTGCTCGGCTGCGAATCTCGCCAGGCGCGCAATGCTGTCTCGGTAGTCGTTCCAGTTCTTTACGTAGACAAGCCCCGGGTAAACCGTGTCGCCGGTGAGTAACCATTGGGTTTGAGAGTCGTAGAGTGAGATTGCTTCCTCCTGATGTCCGGGGCTGGGAATAATAGTAAGTTCGCGATTGCCCAGATCGATCAGGCCTTGCCCTTCCGGCCAGTGGCTTATCGACAGTTGATCGATCAATGCGGTCCTGTTTAGACCAACCAGCGTTACCCCCTCGGCATCCTGAAACTGGATGTCCGCACCGCGGTGGTCTCGATGGCCATGGGAGTGCACAACCAGCAACTGTTTATCCCCGACCAGTGCCCGCACTGACTCATACAGTGGGAACTCCGCTGCACTTTCCGTGGCCCCCGTGTCCAGCAGCAAGGCGCGCTCGTCCCCAATTAACAGGTACATAAACGGCGCTTCGTAGCTCAGGCACTTGTTCTGTCGGAGAATAAAGCTGCTTGGTGAATACGAATAGACCTCTACAGCTGGATCGCTATTGGCCGCGCAGTTGGCAGCGCCATGATTCCAATGCCTGTCCTGCAGCACCGACTGGGCGACAGAACGGGTAGTGGGTACCATGACCAGCAAGCACGAGATCAGCAGGGCAAGGCGCAGGGCACTGGAAGACTTCACTGATGATTTCACCTTCTTGCAAATCGAAGCGCAGTTTGACATTTCCGGCGACAGGAAGGGAGTGCAATGCGCCGAAACGCTCTACTGCTGCGTCAAGCAGTGGACAAGAGGGCCAGCCGGCCAGCAGTACCAGATAGCGCTGGATCGATATCCTGAAATTTGCGTTTGAGCCCGGCCGGACATCGGCTATGCTGCGGAAAATTACAGGAGAAAACAATTGTGATCGGCTACGTAGTTCTGGGTACTAACGATCTGCCACGAGCCGCGGCTTTCTACGACGCCCTGCTCGGCGAGGTCGGCCTGACGCGTCAAATGGACTTCGGAGCGCGGGGCTATGCCTGGGGCGCAAACATGGACGCGGTGATGCTGTGCATCATGACACCCTTCGATGGAAAACCCGCATCGGTGGGCAATGGCACGATGACGGCAATTGGTGTCGATTCACGCGATGAAGTGGACCGTATCCACGCCAAAGCCCTCGACCTTGGTGCTAAGGACGAGGGCGCGCCGGGCCTGCGAGCTGAGGGTGGAGACGGGTTTTACGCGGCCTACTTCCGAGACCTGGATGGCCACAAGCTCGACGTGTTTACCTATTCCTGAAGAACTGATTCTTCGACCCCTGGGTGCGTTTAACCCGCCTATCGCCTCTCAGGGAAGACATCGCTGTAAGCAGCAGGCGGGGTTGCCCAATCAGCGCGCCCATCCCTCCTGCACTTTCAACATGTACTCGGCGGCCGCCAGGCGCGTTTCTTCATCCAGGTGCGACTGCGGCGGCATCTCGGGATAGTCAGGACGCTTTTTCACGGGGTTGGCCGCGTAGTCGGCGATACCCTGGGGGTTGTCCATGTACAGGGCCTGGATGATCTGTGTGGGCGGCCCGATCATGCGTGTGCTGTAGGCATGGCAACCGGCACATACGCCGAAGTAGGCCAGCTTGCCCTTGTCCAGATCATCCATGGAACGCGCGGGAACCGGCTCCGGCAGGGTGTAACTGGCGATATTGGCGGTGGTGGAAAACTCGCACTCCGTGTACTTGTCCAGGCCGATGGTGCGATAGCGCTCCGGGTTGAGAATACAGCCGTCATCCATGCCGACCGTGTCGATGATATCCGGGCCGGTGGTTTCCAGCAGGGCCGCCAGGGCCGCGCGCACAACCGGGGCCGGGTCGTTGCCGTTATCCCGCATGATGTTGTTGAGAACCCTGGGACGATTGGGATTGGGCTCCGACTCAGGGTCATTGGCGGCATTGCCAGCCAGGGAGAAGTCGGTAAAAGTGATGCCCATCGAGTTGTTGCCGGTGATGATATTGCCTTCTACCACCACGTCGTCACAGGCCATTACCAGTACCCCGGTGCCGGGCGGGATATTGGACACCAGCGAACCCTCGATGGCGAAGTTCTCGTGGTTGTTGTTGACGATGAAATTATTGCGGATCAGCACATCGCCACAGGTTTTGATGGGCAGGCCGGGAGTGATAAAGGCGAGGATGCCACCCGTGTTGTTGTAGACAAAATTCGCTTCCACCAGCGAGTGGCGGCTGTTCTCGATCTCGATCCCGGCGACGCTGTCGAAGACATGGTTGTAGACCACGTCCACGTTGTCGGACATGCCCACGTAGATCGCGGCGTCCTCTATCCCGGAAACGATATTGTGGGAGACGATGCCGTTTTTGCCCAACTGGGGAAAAATGCCGTAGATACCGGTGTCGACAATAAAGTTGTTGCGGATGATGAAATTGTTGCCCGCCTGGCCCATCACGCCATTGCCCTTGTAATGGGTAATGTAGAAGTTCTCCACCGTGACACCGTTACCGGAATACAGTATCGCGTCGTTGCGCAGCCCCTCTCCCTCCAGTACCGGGTACCTGCCCTGCTCGATCACCCCGGAGAGGGTGATGTTGTCCTTGTCGATGTATACGGTTTCCTTGTAGGTGCCGGGCATCACCTTGATGACCGCTCCGGGACTGGCCGCCGCCACCGCATCCTGTATGGACTCACCGTCCTTGACGATGATCAGCTCGCCGCTGGTTGGCGTCACCAGGCTGCGAACCACAACCCCCGCAGGTGCCGCCGCGGCGACCTCCTCTGCGCCTGAAGAAGTGAACGCGGCCTTGGGCTCGCTGTCCACCTTGATTACAGTCGCCGGCTTCTGGCCCGACTTGCCGAGGTAATAGCCCCCGGCCAGCAGGACGACTGCGCCTATTATGGTTGCCATCTTATTCATGGGTCAGTGCTCCATCTTGGGGAACGGCGCCCTCCCGGGCTCCGCCATTGTGAACCGGCCGCATGCCCGAGGGCAACTCGGTCGGTTCGCGGGGTTTGAAACTTTCGTCCGTCAGGGTGGCGAGGAAATCCACCAGCCGATCCAGTTCCGCATCGGTCAGCCCGGGCTCCCAGATATGCCAGTGTATCTTCAAGTCCTCACCCTCGGGAACCGCGTGCCCGCGGCCACCGGTGTAGAAGGCCGCCGCCTCGCGCAGGGTGGCAAAGCGCCCGGAGTGCATATAGGGCGCCGTCAATTCTATGTTGCGCAGTGAGGGCACCTTGAAACCGCCGCGCAGGGTGGGCTCCCCCAGCGGTTCAGAGGCGCCGGGGTCAAAGGGCATGCCCTCCGGCTCGGGAGTGCCGATCACCGCGATCTGCTGGTTAGTGAACAGGGGCGGCGTGTGGCACTCGGCGCAGCGGGCCACGAAGGAACGGAATACGTTCAGCCCCTCCTTCTCCGGCTCGGTAAGGGCGTCCGCGTAGCCGTGGGCGTAATGGTCGTAACGGCTGTTCAGGGAGATCAGCGAGGTCTGGAAGGCGGCGATCGCCTGGTACACGTGGTCGAGGCGGATATTCGCGTCGGCCGACTGGTAGTCCGCTGGCCAGGCCTGGCGAAACAGTTCACGGTACTGCGGTATGCCGTTGAGGGCGGCCAGCAATTGCTCGGGACTGGTCGCCATCTCGTGCTCGTCGTAGAGCGGCCCAAGCATTTGCTCCTCCAGGCTGCCGGCGCGGGCATCCCAGAATAAGCGCTGCTGGAAGGCCACATTCCACAGGGAGGGGGCCGAGCGGCGCACGGGGTGTCCACTGGCGCCCACGGAGCGACCCCGACCGTCGGCAAAGCCGCGATCGGGCTGATGGCAGCTGGCACAGGACACGCTGCCATCGCCGGACAGCACCGGATCAAAAAACAGGTAGCGACCCAGGTCTATCTGCTGGGGGCTGAAGCCATCGCGGTAGGCGGGCAGGCCGGTCTTCAAACCGCCCACGCCCGCGTCTTCCAGCGAGGGGTACATCTGGTAGAGACTGCGCAGTTTGCACTGCCCCTGGACGAGTTCAAAACCCGCTGGGCACACCTGGCTCAGCTTGATGCCGCTGGCTTGCGCCACATGCGGCACCGCCGCCAGCCACACGGCCGCCAGCCACACGACCGTGGCCACAATGGGCAGGAAACCTGGTTTGTGCCGGGTCATGGGGCTACTGCGGCAGGCTGCCGATATAGGCGACGACCGCAGCCAGAGCCTGGTCATCGGGCAGGACGCCCGCCATGGCGCGCATCTGTTTGCCGGTGCGGTCCTGGGGATGGGTGCCGCGAGCGCCGGAGCGGAAGGCATTGAGTTGGGCCAGCAGGTACCAGTCATCGGCACCGGCCAGGCGCGGCGAGTGCAGGGCCGGGTTGCCCTCGGCGGCCGGCCCGTGACAGGCGGCGCAAAACTGCTGGTAGTAGCCGCGGCCCTGTACCACATCGCCCTCCACCGTCGGCGCCGCGGGCGCCGACTCCAACGTGGCGATGTAGGCGGCCGTATCGTACATGGCCTGCTCGTCAGCCAGGGTGGCCGCGATCGCCGCCATCTGCCGGGCGCTGTCGCTGTCGCCCTCGCCGCCGCGTATCCCCGCCTGGAAATTCTGCAGCTGGGCCACGATATACACCGGGGCCAGCTGATTCAGCCGCGGCGCCTTGAGAGCCGGGTTGCCCTGGGCCGAGTCGCCATGACAGGCAACGCAGCTGGCGTAGAGTTCCTTGCCCCGGGCGGGATCATCCGCCGCCAGGCCGGACACCGCATGCAGGGAAACAGCGGCAAACAGTAGTGTGAACAAAAAGCGCATGAGGGCTCTCCGGTATGGGCTGCAGACCTGCTGCACCCCGCTGCAACGGTTTCAGTGAGGATATAGTACCTGCCACCATTAAACCTAGCTTAAGACAGCCCCGAATAACCACAATTTACCCGGCATCGGGATTGGGGGGAGAGAAATTCAGCCGCCATTCGGCTAGACTCGGGTTGCGGCCCCAACCGCTAGCGCTAATAACAGAGCCTAAGCACCCTAACGGAGTACCCCGGATGGAATACAACCCTGACATACACAGTATTGAATGCCCCAAGTGCGGGCACGGTATGACCGAAGTAACCTACGGCGCGGACGTGGTCATCGACCGCTGCACCAACTGCCAGGGGCTGTGGTTTGATACCGGCGAGGAACTCGTGCTCAAGAAAAAATGGATGGGCGATGCCCTGGACACCGGCGACCCCAGCGAGGGGCGCAAGTGGGACAACGTGGAAGATATCGCCTGCCCGCGCTGCGGCAAGGATATGCAAAAGACGTCCGATCCCGACCAGGTACACATCTGGTACGAAAGATGTCCGGAGCACGGCATCTTCATGGATGCCGGCGAGTTCACCGACTACAAACACGAGACCCTCGCCGACTGGTTCCGCAGCCTGATCCGGGGGGAACGCGGCTGACCGTGTCCCGCAGCACCGATGATATCCGCATCGGCAATGCCCGCCCGCTGATCTCTCCCTGGGTGCTGGCGGAGGAACTGCCGCTGCCCGACACCCTGGCCACGCGGATCGGCACTGCCCGCCGCGACATAGAAGCCGTCCTCGGCCACCGGGACCCCAGGGTGCTGGCCATTGTCGGCCCCTGCTCTGTCCACGACCCCGAGGCACTGCTGGAGTTCGCCCGCCGCTTTCACGAACTGTGCAAACCCCTGGAGGACGCCGTCCTGCCGGTGCTGCGGGTGTATTTCGAGAAGCCGCGCACGGTGGTGGGCTGGAAAGGGCTGATCAACGACCCCGACCTGGACGGCAGTTTCCACATTAACCGCGGCCTGCACCTGGCGCGCAAGGTGCTCCTGGACGTGGCCAGATTGGGCCTGCCCACCGCCAGCGAGTTCCTGGATACCACCTTCGGCCAGTACTACGCCGACCTGGTGAGTTTCGGCGCCATTGGCGCCCGCACGGTGGAAAGCCAGGTACACCGGGAGCTGGCTTCTGGCCTGTCCATGCCGGTAGGGTTCAAGAACGGCACCACCGGCCAGATCGGCGTCGCCATAGACGCCATCCGCTCGGCGCGCCACAGCCACTGGTTTCCATCACTCACCAAGGAGGGCACGCCCGCCATCCTGCAGTCCACGGGCAATCCCCACGGCTACCTGATCTTGCGCGGCGGCTCGCAGACCGGGCCCAATTACGGTAGCGAAGCCGTCCACGATGCCGCCGTCGCCCTGGCGGCCCGGGACCTGCCCGCCTCGCTCATCGTCGACTGCAGCCATGGCAACAGCGACAAGGACTATCGCCGCCAGGCGCAAGTCATCTCCAGCCTGTGCGAGCAGATCGAGCAGGGGCAACGCGCCATTCGCGGTGTGATGCTGGAAAGCCACCTGGTGGCCGGCAACCAGCCCGTGGAACCGGGCAGGCCCCTGACCTACGGGCAGAGCATCACCGATGCCTGCCTGGCGCTGGACGACACGGCGGTCCTGCTGGAATTGCTGGCCGCCGCGGTCAGGAAAGCCGCCCTGTAGGGCCGAATTCATTCGGCCATGGTGTGTGAAGCTGGCGCTTCATTGGTCGAATGAATTCGACTTTACAGGATCTCTCTCGATGCCGGGTGGTGACTGTGGTTGTTACCAGGTGTAGCCCACCCGGAACCGGTAGGTCTGGTCGAGTTCGTCCACGCCCTCGACAGCGCCGTTATCGTAATCCAGCTGTACCTCGGCCGCCGCCTCAAAATCCCACAGCAGGGGAAACGCCAGGCCAAAAATGGTGTTCAGGATATAGTCAGATGCATCTTCCATGCTGACTATGCCGCGGTGGTCCAGATACAGACGCGAATCCCCGCCCAGGTAGTTGCTGGAGGCGTTGACAGCCCAGTTGCCCGCCGCGTATTCCTTGTCCTCGGCCTCGATGAAATCTTCATCCACGTAGGACGCACCCACCTCGGCCGACAGGGTAAAAACAGGGGCGTCGTAAAACTGGCGGCCGATATAGGGGCCGATGAGCCAGCGCAGGTCCAGATCGGTGAACTTGTCGTGCTCGGCGGAGCCCTGCATGCCGCCGTAGACGGGGCCGTCGAAAAAGTAATCGTATTTGCCCTGGGCGTACCATTGCTCCACGGTGGTTTCGCCGTTGGTCTTGTCGTTTTCGCCGTTGTAGCGCAGGGTGTAGCGATCCCGCTTGCTGCGCCAGATGCTCTCCAGGCTGTAGTCCAGCTCATCGGTATCGGTATTGCCGCGCTGGGCGGAGGCAGCGACGCTGGCCACCCCCTTCCAGCGGTAGCCCTGGCCCAGCTCCCAGGGCTCCGGGTTGACCAGCAGCACCTCTTCCAGGGCGTAGGTTTCCGCGGGGCTGGTCTGGGTGGCGATGACCAGCTGCTCGTCCTGGATAACCAGGGGCTGTTCAGGCAGCACGGTTTCGTCCGCCAATTGGATGACCACCGGGCCGCTGGTCTTGGCCGAGGATATCTTGTCCAGGCTGATATCCAGGGCACCGGCAAAATCGGTTTCTATCGTCACCACACCGTCCCGCGAACCGGTGACGGTACCGACGATCGTCGAACCGCTCTTGAGGACGATTTCGTCCTGGTGAACAACTGCCTCCTCGGCACCGGCCGCTGCCGCCAGGCCCAGCATTATCGCCAGGCCGGAGGCCTGCAGGTTTTTACGTAGCAACATGATTCCACCCTACCTTGACGTCCCCTGTGGAGGACTTGTTGATGTGTATTTTTTGAAAGCCGCACATCATACCGGAACCCGAGCGGATCGTCGCTACCGGCGTCCTGCCTCTCGCGACATACCACACGTCCTGTGTATAAAACCCGGACGCCTGCGTCCGGGCTGGTCATGAGGCGGACGTGAGGTCCAGGCGCGCCGCGTGGAATATTTGGCCACTTCGCCGATTCAGCCGCCGGGGCAAGGCTGGTAGACTTGGCCCCTTGTTTTCAGGGACCGGTATCATGGATAACTTCGACTACGATCTTTTTGTCATCGGCGCGGGCTCCGGTGGCGTCCGGGCTGCCCGCATGGCCGCGGGGTTCGGTGCGCGGGTGGCGGTGGCCGAGGATCGCTACATGGGCGGCACCTGCGTCAACGTGGGTTGCGTGCCCAAGAAACTGTACGTTTACGCCTCGGAGTACTCCAAGGCCTTCAGCGACGCTCGCAATTTTGGCTGGGACAGCAGCAAACCCGCTTTCGACTGGGCCACCTTGCGGGATAACAAGAAAACCGAAATTTCCCGCCTCAACGCCATTTACAACAACCTGCTGGCCGGGGTGAAGGCCGACGTGATCGATGGCAGGGCCAGCATCGTCGACGCCCACACCGTGGCCGTGGGCGAGCGACAGTTCACCGCCGACAAAATCCTCATCGCCACCGGCGGCTGGCCCCACGTCCCTTCATTCCCCGGCAGCGAGTACGCCATTACCTCCAACGAGGTATTCGACCTGGAGCATTTCCCCGAGCGCCTGGTCATCGTTGGCGGCGGCTATATCGCGGTGGAATTCGCCGGGATCTTCAACGGCCTGGGCTCGCAAGTTACCCAGATTTATCGCGGCCCCCTGTTCCTGCGGGGCTTCGACTCCGACATTCGCGCCCACGCCGCCAGGGAAATCGCCAAGACGGGGGTGGACCTGCGCTTCGAACTCAATGTCGAATCAATCAGCCCCGCGGCGGGCGGCCTGCAATTGCAACTCAGCGATGGCAGTTCCCTGGAAGCCGACGCGGTACTGTACGCCACCGGGCGCAAGCCCAACCTGGAGGGCCTGGGACTGGCGAACGTCGAGGTCGCCATTAGCGAATTCGGCACCATCATCGTGGACGAGGAATTTCGCACCAGCGAACCGAGCATCTTCGCCCTGGGCGACGTCACCGGGGGCATGGAACTCACGCCGGTGGCCCTGGCCGAGGGCATGGCCTTCGCCCGTCGCCAGTTTGGCGGCGCCGAATATGCCGTGGACTACGATTTCATTCCCACCGCGGTGTTCTGCCAGCCCAGCATCGGCAGCGTGGGTTTCACCGAGGACGAGGCGCGGGCGAAATTCGGCCATATCCGCCTGTTCAAGTCCACCTTCAAGCCCATGAAACACACCATCAGCGGCCGCGATGAGCAGACCTTCATGAAACTGATTGTCGACAAGGCCACGGACCGGGTGGTGGGCGTACACATGATGGGGCCGGATGCGGGCGAGATCATGCAGGGCATCGCCATCGCCCTGCGCGCCGGTGCCACCAAGGCGCTGTTCGACACCACCATCGGCATCCACCCCACGGCGGCGGAGGAGTTTGTCACCATGCGAGAGCCCTGGACAGAGGACTGAGCATGGAACTGGGCCTGTTGCAGGCGCTGCTGCTGACCGCGGTCGGGGTGGTGGCGGGTTTTCTCAATGTCATGGCCGGCGGCGGTTCTTTGTTGACCGTGCCGGTAATGGTATTCATGGGCCTGCCGGGCCCTGTCGCCAATGGCACCAATCGCATCGCGATCCTGGCCCAGAACCTCACCGCGATCAGCACCTTCTTCCGCCGCGGCTTCAGCGACTTCAGGCTCAGCCTCACCCTGGCGGCCTGCGCGGTACCCGGGGCGCTGGCCGGCGCGCTGATCGGCACACGCCTGGACGGCCCCTGGTTCAACCGCATCCTCGCCCTGGTCATGCTGGGGGTGATGCTGGTCATGCATTTTGACAAGGGCTCCGCCAAGCGCCCCGAGCACTACCAGCCCAATCGCCAGCAACTGCTGCGGGGGCACCTGATGATGGTAGTGGTGGGCTTCTGGGGCGGCTTCATCCAGATCGGCGTGGGCTTCATCATCATGCCGGTCCTCAACCGCGTCATGGGCCTGGACCTGGTGCGCACCAATATGCACAAGGTCTTCATCATCGCCGTGTACACCGTGGTGGCGCTGCTGGTCTTTGTCAGCCAGGTGGAATTGTTGTGGATGGTTGGACTGGCCCTGGCCCTGGGTAACGCCATAGGCGGCTACCTGGGCGCGCACTTCACGATGAGCAGCGGCGAGAAGCTGATCAAGATCGTCCTGAACGTGGTACTCATTGCCATGATTATTAAGTTATTATTCTTTCCCTGATCCGGCGGGGGCCGCAACTCGCCGCAGCGGATCAAGCCCCCCATTCGATGAAGCCGCAACCAGTGTCCAGATCAACCGATCAGCATGATTGAAGCCCGATCCCTTACCCGCTATTACGACAGGGCGCTGGCTGTCGATGACGTGTCTTTCAGCATTGGCGATAACGAGATCGTGGGCTTGCTGGGGCACAACGGCGCCGGCAAAACCACCATCATGCGGATGCTCAGCGGCTACCTGGAGCCGTCGGCGGGGCAGATCGACATAGATGGCCTGAACATGGCGACCGATGCGCATATCGTGCAGCGACAACTGGGTTACCTGCCCGAGAATCTGCCGGTTTATCCCGACATGATGGTCGCCGATTACCTGGATTACGCCGCCACCCTCAAAGGCATAGAGCCGGCCCGGCGCATGAGCGCGGTGCGGGCAGCCATAGCCGCCACGGACCTGACGGGGCGCGCCCTGGAGCGGGTGTCCACCCTGTCGCGCGGCCTGCGGCAGCGGGTGGGCGTGGCCCAGGCGATACTCGGTAAACCGCGGCTGTTGATCCTGGACGAACCCACCAACGGCCTGGACCCGGAACAGACCGGGCACATGCGGCGCCTGATCCAGCGCCTGGCCCGGCAGGCCACGGTAATACTGTCCACCCACATCATGCAGGAGGTCGACGCCATCTGCGACCGCGTACTGGTGGTGCGCCAGGGCCGGGTCGCCCTGGATGCGCGCCTCGACAACCTGCACTACAGTCGCACCCTGCGCCTGCACACGGACCAGTCAGTGGCCGAGCTGGCCACCTACCTGCGGCGCATGCCGCAGGTCGCCGGGCTGCAGGAGCAGACCTCGCGGGACAACCAGTGGCGCTTTACCCTGACCCTCCACGAGCGCGCGGACATCAATACCGCGGCCAACAACATCGCCCAGTGCGTGCTCAAGGCCGGCGCCAGGCTCTACCGGTTGCAGCCCGTGGTCAAGGGCCTGGAGTCGGTATTCCAGGAGGTAAACCGGGATGGGGCATAGCAATGTCGCCCGCCGGGTCGCGCAAAAGGAAGTCCTGCTGTTCTTCTCCTCGCCGGTAGCCTGGCTGTTCCTCGCCACGTTCAGCGCGGCGGCCTTCTTCATATTCTTCTGGGTCGAATCTTTCTTTGCCCGCAACACCGCCGATATCCGCCCCCTGTTCGAGTGGATGCCGATTCTGCTCATCTTCCTGTGCGCCGCGCTCACCATGCGCATGTGGAGCGAGGAGCGGCGCAGCGGAACGCTGGAGCACGTGCTGACCCAGCCGGCGCCCCTGTGGCGCTTCGTGTGGGGCAAGTTCCGCGCCTGCTTCAGCCTGCTGCTACTGGCCCTCATCGCCACCCTGCCCCTGCCGATCACCGTTGCCCTGATGGCGGACCTGGACTGGGGGCCGGTGCTGGGCGGCTACCTCGCCACCTGTTTGCTGGGTGCCACCTACCTCAGCGCCGGCCTGTTCATATCCTCGCGCACAGACAATCCCATCGTCAGCCTGATCGGCACGGTGGCGCTGTGCGGCCTGCTGTACCTGGTCGGCAGCAGCACGGTAACCGATTTTTTCGACAACCGGCTTGGCGAGCGCCTGCGCCTGCTGGGCAGCGGCGCCCGCTTTGACAGCATCACCCGCGGCGTACTGGATATTCGCGACCTGTTTTACTACCTGAGCCTCACCATGGGCTTCCTCGCCCTCAACACTTACTCGCTGCAGAAACTGCGCTGGGCCGGGGGCGCCGCTGGCGGGCGGCATCGCTACTGGCGCGCCGGCATCGCCCTGCTGCTGGCCAACCTGCTGCTGGCCAACGTCTGGCTCGCGCGCATGGAGCAGCTGCGCCTGGACATCACCGAGGGCCGGCTCTACTCGATTTCGGAACCCACCCACCGCTTTCTCGAGCAGCTGCAGGAACCGCTGCTGATCAGGGGGTATTTCAGTGCCAAGACCCACCCCCTGCTGGCGCCCCTGGTGCCACAACTGCGGGATCTGCTGCGAGAATACGAAGTGGCCGGCGGCGGCAAGGTCCGGGTGGAGATAATCGACCCGGCCGAGCACCCGCGGCTGGAACAGGAGGCCAATGAGCGCTACGGTATCCAGGCCACGCCTTTCCAGGTAGCGGATCGCTACCAGTCGGCACTGGTGAGTTCCTATTTCAATATCCTGGTGCAGTATGGCAGCGAGCACGAAACCCTGGATTTCAATGACCTGATCGAGGTGCGCACGGCGGCCAACGCCGGCGCCGATGTGCTGCTGCGCAACCCGGAATACGATGTTACCCGGGCCATCAAGAGCGTGCTGTACAACTACCAGATGGGCGGCAGCCTGTTTGAACGGATCGACGAACCGGTCGAGTTTATCGCCTATGTGTCCGCAGATGCCGTGCTGCCCGACGCCCTGCGCGCCTATCGCGACTCGATCCAGGCCCAGCTGCAGGACGTGGTAGCGCGCTCGGGGGGCAAGTTCAGCGTGCGGTTCATCCAGCCCGAGGCGGGCGATGGGGTCGTGGCCCGCCAGATTGCCCAGGAGTGGGGTTTTCGCCCCATGGTAACGGCACTGGACAGCGAACAGGCCTTCTACTTCTACCTCACCCTGGCGGATACCCACCAGGTGGTGCAGCTGCCGACGGATGATTTCGACCCGACGGGGTTTCGCCAGGTCCTGGATGCGGGACTCAAGCGGTTTGCCAGTGGTTTTACCCGCACGGTGGCCCTGTCGGTCCCCCGGGTAGACGAGCAGATGGCGCGCTTCAACCTGGGGGGACCGACCTTCAAGCAGCTGGAGCAGGCCATCACCCGCGACTACAGCATCCGCATGGAAGATCTCACCGACGGCGCCGTGGCCGTCGATGCGGACATCCTGGCCGTGGTCGCCCCCCACCGGCTGGACGCCAGCTCGGTATTCGCTATCGACCAGTTTTTGATGCGGGGGGGCACGGTGGTGCTGGCCACCTCGCCCTTTACCGCCGAGCTCAGCGATGGCGAGTTGCGCCTGCAGGACTGGGACAGTGGTCTGCAGGACTGGCTGCAGCACCAGGGTCTCGGCATCCGCCAGGCTCTGGTCCTGGATGAGCACAGTGCCGCCTTCCCGACACCGGTGCGCCGCAGCGCGGGAGAATACAGTTTCCGCGACGTGCAAATGCTCGATTATCCCTACTTCATCGACCTGCGGCGGCCCGGCCTCTCCGCCACCAACCCGGTGACGGCCAACCTTCCGCAGCTGACCATGGCCTGGTCGTCACCCATAGACGTCACCCCGCGCAGCGGTCAGCAGCTGGCCACACTGCTTACCAGTTCACCCCAATCCTGGTTGAGCGAGAGCATGAATATCATGCCCGGGGCGGCGAGCGCCGCCGATGAGACGGAACGGCGCAGCTATAAGCTGGGGGTCGCGCTGCAGGGGCGTTTCGATTCCTTCTTCGCGACAGGGCCGCATCCACGAGCCGAGGGGGGCCCCGCGGGCGGCGGCGGCAGCCTGCTGATGCGCTCCCCCGAGTCGGCTCGCGTCGTGCTGTTCAGCTCCAACGATTTCCTGGACGACCAGGTTCTCGGCGGCCAGGTGATGGCCAGCGGCACCCAGTACCTGGGGCCCGTAGAGCTGCTCCTCAACACCCTGGACTGGGCCCTGCAGGATGACGAGCTGACGCAGATCCGCTCGCGCGCCCATTTCAACCGCACCCTGCCACCCATGGAGCGCCAGGGGCAGGCCATTATCGAGTACCTGAACTATGGCGCGGCGCTGCTGTGGCTGCTGTTGTTGCTGCTGGTGCACTGGCTGCGCGCGCTGCTGCGCAAACGGCGCTACGCCGCGGGGCTGGTCAGCCAATGAAGCAGTTGGTACTGGCGGGGCTGCTCATACTGGCGATACAGAGCGTCCTGGTGGTCACAGTCTACTGGCCGCAGACGGTCGACCGGCAGGCACAATCCATGGAGACCTTTGCCGGTTTCGATCGCGCCAGCATCGACGAGATTTTCGTTGGCGACGAGTACGACAATGAAACCCTGCTGAAGAAGGTCGGGGATCGTTGGCTGCTGCCGGAGCTGGAAGACCTGCCCGCCGATACCGCCATGATCGACAAGCTGCTGGACGCCCTTACCGGCGACGAAACCCGGTGGCCTGTTGCCGACACCATCGCCGCCAGGCAACGGTTCCAGGTGGCGCCATACTACTACCAGCGACGCATTCGCCTGCTGGGCGACAACCAACTGCTGGGAACGTTTTTCCTGGGCAAGTCACCGGGATTTCGCAAGGTCCACGTGCGCAACGCGGACCAGAACGCCATCTACAACATCTCCTTCAACGCCTATGATGCCCCCGGCCACAGCGGCGCCTGGCTGGATCGCAAGCTGCTGCAGATCCGCACGCCCCTGCGCATCAACGCCGACAGCTACAGCCTCAGCTGGCAGGGGGGAGAGTGGCGCTCCGGCCTCGGTCGCCAGCCGGAAGAGCGCGAACTGGAAGCCCTGCTGACCGCGCTGCGCAGCCTGCAGGTAGACGGCATCGCCGACGGCGACCAGCAGCGCGACCTGGCCGATGCCGAGGCCGAACTGCTGCTGGAGGTCGAGAGCCTGGGGGGAACAGTCCGCCTGGAATTGTTCACCCTGGGTAAACATCACTTCATTTACAGCAGCGAGTACCCGTTGTTTTTCACCATCAGCGCCTACGACTACGAGCGCCTGACCAGTATCGATTTCCGCCTTATTTCGGGCGAGGCAGGCGATGGGCAGTGAGGTGCCGCAGCGCGGGTATGTGCTAACATTCGCTCCAGATTTGAACCTGGGTTGTCCGGTGTGAAGCGATTCGTTGTTATTTTCCTGGTGGTACTGGTCGGCCTGTTTACCCTTGAAATGCAGACCAGCGTTCAGCAGCACCTGGTGCTGCCCTTCACGGCCATGCTGGCGAAAATCAGCGCCGCCCTGATCCTGCCCTTCGATGCCTCCGTGCAGGCCTATGGCAAGGTGCTGCAGTTCACCGATACCGGCTTCGCCGTTTCCATCGAGGCGGGTTGCAACGGCGTGGAGGCAACCATCGTCCTGATTGCCGCGGTGCTCGCCTTCCCCGCCCCCTGGCGCGCCAGGCTGGCGGCCATCGCCCTGGGATTCCTGGCGATCCAGGTACTCAACATCCTGCGCATCATCAGCCTGTTCTACCTGGGCAACTGGAATCTGGAGTTTTTCTCCTGGTTCCACCTCTACCTGTGGCCCGCGTTGATCATGCTGGATGTGCTGATCGTTTTCGTGCTCTACCTGCGCTATCTGGCGCGCCATCCGGGAGAGGCCGCCAGTGCCGCTGCCTGAAAAGAATCACTTTCGCCAGTTCACCCTGTTCGTCTTCCTGCTGCTGATACCCTGCTTTGCCCTGTGGACCTTGCTCAGCGCCGCTGCCGTGACCCCGGTGATAGGCCTGGTGCACCTGACCCTCAGTCACTGGTTCCCTGATATCGTCAGCGTGGTGTACCAGGAGGGAGCGAATGCAGTGCTGATGACCCGCCTGGACGACGTGGCGGGACAATTGGTACCGGCCAGCGAGCCCGATGCGGGGCTGGGATTCAGGATCAATACCCGTATCCTCACCTACTCCATTCCCTTCTACGCGGCGCTGCACTTCGCCACGGAAAAGGAACACTACCTGGCGGATTTCTTCTGGGGGCTGCTCATGCTGTACCCCTTTATCTTTTCGGGCCTGGTCATGCTGTGCATGAAAGACCTGATGGTCACCCTGGGGCCCCTGTTCCTGGAACAGCCCGGGGTAATGGTGCCGGGCCCCAACGTGATCGGTATTCTCTACCAGTTAAGCGTCCTGATCGTTCCGCCGGTGCTGCCGGTAATGGTGTGGGCCTGGCAGAGTCGCCACACGCCGCTGCTGGAAAAACTCTTGTATACCGGCAACAACACCGGCTGAGGGACTTTGTCCGTCGAATGAATTCGACCCTACGGTTCGCGGGAGGGCCGGATGCGGGTAACACCATATCCCTGTAGGGCCGAATTCATTCGGCCCGGGATCTGTGGGGCGTGGCCTGCGGGTTTATTGGTCGAATGAATTCGACCCTACGGGGTGGGGGCTTGGCCGGAGGTTCAGCCCGGGTTTCAGCTCCGTAATTTTTCCAGGATGCTGGAAAAATCCCGCTCGCCGTTACCGTCCTGCTGGTGCTGTCTGTACAGTTCTTGCGCCAGCTGTCCCATCGGGTTATTGAAGCTGCTCTGCTCGGCGATCTCCAGTGCCAGCCCCAGGTCCTTGACCATCAGGTCGACCATGAAACCCGGCTTGTAGCCATTGCTGGCCGGCGCGTTCTCCATGACTCCCGGGTAGGGGTTATACACCTCCAGCGACCAGTTGCGCCCGGAACTGGCGAGCATGATCTCCGACAGGACCTTCGGATCCAGGCCATTGCGCGCGCCCATTTCCAGTGCCTCGCAGGTGCCTATCATGTGGATGGCCAGCAGCATGTTGTTACAACCCTTGGCCACCTGGCCGGCGCCGGCGGGACCCGCGTGAAAAATATTCTTGCCCATGTCGGCCAGGATCAACCGCGCCCTGGCGAAGGTCTCGGCGCTGCCGCCGCACATGAACGCCAGGGTCCCGGCGGCCGCCGCTGCCACCCCACCGGAGACCGGGCTGTCCATGAAGCCGATGCCCAACTCGGCCGCCGCCTCTCCCACCCGACGCGCCGTGGCGGCGTCTATAGTGCTGCAATCGAGCACCGTGATGGAGGCGTCCAGCTGCGCCAGCAGTCCCTCATCGCCGAGATAGATCGCGGCGACATGCTTGCCGGCGGGCAGCATGGAGAGCACATAGTCGACACCCGCCGCCGCGGCCCCGGCACTCTCCGCCACCGCCGCGCCCGCCGCCCGCAACTGCTCGCAGGCGGCCTCGGATAAATCAAATACCGTCACCTCGTGCCCGGCTTTTACCAGGTTGGTGGCCATCGGCCCGCCCATATTACCCAAGCCGATAAACGCGACCTTTGCCATGGTTACTCTCCGTTAGTGATTACAGGTCCGCCAGGGGATGCTGCTCCCAGGGGGCGGTAAAGAAGGCATCGAGCACCGCCGCGGGCACCTCGCGGGTATCGCGGAACTGCCAGTCGGGCTTGCGATCCTTGTCGATCAACAGGGCGCGCACGCCCTCGGCAAACTCCGGGTGACGCATGATATTGGTGGCCAGCACCAGTTCCGCCTGGAACACCTCCCGCAGGGAGGCGAGGCGCGTTTGTGCCAGCTGGCGGAAAGTCCACATCAGGGCCAGCGGAGAGGCATAGGCGAGGCTGTCCCGGGCGCTGGCCAGCCACGGGTCCCGGGTTTGTTGCGAGAGGATATTGGCGATGATCTGGTGCACGTCATCGCCATCGCAGAGGCTGGCGATGGAACCCAGGTGAGGCTCCACCTGGCCGCCCGGGCACTGGCTCAGGCTCTGTTCCGCAAAAGGCCGCAGGGTGTGCCTGACCAGGGCGTGGTTGGCTGCCGGATCAGCCTGCCACCGCTGCCGTACCAGGGCCTCGAGCACGTCCGCCCGGCGCTCGCTGGACACAAAGCGGTCGGCAATGCCGGTGTAGATGGCGTCCGCGGCGTTGATGGAGGCGCCGGTGAGAGCCAGGAACAGGCCGGACCTGCCCGGCATGTGGTTCAGGAACCAGCTGCCGCCCACATCCGGGAACAGGGCGATATTGACCTCCGGCATGGCGATGCGGGTTTTTTCCGTGACCACCTTGTGGGAGCAGCCGGCCATGACCCCCAGGCCACCGCCCATGACGATGCCGTGGCCCCAGGCGATCACCGGTTTGGGGTAGGTGTGCAGGGTGTAATCCAGCCGGTACTCCCGCTGGAAGAAGCTCTCGGCGTATTCACAGGGCCCGCCGGGGGTGGCGGTAACGCTCTCGTACAGGGCCTGTACATCGCCGCCGGCGCAAAACGCTTTCTCGCCGGCGCCCTCCAGGAAAATGGCGCCGATTTCGGCATCGTCGCGCCACTGCTCCAGCTGTGCCTGTAACAGGTCAACCATATCAAGCGTCAGGGAGTTGAGGGTGGCGGCGACATTCAGGGTCACCCGGCCCAGCTTGCCGGCACCGGCGGGAAGTTCCTCGAACAGGATTGCTGCCTCAGACATCGATTTTCCTCAGCCGTTTTTCCATTCGGGCTTGCGCTTTTCCAGGAAGGCGTTGACCCCCTCCCGCTGGTCGGCGGTGGAGAACAACTCGACAAAGAGATCGCGCTCGCCTTCCAGGCCCGCGGCGATTACCGTGTCGCGCCCGCTGTGCAGCAGGCGTTTGCAGAAGCTCACCGAGGTGGGGCTCTGTTTGGCCGCCTGCTCCGCCAGGGCGATTGCTCGCTGCAGGGCTTCGCCTTTGGGCACCACTTCTTCCACCAGGCCGATGCGCTCGGCGGTGGCCGCGTTGACCCGCTCGCCACAGAGAATCATGCGCTTGGCCCAGCCTTCTCCCACCAGCCAGGACAGCCGCTGGGTGCCGCCCGCGCAGGGCAACAGGCCCACGCCCGCCTCGGGCAGGGCCATCTGGGCCTGCTCCTCGGCGACGCGGAGATCGCAGGCCAGGGCGACTTCCAGTCCGCCGCCCATGGCAAAGCCGTTGATCGCGGCGATGGAGACACCGCGGAAATCCGCCAGGGTTTCAAAGGCCCGGCCAAAATAGTCCGCCATGCTGCGGGCCGTGGCCGGGTCGCCGTCGGCAAACAGCTTGAGGTCGGCGCCGGCGGAGAAGAACTTCTCCCCCGCCCCGGTGATGACCAGGGCGTAGATATCGCGCTCCGCATTGAGCTTTTCCACCAGGTCCTCGAGTGCCGGCAGGCTCTCGGTGTCCCAGGTGTTGGCGCCGGGATTATCGATAGTGATGATGGCGGTGTGCCCGCGCAGTTCGACCTGCAGTTTCTCCGATGTACTCCAACTCACTTGATTACCTCCAATGCGCCTTCCATTAACATGCGGCGGGACACGATCACCCGCATTATTTCGTTGGTGCCCTCCAGGATCTGGTGCACGCGGGTGTCGCGCACATGCCGCTCCATCGGGTATTCCTTTATATAGCCATAACCGCCGAACAGTTGCAGGGCGTCATTGCAGATAGTGAAACCGGCATCGGTGGCGAAGCGCTTGGCCATGGCACAGTAGGTCGAGGCCTGCGCATCCCCATTGTCCAGCTTGCTGGCCGCCAGCCGCACCATCTGCCGGGCCGCGACCAGTTCGGTAAGCATATCGGCCAGGCGGAACTGGGTGGCCTGGAAATCGGCGATGGCGGTATCGAACTGGCGGCGCTCCTGCACATAGGCGGTGGCTTCCTCCAGCGCCTGCTGGGCCGTGCCCACGCTGCAGGTGGCGATATTGATACGGCCCCCGTCCAGGCCCTCCATGGCGATGGCGAAGCCCTGCCCCTCCTCGCCCAGGCGATTGCCCACCGGCACCCGCACATTGTCGAAGGTGACCATGCGGGTTGGCTGGGCGTTCCAGCCCATCTTGTCCTCTTTCTTGCCGTAACAGATGCCCGGCGCGTCGGCGGGCACCAGCAGTGCGGACACACCCCTGGGCCCCGGGCCGCCGGTGCGCAGCATGACCACCAGCACATCGGTATCACCGGCGCCGGAAATGAACACCTTGCTGCCATTGATTACGTAATCGTCGCCATCGCGCGCTGCGCTGGTGCGCAGTGAGGCGGCGTCGGAGCCGGCCCCGGGCTCCGTCAGGCAGTAGGAGGCCAGCGTTTTCCCCGTCACCAGGTCGGGACACCACTGCTCGACCACCCCGAGACTGCAGTACTTGCCGATCATGCTGGTCGCCATGTTGTGGATGGTGATGAAAGCGGCGGTGGCGGTGCAGCCCTTGGCCAGTTCCTCCACGATCAGGCTGGCGTCCAGCCTGCCCATACCCAGGCCACCGGCCGATTCCGGCGTATACATGCCCATGAAGCCCAGCTCGCCCGCCTCGCGCAGCACGTCCTTGGGAAAGATGGCCTGCTCGTCCCACCGCGCCGCGTTGGGGGCCATGGCTCCCTCGGCGAACGCGCGGGCACTGGCCACGTAGGCCTGCTGGTCATCGTTGAGGGAAAAATCCATCGCGCTCTCCTTCGCAGCCCTGGCTACTAGAACCGGCCCATCACCTTGCCGAACAGCTCCTCGTCAGGCGGAATCACCTTGGTTTTGGCCAGGGGCCGGGAGACCCAGGTCTCGTTGATCAGGTCGCGCCAGGTGATGTTGTGGTTGATACTGTTGCCTCCCCACGAGCCACAGCCCAGGGAGAAAGTCTGGCGCATACCGTTCCAGACGTTGCCGCTGTTGGAGGCGGCCTGTGGCTGGTTCACCATCACCCGCGAGGTCTTGGTTCCCATGGCCAGTTTCAGGATGTTGTCGTCGTTGTAGGAATAGATCCCGCAGCTGTGGCCCTGACCCTGGTAGGCCTGGATTTTATTGGTGAGCGCGATGGCCTCATCGATATCCTTGACCCGGTAAAGCGCCATGGTGACGGTCAGCTTTTCCCCGGAAAAGGGGTAGTCGGGACCGGCGCCGGTCTCGGGCACGATCAGGAACTGTTTGCCCTCGGGCAGGTCTATGCCCGCCTTGCCGGTGATCGTCAGGGCGTGCTGGGCGACGATTTTCGGGTTGAGATGGCCGTCCTCCCACAACACCGCCTGCAGTTTCTGCTTGTCCTCCCCCTCGATGACGTAACCGCCCTCGCGCTGGAGTTTTTCCAGGAACTCGTCGTAAATAGACTCGAATACCAGCACCGAGTTGTCGGAAGAACAGGAGGCCGCCAGGTCCAGCACCTTGGAGGTGCGGATTTTCTCGGCCGCCTCATCCAGGTTCGCGCTGTCGTCCACGGTAATCACGGCGTTGCCCACGCCCACGCCCAGGGCGGGGGTACCGGAGGAGTAGGCGGCGCTGACCATGGCCTCGCCGCCGGTCGCCAGGACGCGGTCGCACTGGCGCATCAACTCGTTGGTCTTGTCCAGGGAGGGTACGTCGATACTCTGCACCAGGTCCGCGGGCGCCCCCATGGCCACGATGGCCTCACGCATGTAATCGCAGATCATCTTGTTGGTCAGCTTGGCCCGGGGGTGGGGAGCGATGATAATGGCGTTGCGCCCCTTGACCGCGGAGATGGCCTTGATCACGGGGGTTGCCTCGGGGTTGGTGGAGGGCGACAGGGCACCGATAACCCCTACCGGCTTGGCTATCTTGACGATATTGCGCTCGGGATCTTCCTCAATCACGCCCACCGACCTGTCATTGATAATGTCCATCAGCGTGGCCCGGGTCTTGCGGTGAATCTTCAGGTATTTGCCGGCATAGTTGCCCAGCTGGGTCTCGTCGACCGTGAACTGGGCTATCTTCTCGGAGCGCTCCTCCTGCGCCACCGCCCAGACCATGGCGGTAATCAGCTCATCCACCTGTTCCTGGGTATAGTCGGCTATCTGCGCCTGGGCAGCGCGAGCGCGCGCCATCATGGCCTGGATCTCTTCCCGCGCCGCTATCATTTCCTGACTCTGTTCCATGTATTTCTGCTCCTGTGACTTGTTCCCGCCCTGGCGTCGGGCCGGCGGTTCAAGGTTAGCTGATCAAAAGAGGAGCGCCAGCTTACCTTGCCGGCAGGCCGGGTCCAAGGGAGGAAATTGCGCAATATATGGATTATATTGCTGTTTTTGACAGGGGCATGATCGCCCTCTGGACAGACTGATGAGCGCACCTTCGAAATGGCCCCTGCCCGAGCACGGCATCCGCTTCCTCACCCCCGGCTTCATGCTCAACAAGCTGGCGCGCCACCCCCTCACCCGGGAGTGTTACCCCGCCGCGATGGGCTATTATCCCGAGGCCCGCTCCCACCGCGTGGAACGCCTGCGCCACGATGACAACCTGTTGATTTATTGCGTGGACGGCATCGGTCACGCCAGCACCGGCTCATGGAGCGGCCGGGTCAGCGCCGGCGATATCCTGCTGCTGCCCCAGGGGGTCAGCCACAGCTACCATGCCGACGACGCCCGGCCCTGGTCCATTTACTGGGTGCACTTCCAGGGGGGCAGTACCACCGTGTTCAACCAGTACCTGGGCTACCGCGAGGGTCGCAACCCGGTTACCAGGGTGGGCGTGGCGCCGCAACTGGTGGCCCATTTCCGCGGCCTGCTGGCGGTGCATCGCACCGGCTACAATACCCGGGCCTTCATCAACGCCGCCAACCAGTTGCGCCACCTGTTCACCCAGGTGGCCCTGGAGATGCGACGGGCACGGGCCGACAGCCAGCAGGGCTTCAAGCTGGAAACCGTGCAGAGCTTCATGCTGGAACACCTCGCGCAACCCCTGGACCTGGATACGCTGGCGGCGGCCGCCAACCTCTCCAAATACCACTTCGCCACCAAGTACAAGGCCCTGACCGGCTATTCGCCCATCAAGCACTTCCTGAACATGAAGATGGAGCACGCCTGCCACCTGCTGGACAGTGGCGATCTCAGCGTGAAGGCAGTGGCCGGCGCCCTGGGTTACGAGGACCCGCTGTATTTTTCCCGCCTGTTCACCAGGACGATAGGGATGTCGCCCCGTGCCTACCGGAGCTCGGTCAGGAAATAGCCTTGACCTGGGCCAGCGGCGGCTCCACTTTCTCGGCCGGGCCAGTCAGGTGCTTCATCAGCAGGGTCCGCATCCACTGGTGGGCCGAGCTGCGGGAGGTGCGGGTATGTCGCATCAGGGACATCTTGCCGCGATTGCGACTGTGGGTATTGCGTATCATGCGCTGCAACTCCGCCGGCATCTCTTCGCCGCGGATACGCTCGCGGTAGAGCCCCCCGGCCTCGAAGCCGGCGTTGGCCACCAGCAGGGCGTCGGTGCGGCACAGCACGCCGACCGCAGCGGAAAACTGGGTGGTTTCCATGATTATGTTGCGGTGCACGCCGTATTGTCCCAGCACATCGTCCACCATGCTGGTATTTTCCCGGGTAAGGCCGGGCAGGTAGAGCCGCAGGTGGGGGTAGGCGAGGAATTCCTGCAGGCTCAGTTCCTTGCCTGCCAGCGGGTGATCGATACGCATATAGCAGCGCGGGGCGATGGTGGCGATGGGCTCGGCGAGGATATCCCGCTCGGTCTCCAGGGCCACGAAGGCGGCAAAGTCGGCCTCGCCCTTTTTCAGCTTGTCCTGGTAGTCCGGCGTCACTTCGGCCGTGACCACCTGCACCCCGGGACCGACTTCACTGAGTTCCGCCATCAGCCCCGGCAACAGGGCCTCACTGAGTATGGGCGGCAGCAGTATCTTGAAACTGCCTTCGAAAGTGGCCGGGTCAAAACCCTCATCACCCAGCACACGCTCGACGCTTTCCAGCAGGGCCGGCAGTTCCCGGGCCAGTTCCTCCGCCCGGGGAGTGGGCACCAGGCCGTGAGCGGTGCGGGTAAACAGTTCGTCCTCGAAGGAGTCGCGCAATTTTTGCAGGGTCTTGCTGAGCGCAGGCTGGGACACGGACAGGCGCTCTGCAGCCCGCGTCACGTTGCGCTCCTCCAGCAGGATCTGCAATGCTACCAGCAGGTTCAAATCGGTACGGATCAGCTTGCGTGAAATCATCGCTCCCCCGAGAAATAACTTATTGTTATACTCGCATCCTAACAAGAAGACTACGGCAAATCACTCGCGAATTTAACCGGCGGTGCATCCGGCCACCGCGGAGCAATCCACAATGAGAACCAGCATGCGTACCAGCCATTCCCTCCTGCTTTTTATCCTGACCCTGGCGCTTGCGGCGTGCAGCGGTATCGAGATCCAGCCCACCGAAACCGACACCTTCGCGGCGGGCCACTACAAATACTACACCTGGCGCAGCGAGCCGTTGGTGAACACCACCAATTCCCGCGACACCATGTACATCATGGACCCCATCCTGCGCAGAGACGTCGACAGGGAGCTGGAGAAAAAGGGTTATGTACTGGACCCGGAGCGCGCCCAGTTCAGCGTGGACTACATTTACGCCCAGGGCCTGCGCATGGGTGAGCGCAGCGAGCTGGCCACCAATATCACCACTTACCCCTCTGTGAACCCCAACCGCCAACAGAACCAGGCAGTGGTGGACAACGCCTATGCCCTGGGCGGAATCAAGGAAACCAACAATATCGCCCTGCAATTCAACGACATGGAAACCAAGCAGGAGGTGTGGCAGGTCATCATCACCAAAATCGTCGAGAACGTGAACAAGGTCGATGTGGCAGAGATGAAAGAGAGCCTGCGCGAAGGCGTGCGCCGGGCCCTGGAACCCCTGCCGGCGGCAAAATAGTCCCGGCTCTCGCCGCCCCGGTCACAACTGATCGTACACCGACGGGTTCACGCAGCAGGGCATGTGTTCGCCGCGCAGCGCCGCCAGCGCATTGGCCGCCGCCATATCGGCCATCAGCGCCCGGGTCCCCTGCGTGGCGCTGCCGATATGCGGAGCCAGCACCACGTTGGGCAGGCCCAGCAGCGGGTTATCCGCCGCCACCGGTTCCCGCTCGAAGACATCGATCCCCGCCGCGAACAGGCGGCCCTCGCCGAGAGCCACGGCCAGGGCCGCTTCGTCGACGATGCCCCCCCGGGCGGTATTCACCAGTACGGCCCCCGGTTTCATCAGCGCTATCTTGTCCGCATCCAGCAGCTGCCGGGTATCCGCGGACAGGGCCACGTGCACGCTCACGAAATCGCTGAGCGCCAGCAACTCCTCCAGGGCCAGCAGCTCGACTCCGGGCACCGCTCGGGGTGTGCGGTTCCAGGCCACGACCCGCATCCCGAAGCCAAGCGCGCGCCTGGCCACCGCCTGGCCGATGGCTCCCAGGCCGACAATACCCAGGGTCGCCCCGTTGACGTCCTTGCCGGTAAAAAAGTCCGGGGCCCAGGCAGTGTCGGCCGTCCAGCTGCCCTGGCGCACGAACCGGTCCGCCTCCCCCAGGCGCCGCGCGGCAGCCATCAGCAGGGCAAAAGCGGTGTCGGCCGTGGTTTCGACGAGCACCCCTGGGGTATGCCCCAGGGGGATGCCGCGTTCCGTCAGGGCCTGCACATCGACGTGATCCACCCCCACCGACATGCTGGAGACGAACCTGAGGTCCGGTGCGGCATCCAGCAGCGCCCGATCGATACGGTCGGTCAGCAGGCACACCAGGCCCTGGCAACCAGCCAGCTCTGCCCGCAGGTCCGCCGCCGACAACAGGCCGGGGCCCATCCAGACGTTGAGATCACAGGCGCGGGCGAGCTCGTGAACCCGCTCGCCGGGCAGTCGGTGGGTCAGAAATACCTTCGCCGCCACTCAGTCGCCCGCCGCGGTATCAGGCAGGGCCTCGGGCGCCAGGGAGAGCATCTTCTGCAGGTCCGCCTGCCAGGCCAGCAGCGTGGCGCGGGGATACTCGCCGCCGTCGGGCAGGTTGCCCCACACCGGCTGGGGCCAGCAGCCATCGTCGGGACGGCGCCCGATGACATGGAGATGCATCTGCGGCACCACATTGCCCAGCCCGGCGAAATTGACCTTATCGAAGCCCAGGGTCTGCTTGATGAAGGCGGAAATACCGGCGCAATCGGTCATCACCATTTTGCGGTGCTCATCCGGCAGATCCAGCACATCCCGCATGCGGGTGTCCGGCACCAGAATGAACCAGGGCAGGGCCGCATTGCGGTGCAGCAGCACCTGGGTCGCCGGCAGGCTTCCCAGGTTGTGACAGTCGGCCAGCAGTTGGGCATGTATTTGGCTAGCATCCATGTGGACTCTCCCCGCTACCAGGGGATTCACTTTAGCTGTCCGGCAATACCCTTGGCAACGCCGCGCGCTAGATCGTCATACCGCCGTCCACCACGATACACTCGCCGTTGGTGTAGCTGCTGGCGTCCGAGACCAGGTACAACACGGTGCCCGCCATTTCCCTGGGCTCCGCATGCCTGCCCATGGGGATCGCCTGTATCGCCTGCCGGTAGATATCGTCATTGGAGAACAGCGCGCCGGCAAATTTGGTGCGGGTCAGGCCGGGTAACAGGGCGTTGCAGCGAATGCCCAGCGGGCCGCACTCCTTGGCGAATGCCTTGGTCATGCTGACCACCGCCGCCTTGGTGATGGAGTAGATTCCCTGCATGGGGCCGGGCTGCAGGGCATTGATCGAGGCGGTGTTGACGATGACGCCACCGCCCTGCTCGCGCATCATCTTGCCCGCCTCTATGGACATGAAGAAATAGCCGCGAATATTGACCTCCACGGTCTTGTTGAAAGCGCCCAGGTCGGTATCCAGGATATGCCCGAAATAGGGGTTGGTGGCGGCGTTGTTGACGCTGATATCGAGCCTGCCGTGCTGCTTGTGAATCTGGGCGAACAGGGCGGCGATATCGTCCATGTTGCCGATGTTGCAGGCGAAGGCCTCGGCGCTGCCGCCGGCTTCGTTGATGCTGCTCGCCAGGGCACTGCAGTCATCGATCTTGCGGCTGGAAACGATCACATGGGCTCCCTGCTCGGACAACAGGCGGGCAACCTCCTCCCCTATACCGCGGCTGGCGCCGCTTACCAGGGCAATTTTGCCGGTGAGATCAAACAGGTTGGTCGGCATGTCCACGTCTCCAGTAGATGACTAAAAAAGGGCGCCCAGACTAGCGCGCCCGGTGGCAAATATCCATGGCCCGGCAAGGCGCGCTAGCCCCGCGCCGTCGAGCGCCCGTGGCGCGCGTACTCGCGATAACACCAGCCCAGGTAGAACAGGCAGATGGCGGCGGCGCCCAGCCAGGCGCCGTGATAGCCCAGCAGGGCCAGGTTGGCGCCGGCCACCAGGGGGCCGATGACCCGCCCCCAGGAGGCCACTGAACCGGTGGTACCCAGCACCCGGCCCCGGTCGGCGGCGGGGGTTCGGTGGCTGACGATCGCATTGAGCAGCGGCATGCACAGGGTAGCGCCGGTCATGGCCAGGAAGATCGAGGCCACCATCGCCGGCATACTGGTGGCGAAAGCCGCTGCCAGCAGCCCCAGGGCGAAGCCGCTGACCGCTATGCGCAGCAGCTGCAATTCCCCCAGGGAGGCAACCAACCAGCCTATCAGCCCGCCCTGCACGACCACCATGATGGCGCCCTGTATACCGAATACGATGCCCACCTGGCGCGCGCCCCAGCCCAGCATGTCCCCGGCCCACAGCGGGAACAGGTAGGTCAGTGAACTGACACAGGTATTGTGGATGCCAAACTGCAGTACCAGCAGGCGGGTGCCCGTCTGGCGCAGCAGCGCGTTAATGGAGCCGCTGCTCGCATCGCGCCGCGACTGCCGGCGCTGGGCGGGAAGTGACTCGGGCAGGAACAGCGCCGCCGCCAGTATCGCCAGCAGCGACATGACCCCCGCCACGATACAGGGCAGGGTGAAGCCGGGCTGGTCGCCGGCAAGCAGGCCGCCCAGGACCGGCCCCAACACCAGCCCCAGGCCAAAGGCCGCGCCGATCACCCCCATGCCGCGGGCCCGTTTCTCGGGTCGGGTGATATCGGCCATCATCGCCGAAGCGACACCCACGTTGCCGGCCATGAGCCCGGCGAAACCCCGCGCCACGTAGACCATCCACAGTTCCGACGCCAGGCCCAGCATGACATAGGACAGGGCGGCTCCCGCCAGGCAGATCATGATAACCGGCTTGCGACCGATGCGGTCTGACAGGCGTCCCCACAGGGGTCCGCACAGACCGGCGCCCACGGCATAGGTGACGATGATAAAGGCGATATCCAGCTTGTCCGCCCCCAGTTGGGGCGACAGGAAGGGCAGGATGGGGATGACGATACCGAACCCGATCAGATCCAGCAGCACCACCCCGAACAGCACCGCCATCAGTACCCGGCCTCGCCTGGACTCCCGGCCAACGGCATACCCCGGGACTTACTTGCGGCGGCGGGGCGGCTTTTTCGCACCGGCCCGGGGGCCACCGCCATCGGCATCGGTCCTGCCGGCGGCTCGCGGCGTCCGCGCGGGCTCGTCGCCGGCCGCGCCGTCCAGTCGCGATATCTGCAGGCGCTGACCGCTGACCCAGACACCTTTCAGGTGCTTGAAGATCTCCCTGGGCATGCCCTCGGGCAACTGCACCGTACTGTAATCATCGAAGATCTCGATGCGGCCGATGTACTCGCTCTCGATCTCCGCCTCGTTGGCAATGGCTCCGACGATGTTGCCTGGCTTGACCCCGTGCCGGTGGCCCACCTCGATACGGAAACGCTCCATGCCGACATCCACCTTGTCGTCGCTGCGCGCGGGCTTGCGCGCAGGCCTGTCCGCGGGCGGCTCCTTTCTGGCCTGGCGCTCTTGCTTCCGCTCGGGCTCCCGCTCGGGCTGCCGCCGCGCTGCGGTTGCGCCGGGGGCCGCTTTGGCGGCGAGCGGCTTGCCCCCCTGCGCCAGCGCCGCCAGCGCAGCAGCTATCTCTATGACCG
This sequence comes from Pseudomonadales bacterium, assembly GCA_024234675.1. Taxonomy (GTDB): domain Bacteria; phylum Pseudomonadota; class Gammaproteobacteria; order Pseudomonadales; family Halieaceae; genus JARRPM01. Next base: position 353,579 of record JACKNU010000002.1, on the reverse strand, counting down.
GCACCCCGAACTCGTGCTGGTATTCCTCCACCAGCTTGCGGTACAGGTCCAGCTCCGCGGTATCCAGGGTCTCGGTGATGCGCTGCTTGAACTTGCCGATGCGCTTGCCGGTCACCTGTTCGGCGGTGGGCAGTTCCATTTTCTCGATCGTCTGGCCGGTGGCCTTCTCGATGGCGCGCAGCAGGCGGCGCTCGCGATTGGCCGCGAACAGGATGGTGTCACCCTGCCTGCCCGCCCTGCCGGTGCGACCGATGCGGTGCACGTAGGCTTCGACGTCGTAGGGGATGTCGTAATTGATCACGTGACTGATGCGCGCCACGTCCAGGCCGCGGGCCGCCACGTCGGTGGCCACCAGGATATCCAGGTCGCCATTCTTGAGACGCTCCACGGTCTGCTCCCGTTGCTTCTGCGGGATATCGCCGTTGAGGGCCGTGGCCGAATAGCCCCGCGCCGCCAGTTTGTCGGCCAACTCAGTGGTCAGGATACGGGTGCGCACGAATATGATCATGCCGTCGAAGTCCTCGATCTCGAGAATACGGGTCAGGGCATCGAGTTTGTGCACCCCCGCCATCATCCACACGCGCTGGCGGATGGCGGCATTGATCACGGTTTTCACTTCTATGGAGATTTCCTGCGGGTCGCGCAGGTGGCGCTTGGCAATGCGGCGGATGGCATCGGGCATGGTGGCTGAAAACAGCGCTATCTGGCGCCCGGCGGGGGTCTGCTCCAGGATCCATTCGACATCGTCGATGAAGCCCATGCGCAACATTTCATCGGCCTCGTCCAGCACCAGGGTCTGCAGCTTGTCGAGCTTCAATGAGCCCCGCCGCATGTGATCCATTACCCGGCCCGGTGTACCCACCACCACGTGCACACCCCGTTCCAGCTGGCGCAACTGGCCGCGCATATCGGAGCCGCCATAGATGGGCAGCACATGGAAACCCGGCAGGTGACGGGCATACTTCTGGAAGGCCTCCGCAACCTGTATCGCCAGCTCCCGGGTGGGCGCCAGCACCAGCACCTGGGGCTGCTTCTGCTTGAGGTCCAGGCGCGCCAGGATAGGCAGCGCGAAAGCGGCGGTCTTGCCGGTGCCGGTCTGCGCCTGGCCAAGCACGTCAGCGCCCGCCAGCATATGGGGAATAATCCGGCCCTGGATGGCCGAGGGAGTTTCATAACCGACCTCTTGCAGGGCTTTTTGCAGGGTCGCGGGCAGATCCAGTTCAGCAAAACTGGCTACCCCATCGGGAGTGGACATGCGGGTACCTTGAGCGGTGAGCGGGGCGCCCCCTGGGCGCGGTCGCAGATTATACAGGGAAAAGCCTTCCCTGTCCGGCCTGGCGGCCGCAATCACTCCGCCCGGAAGGTCGCCACCACCTCGGGGCCGGCCAGCAGGGAGAGGCTGTCCCCCGCCAGGGTGAACGCCGTCACCGCGCCCAGCATCTGCAGGTACTGCCGCTCCAGATCAGACCCCTGCTCGCAGGCCATCAGCGTGCCTGCCATGGGTCTGAAGGCCAGGGCATTGCCGCGCACGGCAACGCCATCGAGGCTGTAGCCCCCGGTGTAGCGGTTGCAGCCGGAAAACCCCCCGGCCTGCATAGCTTCAGCATCGAACTGCAGGTCCACTGGCTTGTCCCCGGCGCCGGGGGCCACGGGCTCCCCGGCCAGGGCCTCCAGCAGCCACCGCCGCCCCTCCAGCACCGCTGTGTCCCGTTGCACGGGCTCGGCCACCCGCTGCACCAGCACTTCCACCGGGTTGCCCTGGAAGGGATCTATGTACTCGTTGCTGGTGAACATCAGCTGCTCACCCAGGCTGATGGTGGCTCGCAGGGCGTAACGCATGCGGGGATCTATACTGGCGGGATCGTATTCGATTACAAACGGGTAAGGCGGCCCCCCCTCGGGTACCTGGCTGACCGTGGCGATCACTCTTGCCATGGCATCCGCCCGGGAGATGTCCTGCAACTGCACTTCTACCTCCACCCCCGGCGGCAGCATCATGCGCTCGCGGTAAAAAACCGTGCCCTCGATTGTTTCCATGCTGTTCTCTCCAGCGGGCCCCACAGGCCCGGCGCCATCGCCACAGGCCGCCAGCCCGGTGAGGGCGAGCGCAAACAGTGCGCTTCCCAGCCATTTTCTGTTGTACGTCATTTCAACTCCAGACTATATCCTGCCGGGCGGCAAGCTGCTGCCGGCCCGGGCGAGCGGCCATCAGGCCGACAATTGCTCCAGCATCTGCTGCATCTTCGCATGCACACTATTGATGGCCTTGAGCGGCCGCACCATGACCTTGAACTCGCTGATTTTACCCTGCTCGTCAAAGCTCATGATATCGACACCATTGATCTCGATGCCGTCTATCTCACAGACAAATTCCAGCACCGCGTGTTCCGGGGTGACCACTTCCTTTACGTAGCGAAAGCCGTCGTTCAGCACATGCATGGCGCCGGCGAGGTAGAGCTTGGTAATGTCGCGCCCCCGCTGGGGGGTGTGAACCACCGGCGAGAGGAACACGCAGTCCTCGGCGAGAATCTCATCCAGCAGGGCGGGGTCGCCCGTTGCGACAATTTGGTGCCAACGGTCCAGGGTGTTCATACAGCGGTCTCTCCTGTGATTTCCGGTTGTCGCAGGAACGCATCGATGGCGGCGCGTGCGGCGGGTTCATTGAGTGTGGGCGCGTGCCCGCGGCGGGGAATTTCCCGGTAGTGCAAATCCGGCTTGCCGGCGCGCATGCGGGCCACGCGATCGGATGACAGGATAGCTGAATTCTCGCCCCGTAACAGCAGCATGGGCACAGCGCCCCGCAAACTTTCGCGCAGGACCCCGGCGCCAGCGCTGCGCTTATGGCAGAGGCGCGAAGCTGTTATCCTCGCACGCAGGTCAGGCAACGAGACTCGGGCGAGCCCATGGAACTTCCACTGCAGATTTTTACCCTTATGTGGCCGGCGGCCTCCATCGTGGTGCTGGGACTCGCGCTCGCCTGGCTGATCAACTGGTTCTTCCAACGCAAGCCGGATGGCACTGAGGGCCTGCTGTACCCGCTGCTGACCTGGCTCAATGCCTTCGTGGCGGTCGTCGCCCTCGTGATCCTGCTGCCCATCAGCGAAGAGACCCGCGGCCAGATCCTCAGCCTGCTGGGGGTAGTGCTGACCGCGGTGATCGCCCTGTCCTCCACCACTTTCGTGTCCAACGCCATGGCCGGTCTCATGCTGCAGGCTACCAAGCCCTTTCGACCCGGCGACTACATCCGGGTGAACGATCAGTTCGGTCGCGTGACCCGACGCTCCCTGGTCTACACCCAGATCCAGACCGAGTGGCGCGACCTGACCACCCTGCCCAATATGTTGCTGGTCACCAACGCGGTCCAAGTGCTGCACCGCGAGGGCACCATCATCTCCGCCGAGGTCTCCATCGGCTACGACGTGACGTATACGCGGGTGGAAGAACTGATGTTGCAGGCCAGTGCGGACGCGGGGCTTGAGGAGCCCTTCGTGCTGGTAAACGAACTGCTGGATCACGCTGTCTCCTACCGTGTCTGCGGCTTTCTGCCCTCCATAGACAACCTGCTCAGTGCGCGCTCCAGCCTGCGCAAGACCATTCTCGAACAAATGCACGGCAACGGTGTCGAGATCGTCTCCCCGTCCTTTATGAACCAGCGCCAGCTGGACCCCCTGAAGAAGATCATCCCCGAGTTGCCGGTCATGCGCGAGGGACGCAAACCCGGCAAGAACAGCTCGGCGCCGGAAGCAAAAATATTCGACAAGGCTGTGGAAGCGGCCAGCATCGAGGAGCTCAAACTGAACCTGGAAAATACCCGGGAAGAACTCAAGCTGGCCCGCGAGGCCCTCAAGGCATCCGCTGCGGGAGACCAGGAACAGTTGCAGCATGCAGTGACCGCCCTCGAGCAGCGTGAGCAGTGGTTTACCCGGCTGGTCACGGAAACCGAAAAGGGCTAGCCGACTAGAGATCGGTCTCCTGCTGGAACTCGCGCTCGATCCGCTGCTGCAGGTCGTAGCGGGCGGCACCCCGCCGGGCGGCTGATTCGGTCATGCGCTGCTGGTAACGCTGCCGCCGGTAATAGGCCACCAGCCGGGGAAAACGCTCGGCCTCCACCTCGCCCGCTATCAACTCCTCGATGAAGGCAATATCGATGCCCACCCGGTAGGCAATGCGGCTGGGGCGAATCTTGTGGGCGTGAAATTCGGCAACGATATGAATCTGCTGCTCCCGCGAGTGCGTACACTCCCGGGAATACCCGTAGGGTGGAGAGGGCGTGCGCTGATCTTTGCTGGGCTGGTTAACTGGCATGCTGAATTATTAGCAGCTCTGCGAACTATTGCCAAGTCGCGACCACGCCCATGTCGCCGCCACATCCGGCCGGCGCTGCCAGTGGTTATATTTCGACCAGTACAGGGCTATACTCCGCCCCTGTCCTACAATAACGAGAGACTGACATCATGAACGCACCCCAACCCCAAACGGCCCGGAGCGACGCGGCAGCAGCTATGCTCGAGGTGCTGGACGCCCAGCGAGCGGACTACTTGCGCGAGGGCGTGGTGACAGCCCGGACCCGGATAGACCGCATCGACAGGGGCATCGACGCCCTGGTGCGCTACGCCGAGCCACTGGCAGAGGCACTCAACAGCGACTTCAGCTGCCGCCCGCGGGAAGTTACCCTGTTGACCGATGTGGGTGCCTCCATCGCGCCCATGAAACATGCCCGCAAACACCTGCGCAAGTGGATGAAGGGGCAAAAGCGCCCCACCGTCTTTCCTCTCAACCTGCTGGGTGGGCGCTCACGCATCGAGTACCAGCCCCTGGGCGTGGTGGGTATTATCTCCCCGTGGAACTTCCCGGTTTCGATGGTGTTCGCGCCCATGTCGGGAGCCCTGGCCGCGGGCAACCGGGTGATGATCAAGCCCTCGGAGTTCACCCCCGCCACTTCCGAAGTCCTGCAAACCATGATCCGGGAAGTCTACGACCCGAAGGAAGTCGCCATCTTTACCGGCGGCCCGGAGGTGGGGCAGGCATTCTCCAACCTGCCGCTGGATCACCTGCTCTTTACCGGCGCCACGTCCGTGGCGCGCCATATCATGGCCGCCGCAGCCCGCAACCTGGTGCCGGTGACCCTGGAACTGGGAGGCAAGTCCCCGGTGATCATTTCCCGCACCGCGGACATCGAAAAAAGCCTGGCGCGCATCATGTTGGGCAAGACCCTGAACGCCGGCCAGATCTGCCTCGCCCCGGACTACCTGATGGTGCCGGAGGAAAAGCTGCACGAGGTGATCGCGGCGGCCCAGAAAGCCGTGGCCGGCATGTATCCCAGGCTGCTGGACAACCCGCAGTACACCTCCGTGGTCAACGAGCGGCACTATCAGCGCCTCACCGGCTACCTGGCCGAGGCGGAGGAACGCGGGGTAAAAACCATCCCCATCAACCCCGCCAGCGAGGATTTCAGCCAGCAGCAGGGCACTCACAAGATCCCCCCGACCATCATTCCCGAACCGCCGGAAGACCTGAAAGTGCTGCAGGAAGAAATCTTCGGACCGCTGTTGCCCATACGCACCTACCGCGAATTCGATGAGACCATTACCTACATCAATTCGAAACCGCGGCCACTGGCAGCCTACTACTTTGGCGAAGACGCCGCGGAGCAACAGGCGGCAGAAACCCGCACCACAGCCGGCGGCATGTGCATCAATGACGTGATCATGCATGTCACCCAGGAAGACCTGCCCTTCGGCGGCGTCGGACCCAGCGGCATGGGCTCCTACCATGGCCTGGAGGGCTTCCGCACCTTCAGCCACGCGAAATCGATTTACCGGCAAAGCGGGCTGAACATCGCCAAGCTCGGCGGAATGCTGCCGCCCTATGGCAAGGCCACCGAAAAAACCATCGCCATGCAGGTCAAGAAGTAGCCCGGCGCTGCTGGGGTGCCGGATGGGCCCTGGCGCGCCCCGTGGCACACATTTCTTGACCCTGATCAAGCATCGGGCGATGTGCAATTGTCTTGAGCGCCCAATGGATTAGCATCGAACAGGTCGGCTGATCGCCGCAGCGAATGGTGGTGGGTGACCACCGGGGGCCTGTCTATGGAAATGTGGTTTGACCACGCCGGCGTGGATGAGCGCGGCGTTCACCGCAAGCGAGCCCGTCCTCCCAAGGCCGATGGCGCCCTGGCAATCGATCTGACCCCGATGCTGGACGTCGTCATGATCATGCTCATATTTTTCATCGTCGCCGGATCCTTCATCCGCGAGAGTACGGTGGAGGTCGAGCGCAAGCCCACCAGTACCGCACAGTCCAGCGAACAGTCCGAGAATATCATCGTCCAGATCAGCGCCAATGATGAGGTCTGGATCAAGGGGCGCCGCATAGACGCCCGCGCCATCAGGGCCAATATCAGTCGCCTGCGCGCGGAAAACCCCAAGGCGTCGGTCATCATCAAGGCCCACAACAAATCCACCGTGGATGTGCTGGCGACCGTGGTCGACTCCTCGCGGGAGGCGGGTGTTTACAATGTGTCGCTGACTACCGGCGACTGATTGCTCTACCTGACCGCGCCGCCGCCTGGCTGGTCGCGACGGTCGGTGGCATACTTGGAACACCCGCTACCAAGAGGAGTACCCGCATGAGAACTTTCCTGGTCATCGCCGGCCTGCTGATGCTGGGCGCCTGCACGGCAGAACCCGGCAGCGAAAAGTGGTGCAAGCAAAAAGAAGAGCAACCGAAATCCGAGTGGAGCATGGCCGACGCCAGTACCTATGCCAAAAACTGCCTGATCGACGGGATGGCGATTGGCTCAAAGGAATGGTGTGAGGAACTGGAGGCAACACCCAAGGGTGAATGGACGGCCAACGAGACCGCCAGCTACGCCAAGCACTGCGTCATGTAGGGCCGGGCTCCACCAGCAGTGTCGGAATGCCCAGGCAATGGCTTTTGACCGTCATGACCCGGGTGCCGGGTTTCCTGCCGGTGCGAATACCGGATAGCGCTACGCCGGCTTGCGCCAGCAGCCGGCCGGTCTGCTCGATATCGGCGCACTGGTAGGCGATACCCCAGAAATGGTCCCGGGCGGGAGCGTCGCTGCCCGGCTCGATCACCTCCAGGGTCAGCTTGCCGGTGCGGAAGAACAGCATCCGACCACCCCATTCCGGCACCGTCTGGTCCAGGGCCAGGCGGATTCCCAGCTGTCGGGAGAACAGCTCGATACAACCCTCGGCATCCCCGCTGCGCAGCACCAGGTGATCCACCCGCAAGGCGGACGGGGTGGCGCCGCTGCCGGCGGCACCCGAAGCAGCTGTGCCGCACAGCCTGATGTCCAGGCCGCGATCATTCCCAACGGGTGTCGGGACAGTCGGCGCGCCCTCTGCGGCCAACACCAGCCCGCTTATCCCGCCGGGCTGTCCCGTGGCGGTCAGCTCTATCCGGGTGTTGTTGAGATCGAAACAACAACTGCTCCCCGGGTCTGAACCCGGCGCGGGGGGCGACGGCGAGCAGCTCAGCAGCAGGCGGTATTCCGCCACCGCACTGTCCAGTTCCGGCACCGAAATCACTATTCGATCAACACCCTTGACCATCCTGTCCCTCTATATCGCGACTCCTGCCCTGCTGGAGCATAAAAGGTTTTGGCTTATTTGCCGATGGGTCTTACACTGGCACGCTAAAATAATCTTTATTTACTGGAACGTTGGCCCGCGACATGGCGTTTGCGCCCGACGGCAACCCCAACCGAGGAGAACCTGCTGATGCCCAAACTGCTGAAACAACTATTGCTGGGTGGTCTGATGACCCTGACCGCGAGCTTTTCGCTGCACTCCCTGGCCGGCGACACCCTGCAAAGAGTGGTGGATTTCAAGGTCCTGAAGGTGGGCATGTCAGGCAACCAGCCGCCGCTGACAATGCAAAACCGCGAGGGCGGCCTGATGGGCTTCGATGTCGACCTGGCGAAAGCCCTGGCGGATGCCATGAAGGTACAGCTGGAAATCGTTCCCATGCCCTTTGGTAACCTGATGCAGGCACTGGAGGACGACAAGGTCGATATGGTTCTTTCCGGCCTGGCGATTACCCCGGAACGCACCGAAATGGTGTCATTCGTAGGCCCCTATATGATGTCAGGGAAATCCATTCTCACCAGGAACTCGGTACTGGCGAAAATGTCCGGCGCCAGTGAATTCAATCGCAATGAACTGAAACTGCTGGCCCTGAGCAACTCCACCAGTGCCTCTTTCGTCAGGACAGTCGCGCCGGACGCCCAACTGATCGAGATCAGCAGCTACGATGAGGGCGTGGACATGATTATCAATGGCAAGGCGGACGCCCTGGTGGCCGACATGCCTATCTGTGTGCTGTCGGTAGCGCGCTTCCCGGATGCCGGCCTGACCACCCTGGAGGAACCGCTGACCGTGGAGCCCATAGGCATCGCCGTGAGCAAGGATGACCCCCAGTTTTTCAATCTGGTGGACAACTACCTCAGGGCCTACGAAAAAACCGGCATCCTGGGCAAGATCAGGGAAAAATGGTTTGAGAACACTTCCTGGGTTGCCGCGCTGCCATAGCGGCTGCTCGTCGGTTGTTACACAAGGGCGCGGAGGTGATCTCCCGCCCTTTTTTCATACTGGTATTGTTGTTTATGGCCCATAACGCCAGCGCCGCCCCGATCGTGATCGCCCACCGCGGGGCCAGCGGCTACCTGCCCGAGCACAGTCTCGCCGCCAAGGCGATGGCACACGCCATGGGGGCGGATTTCCTCGAACAGGACATCGTGCTGAGCGCCGACGGAATTCCCGTGGTACTGCACGATATCTACCTCGAAGAGACCACCGACGTGGAGCAGCGTTTTGCTGGCCGGGCCCGCGCAAATGGCCGTTACTATGCACTGGATTTCCAACTCGCGGAGCTGCGGCAGCTGCGCCTGCACGAGCGCAGCACCCACGACGCCCAGGGCCGGAAGGTAGCCGTTTATCCCGGCAGGTATCCGCTGCAGGCAACCCCCTTTACCATCCCCACGCTGGCGGAGGAGATCGACCTGATCGCCGGCCTGGATCGCAGCACCGGGCGCAGGACCGGGCTTTACATCGAATTGAAAGCCCCCGGGATGCACCGGCGGGCGGGCTTTGACATGGCCGCCATCGTACTCGCGGTGCTGCGGGACAAGGGTTACGCCGACAAGCCGGAACAGGTTTACCTGCAGTGTTTCGACGCCGCCACACTGCGGCGCCTGCGCTTCGAACACAAGACCGCGCTGCCGCTGATACAATTGATCGGTGAAAACAGCTGGGGCGAGGATACCGATACTGATTATGACCAGCTGCGCACTCCCGCCGGCCTGGCGCTGGTAGCGGAATATGCCGAGGGCATAGGCCCGTGGCTCAAACAGATTTACCTGGGCAAGGATGCCAGCGGCCGGGCGCAACTCAGCGAGCTGGTAGCACAGGCCCACGCCGCCGGCCTGCTGGTGCATCCCTACACCCTGCGTCGGGACGAACTGCCGCAAGACGTGGAGAGTTTCGACGAGCTGCTGGATATAATTATCCGCCAGGCCGGCGTGGATGGACTCTTTACTGACTTCCCGGACACCGTTCGGGCCTACCTGCATCACTGATACGGAATAACCGTGACCCTGAAAGCGAATAGACGTACCAAGATTGTGGCCACTGTCGGCCCCGCCAGCGAATCCGCCGACATGATCGCCAAACTCATCGGCGCGGGCGTTAACGTCTTTCGGCTGAATTTCAGCCACGGCACCGCCGAGCGGCACGCCCAGGTGGCCAGGCGCATTCGCAAGCAGGCCTCCATCGCCGGCAACTACGTGGGCATTCTGGCGGACCTGCAGGGGCCTAAAATTCGTATCAGCAGCTTCCGCAACGATTCGGTGGAGCTGAGCAACGGCGACCGTTTCCGGCTGGACCTGGCTCTCGCCGAGGGCGAGGGCGATGTCAGCGGCGTGGGCCTGGATTACGACGCCCTGTGCAGCAGCGTGTTCCGCGGCGACATCCTGTTGCTGGATGACGGGCGCATACGCCTGCGGGTGGACGACGTGGATACCAACGCGGTCGACTGTACAGTGGTGGTAGGTGGCAAGCTGGGCTCGCGCAAGGGCATCAATCGCCTGGGCGGCGGGCTGGCCGCACCGGCCCTGACTGCCAAGGACCTCACCGACATCAACAGCCTGGCCGAGGTACGGCCCGACTTCGTCGCCGTGTCATTTGTCTCCAACGCCGGCGATATTACCCAGACCAGGGAGTTGCTGGCGCAGCACCGGCTGAACCCGGCGATCATTGCCAAAATAGAGCGCGCCGAGGTGGTCGCCGACGAGGAGACTCTCAACAGCATACTGCGGGCCGCGTCCGGCATTATGGTCGCCCGCGGCGACCTCGGCGTGGAAGTCGGGGACGCGCAGCTGATCGGTATCCAGAAGTCACTCATCTCCAAGGCCCGCAGGATGGACCGCCTGGTCATTACCGCCACCCAGATGATGGAATCCATGATCAGCAGTTCAATGCCTACCCGCGCGGAGGTTTTCGACGTGGCCAACGCGGTGCTGGACGGCACCGATGCCGTCATGCTGTCGGCGGAAACAGCGGTGGGCAAGTACCCGGTGGAGGTCGTGGCGGCGATGGCCGATGCCGCACTGGGCGCGGAACGACAGGCGGTTACCAGGATTTCCGGCTATCGTTCCGATCGCCAGTTCTCCAGCGCCCAGGAAACCATCGCCATGTCGGCCATCTACGCCGCCAACCACTACGGCAATGTGCGGGGCATCGCCTGTCTCACCGAGTCGGGCACCACCCCCCTGCTGATGTCGCGCCTGAGTTCAGGACTACCCATCTTCGCTCTAAGCCGGCGCGCTGAGACCCTGCAGAAACTCTGCCTCTGTCGCGGCGTGATTCCCCTGTTTTTCGATGCCAGCGCTTTTGACCAGGACGACGTGGAACCCCGCGCCATCGAACTGCTGGTGGATGGCGGCTACTTGCAGAAGCACGATTCCATCCTGCTCACCAAAGGCTCCGTACAGGGGGAGGCCGGTGCCACCAACATCATGAAAATACTCCCGGTGAGCTGATGAACCGCGATACCCGCATGGTCGCCGATGTCGGCGGCACCAATACCCGCATTGCGCTGTTTGATCCGGCGGCGGGGGAACTGCGGGGGCTGACGGTATTCAAAAACCGCGAGTATCCCAGCTTCGACGCCGTGATCTCAGACTGGCTGGCAAACCTGGGGGAACCCGCCCCGCGGCAGTGCTGTATCGCGGTGGCCGCACCGCCTGCCCGCGACCTGGTGAAAATGTCCAATATGGACTGGTCGTTCTCCTGCAGCGAGCTGGCCAGGCGCCACGGCTTTCGTCGCCTGGTGCGCATCAACGACTTCGAAAGCAACGCCTATGCACTCCCCCACCTGGACAGCGAGCAACTGACTCCGCTGCAGCGAGGTGAGGTCACCGGGACATCCACCACTCTGGCAGTGGTGGGACCGGGTACCGGCCTGGGGGGAGCCTTCCTTATCCGGATGCCCAACGGCGAGCGCCATGCCCAGGCCTGTGAGCCGGGCCACAGCGGCCTGTCCCCGGTCACCGAGCTGGAACTGGAGCTGTTCTCGCTACTGCTGACACGCCACGAGTATATCTACAGCGAGCTGCTGGTATCCGGTCCCGGCTTGCTGCGCCTGTACCAGGCGTTGGCGGAGATTCGCGGCACGGTGGCGGACGCCAGCCAGCCCGCGGAAATCTCCCGCCGGGCCGTGGCCGGGACAGACGAACTGAGCATACTCACCCTGAACACTTTTTGCGGCCTGCTGGGCTCCGCCTGCGGCGACTTTCTGCTGAACACCGGCAGCTACGGGGGGCTCTACCTGGCCGGGGGTATACTGCCCGGCATGGCGACCTTCCTGTCGGCCAGCCCCTTTCTCCAGCGCCTGCAGGCCAAAGGCGCCATGCGGGAGCAGCTCGCCAGGGTTCCGGTACAGCTCATCAGCAGCGGCCACCCGGGCCTGGTCGGAGCCGCCCACGCGCCACTGGGCTAGGGCAGCCCGCAGCACCTCAACCCTCGCTGGCCCCGGTCGCGAATTCCAAGGTCACGCAAAAGCCGCGACCTGAAGGCTCCGGGCCAACCACCAGGGTGGCGTGGTGATGCTCGGCGATGCGGGCCACGATGGACAGTCCCAGTCCCGCCCCCTGGCCGGCGGACCCGGGCACCCGGTAGAAGCGCTCGCCGATACGCTCGAAAACGTCCGCTGGCAGCGGCTCGCAGTCGTTGCGAATGGACAGTTCCACGCCCGCAGCCTCGCGCAGCGCCACATACACCGTGGAGTCCGGGCTGGCGTAACGAAACGCGTTTATGAACAGATTGCGCAACATGATAGACAGGGCCTCCTCGCTACCGCGCACCGCGACCTCAGCGCCGCTGGCAAGCTGCACCTGCAGGCCCCGCTCCCTGGCGAGGTGGCCGGTATCCGCAAGCACGCTCCCCAGCAGGGCGCGCATGGGCACGAGCACACCGGGCAGATCGTGGTCGGGGTCCAGCCTGGCCAGGGTCAACAGCTGCTCCACGGTATGGGTGGCGCGATCGACCCGCTGGGCAATACGCGCCAGCATGGCGCCACCGCGCTCGTCGGCCAGCTGTAACTGGCAGAGCTGCACCTCGGTCTTGATCGCAGCCAGCGGCGTCAGCAGCTCGTGGGCGGCGTTGGCGGTAAAGCGCTGCTCCCCTTCCAGCGCCGCGGCCAGCCGGTGCAACAGCCCGTTGAGTGATGACACCAGCGGGCGCAGCTCCTCGGGAACCGCGGCGGTGTCTACCGGGTCCAACAGGTCGGGGCTGCGACTGGCGATCTGGGCGGCCAGCAGCTTCAAGGGCACCAGGCCCCTGGACACGCCGTAATACAGCAAGCCCAGGGTAAGCGGCAGGACCAGCGACAGGGGCAGCAGTGTTTCACCGAGCATGCGCAACATGGCCCCGCGAGCGCCCTCGAGTTCGATACCCACCCGTATCCACAGGCCGCTGACCTCGTCGTGACGAGTGAGCAGGCGCCAGCGGCCGGGCGTACCCAGGGCCTCGCCGAAGCTGTAACCCTCTGCGGTCGGCGGGCCAAACCGGGGGGAGTCGGCCATCACGGCGATCAGGTTGCCCTCCAGCCATATATTCAGCGCCGGGTTCATCTTTTCACCGGCGGGGGCTTCGATGATCATTGGGCTCAGGTGGGCGGTATCGAATTCGCCGCGCAACCAGGGCTCTGACAGCCGCATACCCTGGTCCACCTGGCGGGCGAACACCCGGGTAATGTAGCTGACCAGGTCCGAGTATTGCGCCAGCTGGCCATCTACCTGTTGCAGCATGACCCGGCTGACAAACAGGTAGCTGACCAGGGCAGAGGCCAGCCAGGCGACGACAATCAGTGCCAGCAGTATCAGGACCAGGCGGGTCTTCAGGGAGCGCATCAGTCTGGTATGCGGTAGCCCACGCCGCGCATGGTTTCAATGGCGGCACTGCCAAACCGCTTGCGGAGTCGGGAGATATAGACCTCGACCGTATTGGACTCCACCTCCTCCCCCCAGCTGTAGGTCCCCTCCTCCAGCCTCGCCCGGGAAACAAAGCGTCCGGCGTTGCGCAGCAGGATTTCCAGAATCGCGAACTCCCGCGCGGTCAGGGTTTGCAACTGGTCCTCAAACCACACCTGGCGGTCAACCGGGTCCAGGGAGATGCCCGCGCCCTGCAGGCGGGTGGCCTTGTGGTCGCCGTTGCGGCGCAACAGGGCTCGCACCCTGGCAAACAACTCAGCGATCTCGAAGGGTTTTGTCAGGTAGTCATCTGCCCCCGCGTCCAGACCGTCCACCTTGTCGGCAACCGTGTTGCGGGCCGTGAGCAGGAGTACCGGCAGCTGCTGCTTATCCGCCCGAAGTTGCCTGAGAACCTGCATGCCGGGAACGACCGGCAGGCCCAGATCGAGGATCAACAGGTCGTAGGGCGTGGCTCCCAGGGCGGAGCGGACGGGCTCGCCACTGCGCAGCCAGTCCACCGCATACTGCTCCATGCGCAGTGCGGCCTCCAGGGATTCACCGAGCTGGGTATCGTCTTCAACCAGCAGAATTCGCACACGGACCTCGTCGGGAATTGGGCTCAAGCCAGCTTATACTCTCCGGGTCGGCCTTGGAACCTCGCCGCGCGGGGCCCCGGCAGGAGAAATTTTTCCCAAAATTGTTGAAAATGGTTGACGGCAAAGCTTTAAGTTTGGTGGTACACTCATGCGAGCTGAGTGGATTCAGCGGTATTTATGCTCACGGTCGAAGTTCCCTCAAGTTCATCGGTACGTTAAACATAAATAATTATTAAATGAAAAGGTGCCTGGACATGGCGCCGCAAGCAATACAGGTAACTATATGTCTACAACAACCGGCACAGTTAAATGGTTTAACGAAACCAAGGGTTTCGGCTTTATCGAGCGCGAGGATGGACCCGATGTATTCGTCCACTTCAGCTCTATCAAGGGCGATGGTTTCAAGACACTTAGCGACGGCCAGAAAGTCGAATTCACTGTTACTGATGGCCAGAAAGGCCCCCAGGCAGAGAATGTAGTTCCCCTCTAGTAACTCCCCGGGTTAACAGAGAACAGGAAAAGGAGCTCAACAGAGCTCCTTTTTTTGTCGGTCTGTTTGGATGGCCGAATCAATTCTGCCCTAGAACAATCCGCGCAGGGTCGAATTCATTCGACCATCGGACTATCAGCTGTCCCGCAGTTTCGCCTGGCGTTCCAGTTCCGAATCCAGGTACTTCAGCCACTGCTGCGAGTACTTCGCTGAGCGTTCGTCCCGGCCGGCCGCCTTGAAGGCCTCGCGCGCCTTGTCGTACTGCTTGTCATTGAAATAGGACATGCCCAGCGCCAGCCGGGCCGTATCGGGGCGCTTCACCCCGCCGCGGGCGAGGCCCTTATTGATGGCCGTGATGGCCTTCTTGTACTCATCGCTGTCCAGGTAAATATTGCCCAGCCGGGCGTACAATTCGCCGTCCTCGGATTTGGCGGCCGCCTCCTCCATGGCCGCGATGGCCTCATCCAGCTCCTGGGCCTGACGCCAGGCGCTGCCCGCGATCTCGTAGTTCTTCGAGGTACCCTCGATGGAGCCGTTTTTCAGGCCCTTTTCCATGACCTTGGCCGCCTTGTAGGGTACCTCGGCATTCAGGTAAAGATAGGCCATGGTGACCTGTTCGGTACCCTTCGTCAGCATGTCCTGCACATAGGCGGTATCCATGGCGGCCAGCTGTTTGCTCTCTTTTTTCTGCTCACCGTACATGTGCGACAACTGTACCCAGTAATCCTTCTTGGGGTAGTACTTCAGCAGCTCTTCCAATACCTCTACGGTATTGTTCACATCATTTTTCTCGAAGTACAGGAATCGCGCCAGGTTGTACCACTGCTCCTTGGGCACCTTGCCGTCGGCCTTGTACATGTTAATGGCCTTCTCCACATTCAGGAGGGCCTTGTCGTAATCCTTGGTCTGGTAATACCCCTGGGCGAGCAGGACATAGGCATTGGCGTTGGGATTGTCGGTTACCGCGAACCAGTCAAGCAGCGCGTTGATCCCTTTCTGCCACTGCTCCTGCACAAAATACAGCTGGGCGATGGTGTATTTGGTGTTTATCTCCATCGCCAGGGGAATATCGGGCTGTGCAACGACATTCTCGTAGGCCTGCAGGGCCTTGGCGTAGTTCTCGCGAGAGTAATGGATGAACGCATACAGGTTGTAGACGTTGGCCAATTCATAGCTGTTGAGCGCGTTTTTGCCCCCCGAGCCGATCATTTCGTCGAGAATGGAGGCCGCCTGGTTGTAGTCCTTGGCCTCGGCAGCCGCCTGCGCCTCGGACAGTTTTTCATAAATATTGTTGCGCAGCGCGGGCGTGCGGCGGGTCTCCCGCTGGGGCTTCTTCTCGTCCTGGGCGAAAGCCGAGGAAAATGCAGGCATGCCGAATTCAGCCTGCAGCTGAGCTATCCCCACCTGGGCAACGACGACCGGCACGGCCAGCAGTGCCGCGCGCATCCATACCCGGGAATCAGACAATTTCATAACGCGTCAACCGTTTCACTGTTCCAGCTCATAGGTGAACTTGTTCTGCACACCACCCACTTCAATGGGCACACCATCTACCACCCGGGGCTTGTATTTGAATTTAAGGGACGCCTTGACCGAGGCGGAATCGAACACGCCCGGGGGATCGCAGTCCACCGCCTTGGGGTCGCGGATGGCGCCGGAGGTCGTAACCGTGTACTCGACGATGCAATACCCGGTTATACCCCTGGATTGGGCGCGCCGCGGATAAATCGGGGCAACTTTTACGATAGGCAGGTATTCGCCATCGCCGGTGGCCATACCGGTGCTGCTGATCGAAACATCCACCTGCGCCGTGGGTGCCACGTTGACCACTTCCACATCCATGTCCATATCGACATCGGGGGTATCCAGGTCCGGCGGCGGCTCCTCGGGGTCGTCGACCTTGTCGGGTTTCTGCTCCTTGAGGTTGGTTTCGATTTCACGCTCCGGCATGAGGATATCCGCCAGCCTACGCTGTTTGCTGTCGTCGATCTTGGGATCGGCCATCGCAATCAGGTACTGCATAATGAAAAACAGACCGCCCGCCACCGGCAGCGCCAGCAGCGCCCCGAGGAAAAGTCTGAAGAGGTTGCGATTCATAATTGACTACTTTTCTTCTGTGGCCAGCGACACATCGTAGACCCCGGCTTCACGCGCGGCGTCGAGAACGGAGGCAACTGTCTCGGTGTTCGACTTGTTGTCGGCCTGAATGACCACAGCCCCCTTGGGATTTTCCGCGTGCAGGCGCTCTATATTGGCCCGCACCGCCCGGGCGTCGATACGACGCTTGTCCATCCATATCTCGTTGTTGGCGTTGATGGCCACCAGGATGTTCACGTTCTCCTTGGGCTGGGAAGTGGACGCCTCCGGGCGGTTTACCTCTATCCCCGCCTCCTTGATGAAGGAGGCCGTGACGATAAAGAAGATAAGCATGATGAACACCACGTCCAGCATGGGCGTCAAGTCGATCTGGGCTTCATCTTCTGCAGCTGCTGCTTGATTGTTCCTGCGCATGTTCGTGCTCTCTTAGTGATCCGTGGTCAGGTTGTCTTCCAGGAATGTTCCCTGGCGATCGGCGACCCGCATCAAATAGGTATTGGCGAATACTCCCGACAGTGCCGCGACCATGCCGGCCATGGTCGGGATGGTCGCACGCGAGACGCCACCGGCCATGGACTTGGCGTCGCCACCACCCGTCACTGCCATGATATTAAACACCTCGATCATACCGGTTACTGTCCCCAGCAGGCCCAACAGGGGGCACAGGGCCACCATGGTCTTGATGATCGGCAGGTACTGGTTGATCTGCATTCTCGCCTGGGAAATCAACTTCTCCCTGATTTGCTTGGCTTCCCAGGACTTGCGCTCGGTGCGCCCCTCCCAGGTGGATATCGCCTTGCCCGCATCGCTCTTCCAGCCGGTGTTGAAATACCAGACCCTCTCGAAGATCAGCGTCCACATCGCGAACAGCAGTATGGCAATCAGCCAGAGTACGTTCCCGCCCATGTCCATAAAGCGGGAGACGGCCTCATAAGCAGTATCGAACCAGTACATGTCACTACTTCCTCAGGTTGGCTTCGGTATGCTCTGCAATGATGCCGGTGGTCTGCTCGTTGAGGACATGGATGATGCGTTGGGCACGGCCATTCACGATGGTGTGCAGGAGTACGGTGGGAATCGCCACCAACAGACCCAGCACGGTGGTGACCAGGGCTCCGGAGATACCGCCGGCCATGGCCTTGGGATCGCCCGCGCCAAAGATGGTGATTGCCTGGAAGGTCACGATCATACCGGTCACCGTACCCAGCAGACCCATCAGCGGTGCAATCGCGGAGATGATCTTGAGCAGGGTGAGCCCCGACTCCAGCTTCGGAGTCTCTTTCAGGATCCCCTCGGACAGCTTCAGCTCCAGGGTCTCGGTATCCATGGAGGGATTGTCCTCGTGGATTTTGAGAACGCGACCCAGAGGGTTGTTCACATTGGCCTTGTCGCTCTTGAGCTGCGAGCTGACCTTGGCACTCACGGTCGCCAGGTAACCCAGGCGAATGAATGCCAGCAGGAAGCCAAACACACCCAGCGCCGTGATGGCGTAACCGATATAACCGCCCTGGTGCCAGCGCTCTTCCAGGTTGGGGCTGTTGATCAGTGCCGCCAGGAAGGAACCGCCGCTGGGGCCGGTCGGGTCGATACCGAAGCGGTGCAGACCCTCTGAAGAGTCAGCCAGCTCCTTGGCCCAGCCGATATAGGGGCCGGAGGGCTGACGCGCCAGCTCTTCCAGGGAGCCCTTGGAGGGCACATATTGCAGGTACTGGCCATCTTCGGAAATCACGTTGAAGGCGCCTATGCGAACCACTTTCTGGTCCAGCTTGTCGCCGTTGGGCTTGGCCACCTGGGCCTGAAAGGAAACCACCTGCCCCGTTTCGACCATTTCGCGGTTGAGCTCGTACCAGACCCGCTCGATTTCCTCGATGCTGGGCAGCTTGTCGCTACCGCTCATCTTGGCGATCAGCTCCTCCAGGAAGACCTCGCGGTCGGGGTACTGGGCGCTGGTCAGGGAGAACTCCAGAGTGGATGCCAGGTCGCCGGCGGTGGACGTCAGGTGGCCGAACAGCTCAGCCAGGGTACCCAGTTTTTCTTTCAGCTGCTCCTGCTTGGCGGCAACCAGCAGTTCATTGGCTTCGAAGGCGTCTTCCAGCTCGGCGCTGAGCTGCTCCTGGCTGGCGCGTTCGGCCTCGGCCCGCTTCAGTTCAGCGGCCTGGTTGGCCTTATCCGTGGCGAAAGCCTGCTCGCGGGCACGATTCTGCCTGGCCTCGGTTACCTGGCCCTGCTTGACGAATTCCAGCAGCTGGTCCAGCGAGCGGGGCTTCTCATCCTGCGCCAGCGCCTGGCCGGCGGTCATGGCGATCGTGCCAGCCATGGCGAAGGCGGCGGCCTTAACAAATTTGATGCTCATTAGTTAGCCTCCGGTGCAGCTACTGGCAGGTTCATCAGGTCGATCGAGGCTTCCTTGCGGGCAATACGCAGGCCTTTCATGATCGCATTGCGATATTCTCCGCGCTCCAGCGGCACCCAGCTGCGGCTGGCCTGGTCCCAGGCGCCGGAGAGCTCAGTGTCGGTGGTCTGGTAGAGGAACGAAATCCTGCCGACCCGCAGGAAGTTCACATCGCGCTCTACGCCGTCAATGTCGATACTGCCTTTATAAGCGTCGATCTTGCGGCCGTACTCGTTCTCGATCTTGTAGGCTTCCAGCACCTGGCGAAATTTTTCCGCGATCGACACATCGGAGCGATCGAGGTTGTTTCGCAGGAATTCAATGCGCTGCATGCGCTCTTCCATGTGGAAAGGCACATCCAGCTCGACGAAGGTTTCCAGACCGTCCACCATGCGAATCGCCAGCGGCAGCATCTGGCGCGAGATAACCGTTACCTGGTCGATCGCCTCGTCGATTTCACCGATCCTCACCAACTGGTTGTCGATCTGGCGCTGCAAACGATCGTTGTAGACCTTGAGACCATCAATTTGCTTGGTCACAGTCTTGTAATCGGTGAGCAGGTCCCGGGTTTCGTCCGCCAGGCGGTCGATCTTGACCTGGGACTCACGCGCGGCCTTGTTCTTTGCCTCGCCCACCTGGAGGACGGAATCGAGGCTGGCGGCGTGCACCGCAGCGGCAGCGCCCGAGAGGGTGCCCGCAGCTACCAGCGCAGCGATCAGTACTTTTTTCAATCGATGCATAGTCATGGGGATGGTTTTTCCTGTATTCCAACGAACCGTTTCAGAGAGTGCAAAATCGGGAAAGATCTTTAATTTATAGCCGCTTGTCTGCCGTCGGCAAATCGAGAGCAAGACTTTAAACTGAAAGCCAGCCTCTTTTCAATGAATCCCCATAGCCCAATGGGGCTACAGCCTCGTGCGTGTATTTTGGTAACACCACTGACCTGCCACCCCACTTATGGTAACACCCGGGCAATCATCGTACCGCCAACTCACCCCGCCCCACCCTTTCGTACACCACGAAACTGTAGTCGCAACTGTTCGCCCCGTCGGCCCGGCAGTCCTGCCGCTGGCTTTCCACCCAGTCGCGCCAGGCCACGGGAGGCAGCAGGGCGTCCCCTTCCGGCTCGGCATGTACCCGGGTCACATACAGGCGATCGGCCCGGGGAATGGCCAGCGCGTAAATTTCGGCTCCGCCGATCACGACCACCTCGCGCTCGCCCGCCGCCGCCGCGGCTGACTCCGCCAATTGCAGGGCCGCGTCCAGGGAGGTCGCCGCCGCTACACCGGCCGCGGCAAAACCCGGGTCACGGGAGATGACGATATTGGTCCGCCCGGGCAGTGGCCGGCCTATGGACTCGAAAGTCTTGCGCCCCATGACAATCGGCTTGCCCATGGTTACCCGCTTGAAATAGCGCAGGTCTTCCGGAAGGTGCCAGGGCAGGGCGTTATGGCGCCCGATCACGCCATTGTCGGCCACCGCGACAATCACCGAGATACAGGTCATGGCCGGGTAGCTAGACCGCCACCGGTGCGGCGATATGGGGGTGGGGGTTGTAGTCCTGCAGCTCGAAATCCTCGAAGCGGTAGTCGTAGATACTGTCCGGGCGGCGCAGGATATTCAGTCTGGGCAGGGGCCGGGGCTCCCGGCCCAGCTGTTCCCGCACCTGCTGCAGGTGGTTGCTGTAAATGTGGGAGTCACCGGTACAGATAATGATCTCCCCCGGCACCAGGTCGCATTGCTGGGCCAGCATCATGGTCAGCACCGCGAGGCTGGCGGTGTTGTAGGGCAGGCCCAGGAAGGAATCGCTGGACCGAATCAGCAGCTGTGCCGACAACACCCCGTCCGCCACATAGAACTGGTACAGCAGGTGGCAGGGCGGGAGCGCCATGCGTCCCGCGCGCACGTTGTCCTGGGGACTGAGGCGCTCATCCGGCAGGAACTCCACATTCCAGCCGTGAAACAGGATACGCCGGCTGTCCGGGTTGTTGCGGAGGCAGTCGACCACATAGTCGATCTGGTTGATACTGCCGCCGTCCCGGGTGGGCCAGGCGGTCCACTGGGCGCCGTAGATCGGGCCCAGGTCGCCCTCCTCGGTCGCCCATTCGTCCCAGATCGACACCCCGTTTTCCTTGAGCCAGCGGGTATTGGTGTCGCCGCGCAGGAACCAGATGAGCTCATTGATAATGCTCTTAAGGTGCAGTTTCTTGGTAGTGAGCAGGGGAAAGCCATCCGCCAGGCGGTGGCGGTACTGGCGGCCGAAAACCGACAGGGTTCCGGTGCCGGTGCGGTCACCCTTTACGGCGCCGTTATCGAGAATGTCCTGCAGCAAATCCAGATATTGCTTCATTTCTTGCCACTCTTGGCCGCCGCCCGGGAGGCCGGGCCGCGGTAAGCGTAAAACAGAAGATACAACCCCAACAATATCATGGGCAGGCATAGCAGCTGCCCCCGCGTCAGCCAGCCCAGGGCTTCGAAGCCGATGTGCTGGTCCGGCTCCCGAAAGAACTCGACGGCAAATCGCAGACAGCCGTAACCCAGGGAAAACAGGCCCGACACCGCCCAGGTGGGCCGGGGTTTCGAGGAAAACCACCACAGCAGGGCGAACAACAACATCCCCTCCAGGGCAAACTGGTACAGCTGCGAGGGATGCCTGGCCAGTTGCAGCGGGTCCCGGGGGAAGATCATGGCCCAGGGCACATCCGTGGCCCGCCCCCAGAGCTCCTGCCCGATAAAGTTGCCCAGGCGACCAAAGCCCAGGCCCAGGGGTACCAGCGGCGCAACGAAATCCAGCAGTGCGCCCAGGCCAATACCGCGCCTGCGGGCGAACAGGTACATCGCCAGCATTACCCCCAGCATGCCACCGTGAAAGGACATGCCGCCCTGCCACACCCGCAACAACCAGGTGGGGTCTTCCGCCAGTTTGTCGCCGCCATAAAACAGGGCATAGCCAATACGGCCACCGAGAACCACACCCAGGGCCCCGAAAAAGATCAGGTCATCCACCTGGTCGCGCTGCACCGCCGCGCCGGGCAGCCGGCTGCGGCGCACCGCCAACCACCACGCAAAGGCGAGGCCTGCCAGGTAGGTCAGTCCATACCAGTGCACCTTGAGCGGGCCGATGGCGATGGCAACGGGATCTATTTCGGGATAGGGCAGCATGACGGCCTGTCTGTTGGTGGCCGCGGCTGCGGCCGCAGAGGAGCCAACAGTAATCACAGCACAAAGCGGGTATTATCAATCACCCGGTGGGGATGCACAATTCTTTGCCCGAACCAGGAGCCCCTTGATATGTGTCTGCTTATCTTCGCCCATTGCACTGACCCCCACTTACCGCTGGTATTGGCGGCGAACCGCGATGAATTCCACACCCGGCCAACCGCCGCCTCGCGATTCTGGCCCGATGAGCCGGACCTGCTGGCCGGTCGCGACCTGGAACAGGGCGGCACCTGGATGGGCGTGACCCGCAGCGGCCGCTTTGCCGCCATCACCAACTACCGGGATCCGGCCCGCACCGCGCCGGCACCCCGCTCCCGCGGCGAGCTGCCGCTGGCCTACCTCACCGGGGAGATGACACCGGAAGACTTCCTGCGAGCCCTGCAGCCCGACGCCGGCGCGTACGCGGGCTTCAACCTGCTGGTCGGCAGCGCCCACAGCCTGTGGTATTTCACCAACAGCGCAGGGCCCGAGGGAAACACTGCGCGGCAACTGGCGCCCGGTATTTATGGACTGAGCAATGCCCAACTGGACACCCCCTGGCCCAAGGTCGAGGCCGGCAAGCAGCGCCTGCGGGATTTGCTGCAGCGGCAGCCCCTGTCCCACGATGCCCTGTTATCAGTGGTGAGCGACCGCGGGCTGGCCGATGCCGCAACCCTGCAACGGCAGGGCATGGCAAGTGACATGGACCGCCTGCTCTCGGCCCAGTTCATCACCACCGCGCGCTACGGCACCCGCTCCAGCACCAGCCTCTGGATAGATGGCTCGGGATCGGTCAACTGGCGAGAGCTGAGCTTTGACGCGCAGGCGGAAGTGATCGGGCAGCGGCAGGAGTCATTCCGGGTGCGGAGCCCGGCAGGTACCGGTTACCCGGTTTAGCGAGCCGACCCAGCCGCGGCGCGCTGCCCCGCCCTATACCACCGGGTTGTGGATAAACTGTTCCAGGCCGTGTTCGGTGAGGAAGCGCTCCATGCGCTGGTGGATCTCCTGGGGCAGTTCCAGCAACATGACCTCGGCCAATAACTCCCGGGTCTCCTGCAAACCGACGTTGCGCAGGGCCTTCTTGACCTTGGGCAGGCTGGTGGCATTCATCGACAGGATGTCGTAGCCCATCGCCAGCAACAGCACCGCGCCCTGGGGGTCGCCGGCGAGCTCCCCGCAGATTCCCACCCGCTTGCCCTCGGCCCGACAGGCGGAGGCCACATCGGCCAGGGCCTGGATAACCGCCGGGTGCATGGTGTGATACAGGTCGGCAACCCGGGAATTGTTGCGGTCTACCGCCAGCAGGTACTGGGTGAGGTCATTGCTGCCCACCGACAGGAAATCCACCCGCCGCGCCAGGGCCCGGGCCTGGTACACGGCGGCGGGCACCTCCACCATCACACCGATGGGCGGAAGCTCACCGGTGAGCCCCTCCTGCAGGATTTCCCGGTGGCTGCGACGGATCAGTTCGAGCGCCTCTTCCAGCTCCGCCACGTTGCAGATCATGGGCAGCATGATGCGCAGATTGCCCAGACCCTCGTTGGCCTTGAGCATGGCCCGGATCTGGGCCAGGAAAATCTCCGGATGGTCCAGGGTCACGCGGATGCCGCGCCAGCCCAGGAAGGGGTTGTCTTCTTCAATGGGGAAATAGGGCAGCGACTTGTCGCCGCCAATGTCCAGGGTGCGCATGGTCACCGGCTTGGGCGCAAAGGCCGCCAGCTGGCTGCGATAGGTCTGGCGCTGCTCTTCCTCGGAGGGAAAGCGGTCGCGCAACAGGAACGGCACCTCGGTGCGATACAGGCCCACCCCCTCCGCGCCCTGCTCCAGTGAGCGGGTCACGTCTGCCATCAGGCCGGTATTGACCCACAGCGGCACCCGGTGACCGTCCAGGGTTTCACAGGGCTGGTCCCGCAGCGCCTCGAGGTCCCGCGACAGCGCCATGTCCTGGTCCAGCACCTGCTGGAAGCGACGCTTCAACTCCACCGGCGGATTCAGGTGAACCGTGCCGTTGTAGCCGTCTATGATCAGCTCCCGGTCCTGCAGCCGCGTATAGGGCAGGTCCACGGCGCCCATCACCGTGGGTATGCCCATGGCCCGGGCGAGAATGGCCACATGGGAATTTCCCGAACCGCGTACCGAAATCAGGCCCGCCAGTTTGTGCCGGGGCACCTCCCCCAGGGAGGAGGCGGTCAGCTCCTCGGCGACCAGAATGGTGTGGTCGGGGAAGGTGCGCTCCTCGTGTGCGGACTCCTGCAAGTAAGCAAGTACTCGCGTACCCAGGTCTTTCACATCCACCGCACGCTCTCTCAGGTAGCTGTGCTCCATGCGCTCGAAATGGCGGATGTGCTCTATCATCACCTGGCTGAGCGCCCCCTGGGCCCACTCGCCCGCCTTGATCAGCCGGGCCACCTCAGCGCCGATGGCGGAGTCGTCGAGGATGCCCAGGTAGACATCGAAGAGGGCGTGGTCCTCGGCGCTCAACTCCGTGGTGAGGGTGTCGGCAACCGCCTGGATATCGGCTCGCACGCTGTCCAGCGCTTCCTTGAAGGCGCGCATTTCCCGGCGACGATTGTCCGCCTGGCGCTTCGGTACGGCGTACAGATCAGCCGAGGGGGTGACCACCACCGCGGTGCCGATGGCGATGCCGGGGGCCCCCGGTACGCCGTTGACCTTGGCCGATGAGCCCTCACCGGCGAGAATATCGATGCCCACAGCGCCGGTGACCCTGGCGTGGGCGATAACGCCGGCCAGTTGCGCCGACATGGTGACCAGGAAAGCCTCTTCGCTCTCGTCGAAACGACGCTGCTCGGCCTGCTGCACCACCAGCACCCCCAACACCTCGCGCTGGTGAATAATGGGCACACCGAGAAACGAGTGATAGCGCTCCTCGCCGATATCCGGCAGGTACTGGAAGCGGGGATGACTCTCGGCGCTCTCGAGGTTGACCGGCTCCTCCCGCTCAGCGACCAGGGTAACCAGGCCCTGGCCCGGGTCCAGGCCAACGAGGCCAACCAGCTCCGGGTTCAAGCCCTCGGTGGCCTGGAAGATATAGCGGCCGCTGTCCGGGTCCCGCATATACACACTGCAGACCTCGGTGGCCATCGCCTCGCGCACCCGGCGCACGATTATGGCCAGGGCGTCGGGCAGGCTCTCTGCCGCGTTGACTTCCTGGACAATATTGCGGAGGGTTTCGAGCACCTTTACACCGCGTGCTTTTCGGTGTGCCGCCCCAGGGGCAGGGCAAGCTCTTTCATCGCCCGGCGATACACCTCGCGCTTGAAGGCGATAACCTGGTTGAGCGGATACCAGTAACTCACCCACTGCCAGTGATCGAACTCGGGTTTTGCGTTGCTATCCAGTTTCACCTCGGCGTCCTCGGCGAGCATGCGCAGCAGGAACCATTTCTGTTTCTGGCCGATGCAAACCGGGTTCTGGCCCTTGCGGATATAGGCCTTGGGCAGGCGGTAGCGCAGCCACCCCCGGGTGCAGGCCAGTATCTCTACCGACTCCGGCAGCAGCCCGACCTCCTCGTACAATTCGCGGTAAAGGGCATCCTCCGGCGATTCCCCACGGCTGATACCGCCCTGGGGGAATTGCCAGGCGTCGCGACCGCCTACCCGGCGCGCCCACATTACCTGTCCCCGGTCGTTTGCCAGTACTATGCCGACATTTGCCCGGAAGCCTTCTGAATCGATCACGTTTCGAATGTCTGTGATTATTGGACCGGCTATTGTTCCACACTTTCCGGTCCCTGAGAAATTTACTCAGGGGGACGCACCGGCTATGCTGGCCGCCCTTCGCAAGGGAGCCCATAGATGACGCTGGCTATATTTGACCTGGACAACACCCTGATCGGCGGCGACAGCGACAACCTCTGGGGCCAGTTCGTCTGCGAGCGGGGCCTGGTGGACGCCGGGGATTTTGCCGCCCGCAACGACCAGTTCTACCAGGACTACAAGAATGGCAGCCTGGATATCGACGCCTACCTGCGCTTTGCCCTGTCCTCCATAGCCGGGTACCCCCGGGAGTTGCTTGACAGCTGGCATCGGGAGTTCATGCACGCCATGATAGAGCCCCTGCTGCTGCCCCGGGCCGAGCAACTGCTGGCGGACCACCGCCGGCGCGGCCACCAGTTGCTGATCATCACCGCCACCAACGAGTTCATCACCCGCCCCATCGCCACGCTGCTGGGCGTGAGCGAACTCATCGCCTGCGAGGGCGAAATCGTCGACGGCCGCTACACCGGGGAGCCCCGCGGCATCCCCTCCTACCATGCGGGCAAGGTGACCCGCCTGCAACAGTGGCTGCAGGAGCGCGACGCGGACCTTGCCGGCGCCTTCTTTTACAGCGACTCCCACAATGACCTGCCCCTGCTGGAACTGGTAGACAACCCGGTGGCCGTGGACCCCGACGATATCCTGCGGGCCCGGGCCCTGGCGGAGGGCTGGCCGGTGATTTCCCTGCGGGATTGAGCCGGGTTTGGGTGAAGTGCCCGCCGGGAAAACCCGCATCCACGGCTTGGCCAATTGCCCGAATCAAATCGGTCGAAAGATAGAATCCAGGCCCTACAGCTTGCGGGCAAACACCGCCTTGAGATATTCCGTCTCCGGAATCGCCGGATGGATAGGGTGATCCGGCCCCTGGGCGCCCTGCTCGACCACCCGCAGCTGGCAGCCGGCGCGCACCGCCGCCTGCTGCAGGGCCCCCATCAGGTCAGCCCGGGACAGGTGCATGGAGCAGGAGGCCGAGACCAGCAGGCCGCCGGGATTCAACAGCTTCAGTCCGAGTTCATTGATCCGGCGGTAGGCGGTGACGCCCTTCTTGAAGTCCTTCTTGCGCTGGATGAACGCCGGCGGATCGAGGATGACCACATCGAATGAGCGCCCCTGCTGCCGCAGGGCGGACAGGGTCTCGGGAGCGGAGCCGTGCAGGGTGGTGACCCGCTCCTGCAGGCCATTGAGCCCGGCATTGGCCTCCACGCCCTCCAGCGCCTGGGCGGAACTGTCCAGGCAGGTAACCTCGGTGGCGCCGAAAGCGGCGGCCTGTATGCCCCAGCCGCCTATGTAACTGTATACATCCAGCACCGACCTGCCCGCCACCCAGGCCGCCAGGCGGGCCCGCGACATGCGGTGGTCGTAAAACCAGCCGGTTTTCTGGCCCGCGAACACCGGGGCCAGGAAACGCACGCCATTTTCTTCCAGTTCCACCTGAGCCGGCATCTCGCCGTGCACCACCTCGGCGTCCGCTGCCAGACCCTGCTCCCGGCGCAGGCGGCTGTCGCCGCGCAGTAAAATACCGGACGGTTGCAGCAGCCCCACCAGCGCGGCGATCAGTTGCTCGCGGTAGCGCTCTACAGCAGCGTTGTTGCACTGCACCACCAGGTAATCGCCGAAACGGTCTATCACCACCCCCGGCAGGTTATCGCTGTCGCCATACACCAGGCGGTAAAAGGGTTTCTCGAACGCCGCCTGCCGACCCGACAGGGCGGTCGCCAGGCGACGCTCAATGAGTTCGCGATCGAAGTTGAGCGCCTCCCCCGGGGCATAGACGCGACCGCAGATCAGCGCCTGGGGCTCCATGTAGGCAGACCCCAGGATACCCCCGGAGGCATCCCGGACGACTACCAGGTCGCCCGCGGTAAAGCTGCCCAGGGGATTGCGGGCCGTGTCGACTTCATTGGAGTAAACCCACAGGTGCCCGCCGCGCAGGCGACGGTCGGCGCCGCGGCGCAGGAACAGCTCAGCGGCAGGCGGCGGAGCCATTGGGCCTGGCTCCGTCAGTCGTCCTCATCGCACTGCGCCTGGTACTCCTCGGCGGACAGCAGGGCGTCCAGCTCGCTGGCGTCCGCAGGTTGCAGCTTGTAGAACCAGCCCTCGTTATAGGGGTCTGCATTCACCGTCTCGGGCTCGTCCTCCAGGCGCGAGTTGACCTCTATCACCTCGCCGCCCACCGGGGCATAGATATCGGAAGCCGCCTTGACGGATTCCACCACGCCGGTTTCGTCGGCGGCGGCCAGCACCGTGCCCACTTCCGGCAGCTCCACGAAAACCACGTCGCCCAGGGCCTCCTGGGCGTGATCGGTGATACCGACGGTCACCGTGCCATCCTCTTCCAGCCGCGCCCACTCGTGACTGCTGGCATATTTCAATTCGCTGGGGGTATGGCTCATGGTGTTTCCTCTGGGAACTGGATTGGATAGGACGACGGACTGGCCCGGAGGGCTGGCAGCCCACGCCGGCCAGCACTATTCTAGCGGCGGGACCGGGAAAAACAATGACCGCGCCCGCTGTCTGCCGGGCTCAGAGCACCCCCATGGCGTGCCGCATCAACTGCTGCTTGAGGGGCTTCAGCTGGCCCACGCCGCGCATGCCGACATTGCGCAGCCAGCGCAGGGGCAGCGCCTCCTGCTCGAACAGGCGCTTGAAACCATCCATGGCCGCCATCATCGCCAGGTTCTCGCCCTTGCGGCGACGCTGGTAGCGACGCAGCACATCCAGCTGCCCGGGGGAGCTGCCCCTGGCGAGACCGGCGCTTACCTCCTCGGCCAGCACCGCCACATCCTGCAGGCCCAGGTTGATCCCCTGGCCTGCCAGGGGGTGGATAGTGTGCGCGGCATCGGCCACCAGCGCCACGCCGGGCTGTATGTAGTCCACCGCGTGGCGCTGGCGCAGCGGAAACGCAAAGCGCGCCGAACAGGCCTGCACCGCGCCCAGGCGGTGTTCGAAGGCCGCGCCCAGCGCGGCGCAGAACGCCGGCTCATCCAGCGCCAGCAGTTCGTCCACCAGCTCTTCCTTGAGGGACCAGACGATGGAGCAATAGTGGCGACCGGGCGCGCCCGGCAGGGGCAGGAAGGCGAGAGGGCCCGAGGGCAGGAAGCGCTGCCAGGCGGTCTCCTGGTGGGGGCGCTCTACCTCCACCGTGGTCACAATGGCGCGGTGGCCGTAGTCCCACTCCCGGGTCCTGAAGTCCAGCATGTCCCGGACCCGGGACAGGGCGCCATCCGCCGCCACCAGCAGGTCCGCCCGCAGCGCCGCGCCGTCGGCAAGTTGCAACTGCATCGCCTGGGCCGCCTCATCGCGGCTGCAGGCCTGCAAACCCACCCCGCCGAAGGTGGTGATATCCGCGGCTGCCTGCACCCGCTCCAGCAGGGCGCCGACCAGCGCCCGGTTCTCGACGATGTAGCCCAGCGCCGCCGCGTTCACGTCGGCGCAGTCGAACTCGATGCAGCCCGTGCCATCGGCGTCCCACACGCTCATATGCCGGTAGGGACAGCTGCGGTAACTCTCGACGGCCCGCCAGGCACCCAGCTCCTGCAGGAGCTGCCGGGACCGCGGGGTGATGGCGCTGACCCGCGGGTCGAAGGTGTCTACTGCAAGGGACGCCGGGAGTTCCGGCCTCACCAGGGGCTGCGCCTCCACCAGGGCGATGGCCAGGCCCCGCCCGGCCAGGGCAGCCGCCAGGGCACTGCCGGCGATGCCCGCACCGACAATGGCCACGTCGAAATCCTGTGTGTCAGCCACCGGGCCGTCCCCCCATATCACCACCCAGCGCCGCCAGGCCGGCGGCGTGACGTACGAACTCACGTTTCAGCGGCGGCAGCACATCCAGGCCCGACAGCGCCATATCCCGGGCCAGGCCCAGCACCGGATCGCTGTGCATGAACAGCGCCGGCAGGTAGTCGCTGAACTGGATGGTGCGCGCCTGGTCGGGCTGCTGGCGGCGCAGGTAGCGCTGCAACACGCCGATGTCCCCGGGGGACTTGCCCGCGGCCAGCGCCTCTTCCAGCACCGCCCCCAACTGGGCGACGTCCCGCAGGGCCAGGTTATAACCCTGGCCGGCGACCGGGTGCAGGGCGTGGGCGGCATTGCCCATCACTACCACGCCCTGCCGCACCTGCTCCGCGGACTGTACCAGCGACAGGGGATAGCAGTGGCGCTCTCCCACCTGGCACATCCGACCCAGGCGATAACCAAAGCACTGCTGCAGCTCCTGCAGGAATTCCTCCGCCGGGCAGGCCTGCAAATGCTCGGCCTCCACAGGCGCCAGCGACCACACCAGGGCGCTGCGATGGGCCGCGCCGCCGGCGGGCAGCAGCGGCAGCAGCGCCAGCGGCCCCTGGTCGGTAAAGCGCTCATAGGCGCGGCCGTGGTGTGGTTTGGCCACCCCGACGTTGGCGACCAGCGCATGCTGGCGATAGGACTTTTCCTCCACCGCGACGCCCAGCTGGCGGCGCAATCCCGACGTGGCGCCATCGGCCACCAGCAACAACGCGGTATCGATCACTGACTCCTCGCCACCCTCCAACTGCAGGCGCATGCCCCCGTCCCGGGGCCGGGCCGCCAGTACCCGCACCGGGCTGCGCACCTCCACCCGCCCCTGGCGGTAGAGGGCCTGCACCAGGGCATTGCCCAACCAGGCGTTCTCCACCACATAACCCAGCGCGCCCAGGCCGTAGTCCCCGGCCTGCAGCAGGGAGCTGCCAAAGCGACCGCGGGAGGAGACGTGAATGCTCGCTATGGGACACAACCACTGCTGCAATTCATCCCAGATCTGCAGTTTTTCATAGATGAGCCGGGAGCTGTAACTCAGGGCCGTGGAGCGGGCATCGAAAGAGGGATGATAGTCGGGCCGCCCCTGGGCCAGGGGCGCGGGCAGGGGGAATCCCTCCAGCAGGCAAATACGGGTCGCGGGGGGCAGCACCGCCCCCAGCTGCAGGGCCAGGCTGGCGCCCACCATGCCGCCACCGGCGATCACTATGTCCTTGCTGAAACTCATGTCTTCATCCCGCCATCAGGGCCTCGATTGCCGCCACCGCTTTCGGTACGCCATCCGTCAGCACCTCGCAGCCGTCGGCGGTGACCAGCACATCGTCCTCTATGCGGATGCCTATGCCGCGCCATTTCCTGGCAACCCTGCGGTTGTGTGGCGACACGTAGATGCCGGGCTCCACCGTCATCACCATGCCGGCCTCCAGCTGGCGCCAGCTGTCCCCCACCCGGTAGTCGCCCACATCGTGTACGTCCAGTCCCAGCCAGTGGCCGACCCGGTGCATATAGAAACCGCGGTAGGCCTCGCGCTTGATCAGCCCGTCCACGCGTCCCTTGAGCAGCCCCAGCTCCACCAGCCCCTCGGTGATGACCCTGACACTGGCGTCGTGGGGCTGGTTCCAGTTGTTGCCCGGTCGGATAGCGGCGATGGCAGCCGCCTGCGCCGCCAGCACTACCTCGTACAGGGCCCGTTGCTCCTGGCTGAAACGCCCGTTCACCGGGAAGGTGCGGGTGACGTCCGAGGCGTAGTACTGCAGCTCGCAGCCGGCATCGACCAGCACCAGTTCCCCGTCGCGCATGGCGCGGCTGTTTTCCAGATAGTGCAGGGTACAGGCATTGGGGCCACTGCCGACAATGCAGGGATAGGCGGGATAGCGGGCACCACTGGCGCCGAACTCATGCAGGAGTTCCGCCTCCAGCTGGTATTCGTACCGGCCCGGCGCGCAGTGTGCCATGGCGCGCTTGTGGCCGCGGGCAGTGATCTCCCCCGCGCGGCGCATCAGGCGCTGTTCCGCCGCGCTTTTCACCAGGCGCAGCTCGTGTACGAAGTGATTGAGGTCAGTAAACTCTCCCGGCGGCACCGCCCCGGTGGACTCCTTGCTGCGAATACTGTTGACCCAGCTCATGATCTGGCGGTCGAAGTCAGCGCTGCGCCCCATCGAGTAGTAAACCCGCTCCCGGCCCTCGATCAGGCCGGGCAGTATGTCGTCGATGTCGCCGATGGGAAAGGCGTCGTCAGCACCAAAGTCGGCGCAGGCACCCTCGGGGCCGGCGCGATTACCGTGCCACAACTCCATGGCCGGGTCGCGCTCGCGGCAGAACATCACATACTGGCCATGGCGGCGGCCGGGGGCCAGCACCAGTACAGCCTGGGGTTCGGTAAAACCGCTGAGGTAATAGAAGTCGCTGTCCTGGCGATAGGGGTGTTCGGTGTCGCGGCTGCGCATCTGTTCCGGCGCCGAGGGAATGATGGCGATACTGTTGGGCTCCATCAGCGCCATGAGGTTCTTGCGGCGCCGCGCAAATTCGGCCTTGCTGATAGTCATGTTGATTTGCGCCTAGTGCAGCTGCCGGTCGCCAGGCCGCATCACCTGATCGGCCGCGCCCGCCAGGCCGGTATCCATGTAGGTGTTGAGCGCCGCGACCCGGATGTACTCGACCAATTCGGCATAGCTGTTTTCGGATTCTTCCTCCTCGGCCTCCTCGTCCAGCTCGGCCTGGGCGATGATGGCCAGGTCGCGCAGGATCTCGCCGCTGTCGGCGGCCACGCTGTCCTGCTGCCGGCCAGTCATCGCCACCGCCCGGGCGTAGCCCGCCAGAAAACCGCGGCACCAGGCCGCCAGGGCAATGGTGCGCTCATGGAGTTCACTGCTGTCATCCGGCAGCAGGGGCAGAAAATCAAACTCATCGTCCTGCAGGGACAGCGCCGTCACGGCGTACAGTTCCATCAGCTGCGCCGCCAGTTCCCCGTGTAAATCCAGGTCCAGCGCCTGGTTCAGGCCTGCCAGGCCCGCCTCCGCCTCCGGGGCACCGCCCGCCGCAAGCAGTCCGCACAGGCAGCCGTGCAATTCCGATGGCGGCGTGGACACGCCCTGCTCAAGCAGGTGGTCGGCCATTTCGTCTATGTCGAAAACGGGCAATTCGCCCTCCAGAAAACCGGACATAAGCTGCTCCCCTGGCCGCACTGGCGGCTGCCGCGCCCGCCCCACCTCTACCGGTTGCTGTAGAAAGCCGGGCAGGCTATTGATATCTATGAGTTTTGTTACGTTGACCTTGCGACATGCCAGCTCTATAGTGACAGACACATATAACAGCCCCCAGTATACCCTCATGGCCGACCACCAACTCCAGGTTCTCGAACAGAAAATCGACGAGCTGATCACCCTGTGCAGACAGCTCAACAGGGAAAACCAGGCCCTGAAAGCGGACAGCGCCAGCTGGCAGAGCGAGCGCCAGGATTTGATGGAGAAGAATGAACTCGCTCGCACCCGGGTGGAAGCGATGATAAACCGCCTGCGCACAATGGAGTAGCACGTGAACCAACCCAACACGGTGACAGTCAAGATCCTCGACAAGGAATACCAGGTAGCCTGCCCGCCAGAACAGGAAGCAGAGCTCATGGTGTCCGCCAAGTACCTGGACAAGCAGATGCGCGGCATCCGCGACACCGGCAAGGTAATCGGTCTCGAGCGCATCGCGGTCATGGCCGCACTCAATATCAGTCACGAGCTGCTGCAGGCATCCGAGGAAAACGGCGAACCCCTGGAAGTAGCGCCGGCGGTGGAGTCTGTAAACCGTATCAACCGCAAGCTCGACGACGCCCTGTACCAGTTGCGTCAACTCGAAATCGGCTGATAGCACCCAAACGCCATCGCTTTCTGGGTTATACTCTTCGCGGGTCCCTGGCGTATGCGCCAGGCAGGACAGTCCTCGAGCCGATAAATTTGTAACCGGGGGTTCCTCGTTGCTGTTGGTGTGCAGGTCCGGCATGGTCCGGAAAGCCTGATACAGCGCAGGAACCACCACCTGAACCGTCGGGTTCAGGGCAGCACTGTCAGCGGTACGCCGGGAATCCAACTTCATGACCAGTTCCAGCCCAAGCAAGTCCCGGTTACGCGCACGCCTGCGCGAACGGCGCCGCGGCCTGGACCTGCAGACACGAGCGGTCGCGGCACTGGCCGTCTGCGAACAAATCGTCAAATCTCCCCACTGGCCGGGCGCACGCCGGATTGCCCTGTATATCGCCAATGACAGCGAAATGGACACCGCCCCGCTGGCAGCGCTGTGTCGCGATGCCGGCAAACGCCTCTACCTGCCGGTGATGCAAGCGGACAACACCCTTTGCTTCGCAGCCTGGGATGCAGGCACGGCGCTGCTGCGCAACAGCTATGGTATAGATGAACCCCCGGCAAGCGCCGAACGCGTGGCGGCAGCTGATCTGGATATCATTGTTTTGCCCCTGGTGGGCTGGGATCGGCAGGGCACGAGGCTGGGGATGGGCGGCGGCTACTACGACCGCAGCCTGGCCGGAGTCAGTGGCCCGGTGCTGGCCGGGCTGGCCTACGCCATGCAGGAATCAGCGGGGCTGCCCCGCGATCAGTGGGATGTGCCCCTGGATATCGTGGTTACGGAAGACGGTGTGCACTGCTGTCGTTCGGAGTAGTGGCGAGCGCTCAGTCGTTGATGATAACCCCGGCCTGCAATTCGGAGGCTGGCGCAGGCACGGTATCGCTGGCCGCCACCGGCACGAACAGGGTAATCAGTACGCCGAGGCCGAAAGCAACCATCAGCACGAACAGCAAATCCGGTTTA
Source organism: Pseudomonadales bacterium (assembly GCA_024234675.1). Lineage (GTDB taxonomy): Bacteria > Pseudomonadota > Gammaproteobacteria > Pseudomonadales > Halieaceae > JARRPM01. Next base: position 318,955 of record JACKNU010000002.1, on the reverse strand, counting down.
TGCGTCACTTTATTTAACTCTCGCTGAAGTCCCGTCGGGCGCTGTCCACAGCGCCCCTGTTTTTTATATACCGCTGGCTGAGCCAGCGTTTTTTTTGTAATTATTCCACAAACTTGGCGCCATTCTAGACCACGCTTTTGCAAAAAAAAAGCCGGAAAGCCCCGCTATTACTGGTTTTTTGTACATTCAGGCGGATTGATTGGCCAAATACAACTGGTAGGCGCGATTATCCGTCTCCTCCCAATAGGGAAACTTCAGCTCATCCAGCACCCCCTCGAAGGCGCGCCGCTGGTTTTTCGGCACCTGCACCCCCACCAGAATGCGCCCATAGGCGGCGCCGTGATTGCGATAGTGGAACATGGAGATATTCCAGCCCTGCCCCAGGCCGGACAGAAACCGCAGTAGCGCGCCGGGGCGCTCCGGGAATTCTACCCGGTACACCCGCTCATCGGTTACCTCAGCCGGCGCATGCCCGCCTACCATATAGCGGATATGCAGCTTGGCCACCTCGTTATCAGTGAGGTCCTCGGCGACGTAACCCCTTTCCTTCAGATCGGCCAGCAGCCCGGCCAGGTCCTCGCCCCCCGGGACGACCGACAGGCCCACGAACACCTGGGCGGATTGGGCACTGGCGTAGCGGTAATTGAACTCCGTTATATTGCGCCGTCCGAGGGCACTGCAGAAGGTGCGAAAGGCACCCGCGCGTTCCGGCAGGGTCACGCTGATTACGGCCTCGCGGTGCTCACCGGTCTCGGTTCTTTCAGAGATATAGCGCAGGCGATCGAAATTGGTATTGGCGCCGCTGACGATGGCCAGCAGGTGCTGGTCCCTTACCCCGCTGCGCTCGGTATATTTCTTCAGGCCCGCGAGAGCCAGGGCGCCGGCGGGCTCGGCGATGCTGCGGGTATCCTCGAAGATGTCCTTGATGGCCGCGCACATTTCATCGGTGGAGATGGTGATCACCTCGTCCACCGTGTCGCGAATCACGCGGAAAGTCTCCCGGCCGATCTGGGCGACGGCGCAGCCCTCGGCGAACAGGCCCACTTCCGGCAGGGTCGCGCGCCGGCCTTTCTGCAGTGCCAGCTGCAGGCAGGCGGCGTCCTCGGGCTCCACCCCGATGATACGGGTCTGGGGCCAGACATAGCTGACGTAGGCCGCCACGCCTGCCAACAGCCCACCGCCGCCCACGGGCACAAACAGCGCATCCAGCGGCTGCTGGTGCTGGCGGACGATTTCCATGCCGATGGTGCCCTGGCCCGCGATCACGTCGCGGTCATCGAAGGGGTGCACATAGGTCATGCCCTTTTCCTCGACCAGTTTGCGGGCCTGCTCTGCGGCCTCCTCAAACGTATCGCCGTGCAACACCACGCGGGCACCGCGATTGCGCACCGCGTCGACCTTGATCTGCGGTGTGGGGCGCGGCATGACAATGGTTGCCTTCACGTTCAGGTGCTGGGCAGCCATCGCCACGCCCTGGGCGTGGTTGCCCGCCGAGGCCGCCACCACGCCCGCCGCCAGTTGCTCCGGACTCAGGCGGCTCATCTTGTTGTAGGCGCCGCGCAGCTTGAAGGAAAACACGGGCTGCAGGTCCTCGCGTTTCAACCACACTTGATTGCCCAGCCGCCGGGACAGGAGCGCGGCCTCATGAATGGGGGTTTCCCTGGCAACATCGTAGACCCGCGCGTCGAGGATTCGCTTGATATAGGACTCTGGCATGGCGGCAATACTTCCGAATGTGCTGGCGAGCCGGCCATCTTAAAGCAGGCGATGGGGTTTTTCAGCCCCGTCGCCAAAGCGATTCGGGTATTATTGATGATCGGCCAGGGGCCGTGGCCTATAATCACCACAGCCTTCACCCATGCTCCGCATCGAGGACAGACGATGAGCCAGGATCAGTTGAAACAGGCGGTTGCGCTTGCGGCGCTGGAATACATTCGGCCGCTGCTGGAAAACGACTCGGTGATCGGTATCGGCACGGGTTCTACCGCAAACCTGTTCATCGACGCCCTGGCGAGCATCAAGGGGCTGGTCAACGCCACGGTCGCCAGTTCCGAGGCCTCCGCCTCGCGACTGAAAAACCACGGCATCCCGGTCTACGATCTCAACACGGTCAACCAGGTGGATTTCTATATAGACGGCGCGGACGAAAGCAATGCCGCCCTGCAATTGATCAAGGGCGGCGGCGCGGCCCTCACCCGGGAAAAGATCGTGGCGGCGGTGGCGGCCAGGTTCATCTGCATCGCGGATGAAAGCAAGCTGGTGCACACCCTGGGGCAGTTTCCCCTGCCGGTCGAGGTCATCCCCATGGCCCGCAGCCATGTGGCCCGCGAGCTGGTGAAGCTGGGCGGCGACCCGATCTACCGCGAGGGCGTGGTCACGGACAACGGCAACGTCATCCTCGACATCTACAATTTCCCGATCCCGCAACCGCTGGCCATGGAGCAGAAGATCAACAATATCACCGGGGTGGTGACCAACGGGCTGTTTGCCCTGCGCCCGGCGGATGTGTTGTTGCTGGGGACGGCTTCGGGGGTCAGGACTCTTACTGCCGAGTAATGAGTTTTAGCAACAAATGACCAAAGGCAAGCGGCCTAGAGGTCAAATATTTTCCCGGGATTCATAATCCCCTGCGGATCAAAGGCGAGCTTGATCTGCTTCATGATCTCGATCTCCAGGGGCGAGCGACTGTAGTGCAGGTAGTCTTTCTTCAACAGGCCCACACCGTGCTCGGCTGAGATACTGCCGCCGTAGCGCTGCACGATCTCGAACACCCACTTGCTCACCTCGCCACAGCGACGCTGGAACTCGTCCACAGCCATGGCGTCCGGCTTGAGGACATTGAGGTGTACATTGCCGTCGCCAATATGGCCGAACCAGACGATCTCGAACTCCGGGTAGCTGGCCGTGACCACCGCTTCCACCTCGGCGAGAAAATCCGGCACCTGGGACACCCTGGTGGAGATATCGTTCTTGTAGGGCGTCCAGCGGGTAATGGTCTCCGAGATATCCTCGCGCAGGCGCCACAGGTTCCGGGCCTGGGCGACGCTCTGGCTGGCCACGCCGTCCAGCACCCAGCCCTGCTCCACGCAGTGCTCGAACAGGGTCATGGCCTGTTCCATGGCGGCCTCGTCGGGCTGCTCGAACTCCAGCAGCGCATAGAAAGGCGTGGCGGTTTCGAAGGGCCGCTGCAGCCCCTGGTGCGCGACAACCTTGGACAGCGCCAACTCGGAGAAAAATTCGAAGGCACTCAATTCGATGGCGCCCCGGAAGGCGGATAGCACCGACATGATGGCGGCCATATCGGGCACGCCCAGCACCAGCACCGCCAGGTTCTGCGGGGGCGAGGACAGCGCCATGGTCGCCTCCACCACCACCCCCAGGGTGCCCTCGGCGCCGATCACCAGTTGCCGCAGGTCGTAGCCGGTATTGTTCTTGACCAGGCCGCGGTTGAGGTCCAGCAGCTCGCCGGTACCGGTGACCAGCTTCAGCCCCGCCACCCAGTCGCGGGTCATGCCGTGGCGTATCACCTTGATGCCGCCGGCGTTGGTGGAGATGTTGCCGCCTATCTGGCTGGAGCCCGAGGAGGCGAAGTCCACCGGGTAGAACAGGCCCTGCCCGGCGGCAAACTGCTGCAGTTGCTCGGTCACCACGCCGGCACCGCAACGCACGGTGCGGTCCACCGGGTTGAAGTCGCCCAGTTGGTTGAGCCGGTCCAGGGCGAGCACCAGCTCCCCCTTGCAGGCCACGGCGCCGGCACTGAGGCCGGTCCTGCCCCCGGAGGGCACGATGGCCAGGCGCTCGCAATTGGCCAGGCGCACGATACCCTGCACCTCAGCGATCGACCCGGGCAGCACCACCGCCCGTGGCGCCGGGGTGTGGAAACGGGTCCAGTCACGGCCGTAGTGTTCCAGGGACTCGGCATCGGTCAGCACCCTGTCCGGCCCCACAATATCCTGCAGTCGCGCAAGGATATTACTGTCATGCGATGTCACTGGCGCTTCCTCCGGTATTTTTCACAGGGCGCTGTATAAAGGGGCGCGTATGGTAACATACGCGCCCTCTTTTCCCGCGCTTGCTCCACAGTTCGCGGGTCCAACACCGGCTTACCAGGAACCCTTACGGCAATGGCACAACAGTCTCTTGAAAAGAGCAAAATCCGCTTCCTGTTACTGGAGGGCGTACACCCGTCCGCGGTAGAGACCCTGCAACGGGCCGGCTACCACAATATCGAACTGCACCAGAAGGCCCTGCCGCCGGAGGAGCTCAAGATCGCCATCGCCGATGCCCATTTCGTCGGTATCCGCTCCCGCACCCAGCTCAGCGCCGAGATTTTCGAAGCCGCCAAAAAACTGGTTGCCGTCGGCTGTTTCTGTATCGGCACCAACCAGGTGGACCTGCAGGCCGCGACCCGCAAGGGCGTGGCCGTGTTCAACGCGCCCTTCTCCAATACCCGCAGCGTGGCGGAGCTGGTGATTGCCGAAGCGATCCTGTTGCTGCGCGGTATCGCCGAGAAGAACGCCGCGGCCCATCGCGGCGTGTGGCTGAAGTCCGCCGCCAATTCCTTCGAGATCCGCGGCAAAACCCTGGGTATCATCGGCTACGGCAATATCGGCATGCAGCTGGGGGTGATCGCCGAGGGCCTGGGTATGCAGGTGCGTTTTTACGATGTGGTCAGCAAGCTCCCCCTGGGCAACGCCCGCCAGGTATCCAGCCTGGAGGAACTGCTGGCCGGCAGCGAGGTGGTTAGCCTGCACGTGCCGGAAAACGCCTCCACCCGCAATATGCTAGGGGTCGCCGAGCTGGCCCACATGAAACCCGGCAGCATCCTGATCAACGCCTCCCGCGGCACCGTGGTGGATATCGATGCCCTGGCAGCCCGCCTGGCAGACGGCAGCCTGGGGGGCGCGGCCATAGACGTATTCCCGGTGGAGCCGCGCTCCAACGAAGACGAGTTCGTGTCTCCCCTGCGGCAGTTCGACAATACCTTTCTCACCCCGCATATCGGCGGCAGCACCATGGAGGCGCAGGCAAATATCGGCGCGGAAGTGGCGGAAAAGCTCGCCCGCTACAGCGATAACGGCACCAGCATTTCCTCGGTCAATTTCCCCGAGGTCGCCCTGCCGGCCCACGAGGGCAGTCATCGCCTGTTGCACATACACCACAACGTGCCTGGCATCATGGGCGCCATCAACCGGGTGTTCTCCGAGAACAACCTGAACGTATCGGCCCAGTATCTGCAGACCAACGACGCCATCGGCTATGTGGTAATCGATATCGACGCCGAGTACAGTGACATGGCCCTGGCCAGGCTGGCGGGAATCGAGGGAACCATCCGCTCCCGGGTGTTATTCTAGGAGGCAACATCAAGCACGGCGGCGATACAGTAGAGCGCGCGCAGCAACTGCTTGCCGGGGGGGAGCCAGCGCGGGCCGAGCGCCTGCTGCGCGAGCTGCTGGCAACAGAGCCGCGACAGCGGCAGGCGCTGGAACAGCTGGTGATGATCTGCCTGCAGGGCGGACGGCCCGATGAGGCGCAGCTGCACCTGCAGCAACTGGTCGATGCCTACCCCGGCGAAGCCATTTACACGGAGCGCCTGGCCACCCTGCTGGAAAGGCGCGGTCACGGCGACGAGGCGGTGGCCTGCTACCGCCGCCTGCTGGCCGCCCGCCCCGGCCTGAACAACAGCCGCTATAACCTGGCGCGCCTGCTAAAACGCATTGGCCGCAGCGAGGAAGCCCTGCAGGAGTACCAGGCTTGCCTGGCGCGCAACATTGCCCGCCCGGAGGAAGTGCACAACAATATCAGCGTCATCCACACCGCGAGGCAGCGGCACGAGCTGGCGCTGGCAGCACTGCAGGCCGCGCTGGCGCACAATCCCGAGTATATCCCCGCGCTGTACAATCTGGCGCAATTGCGGGAAGAACAGGGCGATTGGGCCGAGGCCCTGCGCCTCTTCAACCGCATCCTGCAGCGCGAACCGCGTCACGCCGGCGCCCTCGCGCATATCGCCTATGGCGAGCGCATAACCGACCCGGTCGCGCCTGTCGTTCGCCAGATTAAACGGGTCCTGCGCAACCAGGACCTGGCCGCGATCGACCGGGAGGAACTGCTGTACGCGCTGGGCAAGGCCCATGACGACTGCCGGCACTACGACCGGGCCTTTGACTACTACCGCCAGGCCAACCTGCTCAGCCGGCAGCGCGCCGGCAGCTACAGTCGCGAGCGCCAGGAACAACTGGTCGATCAGCTTATCGGGCACTGCGACCGTCACTGGCTGCAAACCATACCGCCGGTTTCGGAGCAGCCGCTGGTGTTTATCTGCGGCATGTTCCGTTCCGGCTCCACCTTGCTGGAACAGATACTGGCCGGCCACAGCGCGCTGGCGGCCGGCGGGGAGATCGATTTCTTCCAGCGTGAACTGGCACCGTTCCCCCGGACGCTGACCACCCTTGCGGCCCCGTCCCTGGTTGCGCTGGGGTGCAGGTACCTGGATTACCTGGCGGAGGCCTTTCACGGTGGGACCCGGATCATCAACAAGCGCCCCGACAACTTCTTCTGTATCGGCCTGCTGCATGCCCTGTATCCCAACGCGCGGTTTCTCATCAGCAGCCGGGAGCCGCTGGACAATTGCCTGTCGCTGTTTTTCCAGCCCATGGAGGCAGCCCAGGCCCAGGCCAACGATTTGCTGGATGCCGGGCACTACTACCTGCAGTACCGCCGCCTGATGCTGCACTGGCAGCAACTGGCCGGGAACGCGCTGCTGGAAGTCGGCTACGAGAAGCTGGTGGCCGGGGTGCGGCAGGTCACGGGCGAGGTGCTGGACTTTCTGGACCTGGACTGGGAGGAGCAGTGCCTGGACTTCCACCGCGCGGGCAATCGGGTGCGCACCGCCAGTGCACACCAGGTAAGACAAGCTCTTTACCAGGGCTCCAGTGGGCGTTGGCAGCACTATGAGCAGCATCTGCAGCCCCTGCGCGAATACCTGCAGGGCGCCCTGGCCTCCCAGCCCGGTTCATAGCCGCGACGCGGGTACTAAAACGCGGACAAAAAAAGGCCACCTTTGCAGGTGGCCTTTTTTTGTTACAAATCGGGCCCGGTCAGACCGGGGCCCGTACTGCCGCCCGGCATCAGAAGCCGATGGTGCCACCTACGAAGAAGTAGCGACCGTTGGCGTCGTACATACCCGGGAAGGTGTTGCCCGCCCCGTAGTATGAAGTGGCCGCGATGTCGGCACCCACGATGGGCGGCGCCTTGTCGGTCAGGTTGTTGATACCGGCGCGCACGCTGGCCCACTCATTGATGTCCCAGATTGCCGAGAGATCGAAGTAGCTGATCGAGTTCAGGTCGCGGATCTTGTTGAAGTCATCGACGCTGCTGATGTAACGCCACTGCGCGCTGGCAGTCACGTTCCACGGCGTAACCCAGGTGGCGCGGAAGTTGTTGCGCAGATCCGGCGCCGGGTAGCCACAGACGCCGGCAAATGTGCCCGCACACTCGGTCTTGGGCGCGTTGCTCAGCTCCTGGGTATCCCACTGGTCAATGTACGACATCACGTCATGCAGGTTGATGCTGCCCCACTTGCCGATATCGAAGTCGTAGGAAGCGACCACGTCGATGCCCTTGACCTGCTCCACCGCCAGGTTGTCGTCCAGGGCGATGATCTGGCCACTGGTTTCGACGTTGGAGCCGACCCACAGGTCGCCGTTTCGACCGCGCCTGACCTTGTCACACTGGGAGTCGTTACCCTCGATACACTCGGTCAGGATGAATTCCTGGCTCAACTCGCTGATACCGTCCTCGATCTTGATGTCGTAGTAATCGATGGTCATGGTGAACCCTTCCAGGAAGTCGGGGGTCAGCACGATACCGTAGGTGTAGGTGTCAGACTTCTCCGGGGACAGGTCCGGGTTACCGCCCTGCAGGTAGTTGTACTGGCCCGCCGGGCTGTCGAAGTTGCGGCCCCACTGGGCAGCGGTGATGCCGCTGCGGGCACACTGTTCGAAGCTATAGCCGCTTTCGGCACCGGCATCCGAACAGGGGTCCGCCGCCATGTCGAACAGGTTCAGGCCCTGGGGCAGGAACAGCTCCTGGATGTTGGGTCCGCGCACCGCGCGCTGGTAACTGCCGCGCAGCTTGACCTGCTGGTTGATGGCCCAGCCCAGGCGGATACCGTAGGTGTCGGTGGTCTCGCCGTAGTCGTAGTCGGAGTAGCGGTAGCCGCCATCCAGCACGATCTGCTCGGCCCAGTCCTTGCCTTCCACCAGCGGTACGCTGGCTTCCACAAAGCCTTCTTTCACGTCGTAGCTGCCGTTCACCGGCTGGGTGGCACCACCCTGGCCGGCGCCCAGGCCCAGGCTGTAACCCTGGTCGGGGCTGAAGCTCATGCTCTCCTTGCGGTATTCAACACCGATAACCACATCGACGCCGTTATCCGCCCAGGGCAGCTTGACCCCGTAGTCCCCCAGCGTACCCTCGACATAGGCCGAGGCAACGGTCTGCTCGGTGTCGCCGTCCGCATACAGGGGAATGGTCAGGTAATCAATCTGCTCCTGGGTGATGGCGCCTTCCTGGAACACGTTATAAGGCACACAGTTGGGATCGTTGCCGTCCAGCGCCGATTGACAGACGATTTCGCCACTGTCCGGATCGACCACCGCGTCCAGGGCGCGCTGGATGTTGTTGATGTTGAGGTCGTTCTTGTAGGTGTCAGAGTAATCCACCCGGGCGTACTGGAAGTAGCCGTCGTAACGCCAGGTGTCGTTGATTTCGCCGCGCAGGCCGAACACGCCACGGAAGGTGTTGTACTCGAGTTCGTCCTGGCGGTTGCCGCCCTCGACATTCCGCTTGCCGAGGTAGGCAGACTGGACGTCGTCCTCGGTGAGCCCGTACTGGCCGCAGAGGGCCTCGAACTGCTGGTCGGACATGAAGGCATTGCTACAGGGTATATTGGTGTTGTTGAAGAACGTTCCAGAGGGCGCTATCTGTGACGTCGACTGGTCGTTCATGTACATCAGCTCTGTGTAGGCCTCGACGTGCTCATTGATCTCGTAGTGCGCGAAGGAACCCAGGGTGTAGCGCTTGTCCGGGCGCTGGAAGTAGTTCAGCGCGCCGTAGTTGAACAGGTCGTTGAAGGGCACGAACTCGTTGCCGTTGCCCAGCTGGTAGTCGAAATCGTTGGTGGCGCCGAAATCGGTAAAGCGACCCTGCGGGGTGGTGGAGGAGCCAAAACAGTCGTCCACGGTATCGGACAGGGCGCAGGCGCTGTAGTCGCGGTCCCGCTGCCAGATGGGCTTGATCTTGCGATAGGTGGCGTAGGCGGTGGCGTTACCGCGGCCATTGTCGAAATTGCCGCCGATAAGCAGCGACAGGTTGTCCATCTCGCCGTCGGTGGTGTTGCCATTGGGCGCGGGGTAGCCGGCGCTTTCAACGATATCCTGCCAGCGGTCGCTGCGGTTGTCGTGATTGTAGCCGCTGTACTGGTAGTCCAGCTTCACGCCCTCGAAGTCATCCATCATGATGAAGTTGACCACACCGGCAACCGCATCGGAGCCGTAGGTGGCCGAAGCACCACCGGTTAGCACTTCGACGCGCTCGATCAGCGCACCGGGAATCTGGTTGATGTCGGCACCGACACCACCGCTTACCGGGGAGCCCGCGGGCAGGCGGCGACCGTTGATCAGTACCAGGGTGCGCTCGTCACCCAGGTTGCGCAGGTTCAGGGTAGCGGTACCGGTAGCGCCGTTCTGCTGGGTGCTGTTCTGCTGGGAGTAGACCTGGGGCAGTTCCTTGACCAGGTCCTCGACGCGGGTGGTGCCCTGGAACATCATGTCCTCGGCATCTATCTGCGTGACCGGGCTGGAGCTGACCAGGTTGGCGCGGGTAATACGCGAGCCGGTTACGATAACTTCTTCGAGTTGGTTGGCGCTGAGATCCTGCGCGTTGGCGGGCATGAACGTCATGGACGTCAGACCCAGCGCGGCCCCAACAGCCAGCGAGAGCTGAGATTTTCTCAACATGGTGTGTCCCCTCTGTTTTGTATGTTGTGTGCAATTTTTCCGAAGGAATTGCTGACTTGGACTGTAACGGACAAGCAAGGCATTTCCCACGATGGGGTGCATTTTTGCACAATAGTTACGCTTTTAGTTCCCCCTAAAGTGGTAGATGCGGGATTATTACCAATATCAGCATGAAAGCTGCTGTCATTTTACTCTTTTAACCAGCACTTTGGCGCCAGTTTCCAGCAGTTCCATGCTGTAAAACCCCAAAAAATTGCGGGTAATCCGCACTTCCGGCGCGACAGTACTGCCTGTGTAGGCATATTTGGACTGGCGGCGCTGCTGCCAGACCTGGCCGTTAGCCAGGGTAAATACCGTGTTCCCCGACCAGCCGGCAAACGGCGACACGATGGTGGACACAATTTCCTGCTCCTGGACGGCCTGCTTGACCTCCTCGTCGCTGTTGAGCAACACCGGCGCGTCCTCCGCGGTGTAGCGAATCAACCACTGGTCCAGGGCCTTGCGCTCTTGTGGTGTCAGTTTCTCGAGGCCCGCAGCGTGGTATTCCGCCGGCGTCATCAGTGCCTCGATGCCGGGAAAACTGCCGCCTTTTCCGTCCGCGGCGGCGAACCCCGCGGCCAGGCCAACACATAAAACCATGCAAATTCCCGGTATTTTCATCTTCATCCTGTCGAGTCCCGCAGCCGGGTATCATCCCTGCGCAAAGCCGCGCGCTTGCAGCGGTACACCTGCAGCCTGCGCGTAGGCAGTCACCGCGGCGAGGTAGGCGCCGCGAATATTCGCTGCTTCATTGGCGAGCTGGTGCCCCGCACCCGGCAGCATCTCTATGCGGCTGTTTGGAAACAACTCGCAATAGGCGCGCGTATTGTAACGCCATTCGACAGTCTGGTCGGCATCGCCCTGCACGATCAGCGCGGGACCCACGCCGAGATTCGCCAGCTGCAGGTCGGCCAGCCATCGCTTCAAGGCACTCACCCACACCAGGGAAAGACGCTGACTCTGCAGCGGATCGCGCCTGACAAAGTCCAGGAACTGTGGATCCGAGGAGTTCGGCGCGAACTTCCTTTTAAGACCTGTTTTGAAGGGCCGCGCCAGCGTATGCAGCAGCCGCCCGGTTTTCCAGCCCCTCGGGTGCAACAGCGGCGCCAACAGGACAGTGGCTGCAAAGGGCCAGGACCCGCGGCGGGCGTGCTCGACCAGCGCGGCGCAACCGGTGCTCTGGGCCATCACCCACAGGGGCAGGTCGGGAGAGGGTCCGGCCGCCTCGAGTACCGCGCCTGTCGCCAGGCCATAGTCGCCGAAATCCCCGATAACCGCCGGTTCCCCGGAGGATAAACCGTGCCCGGGTAAATCGAAGATCAGTACATTGCAGTTATTGAGCAGGCCGAACTCGATCAGCTTGCCGTACAGCCCGGCATGATCGAAGTAGCCGTGTACCAGCAGCAGGTTGGCGCTGGCGCCCGGCTGCAGCCAGCACTGCACCGCGAGAGTATAGGGGCCCGCAGTGACCGAGCCGATGCGATGATGCACCCGCGGCAGGCGCGCCTCGAAATCGAGGCCGTAGAACCGGCAGTAATCCTGCAGCTGGGCCGGCACCAGCCCCACGTCGGCAAAGGGTGGCAGGCTGTCGCGCAATGCCGCCAGTTGCGCCGGGGTCAACGCCGCTACTCAGTTTACTTTGGCGTCCAGCTTGCCGGCATCGTAGGCCTGCTGCATCACCGCCAGGGATTTCACCCTGATCTTGTCGGCATTACCGGCGGTATTGAACGCCTCGTAACGCTCTATGCAGATATCGCGCATCGCGGTTATGGTATGCGCCAGGTATTTGCGGGGATCGAACTCGGCGGGATTCTGCGCCATGAAGCGGCGGATCGCACCGGTGGATGCCAGCCGCAGGTCGGTATCGATATTGACCTTGCGAACACCGTGGCGAATACCTTCCTGGATCTGCTCCAGCGGCACCCCGTAGGTTTCCGGTATGGCGCCGCCAAACTCGTTGATGATCGCCAGCCAGTCCTGGGGCACGGAGGAAGAGCCGTGCATCACCAGGTGGGTGTTGGGAATGCGGGCGTTGATCTCCTTGATACGGTCGATCGCCAGGATATCGCCGGTGGGCGGCCGGGTGAACTTGTAGGCGCCGTGGCTGGTGCCGCAGGCAATCGCCAGGGCGTCCACTCCGGTGGCCTTGACGAACCGGGCGGCCTCCTCGGGATCGGTAAGCATCTGGTCGTGGGTCAGCTTGCCCTCGGCGCCGATGCCGTCTTCCTCGCCGGCTTCGCCGGTTTCCAGGGAGCCCAGGCAACCCAGTTCACCCTCCACCGAGACGCCGCAGGCGTGGGCACTCTCCACCACCTTGCGGGTGACGGCCACGTTGTAGTCGTAATCCGTGGGGGTCTTGCCGTCCTCGCCCAGGGAGCCGTCCATCATCACTGAACTGAAGCCCAGCTGGATGGAGCGCAGGCACACCGCGGGGGACACCCCGTGATCCTGGTGCACCACTACCGGAATATGCGGAAACTCGTTCATGGCCGCTTCCATCATGGCCCGCAGGAATGGCGCGCCCGCGTATTTGCGCGCGCCGGCGCTGGCCTGCATGATCACCGGGGAGTTGGTCTTGTCCGCAGCCTCCATGATGGCGCGGGTCTGCTCGAGATTATTGACGTTGAAGGCCGGTACGCCGTAGCCGTGTTCGGCGGCGTGGTCCAGCAACTGTCGCATACTGATTAGTGCCATGTTAGTACTCCTGGGAATCGGGTGATCAGTCTGGTTACTGTGGTGGCCTGCCGGCGCGCTGTTCCAGCATGGCGACGGCGGGAAGAATCTTGCCTTCCACATACTCCAGGAAGGCGCCGCCTCCCGTGGATATATAGGAGACCTTGTCGGCGATATCAAACTTGTCTATGGCCGCCAGGGTATCGCCGCCGCCGGCCAGGGAAAAGGCGGGGCTGTCGGCGATGGCCCGCGCAACCACCTGGGTGCCGGTGGCAAACTGGTCGAACTCGAACACGCCCACCGGGCCATTCCACAGAATGGTACCGGCCTGGCGCAGTATGTCGGCCACTTCAGCCGCCGCCTGGGGCCCGATGTCCATAATCATATCGTCGTCGGCCACCGCGTCGGCGGATTTGAGACTGGCCGCCGCGGTCTCGGCAAACTCCTTGCCCGTCACGACATCGACGGGCAGGGGGATATGGGTCTTGCTCATCAGGCGGCGCGCCTCGGGAATGAGCTCATGCTCGCACAGGGACTTGCCGACGGGTTTGCCGCTGGCAGCGAGGAAGGTATTGGCGATGCCGCCGCCCACCACCAGTTGGTCCACCTTGTCCGCCAGGGTTTCCAGCACCGTGAGCTTGGTGGACACCTTGGCGCCGCCGACAATGGCCACCATGGGCCTGGCAGGCGCAGCCAGCGCCTTGTGCAGGGCGTTCAACTCGCCCTCCAGCAGCGGCCCGGCGCAGGCCACCGGCGCATATCTGCCGACGCCATGGGTGGAGGCCTGGGCCCGGTGGGCGGTGCCGAAGGCGTCCATGACATAGATATCGCACAGCGCCGCATAGGCCCTGGCGAGGTCCTCGTCGTCTTTCTTTTCGCCGGGATTGAAACGCACGTTTTCCAGCATGGCGATCTCGCCGTCCGCGAGTTCGACGCCACCGCGCCAATCGCTAACCAGCCGCACCGGCTGTCCCAGCAGGTCCGCCAGGTGGCTGGCCACGGGCGCCATGGAAAATTGCTCGTCGTACTCACCCTCCACCGGTCGCCCGAGGTGCGACATGAGAATCACCCGGGCGCCCGCGGCCACCGCTGCGCGTATGGTGGGGAGGGCGGCCCGGATGCGGGCGTCACTGCTCACCCGGCCGTCCTTGAGGGGTACATTGAGATCCTCGCGGATCAGCACGCGCTTGCCCTGCAGGTCCAGGTCACGCATCAAATCAACTTTCAGTGCCATTTACTTCTACTCCCAGTTTACCTATGCGCTGTGTCACCGGCGTCACAGGGCACGGTCACAGTCCACCCCAGTAGGCGGCGACATCCAGCATGCGGTTGGCATAGGCCCACTCGTTGTCGAACCAGGTAAGTACCTTTACCAGCCGGTTGCCGCTGACCCGCGTCTGGCTCGCGTCAACAATACTGGATCTAGCATCGTGGTTGAAATCACAGGATGCCAGCGGCTCTTCAGTATAGCCCAGCACCCCCCTGAAACTGCTTTGAGCTGCATCATGCAATGCGCGATTAATGGCCCCGGTAGCGGTATCGCTGCAAGTCAGCACCGTGAGATCCAGGGCCGACACATTGAGCGTGGGTACCCGCAGGGCCTGGGCCGTGAAGCGTCCGGCCATTTCCGGCAACACCCGCTCGACCCCGCGCGCCAGGCCGGTATCCACCGGGATAATCGACTGCGAGGCCGCCCGGGTCTTGCGCAGGTCGGTGTGGTGATAGGCGTCCAGCACGGGCTGGTCGTTCATTGCCGAGTGGATGGTGGTAATGGTGCCGCTGTCTATGCCCACCGACTGGTGCAGGGCCCTGATCACGGGCACGATGGCGTTGGTGGTGCAGGACGCGGCGGACACGATACGGTGGTCGGCTTGCAGGGCCTGGTGGTTGATCCCGTAGACCACCGTGGCATCCACGTCGGACTCTCCCGGCTGGGAAAAAAGCACGCGTCCGGCGCCCTGCCGCAGGTGCTGCTCCGCTGTGGCCCGATCGGAGAAAGCGCCGCTGCATTCCAGCACGATATCGATGCCGAGATCGCCCCAGGGGAGGTCGCCGATATGAGGCTGGCGCAGCAGGGTGATGACATCGCCATTGACCCGCAGCTGCCGGTCATCGCCCTCCAGAGTGCCGGGAAAGCGCCCATGGGTGGAGTCGTAGCGGGTCAGGTGCAGCACGGTGCGGGCATCCGCCAACTCGTTTACCGCAACGACCTGCAGCTGCGACCTCAAGCGGCTTTCATACAGGGCCCTGAGCACACTGCGGCCGATTCGGCCATAGCCGTTTATCGCCAATCGCAACAAGGGAATACGCTCGCCGGCGCCGCAACGCTACAACAGCTCTTCCACCACGGCGACCACATTATCCACGGTAAAGCCGAAATAGTTCATCAACTCCGGGGCCGGGGCGGATTCGCCGAAGCTGCTCATGCCCACCACCCGGCCGTCCAGGCCCACGTACTTGTACCAGTAATCGGTGTGCGCAGCCTCCACCGCCACCCGGGCCAGCACGTCGCTGGGCAGCACGCTCTCGCGATAGGCCGCATCCTGCTGCTCGAACACCTCGGCACAGGGCATGGAGACCACCCGTACCTGCCGGCCGGCCTCTGCCAGGCGTGCCGCCGCGTCCATGGCCAGTTGCACCTCCGAGCCGGTGGCAATCAGGATAGCCTCCGGCTTGCCCTCGCAATCGGCGAGCACGTAGGCGCCGCTGGCAATCGCCGCCAGCTGGCCATCGTCCCGCTGCTGGTGGGGTAATGTCTGGCGGGAAAACACCAGCGAGGCGGGTCCGTCGCGGCGCTCTATCGCCGCTTTCCAGGCCACCGCTGACTCCACCGCATCACAGGGGCGCCAGGTGTGCATATTGGGTGTCACCCGCAGGGCGGTGAGCTGCTCCACCGGCTGGTGGGTGGGGCCGTCCTCCCCCAGGCCGATGGAGTCGTGGGTCCACACGAAGATGGACTGCTGTTTCATCAAGGCGGCCATGCGCACAGCATTGCGGGCATATTCCATGAAGATAAGGAAGGTGGCGCCGTAGTTGACGAAGCCGCCGTGCAGGGCGATGCCATTCATGATGGCCGCCATGCCGAACTCCCGCACACCGTAGTAAATATAGTTGCCGTCGGCGTCCTCCCGGCCGATGCCCCTGGAGCCGCTCCACAGGGTGAGATTGGAGCCCGCCAGGTCAGCCGAACCCCCCAGCAGTTCCGGCAGCAGCGGCCCGTAGGCATTGAGGCAATTCTGGGAGGCCTTGCGTGAGGCTATGCTGGCGCCCTCCAGCTGACACTGGCGGATGTAGGCCTCGGCCCGCTCGCCGAAGTCGGCCGGCAGCTCACCCGCGAGGCGGCGGCGCAGCTCACGGGCAAGCTCCGGGTGGTCTTCGGCGTAGGCCTGCATGGCCTCTTCCCAGCCCTGTTCGCGCTCGGCGCCTCGTTCCCGGGCGTCCCAGCGGGCGTAGATTTCGTCCGGGATCTGGAACGGCTCATAGGGCCAGTCGAGGGCGACGCGGGTCGCGGCCACCTCGTCGGCCCCCAGCGGCGCACCGTGGCAGGATTCACTGCCCTGCTTGTTGGGCGCGCCCTTGCCAATCACGGTCTTGCAGCAGATGAGCGTGGGCCTGACGGTCTCGTGGCGCGCCGCCTCTATGGCGGCCTTCACTTCCGAGGGGCTGTGCCCATTGACGTCGTTGATCACCTGCCAGCCATAGGCCTTGAAGCGCGCCGGGGTGTCATCGGTAAACCAACCCTCCACCTCACCGTCGATGGAGATGCCGTTGTCGTCGTAGAACACCACCAGCTTGCCCAGGCCCAGGGTGCCCGCCAGGGAACAGACCTCGTGGGAGATACCCTCCATCAGGCAGCCGTCGCCTACAAAGGTATAGGTGTGGTGGTCCACCACCTTGTGCCCCTCGCGGTTGAACCGGGCCGCCAGTACTTTTTCCGCCAGCGCCATGCCAACGGCATTGGCCAGACCCTGGCCCAGCGGGCCGGTGGTGGTCTCGATGCCGGGGGTGTAGCCGTATTCGGGGTGGCCCGGGGTCTTGCTGTGCAACTGGCGGAAGTTCTGCAGTTCCTCGATCGGCAGCTCGTAGCCGGTGAGGTGCAACAGCGAGTACAGCAGCATCGAGCCGTGGCCGTTGGACAGCACGAAACGGTCGCGATTGGGCCACTTGGGGTTGGCCGGGTTGTGCCGCAGGTAGTCGTTCCACAGGACTTCCGCGATATCGGCCATACCCATGGGGGCTCCCGGGTGGCCGCTATTGGCCTTCTGGACGGCGTCCATGCTCAGGGCGCGGATGGCATTGGCTAGCTCGGTGCGGGGGGACGACATCGGATTCTCCAGAATGTGGGGGTGGGTGGCCGCTCAAATGGGCCGGTATTTTCGCGTAAGCGGCAGTGAACGGCAAACAATGGTGGACAATATTTGCGCCGGCGGCACAATCGGGCGCGAAATGCACCGGTGTGACGGCGTTCAAAAAACTATATCAAAATATTTTGATATAGAATAAAACGCTGCTAGACTCCCGCCCCAATGACGACTTCCACCACAGTTAGGGCCCCCCGGGCCGTTGCCAGCGAGGCTGATCTGCAGCTGTCCGCCCTGGCCACTCTCTGCAAGGCCAGCGCCGACCCCCTGCGCCTGCAGGTACTGCGGGTGCTGCGGGAGGACTCCTTCGGCGTTTCCGAGCTGTGTTCCATATTCGACATTCGCCAGCCCGCCCTCAGCCACCACCTCAAGGTGCTCGCCAATTCCGGCCTGGTGGCCACCCGGCGGGAAGGCAATTCCATTTTCTACCGGCGCAATGGCCTCGGGCAGCGGCCCGGGCTGGAAGCGCTGCAGCGCAAACTGTTCACCACGGTGGACGCCATCGAACTGCCGCGGGCGGTGGCCCGGCGGCTGGAAGAGTTGCATCGCCGCCGGGAGGAAAACTCCCGCAATTTCTTTCGCGACAACGCCGCCAAGTTCCGCCAGCAACAGGACCTGATAGCGAGCTACGAGCAATATGCCGATACCGTTGCCCAGATGCTGCGTGACGCACCCCTGGCCCGGCGCGAGACTGTTCTGGAGGTAGGGCCCGGAGACGGGGCCTTCCTGCTGGAACTGGCCCCCGCATTTGCGCGGGTGGTGGCCCTGGACAACGCCCGGGTCATGCTGGAGCAGGCCCGCGAGCGCGCCGCGCAGGCCGGGCTGGACAATATCGATTTCATTTGCGGTGACACCGGCGCCGCCGAACTGGCCGGTCTGCAGGCGGACTGCGTTGTCATAAACATGGTACTGCACCACACGCCTTCCCCGGTGGACATCCTGCGGGACGTCGCCGCCCTGCTCGCCCCCGGCGGCGTGGTGCTGGTTACCGACCTGTGCCGCCACGACCAGGGCTGGGCACGGGAAAACTGCGGCGACCTGTGGCTGGGCTTCGATCCGCAACAACTCGGCGACTGGGCGCGGCAGGCCGGACTGGCGGATATCGCCAGTGAATACCTGGCCCAGCGCAATGGCTTCCAGATACAGGTGCGCCTCTTCGGGCGCCCCTGACCAACTTTTTACGTCTTAAGGGAAACAAGCATGAGCGAATACAGCATCTTCACCTCCGAGTCAGTCTCCGAGGGTCATCCGGACAAGATGGCGGACCAGATCTCCGACGCCATCCTGGACGCCATTATCAAGGACGACCCGGACGCCCGGGTCGCGGTGGAGACAATGGTCAAGACCGGCATGGCCATCGTTGCCGGCGAGGTGACCACCAAGACCTACGTCGACCTGGAGGACGTGGTGCGCCAGGTCATTCTCGATATCGGCTACGACAGCTCCGACGTGGGCTTTGACGGCGCCTCCTGCGCGGTGCTGAACGCCATCGGCAAGCAGTCCCACGATATAGCCATGGGCGTGGACGACAGCGAGGAGCACGAGCAGGGCGCCGGCGACCAGGGCTTGATGTTCGGCTATGCCACCAATGAGACCGACGTGCTGATGCCCGCGCCCATTTATTACGCCCACCGTCTCGTCGAGCGCCAGGCCGCGTTGCGCAAGCACGGCACCCTGCCCTGGTTGCGTCCGGACGCCAAGAGCCAGGTCACCCTGCGCTACGAAGCCGGCAAGCCGGTGGCCATAGACGCGGTGGTGCTCTCAACCCAGCACGATGCCGATATCAGCCAGACGGATATCCGCGAAGCAGTCATGGACCTGATCATCAAGGAAGTGCTGCCCGAGCAGTGGTTGCACGCCGGTACCCGGTACCACATCAACCCCACTGGCCAGTTCATCATCGGTGGCCCGGTGGGTGACTGTGGCCTCACCGGGCGCAAGATCATCGTCGACACCTATGGCGGTATGGCTCGCCACGGCGGCGGCGCCTTCTCCGGCAAGGACCCCTCCAAGGTGGATCGCTCCGCGGCCTACGCCGGTCGTTACGTTGCCAAGAACATTGTCGCCGCCGGCCTGGCCGAGCGCTGTGAAATACAGGTGTCCTACGCCATCGGGGTGGCCGAGCCCACCTCCATTTCCATCGACACCTTTGGCACCGGCAAACTGTCCGACACCCGCATCGTGGAACTGGTACGCGAGCATTTCGACCTGCGACCCAAAGGCCTGATCGCGATGCTGGACCTGAAGCGCCCCATCTACCGCCAGACCGCGGCCTACGGCCATTTCGGGCGCGAGCATCCGGATTTCACCTGGGAGCGTACCGATAAGGCCGCCGCCCTGAAAGCGGCGCTGTAACGCAACAGTCCTGACACAAACCCGATTTAAACTGACAACCAACGAATCAGACCCGAGGAAAATGCAATGAGCACAGCGAAGAAACTCGACACCAAGCAGGACTACAAGGTAGCCGACATCTCCCTGGCCGACTGGGGCCGCAGGGAACTCGAGATCGCCGAGGGCGAAATGCCGGCGCTGATGGCCATGCGCGCCAAATACCGCGACAGCAAACCCCTGTCCGGGGCGAAAATACTGGGTTGCATCCACATGACCATCCAGACCGGTGTGCTCATCGAAACCCTGGTGGAACTGGGCGCGGAAGTGCGCTGGTCCTCCTGCAACATCTTCTCCACCCAGGACCACGCCGCCGCGGCCATCGCCGCCGCCGGCATCCCGGTCTATGCCTGGAAAGGCGAAACCGAGGAAGAGTACGACTGGTGTCTGGAGCAAACCATCCTCAAGGACGGCAAGCCCTGGGATGCCAATATGGTGCTGGACGACGGCGGCGACCTCACCGGCATGCTGCACGAGAAATATCCCGAGATGCTGGACAGCATTCACGGCGTCACCGAGGAGACCACTACCGGCGTCCACCGCCTGCAGGAAATGCTCAAGCAGGGCACCCTGAAAGTGCCGGCGATCAACGTCAACGACTCGGTCACCAAATCCAAGAACGACAACAAGTACGGCTGCCGCCACAGCCTCAACGACGCCATCAAGCGCGGCACCGACCACCTGCTTTCCGGCAAGAAAGCCCTGGTGATCGGCTACGGCGACGTGGGCAAGGGCTCCGCCCAGTCCCTGCGCCAGGAAGGCATGATCGTGCGAATCACCGAAGTCGATCCCATCTGCGCCATGCAGGCCTGCATGGACGGTTTCGAACTGGTATCGCCCTACAAGAATGGCCTCAACGACGGCAGCGAGGACTGTGTGGATGCCGCATTGCTGAGCACCATCGACCTGCTGGTTACCGCAACCGGCAACTTCAACGTCTGCGATGCCAACATGCTCAAGGCGCTGAAAAACGGTGCCGTGGTGTGCAACATCGGTCACTTCGACAACGAGATCGACACCGCCTTCATGCGTCGCAACTGGCAGTGGGAAGAGATCAAGCCGCAGGTGCACAAGATCTACCGCGACCAGGCCAGCAACGATCACCTGATCCTGCTGTCCGAGGGACGCCTGGTAAACCTGGGGAACGCCACCGGCCATCCCTCGCGCATCATGGATGGCTCTTTCGCCAACCAGGTACTGGCACAGATCTACCTGTACGAGCGGCGCTTCGCCGACCTGGAGCCCAATATGAAGCGCGCTGCCCTCGCGGTTGAAGTTCTGCCCAAATCGCTGGACGAGGAAGTGGCCGCCCATATGGTCGCGGGCTTCGGTGGCGTGCTCACCCGCCTCACCCCGGAGCAGGCGGAGTACATCAATGTGAGCGTGGACGGGCCCTTCAAGCCCGACAGCTACAAGTACTGAGAGGACCCGAGCGACCATGCCCAGCAAGCAACCCAGGATCAGCTTCGAGTACTTTCCGCCGAAAACGGCGGACGGCAGGGAGAAGCTGCTGGAGGTCACCACCCCGGCCCTGAACGAACTCAACCCCGAGTTCTTCTCGGTGACCTACGGCGCGGGCGGCACCACCCGGGACACCACCTGCGACGTGGTATCGGCCATGCGCTCACAGGGTATCGACGTGGCGCCGCACCTGAGTTTCGGCGGCGACAACGAGGACGCGGTGGGCGCTCTCATCGACACCTACGTGGAGCGTGACATCAAGCGCCTGGTGGCCCTGCGTGGCGACACGCCCTCGGGCATGGGGGGAGCCTCCCAGTTGGTGTACGCGAACGAGCTGGTCGCCTTTATCCGCGAGCGCACGGGCGATCACTTCGAGATCGAGGTGGCCGCCTACCCCGAGATCCACCCGGAGGCGAACAGCTACGACAGCGATATCGGCTTCCTGAAGGCCAAGCTGGATGCCGGTGCCAACAGCGCCATCACCCAGTACTTTTTCAACGTGGAAGCCTACTTCTATTTCCTGGACCAGTGCAGTGCCGCCGGCATAGACAAGCCCATCTACGCCGGCATCATGCCCATCATCAACTTCGCCAACCTGGCGCGCTTCTCGCGCAACTGCGGCGCGGAAATTCCGCGCTGGATCTGCCAGCGGGTGGAGGGCTACGGCAAGGACCAGGACAGCGTCCTCAAGTTCGGCATCGAGGTCGTCACCCAGCTGTGCCAGACCCTGCTGGACAGCGGCGCACCGGGCATTCACTTCTATACCATGAACCAGGTGGAGCCCACCCGGGAGATCTACCGCAACCTGGGCCTCTAGGCACCGGTACTTTCCATGCGTCTGCCCCGCATCCACACCGACCAGGCGCTGCAGGCCGGCGCGCGAGTCGAACTGGAGCCCGGCCAGGCGCACTACATCGCCAGGGTGCTGCGCATGCGAGCGGGCGACGCGCTCATCCTGTTCAATGGCGCCGGCGGCCAGTACCCGGCCACCCTGGAGGCGGTGGGCAAAAACGCAGTGGCGGTAACCATCGGAGAGTTCGAGCCGGTAGAGCGCGAGTCGCCCCTGGCGCTGCACCTCGGCATCGCCATATCCCGCGGCGACCGCATGGACTGGGTGGTACAAAAGGCGACCGAACTGGGCGTCCACGCTATTACGCCACTGCTGAGCGAGCGCACCGAAGTCCGGCTCAAGGGGGAGCGGGAAGCAAAGAAGCTGCGCCACTGGCAACAGGTCGCGACCAGCGCCTGTGAACAGTGCGGCCGCAACCGGTTGCCGGTAGTGCATCCGCTGCGGCCGCTGCCAGACTGGTGCCAGCGGGTTGAGGCGGATGCCCGCCTGGTGCTGGACCCGGCGGCGGACAGCAGTGACCCGGGGGCGGCGGTCCCCGCCAGTGTCGCCCTGCTGGTCGGGCCCGAGGGCGGCTTCAGCGCCGCTGAAATCGCGGCGGCGACAACAGCGGGCTTTCACTCACTGCAACTGGGACCGCGGGTGCTGCGCACGGAGACCGCCCCGCTGGCGGCAATCTCCCTGTTGCAGGCGCGCTGGGGCGATATGCAGCCGGCGGGTCACTGACTACCCGCCGGCCGCCTCTGCCGGCGCGGAGGCGGCAACCGCTCCCCGTTCCTGTTGCCACTGGGCGTGTGTCCACTCGAGGAAATGGCCTACCGCATTGATGGTGTGGTCGGTGCGCACCGAGTGGAAAATCTCGAAAGCGTGCTGGGCCCCGGGCAACTCCGCGTAGGCCACCGGTTTGCTGGCGACCGCCTGCAGCGCCGACACGAATGCCCGCGCCTCCTCCACCCAGGCCAGGGAGTCGTGGGTCCCATGGATAACGAACATGGGCGGCGCCTGGGCGGAAACATGGTGCAACGGGGAGGCGGTTTCCCACAGGGCCCTGTTCTCCTCCAGGGTGCACTGCATCACCCGGTCCGCAACCATGCCCTCCATGGACATCTCCGGGCGAATGAGGTGCCGGTCCAGGAAGTCGTATACCCCGTAGAAGGGGATGGCCGCCTGCAACTGGGTGTCGGCGTCCTCGAAGCCCGGTTGCCACTCTTCCCGGTTGGGGGTCAACGCCGCCAGGGCACTGAGGTGACCGCCGGCCGAACCGCCGGTGACGGCAATAAAATCCGGATTGCCACCATACTCGGCTATGTGCTCCCTGATCCAGGCAATGGCTTTTTTGACATCTATGATGTGGGCGGGAAAGGCCACCTGCGGGCTGAGGCGGTAGTTGATCGCCACGCACAGCCAGCCGCGCTGGGCCATGTGATACATCAGGGGCAGGGCCTGCTGCTCCTTCTCACCTATCATCCAGGCGCCGCCATGCACCTGCAGCAGCACCGGAAAACCGCCTTCCCGCGGCGTATGGGGGTGGTAGATATCCAGCAGGTTGCGCTTGCCGGCATCGGCATAGCTGATATGGCTGTGACGGCGCACCCCCTGGCGCTTGAAGCGAAAAGGCTTCAACCAGTGTCGGGTGAGGATATCGTCGGTCAGCACGGCCTGCCTGGAGGCGGGGATAGCCGCGCGATACCCCTGGCCCAGGGCCCTCCGCAAGCCGGCCTGCAAGTGGTGGGCGCTGTCCATGGCCTGGCAGTGCAGGTATAGCAGGCCCAGCCAGGCCAGCGCGAAAACGCCCAGGCCCGCCTGCGCCAGCGGCTCCTCGAGCACACCCGCAAACACGAACAGCGCGGTGAGGACCACCTGCCAGCCCAGGTGAATCAGGGCGAGTTCTCCGCACAGCCAGGCCGCGAAAAAGTACAGGGGCACGAGCCAGTACAACCTGCGTGCCTGGATGATGGCGCAGACAGTGCTGCACAGGCTGAAAATCGCCAGGAATAAATAAATACCGGCCAGACTCATTAGTCGCTCCTGTTCAATTCCATACCGGGGGGCGTGCTGAAGCGCGCCTGCCAGACAACGGCGGGGCGCGCTTGCACCCTACCCCACCTTTGCGTAAGTTAACCAACCGACAGTGTGCCGCAACGGTGAGCAAATGACGATAAAGCTGGGCGTGGTGATGGATCCTATCGCCGACATCAATTACAAGAAGGACAGCACGCTGGCAATGCTGTGGGCGGCCCAGGCGAGAGACTGGGAGCTGCACTACATGGAACCGCGGGACCTCTACCTGGAGCAGGGTATCGCCCACGCCAATATGTCGCGGCTCACGGTGTTCCGGGACCCGGAGGGCTGGTACAACCTGGACCACACGCGCAACCGGGAGCTGGCGGACCTGGACGTGATTCTGATGCGCAAGGACCCCCCCTTCGACAATGAGTATGTCTACCTGACCTATATGCTGGAGGAGGCGGAGCGTCGCGGTGCCCTGGTGGTCAACCGCTGCCAGAGCCTGCGGGACTGCAACGAGAAGATTTTCGCCACCCGCTTTCCCCAGTGTTGCCCTCCCGTATTGGTAAGCGCCGACATGAGCCGCCTCAAGGCCTTTCACCTGGAACACCGGGACGTGATCTTCAAGCCCCTGGACGGCATGGGCGGTTCCGCCATCTTCCGGGTCAAACCCGGGGATTCCAACCTCAGCGTCATCCTGGAGATGCTGACCCTGCACGGCACCCGCACCATCATGGCCCAGCGCTACATACCTGAAATCAGCGAGGGGGACAAACGCATCCTGATGATAGACGGCGAGCCGGTGCCCTACTGCCTGGCGCGGGTACCCCTGGCCGGGGAGAGCCGCGGCAACCTGGCGGCCGGCGGCGAGGGACGGCCCCAGCCCCTGTCGGAGCGGGATCAGTGGATTGCCGCGCAGGTGGGGCCCAGCTTGCGGGAACAGGGCCTGTTGTTCGTCGGCCTGGATGTCATAGGCGATTACCTCACCGAGATAAACGTCACCAGCCCCACCTGCATCCGCGAGATCGACAAGGGCTACGACCTCGATATCGGCGGCCAGCTGATGGACTGCATTGAACAGCAGTTGCGACAGCGAGGCTGAGGCCCCGACGAGCCCCATGCCTGAAGCGAGCTGATGTACTACCTGGAAGCGGGATACGGCAAACACAATCGCCTGCGCAACGCGGTGCTGCTCGCTATCGCCGTGCACCTGGCCCTGTTGCTGGGTATCTCCTTCAAGCCGGGGGGTGATCCCGCCTACGCACCGCAGGTAGAGGTGACCCTGGCCAGTTTCGCGAATTCCGAGACCCCGGAAGAGGCCAGCCATATCGCCCAGGCGAACCAGGAAGGCAGCGGGGAACAGGCCGACCAGGACGAGATTACCAGCCCGCAGGAAGCAGTAGCCAGCGACAACCAGGCGGAGACCCCGGCGCCACTGCAGCCGGAGACCAGTCCCGATACCCCACGCACGGAGCTGGTGACCACCGCGGCGGCGGCGGAGCGGGCCGTCGAGTCCAGGGACACCGAGCCCTCGCCCCAGCCGCTGCCGGGTGTGAGCCCGGAGGTCGACCAGCTGGCCCGGGAACTGGCGAGCCTGCAGGCAGAGCTGGACGAACAGAGCCGCAGCTACGCCCGCATGCCGCGGGTGCGCCGCCTCACCTCGGTGGCCACCCGGCAGGCAGCCGACGCGGCCTACCTGCTGGAGTGGCGTCGGCGGGTAGAGGCGGTGGGCAATCGCTACTACCCGGAGGCGTCGGTGCGCTACGGGCTGTACGGCAGCCTGCGCCTGCTGGTGAGTATCCGCTCCGACGGCAGCCTCGCCGACATCCGGGTGTTGTCCTCGTCCGGTTACGCCGTGCTGGACGAGGCGGCCATCAAGATCGTGCGCATGGCCGCTCCCTACGCGCCTTTCCCGGAGGAACTGCGGGCTACCACCGACCAGCTGGAGATCATCCGCACATGGCAATTCCAGGAAAACCGGCTAAGCTCTCAATAGGATTTGCCTAGTCTCTCGAGGCTCCCGGGGGCCGCAACCTGGTCTGTAAGGAGGCCTGATAATCCATGCAAGGACGATTCTCGGTCAACACGACGCGCAGCGGTGATTGCCTGCGCGACCACTTCCTGCTCGCCATGCCCGGATTGTCGGAAGGTATCTTCTCCCAGAGTGTCACTTACATCTGCGAACACGGCGAAAGTGGCGCCATGGGTATCGTCATCAACCAGCCGCTGGAACTGTCCGTGGAGGAGATTTTCGAGCACCTGAAGATCGCTCCGCACAGCGATTTTTCCAAATCGCCGGTGATGGCCGGGGGCCCGGTGCAGATCGACCACGGCTTCGTACTGCACCGCCGCTGTCCCCGCCGCTGGGAAGCCAGCCTGAGAGTCACCGACGAGATCACCCTCACCACCTCCTGTGACATCCTGCGCGCCATTGCCAATGACGAGGGGCCGCAAGAGCACCTCATCGCCCTGGGCTATGCGGGCTGGGCGGCGGGGCAGCTCGAGCAGGAACTGGCGGAGAACAGCTGGCTGACCATGCCGGCAAACGGCGACATCATCTTCAACACCCCGCCTCACCAGCGCCTGGGTGCCGCCGCGGCCCTGCTGGGCATAGATATGAACCTCATCTCGGCAGCGGCCGGACACGCCTGACCGGACTATCTTGAAGCCCCGCCCCGCTACCGTACTGGCATTTGATTTCGGCCTGCGCCAGATTGGCGTGGCCGTGGGTAACTGCCTTCTGGACACCACCCAGCCGCTGGCGATCATAGCTGCCAAGGAGGGCGTTCCCGACTGGTCGGTGGTGGACAGGGTCGTGAGTGAATGGCAGCCCGACCTGCTGCTGGTGGGGGATCCCCTCAACATGGACGGCAGCGAAAGCGAATTGAGCACCAGGGCCCGCAAGTTCGCCCGCCGCCTGCACGGCAGGCTGGGCTTACCGATAGAAATGGCCGATGAGCGCCTGAGCAGTTTCGAGGCCAAGCAAATCAGCCGGGAGCAGGGTCACCGCGGCGATTTCAAGCGCCGGCCCATTGACAGTCAGGCAGCGGAGCTGGTGTTGCGCGCCTGGCTGGAGAACCGCTCCCGCTCCTGAGCCCGCTCAGCGGCGCACAAAGCGACCGCTATCTTCCTTGTCATAGGCCAGGCCCAGTTCTTCCGTGGGGGCGCGATTGCGGCCGGGCCGGGATTTATCGAACAGCTTGATCTGCAGCCGCACATCGTTGGCGCTGTCGGCGTAGCGCAGGGCGTCTTCCCGGCTGATAAGGTCTTCCTTGTAGGCGGCCACCAGAGACTGGTCCAGGGTCTGCATACCCAGTTCCGTGGACTTCGCCATCAGGTCCTTGATCAGGTGAACCTCGCCCTTGCGAATATAATCCGCCACCAGCGGCGTATTGAGCAGGACCTCGACCACCGGCACCCGCCCCTTCTGGTCCTTGCGCGGCAGCAGCTGCTGCGCCACCATCGCCTTGAGGTTCAATGACAGGTCCATCCATACCTGGTTGTGCAGCTCCGCCGGGAAGAAACTCTGGATGCGATCCAGCGCCTGGTTGGCGTTGTTGGCGTGCAGCGTGCACAGACAGAGGTGGCCTGTTTCCGCGAAGGTCAGAGCCTGGGCCATGGTCTCGGCGGAGCGCACCTCACCGATCATGATGACGTCCGGCGCCTGGCGCAGGGTATTTTTCAGGGCTACATCGAAAGACTCGGTATCCATACCCACCTCGCGCTGGGTGACGATACAGTTGTCGTGGTCGTGCAGGAATTCGATGGGGTCCTCTATGCTGATGATGTGGCCGTGGCTGTTGTGATTGCGATGCCCCACCATGGCCGCCAGCGAGGTGGATTTACCGGTACCGGTGGCGCCGACAAAGATCACCAGGCCGCGCTTGGTCATCGCCAGTTCATTGATGATGGGCGGCAGGCCCAGCTCCTCGATGGAGGGGATCCTGGTGTTGATCAGGCGCACCACCAGCCCGCACTTGCCGCGCTGCACGAAGGCGCTGGCGCGGAAACGCCCCACCCCGTCGATGCTGAGGGCGTAATTACACTCGTTGTGCTCGAGAAACGTTTTCTGCTGGTCATCGCGCATGGTCGAGAGCACCAGTTCCCGGGCCTCCTCTTCCGTCAGCGGCGTCTCGGAAATCGGCAGAACCTCCCCGTCGACCTTGATGCTCGGCCGCGCTCCGGCGGAGATGAATCCGTCGGATGCCTTGTCCTGTACCACTCGTTCCAGCAATTGCTCAATCTTCATAGTGACTCCCTTTGCTCTCCCGCCACGCCCCTGTGGGCCTGCTGTGGTGTCTGGCTGACTAGAAGTTTTCCGGCATCCTGGCCTTCTCGCGGGCCACATCCCTGGTAATAACCCGCTTTTCCACCATGTCCAGCAGACACTGGTCCATGGTCTGCATGCCTATGGCACTGCCGGTCTGGATGGCGGAGTACATCTGCGCCACCTTGTCCTCGCGGATCAGGTTGCGAATAGCCGAGGTGCCGCGCATGATTTCGTGGGCCGCCACCCGACCACCGGTCGCGCGCTTGAGCAGGGTCTGGGAAATCACCGCCTGCAGCGATTCGGACAACATGGAGCGCACCATGGATTTTTCCGCCGCCGGGAATACGTCGATAACCCGGTCAATGGTCTTGGCCGCCGAGGTGGTGTGTAGGGTACCGAATACCAGGTGCCCGGTTTCCGCCGCGGTCAGGGCCAGGCGAATGGTCTCCAGGTCGCGCATCTCACCCACCAGGACAATATCCGGGTCCTCGCGCAGCGCCGAGCGCAGGGCCTCGGAAAAACCGTGGGTATCGCGGTGTACCTCGCGCTGGTTGACCAGGCATTTCTTGCTCTCGTGGACGAATTCGATAGGGTCCTCGATGGTCAGCACGTGTTCGTACTTGTTGTCGTTGATGTAGTCAATCATCGCCGCCAGGGTGGTGGACTTGCCCGACCCGGTGGGCCCGGTTACCAGCACCAGGCCGCGCGGCATCATGGAGATATCGCGGAACACCTGGCCCATGCCCAGGTCTTCCATGCTCAGTACTTTGGAGGGAATGGTACGGAACACGGCGCCCGCGCCGCGGTTCTGGTTGAAGGCGTTGACCCGGAAGCGGGCGACCCCTGGCACTTCGAAGGAGAAGTCGGTTTCAAGAAACTCCTCGTAGTCCTTGCGCTGCTTGTCGTTCATGATGTCGTAGATGAGATCGTGAACCTGCTTGTGATCCATGGGCGGCAGGTTGATACGGCGAATATCGCCGTCCACGCGAATCATTGGCGGCAGACCAGCCGACAAGTGCAGGTCGGACGCTCCCTGCTTGGCGCTAAACGCCAGAAGTTCTGTTATATCCATGCGCTCCCCTAGGCTATCAGTCCTGCTGGCCAGCGGCGTTCGGCGGTACCCGCCTGTCGCCCCCCAACCTTGTTATTCTTCAGTCGCTCCCCGGGACCGGAATCGGCTAAGATTCCGGCCATGAACGAACAACAGCTTCAAGACAATATCGCAAAGCTGCTTCAGAGATTACGACTCGAGGCGCAAAAAAGCCAGCGAATAAGTGAGGATATTCAGTTACTTGCAGTAAGCAAATCCCAGCCCGTCGAGGCTGTTCGGGCCGCCTTTCGATGCGGCCTGCGGCAATTCGGGGAGAGCTACCTGCAGGAAGCGCTGGCGAAAATCGCCGCTCTGCGAGACCTGCCCCTGTGCTGGCACTTCATCGGTCCAATCCAGTCGAACAAGGCCCGGGCCATCGCCGAAAATTTCGCCTGGGTACACAGCGTGGATCGCGTGAAGATAGCCCAGCGCCTGAGCCGCTACCGGCCAGCGGGCATGGCGCCGCTGCAGATCTGCCTGCAGGTCAATATCTCGTCGGAGGCCAGCAAGTCGGGGGTTTTGCCGGAGGCCCTGCCGCAGCTGGTGCGGGAGGTGCTGCCGCTGCCGGGCCTGCAATTGCGCGGGCTGATGGCAATTCCCGCGCCCAGCGCGGAGCTGGCGCAGCAGCGCGCCGCCTTCGCGCAGGTGCGCGAGGCGCTGCAACAGCTGCGCGCGCTGGCGCCGGACCTAGACACCCTGTCCATGGGCATGTCCGACGACATGGAGGCGGCCATCGCCGAGGGCGCCACCATCGTGCGCGTGGGCAGCGCGATATTCGGCGCCCGCAAAAGGTGATTTTGCCGGAGGGCGCCGTGTATACTGGCGCATTGATTTTCCAGCATGAATCCTCGACGGGCAGCTCGCTTGAACATACCCCACATAGCATTTATCGGCGCCGGCAATATGGCCAGCAGCATCATCGGCGGACTGATCGAGAGCGGCCACCCGGCCGACAAAATCAGCGCCGCAGACCCGTTTGCACCCAGCCTGGAGCGCCTGCGGAAAATGGCCCCGGTGAACCTGTGCACCGACAATGCCGAGGCGGCGGCGGTAGCGGACGTGGTGATCATGGCGGTCAAGCCGCAGGTGATGGCCGAAGCCATCAACAGTATTGCGCGGGCAGTGCGTTCCCGGCGGGCGCTGGTCATCTCCATCGCCGCCGGGATCACCATCACCAGCATGCAGGCGCGGCTGGGGCCAGAGGCCGCCATCGTGCGCTGCATGCCCAATACCCCTGCCCTGCTGGGTTGCGGCGCCAGCGCGCTGTTTGCCAACAACCGCGTCTCGGCATCGCAGCGCGACTATGCCGAGGCCATTCTGTCCGCCGTCGGCATCAGTTGCTGGGTGCCGGACGAGGTGTCACTGGACGCCATCACCGCCCTGTCCGGCAGCGGCCCGGCTTATTTCTTCCTGTTCATGGAAGCCATGATCGATGCCGGGGTGCAGCTGGGCCTGGATCGCGCCACAGCGACCACCATGACCATGCAAACCGCGCTGGGCGCGGCCCGCATGGCGCTGGAAAGCGATGTCGACCTGGTGGAACTGCGGCGCCGGGTGACCAGCCCCGCCGGCACCACTGAAAGGGCGATCCAGAATTTCGAGGACAATGGCCTGCGCAGCCTGGTGAATGGTGCCCTGCAGGCCGCGGCGGACCGCGCAGCCGAAATGGCGCGGGAAATGGGCTGACGAGAGACCGATGACTGCTTTCAACGAAATTTTTGTATACCTGCTGCAGACCTTCCTGAGCCTGTACCTGGTCGCCATGTTGCTGCGCTTCCTGTTACAACTGGTGCGCGCGGACTTCTACAACCCCATCAGCCAGTTCCTGGTAAAAATCACCAACCCCCTGGTGGTGCCGGTGCGCAAGATGGTGCCGGGCTTCGGCGGCATCGATGTCGCCTCGCTGCTGCTGGCCTTGCTGCTGCAACTGGCGGGCATCGTTGCCCTGCTGCTGGTCAACGGCCTGGGACTCCCGGGACCACTACTGTTGTTGGTATGGTCCTGCCTGGGTGTCATCGGACTGCTGGTCAATATTTATTTCTTCGCCCTGCTGGCCATGATCATCCTGAGCTGGGTGGCCGCCGGCAGCCGACACCCGGCAATCTTCCTGCTTTACCAGATAACCGAACCGGTCATGGCGCCATTTCGCAAGGTGCTGCCGTCCATGGGGGGCCTGGATTTTTCCCCGATCCTGGTTTTTATCCTCATCAATGTCATCCAGATCGCCCTGCGCCATATGGCGGCCGGCGTGGGCCTGCACCCGGCCCTTGTCATCGGCATCTGATGCTATCGTGAACCCAGTTGCTGACAGCCGCTCGGTAGGCATCGTCGCACCATCGGTGGCGCGTTTTGATGAGCCCCTGGAACTGGCCTGCGGCCGCAGCCTGCCCGCCTACGAGCTGGTCTACGAGACCTATGGCGAGCTCAACGCCGCACGCAACAACGCCGTGCTGGTCTGCCACGCACTGAGCGGCAATCACCATGCCGCCGGCTATCACAGCCCGGCTGACAAGAAGCCGGGCTGGTGGGACGAGTGCATAGGGCCGGGCAAGCCCATCGATACCCGCCGCTTTTTCGTGGTCAGCCTGAATAACCTGGGCGGCTGCCACGGCTCCACCGGACCCAGTTCCACGAATCCCGAGACCGGGCAACCCTGGGGGCCGGATTTCCCGTCGCTGCGGGTGCGGGACTGGGTCAACAGCCAGGCCAGGCTGGCCGATTACCTGGGCATAGATTGCTGGGCGGCGGTGGTCGGCGGCAGCCTGGGGGGCATGCAGGCCATGCGCTGGGCACTGGAGTATCCCGACCGCATCCGGCATTGCGTGGTGATCGCCGCCGCCATGAAGCTCAGCGCCCAGAACCTGGCCTTCAACGAGGTGGCGCGCCAGGCCATCCTGTCGGACCCCGCCTTTGCCGGCGGTTATTACCAGACCCGCGGGGAGATACCCGCCCAGGGGCTGGCACTGGCGCGCATGGTGGGCCATATCACCTACCTGTCCGATCACGCCATGGCCAACAAGTTCGGGCGCGACCTGCGCTCCGGCAGTTTCGAACTCGGCAGCGACGAGGATGTGGAGTTCCAGGTACAGAGTTACCTGCGCTACCAGGGTAGCCAGTTCTCCGGCAGCTTCGATGCCAACACCTATATACTGATGACCAGGGCACTGGATTTTTTCGACCTGGCGCGGGAGTACGACAACGACCCGGTAGCAGCCTTCCGCCGCGCCCGCTGCAGCTTCCTGGTGATTTCCTTTTCCACCGACTGGCGCTTTTCACCCGAGCGCTCTCGGGAAATCGTCGATGCCCTGATCGCCGCCGACAAGCCGGTGACCTACACCGAGATCGCGGCGGACGAGGGCCACGATGCCTTCCTGCTTCCCATTCCCCGCTACATGGACGTGTTCACCGCCTATATGCAACGCGTGGGGGTCGATCCCTGATGCGCCTGGACCTCACCCACATCCAGCGCTGGATCAAACCGGGCTCGAGGGTGCTCGACCTGGGCTGCGGCACCGGCGAATTCCTCCAGCTGCTGCGCGACCAGCGCCAGGTCCGGGGCACCGGCATCGAGATCGGCGAGCAGGAAATCACCACGGCGATTGCCCGCGGCCTCAATATAGTGGAGCAGAACATGGACCACGGTCTGGGCAATTTTCCGGACCAGAGTTTCGACACCGTGGTCATGGCCCATGCCCTGCAGGCGGTGCACTACCCGGATCGGGTGCTGGAGGAGATGCTGCGCATAGGCCGCGAGTGCATCGTCACCTTCCCCAATTTCGGCCATTGGCGCTGCCGTTTTTACCTGGGCACCCGGGGGCGTATGCCCGTTTCCCGTTTCATGCCGTATAACTGGTATGACACCCCCAATATCCACTTCTGCACGGTCAGGGATTTTGAAGCCCTGTGCGAGGAAAAACACATCCGTATCCTGGCCCGGGACGTGGTGGGGAATACCGAGCGGCAGCCGCTGCTGGCCAGCGCCTGGCCCAACCTGTTCGCCACCACGGCGATCTACCACATCACTCGCTGAGGGATGCATACCATGAACCAGCTTAAGTTACTCCTGCCACTGTTTGCCCTGCTGACCCTGGCCATACCCGTCCGCGCCCAGCAATCCGAGATGTTCGGGCCCTACGAGCTGCACTACAGCGTCGTGAACACCACCTTCCTGGCCCCGGAAGTCGCCTCCACCTACGGTATCGTCCGCGCCACGGATCGCGCCATACTCAACCTGGCGGTGCGCGAACACATGGCCGACGGCAGCACGGTGGGCCGCACCATGCAGCTGCAGGGGCGCACCTGGGACCTGATCCAGAAGGGTCACGACCTGGAGTTCACCGAGGTGCGCGAGGGCGAGGCTATTTATTACCTGGCAGACTTCAAGTTCCTCAACGAGGACTGGCGCTTTTTCGAAGTGCTGTTCCGCCCCGAGGGCGCCGACACCACCTATACCTTCGAACTGAAGCAGCAGCTGTACAGCGACGAATGAGCGCAGACGGACAGCGCCAGCTGGTGGTATTGGCCAGCGGCAACGCGGGCAAACTGCGGGAACTGGCGGGCATACTCCAGCCGCTGGCTTTTCAGCTGGTCTCCCAGTCGGAGTTCAAGGTGCCGGAAGTGGCGGAAACCGGCCTCAGTTTCGTCGAAAACGCCATCATCAAGGCCCGCGCCGCGGCGGCCCACAGCGGCCATCCGGCGCTCGCGGATGACTCCGGGCTGGAGGTGGATTACCTCAATGGGGAGCCGGGCATCCACTCGGCCCGCTACTCCGGTCAGGGCGACGCGGCCAACAACGCCAGGCTGCTGGCCGCGCTGGATGGGGTACCCGAGGCGCAGCGCAGTGCGCGGTTCCAATGCGCCCTGGTCTATATGCGCCACGCCCGGGATCCCATGCCTCTGGTCTGCCAGGCCAGCTGGGAGGGGCGCATCCTGCTGGCGCCCCGGGGCGACAGGGGCTTCGGCTACGACCCACTGTTCTACGTCCCCGAGCAGCAATGCAGTTCCGCCGAGCTGGAGCCGGGCCTGAAAAACCGCATCAGCCACCGGGCCCGCGCCAGCGCCCTGCTGCTGGAGGCACTGCGCGCACGCTGATGCCGCTTCCCGACCTCAGCCTCTATATCCACCTGCCCTGGTGCGAGCGCAAGTGCCCCTACTGCGATTTCAATTCCCATGAGGCGCGGGCGATCCCGGAGACGGAATACGTACAGGCCTTGTTGCGGGACCTGCAAGGCGACCTGGCGCTGGCCCGGGGCAGGACCGTGCGGACGCTGTTCATAGGCGGGGGCACACCCAGCCTGTTCTCGGTCGAGGCCATCGCCCGCCTGGTGCAGGGCATTGCCGCCCTGCTGCCGCTGGCTGCCGATCTGGAGGCCACCATGGAGGCCAATCCGGGCAGCGCCGAGGCGGACAGGTTCGCCGGCTTTCGCGCGGCCGGTATCAATCGCCTGTCCCTGGGGGTGCAAAGTTTCGACGCTGCCTGTTTACAAGCGCTGGGCCGTATCCACAGCAGTGACCAGGCCGCGGCAGCCATCGAGTACGCCCGTGGCGCGGGTTTCGACAGCTTCAATATCGACCTGATGCACGGCCTGCCCGGGCAGACTCTCGCCGGCGCCGA
Organism: Pseudomonadales bacterium; assembly: GCA_024234675.1. Taxonomy (GTDB): domain Bacteria; phylum Pseudomonadota; class Gammaproteobacteria; order Pseudomonadales; family Halieaceae; genus JARRPM01. The sequence goes on along the minus strand of JACKNU010000002.1, from coordinate 284,186 downwards.
GGCGGACCTGCGCGCCGCCCTGGCCTGGGACCCGCCCCACCTGTCCTGGTACCAGTTGACCATCGAGCCCAATACCGTGTTTCACAAACGGCCACCGTCCCTGCCGGTGGAGGATGAACTGGCGGATATTCAGCAGCGGGGGGAGCAGTTGCTGGCGGATGCCGGTTACCAGCAATACGAGGTATCCGCCTACAGTCGCCCCGGCTTCAACTGTCGCCACAACCTCAATTACTGGTCCTTCGGCGACTACCTGGGCATCGGCGCCGGGGCCCACGGCAAGGTGACCGGTGCGGACGGGGGCGTCCTGCGCTATGCCAAGAAGCGGCAGCCCGGGGAGTACCTGGCCGCGTCGCCGGGCCGGTTTACCGCCGCGCAGCACAGCGTCAGGCCGGAGGATATAGTCGGGGAATTCATGCTCAACGCCCTGCGGCTCAACGCCGGTTTCAGCCGCGAGCTGTTCACAGCCCGCACCGGCCTGGATGTCGCAGTGATCGACGCCAGGCTCCACCAGCTGCAGGAGCGCGGCTTGCTGATATCCGACGACCGGGGGGTGCGGGCCAGCCCTCTCGGCCGGCGATTCCTGGACACGGTTGTCTCAGGATTTTTCCCGGACTGATTGCATGCTGCGCAGCGTTGCCAGCGCCTGGCTTATGTCCGCAGGCGCTGCCTGTTGCCGGACGCTACCAGCATGCCGATAGCCGGCACCAGGAGGCAGAGCAACAGCAGCGCCCAGACCGGCAGTGTGGGTATGGGCGTGGCCCCACCCGGGGTGGGCGGCGCCGGACCGACCGCATTTTCACAAATAACAATAGAGCCATCCCCGGCGTTCACCCCGGACAAGGCGCTGGTATTGGTCGCACCGGCCGCCAGGAAGGACCCGCCACCACCACCCACGCCACCGGCCGGAGTATTGCCGCCACCGCCGCCGCCGGAATAACCGCCGCCGCCGCCACCGACTACGAAACCGGAGCCATTGCCGCCACCGCCAAAGCCGCCGACACCAAACCCGACATTAGCGCCCGCGCCGCCGTTGACGAAAGCGTCACCACCGGAGCCCGCTGTCCAGCCGTCGGCGCCATCGGTTAACAGCCCGCCGCCCGACCCGGCCAGGAATCCCGAGGTACCATCGTTGGTGCCGCCGTTGCCAGCGGTGCCGCCGGAACTACCTCCGCCGGTGCCGGCTGCGCCGGCGGATCCGGCCTGCCCGTCTTTGGTGGGTGAATCATCACCATCACCGGAACCACCGCCGCCGCCGGCGATGGCAATAGGGGTATTGCTGCTGTCGGTGACAAATGAGCCGCCGCCGCCGCCATTGGTGGTGCCGCCAGAGCCACCGACCAGGATAGTCAGAACCGTGCCGGGCGTGACCGGAAAGTCGCCGGATACCTCAGCCCCGAGTCCGCCGGCAAATGTGGAGCCCGGGTTCGAGCCACCGGCCGCTCCTCGGACGATAATGTTGGCGCTGGTTACGCCGGCGGGAACAGTGTAAGTGTCCAGGGCGCCGGTAAATCCAAAATTGGTTGTAGTACCCGTGCAGACCTGGGCACTGGCTGCGGTAGCCATAAATCCTGACAAACCTGCCACCAGCGCGAGGCGCAGTGCAGTTGGCGTTTTATGCTTCAATTTTTAACCCCTGGTTTTATTGCGCATGCCCCGAACCAGCCACTCCCCTGCCCCCTAACGCAGGAGCCTGGTTATTTCACGGTTCATCGCTTGCAGATAAAAGAACTTACCTTATTACGGAGCTATCCCCGAAAATCGGCTCCGCTTACCCGAAACGATACCATTCCAGGGTCATACTGAAAATGTAAAAAAAGTTTTATTGTATTGAATGGAGGTCCCGCAGCGGCTGCTCAGGCCCCCTGGTCGCGCCTGAACACCAAGTCCCAGACACCGTGTCCCAGGCGCTCACCGCGCACTTCGAACTTGGTCAGGGGACGGTGTTCCGGACGGGGGGCGAACTGACCCTCGCCCTGGGCGTTGGCCAGGCCGGCGGTGGCGGACAGCACCGTCATCATCTGCCGGGCATAATCCTCCCAGTCGGTGGCCAGGTGCAGTACGCCGCCGGTCTTCAGGCGCTCGACCAGTTGTTGCACCAGCGCCGGCTGGATCAGGCGGCGCTTGTGATGCTTCTTCTTGTGCCAGGGGTCGGGAAAAAAAATCTGTACCGTATCCAGCGACGCCCGGGGTATGCAGTCCCGCAGTACCTCGACGGCATCGTGGCAGTAGACGCGGATGTTATCCACCCCCTGCTCCTGCATGCTGTGCAGCAGCTTGCCCACCCCCGGGCGATGCACCTCGATGCCGATAAAGTTGGTTTCCGGAGCCGCCGCGGCCATGGCTACCAGGGACTGGCCCATACCGAAACCGATCTCCAGCACCCGCGGGCCGCTGCGGCCGAACACCTTGTCGAAGTCCAGGGTGCCGGCACCGGCCTCCAGGCCCCAGCGGTCCCAGTATTCATCGAAGGCGCGCTGTTGCCCCGGCGTCATGCGCCCGGTGCGCAGCACGTAACTGCGAATAGGCCGCCGCAAGTCGCTTGCAGTCATGGGCAGGCCGGTACTCTCAAGGCTGGATCAAACCACCAGCTTCCAGCTTGCCGCCGCCAGGCAACCCCAGGCGGCGATAAACGCCAGCCCACCCAGGGGCGTGACGGCGCCCAGCCAGCGAGCCCCGCTGATACTCAACAGGTACAGGCTGCCGGAGAATACGACGATGCCGACCAGGAACAGCCAGCCACTGCTGCGCAACAGGGTGGTGTGCGGCTGGCTCAGGGCGATGACGCCCACGGCCAGCAGCGCCAGGCTGTGGTAGAAGTGGTATTGCACCGCCGTCTGGAAAACCCCCATGGCGTAATCGTCCAGGCGGCTTTTCAGGGCGTGGGCGCCAAAGGCTCCAAAGGCGACGGCCAGCATGCCGCTGAGCGAGGCGAGTGTTATGAATAATTTGGCCATTGGGGAAGTGTAACGCAGGCGGGGGCGGCGCGCCGCCCCCCGGGGTCAGATGGATATCAGGCGGCGAGAGCGGTGCGCAATTTCTTCATGGCGCCCTGCTCCAGCTGACGGATACGCTCGGCGGAGACATTGTACTGGGCCGCCAGTTCGTGCAGGGTGGCCTTGCTTTCCGCCAGCCAGCGCTGGGCCAGGATATCGCGGCTGCGCTCGTCCAGTTCGGCCAGCGCCCGGTGCAGTCTCTCCTCGCTGCTCTCCTGCCAGTCGGAGGATTCTACCGCCAGTGCCGGGTCGGCGCTGTGGTCTTCCAGGTAATACTGGGGAGCCTGCCAACCGTCCTCGTCATCGGCGCCCACTGGCGCGTCAAAGGCCAGGTCGCGACTGCTGAGGCGCCCCTCCATGCGCTGCACTTCCTGCACATCGACACCCAGCTCCTCGGCCACGGCGCTGGCCTCCTCGGGGCTGAGCCAGGCCAGGTTTTTCTTGGCGCTGCGCAGGTTGAAAAACAATTTGCGCTGGGCCTTGGTCGTGGCCACCTTGACGATGCGCCAGTTGCGCAGGATGTACTCGTGCATTTCGGCCTTGATCCAGTGCACCGCGAAGGACACCAGGCGCACCCCTTTTTCAGGATTGAAGCGCTTGACTGCCTTCATCAGGCCGACATTACCCTCCTGAATCAGGTCCGCTTCGGCCAGGCCGTAACCGGAATAGCTGCGGGCGATATGCACCACGAAACGCAGGTGGGACATCACCAACTCCCGCGCGGCCGCCAGGTTATCGTTGTAATATAACTCCTCCGCCAACTCCCGCTCGCGCTCCGCGCTGAGAATGGGAATGCTGCTGATAGCCTGTACGTATGCCGGTAGATTGGCACCGGGGACCATCTGGTCAACTGGCATCAAGGTATTGGTCATGGTATCTGGATCTCCCGTTTAGCCGAGCAATATTAGCACTCTTTGGATTAGACTGCTAATAGCGGGAAAGTTCCCTTGCCAATGGCAAAAATATAAATTTATTTTGTTTTAAATCAATGCGTTAGCACGAATTTCCGCGGATTCATGAGCCCCGTGGTCAGCGCGGCTGGATATCCGCCAGGTGGCGGGAAACCGCCAGCCAGGCGCCCGCCAGCCCCAGCATGCCGCCGAGGATTATCAGGTTGAGGCCGCCCATGATGCCCAGGCCGCGCAGGCGGAAATCGCTCTGGTACAAGCGCGCCAGTTCCGCCACTGTGTCCTGCAGGAACCACAGGGAGGCGCCCACCAGCAGGCCGGCGAAAAGCCCCCCGCCCACGCCATACCACAGGCCCGTGTACAGGAAAGGGCGGCGCACAAATGCATTGCTGCCACCGACCAGCTTGACGATCACGATCTCCTCCCGGCGGCTTTCGATGGCGAGGCGAATCGTATTACCCAGGATCAGCAGCACACCCAGTATCAACAGTCCGGCCACGGCCCAGACCAGGCGCCGTCCCAGCATCATCAGGCTGTTGAGCCGCTGCAGCCACTCCATGTCCAGCACCGCCTGGGCAACGTCCGGGTAGGCCTCCAGTTCGGCACGCAGCCCGGCGGCGGCCAGCTGGTCGGAATCCTGGGCGGGGGCGACCACGATAAGGTGGGGCAGCGGGTTGGCCTGCAGGCTGGACAGCACGTCGGCGAAGCCCGACAGGCTGCGAAACTCCTCCAGCGCCTCCTCCCGGGAGACGAAGCGGCTGACGGACACATCCGCGCGCGCGGACAGCTCGGTCTGCAGCTCCCGGGCGCGCTCGTCACTCACCTCGTCGTGCAGGAACAGCGATATCTGCGCCGGGCTGTCCCAGCTGGCACTCAGCTGGCTGATATTGTCCAGCGCCACATTCAGGCCCGAGGGCAGGGCCAGGGCTATGCCAATCACCAGCCAGGTCATGGCACTGGACACAGGATTATCCAGCACCCGCTGCATGGAATCAGCGGCGGACAGGCGATGGTGGCGCAGCCAGGCGTGGTAGAGATCCCGCCAACCGGTGCGGCTCTGGCTGGCACCCTCACGCCGCGCGCCCTGGGCAACCCCGCTTGCCCCGGACCGCCACAGGCTCACGCGGCGGCCCCGGACACCAGGCGACCGTGGCGCAGGGTGATGATGCGGTGCCGCAAGCGCGAGATCAGGGCCAGGTCATGGCTGGCGATCAGGACCGTCACCCCCACCTGGTTGAACTCCTCGAACAACTGCATGATTTCCGCGGACAGGGCGGGATCGAGGTTGCCGGTGGGCTCGTCCGCCAGCAGTATGCGCGGCTTGCCAACGACCGCCCGGGCGATGCCCACCCGCTGTTGCTCGCCGCCGGAGAGGGTGACCGGCATGGCCCGCTCCCGGCTGAGCAGCCCCACCTTGTCCAGCGCGGCCCGCACCCGCCGACCAACCTCACGGTGGTCGTAGCCCGCGATAATCAGGGGCAGGGCCACGTTATCGAATACCGGCCGGTCATAGAGCAAACGGTGATTCTGGAACACCACGCCGATACTGCGACGGTGACGGGGAATGCCGCGGGCTGAGACGCCGGCCAGGTTCTGGCCATCGACCAGCACCTGGCCGCGAGTGGGCCGCTCCATCAGCATGATCATGCGCAGCATCGTGCTCTTGCCGGCGCCGGAGTGGCCGGTGAGAAATACCAGTTCATCGCGAGCGATCTCCACGCTCACTTCGCGCAGCGCGTCATGCCCCTCGGCATAGCGCTTGCTGACACGATCAAAGCTGATCATGCAGCGGCGTCATCCCCGGCAAACAGCGCCTCGATAAAGGGCTCAGCCTCGAAGGGACGCAGATCGTCCACCGCTTCGCCGATGCCGATATAGCGGATGGGCAGGCCCAGCTTCCTGGCGATGGCAAAAATGACCCCGCCCTTGGCGGTGCCGTCCAGCTTGGTCAGGGTGATACCCGACACACCCACCCACTGCCGGAACTGGTCCGCCTGGGACAGGGCATTCTGGCCGGTGCCCGCGTCGAGTACCAACATCACCTCGTGGGGCGCGTCGGGGTCCAGCTTGGCCATGACCCGTGTCACCTTTTTCAACTCTTCCATGAGGTTATCCTTGTTGTGCAGGCGACCGGCCGTGTCGGCGATCAGCACATCGATGTCGCGGGCCTGGGCCGCCTGCAGGGCGTCGTAAATCACCGAGGCGCTGTCCGCGCCGGTGTGCTGGGCAATCACCGGCACATCATTGCGCTCTCCCCAGACCTGCAATTGCTCCACCGCCGCCGCGCGAAAGGTATCGCCCGCGGCCAGCATGACGGAATGGCCCTCGCCGAGGTAGCGCCTGGCCAGTTTGCCGATGGTCGTGGTCTTGCCGACCCCGTTCACCCCCACCATGAGAATGACGAAGGGCTTCTTGCCCGCCACCTGCAGGGGCTGCTCACAGGGTCGCAACAGCGCCAGCAATTCCTCCTGCAGGGCCGCCTGCAGGGCCTCGGGGCGGGTGAGCTCCCGCCGCGATACCCGCTGGGTGAGGTGATCGATAATATCCCGGGTGGCGTCGACGCCCACATCCGCCAGCAGCAGCCGGGATTCGAGTTCCTCGATCAACTCGATATCGATTTCCTTGCGCCCCAGGAACAGGGTTCCCATGCCCTGCACCAGGTTGTCGCTGGTGCGTCCCAGGCCGCGGCGCAGGCGGCTGAAAAAGCCGCTTCGTGTTTCCTGCTTGGCCGCCGCTTGCTCCCCGGGCTCCGGCGCCGGCTGCTCTGCCACAGGCGCCGGGGTCGCTGCCAGTTCAGGTTCCGGCGCGGGAACCACCGGCTCGTCGGCGGCCGGCACACTCGCCTGCTGGGGAGGCGGTGCCTCCTTCGTTTTGCGTTTGAAAAATTTCATATGGGTCGTGGTAGAGTGACGATGAGTGGGCGCTGACAGCCGCCCGCGCAAAGCACGTATCCTAACACCCTTGCGCAAAGCGACGAAATGGCCAGATCCCGCAAACCGGCGGCAACCAGAAACACCCTCAGGATAATCGGCGGCCAGTGGCGCGGTCGCAAGCTGGCTTTCGCCTCCGTCCCCGGCCTGCGCCCAACGACTGATCGGGTGCGAGAGACACTGTTCAACTGGCTTGCCCCGGTTATTCACCAGGCGCGCTGCCTGGACCTGTTCGCGGGCAGCGGCGCCCTGGGCCTGGAGGCGCTGTCGCGGGGGGCCGACTATTGCGATTTCGTGGACCTGGCTGCCCCGGCAACAGAGCAGTTGGCGGCGCACCTGGCCACCCTGGGCGCAGCGGCCCGGGCGCGGTGCCACCGCCGCGCCGCCGCCGATTTCCTGCAGGGGGGGCCACAGCCCTATGACATCGTCTTTATCGACCCGCCCTTTGGCAGGGACCTGGTGGAACCGGCCTGTGCACAGCTGCAGGCAATGCATCTGCTGCGACCCGATGCCCTGGTCTACGTGGAATCGGCGGCTGGTGAGGGCCCGCCGGCGGTACCGGCCAGTTGGATGCTGTACCGGGAAAAGATCGCCGGGGGGGTCAGCTATCGCCTCTTCAAGGCAAATTGTTTACCATCGCCCGCTGATACCGCCACTACAGGCCGACCTTCATGAGAACGCAGACCGTCATCTACCCGGGCACTTTCGATCCGATTACCAACGGCCATGTCGATCTGGTAGAGCGTGCCTCCCGGCTGTTTGACAAGGTGGTGCTGGGCATTGCCCACAGTGAGAAAAAGACGCCGCTGTTTTCCCTGGAGCAGCGCGTGACCCTCTGCAAGGCGTCGCTGTCCCACCTGGATAATGTTGAAGTGGTGGGATTCAGCAACCTGCTGATCGATTTCGCCAGGGAGCAGGGCGCCCGCTGCGTGCTGCGCGGCCTGCGTGCGGTGGCGGATTTCGAATACGAATTTCAGCTGGCCAATATGAATAGAGCCATGTACCCGGACTTCGAAAGCATCTTTCTGACGCCCTCCGAGCACCTGTCCTATATCTCGAGTTCACTGGTGCGGGAAATTGCCGCCCTGGACGGGGATATCAGCCCCTTCGTGCCCGAACCGGTCAACGCGGCGGTGCGGGAACGCTACCCGAACCGCGGCGCATAACGACCGTCCCGGCTATCCGGGCGCCGTCAATCAGCACTGCCTGCAAGCATCCCCGGCCGGTGCTGCCGGCCCGCCAGGAAACCGCCCTTAGTCGGACGCTGCGGTGGCCTCGCGCTGTTCGCGCTGTTCTATATCGGCATAAGTGTAGCCGGACTGGCGGCAGCCCAGGCAGCGCACGAAGGTCTGTTCCCCGGGGCCGAGTATCAGGGTGTCGGCGGTGTCACCGGCATTGCCCGCCATCAGCGTAAAGGGCAGGCTGACCAGCCACAGGGCCGTTCCCCCCGCTGTCAGGACCAGGCCCAGGGGCCTGGCGACGAAAAAGTCGCCAACCATTGCGAACCAGTGCGGGTTCTCATCCACGGCCCCCTGTTGCGCCACCCTGGCCGGATCAGTGGCCCAGAGCGACTGGGGCAGCAACAGGCAAAGCGTCATAAGAACGGCGCAAAGGCGACCGGTGCGAGGCATTATTTTCATAGTTAACTCCCGGGTTATGATCCCGTTTTCCCCTAACTGCCCTGAGTGTAGCCTCTTCAACGCTGGCAGGTCACGCAGAAAACTGTAGTTCGTTGCCCCAGCCGGCTCTCGCGCAGGGTTGCCCCACAGCGCTTGCAGGGCCTGCCCCCGCGGCCGTACACATACAACTGCTGGGCGAAGTAACCCGGCTTGCCGTCCCCGCCAACAAAGTCACGAAGGGTAGTACCCCCCTGCTCTATAGCCGAAGTAAGCACTTGCTTAATACGATCCGCCAGGACCCTGTAGCGGGCCGCTGAAATACGCCCGGCCATGCGCCGGGGGTCGATACCCGCCAGGAATAAGGCCTCGTTAGCGTAAATATTACCAACACCAACCACCACCTGGCCGTTCATGATGAAACTCTTGACCGGCACCCGGCGCCCCCGGGAGCGGCCATGGAGCAGCTCGCCGTCAAACTCGGCGGAGAGCGGTTCGGGCCCCAGTTCCCGCAGCAGGGGGTGCTGCTCCGCGGGTTCCAGCCACAGGAAACAACCGAAGCGGCGGGGGTCGTTGTAGCGCAGGCAGGCGCCATTGTGCAGCTGGATATCGATATGATCGTGCTTGCCAGGTGACTGCTCCGGGCCCACCACCCGCAGAGAGCCGGACATGCCCAGGTGAACCAGCAGGGTGCCGGCGGCGGTGCGAAACAGGAGATACTTGGCGCGGCGCTCGACTGCGGTTATCAACTGGCCCCTCAGCAGGTCCGGCAGCTGTCCCGGAACCGGCCAGCGCAGCCGCGGTTCGCGCACCACCAGGCGCCGCACCCGCTCCCCGCTGCAGTATGGCTCCACCCCCCTGCGGGTAGTCTCTACTTCCGGCAATTCAGGCATGACTCAGATTCCAGGCACGGGCGCCGGGCCCGAAAGCAAAAAACCCCGGCCAGGCCGGGGTTTCTGCGGTGTTACGAGGGCTGGCAACTACTTGATTTTGCCTTCCTTATACATGACGTGCTTGCGCGCTACCGGATCGTACTTTTTCATTTCCAGCTTGTCCGGCGTGGTACGCTTGTTCTTGTCAGTGGTATAGAAGTGGCCTGTACCAGCTGAAGAGTTCATCCTGATCTTGTCTCTCATCGAAGTTCTCCCTTAAACCTTTTCGCCGCGGGCGCGGATTTCGCCCAGCACCTGCTCGATGCCGTTCTTGTCGATGATACGCATACCCTTGCTGGACACACGCAGGCTCACGAAACGCTTCTCGGACTCAACCCAGAACCGGTGGTGGTGCAGGTTGGGCAAAAAACGACGCCGGGTGCGGTTCTTTGCATGCGATACATTGTTTCCGGTCACCGGACGCTTGCCGGTTACCTGACATACTCTTGCCATGGTCTTTTCGCTCCCAAATCACGCGGGATTTAAGTAAAAAATGAGGTCTGGATGGGTGCCAAAAAAGGCTGCCCGCCGCGCAGAGCGCGACTTTATACCAGAAGGTACCGGCCATATCAAGCGAAACCCCGCCAGCGGGACCAGCTACAACAACCCCTCCCTGGCGAAGGAGAACTCGCTGCCGCGCCCGACGATGATGTGATCCAGCACCCTGATATCGAGCAGCGCCAGCGCCGCGCACAGGCGCTCGGTGATACGGCGGTCCGCCGCGCTTGGCTCCGCGACCCCCGAGGGGTGGTTGTGGGCGAAAATAACGGCCGCGGCCCGGTACTGCAGCGCCCGGGTGGCCACCTCCCGGGGGTAGACGGCGGCCCCGTCCAGGGTGCCGAAGAACAGGTCCTCGCAGCACAGTACCTGGTGCTGGCTGTCGAGGAAGATACAGCAGAACACCTCGCGGTCGCGGCTGCCCAGGTGATACTGCAGAAAGCGCCCGGTGGCCTCCGGGCTGGACAGCACATCGACCCTGCCCATTTCCTGCAGGGCCTGGCGCCGCGCCAGCTCCAGGGCGGCGCGCAGCTGCGCGTACTTGGCAACCCCGATGCCAGGCCAGGCCAACAGGCGGGGCCCATCGACCCGCAACAGCCCCGCCAGGCCATCGAACTCCACCAGCAGCTCGCGCGCCAGCTGCACGGCGCTACAGTCCCGATATCCGGTGCCCAGCATCACCGCCAGCAATTCGGCATCGGACAGCGCCTGGGTGCCGCGGGCCAGCAGCTTGTCGCGGGGGCCCTCTCCCGCCTGCCATCGGGCTATACTCATTGCCGCGCTCTCCGCTCAGGTCTGGCACCGATGTCAAAACCCCCTCCGGGGTGGTATGGTTCCTCTCCCTTGAGCCAGTTTCCCAATTCAGGCCGGCAAATGGCACATCTATTCAATCGCAATATATTGCTGGGCGTCAGCGGGGGCATCGCCGCCTACAAATCCGCCGAGCTGGTGCGGCAGTTGCAGGAGCTGGGTGCGACGGTCCGTGTCATCATGACCCGGGGAGCCCAGGAATTCATCACCCCGCTCACCCTGCAGGCCCTTTCCGGGCACCCCGTGCACACCGACCTGCTGGACGCCGAGGCCGAGCAGGGCATGGGCCACATAGAACTGGCCCGCTGGGCCGACCTGCTGCTGGTCGCGCCCGCCACAGCGGACCTGCTCGCCAGGCTGGCCGCCGGTCGTGCCGATGACCTGCTGACCACCGTGGCCCTGGCCACCAGGGCTCCCAAGCTGCTGGCCCCCGCCATGAATCAGCAGATGTGGCGCGATGCGGCCACGGCGGCAAATGTCGCCGCACTGACCGGGCGCGGCATGGCCCTGGTCGGGCCCGCCAGTGGCGAGCAGGCCTGCGGCGATGTCGGGCCCGGCCGCCTGGAGGAACCCGCCGTCATCGCCAGGGCCGCCGCCGACCTGTTTGAGGACGGGCTGCTGCAGGGCCGGCGGGTCGTCATCACGGCGGGGCCCACCCGCGAGGCGCTGGACCCGGTGCGCTACATTTCCAATCACAGCTCGGGAAAGATGGGTTATGCCCTGGCCCAGGCAGCGGTGGACGCCGGCGCCCGCACCACCATCGTCAGTGGACCGGTGCACCTGACCGCGCCGGACCGGGCCCGGGTCATAGCGGTGGAAAGCGCCCGGCAGATGCTCGAGGAATGCCTGCAACTGATGCCCGAGTGCGATATTTTCATAGCCTGCGCGGCGGTGGCCGACTATCGGCCGGCTGCGGTGCAGGAGCAGAAAATAAAGAAGGGCCCCGATGAAATCACCCTGCAGCTGGTGCGCAACCCGGACATCGTGGCGACGGTGGCAGCCGGCGCGCAGCGCCCCTTTACCGTGGGCTTCGCCGCCGAAACCCGCGATGTGCTGACCTACGCCAGGGACAAACTGCAGCGCAAGGCACTGGACATGATCGTCGCCAACGATGTCTCGGACCAGTCCATAGGTTTTAACAGTGAACTCAACGAGGCCGTGGTGCTGTGGAGGGATGGCGAACAGGCGCTGGGGCGCACCGGCAAGAGCAATCTGGCGCGCCAGATTATTCAGTTGATCGCCGGCCGCGTCGCCGCCCAGGGCAACTGAAACCAGCGGGACGGTGCTACCGGCAAATAAATCCAGTTGTCGATTCAAGTAATACCTGCCGCGTAATATCATTACTTCGTATAACAGCAAGAGCGGACGCCACAGCGAGATGTTGAAGCGCAAAAAACAACAGGTGAAGAAGGAAGAGGTCGGGAAGCGGCGGGTTTCCACCAGCAACCCGCAGGGCATCGTCGCCAAATCCAACGCCCTGTACCGGATCGCCGGCTTGTCCCTGGTCGCCATGCTCCTGCTCATGGCTCTGGGTTTTGCCTACCTGGTAATGGTGCGGGAACCCGCCGTACAGCAGGCGCAGATAGACCGGGTGGCGGAATCCTTTTCCGCCCAGCAGGCCACCAATATCCACCACTTCCTCACCCGCATGGAGGACCGCATGCGCGGCGCCGCGGGTTCACCGCTGGCCCTGTCCGCCATAGCCAGTAAATCCAGCGACGATATCGGCCTGGTGGAAAAGGCGCTGCTGGACTATTTCCCCGAGGTCATCAGCTTGCGCATCATTCCGGTCGGTGAGATGGGCACCGCCGATTTCGAGGGCGGCAGCCAGGGCCTGCGCAACCATATCGAGGTCGATATGGTGCGGCGCACCGCTGAAGGCAAGAAGACCCTGCCGGAAGCCTACCAGTTCGAGGGGCGCTGGATGACCTCGCTGGCCGCCTTGGTAAAGCATCCGCGCATCACCGATCGCCAGGCGGTGGTATTTGCGACCATCGATAACCAGTTGCTGTCCGAGCAGCTGAAGTCCCTGGATGCCGAGGCGGGCAAGTTCACCCTGGAGCAGATATATACCAGTCCCACCGGCATCGAGCGCCGGGACAATATCGCCATGGCCGGCAGCGGCGACGGCCAGCCCCACGCCCACAGCACCAGCATTCCCGACTCTACCTGGCGGGTCACCTTCACACCCTCCATATTGATGCTGCAAGAGCTGACTATAGACCCGGCGCCTCTGCTGGCCGTAATGGGTCTGTGCATCCTGGGAGCCCTGTGCGCCATGGGCCTGCTGGTGTATCTGTACTCGCGCAAACTGGACAGCGAGATCAACAAGGTGATTTCCGCCGCCGATCTCAAGACGCCGCTGGAACTGGCCGTCCCGCAGCTGGTGTCCATCGCCAAGCAACTGCGGCGCGCCACCCTGCGCGCCCTGCGCCAGAGCAGCGCGCCGCCCTCGACCGAACTGCCGACACCCACGGTGGAGACCCTGCCCCGCCAGAGCCAGGACCTGACCAACCCCATGTTCCAGTCGACCAGGATCCTGGATGAAGACGATGGCCTGGACCTGGACCTCGCCACCGGCGGCGGCGACAAGCAGTCCGGAGGGAAAGCCCCTACCCAGGGCTTTCCCCACCACATTTTCCGGGCCTACGATATCCGCGGCGACGCCCGCACCGAGCTCACCGATGAGCTGGTCGCCAGGATCGGCAAGGCGGTGGGCAGCATAGCCGGCGAAATGGGTGAACAGACCCTGATCGTAGGGTGCGATGGCCGCAATTCCAGCCCCCGGATCAAGATGGTACTGGTCAAGGCCCTGATGGAGAGCGGCCGGGATGTTATCGATATAGGCCAGGTGCCGACACCGCTGGTGTACTTCGCCACCCGCCACCTCAATTGCCGCTCGGGCATCATGATCACCGGCAGCCACAATCCCGGCGACGACAACGGCATGAAGATCGTGCTCGACCAGAAGACCATCGCGGCTGGTGGCATCCAGGATATACACGACCGGGTGCTGGATGAGAATTTCAGCAGCGGCAGCGGTCGCATGATCCGCGAAAACGTGGTCCCCGATTACACCGAGGAGGTGCTGAGCGACATCGCCATCGCCGTGCCGCTGAAAATCGTCATCGACGCCAGCAATGGCGTGACCGGCGACATCGCCCCCCAGCTGTTCGAGGAGCTGGGTTGTGAAGTGGTGCCCCTGTACTGCGAGGTCGACGGCAATTTCCCCAACCATCCCCCGGACACCAGCGATGAGGCCAATCTCGTCGACCTGGCCGAGGCGGTCCAGCGGGAGGGGGCCGACTTCGGGGTGGCCTTCGACGGCGACGGCGACAGGCTCGCCGTGGTCACCTCCAGCGGCAAGGTCGTGCGCTCGGACGTGCTGTTGATGATCTACGCCGAAGATGTGGTATCGCGCAACCCCGGCGCGGACGTGGTATTCGACGTCAAATGCAGCCGTAACCTGACCCAGCTGATCACCCGCTACGGCGGACGGCCGGTGCTGTGGAAAACCGGCCACGCGTTTATGAAAGAGAAGATGGCCGAGACCGGTGCCCTGCTTGGCGGGGAGTTCTCGGGGCATATGTTCTTCGGTGAGCGCTGGTACGGTTTCGACGACGGCATGTATGCCGCCGCGCGCCTCGCCGAGATTCTGAGCACCCATGGCGACAGCCTGGACACCACCATAGAACAGTTCCCCGCCACCGTCAGCACCCCGGAAATCCTGATCCCCGTGGACGAGCGTGAGAAGTTCCAGTTGATGGAGAAAATCGTCAGGAACGCCGATTTCTCCTCGGGCAAGGTCAATACCATGGACGGCATAAGAGTCGACTTCGCCGAGGGCTGGGGCCTGGTGCGGGCCTCCAACACCAGCCCCGCGCTGACCGCGCGTTTCGAGGCAGACGACGAGGAGGCCCTGGAGGCCATCATCGCCGAATTCCACGCCCAGCTTTCCCTGGTCGAACCCAGTCTGGAACTGGATTACCAGCACGGCCAGTAAGCCGTATAACCACAGGTCAGGACAATGTCACTCAACAAGGAAGCAGCCCTCAATATCGCCAAAGTGCTCACCGAGGCGCTGCCTTACATCCAGCGCTTTACCGGCAAGACTATCGTGGTGAAATTCGGCGGCAATGCCATGGTCGATCCGGCGCTACACGAGAGCTTCGCCCGGGACGTGGTGCTTATGAAACTGGTGGGCATGAACCCCGTGGTGGTCCATGGCGGCGGACCCCAGATCGGCGCATTGCTGGCCAAGCTCAACATCCACACCGAGTTCGTCAACGGCATGCGGGTGACCGACGCGCAGACCATGGATGTGGTGGAGATGGTGCTGGGCGGCAGTGTCAACAAGGAGATCGTGGCTTCCATCAACCGCAATGGCGGTAAGGCCATAGGCGTCAGCGGCAAGGACGGCCAGCTGATACGCGCCCGCAAACTCACCGTGACCCGCCACAGCGAGGAGCTGAACGCCTCGGAAATCATCGACATCGGACATGTCGGCGAGGTCGAACAGATCGACACCGAGGTGCTGCAGGTAATCCTGGGCAGCAATTTCATCCCCGTCATCGCCCCCATAGGCGCCGATGCCGAGGGCTGCACCTACAATATCAATGCCGATCTCGTCGCCGGCAAGCTCGCCCAGGTACTGCAGGCGGAAAAGCTGATGCTGCTGACCAACGTGTCGGGGCTGCTGGACAGGCAGGGCCAGGTACTGACCGGCCTGAGCACCAGGCAGGTGGATGCGCTCATTGCCGACGGCACGATCTCCGGCGGCATGCTGCCCAAAATCGGCTGCGCCCTGGATGCGGTGAAATCCGGAGTCGCCAGCGCCCATATCATAGATGGCCGTGTCCCCCATGCGGTGCTGCTGGAGACTTTCACCCACGAAGGCATCGGCACATTGATCACCGACCGGCGCCTGGCGGGCGCGTAACAGGAAATATCTCCCTTCATTACGTAGAGATTTATTGCAGCCTTGCCGGGTAATCGCTAGCATTGCCTACAACGCGACAGACTGTGGTCCTTCATGCCCCCCAGAAACTCACAACGGCGTCAGCAAATCCTGGAAGCGCTAGCCCAGATGCTGGAAGCCAACCCGGGCGATCGCATAACCACCGCGGGGCTGGCACGCCAGGTAGGCGTCTCCGAGGCCGCCCTGTACAGACATTTCCCCAGCAAATCCAAAATGTTCGAAGGATTGATCGAGTTCATCGAGGACACGCTGTTCAGCCGCATCAAGATCATTCTCAACGAGGAGCCCACCGCGACCCTGCGCTGCGAGAAGATGCTGCTGTTGTTGCTGGCCTTTACCGACCGCAACCCGGGCATCACCCGCATCCTCACCGGTGACGCGCTGGCGGGGGAAACCGAACGCCTGCATCACCGGGTGGCGCAGCTGTTTGATCGCTTCGAGACCCAGCTGAAGCAGGTGATCCGGGAGGCGGAAATGCGTGAGGGACTGCGCCCCGTCATACCCCTGCCGGCGGCGGCCAACCTGCTTATGGCCTCGGCAGAGGGGCGAATATCGCAGTATGTGCGCAGCGGTTTCCAGCGCTCGCCAACGGCCGATTGGGCGCAGCAGTGGGAATTGTTGATGTGCGGCTTTTTCCGGGAGGCAATAGCCCAGCCCTTGCCGGGCCAGGCCCGGCCGGGCGAAACCAACACCCTGGTTGGCTAGCGGCGCGGGTCGGAGCGCTTCTCCTTGTTGCGCTCTTCCTGCTGCTTGGCCAGCAGGGTCTTGCGCAACTCGACCACTTCCAGCAGCATCCTGAATCGGTCCTTGTCGCGCTGGTAGGCCCGCTCCACCTCCTCGATCTCCCGCGCCCGCTCATTGATTGAGCGATCCGTGGTCTCTATCTCGGCCTGGATGTCCTCTATGGCAACCAGGCGGGCAACATCGACCTCCTGGCCGCGGCGCTCCAGGTCCGCAGCCTGGGCCTGGTAATTCTCCACCTGCTGCTTGAGGGAGCGTTTGTTGCCCTTGAGGATACTCATGCGTATCCGCAAGTCGCGCAGGGCCCGCTCCTCGGCCGCCTCGATATCGGCAATCGTGCTGTAGCGCAACAACAGCGACTCGTCCCACTCCTTCAGGCGCTCCTGCTCGGCCCGGGCGGCCTCTTCAAGCTCCTGCTGGGCATTGAGTACTTGCTTTTCCTCTTCGGTCAGCTGGCGCGGCACCACCTCCAGCACCACCCCCTCCATGTTCAGCACCTCGTAGCCCTGGGCTACGTACTTGGTCGGCACCTGATAGTCCACGACCACGTTGCCCTCGTCGTTGGTATAACGATAGAGGTTGGCGGATTCGGCAGCCGGCGCCATCGCCTGCAACAGGAGGGCGGCCACCAGGGCGGACACGGAACAGTATCTGGGCTTCATAGCCCTAATATAGAGGCTGGGCATGTTCCTAACAAGTCAGACGCCATACCTGTCGCGATAGGCCTTCATGGCCTCCAGCAGGTCGGTCGGCGCCACATCTGCGTCCTCCAGGTAGGCGATAATGTGTTCCATGTCGATTATGCTCAGCACCGGGACGCCGTACTCCTCCTCCACCTCCTGAATGGCGGAGCGCTCGCCCTCGCCGCGCTCCTGGCGATTGAGGCCGACCGCGACACCGGCCAGGCGAGCGCCCGCGGCCTCGATCATGGCAATGACTTCGCGCACCGCTGTGCCGGCGGTGATGACATCGTCGATCACCAGCACCCGCCCCTGCAACGGGGCCCCCACCAACACACCCCCCTCGCCATGGCTCTTGGCCTCCTTGCGGTTGTAGGCGAAGGGCACATTGATGTCGTGGTTATCCGCCAGGGCGATGGCCGTGGCGGTGGCCAGGGGAATGCCCTTGTAGGCCGGGCCCAGCAAAATATCGAACTGCAGCCCTGAATCGACGATCCGGCGGGCGTAACAGCGGCCCAGGGCCGCAAGCGCCTCGCCACAGGCGAAGGCGCCAGCATTGAAGAAATAGGGGCTCAAACGGCCGGATTTGAGGGTAAATTCGCCAAATTTCAGCACATCGTGCTGGCGCGCAAGGTTAATGAATTCAATCTGGTAGGGCAGCATTGCGGTGAGGACTCCTTGGATCAGGCTTTGTATTCCGCAAAACCAGCGTATAAAATGCTGGCTCGTCCGGACGCACGCTCACCAAATAGCCCAACGGGGGGTTGATCCCGCCGCCGGCGGGTATTACAACCAGAAGCGGCCTGTCCTGCGGTTATCTGTGGATAGATTTGTACCCGAGCGACCCACCGGACTGGCGCAGGCCAGGTCTGCTGCGGGCTGCTAATCATACACGCTCTCATTGGCAGGAGCCATGAATGAGAATTATCAGTTTTAGTGCTGACGGCCTTATCAATGCCGCGTCAAAAGGGTTCTACGACTGGCTGGCAGAGCAGGACGCCGATTTTGTTTGCGTGCAGGATTTGCGCTGCTCCGAGTACGACCTGCAGGATAACGTCTACTTTCCCCAGGATTACAACGCCTACTTCCTCGACGATATTGACGGCAAGGCAAACGGGGTTGCTATCTACTGTCGCAAATTGCCCAAGGCGATCATGACCGGGCTGGGCTTCGCCGATTTTGACATGGAAGGCCGCTATATCCAGGCCGACTATGAGAACCTCAGCGTAGGCTGCCTGCTGGCCCCCTATGCAGAGCCAGGTAACGCGGAGCAACTGGCGCGCAAGAACGAATTCTATGAACTGCTGGCGGCGCACCTGCAGAAAGTGCGCAACAAGCGCCGGGAATTCGTCATTTGCGGTAACTGGCACCTGGCCCACACCCCGGCGGACGTGCAGGACACCGATAACAACAGCAACATCCCCGGCTTCCTCGCGGAGGAGCGCCAGTGGATGAATGAGCTGTATGAGTCAGGCTATGTGGATGCGTTCCGGGAAATCAACTCCGACCACGACGAGTTCAGCTGGTGGCCCGATGGCGGCCGCGAGGAAAATGGCTGGCGCACCGATTTCCATGTCATTTCCAAGGGCCTGCAATATACGGTGGAGTACGGCGCCATCTACACCAGTAAAATTTTTTCCAGCCATGCTCCCGTCATCATGGATTACGATCTGGAGGTCTGAGGCCGGGGCGCCCGCCGGCGGCTCCGGGCATCAGGACGCCAGCGCGGCTTTCTGCCTGGCGATCAGCTGATTGATGCCCTCGGCAGCCAGGTCCAGCATGGCATCGAGTTCCCGCCGGGCAAACGGCGCACCCTCGGCAGTGCCCTGCACCTCGATGAAGCCACCGGACTCACCCATGATCACATTCATATCCGTGTCCGCGCCGGAGTCTTCGGGGTAGTCCAGATCCAGCACGGGCACCCCCTGGTAAATTCCAACCGACACCGAGGCCACCATCTGCAGCAGCGGGTCGCCGGTAATCAGCTTCTTGCGCTGCAGGAAATTGATGGCGTCCACCAGGGCAACACAGGCCCCGGTTATGGCCGCAGTGCGGGTGCCGCCATCCGCCTGGATGACATCGCAGTCAATGGTGATAGTGTTCTCCCCCAGCTTGCCAAGGTCCACCGCCGCTCGCAGGGAGCGCCCGATGAGGCGCTGGATTTCCACCGTGCGCCCACCCTGCTTGCCCCGCGCGGCCTCCCGCGCCATGCGACTGCCGGTGGAGCGCGGCAGCATGCCGTACTCCGCGGTCACCCAGCCGCGGCCCTGGCCCCGCATAAAGCGCGGTACACCCTGCTCCACCGAAGCGGTGCAGATTACCCGGGTATGGCCGAAGGAAACCAGCACCGAGCCCTCTGCGTGCCGGGTAAAATGGCGATCGATGTTGATATCCCGCAACTGCGCGGGAGCACGGCCACTTGGTCTCTGCATTAAATCTACTCCGCTGGATTGTGCGCGCAGTATACGCGAGCCGGCCCCCCGGGGGCAGGCATACCCGCCCCTGGCGCCCTGTAAGCACCCGGGACAAGCTGCTACACTCAACGCCCTCGCAGACCACCCATGGAACCACATGATTCACAGCATGACTGCCTTTGCGCGGGAGAGCGACACCACCGACGAGGGGGTCCTCACCGTCGAGCTGCGCTCGGTCAATCACCGCTACCTTGATTGCAGCTTCAAGCTGCCGGACTCACTGCGCGCCCTGGAGCCGGCGCTGCGGGAACAGGCGGGCAAGGCCCTGGCTCGCGGCAAACTGGACTGCCTGATACGGCTGCAGGGGCACTCCTCACAGCATGTCGAGCTGCAGGTGAATAGCGAGCAGCTGGACAAGCTGCTGGCGGCGACCCGGGCAGTCAGCGAAAAAATGCCCTCGCTGGCCGCGCCCACCGCGCTGGAAATTCTGCAGTTTCCCGGCATCTGCACCGCCGTTCAGGGCTCAGAGGAAGAACTGCAGAAGGCCGCCGCCGCACTGTTCGCCCGAACCCTGGAGGAATTGCGCGAAACCCGCAGGCGCGAGGGCCGGAAACTGGCCGCCCTGGTACTCGACCGCCTGCAGCAGGTCGAGGCGGCAGTGGCCGACACCCGCAAGCTGTTGCCGGCCCTGCTGCAACACCAGCACGACCGAATAGTCGCACGTATCGAGGAGCTGAACGCCGAAATCGACAGCAACCGACTGGAGCAGGAGCTGGTTCACCTGGCCCAGAAAGCCGATGTGGATGAGGAGCTGGACCGCCTGGAGGCCCATGTGGAGGAAGTTCGCCATACCCTGGAAAAGGGAGGCCCCTGCGGGCGCCGCCTGGACTTCCTGATGCAGGAGCTCAACCGGGAGGCCAACACCCTGTCCTCCAAGTCCATCGCCAGCAGTACCACGCAGAACGCGGTCGGCCTGAAAGTGCTGATAGAGCAGATGCGCGAGCAGATCCAGAATATCGAATAACACAGGCGCAGCCGCAACAGGACCCCCATGACAACCACCGGCACCCTCTATACCGTCTCCGCTCCTTCCGGCGCGGGCAAGACCAGTCTGGTCAACGCCCTGATCGAGCGCACCCTCAACCTGCGGGTCTCCGTCTCCCACACCACCCGGCCCATGCGACCGGGGGAAGAAGACGGCATCAATTACCACTTCGTGGATGAAAATACCTTCACCCGGATGCTGGAGCGCGCGGAATTTCTCGAGCATGCCCAGGTTTTCGGCAACTACTACGGCACCTCCCAGGCCTGGGTGGAGCAACAACTGGTCGCCGGCACCGATGTGATCCTGGAAATCGACTGGCAGGGGGCCCGCCAGGTGAAAAGACTGATGCCGGAAACCCAGGCTATTTTCATCCTGCCGCCCTCACGGGAAACCCTGATCCAGCGCCTGACCGCCCGCGGCCAGGACGACAGTGCCATCATTGCGGCCCGCGCTGCCGAGGCAGTCGAGGAAATGTCGCATTACGTCGAAAGCGACTTCCTGGTGGTGAACAGCGATTTCGCACAGGCCCTGCAGGAGCTGCAGGCCATCGTCAGCTGCCAGCGCTTGCGCCTGGACCGCCAGCAGCAGGTGCTGGCGCCGCTGCTGGAGGAGTTGCTGCGGTGATTATTCACGCTGGACTGGGACCCGGGTAATCGAGGTATAATTCGCGGTTCCGCCGGCAGCGCCGCATAGGTCCGGCAGGGAGCCAGGCGCCGTCTGTGGCGCCGGAGCGGGCTCCTCTTTAAACTAAACCAGTGCCGGCGGGGCCCAGGCTCCGGCAGCGGGCACATTCGATATGGGAAGTAAGCAGCAATGGCACGTGTAACCGTTGAAGATTGTCTGGAAAATGTCGCCAACCGCTTCGAACTGGTGATGGTTGCCAGCAAGCGCGCCCGGCAAATGGCCACCGGCGGCAAGGACCCGATGGTACAGGAAGAGTCCGACAAGCCCACCGTTATCGCCCTGCGCGAGATCGCCGAGGGGCATATCACCCCCGATATCCTCACCCGCGAGGACGAACTGGACGCCGAGCAGGAGCTGGCTGATGTCATGGAGGCCAGCGAGGCCCTGTAACGCCCGCGGGCACGTCGGAGGGTCGTAACCGTAAATCATGCATACCATTGATGCCCTCGACTCCACGCTCCGCAGTTATCTCAATCCCGAGCAGACCAACAACGTAAAACGGGCCTACTTCTTTGCCGAACAGGCCCACTTCGGCCAGGTTCGCCGCAGCGGCGAGGATTACGTCACCCACCCGCTGGCCGTCGCCGGCATTCTTGCCGATATGCACATGGATCACCAGTCACTGATGGCTGCCATGCTGCACGATGTCATAGAGGATACCGGCATCCCCAAGAGCGCCATCGGCAAACAGTTCGGGCCCACCGTGGCGGAGCTGGTGGACGGCGTCAGCAAGCTCACCCAGATGGAGTTCGAGACCCTCGAGGAAAAACAGGCCGAGAACTTCCAGAAAATGGCCCTGGCCATGGCCAGGGATATTCGCGTCATCCTGGTCAAGCTGGCCGACCGGCTCCACAATATGCGCACCCTGGGAGTACTGCAATCGGCCAAGGCCCGGCGCATCGCCCGGGAAACACTGGATATCTACGCCCCCATCGCCATGCGCCTGGGCATGAACAGCGTGCGCATGGAGTTCGAGGACCTGGGCTTCAACGCCCTCTACCCCATGCGCGCCCGGCGCATCGACGCGGCGCTGCGCAGCGCCCGCGGTCATCGCAAGGAGCTGGTGGACAAGATTCGCCACCAGATCGAAACCACCCTGGAGCAGGAAGGCCACGAGGTGGAAGTGGTGGGCAGGGAAAAACACCTGTACAGCATCTACAAGAAGATGAAGTCCAAGCGCAAGTCCTTTGCGGAGATCATGGACATCTACGCCTTTCGCATCATCGTCGACTCGGTGGATACCTGCTATCGCGTGCTGGGCTGCATACACAGTCTCTATAAGCCGGTGCCCGGCGAGTTCAAGGACTATATCGCCATCCCCAAGGCCAATGGCTACCAGTCCCTGCACACGGTGCTGATGGGCATGCACGGGGTGCCCATCGAAATCCAGATACGCACCCGGGAAATGGAGGCCATGGCCAACAACGGCATCGCCGCGCACTGGCTGTACAAGAGTGACGGCCAGTCCGCCAACGGCAGCCACACACGCGCCCGGGAGTGGGTACAGGGCCTGCTGGAGATGCAGCAGCGCGCGGGCAACTCGCTGGAGTTCATCGAGCACGTCAAGATCGACCTGTTCCCGGACGAGATTTACGTGTTCACCCCCAAGGGCCGGATCCTGGAGCTGCCCCGGGGCGCCACCGCCGTGGATTTTGCCTATGCGGTGCACACTGACGTGGGCAACAGCTGTGTCGCCTGCCGCATCAATCGCCGCCTCGCGCCCCTGTCGGAACCGCTGCAAAGTGGCGAGACCGTGGAAATCATCACCGCGCCCGGCGCCAGCCCCAACCCCTCCTGGTTCAACTACGCCGTATCGGCCAAGGCCCGCACCAATATCCGGCATTTCCTCAAGCACCAGACCCGGGAGGATTCGGTGGCCCTGGGCCGGCGGCTGCTGGAGCGCGCCCTGGGCGTGTTCGACACCAGCCTGGAGCAGATACCGGAGCAGCGGCTCAGCGACTACCTGCAGCGGCACCACTACGACGAACTGGACGACCTGCTCGACCAGATAGCGCGCGGCAATCGCCTGCCCGCCATTACCGCCCAGCAGTTGCTGGGCCAGTTGGATGGCGATCCCGCCCGGGCGACGGACGACGCCCTGCCGGTGGCGATTCGCGGCACCGAGGGGTTCATGGTCAGCTATGCCAGGTGCTGCCACCCCATCCCGGGCGACCCCATAGAAGGCTACCTGAGTTCGGAAAAAGGCGTGGTGGTGCATCGGGAGCGCTGCAAGAACCTCGCGGACATGCGGGAGAAAAGCGAGCGCCTGGTCGCCCTGCGCTGGGACGATGACGTGGAGGGGGAATACGCGGTCGAACTGCGCATCGAAGTGGAGAATCGCCGCGGCATGATTGCCGTGATCGCCACCCGCATCAACAGCATGGGCGTCAACATCGAGAAGATCTCCACCGACGACAAGGACTACCAGTTCACCTATGTCGACCTGGAAATCCTGGTGCACAACCGGTTGCACCTGGCCAATATCATGAAACGCCTGCGCACCATCAACTCGGTGCGCAAGGTCATTCGTATCAAGAACTGAGCACTACCCTCCACCCCAAGCCGCAGGAGAGCTGCCGTGAGCAACCGAGCCGTTATATCCACCCCGGGCGCACCCGAGGCAATAGGTCCCTATTCCCAGGCCATCAAGGTGGGCAACACCGTCTGGCTGTCCGGCCAGATTCCCCTGGTACCGGGTACCATGGAGCTGGTCACGGGGGATATCAGGGACCAGGCCACCCAGGTCTTCAGGAACCTGGCGGCGGTGGCCAGGGCGGCCGGGGGCAGCCTGGACCAGGCTGTGAAAATCAATATCTCCCTGACCAACCTGGAGTACTTCGGCGCCGTCAACGAGGTGATGGCGAGCTTCCTGAGCGAGCCGTATCCCGCCCGGGCCTGCGTGCAGGTCGCCGCCCTGCCCAAGGGCGTGGACATCGAGGTCGAGGCGATACTGGTCATCTAGGCGCCAGCCAGCACCGCCTCATAGCCACTGCGATAATCAGGGTATAACAGCCGGTAACCGCTGGCATGAAGTAAGCGGTTACTACAGCGCTTGTGCCCTATACTAAAGGCCTCCGCAGTCGAGTCGGGAGTCCACTGCGGGTTGCGCGGCAGCCCCAGCCGCTGCGCCAGCCAACACTCCACCTCGGCCTGCGGGGCCGGCAGGTCGTCCGCCCCTATATACACCGGGGCCAGCTGGTCGCCCGCCGCCGTGGCTGCCAGCAGGTAGGCCATGAAGCCGGCACAGTCATCCCGGTGTATCCGGTTGCCATAACGCAGCGCCTGCCCGGCCCCCCATTCACCGCGCCTGACCTTGTTCAGCAGGCGCCCGTCCGGGGCACCGTAAATCCCGGCGCAGCGCAGCACGCAAACCGGGTGGGGTGATTGCCGCAGCGCCTGTTCCGCCTCGATGATGGCCAGCGCCCTGGGGTCGTCGCCGGCCAGCGGGCTGTCCTCGTCCACCCAGCCCCCGGCGCGCTCGGCAAACACCCGGGTGCTGGATACCATCAGGATCCCCGCCGGGCGGTGGTCGCCCAGGCCCGCCAGCAGGTTCTGCGCTGCCTGGGTAAACCCCCTGCGATAACCCTCCACGCTGCGGTCGCTGGGGTTGAAGGAGGCCACCACGAAATCCGGCCGGGACTCTCCCAGGAAATCCAGGCTGCCGGCGGCGGTGTAATCCACGGCGATGCCCGCAAAACCCGGCGGCAGCTGTGCGGGGTCCCGGCGCGCACCGGTCACCAGCCAGCCCTGTTCCAACAGGATCCTGCCGGTGCGAATGCCCAGGTCGCCGCAGCCCACAAATAGAACGGAATTGCGCTTCATAATGCTTTCCCTCAATGGTTACACTATACGCAGCCAGACCGAGAAGCGCTCACCATGACCCTGACAGAACTGCGTTATATAGTCGCACTGCGCGAGACAGGGCACTTCCGCAAAGCGGCCGAGCAGTGCAATGTGAGCCAGCCCACCCTGAGTATCGCCGTCAAGAAACTGGAGGAGGAGCTGGGAGTGCCACTGTTCGAGCGCTCCCGCCACAAGGTATCGGCCACCCCGGTTGGCGAACGCATCATCGCGCAGGCCCGCACCGTGCTGCAGGAAAGCCACAATCTAATCAGCCTGGCGGAGGCCGGCAAGGATCCCCTGGGCAGCGTACTGGCGGTGGGCGCCATCTACACGGTGGGGCCCTACCTGTTCCCGCGACTGGTCACCCGGCTGCAAAAACTGGCGCCGCAAATGCCCTTGTACATCGATGAAAGCTACACCGCAAACCTGCGCGGCAAGCTCGCCAGCGGCCAGCTGGATGCCATTTTTGTCGCCCTGCCCTTCACTGAGCCGGACGTTGTCACCCGGGGGGTATACGAGGAGCCCTTCGTGGTGCTGATGCCCGAGGACCACCCCCTGGCAGGGCACGCCCGGATCGACCCGGCCGAGCTGGCCCGGCACCGGGTATTGCTGCTGGGCGAGGGGCACTGCTTTCGCGACCAGGTGCTGGAGGCCTGCCCCGGCCTGCAGCAGGCGATCACCGACAGCTACGCCCGGGGCCTGTCGGTACTGGAAGGCAGCTCGCTGGAGACCCTCAAACACATGGTGGCAAGTGGCCTGGGTATTACCATCCTGCCCAAGTCGGCTGCCGACACCGCCCAGTACGGCCGCCACCACCTGCTGGTAAAGCCCTTCGCCGACCCTGTGCCACAGCGAACCATCGCCCTGGCCTGGCGCGCCAGCTATCCCCGGCACCAGGCTATCGACATGCTCATCGACGCCCTGAAGTAGTGTCCAGTATCGCCAGCATGCCCGTGCGGGAGTTGCGCGGGGTGGGCCCCAAACTGGCCGCCAGGCTGGCCGAGTACGGCGTGCACCAGGTGGAGGACCTGCTGTTTCACCTGCCCCTGCGCTACCAGGATCGCACCCGGGTCACCCCCATCGCCGCTGCGCGGGAGGGCGCGGATGTTGTTATCGAGGGCGAGGTGCGCGCCGCCGATATCGTATTCGGCAAGCGGCGCAGCCTGGTGGCGCGCATCCAGGACGGCAGCGGCACCCTCACCCTGCGCTTCTTTCACTTTTCCGCAGCCCAGAAGAGCGGCCTGGCAAGCGGGACCCGCCTGCGCTGCTTCGGCCAGGTGCGGCGCGGCAGCAGCGGCCTGGAAATGTTCCACCCCGAGTACAGCGCGATACGCGAGGGAGATCAGCTGGTGGAACAATGCCTCACCCCCATCTATCCCACCACGGCCGGCATCGGCCAGAGCCAGTGGCGCAATCTCTGCGGCCAGGCCCTGGCCCGGCTGCGGCGTTTGCCACCCCGGGACCTGCTGCCCGCAGGGCACAACCCCTACGACCTGGCAAGGGCCCTGCAGTACCTGCACGCGCCGCCGCCGGACGCGCCCCAGCAGCAGCTGCGGGACGGCCAGCACCCGGCCCAGCAGCGCCTGGCACTGGAGGAACTGGTGGCCCATAACCTCTCCCTGCAGCAGTTGCGGCAGCAACAACAGGCTGCCGGGGCCCCGCCGCTGGCCGCCGATGAGTCCGTGCAGGCCAGGTTCCTCGCCTCCCTGCCCTTTGCGCCCACCGGCGCCCAACTGCGGGTGCTGGGTGAGATCGCCGCGGACCTGGCCAGGCCCCGGCCCATGTTGCGCCTGGTGCAGGGAGACGTGGGTTCCGGCAAGACCCTGGTCGCAGCCGGAGCGGCCCTGCAGGCCCTGGCCTGCGGTTTCCAGGTGGCGATCATGGCCCCCACCGAAATTCTGGCGGAACAGCACTGGAGAAGCTTCGAAACCTGGTTCGAACCCCTGGGCATCGCCATGGAATGGCTCAGCGGCCGCACCAAGGGCAGGAAGCGGGAGGCCGCGTTGCAGCGCATCGCCACCGGCGAGGCCGGGCTGGTCATAGGCACCCACGCCCTGTTCCAGCAGGACGTCGCCTTCAATCGCCTGGGGCTGGTGATCGTGGACGAGCAACATCGTTTCGGGGTTCACCAGCGCCTGGCCCTGACCGGGAAAGCCGACCCTGGCCAGGGCAGGGCCCACCAGCTGGTGATGACTGCCACCCCTATTCCCCGCACCCTCTCCATGGTGGCCTACGCCGACCTGGACTGCTCGGTCATCGATGAACTGCCCCCGGGGCGCAAACCCGTAACCACGGTGCTGATCGACAGCGGCCGTCGACAGCAGGTGGTAGAGCGGGTGGCGGCGGCCTGTGGCGAGGGGCGCCAGGCCTACTGGGTGTGTACCCTCATCGAGGAGAGCGATGCCCTGCAGGCCCAGGCCGCGGAGGCCACGGCTGCCGAGCTGCAACTGGCCCTGCCGCAGCTCGGTATCGGCCTGATCCACGGGCGCATGAAGCCGGCGGAGAAGGATGCGGCGATGGCGGCCTTCAAGGCCGGGGACACCGCCCTGCTGGTGGCCACTACGGTAATCGAGGTGGGCGTGGATGTCCCCAATGCCAGCCTGATGATTATCGAGAACCCCGAGCGCCTGGGCCTCGCCCAGTTACACCAGTTGCGCGGTCGCGTCGGGCGCGGCCGGGATGCCAGCCACTGCGTGCTGCTGTACCAGGGGCCGCTGTCACGCAACGGCCAGGAGCGCCTGGTCGCCCTGCGGGACAGCAACGACGGCTTCTATATCGCGGAAAAAGACCTGGAACTGCGCGGCCCCGGCGAGGTGCTGGGCACCCGGCAAACCGGGTTGATGGAGTTCCGCATCGCCGAACTGCCGGCCCACAATCACCTGCTGGACCAGGTGGCAGCGATCGCCGCAGAGATACACCGGCACCACCCCGAGCTGGCCGCGCCCCTGATCCAGCGCTGGACCGGCAGCAAGCAGCAGTTCGCGGAGGTATAGGCGCGCAAACTGTGGCTGGCGCCGCTGCGCCAGTCCCCGGCAGAGATACTCCCTAGAGGTCGCGCCAGCGACGGGCCAGCTCGTCGCTGCCTATGGCGTCCAGGGTGGCCACATTGCGGGCGGGTATGGCCTCGGGGTCCGCGTCATCGGCCAGCACCCGGCTCAGCATCTCCTCCCGCAGCAGGTGAATCAGCGGATAGGGTGAGCGGTTGCTGTAGTGGCTGGCGGCGCCCGGCGCCTCGCCGGCGAACTGGTAGTGAGGGTGGAAGCTGGCCAGTTGTACCACGCCTTCCAGTCCCGCGGCCGCCAGCAGTTGCTGGGCCTCCTCGAGAAAATCGAGATAATCCTCAAACTCTTCCAGGGCTGCGGGAAAGGCCAGCAGGGTGGTGGCGATCTCCGACTCGGCGCTGCGCTGCAGCAGGTCCAGTTCCCACAGGAAGGCCCGCCGCAAGGCCTCGGGGGAACGCTCGGGGCAGATTGCAATGCGCAGCGTGTTCGCGCCCTGCAGGGGGCGCGCGAAGGGACAGAGATTCAGGCCGATGACAAACTGGTCAAGCCAGGCGCGGATGCGACCCGCCACCGCCTCCGCGGCGGCGGGCTTGCCGCGCTCGGCCGCCATCAGGCCATGATGGCCGGCAGTTCTTTCTGCAGGGTCATCTTTTCGCGGGTGGCGTCGCCGGTGAGGGCAAAGCCCAGCAGGCGACCGGCCGCGTCGCGGAACTCGGCCTTGACGTTGTTGCCGTCGGCCTCGATATCCCAGGCGCCGGCGATACCGGGCGGCGGTGGGGCCACGACCACCGGGCAGGTGGGGGTCTTGATGGTCACCGGCATCGCCGGATAGCTGACCTCGGTGGGCTCGCCCGCCAGGGTCTTGCCCAGGGCGCGGGCCGCGGCCACCAGGGGTGCCACGTAAACCAGCACATGGCCATTCACCTCGGCGCAGTCGCCCAGGGCATACACGTTGGGCGCGCTGGTTTCCAGCAGGCGGTTGGTGACGATACCCCGGTTGACCTCGATGCCGGACGCCCTGGCCAGCTCGGTGCGCGGGCGCACGCCCACGGCGGACACCACGAGGTCGGCGCTGATGCTGCGGCCGTCATTGAGACTGACCACCACGCCCTTGTCCGCCTTGTTCACCGCAGTCACCAGCGGGCCGAAATGAAACTTCGCGCCCTGGGCTTCCAGTGCCGCCTGCACCGCCTTGCCGGCGGGCTCAGGCAACAGGGTGGGCAGGCAATACCCGAGGGGATCGACCGCCTCGACCTCGAAGCCGCCGTTGAGCAAGTCGTTGGTAAATTCGCAGCCGATAAGCCCGCCGCCTATGAGGCAGACCTTCTTCACATCGTTCTTTTTAACCGCGGTGCGGAAATCATCGTAATCCAGCAGGTCGTTCACCGAGTACACCAGCTCCAGGCCATCCCCCTCGATCGGCGGCTGGATGACGTCAGCCCCCACCGCCAGCACCAGCTTGCCGTAGTGGATGGCCGTCTGGGCGTCGCCCACTTTTATAAGCTGCTGCGCGGTATCGATCTCGTTGACCCGGGTCATGGTCCAGACACTGGCCTTGAGCATACGGGCCATGCTGCCGGCATCGAGCTGGGCCAGGTCGTTGGCATTGTGATTCTTGGTGAAGCCGGTGGACAGCATGGGCTTGGAGTAGGAGCGGCCATCGTCCGATGTGATCAGGATCAGCGGCGTGTTCTCGTCGTACTTGCGAAACTCCTTGGCCAGGCCATAACCCGCCAGCCCGGTGCCCAGGATCACGACCGGGGCATGCACCTTGTCGACCACCGGCTCCTCGTGGTGGGGAGTATCGTCCACCGGCGCCTCTTCCAGCAGCTCGAAGTCCTCCTTGCCCACGCCGCAATCGGGGCACAGCCAGTCTTCCGGCACATCTTCCCATTTGGTGCCGGGGGCTATGCCGTCATCGGGCCAGCCTTTCGCTTCGTCGTAGATCAGGCCACAGACAATACATTCCCACTTGCTCATGTCACTTCTCGCTCTGCCACTGCCCCGGTCAAATTGACGACCACATCATGATGTCTCTTGGTGGGCGACCTGTAGGCGCCGCGCCGGGGAGATTATTGAAAATTTGGATCGCCACACTATAGAGTTGTGTATTAATTGTGCAAGAGCTTTATCGGCCCGCCGGGCGAATATAGTGAACCCGGCCCGGCCTTGCATGCGCGCCGCTGTTGCCGCATTCTCGCAGCTCCCGACCACTGTGCAGAACCCACCGGATCAATGCCAACACCCAACCAAACCCGCCATGTTTCCGGCGATCCCCGCTGGCGCCCCGTGGGTGAGTACAATGCCGCCAGCCTGCCTCACCGGCAGCGCTACTGGCTGCTGGACGAGGGATCCCTGACAGCCCGGCTCACGGGCCTGCAGCGGGGCGATTTCAGCGTGCGGCGCCTGTCACAGCGGTGGGAGCAGCCGCTGCCTTCCGAGCGCCGCCTGCTGGGCATGCCACTGCGGCAGCGGGGACTGGTGCGCGAGGTCGCGCTAATGCTGGGATGCCAGGCGGTGGTGTTTGCCCGCAGTGTATTTCCCGTCACCAGCCTGGCCGGTGAACTCGGCCACCTGCGGCAGTTGCAGAACAAATCCCTGGGATCCATCCTGTTCGGGCACCCGGGCATGCGCCGCAGTCCCTTCGAGCTGGCGCGCATTACCGGCGACAGCCACTACCTGCCGCCCTCGCTGCGACAGGCGGTACCCGCCTGGGGAAGACGCTCCCGATTCCTCATCGGCGGCCGCGATCTACTGGTCAGCGAGGTGTTCCTGGAGGGTTTCGTACCCTGGCAGCCCGCGGGCAGCCTGCGCAGAAGCCAACGCGGCAAGGTGGACGCTGCAATTGTGCAGCCAACACAGTAAGCTTGCTAGCCAACGCACTCCTTCAAGACTATCCCATGCCGGAAACAAGTAAACCCAGCGCGCTGCTGCGCCTGATGAGGCTGGACAAGCCTATCGGCACGCTGCTGTTGTTGTGGCCCACCCTGTGGGCACTGTGGATCGCGGCCCAAGGGGTCCCCGATTACGACCTGCTGTTCATTTTCATAGCCGGCACCTTCCTGACCCGCTCCGCCGGTTGTGTCATCAACGACCTCGCCGACCGCCACTGGGACGGCGC
The DNA here is from genome assembly GCA_024234675.1 of Pseudomonadales bacterium. Classification (GTDB taxonomy): domain Bacteria; phylum Pseudomonadota; class Gammaproteobacteria; order Pseudomonadales; family Halieaceae; genus JARRPM01. The sequence goes on along the minus strand of JACKNU010000002.1, from coordinate 252,991 downwards.
GGTAAAGCGCACCAGCGCCCGCCCGCTGGTAACAGGCGCCGTGTCGGCCAGGGAGGCCAGGATACTGTTTACAGTGCTGATGCTGGCGGCCTTTGGGCTGGTGCTGTTCACCAATAAACTCACCATCGGGCTTTCCGTGGTGGCGGTGTTGCTGGCGTCCACCTACCCCTTCATGAAGCGCTACACCCACCTGCCCCAGCTGGCACTGGGCGCGGCGTTTTCCTGGGGTATCCCCATGGCCTTCGCGGCCCAGCGTGGCTACCTGCCAGCCGCCTTGTGGCTGTTGTACGCGGGGAACCTGTTGTGGACAGTGGTTTATGACACCAAGTACGCCATGGTGGACCGGGACGATGACCTGGTGGTCGGCATCAAGTCGACTGCCATCCTGTTCGGCGAGTACGACCGGCTGATCATCGGGGTACTGCAGGTGCTGTGCCTGCTCACGCTGTACGCCGCCGGGGAGGCTTTCGCCCTGGGCAGCTCCTACCAGTTGGCGCTGCTGGCTGTGGCCGGCCTGTTCTGCTACCACCAGTACCTCATCCGCAGGCGCGACCGCGACGCCTGTTTCAAGGCCTTTCTCCACAACAACTGGGTGGGACTGGTTATTTTTCTGGGCATAGTGCTCAACTACCGGACCTGAGAGCAGGCCTGCATGAGCCTTACCGCCGAGTTCATCACCAGCCTGGACAGCGTTCCAGCCGACAGCTGGAACAACATCAGCGGCACGGACTACCCCTTCACCCGCCACGAGTTCCTGTACGGACTGGAGCGCAGCGACTGCACCACTGCGGATACCGGGTGGCAGCCCTGTCACCTGCTGCTGCGCGACGAGACCGGCCTCCAGGCGCTGCTGCCCACGTACCTGAAATCGCACTCCTACGGCGAGTACGTGTTCGACTGGTCCTGGGCCGATGCCTGGCGGCGCAGCGGCCTGCAATACTATCCCAAGCTGGTAAGCGCCATTCCCTTCACTCCCGCGACCGGCCCCCGCCTGCTCACCCGGGCCGGTGTCGATGCAGCCGCGGTCTGGGGCGCCGCCCTGCAGGCCATCGCGCGGTTCGCCCGTCGCCAGGATATCTCCTCCTGGCACCTGCTGTTTCCCGCCGAGGAAGTCAGCAGGCAATTGGTGCAGCAGGGCCTGCACCAGCGGGTGGCCACCCAGTTTCACTGGTTCAACCAGGGCTACCGCAGTTTCGACGATTTCCTCGCCGGCTTTACCAGCCGCAAGCGCAAGAGCCTGCGGCGGGAGCGGAGCCGGGTGACGGAGCAGGGCCTCAGCCTGCGAACTCTGCAGGGGGCCGAGATAGGTCCGCTGCAGTGGCGCCAGTTCCATCGTTTCTACCAGCTCACTTACGCCAAGCGCAGCGGGCACGGCGGGTACCTGACGGAAACTTTTTTTACCGAGGTCGCCCCCGCCCTGGGGGACCAGGTCGTGATGGTGCTGGCCTACCTGGGAGAGCGGGCGGTGGCGGGAGCCCTGTACTTCCGTTCCTCTGATACGCTCTACGGGCGCTACTGGGGTTGCGAGCGGGAATACGATTGCCTGCACTTCGAGGCCTGCTACTACCAGGGTATCGAATACTGTATCGCCAATGGCCTGCAGCGCTTCGACCCGGGCGCCCAGGGCGAACACAAGATCCAGCGGGGTTTCCGTCCGGTACCCACCTTCTCCAACCACTGGATCGCCGATCCGCGCCTGTCTGCCGCGGTCGGCGATTTCACCCACAGTGAAGCCGACCACAACGCCGCCTACATGCAGGCGGCCGCCGGGATGCTACCCTTTCGAAGCGAGTGAATACTCACCAACCAACCGGCCGGCAGGGGCTGTGCAAGCAGCGTGTTCAGTTCTTGCGCCAGGCCAGCAGCCGGTTGTTGGCCGGCATCGGATAGTCCCGCTGCAGGGCAAACCCCGCCGCCGCGGCCAGCCCGTCCACCGCCTCGAAATCGCGTATGGCGCTGTCCGGATGCTGCTGCGCCAGCCACTGGTCGAAGCGCGCGTTGCTCTCGCTGGTATAGCGCCCGCCGTAATTGAAGGGGCCGTACACCGCCAGCACCACATCATGCCCGGCGTCTTCACCCAGCGCCGCGAACAGGCTCCGCACCGCGGAGAAAGGCATGATATGCAGGCTGTTGGCACTGAACAGGGCGTCGGGGACTGGCACCGGCCAGGGCCTGTCCCGCACATCCAGGGCGACGGGCGCGGCCAGATTATCGCCTTCGTAGCGGGCGCAGCGCGGCTGCAACAGGGGCAGGTTGGCGGCCAGCTCGGTGGGCTGCCACTGCAGCCAGGGCATGTTGGCGGCAAAGTGACAGGCGTGCTGGCCCGTGCCGCTGGCAATTTCCAGCACCGAGCGCCGGTCGACGAACAGCTCCCGCAGCACCTCGAGAATAAACGGCTTGTTGTTTTCGCAGGCCTGGGAAAAAGGCAGCGTCTCCGGCATGGTTATCTGCCTAGCCGCCGGAGGGCGGCGCGTCCCGGGTGAATACCAGTTCCCTGGCGGTAGACTCGGCCTTGTTGTAGCGATAGCCATCGGCCCTGAACTTCTTCAGGTCCCCCGGCTCGTTGATCTGCTTATCGATAATGAAACGTGCCATCTGGCCGCGGGCCCTCTTGGCGAAGAAGCTGATAATCTTGTATTTGCCGCCCTTCAGGTCCTTGAACACCGGGGTAATCACCTCGGCATCCAGGGCATCGCGCCTGACCGCCCGGAAGTACTCGTTGGAGGCCAGGTTTACCAGCACCCTGGAACCGGATTTGCCCAGATCCCTGCTGAGTTCCCTGGCAATACTGTCTGCCCAGAATTCGTAGAGGTTTTTGCCTGCGCCGTTGGCGAACTTTACGCCCATTTCCAGGCGGTAGGGCTGCATCAGGTCCAGCGGGCGCAGCAGGCCGTACAGGCCGGACAGAATGCGCAGGTGCCGCTGGGCAAAGCCCAGTCCGGCGCTGTCGAGACTGTCGGCATCCAGGCCGGTGTAGACGTCACCGCGGAAGGCGAACAGCGCCTGCCTGGCGTTGTCCAGGCTGAAAGGGGTGGCCCAGTTCATGAAGCGCCGGTGGTTCAATTCGGCGATTGTTTCGCTCACCCCCATCACGTCGCGGATATCGTCCGGGCTCATGGTTCGCGCAGCGTCCACGAGGGCGGCACTGCGCTCGAGAAAACGCGGCTGGGTGGCTCTGCGAGTGGCCGGCGCGGTCTCGAAATCAAGTGTCTTGGCGGGAGATATGACCGATAGCATGAGCTGGCGTCCGTGTTGGTCGTGGGGGAATTAGTTTTCACCTCGGGGAGGGCGCTATGATACTCTGCCGCCCAATAATCAAAAAGACTTAGCCGCATGAACCTGCTGCGCGCCTGTGTGCATTACATTGACATTTTTACTGATCGCTGCGGTCGACTGCTGGCCTGGCTGGTGCTCGCCATGGCCCTGCTCACCACCGTCGTGGTGCTGCTGCGCTACGGCTTCAACACCGGCTCTATCATGGCGCAGGAAGCCGTTACCTACATGCACGGTTGCCTGTTCATGCTGGGCGCCGCCTACGCCCTGAAGAGCGAAGCCCATGTGCGGGTCGATATCTTCTATCGAAACTTCAGTGAGCGCGGCCGCGCCTGGGTGAACAGCCTGGGCGGGATCGTGTTCCTCATGCCACTGTGCGCCTTTATTGGCGTCTCCAGCTGGAGCTATGTCACCGAATCCTGGGCCATACTCGAGACCTCCCCCGAACCCGGCGGCATCCCCGCCGTGTTCCTGCTGAAAAGCCTGTTGCCGCTGATGGCCGTCAACCTGTTCCTGCAGGGCCTGGCCGAAACCCTGCGCAGCACCCTGGTGCTGGTGGCAGAGCCGAGCGCATGACAGCCTACATTTCCCTGTATATGTTCGCCACGGTCTGCCTGCTGCTCATGCTGGGCTACCCGGTGGCTTTCACCCTGGCGGGCACCGCTCTGGCCTTTGCCGCCGGGGGCATCCTGGCGGGGCATTTCGACCCCGGCTTCCTGGCCGCCTTGCCCGGACGCATATTCGGCACCATCGGCAATACCACCCTGATAGCCGTTCCCCTGTTTATCCTCATGGGTGTGATCCTGGAAAAGTCCAGGGTGGCCGAGGAACTGCTGGGGAGCATGTCCAGGCTGTTTGGGAGCATGCGCGGCGGCCTGGGCATCTCGGTGGTAGTCGTCGGCATGTTGCTGGCAGCCAGCACCGGTATCGTGGGCGCTACCGTGGTCACCATGGGGCTGCTGTCACTGCCCAGCATGCTGCGCAGCGGCTATCAGCCCTCTCTAGCGGCGGGCACTATCTGCGCCACGGGCACCCTGGGCCAGATCATTCCACCCTCCATCGCCCTGGTACTGCTGGGGGATATCCTTTCCAACGCCTACCAGCGCGCCCAGCTGGATATGAACATTTTCAACCCGAAAACAGTCTCCGTGGGGGACCTGTTCATAGGGGCGCTGATTCCAGGCCTGCTGCTGGTGGGCGCCTATATCATCTACCTGCTGGTCTACGCACGCCTGAAACCCGATGCCGCACCTGCGGCCGAGGTCGAGCACGCCAACCTCGCGGAGCTCCTGCGCGGCCTGTTGCCGCCGCTGCTGCTGATCCTGGTAGTGCTGGGTTCCATACTGTTCGGTGCCGCTACCCCCACTGAGGCTGCTGGCATAGGCGCCACGGGAGCACTGTTGCTGGCGCTGGCCAAAGGCCAGATGAACCGGCAGCGCATGCGGGAAGTGGTGGTCAACACTATGGAGGTAACCGCGATGGTATTCATGATCCTGATAGGCGCGGCGGTGTTTTCCCTGGTATTTCGCGGCTTCGGTGGGGAGGAGCTGATCCACGAGTTCTTCCACAGCCTGCCGGGCGGAGTGGCGGCGGCCACCCTCGTGGTCATGCTGGTGATTTTCCTGCTGGGCTTCATCCTGGATTTCATTGAAATCACCTTCGTGGTGGTCCCGATCGTGGGGCCCATCCTGCTGGCGATGGGCGTGGACCCGATCTGGCTGGGTATCATGCTGGCAATGAACCTGCAGACTTCCTTTCTCACCCCGCCCTTTGGGTTTGCCCTCTTCTACCTCCGCGGGGTGGCGCCGGAGTCGCTGCCCACCAGTGCTATCTACAGGGGAGTGGTACCCTTTATACTCATCCAGATTCTCGCCATGGTGGCCCTGTGGTACTGGCCGGCCATGGCCACCTGGCTACCCGGCCTGTTGAAGGGCTGATCCACACAGAGCAACACTCGAGCGGGTTGATCACATGAACGACATTGACAGTGCCCCGGTGCCACAGGGTGATCTCGCCCTGCAGACTGTGGCAATGCCCAAGGACACCAACGCCAACGGCGATATTTTCGGGGGCTGGTTGCTATCCCAGATGGATATCGCGGGCATGATTACCGCCAGCGAAGTCGCCCGGGGACGCGTCGCCACCGTGGCGGTCGACGGCATGGCGTTCCTCACCCCGGTGCACGTTGGCGCAGTGGTCTCCTGCTATTGCGATGTACTGGAAATCGGGCGCAGTTCCGTCCGCATCATGGTGGAGGTGTGGATCAACTCACCCCACGACGGCGAGCCGTTGAAAGTGACCGAGGGCGAGTTCGTATTCGTGGCCATCGACCAGTCCGGGCGCACCCGGGCGATCCAGACCTGAGCGGCTACTCAGCCGCGTCGCCCCGCCCATCGATTACCACGTCGCGGGCATTGATATAGGCCTGCTCTGAAATGTGGTGGTATTCCCGGGCGCCATCGTAGAAAGACTTGTAGGATTCATACACCCTGGCCGCCATGGGGTCTTCGGCAACCAGTTCGCGCATGGCTTTCTCGCTACCCTGGTAAAGGGCCTGCAATACATCGTCCGGCAGGCGCCGCAATTGCACGCCGTGGTTCTTCACCAGGTCCTGCAGGGCGGCGTTGTTGCGCGCGGTAAACTCATCCAGCATATCCTGGTTGGCCGCCCTGGCCGCCACGGTGACCATGGCCTGCAGGTCCGCCGGCAGGGCCTCGAAAGAATCCTTGTTGACGATAAGTTCCAACATGGAGCCGGGCTCGTGCCAGCCGGGATAGTAATAATATTTCGCCACCTCGTGCAGCCCCAGGGCGAGATCGTTGTAGGGTCCCACCCATTCCGTGGCATCGATCACGCCGGTCTGCAGCGAGGTGTAGAGCTCTCCGCCCGGTATGCGTACCGCCGTGCCGCCGGCCTCCGCAAACACATCGCCCGCCAGGCCGGGAATGCGCATTTTCAGGCCCTGCAGGTCGGCAATGGAGTTGATTTCCCGGTTGAACCAGCCGGCCATCTGCACACCGGTATTGCCGCCGGCGAAAGGGATGATATTGAACGGGGCATAGGCCTCGCGCCACAGTTCCAGGCCGCCGCCGTAATGCAGCCAGCCGTTTATTTCCTGGGCGTTGAGGCCAAAGGGCACGGCGGTGAAGAACACCGAGGAGGGAATCTTGCCCTTCCAGTAATAGGCGGCGCCATGGCCGGCGTCCGCCACGCCCTGGGACACCGCGTCGAATACCTCGAACGCCGGCACGATTTCCCCGGCTCCATAGACGTGCACTTGCAGGCGCCCGCCGCTCATCTCGTCCATGTAGCGGGCGAAATTTTCGGCGGCGGATCCCAGGCCCGGAAAGTTCTTGGGCCAGGTGGTAACCATCTTCCACTCGAAGTGTTCGTCCCCCACCGCGGTCCCGGCAACCCCGGTGTTTATACTGTGCTGCGCCGCGCGCCCGCTGGCCCACAGCCCGATCGTCACCACCAGGGCCGCCACCAGCAGCAATATAATCAGCGGTGAGAAGCGCCGCTCAAAGGAGGATGCCGCCATAATTATCGTGTCCCTTCCTGTCGCTGTATCCGCGTGCCGTTACATCAGCTGGAGATTGGCGTATTGCAGGACCAACCACTTGCTGCTGCCTTCAGTATCGAAATTCACTTCAACCCGGGCGCTGGCCCCACGCCCCTCGAAGTTTAGCACGACACCCTCGCCGAATATCTGGTGGTATACGCGCTGGCCGAGGTTCAACTGGGTATCGGGTACCTGCGCCTGCGTCAGGCTGCTCACCGGCCTGGCGATGGCGGTGTGCAGGCGCACTTCCTGCAGCAGCTCAGCCGGAATCTCCCGGATAAAGCGCGAGGGCGTGTTGAACGTCTCACTGCCGTGCAGGCGGCGACTCTCGGCATAAGTGATCATCAGTTTCTCCATGGCGCGGGTAATGCCCACATAGCACAGGCGGCGCTCCTCCTCCAGCCGCCCCGGCTCCTCGATGGACATTCGGTGGGGGAACAGGTTTTCCTCCATCCCCACCAGGAACACCAGGGGAAACTCCAGGCCCTTGGCGGAGTGCAGGGTCATGAGCTGCACGCTGTCCTCGTACTCGTCCGCCTGGGCATCGCCGGCGTCCAGGGCGGCGTTGTCCAGGAACTGTTGCAGGGGCGACAGATCGCCCTCTTCCGCCACGAACTGCTTGGCCGCGCTGACCAGCTCTTCCAGGTTTTCCACCCGCGCCTGGCCCTTCTCGCCTTTTTCCTTGCGATAGAACTCCACCAGGGTGGAGCCCTGTATCACCTGCTCCACCACCTCCTCCAGCAACAACTCATCGGTGCCGGCATCCAACTCGTCGACCAGGGCGACAAAACCCTGCAGGGCGTTAAGGGCCCTGCCGGGCAACAGCTTTTCATCGCTGACACAGGCGATGGCCTGCCACAGGGACATTTCCCGGCTGCGAGCACAGTCGCGCAGTACTTCCAGGGTCTTGCCGCCGATGCCCCGCGGCGGCGTGTTGATGACCCGCTCTACCGCCGCATCGTCGCCGCGATTGAGCAACAGCCGCAGGTAGGCCAGCGCGGTGCGGATTTCCATGCGCTCGTAGAAGCGCTGGCCACCGTAGATGCGATAGGGAATAAGCGCCCGGATAAGCGCCTCTTCCAGCACCCGGGACTGGGCGTTGGAGCGATACAGGATTGCCACCGAGGCGCGCTCATTGCCATTGCTGGTCCACTCCTCGATCTGCTCCACCACGAAGCGCGCCTCATCCTGCTCGTTGAAGCCCGCATACAGGGTGATGGGCTCGCCCGTTTCCCCCGAGGTCCACAGCTCCTTGCCCAGCCGGCCCTGGTTAAACGCGATAACGCCGTTGGCGGCGCGCAATATGGTCTGGGTAGAGCGGTAATTCTGCTCCAGGCGCACCATGCGGGTAGCGGGAAAATCCTCGCTGAAGCGCTGGATATTCTCGATCTTCGCGCCGCGCCAGCCATAGATGGACTGATCGTCATCGCCCACCGCCACCACCGGTATATTCTTTCCCGCCAGTACCCGCAGCCACGCGTACTGGATGGTGTTGGTGTCCTGGAATTCATCCACCAGTATCTGGCGGAAGCGCTGCTGGTAGTGCTGCAACACCGCGGGACTGCGCAACCACAGCTCGTGCGCGCGCAGCAGGAGCTCGGCGAAGTCCACCATGCCACCGCGTTCGCAGGCCGTTTCATAGGCGCGGTAAACCTGCAGCATGGTGTGGGCGAAGACGTCTCCCGGGGGCACCTCGATATGTTGGGGGCGCAGGCCCTCATCCTTCTGCGCGTTGATATACCACTGGGCCTGCCGCGGCGGCCAGCGACTTTCGTCCAGCTCCAGCTCGCGACAGATGCGCTTTACCAGGCGCAACTGGTCATCACTGTCGAGTATCTGGAAGTTCTGGGGCAGGCCCGCTTCTCTCCAGTGGGCCTTCAGCAGGCGGTGGGCCAGGCCATGAAACGTGCCCACCCACATACCCTGCGCCGGGACCTGCAGCATGTCCTCTATACGGCCACGCATTTCCCGGGCCGCCTTGTTGGTGAAGGTCACCGCCAGTATGGACCAGGGAGAAAAGCCTTCCGCGCGCACCAGCCAGGCGATGCGATGCACCAGTACCCGGGTCTTGCCGCTGCCGGCACCGGCCAGCACCAGCATGTTCTGGTTCTCGGCAGCTACCGCATCGCGCTGGGCATCATTCAGGGGGGAGAGAATATCGGATACGTCCATTGCCGCATTCTAACCAAATACGCCACCGTCCACACGGTCGGCGGTCACTGCCCTCAATAAATCATGCCAACCGCCCGGGGTGCGAGAAAGCGGCGCTGCGAGCCGCCCCGGGCAATTTGTAGCGGAGGTAATTGCCAGGCGGGTCTGCTAATATCGGCAGGGTTTATAGTCAGCAGGCTGTGCTTACCGATGAATGAAAAAGATTCCCGCGGCAAAGGTGCGAATCCCGAAGAGCCCGGCCCGGGCGCCACGCGCCGGGAGCCGGTCTTTTCCGATTTTGACGATGATGAGGCGTTCGAGGAACTGGACCGGGACCGGGACTTCGCCTCGGCCTATGAGGCCGAGGACCCCGAGGAAGACGATGACTATGACCCGGACGAAGACGACGAGTACGATGAAGACACCGACTGGCAACCGCTGGCACCCGGGGTACAGGACAGCAGCGAAGCAGGGCGCTCCGGCAGCAACCCCTGGGATGTGCCCTCTGCAGACGACATCGACGAGGATGACGAACCCCTGAAGCCCGTACCGCGTGTATCCCGGGACGTGGAAGACCCCGTCGTGGACGAATACGATGACGAGGAGGAGTGGGACGAAGAGGAGTACGAGGAGCCTGAAGCCCAGCAAGAGTACCCCGATGAAGGCGCCCACGGCTGGCCGGTAGGGCTGATCATCGTCGCGGTTGTAGCCCTGGTGCTGCTCGCCGCCGGCGGCTACGGGGTCGTGCAGCAGCGGGCCGCAACCCAGGGGGAGATCCGCGAATTGCAGGCGGCCCTGGCGACCGCCGCCAGCCCCGCGGAAGTGGCGCAAACCCGGGAGGCCTTGCAGGCCCTGGAAGAGGACCTTGACCGGCAACTGTCGACTATCGAAACCCTGACCCTGGAAAACCGCCGCCTGACCGACACGGTCGCGGGCCTGGAAAGCCAGCTGGCGGCCCAGCAGGCGGCGGCCGCCACCCCGCAAGCGGCACCAAAACCCGCCCCCAAGCCAAAGCCCGCGGCCAAACCGGCGCCCAAGCCGGCACCCAAGCCGACAGCGGCGCAACCAGCGACCAACGGGGACTGGTTTGTCAATTTCAGCTCCTACAGCCAACGCTCCGCCGCGGAGAGCTGGCTGGCGAAGATCAAGCCCGCTGCGGGTAAGGCCGTGATACAGCCGGTCACCAGCAATGGCGCAACCCTCTATCGTGTGCGCGTTGTCGGTCTGGCCGATCGCAGCCAGGCGGAAAAGGTTGCTGCCCAGTTGCAGGCAGCGCACGGGCTACCCAAGCTGTGGGTCGGTTCTGAGTAAACCGCAACGCCGAAGGCGTCGACTACTATTGGCAGGCGCGCACGCGCCTGTTAATGTTTTCGCAACCATTAAACACAAGGGCATTACTATGAAAATCCTGAAAATGGCATTACTGGGCCTGGCCCTCTCCAGCACCATGGGCATGGCGGAAGACTGCACTGCCCCGGCGATGCCCGCTATAAGCGAAGGTGAAGAGTCCACTATGGAGCAGATGCTGGAAACCCAACAGGCCGTCAAGGCTTTCCAGGCGGCCAATCTCGAGTACATGTCATGCCTGGAGCCGCAACTGGCGGCAGCCGAGGCCGCGGCCAAGGCAGGCACCGAGGGCGCAGCTGACCAGTACATGAAACTGCAGGAAACCTATAACGCCGCGGTGTCCAGGGAAGAGGAAGTGGCCGGCAAATTCAACAACGAAATCCGCGACTACAAGGCCGCCAATCCCAACTGAGCAGCGGCCTGGCGGCGCTAGCTGACGAGGAAGCCCAGCGGCGACTTGCTGTAGGCAACCGACAGGATATACGCCGCGGTCAGCAGCGCCAACGCGAAAGCCGTGGCGCGTTGCCGCTGCGTCTTGCCAAAACGCAGCGCCACCATACCCAGGCCAATATAGAGCAACAGCCCCACTATCTTGGCAATCAGCCAGGGCAGCTGCAGGGGGTCGGCTTGCCAGACAAACAGCATAGCGATTGCCGATCCCAACAGCAGGGTATCGACAATGTGGGGCAGCACCCTGGTCAGGCGGCGCTGCAGCAGCGGATTGTCGGTCAACATCCAGTAGCCGCGCAGGGCGAAACCACTGATGGACAGCAGCGCGCTGCTTACATGCGCCATTTTCAACCACACGAACAACATCATTCCACCGTGACCGACTTGGCCAGGTTGCGCGGCTTGTCAACGTCGGTACCCTTCTGCAGGGCCACATGATACGACAGCAGCTGCAGGGCAACCGTGTAAACAATGGGTTTGATTACTTCCGGACAATGGGGCATGGACAGCACCTTGACCCGGGGTTCGCTGACAAACCCCGCCTGCTGATCGGCAAAGACGAACAACTCCGCCCCGCGCGAACGCACTTCCTCCAGGTTGGATTTCACCTTTTCCAGCAGCTCGTCGCCGGGGGCCACTGCGACCACCGGCATATCGTTATCCACCAGCGCCAGGGGGCCGTGCTTCAGTTCACCGGCGGGATAGGCCTCAGCGTGGATATAGGAAATCTCCTTCAGCTTCAGGGCCCCCTCCATGGCGATCGGGTAGTGGATACCTCGCCCCAGGAACAGGGCGTGGTGCCTTGGAATAAAGGCGTCGGACAAGCGCTCGATGGCGCCGTCCAGGGCCAGGGTCTGCCGGACGTAGTCGGGCAGGGCCTGCAGCGCCCGGGTAATCTCCAGTTGCTTCTCCGGGGACATCGCGTGGCGCCTGCCCAGGGCCATGGTCAGCATCAACAGGCCCACCAGCTGGGTGGTAAACGCCTTGGTGGAGGCAACCCCTATCTCCATGCCCGCCTGGGTGAGGAATACCAGTTCGCTCTCCCGCACCAGTGAGCTGTTGGCGACATTGGAAACCACCAGGCTGCCGATGAATTCACCCTCACCGGCATTGCGCAGAGCGGCCAGCGTATCGGCCGTCTCCCCGGACTGGGAAATGGTCACCAGCAGGGTACCCTCGTGGCCCACTCGCTTGCGATAGCGGAATTCCGAAGCCACCTCGACTTCACAGGGAATCCCCGCCAGTTCCTCCAGCCAGTAGCGCGCCACCATGCCGGCGTGAAAGCTGGTGCCACAGGCGACGATCTGTACACCTTGCACCCGGTCGAATACCTCGGTGGCGCCGGGCCCGAAACACTCATCCAGCTGCTCGCGCCCGGCCGCCTGGGCGAAAGTCGCCGCCAGGGCTCGCGGTTGTTCGTGAATTTCCTTGAGCATGTAGTGGTCATAAGCACCCAGCTCCACCACTTCGACCGCTTCTGAAATGCTGGTGCGGGTTCTCTCCACTGGCGCGCCGGCACTGTCGAATACCTGCAGCTCGGAGGGCGACAACAACACCACGTCTCCCTCCTCCAGGAAAATAAAGCGGTCCGTTACCTGCCGCAGGGCCAGCTGGTCCGAGGCCAGGAAGTTCTCCCCTATGCCCACGCCCACCACCAGCGGACTGCCCCTGCGCGCCGCCACGACCTGCTCCGGGTGCGCGGTATCGATAGCGGCCAGGGCGTAAGCGCCCTCCAAGCGTCCCACGGTGGACTGCATGGCCTCCAGCAGGGACCGACCGGCCGCCAGCTCGCGATGCAGCAGGTGGACGACCACCTCGGTGTCGGTGGCGGAGCTGAACTGGTAGCCCTGCGCCAACAGCTCGGCGCGCAGCAGCTGGTGGTTCTCGATAATGCCGTTGTGAACCAGGGCGACGCGCTGGTCCGAAATATGCGGGTGGGCGTTGACCGCAGAGGGTTCGCCGTGGGTTGCCCAACGGGTGTGGGCAATACCGGTACAGCCCAGTACTGGTCGCAGCTGCTGCGCTTTTTCGAGCTCACTGACCTTGCCCTGCTGCTTGTGTAATTGCAGGTTGCGCTCGTTATCTATCAGGGCCATTCCGGCGGAGTCATAGCCCCGGTATTCCAGCCTGCGCAGCCCCTCCAGGAGAATCTCCGACACTTCCCGCCGCGCCGCGGCCGCCACGATCCCACACATAATCAGTCCTCGGTTGGGCGCTTGCCAGGCCGCTGCCAGCCCTGGATATTGCGCTGGCGGGCGCGGCTGACAGCCAGCTCGTCCCGCTCCACGACCTTGGTAATCGTGGAGCCGGCGGCGACAAAGCCGCCAGCGGCAATCGACAGCGGCGCCACCAGCGTGCTATTGGAACCCACGAAAACATCCGCACCGATTTCCGTGCGATGCTTGTTCACTCCGTCGTAATTGCAGGTGATGGTGCCCGCGCCTATGTTGACCCCGGGGCCCATTGCGCAGTCGCCGATATAACTCAGGTGATTGACCTTGCTGCCCGCGCCTATGTCCGCTTTTTTGGTCTCGACGAAATTGCCCACGCGGGCGCCTGACGCCAACCGGGTGCCGGGACGCAACCTGGCATAGGGGCCGACACTGCAACCGGAACCCACCTGTGCCTCCTGCAGGTGGCTCATCGCATGTATGGTGGCGCCATCCCCTATCGTGACATCCCGCAACACGCAATTGGGGCCGATGACCACGTTATTCCCCAGCTTCACCTCGCCTTCGAATACCACGTTCACGTCGATCCTGACATCGGTGCCGCAGCTCAGTGTACCGCGCACATCAATCCGACTGGCGTCGGCCAGGGCCACGCCGTCGCGCATCAGCTGCACGGCCTGGCGGTGCTGGCATTCACGCTCCAGTCGCTGCAGCTGCAACTGGTCATTGACCCCCAGCACCTCGAGCTCGGACTCGGCCTGGCAGCTGCCCACCGTCCGCCCCTCGGCAACGGCCAGGGACAGGATATCAGGCAGGTAGTACTCGCCCTGGGTGTTGTCATTGCCAACCCTTGGCAGGTACTCGCGCAGGTCACGCGCCGGGGCCGCCAGCACACCGGTGTTGATTTCGCGGATATTGCGCTGGGCATCGCTGGCGTCGCGGTGCTCGACTACCGCGACCAGCGCGCCGGCATCGTCCCGCAAAATGCGTCCGTAGCCCGCCGGGTCCTCGACCGTGGCGGTCAGTAGCGCCGGCCCACTGCCGGCCATGGATACCAGCGCCTGCAGGGTCGCGCGCCCGATGAGAGGGACATCGCCGTAGAGCACCAGCACGGTGCTCCCGGGCGAGACGGCGGGCATGGCCTGCAAAACGCCATGACCGGTGCCCAGCTGTTGCTCCTGGATAACCCAGTTGACATTGTAAGCCGACAGGGCTTGCGCCACCGCTTCCGAACCGTGGCCGATCACGACATGCACCGCCAGGGGCTGAAGCTGCAGCGCAGTGCTGACGACATGTTCCAGCAGGGGCCTGCCGGCAAGCGAATGCAGCACCTTGGGTAAGGCGGATTGCATCCGCTTACCCTGGCCCGCGGCAAGAATAATCACTTCCAGTTGCATAGTACGTTCACCAAATAAGCACGGTCCCCACACCATCGGCCAGAACAGCCGACTGCGCAGCTGCACTCACCAGCCATAATAAGAGGGTCGGGAAGGCAATACTAAGCCAAACGCGCTTTTTTTGCCCGAACTGTGATGCTTTCTACACCAGGTACTGCCCGCGCCGCAGGGCAAAAAAAACCCCGGCAGCGCCGGGGTCGGTCCTGTCTCGCAAGGCGCCTAGCCACGCCCGGCCCTGTTGCGCATTTTGCGCAGGGTCGCCAACTGGGCCGCAGCCTCGGCCAGCTGGGCCGAAGCCCTGCCGTAATCGAAGTCGCCTGTCTGGTTCGCCAGGGCATGCTCGGCCTCCCTGCGCGCCTCTTCAGCCGCGGCCTCGTCCACGTCGTGTGCCCTGATGGCCGTGTCGGCCAGGATGGACACCACGCCGGGCTGCACTTCCAGAAAACCCCCGGAAACGTAGTAGACCTGCTCCTCGCCATGCTGGTTGACGATGCGTACCGGCCCGGGTTTCAGCGCGGTGAGCAGCGGTGCGTGGCCATAGCTCACGCCCAACTCTCCCAGCTCACCGGTGGCCACCAGCATTTCCACCAGCCCCGAGAAGATCTCTTCCTCGGCGCTGACTATGTCGCAATGTATTGTCATAGGCATTGGTACGGCCTCTCTAAAGCCTTCTACTTAAGCTTCTTGGCTTTCTCGACAGCTTCTTCGATGCTGCCAACCATGTAGAACGCCTGCTCGGGCAGGTGGTCATACTCACCTGCGAGAATGCCGTTGAACCCGGCAATGGTATCCTTCAGCGAAACGTACTTGCCGGGGGATCCGGTAAATACCTCGGCCACGTGGAAGGGCTGCGACAGGAAGCGCTCGATCTTACGGGCGCGGTTTACCGTCTGCTTGTCTTCCTCAGACAGTTCGTCCATACCCAGGATGGCGATAATATCCTTCAACTCCTTGTAGCGCTGCAGTACCGACTGCACGCCACGCGCGGTCTCGTAATGCTCGGCGCCGATGATCAGCGGATCCAGCTGGCGCGAGGTAGAGTCCAGGGGGTCCACCGCGGGGTAGATACCCTTGGCGGCGATGTCCCGGCTCAATACCACGGTGGAGTCAAGGTGGGCGAACGTCGTTGCCGGCGAGGGGTCGGTCAGGTCGTCGGCAGGTACGTATACCGCCTGGATAGACGTGATTGAGCCGACCTTGGTAGAGGTGATCCGCTCCTGCAGCACACCCATTTCCTCGGCGAGAGTGGGCTGGTAGCCCACCGCGGAGGGCATGCGGCCCAGCAGTGCCGATACCTCGGTGCCCGCCAGGGTGTAACGGTAGATATTGTCGATGAACAGCAGCACGTCACGGCCTTCATCGCGGAATTTCTCGGCCATGGTCAGACCGGTCAGGGCCACGCGCAGGCGGTTGCCCGGCGGCTCGTTCATCTGGCCGTATACCATCGCCACCTTGGAGTTGCTGAAGTTTTCGACATCGACAACCTTGGACTCCTGCATTTCGAAGTAGAAGTCATTACCCTCACGAGTACGCTCACCCACACCCGCGAATACGGACAGGCCGGAGTGCTCGGTCGCGATGTTGTTGATCAATTCCATCATGTTGACGGTCTTGCCCACGCCGGCGCCGCCGAACAGGCCAACCTTACCGCCCTTCGCGAAGGGGCATACCAGGTCGATTACCTTGATACCGGTTTCCAGCAGTTCCTCGGACGCGGCCAGTTCCTCATAAGTCGGCGCCTTGCGGTGAATGGAGGCGCGCTCTTTTTCACCGATAGGACCACACTCGTCGATGGGGTTGCCCAGCACGTCCATGATGCGGCCCAGGGTCTCCGTACCCACGGGCACGGAGATCGGCTCACCGGTGTTATGCACGGCCAGACCGCGGCTGACGCCTTCGGAAGAACCCATGGCGATGGTACGCACAACACCGTCACCCAACTGCTGCTGTACTTCCAGGGTGAGGTCTTTTTCAGTGACTTTCAGTGCATCGTAGACCTTCGGCACGTCTTCGCGCGGAAATTCCACGTCGATTACCGCGCCGATAATTTGTACGATTCGTCCGCTGCTCATGTTCGGATCCTCTAGATCAAAGTTCAATTCTGTCTGGCCCGGACTGTGTTTGACCCTGGCCATTACATTGGTACCGCTGCAGTCACGCCAGCCTCAGCTGATCGCCGCGGCACCACTTACGATTTCCGACAACTCCTGGGTAATCGCCGCCTGCCGCGCCTTGTTGTAGATAAGCTGCAGGTCGTCGATCAGGTCGCCGGCGTTGTCTGTTGCGTTCTTCATGGCGAGCATACGGGCCGCCTGTTCGCAGGCGCCATTCTCGACCACCGCCTGGTAGACCTGCGATTCGATGTAGCGGGTCAGCAGCTGCTCCAGCAGTTCCTTGGCATCGGGCTCGTAGATGTAGTCCCAGTGATGCTTCATCTCCGCGCTGTCCTGGGCCTGCAGGGGCAGCAACTGCTCTACCGTGGGATTCTGGGTCATGGTGTTGACGAACTCATTGCTCACCAGAAACAGGCGGTCGATACTGCCGTTGGCATAGGCATCCAGCATGGTTTTCACGCCGCCGATCAGGTCCGACAGGCCAGGTTCCTCACCCAGGTCACGTACCGCTGCGGTTACATTGCCGCCGTAGCTGTTGAAAAAGGCCGCCGCCTTGGCGCCGATCAGTGACAGTTCTATCTCGACGCCCTGGTCGTTCCATTCTTTCATGGACTTGATCGTGTTCTTGAACAGGTTGATGTTCAGGCCGCCACACAATCCTCGGTCGGTAGATACGACGATATACCCGACCCGCCGCACTTCACGCTCTTCCATGTACATGTGCTTGTA
The DNA here is from genome assembly GCA_024234675.1 of Pseudomonadales bacterium. Classification (GTDB taxonomy): domain Bacteria; phylum Pseudomonadota; class Gammaproteobacteria; order Pseudomonadales; family Halieaceae; genus JARRPM01. The sequence goes on along the minus strand of JACKNU010000002.1, from coordinate 235,797 downwards.
CTCGGGCGCGGCGTTGGCAATGTGGCCGACCACCGCACGCATGCGACGCGCATAGGGCTTACCCAGGGCCATGCGGTCCTGGGCTTTGCGCATCTTGCTCGCCGCGACCATTTCCATCGCGCTGGTGATCTTCTGCGTGCTGCGGATGCTCGAGATCTTGGTGCGAATTTCCTTTCCGGCTGCCATCTACTGGTCCTCGGTGTTACCAGGTCTGGGTGGACTTGAACTTCTCGAGCGCCGCCTTGAAGGTCGACTCGATCTCGTCGTTGTAATCTCCACTCGCCACAATCTTGGTCATCAGCTCGCCGTGTTCGGCGTGCATGTAGGACAGCAGGGCGGATTCGAAATCACCGATCTTGTTGACCTCGATATCGTTCAGGAGGCCCTCATTGGCGGCGTACAGCATTACGCCCATTTCAGCGACGCTCTGGGGCGAGTACTGCTTCTGCTTCATCAGCTCGGTAACCCGCTCACCGTGATCCAGCTGGGCCTTGGTGGCGTCATCGAGATCGGACGCGAACTGGGAAAAAGCGGCCAGTTCACGATACTGCGCCAGTGCCGTACGAATACCCCCGGACAATTTCTTCATGATCTTGGTCTGGGCGGCACCACCCACACGTGATACGGAGATACCCGCATTCATGGCCGGACGAATACCGGCGTTGAACATGTCCGCTTCCAGGAAGATCTGGCCGTCGGTGATGGAGATCACATTGGTTGGTACGAAGGCGGACACGTCGCCGGCCTGGGTCTCGATCACGGGCAGGGCGGTAAGGGAACCGGTCTTGCCCTTTACCTCGCCGTTGGTGAAGTTTTCCACGTAGCTGGCGTTGACCCGTGCCGCGCGCTCCAACAGGCGCGAGTGGAGGTAGAACACGTCGCCCGGGTAGGCTTCACGGCCCGGGGGACGGCGCAGCAGCAGGGAGATCTGGCGGTAGGCCCAGGCCTGCTTGGTCAGGTCATCGTAAATGATCAGGGCGTCTTCACCGCGGTCGCGGTAGTACTCGCCCATGGTGCAGCCGGCAAACGGCGCAAGAAACTGCATGGCCGCCGGATCGGAGGCGGTCGCCGCGACCACGATGGTGTGCTCCATGGCGCCGTGCTCTTCCAGCTTGCGCACCACGGCGGCAACGGAGGAGGCCTTCTGGCCGATGGCGACATAGATACATTTAATGCCGGAACCTTTCTGGTTGATGATCGCGTCGACGGCGATTGCGGTCTTACCGATCTGGCGGTCGCCGATGATCAATTCCCGCTGGCCGCGGCCGATGGGCACCATGGCATCGATAGCCTTGAGGCCGATCTGCACGGGCTGGTCTACCGACTGGCGGGCAATAACACCGGGGGCGACTTTTTCCAGCGCATCGGTCATGGCCGCATTGATCGGACCCTTGCCGTCAATGGGGCTACCCAGCGCATCGACCACGCGGCCCTGCAGCTCCGGTCCGACCGGTACTTCGAGGATACGTCCGGTGCAGCGACAGGACTGGCCTTCAGCCAGGCCCTTGTAATCGCCCAGTACCACTGCGCCGACGGAATCGCGCTCGAGGTTCAGGGCCATGCCATAGATACCGCCGTCAAATTCAATCATCTCGCCGTACATCACATCGGCCAGGCCGTGAATGCGGATGATGCCGTCGGTTACGGATACCACCGTACCTTCATTGCGAGCCTCGCTGCTGACATCAAGCTGGTCGATGCGTTGCTTGATGATCTCGCTAATCTCAGATGGATTCAGTTGCTGCATGCTCTGTTCCTCAATCCTACGAATTCAATGCTTCGGCCAGCTTGTTCAGCCTGCCGCGCACGGAACCGTCGATCACCAGATCTCCGGCCCTGATTAATACTCCGCCCAGCAGGTTGCTGTCGGTCGATGTGCGAACTGTTACCTGGCGCTCAAGTTTCCTGCCCAGTGCCTGCGCCAACCGGTCGCTGGCTTCATCCGCCAGGTCGAAGGCGGACACGACTTCGACGTCCACGGATCTTTCCTGGTTCGCCTTGTACTGGCCGAACAGCTTGTGAATCTCGGGCAGCAGGGGCAGGCGCTTGTTGGCGGCCAGCACGGAGATGAAATTCCGCATCTGCGCGTCCAGCGCTTCGCCGCATACCTCGGTGAGTATGCCGGCCTGTTGCGACGCCGTCAGGGAGGGATTGTTCAGTACCGCTTCCATGCCGCTGTCGGCCACGACCGCAGCCGCGGTTCCCAGCTGTTCGTGCCACAGGGAAAGCTGCTGCTTGTCCAGGGCGTACTCAAACGCTGCCTTGGCATAGGGTCGCGCCAGTGTGCTCAGTTCAGCCATAGCTCCCTCGTGTTAAAGCTGGGCGGCCAGCTCGTCGACCAGGTCGGCATGTGCCTTGGGGTCGATCGAGGAGCCCAGAATTTTTTCGGCTCCCGCCAGTGACAGGGCAGCTACCTGGCCGCGCAGTTGTTCCCGGGCGCGGTTGGCTTCCTGCTCGATTTCAGCCTGGGCGGAGGCCTTGACCCGCTGGGCTTCCACCAGGGCGGCCTGCTTGGCTTCTTCAACCAGCTGGTTGCCCCGCTTGTTGGCAGCGTCGACGATCGCGGCGGCCTCTTCCTTGGCCTGCCTCAGGCGTTCCACCGCCTTTTCCTGGGCCAACTCGAGGTCATGACTGGCGCGATCTGCCGCGGCCAGGCCATCGGCGATCTTGTTTTCCCGCTCCTGCATGGCGGCGATAATAGGCGGCCACACATACTTCATGCAGAACACGACAAAACAGACGAAAGCGACCATCTGTCCGATAAGCGTAAGGTTAATATTCACGCCTTGCTCCTCACAGATTATGGGGGGCCACAGCTAACGCGGCCCCGTTCCCGAATGCCTGGCTTAGCCTGCCGCGACAACGAAGATAAGGTACATAGCGATACCAACACCGATAATCGGGATCGCGTCTACCAGGCCCGCGCCCAGGAAGAACGTTACCTGCAGTTTCGGTGCCAGTTCAGGCTGGCGCGCGGATCCCTCGATCAGCTTGCCACCCAGCAGGCCCACGCCGATGGCGGCGCCCAGTCCACCCAGACCCATCATGATGGCGGCAGCTACGTAGATTAATTCCATGATTTTCTCCTAGCGTTAATAACCAAAGTTAAAGTAAATCAGTGATCTTCATGTGCCATGCTGAGATATACGATCGTCAGCACCATGAAAATAAAGGCCTGCAGAGTGATGACCAGAATGTGGAATATGGCCCATCCAATCTGCAGCAATCCCGCCGGCAGCGCCCAGGCAATACCCGCACTGAACAGGGCCGCTATCAGGATAAATATCATTTCACCCGCGTACATGTTGCCGAACAGTCGCAGGCCCAGGGAAAAGGGCTTGGCCAGCAGGCCCACCACTTCCATGAACAGGTTCACCGGAATAAATACCGGGTGGTTGAAGGGATTGAGCGTGAGCTCCCTGACGAAGCCCATGCCCTTCACCTTGATCGAGTAGTACAGCATCAGGATAAAGACACCCACCGCCATACCCATGGTGATATTGGGGTCGGTGGAAGGCACGATTTTCTGGTAGTGCACGCCGGCCAGTGCCAGCAGCGAGGGAATCAGGTCCACCGGGATGAGATCCATGAGGTTCATCAGGAATACCCAGACGAATATGGTCAGCGCCAGGGGTGCAACCAGCTTGTTCTGGCCGTGGAAGGTATCGCGCACGGTGTTGTCGACGAACTCTACGATCATCTCCACGATGTTGACCGCTTTACTGGGTACGCCGGATTCGGCTTTTTTCGCCACCCGGCGAAACAGCCAACAAAAGATGATACCCAGCCCTATGGACCACAGCATCGAATCGACGTGAATCGCGTTGAAGCCCATAGCCGCGGCCTCGTCGCCACCATGGGCCATCACCCATGCGCCGCCTTCGCCCACCACCGAGCCGTCTTCCCGCTCAAAGCCCGCCGGCAGTTTGCCATAGGTTAGGTTGGTCAGGTGGTGGACAATGTATTCAGAAATCGTCTGGGTTTCGCCTGCCATCTGTAAAAACTCTTGCTTCTGTCTGTAAGGACCGCTTATCGCCGCAGCAATAACCAGCTTCCAGTAATCTGTATAACCAGCATCGCCAGGTAACCGGCAAAGACGCCGGGAGCGTCCAGGGGCCTGAGCGCCACAAAAACAACGGCGAACCCCGCGATACTGAGCAAAAATTTGCCCACCTGCCCCACATAGCTGGAGCGGGCTATGGCCCTGGCCGACCTGGCGCCACGCCACCTGAAGGCGAGCGCGGCAAAATACGCCTGGGACACTATGGCGATCAAGCCACCGCTAAGCACCGAATATGCACGTACCTTGTCGGATGCCAGCAGAACTAGGCACAACACAACCAGTACCAGCAGCTGTGCCAGGGTGATGCGATATACCGGAGGTCGGGCAATTTCAGCACCAGCCATTGACGCCTCGCCTTACTCTCCCCGCCGGAACGGAACCTGAAATCAGCCTCGTTTCGGGCGGGCGCATTATAGGGGCATTACCATGCCGGTTCAACCGACTTGTAACCGGCGGCGGGATTAAACACAGGCCCTGCAGCCCGCGCCACGGCTGCCACGGTCTCCTCATTGCCGTTGTCCAAAACCGCGCATACTGCATGTTGTGGTAGCCCTGGCCAGCACCCCCATATCCTGTGGTCGACGGGCCTATTTGATATGGCTCAGGATGCCGTCGAGTTCATCCAGGCTGCTGTAGGAAAGCACCAGTTTGCCTTTGCCGGCGGCGCCGTGGCGGATTTCCACCCGCGTTCCGAGCCGCTGGGACAGGTCATCCTGCAGGCTGCGGATATTGGGATCGAGTCGCGGTTCCGTCTGGTCGGGTTGGGGATTCTGGCCCTGCTCCAGCAGCTTGCGCACCAGCGCCTCGGTCTGGCGCACAGACAGGCCCCGCGCCACCACGGTACGGGCGGCCTGCGACTGGTGCTCTCCCTCCAGGGCCAGCAGTGCCCTGGCGTGCCCCATTTCCAGGTCGCCGTGTTCCACCAGGCGTCGCACGTCTTCGCGCAGGGACATCAGGCGCAGCAGGTTGGCGACCGTGGAGCGCGACTTGCCGATTGCGTCGGCGACTTCCTGCTGGGTCAGCTCGAACTCCTGCTGCAGGCGCTGCAGCGCAGCGGCCTCTTCGATGGGGTTCAGGTCCTCTCTCTGGATATTCTCGATCAGGGCCATGGCGATAGCCGCTTCGTCGGGCACATCCCGGACGATGGTGGGAATGCTGTGCAGGCCGGCCAGCTGGGTGGCGCGCCAACGGCGCTCGCCGGCGATGATCTCGTACCTGCTGTCGGAGATGGGACGGACAACTATGGGCTGCATGACACCCTGGGCCTTGATGCTGTCGGCCAGATCCTGCAGCGATTCCGGCTCGATGTCGCGTCGCGGCTGATATTTGCCCCGCTGGATGAGGTCCACCGGCAATTCCTTGAGGACGCCGTCGCCAGGCTGTTCCTGCCCGTTGCCAGTCGCTGGCGGTGTCGGCCTGGCGCCGGCTCCCAGCAGGGCATCCAGCCCGCGACCCAACCCCCGTTTCTTGCCCGACATCCGAATTCTCCGCTCTAGTAAGCAGCTGGCTCAGTAGCCAGCTGCTGTTGGGCGAGTTTTTCCTCGCGCCGGATAATTTCTCCCGCCAGGGCCATGTAGGCCTTGGCGCCGCGGGAGTACCTGTCGTAGTGCATGGCCGGAACGCCGTGGCTGGGCGCCTCCGCCAGACGCACGTTGCGTGGCACCACGGTGCGGTAGACCTTGTCGCCGAAGTGGTTGTGCAACTGTGACGATACATCGTTGGTCAGGCTGTTGCGCGGATCGTACATGGTGCGCAGTATGCCTTCTATCTGCAACGCAGGATTCACCGTCTCGGCCACCCGCTGGATGGTACCGACCAGCGCCGACAGGCCTTCCAGCGCGTAATACTCACACTGCATCGCGATAATGACGCCATCTGCCGCCACCAGCGCGTTCAAAGTCAGCATGTTGAGCGAGGGCGGGCAGTCGATCAGAATGTAATCGTAGTTCGCCGCCACCGCTGCGAGCGCATGTTGCAAACGCTGCTCGCGGTTCTCGAACTCCAGCAGCTCGACTTCCGCTGCCGTGAGATCGCCGTTGGCGGGCAGCACGTCAAATCCGCTTTCGCCAGCAGGGCAAATAGCCCGGGAAACGGCGGCGCCCTGCACCAGAACGTCGTAGATACTGAATTCCAGGCTGTGCTTGTCTATGCCACTGCCCATGGTGGCATTGCCCTGGGGATCCAGGTCCACCATCAACACCCGTTTCTTCATGGCCGCCAGGGAGGCGGCCAGGTTGACACAGGTGGTGGTCTTGCCGACGCCGCCCTTCTGGTTTGCGATGGTTATGATTCTAGCCAATGCCTCTATCCCCGATTCTGGGTTCCGGCCATCGCCTGGCCCGCCTGTGCCGCAGCTACCTGGCGCAGGGCAAGTTCCAGCAAATGGCGCTGTTCGTTCAGGCCGGGCACCGCCAGCGCGTGTACCGCCAGGACTTCGCAGGAAGCAGCCACCTGCTCCAGCTCTCCTGGATCCAGGCTACCCTTCATGGCCAGGAAGCGGCCCCCGGGGGCCAGCAGATGGCGGCAGGAGGAAACCATATCCCGCAGCGAGGCGTAGGCCCTCGATAACACGACATCGTACGACCCGGAAGGCTGGAACGATTCCACCCTCTGGTGGTGAACCTGCATGTTATCCAAGGACAGGGCCGTTTTCACCTGAAAAAGGAAGCGTGTCTTCTTGCCGTTGCTGTCCAGCAGGGCGAATTGTCGCTGTGGAAACACTATCGCCAGCGGTACCCCGGGCAGGCCGGCCCCGGTGCCCACGTCAATAGCGTTGCCCGCCGGCAGGTAGGGCGCCACCGCCAGGCTGTCCAGCAGGTGTCGCGTTACCATTTGCTCGGGGTCGCGCACTGCGGTGAGATTGTAGGCCGCGTTCCACTTGTGCAGCAATTGCAGGTAGGCCAGCAACTGCTGCCGGTGCCCGGCGTCGCACTCCAGACCCAGGGCATCGCAACCGCGCTGCAGGCGATTCTCCAGCGAGGTATCCAAGCTAGGCCAACTGCCCCTGGCTGTCGGCAGTGGGGACGGGGCCGTCGCCCCGGCTCCGCAGCGCGCCCCGCCGCTTGAGATAGATAAGCAGCAGGGAAATTGCCGCCGGGGTGACCCCCGGAATGCGCCCCGCTCTGGCCAAGGTGTCCGGTCGGGCTGCACTCAGCTTTTGCTTCACCTCGTTCGACAGGCCATCCACTGCGTCGAAGTCCAAATCTACCGGCAAGGTAGTGTGTTCGTAGCGTCGCAGCCGGTCTATGTCTTCCTGCTGGCGGTCGATATAGCCTGCGTATTTGGCCTGGATCGCCACCTGTTCGGCCACCTGTGGGTCCGCCGTCGGCTCGCCCTTGAGACCGGCGATATCCGCGTACTCGAGTTCGGGCCGCTTCAGCAAGTCTGCCAGGGAGTATTCCCGGGACAGGGGCTTGCCCAGCCTTGCGGCCAACTGCCCGGCCGGCGGGGTATCGGGGTGTATCCAGGTGCTGGCCAGGCGGGCACTCTCGAGTTGGATGGCCTCGCGCTTCTGCTGGAACCGCCGCCAGCGCTCGTCGTCCACCAGGCCCAACTCGCGACCGCGCTCGGTAAGCCGCAGGTCGGCGTTATCCTCCCGCAGCAACAGCCGGTACTCCGCCCGGGAGGTGAACATGCGGTAGGGCTCGATGGTGCCCATGGTAATCAGGTCATCCACCAGCACACCGATGTAGGCCTCGTCCCTGCGCGGGCACCAGGGGTCGCGTTCCTGCACCGCCAGCGCCGCGTTGAGACCGGCGAGCAGGCCCTGGGCCGCAGCCTCCTCGTAACCGGTGGTGCCATTGATCTGGCCGGCGAAGTACAGGCCCGGCACGGCCCGGGTTTCCAGCGAGGCCTGCAGGTCGCGCGGATCGAAGAAATCATACTCGATGGCGTAACCGGGCCGGGTGATATGCGCGTTCTCAAAACCCTGTATGGAGCGCACCAGATCGATCTGCACGTCAAAGGGCAGGCTGGTGGATATGCCATTGGGATACAGCTCGCTGGTGGTGAGGCCCTCCGGCTCGATAAAAACCTGATGGGAGCTCTTGTCGGCAAAGCGGTGGATTTTGTCTTCTATGCTCGGGCAATAGCGAGGCCCCACGCCCTCTATGACCCCGGAATACATGGGGGAGCGATCCAGTCCACCGCGTATCACCTCGTGGGTGCGCTCATTGGTGTAGGTGACCCAGCAGCAGCGCTGTTCGGGATGTTCGGCGACACTGCCCAGGAAGGACATCACCGGCATAGGCTCATCGCCCCACTGCTGCTCCAGGCCACTGAAGTCCACGCTGCGGGCATCGATGCGGGGCGGGGTACCCGTTTTGAGGCGCTCCACCCGAAAAGGCAGTTCTCGCAGACGCCGGGCCAGGGCGATTGAAGGCGGGTCGCCGGCGCGCCCTCCGGCGCTGGCCTGCAGGCCTATATGGATCTTGCCACCCAGGAAGGTCCCGGTAGTCAGAACCACCCTGGGAGCCCGGAAAACCACTCCCATCTGGGTCACCGCCCCCGCCACCCGGCCCTGCTCTATCAGCAGGTCATCCACCGGTTGCTGGAAGATGGAGAGGTTGGGCTGGGTTTCGAGAATCTGCCGGATGGCGCTCTTGTACAACACCCGGTCAGCCTGGGCCCGGGTCGCCCGCACCGCGGGACCCTTGCGCGAGTTGAGTACCCGGAACTGTATGCCCGCGCGGTCCGTCGCCCGCGCCATGGCTCCACCCAGGGCATCGACTTCCTTGACCAGCTGGCTCTTGCCGATACCGCCGATCGCCGGGTTGCAGGACATCTGCCCCAGGGTATCCACGCTGTGGGTGAGCAGCAGGGTGCGGCAGCCCATGCGCGCGGCGGCCAGGCAGGCCTCGGTACCGGCGTGGCCGCCGCCGATCACAATCACGTCAAACTGCTGCTGGTATTCCACCGGCCATGGCCTCGCCCGTTCGCCGGGCCTTCTCACAAGGGGGCGAGATTATACTTGTGAGGCGGCCGTTGTACAAAATTTGTTCGGCCCCGCCGGGACGGCACTCACTTTGGACAGGCCTGTGGACCTTGTGTACAGTACCGCCCGCCCGGCGCGGCAACACAGCCAACCCACCACTGCCGGGCTGCAGATTTCCCGAGGCAGGAGTTTTCGATGGATTGGTTACTGGCAGCGCTGGCGATCTTCAACCTGGTTTCCATGATAACGGTGTTTTCACCGCGAGCAGTGCCGCGGCGGTCCGTACCCTGGGCGGTTTTCTTCACCGCCCTGCTGGCCACCGAAATGGCCTGGATCTGGCTGCCCCTGCAGGTTTTGCTCGCCTGGCTGATGATCGGGGCCGGGGCGCTGGATTCCGGACTGGGCATCGTGGCGCTGCTGGTACTGCTGGCGACCTGGCCGGGCCTGGTGTGGAGCATCTGGCAAACTACCCTCGCCGAGGCCGCGGTGGAACAGGCCCTGCAGGCAGGACTGGGCAAAACCTACCGCAACGAGATTCCGCCATCCATCAGACACCGGTTGCGCAACAAAGTCAGCTGGCGGGACTGGAAGAACCCCGCGGCCATGCCACGGCCCGGCGTGGAACTCATCCGCCATGTGCCCTACGGTCCCCACGGTGTGCGCCAGCAACTGGATATCTACCGCCCCGAGCACCTGCCGCCAGAGGGATGCCCGGTGCTGTTGCAGATCCACGGGGGCGCCTGGGTCATGGGGGACAAGGGCAGCCAGGCCCTGCCTCTTATGTACCACCTGGCCAGCAGGGGCTGGATATGCGTGGCGGCCAATTACCGGCTCAGCCCCAGTGTGGGCTTCCCGACCCACCTCGAGGACTGCAAGCGCGCCCTGTGCTGGATACGCGAACACGGTCGCGAGTACGGCATGAATCCGGAATTCGTCGCCGTCACCGGCGGCTCCGCCGGCGGTCATCTATCTGCCCTGATGGGCCTGACCGAAAACCGGCCCGAGTTGCAACCCGGCAAGGAGGATGTGGATACCAGCGTCCAGGCCTGCATTCCCTTCTACGGTGTGTATGACTTCCTGGTGCGCTACCAGCAGCATCCCAACAAGCGGGTATACGAGCGTTTTCTGACGGGCAAGGTCCTGCACGAAACAGTAAATGACAACCCCGCCCTGTGGGACCTGGCTTCGCCCGTGGCCCAGATTCACCCCAAGGCGCCGCCTTTCATGGTTTGGCACGGCACCCACGACAGCCTGGCAGCCGTGTCCGAAGGGCGGGTGTTCAGCCGGAAATTGCGTGAGGTATCGACCAACCCCGTGGTGTACGTGGAGATGCCCGGCGCGGAACACGCCTGGGAGGTGGTGCATTCCCTGCGAACCGAGCACACCGTGGATGGCGTGCACCGCTTCCTGGAATGGGTGCGGGCGAATTCAGGCGGCGATCAGTGATCGGCGGCGTCTGCCGTCAGTCTGTTGTCGCACCACTCCAGTACATCCCCGAACAGGGCATCCCGTTCGGGTTCATTGAAAATTTCATGATAAAGACCGGGAAATATCTCCAGCGCCTTGTCCGTGGACCCGGCATGCTCGAAAAGGAAGCGTGAGCCTTGGGGCGAGGTCATGGTGTCGGCATCGCCGTGCAGTATCAGTAACGGCAGGGTAATTTTGCCCGCCTCGGCCCGCAGGCGGTGCATGCCGCTAAACAGCTGGGCAACCATTCGCGCGGACATCTGGCCGTGGTTGACCAGCGGGTCATCAAGGTAATCGCGCACCACCGCCGGGTCCCGGCTGACGCCGTTGGCGTCCAGCTGCATGACGCCTTTGCGGGGCGTAAACAGTGACAGGCAACGTATCAACAGCTTTTGCAGTGCCCCTGGTTCGATATCGGTTTTGATCGCAGCACCAGAGAGTACACAGCCGACATAATCCTGCTGCCGGGACAGGAGGTGCAGACCTGCCAGCAGTCCCCCCATGCTGTGTCCAATCAGGAATCGCGGCACACCGGGAAAGTCCTTGTCGACCTGCTGCCGAAACTGATCCAGGGTCGCCAACAACTCGTCCAGGCTGTCGATATGGCCGTAGGTGCCCGCGGACTTACCATGGCCCGGGTGATCGAGGGCGGCGACAAGGTAGCCGCGGGCGGTAAAAAAGCGTGCCAGGATCGCGTAGCGACCGCTGTGCTCGCCGGCGCCGTGCACCAGCAACAGCAGCGCCCGCGGTGGAGTGGCCGGTTGCCAGTACTGCCAGTAAACCTCCTGGTCACCGACGCCCTGGAACGTACCCTCTGTGTGTTGCATAGCTCTGCTCCCGCCGGCGGCTCAGCCGACCTCCGCGATAAACTTACCGATCTCGTCCCAGGCCTCTCGCGCCTCGGTGAGCTGGGGATAAAACATATGCCAGACATGCACCATATGGGTCCAGCTTTGCAGCTTAGCGGGCGAGCCCGCCGCCACCGCGCGATTGACGTAGCGCACGGCATCACCGTACAGCATTTCCGCCTCACTGGCGTGGACCAGCACCGGCGGCAACCCGGACAGATCGCCGTACACCGGCGACACCAGGGGATTCTTCGGGCTGATCCGCGACTGTAACCAGGAAAACCACCACATTAGTGGCAGCGGCACCCTGGACATGGTTTTGAACACGGGACCCAACATGGCATCTGTCTCCATGTTGGTCTTCAGGGTAGGCGAACGAAAGGTGGTGTCGGTTGCCGGTGACAGGGCCACGGCGGCATCAGGTGCCCGCAGCCCCTGGTCCCGAACCCAGGCGAGCAGCGAGAGAGTCAGGTTGCCACCGGCTGAATCACCGCCCACGTAAACCCGCTCTGCCGGGGCAGTCAGTCCATCGGGACCGTTGTCCAGGATCCAGCGATAGGCGGTGCGACAATCCTCGATCCCCGCCATCCGCGGGTGCTCCGGCATCAGGCGGTAATCGATGGCCAGCACCGCCGCGCCACTCACTTCGGAGAAACGGTTGGTGATATTGCGATGGCTTTTGGGGCTGCCCATGGTAAATGCGCCGCCGTGTATGTACAGCACCCTGCGGGCCGGATCGGCACCGGGCGCCAGCACCCACTCGGCGGGAATCCCATCCACGTTTACCGGGGTAATGGTGGCGGCGATTTCCAGGCCGTCGGAGATGCCGTCCATGTATTCCCGCATCAATGCCAGGCGTTGCCTGTAAGGCGCGCGCTGAATACTGCCGGTATTGACCTGCAAGGACGCCACCACCGTATCGTGCTCATCGCTGGGCGTATCGCCACCGGTGAAACGCTGTCCGGAGGGGGCATCGAACTGGCTGAGGCTGGGGCCACGCAGATGCAGGAAAGTAATGGCAACCAGAACCAGGGCAATTAAGACAAACCAGGCCACGCTATCCTCACAGTCGGGTAAAAATGGTGCGACAGTATAACCCCGTTTGAGTCAACGGCCAGCAGGCTGACCTGCTTGTCACGGTTACCGTTAATTGGTTAGCATGGCCGGTAGCCATTTAATAATAAAGCGGGATATTCAATATGACCGACTACTTTGTGCTACCCCCCCTGTTCGGCCTTGCGGGCATCGCAATCGCCTTCATCATCTACCACATCATGAGCCGCCACAATTTCGGCGACGGCAAGGTGAAAAAAATCGGCGACCAGATTCATTTGGGTGCCATGGTTTTCATGAAGCGTGAGTACCAGATGCTGAGCCTGTTCGCGCTGGCATTGCTGGTGGCAATATTCGTTTCGCCACTCGGTTTGAACACGGCACTGGCTTTTGTCGCCGGGGCGGTTTCTTCCGCCGTTGCCGGCTTCCTGGGTATGTACGCCGCGACCAAGGCTAACGTCAGGACCGCGGTGGCAGCCCACAACCACGGCCAGGACCTGGCTCTATCCATAGCGTTTTACGGCGGCTCCGTGATGGGTTTGTGCGTCGCCTCGCTGGGCCTGGTTGGACTGGGAACGGTGTACTGGTACTTCGGCGGTGATCCGACTACCGCCCACGCCATCCATGGTTTCGGCATGGGCGCCTCGGTGGTGGCACTGTTTTCCCGCGTCGGCGGCGGCATCTTCACCAAGAGCGCGGATGTGGGGGCAGACCTGGTGGGCAAGGTGGAAGCGGGTATTCCCGAGGATGATCCTCGCAACCCTGGCGTCATTGCCGACAACGTCGGTGATAACGTGGGTGATATCGCCGGCATGGGTTCGGATATTTTCGAGTCCTATTGCGGTTCCATGATCGCCTGCATTGCCATCGCTTCCACCATGGCCATGGATATTCGCGATGGCATGATGTTCCTGCCGCTGGCACTGGCGAGCATCGGCCTGCTGTCCTCCATCTGCGGCATCGGTATCGTGCGCATGCGGGCAAATGCGGCGCCTGAAGCCGCCCTGCGCAGCGGCACCCTGCTGGCACCAGTGATTTTCGTTGCTATCGCCTGGTTCGTGATCCCCGCCATGGGTCTGGACAGCAACATCTGGTGGTCGGTGGTCTGTGGTGCGGTAGGCGGTGTGGCCATTGGCCTGATCACCGAGTATTACACCGGCGGCTCCCCGGTTCGCAAAATCGCCAAGTCAGGCGAAACCGGCCCCGCTACCGTGATGATTACAGGACTGGCGGTCGGCATGGAGTCCGTGGTGCTGCCGGTACTGTTCCTGTCCGCAATCATTTACGTTTCCACCCTGTTGTCGGGCCTGTATGGCGTGGGTATCGCGGCAGTGGGCATGCTGGCCACCGTGGGTATCACCATGGCCATCGATGCCTATGGGCCGGTGGCGGACAATGCCGGCGGTATCGCCGAAATGGCTGGCATGGGCAAGGAAACCCGCAAAATCACTGATGGCCTGGACGAGGTAGGCAATACCACCGCTGCCATAGGCAAGGGTTTTGCGATAGGGGCGGCGGCACTGGCCGCCATGGCGATCATCGCCGCTTACGTGCAAACCGTGGAGGTGCACAACCCGGGCTTCACCCTGGAAATCACCAACCCCGTGGTGCTGGTGGGCATGTTCATCGGCGGCACCATACCCTTTCTCATCGCCTCCATCACCATGACCGCGGTGGGCGAGGCTGCCTTCGACATGATCAACGAGATCCGCCGGCAATTTCACGAAATCCCCGGCCTGCTGGAGGGCAAAGCGGACCCGGATACGGCCAAGTGCGTGGACATCGCCACCACCGCGGCCCTGCGCCGCATGATTCTGCCTGGGGTGATCGCCGTGGCCGCGCCGGTGCTGGTGGGTTTCGGGCTGGGCCCCGCTTCCTTGGGTGGAATGCTGGGTGGCGCCCTGATCGCCTGTGTGCTGCTGGCCCTGATGATGGCCAACGCCGGCGGCGCCTGGGACAACGCCAAGAAGTATGTGGAAAAAGGCAACCTGGGTGGCAAGGGTTCCGATACCCACTCGGCGGCGGTGGTGGGCGATACTGTTGGCGACCCCTTCAAGGACACCTCGGGTCCTTCCATGAACATCCTGATCAACGTCATGGCGATAGTCAGCCTGGTTATCGCGCCCCTGTTGTAAGTGCTGCGGCGCAACCCGGGTAGCCGGGTTGCGCCTGCTCACACCTCCCATTTCTCCCTTTGCGGCAACCCTGCAGGGCGCTACCATGTCCTGACCAGGCCAGTCAGGGGCAACCGTGTCCGCACCACTTTCCGACAGCGAAAAAGCACGCATCATCGAGCGCATGTGCAGCTTTATCCCCCACTGCAGACAGCTTGGCATACGCCTGGAACAGGTGGTCGGCGAGGAACTCACCCTGCGCCTGCCCTATCGCCCCGAATTGGTCGGAAACCCCGAAACAGGCGTGATTCATGGCGGGGCACTAACCGTACTACTTGACCAGACCCTGGGTACGGCCGGTATCTGCTGTGATCGCGTAGGGACGATGATCACGCCCACCCTGGACCTGCGCATAGACCACCTCGGTACCGCGCCCGCCGGACTCGACATTCTCGCCTGCGCAAGGGTCTACAAAGCTACCCGGCGGATCCTGTTCGTGGAAGGTTTCGCCTACAGCCAGTCCCGCGAGGAACCCATTGCCCGGGCTACCGGCAGTTGGGTACAGATGCGGGAACTCGACCTCAACAGGCTGCTGCAGACCTCCCAGGCCGGGGCACAACAGCAGTGAGCCTGGCGGAACTCATCAAGCGGGCACCGGATGCGGACACGCTTGCCCTGTGGCTGGAGAAGATTCCCTATGCGGTTTACCTGGGGATACGGGCGGAAGTCCGGGGCGAGGACATCCTGTTCATACTGCCGGGGGATAAGAAACTGATCGGCAACCCTACCCTGCCGGCCATACACGGTGGCGTGGTGGGCGCATTCATGGAGCAAGCGGCAGGGTTACACCTGGTGGCCAGGATGACAGCACCGGCGCTGCCAAAAATCATTAACTTCTCCCTGGATTACCTGCGGCCGGCGCGGCTGCGAGACACCTATGCCAGCTGCTCCTTAACCCGGCAGGGGCGGCAGATAGCGAACGTCAGTATCAATGCCTGGCAGGATAACAGCGAGACGCCAGTGGCGATTGCGCGGGCCCACTTTTTATTGCCTGGGGTCGACTAGGAGGCGCCGCTTCGGTACCGGTCCGGGGCTTACCCTGACGCCCTGCTCCGCAATTTTTCGAGTACACGCAGGAAAGTCGTCGGCTCCTGGGCGCCGGGAATACCGTAACTATCGTTAAGAAAAAACATGGGCACAGCGTGCACCTCTCGCTCCAGCCAGCGCGCCTGCTCGGTCCGCACAGCCTGCGCATACACACCGCCGGCCAGCACCCGGCGTGCTTCATCGCTATCCAGCCCAACCCGACCCGCCACGGCGGCAAGCAGCTCGCTGTCGCCGACATTTTCCCGGCGGCTGAAAAATGCCTCGAACAGCGCCAGCTTCAATTCAGTTTGCCGTCCCTGCTCCCCGGCCCAGTGCAACAGCTGGTGAGCCGAAAAGGTGTTGTAAATGCGCATGCCATCGTAGTAATCGAAGTGAAAGCCCAGGGAGTCACCCAACTCCGTCAGGCGTTGTCTGGCCGCCTGGCTCTGTTGTGGCGAGGTCCCGTATTTTTGCGCCAGGTGCTCGCGTAACTCCTGGCCTTCCGGGGGCATATGCGGGTTCAACTCGAAGGGTTGCCAGTGGATCTGCACAGCAAAAACACCGGGCAACTGGGCCAGGGCGCGTTGCAATTGCCGGTAGCCGATAATGCACCAGGGGCACACCACATCCGAAACGATATCGATGCGCAGGGGGGGTGGTTGATGTGGTTCGGCACTTTGCATAGCGGACCTAGGTTAGGAGTTTCCATCGTCCCTGGCAACACAATACTGCAACCGAGAAATCTCTTACCAAGTAAGTAATTTATATATATGTAGGTATATATAGAATTATCGTTGTAGTAATTACTAGCCGCCCCATTGCCCTGGGATAAGCCTGCTTTTAATCGTAAAAACAATAAGATAGCGCCATGATAAGTACCGCCATAAACACTTGGCCTGGCGGTGAAAAAGCGTGGCGTAGTTGTTGATGAAAGGCGTTTTGCTGTGGAGCAAATTCCGCCGCGGCCGGGCTGCGACGCTTGTCCACATTTCATTGCCGGACTGGCCAAGGGTTTATCCCGTGGTTTTCCAACAGAACCGCGGGACTATCTTGCCACCGGGGATGTTGCGGTGATTGCCTGTTATCAAGCTGGTGATGAACTGCGAGGGACTATCCCGAATATCGCGATTATGTGGATAAGCTGTTCCTGTCCTGTGACTGTTTATTTACCGATACAGAAACTGGAAAAAATATTGCCAAGCAACTCATCACTGCTGACGGCCCCAGTGATTTCCCCCAGCGCCTGCTGACAGGCTCGCAGGTCTTCCGCCAGCAGTTCGCCGGCGCCCGCGCCAGCAAGTTGCGATTGACCCGCGAGCAGGAAGCCCAGTGCCGATTCCAGGGCCTGCAAGTGACGGCGACGGGCGCTGAAGGTACCCTCGCCGGGGTCACTGAAGCCCATACTGTCCTTGAGGTGTTTTTTCAGCAACTCCAGCCCTGCGCCGCTGGTGGCGGACAGGGTGACACTTGTGTAACGATGCAGTGTTTCAACCCCGGGCTGGCGCCCGGACAGGTCGCATTTGTTGTGGACCAGGGTGACGGGAATAGCGCGCACCTGGTCGCGTATCTCTGCCGGGAGCAGGGCGTCCATGTCGGCAGCGTCCGGGTCGCTGCTGTCTATCACCAGCAGAATCCGGTCAGCCGAGGCAATTTCTTCCCGGGCGCGCCTGATACCTTCACGCTCCACTTCATCGTCGCTGTCGCGCAATCCGGCGGTATCGACAACATGCAGGGGCATCCCGTCGAGCTGGATATGCTCGCGCAGTACGTCCCGGGTGGTGCCGGCAATGGCGGTAACTATAGCCGTGTCGACGCCGGCGAGGGCATTCAGCAGGCTGGATTTGCCGGCATTGGGTTTACCGGCAATGACCAGTTTCATGCCTTCACGGAGCAGGCTACCCTGCCTGGCCTGTGTCAGCACCGCCTGCAACTGTTCGATAATACCCGCCAGCTGCGCCGCTACCTGGCCCTCCTGGATAAAGTCGATTTCCTCCTCGGGAAAGTCGATGGCGGCCTCCACGTAAACCCGCAGTTGTGTGACCATCGCTACCAGCTGATCTATTTTGCTGGAAAATTCGCCCTGCAGGGAGCGACTCGCATTCAGGGCTGCCTGTTCAGTACTGCTGTTGATCAGGTCGGCAATCGCCTCCGCCTGGGTCAGATCCAGCTTGTCGTTCAGGTAGGCCCGTTGGGAAAACTCCCCGGGCCCCGCCTGCCTGGCACCGCGACGACACACATCCCGCAGCAGCAAATCCAGTATCACTGGTCCGCCGTGGGCCTGCAGTTCGACAACATCCTCGCCGGTAAAGGAGTGCGGCGCGGGGAAGTACAGCGCGATACCGGTGTCCAGCAAGGTCTCTTCCCGGCTGCGAAAAGAGCAGAAATGGGCGTGCCGGGGCGTCAGCCGTACGGACGTTATCGCCTCGCCTATGCCTCTGGCGGCCGGTCCGGAAATGCGGATAATGCCGACCCCGCCGCGACCCGGTGCCGTTGCGACAGCCGCGATGGTGTCCTGGTCGATCAGGATTTACTTGCCTGGCCTTCTATCTGCCTGGTGATCACGTACTGCTGGGCCATGGACAGCAGGTTGTTCACCACCCAGTACAGGACCAGGCCCGCGGGGAACCAGAGGAAGAAGAAGGTGAAGACCACGGGCATCCACTGCATGATCTTGGCCTGCATGGGGTCCGGTGGTGGTGGGTTGAGTTTCTGCATGAAATACATGCTGGCGCCCATCATCAGCGGCAGCACGAAATAGGGATCCATGACCGACAGGTCCTTGATCCACAGGATGAAGGGGGCCTGGCGCAGTTCGACGCTTTCCATCAGGGTCCAGTAGAGGGCGATGAAGACCGGCATCTGTACCAGGATGGGCAGGCAGCCTCCCATGGGATTGATTTTTTCCTTGCGGTACAGGTCCATCATGGCCTGTGACTGTTTCTGTTTGTCCTCGGCGTACTGCTCCCGAATCTCCTGCATTTTCGGTTGCACACGGCGCATGTTGGCCATGGACTTGTAGCTGGTAGCGGACAGTTTGAAAAAGGCGGCCTTGATCAGCACCGTCAGCAGGATGATGGCGACGCCCCAGTTGCCCACCAGGGCATGGATCTTGGTCAACAGCCAGAACAGGGGCTGGGCAATCCACCACAGCCATCCGTAATCCACGCTGAGCTCCAGATAGGGCGAGATTTCCTTCAGGCGATACTGGTCCTTGGGACCCGCATAGAACTCCGCCCCGGTTTCGCCCTGCTGGCCCGGGTCCAGCACCAGGGCGGGACTGGTGAAGCCGGCAATATTGAAACCGCTCTTGGTGACCCGCGTGCTGTAGGTGTGACTCTGGTCGGGATTGGGTATCCAGGCGCTGAGGAAGTAGTGCTGGATCATGGCAATCCAGCCGCCGGGCAGGTTGGCTTTGAAGGGATCTTCCTTCATGTCCTCGAAGGTGAACTTGGTAAAGTGTTCATCCGGTTGGGTGGTGGCCGCGCCCAGGAAAGGCGCCAGCCCCATGCCGCCCGAGGCGCTGGCGGAGGGGGCCGGACTGCTGTCCCGCTTGAGTTGCCCAAACATATTGGCCTGCCAGCGACTGTCACTGCCATTGTCGATCAGGTAATCGACCTGTATCAGGTAGTCGCCACGGGTGAATGAAAACCGTTTGGTGATCTTGATCCCCTGGTCGTTCTGCCAGCTGAGGTCGACTACCAGGTTGTCACTGTTTTCACCCAGCCTATAAATAGAAGAAGCGGTGCTGTAGGTGGGTCGTCCGTTGCGGTCGATACCATCGGGCCCGATCAGTCCGCTCTGGGCAACGTAAACGCGGGTGCTGTTATCTTCAAGCAGCACGTAAGGGACATCCGGGGTATCGATGCGGGCCGGGTACTTCGGCAGATCCAGCTCGATGATGTCGCCACCTTCCAGGTCGATGGCGAGTTGCAGCACGTCGGTATAGACCTGGACTACTCGCTCCTTGCCGCTATCGATGACGGGCTCGACTTCAACCTGCGCCTGGGCATCGGCGAGTTGGGGGAGATCCTCCTCACTGTCCGACGTGCTGGCAACAGCCTGGTCGCCCAGGCTCGGCGCTTCGGTCTCTGCGGCAGCCGACAAGCGACTGCTTTCCTGCACTTGCGGAGTGGCCCTGCTGTCCTTGAAGTCTACCCACTTGGTGAGCAACATGAAGGACAGTACGGCAATGGCGCCGATCAGCAATGAGCGTTGCAAATCCATAATAAATTCTTTGTTCTAGTGTGAGTGCGGGCAGGGAGGAACGGGGTCGACACCGCCTTCGTGCCAGGGGTGGCATTTGGCCAGTCTGGCCAGGGTCAGATAACTGCCGCGTACAACACCATGCGAGGCTATAGCTTCCCGGGCGTAGCTGGAACAACTGGGGTAAAAACGGCAGTGATTGCCCAGTAAGGGACTCAGACAGTTCTTGTAGCAGTCAATCAGGAATATGAACAAGCGGCGCATTAGCGGTCCCGGCTGGTCTCTGGTTCTGGCTTGGGGAAGTGACGGCCCAGTTTCTGCCACTGCTGCTGCAATATAGTGGATAGCTCCGCATTATCCAACTGGTCTATGCCCCGGCGCGTCAGCAGCACCACGTCCAGCGACGGTTCACTTGCGGGCAGGGTGCGGAAAAACTCTCTGGCGATGCGCTTTATGCGGTTGCGCTGTACCGCCAGGCGAACGTTTTTCTTCGCTATGACCAGACCGAGGCGGTGTTCTGCCCCGCTGTTTTGCCTGGCCAGTAACAGCAGGTACTTGTGCGAGGCCTTGGCATCCGCCTGGTCGAATACCCGGCTGTAGTCCCCGGCGTTGAGTAAGCGCTTGGCCTTGGGAAAACGGCCATCGGGCTCACTCCCCTCCACTAACCGCTTCAGAGTGCCAGGCGCTTGCGGCCCCGGGCGCGACGACGATTGATGACCTGGCGACCACCCCTGGTTGCCATACGGGCGCGGAAGCCATGGGTGCGAGCGCGCTTGATGACGCTGGGCTGAAAGGTTCTTTTCATAACTGGGTTTCCAGAGCAAGTTCGTGCCTGAGACTGCGATGCGCCATAGTGACAGGTCGCAGTCGGTGGCCGGAAAAAAGGTGGGGTATTCTAGTGAAATGCCGGGGCTAATTCAATCGCGCTGGCGGTAATATTACCCTATTGCCCGCAGCGCCCCGATTCTGGCGCCGCACAGGCGCCGGATCATGCCGGCCTGTTCAGGCGCCTGTTTCCCTTGCCCCAAGATCCTGCAACGGCGGGCCCTGCGGCCATCAGCACACACATTTTCCAATATATATACACATGTTATCCACAGATAGACTTATTCCGAACAGAAATTTGCTTTCTAGTATAAAAAACAATCAGAAATAAGCTAAGATATTGATAATTAATAAATAAAAAATTCTCGATCCGTCGCCTATTTTTGTGGATAAGTCTTCAGTCCGGGGTTATTATATCGGCACTGATCGGGCGAGCCCCGGCAGTTAATAAAAAACTCTATTTCTTTGTTTCTCACTTGCAGGGAGACTGGTCGCGCGACCAGCTTCAAGGGGTCCCCTTTGCCTGAAGCAGTATGGCAGCAGTGTATTAATCGGCTACACGACGAGTTGCCGTCTCAACAGTTCAACACCTGGATACGGCCGCTACAAGCCAGTAGCGATGGGCGTTGCCTGACCCTGTTTGCCCCCAATCGATTTATACGAGACTTCGTATCAGACAAGTTTGCCGAGCGTATCAACGAACTGGTCCGGGAGGTAGGCCAGGAGCAGGTCATGGATGTGATTCTGCAGATCGGGACCGGCGATATGGAGGCTGCAGTGGATACCCGGCCCGCGGCGGTGGAATTGCCCCGGCAGCAGGAGGCCCGGGCTGGCGTGCATCCCGCTATCTCCGGTTTTGCAGTCAGCGGCTCGGCCAGGGCGGAATCGATCCGGCCAGCCCAGCCCCGGGTCGAAGCGGTGCGCAAGGTTGATGTAGGAGGCTCGCTGCAACACCAGCCCCACCTCGTGGAGAATTACACCTTCGACAATTTTATCGAGGGCAAATCCAATCAGCTCGCCCTCGCAGCGGCCAAACAGGTAGCGCAGAACCCCGGTGACTCATACAACCCGCTGTTTCTGTATGGCGGCGTAGGTCTGGGCAAAACCCACCTGATGCATGCCGTCGGCAACTCCCTGAAGCTGGCAAATCCCCAGGCCAGGGTGGTATACCTGCACTCCGAGCGCTTCGTGGCGGACATGGTCAAGGCGTTGCAGCTCAACGCCATCAGTGATTTCAAGCGCTACTATCGCTCGGTGGATGCCCTGCTGATCGATGACATCCAGTTTTTTGCCAAGAAAGACAGGTCCCAGGAAGAGTTTTTCCACACCTTCAATGCCCTGCTGGAAGGCGGCCAGCAGATGATCCTGACCTGCGATCGCTACCCCAAGGAAATCGACGGCCTGGAGGAGCGCCTCAAATCGCGTTTCGGCTGGGGCCTGACCGTGGCGGTGGAGCCCCCCGAGCTCGAGACCCGGGTCGCCATCCTGATGAAAAAAGCCACCCAGGCGCGCATAGACCTGCCTCCCGATGCGGCTTTCTTTATCGCCCAACGCATCCGCTCAAATGTGAGAGAGCTAGAGGGCGCGCTTAAAAGAGTGATAGCTAGCGCTCACTTCATAGGCAAGCCAATCGATGTGGATCTGGTCAAGGAAAGCCTTAAGGATCTGCTGGCCCTGCAGGACAAGCAGGTCAGCCTGGATAATATCCAGCGCACTGTGGCGGAGTATTACAAGATAAAAGTAGCGGACCTGATGTCGCGACGGCGCAGCCGGTCAGTCGCCCGTCCCCGCCAGGTAGCCATGGCCCTGGCCAAGGAATTAACCAATCACAGCCTCCCCGAAATCGGTGACAGCTTCGGTGGCAGAGACCACACGACAGTGCTGCACGGATGTCGTAAAATCAAGGAACTTCGCGAAACTAACTCCGATATTAGCGAAGATTACAAAAACCTGTTGCGATCGCTCACAACTTGATAATCTTCGCGCGGGGTTATCAAGGACCGGAACAATACCGGGTCGAAATAAACAATAAGCACCATCGATGGGAAGGGATATCAGTTATATGAAGTTCACTATTTCGCGGGATGCGCTGCTAAAGCCGTTGAATCTTGTAGCCGGTGTGGTCGAGCGTCGACAAACGTTACCGATACTGGCAAACGTGTTGCTGGTGCTGGACGGGGATCATCTGTCGCTCACCGGGACCGACCTGGAGGTAGAACTGGTTGGCCGGGTGCAGTTGTCCGGGGCCGGCGATTCAGGTGAGGTTACCGTGCCGGCTCGCAAACTGGTTGATATCTGCAAGTCTCTCCCGGAAGGAGCAGATATCGATTTTACCGTGCAGGATAGCAAGGTTACGGTTAAATCCGGTCGCAGCCGCTTTACGCTCTCCACCCTGCCAGCCAGGGAGTTTCCCAATGTCGAGGACAGTATGGGGACCCACCAGTTCACGGTAAAGCAGGGACAGCTCAAGCGCCTTATCGATCGCACCAGCTTCGCCATGGCCCAGCAGGACGTGCGTTACTATCTCAACGGTATGCTGTGGGAGATTCGCGACAAGCACCTGCGGGTGGTGGCCACTGACGGCCATCGCCTGGCGATGTGCACCCTCTCGGGAAAGATCGACGCCAGCGATGACACCCAGGTGATCCTGCCTCGCAAAGGCGTTCTCGAGCTGGCGCGGTTGCTGCTGGAGGATGATGCTGATATTGCTATCGTCATCGGCAGCAACCATATCCGGGCTACCACGCAGCACTTCACCTTTACCTCCAAACTCGTGGACGGCAAGTTTCCTGACTACCAGCGTGTCCTGCCCCGTTCACCTGACAAGATAGTGCTCGGTTCGCGCACGGACCTGCGCCAGGCTTTCACCCGCACAGCGATTCTATCCAACGAGAAATACCGGGGTGTGCGGCTCAAACTGACCTCCGACACCCTTGATATCGTTGCCAACAACCCTGAACAGGAGGAGGCGGAAGAGGCGGTCGCAGTCGATTACGAGGGGGATTCGCTGGAAGTGGGCTTCAATGTCAGCTACCTGCTGGATGTGTTGGGTGTATTGTCTGGCGAGCAGGTCAAGTTGTCCCTTTCCGACCCGAACAGCAGCGCCCTGCTGGAAGAGTCAGACGCCGACGATTCCCTCTATGTTGTTATGCCCATGCGCCTCTAGGGAGGCGCCAGTCCAGATCCCCTCCCCCCTGTTTTCCATCTCCGCCGTACTGCCCGGGCGGCAGGTCCCAGGGCTACAGTGTCATTAAGCCGTTTGCAGATAAATCGGGTGCGCAACCTGGGCCAGGTTCAGTTGCAGGACCTGCAGCAGGTGAATGTTTTCCACGGCTGCAACGGCAGCGGCAAGACCAGTGTGCTGGAGGCTATACACCTGCTGGGTATGGCCCGCTCGTTTCGTGGCAGCAGCGCCAAGTCCCTGATTTCCCACGGTAAGTCGGACTGTGTGGTCTATGGTCTGGTGAACGCACCGGGCTACCCTGCCCCGGTACCGCTGGGGATACAGCGCAGTATCGATGGTGATATACAGATAAAAGTCAGTGGCACAGCGCTACGCTCGGTAGCGCAACTGGTGGAGCATCTGCCCCTGCAGGTAATAAACGCGGACAGTTTCGACCTGCTGACAGGATCGCCCGGTGCGAGACGACGCTACCTGGACTGGGGAGTGTTCCACGTGGAACATCGTTTCCTGGAGCAGTGGCAGCGATTTCAGCGCTGTATAAAACAACGCAATAAACTGCTCCGCCATGATAAAATACGGGACGCAGAATTGGCCGTATGGACTCGCGACCTCGCCACAACGGGCGCGGCACTGGGAGAGTACCGCAAAGCCTATTTCGAGCTGTTGTTACCCCGTTTCAAGGAGATTGTCTCCCGGCTGGCACCCTCGCTCTCGAACCTGGAGCTGAGATACCAACAGGGCTGGGATCGCCAACTGGACTATCGCGATGCCCTGGCGGCTAGTGCCGCGTCGGATATCGAGCAGGGTTATACCCATGTGGGTCCCCAGCGAGCCGATATCAAGGTCATGATAGACGGACGCCTGGCGGCGGAGACCTTGTCCAGGGGCCAGCAGAAGCTGGTAGTTTGCAGCCTGAAGCTGGCGCAGGGCCAGCTGATGACAGAGCAGGGGAAGGCACGCTGTGTTTACCTGGTAGATGACCTGCCCTCCGAGCTGGATGCTCCACATTGCCGCAAGGTGTGTGAACTGCTCGCTTCCATGGTGGGGGCCCAGGTGTTTATCACCTGTATAGAACGGCGAGATATTGAGGAGCTGTGGCCACAGGCAGGCAGGGACCAGATGGCAATGTTCCACGTGGAACAGGGAATTGTCCAAAAGGGCGTCCTTGAACCCCGGGTGGCACCGACAGCCGGCACGAGCCAGCATTAGGCTGCTGCCGGATACGCATGTTAATAGAAGCAGTAATCGAGACCTGAGACATGAGCGACACCGAGCACAATTACGATTCTTCCAGTATCAAGGTCCTGAAAGGCCTGGATGCAGTGCGCAAACGCCCCGGTATGTACATTGGGGATACAGACGATGGCACTGGCCTGCACCATATGGTGTTTGAGCTGGTGGACAACTCTATCGATGAAGCGCTGGCGGGTCACTGCAGCGAGATCTCTATCGTTATTCATCCCGATGAATCGGTCAGTGTTGCCGACAACGGTCGCGGTATCCCAACGGAAATGCACGAAGAGGGTGTCTCAGCTGCCGAGGTCATCATGACCGTGCTGCATGCCGGGGGTAAGTTTGATGACAACACCTATAAGGTATCCGGTGGCCTGCATGGCGTGGGGGTATCCGTGGTCAATGCCCTCTCGGAAGAGCTGGTGCTGACGATTCGGCGCGAAGGCAAAATGTACGAGCAGGTTTATCGCCACGGCGTACCCGATGCACCCCTGGCAGAGATCGGAACCACCAATTCATCGGGCACCGCTGTACGTTTCAAGCCATCTCCGGCCACCTTTACCAATATCCAGTTCCACTTTGAGCAGCTGGCCAAGCGCCTGAGAGAGCTGGCTTTCCTCAACTCGGGCGTGCGTATCGTCCTCAAGGATGAGCGCAGTGGTAAAGAGGAAATCTATCAGTACGACGGTGGGCTGAAGGCATTCGTAGACTACCTGAACCTGAATAAAACCGTGGTGAACAAGCCCTTTCACTTCCAGCTGGACACGGATGACGGTATAGGGGTCGAGGTAGCCCTGCAGTGGAATGACTCTTTCCAGGAGAATATTTTCTGTTATACCAACAATATTCCCCAGCGCGATGGCGGTACCCACCTCGCCGGCTTCCGCGCGGCCCTTACCCGCAGCCTCAACAGCTATATCGAGAAAGAGGGGCTGGCGAAGAAAGCCAAGGTCAATACCACCGGGGACGACGCCCGGGAAGGCCTGACGGCGATCATCTCGGTGAAGGTACCGGACCCCAAGTTCTCCTCCCAGACCAAGGACAAACTGGTTTCTTCGGAAGTAAAGACAGCGGTCGAACAGGCCATGAACGCCCAGTTCAATGACTATCTGCTGGAAAACCCCGCTGAAGCCAAATCCGTGGTCGGCAAGATGCTCGATGCGGCCCGCGCCCGGGAAGCTGCGCGCAAGGCCAGGGAGATGACGCGACGCAAGGGGGCCCTGGACATAGCCGGCCTGCCGGGGAAGTTGGCGGATTGCCAGGAGAAGGACCCCGCGCTGTCCGAGCTGTACCTGGTGGAGGGTGACTCCGCCGGTGGCTCCGCCAAACAGGGCAGAAACAGGAAGTTCCAGGCCATCTTGCCCCTCAAGGGCAAGATACTCAACGTGGAAAAGGCCCGCTTTGACAAGATGCTGGGCTCCGCCGAGGTCGGCACCATAGTAACGGCCCTGGGCTGTGGCATTGGCAAAGAGGAATTCAACCCGGAAAAGCTGCGCTATCACAGTATTATCATCATGACCGACGCGGATGTTGACGGCTCCCACATTCGCACCCTGCTGCTGACCTTCTTCTTCCGGCAGATGCGCGAACTGGTGGAGCGCGGCCATATCTTTATCGCCCAGCCTCCGCTGTACAAGATTGCCAAGGGCAAACAGCACCAGTACCTGAAGGATGATGATGCCCTGATGCAGTACCTGACCCAGTCCGCACTGGAGGGAGCTTCTATCTATGTCAACCCGGATGCGCCGCCGATCGCCGGCAGCGCGCTGGAAGAGCTGGTCACCCGGTATCGCAATGTGGCCAGGACGGTTGATCGCCTGAGCCGGCTCTACTCCCCGGAGGTGTTATGGGAGATGGTTTACGGCCAGTCCCTGGAGTTGGAGCAAATGCGGGACGAGCAAGCCGTCACTAACTTCGCGGAGCAGCTAAGTGAGCGCTTACTAATCTCGGTCTCCAAGGGTAGCGAGTATTCTGTCGTGGTGCGCAAGGATCACGAGCGCCAGTTGTTCTTCCCGGTGGTCAAGTTGCTGGCCCACGGGGTGGAATCGGAAACTGAATATCACCACGAGTTCTTCTCCTCCGGGGAGTACCGCAGCCTGGTGGAACTGGGCAAAACGGTCAACAACCTCATCGAGGAAGAGGGCTACTTCCAGCGCGGCGAGAGAACCTTCGTCACCCGCAGCTTTGCCGAGGGGCTGGACTGGTTGATGTCCGAGGCCCGCCGCGGCTACAGCATCCAGCGGTACAAGGGCCTGGGCGAGATGAATCCGGAGCAACTGTGGGAAACCACCATGGACCCGGAAGTGCGGCGCATGCTGAAAGTCACCATCGAGGACGCCATCGCCGCCGACCAGATCTTCACCTGCCTGATGGGCGACCAGGTGGAGCCGCGACGGGAGTTCATCGAGACCAATGCCCTGTCGGTGGCTAACCTGGACGTGTAGCGCCAGCGGGTTACTGGCATGGGGATTCCCCCTCGCAGGGGGCGACGGCGGTGGGGTGTACTTCCATGGCGCCAATCCCCACATACGCAACAGACGTGGCAGTCGCCGGTATCCTATTTGATAGGCTTGAGCCGGGTCTGGCCACTGCCCGGCTCAGTCGTAGCCTGCTCCGGCTCGGGGCCCAGGTTTTCCAGGCGGTCGGTTTCGATATCGGCGTGGATGGGTTCCAGCGCGCTCATTTCCTTGTTGGCCTTGGTCGACAGCTGCTGGAAGCGCTCGATCTTGCCGTACAGCCCCTGCTGGCCGGCCAGGCTGCGCACGGTATCGTTGTAGTGGTTGTTGGCGGCCCTGAGGGTGTTGCCGAGCTTGTTGAGCCGCTCCGCCACCAGGCACACCTGGTTGTAGATTTCCCCTGCCCGGCTGCTGATCTCCCGCGCTTCGTTATTGCTCTTTTCTATCATCCACAGGTTGGCAACGGTGCGCAGTATGGGCATCAGGGTTGTGTGGGAGACCATGACCACGCCTTTCTGGTAGCCGTAGTTGAACAGGTCCTTGTTGTGCTTCATCGCCTCTATATAAGCCGGCTCTATGGGCATGAACATCAGCACAAAATCAGGGCTGCCGATGCCGGGCAGGTTGACGTAGTCCTTGGAGGCGAGGTCGTCGACGTGCTTGCGCACCGCCATGGCGTGGGCATTCAGCGCCAGTTCGCGCTCTTCGTCGGAGTCGGCGCTGATAGCGCGGTCGTAATCCACCAGCGAGACCTTGCTGTCGATGACCAGGTTCTTGCCGTCCGGCAGCTTGATGATGAAGTCGGGAAGTTTGCGCCGGCCCTCATCGTCCTTGAAGCTGGCCTGGGCATCGTAGTGTTCGCCCGCCTGCAGCCCCGCCAGTTCCAGGGTGCGCTGCAACTGGGCCTCCCCCCAGTTGCCGGTGGTCTTCTTGTCGCCCTTCAGGGCCGAGGTCAGGTTGGTGGCCTGGCTGTTCATCTCCAGCCCCACCTCCAGCACTTTCTGGATTTCCTTCTCCAGGGCGGTGTGGCCCCGCACTGATTCCGAGTGCACCTCGTTGATCCGGCTCTGGAAGCCGCTGATCTGTTCCCGGAAGGGTTTGAGCATGGCCTCCAGGGACTCGCGGCTGGTGGTGGTAAAGCTCTTGCCCTTGTCCTCGAAGATCCGGTTGGCGAGGTTTTCGAACTCCTTTTTCAGGTTGTCCCGCGCCTCGTTCAGCAACTGGACCTGTTCGGCGTGACGGTCCTGCCGCTCCCGGTGTTCGGTGTGCAGGCGCGTGTAATCCGTTTGCAGGGCGTGGTACTTGTGGCTCATCTGTGACAGTCGCTCGCCCTCCTCCTCCAGGCGGCGTTGGCCGTGATCCAGTTGCCGGTGCAACTGTTCCAACTCCACGGTGAGACCGCGTATATGGCTGCCGGCCTCGGACAACTCGTCCTTCAGCTCATCATTGCTCGCCGCCAGCTCCCGCCGCAGCCGCTCGGTGACGAACTGCCCGCGCAGCAGGCCGATGATAAGGCCGATGGCCATGCAGGCTACCGCGGCGATGCCGGCGGCAATGAGCATGTTTTGATCCAGGTCCATAGTCATATCCGAAGTGGTCGCTGCCAGTGTAAATCAAAGTGGCCGCCGGGGGGTGGCTTGCCGGACCGGGGCTGGAAATGTCCGTGACTATATGTCGTGTTTTGGGGCGGGTTCCCTGGCCAGGATGGCGCGGGCCGCTGCCGCCAGGTCCGCATACACGGGTATGTCGGCGGGGCTCTCCACCCCGGGGTCGACTGCTTGCAGAAGCTGCTCGGTAAGCTCGCCCTTGCCGCTGCGCACCAGCACTGGACGACAGCCGAAGGCCCTGGCCGCCTGCAGGTCCTTGAGGCTGTCGCCGATAAAAAATGCACCCCTGGGGGATTCCCCCAGTTCGGCTTCCATCGCCTGCAGCAGCCCGGTGCCCGGTTTGCGGCAGCTGCAACCCGCGTCCGGCAGGTGGGGGCAGTAGAAGATGCCGGCGACCTGCCCGCCCAGCGCCTCCACCTGCCGGCACAGTTCGCCGTGTATGGCTTCCAGCTCATCCAGGCCGAAGTAGCCCCGGCTGAGGCCGGACTGGTTGGTGGCGATGGCCAGGCTGTACCCCGCCCTGGACAGGGCCGCCATGGCCTCGATGCTGCCCGGGATCGGATGCCAGTCGGCGAGGCCGCGGATGTAATCCTCCGAGTCCTCGTTGATGACCCCGTCCCGGTCGAGAACGATCAGCGGCATGGCTGCGGGCGGCCCGGCATGCACGAAGCCCGGCTACTTGCCGACAACGAGTTGTGATATGTCGGCTACCTGCAGGAACTGGTCGCGCAGGGCCTTCAACAGGTTGAGCCGGTTGTGGCGCAGTGAACTGTCCTCGGCATTGACCATGACCCCGTCAAAAAAGTCGTCCACCGCCGCCCGCAGGCCGGCCAGGCAGGCCAGGGCCTCGCTGTACTCATCTGCGTCCAGGTGGCCTTGCACCTGCTCCTCCAGCCCGGCGAGTTCTGCTGCCAGTGCCTTTTCCTGGGGCTCTACCAGTAAGTCAGCGCTTACTATAGAAAACTGGTGGTCGGCATCCAGTTTTCCCAGGATATTGGATACGCGCTTGTTGGCGGCGGCCAGGGCAGCGGCTTCCGGCAAGCGGGAAAAAGCGTGCACGGCGTGTACCCGGCGCTGGATATCCAGTGGCCGGCTGGACTTGCGCGCACTGACGGCCTTGAACACCTCCGCAGGAATATCCTCTTCCTCATACCAGGCGCGGAAGCGTTCGATCATGTAATCCAGCACCTGCTCGGTACTGCCCGGGGCGATGACACCGGGCGGGTACTGCGCCTCCGCCAGGGCCAGGCAGTGGCGCAGGTCCAGGTCCAGTTGTTTCTCGACGAGGATGCGCAGCACCGCCAGCGAGGCCCGGCGCAGGGCAAATGGATCCCTGGAGCCGGTGGGCGGCTGGCCGATGCCAAAGATACCCACCAGGGTATCCAGCCGGTCCGCCAGTCCCAGGGCGCAGGCAGTCTCGCCTTCCGGCAGCCTGTCCCCGGCGAATTTCGGCCAGTACTGCTGGATGATCGCGGCCGCCACCTCGGGCGCCTCGCCGTCATTGAGCGCGTAGTAGTAGCCGGCGATGCCCTGCATGTCGGCGAACTCCAGCACCATTTCCGTGAGCAGGTCGGTCTTGCTCAACAGGGCCGCGCGGCAGGCGAGCTCCGGCGCTGAGCCGATCAGCCGGGCCAGCTCACCCGCGAGCTTTTCCATGCGCGCGGTCTTGTCCCTGAGGGTGCCGAGTTGCTGCTGGAAGACGACGTTCTCCAGCCGGGGCACCCGCTGTTCCAGGCTGGTCTTCTTGTCGGTCTCGAAGAAGAAGGCGGCATCGCTGAGCCGCGGCCGGATCACCCGCTCGTTGCCGGCGATGACCTGGATGGGGTCCTTGCTCTCTATATTGGAGATGGTGATGAAATTGGGCCTGAGACGGCCCTCGGCATCCACCAGGTGAAAATATTTCTGGTGCTCCTTCATGGAGGAGACCAACGCCTCGGCGGGCACGTCCAGGAAGCGCTCCTCGAAGGAACCGGTCAGTGCCACCGGCCACTCCACCAGGCCTGTCACCTCGTCGAGCAGGTCGTCATCCATAATCGCTGTGGCCTTGAGGGCGCTGGCCTCTACCTGCACCTGGTCACGGATCATTTCCCGTCGCTGCTCGAAGCTGGCAACCACCTTCGCCGCAGCCAGGGCTTCCACATAGTCCTCAGGGTGCCGCAGGACGATGTCGCCGCAGCTGTGGAAACGATGGCCGCGGGTGATATTGCCCGTGGGCAGGCCCAGGACTTCGCCGTGGTCGCACTCGGTTCCCAGCATGGCCACCACCCAGTGCACCGGGCGTACGAACTCAACCCGGCGGGCGCCCCAGCGCATGCGCTTGGGAATGGGCAGCCGCTGAATACTGCCGTGGATGACGTCGTTCAGGCAGGCGCCGGTGCTGGCGCCCGGGATGTGATTGCGCAGGCCCAGCCTGGCGCCTTTCGGCGTGTCGATGGTCTCCAGTTGCTCCGGCTCCACCCCCTGCTTGGCGGCAAAACCCCTGGCGGCCGGGGTCCAGTTGCCGTCCCTGTCGCGGGCCTGGGCCAGCGGCGGCCCCAGGGTTTCAACGGTCTGGTCGGGTGCCTGTAACTGTACTTCCCGGATCAGGACCGCCAGTCGGCGGGGACTGGCAAACCACTGTACCTCGCCAAATCCCAGCTGCCTTTCCTGCAGTCCGGCCACGATACCATCGCGAAATGCCAGCCCCAGGGTCTTCAGCGCCTTGGGTGGCAGCTCCTCTGTACCCAGCTCTACCAGTAAGGTGTCGGTACTCACGATCAGCTCGCCTCCGCCCGCATAGTACCCAGCACTTCATCGCGCAGCGATTGCTCCGCCAGGGGAAAGCCCAGCGTGGCGCGGGTGTCGAAGTAGGCCTGGGCAACTGCCCTGGCCAGGGTGCGCACCCGCAGGATGAAGCGCTGGCGCTCGGTAACCGATATGGCGTGGCGGGCGTCCAGCAGGTTGAAGGTGTGCGAGGCCTTCATCACCATCTCATAGGCGGGCAGCGGCAGGCCCTTCTCCACCAGGCGCATGGCCTCTCCCTCACAGTGATCGAAGGCGCCGAACAGATAGTCCACGTCCGCCTCCTCGAAGTTGTAACGGGACATTTCCACTTCATTCTGGTGGAACACGTCGCCGTAGGTCACCCTGCCGGCAGGGCCGTCGGCCCAGACCAGGTCATAGATACTGTCGACTCCCTGCAGGTACATGGCGATACGCTCGATGCCGTAGGTGATCTCGCCGGTGACCGGGTAGCACTCCAGGCCGCCGGCCTGCTGGAAATAGGTAAACTGGGTGACTTCCATGCCGTTGAGCCAGACCTCCCAGCCCAGTCCCCAGGCGCCCAGCGTGGGTGACTCCCAGTTGTCCTCCACGAAGCGGATGTCGTGAATGGCTGAATCGACGCCGAGGGCGGCCAGGGATTCGAGGTAGAGTTCCTGGAAATTGGCCGGGGACGGCTTCATCACCACCTGGAACTGGTAGTAGTGCTGCAGGCGGTTGGGGTTTTCCCCATAGCGGCCGTCGGTCGGGCGCCGGCTGGGCTGGACGTACGCTGCGTTCCAGTTCTCCGGCCCCACCGCGCGCAGGAAAGTGGCGGGGTGAAAGGTGCCGGCCCCCACCTCCATGTCCAGCGGTTGCAGCACCACGCAGCCCTGGCTCGCCCAGAACTGTTGTAGCCGTAGAATAAGCTCTTGAAAAGTAAGTATTTCTGGTTTTTCAGATGACACCGTTATGCCCATTGGGTGGCCGCAAAAAGCCGGCTATTATACAGGCTCTTTTGGCGGCATAATACGCGCTTTCCCCGAATCTCCCGCCACGGCGTCGGTACTGCCGGCTGTTTGCGGCGAGGCGTTCCCCGCTCGGCAACCTGAGGAGTCCCATGTTTTTCGGCAAAGTGATAGGTGGTCTGCTGGGTCTGCTGGTGGGAGGCTTTTTTGGCCTGATCATAGGCGTGTTCGTGGGCCACCTGTTTGACCGGGGCCTGCTGACCAGCCTGAAATACGCCTCTCCCGAGAATATCCGGCGCATCAAGACCAGCTTCTTCGAGACGACCTTCCTGCTCTCGGGCTACCTGGCCAAGGCCGATGGCCGCGTGTCCGAAGTGGAGATTCGGCACACCGAGCAGATCTTTACGCAAATGGCGCTCGACGCTGAACGGCGCAAGCGCGCCATTGAGCTGTTCAGGCAGGGTGCGGCCCCCGATTTCCAGGTGGAGCCGGTTATTTCCGACTTCCTGCAGGCCTGCGGCCACCAGCGTCAGCTGCAGCAGGCGATGTTGTTGGTGCTGATCTCCCTGGCCATGGCCGACCAGAGCCTCGATGCCGCCGAGCACGACGCCCTGCGGCGCATTGCCACCTTGCTGGGATATGGCACGGCGCAGCTGGAGCAACTGCTGCGCATGGCCCAGGCCCAGGAGCACTTCCACAGCGGCGACAGCTTCGCCGCCCAACCGGGGACTACCCTTGACGACGCCTACACGGCCCTGGGGGTCACCCGCGATGTGTCGGACCGGGAACTGAAGCAGGCCTACCGCCGCCGCATGAGCGAGAACCACCCGGACAAGCTGATGGCCAAGGGTGTGCCCGAGCATATGGTCAAGCTGGCGACGGCAAGGTCCCAGGAAATCCAGGCGGCCTATGAAATGATCAGAAAAAGCCGCGGCACCGCCTAGCGGAGCTACCGGCGCCAGAACGCCGGGGTAAACAACACCAGCAGCGTGAAAATCTCCAGGCGGCCCAGCAACATCGCGAAGCACAGCAGCATTTTTGCAAAGTCACTCAGGGGACCGAATCCCGAAGCGACCCCCGCTATACCCATGCCCAGGTTGTTGAGCGAGGCCGCCACGCAGGAAAACGCGGTGAGGAAATCCAACCCGTCGGCCACTAGCAACAGCAGGATGACGATATAGGCCGAGGTGTAAACCGCAAAGAAGCTCCAGACTGCACTGACAATCGTCGCTTCCACCCTGCGCCTTCCCACCTTCAGCGGTATCACTGCCTGGGGGTGCACCAATTGCTTGAGTTCTCGTATTCCCTGTTTGTAGATAAGCATGACGCGCATCGCCTTGACCCCGCCCGCGGTAGAGCCCACGCAGCCGCCCATGCAGGAAAAGAAGATGGCCATGATGGGCAGGAAGGCGGGCCAGACCGAGAGGTTCTCGGTGGAATAGCCGGTGGTGGTGATGATGGAGATGACCTGGAAGACGCCGTGAACGATGCTTTCCTTGTGACCGTGAATTTCCTCGAGGATCAGGTAGATAATGGTAGTACCTATACATATCGATACCGCTAACAGGAAAAAGCGGGTTTCCGAATCCCGGCTGTAGATTCCCAGCGAGCGACGCCGCCACGACATGAAATGCAGGCCGAAATTGATGCCCGATACCAGCATGAAAAAACTGGCGGCAATCAGGATACTGTCGCTCTCGAAAAAACCCAGGCTGGCGTCGTGGGTGGAAAAGCCCGCCAGCGCCACGGTCGAAAAAGAGTGACCGATAGCATCGAATGCCGACATCCCCAGCAGGTAGTAAGTGCCGGCGCAGGCCAGGGTCAGCGCCAGGTAAACCGCGAACAGGGCCTTGGCCGTTTCGGTAATACGGGGCGTGAGCTTGCTATCCTTTGAGGGCCCCGGTGTCTCGGCCTTGTACAGCTGCATGCCGCCGATGCCCAGCATGGGCAGGATGGCCACCGCCACCACGATGATGCCGATACCGCCCAGCCACTGCAGCAACTGACGGTAAAACAGAATCGATTTGGGTAGCTCGTCCAGCCCCACGATAACCGTGGCGCCAGTGGCGGTCAGGCCGGAAATCGATTCGAAAATTGCATCCACCGGACTCAGGTGCAGTGACTCGGTGAGCGCGAATGGCAGCGCCCCGAACAGCCCCAGCACCGTCCAGAACAGCGAGGTGATCAGGAACCCGTCCCGGATACGCAGGTCGTGGGTCACATTGCGAACCGGCAGCCACATCAGCAGGCCGGCAAAGAACGTAATTCCCATCGCCGACAGGAAGCCCCGCAGCGTGCCGTCTTGCGCCAGGAATGCGATCATCAGCGGCGGCAGTGCCGAGGTGCTGAACAACATCAGCAAGATTCCGAGAATCCTTAGGGAAACAGAGATTTTCATCTGCTAGGAGAAGAATCCGAAGCCGACAGCAAACAGCTTTTCCACGGCCTTGATCATGTTGCGATCCACCAGGAACAGGATGACGTGGTCATCGGTTTCCACCACGATGTGGCTGTGGGCGATCAGCACTTCTTTGCCGCGCACTATCGCGCCAATGGTGACGCCCTCGGGCAGCTTGATTTCGTCCAGTCGTCGGCCGACTACCCGGGAGGAGCGGGAGTCGCCGTGGGCGGTGACCTCGATGGCCTCAGCCGCGCCCCTGCGCAGCGAGTGAACGTTGCTTATATCGCCCCGGCGCACATGGGTTAGCAGGCTGCCGATGGTGATCTGTTGGGGCGAGATAGCGATGTCGATTTCATCGCTCACCAGGTCTGCGTAGGCCGTGTTGGCGATCAGGGTAATGACTTTCTTGGCGCCCTGCCGCTTGGCCAGCATGGACATCATGATGTTGGATTCATCGTTGTTGGTGAGTGCGCAGAAAACGTCGGTGCCCTCGATATTCTCTGCGGCCAGCAATTGCGGGTCGGTGGCACTGCCATGCAGCACCAGGGCGTGCTTCAGTCGCTCCGACAGAAACCTGCAGCGCTCGTAGGACTGCTCGATGATCTTCACCTGGTATTGGCGCTCGATGTTGGTGGCCAGGGTCGCCCCGATATTTCCGCCGCCGGCGATCATCACCCGCTTGTAGGGTTTGTCGATGCGGCGCATCTCCGCCATGACGGTGCGGATGTTTTCCCTGGCGGCGATGAAGAACACCTCGTCGCCCACTTCAACCACCGTGTCGCCGTGGGGAAGAATCGCCCGGTCCCGGCGAAATATCGCCGCCACCCGGGTATCCACTTTCGGCATATGCTGGCGGATGGACTGCAGCTGCTGGCCGACGATGGGGCCGTCGTGATAGGCGCGCACGGCCGCCAGTTGTACCTTGCCGTCGGCAAAATCCAGCACCTGCAGGGCGCCGGGGTTGGCGATCAGTTGCTGGATGTTCTTGGTCACCAATTGCTCGGGACCGATGATGACGTCCACCGGTATGTTCTCCCGGTTGAACAGTTGTTGCTCGTAAATCAGGTACTGGGGGGAGCGCACCCGCGATATCTTGGTGGGCGTGTGGAACAGGGTGTGGGCCACCTGGCAGGCCATCATGTTGATTTCGTCACTGTTGGTGACGGCGACCAGCATGTCGGCATCCTCGGCGCCGGCCTTGAGCAGGGTGTTGGGATGGGATGCCTCGCCTGTTACGGTGCCGATATCCAGGCGGTCCTGCAGCACCCGCAGCTTGTCGCTATCGGTGTCCACGACCGTGATGTCGTTCTGCTCATTGGCCAGGTGCTCAGCCAGCGTGCCGCCGACCTGGCCGGCGCCGAGTATGATGATTTTCATGGCTCAGGGAGCTCGGTAATGGTTATCTGGGCCCGGATAACCGAGCACCTTAATGAAATCGCCCGGTGAATGTAAGTGTTCGCCTGCTGCAATTATGCACATTGTAACGACCTCCACGATCAGGCCGATTTCTGCAGCAGGGCGAAGAACAGGCCGTCCGGCCCGCCCGCCGCAGGCAACAGTTGCCTGCCACAGCCGGCCTGCTGGCCCCAGGCCACATCCAGGCCTGTGATCGTGGCGTTGTCGGTGCCGTCGATGAAAGCCTCTACCACCCGGCTGTTTTCCTCTTCCAGCACGGAGCAGGTGACATACAGTAATCGGCCGCCGGGATTCAGCAGGGGCCACAGTCCCTGCAGGATCTGGCGCTGCCTGGCTGCCAGCGAGCGGATGTCTCCCGGCCTGCGCAACAGCTTGATATCGGGGTGACGCCGGATGACCCCGGTAGCGGAGCACGGCGCGTCCACCAGGATGCGGTCAAACCGATCGGTCGCCAGGGCCCCCTCGGGGCGCGCGGCATCTGCCACCAGCAGCCTGGCCTGCAGGTCCAGCCGCTGCAGGTTTTCCCCTACCCTGCCCAGACGGGATTCATCCACGTCCATTGCCACCAGCTCCAGCAGGCCGGGTTCCAGCTCCAGCAGGTGGCAGCTCTTGCCGCCCGGGGCAGAGCAGGCATCCAGCACCCGCTGCCCCGCGCCGGCCTGCAGCAGGGGCGCGGCCAGCTGGGCCGCCTCGTCCTGTACGCTGACTTCCCCCTGCTCGAATCCCGGCAGCTCGCTCACATCGCAGGGTTGCGCCAGGTAGATGGCGGTTGGCGACAACCGCCCCGGGGCGGCGTCCACGCCGGCAGCCTGCAATCTCTGCAGATAACGCTCCCGGTCGCCGCGGCGGAGGTTGACCCTCAGGGTCATGGGTGGCTGCTCGTTGTTGGCGGCCAGGATGGCGGCCGCCTCCAGGGGCCACTGCCGCCGCAGGGCCGCAAACAGCCAGCCCGGGTGGCTGGCAGCGGCCGCCTCGTCCAGGTTGGCCAGCAATAGCTCGCGCTCGCGCAGGAAGCGGCGCAACACCGCGTTGGTCACGCCCTTTGCCCAGGGCTTTTTCAGCGCGCGGGTGGCGCCGACCGTGGCGGCCACGGCGGCGTGGTCAGGGGTGCGCATGCCCTCCAGTTGGTACAGCCCGCACAGCAGCAGGCCCAGTACATCACGGTCCTTGTCGCGCAGGGGCTTGCTCAGTAACTGATCCAGCACAGGTTGTAGCCGGGGTTGCTGGCGGAGGGTGCCATAGCAAAGCTGTTGCAGCAGGGCCCGGTCGCGCTCCGCCACCTGCTGCAGGCGCCGCGGCAGTGCCTGGTTCAGGGAGGTGCCGAAAATCACATCCCCGATGACCTGGGCGGCCGCCGCCCGCGCATCCAGCGCCATCAGTGGTCGCCGGTGTCAGGGAGGGTGAAGCGCTTGCCGGGGGCGAACAGTTCGGCGCGGGCGTTCAGCAACTGCTCTACCGACAATATTTTGCCGCCAGCCAGCTGCAGCTGGCAGAGATTGAGCTGGCCGGTCCCGCAGTTGACCAGGATGCCATCCCGCCCCGCCCGCAAAATCGTGCCCGGCGGCTCCGGCAGCGGCGCGCTGCCCCCCGGCTCTGCCTGCCAGACTTTTACCCGTTCGCCGTCGAGGGTGGTGAAACAGACCGGGAAGGGGTTAAAGGCGCGGATCAGGCGATCCAGTGCTGCTGCCGTCTGACGCCAGTCGATATCGGCCTCGGACTTGAGGATCTTGTTGGCGTAACAGGCCTGTGAGTCATCCTGCCTGGTGGCCGCAGCCTGGTGAGCCGGCAGGTCCGCCAGCACCTGTAGCAGCAGTGGCCTGCCCAGGTTGGCAAGTTCGTCGTGCAGCCTG
Organism: Pseudomonadales bacterium; assembly: GCA_024234675.1. Classification (GTDB taxonomy): domain Bacteria; phylum Pseudomonadota; class Gammaproteobacteria; order Pseudomonadales; family Halieaceae; genus JARRPM01. The sequence goes on along the minus strand of JACKNU010000002.1, from coordinate 197,351 downwards.
GCGGCAGTGGTCGCTCCCGTTATGGCACAGCGGCTGCTGGCGAGCATGTCACCGGTGTCCAGGCCCGCGTCCATCTGCATGATGGTGATACCCGTCTCGGTGTCTCCCGCGGCGATGGCCCGCTGGATGGGCGCTGCCCCGCGCCAGCGCGGCAACAGCGAAGCGTGCACGTTCAGGCAGCCCAGCCGCGGTGCGTCCAAAACGGCCTGGGGCAGGATCAGACCGTAGGCCACCACCACCATGACATCCGCCTCCAGTGCAGCCAGCTGCTGCTGGGCCTGCCCATCCTTCAGGGAAGCCGGCTGCCGCACCGGAATGCCGGCCGACTCGGCCAGTCGCTTGACCGGGCTGGATTGCAGTTTCTTGCCCCTGCCGGCGGGGCGGTCGGGCTGCGTATAAACGGCCAGTAGTTGGTGCTTACTCTCAATGAGGGCCTTTAGATGCAGGGCGGCAAACTCGGGTGTGCCGGCAAATACCAGGCGCAACGGGGACTCTGCCATGGCCGTCAGGCCTTCAGTCGCTGTTGTTTCTCCAGCTTGCGCCGTATGCGCTGGCGCTTGAGTGGGGACAGGTAGTCGACAAAGAGTTTGCCCTCGAGGTGGTCGATCTCGTGCTGCAGGCAGATGGCCAGCAAGCCATCCAACTCCCGTGTGAAGCGCTCGCCATCGCGGTCCAGCGCGGTGACCTCGACCCTGGAGGGGCGGGAAACCGTCTCATAAAAGCCGGGCACCGAGAGACAGCCCTCATCGTATTGACCCAGGTCGGGGTCGATTACCCTGACCTCGGGGTTGATAAAAACCAGCGGTTGGTTGCGCTCCTCGGAGATATCGATCACCAGGATACGTTCATGTACGTTTACCTGGGTGGCGGCCAGGCCTATGCCCGGGGCCTCGTACATGGTTTCGAACATATCGTCTATGAGGCGCCGGGTGGCATCGTTCACCTCTTTGACGGGTTTCGCCCTGGTCCGTAAACGCGGGTCGGGGAATTCGAGTATTTCCAGTACTGCCATGCTCTCAGTGACTCTGTTATCGCCAGAATACGGCTTCTAAAGGATGGGTGAATTAGTAACATTAAGGCTTGCCACCGGCAAATGGCGGCAGCAAACTGTAGTAATTATACTACCTGTAGCGTCAGGGCGCCCGGTTTGCGAGCAGCCGGCGTTTTGTAATCAGGGGCAGATAGCGGGGCTGAACCGGGCGCATGGCGCCACAGGCGAGGCTTAGGGGGGAAGCTGTCGCGGCGGCATCACGGTCCTTGCACCGGGAATTGCAGCTTGCGCCAGACAATAACAAGAGCAGGCAGGGACGGAAAAATGAAAACAAGGTCACTTTCAGTTTGCGTGCTGCTGTTGTCATTGCTTTTTAGCACATGGCTGCAGGCGGCGGTTGAACTCAATGAGAACGTGCCGGAAACCTATATCGTGAAAAAGGGCGATACGCTCTGGGGCATTTCCGGTATGTACCTGCAGAAACCATGGCTGTGGCCACAGCTGTGGGATGCCAATCCCCAGATAGACAACCCCCACCTGATCTACCCGGGAGACGAGTTGTACCTGGTGTGGATAGATGGCCAGCCAAAGCTGCGCATGCGCCGGGGCCGTGACGTCAAGCTGGCACCCAATATGCGGGTCGAGCCGTTGGACCTGGCCATACCGATTATCCCCCTGGACGAGATAGGGCCCTGGCTGAAGTGGTCACGTATCGTCGACGCCGGTGAAATCGACAGCGCCGGTTATATCGTCTCGGGTTCCCAGGGCCACCTGCTCAGTGCACCCGGTGACCTGGTTTACGGCCGCGGCAATTTCCCGGATGGCGAGAAAGTCTATGGGATATACCGCCCCGGAGACGCCTACTACGACCCCATCACCAAGGAGTTGCTGGGCTACCAGGCCCAGGATATCGGCAATGCCACCCTGGTGAGCAGCAACCAGGAGGAAGTCGCCCAGCTCGAAGTCACGCGCGTCACCGAGGAAGTGCGGATAACAGATCGCCTGCTGCCCATGCGCGAACAGGTACTGGACGCATCCTTCCATCCCCGGGCGCCCAGCGAAACCATCGAGGACGGTTTCATGATCGCCGTGCCGGGGGGCGTCACCCAGATCGGCACCAACGATATTGTGGTGCTGAACAAGGGCGCCCGGGATGGCCTGGAAGTGGGTCAGGTGCTGGCCGTCTACCAGGCCGGCGAGACGGTATTCGATTCTATCGCCCAGGACAACGTGAAACTGCCCGACGTGCGGGCGGGTCTGGCGATGGTCTTTTCCGTGTTCGACAAGGCCAGCTACGCCATCGTGTTGAAGTCCGACAAACCGCTGAAGGTAGGGGATAAAGTCAAGAACCCCTGATGTTCCAATCAGCTTCCTGATATGCACAATGATACGGGGCCGCTGGCCCCGTTTTCGTTGGTGGGAGTACAGCGGGCGATACCGTCAGGAACATTGAATACGTCAGGGAAGATGTATGGATGTTGCAGATACCCGGCTGTGCCTGCTGTTGCACAGCGTCCCAGGGTTGGGCGACGAGATGTTGTCCAGATTGTTGCTCCACTGCGGCGGCCCGCCGGGAGTAGCCGGGGCCGATCGCGGCCTGTGGCTGGAAGCCGGACTGACGCGTGCCGTTGCCACGGCCCTGGCGCAGGCGCTGCGCAGCGGCCGCGCTGCCGGGTTCGACATCGACGCCCAGCTGCGCGCCCTGGCTGCTGTCGACGCGCAGGTACTGGCGGTTACCGACCCCCGGTATCCGCCGTTGTTGCGCGCCATACACGACCCCCCGCCCCTGCTCTACCTGCGCGGCGACCCCACGGTTCTGGCCCAGGCGCAATTGGCGGTGGTGGGCAGTCGCAGGGCCAGCCATGCCGGCCTGCGGGCGGCGAGCACACTGGCCGGTGAGGCGGCAGTCGCCGGCCTGCAGATCTGCAGTGGCCTGGCCCAGGGTATAGATGGCGCCGCCCATCGGGGCGCCCTGGCGGCGGGCGGCAATACTGTGGCCGTGGTCGCAACAGGTATCGACCGGGTCTATCCGGCCCGTCATCGCGGCCTAGCCGATGAACTGCTGCAGTCCGGTTGCATGGTCAGCGAGTTTCCCCCCGGGATGCAGCCCCTGAAACAGAACTTTCCCCGTCGCAACCGCGTTATCAGCGGACTCTCCCTGGGCGTGCTGGTGGTGGAGGCGGCCCTGCCCAGTGGCAGCCTGATCACCGCACGCACGGCACTGGAACAGGACCGTGAGGTATTCACCCTGCCCTGGTCCATATTTCACGCCGGCGGCGCCGGTTGCCTGCGGCTGCTGCGCGACGGGGCGAAGCTGGTGACCGGTATACAGGACGTGCTGGAAGAGCTAGGGCAGTTGTACGCTGTGCAACAGCAGCTCTTTCCGGGCCGGGCGACCCCGGCCCGGGAGCCCCTCACCGCCGGCCAGCAACAGGTCCTGGATATGCTCGGCTATGAAACCATTTCAACCGACCAACTGGGGAGTTTGAGCGATATGCCTGTTCACCGGTTGATGGCGGAGCTGTCCACGCTGGAGCTGATGGGGCTTGTCAGCCGCTGTCCCGGCGGATATATGCGCTGCTGAGCTGTGCCGGACTTGCGAAGAGGCCGCCAGTTGGTTAACTTTCGCGCTCTTTGGCGGCGCGATTTCGCCGCGCCACCGTCAGCACACTTGGAGGCAACCAATGAGCGACCCGTTTGTGGCAATTGTAATGGGGTCGGATTCCGACCTGCCGGTGATGGAAGCCTGCTTCGACGTCCTGCGCTCCTTCGGGGTGCGGTTCGAGGCGCGTATCACCTCGGCCCACCGCACGCCGGAGGTGACCAAGGAGTTTGTGAAGGACGCTGACCAGCGCGGCTGCGCCGTCTTTATCGCCGCCGCCGGCATGGCCGCACACCTGGCCGGCGCGGTATCGGCCACTACCGTGAAGCCGGTTATCGGAGTGCCCATCGAATCCTCACTGGACGGCCTGGACGCCCTGCTGTCGACGGTGCAGATGCCCGCCGGTATCCCGGTCGCTTCGGTGGCAATAGGCAAGGCCGGCGCCAAGAACGCCGCCTATCTCGCCACCCAGATTCTGGCTGTCAACGACCCTGCCCTCGGCCAGAAGCTGCGCGATGAGCGCGCCGCCAATGCCGCCAAGATTGGCGCCAAGGATGCCGCCCTGCAGGAAAGCCTGAAGGGCTGAGAGATGTTGTCCAGCCTGGACCTGCAGTTGGGGCGGGACGCCCTCGCAGCAGGGGGGGTGGTTGCCTGTCCCACAGAGGCGGTCTGGGGCCTGAGTTGCGATCCCTGGGATGAGCGGGCCGTGATGCGCCTGCTGGAGCTGAAGCGACGGCCAGTCAGCAAAGGCCTTATCCTGGTGGCCGCGACGGAGAGCCAGCTGCAGTTCCTGTTGCAGCATTTGTCGCCGGAGCAGCGCGGGCAGCTGTCCGCCGGCTGGCCCGGGCCGGTGACCTGGCTCATTCCCCACCGGGGGCGCATTCCCCCCTGGATAAGCGGAGATCATGATACCGTCGCGGTGCGAGTGAGCGGGCACCCGGTGGTCAATGCGCTGTGCGCCGCCTGGGGCGGTCCGCTGGTTTCCAGTTCGGCCAACCGGGCAGGCGCGCAGGCGCCCAGAGCGGCTTTCCAGGTGCGCCGTTACTTTGGCGAACGCCTGGATTACATCCTTGCCGGGGCGGTGGGCGGGTCGGCCCGGCCCAGCGTCATTCGCGACCTTGCCAGCGGACGAATTCTGCGCCCCTGAGTTGGTTCCGGTATTGTTCCGCTCCGCGGCTGCGTATAATGCCTCGCCCATGACCACCGGGGGTAGCCACAATAATGCAGATTGAACAGGTCAAATCCTACTTGCTCCAGCTCCAGGACAGCATCTGTGCTGCCCTGGCGGAGGAAGACGGCGGCGCCGACTTCATCACCGACGAGTGGCAGCGGCCGGAAGGCGGCGGCGGTCGCAGCCGGGTGTTGACCGAGGGCGCGGTGTTTGAGCGCGCCGGAGTCAATTTCTCCCATGTGCGAGGTGCCAACCTGCCCCCCTCCGCCAGTGCGTCACGCCCTGAACTGGCCGGCCGCAGCTTCCAGGCCATGGGGGTATCCCTGGTGATACATCCGCGCAACCCCTATGTACCCACTTCCCACGCCAACGTGCGCATGTTCGTCGCCGAGAAAGACTCAGAGGAGCCGATCTGGTGGTTTGGCGGCGGGTACGACCTCACGCCCTACTACGGCAACCGCGAGGATTGTGTGAGCTGGCACCAGGTGGCTGCCGATGCCTGCAAACCCTTTGGCAGCGAGGTCTACCCGCGCTTCAAAAAGTGGTGTGATGACTATTTCCACCTCAAACACAGGGCCGAGCCCAGGGGCATCGGCGGCCTGTTCTTCGACGACCTCAACGAGTGGGATTTCGCCACCAGCTTTGCGTTCCTGCGCGCGGTGGGTGACTCCTATATCCCGGCCTACCGCCCGATCGTGGCGCGGCGCAAGGGCCAGGCTTACGGCGACCGGGAGCGCCAGTTCCAGCTGTATCGCCGCGGGCGCTACGTGGAGTTCAACCTGGTTTACGACCGCGGGACACTGTTCGGCCTGCAGTCCAACGGCCGCACCGAGGCCATCCTCATGTCGCTGCCACCGCTGGTTCGCTGGGAGTACGCCTATGAGCCGGAACCCGGATCGCCGGAGGCTGAGCTGACGGAATATTACCTCAAGGACAGGGACTGGCTCGGGGAGGTCGGCCTACAGGCCCCGCTATCATGAGCGGCAAGGACAAGTACGCGGTATTTGGTAACCCCATAAAGCAGAGCAAGTCGCCGCTTATCCATGCGGCCTTCGCCCGCCAGTGTGACCAGCACATGCAGTACCGGGCAGTGCTGGTGGAGCTGGATGGGTTCGCAACCGCAGTGAGCCGGTTCTTCGCCGACGGCGGTGCCGGTCTCAATATTACCGTGCCGTTTAAACGCGAGGCTTTCGAACTGGCCCAGCGTTTGAGTGCGCGAGCGCAACGCGCCGGGGCGGTGAACACCCTCACGCTCGCCGAGGACGGCATTCTCGCCGGGGACAATACCGACGGGGTCGGCCTGCTGCGAGACATGATAGCCAACCTGGGCTGGGTGGTGCAGAACCAGCGGGTGCTGGTGCTGGGAGCCGGTGGCGCGGCGCGCGGTGTGCTGGAACCGTTGTTGCGGGACAAGCCCAGGGAGCTGCTGTTGGTCAACCGCACGGCGGCGCGGGCAGAACAGCTGGCGGCAGAATTCGCCGATATCGCGGCGGTGGAAGCCGGCCCCTACGAGTTGCTGGCAGGCCGCAGCTTCGACCTGATCATCAACGCCACCAGCGCGGGCCTTGCCGGCGAGATGCCGCAGCTGCCCGATACCCTGCTGACCGAGCGCAGCTGCTGTTACGACATGGTCTACGGGGCCCAGCCCACGCCCTTCATGCGCTGGGCGGCTCACCATGCCGCCTGGGCGGTGGCCGACGGCCTGGGCATGCTGGTAGAGCAGGCCGCCGAGTCCTTCTATATATGGAGACGGATGCGCCCCGACACCCGCCCGGTGATCAGGCAAATCCGCGAAGCCCTGGCTGCCTGAACAGGCGCTGTCAGGTTTCCATTCCCAACTCCGCGATGTGTTCATCCTTCAGCTTGACGTAGTTCGCTGCCACGTAACAAAAATAGTCCATCTCGCCCTCGGTCAGCGCACGCATTTCCCGGGCCGGGCTGCCACCGTATAGAAACCCGCTGCGCAGGCGTTTGCCCGGGGTTACCAGCGCGCAGGCGGCTATGACCACGTCGTCCTCGACCACTGCGCCATCCATGATGGTAGCGCCCATACCCACCAGCACCCGGTCGCCGACGGTGCAGCCGTGCAGGGTGGCGTTGTGGCCTACCGTGACGTCACAGCCTATGGCCAGTGGCCAGCCGTCGGGGTTATAGGGCCCCGCGTGGGTGATATGCAGCACGCAGCCGTCCTGCACGCTGCTCCTGGCGCCCACGCTGATGCGGTGCATGTCCCCGCGAATCACAACCTGCGGCCACACCGATACGTCATCCCCCAGGGTGACATCGCCGATGACGATGGCGCTGGGGTCTATCAGCACCCTGCTGCCTATCTCGGGTTGTTTGCCACCGAAACTGCGTATATTGCCCCGGGTTTGTTGCGTCACCATTTTTCTCCAGCTGTTTTACAGGCTGCTACAATACCGGCCCGGTCTGCAGGTGACCAGCCGGGTCAACACAAGCGGAGGTATCATCATGACAGCAAGTACCGGTCGGCGTCGCTTCATCGCGGGCGCGGTTTGCCCCCGATGCGCCAAAATGGACAAAATCGTGGTGGACCTGGACACAGACCAGCGGGAGTGCATAGCCTGCGGTTTCAGCGAGGCGCGGCCGGGAATGCCCGCAACGGAGCAAACGCCACCGCGCAGCGATGCGGTGACCGAACTGCCCACCCGGGTCAGTCGGGCGGCCGCCCGGCGGGTGGAGACCCCGGCGGAGCCGGTGCGATTGCTCGACCCGCGCATTCAGGACAAGTAGTGACCCGGTCAGGTGTGACCCAGTCAGGCCTCACAGGGTGTCCGGCAGGCGCAACCTGATCTGCCCCGGTGAGCGCGCCAGGTTGTTGCTGGTGAACATCTGGGTAGCGGGTATGGCACTGCCGGGCAGCGCGCGCACCTGTGCCCACAGGTATTCCTGCTCCAGCAGGGGCGCGGCGGTCTCCTGTACCAGCTGATCGAGCTCGTTGGCCAGCTCATCCCCCAGCAGGTGGTGGACGATGATATTGGCCTCGGTCATATCCACTGGCAGCAGGGGTCGCTGCAGATGGCGGATGTGATGGTCATTGACCTCCTCGAGCAGCCGATGGGCGAGGAAAGCCTCATCCAGCAGGGCTTCCAGGCTCCCGTCTGCCGGCAGGTGCTCGGGCGGGTGCAGAAAGTAATCCTCGGCAGTGTCCAGGAAAGGGGCTGCGTAATCGTAGAAGCCCATGCGCTGGCTCACCGCTGTCACCAGTCGCAGGCAGCCCGGTACGCTGTCTATATAGTCGGTAATGAACTGCAACAGGCCCGCCGTGGGTCGGGGTTCTGGCAGGACGAGCCGGCAAGCCAGGTGGGGTAGCCTTTGCTGCAGGCGTCTTGCCAACTGGTGGGTTTCACCCTCCATGACGATAGCTGCGCTGATTTTACTGCTGATGATGGCCGCGACCATGCAGAACCCGCTATCTGTTTGCCTGCCCAGAGTACAGTTGAGGCTAGTACATCCTCGCGGTATCGCTAGCGAAATGGCGGCCTGCACGGCCCCACCGGCCGGCAGCCGCGGGGCGAACGCCGTGAAGGAGCCGATATCTTCCGGTTTCTGCCGCCGGGACCACCTACATATGGGTATTTCCGGTGGCCTGTACCACTACAGAATGTGTCTGTTGGTGGAGGTGGCTGATCGGGTCCGCAAGCTGGTAGGCTTTGGGAGAGAGTTTCGCTATAATCGCCGCGTTTTGCTGGTGCGACCTAATGTCGCACCCCGGGCAAGGCTGAATCAGCTGACAAGTTCAAGCAGTGTAAACGTCCCCTCGTCCCGCTCGCTGCGGATGCGTGTAGTTCGTATCACATTTGCCGATGCCTGCCAGAGCAGGCATGCTGAGGGCAAGCGATAGTCAGTTGGGGGATTGATTTTTTCTAACATGGAGACACGGGAAATGTGTTTTGAAGCGAAGCGGCTATTAAAGCTCGCCCTCGGTCCTGTGCTGATGCTGATGAGTGTTGTCGCCCTTGCCAGCGGTGGTGAAGCGAGCCAGGTTAATATGTCACCCGGCGCTACCCAGGTCGGCGAACGCATCTACGACCTGCATATGATCATCCTGGGCATTTGTACAATCATCGGTGTTCTTGTATTCGGGGTGATGTTTTACTCCATCATCTACCACCGCAAGTCAAAGGGCTTCAAGCCCGCCCACTTTCACGAAAGCACCAAGGTCGAAATCGCCTGGACGGTCGTGCCGTTCCTTATCCTGATCGGCATGGCGGTGCCCGCCACTTCCACCCTGCTGGAAATCTACGATTTTGAAGATGCCGAGATGGATATCCTGATCACCGGTTACCAGTGGAAATGGAAGTACGAGTACATCAATGAGAACGGCGAGAACGTCAGCTTCTTCAGCAACCTGCGTACTCCGCAGAGCGAAATCTACAACAGCCAGCCGAAGGGCGAACACTACCTGCTGGAAGTGGATGAGCCGGTAGTGATTCCCGTGGACACCAAGGTTCGTTTCCTGGTTACCGCCAACGACGTGATCCACTCCTGGTGGGTTCCCGAACTGGCGGTGAAGAAAGACGCCATTCCCGGCTTCATCAACGAAGCCTGGACCCGCGCTTCCGAGGAAGGCATTTTTCGCGGTCAGTGCGCCGAGCTTTGCGGCAAGGACCACGGCTTCATGCCCATCGTGGTCAACGTGGTCAGCAAGGCCGAGTACAACGACTGGCTGGCGGTCAAGCAGGCCGAAGCGGCGGAAATCAAGGAACTGATGGCCCAGACTTTCACCATGGACGAGCTGATGGAGCGCGGCGAAGCGGTTTACGCGCGGGCTTGCCTGGCCTGTCACGGCGCCAACGGCGAGGGCGGTGTCGGCAAAGCCATAGCGGGTAGTCCTATCGCCACCGGCGATCTCGGCACCCACCTGGATGTGGGCATCAACGGTGTGCCGGGTACGGCGATGCAGGCCTTCGGCGGCCAGTTGAATGATGTGGAGATGGCAGCCGTCATCACCTACCAGCGCAACGCGTTCGGCAACAATATGGGCGACACCGTGCAGCCCATTGACGTCTACAACTACAAAAAAGGCTAATTGGAGGAGTTAACGATGGGCGATCATCATCACGGTCCTGCCAAGGGCCTCAGCCGGTGGCTGTTCACCACCAACCATAAAGACATAGGGACCATGTACCTGTGGTTCTCCTTCGCAATGTTTATCCTGGGCGGCTTCTTCGCCATGATAATCCGCGCCGAGCTGTTCCAGCCGGGATTGCAGCTGGTGGACCCGGCATTCTTTAACCAGATGACCACCCTGCACGGGCTGATCATGGTTTTCGGTGCGATCATGCCCTCTTTCGTGGGCCTGGCCAACTGGATGATCCCCATGATGATCGGGGCGCCAGACATGGCCCTGCCACGGATGAACAACTGGAGCTTCTGGATCCTGCCGCCGACCTTCCTGCTGCTGGCATCCACGCTGTTCATGGAAGGCGGCGCACCGGCGGCGGGTTGGACTTTCTACGCGCCCCTGTCTACCACCTACGCACCGCCGTCGGTAACGTACTTCATTTTCTGCATTCACGTGTTGGGCCTGTCATCGATCATGGGCTCCATCAATATCATCGCCACGGTGATGAACATGCGCGCGCCCGGCATGACCTATATGAAGATGCCCCTGTTCGTTTGGACCTGGCTGATCACCGCCTTCCTGCTGGTGGCGGTTATGCCGGTACTGGCCGGTGCCGTAACAATGATGTTGATGGATGTGCATTTCGGTACCAGCTTCTTCTCTGCCGCCGGCGGCGGCGACCCGGTGCTGTTCCAGCACGTGTTCTGGTTCTTCGGGCACCCCGAGGTATACATCATCATTTTGCCGGCCTTTGGTGTGGTCTCGCAGATCATTCCCGCGTTTTCGCGCAAGCCCCTGTTCGGCTATGACTCCATGGTCTACGCGACAGCCTCTATCGCCTTCCTGTCCTTTATCGTGTGGGCCCACCACATGTATACGGTGGGCATGCCGGTCGCGGGCGAGCTGTTCTTCATGTATGCCACCATGCTGATTGCCGTGCCCACGGGGGTGAAAGTGTTCAACTGGATCACCACCATGTGGCGCGGTGCGCTGTCCTTCGAGACACCCATGCTGTTCTGCATCGGCTTCCTGGTGCTGTTCACCATCGGCGGTTTCACGGGTCTCATGCTGTCCATCGCCCCGGCCGACTTCCAGTATCACGACAGCTATTTCGTGGTGGCGCATTTCCACTATGTGATGGTGGCCGGTGCGGTTTTCAGCATGTCTGCCGCGGTTTACTACTGGCTGCCCAAGTGGTGCGGCCGTATGTACAACGAGACCATGGGCAAAACCCACTTCTGGATTTCGTTTATCGGCTTCAACCTGACCTTCTTCCCGCAGCATTTCGTGGGACTGGCGGGCATGCCGCGGCGTATCCCGGATTACGCGCTGCAGTTTGCCGATTTCAACATGATGTCCAGTATCGGGGCGTTCATTTACGGCGCTTCCCAGATACTGTTCCTGTACAACGTGATCGCCACGATCGTGGCCGGCAAGCCTACCAGCGAGGAAAAAGTCTGGGACGGCGCGGAGGGATTGGAGTGGACCATTCCCACGCCGGCGCCCTACCACACTTTTGAAACGCCGCCGAAGATCGACCCGGCCCACGCGCACTCCTGAGGGGAACGCCGCCCGTGATCCGATTCACTGCCAACCCCGCAATCGATACCGTGATCAAGCTGGTCACGGTAGCGATTGCCATGTTTGCGTTTGTGTTCGTGGTCATGGTGCCGCTGTACAACGTGCTCTGTGACGCCCTGGGCATCAACGGCAAAACCAGCGGCGAGGCCTACACTTCGGTACAGGCGGGAGTCGATGAGAGTCGGGTGGTATCCATCCAGTTCGTGGCGACCAATAACGAGGGTATGCCCTGGGAGTTCGGACCCACTACCGCGGTAATGAAAGTGCACCCGGGTGCCGTCAACGATACCCTGTTCCACGCGCGCAACCCGTTGCCGAAGGCGATGGTGGCCCAAGCGATACCCAGCGTATCCCCGGCCAGGGCGGCCGAGTATTTTCACAAGACAGAGTGTTTTTGTTTTAACCAGCAGCCCCTGGAAGGTGGCGCCGCGGCGGAAATGCCCCTGCAGTTCATCATCGACCGGGACCTGCCCAGGGATATCAAGACCATTACCCTGTCCTACACGATTTTTGATGTAACAGATATGGCGAGCGGCGCTGTCGCCACACGCTGATACGCGGGTCAGGGAGTCCGCGTAACCACAACGGAGAAGAAGAGATGACAAGTCAGACTTCCACAGAGTACGCAAAGTATTACGTACCCGAGAAGAGCAAGCTGGCAGTATGCGCCACCATCGGCCTGGTCCTGAGCATTTTCGGTGCTGCCAGCATCATGAATGACATGACTTTTGGCGATCCCGGCCAGGAGACCAGTTCCTGGACAATTTTCCTGCTGGGATTGTTCTTCTTTATCGCCACGCTGTTCAACTGGTTCCGCATCACCATCAAGGAAAATATCGCGGGCATGAACAGCGCCCAGCTGAAGAAATCCTATGTGCTGGGTATGTTCTGGTTCATTTTCTCCGAGGTGATGTTCTTCTTCGCCTTCTTCGGCGCCCTCTTCTATGTGCGTGTGCTGGTTGGTCCCTGGCTGGCCGGAGAGGGTGAAGGCGGCCGCATGAACGGCCTGCTGTGGGAAGGGTTCAGCTTCAGCTGGCCGCTGATGCAGACACCCCAGGAAGCCGTTGGCGGGGCCGGCGCCCAGCTGATAGCGAATAACGGCAGCTTCACCAGCGCGAATACCAGCCTGTCTTTCAACGATGCGCACGCCTGGTGGGCGTGGCTGCCGCTGTGGAACACCCTGGTGCTGCTGTCATCCAGCTTTACCTGCCACCTGGCGCATATGGGTATTTTGAACGGCAACCGCAGCAAGTTTAATTTCTGGCTGGCGGTGACCGTGCTCCTGGGTATGATATTCCTTGGCCTGCAGTACATGGAGTACCACGAGGCCTACGTCGAGTACGGCCTGACCCTGAATGCGGGCATTTACGGTTCGACGTTCTTCATGCTGACCGGTTTCCACGGATTCCATGTGTTCATGGGCATGACCATGCTGCTGATCCAGTTGTTGCGCTCGGTGGTTGGCAAGCAGTTCACCGCCGATGACCACTTTGGCTTTGAAGCTTCAAGCTGGTACTGGCACTTTGTGGACGTGGTCTGGGTATTCCTGTTCCTGTTCGTGTATATCCTGTAGCGTACGCTACTCGGCGGCAGGCTCCTGGGTTGCACTGGGCTTTGGCCCGGCATCCCAGGGGTTCCTGTGCCCCAACTGGCCGGTGGCAACGCCGTACAGAATCAGACCCGCAAGACCGACAGCCAGTGCCAGGCGCACACCCAGGGAGTGCAGGGTGCGCCGCTTGGTTTTGTCTCCCTGGTCTTTCATCAGGAAGTAGAAACCGCTCCCCAGGCTGGCAAGCAATGCCAGCATCAACAGTACAATCGCAGCTTTTAACAATGGATATCTCCGGCGGTATACCCGCGCAGTATAAACCAGCACAGGCCTGTTGGGGCGAAACAGGCCCGGCATGACCGCGCCCCGAGGATTCAGCTTCGATCCCGAATGGCGCATTACGCTGCTGTCGGCGATATTATTGCCGCTGCTGGTCGCACTGGGCTTTTGGCAGTTGCAACGCGCCAGCGAGAAGGCAGAGCTGTCAGCGGCCTGGGAGGCACGCCAGCAGCAGGCGCCGGTGCCCGTCATCGGGCTGTGGGATGCCCCTGCCGGGGAGCTTGCCTATCGTTCCGTGAGTATGCGTGGCCATTTTCTGGACAAGGAGTATTTCCTGCTGGACAACCGCATCCTCGGGGGCCGTTTCGGCTATGAGGTACTGGGTATTATGCAGCTGGACACTGGCGATGGCCTGGTGCTGGTGAACCGCGGCTGGATAGCCGGTGACCCGGCCCGCCTGGAGTTGCCCCGGGTACCGTCCATTTCCGGCGAGGTTGCCGTAGCCGGCACTGTGTACGTCGCCCCCGGAGCACCCTACCTGCTTGCGGAACAGCAGCTGCAGCCGGGCTGGCCGAAGCTGCTGCAGGCCATCGAGATGGACAAGTTGGCGGCGGCGCTGGCGGAGCTGGAGGCCGGCCCGGTTTTTCCGTTTCCGGTGCGGCTGGCCCAGGGGCAACCCGGCGCCCTGGAGGTCGACTGGCAGGTGGTCAATGTCAGCCCTGAAAAGCACCGCGCCTACGCCGCCCAGTGGTTTACCATGGCGGCGGTGTTGTTTGTTTTCTACCTGCTGCGCAGCAGTAATATCTGGCAACTGTTGAAGTCAATCGGAAAAGAGTAAAGCGTTATGCAGGACTCCTCACAGGTCAGCAAGAACCGGATGGTACTGCTTCTGATAGCCGGCCTTCCCGTTACGATGATCCTGGGTGCCACCTGGTTGTGGTACTTCGTGGTGCACGGCGACCTGGACCTGGTGGGGGCGCTGGGTACAGCCAATCGGGGTACCCTGATCCAGCCCCCCCGCCAGCTGGATGATTATCCCCTGGTCGACCAGCGGGGCCGGCCCTTCCTGTACCGGGACATGGAACCCAAGTGGGCGCTGCTGGTAGCCAGCGCCGGTGTCGAGTGCGACAGTGCCTGTGAAGAAAAGCTGTACCTCACCCGGCAGATACACGTGGCGTTGGGCAAGGAATTCAACCGGGTGCGGCGCATCTATATCAGCGACAGCCCGGTCGGGGATACCGACCTGGCGGTGGCGGCGTTGAGTGATGAACATCCGCTGCCGGCAGATTTCAACAGCTACCTGGCCAGCGAGCATCGCGGCCTGCGCGCCCTGCAGACCGGCCCCGGGGAGCTGGCGGCCCTGTTTCCGGAAAGCAGGGCAGATCCCGGCAGTTGGTACCTGGTGGACCCGGCAGGTTGGGTCATGATGACGTACAATGCCGATACGTCTTACAAGGAAGTGATCGCGGACCTGAAATTCCTGCTGAAGAATTCCGGTGGGTGAACAACTTATGACGGCTACACAGAAGATGTCCAGGGCGACCTGGCGGGATTACAAGGAGCTGACCAAGCCCAACGTGGTGCTGCTGATGATACTCACCGCGGCCATCGGCATGTTCATGGCGGTGCCCGGCATGGTGCCGCTCAATGTACTGATCCTGGGCAACCTCGGCATAGCCCTGTGTGCCGGGTCCGCGGCCACCATCAACCACCTTGTGGACCAGCGCATAGACCGGCAGATGTCCCGCACCCACAAGCGGCCGGTGGCCCAGGGCCGGGTGGGGCCGCGGCAGGCGGCCATTTTCGCCGCGGTCACCGGCGGCCTGGGCATGGCAATCCTGTTGCTGTGGGTAAACGCCCTCACCGCCTGGCTGACGTTTGCCTCCCTGCTGGGTTACGCCGTGGTCTATACCATGTTCCTCAAGCGCGCGACTCCCCAGAATATTGTTATTGGCGGGCTGGCCGGTGCCGCCCCGCCGCTGCTGGGCTGGACTGCGGTGACCGGCCAGATAGACGGCCACGCCCTGCTGCTGGTGCTGATTATTTTTGCCTGGACGCCGCCGCATTTCTGGGCGCTGGCGATACACCGGCGGGAGGAATATGCCTCGGTCGATATTCCCATGCTGCCAGTGACCCACGGCGTGGCATTTACCAAGTTGCATATCCTGCTGTACACGGTGATCATGTTCCTGATTACCCTGTTGCCCTTTGTCACGCGCCTGAGCGGCCCGCTCTACCTGCTGGGCGCGGTGGTGCTGGGGGGCGGTTTCCTGTACTGGGCGATTGAATTGTTGCGGGACAGGAATCCCAACGCGCCCATGGAGACCTTTCGCTACTCCATCATTTACCTCATGGCCCTGTTCCTTATCATGCTCATGGACCACTACCTTTTTCCGGTTGCCAGACTGTGACGAACTCATCAAACCCCGCCGCCAGGCCGCAGACTCGCGGCGTCAGGATCACCGTAGCCGCTATCGTGGCGTTCATGGTCGTGGTGGTGGCCGGCTTCGTGTACCGAATCCAGCAGCCGCGTATCATGACCGCCACGGAAATGAAGATAAATGGCCTCTATCTCCTGGAAACACCCCGCAATTTTGGTGAGTTGGCGCTAACTGATCACAACGGTGAAGCCTTTACCCGCAAGCGCCTGGAGGGTCACTGGACCCTGGTCTTTTTCGGCTTCAGCTATTGCCCGGATGTCTGCCCCACCACCATGAGTTTCCTCAACCAGCTGATGGGCCAACTGGAGGGCACCGAGGGGGACGATACCCAGGTCGTTATGGTGACGGTGGATCCGGCCCGGGATACCGTGGAACAGCTGGCGGCTTACGTGCCCTTCTTCAACCCCGACTTCCTGGGCGTAACCGGGGAATTTCTCGATATCCACCGCTTCGCCACGGCGCTCAACACCCCGTTTCGCAAGGTTCCGGGCCAGGGCGAGGATTACCTGGTCGACCACAGTGCTAATGTGGTACTGATAAATCCCAGGGGGGATTACCACGGCTTCTTCAAGCCGCCCCTGGACCTGGCCAAGATGAAGCTCACCTATCGCTCTGCCCGGGCGATGTGGGACGCCCAACACTAAGAGTGCGTATTGGGAGTAAGTGCCTACTTGGGCCTCGGGTGTCGCTGTGGCCCGGCAGCCAGGTTTGGCAGCGCCCTCCGGGCGCGGTGGCAAGTCGCTGCTGAGCTGCCCTGGTCAGGCCCAGCTCTCCAGTGAGTTCTAAAATGGAAGTCGATTATGTCAAATAAGCTCGTCCCCCTGGTGCTGGTCGACGGTTCGTCCTACCTGTATCGCGCCTTCCATGCCCTGCCCCCCCTCACCAACTCCTCCGGCCAGGCCACCGGCGCGGTAAAGGGCGTGATCAGCATGTTGCGCCGCCTGTGCAAGGACTACCCGGGCAGCCCGGTGGCCGTGGTCTTCGACGCCAAGGGCAAGACCTTCCGCGACGACATGTTTCCCGAGTACAAGGCCCAGCGCCCACCCATGCCGGAGGAGTTGCGTGAACAGATTGAGCCGATTCACGGCATCGTGCGGGCGATGGGACTGCCGCTGCTGTGCGTGGAGGGCGTCGAGGCGGATGATGTCATCGGCACACTCGCCAGGCAGGCCGCCGCCAGGGGCCTGCCGGTGGTGATTTCCACCGGCGACAAGGACATGGCCCAGCTGGTGGACGAGCACATTACCCTGGTGAACACAATGACGGGTTCCGTGCTGGATGCAGCGGGCGTGGAGGAAAAATTCGGCATACCCCCGGCCCTGGTGATTGATCTGTTGGCCCTGATGGGGGACAAGTCGGACAATATTCCCGGGGTGGCCGGCGTGGGCGAAAAGACCGCCCGGGCCCTGTTACAGGGTCTGGGCAGCCTTGACCAGCTCTACGCGAACCTGGACAGGGTGGGGGAGTTGTCTTTTCGGGGCGCCAAAAGCATGGCCGCCAAACTGGAGGCTGAAAAAGACAGGGCCTACATGTCCTACGCCCTGGCGACCATCAAGACCGACGTCGAGCTGGACGTGACTCCCGGGCAGTTGCACAACGCCGAGCCCGACCGCAGGCAACTGATCGAGTGGTACACCAGCATGGAATTCAGGGCCTGGCTGGAAGAGTTGCTGGACGCGGAGGAGGGCGAGGCCGTGGCGCCGCTGGACGCGGTGTCCGCCGAGTACGAGATCGTCACCACCGCGCAGGAGCTGGACAGCTGGCTGGAGCAACTGCAGCGGGCCGAGCTGTTCGCATTCGATACCGAGACCACCAGCCTGAACTACATGGAGGCGCAAATAGTAGGGGTGTCCTTCGCGGTCGAGCCCGGGCGGGCGGCCTATGTGCCGCTGGCCCACGATTACCTGGGCGCCCCCGCGCAGCTGGACCGAGCCAGGGTGCTGGCCCGGCTGCAACCGTTGCTGGAAGACGCCAACAGGGCGAAAGTCGGCCAGAACCTGAAGTACGACAGCAGTGTGCTCGCCAATCACGACATAACGCTGCGCGGCATACGTTTCGACACGATGCTGGAGTCCTATGTGCTGGACTCCACCGCCACCCGGCACGACATGGACAGCCTCGCCCTGAAGTACCTGGGCTGCAAGACCATTCACTTCGAGGATATTGCCGGCAAGGGCGCCAAGCAGCTGACGTTCAACCAGATCAAGGTGGAGGACGCCGGGCCCTACGCCGCCGAGGACGCGGACATCACCCTGCGCCTGCACCGCACACTCTGGCCCCGGGTGGAAAGCGAGGGAGCCCTGGCCTCGGTGTTGACCGATATCGAGATGCCGCTGGTGCCCGTGTTGTCGCGAATCGAGCGCCAGGGAGCGCTGATCTCGCGGGAATTATTGCTGGCCCAGAGCGGCGAGTTGGGGCAGCGCTTGCAGGAGCTGCAGGGGAGGGCTTACGAACTGGCCGGAGAGGAGTTCAATCTCGGCTCCCCCAAACAGCTGGGACAGATCCTGTTCGAGAAGCTGGAGCTGCCGGTCATCAAGAAGACGCCCACCGGGGCGCCTTCCACCGCGGAGGACGTGCTGGCGGAGCTGGCCCTGGACTACCCTTTGCCGAAACTGCTGCTGGAGTACCGCAGCCTGAGCAAGCTCAAGTCCACCTACACAGACAAGCTGCCGGAGATGATCAATCCCCGCACCGGTCGGGTTCACACCTCCTACCACCAGGCGGTGGCCGCCACCGGCCGGCTGTCCTCGTCGGACCCCAACCTGCAAAATATCCCTATCCGCACGGAGGAGGGCAGGCGCATCCGGCAGGCGTTCATCGCCCCCGACGGGTACAGCATCGTGGCGGCCGATTATTCCCAGATCGAACTGCGGATCATGGCGCACCTGTCCGGGGACGAGGGGCTGCTGAAGGCGTTCAAAGAGGGCCTGGACGTGCACCGGGCGACCGCGGCGGAGGTGTTCGAGGTCGGCCTGGACGAGGTGAGCGGCGACCAGCGGCGCAAGGCCAAGGCCATCAACTTCGGCCTGATCTACGGCATGTCGGCCTTCGGCCTGGCGAAGCAGTTGCACCTGGGTCGCGGCGAGGCACAGCAATACATAGAGCGTTACTTCCAGCGCTACCCGGGAGTGCAGGAGTATATGGACAGAACCCGGGCGCTGGCCCGGGAGCAGGGCTATGTCGAGACCCTGTTCGGCCGGCGCCTGCACCTGCCGGAGATCAATGCGCGCAACAAGATGCGGGCCCAGGCAGCCGAGCGCACCGCCATCAACGCGCCCATGCAGGGAACCGCCGCGGATATCATCAAGCGGGCCATGCTGGCGGTGGACGGGTGGTTGCAGTCAGCCGAGGTCGACGCCCGCATGATAATGCAGGTACACGATGAACTGGTGTTCGAAGTGGCGGTCGGGGAGGTGGGTACCGTCAGCCAGAAAATCTGCGCGCTGATGTCCGCTGCCGCGGAGCTCAAGGTACCGCTGCTGGTCGAGTCCGGTGCCGGTCGCAACTGGGATGAGGCACACTAGGCCGCCGTACCCATCCAATTCCGGGGGCAAATTTTTTTGCCACGGACTGAACTATCCAGCGGAGCCCTGGTCAGAGTGTATGTAGCGAGCGCTACATCCCCTTGGGTGACGTTTCAATGCGTCACCCCGAGCAAGTCTCTAATCCCCCAGAGACTTCATCTGTACCGGCTGCCACCCCTATCGGTAGCCGGTTTTTTTATGCGTCATTTTCCTCGTAGACGCTGGCGTCTGTCAGCCAGGCGTTCAAAACTGCCAGCAACTGCTCGTGTCCGCTGTGTTTCAGCGCGGAAAACAGCTGCACGCTGACCAGTTCGCGATGGGGCTCCAGTTGCGCCCTGACCTTGTGCAGGGTGGCGCTGGCGGGCCCCTTCTTGAGTTTGTCGGCCTTGGTCAGCAGGATGTGCACCGGCATGCTCGCCGCCAGCGCCCAATCCAGCATCTGCTGGTCGAAAGCCTGCAGGGGGTGGCGCACGTCCATCAGCAGGATGAGTCCGCGCAGGCACTGGCGCTGTTGCAGATAGGTCTCAAGCTGCCTGGTCCACTCGCGCTTGACCGCCAGGGGGACCTTGGCGAACCCGTATCCCGGCAGGTCTACCAGGCGCTGGCTGTCGCTGACGGCAAAGAAGTTGATGAGCTGTGTCCGGCCCGGTGTGCGCGAGGTTTTGGCTAGCTTGCTGTTGCCGGTCAAGCTGTTGATGGCACTGGATTTTCCGGCGTTGGAGCGGCCCGCGAAAGCCACCTCCCAGCCCTCGTCGGGCGGGCACTGGGAGAATTTGGCCGCGCTGGTCAGGTAGGCGGCCCGGCGGTAGTTGGGAGCTCCGGGCGGGCCCCGGGTGTCACTGGGAGACATTGCTTGGTATTGCCTTTTGCGGTGATGGCATCTCGTATATAATGCCACAGTTGTTTTGTCCCCGTTGCATATGCATGTCGGGTGAATTCCCTTGCTCTGAATGAGGTTTCAACATGAAAAAGTTGCTTGCGATCGGTATGACATTGTTCGCCGCTGGCGCCCTGGCCCAGCCCGATATGGCGAAATACGACAAGAGCTGCAAGGTCTGCCACGCCAACGGCGCAGCCGGTGCACCGAAAACCGGTGATGCAGCTGCCTGGGAGCCGCGTATGGCCAAGGGAATGGATGTACTGCTGGTCTCCGTCAACAACGGCCTCAATGCAATGCCCCCCAAGGGCATGTGCTTTGACTGCACCGATGCCGATTACACTGCCCTGATCGAGTACATGGCCACACCTGCAGAGTAAAACGGCGTTACGCCATCGATTTATCTGGAACTGTCATGAAAAAAATCGCAATCCTGTTCGGCCTTGCTATGGGCTGCGCCCAATACGCTTATTCCGCGGAACCCATGCCTGCCGGCGATGCCGCTGCGGGTGAAGCCCAGACCATGGTCTGCGCCGCCTGCCATGGCGCCGACGGAAACAGCGCGGTGCCGACCTTTCCCAAGCTGGCCGGCCAGGGTCAGAAGTACCTGTACAAGCAGCTGCAGGATATTCGCGATGGCGCCCGCCCGGTGCCAACCATGGCGGGCCAGCTGGACGGCAAGTCCAACCAGGACCTGGCGGACATAGCCGCCTATTACGCGGCCCAGTCGCGCACCGGCGGCCAGACCGATCCTGAACTGCTGGCGCTGGGCGAGGCGGTCTATCGCGGCGGTATTCCCGAGCGTGACGTGGCGGCCTGCACGGCCTGCCACTCTCCCACCGGCGCTGGTAATGCCCCGGCAGGGTTCCCGGCTCTGGCAGGGCAGCACGCGGAGTACATCGCCGCCCAGCTGGTGGCCTATCGCAGGGGCTATGAGGATGAAACCGGACGCATAAACGACGGCGACACCCGGATCATGCGCATCACCGCTTTTGGCCTCAGCGACAGGGAGATAGAGGCGGTGTCCAGTTACGCTGCCGGGCTCTACTAGGCCGCGACCTTGTCCCGGCAAAGGTGGCTCACGGCCACCTTTTTTATCTGACTGAGAACAACTCGCGTCTGCTGTTGTCTCAATGATCACCCTCGTTCCCTGGAGAGAATCATGCTCAAAAAGCTTTTGTTGTCCCTCACCCTGTTCACTTTCGCCCCGCTGCTGGCTGTGGCCCAGCCAGGTCAGGGCCAGGCCGCCTTTGAGGAAGGCAAGAATTACGATCTCATCTCCCCGGCCCTGCGCACCCCCGACCCGGATAAAATCGAGGTGGTGGAGTTCTTCTGGTACGGCTGCGGCCACTGCTACACGTTCGAGCCGATGGTGGCGGCCTGGAAGAAAAAGCTGGCTGACGACGTAGAGTTCAACGGCTCCCCGGCCATGTGGAATCCGCAGATGGAACTGCACGCCAGGGCGTACTATACCGCCGACGTGCTGGGGGTACTGGACACCATGAACCCGGTCCTGTTCCAGGCGATGAATGTCGACGGTAAGCGCCTGGCTTCCGAAGAGGAGATCAAGGCCCTGTTCGTGGCCAATGGCGTCGAAGCGGACGCCTTCACCAAGGCCTTCAACTCATTTGGCGTCAGCAGCCAGGTGAAGCAGGCAGATGCCCGGGCGCGCACCGCGAAAATCACCGGTACTCCTTCGATGATGGTTAACGGCAAGTACCTGGTTACCGCCCGCAAGGCCGGTAGTCAGGCGGGCATGCTGGAGGTGGCGGACTTTCTTGTCGAGAAGGAGCGCGCCGCCGCTACCGGCGGGCAGTAATACCAGTCCGGAGCGCGGATTACCCCGGCCGGGGCCCGCGCTTCAGATCACCAGCCACTGGGGCACTGGCAGGCCCTTGTTCTCCAGGAACACGGGGTTGAACAGCTTGCTCTGGTAGCGGTTGCCATAGTCGCAAAGTATGGTGACGATGGTGTGGCCTGGACCCAGGTGTTGCGCCAGGCGCACTGCCCCGGCTATGTTGATCGCCGCGGAGCCACCCAGGCATAGGCCTTCGTGCAAAAGCAGGTCGAAGATATAGGGCAATGCCTCCTCGTCCTCGATGGTGTAGGACACATCCACCCTGGCCTGGGCGACATTGTCAGTGACATGGTTGATGCCGATACCCTCGATAATGGAGGTGCCGGGGCTGGCCTGCAGCTGGCCGCTGCTGAAGTAATCGTGCAGGGAGGCGCCCGCCGGATCGGCCAGGCCGATAACGATGTCGGGGTTGCGCTCTTTCAGCGCCGTGGATACCCCTGCCAGGGTACCGCCAGTGCCAACGGCACAGATAAAACCATCCACCCCCCCGTCGGTCTGCTCCCAGATTTCTGCTCCCGTGGTGCGGCAGTGGATATCCATATTGGCGAGGTTGTCGAACTGGCGCGCCCAGACGGCGCCGTGCTCTTCCTTTCTGGCGAATTTTTCCGCCAGCCTCTGGGCAGTGTGTATATAGTGGTTGGGGTCGCTGTAAGAGGTGGCGCCCACCAGGTGCAGGTCAGCGCCCAGCAGTTCCAGCGAGTCAATCTTTTCCTTGCTCTGGGTAATGGGCATGACCACCGTACTGCGGTATCCCAGGGCGTTGGCGAGCAGGGTCAGCCCGATGCCGGTATTGCCCGCGGTGCCCTCGACGATGCGCCCTCCCGGCCGCAATTCACCGCTCGCCTCGGCGGCGCGTATAATGCCCAGGGCAGTGCGGTCCTTCACCGAGCCGCCGGGGTTGAGAAACTCGGCCTTGCCGAGAATGGTGCAACCGGTCAACTCGGAGACCTGCTTGAGGTGCAACAGGGGAGTATTGCCGATCAGCTGGGTGACGTCAGAGGCCGTGTGCACGATGTGTTCTCCGGTAAAGCCCGGGCACGAGTATGCCACAGCGCTATCGGTTGGTCAGGGTCTGGTGCGCAGGTAGAGTTTGTGAGCCCGCAACCCCAGCAGCAGTGAGACCAGCGAGATTGTCAGCAGCATCCATACCATGGGCTGCGGCGAGGTGGTGAGAAACTGGCCGATCAGGGCACTGGCAGCTGCGGACAGGGACATCTGGATGAAACCCAGTAACGAGGAAGCGGTGCCGGCAATATGGGGGAACGGGCGCAGGGCGATTGCCATTGCGTGGGGCAGTACCAGGCCCATGGCGACCGAGTACAGTGCCATCGGCAGCATCAGTGCGGCGACGCTGTCGGGCCAGGCTGTGGAACAGGCCAGCAACAGGCAGCTCGCGCTTACCCCGAGGACCACCCCGAACAGCATGATCCGCTCTGATTCGTATTGTTTGGAGAGCCGCGCGCTGCAGGCACTGCCTCCCATGTAGCCGACAACCGAGCTGAGGAAGACCAGTCCGAAGTACTCCACCGGCACGCCCAGCATATCGATGTAAACAAAACTGGATGAGGCCAGGTAGACCAGCAGGCCCGCATAGACGAGGCCGCTGGTGATGGTTACCGTGAGAAAAAACGGATCCACCAACAGCTCGGCGTAGTTGCGGGCAATCTTTGCCGGGTGCAGGCTCTGTACCAGCGGCAGGGACTCGGGCAGGAACACATGGATCAGCGCGATCATGGCCGCACCGTAGCAAGCCAGGAACACGAATACACTCTCCCAGGGGAGTACCAGCAGCAGCACGCCGCCGAGGGTGGGTGCCACCGCCGGCGCCAGGGCCATCAGCATGGCGATAAGGGACAGGGCCCGGGCCGCGCCCGTGGGGCCAAACACATCCCTGGCCACGGCTCGTGCCAGGGTGGGGCCCACGCAGGCGCCTATCCCCTGCAGGAAGCGGAACAGCAGCAGTTGCTCCACTGTGGCGGACAGGCTGCAGCCTATGCAGGCCGCCACAAACAGCGCGGTGCCAATGACCAGTACCGGCTTGCGACCGAAGCGATCCGCCAGGGGGCCGCAGGCCAGGTGGAACAGGGCAAAACCCGTGAGGTAGCTGCTCAGGGTCAGGTGCATATGGCTGATATCGGTGTCGAAGGCCCGCATCATGATGGGCATGGCGGGCAGGTACATATCGACACTGAGGGGGCCCAGCGCCACCAGGGCTGCCAGCAAGGCCAGTAGCCAGGGGGAGTCGTGCTGTAGCTGTCGGGCGCTCATGGGGCGGCGATGCTACTCGCTGCCCGCCGGGAATGCAAAGCCCTGGCGGGAGCAAGGCGGGGCGGAGGGACGATCCTACTTTTCGAAGTGCATCACCGTCTTCCACCAAAGGCGGGGAAACAGCGCTCGCCACAGGTACAACAGGCGCGCCTCACCGGGGTAGATGATATCGCGGTCCCTGGCCACTCCCTTTTCGATTGCATTGACGATTTTCTCGGGATCGGCCAGGCGTCCGCTCTCGCGGGCTTCGATAATACTGCCGGGGCTGTCCGTGGCCAGGGTCTGGTCGATCAGGCTGGTATTGACTGCCGGCGGGCAGACCAGGTGGGCGCGCACCCCGGTGGCGCGTATCTCGTTCTGCAGCACCTCCATATAGGCGTTTACCGCTGCCTTGGTGGCGCAGTAGGCGCCCATCTTCGGAACCAGGGCGATACCCGCGATAGAGCCAAAGGCGATAATGCGGCCCGCCCCGCGCTCCAGCATGCCCGGCAGTACTGCCCGCACCATATAGGTGGTGCCGAAATAGTTGATGCGAAACAGCCGTTCCATGCCTTCGTGGGTATGCTCCGCAAGTTTGTGGCTGGGCATCAGGGCCGCAGCGTGAACCAGCAGTTCCACCGGCCCCAGGGTGGCAATCACTTCTTCTACCCGGCTCTCTACTTCTTCCCGGTCGGAGATATCGCAGTGCAGCGCGGTAATATTGGCGGCTTCCCTGGCGGTTGCCGTCAGGGCATCGTCATTGACGTCGAAGATTGCCACCCGGGCGCCGCGACCTGCCAGGCGGCGGGCGATGATCTGTCCCATGCCGCTGGCCCCGCCGGTAACGATAGCCACTTTCCCAGCCATATCGATCATATCTTTGCCATCCTTGATTATTGTGCTTATTAAACCCTGAATCGGGCCCGATTATCACGGGCTGGCGATGTGATCCAGCGGCAGTTCAGTTCGTTGCACAACCCGCCGCAACTCGAAGCTGGAATGTACCCCGGTGACCCCTTCAATGCGGGTCAGTCTGCCCAGCAGGAACCTCTCGTAGTAGGCCATGTCCGGGACCACGGCCTTGAGCAGGTAGTCCGAGGATTGCCCCGTGACCACGGAGCACTCCATTACCTCGGGGTACTCACGCACCTGCGCTTCGAAGTTCTCGAAACGATCCGGCGTGTGGCGGTCCATGCTGATGCCGATATAGGCAGTCAGCTTCAGGCCCAGCATCGCCTGGTCGAGCAGGGTGACATGCGCCCTTATCAGCCCGGACTCTTCCAGCCGTCGCACCCGCCGGGAACAGGGCGTGGGCGAAAGGCCCACCATGTCGGCCAGTTCAAGGTTGCTGATGCGGCCGTTGCGCTGCATGGCGGCGAGAATTTTGCGGTCGATGCGGTCCAGTTTCAATGCGGAGGTCTCCCGGGACGTCGGTGGTCCATGCTGCCACAATATCTGAGGACATTCACTACTGATACTTAATAAAATAGTGAATAATCCTAATTACTGGTAATCTGGCGGTGATATTTGCAATCACTCTCTAGGGCGAGGGGTCTATACTGTCGCTCTGGCTGAACTCTCACCTGTTGTTGCAGGTGCGGCTGGGGTTACCGCTCCACCAGCGCCTCGCGAAGCGCCCTATCCGGGTGCCGCCCCGGGAAACCGGGCAGGTGAACAGCCAACCTTGTACAGCAACCAGGACGACACACCATGAGCAGCTTCGATCATCGCAAATACCCGGCGTTCAAGCCTATTCCCATGCCTGCGCGGCGCTGGCCCGACCGGGTAATAGAGCGGGCGCCACGGTGGTGCAGCGTGGACCTGCGGGATGGCAACCAGGCCCTGATCGAGCCCATGACCACGCGCCAGAAGTCCCGCATGTGGGATCAGTTGGTGAAGATCGGTTTCAAGGAGATCGAGGTCGGGTTCCCCTCGGCTTCCAGTCACGACTACGACTTCGTGCGCGACCTGATCGACAACAAGCGGATTCCCGACGACGTCACCATCCAGGTGCTGACCCAGGCCCGGCCCGACCTGATCCAGAAGACTTTTCAGGCCCTGAAAGGCGTGCGGCGGGCGATCGTACATGTGTACAACTCCACCTCCACGGTGCAGCGTGAGCAGGTGTTTGGCCTGGACAGGCAGGGCATCATCGACATCGCCGTAAAGGGTGCGCAGCTGGTGCGCGACTGCGCTGCGCAGCATCCGGACACGGAGTGGGTTTTCGAGTACTCACCGGAGAGTTTCACCGGCACCGAACTGGACTTTGCTGTGGAAGTTTGCGACGCGGTCACCGCTGTGTGGCAGCCGACCCCCGAACAACCGGTGATTATCAATCTGCCGGCTACTGTGGAAATGAGCACGCCCAATGTCTACGCCGACCAGATCGAGTGGTTCTGCGACCACGTGGCCAATCGCGACAGCCTGTTGATCTCCCTGCATACCCACAATGACCGGGGTTGCGCGGTCGCCGCGGCGGAGCTGGGGGTGTTGGCCGGCGCCGACCGGGTCGAGGGCACGCTGATGGGCAATGGTGAGCGCACCGGCAATATGGACATCGTCACCATGGCGATGAACCTGTACAGCCAGGGTGTCGACCCACAGCTCAAGCTGGGTCAGATGGACGAGATCATCCATACCGTGAAGGAGTGCACCAACCTGCCGGTGCATCCTCGCCACCCCTATGCAGGCGAACTGGTGTTCACGGCCTTTTCCGGCAGTCACCAGGACGCCATCAAGAAGTGCCTGGCCCGCCGGGAGGATGGCAGGGCCTGGGAAGTGGCCTACCTGCCTATAGATCCGGCGGATATCGGCCGCTCCTACCAGGAGGTCATCCGCATCAACAGCCAGTCGGGCAAGGGCGGCATGGCCTATGTGCTGGAGCGGGATTTCGGGCTGGCCCTGCCGCGCTGGCTGCAGATAGATTTCAGCCCGGTGGTACAGGCGTTTGCCGAGCAGCAGGAAACTGAAGTGGAACCGCAGGCGCTGTACCAGTTGTTCGAGCAGACTTATTGCGGCGGGGAGGGGCACTGGTCGCTTGGTAAATACCAGGTCAACCGCGAAGACAACGCTGACAAATTGCAGGCGGAACTGCGCGACGGCAACAGCATACACAAGCTGACCGGCACCGGCACCGGGGTGGTGGCGTCATTCGTCGATGCGATGCAGCGCTTTACCGGCAAGCAGATCGTGCTGGTCGAGTACAGCGAGCACGCCCTGAGCCACAGTGCCGACGCCGAGGCCGTCTGCTACATCCAGCTGAACATCAACGGCGATCGCTACTGCGGGGTGGGACGCAGCCATGACATCATCCAGGCGTCCCTGGACGGTATCCTGAGAGCGATCAACCGGGAGCAGGCCGTATCCAGCGAGGCCGCGGCCTGATGTTACCCGGGCCGGCGGGAGGTTGCCTGTCCCGCCTGCTCACCACTCCGCCAGCGTGAACAGGGCCGCGGCAGCGTGTCGGGTAAATGTGAATTGAACGCCCGATGTGTTACAAACTGTTTTTCCGGGAGACAGGCAGACACCCTGTCACCACATGGCGATCACGGGCATGGAAGAACAGGCGAAACAATACCAGCTAACTCCCTGGCGGCGTCTCAAACGCCACTTCAGGGAAGCGTTTTCGGAACAGTTCGAATATCGCCGTAACGAACTTGATGCAGAGGGCATACACCGCCAGGAGCGCAAGCGATTCAGGGATGCCTATCGCTATATCCTGCTGTTGCTGGTATGTGTCCTGTTCCCCATGCTGGCCCACAATGTCTACACAGGCCAGCCGCTGCTGGCCGCGGCCAGCTTTATCCTGCTGAGCGTCATCTTCGCCAATATCTGGTTGCTGAGCAGGTCCAGGCGGGCCTTTTTGTCGCCAACCCTGTTGTTGCTGCTAGCCATCCTGCTGATCCTGTTCGCGGTGGCGCTGGGCCAGCTGCACAGCCTGTTCTGGCTCTATCCGCTGCTGGCGGGGCTGCCGGTGATGCTGCGCTCCCGTCGGGCCATGCTGATAGGCGTGGTCTCGGGTGCCATGGCCCTGCCCCTGATATTTCCCAACTTCCCGCTGAGTATGGCCGTGGTAATCAGTGTCAGCCTGGGGCTCACCTGGCTGGTGAGCGCCTGGCTGGTGTTCGCGGTCACCGAGCAGAGTCGCCGTCTCAGGGACATGGCCATTACCGATCCGCTCACCGGGGCCTACAACAGGCGCTACCTGGAGGAGCAGGCCCGGCATGCCCTGAATGCGTGGCAGCGCTCTCGCTACCCGGCGGCGATGTTGCTGATCGACGTCGATCATTTCAAGCGGGTCAACGACAGGTACGGTCACGCAGCGGGCGACCAGGCCATCAAGCGCCTGGTGGAGGTGATCTCGGCCCGCATTCGCAGCGTAGATACCCTATGCCGGTTTGGCGGCGAGGAATTCGTGGTGCTGCTGAAGGAAACCGGGATAGCCGGGGCCCGGCAGGTCGGCGAGGAATTGCGCCGGCTGGTGGCAGACGCCAGGCTCCTGCCCGAGGTCAGTATGACTATCAGTATCGGGGTGTGCGAGGTGAAGGAAGCGCAGAGCCTCGATCACTGGTTCAACCTGGCGGACGCGGCGCTGTACCTGGCCAAGAGCAAGGGACGCAACCGGGTAGAGCTGGCCGCGCGGGTTGCGGAGCACACTGAACCCATTGTCAGGACGGTGCCGGAATGGCGCTGAGTGCGGGAGGAGGGCAAGTGGAACATCGTGGAATCGGTAGCAGAGGCAGGTTAATGCTTGCGGCGATGCTGTTGTGCCTGTTGGCAGCCTGCAGCAGCACCACGTTCGTATACAACCGCCTCGACAGCATCCTGCCCTGGTACCTGGATGATTATGTCGACCTCAACAACACCCAGGACCGGCAGCTGGACGAGATGCTGGCGCCCTTCCTGGCCTGGCACCGGCAGCAGGAGCTGCCCCGTTATGTGGCGCTGCTGGAACAGGTCGAGGCCGATCTCGATGGCCCGGTGTCTGCCGCTGAGGTCGCCGGCATCTACGCCGGGATAGAGGATGCCTGGTTGCGACTGCAGGACAAATCGCTGGACTGGCTGCTGGCGCTGGGCGCCAGCCTGTCGGACGAGCAGGTGCAGGAGTTTCTGGAGGAATTGAACGAGCGGCAGGAAGAGTACGAGGAGGAATACCTGGAGCGCAGCGAGCTCGAATACCGCGAGGACAGCTACGAGTCGCTGGTGGACAGCATGCAGGACTATCTCGGCCGGCTCAACGACGCCCAGCGGGAACGGCTGCGCGCCGCCAGCCTGGAATTGCGGCGGTCAGACTCGATCTGGCTGCAGGAGCGCGCCGCCTGGTTGCAGCGACTCGATGTGCTGATGCAGCGCCAGCCGGGTTGGCAGCAGCGGGTGCGGGAGGCGATCGCCCTGCGGGACGAGACGGTCTCCGAGCAGTACAACGCCACCTACGAGCACAACCTGGAGGTTATTTTCAGCGCCATCGCCGCGGTCCTGGACAGCCGCAGCGAAAAGCAGGACCGGCGCCTGCGCGCCGAACTGCGCGACCTGCGGGAGGATCTGCAAACCCTGATGGAGCAGGGCAGGGCCAGCGCAGCCTGAGTGTCGCCGGCCTCAATCCAGCAGCGACAGGTCCCTGACGGCGCCCTTGTCGGCGCTGGTGACCATTTTTGCATAGACCTTCAGGGCCGCACTGACCTTGCGCGGCCGCGGCGCGGCGGGGTGCCACTGGTCGCCCATGGCCCGCCGCCGGGCATCCAGCTCCTCTGCGTCCAGTGCCACGTTGATGCTGCGCCGGGGAATATCTATGTCGATCCTGTCACCCTGGCGGATAAGCGCTATGGCGCCCCCCGCAGCCGCTTCCGGCGAGGCGTGGCCGATTGACAGCCCCGAGGTGCCGCCGGAAAAGCGTCCGTCGGTAAGCAGGGCGCAGACCTTGCCCAGCCCCCTGGACTTCAGGTAGCTGGTGGGATAGAGCATTTCCTGCATGCCGGGGCCGCCGCGCGGTCCCTCGTAGCGGATTACCACCACATCACCGGGCTTGACCCGGTCGTTGAGGATATCGTCCACCGCCGCTTCCTGGCTCTCGCAAATGTGCGCCGGGCCGGAGAATACCAGGATGCTCTCGTCCACTCCGGAGGTTTTCACCACGCAGCCATCCTCGGCGATATTGCCGAACAGGACGGCCAGCCCGCCCTCGCTGGAGTAGGCATGCTCCAGGGCGCGTATGCAGCCGCCCCGGCGGTCCCTGTCCAGGCTGGGCCAGCGGGTGTCCTGGCTGAAGGCGGTCTGGGTGGGAATGCCGGCCGGGCCGGCGCTGTAGAATTTATGCACCGCGGGGTCATCGGTTTGCATGATGTCCCATTTAGCCAGCGCCTCTCCCATGGTGGCGCTGTGTACCGTGGGGCAGTCAGTGTGCAGCAGCCCGGCGCGATCCAGCTCGCCGAGGATGCCCATGATACCCCCCGCCCGGTGCACGTCCTCCATATGGTACAGGGGTGTGTTGGGCGCGACCTTGCAAAGTTGCGGCACCTTGCGGGACAGCCGGTCGATATCCGCCAGGGTAAAATCCAGCTCGGCCTCCTGGGCTGCCGCCAGCAGGTGCAGGATGGTATTGGTGGAGCCGCCCATGGCGATATCCAGGCACATGGCGTTCTCGAATGCCTTGAAACTGCCGATATTGCGCGGCAGCACCGAGGCGTCGTCCTGTTCGTAGTAGCGCTTGCACAGTTCCACCACCAGCCGGCCCGCGCGGCGAAACAGCTGTTCGCGGTCGGCGTGGGTGGCCAGGGTGGAGCCGTTGCCCGGCAGGCTCAGGCCCAGCGCTTCGGTCAGGCAATTCATGGAGTTGGCGGTGAACATGCCGGAACAGGAGCCGCAGGTGGGGCAGGCTGAGCGCTCGTACTCGGCCACCTGTTCATCGCTGGCGCTGTCGTCCACGGCGATCACCATGGCGTCCACCAGGTCCAGCTTGTGCTCGGATAATCTGGTCTTGCCCGCCTCCATGGGGCCGCCGGAGACGAACACCACCGGGATGTTCAGGCGCATGGCGGCGTTCAGCATGCCGGGGGTGATCTTGTCGCAGTTGGAGATACAGACCATGGCATCGGCGCAGTGGGCGTTGACCATGTACTCCACCGAATCCGAGATGATGTCCCGCGACGGCAGGCTGTAGAGCATGCCGTCGTGGCCCATGGCGATACCGTCGTCCACGGCGATGGTATTGAACTCCTTGGCCACCCCGCCGGCCGCCTCGATCTCGCGCGCTACCAGCTGTCCCAGGTCCTTCAGGTGCACGTGGCCGGGCACGAACTGGGTAAAGGAATTCACCACTGCGATGATGGGCTTCTGGAAGTCGTCATCCTTCATCCCGGTGGCGCGCCACAGGGCGCGGGCGCCGGCCATATTGCGGCCGTGCGTAGAGGTCTTGGAGCGATAATCTGGCATGTCGGGTTTCCGTATCCGCTCGGCGGAAAAACAGGGGGTCAGAGCATAGCAAAAAACCGCCGAACTTTAACGCCGCAATTGACCGCTGCGCAGCCGGTCTTCACGCCAGGGCCATCCCGGTTAGTGTGAACAGGCCCTAGAGCGATTTGAAGAACACCTTGGAATTGCGCTGCAGGTTGTACAGCGCCTGTTTCCGGTCGGGCAGGGCGTCCCGCGGGCTCTCGATGAAGCCCTGTTCCAGGAACCAGTGGGCGGTCTGGGTGGTCAGCACGAACACCCTGTCGAGGCCCTGGCGCCTGGCCTCCTGTTGCAGTTCGTGCAGCAGGCGTTGGCCGCGCCGGCCGCCGCGGTAATCCGGGTGGGACACGATGCAGGCGATCTCGCCGCAGCCTTCCTCCGGGAAGGGGTACAGGGCGGCGCAGGCGATAATACGACCGTCTCGCTCCAGCAGGCGGAACTGCTTGATCTCTGTTTCCAGCAGCTCCCGCGAACGTTTCAGCAGCACCCCCTGCTGTTCCAGTGGTTCGATCAGCTCCAGGATGCCGCCGACATCATCGATGGTGGCTTCCCGGGCGCGTTCGTAATCGTCATTGGCGACCAGGGTGCCGCTGCCGTCGTGGGTGAACAGTTCCTCCAGCAGGGCGCAGTCGTTGCCGTAGCCGATGATATGGCAGCGCGGTACGCCGGCAAGGCAGGCCTGCCTGGCGGCGTTGAGGAGGGTGGCCTGGTTGGCATCGGCGAGCTCCAGCCCGCGGATGTCCCCAACCACGCACTGGCGCAGCAGTTCCCCCGCGGCGCTGGTGATACCCTCGCGCTCGGTGAACATGATCAGCTTGTCGGCGCCGATGGCCGCGGCGCACTGCACGGCGATATCTTCCAGGGCCAGGCTGAAGATCTCCCCCGTGGGCGAGTAGCCCAGGGGCGACAGCAGGACGATGGAGCCATCCTCCAGTTGCCGCCGGATGCCGGGGGTATCGATGCGGCGCACCCTGCCGGTGTGGTGGAAATCCACGCCGTTCACGACGCCTATGGGTCTGGCCGTGACGAAATTGCCGGAGCAAACCCGCAGCCTGGAGCCCTGCATGGGTGAATTGGGCAGGCCCATGGACAGCAGGGCCTCGATCTGGGTTCGTAGCGAACCGGCCGCGTCCTTGACGTGCTCCAGGACCGCGGTATCGGTAATCCGCATGCCGTCGTGGAACACGGATTCCAGTCCCGCCTGTTCCAGGCGCTGGGCGATCTGTGGCCGGGAGCCGTGCACCAGCACCAGCCGCACCCCCAGGCTGCTGAGCAGGGCGATGTCGTGGAATATGCTGGCAAAGTTTTCGTGCTGGGCTACCTCGCCCCCCAGCATCAGCACGAAGGTCTTACCCCGGTGCGCATTGATGTAGGGTGCGGTATTCCTCAGCCAGCGAATATTGTTCCTGCCGGGCGTTGTCACTGCTTGGTCCAAGCCATTGAAAAATAGAAAGTTATCAAGGGTACCTAAAGCCGAGCCGATAACCTAATGGCAATATTGCACAGGGAGGAGCGGCCCCTAGAGGCAGTAGTGGCGAATGCACTGCTGCAGCAGCGCGATGCAGGGCCGGATCTGCTCCAACTCCAGGTATTCGTCGGGCTGGTGAGCCCGGTCTATGGAGCCGGGCCCCATGACAATGGCCTCCATGCCCAGTTGCTGCATGAAGGGCGCCTCGGTGGCAAAAGCCACCGCCTCGGCGCGGTGCCCGGTAAGCCGCTCCGCCAGGCGCACCAGGTCACTGTCGGCACTCTGTTCATAGGGGGCCACGTCCACGTTCAGGGAGCGCAGCTGTATATCCAGGCCGTGCTGTCGGGCGATCTGCGCCATCCTGAGCTCGATCTCCCCGCGCACGGTGGCGTTGTCCCCACCGGGTATCATGCGCAGGTCGAAGTGCAGCTCGGCCTGGCCGCAGATGCGGTTGGGGCTGTCCCCCCCGTGCAGGCAACCCAGGTTGAGGGTGGGCCAGGCCACCTCGAACAGGTCGTGATGGTATTGCTGCTGCAGTTGCCGGCGGTAGTTCATCAGGTCGCCCATCACGGCGTGCATGCCATCCAGCGCACTGTTGCCCAGCGCGGGGTTGGAGGAGTGCCCGGCGCGGCCGGTCACGCGCACGGCTTCCATCATAATGCCCTTGTGCATGCGCACCGGCACCAGCGAGGTCGGCTCACCGATTATGGCGGCCCGGGCCTTCGGGTAGCCCGCGGTCACCAGGGCGCGGGCGCCGTCCATGGAACTCTCCTCGTCGGCGGTGGCCAGCAGGATCAGCGGCTGCTTCAGGGGGGTGTCCAGAAAGGTCCCTGCGGCGGCCAGGGCCAGGGGGAAGAAGCCCTTCATATCCGTGCTGCCCAGGCCGTACAGGCGGTGGTCGCGTTCGGTGAGGGTCAGGGGGTCGCTCTGCCAGCGGCCCTCGTCAAAGGGCACGGTGTCGGTGTGGCCTGCCAGCACCAGGCCGCCGGGCCCACTCCCCAGGGTCGCGACCAGGTTGGCTTTGGAACCGTCTGCGGAAACCGCCTGGATCTCGGTGCGAAAACCCATATCGCCCAGCCAGCCGGCCAGCAGGTCGATGACCGCGCGGTTGCCCTGGTCCCACAACGGGTCTGGGGAGCTCACGGAAGGTGTCGACACCAGTTGCCGCAGTTGTTCGATGACCAGTCTGTCAATATCGGGCATGGGGGAATCCAGGGGGTGGCCGGGCGCCAGCGAACCTAGCGTACCCTAGTGTAGTCAAGCCCGGACCCGCCGCCAAGCGATTGCCGGGCGGCGCGCTGTTCAGGCTCCGAAAATTCCCTTGAAGACGAAAAAGAAAATGATGGCGAGGCCGGCCCCGGCGGGCAGGGTGATCAACCAGGAGAGGAAGATGGCGCCGATGGTGCGCAGGTTGAGGGCGCCGATGCCGCGGGCGAAGCCCACCCCCAGCACCGCCCCCACCAGGGTGTGGGTAGTGGATATCGGCAGGCCGGTGGCGGAGGCGATTACCACGGTGCCCGCCGCTCCGAGCTCAGCCGCGAAGCCCCGGCTGGGGGTCAGCTCGGTGATCTTACGGCCGATGGTAGTGATTACTCGCCAACCGTAAGTGGCAAGGCCTACAACGATTCCCATCGCGCCCACCAGTAATATCCACCAGGGCATGGCGGACTTCGCGGCGATCATGCCACCGGACTGGACCGTGCCGACAACCGCCGCCAGCGGCCCCACCGCATTGGCCACATCGTTGGAGCCGTGGGCGAACGCCATGGAGCAGGCGGTGAATACCATGAGTACGGCGAACACCCGCTCCACGCTGCCGAAGCGGTTGCGTTCATCGGGTATTTCCTTGATGCCCCGCAACATCAGTGAGCCGGCTCCCGCGACCAGCAGGCCGATTGCGGCGGACAGGGGAATGGCGTTGGCGAAGGCGCTGCCCAGGCCCAGGTCCAGGTCCAGGCCCACATGCTTGAGGCCCTTGAGCAGGGTGACCATGGAGATCATGAAGCCCACCAGCCACATGTAGATCGGTATGAAGCGCTTGGCCCGCTGGAAGGGGTTCTCGGTGTCCAGGATCAGCACCTTCACGCTCATGAACAGGCCGTAGGAAATGGTGCCCGCCATGACCGGCGACACCACCCAGCTGGCGACGATACTGCCCACCTTGTCCCAGTGGATGGCGTCCACCGATATGCCCACCGCGGCGAAGCCCACGATGGCGCCCACGATCGAGTGGGTGGTCGAGACCGGCCAGCCCTGCACGCTGGCGATCAGCAGCCAGGTGCCCGCCGCCAGCAGGGCCGAGAGCATGCCGTAGACCATGAGCTCCGGATGGCCCTGCATGACCTCGGCGTCGATAATGCCCTTGCGGATGGTGGCGGTCACCTCACCCCCCGCCAGGTAGGCGCCCAGGAATTCGAACACCATGGCGACCAGAATCGCCTGTTTGATGGTCAGCGCGCGGGAACCCACGGAGGTCCCCATGGCATTGGCGACGTCGTTGGCGCCTATGCCCCAGGCCATGAAAAAGCCGAACATGCAGGCGAGAACGAGAAATACGGTGCCATACTGGGCGATGATCTCCACGGTGCGCTCCTGTTATTTCGCCATAAGGATCTGCAGGCGGTCGCCCACGGTTTCGGCTTCGTCCGCCAGGGTGCCCAGCAGGAACATCACCCGGTAGTAGAACATGACATCCACCGGGGGTAGTTCGCTCTCAAGCTTGAACAGCTTGCCGCGCAGGGTGACCGCCATCCTGTCGGTCTGGCGCTCCATCTTGTCCAGGTCCTTGAGCATGGCCTCCACTCGCTTGACCTCGAGACCGGTGAAGCCGACTTCCAACAGCTCATCCAGTTCCTGGATGGCACTCAGCGCCTGGTTTACGGTGTCGGTGCAGGCGATCACAAAGTCCTGCAGGTCTGCCTGCAGGCTGTCGGGAAAGCACATGTTGCGGTCCACCACCAGCACGGCGATGTCCCTGGCAGTATTGGCCACCTTGTCCTGAATGCTCACCAACTCCAGCAGGTCCGAGCGGGGCACCGGCAGGAACAGGCTTTTGGGCAGGTGGCGTCGCACCGAGCGCTTGAGCTTGTCGGCGGCCCGCTCCGTCTTGGCGATCTCCTTGAGCAGCGCCGCGCAGCCGGCCCAGTCCTGGGCCGCAGCGGCCTGGAACAGTTCCGGCAGCAGCTGGGCGGCCTGTGACGCCACCTGCATGTGTTCCTGAATGGGGCCTATGGGCGAGCGCCCGAATAAACTGCCCAGGAGGTTTGATCCTGCCATAGTTGTGCTCCCTGAATTGCCGGCGAAGCGAGCCCTGTGAATGGGTGCACAGTGTATGGGTAACACGGTGCCTTGTCATAAAACGGTAATAATATTTACACAGCCGGCGGGGACCGGGAATGACCGAAATCAAGGCGGGCCCCGGGCCCCCGCTGTGGTAGCATGATTTCAAAGGGAAGTCCGGGGGCAAGATCTGAGCGATGGCTACGAATTTTGGCGAGCAGTTGATGGAACACCGCCTCAGCCTGTCCACCCTGGCACGGGATCTTCACTCCGAGGGCCGGCTCTCCGACCGGGACTTGGCCCGCGTGATGGCGGCGCAGGCCGTCAAGGTGCACCCGCTGGTGTACCTGGCGGAGCAGAAAATCGAGGACGCGGCCAGCCCCGGCAGAATGCTGGATATGGATGGCCTGCTGGCATGGCTGGGCGCCAGGGTGGAGCAGCCGGTTTACCAGATCGACCCTCTGAAGATAAACGTGACTGCGATCGCAGAGGTCATGTCCCGGGCTTTCGCGGAGCGCCACCGGATTCTGGCGGTGGAGGTCAGTGCCGAGGAAGTGGTTGTCGCCAGCGGCGAGCCCTTTGTGAGCAGCTGGGAAAGCAACCTCGAGCATGTGCTGCGCAAGCGCGTGCGGCGGGTGCTCACCGACCCCCGGGCGATCGCCCGCCACACGGCCGAGTTCTACACCATGGCGGGTTCGGTGCGCGGCGCCCGGGGCGGTGAGCGATCCGACAGCGGGATCGGGGTGACCAATCTCGAGCAAATGCTGGAACTGGGCTCCATGAAAGAGCCCGATGCCAACGACCAGCACATCGTCAATATCGTCGACTGGCTGCTGCAGTACGCTTTCGAGCAGCGCGCCAGCGACATCCATATCGAACCCCGGCGCGAGGTGGGCAAGGTGCGCTTTCGTATCGACGGGGTGCTGCACAGCGTCTATGAACTGCCGCAGCAGGTCTGTGCGGCGGTGACCAGTCGTATCAAGATACTCGGTCGCATGGACGTGGCCGAGAAGCGCCGGCCCCAGGACGGCCGCCTGAAAACCCGCTCACCGGAGGGCAACGAGGTGGAGTTGCGGTTGGCCACGCTGCCCACCGCTTTTGGCGAAAAGCTGGTGATGCGCATATTCGATCCGGATGTGCTGCAGAAGACCTTTGAGCAGCTGGGCCTGGCGGACGAGGATCTCAGGCGCTGGCACCGCATGACCAGCCAGGGCAACGGCATTGTGCTGGTCACCGGCCCCACTGGCTCCGGCAAGACCACCACGCTTTATTCCACGTTGCGCCAGCTGGCCACCCCGGAAGTGAACGTCTGCACCATCGAGGACCCCATCGAGATGGTGGAGGGGGCGTTCAACCAGATGCAGGTCAACCACGGCATCAACCTGGATTTTTCATCTGGCGTGCGGGCCCTGATGCGCCAGGATCCCGACATCATCATGGTGGGGGAAATCCGCGACCTGGAGACCGCCAACATGGCGGTGCAGGCGGCCCTGACCGGCCACCTGGTGCTGTCCACCCTGCACACCAATGACTCGCCCTCCTCGATCTCGCGCCTGCTGGAGTTGGGGGTGCCTGCCTACCTGATCAAGGCGACCGTGCGCGGGGTGATGTCACAGCGCCTGGTACGTATCCTGTGCCCGGCCTGCAAGGCTTTCGGCGAGCTGGACCTCGATGCCTGGCAGCAGCTGACCCATCCCTGGCAGGTGGAGCCGCCCCCACAGGTGGCTCGGCCCGTGGGCTGCAAGGCCTGTCGCGATACCGGTTACGTCGGCCGCCAGGGCATCTATGAGGTGCTGGTCAATAGCCCCGCGGTACAGGGACAGATCACCGCCCATATGGAGACCGCGGCCATTCGCGAGGTGGCCGTGAGCGAGGGCATGCACACCCTGCGGCTGAGCGGCGCCAGCCGGGTGGCGGCGGGCGAGACCACGATAGAGGAAGTAATGCGCGTCGCCCCGCTGCTGGACGCCTGAAGCCCGCAATTTTCAACAGCACAGAGTTCCTATGACAGCTGATATCCCAACCCTGCCCGTTGCCCTGGCCGAGGCCGCATCCGTCGCCTGGGACAATATTCTTGAACGGGCGCAGCCACCCCTGGCCGACCGCCTGGCGGCCGCGGCCGATGGCGAGGCCCGGCTGCAATTGCCGCGGGTGCTCGCCTGCAGTCCCTTTGTGGCGGAGCTGGCGCGCCGCCAACCCGCCTTGCTGCTGGATTTGCTGGAGGGTGGGACGCTGTGGCGGACCCTGCCGGAGCACAGCTTTCGCGATGACCTGCAACAGCAGATGGCAGTGGCGGGCGCCGAGCTGGGGGTGGTGTTGCGGCGCTATCGCCAGCGCCACATGTTGCGCATCGTCTGGCGCGATTTCTGCCGCCTGGCGGACACCCGGGAGACCGTGCGCGACACCTCGCTGCTGGCGGAGGCCTGCATCGCCCAGGCGCTCGCTTCCAGCCAGGCGGAACTGGAGCGGCGTTTCGGCGTGCCCCGGGGTCGGATCAGCGGTGAGCGCCAGGAACTGATCGTGCTGGCCATGGGCAAGCTGGGGGCGCGCGAGCTCAATGTGTCCTCGGACATAGACCTGATCTTCGCCTTCCCGGAGGCGGGTGAGACCGATGGCGAGCACAAATCCCTGAGCAACGAGGAGTTCTTCACCCGGGTGGGCCGGGCGGTGATCAAGGCCCTGGACGAGGTGACCGTGGAAGGTTTCGTGTTCCGTGTGGACATGCGCCTGCGGCCCTACGGTGAGAGCGGTGCCCTGGTGCACAATTTCACCGCCCTGGAAGAGTACTACCAGGACCAGGGGCGGGACTGGGAGCGCTACGCCCTGATCAAGGCGCGCGCGGTTACCGGTACGCAGCACAGCATTGCGGAACTGATGGCCGCCCTGCGACCTTTCGTGTTTCGCCGCTACGTGGATTTCGGGGTCATCGAGAGCCTGCGCGGCATGAAGCAGATGATCACCAGCGAGGTGCGCCGGCGCGGGCTGGAAGACAACGTCAAGCTGGGACACGGCGGTATCCGCGAGGTGGAATTCATCGCCCAGTGCTTCCAGTTGATCCGGGGAGGGCGCGACCTCGGCCTGCAACAGCGCGAACTGCTGGCGGTGCTGCAGGAGTGCGGGGAACTGGGTTGCCTGCCCGTGGAGGCGGTGGCGGAACTCACCGCGGCCTACCTGTTCCTGCGCGACAGTGAACACGCCATCCAGGGTTACCAGGACAGGCAGACCCAGGAGCTGCCGGTGGAGCCCTGCGCACGACTGGCCATGGCCACGGTGATGGGCTGCGCTGACTGGGAGTCTTACCTGGAAGTGCTGCAGGCGCATCGCCGGCGGGTATCGGCCCACTTTACCAACCTGATCGCCGACCCCGGGCAAGGTGAAGAGGCCGAGGGCGAGGATGACCTGCCCCTGTGGGGAGACGGCCTGTCCGCCGCCACCCTGGGCACGCTGGGCTATCGCGACGTCGGGGCGAGCCTGGAGGCGCTGCAAGCCCTGCAGGACAACCCGCGGGTCGTAACCCTGCAGGTGGCGGGCCGCGAGCGCCTGGAGCAGTTCATGCCGCAACTGCTGCGTGCCTGTGCCGAGGTGGAGAACCCGGATCTGGCCCTGCAGCGGATCCTGCCGCTGGTAATGGCGGTGGTGCGGCGCAGCGCCTACCTGGTGCTGCTGCTGGAAAACCCCCAGGCGCTGGATGAACTGGTGGTGCTGTGTGCCGCCAGTCCCTGGATAGCCGAGCAGTTGGCGCGGCACCCGGTGCTGCTGGACGAGCTGCTCAACCGGGCCAGCCTGTACACCGCGCCCGACAAGAGCGAGCTGCAGCGTGAGCTGCGCCAGGAGGTCTCCCGG
The DNA here is from genome assembly GCA_024234675.1 of Pseudomonadales bacterium. Taxonomy (GTDB): domain Bacteria; phylum Pseudomonadota; class Gammaproteobacteria; order Pseudomonadales; family Halieaceae; genus JARRPM01. The sequence continues at coordinate 157,106 of JACKNU010000002.1, read as the reverse complement.
CTGGCGCTGGACGACCTGGAGGCGCAGATGGACGCGCTACGCTATTTCAAGGCCTCCCACGTGCTGCGGGTGGCGGCCAGCGAGTTGTCCGGGCGCCTGCCGCTGATGCAGGTGAGCGACAAACTGACCTGGATTGCCGAGGTTATCCTGGAGCAGGTACTGGCGGTGGCCTGGGCGGACCTGGTGAAAAAATACGGGGAGCCCCAGCGCGATAGCACGGGCTACGGTTTCGCGGTATTCGGCTACGGCAAGCTAGGCGGCATAGAGCTTGGCTACAGCTCCGACCTGGACCTGGTATTTGTCTCGGACGGCGCCGAGCAGGGTGTTACCAGCGGCCCGCGCAGTATCGACAACTCCGTCTTTTACACCCGCCTGGGCCAGCGCATGATCCATATCCTGGATACCCGCATGACCATGGGCCAGCTGTACGAGGTGGATATGCGGCTGCGCCCCTCGGGCAACTCCGGCATGCTGGTACCCTCGGTGCGGGGCTTCGCCGCCTACCAGCGGGAGTCCGCCTGGACCTGGGAGCACCAGGCGCTGGTGCGGGCGCGCTTCGTGGCCGGGGATGCGTCCGTGGCCGAGCAGGTGGAAGCAGTGCGCTCCAGCATCCTTTGCCGCAGCCGTGACAGCGCGGAACTGGCACGGGAGGTGCAGCAGATGCGCAACAGGATGCGTGAGCACTTGCTACCGCCGGGCAAGGCCAAAGAGGGGGAATTTCACCTAAAACAGGGCGCCGGTGGTATCGTGGATATTGAATTTATGGTGCAATACGCGGTCTTGGCGTGGTCTCACCGCGTTCCGGGGCTGGCGCGGTGGTCTGACAATGTGCGCATCCTGGAGACCCTGGGCCGGGAAGGCTTATTCGAGCAGTCCGAGTGCGATGCGCTCACCGAGGCTTACATCGCCTATCGGTCCGCTGCCCATCAACTTTCCTTGCAGCAACAACCGGGCGTCGTGCCGGCGGAGCGTTTTGCCGCATTGCGGGCGGCAGTCAGTGCCAAGTGGCAGCAGCTGTTTGCACCCTATCCTATTGAAGTAGCCACAAAAGAGCAGGAGTAGTGAGATGAGTTTGGCCGATCGCGACGGTGTTATCTGGATCGATGGAGAAATGGTGCCCTGGCGCGAGGCGAAAGTTCATGTGCTGACTCATACCTTTCACTATGGGCTGGGGGTGTTTGAGGGCGTGCGGGCCTATAACACGCCGGACCGCGGCACCTGTATTTTCCGTCTCAAGGAACACACCGACCGCCTGTTCAACTCGGCCCATATCCTGAAGATGCCCATGCCCTTCGACAGGGCCACCCTGAACCAGGCGCAAAAGGATGTGGTCCGGGAAAACGGCCTGGTAGAGGGCTATCTGCGCCCCATGTGTTTTTACGGCTCTGAGGGCATGGGTTTGCGGGCCGACAATATCCAGACCCACGTGATGGTTGCCGCCTGGGAGTGGCCCTCCTACATGGATCCGGAGGCGCGCGATCGCGGTATCAAGGTGCGCACCTCCTCCTTCACCCGCCATCACGTCAACATTTCCATGTGCAAGGCCAAGGCCAACGGCAATTACATCAACTCCATGCTGGCCCTGCGGGAGGCCCTGGACAGCGGCGCCGAGGAGGCGCTATTGCTGGACAACGAGGGCTATGTTGCCGAGGGCAGCGGGGAGAACGTGTTTATCATCCGCGATGACAGGATCTATACCCCCGAACTGACCTCCTGCCTGGACGGTATCACCCGGGCCACTATCTTTACCCTGGCGGAAGAGCTGGGGTATACCATTCACGAAAAGCGCATCACCCGCGACGAGGTGTATATCTGTGACGAGGCCTTCTTTACCGGCACCGCCGCGGAGGTGGTGCCGATTCGCGAACTGGACGGCCGCACCATCGGCAGCGGCAGTCGCGGCCCCCTTACGGAGAAGCTGCAGGGGATGTATTTCGATACGGTGCGCGGCAAGCGGAGCGAGAACAGCCAATGGCTGGAGCCGGTGGCCTGAGGGCAGCAACCCGCAGTCACCGCGGGCGGTGTTGAGCTCGCCCCGGTGACCGGCAGCGGAGAACAGGTGCTGGTAGTCGGTCCCTCCTGGGTCGGCGACATGGTCATGTCCCAGGTCCTCTACCGCCGATTGCAGGAAACCCGTCCCGGCCTCAGCATAGATGTGCTCGCCCCCGCCTGGAGCGAGCCGTTGCTGGCGCGCATGCCGGAAGTGCGGCGCGCCATTCCCATGCCCCTGGGCCACGGCGAACTGGGGCTGGCCCGTCGCTGGCGCCTGGGCCGCGAGCTCCGTTCGCAACACTACGACCAGGCCATCCTCCTGCCCAACTCACTGAAGTCGGCACTGGTGCCATGGTTCGCCGGCATTGCGCGGCGCACCGGTTGGCGCGGCGAAATGCGCTACGGCCTGCTCAACGATATGCGCCTGTTGGACGAGCAGGCCCTGCCGCTGATGGTGCAGCGCTTTGCCGCCCTCGGCGCGGCGCCGAACGAAGCCCTGCCCGCGCGGCTCCCGGCGCCCCGCCTGGTGGTGGATCCCGACCAGGCCCGGCACTGCCGCCAGGCCATGGGGCTGGCGGCGGACCGGCCCCTGCTGGCACTGTGCCCGGGAGCCGAGTTCGGCGGCGCCAAGCGCTGGCCCGCCGCCCATTACGCCGAGCTCGCCCTGCACTACCTGCGGCGGAACTGGCAGGTGGCGCTGTTCGGCTCCGTCAACGATGCCAAAGTCACCGCTGCTATCAGCACGTTCTGTGGCGACCACCCGGACTGTTTCGACCTGGCGGGGCGCACCCGGCTGGCGGAAGCGGTAGACCTGCTGTCGCTGGCCGCCGCGGTAGTGAGTAATGACTCCGGCCTGATGCATATCGCCGCGGCGCTGGCCCGGCCGCTGGTGGTGGTATACGGCGCCACATCACCCGGCTTCACCCCACCCCTCAATGACAACGCCGCGGTGCTGGTGAGTGACATCGAGTGCGCCCCCTGTTTCCAGCGCGAATGCCCCCTGGGACATCACCGCTGCATGGTGGAGCTGCCCGCCGGCAAGGTGTTAGCCAGCCTGGAGCAGCTGCTGGCGGGGGACAGGCACGGATGAGGGTGCTGGTGGTAAAGATGTCGTCCCTGGGCGATGTCATTCATACCCTGCCGGCCCTCACGGACGCCCGACAGGCCCTGCCCGGGGTCTGCTTCGACTGGGTCGTTGAGGAGGCGTTCGCCGAGATCCCCGGCTGGCACTCGGCCGTGGATAACGTCATCCCCGTCGCCTTGCGGCGCTGGCGTCGCCAGCTGCTGCGCGCCGCCACCCGACGCGAGTGGGGTCGGGCGCGGGCGCAACTGCGGGCCCGGGATTACGATGCCGTGATCGACGCCCAGGGCTTGTTGAAGAGCGCCTTTATCTGCCGCCAGGTAGCGGCCCCGAGCTATGGCATGGACAGGCGCTCGGCGCGGGAGGGGCTCGCCGCCCTGGCCTATGACCACCCTGTCGCCGTCCCCCGGGACATGCACGCGGTGGAGCGCACGCGCCTGTTGTTTTCCCGGGGGCTGCATTATGCGCCGCCTCATACCAGGGGCGATTACGGCCTGCTGGTCGAATCAGCCGCTGGCACCGCCGCCGCTGAACCGCTGGCGCCCGGCCTATTATTTTTCCACGGTACCGCCAGGGACGAAAAACTCTGGCCGGAGGATCACTGGGTGGCGCTGGCGGAGTTGTCGGGTGCCGCCGGCTATTGCCAGTGGCTGCCCTGGGGCAGCGAGGCCGAGCGGCAGCGCGCGCTGCGCATCGCGGCGCGCTGCAGCAGCGCGCGGGTGCTGCCCCGCCAGTCCCTGACCGGGTTGGCCGGTATGCTGCGCCAGGTCCCGGCGGTCGTGGCGGTCGATACGGGCCTGGGGCACCTGGCTGCCGCCCTGGATGTGCCCACGGTATCGCTGTACGGACCCACCAGCACCAGTCTGGTGGGCGCCTATGGTCGCAACCAGGTGCATATCCAGTCTCCCATGGGGCGGGGCGTCAAGGGCGGCGATGCCGCTGCCCTGATGGCCGCCATCACACCCGCGACGGTGTGGCGCGCGCTGCAAGGGCTGCTGCCGGCTCCCGTGGGAGCACCCTGATCGTGCGCCTGGCGCTGTTGTTGTACAAGTATTTTCCCTATGGTGGTTTACAGCGGGATTTCGCCCGCATCGCCGCTGAGTTGCAGCGCCGCGGCCACCACTGCCGGGTTTACTGCCTGGCCTGGCAGGGGGAGCAGCCGGCGGACATCGACCTGCGCCTGGTGCCGGTGACCGCGCTCACCAATGTGGGGCGCAACCGGCGCTTCCTGCGCTGGGTGCAGGCAGACCTGACGGCGGACCCGGTAGACGGGGTAGTCGGCTTCAACAGGATGCCCGGCCTGGACGTCTACTTCGCCGCTGATCCCTGCTTCGCCGACAAGGCCCGCCAGGGCCGTCCCTGGTGGTACCGGCTGACGCCCCGCTACCGCCACTTCTCTGCCTGGGAGCGGGCGGTGTTCGAACCCGCGGCCGCCACCGAAATCCTGCTGATTGCGGCGACCGAGCAGCACAAGTTCGAGTGTTACTACCACACGCCGGCGCGGCGAATGCACCTGCTGCCGCCGGGTGTATCCCCGGACCGCCGGGCCCCACCCGATGCCGCAGCTATTCGTAAACGTACCAGGGAGAAAATGGGTCTTGTCGATAGTGAGTACACACTACTAATGGTGGGCTCGGGCTTTATAACCAAGGGCCTGGATCGCGCCATTGCCGCCCTCGCCCGGCTGCAGGCACAGCATCCCCAGCGGCGCATGTGCCTGCTCGTGGCCGGCCAGGACCGCGAGCGGCCCTTTCGGCTGCTGGCGCGGCGCAGGGGAGTGGCGCGGCAGGTGCGGTTCCTGGGGGGGCGCGACGATGTGCCCGAGTTGCTGCTGGCCGCAGACCTGCTGGTTCACCCGGCCCGCAGCGAGGCCGCCGGCATGGTGCTGCTGGAGGCGCTGGTGGCGGGTCTGCCGGTGGTGGTCAGCGGAGTCTGCGGCTATGCGCATCACATCGCCGTCGCCGAAGCCGGCACTGTGCTGCCGCAGCCCTTCAGCGAGGCCGAGTTCGATGCGGCGCTGACGCAGGCGCTGGACCCGGCGTATCGCGAGCGCTGCCGCGACAACGGCCTGGCCTACGCCGCCCGCGCGGACCTCTACTCCATGCATGTCACGGCGGCGGGCTTGATCGAACAGGCGGTGCAGCGCAAGGCGGTGGACGCCGATGGCTGACTTTTACCTGGCTCCCGAGATGGCAGTGGCCGAACTGGCCGCGGTGGGTGACGCCGCTGGATTGCTGGCCTGGGCAGAGCGAGTAGCCGAGACGGCATCCCCTGCCGAGGTCTATCGCAGCAAAGAAGGGCGGGTGACCCTGCGCTTCGCCTTCCAGGGACGCTCGTTTTTCCTCAAGCTGCACCGCGGCATCGGCTGGCGGGAAATCTGCAAAAACCTGTTGCAGCTGCGCCTGCCGGTGGTCTCGGCCAGCAACGAGTACCGGGCTGTCGGCGCATTGCAGCGGCTGGGGGTGGATACCCTGACAGTGAGTGCTTACGCGCGGCAGGGACTCAATCCCGCGGCCAGGCATTCCGTGCTCGTCACCGAAGACCTGGTGGGCACGGTGAGCCTGGAGGACTTCTGTGGCGACTGGGCGCACAGCCCTCCGCCGCCCCGGGTGCGCCTGCGCCTGTTGCGCAAACTGGCCGACAGCGCCCGCCGCATGCACGGCGCCGGTATCAACCACCGGGATTTCTATCTCTGCCATTTCCACCTTGACCCGGCCACCCTGGCGGACGCGCGGCTGCGCTGCTACCTCATCGACCTGCACCGGGCGCAATGGCGCCGCCACACGCCGCCGCGCTGGCGCATCAAGGATTTGGCCGGCCTGTATTTTTCCGCCATGGACTGTGGCCTAAGGCGTCGCGACCTGTGGCGCTTTATGCACTACTACAGCGACGGCGGCCTGGCCCGCGCCCTGGGGCCCGATCGCGAGCTGTGGCAGCAGGTGGCACGCCAGGCCCTGCAGCTCTATCGCAAAACCCATGGCGACCGGGCTCCCGCCGGGTGGGTGCCGGGGCTGAGCCGTGGCTAGTCCGGGAAAAATCCTGCGCGGTCCCGAGTGGGGCGCGCACCTGCAGGAGTCAATGGCCTCCGACCCGGCGGCTACCGCCGCCTGGATGGAGCGCCATACACGCATCCTGAAAAGCGACAGCTTCAGCCGTGTGGGCCTGCTGGAAGTCGCGGGGCAGGGCTGCTACCTCAAACTGTACCTGGCGAAATCACCCTTGCAGAAACTGGGCTTTCGCCTCGGCTATGGCCGGGGGCTACACAGTTTCGATGCGGCCCTGCAGATGGCCCGTGACGCGCTGCCGGTACCCGAACCGCGGGCCTGCCTGCTGGTGCCCGAGGGGATGGTATTGCTCACCGGGGCGCTGGCCGATGCCGCCGACCTGAGGGCCCTGTGGCTGGCGGTGCCCGCCGCCGGGGACGCCCAAGGGCTCATGTCCAGGGCGGGCGAGGTGCTGGCCGGGCTGCACGCCCTGGGCTACGCCCACGGTGATTGCAAGTGGAGTAACCTGCTGTGGTGCGGCTCGGGCTACTATTTCGTCGATCTGGAGGGGGTGCGCAAACTGCGCGCGCCGCACTTCCCGGCGGCCTTGCCCGCGGCGCGCCAACTGCACGATCTCGCGCGTTTTATCATCGATGCCGAGGAACTGGGCGCCAGCGCGGAGCAACTGGAAGTCTTCCTGGCCAGCTACCTGGCGGGCAGGCCCTGGAGCAGGGAGCAGCTTGTGGCGCCCTTGCGGGGGCTGCTACCGCCCATACGTGAGCGTCACCTGCGCAGGTATTGCCTGCAACCGCGGCCGCTGTTATAGGCCGGCTTACAGTTGGCCTTTGTCGTACAGGCGTTGCATCGCCCAGTTGTAAGCCTCGGCGGCCAGCAGTTTGGCCTCAATGTCATCCAGCTCCCGCATCTGGCGGTGCCAGGCGGTGAAAAAGCGCATGCGGTCGCTGCGGCTGAGCACCTGCGGCGGCAACATGTTCAGCTGCATCAGGTTGCGCAGCAGCATGCGCCCGGGGGGCGGTGTTTTCTGCACGGTGCGCTCGTTATCGATGAGGCCGAACAGAAAGCGCTCGCCGCGGTGCTGGGCCAGCACATTGCCCGGTCGCAAATCGCCGTGGATAAAACCGGTGGCGTGCACCCGGCCTATGAACGTGCCCAGGGATTCCAGCAACTGGCGCCGGTTGGCGCGGGCCCAGGCCTTGCCCGCGGGCAGCAGGTCCACCAGCCAGGAAGTCACGTCGTCGCCCTCCACGGCGCGGGAGAAAAGGTATTCCCTGCCTCGGCTCAACCTGCCCCAGGCCAGGTTGGCGGGGGCGGTGATGCCGGCCTGCAACAGGGCATCGCTGTGTCGCCTGGCGCGGGTGGCACGGCTGCCGCGCAACAAGGCCTTGAGCTTGTCCAGCGGGCTGCGCGGCAGGAATTCCTTGTAAAACACCTGCATGGCAGGATTGCAGGCAACGTGGGTATACGCTGAACTGTGTACCGGCTCCCAGCCGGGTGGCAACTCTTCGTCCCCCAGCTGGGCCGCCAGGTGGTGCAGTTGGCTGCTCTCTTCAAGGCTGGATTTCATCGCCGGCCTCTCCCGTACTGGGCAATTTGACGATGGCCACCCTGCCGTGGCGCCCGCCGTCGAACACCATTGTCTCCTCCAGGGAATACCGTTGCAGGAAGGCTTCCCAGGCAGTGACATTGTGCCGCGTCACCCGCATTACCAGGAAGTCTTTTCCGCGCCAGTATTTTTCCACCGCCAGCAATTTTTCCAGGTCGAAGTGCACGTAGGTAGCGACCTTCCAGTCCAGCTGCCGCTGGCTGAAGTAGGCCAGGTACTCGTTGTTCGACACCAGGCTGGCCTGTTGCGGAGTATGGGTCTGCAGCCACTGGGCGGAATCGCGCATAAAGGCTTTTTCATGATCCCGGTTATGCAGGCTGTCCCCCGCCATGAACACCAGCAAGGCGAGCGCGGCATAGCGTGCCGGAGCCCGGGCTCCAACACGCCACATCCCGTCCAGCAGGAAGGGCAGGTACAGGAGCAGGAATACCACCGGCTGGGTGGCGTAGCGCTCGGTCATGAAGTGGTTCAGCAGCGTGAAGGCCACCAGGTAAAGCAGACAGATAATGATATGCGCCCGCAGCAGGAGGCGGTTGTCGTGCCGCAGGTGGATGCTTGCGGGCCGTTGCCACAGCATCAGCAGCAGGCAGGGCCAGGTCAGGGCGCGAAAAATGTTGAGAGCGACGATAGCGCCGAAACCCGCCAGCGTGGCCGCCACGGCATCTTCGCGACTGAAACTGTCCAGCAGGATTTCGCCGCCGGCCCGCGCCAGATCGCCGAACTGCTGGGAAAACGCCAGCAGGCGCTGCACGTAGTGACTGATGCCCGGCAAGTATGCACCGCCCCTGCCGAAACTGTCCGGGTACAGCAGCAGGGCTGCCAGGGTGGCCGCCAGCGCCAGCAGGGAGGGTGCGAGCAGGCGCAGGCAGTGCTGCAGGCGCCGCGGCAAGTCGCGGGTTGCCAGCAGTGCAAGCGGTGCGCAGGCGGCGAAGAACAGGCCCTCGAAGCGGAACAGCGCGGCCAGCAGGATGTACGCGTACCAGCGCAGCATGCCACCTGTTGTAGGTTGCTGCGCGTACAGCAACAGCTGCCGAAATGCCAGTAGGATAAAGGCCCAGTAGGCCGGATCCCGCAGGATGGAGCTGCGCTGGTCATTGAGGGTGGGGTGCGACAGGACCACGATCACGGCGAGCAACTGCACCCGGCGGTCCCCGCCCAGGGCACTCACAGCGGCCACGAATGTCACGCAGAACAGCGCGTAGAACAGGGAGTTCAGCAGCAGGCCGGCATACATCAGCGGCAGACCCGTCAGCTGGTGCAGCAGGGCGAGGCAAATCGACAGCAAAGGGCGATCGAACAGCCGCAGGCTGGCCAAAAAGCCATCCTGTAAATAGGCATCGGCGGTGCGTAAGTATAAGATAGCGTCCCTATCGAGCACCGGGTCGATGGCGATAAGCCACAGCGACAACAGCAGGCTGAGGGCGACGATTACCCGGTAATCAATGGCTATAGCGGCGTGTGGGGATGCGTGGCTGGGCACCGGCAGGGCTCTGTTTTGAGCCAGTCTAACGCCGGTACCCTGGGGAAGCCAGCGGCTATTGCCCGCGCCCGAGGAGAGAAATTGAGCCAGAAAGTACTGATCGTAGGCGCCGGCGGGCAGCTGGGCAGGGAGCTGTGCCGCAGTGCCCCCGCTGCTGTGCAATGCCTGGCCGCGCCCCGTGGCGACCTGGATATCGCGGACGCCGACGGGGTGGCGCGACGTGTTGCGGAGCTGGCCCCGGCCCTGGTCATCAATGCCGCCGCCTACACCGGGGTGGACGCCGCCGAGTCGGAACCGCTGGCCGCTCGGGCCGCCAATGCGGAGGGTCCCGCGCACCTGGCGCAGGCCTGCCGGGACCTGGGAGCCCGCCTGATACACATCTCGACGGATTTTGTGTTCGACGGTCGGGCATCCCGGCCCTATCCACCCACCGCGCCTACCGCGCCGCTGGGGGAATACGGGCGCAGCAAGCTGGCCGGTGAACAGGCTGTACAGCGGATACTGCCGCAGGCGCTGGTATTGCGCACCGGCTGGGTCTACTCCCGTTTTGGCGGCAACTTTGTCAAGACCATGCTGCGGCTCATGGCCGAGCGCGAGGAACTGGCGGTGGTGGACGACCAGGTCGGCACCCCCACCTGGGCCAGGGGCCTGGCGCGGGCGGTCTGGGCCGCCGCAGGGCGCCCGCAATTGCAGGGTATTTATCACTGGAGCGATGCCGGCGTCTGCAGTTGGTACGATTTCGCCGTGGCTATTTGTGAAGAGGCCTGCGCCCTGGGCCTGCTGGCCAGGCCGGCGCGGGTGCGGCCGATACCCGCCAGCGACTACCCCACCCCGGCGCAGCGACCCCATTACAGCGTGCTGGACAAGACCGGCAGCTGGCGCGACCTGGGCCTGGAAGGCGTCCACTGGCGCGTGCAGTTGCGCCACATGTTGAAGGAATTAAAGGAGATGCGGGATGAGTAAGACGCTGCTGGTAACAGGCGCCGCCGGTTTTATCGGTGCCAATTTCGTCCACTACTGGGCGCGCAGCCACCCGCAGGACCGGCTGATCGCCTACGACGCGCTCACCTATGCCGGCAACCTCGCCAACCTCGACAGCCTGCAGGGCCAGCCCAACTTCAGCTTTGTCCACGCCGATATCTGTGACTACGACCGGGTGCTGGCCACCCTGCGCGAGCACGCCGTGGATACGGTGGTGCATTTTGCCGCGGAAAGTCATGTCGATCGCTCCATTACCGGGCCCGATGCCTTTATCGAGACCAACGTGGTGGGCACCCACACCCTGCTGAAAGCGGCCCGCGAGGTCTGGCTGGGTGGCCCGAGTCCGCTTGCACACCGCTTCCACCATGTTTCAACCGACGAGGTATACGGCTCCCTGGCCGCCACTGCCCCGGCCTTCAGCGAGCAGCACCGCTACGAACCCAATTCGCCCTACTCGGCCAGCAAGGCCGCCTCGGACCACCTGGTGCGGGCCTATCACCACACTTACGGCCTGCAGGTCACCACCAGCAACTGCTCCAACAATTACGGCCCCTTCCACTTCCCGGAGAAGCTCATCCCGCTGTGTATTACCAACATCCTGCGGGGCCTGCCCCTGCCGGTGTACGGCGACGGCAGCAATATCCGCGACTGGCTGTACGTGGAGGACCACTGCCGCGGCATTGAGCTGGTACTGGAGCAGGGCGCGGTGGGGGAAACCTATAATATCGGCGGCAACAACGAGTGGAGCAATCTCGCTATCGTGGAGTTGTTGTGCGATCGCCTGGATGCGCGTTTTGCGGCCGATACCTCCCTGGCCGGCCGTTTTCCCGGGGCGCCGGCGGCCGCTGGCGGCAGCGCCCGCGACCTGGTCACTTTCGTCGAGGACCGCGCCGGGCACGACTGGCGCTACGCCATCGATGCGCGCAAGGCGGCTGCCGAGTTGGGCTACGCGCCTGTGGAGAGTTTTGAATCAGGGCTGGAACGGACCCTGGACTGGTTCCTGGGCAACGAGGACTGGTGGCGGCCGCTCTTGTCTGGGTAGGAAATGCTTTTCCAAACTTCTCTAATCTCTCCATGAGAGAGCAGTGGATGCAGGGTATGGCCTCACGGGACCGTGTGAGGCCATGGATGGCCGAACCCGAGCCCCGCATGGACGCGGCCTTTGGCGTGTCCCGTGAGGCCATACCCTGTAGCCGCTGCTCGGGTGCTTTAGAGCGACACCTGAGAGCAAGTCCAGCCCCACTAATCAAACAGCGGAATATCCTTCCAGGCCAAACCCTGCCCATCCTTGGCTGAAAGCTGCGGCGGTTCACCCCCGGGCAGTGGCCAGTCTATGCCCACGGTGGGGTCATCCCAGGCCAGGCTGACCTCGCTGGCCGGGTGGTAGATATCGGTGCACTTGTACTGGAAGTCGGCGTATTCGGAGGTGACCAGGAAGCCGTGGGCAAAGCCCGGCGGCACCCAAAGCTGGTGGTGGTTGGCGGCGCTGAGCCATACGCCCAGCCACTGCCCGCAGGTGGGCGAGGAGCGGCGCAGGTCCACCACCACGTCGAACACTTCGCCGGAGGTCACCCGCACCAGCTTGCCCTGGGTGTGTCGGGTCTGGAAGTGCATGCCGCGCAGGGTGCCGCGGGTCGAGCGGCTGTGGTTGTCCTGCACGAATTGCAGGTCGAAGCCGGCGTCGCGGAAGGTCTGCGCATTCCAGCTCTCCAGGAAAAACCCGCGCTGGTCGCCGAATACCCGCGGCTTCAGCAGGAAGACGTCGCCCAGGGAAGTGCTCTCAAACTTCATCGAATACCACTCCTTCCTCGCTCAGCAGCGCCTGCAGGTAGAGGCCGTAACCGCTTTTCTCGAGGGGCGCTGCCAGCGCCAGTAACTGCTCGCCATCGATATAGCCCATGCGGTAAGCGACCTCTTCAGGGCAGGCTATTTTCAGGCCCTGGCGCTCCTCCACCACGCGGATGAAATTGGCCGCATCCAGCAGCGAATTGTGGGTACCGGTATCCAGCCAGGCGGTGCCCCGGCTCATCACTTCCACCTGCAGGTCGCCCCTGGCCAGATAGGCCTTGTTCACATCGGTTATTTCCAGCTCGCCGCGGGAGGAGGGGCGGATGCTGCGGGCGATATCCACCACGTCGTTGTCATAAAAATACAGGCCGGTCACCGCGTAGTGCGAGCGGGGTTTGGCGGGTTTCTCCTCGATGTCCCGGGCAACGCCCTGGGCGTCGAAGCTCACCACCCCGTAGCGCTCCGGGTCCTGTACGTAGTAGGCGAATACGGAGGCGCCGGTTTCCCGGGTCGCGGCGTGGCGCAGTTTCCTGGTGAAGCCGCCGCCGTAAAAGATGTTGTCACCCAGTACCAGCGCGGCCGGGGAGTTGCCTATGAAGTCGGCGCCGAGGATAAACGCCTGGGCCAGCCCGTCCGGGCTGGGCTGGACCGTGTAGCAGATATTGATACCCCACTGGCTGCCGTCCCCCAGCAGCTCGCTGAAGGCTTCCTGGTCGCGGGGCGTGGTGATGACCAGGATATCCCGTATGCCGGCCAGCATCAGGGTGGCCAGCGGGTAGTAGATCATGGGCTTGTCGTACACCGGCATCAGCTGTTTGCTGACGGTGCTGGTGAGCGGATGCAGGCGCGTCCCCGAGCCCCCGGCCAGGATGATGCCCTTGTATGAGGTGCGCTGCATGGTCAGACGTCCTTGTGTGGTGGGGCTCGAATTATAGCGACAAGGCGGCCGTGCTGGCGACCGATGGCACCCGGCGGGGTGGATTTTTGCCCTTCGGCTGCTTAAAATATGAGCTCTTTTGGCACGCAGGATGCCATTTGTGCATCACGCAGCGCTGTCGCCAGCATACCCGCGCAATATCCGGCAATTAATCTCAAGAGGACGCCGTTATCAGGCATCTTGGCACATTAGAGCTAGACCCGGCGCCCGCGGCTGCCGGAGCCGATCCGCGCGGCGCACAGGATGCGGCCCGCCCCTTGCGCATCGCGCTGCTGGGCTATCGCAGCCAGCCCTATGCCGGTGGCCAGGGCGTCTACCTGCGCTATCTCAGCAAGGCACTCGTTGAAGCTGGGCACAAGGTGGACGTGATATCGGGTCCCCCCTATCCGCACCTGGATCCACGGGTGCATCTCATCGAGCTGCCCAGCCTGGACCTGTTCGAGAATGGCCTGCTGTCGCTGCGCCCGCGCCACCTCGGATCCCTGAGCAATATCATCGAGTGGTGCAGCAAACTTACCGGCGGCTTCGCCGAGCCCTATACCTTCGGGCGGCGGGCGGTGCGCTACCTGCGCCAGCACGCGGGCGAATACGACCTCATCCATGACAACCAGAGCCTCAGCTACGGCATGCTGGACATCCAGGACATGGGCCTGCCGCTGGTGACCACGGTGCACCACCCCATCACCAGCGACCTGCGCATAGCCCTGAAAGCGGCGCGCAGCTGGTGGGAGCGGCTGCTGATCAGGCGCTGGCACTCTTTCCTCATCATGCAGCAGAAAGTGGTCAAGCAGCTGCACCACGTGGTCACGGTTTCCGACTGCTCCCGTCAGGACATCGCCCGGGATTTCGGTATCCAGCCGGCGGGTATAGGCCTGGTCTACAACGGCATCGACACGGACGTGTTCCGGCCCTTGCCGGGCGTGACGCGCAATCCCCTGCGCCTGATGGCCACCTGTTCCGCCGATGCGCCGCTCAAGGGCCTGCGCTACCTGCTGCGGGCCTACGCCCGGCTGTTGTCCAGTCACCCGGAGCTGGAACTGCTGGTGGTCAGCAAACCCAGGGAGGGGGGTAAAACCGAGCAGCTGCTGCGCCGCCTGGGCCTGGTCGAGCGGGTGCGGTTTGTCAGCGGCATCAGCACCGAGCAGATGGTCGAGTACTACGCCGAGGCCGCGATCGCCGTGGTGCCATCGGTGTATGAGGGTTTCGGGCTGCCTGCCGGCGAGGCGATGGCCTGCGGCGTGCCGGTGGTCTCCACCGACGGCGGCGCCCTGCCGGAGGTGGTGGGGGATGCCGGCGTAACCGTCCCCGCCCGGGACGCCGATGCCATGGCGGACGCCATCGATGCGCTGCTGCGGGACCCCCAGAGGCGCGAGGAGTTGGGGGCGCGGGGCCGGCAGCGTATTCTCGAGCAGTTCTGCTGGGATGTCTGCGCCGGCCAGATGGTCGCTTACTACCGGCAGGTGCTGGCCCATGCAAACGGTTGAATTCAGCCACTTTCCGCTGGAGCGCGGGGACTGGGTACTGGACCTGGGCTGCGGTGAGGGGCGCCATGTCATCTCCGCCTACGTGGCGGCAGATGTGCATTCCGTGGGCGTGGACTTATCCCTGGCCGACCTGGTTACCACGCGGGAAAAGTTCGCCGATTTCGAGGAGCCGGAGAACAGCGCCAAGTCCTTCAGCCTGTCCTCGGCCAGCGCCCTGGCGCTGCCCTTTGCCGACAACAGTTTCGACAAGGTCATCTGCAGCGAGGTACTGGAGCACATTCCCGACTACCGGGCCGCGCTGCGGGAAATCGAGCGGGTGCTGAAGCCCGGCGGCTTGTTTTGCGCCAGCGTGCCGCGGCGCTGGCCGGAGCAGGTCTGCTGGGCGTTGAGCAAGGACTATCACCAGGTGCCAGGCGGGCATTTGCGTATTTTTAGGGGCAGGGAGTTGCGCCGCGAGATAGAGGGCCTGGGATTCGATCACTATCACCGGCACTGGGCCCACGCCCTGCACGCGCCATTCTGGTGGCTGAAGTGCCTGTTCTGGGACCAGCAGGACAGTAACTGGCTGCTGCGCCAGTATCATCGCCTGCTGGTATGGGACATCATGGAGCAGCCTGCCGTCACCCGGGCGCTGGAGAAGATTATGAATCCCGTCATGGGCAAGAGTGTGGTGATGTATTTTCGCAAGGGCGCCTCGTTGTGAGCGGCCTGTATCTAAGCCGGGGGCTTTTCCCCCACGAGTTCCTGCGGCCAACGGTGCAGTTTATCCTCGACACCCAGCTGCCCAGTGGCGAAATCCCCTGGTTTGATGGCGGCTACACCGATCCCTGGGATCACGTGGAAGCGGCCATGGGGCTGGCCATCGGCGGCGAGCACCAGGCGGCCCGGAGGGCGTATGCCTGGCTGGCCCGTATGCAGCTGGCGGATGGCAGCTGGTGGGCCTCCTACCGGGGAGAGGAGATCGACAACTGTGAGCGGCGCGAGAGCAATTTCGTCGCCTACATCGCCACCGGCGTGTGGCACTACTACCTGGTGACGGGCGAGCGCGATTTTCTCGAGGAAATGTGGCCCACGGTCGAGCGGGCGATAGGCTTCGTGCTCTCCCTGCAGACCGGCCACGGTGAGATTCACTGGGCCGTGGACGCCGATGGCAGTCCCAAGGGTGACGCCCTGGTCACCGGCTGCAGCTCCATTTACAAAAGCCTCGAGTGCGCCGTCAACATCGCCCATGCCCTGGCCAAACCGCGACCGCAATGGCGCTGCGCCCGGGAGGCCCTGGGTGCCGCCCTGCGCCACAAGCCCCAGCGTTTCGACCGCACCTGGGCGAGCAAATCGCGTTACTCGATGGACTGGTTCTACCCGGTGCTGGCCGGGGTATATACAGGTCGCGAGGCCCAGGCGAGGCTGGCCGCGCGCTGGGATGAGTTTGTCGAGGACCAGCTGGGCTGTCGCTGCGAGAAGCAGGAGCCCTGGGTAACCATCGCCGAATCCTGTGAGCTGGTGATGGCCCTGCTGGCCGCCGGCGATCACGCCCGCGCCGTGGAGGTGTACAGCTGGCTGCACCAGTGGCGCACCGAGGACGGTTCATACTGGACCGGTTACCAGCTGGTCGAAGACCTGTTGTGGCCCGATGAGAAGCCCACCTGGACTGCCGGCGCCATCCTGCTGGCCGCCGATGCCCTCACCGGGCACACCGCCGCGGCGGAGCTGTTTACCCGGGTGCAGCTGCCCGATGAGGAAGCCACCGCCCGCCGGGGCGAGCGCAATTCCCTCTAGGGTCAAATTTATTCGACCGGGCAGCTTACCCCTGGAGCCGTCGCAGCACCCCCAGGCTGTTGACCCGGGCCAGCGGCTCGAATAATCCCGAGGCCAGCGCCATGCGGTAGATGGCGTAGGGCGCCTGGCCGCCGGCGGCGGCGTCCTCGAACAGGTCGTGAATCGCCAGTATGCCCCCGCGCTGCAGCTGCGGCGCCCAGCACCGGTAGTCCGTCAGGGCCGCAGCCAGGCTGTGGCCGCCGTCTATGAACACCATGGCCAGCGGCGTCTGCCAGTGCCGCGCCGCGGCCGCCGAGCCGGCCACGATGGGCACTACCGTCTGTTCCAGCCCGGCGGCGAGGATATTGCGACGAAACTCCCGGAAGCTGTCCATGCTACCGGCGCTGTCGTCAAACAGCGCCGGGTCGTGAAACATCTCGCCGGGCTGGTGTTCCTCCGAGCCCCGGTGATGGTCCAGGGCGAACAGGGTGCTGTCGTTGGCCCGGCAGGCCAGGCCCAGGTAGACAGTGGATTTGCCGCAATAGCTGCCTATTTCCAGTACCGGCCCGCGCGCGCTGGCCTGCAGGGCGTGGTCGTAAAGGGCCTGGGCCTCATCGGCGGCCAGGAAGCCTTTTATCTGGTCAATATCTACGGGTAGCTCGGGGATCATCGCGCGGGTGCTCTGTGGCCGGGTATTCGGGGCAGGGGAAGTTAGCCGGTTTGCCCTGGCGCTGCAAGCCGTGCCCCTGCCGCTGGATCGCGCCATGTATCGAGCCGGCGCACGCGGTACACTAGCCGGGTAAACAGCAACGCGCCACTCGCCCGGGGACTCTTCAATCATGAAACTCGAATTGCCGCGCTTCCACAGCGCCCGTGTGCTGGTACTGGGTGACATCATGCTGGATCGCTACTGGGAGGGCCCGACATCGCGCATCTCCCCCGAGGCGCCGGTGCCGGTGGTGAAGGTGGAACAGATTACCGACCGGCCCGGGGGCGCGGGCAACGTGGCCCTGAACCTCGCGGCCCTGGGTACCGGCTCGCGCCTGGGCGGCCACTGCGGCGATGACGAGATGGCGGACTCGCTGCAGGCTATGCTGGCGGGCGCGGGGGTGGAGTGTGCCTTTACCCGCGTGGCCGGTTGCCCAACCATTACCAAGCTGCGGGTAATCAGCCGCCACCAGCAACTCATTCGCCTGGATTTCGAGGAGCCGGCGCCGGAATTGACCGATGTACGGGCTCTCGCCGCGGACCTGCCGCGGCTGCTGGATGGCTGCCAGGTGCTGGTGCTGTCGGACTACGCCAAGGGCGCGCTGGCGCGGCCCGAAGCCCTTATCGAGGTCGCCCGGGCCCGCGCCGTGCCGGTGCTGGTGGACCCCAAGGGCAGCGACTTCGCCCGCTACCGGGGCGCCACCCTGCTCACCCCCAACCTGCACGAGCTGGAAGCGGTGGTCGGCCCCTGCCGGACCGAGAGCGAGCTGGTGGCCAGGGCTGAGCAACTCATGCACGAGCTGGACCTGCAGGCCCTGCTGGTAACCCGCGGCGAACATGGCATGACCCTGTTGCGGCCCGGGCGGGAAGAACTGCACATGCCGGCGGTGGCACGCGAGGTCTACGATGTCACGGGCGCCGGGGACACGGTGATAGCAGTGCTGGCCGCCGCGGTGGCGGCGGGTGCGGAACTGCCCCAGGCGGTGGCGCTGGCCAATATCGCCGCCGGCATCGTGGTGGGCAAGCTGGGCACTGCTGCCGTCAGCGCCCCGGAACTGCGCCGGGCGGTGCTGCAGGACCAGGGCTCCGAGCGCGGCGCCCTGACCCTGGAACAGTTGCAGGTGGCCATCGCGGACGCCCGCGCCCGGGGCGAGCGGGTGGTCTTTACCAACGGCTGTTTCGACATTATTCACGCCGGTCACGTGGCCTACCTGGAGCAGGCCCGCAAGCTGGGCGATCGGCTGGTGGTGGCGGTAAACAGCGACGAGTCGGTGCGGCGCCTCAAGGGCAGGGGCCGGCCCATCAATCCTGCCGAGCGGCGCATGGCCGTGCTGGCGGGGCTGGAGGCGGTGGACTGGGTGGTCTGCTTCGCCCAGGACACCCCGCGGGAATTGCTGCAGATATTGCGTCCGGACATCCTGGTCAAGGGTGGCGACTACCCCGGCAAAGAGGGTGTGGTCGGCTGGGAGATCGTCGAGGAATACGGCGGTGAGGTCAGGGTGCTGGGCTTTGTCGATGACGTGTCCACCACCGCCATCGTCAACCGAATCCTCGAGGATAACGCCGGTTAGGCGTCAGCCCAGGGCGCGCCGCGCCGCCTCCACATTGGCTTGCAGGTGGGCCCGGTTGATGGTGCCCACGATGGCGGCACCGGTACCGGGGTGGGAGAAGGCCAGGTCCATGCAGGCCTGCAGCCCCGGCCTGCTACCCTGCTCATCACTGCCCGCCAGGTGCCCGCTGCCCAGTACTTTCTTTATCAGGGTGCCGGTGCCCAGTTCGGCGCAGGCATCCAGTACCGGCAGCTCTTCGCGGTACTGCGGGTTGTAGGTCAGCATGACCACGTCACAGACCCGGGCCGCCGCCAGGCCCCCGGCCACGGTCTTGGTGGATATGCCGATGGCGCGCACCAGGCCCTCCATCTTGAGCTGCGCCAGTGCCTGCAGCGTGCCCATGCGCTCGATGATGTCCAGGTCGTTGCCGTCGGAGTGCACCAACACGATATCCAGCACCTCGGTCCCCAGCCTGCGCAGGCTGCGCTGCACCGACCGGCGCGTGTGCTCGGGCGAAAAGTCGAACCGCGACTGGCCATCGATAAACTCCTCCCCCACCTTGCTGCAGAGCAACCAGTGCTGCCGCTGCCCGGCCAGCAACCGCCCCAGGCGCTGTTCACTGCTGCCGTAGGCGGGCGCAGTATCCAGCAGGTTGATGCCCAGCTCGCGGGCCGTATCCAGCAGGCGAGCCGCACTGGGATCGTCCGGCAAGGTATAGGCGGCGGGGTATTTCACCTCCCGGTCGCGGCCCAGTTTTACCGTGCCCAGGCCCAGGGCGCTTACCTGCAGGCCGGTTTTGCCCAGCGTTCGCAGCCAGCTCATGAAAACAGGGTGTCCCAGTAGGGGGTGGCAATGGGTGGCCGCCCCAGGCCTGCCAGCGGAGCGAGGTCGGGCTGGTGCCGGGGCAGGATCTGCTCCGCCACCAGCTGGCGCTCTACCTCATCGGCCAGGTCGGGGCTGAGGGTGAGCTTGGTGGGCCAGGCCGCCCGGGCGTTGTCCACTCCGTCCAGTTTGCCGACGTAGGCGCTGTCGGGTCGCAACAGGCTCGACTGCCTGGGTTCCGCCCTATCCAGTCGCACTGTGGTCCACTGTGCCTCGCCCAGGTCTACCCAGGGCAGCAGGTCGGCCAGTTCGCGCCGGGCCCGCTCGATCAACTGGTCGGGATCCTCGTCTGCCGCGTCGGTGGACAGGTCACCGCCCAGGTACCAGACGGGTCGATCGGCGTAGTCGCGATGGGATGAGATGGTCAGCCGCGGCGAGGGATTGCCGCCCATGCAGTGCCCGTAAAAGTCCGCCTGGTACTGGTGCCTGACCAGCACCTGCTGCAGGGGACGGCGCTGCATGGCGGGCCTGGTGCTGTCCAGGCTGGCCAGCAGGCTTGCATTGCCCGCGCCGGCGGTGAGCAGCAATTGCTGTGGCACCAGGGCGCATTGTTCCAGCTCCAGCACCGCCTGGCGGCCCCGGCGGCGCAGCGCCGCGCGCTGCCAGTCCACGGTAAAGATGGCGCCGGGCTGGCGCTGGGCCAGGGTGCTCACCAGGGAGGGCACATCCAGTACCAGGTCTGCGAGGCGATAGACCTGGCCGCGAAACCGTTCCGAGCGCAGGGGTGCAGGATACTCAGCGGCAGTGATTTTTTGCACCCGACCGCGCAGCAGGCGACTGGCAAAAAAGGAGGCGACCCGGGACTGCAGGGCGGCGGTGGACCACAGGAAAAAATCCTCGCTGAGCACCTTGCAGCCGCGCAGGTCCACCTTGCCCTCGCCGCGCAGGCATCGGCGCCACAGGGCGGGCATTGCGGCAATGGTTTCGGAGCTGTTGCTCAGGGCGCCGGCCAGGGCGTACTTCACTCCGCCGTGGATCATGCCCTGGGAACCTATGGTCTGGTAACTGCCCAGGGCCTCGCGCTCGAACAGGACAGCGCTGTAGCCGCGATTGCGCAGCTGGTTGAGCGTCCACAGGCCGGCGATGCCGCCGCCTATTATGACGATATCTATGTGTATTACCTGCCTGCCCATGGCGGCTGACCCGAACCCGAAAGTCGCCAGTATAGCCGCATTGCGCGGCCCGTCGCTGCTCCGGTCCGCTGGCGGGCAGGAGCCCGTGGCGGTATGCTGCCAGCCATCCTGGCCCGCCGGAGTCTGCATGCGCTATTTGTACAGCGCCCTGTTCTACGCCCTGTTGCCGTTTATCGTATTGCGCATGCTGTGGCGGTCGCGACGCGCCCCCGCCTACCGTCGCCGGCTGGCGGAACGGTGCGGGTGGTTCCAGCCGCGTCCCGACCTGGAACGGCCCGCCATCTGGGTGCATGCCGTGTCGGTCGGTGAGACCCTGGCCGCCGCGCCCCTGCTGGAGAATCTGCTCAGCCAGTACCCGGATTACTGCCTGGTGGTGACCACCACCACCCCCACGGGTTCGGAGCGCCTGCGGGCGCTGTTTGGCGCCAGGGTTTTCCACGTCTATGCGCCCTGGGACCTGCCCGGTCCGGTGTCCCGTTTTCTGCGTCGCACCCGGCCGCGCCTGCTGCTGCTGATGGAGACCGAGCTGTGGCCCAATATGCTGCACTACAGCCGCGGGGTAGGCTGCCGGGTGCTGCTGGCCAATGCGCGGCTGTCGGAGCGCTCCGCCGCCGGTTACCACCGACTGGGGAGGCTTACCCGGGACATGCTGGGCCAGTTGGACACCGTGGCCTGCCAGAGCGAGGAGGACGGTCGCCGTTTTCGCGAACTGGGCCTTCCCGCCCCGGCGCTGCAGGTGGTGGGGAGCGTCAAGTTCGACCTCACCCTGGATGCTGACCTGGTCGCCGACGCCAAGCGCCTGCGCGCTGCGTTCGGTGGGCCGCAAAGGGCGGTGCTGGTGGCCGCCAGCACGCACCCCGGGGAAGAGGCGCTGGTGCTGGCGGCGTTAGCCGCGTTGCGCGCTGCTCCCGACCCATTGCTGCAGGACTGCCTGCTGGTGCTGGTGCCCCGGCATCCGGAGCGCTTCGACGAGGTCTTCGAGCTCTGTCGCGCCCAGGGTTGGCAGGTGCGGCGGCGCTCTGTCGACGCGAGCCCCGGGGCCGGCGACGATATCCTGCTGGGCGATACCATGGGTGAGCTGTTACTGCTGCTGGGCACGGCAACGGTCGCGGTCGTGGGTGGCTCCTGGGTGGAGCGCGGCGGACACAATGTGCTGGAACCCGCGGCCTGGGGGGTGCCGGTGGTGACCGGGCCGTCGCTGTTCAACTTTGCCCGCAGCGCCAGCCTGCTGGTCGAGGCGGGCGCCCTGGTGAAGCTGGAGTCAGGCGCCGAGCTGGCACCCTGCCTGCAGGGGCTGCTGACGGACCCGGGGCGCCGCGAGGCGATGGGAGCGGCGGGTCGGCGGGTGCTGGCGGACAATCGCGGCGCCACCGGGCGCCTGCTGGCACTGGTGGCGGCGCTGCTGGCGAGGCCCTGATACCTTACCTGGAGGGCGCGGTCGGGGGTGGCGGCGGCACCAGGACGTCATCCAGCCGGTAGACGTCATCCGGGCTGAGAATGCCCGCCTGCTCTTTCAGGCGCAGCATATTGGCGATGTAGTCATAGCGGCTGTTGTAGTAATCGCGCTGGGCGACGAACAGGGTGTTCTGGGCGTTCAGCACGTCCACCACGTTGCGGGTCCCCACCTCGTAACCGGCCTGGGTGGCGTCCAGGGCGCTCTGGGACGAGACGATACTCTGCTTGCGCGCCTTTACCCTGGAAATATCACTGAGCACGGTCATGTGCAGGGAGCGGGTGGAGGTAACGGTATTGCGGGTGAGGTTGATCAGGTTTTCCCTGGCGGCGTTGTACTCCTGCGCGCTCTGGCGGCGCTGGGCGCTGATCGCACCGCCGCTGTACAGGGGCATCTCCAGGCTTATCCGCCACACCTGGTCCTCCAGCTTGCTGTCCGGCGGGGTTTCCAGCCCGGTGCCGGGATCACTGGTAAAGTCGCCGTTGGTGCTGTAGTCGTTGTAGGCGTAGCTGCCGCTGATGGTGGGGGCATGCCCCATCCTGCTGGCCGTGGCGTTCTGGCGCGCGGCCTCTTCCGCGTGGCGCGCCGCCTGCAGGCTGAAATTGTTTTCCAGGGCAAAGTCCACCCAGGAGGCCCTGTCCAGGGGGTCGGGCTCGCGGGTGGTGAAGTCCTCGCTGAGCACGTTGAGTTCCCCGGGGTATCGGCCGGTCAGCACCGACAGGCGCTCCAGGGCCACCGAGACATTGTTCTCGTCCACGATACGATTGACCCGCGCCAGGTCGAAGGCGGCCTGGGCCTCGTACACATCGGTGATGGCGATCAGGCCCACCTCAAAGCGCTGCTGGCTCTGTTCCAGCTGGCGCTCGAAGGCGCGTTCCTGGGCCTTGGAGGCGCGCAGGTTGTCCTGGGCGCGCAGCACCAGCAGGTAGGCCTCCACCACCCTCACGATAAGATTTTGCTGGTTGCCGGCAAACGTCGCCGCGGCCTCCTTGGTCAGCTCCTTGCCCGACTGGAACTGGAACCAGGCCGGCAGGTCGAACAGGGCCTGGTTCAGGGACACGGTATAACCGTCGGTATGGACGTCGGTGTTGCTCTCGTTCCTGAGCAGCGGCAGGTCGGACTCCTTGAAGTCCCTGCTGATCGAGCTGGTGTCCCGGTCCACGTCCTCGTAGCTGTACCCCACCCCGATCTGCGGCAGCAGCGGTGCCCTGGACAGCTCTTCCGTCTCGCTGCGGGCCAGAAACTGGGCCCGCTCCGCCTTGAGCTGGGCGTCATTTTCCAGCGCCAGCTGGTAGATTTCCCGCAGCGACTCTGCGTGCAGCAACGATGACCCGAGCAACAGGCCCGACGCCAGGAGTGCGGTCACGGTTCGTTTCATGCAAATTTCCCTGAGATGTTCGGTTGGCTAAAGCGGCACAGATCATAGCAGTTTGCCGCGTCCGGTGCATTTATTGCAGCGTACGGGAAAAGATGTCCTTTGCCGGTCGATTATGCCATCACAGGTGATACACTCTGCAGTCAACGGCGCTCATGGTGAGCGCAGCAGTCAGTCGTGTTGTAGGGTACTGTGCCGGAAATGATGTTACAGAGGGCGAAAAAGAAGGCGTTCAAGCTCGACCTGGCGGAGCTGCATGCGGTGTGCGAAGCCAATTACGCCCGACTCATGCGCCTGTTCCCGGAGTACGAGAGCAGTAACAGCAGGGAGTTCGCAGTGGCCGACGTCCGGGTGCGGCTGGAGGTGATCGAGCGCTGTCGCTACACCACGATATTTCGCCTGCACCAGCAGCAATCGCCCGAGCGCTGGCTCGGGCGCCTGCGCGTGGAGGTCAGGGCCTATCACGATGCCGGCATGCTGGAAGTCGGCATGTTCCAATCCCATCGCCGCATCGCGGCGCGCTACCGCTACCCCAATGATGACATGCACCAGCAGGATGAGAAGTCGCAGCAGAATCGTTTCCTGGCGGACTGGCTGGAGCACTGCCTGCTGAACGGCCGCGCCTGTGCGGCGCTGCCGCTGGCCGGCGGCAGCTGATCCGGTTCCCGTCGGCGCCCTGTCCAATGTCGCGATCCGATCCCGCTGTCCATGAACTGGAGCACCCCGCTGGCACCGTGCGGGTTGTGCAGTTGACCGATACCCACCTGTGCCACAGCCGCGGCGGCAAGCTGCTGGGGGTCGATACCGATCGCTCGCTGCAGGCGGTGATCGACCTGGTGAAGTCCGAGCGACCCGCGGTGGACCTGCTGCTGGCCACCGGTGATCTGTCCGACCAGGGCGCCCCCGACGCCTATGTCCGCCTGCAGGCGTATTTTGACCAGCTGACGCCGAACCACTTCTGGTTGCCTGGCAACCACGACGACCGCGCCGCCATGACCGACAATGCCGCCCATCCCCTGCGCCTGGTGCGCGAATTGCGGGTGGGTCACTGGCAGGTCGTCATGCTCGACTCCCAGGTGCCCGGCGAGGTGGGCGGCGAGTTGGGGCGGGACGAGTTACGCATGCTGGAGCAGGCCCTGAGCGCCGCCGCGGAGCAGCAGTTGTTCTCGCTGGTCTGCCTGCACCACCAACCGGTCGCCATTGGCTGTGACTGGCTCGATGAGCAGATGGTGGCCGACGCGGATGCCTTTTTCGCGCTGCTGGAGCGGTTTCCCCGGGTGCGGGGCGTGCTCTGGGGGCATGTGCACCAACAGGTGGATCGCTACCGCGGTGGTATCCGCCTGCTGGCCTCGCCCTCCACCTGCGTGCAGTTCGCGCCGGGCAGCGAGGATTTCAAGGCGGATGCATCGCCGCCGGGCTATCGCTGGCTGGAGCTGCAGCCGGATGGCGGCCTGGACACCGGGGTTTCCCGGGTCCGCGACGTGACCTTCGATGTGGACCTGGACTCGGGTGGCTACCTTTAGTTCATCGCGGCCCGTTACAATGGCACGTTTTTTCTTTCACCGTTATTTTTACCAGACAAGTCGTCACGATGAGCCAATATACCGCTGAAGATATCGAGGTCCTGACCGGTCTTGAGCCCGTGCGCAAGCGCCCGGGCATGTACACCGATACCACCCGCCCCAACCACCTGGCCCAGGAGGTGATCGACAACAGTGTCGATGAAGCCCTCGCCGGCCACGCCAACCAGATCGACGTGGTCCTGCACGGCAACGGCTCGGTGACCGTTGCCGACAACGGCCGCGGCATGCCGGTGGACATCCATCCGGGGCAGGGCAAACCCGGGGTGGAGGTCATCCTCAGCACCCTGCATGCCGGCGGCAAGTTCTCCAACAAGAACTACCAGTTCAGCGGCGGCCTGCACGGGGTGGGGGTGTCGGTGGTGAACGCCCTGTCCAGCGCGCTGGAGATCGTCATTCGCCGCGATGGCCAGGTCTATCGCATGACCTTCGCCGGCGGCGACAAGCAAACCGACCTGGAGGTCATCGATACCTGCGGCAAGCGCAATACCGGCACTTCGGTCACCTTTCAGCCGGACCCGCAATACTTCGATACCGTCACCTTTTCGGTGTCGCGGCTGCGTCACGTGCTGCGCGCCAAGGCGGTACTGTGCCCGGGATTGCGGGTGAAGTTCACCGATGAGAAAAAAGGCGAGACCGACGAGTGGTACTACGAGGACGGCCTGACCGATTACCTGGCCGACGCCACCATAGACTACCCGGTTATTCCCGAGTCACCTTTTGTGGGCCGTTTCAGCGGCAGCAACGAGGGTGTGGAATGGGCCGTGCAGTGGCTGCCCGAGGGCGGCGAGGTGATTGCCGAATCCTATGTAAACCTGATTCCCACCGCCCAGGGTGGCACCCACGTCAACGGCTTGCGCACCGGCCTGCTGGAGGCGATGCGCGAGTTCTGCGAGTTGCGCAGCCTGTTGCCCCGGGGGGTGAAGCTGGCGCCGGACGACGTCTGGGATCGCTGCTGTTACGTGTTGTCGTCGAAGCTCGAAGATCCGCAGTTTTCCGGGCAGACCAAGGAGCGGCTCTCCTCCCGGGAGGCGGCGGCATTCGTTTCCGGCGTGTCCAAGGACGCCTTCAGCCTGTGGTTGAACCAGCATACAGAAGAGGCGGAAAAGCTGGCGGAGCTGTGCATCAGCAACGCCCAGAGCAGGCTGCGTTCAGCGAAGAAGGTGGTGCGCAAACGGGTGACCTCCGGTCCCGCCCTGCCCGGAAAACTGGCGGACTGCTCCGGCGAGGACCCGACCCGGGGGGAGCTGTTCCTGGTGGAGGGCGATTCCGCCGGCGGCTCGGCCAAGCAGGCCAGGGATCGCGAGTTCCAGGCTATCCTCCCCCTGCGGGGCAAAATCCTCAATACCTGGGAGGTCGACTCCCAGGAGATCCTCGCCTCCCAGGAGGTGAACAACATCTCGGTGGCCATTGGCGTGGATCCGGCCAGTGACGACCTGGCGGGGCTGCGCTACCACAAGATCTGTATCCTGGCGGACGCCGACTCCGATGGCCTGCACATCGCCACCCTGATCTGCGCCCTGTTCGTGCGCCATTTCCGGCCGCTGGTGGCCGCCGGTCATGTGTTCGTGGCCATGCCGCCGCTGTATCGCATCGATGTGGGCAAGGACGTGTACTATGCTCTGGACGAGGCGGAAAAGCAGGGTGTACTGGATCGCATCGAGGCGGAGAAAAAGCGGGGCAAGGTGAACGTGCAACGCTTCAAGGGCCTGGGTGAGATGAATCCGCTGCAGTTGCGTGAA
Organism: Pseudomonadales bacterium; assembly: GCA_024234675.1. Taxonomy (GTDB): domain Bacteria; phylum Pseudomonadota; class Gammaproteobacteria; order Pseudomonadales; family Halieaceae; genus JARRPM01. The sequence goes on along the minus strand of JACKNU010000002.1, from coordinate 130,577 downwards.
ACCACCATGGCGCCCGATACCCGCCGCCTGGTGCGCCTGGTGCTGGATGCCGGTGACGGCACCAACCAGATGCTGGACATGCTGCTGGCGAAGAAACGGGCCGGGGACCGCAAGTCCTGGCTGGAGGAAAAAGGTGATCTCGCCGAAATCGTGGCATGATCCGCAGTCGCCGGCGGTGCCGGCAAGGAGAAGTCAAATGGTAAAAAGCCCTCAGTGCAAGTCAAAGGCCTGGCGCCTGCCGCTGGCCCTGGCAGCGATGCTGGTTGCCGGCTCCAGCTGGGCCCAGTGGACGCTGGACGAAGCCGACTCGGGAGTGAATTTCGTCTCGATCAAGAATGCCAGCGTGGCGGAAACCCACAGCTTCGGTTCCCTGCAGGGGAGTATCAGCGCCTCCGGTGCGATCGAGCTGAGCATAGACCTGGGCAGCGTCGAGACCGGTATCGAGATCCGCGACCAGCGCATGCGGGAAGTCCTGTTCGAAGTGGTCAAGTTTCCCACCGCCACGGTGACCGCATCGGTCTCCCCCGACATACTCGATGCCGTCACCGCCGGTGGCGCGGTGACCACCGAGTTGCCGGTGAAGCTGGCGCTGCACGGCATGGAGAAGTCCCTGCTTATCACCGTGCGGGCAGTCGGCCAGGCCGGCGGCAAGCTGCATGTATTTACCCCGCAGCCCGTGCTGGTCAACGCGTCCGACTTCAACCTGGCAGCGGGTATCGTCGCCCTCCAGGAGATCGCCGGCCTGAGTTCCATCAGCACCGCCGTGCCGGTGACCGTGAACCTGGTGTTCGACAGCGCTCGCTAGCGTACTTTATTCCGTAAAGTACATCAGGGCCCGGGTCGCTGCGCGCCGGAGTCTGACAGCGACTGCAGCAGTTGCTGGTAGCCCTGGTTGCGCGGCGCTATCTGGGTCAGGGTCCGGGCATAGGCCCGAGCTTTGTCGCGCTCGCCCAGCTCGGCGCTGTAGTTGGCCAGCGCCAGCAGGACTTCCTGGTCCCGGGGTAGCTGGCGCAGCAGGGCCTGCAGCTGCACAACCGCTTGCCGTGGTTTGCCCGTATCGTGCAGGGCGATGGCGTAGACAAAGCGGTGCCGGCTGCCCATGGTTTCCAGGGCGGCTGCCTGCTGGAAGTAGTCCAGCGCCTGCTCCGGGTTGCCGGCGCGGGTTTCCAGCAGGCCCAGGGCATGCAGGGTGTCGCCGCTGTCCGGGGCGAAGCCCAGCACCTTCAGCAAGACCTCGCGGGCCTCCTTGTCGCGACCCTGGGCGCGCAGCACATCCGCCAGGTTGAGGGAGGCCGGCACCAGTTGCGGGTTGAGTGACAGGGCTTCTCTATAACTGGCCTCCGCCTGCTGCAGTTCGCCGCGGCCCAGGTAAAAAATCCCCAATTGCAGCTGGGTTTCCGGCATATCGGCGTGCAGACGCTGCAGCGCCAGATACCAGTCGAACAGTTCGCGCAGTTGTTGCGCCTGTTGCGGGCTGACCTGGTCCAGCGGCACCCCCGCCAGGGAGATGGCCACTTCCATGCGCACTGCCGCGACCTCGTCGTCCAGCAGGGCCTGCAGCAATTGGTAGCGCTGGTTCAGGGGCAGGAAATCCAGGGAGCGCACCGCGCTGGCGCGCAATATGGGGTCGTCGTCGTAGAGCACGCTGGTCACTGCCTGGATGGCCTCGCGGCCGCCGCCCTGGGCCACTGCTTCCAGGGCAGTGGCGCGCCAGATGGGCGCGGCGTCCGGATCGTTGGCCAGTTGCGCCAGCGCCGGCACGACGCTGCGGTCTCCCTGGTCAAAGCGCTGGAACGCCCGGGCGATATGGCTGCCGGTATCGCGGAAGTGCACGCCCCAGCCTCGCAGGGCGGTTACCGCCCACTGGGGGTCGCGATCACTGTGGCACTGGTTGCAGGCATTGGGCGTCCCCATGGCGACGCTCAGGTCGGGGCGGGGAATCCGCATGCTGTGGTCGCGGCGCGGATCCACGCCCATGTAGGTGGTTTCCGGCATGTGGCAGTTGGCGCACAGGGCGCCGCCCGAGTCCGCGGGATGATGGTGATGGGCCTGGGTATCGTATTCCTGCGGCCGGTGGCACTGGGCGCAGACGCCGTTACCCGGCGCCCGCAGGGCCAGGCTGTGGGGCTCGTGGCAGTTGCTGCAGACCACGCCGGCCTGGTGCATCTTGCTCTGCAGGAAAGAGCCGTAGACATAGACCTCGTCCAGGATCTGGCCATCCGGGTAGTACAGGGGCGTCTGGGGCAGTGCCAGGCGGTGGGTGGCCAGCAGGTCGGCGCCGTAGTGGTACTCGCCCAGGGTGCCGCGACGCGAGTGGCAGCGGCCGCAGCTATCCACCTGGGCGCGGGAATCCAGGGGCTGGCTGCGCCGGGCGATGGGTGCGTCGGCTGCAAAAGCCCACTCGCCCCGCTGGGCCAGCGCGGTGGGGAAGCCCCCGTTGGGCGCGTCTTTGAGCTGCTTCTGCCTGGCCAGTTGCAGGTGCGTCTCGCCCGGGCCGTGACAGGCCTCGCAACCGACATCGATTTCCTCGTAGGTGGTGTCGAAAGCACGGGTCTCGGGATTGTAATTCTTCTCCAGGTCGGTGCTGTGGCATTCCGCGCAGCGGCTGTTCCAGTTCTGGTAGTGGCCGGTCCAGTGCAGCGGATCCCGGTAATCAACGGCTTCATCGGGATACAGGTGGTACCAGCGCTGCCCGCCCTCGTCCGCCGGTCGTGCATCCCAGGCGATGCTCAGCGCCTGCAAGCGGCCGCGGGACAGGGGCAGCAAATACTGCTGCAGGGGATAGACCCCGAACACGTACTTGACGGTGAAATCCGTCAGTTTGCCGTCCTCGCCGTCCGTGCGCACCTTGTACTGCTCGCCGTCGCGATAAAAACGCGTGGTGACGCCGTTGTAGGTGAAGGTGGCGTCGTTGAAATCGCCCAGCACGGTCTCGGGGGTGGGCAACTGCATGGCCAGGTCGTGGTGGGAGCCCCGCCAGTTGTCGTACTCCGTGGCGTGGCAACTCTTGCAGCTGTCGCTGCCGGTATAGGCGTGGCTGGCGGCGCTCAGCAGCAGCATCGCGGTGATGACAAGGCGGGTAAACATGGCAGCTCTTGGGCAATCCGGAAGGGGCCACACTCTACCGTAAATGCCCGTCCTGCCCAAGCCAGCGCAATCAGGCGGCAGCCGATCCCCGCCAGCGGCCATGGTATCGCCGGGTGGCAGGCGGTGCGACCTGTTGGGCCGGCGCAGCGCGGGTCTGTAACCACAGGTCACGCACCAGTGCCGCGGGCTCGGTAGCGGCGCCCGCGGCCAGCCAGCTGGCCAGGGCACCGGCGACGTCCGGAAACGCCAGCCGCGGCGCCGGCCCGGTCTGCTGCAGCCACTGCGCCAGGACGCGCGGCGTCAACTCCGCTGCGACCCGGGCATACCCCAGGTCGGCCAGTGCCCTGGCGTTGGATTCCTGCTCCATCTGGCCTCGCAATGGCCTGGTCAACACCGGCTTGCCCCAGTGCAGGCATTCGCTGATCAGCTCGAAACCGCTGTTGCAAATCACGCCGCGACAGCTTGCCAGGTGCGCCTTGAAGCGCTCCGTGCCGGGCTGGCAGCGAGTGACATTGGCCAGTTGGCCATCCTGCAGGCCCGGTGCATATTGCACAAAGGACTGCTGCGGCAGGCGCTGCAGTAACTCACTTACCTTGTCCTGGTCCTCGAAGGGCAGGTACACCAGCACCTGTTGCCCGAGGCTCAGGGGCAGCGCCGGCAGATCGAGAATGGGGGGCAGCACGTTACTGCCATAGCGATGCCAGTGCAGGCCCAGCGGTTGCATGACCGGCGCGAAATGCGCCAGCAGTCGCTCCGCCCACCAGCTCTGACCGGCGCGGGGCGTGCGCGGGCCAAAGGCATACTGGTGGCCTATGCCGATGGTGCGAAGACCTGCGCGGCGCCCGGCCCAGGCGGTGACCGGTTCGAAGTCGGAGACCACCAGATCGAAGGCCTGCAGTTGCAGGCTGCGCACGTCGCGCGCGAATTCGACCAGGTTGTTGGTTGCCAGGCTGGCAAAGGGGCGTATTCGGCCGTTGCGGGTGACAAAGGTCAGGCCGCGGCGGTGCTCGAAGTCGCCAAAACAATCCATATCGAACAGGTCCTGCCGGCGCCGGCCGGAGAACAGCCAGGTGACCTCGACGTCATGGCGACCCAGTGCCTGCACCATTGCCCGGGCGCGGCTGATATGGCCCTGGCCGGTACCCTGAACCCCGTAAAGTATCTTCATGTCAGGCTATTCCCAGTTGCGCTGCGGTGAACAGGGCGATGCCGCTGCCCATCAGCGCCCCCGCCAGGATGTCGCCGGGAAAGTGCACGCCCAGCAGGACCCTGGACAAGCCCACGCCGGCGGCCCACAAGTACATGGCCAGCACCGGCCCGCCATAGACCAGTACCAGCGCGGTGGCGAGCAGGAAGGCGCCGGAGCTGTGGCCGGAGGGAAAGCTGAACTGGTCGGAGGCCGTGATGAGGCTGCGCAGCCCGGGTACGGCCTGCTGTGGGCGGGGCCGCTTCAGCGAGTTCTTGATAGACCAGTAGAGGGCCCGCTCCAGGCCCAGGCTGACAGCCAACAGGGTGATGAATGCATTGAGTCCGGGCAACGCCAGCTGCCAGGCGAGCAGGGGCAGCAACAGGTGCAGGTAGCCGTCTCCGGACCGGGACAGGGCCCTTGCCAGGGGAATGACCATGCGGCGCTCCCCCTGTCGGAAAACCCGGGCGAACAGCCGGCGGTCGTACCGTTGCAAGCGGTTCAGTAGCTCCATGCATGCCAGCATGCGCTCGCCGTGTGGCAGCCTGATGACGGTTATGTGTAGTTTGTGTGACAGATGCGCGGCCGCGCAGCGCAGCCCTTTGGTGTTATGGACAGCTCGCGGTCCCCTGCCTATGATGCCGGTTTATCCTGATTCAGTGGAGCGACGATGAAGCTGGGTATCCTGAAAACCGACCAGGTCAGGCCCGAGTGGGTGCCTGAGTTCGGGGAGTATCCCGATATGTTCATGGCGTTGCTGGGGCGCGTGGACCCAACCCTCGAGTTTGTTGTCTACGACGTCGAGCAGGGGGAGTATCCGGCGGATATCGACGAGGTGGATGCCTACCTGATCACTGGCAGCAAATCCAGCGTGTACGACGACAAGCCGTGGATCGCCACCCTGATCGAATTCGTGCGCGAGCTGGACCGGCGCCGCAAGAAACTGGTGGGTATCTGCTTCGGCCACCAGCTGGTCGCCCAGGCGCTGGGTGGCAGGACCGAGAAATCCCCCAAGGGCTGGGGCGTGGGCTTGCACACCCACCGTTTCAACACCGTCCCCGCCTGGTATGACGATGCGGGCGCGGACCTGGATATCCTGGTGAGCCACCAGGACCAGGTGGTGACCAATGCCGCGGGAGCCAGGGTGCTCGCCAGCAGTGAGTTCTGCGAGAATGCGGTTTGCCAGATTGGTGAGCACATACTTACATTTCAGGGGCACCCGGAGTTCGTGCCGGCCTACTCACGGGAGATCATGGAGTTCAGGCGCGAGATGATAGGCGAACAGGTCTATAGAGAGGGCATGGCATCCCTGGCAGTGCCCCCCCAGGGAGAGCGGGTCGCGCGCTGGATACTGAACTTCCTGCGCGCAAACCAGGGCGGTAACTAGTCCCCGCGCGCCCGCTGCTGCATGGTATCTAGGTAGTCGTCCAGCTCCCGGTCGTTGGCGAAGACCGCCATGTCCGGCAGCGCCTTGAGAATCTCGAACACCTTGTCGATATGCGGCTTGCGATTGGCGGCGGCCATGCGCTGGCCGGATGACCTGGCCTGTTTGGCGGCCTTGAAAATGACCCGCAGGCCGGCGGAGCTGATGTAGTCGAGGTCCTTCATGTCCAGCACGATCAGTTTGTGGCCCGCGGCCACCACCTGCTGCAGGCTGTGCTCGAAGCCCGGGGCCGTCTCGGTGTTGAGGGCGCCCACCAGCGCCACCCGGGCCAGGGCGTGGTCTGCATCGAGGGTAACGTCGGTGTGCAGTTCCATATCGTGGCTGGTCTCCTGACTGACAGTTGGCGGACGCCCCCGGGAGCCCCCGCCGGCGATCCGGTTACAGAAATTTAACGATCCTGAGTATATTGCAGCCGTCTTCCCGGTGATAGCTTTGCCTGTCGGTGAGCGAGGTGATCAGGTGCACACCCAGTCCGCCCACGCTGGCGTCCTCGATCGACTCTCCCAGACTGGCGCGCCTGGCCTCCCGTAGTGGGTCGAAGGCAGTTCCCGCGTCCCGCACCTCCACCGCAACCTGCCGCGGGTCCGCGGTCAGCTTGAGGCCTACGGCTGCCTGCGGCGGCAAACCGGCATACCTGGCAATATTCGACACCACCTCCTCCACCACCAGCAGCAGATCCTGCCGCGGAGCCGGCGCCAGCCGGGCCAAGGCCTGCTCCAGCCAGCGGTGAACCGCGCCGGTAATCCCCGGGGACAGGAGAAATTCCCGGTCCAGTTCGATCAGCGCATGGCTGGTGGCACTGGCTGCGGCCTTGAGATCCAGCAGCATCAGGGTGATGTCATCTGACTGGGGTCTGTCCGCGGCGAAGCGATCGATGGCCTCCAACAGCAGCGGTCCCGCCGCTGCCACGGGCTCATCGGCGCAGGCGGCCAGTTCCCCGTTGAAGCGCTCCATGCCGTACATCTCATTGCGGTCGTTGAAGGCCTCATCTATGCCGTCGGTGAAGATTGCCAGCCGGTCACCGTTGCGCAGGGCCAGAGAATTGCCGGGGTACTGCAGGCCCGCCACCAGGCCCAGGGCCGGACCCTGTTGCTGGGCGATGGCGTGGGCTGCACCGCCGCGCAGCAGGCTGGGGGCGGTGTGCCCGGCGCTGGCAAAACGCAGTTCCCGGCTTTGCAGGTCCACCACGCCCAGGAACAGGGTGATGAACATGCAGTTGTCGTTGCCCTGCTCCAGCGCATCGTTCAGTGCGCCCAGCGCCGCTGCGGGGTCGCTGGCGGTAGCGGCCAGCTGCTGTATCAGGCCCATGGCCCTGGCCATGAACAGGGCCGCCGGGGCTCCCTTGTCGGAGACGTCTCCCACGGCGATAAACAGTCGATTGCCGCGGCGCTGGTAGTTGTAGAGGTCGCCCCCCACGGACCTGGCCGGTCGCACCCTGGCCCACAGGCTGAAGGTCTCGTCCCGCTCGCTGGCCTCCCCCTGTCCGGGCAGCATGGCCATCTGGATATCCCTGGCGGCGCTGAGCTCGCCCTCCAGCCGGCTGCGCCTGGCGGTGGCGGACTCGAGGTCGGCGATATAGGTTTTCAGGTCGGTCGTCATGGCGGCGAAGGACTGGATCAGCCTGGCGACCTCGTCATCGCCGCGGACCGCGGGCAGGGCCACGTCCAGTTGGCCCCGGGCGATACTGTCGCTGGCGCCGGCCAGCGCCGCCAGCGGGCGGGTGAGACGGCGACTGACCAGCACCACGGCCACCGCCATCGACAGCAGGGTGAGCAGGCCGATCGCCACCGTCTTGTACTGAAAGTCGCGCAGGGGCGCGAGAATTTCATGCTCGGAGTACACCACGCCCACGGGCCAGCCCGTGGGTTGCAGTGTGCCCAGGCGAAAGACGCACTCTCCCGGCGCGCTCTCGCAGGGCAGCCGCTGGGTCGCGACGGCGCCGCCGATGGCGGTCTCGAACATCCGCTGCCAGCCCTCTGGGTCCGCCTGGCCGGCGGTGGTGGCGGAAAAATGGTGCATGAGGTTTTCCCGGTGCCGGCTGCTGAGGATGACACCCTCCCGGCTGAGCAGGATGCCAAAGCTGCTGTCGCCCAGGTGCAGGCGTTGCAGGTAGGCCCGCAGTTCCTGCAGGGCGACGTCCGCGGTGATAACGGCGTACAGAAAACGCTCGCCGCTTGCGGCCTGCCGGTACACGGGGACGGCGTAGGTGGTCATCAGCACCTGCGCGCCGCCCGCGTCGTAATAGGGCTCGACCCACAGGGCGTGTCCCGCGTCCACGGCCTCACGGTACCAGGACTGTTGCTGGTAGTTGTGCTCGGGAGCGGCGAGGTCGGCGTAGACCAGTTCGCCATTGCGCCGGAAATAATAGGGTGCGAACCCCAGCGGCGAATCGGCCTGCCCCGGGGCCAGGGCGATGGTGGCGCCATAGATATCGACATCGCTGCTCAGCATGTCGCGCAACATCTGTTGCAGCCCCGGCTGGCTATAGTCGCGCTGTTGCAGGATGCGGGCCACCAGGTTGGTGGCGCCCTCTATGCCTCGCAGCCAGTTTTCCATGTCGCCGATAATGGTGCGGATGGTTTCCTCCGACTCGTGTTGCAGCCTGCCGAGAATCTGCTCCCGGGACAGCCGGTAATCCACCAGCATGCCGACGCCGATAATCGCCGCCGCGCACAGGGTGAGCAGGGCGATCAACCGGGTGGCGATACTGCGACCCACCTGCGGGCGTCCCGCTTACCAGCTGCCGGTATTGTCCATGGAGGCCCAGGGTTCCCGCGGCGGCAGGGCATCGCCCGCCTGCAGCAGCTCGATGGAAATGCCGTCCGGCGAGCGCACGAAGGCCATATGACCGTCCCGGGGCGGGCGGTTGATGGTGACACCCTTGTCCATGAGGCGCTGGCAGGTGGCGTAGATATCCTCGACGCGATAGGCCAGGTGGCCAAAATTACGGCCGCCGTCGTAGTCCCCGGGATCCCAGTTCCAGGTGATCTCCAGCAGCGGGCTGCTACCCTCGCGGGCGCGCTCCACGTCGTCGGGGGCGGCGAGGAAGACAAGGGTGAAACGCCCCGCCTCGCTGTCGTAACGGCGGATCTCCACCAGCCCGAGCTTGTCGCAGTAAAAATCCAGGGTTTCGTCGAGGTCGCGGGCGCGAACCATGGTGTGCAGGTATTTCATAGGTGAGAATCCCGATCAGTGAGTGGCGGGCTTTGCATACTACTGTTGTTGATCAGCGCACCACAGACCCGGGGGCCGCCCGCCTCAAGACGCAGGCCCGGGGCTGGGCATGGTAGCGGAACACGGGCGCAAAAGCGCGGTCCCGTCCCGGATTGTGCCATTGGCAGCGCGCCACCAGAAATATTTTTCACCGGCTATCTTAAGCATACAGGATCTGGGCTATACTCCGCCGTCCCCACCGTGGTGGGAGGGAAAAACGTCGTGAGAGTAGGTGCAGTTGTTCAGGCAGCAGTGCTTGCCCTGGTTTTTGCCCGCGGGAGTCCCGCCTGGGCGGAGCAAGAGTTTGACGTGCTGACCCAGCCCGCCGTAGCCAGCCCGCGCGCCCCCCACGCGCTGGTTTACGCCCTCAGGAAGTTCGGCGACCGCTACTTCGCCACTGGTATCCAGGGGCATATTCTTTACTCCGATGACGGTGGCGAGACCTGGAACCAGGCCCAGGTCCCGGTGCGCTCCGGTATCCTGAGCATCGATTTTCCCACCCCCGAGCAAGGCTGGGCCGTCGGCCACGAGGGCGTCATCCTGCACTCCTCCGATGGCGGCAAGACCTGGGTGAAGCAGTACGACGGCATCCAGTACGCGCAGGAGGGCGTGGCCCAGTATCGGGAACTGGCGCAACAGGACCCCGACAACGAACTGTACCCCGTCCTTATCGAGGAAATGGAGCTGGCCCTGGAGCAGGGGGCGGACAAACCCTTCTTCAAGGTGAAGTGCCAGAATGACAAGCGGTGCAACGCGGTTGGTGCGTACGGAATGTCGGTGGTCACCTTTGACGGCGGGCAGAACTGGGAAAACACCATGTACCGCAATGAGAACGACAATTTCAACCACATGTTCGACTACGCCCCGCTGCCGACCCCGGGCCGTTACTTTATCGCCGGTGAGGCGGGCCTGTTCCTGATTGCCGATATCAACCAGCGCAAGGCGCACAGAACCTATTCCGTGCCCTGGGAAGGCAGCCTCTTCGCCAGTGCGGCGACCGGCGATGGCGCGATCGTCATGGGCGGCCTGCGCGGACGCATGTTCCGCACGGCGGATGAGGGCGCCACCTGGACCGTGGTGGACAAGCCTGTCACCAGCTCCATCGTCGCCGCCATCCGCCTGTCAGACGGGCGGCTGGTGGCCGTCAGCGCGGCTGGCGAAGTTCTGGTGAGCAGCGACAAGGGCTACTCGTTCGCCCCGGTACCAATCGAGTACGTCGGCCCGCTGAGCTCGGTTGCCGAGGGCCCGGCCGGCACGCTGCTGCTCGGTGGTCTCAAAGGCATACACAAAGTGGCACTGCCGCGCTGAAGCGGGGTCGGGAGAATTACAAATGGCTAGCGCAGCGGAATCGGACCTGCCGATCATTGCGGACCTTCGGGACTTCGATTTTCAGTCCGGCACTTTCCTGGAGAAGCTGGTCTTCAATCATCGCCCGGTCGTGGTGGCGCTGTGCCTGCTGGTCACCCTGGTGCTGGGATACCAGGCCACCGGCATCAAGTTGCAGGCGGGCTTCGAGAAGACCCTGCCCAAGAGCCACCCCTATGTACTCAACTACCGCGCCAACCAGATCGAGCTGAAAGGTCTGGGTAACAACCTGCGGGTGGTGGTGGCGGTCGGGGAGGGCACTATTTTCACTCCCGAGAACCTGGCGTATATCGAGCAGGTAAACGAGGCGATATTCTTCATGCCGGGGGTGGATCGCAACGGTATGAAGTCGATCTGGACACCGAACACCCGCTGGCAGACTGTCACCGAACTGGGCTTCGAGGGGGGGCCGGTGATACCGGGGGATTACGACGGCTCCCCCGAGTCGATCGCCGCGGTCCGGATCAATATCGCCCGCGCCGGCATCATGGGCGACCTGGTTGGCAATGACGAAAAGTCGGCCGCCATTATCGTGCCCCTGCTGGATTGGAATCCCCAGACCGGCGAGCGGCTGGACTACGCTGAATTGAGCCACCAGCTGGAACAGATCCGGGCGCAATTTGCCGGTGACAACCCCGACCGGTCCATCCATATCATGGGCTTTGCCAAGCTGGTCGGCGACCTCATTGACGGCCTGGTCGTGGTGATGGGCTTTTTCGCCATCGCGGTGTTGATTGCCACCGCATTGCTGTACTGGTACAGCCGCTGCCTGCGCTCCACGCTGATGGTGATAGGTTGTTCCCTGCTGGCGGTGGTGTGGCAGCTGGGACTGCTGGCGACGCTGGGGTATGAGCTGGATCCGTTCTCTATCCTGGTGCCATTCCTGGTATTTGCCATCGGTGTCAGCCACGGTGCGCAAAAGCTGAACGGGGTACTGCAGGACATCGGGCGCGGCACCCATCGCTACGTGGCTGCGCGATACACGTTCCGGCGCCTGTTCCTGGCCGGCGTCACCGCCCTGCTGTCGGACGGCGTCGGATTCGCCGTGCTGATGATTATCCAGATCCAGGTGATCCAGGATCTTGCCATCACCGCCAGCCTGGGCGTGCTGGTCCTGATCTTCACCAATCTGATCCTGATTCCTATCACCCTTTCCTATACGGGGGTCGGCCGGAAAGCGGCGGCGCGGGCGGGCCAGCCGCCCAAGAGCCAACAGGAAATGCATCCGCTGTGGCGGTTCCTGTTGTTGTTCACCCACAAGGGACCGGCGGCGGTGGCGATCGCGGTGAGCGCGCTGATGGCGGCTGGCGGCCTCTATGTCTCCAGGGACCTGCAGATCGGCGACCTGGACCCCGGCGCGCCGGAACTGCGCGCGGACTCCAGGTACAACCGGGACGTGGCCTATAACGTCGAGCACTACTCGGTGAGCACGGATGTATTCGCGATCATCGTCAAGACGCCGACGGATGGCTGTATCGACTACCCCGGGCTGAGCCTGGCCAACGAACTGGAGTGGCGTCTGCTGCAACTGGAGGGGGTGGAGGACGTCCGCGGATTGAACGTACGCGCCCGGGAAGTGATGGCGGGCATCAATGAAGGTTATATCAAGTGGCAGTCACTGTTTCGCAACCAGGACACCATCAACTACGCGGTGAGCGAACTGGTGCCGGATTTCGTCGATCCGGCCTGTTCCATCTGGCCCATGCAGGTCTATCTCGCCGACCACAAGGCCACCACCCTGAACGGGGTGGTGGAGGCGCTGGAACAGTTCAATGCCGACTGGCCCAGCCAGCGGATAGAGTTTCTCGGCGCCGCGGGCAGTGCGGGCTTTGAAGCGGCTACCAATATCGTGGTCAAGCAAGCCAACCGCGATATGCTCTATTACGTGTACGGCGCGGTTGTGCTGCTGTGCATCCTGACGTTCCGCTCGATAACGGGAGTGGTGTGCGCAGTGCTGCCGCTGATGTTGACCTCGGTGTTGTGTGAGGCCCTGATGGTCTGGCTGGGGATCGGCGTCAAGGTCGCCACTCTGCCGGTGATCGCGCTGGGGGTGGGCATAGGCGTGGACTATGCGCTGTACGTGCTCACGGTGATCCTGGCCAAGGAGCGCCAGGGCATGGACCTGACCACCGCCTACTACGAGACCCTCAACTTTACCGGCCGGGTGGTCGCGCTGATAGCGGTGACGCTGGCCGCCGGCGTGGTTACCTGGGCGGCCTCGCCGATCAAGTTCCAGGCTGACATGGGGATTCTGTTGACCTTCATGTTCATCTGGAACATGTTCGGGGCGCTGATCCTGATGCCGGCTCTGGCCGCTTTCCTGATCAAGCCCCCGCCGGCCTCCCGCGCCGCCGACTGAACCTGCGGCGCGGTGTTGTCAGCGCCGCGGCGCGGCCGCGGCCTGTTGTCCCGCCAGGCGGCCGGAGAAGGTCGCGTCGCCCACGGACATGCCGCTGGAATAGCCCTCGGCGCGGCGTACCACGCCGCAGGCGGTGCGGCCGGCGGCGTACAGGCCCGGGATAACCTCACCCTGTCGGTCCAGCACCTCTCCGCCGGGCAGGGTATCCAGGCCTCCGAGGGTGAAGTAGGGCAGGAAGGCGCCGCGCCCCGGGGTGATATCCAGTGCCACCAGGGGTGGCTCCAGCGGGGTCAGCCATTCGGATGCTTTATGGTACAGGCTGTCCTCGCCGCGGGCCGCATCTTCGTTGTACACCGCCAGGGTGTGTTGCAGGGAGCCCGGGCGCAGGCCCAGTTCCTGTTCGAGCTCCGCCACGGTCTCGCCGGTACCGGCGACGGGCGCCCCCAGGTAGCTGACCTGCTCGTAGTCGCCGTACTGGGCCACCGTGACGATGAAATAGATGCGCTCGGCCAACTGGCGCAGGGCGAAGGCGCCCAGGCGGCCGTGGTAAACATCCTCGTTGATAAAGCGCTGGCCCTTGTCGTTGATGACGATGCCGCGCGTCATGTCGGCGGGCGGGTAGTAGGGCAGGCTGACGAAACCCTCGTGCATGTTGATGGCGGCGCCCCCCACCGCCATGCCCATGAGGATGCCCGTGCCGGTGTCGCCGGGGTTGCCGATGGGGGTGTTGGCCGCGGTCAGCATGGGCGCGTACTTGCGCACCATCTCCTCGTTCATCACGAAACCGCCGGCGCAGAGGATCACCCCCTGGCGGGCGCGCACATTGAGCTCCCGCTGGTCCTGGCGCACTACCAGCCCCGTCACGGCGCCGCTTGCATCGACGATCAGGGTCAGCGCGCGGGTCTCGTATTCCACCGTAATCGCATCGCGGCGGTCGATGTTTTCCTGCAGGATCTTCATCAGCAGGGGGCCGCCGTTGTCACCCTCCACCTGCAGGTTGTGGCCGCGGGGGCAGGGTTTGGCCTGCTGGGCGAAGGGGTAGGCCTTCTCGGAGCCGGTATAGAGCAGGCAGTCGTCGGTGAGGCACATGATGGCGCGCTCCTCGTGAAAGCTGTCCTTGAAGGGCACGCCGATATCCACCAGCCACTGGAAGTGCTGGCTGCTGTGCTCACAGTAATTGCGTATTTTCGCCTCGTCCGCCTGGGGGCCGGCGGCCATCATCATGTAGGTGACCATGTCCTCGGTGCTGTCCTGGAAGCCGCAGGCCTGCTGCACCCGGGTGCCGCCGCTGCCACCCATGTAGATCTCGGCGCTGGACAGGGCGGTGGAGCCACCCCCGGCGCTGGCCACCTCGAACACGATCACCTCGGCGCCGCCATCGGCCGCCTCGATGGCGGCACAGCTGCCGGCTCCGCCCAGGCCGACGATGACCACGTCGGCCTCCCGGTCCCAGTGTTGCACATCCGAGAGTTTGCGCGGGTGGGAGGGGTTGGTGGGTGAAGAGTGGGACATCTGCTGCGGCCTTTATCAGGGCGAACCAATTCGGCGATTCGCCACTATCGTGTATCAAACGGCCTGAAATTAAAGCCTGTTCGCGCAGCGGGCACAACGGCGCGGGCAGCGGGTCGGCCTAACAAATTGTACTCTCGGGCTCGACGCATCCGGCACCTTACCATCGGAAGGCAGCGGGTACCGGTTGGCGGATTCAAGAAACCAGCCATTTTCGGTCGCCGCTGGGTTACAATCCTCGCCCTTTTCCGGAGTCGGTCTCATATGTGGTTCAAGAATATCCGGGCATATCGCCTGACCAGTCCTTTCGCCCTGTCGCCAGAACAACTGGCCGAACAGCTCGGCCCGCGGGAGTTCCAGCCCTGCGCCAAGTCCCAGGCCCTGTCCATGGGCTGGGTGCCGCCCCTGGGCGGCGAGACCACTGCCCTGGTGCATGCCGCCGGCGGCCGCATGCTGCTCAAGCTCAAGCGCGAGGAGAAGTTGCTGCCCTCTACCGTGGTGCGCGAGCAACTGGAGGAGAAAGTGGCGCTCATCGAGAGTGAGCAGGCCCGCAAGGTCTATCGCAAGGAGCGCCTTACCCTGAAGGACGAGATCATCCAGGACTGCCTGCCGCGGGCCTTCAGCCGCTCTTCCAATGTCTACGCCTATATCGATACCGCGGCCAACTGGGTGTTCGTGGACGCCGCCAGCGCCAGCCGGGCGGAAGAGCTGCTCAACCTGTTGCGCGAGTGCATAGGCAGCTTTCCCGTGCTGTTGCCCCAGGTGAACGACGCCCCCTCGGCGGTCATGACCGGCTGGCTGCTGCACCGCAACCTGCCGCAGGATTTCGAGCTGGGACAGGAGTGCGAACTGCGCGAACCCGGCGAGGAGGGCGGAGTAGTGCGCTGCCGCGGCGTTGATTTGCTCAGTGAAGAAGTGGAAACTCACCTGCATGCGGGCAGGCAGGTGGCGCGCCTGGCGCTGTCCTGGGACGAGCGCCTGCAGCTGGTGCTGGCCGAGGACCTGTGCCTGCGCCGCCTCCGGTTCGCGGATGAGCTTATGAAAGAAAACGAGGATCTCGCCGAGGGCGACGAAGCCGCCCGCATCGACGCGGATTTCGCCCTGATGACCGATGCCGTGAGCAGTCTGCAGGAACGCATTCTCACCGTGTTCGGCGGCGAGGCCGAGTAGCTCCCCTCCATGTCCCACCGCCCCGACACAGCCGATTACCGGGCGCTGTTTCTAGGCGATACGCCGATGATGGATATGCGGGCCCCGGCCGAATTTGCCCACGGGGCGTTTCCCTGTGCTCACAGCCTGCCCCTGATGAGCGATGACGAGCGCGCCCGGGTGGGCACCTGCTACAAGCGGCAGGGCCAGGCCGCCGCCATCGAGCTGGGCCACCAGCTGGTGGCGGGGGAAGTGAGAGCGCGGCGCCTGGCGCGCTGGTGCGAATTCGCGCGCGCTCACCCCGCAGGCTACCTGTACTGCTTTCGCGGCGGCCTGCGCTCGCAAACCGTGCAGCAATGGCTGCGCGCCGAGGGTATCGAGTACCCGCTGGTACTGGGTGGCTACAAGGCCATGCGCCGCTTCCTGCTGGACGAGTTGCAGCGCTCCCTGCAGCGGGCCCGGCTGGTGCTGGTCAGCGGCAAGACCGGCACGGGCAAGACCCGGGTGATCGCGCACCTGGAGCGCAGCGTGGACCTGGAGGGCCTGGCCAGGCACCGGGGCTCCACCTTCGGCCAGCTGCCCGAGGGCCAGCCCAGCCAGATCGATTTCGAGAACGGCATCAGTATCGCCCTGCTCAAGTTGCTGGCGGGCGCCGGAACCCGGGTGTTCGTCGAGGACGAGGGGCGGCTGATCGGCCGCCTCTACCTGCCGGAAGCCCTGCGCGAAACCATGAAGGCCAGCCCCATGGTGGTGGTGGAGGAGGGGCTGGCGGAGCGCGTCGAGGTGATCCTGGAAGATTATGTGCTGGACCTCGGGCGCCGCTATGCCGCCCGGCACGGCAGCGACGGCCCGGGGCTGCACAGCGCCAGACTGCAGGATGACCTGGGACGCATTCGCAAGCGCCTGGGCGGCGAGCGGCATCGTCGGGTGAGCGAGCTGATGGCGGCCGCGTTCCAGCGGCAGCGAGCCGGCGGCGACCTAGACCTGCACCGGCAGTGGATAGCAACCCTGCTGGAGCAGTACTACGATCCCATGTACGAATACCAGCTGGCGCAACGCGAGGGTGAGGTCCTGTTCAGCGGCAACCGCGCCGCGGTAATCGACTGGGCCGCGGGTTCGGGCTAGGTGATGCAGACGGCGCCGGAGACAGCCAGGGACCTGGTGCTGGTGGGCGGCGGCCACAGTCACGCCCTGGTACTGCGTATGCTGGCCATGCGGCCCGTGGGCGGTCTGCGCGTTACCCTCATTTCTCCCGCCAGCCACACCCCCTATTCGGGTATGCTGCCTGGACTGGTGGCCGGCCACTACAGCTTCGAGGAGACTCACATCGACCTTGCCCGCCTGTGCCAGTGGGCGGGAGTGCGCTTTGTCGCCGCCGAGGTCACTGCCCTGGATCCGACCCGGCAACGCCTGTCGCTGGCGGGGCGGCCGGATATGGAATACGACCTGCTCAGCATCGATATCGGCTCCCAGCCGGAGCTGGATTCGGTACCCGGTGCCCGCGAATACGCGGTGCCGGTAAAACCCGTGGCGGGCTTGTGGCAGCGCTGGCAGCGGCTGCACCAGCGGCTGCTGGCGGGGCCCGCGGGGCAGGCACAGCGCATCGCGGTAGTGGGCGGCGGCGCCGGCAGCGTGGAACTGGTGCTGGCGATGGCCCATCGCCTGGCCGGCCGGCCCGTGGTACTGGAACTGTGGTGCGGCGCCGCGCAGCTCCTGCAGGGCTACAATGCCAGGGCGCGCGGGGCGGTCTCGGCGGCCCTGGCCCGCCACGATGTGGCGGTACATACCGATGCCCGGGTGGAGCGGGTCGAGCCCGGCTGCCTGGTGCTGGCCGATGGTCGCCGGGCTCCCTGGGACGAGTTGTTCTGGTGCACCGGCGCCGCTGCCGCGCCCTGGGTGGCTGCCAGTGGTTTGCAGGTGGATCCCCGGGGTTTTCTGGCGGTGACTGATACCTTGCAGTCGCTGTCCGACCAGCGGGTGTTCGGCGCCGGTGATATCGCCACCCAGGTGCATCACCCGCGGCCCAAGGCCGGTGTCTACGCGGTGCGCCAGGGTCCGGTGCTGGCGCACAACCTGCGGGCCGCGGCGCTGGGCAAACCCCTGCGCGCGCACCGGCCCCAGCGGCGGTTCCTGTCGCTGGTGTCCCTGGGGGATCGCCGGGCGGCGGCTGACCGGGGCCCCTTCAGCGCGAGCGGCCAGTGGGTGTGGCGCTGGAAGGACTCCATAGATCGCAAGTTCATGGCGCGCTTCGAGCAGTTGCCTGCCAGCATGCCGCGGGGCGACTGGGGCCAGCTGCCGGAACTGGCGGCCGGGTCTGCGCAGGCGCCCTGTGGTGGTTGTGGCGCCAAGGTCGGCGCCGACCCCCTGGCGGCCGCGCTGGCTGAACTGGCAGGGCAGTTTCCGCGCCACGTGCCTTCCCCGGGGCGCGCCGATGACACCGCGCCCATCCCGGCCACTGGCGGCGCCGCGCTGGTGCAGAGCCTGGACCTGTTGCGGCAGCTGGTGGCCGACCCCTGGTTGATGGGGCGCATCGCCGCCAACCACGCCCTCAGCGACCTCTATGCCAGCGGCGCTCGCCCGGTATCCGCGCTGGCGGCGCTCACCCTGCCGTTCGCCAGCGCCCGGATCCTGCAGCGCGACCTGCGGCAATTGCTGGCGGGCGCCCTGACTGAATTCGCCGCCGTGGACTGTGTGCTCGCAGGGGGGCACAGCATGCAGGGCCCGGAGCTCAACCTGGGCTTCGCGGTCAACGGCGTGGCCATGGGCCCGGGGGGGCGCCTGCTGCCCAAGCGGGGGCTGGCCCCCGGGGACCAGCTGTTGCTCACCAAGCCACTGGGTACCGGGGTGCTGTTTGCCGCCCATATGCAACTGGCAGCCGATGGTCGCGATATTGCCGCGGCCATCGATTCTATGCTTGTAAGCAATGGCGCAGCGGCGGAGTTAGCGCTTGCTCACAACGCCAGTGCAGGTACCGATGTCACCGGCTTCGGCCTGCTGGGGCACCTGTTGGAGATGCTGGGTGAGGACTGTACGGCCGAGTTGGACCTGGCCAGCCTGCCCCTGCTGGCAGGGGCAGGGCAACTGTTGCGCAAGGGGGTGCGCAGCAGCATGCACGGGGCCAACGCGCTGGCCGCGGGGCAGCTGCAGGTGGTCGACGTGCCGGATGAAAGCCTGTTGCAGATCCTGTTTGACCCCCAGACCAGCGGCGGCCTGTTGCTGGGGGTGGCCGCCCCCGAGGCGCCGTTGTTACTGGAGGCGCTGCGCCGGGCCGGCGCCAGCCAGGCGTGCCTGATCGGAGCGGTGGGCAGGCGCACAGCGCCGCAGCAGGCCGCGGTGCGGGTGAGCGCCTCTGGCCAGCTAGCGTAGGCGGCCCCTAGGACGCCACCGGGCTGGCCCCGGTCCGGTCCTGTATGATCCTGACCGACTGACCGTCGTGCAGGCGCTCCGCGCCGCGCACCACCACCGGGGCGCCGGGCTCCAGCTTGCCGTGCACCGCAATGGCGCCATTGTTGCCCGCCCCGGGAACGACGGGGATCTTCACCGCCTTGTTGTCCGGTGACAGGGTATAGACGAACACCTCGCTGTCGCGCAACACCAGCGCGTCCCTGGGCACCTCGAGACTGGTCTCGCCGGTCCCGTCGGGCAGTTCCACCGTGACCGCTTCACCTATGTACCAGTAGCCCGGTTCCAGGGTCAGGCGCAGTTCCAGCATGCGCGAGCGGCTGTCCCCAACCGGCACGATGGCGCGAATTTCCGCCTCCATCTGCTGGCCATCCCCCTCCACCTGCAGCACTGAGCCGGGGGCGTTGTACCGGGCCGTGCGCAGGGGCGCATTGACGCTGATCTCCAGGGTCCGGGTGTCCACCAGTCGCAGCAGGGGGTCGCCCGGTTCGGTGTACTCCCCGGCGGCTGTCTCCCGGCTGACGATCACCCCCGCGAAGGGCGCGCGCACCCGGGCCCGTCCCAGGTCGTAGACGGTGCGGTCCCGGTTGACCTCGGCGATCCGCAGCTGCTGTTCCAGCATTTGCAGGCGTGATTCCATCTCGTCCAGCCCCGACCGGGAGGTGTTGTCCTGTTCGGCCAGACGTTTCAGGCGCGCGATCTGGCGCTGGTTGTAATCGATGTCGGCCTTGATCCGCTCGATTTCGGCCCAGTCGTTGCGCAGCTGCAATTTGAGCAGGTGATCGTCTATCACCGCCAGCGGCTCGCCCTCCGCAATCTCCTCGCCCACCTCGGCCACCCATACCAGGCGACCGCCGACCTCGGCTGAGATCCGGGCGTCGCGCATGCTCAGGACGGTGCCGGGCAGCCTCAGCATGGCCGTGGACCTGCCCTGGCTGACGGTGGCGACCTCGACGATGGCCTCGGGTAATTCGGCGGCCCGGGCCGGGGTTCCCGACAGCAGGCTCGCCAGCAGCACGGCAATGACGATGCCGGTGGTTTTCATGCAACTGCTCTCCGTATTCGGTTCACGCCACCGATTTAAGGGTATCGGATCGGCCGCCGCCCGCGCCGCTGGTCACGCCGCTGACGGTTTTGCCCATCCGCAACATACAGGGTAGCAGCACCAGCGTGAAAATGGTGCTGACGGCCATGCCGCCGACGATGACGGCGGCGAGACCGCGATAGATCACGCTGCCTTCTCCGGGCAGCAGCAGCAATGGCAGCATGCCAAAAATACTGGTTGCGGTGCTCATGAAAATAGGTCGCAGCCGGGTCTGCAGGGCTTGCTCGACGGCCTGGTGCCGGCCCAGTCCCTCGCGCTCGGCGCTGCGGGTCTGGTGCACCAGCAGGATGGCGTTGTTGACCACCAGGCCCAGCAGGATGACGAAGCCGATCATGGTCAGCAGGTCCAGGGGCTGGAAACTGATCAGGTTGAGCGCGCGCAGGGCGATTACGCCCCCCACCATGGCCAGCGGCATGGCCAGCACCACCATGGCGCTGTCCCGGGGAGAGCGGAACAGCGCGGCCATCAGCAGGAACAACACCAGCAGCGCCAGGGCGAAATTGCCGCCCATGGACTTGATGGCCCGGGTCAGGGAATTGGCACTCCCGCCGTAGAGGATATTGCCGTCGGAGGGCATGCTCGCCAGCAGGCGGGGTTCCACCTGCTGTCGGACAATGTCCATCACGTGCTCCAGGGAGACGTCGTCCGGCGGGTAGAGGTCGAGGGTAATGGTGCGGCGGCTATCGATGCGCACCAACTGGTCCGGCCCCACGGTGCGGCGAATGTCCACCAGCTCCGACAGCGGCACCAGCGCGCCACTGGGTGTGGCCAGCGGCAGGGAGGCCAGCTGTTCCGGCGAATCCCAGGACTTGGCCCGCAGGATGATGTCCAGGCGCTTCTCGCCATTGAAGTGCTCGCCTACGTACTGGCCCTCACCCAGGGCGCGCACCAGTACCCCGATGTCCTGCCGGGTCCACCCCGACTCGGAAATACGGCGGTCGTTGGGGATCAGTTGCAGCTCCGGCTCCGCCTGCTCCAGCGCCGGGGTGGCCAGCACCGCGGTCTCGGGCAGCGCGTCGCTGAGGATATCCTGGGCCTGCTCTGCGGCGGCGGCCAGGGCCCGGCGGTCCCGCGACTGCAGGTGAATCTTGACCACGCGGTCGCCACCGAAACCGGAAAACAGGTTGCCCTGGGAGGCGAAGTGTCGCAGGTCAGGCAAGTCGGCAAAGATCTCCTCATCGAGGATTGTTTCCAGCTCCTTCACCCGCCCCTGGTCCCGGGCGCGCACACCCATGCCCCCGCCCCCTGGCCAGGTCAGGATGTAGTAGTTTTTCAGGGCCGGCTCGCGCTCACCGCTCATGTAGGGCGCAATACGCTCGGTGAGCACTTCCACGTACTCCCGGGCGATGGTGCCCTCTCCCGCTCCCGGCGGGTACCAGAAATAGGCATCCACTGCGTCGCGCTTGACCGGGGGCAGGTAGTCCAGTTCAGGCAGCAGCGCCGCTGCACAGGCCAGGGGCAGGCTGACCAGGCCGGCAACAATGGCCCTGCGCTTGCCGGGGCTGCCGGTAATCCGCATCACAAAAGCGGTGATGCGTCGCCACAGCCCGGCGTTGGGGTCTCGCAGGTTTTCGCCCCGCAGCCAGGCCTGCGCCGCCAGGGGCATGATGGTGACCGCCACCAGGGTGGACACGATCACGGCGATGGCGATAGTGATGGCCAGGTCGGCAAACAGCTGGCCCTCCACCTCGCGCATGAACAGTACCGGCAGGAAAATGGCCACCGTGGTGGCGGTAGAGGCCAGTAGCGCCCCCCACACCTGGCTGGCACCTTCCAGAGACGCCTCGGTAGCCGACAGGCCCCGCTCTCGCAGGCGCACCACGTTCTCCACCACAACGATGGCGGCATCCAGCACCATGCCGACGGCGAAGGCCAGTCCTGCCAGGGAGATGACGTTGAGCGTGCGCCCGGTGAGCCCCAGCATGATGAAGGTGGTGAACAGCGATATGGGAATGGCCACGGCAATGATCAGTGTGGCGCGGATGCGCCGCAGGAACCACCACAGCACGCCGACGGCGAGGAAAATGCCCAGCACGATATTGCCTGACACCAGGGTGATCGCCCGGTTGATGAACACCGAGGCATCGAAGGACTGGGCCATGACCAGGCCGCGCTGTGCCAGCTCATTGGCATTGAGGCGCGCCACCACCTCCTTGACCTCGTTGAGAGTTTGCAGGGCGTTGGCGCCGCTCTCCTTGTCCACCCGAATGGAGATGGCGGGGTTGCCGTTCTGGATATTGGTGAGGACGTGTTCGCCCCGGGTCACCTCGATTTCGGCGATATCCCCCAGTCTTATTGGCCGGCCGTCGCGCCACTCCAGCACGAAGTTCTCCAACTCGTCCGGCTCGTAGCGGCCGGTGAAGCGCACCGTGTACTGCCTGCGGCCTACTTCCACGAAACCGCCGCTGACGTCGTTGGCCTGGCCCAGGCGGGCGGCGGTCTCCGGCAGGGGAATACCCAGCTCGGCGGACTTGTAGGGATCGAAGAGGATTTCCAGTTCCTGGGTATTGCCCAGCTGCCCGCCGGAAACGTCCACCCGGGCGACCCCGGGAACCACTTCGAGGGCGGGCCTCACCGTATCTTCCAGAAACTGGATGTAATCGTGCACCTGCCCCGGGGTGCCCGGCAACAGTTGCAGGAAGAAATAGGTCAGCGCCGGGGTATCGCCGGTATTGCCCCCCAGCATGATCAGCGGCTGGGTCGCGTCCCGGGGCAGCGGGTCCAGCCGGTTCATGCGCGAGATCACCTCGATCAGGGTACGCTGCATATCAGTGGACAGGCCGAACTCCAGATTGACCCAGCCCTCGCCGGGGTTGGCCACGGCCTCCATTACTTTCAGGTCGGGCAGGCCCCGCAGGACGGATTCAATGGGCTCGATGATTTCCGATTCGATTTCCCGGGGCGAGGCGGCGCGCCAGCCGGTCTGGATGGCGATGCGCGGGTTCTCGATGTCCGGGAACAGCTGCACCGGCAGCCGGGTGAGGCTGGCGACCCCGAAGATCATGACGATGGTGACGGCCACGATAACGGCGGCGGGGTTATTGAGTGAGGCGGCGGTGAGTTTCAAGGAGCTGTCGGTCCGCTTATTATTGTTAACCTGGCTAAAGATAGCACCGTATCGTCCCAGTGTAAGCGGCTCGGGACGGCGAATTCAGGGCATATTTACCTTGAATCCGCCAGTTTGCCGAGCTGGCGGTCGTGGGTGCCGGGCAGCAGCAACAGGGCTGCGACACAACCCAGCAGCGCCATCGCCATATCGGACTGGGTGTCCCACTCGTAGCCCTGGGTGGCCAGGAACGCCTCTGAGGAGGCGCCTGCAGCAATCGCCACGGCCCATTCCAGCAGTTCATAGAATGCCGAAAAACCCAGGCAGACACTGATGATGAACAGGTTGCGCCAGCCGGGCGACGATACCACTGCCTTGCGTATGAGTATCTCCCTGGCCAGTATCGCCGGTACGAAACCCTGCATGAAGTGGCCCAGTTTGTCGTAGTTATTGCGCTCCCAGCCAAACAGCGGGTTCAACTCCTCGACCAGCGGTACCCTGGCATAGGTGTAGTGTCCGCCCACCATGAGCACCACGCAGTGCAGCAGGATCAGGCTGTAGAGCAAGGGAGTGAGGGGAAAGCTATGCCGGGTGACGACCAGCAGGATGAAGCCGATCACTGCCGGCGCCACTTCCAGCGCCCAGGTCGGGTAGTCGTGGGGGCGAATCCCCGACCACAGCAGGGTAAGGGAAAAAATGGCCAGCCAGGCGTATTTCATGGGGCTAGCCGGGGGGGCGTGCTGCTGGCGGCCGGATGGCGCACGGTTATCGACATGGCGTCAGTCCCTGTCCCAGTAGCGGGTCATTTCCAGGTACAGGAATGACGCCGTCCAGGTGATGAGCAGCAGGCCCGTCAGTGATTCCAGGCCGGTGAGGAAGCGCAGGTCGCCCCTGGGCTGGATGTCACCGAACCCCAGGGTAGTATAGGTGGTGAAGGAAAAATACACGCAGTCCAGCAGGCTGCCCTCGAAGTTCCCGTGCAGGCTGCCCCAGCCATCGGAGTTGTGCATGAAGTAGAAAGAGAAGGCGAAAATCCACACTTCCAGCGCATGGGCCACCAGCGCGCCGAATACGCCCAGCACGATGCGAAAGCGGTGGCGAATCTTCAGCCGGGGCATGGCAACGGTGAAGCGGTACATGAACTCGTAGTGAATCATGACCGCTGTCGCGATGACCAACATGTTGACGAGAAAGACGAGTAGCACTGTCCCGGTGCTCCTGCATTATTATGTGGCCTTACTTTACCGCTATATCCGGTTTTCTGCATTGCTGGCGTGGGCGCTGCCGCCGGGTATACTTTGGCCTGCACACTATCCGGGAGCGTCGCCGTGGAAGCGAAAACGGACCTGAGCCACCCCATCGAGTATGTCCGGCAAAACTCCGACATTATCGGCGAGGCGCTGAATCAGTACGGCTATATAGTCATCGACAGCCTGTATTTCATTGTTATCGGCATGCTGTCGGTATTTGTCCTGCACAAGCTGGCATCGCGGTTTCTCTATCCCTATCTTCCCAATGCACGCCTGGCCAGGGTGGTTTTTGGCGCGCTCTACGTTCTGGTGCTGGTCGTCACGGCGCTGATCGCCCTCAAGCGGGCCGGTTTCGATACCGCTGGCTTCGGGCAGATAGCCGTCCTGCTGGTGCTGTTCGGCGCGGTGTTGGTCTACTTCCTCCTTCCCTTCCTGCCCAAGCTGCCATTCATCCCCGGCCATATGATAGAGACCGGGGGCGTGACGGGTATCGTGGATTCCATATCCAGCTTTCACACCACCCTGCGCAAGTTCGACGGCACGATCGTGTTCCTGCCCAATGCGCTGGTAATGGCTTCCCGTATCCAGAACTTCAGCTACACGCCCACCCGGCGTATAGAGCTGAAGCTGCTTATCGCGCTCGATACCGACCCGGCCGCCGCTGCGGCTCGCGTGCTGGAGGTGGTGACCGCCGAGCCCAGGGTCCTGGCCGATCCCGCTCCGGCAACCTATGTACTAAACGCCGATGCAACAGGCGTGGCGCTGACCCTGTATTGCTGGGTGAACAACGCGGACTTCCTGCCGGTGCAGAGCGAGCTCTGGTTGCGGCTGCTGGCACTGGCGCGCCAGGAACATGGCATCACCCTGGCCAGCCCGCGCCAGGAAGTCGCATTGAAGGACGCGCGTTAAGTAAGTGACGCACATTAACCAGGATCAATTGCTTCAGGGAGAACCAACAGGCAATGAGCACTAACTTGCCCTTCAGTGACCTGGTGCGGGTTCGCTTCAGCGATACCGATGCCCAGGGCCACCTCTATTTCGCCAACTACCTGGTCTATGCGGATGAAGTTGTTGGGCATTACATGGAGGAACTGGGCTTCAGTGCCATGAACCCCGGCGAGGCGCCCTGCTTCATATTCACGGTCAACCTCAACTGCAGCTATCTCGACGAGTGTAAGGCGTTCGATACAGTGCGGGTGTGTGTGGGTTATTCGCGGCTGGGCAACAGCAGCGCCGACGTCAGCTTCGAGCTGTACAACGACGCCAGCGGCACGCTGTTGGCCAGGGGCTCCTTCACCCAGGTGTTTACCGACAAGCAAACCCGCAAATCCACCCCCATTCCCGAGGCGTTTCGCCAGGCGATCATCGTCCGCCAGCAGGGAGCGGGCGACCGTGGCGGCGCGGCTTGAGGGCAGCAGGTTACTGATCCCCCTCGCCCTGTTGCTGGCGGCGGGCGTGCTGCTGGCGATCGCCACGGCGGGCGGCTACCTCGCCGCGCTGCCGCTGCTGATGAGCCCCACCGCCGATGTCGCCTTCATCCTGTTCGCACTGGCCTTTGCCGCCTCCAGCCTGGCGCGGCTGCTGCCGAACGCCGGCACCCGTTTTCTGCTGCGCAACCGGCGCTACCTCGGCCTGGGTTTCGCCATGGTGCACTTCACCCACCTGGCGCTGGTACTGTCCAGTATCACCCTGGTGGCAGGCCAGGCGCGGGAGCCCGCCACCCTGGTGCCCGGTGTGATCGCCTATGCCTTCCTGGCGCTGATGACCGTGACCTCCAACGATGCCTCGGTACGCAGGCTTGGGCCCAGGCGCTGGCGGCGGCTGCACAGGGTCGGCAGCTATTACATCTGGCTGATTTTCCTGGCAACCACGCTGCCACCCAGTGCCGGCACGGCCTGGATGTTGCTGGCCTGCCTGCTGGTGCTGGCACTGCGGATTGGTGCTTACCAGCGGGCAACAGGGAAAAAGTTGCGAGTGTGACCCGCGCGGCGGCCGGGTGGAAACCGTGCCCGGAGACAGAATCGAACTGCGCGGCCAACTCCGATAGTATGAACCGGCGCCGGCGTAGCTGCCGGGGGAAGCTTTTAATTTTGGCAATGGAAATCAGGAGAGAACCGCTTGAGCACAAGCATCAATGGTGTCGACTATGGGCCACTGTACCAACTGATTGGTAGCTGGCGGGGAGAGAAAGGCCTGGACGTGGCGCCCGAGCCCGAGGGCGAGGACAAGCTCGCGTACTATGACGAGATCACTTTCATGCCCTCGGGGCCGGCCGAGAACGCCGAGGAACAGAACCTGGTTACCGTGCGCTACCACCAGCTGGTGCGCAAGCGTAAAAACGGCAAGATATTCCACGACCAGACAGGGCACTGGATCTACGAGCCGGCGACCGGGATGATCGTGCACTCACTGTCCATCCCGCGGGCGGTCTGCGTGCTGGCCGGCGGCAAGCTGGAACAGCAGGGCGACGAGAGCATCTTCCAGGTGGAGGCGACCGCCGGCAGCGACACCTTCGGCGTGGTGCAGTCCCCCTTTATGCTGGAAAAGGCGAAGACCACCGCCTTTCGCATGACCCTGAGGGTGTCCGGCGACGAGCTGAGTTACGAGGAGACCACCTCGCTGGAAATCTACGGCCGCAAGTTCGAGCATACCGACGGCAGCAGGTTGATCCGCGTCGTGTACGACTGACCTGCGCCCCCCCCTGCTAAACCCCGCGGGGTATTTGGGTTGTGCCCCGCCAGCGGGGCCTGCAGCCCGGTAGGGCGGGGTCGGTCCGTTTGGCAACGAGGATTTCCAGGCGCAGGGGCCGAGAGCACAAGTTTATATTGGAGGAAATATTCCATGATTATCGACGCCTGGGGCCAGCACCCGACCCTGCGCCATATCCAGAGCCCGATATTTGCCTCCCTGCGGCGCTGGACCAGGCAGGCCGTGCCGCAGCAAGAGCTGCCCGTGGCCCTGACGGTGGCGCAGATGGACAGCGCCGGGGTTGACAGGATGCTGATAAGCGCCTGGCAGGCGCCGGGCAGGGACCTGATATCCAACGAGGAGGTTGCCGGGTTCGTCAGCGAGGCCCCCGAGCGCCTGATCGGTGTGGGTTCGGTAGACATATCCAGGCCCATGGAGGCGGTGGCGGAAGTGCGCCGCTGCGTCAGGGAATACGGCTTCAAGGCAATCCGGGTACTGCCCTGGCTGTGTGAGATGCCACCCACCGACCGCCGTTTCTATCCGGTATACGTGGCCTGCGCGGAAGAGGGGGTGCCGTTTTGCACCCAGATCGGCCACACGGGCCCGCTGATGCCCTCGGAGGTGGGTCGGCCCATCTACCTGGACCAGGTGGCCCTGGATTTCCCCGAACTGGTCATCGTCGGGGGGCACATCGGCTACCCGTGGACGGAAGAGGCCATCGCGGTGGCCACCAAGCACCTCAACGTCTATATCGATACCTCGGCCTACACCGTGAAGCGGTACCCGCCGGAACTGCTGCGTTTCATGCGCGAGCACGGCCGGCACAAGGTGCTGTTCGGCACCAACTACCCGATGATCTCACCGGAAAAGGCCCTCGATGGCCTGGATGATGCGGGGCTCTCCGACGAGGTCCGGCAGCTGTTCCTGGGGAAGAATGCGCAGCGCGTGTTCAAACTCGAGTGACACAGGAACAGCAAGCGGCGGCTGGGGTCGCGGCGATTGTGGCGCAAATATGATGAAGGTCACATAAGTTTTCGCTCATGGCATCGTATAATGCGTGGGGATGTATAGGTTGCCCGCCGACTTTTTAAAACGTAAAAGTATAAAGAGGAAAAATATGAAAAAGTGGATTAGTGCGCCAGTTGTCTCGTTGCTGCTTGCTGGCTGGGCCGGGGGTGTTACCGCACAGACTATAACCAACGGGTATGTGTGTGCTCCGAAGAATCCCGGCGGTGAGGAGACCCGCCTCTATTTTCGGCAACAGGATGGTATCGCAGTAAACCTGGCCTCAAACGCCACCTTTCCGGTGGTGTGTCCTGTGGAAATTCCCTATGGGGAAGAGTTTTATGATGTCGTTGTCCGGGTTGGAAATGGCACCGATTCTACCCAGAAATTCTCCTGTGCGCTGGAAGAGTATGACCTCGGCAACAATCTGGTCAGGTCAATTGGCAAGGCGTTAAACCTTCCTGCGTTTACGGTGGGCCCCATCGCCTGGACCGGGGTTGTCCTGTTGGATGAAAGTAACTACCTGAGCACAAGATGTATTCTCCCTCCACGTGGACAGGTGGGCCTGGTCGGCTGGTATTGATGGTCGCTCCGCGATGACGAGTGTCAACAGTGCAGTGGTAATCGCATCGCTGGTGTCCGTAGGTGCAGTACTTGGGTTGCAAGCTGTTCAGGAAATGCTCTGGCCACCATCGACCTCCCGCACCGCAGAGTTGGCACCCTTGATCAACGCTAATGTTGAATCAATAGAAATGCTGCGAAGGCAGGTGGTGGAGCTGCGCGGTCAACTGGCGAGAACCGGGGCGCCTGTCAGTCGTGGTATTGTCAATGATGGCGGCGCCGAGTCTTTGGGGTTGGCAAAGCGGCTCGATGAGATCGAGCACACCTTGGCAGAGCTATTGGCCTCGGGCCCGGTGGCGAGCAGAAGGGCCGGCGGTGAATTCGAGAAGAAGCTTACGGAGGTGACCCACCTCGCCGCTGCGGGTTCCTCGCTGTCCCATACCCAAAGTGCCCAGGCCGAAATCGACTTTGAAAACGACACCGGGGTGCCTCTCGGTGACTTCGAAGAAACGATAAGCGATACCCTGTACACTGCCGAAGGAATCGATGTCAGCGATATGGAATGCAGGGGCACGATCTGTAAGGTCACCTATTCGCAGTCTGATTCATTGCAGGCCCGGGACGCAGGTGCTGATGGCTTCGAGGTCGTTGATCGCCTGGCTGAAGCTACCAGTGGTCGGGAGGTAGAAGTGCGGTACGGTTCGGACCCGGCTGGCAAAAAGGTAATGTACATTCAAATACGCTAGCTACGGAAAATGGTGCCCGGAGGAAGAATCAACCGTCCGGCGTCCCGGGGCCGACACACCGTGGCGGAATTTCTGTGAACTCTTTGGGAGATGGTGCCCGGAGACAGAATCGAACTGCCGACACGGGGATTTTCAATCCCCTGCTCTACCGACTGAGCTATCCGGGCGGATTCGCGAACTGCGAGAGGCGCGTATTAAACCCGCAGCGGCCATTTGAGTCAAGGCCCGGCCAGGAAAGGCCCGGCCAGGACAGGCCCGGCCAGGAGAGGCCCGGCCAGGATGGGCCTGGACGGGGTAGGCCCGGCCATACTGCTCACTCCCCGGGCGGCACATAGCCCTCCGCCCGATCGTAGTCCTCCCCGGCCAGGAACTTGTCCATCTCCTGCTGCAGGT
This sequence comes from Pseudomonadales bacterium, assembly GCA_024234675.1. Taxonomy (GTDB): domain Bacteria; phylum Pseudomonadota; class Gammaproteobacteria; order Pseudomonadales; family Halieaceae; genus JARRPM01. The sequence goes on along the minus strand of JACKNU010000002.1, from coordinate 101,069 downwards.
ACTTGCGGGCCGCGGGGTCCGCCAGGCTGAGGTGTTTCTCGTTGATCAGCATGGTCTGGTGCGCCTGCCAGTCCTGCCAGGCCCGCCTGGATACCGACTCGAAAATCTCCTGGCCCCGGGGGCCGGGATAGGGCGGGGCATCCAACCCCTCCAGTTCGCGCTGGTACTTCTTGCAGAAAACGGTGCGGGCCATGGGGTGGGTGCTCCAGAAACGGGTGATCAGGCGAGCCGGGCCAGCAGGCCGGCCACCGGAGCGGCCAGGCCCACCGCGGCGGGTTGTCCGCTGTTATACCAGAGCTGGTCCGGGGCTTCCATGACGCTCCCCGGGGAGCCGGACAGCCTGACCTGCACCGGGCTGATATCCAGATGGTAGTGGCTGAAGGTGTGGCGAAACGCCGGCCAGGCCTCCACGGTGGCCGGTTCGACACCCCAGCGATCCATACACCAGGCGGCGGCGCAGGTCGGGTCGGGGAGTTCCGGGAAGCACCACAGACCGCCCCAGATGCCGCTGTCCGGGCGCCGCTCCAGCCAGATATCGCCGTTGGCCGCCTGGGCCATGACAAAGGTTGTGGTTCTCACTGGCAGAGCCTTGCGCGGCTTGCTGCCCGGAAAGGCTCTTTGCTGGCCCGCGGCCAGCGCCCGGCAGTCGGCCTGCAGCGGGCAGCGCTCGCAGGCGGGTGCGGTGCGGGTACACAGGGTGGCGCCCAGGTCCATCATGGCCTGGCTGTAGTCGGCGCTGCGCTGCCCGGGGGTGTACAGCCCGGCAAGCTCCCACAGCCGGTCGTGGACGGCTCGCTCCCCGGGCCAGCCCGCGACCGCCCCGTGGCGGGCCAGTACCCGCTTGACGTTGCCGTCGAGAATCACCGCCGGCTTGCCGAAGGCGATGCTGACAATGGCCCCGGCGGTGGAGCGGCCGATACCAGGCAGCTCGCACAGGCCCTCCACGGTGTCCGGGAAGCGGCCGCCCAGCTGCTCGCAGACCTGGATGGCGGCGCGGTGCAGGTTGCGCCCGCGGGCGTAATAGCCCAGGCCGGTCCAGTGGTGCAACACCTCATCCAGGGGGGCCGCCGCCAGGTCCTGCACCGTGGGAAAGGCCTGCATGAAGCGCTGGAAATAGGGAATTACCGTTTTTACCTGGGTTTGCTGCAGCATGATCTCCGAGACCCACACCCGGTAGGGGGTGGTGTCCGCCTGCCAGGGCAGGTCCTTGCGACCGTGCCGGTCGAACCAGTCCAGCACGCGCCTGGCGAAGGGGTCTGGCGCGTCGGTTCTGGTGGTCATAGGGCGGTATGAGTGGGCTGCATCCGGCCCACAGGGTAATGGCGATCAGCGGAATTCGCCAGTGAATTAGCCACAGGTGCCTCGGGCCCCGCATTCTTCTATAATGGCCCGCTTTTGCGGGGAGTCGCCCCCGTATGTGGAGAGACCGATGGCGCAGCGCGAAGCCACTGTAGAACGAAACACGCTGGAGACGCGGATCACCGTCTCGGTGAACCTCGATGGCTCCGGCAAAACGGAGTTCGATACCGGCGTGCCCTTCCTGGAGCACATGCTGGACCAGATCGCCCGGCACGGCCTCATCGACCTGGCGATCAGGGCCAGTGGCGACCTGCATATCGATGACCACCACACCGTAGAGGATATCGGCATCACCCTGGGGCAGGCGGTCGCCGCCGCGGTGGGTGACAAGAAAGGCATCTATCGTTACGGGCACGCCTATGTGCCGCTGGACGAGGCCCTGTCGCGGGTGGTGGTGGATTTCTCGGGCCGACCAGGCCTGGAATACAACATTCCCTTCACCCGTGCGGCGGTGGGCGGTTTCGACGTCGACCTGTTCCTGGAGTTTTTCCAGGGCTTCGTCAATCACGCCCAGGTAACCCTGCACATCGACAACCTGCGCGGCGACAACAGCCACCACCAGGCCGAGACGGTATTCAAGGCCTTCGGCCGCGCCCTGCGCATGGCCCTGGCGGAGGACGCCCGCATGGCGGGCGCTACGCCTTCCACCAAGGGCGTGCTGTAGGGCGGCAGGCGGTATGAGTGGCGTAGTAGCCGTTATCGATTACGGCATGGGCAACCTGCACTCCGTGGCCAGCGCGCTGGCGCACGCGGGTGCGGACAAGGTCGTGGTCACCCATGATGCCCGGCAGATTCGCGCCGCCGACCGGGTGGTATTCCCGGGCGTGGGCGCCATACGCGATTGCATGGCGGAAATCCGCCGGCTGGAGTGCGACCAGTTACTGGCGGATGCACTGGTGGGGCAGCACAAGCCGGTGCTGGCTATCTGCGTGGGGATGCAGGCCCTTATGACCCACTCCGAGGAAAACGGTGGGGTGCCCTGCCTGAATGTGATTCCCGGCGAGGTCCGCTATTTCGGCAATCCGCTGGTGGGCGCCGACGGTCAACGGCTGAAGGTGCCCCACATGGGCTGGAACGAGGTGCGCCAGACCCGGGACCACCCCCTGTGGCAGGGCATTGCCGATGGCACCCGGTTCTACTTCGTGCACAGTTATTACGTGGACGCGGTGCAGCGGGAGCTGGTGGCCGGCAGCGTGGACTACGGCGTTTGCGCCGACGCCGCCCTGGCCAGGGACAATCTGTTCGCAGTGCAGTTTCACCCGGAAAAAAGCCATACCGCGGGCCTGCAATTGTTGCGCAATTTTCTGGAGTGGAACGGCAAATGCTGATTATTCCCGCGATCGACCTCAAAGACGGCCAGTGCGTGCGCCTGCGCCAGGGCCTGATGGAAGACAGCACGGTCTTCTCCGACGACCCGGTAGCCATGGCCCGGCGCTGGGTGGACGCGGGCTGCCGTCGCCTGCACCTGGTGGACCTGAACGGCGCCTTTGCCGGTGAGCCGGTCAATGGCGAGGTGGTCACCGCCATCGCCGCCGCCTGGCCGCAGCTACCCATCCAGATCGGCGGCGGAATCCGCAGCCTGGAGACCATAGAGCATTACCTCAGGGCCGGGGTCAGCTATGTGATCATCGGCACCAAAGCGGTCAAGGAGCCGGCTTTCGTGGCTGAGGCCTGCGCTGCTTTTCCCGGGCACATCATCGTGGGGCTGGACGCCAAGGACGGCCTGGTGGCCACCGATGGCTGGGCGGAAGTGTCCCGGCTGCAGGCCGCCGACCTGGCCCGGCAGTTTGAATCCGACGGCGTGTCCGCCATCGTCTACACGGACATCGCCCGCGACGGCATGATGCAGGGCGTCAATGTCGAGGCCACCCTCGCCATGGCGCGGGCTTCCACCATCCCGGTGATCGCCTCGGGCGGCATCACCAACCTGGACGACATCCGCGCCCTGCGCGCGGTGGCCGACCATGGGATCTGTGGCGCCATCACCGGGCGCGCGATCTACGAGGGCACCCTGGACGTGGCCGAGGCCCAGCGGCTGTGCGACGCCCCCGGCGCTGGCGAGGGCTGAGCATGGGGCTGGCCAAGCGCATCATCCCCTGCCTGGACGTGGAGAACGGCCGGGTGGTGAAGGGCGTCAATTTCGTCGATATCCGCGATGCCGGCGACCCGGTGGAGATCGCCATCCGCTACAACGAGCAGGGTGCCGACGAGATCACCTTCCTGGACATCACCGCCAGCCACGAGGGTCGCGACACCACCGTGCACACGGTGGAGAAGATCGCGGAGGAAGTGTTCATCCCCCTGACCGTGGGCGGCGGCATCCGCACGGTGCAGGATATCCGCACCATGCTCAATGCCGGTGCCGACAAGGTGAGTATCAACACCGCCGCCATTCACAACCCCGAGCTGGTGCGCGAATCCGCCGAGCGCTTCGGCTCCCAGTGCATCGTGGTGGCGATTGATGCCAAGCGGGTGGACGACGTGGAGGGCAGGCCGCGCTGGGAGATCTTCACCCACGGCGGGCGCCGCCCCACCGGCCTGGACGCGGTGGCCTGGGCGGTGCGCATGGCCGAGCTCGGTGCCGGTGAGATACTGCTCACCAGCATGGACCGCGACGGCACCAAAAACGGCTTCGACCTGGGGGTGACCCGCGCCATCACCGAGGCGATAGAGATCCCGGTGATCGCCTCGGGCGGGGTGGGCAACCTGGATCACCTGGTGGACGGCATCCTGTTGGGCGGCGCCGACGCGGTGCTGGCCGCCAGTATTTTCCACTTCGGCGAATACACCGTGCCCGAGGCCAAGGCGTACATGGCCGCCCGCGGTATCGAGGTGCGCCTGTAAGTCCGCACCAGACCTACTCACTCCCGGTCTTCCGGGTGCGCATGCCCAGGATATTGATCCCCTTGAGCAGGGTCAGCGCCTCGTACAGCTGGTTGTCGCTGGCCAGTAATTCGCTGGCCACCTTGCTGGATGCCCCCCGCGATTTGTTGCCGCTGCCATTGCTGAGGTGGCCGGACAGGTCGGCCTCGGTAACCTGCCCGGCGCTGTCGTAGGCGGTTACCCTGGCGCGCTCCACGGGAATGTCCGGCACGATGCCCTCGGCCTGTATGGAACGGCCGTTGGGGGTGAAGTACAGCGCGGTGGTGAGTTTCACGGCGCGGGAGTCCGACAGCGGCAGGATGGTCTGCACCGAGCCCTTGCCGAAACTGTCGCTGCCCATCACCACCGCGCGGCCGCGATCCTGCAGGGCCCCGGCCACGATCTCCGAGGCGCTGGCGGAGCCGGCGTTGATCAGCACTACCAGAGGCGTATTGTCGCTGGCGTCCCCCGGCCTGGCGTCAAAGTTCATGTCCGAGTTGGGCAGGCGTCCCTCGGTGTAGACCACGGTTCCACCATCGAGGAACAGGCCCGCCACATCGACGCTGGCGCTCAAGACCCCGCCCGGGTTGTTGCGCAAATCCAGCACCAGTCCCTTCAGGGGGCCTTTGGCCTGCAGCTTCTCCAGGGCCTTGGCAACATCCTCGCCGGTGGCGAGCTGGAACTGGGCGATGCGGATGTAGCCGTAGCCGGGTTCCAGGAGGCGCTCCCGCACGCTGGCCATCTTGATGGTGTCGCGGGTCAGGGTGACGGTAAACGGCTGGCTGGTGCCCGGGCGGCCCAGGGTCAGCTCGATCTTGCTGCCCTTGGGGCCGCGCATTTTTTCGATGGCCTCGCCGAGGCTGAGCCCCTTTATCGGCACGTTGTCCAGCTTGAGGATGACATCGCCGCTCTGCAGGTCGGCGGCGGCGGCCGGTGAGCCGTCGATGGGCGCGATCACGGTGACGTACCCGTCCTGCATGCCCACCTCCAGCCCCAGGCCGGTGAACTCTCCCGAGGTGCCTTCCTTGAGATCGCTGAAGTCGTCCTTGGTGAGGTACACGGAGTGGGGGTCGAGACCCGTGAGCATGCCCTGGATGGCGTATTCCAGCAGGGTGCTGTCGTCTATCTCGTTGACGTAGCCCGCCCGGATCTGGTTGTAGACATCGGCGAAGGTGCGCAGTTCTTCCAGGGGCAGCTGGCCCTCTGCTTCATTCGCCAGCAGTTGCGCGGGCGCGGCCTGCAGGGCCAGCCCCGCGACAGTAGCGAACAGGAATCTAGTCAATGGTGCTGAGCTGGGCATGGGTACCGCCGAAATGGCCCGGGGCCGAGTGGATGGCAAGGGAGGGCTAGTTTAACCCATTGTGGGGCGCGATATGAAAGTCCCCGTGAACCGGTCACGGGCGCCTCAGTCCCGGCACCAGCTGGCGGGATTGACGGGTTTGCCCTGGTGGCGTATTTCGAAATACAGGGCGGCCTGTTCCTGCCCGCCGCTGTTGCCGACAGTGCTGACGGGGGTGCCCGCCTTGACCCACTCCCCGACCTCCCGCAACAGGCTCTGGTTGTGGGCGTAAAGGCTCATATAGCCGTCGCCGTGGTCGATGATCAGCAGCAGGCCCGAGCCGCGCAGCCAGTCGGCATAGACCACCCGGCCGTGGTGGATGGCGTTGACCTTGCTGCCCTCCCTGGCCGGGATCGTCACGCCCTGCCAGCGCATCTTGCCCTCGTTGCGCGGGCGGCCGAAGTTGTTGACCCGTTTAGCGGCCAGCGGCCAGGGCATCTTGCCCCGGGCGGCCTTGAAAGGCTGGTAGTGCTCCGGGACTTCGAGGTCGGCCACGGCCCGGGCTATGGCCTCCAGCAGCTTTTCCAGTTCCTTGCGGTCCTGCTCCAGTTGCTTCAGCTTCTCCGCCTTGCTCTCGATGCTGGTGCTGAGGCTGGCCACCGTTTCCTTCCGCGCTGCCTGGGCCGTTTCCAGCTGGGCCTGCTGTTGTTCCAGTTCTGCCTGCTGGGCCGCCTGCTGGTCAAGGGTTCCGGCGATACGCTCCTCGAGCTCCCGCAGTTCTTCCAGGGTTTCGCGGTACCGACCTACCAGGTCGTTGCGGGCCCTGAAAAAGTATTGGTAGTAGGCCATGGCCCGCGCCACCGTGTGGGGGTCTTCCTGGTTCAGCAGTACCTTGACCTGGCCCTGCTGCCCCATTTGCCAGGCGGTTTTGAGCTCCAGCGCGATGCGTGCCTGCTGGGCGTTGCGGGCCTGCTCCAGGTCTACCCGCTGCGCTTGCAGGCCGTCCAGCTCCGCCTCGCTGGCGGCGATGGCCCGCTGGTTGGCGGCGATGTCCCGCTGCAACGCGCCCAACGCCACTTCCGCCTGCCGCAACTGTTCCTGCAGCTTGCTCTTGCGCTGGTTGTCGCGGGATATCTCCGCGTTGATCTCCTTGATGTCGCGCTGCAGGCGCTCCAGCCGGGCGCGGGTCTCCTGCTCGGAGGCCTGCTCCGACTGGCCCCCCACCGGACCGGCGACGACCAGTCCCAGCAGGGCGACGGCCAGTGCGCGATAGACGGCGGCCACGGGGAGCCTAGGCGGCAGGCTCTGCCAGGTTGGTCCCGGACATTTCCTCGGGCTGCGGCAGGGCCATCAGGCCGAGCAGGGTGGGGGCGATGTCAGCCAGCTTGCCACCGGCCGGGGCCAGCCGCAGTGGGCGCCGGCCTATGTACACCAGCGGCACCAGTTCGGTGGTGTGCTGGGTGTGCAGCTGGCCGGTTTCGTAGTCCAGCATCTGCTCACAGTTGCCGTGGTCGGCGGTGATCAGTGCCTCGCCACCGGTCTCCAGCACGGCTTGCTCGACCCGGCCCAGGCATTCGTCCAGCGCCTCTGCGGCCTTTACTGCCGCGGCAAATACGCCCGTGTGTCCCACCATATCGCCGTTGGCATAGTTGCAGACGATAAGATCGTACTTGCCCGAGCGAATAGCGGCCACCAGCTTGTCGGTCAACTCCGGCGCGCTCATCTGCGGTTGCAGGTCGTAGGTGGCCACCTCCGGTGAGGGAATGAGCTCCCGGTCTTCCCCCGGGAAGGGCTCCTCGCGACCGCCGCTGAAGAAGAATGTCACATGGGCATATTTCTCGGTCTCGGCGATGCGCAGCTGCGTCAGGCCGCGCTGGGCGAGGTAGTCTCCCAGCACGTTGGTCAGCGGCTGGGCCGCGAAGGCGCAGCTGGCGGGGAGATCGGCGGCGTATTCCGTGGTCATCACGAAATCCGCCAGTTTGGGCACGATTTTGCGCTCGAAACCGCTGAAGTCCGGCTGCACGAAGGCGCGGGTCAGCTGGCGGGCCCGGTCGGCGCGGAAATTCATGAACAGTATGCTGTCGTTGTCGCCCACCAGGGCCGGGGTCTCTCCCTCTGCATGGATAACTGTGGGCAGCACGAACTCGTCGTTCTCGCCGCGCCGGTAGGCCTCCTCCAGGCCGGCCACTGCAGTAGCCGCCCAGTGCTCGGCCTCGCCCTCGGTCAGCATGCGGTAGGCTTTTTCCACCCGTTCCCAGTTGTTGTCCCTGTCCATGGCATAGTAGCGCCCGCTGATGCTCGCAACCCTGCCACAGCCCAGTTCAGTGAACAGCTGCTGGGCCTGCTGCAGGGACGGGGCGGCGCTGCGCGGCGGCGTGTCGCGGCCGTCCAGGAAAGCGTGCAGATAGACTTTTTTCGCTCCCCGGCTCGCCGCCAGCCGCAGTGCGGCGAAAATCTGCCGCTCGTGACTGTGCACTCCCCCTGGCGAAAGCAGGCCAAAAACATGCACGGCGCCGCCGGCCGCGGTGGCTTTGTCTATGGCCGCGCAATACGCCGGGTTTTGGTCAAAGCTACCGTCCTCGATCGCCTTGTCGATGCGGGTGATGTTCTGGTAGATCACCCTGCCCGCCCCCAGGCTCATATGGCCCACCTCGGAGTTGCCCATCTGGCCTGCGGGGAGCCCGACGTCCAGCCCGGAACCCGAGATAACCGTATGAGGGTACTGGCTCCACAGCCGGTCCCATACCGGCGTGTCGGCCTGGGCAATGGCATTGTCCCGGGTCTCCTCGCGGTGACCCCAGCCATCCAGGATAATCAGGACCGTGGTTTTCTTGTTGCCGTCAGACATCTTTACTCTCGCAGAAACGGGCGCTGCAGCACTGCCAGGCGGTGGCTTGCGCAGTGACTCAAAAGGGGCCATTTTAGCGCGTCCCGGCGGGCCGCGCATTGCCTATCTGGCGCCCGTCCCGGCGTGACACCGGTGCCGGCAGCCGCGCCAGCTGGGCTGGTTGCGCCCACCGCTACCCTGTATACTTCCGGCCTTTTCGAGCAAGCCGGCCGTTGGCGGCCGGTTTACGCCCTACCCCAACACGACTGATTGCTTCGCTATGGCACTATTTCTGGAATTTCTGGCACAGGAATGGATTCTGACGCTGGCCTTGCTGGTGGTCATCGTCATGCTGGTCCTGCACGAGGCGCGCAAATCGGGTCCATCGGTCTCGCCGCAACAGGCCATAGGCCTGATCAACAGCGAGCACGGCGTGTTTCTGGATCTGCGCGATGCCGCGGATTTCAAGCAGGGGCATATTGTCGAGGCGCTGCACATACCTGCGGCCAAGCTGCAGGCGCGCATCGCCGAACTGGAAAAATACCGCGACCGTCCCATCGTGCTGGTATGCAAGATGGGCCAGCAGTCGGGTGCGGCGGGCAAGCAACTCAAGGCTGCCGGCTTTTCCCGGGTCTACAAAATGACCGGCGGCATGATGGAATGGGGCAACCTGCAGTTGCCCACGGTCAGCAAATCCTAGGGCCCGGTCATGGCAGTCCCGGTAATCATGTACAGCACCCGCTTCTGTCCCTACTGTATTCGGGCGCGCAGCCTGCTACAGGCCAAGCAGGTCGATTACACCGATATCGGCGTGGATGCCCAGCCTGAACTGCGCCGGGAAATGACCGAGCGCAGCGGCCGGTACACGGTGCCCCAGATCTGGATAGGCGAGCACCATGTGGGGGGTTATGACGACCTGGCCCTGCTGGAGCAACAGGGGCGCCTGGACGCGTTACTGGCGGGATCCTGAGCGCGGCGGTAGCGTTTTACTAAAGCAAGATAACGATGGAGGAAGGCACCATGGCAGACGAACAGGCAGCAGGCAACGCGGAGCAGCCGCAACAGCAGTTTGCGTTACAGCGCATTTACACCAAGGATATTTCCCTGGAGTCCCCGGCCACCCCGGGCGTGTTCAGGAAGCAGTGGCAGCCGCAGGTGAACGTGGACCTGGGCACCAGGAGCGAGAAGATCGATGAGACGGGCAATTTCGAGGTCGTGCTCACCATCACCATTACCGCCAAGATCGAGGAGGAGACCGCTTTCCTGATCGAGGTGCAACAGGCGGGTATCTTCTTCATCACCGGTTTCGGCGAAGAGGACCTGCGCCGCATCGTGGGCACCACCGCGCCCAACATCCTGTTCCCCTACGCTCGCGAGTGCATCGACACCCTGGCGGTCAAGGGGGGCTTCCCCGCCGTCATGCTGGCGCCTATCAACTTCGACGCCATGTACCAGCAGGCCCTGGCTCAGTCGCAGAATGCGCCGGCCGCCGCTGAACCGGCTACCCACTGACAGCCGGGCTGGTGACGAAAAGGGGGCAGCAGCCCCCTTTTTTTATGTACAGGAAGTGCCGGTCCGCGCTCGGGGTATGTCGCGAGAGGCATGGATGCCGGCAGCGACGATTTGCTCAACCTCCCCGCGGGGCCTCAGGCCAGTCCCGGAAAGCCGAGCTGGCGCAGGGCCTCGTAGGCGACGATGGCTACGGCATTGCTCAGGTTGAGGCTGCGGCTGGTCGGCAGCATGGGGATGCGCATCGTGCCCTGGTCGCCCAGTTGCTCGATCAGTGGCGCCGGCAGGCCGCGAGTCTCCGGCCCGAACAGGAGCGCGTCTCCCGCGCGGTAATCGACCTGCTGGTAAGCGCGCGTGGCCCTGCTGCTGGCGCCGTACAGCCTGGGACGGTCGTTCTGCTGCAGGAAGGCCTCGAGATCGGGGTAGAGTTGCACCCGGGTATACTCGCGATAATCCAGCCCGGCGCGGCGCATCTTCCTGTCATCCAGGTCGAAACCCAGGGGTTCGATCAGGTGCAGGGAACAGCCCGTGTTGGCGCACAGGCGAATGATGTTGCCGGTATTGGGCGGGATTTCCGGCTGGTACAGAACGATCCTGAGCATGCCTCAGGTTAACCGCATATCGGTACTAGAGTCCAAGCTCCTTTATCTTGCGGGTCAGGGTGTTGCGGCCCCAGCCCAGCAGCTCTGCCGCGTCGCGCTTCCTGCCCTGGGTGTGCTCCAGGGCGACCTCTATCATCACCTGCTCGAAGGCGGGCAGGGCTTCCATCAGGATCTGGTGCTTTCCCTGGCGCAACTCGTTGCGGGTCCACCGGGACAGCATCTCCCGCCAGTCCGCACGATCCGATTCCGGCGCTGTCGCGGGGCTTTTGCCGAGTTCCGGCGGCAGGTCCCGCAGGTGAATTTCGCGCCCGGAGGCCATCACCGTAATCCAGCGACAGGTATTTTCCAGCTGCCGGACGTTGCCGGGCCACTCCAGCGAGGTGAGGAATTCCTCGGTCTCCGGCAGCAGGATCTTGGGGTCCCCCCCCAACTCCTCCGCGGCGCGCTGGAAGAAGTACTGCATCAGCCGCGGGATGTCCTCGCGGCGCTGGGACAGGCGTGGAATATGGATGCGGATGACGTTCAGGCGGTGGAACAGATCCTCGCGGAAATCCCCGCGCTGCACCAGGGTTTCGAGGTCCTGGTGGGTGGCGGCTATGATACGTACGTTGCTGTGCACCGGGATATGGCCGCCGACCCGATAGAATTCGCCGTCCGACAACACCCGCAGCAGGCGGGTCTGGGTTTCGGCGGGCATGTCCCCGATCTCGTCCAGGAACAGGGTGCCGCCGTCCGCCTGCTCGAAGCGCCCCGCGCGGCGGGTGTTGGCGCCGGTGAACGCCCCTTTTTCATGGCCGAACAGTTCCGATTCCATCAGGTCGCGGGGAATGGCCGCCATATTCAGGGCGATAAAGGGGTTCTGGGCCCGGGGGCTGTGCCGGTGCAGGGCCCTGGCCACCAGTTCCTTGCCGGTACCGGATTCGCCATTGATCAGTACGGTTATATTGCTCTGGGCGAGCCTGCCGATGGCGCGAAACACTTCCTGCATGGCGGGGGCTTCGCCGATGATTTCGGTCTGCGGCAGCTCCTCCGGCTCCGGCAGGTCACCGCGCTTCTCGCCCGCCTGGGCCAGTGCGCGCTCGGTGATGGCGATGACCTCGTCCAGGTCGAAGGGTTTGGGCAGGTATTCGAAGGCGCCGCGCTGGTAGGAGGCCACGGCGCTGTCCAGGTCGGAATGGGCGGTGGTGATGATGATCGGCAGGTTGGGGTGTTTTTCGCTGATCAGCGACAGCAGTTGCAGGCCGTCCGTGCCGGGCATGCGGATATCGCTGATGATGACGTCGGGTAGGTCGGACTCCATACGCTGCAGCAGCTGGTCGCCATCGGCAAAGCTCTCGTTGTCTATGCCAGCCTGGGAGAGCGCGCGCTCCAGTACCCAGCGGATCGAGCTGTCGTCGTCCACTATCCAGACTTTATTGTGCCTGTGCATGTTCCTGTCCCATCGGTAGGTAGAGGGTAAAACGGGTGTTGCCCGGTTCGCTGCAGCATTCCAGCAAGCCGCCGTGGTAATTGATGACCGACTGGGCAATGGCCAGTCCCAGGCCGGTGCCCTCGGCCCGCCCGGTTACCATGGGCACGAAAATAGCGTGTTCGATTTCGGGTGGCACGCCGGGCCCGTTGTCGATGATATCCACCTGGCAGACCAGCCGGTGCAAAGTCGTGCCGATGGTGAACTGGCGCCGTGACCGGGTGCGCAGGGTAATCGTGCACTGCTCCGGATCGGCGGCTGCCTGCAGGGCATTGCGCATGATATTCAGGGTCACCTGGATCAATTGGGCGCGATCGCCGGGGAATTCCGGCAGGCTGGGGTCATAGTCGCGGATGAAGCTGGCCTGGTTGTCGGATTCGGCGAGCAGCAGGTTGCGCACATGCTCGAGAATTTCATGGATGTTGACCTGCTCCAGTTCCAGTTGCTGGTGCGGCCCCAGCAGCCTGTCGACGAGGTCGCGCAGGCGGTCGGCCTCGCGGATGATCACGTGGGTGTATTCCGCCAGCTCCTCGTTGGGCAGTTCCCGCGCCAGTAGCTGCGCGGCGCCACGCACCCCGCCCAGGGGGTTCTTGATTTCGTGGGCCAGGCCGCGGATCACTGCCCGGGTCGTCTCCTGGGCGTGCAGCAGACCCTCCTCGCGGCTGATCTTGAGCAGGCGGTCAACAGGCTGCAGTTCCATCAGCAGGGAGCCATCGCGCCCCATGGGCGTGATGATAATGTCCAGGTGAATTTCCTGGCCGTTGTGCAGGGTGACGGGCATGCCGCGGCGGGTGAGTGGGGCCTTGGTCTTGCGCACCTGCTGCAGGTTGGCCAGCCAGTCCTCGGAGTTCAGTACCAGTTGCCCCGCGTGCAGGCCCAGGCAGCGGGCTTCCGAGGATTTCAGCAGCGCTTCCCCGGCGGCGTTGACGGCAGTGACTCGCAGGGCAACGTCCAGGGCGATTATCCCGGTACTGATATTGTCCAGTATGTCCTGTCCCTGCACCATGATGGTCCCGACTCCAATACCCCGCAATTGGGGCTATTTTCTCAAAGCAAAAATAACGCCACAATTGGGGGCAACCCTGAGAAAAAATTGCCCGTTCTATTTCGGGCCAAATTGGGATAGTGGGTACTTACTTAACGCCAATGGCATGGGCCCGGGGCTGCCTGGTCAATCCAGGGTAGAACGATGGGGGCAGGTACGGGTCTCTTGGCGCACCATAATGGTGCGCTCGATGGGTGGGCTTGTCCAGCCTAATTCTTGCGATTCTTGTAATTGACGGAGGGGCGCAACACATAGACGCGCACCGCAGATGAGCGTGCCAGTTCCTCGCCATTCATATCCACAACCGCCACTTCCAGGTCGTGGGCGCCGCGAAATACGTTGGTCAGTGACCAGCTGGCACTGTCCTGGGGCACGCCTTCTGGGTTGCCATCCACATACAGCTGCAGGGCCGCGCCCGCTTCCAGTGGCGGCTCCACCTGGGCGCTCACCGAAAAATTGCCGGGCCCCATGGGGATGGTGGTCTCGTTTGCCGGCGCGGTAATGACGGGCTGGTAGCTTACGGTGGCAGGTTCCTCCTCCGTCTGCTGCTGTCTCCGGGGGGCAGCGGTGGGGGGCGGTGGGGTGGTGTTGATGTGCTGTACTTCCACCTTCTCTGATGCCCCGCCGGCTGTCGGCATATCGGAATAGCTGACGTTGCCCTCCTCGTCGACTGTCTTGTAAATCTGGGCGTTGCCGGCCAGGGAAACAAGCAGCAGGGCGTACAGTGGCAGCCTGGTCATTTACCATTACCTCAAGCGATGTGGTCAGGATTCCTACCCTAGCAGAAAACCCTGCCCTTGGAGAGTCCTTTGGGGTGATGCCCGGGCGCTCGTCCGGGGGCGCCAGGTGCCAGCTGGCGGACAAAAAAATGCCCGCTGGTGAGCGGGCACTGGTGAGCCGGGTTGTGCTTACACGGAGTAGTACATCTCGAACTCAATCGGGTGGGTGGTCATGTTGAGGCGTTCGATTTCGCCGCGCTTCAGGTCGATGTAGGCATCGATCATGTCATCGGAGAAGACGCCGCCGGCGGTCAGGAAGCCGCGGTCGGCATCCAGGGCATCCAGCGCCATCTCCAGGGTGGAGGCGACGGTGGGAATTGCCTTGCCTTCTTCCGGGGGCAGGTCGTACAGGTCCTTGTCGGCGGGCTCGCCGGGATGGATCTTGTTCTGGATGCCGTCCAGGCCGGCCATCATCAGGGCGGCGAAGCACAGGTAGGGGTTGGCCGAGGGGTCCGGGAAGCGGATTTCCACACGCTTGCCGCGGGGATTGGGCTCGTAGGGAATACGCAGCGAGGCGGAGCGGTTGCGGGCCGAGTAGGCCAGCATAACCGGCGCTTCAAAGCCCGGCACCAGACGCTTGTAGGAGTTGGTGGAGCCGTTGGTGAAAGCGTTCAGGGCACGGGCGTGCTTGATGATCCCGCCCATGTAGTAGAGCGCTGTTTCGGACAGGCCCGCATAGCCGTCACCGGCGAAAGTGTTGGTGCCGTCCTTGGAGATGGACTGGTGCACGTGCATGCCGGAACCGTTGTCGCCAACGATGGGCTTGGGCATGAAAGTGGCAGTCTTGCCGTAGGCGTGAGCCACATTGTGCACGCAGTACTTGAGCACCTGCACTTCGTCGGCTTTCTTCACCAGGGTGTTGAAGCGCACGCCGATCTCGCACTGGCCGGCGGTGCCGACTTCGTGGTGGTGAACCTCGATATCAAGGCCCATCTGCTCCATGGCGGTACACATGGCGGCACGGATATCGTGCAGCGAATCGACCGGGGGTACGGGGAAGTAGCCGCCCTTGACGCCCGGGCGGTGACCGATATTGCCTTCCTCGATGGCCTCGCCGGAAACCCATGCCGCTTCCTCGGAGTGGATCTTGTGCATGGCGCCACTCATATCGATCTTCCACTTGATATCGTCGAAGATGAAGAACTCGGGCTCGGGGCCGAAGTAGGCGGTGTCGCCGATGCCGGTGGACTTCAGGTAATCTTCGGCGCGCTGGGCGATGGAGCGGGGGCAGCGGTCGTAGCCCTGCATGGTAGTGGGCTCGACCACATTGCAGCGCAGGATAACGGTGGCGTCGTCGGTGAAGGGGTCGATCATGGAGGTGCTGTCATCCGGCATCAGGATCATGTCGGAATCGTTGATGCCCTTCCAGCCCGAGATGGAGGAGCCGTCAAACATCTTGCCGCCTTCAAAAAAGTCCTCATCGACTTCCTTGGACGGGATGGTCACGTGCTGTTCCTTGCCGCGGGTGTCGGTGAAGCGCAGGTCGACCCAGCGAACTTCATTGTCTTTTATCAGGTTCAGAGTTTGCTCTGACATCTCATTTCCTCCATGGGACGGTAATCTGGCCGGCGGAGCCGGCCTGCATTCTGTTGCTCCGGCCGCTGCCTCAACGGCGTGGCCAGAAGTTCTTGGCAGGCTAGGAAAAGCAAGAGCTGTGCCAAAAGCGCGCTTTATATAACTCTTTGAAAACTGACTTGTTTCTGCTTTGCCATAGGCTGCCTCGTGGTGCTTCGCACCAAAATGGATCGGATGTGCACCAAAATGAGGCTTTGTGCCGGCGGTCTCGCCCCGCTGCGACAGGCCCAGGGGCGCCGGCAGGCGATATCAGCGCGGATGTTATGGCCTTCCTGCAATTCGATGTCAAGCAAATCTCCGTCCCGGCCCGCCGTGCGGCCGGGCGCCGGGAGTCGTGCGCGCAGGCTGCCGGACCCCGCTCCCGGGCCGACAAATTGCATATCCCAGGCAAAAGGCTATGGGGTATAATCCGCGCCTTTTTTCCATGGGCACAGCGCCCGAGAGGTAGTCCCTTGATCGAGAAACTTCGCAATATCGCCATTATTGCCCATGTGGACCATGGCAAGACCACCCTGGTCGACTGCCTGTTGCAGCAGTCGGGCACCCTGGACCGCCGCAGCGAGGGCTCTGAACGCATCATGGACTCCAACGACCAGGAGCGCGAGCGCGGCATCACCATCCTGGCCAAGAACACCGCCATCGAGTGGAACGACTACCACATCAATATCGTGGACACCCCCGGGCACGCCGACTTCGGCGGTGAGGTGGAGCGGGTGCTGTCCATGGTGGATTCGGTCCTGCTGCTGGTGGACGCGGTGGACGGCCCCATGCCCCAGACCCGCTTTGTCACCTCCAAGGCCTTTGAGCAGGGCCTGAACCCGATCGTGGTCATCAACAAGGTCGACCGCCCGGGCGCACGCCCCGATTGGGTGGTTGACCAGGTGTTCGACCTGTTTGACCGGCTGGGCGCTACTGAGCAGCAACTCGATTTCCCGGTCATCTACGCCTCCGCCATCCAGGGCATCGCCGGGCATGATCACGAGGACATGGCGTCCGATATGCAGCCGTTGTTCGAAACCGTGGTGGCGAAGGTGCCGCCGCCGCAGGTAAATTCCGACGGCCCCCTGCAAATGCAGATCAGCGCACTGGACTACTCAAGCTACGTCGGGGTTATCGGTGTGGGCCGCATCACCCGCGGTAAGCTGGCGCCCAACACCCAGGTGGTGGTGGTGGATACCGAGGGCGCCACCCGCAAAGGGCGCGTGTTGCAGGTGATGGGGTACCTCGGGCTGGAGCGGCTGGACGTCGATAACGCCGAGGCGGGGGATATAGTCTGTATCACCGGCATAGAGGGGCTGAATATCTCCGATACGCTCTGCGACCCGTCCCTGGTCGAGGCCCTGCCACCCCTGTCGGTGGATGAGCCCACCGTCAGCATGACCTTTCAGGTCAACGACTCGCCGTTCGCCGGCAAAGAGGGCAAGTATGTCACCTCGCGCAATATCAAGGAGCGCCTGGAGCGGGAATTGATCCACAACGTCGCCCTGCGGGTGGAGCCCGGCGACAGTCCCGACAAGTTCAAGGTTTCCGGGCGCGGCGAGTTACACCTGTCGGTGCTGATCGAGAATATGCGCCGCGAGGGCTTTGAGCTGGGCGTGTCCCGCCCGGAAGTGATCCAGAAGGAGATCGACGGGGTCATGCAGGAGCCCTTCGAGCAACTGGTGGTCGACTGTGAGGAGCAGCACCAGGGCGCGATCATGGAGGAGTTGGGCCTGCGCCGGGCGGAACTGGAGAACATGGTGCCGGATGGCAAGGGCCGGGTGCGCCTCGAATTCATCGTGCCCGCCAGGGGGCTGATCGGCTTCCGCTCCATGTTCCTCACCATGACCTCGGGCGGCGGCATCATGACCCACGTGTTTGATCACTACGGCCCGATCAAGAATGCCGAGCGCATGCGCCGCGCCAACGGCGTGCTGGTGTCCATGGTCAAGGGCAAGACCCTGGGCTACTCCCTGTACAACCTGCAGGACAGGGGCCGCCTGTTCATAGGGCCCAATATCGAGGTCTACGAGGGGCAGATAATCGGCCTGCACAGTCGCAACAACGACCTGGCGGTCAACCCTACCAAGGGCAAGCAGCTCACCAATGTTCGCGCCTCGGGGACCGACGAGGCCCTCACCCTCACGCCGCCGGTGCGCCACACCCTGGAGCAGGCGCTGGAGTTCATCGAGGAAGACGAACTGGTGGAGGTAACCCCGCAGAGTATTCGCCTGCGCAAGAAGCTGTTGCTGGAGCACGAGCGGCGCCGGGCGGAGCGCGGCGGCTAGCGCGGAAGCGGTGAAGGCCCTGCTGCAGCGGGTGACCGGCGCCCGGGTGACGGTGGCCGGCAACTGCGTCGGCGAGATCGGCCCGGGCCTGCTGGTGCTGCTGGGTCTGGACCGGGGCGATAACCGGGCCAGCGGGGAGCGCCTGCTGGAAAAAATACTGGCTTACCGCATGTTCGCGGATGAGCAGGGTCGCATGAACCGCAACGTGGTCCAGTCCGGCGGCGGCGTGCTGTTGGTCTCCCAGTTCACCCTGGCGGCGGATACCAGCAAGGGACTGCGGCCGGGCTTTTCCGGCGCGCTGCCGCCGGATGAGGCGCGGACCCTGTACGAATATCTGCTGGAGGCGCTGCGCCGGCGTCACCAGCCCGTGGCGGCGGGGGAGTTCGGTGCCGACATGCAGGTGAGCCTGGTGAACGACGGCCCGGTAACCTTCCTGCTGGAGTCAGCCTGAGTACAGCATCTGGGTGTGCGGTATGCCATCCAGGTTGTAATCATCGCCGTCGTCGACAAAGCCCAGTTCCTCGTAGAAACGCCGGAGGTAGGATTGGGCATTGATGCGGATGCCCTGGTTCGGCCACTGCTCCAGGTTGTGGCGGATGCCGCGCCGGACCAGTTCCCGGCCAAGCTGGCGTCCCCGGGCCGGTGCGGCCACCACGATTCGACCTATGGCGCTCTCAGTGTAGCTCGCACCGGGAGGGAGGCAGCGTTGGTAGGCGAGCAATTGCCCCTGTTCCCAGGCCAGCATATGGATTGCCTGCTGGTCGAGGTTGTCCAGATCCTGGTACAGGGAGTTCTGCTCTATGGCGAACACTTCCAGCCGCAGGCGCAGGGCAGCGTAGAGTTGAGCCGTCTCCAGGCCATTGAATGCCGTGATTTGCCAACGCAGTTCAGTCACGCCGCGGTCCTTGCTACAAATGTGGCAGGGAGACGTTCTCCCGTGCTGCTTTAGTTGCTACTATAGGTCCGAAACAGCGGCGGCGAAAGGCTTGTGCCGCCACCGCTGGCATAACACCGACCCGGTTGGCCGTCAGGCTTGTTCCGGGCCGCACCGACAGGGGTTTTCCGATGTTGGCCGACGCTGAGCTCGGGCAGGATTTCACCATTTTGAACCAGCAGTACAAGGAGCTGATTGCTTCCCTGCTGGGTGTGGTCGGCATGCCCGGCACGCCACAGGAGGTAGCCCCCTCGGCGGCGGGTAATTTCCGTGGTTACGACGGCAGCCAGTTCTACATCCTGCAGCGCGGCTGTATTCGCGCCTGGTACAAAGGCAGGCCGGTGTATACCCTGGAGGAAGGCGATATCCTGCTGCCGGATGTCGCGGGTTCCAGCGACGACGGCAGTGCGGTCTACTACCACTGTGATCTCGGCGCCAGCCTGCACGCCTATCCGGCCCTGGAGTTTATGCGCCGGGTATTCAGCGACCCCTCCGGTATCCGCCTGTGGAGCCGTCTGCTGGTTACCTATGCCGGGCTCATGCTGCGGATCACCGCCGCCCACGTCCCGGAAGAGGCACCGGCCACCCCGGGCTTCGAGGATTACGAGCCCGGCGATATCATAATCCGCCAGGGCGATCGGGCCGACTATGTCTTCAATATGACCAAGGGAGTGGCCGAGGTTCTGGTCGATGATGTGACCGTGGGGCGCATAGGCGAGGGCGAGATTTTCGGCGCGATGGCGGCCCTGACGCATGCCGATCGCAGCGCCACTGTGCGGGCCAAGACCGCCTGTTCTGTGGTCAAGGTACCGAAAGAGCAGTTCACCGAGCTCATCCGCAGCAATCCCGCCACCATTCACAGTCTGCTGATAGACATGGCCAATTCCATCGTCAACCTCAACGAACAGCTGGTGGGCTTGCGAGGCAACCACGGCGTGAGCTAGGCCGGCGGTGGTAGCAGCGCCGGTTTTCCGCAAGCATTTCTCCCAGCGCAACAACATTTAGACAGGTCAGTGGTTAATGACTGAGATTCTCGAGATTGACAGCGACGGCATCGAACAGGTGTCGCTCAAACAGTATGCCGAAAAGGCTTACCTGGATTATTCCATGTACGTCATCCTCGACCGGGCGCTGCCCCATGTGGGGGACGGCCTCAAGCCTGTGCAGCGGCGTATTGTCTATGCGATGAGCGAGCTGGGCCTGAAAGCGACGGCCAAGTTCAAGAAATCGGCGCGCACGGTCGGTGATGTCATCGGCAAGTTCCACCCCCACGGAGACAGCGCCGCCTACGAGGCCATGGTACTCATGGCCCAGGATTTCAGCTATCGCTATCCGCTGGTGGACGGCCAGGGTAACTGGGGGTCCCCGGATGACCCGAAGTCATTCGCCGCCATGCGCTACACCGAATCGCGGCTGACCGCCTACGCCGATGTCCTGTTGAGCGAACTCGCGCAGGGCACAGTGGACTGGGTACCCAATTTTGACGGCACCATGGAGGAGCCCTCGGTACTGCCCGCCCAGGTGCCCAATGTGCTGCTCAATGGCACCACCGGTATTGCGGTGGGTATGGCCACGGACGTGCCCCCACACAACCTGCGGGAAGTGGTGGCGGCGGCAGTGCGCCTGCTGGAGGCGCCCAAATCGTCGGTGGCCGAGCTCTGCGAGCATGTGCTGGCCCCCGATTTTCCCACCGAGGCCGAGATCATCACGCCCAGGGAAGATATCGTCGCCATGTATGAGACCGGGCGTGGCGGCCTGCGCATGCGCGCCGTCTGGGAGCGTGAGGGCAGTGATATTGTGGTAACCGCCCTGCCCTACCAGGTTTCCGGATCCCGGGTGCTGGAGCAGATCGCCCAGCAGATGCAGGCCAGGAAGCTGCCCATGGTGGCGGACCTGCGGGACGAATCCGATCACGAGAATCCCACCCGCCTGGTTATCGTGCCGCGCTCCAACCGCATCGATGGCGAGGCCCTGATGAGCCACCTGTTCGCCAGCACCGACCTGGAGCGCACCTACCGGGTAAACCTGAATATGATCGGCATCGACGGCCGGCCGGGGGTGAAAGGCCTGGACCGCATCCTGCGGGAGTGGCTGGGCTTTCGCACCGAGACCGTGCGCCGGCGGCTGGAACATCGCCTGGCGCGTGTCCTCAAGCGCATTCATATCCTCGAGGGCTACCTGGTTGCCTTCCTGAATATCGACGAGGTCATTCACATTATTCGCACCGAGGACAAGCCCAAGCCGGCCCTGATGGAGCGCTTCGGCCTGACCGACGCCCAGGCCGAGGCGGTGCTAGAGCTCAAGCTGCGCAACCTGGCCAAGCTGGAAGAGATCGCCATACGCGGAGAGCAGGACGAGCTGTCCCAAGAGCGCGATGAACTGGAGAAAATCCTCGGCAGCGCCGCCCGCCTCAAGACCCTGATCAAGAAAGAGCTGCTGGCTGTGGCGGAACAATACGGCGACCCGCGTCGCTCGCCGCTGGTACAGCGGGAAGAGGCCAGGGCCTTCAGCGAGCTGGAGATGGTCGGTGCCGATCCCATCACCGTGGTGATGTCGGAAAAAGGCTGGATCCGGGCCGCCAAGGGCCACGATATCGATCCCGGCAGTCTCAGTTACAAGTCCGGCGACAGTTTCAAGATGGCGGCGCGGGGGCGCAGCAACCAGCCCCTGGTCATATTGGACTCCACCGGCAGGGCCTACACCCTGGCTTCCCACAACCTGCCCTCCGCCCGGGGCCAGGGTGAACCGGTCACGGGGCGTATCAACCCGCCCTCCGGTGCCAGCTTCGAGGGCATGATGATGGGGGCCCAGGAGCAGCTGTTCCTGCTGGCCAGCGATGCCGGCTACGGCTTCGTGGCCAAACTGGGAGACCTGCAGAGCAAAAACCGCGCCGGCAAGGCCGCCATAAGCCTGCCCAGGGGCGCGCGGGTCATGGCGCCCGCCCCGGTGGACGCGGTGCAGGGGGCCTGGGTGGCGGCCGCCACTACCGAGGGGCGCCTGTTGGTCTTCCCCCTGGATGACTTACCCCAGCTCGCCCGGGGCAAGGGCAACAAGATAATTGGCATACCACCGGCCCGGGTACAGAGCCGCGATGAGTTCGTGGTGGCGCTGCAGGTGATTACCGAACGTGACAGCCTGGTGATCTACGCCGGCAAGCGCCATATCAAATTGAAGTTCTCGGAGCTGGAACACTACCGCGGTGAGCGCGGTCGGCGCGGCAACAAGTTGCCCAGGGGCTTCCAGAAGGTCGACGCGATGACCCGGGACGACTGAGCAGGGCTCAGTCGCGGCCCGGTCCAGTGAGGCGCTTGATTATCAGGCGCAACTGTCGCTCCAGCAGGTCGTGATAGGGTTCGGCGAACTCCTCGAGCATGGCGAAATCAGCCACTTCCGTGGCCTGGTGCTGCAGGCGTGAGGCGATATCCGGGTCCTGGCAGACGCCCGGGGACAGCAGTACCCGCGGCGGCCGATTGGCGCAGATAGTCTGCAGTTCGTCCAGGGTGTGCTGTATGTACAATCCGGGGTAGATATCCGCCTTGTCACCCGCCCCCAGTTCACTCTGCGAGATCGCCATGGCCATGGACAGTGAGCGCCGCATGCGGGGCTCCAGTTCCCTGGCCGCCGCCTGTATGAGCCACGCGCAGGAAGCGGCGCGAAAGGCCGCGCTACCGGCGCCGTTGGGCCCGGTGAAATAGATCGCCAGGCCGAACTGGCGGGCCACCTGCAAGTCTCCCGCGTAGAAATCCGCCGCCGCCAGCACCAGGTGGTGCAGGCGGTCGGTGTAGCGATGCAAGGCCTGCTCGTCCAGGGTGTCGACGTAATCCGCCAGGCTGGTAAGGTGCAGGTACAGCACGGCCGTGGTGCGGTAATTCTCCTCTCGCGGGTTGGGTTCGCTGCGGGTGCGCAGCAGATCCATGGGCAGCGCCCCGATGTTCCTGGCCAGCAGTGCCAGCTCGTTGCCCGGCGGTGCGGGATCGTCCCCCTGGTCATCCAGGGTGATGGCTCCGGCCAGACCCAGCATGCGGCCTGCCAGGCGTTGACCCAGGTGGCGGGTAATTACATAGACAGTCAGGCTCAGCAGTATTGCCAGGCCCAGCAGGCTCAACACGAACTGCAGCCTGGAGGCGCCGGCGCTGTCGGTACTGATGGTGATGATGACCTTGCCGGCGATATCCGACTCCACCTGCACCGGCGCCTCGTACTGGTTGAGGCTCTGTCCCAGTGCCTCGCCCGCCTGTCCCAGGGCCTTGCCCTCCACATCGAAGATGGCTACCTCCTCGGCGGAAGACGTCTCGACGAAGCGCTGCAGCGAGGCCGATACACTGAGCAGGTCGCCGGTTTCCAATGACGTGCCGATACGGGTGGCGATCTGGCGCGCCAGGGCATAGCCGTACTCTTCCTGCTGCTGCGCCTGCATATGCCCGGTGGAGATGGCCGCCAGGGTGACCAGGGCCAGGCTGACCAGCAGGCACAAACCGGCAGCCAGAACCGCCAATTGCTGACTGATGCTGCTGTTTTGCAGGGGTAATTTCACAGGTATCTGGTGGCGACCTAATGGGAACGCGCGCCAGTATAAACCAGACAGGGGGCGCCAGCAGGTTTTTGTGCGCACGGGGCATCGGCGACCGAAAGCCCGACCGGCCGCGGCGCGCTTCCCAGCAAATGACGCGAGCGGGTAGAATAGGCCGCTTTTCACCCGACCGGACCTGTTGCCGTGCATGACATTCTGTTGATAAGCATTTCCGGCGAGGACCAGCCGGGGCTCACCGCCGGGGTGACCTCCATCCTGGCTGACCACGGGGTGAATGTGCTGGATATCGGCCAGGCCGTTATCCACGCCACGCTGTCCATGGGCGTGTTGGTCGAGGTTCCCGACAGTTGTGATCCTGCTGTCATGAGTGAGTCCATCCGCGCCTACGCCCAGGCTCACGGGATGCAGACCCGGGTTACCGCCGTGCCCCACGACAGCTATGCGCGCTGGGTGGAGGCGCAGGGCCGGGCCCGCTATATCATTACCCTGCTGGCGCGCAAGATTACCGCCGACCAACTGGCGCGGGTGACCGCGGTGGTGTCCGCTCACGGCCTCAATATAGACAGCATCAACCGGCTGTCCGGTCGCATACCCCTGGGTGAGTTGCCCGCCCTGAGCAAGGCCTGCGTGGAATTTTCGGTGCGCGGGCCGCTGCAGGATTCCGGGGCGTTTCGTCGCGACCTGCTGGAAGTCGCGGCCGTTCTGGATGTGGACCTGGCCTTCCAGCAGGACAATATGTACCGCCGCAACCGCCGCCTGGTGGTGTTTGATATGGACTCGACCCTGATCGAGGCCGAGGTGATCGATGAACTGGCGGCCCTCGCCGGCGTCGGCGCGCAGGTGAGTGCTATTACCGAGCGCGCCATGCGCGGGGAAATCGACTTCAGTGAGAGCTTCAGGGCGCGGGTGGCCCTGTTGCGGGGTCTCAAGGAAGAGGCGCTGCAACAGGTAAGTGCCCGCCTGAAGATCACCGAGGGCGCCGAACACCTGCTGGCGACCCTGCGCGCCCTGGGCTACAAGACGGCGATATTATCCGGCGGTTTCACCTACTTTGCCCGCGATCTGCAACAACACCTGGGGATCGATTATGTGCACGCCAACGAGTTGGACATCGCCGACGGTCTGGTGACGGGGGAGGTAAAGGGCCCCATCGTGGATGGCAACCGCAAGGCGGAGCTGCTGCGCCAGCTCGCCCGACAGGAGGGGATAGACCTGCAGCAGGTTATCGCCGTGGGGGACGGCGCCAATGACCTGCCGATGCTCAGCATCGCCGGCCTGGGTATCGCATTCAGGGCCAAGCCCCTGGTCAAACAATCGGCAGACCAGTCTATCTCCACCCTGGGCCTGGATGCCATTCTCTATCTGCTGGGCCTGTCGGACCGCTACCAGAATCCCGGCGCGGCCGGTTAGATACTCGTCCACAGCGAGTCGAAACCGGAATCCCTGGGGCGGGTTTTGTCTTCCGCCAGGACATCGCCCAGTTGCTTGATGCGGCGAAATTCGAACTGCACGAAGGAGCCGGTAACCGCTGTCTGCCTTACCAACTGCACGAAAAATTCTTCCCCTGCCCGGCACAGGGTGATTTTCTGGCGCTCTCTGAAGCCGGTGCGCGGCAGGATCAGGGTCGGGGGCTGCCCCACCAGTTTTATCTCGGGCAGCAGCAGCGCCCGCAGGGGCTCCGTCTCCTCGCCGCGCTTCGACTGCATACGGGCGCCGTAGGGCTCGGCGTCGGGGCTGATCAGCTCCAAGCCCACCAGGCTGCGGTGGTTTTCCTGGTGACTCAACCAGCGCACCACGGCTATCGCCCAGCGCGCGGCTTCGTCCTCCCGCACGCAGGCTATGTCCCCGGTCCTGATATTGGCGGGCAGCTCCGACGTCCACTCCAGGCAGTACCCCCCCGGACTGGCGTCAAAGATGGCCGCCCTGTGCACCGGGTACTCCCGGTCCGGTAGGTCCGCGTCATCCTCGCCCTGCAGTATGGCCCTGGTTTTCTCGTCCACCTGGATATGGTGTGCCAGCTCGCTCTCACCGGCTGCCAGCTCGGTGTGTTCGAAGTCCTGTTCCGGGTTCGCCTTTTGCCATTGATCGCGACCAGCGCTATCGGTGAGGAACGGATTGTCCGGGAACCGGTCCGCCGGTGAAGGCAGGTACTCGTCCCCGTGCAGCAGTTGCTCAAAATCGCGCTCATCGCCCAGGTGGTAGTGACAGGCGCTGAAACCGACTGTGATCCACAGGGTCTTGCTGGAGCGCTTGCGCGAGAAGTTGCGCATGCTCATCTTGCCGAGGGAGTTGATCAGTTGTTTGAGCAGGCTGTGGCTGACCACCGTATCCCGGTCAAACACCACGCCCTGTTTCTCGTTGGTGGCGGCCAGTTGTTCCAGCCGCTCGATCAGCGGCATGGTGTCGATATAACGTGTTCTCGGCCCGGGAGGTTCCCGGTACAGCGAGCTGTAGAGCGGGGGGTGGTCGCTGTCGAGGTTCACCAGGAAAAGGCTTTCTCCGACCTTTTCCTCGCTCACCTCCAGCAGCGTGCTCCAGTCACGCAGGCCGCGGTAAATGGCGGCCAGGTCGGCTTGACGCAGCTGGTTTGGCTTGCAGCAGCCCAACAATAGTGCCTGCAGGTAGGCTGCATTGATGGTGCTGTCGCCGTCCGGTTTGTCCGTCACCGGGATAGCGGCCAGCTGTTGTCTTTCCGCCAGCGCATAAAGCTGGTGCAAATCCAGCCAGCCGTACAACTCGACCGGCCGGTAGAGCTGGAAGGTTTGCAGCAGCTTCAGTCCGGAAAAACGTATGGCGCGATGAATGGATTCACACACCAGGCGGGCGGGGTTCACTTCGCGAATGCTGTCGCGCTGCTGCATGGCCTGGATGGCGGTGATGGTGTAGGCGGTAGCTGCCAGGGAATAGAGGGTATCGGTAAGCTGTGCGAGCTGGCGCGGCTCTTCCGGCATGACCAGGGGTTGTTTCAGGAACCGTCTGGAAAGGCTGGCAGTCGCCACCAGCAGGCTGGGCCGCAGGGCTTCGGTTATGCCAAAGCGCAATTCGGGTCGCATCTCGATGCGGTTGAGTTGTCCCAGTACTCCCTGCAGCTGCCGGGCTACCTGGCGGGCGTTGGTAACGGGCAAGCCCTGGGCCCAGTCCTGTGCCGCCTGGACGGAAAGCTGGAAGGCGTCCAGTTGCTGGAGATCCTGTCTTGGAACTCTTAGTTTTACGGGTGCGTCCCTACTCATACCACCTGGGCCCTGATTGATTCTGGTTAGATCGGACCATTGTGCAGTCTTTGGCAGAGTATCGTACAAATCCGTTGGGCGGCCAACTTGGAATATCCCAAATCTGACATTAACTGGTCCGCTGAGTTATCATTGCCGCTTTTCAACACAGTTATACGGGACGACCATGGCAAATTACTCCACCAACGACTTCCGCTCGGGCCTCAAGGTCATGCTGGATGGCGAACCCTGCAGCATCCTGGAGAACGAGTTTGTGAAACCGGGCAAGGGCCAGGCCTTCAACCGGGTGCGGTTGCGCAACCTCAACACCGGTCGGGTTTGGGAGCGTACTTTCAAGTCCGGGGAAACCCTGGAGGGCGCCGATGTGGTGGATCGTACCATGGAGTACCTCTACAACGACGGCGAGTTCTGGTACTTCATGGAGCCCGATACCTTTGAACAGCACCAGGCGGACGCCAAGGCGGTGGGCGACGCCCACCTGTGGCTGAAGGAACAGGACAGCTGCGAAGTGACCCTGTACAACGGCAATCCGCTGTCGGTGACGCCTCCCAACTTCGTGGAGCTGGAAATCGTCGAGACCGATCCGGGCCTGAAAGGTGATACCGCCCAGGGGGGCAGCAAGCCGGCCCGCCTGAGCACCGGCGCGGTGGTGAAAGTGCCCCTGTTTATCAACCAGGGAGAGGTGATCCGGGTGGATACCCGCAGTGGCGAATACCAGAACCGCGTTTCCAAGTCCTGAGCCAGGCGGTGGACTGGCGGCCCGCCGCCAGCCTGGAGCTGATCCGGGCGCGGGCGTCACTGCTGCGGCAACTGCGGCATTTTTTCGCGGCCCGCGATATCCTCGAGGTTGAAACTCCGCTGTTGTGCGGCGCGGGTGTGACCGACCCCGTTATCGAGCCGCTGGTGGTGGAGCGAGGGTCGCTGGTGCGGCAGGCTCGCTACCTGCAGACCTCGCCCGAATATGCGATGAAACGTCTGCTGGCGCGCGACGGCCTGGCCATATACCAGCTGGCGCGGGCCTTTCGGGACGGTGAGGCCGGCGTCCGCCACAATCCGGAATTCACCTTGCTGGAATGGTATCGCCCGGGTCTCGACCACCACGAACTGATGGCGGAAGTGGCCGAACTGGTGCGGCACTGCCTGGGGGAGCGCCCCCTGCGCAAGTTCAGTTACCGCCAGCTGTTCCGCGAATACTTGCAAGTGGATGCCTTTGCCGCCAGTCCCGACGAACTGGAATCACTGGTGCGCGCCCATATCGATGTAGGCGCCATGGCCGGCGACCGCGACCTGTGGCTGGACCTCCTCATGAGCCATGTTATCGAGCCGCGGCTGGCGCAGCCGGGCATGGTTTTCGTCTATGACTATCCCGCCTCCCAGGCGGCGCTGGCGCGCGTTGTCGAGGTCGACGGTGTCGCCGTGGGGCAGCGCTTTGAGTTGTACGTCGACGGCATGGAGTTGGCTAACGGTTATTTTGAGTTGCTGGATGCCGGTGAACAGCGTCGACGTTTCGAGCGCGACAATGCCCGCCGGCGCGAGCACGGCCAGCCAGAGCGTCCACTGGATGAAAAATTGCTGGCCGCACTGGAACACGGCCTGCCCCCCTGCAGCGGCGTGGCGCTGGGCGTGGACAGGTTGCTGATGCTGGCCACGGGCGTGGGCGATATCCGCAAGGTGCTGGCCTTCGACTGGCACCGGGCCTGAACAGCCGAATACCCGTTACCGTCCGGCCGGGCCGTCTGTATGCGACAGCTCAGGCTATGTCCAGCACCGCCGGTCCGTAACCCTCGAGAAACTCCCGCGGCATGCGCCGCGGCCGGCCGCTGCTGAGCTCTATGCAGGCGAACCGCATGCGGGCGCGCAGCAGGGTCGCGCCGTCCGCCGGGCGGATGACCTGGAAGCGGCGCTCCATGGTGAGCTTGCGGTCCCAGCCCACGATCCAGGTGCCGACCACCACCTCGTCCCCCTCTCGGGAGGCCTGCAGGTAATCGTATTCACTGCGGGTGATGGCCATGGCGCGATCCAGTTCCCGGTAGCGCGCCAGGTCCAGTCCCAGCGCGACC
Source organism: Pseudomonadales bacterium (assembly GCA_024234675.1). Classification (GTDB taxonomy): domain Bacteria; phylum Pseudomonadota; class Gammaproteobacteria; order Pseudomonadales; family Halieaceae; genus JARRPM01. The sequence goes on along the minus strand of JACKNU010000002.1, from coordinate 72,742 downwards.
GAGTGGGCCCAGGCCACTTGCTGGCACCAGTTCACATAGACGGCGTTGTTGGTGTGGTTGAGCCCGTCTATGTCAGCGGCTGCGACCCGGGTGGCAAAAGTATGGGGTGCCGGAATATCCCATAGCGAATCCAGGCTGTTCATGCTTCCTCCGGGATCTTTGGGTCTGCTGCGGCGGGCTTCAGGCCGATGCCGGCGAAGCCGTAGATGACGGCGATCACCGGGCACAGCAGGTTGAAAAATGCGAACGGCGCGTAGTGCAGGGTGGCCACCCCCAGGGTGGCGGACATGTAGGCGCCGCAGGTGTTCCAGGGTATCAGGGCCGAAGTCAGGGTGGCCGAGTCCTCCAGGGTGCGGGACAGGTTGAGGCGCGCCAGGCCGCGCTGCTCGTAGGCGTCCCGGTACATACGTCCCGGCAGGGCCACGGCGATGAACTGGTCCGCGGCCAGGGCGTTGGTGCCCAGGCAGGTGAGCACGGTAGTGGTGATCAGTGAACCTGTGCTGTGCACCCGGCGCAGGGCGAGCTGCAACAGGTAGTCGAGAATGCCGGTGCGTTCCAGGGCCCCGCCGAATCCGAGGGCGCAGATGATCAGCCACACGGTGTTCAGCATGCTGCCCATGCCGCCCTTGCTCAACAGCGCATCGAGAGACTCGTTGCCACTGTGGGAGCTGTAACCGCTGAACAGGCTGATCCAGACGCCCTTGAGCTGGGCGAGGAGCGGGCCCGGGTTCTCCCCCGCGAGACGGTCTACAGCCTCGCCCTGGAACAGCAGCGCGAATGCCGCCCCGGCCAGCGCACTGGTCACGATGGCGGGGTAGGCGGGCACTCGACAGTAGACCAGGCCCAGCATCAGTGCCAACGGCAGCAGCAGATGGGAGCCGATGCTGAACTCGGCGGCCAGGGACCGCTGCAGCGCCGCTATCTCCCCGGGGGTGGCGGCATCGGCGTTGCCGATCGCCGCGAACGCGATCAGGGCGATAATGAAACCCGGCAGGGTGGTCCACAGCATGTGGCGAATATGGTCGAACAGGTCCACCCCGGTGACCGCCGCTGCCAGGTTGGTGGTATCGGACATGGGCGATAGCTTGTCGCCGAAATAGGCCCCGGAGATGATCGCCCCGGCAGTGATCGCGGGGGACAGGTTGAAGCTGGCCGCGATACCCATCAGTCCTACACCCAGGGTGCCCGCCACGGTCCAGGAGCTGCCGATGCTGATGGCCACGATGGCGCAAATGGCGGTGCTGGCCGCGTAGAAGATACCGGGATTGAGTATCTCCACGCCGTAGTAAATCATTGCCGGCACGGTGCCGCAGAGTATCCAGGTGCCGATCAGCATGCCGACGGCCAGCAATATCAGGATGGGGCCCAGCCCTACACTGATACCCTCGATGATGCCGGCCTGTACCTGGGCCCAGCTGAGGCCGACCCTGAGCCCGACCAGGGCCGCCGCGCAACTGGCCAGCACCAGGGCGATCTGGTTGGCGCCGTAGGATGAGTCGGCCCCGAACAGGTACACGGAACAACCCAGTAGTGCAACCAGGAACAGTACGGGTGCCAGCGCCAGGGTCGTGGAAAGGGTGGGCGATTGCTGGTTGGGCGGTGTGCTCAATACGCTTGTGCTCTTGTATGCTTGCCGGGCGCGCCGTGCCGGGCAGGATGCCCTAATTCCGCCCCAGCGTACAGCCGCGCGCCCCGCCCTGCAGCCATGGGTGTCTGGCATTGTCATCAGGATCACGTAACATAGGCGCGAACTCAATCGGTCTCTCCTGCTGCGCGGATTAACAATGACTAGCGATCGTCGGGCCCTGGCCTTCGGGCTCAGTGCCGTGCTGCTGTGGTCGACGGTGGCAACCGCCTTCAAACTGGCGCTGCGAGAACTGGATGTGCTGCAACTGCTGGCGTATTCGGTCAGCTGCTCCGCACTGGTGCTGCTGTGCCTCCTGGCTTGCCAGGGACGGCTGTTCCTGTTGCGCCAGTATGCCGGTGACAGCCCCGGTTATTTCCTGGTCATGGGGCTGGTCAATCCCGTCCTCTACTACCTGGTATTGCTGCAGGCCTACGCCCTGTTGCCAGCCCAGCAGGCCCAGGCCATCAACTACACCTGGGCCATCGCCCTGGCGCTGCTGGCGGTACCGCTGTTGGGGCACAGGCTGAACCGCCGTGACCTGCTCGCCCTGTTGCTGGGTTACAGCGGGGTATTGATTATTGCCACCCGGGGGCAGGTCATGGCGCTGCGCTTCGACAGCCTGCCCGGGGTTGGCCTGGCCCTGCTGAGTACCGTGATATGGGCGCTTTACTGGCTGGTATCCACCCGCAACCGGCGCGATCCGGTGGCCTGCCTGTGCCTCAATTTCGCCGTGGCCACACCCGTTGCCCTGGCTCTGTGCGCGGTGTTTTCCAGCCTGGCCGTGCCGGGCTGGCGGGGTCTGGCCGCCGCCGCCTATGTGGGGGTGTTCGAAATGGGGCTCACCTTCGCCCTGTGGTCCACGGCCCTGCGCCTGTCCAGCGGGGTATCCCGCATCGGCAACCTGATCTTCCTGTCGCCGCTGATGTCGCTGGTGTTTATCGCCACCATTCTAGGCGAAGCTATTCACCCGGCCACCCTGGTGGGCCTGGCGCTGATCATCCCCGGCGTGTTGTTGCAGCAGCGGCAGCCGGTGGCTGTCGCGCGGGAGGCCTAGGTGGCTGAGTCGCCCAACGTGGAGCTGCCGCCGCACTACTACCGGGATAATTTCCTGGCCCTGTGCGACGCTGTGCAGAGCCAGTACGACGATGTGCTGAGCGCCAGTGAGCACGAGTTCCTGGAGACCTATCGCGGGCTGGGCTTTGACGCCCAGTGCCTCTACGTGCGGCTGGTGTCCCGGGTCGGGCCCTGGTTTCGCGAGAGCAGGCTCGCCTATCCGGAACTGGGCCCCCTGCCAGAGTGCGTTGACGAGTTGCTCGCCTGCGGCCTGGCGGAAGTGGCCGGGAGCCTGTCCCTGGAGGAGCTGGCCGGGCTGTTTACCCGCGCGGAACTGGCGACCGTCGCCGGGCCCCTGCTCGACACTCCCCTGCCCCGCAACAAGCCCGGACTGTTGGCGGCAATTGCGGAACTGGCGCTGGAGGATGAGGAGTACCTGCAGTTGGCGGCCACGGTCGATGACGGCCGCATCATCGCGGTCACCGGGGGTGAGGAGGTACAGCTGTTGCAGCTGCTGTTCTTTGGCAACCGCCGCCAGGGCCTGACCGATTTTGTCCTCAGCGACCTGGGGGTGGCCCGCTATTATCCCTACCCGCTGGATAGACAGTACCGCCTGTTCCCCCACCGGGAGGCGGTGCAGGAATATATGGCTGTCGCAGGACTGGGGGACAGCTGGTACGAGTTGCGCGAACTGGGCGAACCTGCCGACCTGGTGGAGATGGCGACACAACTGGCGCCCCTGGTGGTCGAGCACGCCTCCAGTGAAAGTGGCTGGCACCGCCTGTGTAACAACATCGCCCGCGACATGGAGCGGCTGGGGGAACTGGAACTGGCGGCGCGCCTGTATCGCCATAGCGGGCGCCATCCCGCGCGCGAGCGACACCTGCGGATCCTGGAGCGCATGGAGGACTGGAGCGCGGCGCTGCAACTGGCGCAAGCTATCCTGGAGGCGCCCTGGTGCGAGGAGGAACGCGATGCGGCCCGGCGGGTGCTGCCGCGGATACACCGCCGCCTGGGTGACAAGCCCCGGCCCAGGTCGCGCGATGCCTTTGTGCGCCTGGACCTGGTGCTGCCGGCGGCCGGGGAGCGGGTGGAGACACTGGCGGCGCGCCAGCTGGAAAGCCAGTGGGCCGCGGTACATTATGTGGAAAACTCCCTGATGAACACCCTCTTCGGGCTGGCTTTCTGGGAGCAGATATTCACCCCGGTTCCCGGCGCTTTCCACAACCCCTACCAGAGCGTGCCCGCGGATATGTACAGCCGCGACTTCCTGCAGCGGCGACGGGCCTTACTGGAGGCGCGGCTGGCGGAACTGCGCGCCACCGGTGCCGCCGCGGCCCTGCGCCTGGCCTACCGGCAGTATGCGGACTTCCAGTGTCGCTGGGTGGACTGGCGGCGCGTCGACAGGGAGCTGGTCGAGGCGGCCGCGACCGTCATTCCCGACGAGCACCTGCTGGCGATCTGGGAGCGTATGCTGTTCGACCCGCGTGAAAACCGCCGCGGCTTCCCCGACCTGGTCGCCCTTGGGGACGCCCCCGGTGATTACTGCCTGGTAGAAGTGAAGGGCCCTGGGGATGCGCTGCAGGAGAGCCAGAAACGCTGGCTGCGCTTTTTCGGGGCCCGGGACATCCCCGCCGCCGTTGCCTGGGTCAGCTGGGCGTAGCCGCCGCGTGCCGGAACTGACTGTCACGGTCCACGAGCTGGTCGCCTTTTGCCACCGCAGCGGCGATATTGACCACCGTTTTACGCCCTCTCCGACGGGGGTGCAGGGTATTGCCGGACACCAGCAGGTCTACCGCCGTCGCCCCGCCAGTTACCGCAGCGAGTATCCGGTGGAATATCGCCACCGCCGCGACGACATGGTGCTGGTGCTGCGGGGCCGGGCCGACGGATACGACCCCGACAGCGGCCTGGTGGAGGAGATCAAGACCTGCCGCGTCAACCCTGTCCATATTCCGCCGGCAGCGAGCCGCATGCACCTGGCCCAGGCGCGGCTGTATGCCGCCATCATCGCCCTGGAGCGGGACGTGGAGCAATTGGAGGTCCGCCTTACCTGGTTCAACCTGGACACCGGCCGCGAGAGCCCGCTGTCACAGGTGTACACGCGCGGTGAACTGCAGCAGTTCCTCACCGACTCGCTGGCCGCTTTTGCCAGCTGGCAGGACCAGCTGGTGCAGCGCCGGTGCCGTCGGGACCAGAGCCTGCTGTCGCTGCCTTTTCCCCACGGGAGTTTCCGCAGCGGGCAGCGGGAGATAGCCGAGCTGGTCTACAAGTGCGTCGACCGGGCCGGCCAGCTGCTGGTGGAAGCGCCCACCGGCATCGGCAAGACCGCCGCGGTTCTCTACCCGGCGCTGAAAGCCCTGGCCACGGGCAAGCACGATCGCATTGCCTATGTGACCGCCAAAACCGTGGGTAAGCGCACGGCGGAAGCTACCCTGGACAGCTTGCGCGGCGCCGGGCTGGAGTTGGCCGCCCTCAGCCTGACGGCCAGGGAGCGGGTGTGCTTTTCCCCTGGCAGGGCCTGCCACGGCGATGACTGCAGCTTTGCCCGGGGCTACTACGATCGCCTGCCCGCCGCGCTGGGGGCCGCCCTGCAGCGCCCCACCCTGGGCCGGGGGGACATCGAGGAGCTGGCGCGCGAGTTCGCCATCTGCCCCTACCAGCTGGCCCTGGACCTGCTGCCCTGGGTGGATATGGTGATTGCCGATCTGCATTACGTCTACAGTCTTACCGCCACCCTGGGCGGACTGATCAGGCAGGACGGGCGGCGCTGGAGCGTGCTGCTGGACGAGGCCCACAACCTGCCGGAGCGAGCCCGGCGCATGTATCGCGCCAGCCTGGGCAAGGCCAGCCTGATGGCGGTCAAACGGGATGCGCCCAGGGGGCTGGGCGCCGCCCTGGAGAGGGTCAACCGCGCCATGCTGGCACTGCAGCGCGAGGAGTGGCGGGAGCCGGACTACGACTGCAGCACCGAGTTGCCGGTGAAGCTGCAGCAGGCGCTGGCGGATTTCATCGCCCGGACGGGCGACCTGCTGGCACAGGAGCCGGCGCTGTTGCACCGCCATCCACGGCTGCTGGATTTCTACTTCGAGGTGCTGCAGTTCCAGCGCCTGGCGGACAACTGGGGAGAAGACTTCCGCTTCGAGAAGGAACGCGGTAGCGACCGCCAGAGCCTGCGGCTGACCCTCAATTGCCTGGACCCGGCCCGGCTGCTGGCCGAGCGCCAGCAGCCCCTGCACTCCCTGACGGCCTTCTCCGCCACCCTCTCGCCTCCGGACTGGACCCGCCGCACCCTGGGGCTGGGCCCGGAGGCCGTTTTTCGTCGCGAGGCCTCTCCTTTCGCCGCCAGCCAGCTTGAGGTGTTCCTCGCCACGGCTGTGGATACCCGCTTCTCGCAACGCCAGCAGTCGCTGCCGCGGTTGGCCGAGCTGTTGCTGGCCTGGCTGGACCGCGAACCGGGCAACTGCATCATCTACTTCTCCTCCTACCGCTATTTACAGGACTGCCTGGCGCTGCTGCAGGCGCAGGGGCTGGAGCGTCTGAGGTCGTGCCTGTGGGTGCAGCAGCGGGAGCAGGAAGATGCCGGCAGGGACCAGTTGCTACGGCAACTGGAGACGCGCCGCGATGTGGTCGCCCTGTGTATCCTCGGCGGTGTCTTCGGGGAGGGCATAGACCTGCCGGGTGAGCGCCTCACCAGTGTGGTGATTGTCGGCGTGGGCCTGCCCCAGTTCAACCGCGATACCCGGATGTTGCAGGCCTGGTACCAGCAGCGCTGTGGGGCGGGCTTCGAGTACGCCTGTCTTTACCCCGGCATGCAGAAGGTCGACCAGGCCCTGGGGCGGGTCATCCGCGCCAGCGACGACCGCGGCCGGGCCCTGCTGGTGGACAGCCGCTACGGCCAGCGGCAGTACCGGGAATTGCTGCCGCCCTGGTGGAGCTACTGCGCCTGGGAGGAGGCGAAGCGGTAGCCGGGTTTGGCGAAGGCCAGCTGCACGGTACCGATAATGCGCTCGCGGAAGCCGCCCTCGCAATAGGCCAGGTAGAACTCCCACATGCGGATGAAGCTGCGGTCGAAGCCCTGCCGCAGAACCGCCTCCTGGGCCGCCATGAAGCGCTCCCGCCAGTGGGCCAGGGTGAGGGCGTAGTCGGCGGTGATATCGCGCAGGTGCACCATCTGCATGTCGGTGTCCCTGGCGAGGTGATCGCTGATCACGGCCAGCGACGGCAGGCAGCCGCCGGGAAAGATATAGCGCTGGATGAAATCCACTGACTTGCGGGCCGAGTCGTAGCGCTGGTCGGCGATGGTAATGGCCTGGATGACCATTTTGCCCTCGGGCTTCAACAGGGCACTGCAGCGCTGGAAGTAGTCGCTGTAAAAAGCGTGCCCCACGGCTTCTATCATTTCTATGGAGACCAGTTTGTCGTAGCGACCGGTGAGGTTGCGGTAGTCCTCGCACAGCACGGTCACCCTGTCCTGCAGGCCGGCTTGCTGCACCTGTTCGCAGGCGTACTGGTATTGCTCCCGGGAAATTGTGGTGGTGGTCACCCGGCAGCCATAGTGGCGGGCGGCGTGGATCGCCATGCCACCCCAGCCGGTACCGATTTCCAGCAGGTGGTCTTCGCTGCGCAACTCCAGCTGGCGACAAAGCTCATCCAGCTTGGCAACGGATGCCTCCTCCAGGCTGGCATCGGCACTGGGGAACAGCGCCGAGGAGTACATCATGGTGGGGTCCAGGAACAGTTTGAAGAAGTCGTTCCCCAGGTCGTAGTGGGCGGCAATATTCTTGCGCGAGCCCGTGCGGGTATTGCGGTTGAGGGCATGGGAGAGCTTCAGGCCCAGGGTGGCCAGCCAGGACTGGCCGGATTCGATCATGTCCAGGGTGGCGAGGTTGGCGCTGAACAGGCGCATCACGGCTACCAGGTCCGGCGACGTCCAGGCGCCCTGCATATAGGCCTCGCCGGTGGCGATACTGCCGCCCGACAACATCTGGCGGTACAGCGTCCGGTCGTGGACGTACACCTCCGCGTGGGGCTGGGTGGCGTCCTCGGTGGAGCCGAAGCGAAAGGTCTCGGCACCCTCGTGGAGGGTCAGGCTGCCGGTTGTGAGATTGGCCAGGACGCGCAGGCACAGATCCCTGGCGAAGTTCCGGCGCAGGGGCTTGAGGGAGCCGGCCCGGGGCAGGTTGACGCTGGTGGCTGTGGGGTTGCTGGTGTTGCTCATCATGAAACTCCGGTGGGTTTGCTGCTGGGATGTGGGTAAAAGGGCACGCGCTTGAGAAACAGTCGCAGTGCCTGCCAGTAGATCGCCAGGGCGATGCGGGCGGTCAGGAACGGGTAGCTGCACAGGATCCAGCTGAGGCTGGACGCTGTCATGGGCCTGGCCGAGAGCGACAGGGAGGCGTCGAACACCCGTTGGCCGGCCTCGCTGTTGGCCAGGTGCAGCACCAGCCGGTGATCCGGCGTGCTGCTGCGCCAGTGGTAGCGCATGTCCATGGGGTTGAAGGGCGAGACGTGGAACTGCTTGTCGAACTCGGTGCGCAGCCAGCGGCCCTGCTCGGGACCCGCCAGCACGTAGCTGTGGCGCTCGTTCCAGGGGGTGTTATTGACCTCGGCGACGAGATACTCCAGTTTGGATTCGTCCTCGCTGAAACAGTAGTAGCAGGCGATGGGATTCATGGCGATGCCGAAATAGCGCATATTGGCCAGCAGGTAAATGGGCCCGCTGTGCCGGTGCCCGGTTTCCTCGAAGATGCGCCGCCGCACCTCCTGCTGCAGTGGCAGGGCGGGGTCGCCGAGAAAATCCTCGCGCCGGAAGCGGGCCGGGGCCCAGCCGCGGGCCGACCATAACCAGTGCCCGTCAAAGAGCCCGGGCAATTCGTCCAGGCACAGATAGGGCATGAATACCCGGTAGCTGAACTCGTGGCCTGCGGGGTGCAGCCGACGATGCCGCACCACGCCCTCATACAGTTTCGATTTCATGCCGCCTGCTGTTTTGCCTGGTTGTTCAGCGCGCTGGCGACCCGCAGGGCGCTGACCACGCCGTCCTCATGAAAACCGTTGTGCCAGTAGGCGCCGCAGTACCAGGTATTGCGCTGGCCGTTGATCTCCTGCCAGCGCTGCTGGGCCGCGATGCCCGCCACCGAGAACACCGGGTGGTCGTAGCTGAAACGACCCAGGATTTTAACCGGGTTGATCGCGGCGGTGTTGTTGAGGGTCACGCAGAAAGTCTCCGGTGCCGTTATCCCCTGCAGGATATTCATATTGTAGGTGACCACCGCGCGTTCCTGGCCGGTGCCCAGCGAATAGTTCCAGCTTGACCAGGTCTTGCGATTGCGCGGCAGCAGTCGGGTGTCGGTATGCAGCACCACATCGTTGGCCTGGTAGGGAAGCGCGCCCAGTATGTCACGCTCGGCCGGGCTGGGCTCGTCCAGCAGTGCCAGCGCCTGGTCGGAGTGCGTTGCCAGCACGACCTGGTCGAAGGGCAGCTGGCGGCCGTCGGCCATTTCCAGTACCACCTGGGTGGGCTGCCGGTGCAGGCGCCGCACCGGGACACCGGTGAAGATGCGCTGCTCGAAACGCTGGCACAGGGGGCGCAGGTATTCGCGCGAGCCGCCCTCAATCACCCGCCATTGGGGCCGGTCGTTGACCGACAACAGGCCGTGGTTGCGGAAAAAGCGCAGGAAAAAGCTCAGGGGAAAATCGAGGATGGTAGCGCAGTCGGCGGACCAGATGGCCGATCCCATGGCCGTGAGGTACTGCCGCTTGAAGGCCTCGCTGTAGCCGTTCCTCCCCAGATACTCTCCCAGGGTCTGGCTGTCGCTGACGCGACCGGCGTCCAGGTCAGCCACGGATTCCCGGTTGAAGCGCATGATGTCCCTGACCATGGTCATGAAAGTCCAGGACAGCAGGTTGCGGCGCTGGGCGAACAGGGTGTTGAGATTGGTGCCGGAGTATTCCAGCCCGGTCTCCTCGTCGCGGACGCTGAAGCCCATGGAGGTGGGTTTGCTGCTCACGCCCAGGCTGTCCAGCAGGGCAATGAATTGCGGATAGGTCCAGTCATTGAAGACAATAAAGCCGGTATCGATGGCGTAGCGGCGGGTCCCTAGTTTGACGTCCACCGTGGCGGTGTGGCCGCCGATCTGCTTGCCGGCCTCGAACACCGAAACCTCGTGCTCGGCACTGAGGTAGTGGGCGCAACTGAGTCCGGAGATTCCGGATCCGATTACTGCTATTTTCACTGGGCTTGGTCTCCAGGGTCGGGGCTGTCGCCGGGGGGTGGCGAGGGAAGCCATTATCGTTGTGTGGGTATACGCCACCGCCTCGCAATCGGATCTGTATCAGGTAAATAGTGCCTGCTGATGATCCAGGTGTGGCCGGAGGCCGTATACTGCCCAGTGACACAACGGAAAAAAGAGAATATGACAGTGGTGGACCAAGTAGAAGGCACCGGCGGCGACTGGCAGCAGGGCGGGGGGCGTCGCACCGATGAGTGGAGCGAGTGTCTTACCCTGATAGCAGCCAATCAGGACAGGGCGGCTTTTACCCGCCTGTTCCGGCATTTCGCCCCTCTTATAAAGGCGTTTGCCCTGGCGGGCTCCAGCCTGTCTGCCTCGGTGGCGGACGAACTGGTACAGGAAGTGATGTTGAAGGTGTGGCAGAAAGCCGGGGCGTTCAACCCGGACAAGGCGGCTGCCAGTACCTGGGTTTACACCATTGCCCGCAACTGCCGGACCGACATGTTCCGCCGCCTGCAGAAATTTGACACGCCCCTGGCCGAGGAAGATGTGTTCCCGGACCAGGAGAGCGAGGAGCCGTTCGCCCTGTTGCAGGGCAGGCGGACCCGGGAGCGCATCAGGGAGTTGATGGCAACGCTGCCGCCTGACCAGGTACAAATCCTGGCCAAGGTATATATGGAAGGAAAATCACACGCGGAAGCCGCCGCTGAGCTGGACCTGCCCCTGGGCACGGTCAAGTCCCGGGTCAGGTTGGCTATTCAGAAACTTCAAATTCAGATAGATCGATAACCATGGCTAAATTTCATCCCGAACTGGATCTCTTGACCGAACACGCTGCGGGCAACCTGCCCCTGGCCCAGGCTGCCTGCGTGTCGGCACACATGAACTATTGTGAACAGTGCAGGCGTACCTCCAGCCAGCTACAGGCGCTGGGCTCGGTGCTGTTTGGCAATCTCCAGGGCGTGCCCGTGGGGGAAGCCCAGTTGGACGCAGTGCTGGCGCGGTTGGACGATGAGCCGCCCCTGAGCTATGCCAATGCCCGACGGGAAACCGCCGGTCGTACCCCGGCGATCCTGCAGCGCCTCATGAGCGGTGATTTCAGCGACCTGGCCTGGAAGAAGATCACCAGTTCACTGAGTATCAGCTACCTGAAAACCGGCGATCCCAATTACGAGTTTGCCCTCTACCATATAAAGGCTGGAGGCCGTATTCCCGAGCACACTCACCGGGGTTCGGAAATGACGCTGGTGCTGGAAGGCGGTTTCTCCGACGCCGACGGCAGCTATCACCAGGGGGATTTCCTCCTGCGCGAGCCCAGCGATGTGCACGCCCCGACCGCGGTGCAATCGGAAGACTGTATCTGCCTGGCGGTGCTGGATGCCCCCCTGAAGTTCACCAGCTGGAAGTACCGCTGGATGAATCCCTTCCTGCAACTGCGTCCCGGCTGAGGAGCCATCCCGCCGACCTCGCCGCGGGGGTCTCAGGCCGATCCCGGCTGAGGCCCCCGGGCTTTCTGGCCTGTCACAACGCCCCCGCCGGATTCACTGCCTGAATACCCGCCATTATTCACCCGCGTTGCCAGCTGTGCTACAGTCGGCGGCTGCCTGAATTCACGGCCTGCTGGAAACGACCACTTCCGGCAGCCGCCAGCCGGGCGGAGACAGTTCTCGCTGACCGCTTTTGGCAATTAAAACAATTAGTTAGGGGGTACACATCGCAATGCGCATCGCCATTCCCAAGGAAGTTCACCCGGGCGAGAACCGGGTTCCCATAACCCCGGATTCCGCCAAGAAGCTGTGCAGGATGGGGGCAGAACTGGTGGTTGAGGCAGGGCTGGGGCTGGGCTCCGGATATGCCGATTCCGAGTACGAAGAGGCGGGCGCCTCGGTTTCGACGGATCGCAATGCCCTGCTCAGCAGTGCCGATGTCCTGCTGCGGCTGCGCAAGCCCAGCCTGGAAGAAATCGCCCTGATGAAGCGCGGTTGCATCCACATCAGCTACCTGGATCCCTTCAATGAAAAGGAACTGGTAAGCGCCCTGCAGGCGGCGGGCATCACTGCCATTAGCATGGAGATGATCCCGCGCACCACTCGCAGCCAGAAAATGGATGCCCTGAGTTCCCAGGCCAATCTGGCCGGGTATGTGATGGTGCTGCAGGCCGCGACGCACCTGCCGCGTATTTTCCCGATGATGATGACCCCGGCGGGCACCCTGAAGCCCGCCAACGTATTTGTCATCGGCGCCGGGGTGGCGGGCCTGCAGGCCATCGCCACGGCCAAGCGCCTGGGTGCCAAGGTGACCGCCTTCGATACCCGCCCGGTCGTGGCGGAGCAGGTGCAGTCACTGGGCGCCAAATTCCTCGAGATCGACCTGGGTGAGACCGGCCAGACCGAGGGCGGCTACGCCCTGGAACTGACCCCCGAGCAGGTGGAGATGCAGCGGCAGGCGCAGAAGGATGTTATCGCCAAGTCCGATGTGGTGATCACCACCGCCCAGGTATTCGGGCGCAAGCCGCCGGTGCTGGTGACCAAGGATATGGTCGAGGGTATGGCGCCTGGTTCGGTGATTGTGGATATGGCGGCGGAAACCGGCGGCAACGTCGAGGGCTCGGTGCCCAACGAGATCGTCAAGGTGGGCGGCGTGACCATCATCGGCCTGGGTAACCTCGCCGGCGAGGTGGCCCGTGACGCCAGCCAGATGTACTCCTCCAACCTGTTCAACCTGGTCGAGGACAACTGGAACGAGGAACAGAAGCAGTTCGTGGTGGATTTCGAGGACGATATCCTGCCTGGCTGCATTATCACCCACGGCGGTGAGGTGGTTAACGAGACCATCAAGAAAATCATGGAAGGGGGCGCATAACATGATATCTGCAGAAGTATTCCTGACATTCATCCTGATGCTGTCCATATTCCTGGGCTTCGAGCTGATCAATAAGGTGCCCGCCACGCTGCACACGCCGCTGATGTCCGGCGCCAACGCCATATCCGGCATCACCGTGGTGGGGGCTATCAGCCTGGCCGGCAACGGGCAGCACGACGTGGCCAATTGGCTGGGGGCCGCTGCGGTTGCCCTGGCATCCATCAACGTGGTCGGCGGTTATATGGTGACCGATCGCATGCTCGCCATGTTCAAGAAGAAGGGGAGCTGAGGGCCATGGAAAACCTTATTCAATACAGCTACGTTGTCGCGGCGGCCCTGTTTATCTACGGCCTCAAGCAGCTCGGCTCTCCGGCCACCGCGCGCCGCGGCAACGGCATCTCCGCCGTGGCCATGCTGATCGCCGTGGTCGCGGCCCTGCTGGACCAGGGCATCGTCGAGTACCAGTACATCGCCATCGGCTTCGTGGTCGGCGCCCTGATTGGCGGCGCGGCCGCCCGCCTGGTCGAAATGACCGCCATGCCGGAAATGGTGGCCCTGTTCAACGGCTTTGGCGGCATGGCCAGCCTGCTGGTGGGCTGGGCGGCACTCGCCCCCGGGGCGGGTACCTTCACCCTGGTTACCATTATCCTGTCCATCCTGATCGGTGGCGTGACCTTTACCGGCAGCCTGGTGGCCTATGGCAAGCTGAGTGAGAAGATCGGTAGCGGCGCGGTGTTGTTCAGCGGCCAGCAGGTCGTCAACAGCCTGATCGTGCTTGGCATCCTGGCCGGCGCGGTAATGTTCTGCCTGCAGCCCGACAATCACATATGGCTGTACCTGGTGGTCGCGCTGTCGCTGGTGTTCGGCATCATGGTGGTGATTCCCATCGGCGGTGCGGATATGCCGGTGGTTATCTCCCTGCTGAACTCCTACTCGGGCCTGGCGGCCTGTGCCGCGGGTTTCGCGGTCAACAACAATATCCTGATCGTGGCGGGCTCGCTGGTGGGTGCCTCGGGCATCATCCTCACCCAGATCATGTGCAAGGCCATGAACCGCTCCCTCAGCAATGTACTGTTCAGTGGCTTCGGCAGCGGCAAGACCGAAACCTCCGTGGTCGAGGGCGAAATCAAGCCCATCAGCGCCGAGGACGCCTACTACATCCTCGAGGCCGCCACCAACGTGGCCATTATCCCCGGTTACGGCATGGCTGTGGCCCAGGCCCAGCACGTGGTCAAGGAACTGGCGGAACTGCTGGAGGCCAACGGCGCCGAGGTGAATTTTGGCATCCACCCGGTGGCGGGGCGTATGCCCGGCCACATGAACGTGCTGCTGGCGGAAGCCGATGTGCCCTACGACCAGTTGCTGGAAATGGACGATATCAACCCGCGCATGGAGAATGTCGATGTGGCCATCGTCATCGGCGCCAACGATGTAGTCAATCCGGCGGCCAGGGAGAACGAGGGCTCGCCCATCTATGGTATGCCGGTGATCAACGTGGACAAGGCCCGCACGGTGTTTGTGCTCAAGCGCTCCATGGCTTCGGGTTTTGCCGGCATCGAGAACCCCTTGTTTTACAAGGATAATACCCGGATGTTGTTCGGCGACGCCAAGGAGTCCATCGGTCACCTGGTACGCGAGTTCAGCTGATCCGCAAGGTTGTTACCAACGCCGGCCTCGTGCCGGCGTTTTTTTATGCACAGGACGTGAGGTACGTCGCGAGAGGCATGGATGCCGGTAGTGATGATGCGCCGGGCGCGGCAGCCCTTGCTGTGGCCGGGGCTGCAGGCCGGTATAGTAATTCGGCCTGGCTCGAGCGCCGCGGCAGCAATATGCATACCGTGGGGCAGATCCTGAGCAGGATCAATGTTATCGCCGGCGCGACCCTGTAGGCTCTGGACTCGCGATAGGCGCAAAGCTGCAGAGGGAGGGCGTTATGGCTGCCAGAAAACCCAAAACTTCCAAACGGGCCGGCACGGGCACCAGGGCCGGTGCGGGCAGAGCCGCCCCGGCGCCGAAAAAGCGCGGGACCAGGACCTCTGCGCCCCCGCGCAAGCAGGCGCAAGCCCCGGCTGCGGGCAAACGGGCGTCCCGGGCCGAGCCCGCCCAGGCCCGGCACCCGCTCATGAAGACCCTGTATGCAGAGCACCGCCATATCGCCAGTGTGATGCAATTGCTGGCCGAACAGTTGGCGGCTATCGAAGCGGGCGAACCGGCGGATAGCCACGTGATATACGAAACCATGGATTATATGGTGACCTGGCCCGACCGCTACCACCATCCGCGGGAGGATCTCATATACAGCAGGGCCGCCGAGCTTGACGCCGGGCTGGCGGACAGTGTGGACACCCTGCAGCGCGATCACGACAACACCGCCGCGGCCGGTCGCGAGGTGCTGGAGGATATCGAGGGTTGGCGCGATGGCGACGTGTCCGCCGCCAGCCTGGTCAAAAAGGGCCGCGCCTATATCGATCATATGTACTCCCACATGAACAGTGAGGAGGAACTGGTGTTTCCCCAGATCGAGAGCACGCTGGGCGCGCAGGATTGGCGCGAACTGGCTGAGGACGATCACTTGCGCCCCGTCGGCGACCCGGTATTCGGCTATCGGGTGCAGCGGGAGTACCGCAACCTCGCCCGCAAATTGCGCCGCAATATTCGCCGGGGCGTGGAGCGGGGAACGCTGGTGGAATGGTTGAGCGTGGAAGCCCTGATGGAGTCGCTGGACGTGCTGGCAATGGCCCGCGAATCAATTCGCGGCAGCGCCAGCGACCACCTGCAGGCCGCCTGGGAAGACGGGGTGGAGATGTTCCGGGAGTCGGCGTTGACCGCGCCCTGGCGCTGCGCCGGGAATAACGTGAGGCTGGGCAAACGCTTGTTGCAGGAGCTGGTGGAGATCTCCCGCGATGCGTTGGACGACCTGTCCCGGGTCAACCGGGAGCGCAAGGCGAGAATCGACCTGATGGATAGTTAGCGAGCGTTGCTGGCCGTGGCGGACTCATCCGCTTCGGCCTCGCGAAACTGCAGCCTCGCCAGGCGCTGGTAGAGTGCGCAGTCGCGCAGCAGTTCGGCATGGGTACCGGTCGCGATCAGGCGGCCCTGGTCCAGCACCGCGATCAGGTCGGCGTGCAGTATGGTCGACAGCCGGTGGGCGATAATGACCGTGGTGCGATTCTTCATCAGCTCCTGCAGGGCCTGCTGCACATGGTGCTCGCTTTCGCTGTCCAGGGCGCTGGTGGCCTCGTCGAGCAGCAGTATTTCCGGGTCGTTGAGGATTGCCCTGGCCAGCGCAAGGCGCTGGCGCTGGCCCCCTGACAGGCGTACCCCCTGCTCTCCCAGGTGGCTGTCATAAGCCTCGGGCAGGCGCTCGATGAACTCCCGGGCATGGGCCGCCTGGGCCGCCGCGACCACCTCCTCCTCCGGGGCGTCGGGTCTGCCATAGCGAATGTTGTAGCGCACGTCGCCGGTGAACAGGGCCGGTTGCTGGGGAACCAGGGCGACGTGGCCGCGTAACTGCTGCAGGCCGAGTTCGCGTATATCGACGCCGTCCAGCAGGATTCGACCCTGTTGCGGGTCGTAGAAGCGCTGCAGCAGCTCGAATACCGTGGATTTGCCCGCCCCTGAGGGTCCCACCAGTGCCAGGCTCTTGCCGGCCTGGATGGTGAGGGAGAAATCCCTGAGGGCGGCCTGCTCCGGCCGGGTGGGGTAGGCAAAGGTCACCTTGTCCAGGCGCAACTCCGGGCGCCGCGCCCCCGCGGGTTCGGGGCCGGGACCGGGGTCGGGTATCAGGCTGCGGGTGTTGAGCAGCTCGACCAGCCGCTCCGCCGCCCCGGCCGCCCGCTGCAATTCACCCCACACCTCGGAAATGGTGGCGACCCCCATACCCACCATGATGGCGTAGAACACGAACGCCCCCAACTCGCCGCCGCTCATGCGGCCGCTGATGACATCCTGCCCGCCCTCCCACAACATGCCCGCCATGCCGGCGAACAGCAGCATGATGGCGCCACAGATGAGCAGGGAGCGCTGCCAGATACGGCGGCGCGCGATGGCGAAGGCCCGTTCCACCTCGCGGGCGAAAGCCCGGGATTCAAACTGCTCCTGGGTATAGCTCTGGACTACCCGGATATGCTGTATGACTTCCCCGGCATAGCTGCCCACGCTGGCGATGCTGTCCTGGCTCTCGTTGGACAGCCGCCGCACCCGCCGTCCGAAAACCAGTATGGGCAGCAGGATGAGCGGTACGCCCAGGGCGATGATCAGGCTGAGCTTGAGGTTGGTGATGAACATCATTACCAGTGCGCCGACCAGGGTCAGGCTGCTGCGCAGCGCCATGCTGAATGACGAGCCGATAATGGTTTGCAGCAGGGTGGTATCCGTGGTGAGGCGGGACATGATCTCGCCGCTGCGGTTGAGTTCAAAAAACCCCGGGTGCAGATGTACGATGTTGTCGAACACGGCCTTGCGCAGGTCGGCGCTGACCCGCTCTCCCAGCCAGGACACCAGGTAAAAGCGCACGAAGGTGCCCACTGCCATGGCTGCGGCAATGACGACCAGCAGGGTCACTGCGGCCGTCAGCCTGGCGCTGTCACCGCTGCCGAAGCCCTCATCTATGAGCACCTGCAGGCCGCGCCCCAGGGAGAGCGTGGCGCCGGCCGTGAACAGCAGGGCCAGGCTGGCGGCCGCCAGGCGCAATTTATAGGGGCGCAGGAAGCCTATGACCGGCAACAGGGAGGGCAGTTTACCGCGCTTGTCGGGGGCTGGCGCCACTCAGTCCGCCGGGTCGCTGGCGCGTTTAATGAAGCGTCCGAAGTACACTCCCAGCTCGAACAGCAGCCACATGGGCAGCGCCAACAGGGACTGGGATATGATATCCGGTGGCGTCAGCAGCATGCCCAGCACGAAGCAGCCCACGATGATATAGGGGCGCTTGCGGGCCAGGGCGTCGGCGGTGGTGATGCCGCTCCAGATCAGCAGGACCGCGGCGATGGGAATCTCGAAGGCCAGGCCGAAGGCGAAGAACAGCTTGAGTACAAAATCCAGGTAGCTATTGATGTCGGTCATGATGGTAACGCCTTCGGGCCCGACGCTGGTAAAAAAGGCGAAGATCAGCGGGAAAACCACGAAATACGCAAATGCCGCACCGGCGTAAAACAGGGCGATACTGGATACCAGCAGGGGTATGGCCAGGCGCTTTTCGTGCCGGTACATACCGGGGGCGATAAAACTCCATACCTGGTAGAGGACGAACGGTATCGCGATGAAGATGGCGGCTACCAGGGTCAGCTTGAAGGGGGTCAGGAAGGGCGAGGCCACCTCGGTGGCGATCATGCTGGTCCCGGGCGGCAGCAGTGCCCGCAAGGGCTCGGACACGAAAGTGTAGATCTCGTTGGCGAAGGGGAACAGGCAGATGAATACCAGCAGCACCGCCAGCAGCGCGCGCAGGAGGCGGTCGCGCAACTCGGTGAGGTGCGCTACCAGCGGCAGGGGCTGGTCAGTCGATTCCGGCTCGCTCATGCCCCGTTCCGGTCGTCTTGCTGTGCGGGTGCTGCGGTTCTGGTGGCGCTGCTGTCCGATTCCTCCCCGTCCGCCTGAGCAGGCAACGGGGTCGAGGTGTCCTGCTCTATACTCCGCCCCAGCGTCTCGGCCTGCTGCTGCAACTGTTCACCGGTCTTGCGCAGATCCCGCATGACCGCGTCGTTGTGCAACTCCTGCTGGATTTCCCGCTTGATGTCATTGAAGCCGCGCCGGAACCTGTTCAGCCAGGCGCTGCCGGTACGAATGGCTTCCGGCAGGCGCTCCGGCCCGATGACCAGCAGTCCCACCACCGCCACCACGACCAGTTCGGCGAATCCGATGTCGAACATTCAGGCCTTACTTGTCGCGATTGTCTGAGGCGGGGGCGTCTTTCGGCTCTTCGGGTTTGCTGCCAGCGTCATCGGCTGCGCCATCGTCCTGCATGCTCTTGCGAAAACCCTTGACGGCGCTGCCCAGGTCGCTGCCCAGAGTGCGCAATCGCTTGGTGCCGAACAGCATGATGACGATCGCCAGGATGATCAACAGCTGCCAGATACTTATTCCACCAATACCCATTTCCGTCTCCTAGTATTAACTTGATGCCCCGCTGCTGCGGCCCGCTTTCTCCGCGATGCCGGACTGGCCGAAGCGATCCTCCAGGCAATCGATGACAGCGCTGTGTTCCACACCCAGGTGCGACAGCATGACCATGCAGTGAAACCACAGGTCGGCGACCTCACCCACCAGGGCCTCGCGTCCGCTCCCGTCCCGGGCGTCCTTGGCCGCCAGGATCACCTCGGTGGCCTCCTCCCCGACTTTCTCGAGTATCTTGTTCAGCCCCTTGTGATGCAGGCTGGCCACATACGAAGACGCCGGGTCGGCCCCCTTGCGTTGCTCCAGGGTCCTGGCGAGCTGCTCGAGTACGTCGTTCATGGTGTCTTTCCGTAAATGTCGCCCGGCGCCCGGATTACCTCGTCGGTCTCCCGCCAGTCGCCCTGCTCCAGTTTGCGGTAAAAGCAGCTGCGCCGCCCGGTATGGCAGGCGATGCCGCCAACCTGCTCAACCTTCATCAGCACGGTGTCCGCATCGCAGTCTATGCGCAGTTCCTTCAGTTTCTGCACGTGGCCGGATTCCTCGCCCTTGCGCCACAGGGCCTGCCGTGAGCGCGACCAGTACACCGCGCGGCCCTCCCGGACGCTGAGTTCCAGGGACTCCGGGTTCATCCAGGCGAGCATGAGCACTTCACCCGATAGCCAGTCCTGGGCGATAGCCGGCACCAGGCCCTGCTCATTCCATTTGATCTGCCTGGTGATGGCCGCCGCTTCACTCATCGCACTGCTCTCCGTAGCCGCTCATTATGGCACAGGGCCGGTCGAGGCACATATTGTCAGCTCTCCCGGGGCCACAGCAGGGCGATGGCCAACCCGCCCAGCACCCAGGCCACCAGCGGCGCCTCCGCCAGCTGCTGCCAGGCGCCGGGGACCACCGCGATGGCCGCCCCCAGGCAGGCGAGGGCGGCGACCAGGTGGCGGCGGTGGCGGCGGATGGTCTCCCGGGATTGCTGCTGCAGTTCGGTCACCCGCTGCTGGTGCTGGGCCAGGCGCAGTTCGTTATCGCGGGACTGTTGCAGGTTGTCCAGCATGACATCCGGCAACTGCGGCAGCTGTTCCAGCCAGGAGGGGGCGTGCCGCTGCAGGCGCTTCAATACCGACTGGGGTGAGTAGCGCTCCTGGACCCAGTCTTCCAGGAAGGGTTTGGCGGTGTCCCACAGGTTCAGCCCCGGGTACAGCTGCCGCCCCAGGCCCTCGATATTCAGCAGGGTTTTCTGCAGCAGCACCAGCGAGGGCTGCACGTGCATGTCGAAGCGGCGGGCGGTGCGAAACAGGTAGATGAGCAGCTGGCCGAAAGAGATCTCACCGATGGGGCGCTCGAACACCGGCTCGCAGACGGCGCGCATGGCGGACTCGAAGTCCTGCACCCGCGTTTCCGGGGCCACCCAGCCGCACTCCACGTGGAGCTGGGCAACCTCGCGGTAGTCGCGCCGGAAAATGCTCAGCAGGTTGCGGGCCAGGTAGTACTGGTCCGAGTCGCTGAGGCTGCCGATGATGGCGCAGTCCACCGCGATATAGGTAGGGTCCGCCGGGTCGGTGGCGTTCACGAAGATATTGCCCGGGTGCATGTCGGCGTGAAAAAAGCTGTCGCGGAACACCTGGGTAAAAAAGATCTCCACCCCGCGCTCGGCCAGCAGCTTGAGGTCGGTGCCCCTGGCCTGCAGTTCATCCATATCGGTGACCGGGATGCCGGAGATACGCTCCATGACGAATACATTGCGACAGGTGTAGTCCCAGTACACCTGCGGCACATAAACCAGTTTGCTGTCCTCGAAATTGCGCCGCAACTGGCAGGCGTTGGCCGCCTCCCTGCCCAGGTCCAGCTCATCGAGGATGGTGTACTCGTAGTCGGTTACCACCTCCACCGGTCGCAGGCGCCGACCCTCGGGGAAGTAGCGCGCCACCAGCTTCGCCAGGGTAAACATCAGGGCGAGGTCCTGGCGAATAACCGGCTCGATGTCCGGCCGGATGACCTTGACCACTACCTCCTCGCCGCTGTGCAGGGTGGCGGCGTGCACCTGTGCTACCGAGGCCGAGGCCATAGGGCGCGGCTCGAAGCCGGCAAACAGCTCAGCCAGCGGCTTGCCCAGGCCTTTTTCGATGATGGCGATGGCCTGGTGCTCCGGGAAAGGCGGCACCTTGTCCTGCAATCTGGCGAGCTCGTCGGCGATATCGGTGGGTAACAGGTCGCGCCGGGTGGACAGCATCTGGCCGAACTTTATGAACACCGGGCCCAGTTCCTCCAGCGCCCGGCGCAGACGCACCGCCCGCGGCATATCCGGTGCGCTTTGCAGCCGCCAGGGGGACAGGGACAGGGCCAGGCGGGGCAGCGCCGGCAGGCGATCTCTGTCGATCAGCTCGTCCAGCCGGTAGCGGCCGACGATGCGGAATATGGTGGTGAGGCGGGCGACCCGGGACATGGCGTGGTCCCGCTCAGGCGCGCAGTTGTTGCAGGCGCTTGCGCAGCCGCCGGGTGCGCGATTCCAGGCGATCGACTCGCAGGCCCAGGGCCTGCACATCCTTGTAGAAATCCTCCAGTTCCAGCCGCGGCGGGCTGAGGCGGGCCTCCTCGTGGATGAACTCTTCCAGCTGCCGGCCCAGGCTGCTGGAGGCCTGCCGGCCCCAGCCCCACGCGCCCCGCAGCAGCTGCGCGAGCTGGTGGCCGGCCACATCTCCCAGGGTATCCACCAGCGGCGCTTCCCAGTCGACCTCCAGGCCAGCCAGGATTTTCTGCAGTTCGAGCAGTGGTGCGCTGTCGCCATGCAATTCCAGGCGTCCGTTGATCAGGCTTGCCGCCGGGTCCCGGGCGGTCGCCAGCTCGGCAAAGTCCGAGGCAACCCCGCGCACACTGGTGGTGACCGGACCCTCATAGACGCCCAGCAACCGGACCCGGTCGCGGCCGGGCATCAGAAACGCATCCACCGGCGGGGCCGTGCAGTGCAGGGCGAACACACAATCTCCCAGCCGGGCCAGCTGCTCGCGGCTGCCGGGGGCCAGCGCCAGCGCCTGGTTGATGGCCGTTTCCAGCGCGGCCAGTGCCGCCGTCTGCAGGGCCGGGTCTATGGTGGCAGTCATGTCAGGCCTTGATGCCCTTGTGCAGCGCCACCACCCCACCAGTCATGTTGTGATATTCGCAGCGAGTGAAGCCGGCGTCTTCCATCATCTCCTTGAGGGTTTCCTGGTCGGGATGCACGCGGATGGACTCGGCCAGGTACTGGTAACTGTCACTGTCATTGGCCACCAGGCGTCCCATGACCGGCAGTACCTTGAAAGAATAGGCGTCATACGCCTTGCTCAACAGCGCATTCTGCGGTTTGGAAAACTCCAGCACCAGCAACCGTCCCCCGGGCTTCAGCACCCGCAGCATCGAGCGCAGGGCCTTGTCCTTGTCAGTCACGTTGCGCAGGCCGAAGGCGATGGTGATGCAGTCGAAGCTGTCGTCGGGAAAGGGCAGGTACTGGGCGTCGGCCTGGACGAATTCCAGATTGCCCAGGTGGCCGCTGTCAAGCAACTTGTCCCGCCCTACCTTCAGCATGGACTCGTTGATATCGGCCAGCACCACCGCGCCTTCGGGTCCCACGATATCGGCGAACCGCGCTGCCAGGTCGCCGGTGCCGCCGGCGATATCCAGTACCGAGTGGCCCTTGCGCACGCCGCTGAGCTCGATGGTGAAGCGCTTCCAGATGCGGTGTATGCCGGCCGACATAAGATCGTTCATGAGGTCGTAACGGGAGGCCACGGAGTGAAAGACGTCCGCCACCATGCTGGCCTTGGCCTCCTTGTCGACTTCCTTGAAGCCGAAATGGGTTCTTTCCTTATCGCTCATGGGTGCTCCGCCGGTACCTCGCTCAACGTCTCATTGTAGCGCGATGTCCGGGTGCGGTCAGGTAGGTTTTGTCAGGGCTGGAAGTGGATCACCTGGACATCGGGGTCGCGGTCCAGGCCCGCCCGCTCCAGGCGATCGAGATAATTCTGCCACCATTCCTGTTGCCGGGTGCACAGTTGGTGCAGGTAATCCCAGCCGTAGAGCCCGGTATCGTGGCCGTCGTCGAACACCAGTTGCAGGGCATAGTTCCCCACTGGCTTGATGGCGGTGATGCCGACCTTGAGCTTGCCGCTCTGCAGGGTCTCCTGCCCGGGGCCGTGGCCGCGCACTTCCGCGGAAGGTGAGTACACCCGCAGGTACTCACAGGGCAGCGCGTACACCTCGCCGCCGGGATAGGTCAGCTCCAGGATACGGGAGCGCTTGTGCAGCCTGATGCCGGTGGGTCGGATATCCTGGCTAGTCATGGCGGTCGACCGCTACAGGATAAAGCGGGACAGGTCTTCGTCCGCGCTCAGGGCCTGCAGCTGGCGGTCGACATAGGCCGCGTCGATTACCAGCGGCTCTTTGCTGAGCCCCGAGTCGGCCGCGCTGAAAGACACCTCTTCCAGCAGGCGCTCCATGACGGTATGCAGCCGGCGGGCGCCGATATTCTCGGTTTTCTCGTTGACCTGCCAGGCGGTTTCCGCGATACGGCGCAGGCCGTCCTGGCTGAAGGAGACCTCCAGGCCTTCAGTGGCCAGCAGGGCCTGGTACTGCTCGGTCAGGGAAGCGCTGGGCTCGGTGAGGATACGTTCGAAATCCTCCGGGCTCAGGGCGTTCAGTTCCACCCTTATTGGCAGGCGACCCTGCAACTCGGGTATGAGGTCCGAGGGCCTGGCCAGGTGAAACGCGCCGGAGGCGATGAACAGGATATGATCGGTCTTGATCATGCCGTGCTTGGTGCTGACCGTCGAGCCTTCTATCAGCGGCAGCAGGTCCCGTTGCACGCCCTCGCGGGACACGTCCGCCCCCGCCCCTTCGCTGCGCTTGGCAACCTTGTCCAGTTCGTCCAGAAAGACGATACCGTTCTGTTCGGCCAGGTTTACCGCTTTTTGCTTGAGCTCGTCCTCGTTGACCATTTTCGCCGCCTCCTCCTCGCACAGGGCCAGGAAGGCGGCCTTGACCGGCATTTTGCTGGTCTTGCGCTGCTGCCGCGACATATTGGAAAACATGTTCTGCAACTGGTTGGTCATCTCCTCCATACCCGGCGGCGCCATGATCTCGAAGGCCGAGGAGGGACTGGATATCTGCACCTCGATTTCCTTGTCGTCCAGGTCGCCCTCGCGCAATTTCTTGCGCAGCAGCTGCCGGGTGCTGGAGCCACTCTTGTCCGCCTCGGCGTCGCGGGCCGGTGGCAGCAGAATATCGAGTATTTTTTCCTCGGCGGCCTCCTCTGCCCGGAAGCGCACCCGCTCCATTTCCTGCTCCCGCAGCATCTTGATGGCAACATCCACCAGGTCGCGGACGATGGAGTCGACATCGCGCCCCACATAGCCCACCTCGGTGAACTTGGTGGCCTCCACCTTGACGAAGGGGGCGTTGGCCAGCTTTGCCAGGCGGCGGGCGATTTCGGTCTTGCCGACCCCCGTGGGGCCTATCATCAGGATGTTCTTGGGGGTGATTTCAGCGCGCAATTCCTCGGGCAACTGCATGCGTCGCCAGCGATTGCGCAGCGCGATCGCCACCGCCCGCTTGGCCTCATCCTGGCCGATGATGTGATTGTCGAGCTCGTGGACGATCTCGCGGGGGGTCATATCGGACATGTCGGGGCCTAGAAATCCAGTTGTTCGATGGTGCGGTTGTGGTTGGTGTAAATGCAGATGTCGCCGGCTATGCCAAGGCCCTTTTCAACGATGCTGCGGGCGTCCAGCTCGGTGTTGTCCAGCAGGGCCCGGGCCGCCGCTTGGGCGAAGGGACCGCCAGAGCCGATGGCGATGAGGTTGTCCTCGGGCTCGATCACGTCGCCGTTGCCGGTGATGATCAGCGAGGTGTTCTTGTCCGCCACCGCCAGCAGAGCCTCGAGCTGGCGCAGGGCGCGCTCGGTGCGCCAGGCCTTGGCCAGCTCGACCGCTGCCCGTACCAGGTGGCCCTGGTGCTTGTCCAGTTGTGCCTCGAACAGCTCGAACAGGGTGAAAGCGTCGGCGGTGCCGCCGGCGAAACCGGCTATGACCGTGTCTTTGTGCAGGCGCCTGACCTTGCGGGCGTTGCCCTTCATCACGGTGTTGCCCATGGACACCTGGCCGTCGCCGCCGATCACCACCGTGTTACCGCGGCGCACGGACAAAATCGTTGTGCCCCTGTACTGTTCCATAGAGGTTCTCCTGCTGATTGACCCAGTTATGGGGCGTGATCGCGTTAATTCAAGGGCGGGCCGGGCCCGGCGTCAATTACCGCTGCGTCGCAGCAGCAGGGTGTCGATGTCCTGCGCCGCCGTGAGACCACGGGCCTTGCTCATGGCCGCGTGGGAATTGAAAGGACCGAGATAGACCCTGAACCAGCGGCCGTTGTCGCTGGTGGTTTCCTCCACCCGTGGCTCCAGGCCCAGCAACAGCAGCTCCGCGCGGCGCCGGTCCGCATCCTCGCGCTGGCGGAAAGACCCCGCCTGCAGCAGGAAAACCTCTGCGCCCGCAGCGACCGGCTCGGTCACCTGGGCCGGTTCGATGCCGGCATCGATGTTTTGCTCGGGCAGGATAGTGTAGAAGTCATAGCGCGGCTTTGGTGGTTCCGGGGCTGTCGGTTCGGGTTTGGCCGCGACCGGCTCGGTGCCGTCCGTGGATGGCAGGGTGCGCAGGTAGAGCAGGAAGCTCAGGAACAAGCCACATAGCAGGCCGGCCAGGAACCAGCGCCAGCCGCCACCGGATGAGCCTGCGTCCCGGCTGCCGCGATTGCTCGCGGTTTTCTTGCGGGCTGGTGATCTGCCCGCGGCCGGCCGGCGCGTCTTGGCATAATCCCTGGCCACGCCCTACATGGCCTCCGGTGCAGAGACGCCCAGCAGCCCGAGGCCATTGGCGATAACCTGGCGCACCGCTTCGCAGAGGGCGACCCGCGCATTGCGCAGGCCCGCGTCTTCCACCAGCATCTTGTGGGCGTTGTACCAGGTGTGAAAATCCGCCGCCAGTTCGCGCAGGTAAGTGGCCACGGTGTGGGGTTCGCTGGCAAGTGCGGCACCTGCGACCACCTCGGGATAGCGGGCCAACTGACGCAGCAAGGCCTTTTCGTGCTCCTCTACCAGCTGGTCCAACTGCTGCAGGGCGGTTTCCGGCGTCCACTCCCAACCCTGCTCCTGGAGCTTGCGCATGACACTGCAGGCGCGGGCGTGGGCATACTGGATGTAGTACACGGGGTTGTCGTTGCTCTGGGAGGTGGCGAGGTTGATGTCGAAGGTGAGTTGGGAGTTGGCGGCACGGGCGGCCAGGAAGTAGCGGGTGGCGTCCCGGCCCACTTCATCGATGAGGTCCCGCAGGGTAACATAACTGCCGGCGCGCTTGGACAGCTTTACCTCCTCGCCATCGCGCATCACAGTCACCATCTGGTGCAGCACGTACTCCGGCCAGCCCTGGGGAATGCCGCTTTCCAGCGCCTGCAGTCCGGCCCTGACCCTGGTCACGGTGCTGTGGTGATCCGCACCCTGCTCGTTGATGACTCGTTCGAAGCCGCGCTGCCACTTGTTCAGGTGGTAGGCCACATCGGGCAGGAAGTACGTGTAACCGCCGTCGCTCTTGCGCATCACCCGGTCCTTGTCGTCTCCGAAAGCGGTGGTGCGCAGCCACAGGGCGCCATCGAGCTCGTAGGTATGTCCGCGGTCGACCAGGCGCTGCACGGTGGCGTCCACCTCGCCGTCCTCATACAGCGAGGATTCCAGGAAATAGTTGTCGAAGTGCACCTCGAAGGCCTGCAGGTCCAGGTCCTGTTCACGGCGCAGGTAGGCCACGGCAAAGCGACGAATATCGTCCAGCCGGTCCGGGTCGGCGGAGCCGGCCACGTGCTGGTCGCTGGCGTCGACCCGGTCCCCGCGCAGGTAGGCCTGGGCGACATCATGTATATAGTCGCCGCGATAGCCGTCCGCCGGCCAGTCGGGATCATCCGGCTGCATGCCCCTGCAGCGGGCCTGTACCGACAGGGCGAGGTTGTTGATCTGCTGGCCGGCGTCGTTGTAATAGAATTCACGGGTCACCGCCCAGCCGGTCGCCTCCAGCAGGCGGCAGATACAGTCGCCCACCGCCGCGCCGCGTCCATGGCCCAC
The DNA here is from genome assembly GCA_024234675.1 of Pseudomonadales bacterium. Classification (GTDB taxonomy): domain Bacteria; phylum Pseudomonadota; class Gammaproteobacteria; order Pseudomonadales; family Halieaceae; genus JARRPM01. The sequence goes on along the minus strand of JACKNU010000002.1, from coordinate 45,732 downwards.
GTGCAGGGGCCCCGTGGGGTTGGCGGAGACGTATTCTACCTGCACCCTGCGGCCCTGGCCTGTGTTGCAGCTACCATAGGCGGATTCCTGTTCCAGGATCTCCCGGATTACGCTCTGGCTGCTGGCCTCGGAAAGGAAAAAATTGATGAATCCGGGACCGGCAATGTCGGTGCGGGCCAGGAATCCGGCCGGCGGCAGCGCCGCGCAGATCAGCTGGGCGAGCTCGCGCGGGTTCTTGCCGGCGGCTTTCGCCAGAGTCAGGGCGATATTGCTGGCCAGGTCGCCGTGGCTGGGGTCGCGGGTGCGGTCTATCTGGATATTGCGGGGGGAGTCGCCTGGCAACGTGCCCTGGTCCACCAGTGAATCCAGCGCCTGGGAGATTAGCCGGGAAAGTTGATCCTTCATCGCGAGGGAATTACCTGGGTTGGTTCAGTGACTCGGCGGACCGGCGGGGCCCGATGGCCGGCCATTATCCTGATTACTCCCCGTCCTGGCTAGAGCGGGCGCGATTTCGGAGCCGGGGCGGGGCCGGGTGCAACCTGGCCGGCCGCACCTCGCCGGCCGCACCTCGCCGGCCGCACCTCGCCGGCCGCACTAGAACAGGTCCTGGGGATCGATATCTACGCTCCATTTCAGATCGCGCCTGGCCCGCATGGATTCCGCGGTTGTTACCAGCACAGTGGCGCTCGCCTGGGCCGCCGCCCGGTCGGCCGCCAGGGATATCAGCTGGAAGCGAAATTTCCCGGCCCGGCGCTGCAGCGGTGAGGGCAGTGGCCCTATCAGGCTGGCCGTCTCCGGCAGCGCCGGCTCGGCCCTGGCGCGCAGGGTGCGCAGGAAGTCCTCCCCGTGGCGCGGGTCACTGCAGTCGGTGCGCAGCACCAGCAGGTGGCCGCAGGGGGGCATGCCTGCCGCCTGCCGCTGGCTGAGCATGGCCCTGGCCTGGGTGGCGTAATCGGATACCAGCATCGCCTGTAGCGCGGGGTGATCCGGATAATGGGTTTGCAGGATGACCTCGCCGGCCTGCCCCTCGCGGCCAGCCCTGCCGGCGACCTGGGTCAGCAGCTGCGCCATCCGCTCCTCGCCCCGGAAATCGGCGCTGAACAGCAGGGCGTCGGCGTCTATCACGGCCACCAGGCTGACGGCGGGGAAATGGTGACCCTTGGTCAGCATCTGCGTTCCCAGCAGGATGCCCGCCTGGCCGCGGTTGACCTCGCGCACCAGTTCACCCATAGCCTCCCTGCCCTGCATGGAGTCGCTGTCTACCCGCCAGACTGGCCACTCGGCGAAGCGCTGGCGCAGGAAATCCTCCGACTGTTCCGTGCCCAGGCCGGCAGTCAGCAGGCGCTGGCCTCGGCACTGGGGGCAGCTCGCCGGCAGCGTCTGGCCGGCGCCGCAATGGTGGCAGCGCAGTCGCAGTGGTCGCCGGTGTACCGTCAGCCGGGCGTCGCAGGCCCCGCACTCGGCTACCCAGCCGCAGTCGTGGCATTGCAAGGTGGGCGCATAACCGCGCCGGTTGAGGAACAGCAGGACCTGCTGACCCGCCCTGAGGGTGTTTTCAACTGCGTCCACCAGTTCCGGCGAGAGGCCGGCTACCAGCTCCCGGCGGCGCACATCCAGGGTTTTGATCGCGGGCAGCACGGCGCCCCCGGCGCGCTGTCGCAGCCGGTGCAGCTGATAGCGGCCGGCAAGCGCGTTGTGAATGCTCTCCAGTGAGGGTGTGGCGCTGCCCAGTACCACCTGGCAGGCTTCTATCTGGCCGCGTTTCACAGCTACATCCCTGGCCGAGTAGCGGAAGCCGTCCTGTTGCTTGTAGGAGGCGTCGTGCTCCTCGTCGACAATGATCAGGCCGGGCTTGAGCAGGGGGGTGAACACCGCCGAGCGGGTGCCGATGACGATGTGGGCGCTGCCGTCGCGGGCCCTCTCCCAGGCGCGGTAGCGCTCGGTAGCGCCCAGGCCTGAATGCAGTACCACGATGCTGGCGTCAAAGCGCTGGGTGAAGCGCGCCAGGGTCTGGGGTGTCAGGCCTATTTCCGGTATCAGTACCAGAGCCTGTCTGCCGTCCTGCAGGCAGCGCTCTATCAGGCGCAGATAGATCTCGGTCTTGCCGCTTCCGGTTACCCCTTCGAGCAGGTGGCAGCTGAATTCCGCCGGCGTTGCCAGCAGCGCCGCCAATACAGTGGCCTGCTCGCCGCTGGGCTGCAGCGCAGTGCGGCTGCAGCCTGGCGTGGGCGCCGCTTCCAGGTGGCAGCGCTCTACGAGTTGCTTTGTTTCCAGGCTGCGCAGGACTGCCGTGCTGATACCCCGCTGTTTGAAGTCTTCGGCGTCCACGGCGGCTGCGGCCTGCAGCATCGCGAGGGCCTGGGCCTGTCGCGGTGACCTGGCCAGGGCGCCCTCCGGAAGGCCCAGGCCCCGGCTGCTCAGGCGCCAACCCGGACAACCCGAGGGCCGGTGAGGGTTGCCGGCGCGCAGTGGCTGGGGAAATGCGGCGTTGAGGACCTCACCGATGGGATGATGGTAGTAGCGGGCCGCCCACTGGCAGAGCCTGAGCAGGCTGGGAGGCAGCAGGGGTTGGGGGTCCAGAATCGCCAGTGCGTGTTTGAGAGTCTCTGCCGGCAGTTCGCTGTCCGCGCAGGTGTCCAGCAGGTAGGCCGTGAGTTCGCGGCGGCCGAACGGGACGCGCACCCGTTGCCCCGGGCGCAGCCGGGACACCTCTTCCGCACTCATGCCCGCGGGTGGCAGGTAGTCGAACGGGCGGCGCAGCGGAGACGGGATGGCCAGGCGGAGTATAGGCATTTAGCCCTTGTGTCGGGATGGTCAGCGAGCAGTTGCGGCTAGTGTAGCAAAACCCCCGGGGGAAAAACCGCTCGCCGACGGGCTTCAGGGTCGCGAACGCGGGGCGCAATCTTCCTGTGCGCAATCTTCCTGTTGCTTATAATGCTGCGTCTGGTAAGATGCGCGCCTATTTTTTGCGGGGGCTCCCTACCGGCCCCGGTGAAAGCCAGGTGCGGTGCCCGACAGGGATCGGGTGGCGGCGCCAATGACAAGGAGCTCCAAGGTATGAAAGCTGATATCCATCCCAAATATGAAGCCGTGACTGTGACCTGCAGCTGTGGCAACAAGATCGAGACCCGTTCGACCCTGTGTGAAGACCTGCTGATCGACGTGTGTTCCCAGTGCCACCCGTTCTTTACCGGCAAGCAAAAAGTCGTGGACACCGGCGGCCGGGTGGATCGCTTCAACAAGCGTTTCGGCAACCGCGGCAGCAAGCGCTAGCCGGGGCCGCGACGGCGGCCGGTATCCACCGCGGGATAAAACGCCAGGCTCCAGAGGGGCTGGCGTTTTTTTATCTCCGGTGAAATACACCCCGCGGGCGACATAAAGTTGCGTTAGTTTGTCGCCTTGTTCGCCGCTACCCTTTTCTATATGCTTTGCGACCTTTTCTGCAAGTGAAGCCGATGCCCAAGGAATTCAAGCAAGCTGCCCTGGACTATCACGCTCTGCCTACCCCCGGCAAAATCAGCGTGGAATTGACCACGCCGGCCGAGACTCAGCAGGACCTGGCCCTGGCCTACAGTCCCGGCGTGGCAGAGCCCTGCCGGGAAATCGCCAAAGATGCCGACAATGCCTACCTGTACACCGGCAAGGGCAATCTGGTGGCGGTTATCAGCAACGGTACCGCAGTGCTTGGGCTGGGCAACCTGGGCCCGCTTGCCAGCAAACCCGTGATGGAAGGCAAGGCGCTGCTGTTCAAGCGCTTTGCCGGGATCAACTCCATCGATATAGAGGTCAACACCGAGGATTCGGCGGAGTTTATAGCCACGGTAGCGCTGATCGCCGATACCTTCGGGGGTATTAATCTCGAGGATATCAAGGCGCCGGAATGTTTTGAAATCGAGGCCAGCCTCTCCCGGCAGTGTGGCATCCCCATTTTCCACGACGACCAGCATGGCACCGCCATCGTTACCGCCGCAGGGCTGTTGAACGCCCTGGAAATCCAGGGAAAAACCCTGGAGGAAGCCACTATCACCTGCCTCGGCGCCGGCGCCGCGGCCATAGCCTGCATGCGCCTGCTGGTGAGCCTGGGCGCGCGCCGGGAAAATATCTACATGCTGGATCGCCGGGGTGTGATCTATGCCGGGCGCGAAGGCGTCAATGCCTACAAGCAGGAGTTCGCCAACCCGACCAGCAAGCGCAGCCTGAGTGATGCGCTCAAGGGCGCCGATGTGTTCGTCGGATTGTCCGGCGCCGACCTGATGAGTGCGGAGATGCTGCTTTCCATGGCAGAGCGGCCTATCGTTTTCGCCTGTTCCAACCCGGATCCGGAAATTCGCCCGGAGCTCGCCCTGGCCACCCGGGAGGATGTGATTATCGCTACCGGTCGCTCGGATTTCCCCAATCAGGTCAATAATGTACTGGGCTTCCCATTTATCTTCCGCGGCGCCCTGGATGTCCGGGCCAGCTGCATCAACGAGGAAATGAAAATCGCCGCCGTGCGGGCGCTGAGTGAGTTGGCCCGTGAGGAGGTGCCTGCCGAGGTACTGCGGGCCTGCGATGTCGATGCCCTGAGCTTCGGTCCCGAGTACATTATTCCCAAGCCTGTGGATGTGCGACTGCTGGGCCGTATTGCCCCCGCGGTTGCCAGGGCTGCCGTGGACAGCGGGGTGGCCAGGTTGCCCTACCCCGACAATTATTACCTGCCCGGGCGTTGATGGGCTGCGCTAGAAAATATCCTTCAGCAACTCGCCGGTCCCCTGTCCCTGGCTGCCAGAGCCCGAGTCCCCGCTGCCCTGTCCCGGTACGGTTTCCTCGAGAAAGTATTCGAAGATAGCATTGCGCTGTCCCGACGTGGCCAGTTGGCCCGTGTCTGGATCGATTTTCACGTTGACGATGCCCGGGGGCACCGGCCGGTTGATTTCCGGCCTGTCCTGCAGCGCCTCGCGCATGAATTCTATCCAGATCGGCAGGGCCGCAGTGCCGCCGAACTCCCTGCGGCCCAGCGGGGTGTAATTGTCGAAGCCCACCCAGGTAGATGTGACCAACTCGGGGTTATAGCCTGAAAACCAGGCATCCATCGGCCCATTGGTGGTGCCGGTTTTGCCGGCTATATCACTGCGTTCCAGCACCAGGGCGCGGCGTCCGGTACCGCGGGTAATCACGTCCTTGAGTATGCTGTCGATGATAAAGGCTACCCGCGGTTCCATGATTCGCGGCGCCGGCGGCAACTGCGCCGCCGCCGGGCTCTTGTTGGCGAGGATTTCTTCCATGCTGAGCTCCGCCGCGGGGTCGGGGGGCGCACTAAGCTGGTCACAGTCGCGGCACACGGTCAGCGGCCTGGCCTGGAAGACCGTCTCGCCGTCCAGGTTGTCCACCCGCGCGATCAGGTATGGCTCAACCCGATAACCGCCGTTTGCCAGCACGGCGTAGGCTGCGGCGACATCCAGTACGCTCATCACGTGGGTTCCCAGCGCCAGCGACAGGTCCCTGGGGAAGCTCGCGGTATCGAAACCGAACCGCGCCAGGTATTCCAGCAGCCGGTCCACCCCCAGTTGCTGCAACAGGCGAATCGACACCAGGTTGCGCGACTTTGTTAAAGCCCAGCGCAGTCGCGTGGGCCCGTAAAACTTGCCCTCGTCATTTTCCGGACGCCACATACCTTCCAGTGAGCTGTCCTCCAGCACAACCGGGGCATCATTTATGAGGCTGGCGGCGGTAAACCCGGATTCCAGCGCGGCGGCATACAGGAAGGGCTTGAAGTTGGAACCGGGCTGGCGCTGGGCCTGGGTCGCGCGGTTGAACTTGCTCAATTCAAAACCCATGCCGCCGACGATACTGATGATCGCGCCGTCGTCGGGGTTGAGGGACACCAGCGCCGCCTGGGCGGCGGGAACCTGAGTAAGTACCCACTCCCCTTCATCGTTGCTGCTCACCCGGATGAGGTCCCCGACCGCCAGTACCTCCTCCACGGATTGCGGTCTTCTGCCTACGGCGCTTTCGCTGAGGTAGGGCGATGCTCGAAAGATGCCGTTGTCCCAGGCCACGTAGCTCTCGCTGCCATCCGCCAGCAGGATGGAGACCTGGTTGTCAGTGGTGTCCACCTCTGTCACCACGGCGGGCAGCAGGTCGGCGATAACCTGGGTCTGGGACAGTACTTCCAGCCACTGCTCCCGCGGGTCAGCGCCGTTGTCGGGGGGCGGCAGGCTGCGCTCCGGGCCGCGGTAACCGTGGCGATCGTCGTAGGCCAGCAAGCCGTTGATAACAGCCCGGCGCGCGACCTGCTGCAATTTGCTGTCGATGGTGGTGTACACCTGGTAGCCATCGTTGTAGGCCGCCATGCCGTAGCGATCCAGCATTTGCTGGCGAACCATTTCCGCGGCGTAATGGGCTGAAAAACTCAGGCTTTCGCCGTGGACCGCGGCGGTATTGGGCGTCTGCAGTGCGCTGCTGTACTGGGCCTGGTCGATATAACCCAGGTCGCGCATGCGGCCGAGAATCCAGTCCCGCCGTTGCATGCCGGCCTCGGGTCCGCTGATAGGATTGATACGCGACGGGGCCTTGGGTATGCCCGCCAGCATGGCGTACTCGGCCAGGCTCAACTCTGCTATGGGTTTGCCGTAGTAGACCTGGGAGGCGGCTTCGAAACCGTAGGCGCGGTGGCCCAGGAAAACCCGGTTGAAATACAGTTCGAAAATCTCCTCTTTGTCCAGGGCCCGTTCTATCTCGACCGCCAGCAGGATTTCATTGAACTTGCGCATGAAAGTGCGCTCCAGGCTGAGGAAGTAGTTCCTTGCAACCTGCATGGTCAAGGTGCTGCCGCCGGAGCCTTTCTCCCCGGTCAAAACCAGTTCGGACACCGCCCGCAGCAGGCCGCCGACGTCAATCCCGGAGTGGCGGAAAAAGCTGGCGTCCTCGGCAGCCAGCAGCGCCTGTATGAACTGTGGTGGTATCTCCTCGAAGCTCAGGGGGCTGCGTTTTTGCTCACCAAACTGCCCAATAAGATTGCCGTCACGGGTATAAACACGCATGGGAGTTTGCAGTTTGACATCGCGCAGGGTGGCCACGTCGGGAAGGTTGGGGCTGAGATATAAATAGACCCCGGCCAGCAGCCATAAAGCGCCGAAAAAACCAAATAATGTAAGGCGTAAAACAACGCGTAGGAATCTCATTTATCCCTTTAAAAACAGTGGCATATGTGGTGCAAGCGGAGAGGTGCCGGTGCTCGTGTGGTAATTATATGCTTTTTTTCAGTTTTGATATATTTTCGACTGTGTTATATCTAAAGTTGTAGCTAACAATTAATGTATCAGCACATAAAAATATCCTAAGTTAGTGATACTGATAGGGAAAAGACATTGCTCGGGCGAATGGGGAAAAGAAAAACGACGCCAGTCCTGGGGCTGGACGTCAGTTCAACGACAGTCAAGCTTCTGGAGTTGAGCTATTCAGGGGACCGTTATCGCGTCGAAAGCTACGCGGTAAGCTCTTTGCCGCAGGATGCGGTTATCGAAAAGAGCGTCAACGATGTGGACGGCGTGGCCAACGCTATCCGCAGCGTGGTGGCCCAGTCCAGGACCAAACTGAAAACCGTCGCGGCTGCCGTCGCGGGCTCTTCGGTGATCACCAAGATCATCGATATGCCCGATGGACTCAGCGATGATGAGATGGAAACCCAGCTCACTCTGGAGGCGGATCAGTACATCCCCTACCCGCTGGAAGAAGTCGCCATCGATTTCGAGATTCAGGGGCCCTCCCCGGAGCGCGCCAATCAGGTCGAAGTGCTGCTCGCCGCCTGTCGGCGGGAAACCATCGATACACGGGTAGAGGCTATTGAAGGCGCTGAGCTGATACCACGGATCATGGACGTGGAAGCCTACGCCATGGAGCGGGCCTTTACCCTGGTGCAGCATCAGCTTGATCTCGAAGAGGAAAGCACCGTGGCGGTGGTCGATATAGGCGCCACGATGACGACACTCAGCGTGCTCAACAATGGCCAGACCATTTATACCCGGGAGCAGCTGTTCGGCGGCAAGCAGCTTACCGATGAAATCATGCGCCGTTACGGCCTGCCTCTGGAGGAGGCGGGACTGGCCAAGAAACAGGGCGGGTTGCCGGACGACTACGAGCCCGAGGTACTGGAGCCATTCAAGGAAGCGGTGGTGCAGCAGGTAGCGCGCTCGCTGCAGTTCTTCTTCTCTTCCAGCCAGTACAACGATGTCGATTACATCATCCTCGCCGGCGGCGTGTCCTCAATGGATGGGTTGGCCGACCTGGTTCAGGAAAAGCTGGGTACGCCAGCGGCAGTAGCCAACCCCTTCGCGAATATGTCTATCTCGCCCAAAGTGAATGCCGTGGCCCTGAGCAGTGATGCGCCAGCCATGATGATCGCCTGTGGCCTGGCCTTACGGAGCTTCAGCTGATGGCGCATATTAATTTATTGCCGTGGAGGGAAGAGCGCCGGCAGGAGCTCAAGAAAGAATTTCTGGTCACCGTCGGCCTGGTGTTGTTGCTGGCGTTGGGCCTGGTTGTGCTGGGTGATCGCATCGTGAACGGGCAGATTGAGAACCAGAACGCTCGCAACCAGTACCTGGCTGACAACATCAAGATCCTGGATGAGCAGGTGGCTGAGATTCGCGAGCTGGAGAAGAAACGCAACCAACTGCTGGACCGGATGCGGGTGATCCAGGAACTGCAGGGGAACCGGCCGATTATCGTGCGGGTGCTTGACCAGTTGGTGCGCACCGTGCCCGACGGGGTGTTCTATACCAATCTGCAGACCAAGGACAAGACGATTTCCATTCGCGGTGTGGCGGAGTCAAACAACCGGGTCTCCAGCCTGATGCGGCGCCTGGCCGCATCGGACTGGCTGGCCAACCCCAACCTCGATGCTGTGCGGGCGGCGCCGGAATATGGTGATCAGGCCAATACCTTCAACTTGACGGTGCAGATACAGGCGCCGGAATCCGAGAAAAAATCAGGGGAGGGTTGATCAATGGCATTCGAAGATACCATGCGTTCGCTGCGCGAATTCGATATCAACGATCTCGATTTCGATAATGTTGGCTCCTGGCCAGTACCCGTAAAGCTGGTGATATGGTCGGTGCTCTTTATCGGCGTCCTCGCGGCCGGCTATTACTACCATATCAAGGATCTGCAAACCGAGCTGGCCAAGGTGGAGGCCAAGGAAGTATCGCTGAAGACGGACTTCGAGAAGAAAGCCTTCCAGGCCGCAAACCTGGAGGCCTATCGCCAGCAGATGGCGGAGATGGAAGAGTCCTTCGGCGCCCTCGTGAGCCAGTTGCCCAGCGATACCGAGGTGCCCGGCCTGCTCGAGGATATCACCAACAAGGGCCTGCTCAATGGCCTGGAAATCTCCAGTATCGACCTGCGTCCGGAGTCGGCCCGGGAGTTCTATGTGGAATTGCCCATCGCTATCTCGGCCTCGGGCTCCTATCACGACCTCGGCGCGTTCATCAGCGGCATGGCCGGCCTGCCGCGCATCGTTACGCTGCACGACTTCACGATTACTGCCCGGGGCGATGACGCCAACCACCTGGGCATGAACATTATTGCCAAGACCTATCGTTACAAGGATGGGGACGCCTAGAGATGACCAGCCTCCCTCGTATTTTTGCAGTCGTGGTCGCTTCCGCAGCGCTGTTGAGCGGTTGCGCCGGGCGTGATTTTTCCGACCTGGACGCATTCATGGCGTCAAAGCGCGACCGCCCGGGCGGCGTTATTGCGCCCATCCCGACTTTCAAGGCCTACGAGGCCTTCTCCTACAGCGCCACCACCTTGCGCAGCCCGTTCGACAGGCCGGTGGAAGTGCGTGAAATTACCCAGCTGCAGGCGATCAGTGCCATCAAGCCGGATGAATCCAGGGCCAAGGAGTTTCTCGAGCAGTATACCTTCGACTCCCTGAGAATGGTTGGCACTCTGGAGCGCGACGGTAACAACTGGACTTTGATCAAAGACCCCGATGGTGGGGTGCACCGCGTAACCATAGGGAACTATCTGGGCCGTCACCACGGCAAAATCGTCGAGATGACGGATACCTACCTGGCGGTGATTGAGATCGTGAGCGATGGTACTGAGGATGGATGGGTAGAGCGCCCGCGCACCATCAAACTGAGCGGCGTATAAGCCGAGAGCGTGGATTATTGCCATGACAAGTAATAAACAAAATCTGGGGATTAAGGCCGTGGGGAAAACAACTGTGAGCATCGGCAAAAGGTTTCGCGCATCCGTCGGCGGCCTTATGGTAATTTTATGGGCCGGCTCGGCGCTGGCGGAGCCGACGATCACGGATATTGAGTTCAGCTCCCGCCCGGGAAGCAAGTTCGAGATTCGCATGGACTTCGACCAGCCCCCACCGGATTTGAAGTCCTATACCATCGAGAAACCGGCGCGCATTGCCATCGATTTCCCGAATACCAAGAGTGCGCTCGACCAGAAGCGTTATTCCCTGCCCTACGGCAACGCCACCGGTGTGGTGGTGCTGGAGTCCGGGGACCGCACGCGCCTGGTGGTGAACCTGGTCAAGGTCGTGCCCTTTGAAACCCGGGTGGATGGCAATAGCCTGTTCCTGGAAGTGGGGCAGGACAGCGCCGGCGACTACGTAAAGCAGACCGCCGATCCCTATCGTGTGGAAACTGCCGTGGTCCCGGTAATGGAGGTAGCCTCGGAAATCACCGACCTGCAGTTCCAGCGCACCGCTGACGGCGAAGGTCGCCTGACACTGGAGCTGACCAACCCGGGCGTGGACGTGAATGTTTTCAGCGAGGCCGGCGACATCAAGGTGCAGTTCGTCGATACGACTATTCCCGAGCGCCTGTTGCGCCGCTATGACGTGACCGACTTCGCCACCCCGGTAACCAGCGTGGACGTCAATACCAGTGAGCGGGGTGCCACCCTGACACTGAAGAACACCGGTGATTTTGATTACCTGGCTTACCAGACCGACAACAAGTACATACTCAGCGTCAAGCCACTGTCCAAGAAAGAGGTCGAGGAGCGCCGCAACGAATTCACCTATGTGGGTGACCGCATCTCCCTCAACTTCCAGGACATCGAAATTCGCGCGGTCCTGCAGCTGATTGCCGATTTCACCGAACTGAACCTGGTTGCCAGCGACACCGTCAGCGGCCGCATTACCCTGCGACTGCAGAATGTTCCCTGGGATCAGGCCCTTGAACTGGTACTCAAAACCAAGGGGCTGGACAAGCGCCAGATAGGCAACGTCCTGATGGTAGCGCCCGCAGCGGAAATCGCCGAGCGCGAGCGCCAGCAGATCGAGGCCAACAAGCAGATAGCCGAGCTGGCTCCCTTGCAGTCCGAGTTCGTGCGCATACGGTACGCCAGCGCGGCCAGTATAGTGAATCTGTTTTCCGCGGGTTCCGAGGAGGGCGGCAGCCTGATCTCGCCGCGTGGCTCGGTGGTGGTCGAGCCGCGCACCAACTCCTTGATCATCACGGACACAGCTCCCAAGCTGGCAGAAATTCGCGAGTTGATCGAGCTGGTCGACATCCCCATTCGCCAGGTGATGATCGAGGCGCGCATCGTTATTGCCCAGTCGGACGCCACCAAAAACCTGGGTATCGAGTGGGGCGGTGCCTACCTCAATACCGATAACGACAGTATTACCTCTGTTTCCGGCAATACCGCGAATGTCGTCGGCCTCAATGAGTCGGTGATCAATGGCACCCAGCCGTCGGTGAATTACCCGGGCGCCCTGCTGGTGGACCTCGGGGTCACCAGGAACAGCGGCTTCGCTATCGGCTTTACCAGCGGCGACCTGTTCCTGACCGCTGAATTGTCCGCCCTGGAAGCCGCCGGCGAAGGCGAGGTGGTATCCCAACCGAAGGTCATCACCGGTGACAAGCAGCAGGCCTCTATCAAGTCCGGTACCGAAATTCCCTACCAGGAGTCCTCGGCCAGCGGTGAGACAACGGTTACCTTCAAGGACGCGGTGTTGTCCCTGGATGTGACCCCCAATATCACCCCGGACGACCGCATCATGCTGGACCTGCAGGTCAACCAGGACTCAGTGGGCGAACTGGTGCCCAGCGGCCAGGGCGGATTCATCCCCTCCATCGATACCACCCAGCTGAATACCCAGGTGCTGGTGGGCAATGGTGAGACGGTGGTACTGGGCGGCGTGTTCAAGACCGAGAACATCCAGTCGATCAACAAGGTGCCCTTCTTCGGCGACCTGCCCTATATCGGCGCCTTTTTCCGCAACGAGTCCACCAACAACACGAAGACCGAGACGCTGATCTTCATCACGCCGCGCATCCTTGCCGAAACCCTGCTCGACTAGGGCTTCCCGGGGCGAGATGGCCAGGCTACACAGGATCTTTCTGGTCGGCCCCATGGGGGCCGGCAAATCCACTATTGGCAAGTACCTGGCGCAGCACCTGAAGCTGCGTTTTGCCGATACCGATACCGAAATCGAGGCCCGTACCGGCGCGGATATCCCGTGGATATTCGACGTCGAGGGCGAGCAGGGGTTTCGCGAGCGGGAGCAGCAGGTCGTGGAGGAGATGACCAACTGGGACGACATCGTGCTGGCTACCGGCGGCGGGGTGATCATGCGTCCGGAGAACCGCCAGGCCCTCGGTGCCCGGGGGTTCGTCGTCTACCTGTACGCCAGCGTGGAAGAGCAGGTCAGGCGCACCCGGCGCGACCGGCGCCGGCCGCTGTTGCAGAAGGGCGATCCCGAGGCGGTACTGCGCTCCCTCATGGCGGTGCGCGACCCCCTGTACCGGGAAATCGCCGACCACATCATAGAGACCGATGGCTGCAGTCCGAGGACAGTGGCCCAGCGCCTGGTGGCAGAACTGCAGTAAAGACAACTGGGCGTGCCTGGCGGTATCATTTCCCTCCGCCCACCTCGACCCGGAGGAAACCCGTTGTCACTTCTGATGCATACCCTGCACGTGGACCTGCAGGAGCGCAGCTATCCGGTATACATAGGCCGCGATGTGCTGTCAGATCCCCAACTGCTCGCCAGGCATGTGAGCGGTCCCCAGGTAGTTGTTGTCAGCAATGACACAGTTGCCCCACTTTATATGGACAAGCTGCGGACCGCGCTGGGCGAGCGCAGCCTGCTCACCGAGGTGATTCTGCCCGACGGTGAGGCCTACAAGACCCTGGACACGCTGGCCTCCATATTCGACCAGGTGATGGCGGCGGGGCACAACCGGACTACCACGTTCGTGGCCCTGGGCGGCGGCGTGGTGGGCGATATCACCGGCTTTGCCGCCGCCTGTTACCAGCGCGGGGTCAATTTCGTGCAGGTGCCTACTACCTTGCTGGCCCAGGTCGATTCATCCGTGGGCGGGAAGACAGCAGTCAACCATCCCATGGGCAAGAATATGATCGGCGCGTTTTACCAGCCGCGGGCGGTGCTGATTGATACCAACAGCCTGCAGACCCTGCCGCGCAGGGAACTGGCCGCGGGCCTGGCCGAGGTAATCAAGTACGGCCTGATTTGCGACGAGCCTTTTTATCGCTGGTTGCAGGAGCAGCTGCCGAAGTTGCTGGCCCGCGAGGAAGCGGCGTTGGCCGAGGCTATAGAGCGCAGCTGTGCCAACAAGGCGCAGGTGGTGGCTGCGGACGAACGCGAGGGCGGGCTCAGGGCCATACTCAATCTGGGGCACACGTTTGGCCACGCTATCGAGACCCGGCAGGGCTATGGGCAATGGCTGCACGGGGAGGCGGTGGCTGTGGGCATGCTGCTGGCGGTGGAACTGTCCGCGCGCCGGGGCCTGGTACCGGCGGCCGAAGTCGCCGCCCTGCGGGAGTTGCTGCTGGCCGCCGGCTTGCCCGTGCAGCCGCCGCCGGACATGAGCCCGGAGATATTTATCGAGTTAATGGGACGCGACAAAAAGGTCGTTGACGGACGCCTGCGCCTGATCCTGCTGGCTGCCCTGGGCGAGGCCTGCATTGTCGATGATGTCACCCCGGGCGAGTTGCAAGCACTGTTGACATAGCCGATCGATGCTCGCCTGACGCCCCTGGGGGTGTTTGTCCAGTACCGCCCATCTGTGTAAAATGGCTCCCCCCCCATTTGCCCGCTCACTGCCCGGGCGCCGGGTGATCCGCGTTTAACTTGCTGTTTTTATTATTAATTTGGACTGACTATGAACGCAGGCCTGTTTAGACCTGAAGAGTTCCGCGACAATTGCGGGTTCGGACTGATAGCCCACACGGCGGGTGATGCGAGCCATCGCCTGCTGCAGACGGCTATCGAGTCCCTCACCTGCATGACGCACCGCGGGGGGATCGCGGCCGACGGCAAGACGGGCGATGGTTGTGGCCTGCTGATGCAGATGCCCGATCGTTTCATGCGCACCCTGGCGCAGGAATCCTTCGGGGTGGCGCTTGCCGATACCTACGCGGTGGGGCAGGTCTTCCTGGGCGCGGATCCGCAGCGGGCCAGCGCCGCCAGGAGCGCCATGGAGCGCGCCCTGGCCGACCAGGGCCTGTCGGTGGTGGGCTGGCGCAAGGTCCCAACCGACAGCTCCGTTTGCGGGGAAATCGCGCTGGCCAGCCTGCCGGTCATAGAGCAGGTATTTGTCGATGCCGCCGGCGTCGCCGCCGATGTCCTGAGCGGCAAGCTGTTCGTCGCCCGGCGCAAGGCCGAGATAGCCAATGCCGCCGATCCGGATTTTTACATTTGCAGCCTCTCGGGGAGGGTCATCGCCTACAAGGGGCTGGTCATGCCGGTGGACCTGCCCAGGTTTTACCTGGATCTCGCTGACGCCAGGCTGGAGACGGCGATCTGCGTGTTCCACCAGCGTTTTTCCACCAACACCATGCCGCGCTGGCCGCTGGCGCAGCCATTTCGGTTGCTCGCCCACAACGGTGAGATCAATACCATCGAGGGCAATCGCAACTGGGCGGACGCTCGCACGGCGCGCTTTGAAACCGATAAACTCCCGAACATCAGCGAGATAGCCCCGCTGGTCAACCGCACCGGATCCGACTCTTCCAGCCTGGACAATATGCTGGATGTGTTGCTGACCGGCGGCGTCGATATGGCCCGCGCCCTGCGCATGCTGATCCCGCCGGCCTGGCAGAATATTGAGTCGATGGACCCCGACCTCAAGGCGTTTTACGAGTACCACTCCATGCACATGGAGCCCTGGGATGGCCCTGCCGGGATCGTACTAACCGATGGTCGCTACGCGGTTTGCCTGCTGGATCGCAACGGCCTGCGTCCCGCTCGCTGGGTGAAGACCAGCGACGGGTTTATCACCCTCGCCTCCGAGGTGGGGACCCACGGCTACAAGAGCGAGGACGTGGTGGCCAAGGGCCGGGTCGGGCCGGGCCAGATACTCATGATCGATACCCAGACCGGGGAACTGCTGCAAAACGATGAAATCGATAATCGCCTCAAGTCCCGCCAGCCCTACAAGCGTTGGCTGAAGGAAAAATCACAGCGCATCGAGGGTACTTTCGGGGGTGAATTGGCCGCCGGTATCGACGCCTCGCAGCTCGACACCTACATGAAAATGTTCCAGGTAAGCTTCGAGGAGCGCGACCAGGTGTTGCGGCCGCTGGCGGAGACCGGCAACGAGGGAGTCGGCTCCATGGGCGATGACACGCCCATGGCGGTGCTATCGCGGCTGGAGCGCTCGCTGTACGACTACTTCCGCCAGAAATTTGCCCAGGTTACCAATCCGCCCATAGATCCCCTGCGCGAGACCATCGTCATGTCGCTGGTGACTGACCTGGGCGGCGAGAAGAACGTGTTCGAGGAAGGCCCCGACCACGCCGATCGGGTGGTGCTATCCTCGCCGGTATTGTCCCACGGCAAATATACCACCCTGATGCAGCTCAACCGGCCGGGGTTCATGGTGAAAAAGCTCGAGTGCACCTATAACCCCGCGGAAAAAGGCTTGCGCCAGGCAATCGAGGACCTGGTGGCCGAAGCGGAGCAGTCGATCCGCGACGGGTTTACCATACTCGTGCTGTCCGATCGCGCCATTGCGCGCGACCGCTTGCCCATCCACAGCCTGTTGTCGGCGGGCGCCGTGCACCATCACCTGATTCGCAGCGGCTTGCGGGTGGATGCCAATATCGTGGTTGAAACCGCCAGTGCGCGCGACTCCCACCAGATTGCCTGCCTGCTGGGTTTTGGCGCCACGGCGGTCTACCCCTACCTGGCTTACAGCGTGCTGGAGGAGCTGATACGCAACGGTGAGGTGCTGGGCGAGCCCAGTACCTGCTACAAGAACTACCGCAAGGGGATCAACAAGGGCCTGCTGAAGATCATGTCCAAAATGGGCATATCGGCGGTCAGCTCTTATCGCGGCGCCCAGTTGTTCGAGGCGGTGGGCCTGGCCAGTGAGGTAGTGGACCTGGCTTTTTGTGGCGTAACCTCCCGCATAGAGGGCGTGGACTTTGCCGGGCTTGAGCAGGACCAGGTAGCGCTGGCGCGCAGCGCCTGGCTGGCCCGCAAGCCCATCAGCCAGGGCGGGCTTCTCAAGTACGTGCACGGCCAGGAGTACCACGCCTTCAACCCGGATGTGGTCATGGCCCTGCAACAGGCGGTCGCCAGCGGCGACTACGCGGCCTACCTGCGCTATGCCTCGCTGGTGAACGACCGCCCGGTGGCGACCCTGCGGGACCTGCTCGCGCCCAAACTGGCGGCGCAACCGCTGCCGCTGGACGAGGTGGAACCCATAGAGAATATCCTGCCGCGCTTCGACTCGGCGGGCATGTCCCTGGGCGCCCTGAGCCCAGAGGCGCACCAGGCCCTGGCTGCCGCCATGAATCGCCTGGGTGCGAGGTCCAACTCCGGGGAGGGAGGAGAGGATCCCGAGCGGTTTGGAACCGAGCGGGTTTCCAAGATCAAACAGATAGCCTCGGGTCGCTTCGGGGTCACCCCCCACTACCTGGTCAACGCCGAGGTGCTGCAGATCAAGATTGCCCAGGGTGCCAAGCCCGGCGAGGGTGGCCAGTTGCCGGGCGGCAAGGTCAATGAACTGATTGCCCGCTTGCGCTACTCGGTGCCGGGGGTGACCCTGATATCACCGCCACCGCACCACGATATCTATTCCATAGAAGACCTGGCCCAGCTGATCTTCGACCTGAAACAGGTCAATCCCCAGGCCCTGGTGTCTGTGAAACTGGTGTCGGAACCGGGGGTAGGCACTATCGCGGCCGGGGTGGCCAAGGCCTATGCCGACCTGATAACCATTTCCGGCTACGACGGCGGCACGGCGGCCAGCCCGTTGACCTCCATTCGCTATGCCGGCTCACCCTTTGAGCTGGGCCTGGCGGAGGTGCAGCAAACCCTGCGCGGCAACAGCCTGCGCGGTTTCATTCGCCTGCAGGCGGACGGTGGCCTGAAGACGGGCCTAGATGTCATCAAGGCCGCGATCCTCGGGGCCGAGAGTTTCGGCTTCGGTACGGCACCCATGGTAGCCCTCGGATGTAAGTACTTACGTATCTGTCACCTCAATAATTGTGCGACAGGGGTGGCCACCCAGAACCAGAAGCTGCGGGATGACCACTTCAACGGCACGGTGGAGATGGTGATGAATTTCTTCACCTTCATCGCCACTGAGACCCGCGAGTGGCTGGCGCGACTGGGTGTGCCCTCGCTGGAAGCCCTGATCGGCCGCACCGACCTGCTGGAACGCCTGCCTGGCAACACCGAGAAGCAGGGCAAGCTGAATCTGGCGCCGATCCTGTACAAGGCCCCGGAGGCGGCAGAGCAACCCGAGTTCTGCCAGGTGGCCTCCAATGTCCCCTTCGACCGGGGCGAGAAAGCCGAGTTGATGGTGGCTGCCACCCTGCCCGCCATCGAGGCGCGCAGTGGCGGCGAGTTCGAGTTCGAGGTAACGAACTGCGACCGCTCCATCGGCGCCCGCCTGTCCGGCGAGATCGCCCGGCGTTACGGCAATACCGGCATGGATGCCAACCCGATCGTGCTGCGCCTGCGCGGCACTGCCGGCCAGAGCTTCGGGGTATGGAATGCCGGTGGCCTGCACATGTACCTGGAGGGAGATTCCAACGATTATGTGGGCAAGGGCATGGCCGGTGGCAAGCTGGTGGTCTACCCGCCCCGCGACAGTTCCTTCAAGTCCAACGACACGGTGATTATCGGCAATACCTGCCTGTACGGCGCCACCGGTGGCCGGCTGTTCGCCGCGGGTATCGCCGGTGAGCGCTTCGGGGTGCGTAACAGCGGTGCCCATGCGGTGGTGGAAGGCGCAGGCGACCACTGCTGCGAGTACATGACCGGCGGCATGGTGGCGGTACTGGGGCCCACGGGGGTCAACTTCGGCGCCGGTATGACCGGCGGTTTCGCCTATGTGCTGGATATGGACCGCAGCTTCATCGACAAATACAACAGCGAGTTGGTGGAAATTCACCGGGTAAGCGCCGAGTACATGGAGCCCTATCGCAACCACCTGCGTGGCAGCATCCGGGAGTTCGTGACGGAAACCCAGTCCCAGTGGGGCGCCTACCTGCTGGAAAATTTTGAAGACTACCTCGGAAAGTTCTGGCTGGTGAAACCCAAGGCGGCTGATCTCGACCGTCTGCTATCGCGCTTGCGCAATACGGACTAGAAGCAGGAACAGGCTATGAGTAAACGTGTTTCCAACGATTTCCAGTTTATCGATGTCGGGCGCAATGACCCGAACAAGAAGACCCTGCGGGCGCGCAAAACCGAATACGTGGAGATTTATAATCCCTTCACCCAGGAGCAGGTCGCCGAGCAGTCCTACCGCTGCCTGGAGTGCGGCAATCCCTACTGCGAGTGGAAGTGCCCTGTGCACAATTTCATTCCCAACTGGCTGAAACTGGTGGCCGATGGCAACCTGTTCGAGGCGGCGGAACTCAGTCACCAGACCAATACCCTGCCGGAAGTCTGCGGCCGGGTCTGCCCCCAGGACCGCCTGTGCGAGGGCGCCTGTACCCTCAATGACGGTTTCGGCGCGGTCACTATCGGCGCCTCCGAGAAATACATCACCGACACCGCGCTGGCCATGGGCTGGCGTCCGGATATGTCCCAGGTCGTACCCACCGACAAGACCGTGGCGATTATCGGCGCCGGCCCGGCGGGCCTGGGCTGCGCGGATATCCTGGCGCGCAACGGAGTCAAGGCGGTGGTGTTCGATCGCTACCCGGAAATCGGCGGTCTGCTGACCTTCGGCATCCCCGAATTCAAGCTGGAAAAGTCGGTGATGACCCGCCGTCGGGAGGTGTTCGAGGGCATGGGTATCGAGTTCCGGCTCAACATCGATGTCGGCAAGGACATTACCATCGGAGAAATACTGGAGCAGTTCGACGCGGTGTTCATGGGCATGGGCACCTACACTTATATGCGCGGCAATTTTCCCGGCGAAAACCTGCCCGGGGTATACGAGGCACTCCCCTACCTGATCGGCAATGTCAACCACAACCTGGGATTCGAGCAGCCCGCCGAGGCCTATGTGAACCTCAAGGGCAAGCGGGTGATCGTGCTGGGCGGAGGCGATACCGCCATGGACTGCGTGCGCACGGCGGTGCGGCAGCAGGCTGAACACGTTATCTGCGCCTACCGTCGCGACAAGGCCAACATGCCCGGCTCACGGCGCGAGGTGCAAAACGCCCGCGAGGAGGGGGTGGAATTTCTCTACAACCGCCAGCCTATCGAGGTGGTGGAGTATTTTGGCCAGGCCTGCGGCGTCAAGATGGTCAAGACCAAGCTGGGAGAGCCCGATGCAGACGGTCGGCGCCGGCCCCGCCCCATACCCGGCAGCGAGGTGGTGCTGGAGGCGGACGCCATCATCATCGCCTTCGGCTTTCAGCCCAGCCCTCCCGACTGGCTGGCCGACGTTTCGGTGCAGACCAATGACTGGGGCGGCATCGAGGCCGAGGAGGAACAGCAGTACAAGTTCCAGACCTCCAATCCAAAAATTTTTGCCGGTGGCGACATGGTGCGGGGCTCGGATCTCGTGGTCACCGCCATCTGGGAGGGCCGCCAGGCCGCCGAGGGCATTCTCGACTACCTCGGCGTGTGAGTGTCTATAATTCATGACTGAACTGAAAAATGATCGTTTCCTGCGCGCCCTGCTGCGGCAGCCGGTGGACCGCACTCCCGTGTGGATGATGCGCCAGGCGGGGCGCTACCTGCCGGAATACCGGGCCACCCGCAAACGGGCCGGGTCTTTCCTGGACCTGTGCAAGAACGATGAACTGGCCTGTGAAGTGACCCTGCAGCCACTGCGCCGCTATCCCATGGACGCCGCCATACTGTTCTCCGATATCCTCACGGTACCCGATGCCCTGGGCCTGGGCCTGTACTTCGAGGAGGGCGAGGGGCCCAAGTTTCGCAAGACCGTGCGCAGCGAGGCGGATCTCGCCGGGCTCAAAACCATCTCGGCGGAGGACGACCTGGGCTATGTCATGGCGGCGGTGCGCACCATACGCCGCGAGCTGAACGGACAGGTGCCGCTTATCGGCTTTTCCGGCAGCCCCTGGACCCTGGCCACCTACATGGTGGAAGGCGGTTCCTCCAGGGATTTCGCCCGCGTCAAGGCCATGGCCTATGACCGGCCGGAATTGATGAACCAGTTGTTGTCCCTGCTGGCCGATGCGGTGGCCGATTATCTCGGCGCCCAGATCAGGGCAGGTGCCCAGGCTGTGCAGATCTTCGACACCTGGGGAGGTAGTCTCACTGCCGCCACCTATCGGGAGTTTTCCCTGAAATATATGCAGCGGGTCATATCCCGGCTGCCCGCCGAGGCGGATGGCCGCAGGGTACCGGTTATCGTATTTACCAAGGGCGGCGGCCAGTGGCTCAATGCCATTGCCGATTGCGGCGCCCAGGCGGTGGGCATCGACTGGACCACGGATATCGGCGTTGCCCGGCAGCTGGTGGGTGACCGGGTGGCCCTGCAGGGGAATATGGACCCGAGCATGCTGTATGCCTCCCCCGCCCGTATCAGGGAAGAGGTGGCGTCAATCCTGGCGGGCTACGGCCATGGCCCCGGCCATGTGTTCAATCTCGGCCACGGCATTACACCCGGGGTAAACCCCGATCACGTGACCGCCTTTGTGGATGCGGTGCAGGAACTCTCGCCCCAGTATCACCTGGTGGACTGAAAGCAACCGGCGCCGGCGGCGGGGAATCAGCCCGCCATCTGCTTCGCTGCGGCCTCGTCGCAGCAGAAATCGTGGTTCATATCCAGCGCCGGCTGGTCGGTGGCGGGCCGGCCGACGATCTTTGCCGGCACCCCGGCCACCGTGGTATGCGGTGGGACATCTTCCAGAACCACGCTGCCCGCGCCGACCTTGGCGCCCTCCCCCACGTGAATATTGCCCAGGATCTTGGCGCCGGCACTGATCAGGACGCCATCGCCGATCTTGGGATGGCGATCGCCCTCGTCCTTGCCAGTGCCTCCCAGGGTCACCGACTGCAGAATGGAAACGTTGTTGCCGACCACGGCGGTCTCACCGATGACCAGCCCGGTGGCGTGGTCGAGCATGACCCCCTTACCCATGCGGGCAGCCGGGTGGATGTCTACGCCGAAGGTGGTGGTCATGCGATTCTGGAAAAACAGCGCCAGGGACTGCCGGCCGCAGTTCCACAACCAGTGCGCCACTCGCTGGGTCTGCAGGGCGTGAAAACCCTTGAAATACAGGAACGGCACATACAGTTCGTGGCAGGCGGAGTCGCGGTCCAGCACCGCCTGCAGGTCTGCCCGGATGGCCTCCCGGATGGAATCATCGCTCTCGAAGGCCTGCAGGATGACGTCCCGCAGCAGCAGGGAAGACGCTGTGGGGCTGTCCAGTTGATGGGCCAGGTGAAAGCTCAGCGCGCACTCCAGCGTGGGGTGATTGATGATAGTGGCGTGAAGAAAGCTGGCCAGCACCGGTTCCTCCCCGGCGTGACGCACGGTTTCCTCTCGAATGCGATCCCATAGTGGGTCGTTGACAGCTGTAGACATCTGCATTTCTCCTCAATACCGTCACTCTAGCCCAGATGGCGCCGCAGGTCACGGCGGCCCCGGCCTTGCGGCGCTGTTATCGCCGGCGAGGCGCCTGCCCTCCGCCCCGGGCTGGCGTCGCGCGGTACTGCTGTAGCGCCATAAATCATGGCCGCTGTCGCGATACTTGCGCTCGAACAGGGTCAGGGCCGGGCCGGAGGGCAGCCGCGCTACCCGGCCCGGCACCCCCGCCAGGTGCATGGCGATACCGAACTCCTCAACGTAGACCTGCCAGTTGCTGCGCAACTCGATGCAGC
Organism: Pseudomonadales bacterium; assembly: GCA_024234675.1. Lineage (GTDB taxonomy): Bacteria > Pseudomonadota > Gammaproteobacteria > Pseudomonadales > Halieaceae > JARRPM01. Next base: position 23,489 of record JACKNU010000002.1, on the reverse strand, counting down.
CGGGGGTGCCGCCGGAGGCGAGTCGCAACAACAGGGGAAAACTCCCGTGTCCGTGTACCCGGCGCTGCAGGTGCGCCGCCTTGGGCCAGGGGTTGGGGTAGAGCAGGTAGTGGTAGTCCACGCTGAGCCCGTGCATCGCCAGCAACTGCCAGATGTCCGCGCAGTCGGCCTGCAGCAACAGGTAGTCCGTAGCGGCGGTGTGCGGGTGCCTGGCCAGCCGCCTGGCGGACTTGTCCACGCCAACCACCAGGTGTTGCGGATGGCGCCGCGCCAGGTCGGCTGTGCTGTGACCGGTACCGCAGAAAGAGTCCAGCACCAGCGGCCTGGGTGTCGTCGCCAGCGCTTGCAGCAGTTGCCCGAAGGCCGCGGCACTGTGGGGCGCCACCGGCTTTTTGTAGCCCGCCCGCAGGTGCCTGAGGACCACTTCCGCCAGCCGCGGGTGCAGGTACTGCTGGTTGCTGACAACCTGGCGGGAGTGGGTATGCAAGGTCTGGAAAATCCGTTGGCCAATGGTAGTGCGGGCAGGTGTTTGCCGTCAGGCGCCGCCGCTGCGATGATAAACCCCGACATCGCCAACATCCACAGTGGAACCCACAGAACATGCGAGCAGACCTGCGACCCTACTGGCTGAAAAGGTTTTACCTGAATTTCCGTACCTGGTATGCGGAGTATTTCCTGCGTCCCGAGTGCGCGTCCCTGGGGCCGTACCACACCATCATGAAACCCTGGTACGTGAGTATATCGGGTAACAACATTCATATAGGGCGCTGCTTTACCGCTATCGGTGAACCGGGAAACCGGGTGGAGATCGGTGTATGGGGCCGGGCCGATGGCGAGGGCCGGGTGCAGATCGGCGACTGTGTACTGATGAGCCCCGGCTCGCGGATCAGCGCCAGTGACGAGGTGGTGCTCGGCGATGGCGTGATGCTGGCCAACGGCGCCTATGTGACTGACTCCGACTGGCACACGATCTACGATCGCACCCGGCGCGCGGAGCGGGCCACGCCGGTGCGTATTGGCGACAACGTCTGGCTGGGGGATCACGCCACGGTTCTCAAGGGAGTGAGCATCGGGGCAAACAGCGTGGTGGCCGCCCGCGCGGTGGTGACCAGGGACGTGCCCGCCAATGTGGTGGTGGCGGGGAACCCCGCCCGGGTGGTAAAGGACCTGGACCCGGAGCGCGGCTTTACCACCCGCATGGACTATTTTGCGGACCCTGCCGAACTGGAGCGGTTCTTCGATGCGATCAATCGGGAAGTGCTGGCCGGCAACAGCTTCTGGCGCTGGTTGTGGTCGGTGGTGTACCCGGCTTCCCGCCTGTAGCGGCGGTATATCACAACAGGCGCAACGGCTCTTCCTGCAGGGCCGACATCTGCTCCCGCAACTCCAGGATGTGATCGGCCCAGTAGCGCTCGGTGTTGAACCAGGTGAAGCTGCGGGGAAAGGCCGGGTCGTTCCAGCGGCGCGCCAGCCAGGCGGCGTAGTGGCACAGGCGCAGGGTGCGCAGGGCTTCCAGCCAGCGCAACTGGCGGGGGTCGAAATCGCAGAACTCGGAATAACCCTCCACCAGCTCCGCCAGCTGTAGCTGGCGATAGGGGCGGTCACCGCTGAGGAACATCCACAGGTCCTGTATGGCCGGCGCCGTGCAGCAATCGTCCAGATCGACGAAATGGGCGGTATCATCGCGCCACAGGATATTCCCCACATGGCAGTCCCCGTGCACCCGTATCATGTCGGTGGGGCGCACCTCGGCGTAGATAGCCGTCACGGCCTGCAACAGGTCACTGGTGAGTGTGCTATAGGCCGGTCGCAGCGCTGCGGGGATAAACCCGTCCAGCAGAAACTCGCGGCTGGCGGTCAACATGCGCTCAACCGTGATCTGCTGGCGGGTCTCGAAGGGTTGCGAGCGCCCCACCGCATGGATTCGGCCCAGGGTTCTGCCCAGCACCAGCAGATTGTCGAAGTTATCCAGTTCCGGCGGGTGGCCGCCGCGGCGCTGGAACAGCGCGAAGCGAAAACCCTCGAACTCGTGCAGGGTGTGGCCGGCCGTGTCCACCAGGGGCGCTATCACGGAGATATCGGCATCCCGCAGCTCCAGGCTGAACTGGTGTTCCTCCAGGATCTGGGCGTCGCTCCAGCGCTCCGGGCGGTAGAACTTGGCGATCAGCGGTTCGCCGTGTTCCATGCCCACCTGGTAGACCCGGTTCTCGTAGCTGTTCAGGGCCAGCAAGCGGGCGTCGCTGAGATAGCCTGCGGATTCCACCGCGTCGATGACCAGGTCGGGGCCCAGCCTGTCGTAGGGATGCTCACTCACCGGTATCAGTTGACTCCATCAGCAGGGCGGCGCTCTTGATCTGGGCGAAGAGGTGGTCACCCACCTGCAGTTGCAGGTCCGCGGCCGATTTGCGGGTGATACGGGCCAGCAGGAATTGCGACCCCAACTGCAGGCGCAGCAGTACTCTCGAGGCGCCATCGTTCTGCATGTCGCTGAGGACTACGGGCAGGATGTTGAGTATGCTGCTGTCCGCCGGTTTTTGCCGGCATACGCTGACGTCGCGGGCGGGTATGCGCAGCCGTCGTGTGCTGCCCGTGGCGTGGCTATTGCCGCCCACGAGCAGCGGCTGGCCCTCCACGGCAAGCTCGGTCAGGCAGAATTCGGGATCGTGGCGCGCAACCGTGCCGATGACGATGGCCGCCGCCTGCTCTTCCTGGGACAGGCGGGTATCCAGACGGCTGCAGAGCTCCAGCAGTGAGCCCCGGGCCACCAGGCAGCCGTCCTGCAATAACACCAACTGGTCTGCCAGCTGACTGACTTCCTCTATATCGTGGCTTACGTACAGCATGGGCAAGTCCAGCTCGTCGGCCAATTGCCGCAGCTGGACTATACACTGCTGGCTGGCGGTGTGATCGAGATTGGCCAGGGGTTCGTCCAGCAGCAACAGGTCGGGGGCCGACAGCAGGGCGCGGGCTATCGCCACCCTCTGTCCCTGTCCCGCGGACAGGGCGCCCGGGTCGTGCGCCAGCAATTCATCCAGTTGCAGCCAGCTGATCACCTGTTGCAGGCCGATGCCGTTATCGCGATGCCGGCGACGCAGTGCGTAATGCAGGTTCTGCCGGACATCCAGGTGCGGAAACAGGCGCGCGTCCTGGAATACGTAGGCCACCCGGCGTCGCCAGGTGGGGACGAAACTGCCCGGCCGTTGCCAGTATTCATCGCGAAAGCGCACCACGCTGTCGGCGCCGGGCCGCCGCAAACCGGCAATGCAGTCCAGCAGCGTGCTCTTGCCGCTGCCGCTGGGCCCGTAGATCGCGGTGATGCCCGCAGCGGGCAATTCACAATCCAGTCGCAGCCGGAAGTCCGCTTCCCCGGTGCAGTGCAGGCGCAGGGATAGGCCGCTCACGCCTGTACTCGCCAGTTGTCACGGCGATCGTGACGGTACAGCAGGAACAACAGGACCAGGGAGAAGATCACCAGCCCCGCCGCCAGCCGGTGGGCCTCGTCAAAACGCAGGGATTCAACATAATCGTAGAGGGCGATGGAGAGTACCTGGGTCTCGCCGGGGATATTGCCCCCTATCATCAGCACCACGCCGAACTCGCCGATGGTATGGGCAAAGCCGAGACTGGCAGCCGTGACGAAGCTGCGCCGGCTCAGGGGCAAGACGACAGAGCGGAACCGGTCCAGTGGCGACGCGCCCAGGGTCGCCGCGGCGTCCAGCAAGGTATGCGGTACCCGCTGGAAGGCGCTCTGCAGGGGCTGTACCACAAAGGGCAGTGAATAGATGACGGAACCGATGACCAGTGCGCTGAAACTGAATGCCAGTTGGCTGCCGGTAAGTTGTTCCCAGGCCCGGCCCAGTGCGGTATCCGGCGCAAACAGCAACAGCAGGTAAAAGCCGAGCACCGTGGGCGGCAGTATCAACGGCATGGCCACCACGGCCTCGATGATGGCAGGCCATTGCGCCCGTTGGCGTGACAGCCACCAGGCCAGGGGTGTTCCCAGTATGAGCAGCAGGACGGTAGTGATGGTAGCGAGCGCGAGGGTCAGGTAAATCGCATCGAGCTCGGTGGTACTCAGGGACAAGGTTGGTAGCCGGCGTCGGTTATCAGTGCCCGCACCGTATCACTTCTGATCCAGTTCAGGTAGCTGTTCAGGGCGGGATGGTCGGCAGGGGGCCGCAGGGCCAGCGCGAATTGCTCCAGAGGCCGATGCCAGGCGGGGGGAACAGGCGTTGCCCGGGGTGCCATCGCCGCCGGTAACAGGGCGAGGTCGGCCGCGCCGCTGTGCCAGAACTGGTAGGCCTGCAATACATTGGCGCCGCGCAGCAGCTTGCGGTCGCGGCCCTCCCTGAATTCCGGGCGCTCCAGCACGGCCATTGCCGCGGCCCCGTAGGGCGCCGTCGCCGGGTTGGCAATGGCGAGGCTGAGTGCCGGGTCGCCGAGCTGCGACAGCCGGCCGTTGCCACCGGCCAGGACCAGCGTGCCCACGGCGTAACAAAAGGGTTGGTCCCGGGGTGTGGCGACGCCGGCGTCCGCTACTACAAAGGCCGCCTGCCGGTCTGCCGAGAAGAACAGGTCAAAGGGGGCTCCGTGCAGGATCTGGCTGACCAGTACCCCGGTGGAAGCAGAGCTCAGTTCTACCTGATAACCGGTCTGCTGTTGAAAGAGCGGGTTGAGCTGCTCCAGGGTGGCGCGAAAATTGGCCGCCACGGCAACCCTGACCGGCTCTGCGCCATGTCCGGGACCAGGGATCAGCAGCGCGAACAGCAGCAGATAACGATGCATTGTGGGGTCCGGCCTCTGCTTTCAGGGAATCCCTTGCCTCAGGTGTCCGGGGCGGGGGTACGCGCCAGACACCATACTTCCACGTGACTTGCTCCGGCGCCGCGCAGCACCCCGGCCAGGGCGGCGGCCGTGGCGCCGGTGGTCAGCACGTCATCCACGATGGCGATGCGCAGGTTGGCATAGCGACCGTGGGCTGTAAAGGCGTCCCGCATGTTGGCGATGCGCTGGGCGGCCCCGGCGCGGGCCTGGGCGGTACCGGCCCGTCGGCGCCGCACCGAACGGCAATCCAGGCGCGCTGCGCGGATATCCGGCGCCAGGCTGCGCAGTTGCCTGGCCAGCAGCTCCGCCTGGTTGAATCCTCGCCACCACAGCCGGCGCCAGTGCAGCGGTACCGGCAGCAGGATGTCCACCGGATCCGGCGCGGCGGACTGGCGCAGCCACAGCTGTGCCAGCAGGGGTGTCAGCCGGGTCTCGCCGCTGAATTTCCAGCGGTGAATGATGTGTGCCAGGCTCTCGCAGTACAGCCAGGGCGCCACCACCCGCTGGAACGGGGGTGGGGCTTGCAGGCAGCGCCCGCAGAGCCCGGGCGGCGCCGGTTCTCCCTTCGATCCGCTGCGCACGGGAGACAGGGGAATGGCACAGCGGCTGCAGCAGTGGCTGTTGGCCTGCAGTTCGGCCTCGCAGGACCCGCACAGCGGCATCGGGCGCAGGCTGCGCAGTCCGCAGAGCACACAGTAGGTGGGGAACAGGCCCTCCAGCATGGCGGCCCCCAGGCTGTTAACCACCCGTCGTCTCGCGGGTTGACAGCGGGTGGGCCGAGGTTATCATTACCAGCATTCCTTCCCTCTCATATGGATCAGCCATGTCTACAGCCGCCACCACGACCCCTGTGGAAACAGCGGGGCATCAACCCGAAATTCGCCATGACTGGGCACGCCCGGAGGTGGAAGCCCTGTTCGCACTCCCCTTCAATGACCTGCTCTTCAGGGCGCAAAGTATCCACCGTCGCTATTTTGACCCGAACCAGGTACAGGTGAGCACATTGCTTTCCATCAAAACCGGCGCCTGTCCCGAGGACTGCGCCTACTGCCCCCAGAGCACCCGTTACGACACGGGCCTGGAAGTGGAAAAACTGATGGCGGTGGAAAAGGTGCTGGAGCAGGCCAGGGCGGCCAAGGCCAGCGGCGCGACCCGCTTCTGCATGGGTGCGGCCTGGCGCTGCCCCAAGCCCCGGGACATGCCCCAGGTGGTGGCGATGGTCGAGGGGGTGCGCGAACTGGGCCTGGAGAGCTGCATGACCCTGGGTATGCTCACCCGTGAGCAGGCCGGGCAACTGGCCGAGGCCGGCCTGGATTACTACAACCACAACCTGGATACCTCGCCCGAGTTTTACGGCGATATCATTACCACCCGCACCTACAACGACCGCCTGGAAACGCTGGAGTATGTGCGCGAAGCCGGCATGAAGGTCTGCAGTGGCGGTATTGTGGGCATGGGTGAACAGCAGAGCGATCGCGCCGGTCTGTTACAACAGCTGGCAAACCTGCCGCAACACCCGGAAAGCGTGCCGGTAAACATGCTGGTGCGGGTGCCGGGAACCCCTCTGGAAAATGAAGCCGACCTGGACCCCTTCGAGTTTATCCGCACCATCGCCGTGGCGCGCATCATGATGCCCGCCTCTCACGTGCGCCTGTCGGCGGGCCGGGAGGAAATGAATGAGCAGATGCATGCGCTGGCCTATTTCGCCGGCGCCAATTCCATCTTTTACGGCGAGAAACTGCTGACCACGCCCAACCCCCGGGCCAACAAGGATATGGCACTGTTCTCCCGCCTCGGTATCGAACCGGAACAACGCGAGGTGCGCAGCGAGCCGGAGAATCCCAGCCCGCGCTTCTACGATGCCGCGGCAGCCAGTGGGGCTCACTAAGGCGCGGCAATGGCTTCCTTTCCCCGCCGCCTGGCGGCGGTGCTCAGCCGGCGCCGGTCCGAGGGACTGTATCGCCAGCGCCTGACCCTGGATTCCGCCCAGGGACCGGTGGTGCGCGTGGATGGGCGGGAATACCTCAATTTCTGCAGCAATGATTATCTTGGCCTGGCGGCCCATCCCCGCGTCGTCGCCGCATTTCAGCAAGCGGCGGCCACTTATGGCGTGGGCAGCGGCGCCTCGCACCTGGTCTGCGGCCACAGCGCCCCCCACCACGCCCTGGAGGAGGCTCTGGCGGAGCATACCGGCAGGCCCAGGGCCCTGCTGTTTTCCAGTGGTTACATGGCGAACACGGGTATCCTGGCGAGCCTGTTGCAGGCCGGGGATTACGTGTTCGAGGACCGCCTGAACCACGCCTCCCTGCTGGACGGTGGTCTGCACAGCGGTGCCCGCTTCCAGCGCTTTCCCCACGGTGATGTGGCGGCGTTGCGCACCAGGCTGGCCGCCGCCGATGGCCTGAAGCTGGTGGTGGTGGACGGCGTGTTCAGCATGGATGGCGATACCGCGCCCCTCAGGGAACTCGCCTCCGCCTGTGCCGCGCAAGATGCGTGGTTGATGGTGGACGATGCCCACGGTTTTGGGGTGATGGGCGAGCGCGGCGCCGGCAGCACCGAGGCCGCCGGCCTGGGAGGCGCCGAGGTGCCGGTGTTGATGGCCACCCTGGGCAAGTCCCTGGGTACCGCCGGCGCCTTCGTGGCGGGTAGCGAAGACCTTATCGAGGCGCTTATCCAGCAGGCCAGAACCTATATCTATACCACCGCCCTGCCCCCCGCGGTGGCCGCGGCCAGCCTGGCGTCGCTGCGCCTGCTGCAGGAGGAGGCGTGGCGCCGGGAACACCTGGCAAACCTCGTTACCCGCTTTCGCGGGGGTGCGCAGCAGCTCGGGCTGCCACTCATGAACTCAGCCAGCGCCATTCAGCCGCTGCTGCTGGGGGACGCCGCGCTCGCTGTCCGCTGCAGCGAACAGCTGCGCGAGCGCGGCCTGTTGATTGGCGCCATCCGGCCGCCCACGGTGCCCGCCGGGACCTCGCGTCTGCGTATTACCCTCAGCGCCGCCCACAGCCCGGAGCATGTAGATCGACTTCTGGAGCAGTTGGCTGCCTGCTGGAGCGGGAGCTGAGGTGGCCCTGAGTCGCGAGTATCTGCCGGCTACCCGGGATGCCCGGCAGGAACTGGTTTTGCTCCACGGCTGGGGTTGTAACCGGGAACTCTGGCGCCCCATGCTGGCCGCCATGCGGCCCTGGGCCAATATCAGTCTCCTGGACCTGCCAGGCCTTGCACCCGGCTGCGGGGGCAAAGCGCGGCCGGGGCTGGATCAGGTGCTGGACAGCATTGCCGACTGCTGCCCCGACCGGGCGGTGCTGGTCGGATGGTCGCTGGGCGGGCAGCTCGCGCTGGAGTTGGCGGCCCGGCAGCCGCAACGGGTCGCCGCCCTGGTGACTATCTGCAGCAACCCCTGTTTTATCGCCACCGGCGACTGGCCGGGTATGAATCCGCAGGACTTCTGCGCTTTCAAGGCTGCCTGCGAGGAAGACCCGGTCGCCGGCCTGCGGCGTTTCGATCTGTTGCAAAGCCAGGGCGCAGTCACCAGGCGCGACCTGCTGCGGGAACTACAACGGCAGCGACGACTGTCACCGGGGGAGGAACTGCAAGCCGGCCTCGCCTGGCTGGCGCAGCTGGACCAGCGCGACGGGCTGACCCGGCTGGCGATTCCCCAGTTGCATCTGCAGGCGGAGCGGGACGCGCTGGTGCCCGGCACTGTGCTGGCAACGCGACTGGAGGAGCTGTTGGCGGGCAATAGCCTGGCTGAAGTGCAGCTCCTGGAGGAGGCCAGTCACCTCGCTCCCCTGGAAATGCCCGCGGCGGTGGCGGCCCGGATTGGCGGGTTTCTGGATGCCGGGGGTATGCCGGGCATCCCGGGCACGCCGCCAACGGTGCCCGCCAAGCAGGATATCGCCGCATCCTTCAGTCGGGCGGCACCCCGGTACGACTCGGTTGCCGCCTTGCAGCGCGCCGTGGGAGCCCGGCTGATGGCGCGGCTCGAACCCGGCGCCGACAGCCCCGCGACTATCATGGACCTGGGTTGCGGGACAGGCAGTTCCCGGCCTGACCTGCTGCAGCGCTATCCGCAGGCGCGCTACATCGGGCTGGATCTGGCGCCAGGCATGATTGCCTATGCCCGGGACAGGTTCGGTGGCGACACGCAGTGGCTGGTAGGGGATGCCGAGGCTCTGCCTCTGGCCGCCGGTTCCGTGGATCTGGTGTTCAGTAGCCTGGCCTTCCAGTGGTGCTACCAGCCGCAGAAACTGTTTGCCGAGCTGGCGCGCATTCTCACTCCGGAAGGGCGCTGCCTGTTTACCTCCCTGGGCCCGGATACCCTCCACGAGTTGCGTACCGCCTGGGCCGCTGTCGATGCCCACCAGCACGTGAACCGTTTCCTGCCGCTGGACCAGCTCGAGGAGGCGGCCAGTCGGGTGCCGGGTATGAGACTGTCGCTGGACCGGGAGTACTATCGTATGGAATATGACCGGGTAAGTGAGTTGCTGACCGAATTGAAAACCCTGGGAGCCCACAATATGAACCGTGACCGTCCCGCTGGTCTCACCAGCCGCCGGGTTATGCAGGGCATGCTGGCTGCCTACGAGGCGCAGCGCGTGAGCGGGTTGCTCCCGGCTACTTACGAAGTAATTTTTGGCGAGGTGCGCAGGCAATGACCGGAACCTGGTTTGTGACCGGTACCGACACCGAGGTCGGCAAAACCGCCATCAGCTGTGCGCTGCTTACGGCGGCGTCCGCCAGGGGGTTGCGCACGGCTGCGATCAAGCCCGTGGCGGCGGGCTGCGATGCGCAGGGTCGTAACGAGGATGCCCTGCAGTTGATGGCCTGCATGACCGCCAGCATGGACTACGAGCAGGTCAACCCGGTGGCGTTGCAGGCCGCCATAGCGCCCCATATCGCGGCACAGCAGGAGGGGCGCAGGCTCCAGGTCAGTCGCCTCGCGGGACTGTGCAGGGGGGTTATGTCACAGGGCGCGGAGTTCGTCCTGATCGAGGGAGCGGGGGGCTGGCGGGTGCCCCTGGGGCCTCGCGAGACCCTCGCGGATCTCGCCAGGACCCTGCAGGTGGGGGTGATCATGGTGGTGGGGATGCGCCTGGGCTGCATCAACCACGCCCTGCTGACCGCCGAAGCCATCCAGCGCGACGGCCTGGTACTGGCGGGCTGGGTCGCCAACCAGGCCGGTGAAGCCATGGCCTGCCACGCCGAAAACCTGGGCACATTGCAGTCCCTGCTGCCGGCGCCGCTGCTGGGTGAAGTGCCATATCTGGATCCCTTTGACCCCGCGATCGCTGCCACACACCTTGATCTGACGAACTTGCTGAGTAAGTAAGTACACACATACATGAAAGTTGACCTGGATCTATATATCCGGTTTTAGGGTGTTTGCCGGTGTCCAAAGTCGAAAAATGTATTTGACTTCGGTGCCGAAAGCCGCAAAATGTGAGCACTGAACACATAGCCCCGTGCGCACAGTCGTGCGCTTCAGTTTCGGGCTTTTTCAACCTGGAGGTAGTTACCATGCCGGCTTACAAGGCGCCCCTGCGCGATATCAGTTTTGTCATGAATGAGTTGCTCGAGTCCGAGAAGCTCTACCAGACCCTTCCCGGCTACGAGGAAGCCACCGCTGATTTGATGAATGCCATTGTCGAGGAGGGTGCCAAGTTTGCCGAAAACGTGCTGTCTCCCCTGAACCAGAGCGGTGATGAAGAGGGTTGTCACTGGAGCGAGGAGGGCGTGACTACGCCCAAAGGATTCGCGGAAGCCTATCGGCAATACGTGGACAACGGCTGGCCGGCACTGAGTGCTTCCGTGGAAGACGGCGGACAGGGCATGCCCAACCTGATGGGTATTGTCATCAACGAGATGGCCGGCACCGCCAACTGGTCCTGGCTGATGTACCCGGGGCTGAGCCACGGGGCGGTCAAGACCATCGAGGAGCACGGCGACGCCGAGCAGAAGAAGAAGTACCTGACCAAGCTGGTCCAGGGCGAGTGGACCGGCACCATGTGCCTTACCGAGGCCCACTGCGGCAGCGACCTCGGGCTGTTGCGCACTAAGGCAGAGCCACAGGCGGACGGTAGCTATGCCATCACCGGCACCAAGATATTCATCAGTGCGGGTGACCACGATATGGCCGAGAACATCGTGCACATCGTGCTGGCGCGACTGCCGGATGCGCCGGCAGGGACCAAGGGTATCTCCCTGTTCATCGTACCCAAGTTCAATGTCAATGCCGACGGCAGTCTCGGTGAGCGCAACGCCGTGACCTGTGCCTCCATCGAGAAGAAAATGGGTATCAAGGCCTCCGCCACCTGCGTGATGAACTTCGATGGTGCCACCGGCTATCTCATCGGGCCGCCCAACCGGGGCCTGAACTGTATGTTTACCTTCATGAATACCGCGCGTATCGGCACCGCGATCCAGGGGCTGGCTCACGGCCAGTTGGCCTTTACCGGAGCGCTTTCCTACGCCAAGGAGCGGCTCGCCATGCGCAGCCTCACCGGACCCAAGAACCCCGATGGGCCCGCCGACCCCATCATCGTGCACCCCAATGTGCGGCGTATGTTGCTCACCCAGAAGGCCTTCGTGGAAGGCAGTCGCGCCTTTCTGTATTTCCTTGCCCAGCTGGGCGATATCGTCGACGCGGGCAACGAGGAGCAGGCCAAGGCGGCGGACGACCTGATGGCCTTGTTGACCCCGATCGGCAAGGCCTTCGTGACCGAGACCGGCTACGAGGCGGCCAATATCGGCGTGCAGGTCTATGGTGGCCACGGTTTTATCCGTGAATGGGGCATGGAACAGATCGTCCGCGATGCCCGCATATCCATGTTGTACGAGGGTACCACCGGCATCCAGGCGCTGGACCTGCTGGGCCGCAAGGTCATCGGCAGCGGTGGCAAGTTGCTGCTCGGCTTCACCTCCCTGATAGATGAATTCTGTGCCGCCAACGAAGGCGCCGAGTTCGTGGACGTGCTCAAGGCCTACAAGGATGAGTGGCTGGGACTCTCCATGAAGATCGGCGAGGCCGCCATGCAAAACCCGGATGAGGCGGGCTCCGCCGCGGTGGACTACCTGATGTACAGCGGCTACGTGACCCTGGCGTATTTCTGGGCGCGTATGGCGGTGCTGGCCAAGCGCAAGATAGCCGAAGGGGCGGGCGACACCTCCTTCTACGAGGCCAAGCTGATGACGGCCCGCTTCTACTTCGAGCGCCTGCTGCCGCGCACCGTCTCGCTGAAGCAGACCATGTTGTCCGGTGCTGACAACCTGATGCAGATGCCCGAGGCCCTGTTCGAGTTCTAGCACAGCAGTTGCTGCTCAGGAATCTCCCCCACTTGTGGGGTGACATTCCTGCCTTGAGGGGAGAGAATACGCAGCAACGTTCTCTCCCCATTTTTTTATGACCAGTAACGATCCAGAAGAGCAGTCCAGCAACCCGGAAAACCGGCTTTACCCGGAAGACCAGGCCAGGGTAGACGCGTTCGTCAAACGCGGCGTGAACTCCGTGGAGCGCAAACCCTTCCGACCCATGCGACTGCTTCTCATCCTGATTGGCGTAGTGGTGAGCCTCAGTATCCTGAGCCAGTTACTGGCCCGCTGGGCGGGAATCTACTAGCGCATCTGACCCATTGGTTACGCTGTATTGTTTTGGTATAGTAGCGCGCCTCAAAGCATCGGTGTGTGGCGCAGCCTGGTAGCGCACTTCCTTCGGGAGGAAGGGGTCGGAGGTTCGAATCCTCTCACACCGACCAACTCAACATCCAGTAGCATCCAGAAACGTCCATAAGGCCCTGTAAATAGGGCCTTTTTTGTTTATACTCCCTCCATTGTCGTCCGGTAACATCCAGCATCAGCCCCCGCTTCCTGGGGGTACCCCGAGGGGCATATACCGTACCCCCGGAACCGATACCCCCGTTTGGGGAAGGAGTTCTGCCATGCCCTTGACCGCGATACAGGTGAAGCAGGCGATGCCCCGCGAGAAGCCCTACAAACTGGCGGATGGGGGTGGGCTTTACCTCCTGGTCAATCCCAATGGGGCGAAGTACTGGCGCTACAAGTACCGCTACGTGGGTAAAGAAAAGACACTCGCCTTGGGTGTCTACCCCGAGGTCTCGCTGAAAGAGGCGCGTGAGGCCCACCAGGCGGCCCGCAAATCCCGCCGCCAGGGGGCGGACCCGGGAGAGCAGCGGAAAGTTGAAAAGCTGACCCGCCACCTGGCCGCGGTGAACAGCTTCGAGGCGGTTGCCCGGGAGTGGTTCGGCCGGATCATGCCCCAGAAGTCGGAAAGCTACCGGGTTCGGACACTCAGGATTCTGGAAAAGGACCTGTTCCCACAACTGGGGGGGCGGCCGATTGCGTCGATTACCTCCCCCGAACTGCTGCAGGTACTCCGCAAAATTGAGGCTCGTGGAGCTGTCGACATCGCCCACCGGGCGAAGCAGACGTCGGGATTGATATTCCGATATGCTATCGCGACCGGGCGGGCGGAGTATGACCCCTCTGCAGGTCTCCAGGGCGCTCTGAAGCACCGGCGCAAGAAGCATCATGCCGCCATCACCGTGCCCGACCAGGTCGGCCGACTGATGGCAGATATTGAGACATTCGACGGCACCCCCGTGGTCAAGGCCGCCCTCCGTCTGGCGCCATTGCTGTTTCAGCGGCCCGGCGAACTTCGAGCCATGGAATGGAAGGAGATCAATTGGGACGAGGAAAGGTGGGAGCTACCCGCGGAAAAAATGAAGATGCGCCTGCCACATATCGTGCCTTTGAGCAGGCAGGCGCTTGAAATCTTGCGGGATATTGAGCCGTTTACCCGGCGCAGTCAGTACGTATTTCCGAGTGCTCGCGGCGCAAGCCGGTGTATGTCTGACAACGCGCTCAGGGTCGCCCTGAGGACCATGGGCTACACCAATGAGATGATGACGCCTCACGGATTTCGAGCCATGGCCCGCACCCTGCTGGACGAGGTGCTGGGCTACCGGGTTGACTGGATCGAGCACCAGCTGGCCCATGCCGTCCGCGACGCCAATGGCCGGGCGTATAACCGCACGGCTCACCTGGAGGGGCGGCGGGAGATGATGCAGGGTTGGGCCGATTATCTCGAGACACTTCAGGTCGCGGCCAAGAATGTCTCGCAATAAGAGGTTTCAACAGGTATTCATCGCCGAATTGCAAGGAAGTTCAGATAAATGAGCTGTTCAATGTCACAAACCATGGTAGTGAAAGTTTCAGGAGGTATTGAATGAGCGAGGATGAGATTTCCCTCCCCGAGAAATCCTATTTCTCGGTACTCGAAATCGCTGAGCGATGGGGCTGTTCGAGCGAGCAGGTCATCCACTATATGGATGAAGGCCAAATCCGGCCGGCAATCAAGTCTGTCGACATATTCGGTCTAGGAATCTTTGACTTAGATGTAGTAATCGAGGCAGAGAAGCGTGCAGGACGAGATTTTCATGCGGACATCTGGCAGTTCGCAACAGGCCATTCGATTGACAAGCAAAATATAATTGACGCAACACTTTGGTTTCGTCGCGAATTTCGATTCTACTATATAAACCGACAGGATATAGAACATATTGGTGATCGAACTGTTATATCGATGATGGAAGACTTGGGCCGCCACAAATACGGTCTGGTTCGTGGCTGCGACACGTATGAGCCCGCAGTTCATGACATCACAAACTTGGTGATACGTGGCGACGAAAGCCCATACATTCTCGTCCACCATCCATACACATGGAATCCTTTAAACGTGATCGTGAGCAGGGAAGAGCGAGATCGTTTTGAGTTCGAGCATAGTATCTCCCGAAATTCCGAGCGTCAGTCAGAGTATGACACGGCATATTTGAAGGTGCTGCGAGAGGCGATATTCGAGTTTTTCGAGCCGCGTCGTCAACTCGATGCAAAGAGTGAAGTCGTCGTAGAATGGATAGAAAACCGCCTTCAGTTGGCCGGCCTGGAGGGTTCGAGACGCATCGCCCATGCAATGTTCACGATAATCAAGCCTGTCGACCACAATCCCAGAAAGCGAAGGGGTTAAACCCTTTAGGCCAGTAATTATGTGGCATCCGGGAAGGGTTAAACCCTTTGGGCGCCTAACCATTCAATCGGTTCAATCTTACGTGGTACATGTCGAACAATTTTAATTCGCTGTAAATCCATTGCGCACCAAGGAGTTACAGCATGGCCCACCAACATCCTCCCTTCAACGCCGAGTTGTGGCGTTTACCCAAAGTAAAGCAGACCGCTGGACTTGGATCCTCCCGAATCTACGAGCTGGTAGCCGAAGGGAGGTTTCCGAAACCTGTAAAGCTCGGCCCCAGGGCGTCGGCCTGGGTATCCACAGAAGTGCTCGATTGGGTCATTGAGCGGATCGCTGAACGCGATGGGGAGCAGTCATAATGACTTTAGGCAGAATGACAGATTCCCCGACCAAGCCGCCTGAAGCCGGTAAAGCCGGCGAAGGCGGTAATTTTCAGATAACCAATGCCGATTTCGTAGCGGCGACGTTCCCGTTACTGCCCGAGGGTGCGTTTGCTGCGGTGTGCTCTAAGGGCGGAGACCCAGGCCGGGGAAGTTGGCAAGCCTTTCGCGCTGATCAAATAGTGTCCAATATGCCGGCTGCAAACAATAACTTTCTCAGCTGTGCCAGCTTTTATCCTGCCAGTGACGGTTCGTTAAAGGCGCGAAAAAACCAATTTGCTGCCTGCCACTTTTTGATGCTCGATGATCTGGGAACTAAGGTACCGCTGGAGCGTTTGGCTGGCTTTGAGTTGTCCTGGTTGATCGAGACTAGCCCAGGCAATTATCAGGGGGGAATCATTCTCGCTGAGCCGCTGACGGATGGTCCGATGGCGGAGAGGTTACTCAACGCGGTCATCGAGTCGGGCCTGTGCGATGTGGGTGCAACCGGGCCACTGAGCCGCTGGGCGCGCCTACCGGTGGCGATCAATGGCAAACCGAAGTATGCCAGCGAAGATGGAACACCTTTCCAGTGTCGCCTGATCGAATGGCGGCCCGAAGCCCGCTATACCCCACAGGAAATCGTGGATCGCCTACAACTGGAGCTCACCGCCACAGACGGGCCCAAAAAACCTTTCAGGCGCCCTGCACCTGCTGGTGGTGTCGTGCACACTCTCGGCGATAGCGCTGATGAAGTGCTTACCCCCAAGGCTCCTCACAACCCCGTAGTCGCGGCGCTTAAGACGCGCGGACTCTACAAGACGCCCCTCGGCTCAGGCAAACATGATATTACGTGCCCATGGCTGCAGGAGCACACCGATGCGCTGGATACGGGAGCAGCTTATTTTGAGCCGGATGAGTTTTATCCCTTGGGAGGCTTCTGCTGCCAGCACTCGCACCGCGACAACTACCATATACGGGCCTTGCTCGAATTCCTTGCCGTACACATCACTGAGGCAATGCACAAGCCAATAATTCGCGTGGTGGCCGGTGACCTCCACCGAGTGGTGGATGTGGCGGAGAAAGAACTGGCTAACCGTGGGCGCCATTATCAGGCGGGCGGCTTGATAGTCTCGGTGGCGACTGACCCGACCAGCGGTGATCCATCAATAGTGCCGACCAGCGCCCCGGCGCTGACGCGCGAGCTGTCTGTTGCAGCGTCCTGGGAAAAGTACGACGGGCGCTCTAAAGACTGGGTGCGCTGCGACCCACCGGCGCGGCACACCACTATTCTTTATGATGCGCAGGGCTTTCGATACCTGCCGCCTCTATTAGGTCTGGCTCGACAACCCTATTTTCGCGAGTCGGATGGCGAGCTCATCACGATGGCCGGTTATGACAAAACGACGCAACGTTTTGGAGTGTTCGATGCAAGGGAATTCGTTATTCCTAACCCTACGCTTGACCAAGCAAGGGCGGCACTGCTCTTGCTCGAAGACTTGCTCACCGAATTTCACTTCGTCGCCGTCGCGGACAAGGCCGCTGCGCTTTCGGCGATCTTCACCGCCGTGGTGCGCCCATCCCTGCCTCATGCCCCGGGTTTTCACGTTCGCGCACCAGTGTTCGGCAGCGGTAAAACGTACCTGTGTGAGCTGGTTGGCGCCTTTGCCGGGCCCGCCGGCAATGCCAAAGTTAGCTATCCAACGACCTCGGAAGAAGCCACTAAGGTGATTTTAGCCCTGCTATTGACCAGTCCAGCGGTAATTGAATTTGATGACATGGACACCGACTGGCTACCGCACGGCACAATAAAACGGATGCTGACGGCAGAGCAGATCACCGACCGCATTCTGGGCGTGAGTAAAACGGCGACGGTGAGCACACGCACTTTGTTTTTGGGGTCAGGAAATAATGTTGGGCCGATACGCGATCTGCTGAGGCGCGTGCTGACAATCCACATCGACCCTCGCTGTGCGACTCCAGCGACGATGGCTTATAAGGGCGCTCCGGTTGATAAGGTGCGCCTACACCGGGGTAAATATGTAGCAGCGGTGCTCACCATCATCCAGGCGTGGCGCAAGTCTGGAATGCCGCGCGCTGAGGCGGATAACATTGTTACTTTTAGTGGAGCATGGTCGGATTATTGCCGGTATCCGTTGATGTGGCTCGGGCTGCCTGATCCGGCGACGTCGTTACTGGAACAGGTGCGCCATGATCCTGATGGCGATGCTTTGAGCGGCTTGATGACCGAGTGGTATGCCGTATTTGGTTCAACCCCGACGACCGTACGTAAGGCTGTGGATACTGCGGAAAATCATCACCCGGATCTGCTTGATGCGATGCGGGAATTCCCGGTAGAAGATCGAGGGGAAATTAATCGCTCGAAGCTGGGCTGGTTACTGAAAAAGAATGCAAACCGAATTGTAGGGGGGTATGAGTTTCAGCAGTCGATGGCCGACGGTCGCGTTGCGTGGCAGGTGTTGGCTGTCAAATCACCGCCTTTACCGCTTTCACCGCCTTTTGCCCCACCCATTGAGCAAACTGTCAGAGCAGTTGAGGAAACGATCGTGGAGGTTGAAATATGACCCCAGGTGATATCATTGAAGTGGCTGAAGAAGATGGCGTACAGCTCACACTCTCGCGCGCGGGAGGAATTTCGGCAAAGGGCCTAAAGTCGGCCATTGACTGCTGGCTTCCGGCAATTCGTCAAAGCAAGGCCGCGATCGTTGAAAAATTAGTCCTTGAAGGTCGTCGAGCCAGGGTTATAGCAGAATTGCTAGAGAATCCAGATTTTCGTTACGTCATCGAAGTGATGGACCCGGATACCGACCCGGTCATCATCTCAATCGGTATTCGTGGTCTCGCCACCTTTGAGATCAAAGTCCCCCAGGCGCGCTACAACCCCTTCGCGCTCCTTCAATTGCTCGAGCAATATCCGAGTTGGTTGTCCGATGACGATTGAAATGGCTGAATATACACTCTGCTGTGATAATGTCTGTAGAGACGTTCTGGCGGTGTGACGCGTGATCACTTTCGCTGGCGTAGGAAGGGATGGCTAATTTCTCAATTGATTTCGGAGAATAATCTGAGGGCCTATGGGTGGCATTGGTAGCGGTAAAGTCCGGCTGAGGCGTGTGCGGGAAACTGTCGACCGCCATCGGTCCATCGATATTCGTCAATGGAAGCGGCAGGGCCTGCTGAACACACGCAATGCTTTCGTTTGGAGCTGGTTCCACCTGGACCAGGTCGCAGCCTCGATATATGTGCAAGCGTCTAACGACCGAGTAATCCTGACGCACAATGCTTGGCTGGGTGAAAGACCTGAATCCCGGCACACGTACCCGGTATACCTGACGTCTACAGACAGCCATTTGGGCGGTGAGCGTCGGTGGTTTCTGTGCCCCACAGAAGGTTGCATGCGACGTGTGGCTATCCTATACGCCGGCGAAATCTTCGCCTGTCGCCGCTGTCGTCAACTTGCATACCTGAGTCAGAGAGAACCGCCGTCAGCTCGCACGATACGCCGTATAGAACGGATCCGGGGCAGGCTCGAATGGGAAAGAGGCTTTGCTAAAGGCAATGGCGATAAACCACATTATATGCACTGGAGGACGTTTGATATGCTTACCGCGGAACACGATGCCCTGGTCAAAAAGTGGCTCGGCGACCTGGATGCAAAAGCAAAAGCAAAAAAGGAGTTTAGCTCGGCAGGATCTGCTTCAACGTACGCGCGCGGGCTCTAGAAAGCGCGTGTGCGGGCCCCTTTGGACGCTGGCCCTCTACCCGAAATCGCTCCAGCCCGCCGTGCACGTGATCACAGACGCTGTCGGACGTAGACGCCCGGGACGGCCAATCAGCCCGCTTGGATATATCGGCATTTGGGGAACGATGAGCAACCCAGAAATTGCTTTCCAGCATTGTCACCACGTCGAGCCGTTCTTTTTACCAACTCGTTGCCGCAACGGGGACAGACTTCAGATTTCATTGAAATTGGCTGAACTACCCCAGGAGCCTCGATAGGGATCCCGGAGGCAGTAGGTTTGCGGAGATTTGATTTAACGTCTCTGATAATCAAAGCGAGCCTAGTACCATCTACGAGGTCTATCGGTTTGCCTGCGGCAAAGCCTACTGCTTCTCTCGTGAATCTGCCGGACGTGATGACCGACACGGAAGCTGCGCCCTCAGATACCATGACACCGTACATTTCGCGTATAACGCTGACCCCAATTTTTTGGGACTTCCACTGCTTGCATTGAACAATGTGTATCTGGCCATCTTTCTCTAGCTTGATGTCTATCCCGTCGTCCGCGCCGCCTCGATGATTCTCACGCACTTTAAAGCCTTGACGGCGGTACGCTTCAGCTACCAGTTCTTCAAACTTTTTCCATGAAAGTAAGCGAATGCTGTCCAGGCCGCTTTGGGCGTCGAGCAGTTTCCGCTTGCGATACGAATTGAACGCGGCAAAAGGGGCGGGAATCAGAAGTATGACGGCAGCCAACGACGCGAGGTGAGGCAGGGCCGTGGACAACCCGACGAAAGCAGGGCTGTCCGGCAAGAGTGCAGGCATCACCATTCGCAACCCGAAATAGGCCAACAGCGAGGCAATGACGCTGCACCACCAAGGGAGGATCATTAGCAGATCAATAATGCTTTCCTTGCGCCTTGCCAAGCCCCTGCCCCTTCTGATCTTTCATGATGCCTTGGTATAGCAGCAATTGTATGGATCGACATGGCGTGTACCAATACCAGGTTAGAGAAAAGCCGGAGATTTTTCGAATCTGCCGGCTTGCCGACCAATGTGAAGTGAGCTATTCCACTACTTTGCAGTTCAACACCGCTCCAAGCTCTTTGATATGCCTGTAGCGTTAAGCTCAGGGCCATGGGGCATTGATCCTGAAATGGCGGCTAGCTGAAACCGGTCTTTCTCGGCGATAATGCTCGCAGATTCAACCAGCGAACAAGGACGCCATGGAGTCAGTCTTCAAATTCATGTTTCGCTTATGCCTGGCAGGCGTACTCACGGTAACGGTCGGGCTTTTCCTTTTTGGAGTTGCGAGGCAAGTCGTCACCGATCAGTTGGCTAACATCACTGATGCCATTTTAGCCAAAAATAATGCCAGGCAGGACGCAAAATCCAGCAAGGTATTGCAGCAGAAGCAAGCCAATGATTCAGCTGCCCAGGAGGCACGCGAAAGTGCTGCACTTAATCGCCAGCGGCGGCAAGCCTTCTACGATCAGTACGAGGCGCCAGAGGGATGTGAGGTGTACCAGTCAGATCGCCACATGGTCGAGTGCGTCAATCACAAGATGCGGGCGAAGCGAGCATTTGAAAGTAGCTTCGAACAAGCGGCTGTGATCGGTCAATCAGAGCCGCCAAACATGATTCAGTACTCAGGCACCCGCAACGGCGGCCAGTGATCCTGAACTGAGCCGACACTAATCAAAAACGGCGCCCCCTTATGCAGGGTATGCTACCGACCAGAATGTCGCGAAGACGTCATTTTTGAGGGAGATTGAAGAAGTCGTCTTCGGTCAGACTTCCAAATCGTCGCTATCCATCCAGTAGGGGTATACTAATCCCATCCCTATCAGGAATCGCCTATGCCTAGTTGGTGCGTATTCCGGATCAACGTGACCACCCATTCCGTTCTATCGTGACCGCCTGTTCCGGGCGATCGTGACCGCTCATTCTGTTTCAACGTGACCGATTTTGGGGCTTTCCCCGGAATCGCCGGTCACGTTGCCGGAAACGGCGATCACGTTCCGCCGGAACCTCACCTAACTCGCTGGAATTCTTAACAAAATCACGGCATAACCGCGCCCTTTTGCCTAAGGAGAGGGACGGATGCCGGCAACGAGGATTCCAATGCGTAAAATCATGGATATATTGCGCCTCAAGCACGAGGCCAAGCTCAGCAACGAGAAGATCGCCCGGGCCTGCGGCGTCTCCAAAGGGGTGGTCTGCAAGTACCTCCACCTGGCCGACGCTCGGGGAATTGGTTGGCCACCGCCGGACGGCGCCGATGAGGGCCAAATAGAACGACTGCTGTTCCCGGCGGTGCAGAAGCCTTCCCGCTTCGTCGAGCCCGACTACTTCGAGACCCACCAGGAACTCAAGCGCAAGGGTGTGACGCTGCAACTGTTGTGGGCAGAGTATGTGGCCGTCCACGAGGACGCCGCGTACCGCTACAGTCAGTATTGCCACCGCTATCGGCAGTGGCGTAAGCAACAGCGGCGCAGCATGCGCCAGGTGCACCGCGCCGGCGAGAAGACGTTCATCGATTACTGCGGCCCCACCGTGCCCATCGTCTGCCGCCAGACCGGTGAAATCCGTAAGGCCCAGGTGTTTGTGGCGGTGCTTGGCGCTTCCAGCTACACCTACGCTGATGCCACCTGGACCCAGTCTCTGCCAGACTGGATTGCCTCGCACCAGCGTGCCTTCCGTTTCTTCGATGGCGTTACCGAGCTGCAAATCCCGGACAACCTGTTGGCCGGGGTGACCGACGCCAACCGGTACACGCCGCAGATTAACGCCACCTACGCCGAGATGGCGGCACACTACCAAACAGCTGTGCTGCCTGCTCGCCCCCGTAAACCAAAAGACAAAGCCAAGGCGGAGGTGGCGGTGCAGATCGTGGAACGCTGGATATTGGCCCGCTTGCGCCACCACACGTTCTTCTCCTTGGCGGAACTCAATCGGGCCATCGCTAAGTTGCTGCCAGACCTGAACAACCGCCACTTCCAGGGCCAGGATGTGAGTCGGCGGGATCTTTACGAGCGCCTGGATGCGCCGGTACTTAAGCCGCTGCCGGCGGCACCCTACGAGTACGCCGAGTGGCGCAAAGCCAAGCCCGGCATCGATTACCACGTTAGCGTTGAGAAACGCTTCTACAGCGTGCCTCATGCCCTGATCGGACAAACCCTGGATGTGCGCCTCACCGCCGAGACCGTTGAGGTACTGCACAAGGGTAATCGCGTCGCCATCCACAGTCGCCGAGGACCAGGCCGGTTCAGCACGCTGGTGGATCACATGCCCAGCTCACACCGGGCACACCGAGAGTGGTCGCCGGGGCGCTTCCTCAACTGGGCCCAGGACATCGGCCCCTGCACCCGGCAGGTGGTGCAACAGCAACTGGAGAACCGGCCGCATCCAGAGCACGGCTACCGTGCCTGCCTGGGACTGTTAAACCTGAGTCGCCGTTACAGCAAGGCGCGATTGGAGGGTGCCTGTGAGCGGGCGCTGGCCATCCGCTCGATCAACTACCAGAGCATCGCCTCCATCCTCAAACAGGGATTGGACCAACAGGTTCTGGAAGGCGACAGCCACCTGCAAGACGACCTGCCATTGCACGGCAATGTGCGCGGCGCCGATTACTACCACTGAATGCCTGGAGACAAACATGTTAATACAACAAACCCGCGAACACCTGAGTGCCCTGAAACTGACCGGCCTACTACAGGCCCTGGAAGAACAACTGGAGAAACCTGCGATGAGTGATCTGGGCTTCGAGGAGCGATTGGCAATGCTGATTGACCGGGAAGTGCTGTACCGCGAAAACCGCCGCCTGGAGCGCCTGCTGAGAGTTGCAAAGCTACGGGTTACGGCCTGTGCTGAGGATATCGACTACCGCCACCCCAGAGGATTGGAGAAGAGCCGCATGGCATCACTGCTCTCGCTGGACTGGATACATCAATCGTTGAACCTGTGCATCACCGGCCCCACCGGTTGCGGTAAAACCTGGCTTGCCTGCGCCTTCGGCAACGAAGCCTGCCGCCGCGGCTACAGTGTCCGCTATCTGCGGCTGCCGCGCCTGTTCGAGATGCTGCGTATCGCGCACGGTGATGGCTCCTATGCGCGGCTGATGAACCAGCTGTTGAAAACCGACCTGCTGATCCTGGACGACTGGGGTATCCAGAAAGTCAGCGCCGCCCAGCGCAATGATCTTATGGAAGTCATCGAGGATCGGCACGGACGCCGTTCCACGCTGATCGCCAGCCAACTGCCAACGGAATACTGGCACGAGTACATTGGAGAGGCGACGATCGCTGACGCGATCCTGGACCGGTTACTGCACGGCGCTCACCGCCTAAATCTTACCGGCGAGTCCATGCGCAAAACGAGGGACAAATTGACTGAACGTGACCGGTCAGTGTAAAACTGCTGCCGCCAGCGAGCATTGGTGTGCAAGTCGGTCACGATGCCCGGAATGGGCGGTCACGTTCGCCGGAATACGCAATAACCATAAAAGCTCGTGGCGTGC
>JACKNU010000001.1 GCA_024234675.1 Pseudomonadales bacterium | reverse complement strand
GTGGAAACGATTGCCGGTTATTGTTGTTATCCAGCGGTTGAGTGTGCGCGAAACCGGTGTGTTAAGCAAATGCGCAGGGCGTTTTGGCTGCCGGCAACAGCGGCGGCGGGCCGTCGAATTCAGTCCTGCGCGGGCACCGGGCCACGCCATTGGCGCAGTTGCTCACCGGCTGTCTCGGCATCCACCAGCGCGGCGGTGTGGGGGTAGTTGGCGGTCAACACGGCCAGCAACTGGCTGGCCGCGTTGACGAAGGCGGTTTCATCCCCGAAATCGAGATCCTCGATGGCCGCGGCGACGGCCGGGTTGCCACGCACTGCGCCCGCCAGCACGGTTGCGGGGATGGTGATGGCATCGTCTCCCGGGGTTGCGTCCAGCGACTGCAGCAGGCGCGCGATATTGATTGCCGCGGCGCTGCGGTCATCGCCATCGGGCACCAGTTCCATGGGAGTAATTACCGCCTGGCCGCGCACCGGCGAGCCCAGCTCGATGTCGCCCAGGGCAAACCGTACCGGTTCGCCAGGCAGGTATTCGAACTCCCCGGCGGGTCCGGTAATACCCTCCACGGTCCCCGAACTGTACGACACCCCCTGGACCGGGGCGTTGGTGAAGTTGCCGGTGCGGGTGGCGACCACGATCTTGTCCTCATCCTTGTCCTCGTCATCCGAGTCACCCGAACTGAACAGTACCACGCACTGGCTGGCAACGATGAATGGCAGGGCCGCCAATAACAGCAGCAGGCGGTTTCGGGGACTCAACAATATTCTCATGACGCGGGACCACGCGGGTTGCCGGGCAGGCTCTAAAAATGGCACATCCGCAGTGGAAAGGAAAGTCGCCCGGCGCGGTCATGCGCCGTAGTCGACAGCCGGCCCGACGGGGACCACACCGGTGGGGTTGATGTTGCGGTGCGAGGCGTAGTAGTGCGTCTTGATGTGCTCGAAATCGACCGTGGCAGCCACGCCGGGCAGGCGGTAGATGTCCCTGACATAGCGCGGCAGGGCATCGAAATCCTCCAGTCGCTGGCGGTTGCACTTGAAGTGACCGTGGTAGACCGCGTCGAAGCGGATCAGGGTGGTGAACAGGCGGATGTCGGCCTCGGTCAGTTGCTCGCCCAGCAGGTAGCGGTGCTGCGCCAGGTGGGCGTCGATGTGGTCCAGTTCGGCAAACACCTCGGCATAGGCCTCCGCATAGGCCTGCTGGCTAGTGGCGAAGCCCGCCCGGTACACGCCGTTGTTGACGGCCGGGTAGATGCGTTCGTTCCAGGCGTCGATGTCGGCCCGCAGCGCCTGTGGGTAATAGTCGGCGCTGTTGCCGGTGAGGTCGTTGAACGCGGTATTGAGCATGCGGATGATTTCCGCGGACTCGTTGTTGACGATGACGCCCTGTCGTTTGTCCCACAGTACCGGCACGGTGACCCGCCCGCTGTAGTCCGGCTGGTGGGCGGTATACACCTGGTGCAGGAACGCGTGTCCGCCAATTTTGTCGCCGCTGCTGCCCTCCTGCCGGGCGAAGGTCCAGCCCTGCTCCAGCATCAGCGGGCTGACGACTGACACGTCGATGATGTCCGCCAGGTCCTTGAAGGCGCGCATGATCAGTGTGCGGTGCGCCCAGGGGCAGGCCAGGGAGACGTACAGGTGGTAGCGCCCGGGCTCGGCGCGGAACCCGCCCTCGCCACTGGGTCCGGCCCCGCCATCGGCGGTGACCCAGTTGCGAAACTGTGATTCCTTGCGCACGAAGCGGCCGCCAGAGGATTCGGTGTCGTACCATCGGTCATGCCAGGTTCCGTCTATCAGTAAGCCCATCTCGCTACTCCTATCCGATCAGTTGTATGGCGCGCCGGGCCATTGGCCAGCGGCTTGTTGCCGATCATAATGAGTTCGATCGAATGGAATTAAAATTGCAAATAAGCGGCTTAATAGTTCGATATATCAGAAAGAATTTTGATAGCCGCGGGTTTCCTCCCGCAACAGTGCCGCCAGGGCGCAGGTTGCCGGTCCGGCCAGGTCGGGGTCCGCGTAGGTCAGGTACACATTGGCCAGCCTGCGAGAGCCGGTTGCCAGGGGCAACTCCCTGAGGGAACCGGCTGCCAGCTGAGCGCCGATGCGGGTGCTCGGCAACCAGGCGAAACCCATGCCGCGGGCGATCATGTCCACAGACGTGGCCACATGGCTCACGGTCCAGCGCTGTTCGGCCCCCAACCAGCCGGAGTCGGCACGCGCGCCCAGGGCCGAGTCGCGCACCACGATCTGGCGCTGCCGGGCCAGGTCCTGCAGGGTGGGCGGCCGGCCCAGCCGGTGCAGGGCGTGTTGTGGATGGGCCACGGCGATGAATTCCACCTCCAGGATCGGCTCGCCCAGAAAGCCCCGGGGCACGCTGCCCGCCACCAGCAGGTCTACCTGGCCAGCCAGCAGTTTCTCGGGACCGCCCGACAGCACGGTTTCGGTCAGTTCCACCCGGGTATTGGGATAGGCCCGTGCCAGTCCCTGCAGGGCCCCCGCAAGGCAGGCATAGGGATAGATCTCATCTACCGCCAGGTAGATCTCCGGTTCGGTGCCCGTGGCCAGGCTGGCGGCGATATTTTCCAGTTGGCCCGCCTGGTCCAGCAGCTGTCCGGCGCGGCGCAGCATCAGTGCCCCCGCATCGGTCAGCTGCGCCTTGCGGCCGACGACCTCCAGCAGCTTGAGCCCCAGCTGGTCCTGCAGCTTGTGTACGGCGTGGTTGATGGTCGACTGGCTTTTGTGTACGGCCGCCGCCGCCTGGGCGAAACCGCCGTGCTCGACCACGGCCTGCAACATGCGCCATTGTTCCAGTGTACTTTTGTGCATGGGTCACCCTGAATATTCTAATAAATCGAAAATAACAGGCATTATAGTGCGTTTTTATTCTAAATATACGAGGGTAATATCGGCCTCAACAATACCGGAGGTGATCCTGCAACAGCGAACAGTCAGGGAAATCCGCCGTGCCCACGCCAGCAGGGACGGCGAGCTGCTTGCGGGCCGCAGCGCGCCATTGAAGCTTATGGCATTATAAGTGCCATTACATTCTGCCGGTGCTACAATTCGGCGATCTGGTGCCAGCGTCCGGGGAGCAACCGGCGCAGGCGGGGCAGGGAAATAATGGCCGGGCGCAGCGCGCGGCGGGAGCAGGCAATGACACAGTGTACGGAATTATGGGTGGACCGCGCCGACCCTCGCAGGACCACGGTGGTCACCCGGCCCGTACCGGCGCCGGGGCAGGGCGAGGTGCTGGTCGCCATCGACAAGTTCGGCCTCACCTCCAACAACGTCAGCTACGCGGTCACCGGGGACCTGATCGGTTACTGGGGCTATTACCCCGCCGAGGACAACTGGGGCAAGGTGCCCGTGTGGGGCTGCGCCGAGGTGGTGGCCTCCGGCTGTGACCAGGTGCCGGTGGGCGACCGCCTGTGGGGATTCTTTCCCATGGCCAGCCATGCAATCCTGCAGCCGGGCAAGGTGCGCGAAGACCAGTTTGTCGATGTCGCCGCGCACCGCCAGGCGCTCCCCGCCCTGTACAACGGCTACCGCCGTACCCGGGCGGAGCCGGCCTTCCTGCAGGACATGGAAGTGGAGCGCTGCCTGCTGTTTCCGCTGCTGGCTACCTCCTGGTTGATCTACGACTTCCTGGTGGACAACGACTTCTTCGGCGCCGGCCAGGTGCTCATCGGCTCGGTGTCCTCCAAGACCGGTGCGGGCCTGGCGGAACTGCTGCACGCCGACCCCCAGGTCAGCCAGCGCGTCATCGGCCTCACTTCGCCGGGCAACGTGGCCTATGTGGAGCGGCTGGGCTGCTGTGACGAGGTGGTGGCATACGGCCAGGAGCAGCGCATCGATGCCGCGGTGCCGGCGGCTTATGTGGATATGTCGGGTGATGCGCGGCTGACCGCGACCTTGCACCGGCTGTTGGGGGCCAACATGGTGAACAGCGCCATGGTGGGCGCCACCCACTGGGAGCAGCGCGGCGAAACCGGCGACCTGCCGGGTGCCAAACCCACTTTCTTCTTTGCCCCGGCGCAGATCGGCAAGCGCGATGCCCAGTGGGGACCGGGAGCAGCGATGGCCAAGGCCATGGCGGCCAGCGCCCAGGTGGCGCAGAAGTGGCAGGGCGAGTTGGCGGTGGAATGGATTCGCGACGTGGACGGGCTCGCCGCATTGTGGCGGCAGTTACTGGACAATGAGATTGCCCCCTCCCGGGGCCTTATGGTCTCGCTGCTGTAGCAGCGGGTCCCGGTGCGAGGCGAGCCCGGGTTGGTACTCGCGGGCACAATTGCCGAGGTATAGATGAAAAAGCTGATCTCCCTGTTACTCGTGCTGGCCATAGGCGCAGCCCTGGCCTGGCACAACCGCGTCAACATCCTGGTGTGGGGCCTGCCCATTGTCAGTTCCGTGCTGCGCCCGGTGGGCCCGAATGTGCCGGTCAACTGGCCTCAGGGCCCCGCCACCAGCGAGCGGCCACCGGGGGAGCGGCCGCCCAATATCATCCTGATACTGGCCGATGATATGGGTTTCAACGACGTCTCGCTGTACAACGGTGGCGCCGCCGACGGCAGCCTGATGACGCCCCATATCGATGCCATCGCCCGCCAGGGTGTGGTGTTCGAGAACGGCTATGCGGCCAACGCGGTCTGCGCCCCGTCCCGGGCCGCGTTGATGACCGGTCGCTATTCCACCCGCTTCGGTTTCGAGTTCACGCCGTTTTTCAAGATTGGCCCCACCATTTTCCAGTGGATGAGCGATCTCGACCCGCCGCCGCTGCCAATATTTATCGATCGCGAGAAAGCGGCCCGAATGCGGGAAATTACCGAGCTGGGTATGCCGCCGGGTGAAATAACGGTGGCCGAGGTACTGCAACAGGCGGGTTATTACACCGCCCATATCGGCAAGTGGCACCTGGGCTCGGTGGGTGATATGGTGCCCGAGCGGCAGGGCTTTGACGACAGCCTGAATCTGGCGGGCACGCTGTTCCTGCCGGAGGACGACCCGGATGTGGTGAACGCCAAACGCGAACAGGATTACGTTGACCAGATGGTGTGGGCGACAGCCCGCTATGCGGCGACCTTCAATGGCAGCGAGCCCTTTGCGCCGGACGGGTACCTGACAGACTACTACACCGATGAAGCCGTCAAGGTGATAGAGGCCAACCGCAACCGGCCCTTTTTCCTCTACCTGGCGCACTGGGCGGTGCACAATCCGCTGCAGGCGAAGCGGGAGGACTATGACGCCTTCCCGCATATTGCAGACCACACCCTGCGGGTATACGCCGGCATGATTCGCGCCCTGGACCGCAGCGTCGGCCGGGTACTGCAGGCGCTCGAGGACAATGGCTTGAGCGAGAACACCCTGGTGATTTTTACCAGCGACAACGGCGGCGCCGGTTATATCGGCCTGCCGGAGATCAACAGTCCCTATCGCGGCTGGAAACTGAATCACTTCGAGGGCGGCACCCACGTGCCCTTCATGGCGCGCTGGCCCGCGCGCATCCAGCCGGGCAGCGTGCTGGCGGCGCCGGTACACCATATGGACGTGTTTCACACTGCGGCCGCCGCCGCCGGGGCCCAGGTGCCCACAGATCGCAAACTCGACGGTGTCGACCTGCTGCCCTTTGTGGCCGGTGAGCGCGCTGGCCTGCCCCACGAAGGCGTGCCCCACGAAGGCGTGCCCCACGAGACGCTGTTCTGGCGCGAGGGCTACCAGCAGACGGTGCTGCACGACGGCTGGAAGCTGATCCGTGCCGACCAGCCCGACCAACCACCGGGAACCGGCCAGAAGAAATGGTTGTTCGACCTGGGTGCCGATCCCACCGAACAGCACAACCTGGCGGCGCAGTTTCCAGAGCGGGTAGCGGCCCTGGAGGCCCTGTTGGCGGCGCACAACGCCGAGCAGGCCGAGCCCCTGTGGCCCAGCGTGATCCAGTCGCCCCAGCGTATCGACAAGACCGGTATCGAACCCTATGCGGAAGATGATGAGTATATTTACTGGCCGAACTAGCACCGCGGACACCGGCGTATGAGTTCCGTCGCGCAGTACCAGCCCACCCCGGCAGGCGCGGGTGAGTACCGCGAGGGCGGCGGCAGGGCGGTGCGCCCCAGGGATGCGGCGACCCTGATCGTGGTGCGCAGGGACGGCAGGCTGCCCCGGGTGCTGGTGGGCCAGCGCGCCGCCGGTCACAAGTTCATGCCCAACAAGTTCGTGTTCCCGGGGGGCAGGGTTGACCCGTGTGATGGCCGCCTGCGCCCGCCCCACGACCTGCACCCGGCGGTCCTGGCGCGCCTGCTGCGAGGCTGCAGCGAGACCCGCGCCCGGGCACTGGCCATGGCGGCGATTCGCGAAACCTACGAGGAAACCGGGCTGGTGCTGGGGGAGCCGCACTCGCCGACCCTGAAAACCCGCTCACCCCAGTGGCGGGATTTCCTGCAGTACGACGTCAATCCCCGCCTGGACCAGTTGCAGCTGGTGGCGCGCGCCATTACCCCGCCCTATCGCAACCGGCGCTTCGATGCGCGCTTCTTCATGGCCGGCGCGGAACTGATACAGGGTGAGGTACACGAGCGGCCGCGGGGCTCCGGGGAATTATTGCAGTTGCACTGGGTTTCGCTGCAAGATGCCCAGGCGCTGGAGCTGCCCAATATTACCCGCATCGTGCTGGCCGAGGTGGAGCGGCGCCTGCGGGAAGGGCACGGCCCCGGCGACCCGGGGCCTTTCGTCTATTTTCGCCACGGCAAACCGGTGGTGGACCAGGTTTGAGTCAAAGCGAGACCTCTAACAAGGATGCAAACACAGACCATGAGTGACACTGAAGAGCTGCTGTTCGACATAACCCCGACTGAAGAGCAGCAGATGACCCGCGAGGTAATGCAGCGCTTCGCCCGGGAGGAGATGGCCGCGGCGGCACGGGCCGCTGACGAGGCGGGCGAGCTGCCGGCGGGCTTGCTGGCCAAAACCGTAGACCTGGGCCTGAATTTCATGCCGATTCCCGAGGCCCTGGGCGGCATGGGCGCCGGGCGCAGCCCGGTTTCCAACGTGCTCAATATCGAGGACCTGGCCTGCGGCGATATGTCCATGGCGATCGCGACCCTGGCGCCCCTGGCGGTCATCAACTGCATCATGGACTGTGGCACCCCGGGGCAGCAGGAGCGGGTGAGCCAGGCCCTGGCCAGTGCGCAGTTTACCCCGGCGACCCTGGCGTGGATGGAGCCCGGTATCGGTTTCGATCCGCGCCGCTTGCAAACGAAGGCCGCCCGGCAGGGGGACGGCAGTTTTGTCCTGAACGGCCGCAAAAGTATGGTGGCTTTCGGTCCCGAGGCGCGGTTGCTGGTGGTATTTGCCGACGTGGAGGGGGAGGGCACCCAGGGCTTCCTGGTGGAGGGCGACAGCGCCGGTCTCAGCTTCGAGCGCGAGGACTACATGGGCCTGCGCCCGCTGCCGCTGTATGCGATGACACTGGATAATGTCGCCCTGCCGGACTCGTCGCGGCTGGCCGCCGGCTTCGACGCGGAGCGCCTGCTCAGCCTCAGCCGGATAGCTGTCGCCGCGCTGGCGGTGGGTACCTGCCAGGCGGTGCTGGACTATGTCATCCCCTACGTGAATGAGCGGGTGGCCTTTGGCGAGCCGATTTCCAATCGCCAGGCGGTGGCGTTCATGGTGGCGGACATGGCCACGGAAATCGAGGGCCTGCGCCTGCTGGTGTACCGCGCCGCCGGCCAGGCGGAGCGTGGCCTGGACTTTACCCGCAGCGCCTTTTTGGCGCACCGCAGTGCCATCAAGTACGGCATGAAGGTCGGCACCGACGGCGTGCAGTTGTTGGGTGGGCACGGCTTCACCCGGGAGCACCCGGTGGAACTGTGGTATCGCAACCTGCGGGCCCTGGCGGTGCTCGACGGCATGCTGCTGGCCTGATGGCCCGGCACCCCAATAAAGCGAATCTGGAGAGGGCGACACGATGATAAACCTGGAACTACCGAAAAAAATAGAGGACACCCGGGTGTTGCTGCGCCAGTTTTCCCGGGATGGCCTGCGGCCCCTGTCGCGCAAGTACGACCTGGCGGAACAGAAGGAGATGCCCGAGGAGTTGTACGAGCTGAGCAAGCTGCTGCGCGCCAGGCCCAACCGCGGCAAGGATGTCGACGCGCAGCCGGCCGGTGAAACCACCAACCGTAACGGCAACAACCTGAGCATGGTGGTCAGCTCGGCGGAGTTGTGCTGGGGTGACGTGGGGCTGTTCCTGGCGCTGCCGACCATCGGTTTGGGCAATGCCGCGGTGAGCGCGGTGGCCTCCGCCGAGCAGCAGGCCGAGTGGGGCGAGCTGTTCGCGGCCATGGCCATTACCGAGCCCGGCGCCGGCTCCGACTCCGCCGCCATCAAGACTACAGCGGTGCTGGACGGCGACGAGTGGGTGCTCAACGGCGAGAAGATATTCGTGACCGATGGCTACCGCAGCAAGCAGGTAGTGGTTTGGGCATCGCTGGACCTGACGCTGGGCAAGGCGGCGATCAAGTCTTTCCTGGTGCCCAAGGGCACGCCGGGCATGACGGTGACGCGGGTGGAGCACAAACTGGGCATACGGGCCTCGGACACAGCCCAGATCGTGCTGGAGAACTGCCGGGTGCCGAAGGCCAACCTGCTGGGCAATCCCGAGATCGCCACCACGGCGGAGGCGCGCAAGAAAGCCTTCGGCGGGGTGATGCAGACCTTCGACAATACTCGCCCCATGGTGGCGGCCCAGGCTGTGGGCCTGGCCCGGGCGGCGCTGGATTTGACCGAAGAACTGCTGGCCGAGCAGGGCATCGAACTGGACTTTGAGAAGAGTTATCACCAGATGAGCGCGGTGGAGAACGACCTCTACGAACTGGAGGCGGAGTATGAGACCGCGCGCCTGCTGGTACTGAAGGCCGCCTGGATGGCGGACAACAAGCAGCCCAACTCCAGGAACGCCTCGATGTCCAAGGCCAAGGCCGGGCGCATGGGCAACCAGGTAGCCCTCAAATGCGTGGAGATCTGCGGGCAGCTGGGCTACAGCAAGGCCCAGCTGCTGGAAAAGTTCGCCCGCGACTCCAAGATTATCGACATCTACGAAGGTACCCAGCAGATCCAGCAACTGATCGTGGCCCGCCAGGTGCTGGGCAAGGGTTCCAGCGAACTGAAATAAAGCGGCACGGGTAACCGGGAGTGATCCCGTCGGTGCCCGCCTTGCCGCTGCTAGCCCGCGTCGGCGACGTCCAGGATTTCCTTCAGCTCCCGCTTGAGGAACTTGCCGCTGGCGTTGCGCGGTAGGGGTTCGTCCAGGATCCAGATGTAGCGGGGCGCCTTGTAAGCCGCCAGCCTGGTCTTGCAGAACTCGCGCAGTTCCTGCGCCGTGGGTTTGCTGCCCGGGGCCGGGAAGATGGCGGCGCCGACTTCCTCGCCCAGGCGTTCGTCTGGCACCGCGAACACAGAGCATTCGGCCACGGCGGGATGTTCGTAGATCGCCACTTCCACCTCTGAGCAGA
Organism: Pseudomonadales bacterium; assembly: GCA_024234675.1. GTDB lineage: Bacteria > Pseudomonadota > Gammaproteobacteria > Pseudomonadales > Halieaceae > JARRPM01. The sequence continues at coordinate 1,011,203 of JACKNU010000001.1, read as the reverse complement.
ACACGTTCTCACCGCCGCGCAACACCATGTCCTTGGCCCGGTCCACCAGGTAGACGAAATTGTCCTCGTCCACGTAGCCGATGTCGCCGGTGTGCAGCCAGCCGTCGACGATGGTATCGGCGGTAGCCTCCGGCCGGTTCAGGTAGCCCTTGATCACCTGGGGGCCGCGTACGCAGATTTCACCCCGCTCTCCCGGAGGCAGCGGCTTGCCGTTGCTGTCGATGGTCTTGATGTCGAATACCGGCAACAGCATGCCGGTGCTGGTGGGTTTGTCAGCCAGGAAAAACCCGCTGGCGGAGCTGATAATGCCGCAGGTTTCGGTCATGCCGTATCCCTGGCCGGGCTGGGCGCCGCGCCCCGCCCTGGCGATCTTGGCGACCAGGTCCGGCTGCACAGCCGCGCCGCCGCCGTTGAGGGCGGACAGGGTGGAAGTGTCGCGCTTGCTGAAATCCGGGTGCATGATGATTTCCCGGCTCATGGTGGGCACACCGCTGAAAATGGTGATTTTTTCTTCCTCGATAATGCGCAGCGCCTCGCCCGCGTCCCACTTGTGCATGTGGACCAGTTTGCCACCGGCGACGGTGGCGGTCTGCGCCGCGCAGTTGTTGGCGGTGACATGGAACAGGGGGGTGGCGATGATAGAGGCCAGCTGTGGCCCGCCGCCGCCGAGCAGGTTCGGGGCTTGCTTGCCCAGGGCCTTCGCCTGGGCGGTAGCCTGGGACAGGGTGGAGAAAATGACGCTGAAGATATTGTTGACGCAGCCGCGATGGGTCAGCTGGGCGCCCTTGGGCTTGCCGGTGGTGCCCGAGGTATAGAATATGCAGGCGTCGTCATCCGGCGCAATGGTGGCCTCGGGCAGGGCCGGCTCTGTCGCCAGCACCTCACTCCAGGGGGTGGCCCAGGTGGGCGCGTCGTCCACCCGCACTGCGACCACTTTCATGGCGGGGAAATCGTCGCGGATCTGGGCAAATCGGGCCAGGCGCTCGCTGTCGCATATCAGCACACTGGTAGCGGAGTCCTGCAGTCCATAGCGCAGTTCCTCCGTCACCCACCAGGCGTTGACACCCACCGAGACCGCGCCGATGCTGGCAATGGCCCAGTAGGACAGCATCCACTCCGGGTAGTTGCGCATGGCGATCGCCACTCGATCCCCTTGGCCCACTCCCTGGGTGACCAGCCAGTTGGCGATGCGAGCTACCTCCTCGTGGGCCTGGCTGTAGGTCCAGCGCTCATCGCGGTAGACCAGGTAGTCCGCCGTGGCGTGATTGGCCGTACTGAGCCAGATGTCGCGCAGTGAATTGGGGGCCATGGCCCAGGTCCTGACCTTGTTGCCGGCCACCTCGGCCTCGGCAAGGCTGAACATCTGGCCGGGGGCGGTCATCGCTGCAATGGTTTCCTTCAGTTCCTTGTACATTGGCCTGTTACTCCCAGGTAGACGCTCGTTCGGATCGGACCGCTCATTGTCCCTGTCTGGCCGCGGCATGCAAGCCCGACGGGCCGAATGAATGCGGCCCTGCGTGTGCAATGCGGCTGCAGGGCGGGATTCATTCCGCCATATCGCAGCAATCGGCCCCCTGGCACATTGTGCGCGAGAATGTGACACTCTCGCTTCCCGGCAAGAAATGATGGATTCCCGGCCATGAAAAGACGGCATACCCCTGTTCCTTCCCTGTTCGCCGCCGCCCTGGCGCTCACGCTGTGTGGCTGCGGCGTGCCGGATGGCACCCTGGTCACCGATTGCGAGGACCGGGGCCCGCTGCACCCGGTGTGTGGCCTGCAAAGCCCCGAGGATATCGCCGTCGTGCCCGGGGGTGACTACCTGTTGCTCAGCGAACTCGGCAATATGGGCGAGTTTCCCGGCCGTATCGCCCTGTTCAGGGTGGCCGATGAAAGCGTGCGTACAGTGTTCCCTGTCGCCGGCTCCGCAGCCCCCGACGTCCTGCAGGGCGACCCCGCCTGCACCGAGCCCCCGGGGCAGGAGATGAGCCCCCACGGCACCCACCTGGTGCGGTTGGAGGACGGCAGCTGGCGCTACCTGGTGGTTAACCACGGCGGTCGCGAGGCGGTGGAGCTGTTTTCCCTGGCAGTGCCGGCCGATGGCGAGCCGCAGTTGCAGTGGCAGGGCTGCGTCTTCCCCGCGGACAACACCCTGATCAATGACGTGGTGGGCCTGGCCAACGGTGATGTCATCTACACCCGCATGTTCCGCCCCGACGATTTTCTCGGTTCGCAACGCGCGCTGCTGGGCTTCCGGTCAGGGGATGTGTGGCGCTGGAGTCAGGGCGGCGGCCCCAGGCTGTTACCGGGAACCGCGGGCGCCCTGACCAACGGTATCGAGATCAGCCCCGATGAGCGCTATATCTTCATTAACCAGTACATGGACGGGGAAATACACAAATACGACCTCCAGACTGAGCAGCGGGTGGCCACAGCGGCGGTGGCCCATGCCGACAACAGCAGCTGGGGGCCCGACGGCCAGTTGTGGCTCGCCTCCCACCAGATGGAGATTCCGGTCTACCTGGCCTGTACCGAGGACCATGGCGTCACCTGTGGCATGGGCTTCGAAATTGTGGCCCTGGACCCCGAGACCATGGCGACGCGGGTGCTGTTCCGGCACCAGGGGCCACCCATGGGCGCGGCCACCGTCGCCACGGCACATGGCGACACGGTCTACCTGGGCTCCTTTCTGGGTGACCGCCTGCTGATCGTGCCGCTGGCGGAGTTTGCGCAGTAGCAACAGTGGGCCTTGTTCCGCGCAGGCTTCATATATGGCATACACTATGCCATTATAATGTCCTGGTGAAGTCTGTCGCTGCCGCCGGTCTGGCCGCCGCCTGATTCTGCCGTTTATCGAACCGCGCCACCCGCAACCGGACGACGATATGACCAAGGCAAGCAAACTCGACCCAGGTACCAAACCCGACGGCCGCCTGCAGCGCAGTGAGCGCAGCAGGCGCCTTATCGTGGAGGCCTCGCAACAACTCATTGCCGAGGGCATCCTGGTGCCCACCGCGCAGCAGGTGGCGGACCGGGCCGGGGTGGGGATTCGCACCCTTTTCCGGCACTTCGCGGACATGGAAAGCCTGTATGCGACCGCGGACAATTACCTGCGGGCAAGCTACGAGGGCCTGTTCCTGGGCGGTGACCGCGCCGGTACCCTGGCCGAACGCGTGCTGCACGCGATCGAGGCCAGGGCCACCGCCTACGAGAAACTCTCGCCACTGATTTTATCCACCCGGGCCCAGATGTGGCGCTCGACGGTACTGCAGAAAAACTACGCCCGCAACCAGCGCGGCCTGCGCAAGGATCTCGCCGACTGGCTGCCGGAACTGCTGGCACTGGCGCCGCACAAGCGCGAGGCGGTAGAGGCCCTTACCTCATTCGAGACCTGGGACCGGCTGCGGTCCATGCAGGGCCTGACCAGAAAAGCCAGTATCGAGGTTATTTACGAGATGCTGTGCCTGTTGTTCGCGATCGACCAGGCCGCCCCCGGGGACAGCGCAACCAGAGAAGGAGACGTTCGAACGTGACTATTGCTAACCGGGTAACCCGCATGACCGGCACCCAGTTCCCGATAATACAGGCGCCCATGGGCTGGATAGCCCGGGCCCGGCTGGCCTCGGCAGTGAGCAATGCCGGCGGCCTGGGAATCATCGAAACCTCCTCGGGAGAACTGGACAATATCAAGCGCGAAGTCCAGCTGATGCGCGAACTGACCGACAAACCCTTCGGCATGAATGTGGCGCTGTCCTATGTCAAGGGCAGCAATATCATCGACTTTGTGATCGAGCAGGGCATCAAGTTCGTGACCACCTCATCGGGCAGCCCCAGCGTTTGCACCCGGGATTTCCAGGCGGCGGGCATCACGGTGTTTCACGTGGTGCCCACCCTGGAGATGGCGCTCAAGGCTATCGATGCCGGCGTGGATGGCCTGGTGGTAGAAGGCGGCGAGGGCGGTGGCTTCAAGAACCCCAGCCCGGTGTCGACCATGGTGCTACTGCCGCTGGTGCGCTCCCGGGTCGAGGTGCCCATCATCGCCGCCGGTGGCATCAGCGACGGTCCCTCGATGGCGGCGGCCTTCGCCCTGGGGGCGGAGGGAGTGCAGATGGGCACTCGCATGCTGTCCTGCGCGGAGTCCCCGGTGCACGACAACTGGAAGCAGGCGGTGGTGGCCGCCCGCGAGACCGACACCGTATTTCTCAACCAGCAGTCCCGCCCGGCCCTGCGCGCCCTGCGCACCGGGCGCACCGCTGCCCTGGAGCCCCTGGGCAAGTTCAATGTCATGGAGAACATGGCGGGTATTCCCCAGCTGTATTTCGGCGGTGACATGGAAGCCGCCATCCCCCTGTCTGGCCAGGTTTGCGGGCGCATCGATGCCGTGCTCACTGCCCGGCAGGTAATCGATGACACCATGGCGGGTTTCCACGAGGTGGTGGCCGGCATGTCGCGGCAGTATGCCCCGGCAGCTAACCCTGCCTGAGGCCGACCGCACCAACCAGTTTTAATGGAGATTGAAGCGATGCAGCTCACCAGCATGGTCGACTATGACAACGTGGATGGGGTGGCGGTGCTCACCCTGGACAACCCGCCGGTAAACGCCCTCAGCCAGGGCGTCCGCCAGGGCCTGCCGGAGGTAAACCTGGGCCTGTTGCCCGGCGCCGGTGGCACCCAGCGCCTGCCCCGGGTGGTCGGCGTGGAAAAAGCGCTGCAAATGGTCACCTCGGGGGCGCCGATCAGCGCCGCCGAGGCGCTGGAGGCCGGGCTGGTGGATCGGCTGGTGGAGGGCGACCTGCGCGAGGATGCGCTGGCCTTCGCAAGGGGAATCATTGCCCGGGACGAGCCACTGCCGCGCATCCGCGACCGCGACGACAAATTGCAGGCGGCCCGCGACAATCCCGCCGTATTCGAGCAGTTTCGCCGGGGCATTGCCCGCAAGACCCGGGGTTTCCTCGCCCCCGAATACAATATTCGCTGTATCGAGGCGGCGGTAAGCCAGCCCTTTGACGAGGGTATGAAAACCGAGTCCAAACTGTTCAGGGAGTTGCTGCAGGGCCCCCAGTCCGCGGCCCAGCAGTACTTTTTCTTCGCCGAGCGCCAGGCGGCGAAAATACCCGATGTCGACCGGGATACTCCCGAGATACCCATTGTCGCGGTGGGCGTGATCGGCGCGGGCACCATGGGTGGCGGCATCGCCATGAACATGGCCAATGTGGGGATCCCGGTTACCATCGTCGAGACCAGCCAGGAGGCGCTGGACCGGGGCCTGGGGGTGATCCGCAGGAACTACGAGAACACCGCCAGCAAGGGCCGCATCAGCGCCGCGGACGTGGAACAGCGCATGGACCTGATAAGCGGCTCGCTGCAGCTGCAGGACCTGGCGAACTGCGACCTGGTCATCGAGGCCGTGTTCGAGAACATGGAGGTGAAAAAAGCTATCTTCGGGCGCCTGGACGCCATCGTGAAACCCGGCGCGATCATGGCCTCCAATACCTCCGCCCTGGACCTCAACGAGATCGCCGCCGCGACCGCGCGCCCCGAGGCGGTGATAGGGCTGCATTTCTTTTCGCCGGCCAACGTGATGAAGTTGCTGGAAGTGGTGCGCGGCGACGCCACCGCCAAAGCGGTGATCAAGACCTGCATGGCTTTTGCCAGGCGCATCAAAAAGGTTCCGGTGCTGGTGGGGGTGTGCCACGGTTTTGTCGGCAACCGCATCCTGTTCGTGCGCCAGGCCCAGGCGCACCAGCTGGCGCTGGAAGGCGCGCCGCCCCACGAGGTGGACCGGGTCCTGTACGAGTTCGGTTTTCCCATGGGTGCTTTCCAGATGAGCGACCTGGCGGGCCTGGATATAGGCTGGAACAAGGAGACCTCGCGCGGCGAAACCATCCGCGATCGGCTCTGTGAAGCGGGTCGGCGCGGCCAGAAAACCGGCGCCGGTTTCTACGATTACGATGAGAACCGTAAACCCACGCCCGCGCCCATGGTAACCGAACTGTTCGCCGAATTTGCCGCCAGGGCGGGTATCACCCAGCGCGCTATATCTGACGAGGAAATCCTGGAGCGCTGTGTCCTGCCGATGATCAACGAGGGGGCGAAGATCCTCGCGGAGGGCATTGCCGTCCGCGCCAGCGATATCGACGTGGTCTATGTCTATGGCTACGGCTGGCCGGTGTACCGCGGCGGCCCCATGCACTACGCCAACAGCCTGGGTCCGGACAAGGTGCTGCAGCGCTTACGACATTACCAGGAGCTCACCGGCGACGATTTCTGGCAGCCCAGCCAGTACCTGGTGGAGCTGGCAGAGCAGGGCGGCCGCTTCAGCTGAGGTCTGCCCTGGTGCTGTCGCTGTCGGGCGCCACGGCGCGACGTTTGTTCCCCTGCGCGCTGCGCGCCAGCAGGCGCGCGGCGATCTCGCGCCCCCTGGGGCGCATCACACTCTCTACCTTGCGGTAGCTCAGCTCGGCCCCCAGCAGGGCCAGGCCCAGCGCCAGCGCCAGCAGCAGGCCGTAATACAGCGCCGGGCCCAGTGCCGCCGCCAGCCCGCCACCGAACTGGCCGAACAGGTCGCGCACGCACAGGTAAGCCACCAGGTGGGACAGGTACAGAGAATAGGAACGCGAGCCGAAGTAGAGCATGAGGCGCCGGTAGCGCCTGCCGACGGCAAAGACATCCCTGTCGTAGGAGGCCAGCCAGACGATGGCCGCGCAGATCAGCGCCACCACCGCCACGCCGTAAGGCTTCATGTTGGGCCCTATGCCCTGGATATTGGCCGCAACCAGCGGCAGTGCCGCCAGCAGCGCCAACCCGGCCATGGGGCCGATGTGGCGCATATTGACCAGCCCGGGGACATGCCGCTGGTACAGCGCGCTGCGCGCCACCAGCGACAGCAGGATGCCCCAGCACAGAGCATCGGTCTTGAAATACCAGGCATAGGTGAAGAAGGGGCGCTGCCACAGGAACTGCAGCGCGATCGCGGCCACCAGCAGTGCCACCAGGACCCTGCGCCGGACAAAGAAAAACAGGAAGGGAAACACCAGGTAGAACTGCTCTTCCAGGGACAGGCTCCAGTAGTGGCCCACGAAATTGTCCAGTACGCAGGCCTGGCCTCCGCCGTTGGCGAGACAGTAGGGCGTATAGACATTCATCACGTTGCCCAGGGCCGCTGCCGTGGCGATGAAAACGTCCCGCAACGGGTAGTGGATAGCCGTGGTGGAGATGATCGCCAACTGGGCGAGAGCGGCGATCATCACCCAGGTCCAGGCCGCCGGCAGCAGGCGAAATATCCGCTTGATCCAGAAGGCGAACATCAGCGGGCGGCGGGTGGTGCCGGCGCGGCTGGCAGAATCCATGACCGAACCGGTGATCACAAAGCCGGAAATCACCAGGAACAGGTCCACGCCCACGCTTAGGTCCAGGTGGTCCAGCAACCGCACCGGCGGGCTGCCGGCGGGCAGCAGTACCCTGAAATGCAGGATGATGGTATACAGGATGGCGAAAGCCCGGAGGATTTCGATATCGTTGTTCTTGCGGGGCAGCGCCTGCTCCCGGGTCACGGCACGACGTCTTGGTACAGGTACTCGCAGCCGGCGCACAGGGGATTGGTGACCTTGTTCGCGATCATCTCGCGTCGCAGGGCGTGCATCTTCTCGCCGTTCCAGATTTCCAGCAGGCTCTGCTCGTTGATATTGCCCAGTGCGTAGCGCTTGTTGTAGTCGAAGCAGCAGGGCACCAGGTCGCCGTCCCAGGACACCGTCATTTTCTCCCAGGGGAAGTCACACAGCACCTTGCGGTTGGCGGGCTCGGGGGCGGCTACATGGCGGGGCGCGAGCAGGTTCACGTCCTGTGCCTTGCCGTCCCAGCTCACGAAGGGCTTGGCGACGAAGTGGTCGATGCCGGGCTGGGCGTTCCAGAAGTCCTCGACTTCCTCGATGCTCTGGCGGTTGCCCGGGAAGTCGATCATGGACAAGGTGATCTTGGTCCTGACGCCGCGCCGCTCTTTTTCCGCCAGGAACTTCAGCAGGCGTTTTTTCGACTTGTGGTAGGCATTGGGCACCCCGCGAATCTTTTCAAAGGATGCGTCGTCGTGCCCGTCCAGGGCGACGTACAGGTGTCCCGGCGCCGCGTCCAGCAGGTCGCTCGCCACTTTTTTGGTGAGCATCAGCGGGTTGATGGACAGGCCGGCGTTGACGCCCTGGTCTATGGCGTAGCGCATGAATTTCGCGAACTCCGGGTGCACCAGGCTCTCGCCGAAACCGTGCAGCCACACTTCCTGGGAGCGGGCATAGCCCGGGTTCAGCGCCACGAATTCATCCACGGCCTTCTTGAAGGTCGCGAAGGACATATGCCCCTCAGCGCGCGTCATATTGTTGGTGCGCGCGCACATGATGCACTTGAAGGGGCACAGGTTGGTGAGCTCGAAACTGAAAATCGCCGGGGGAGTATCCACCCGCACGGTGCGGTCCTCGGCGTAGCGCGGCAGTTTTTTCAGGGCGCGTAGTTTGCCACCTTCCAGGGCCAGCACGGTGACTGGCGTTTTCTGCAGGTGCTGCGGATCGCCGGTTTCGAACCAGGAAATACCCTCCTGCAACAGGCCGACCTGCAACTCATAGTTCCCGGCCCGGGCCGGGGGGATGATGCGCATCTCTATGTTGCACTGGCCCCCGGGTGCCAGTGCTGCCGGCAGAGCGGTGCGCCGCCCGGCGTAAGTGTCGTAGCTGCCATCCTCGTTTGCCCAGTGGTAGCCGAGGAAAACCCGCTGGGGATAGTCACTGGATATGGCCTGGGAGGAATCGTTGCGCAACTGTACGTCCAGCAGCAAGCCCTTGCCCGCGTACATATCCGGAACCGGATGGCGCAGGACGATATGGACCTGCTTCCGATCCGCGTCGGGCAGGGTAATCAGTACCGGCTGTGGCTCCGTACCGCTGGTGGTCGCCATCTGGTCTCCCGGGGAATGCGTGCAGCGCGTGTTGGCAATGCGCCAGTATATATTTACCCGCCGGGCGCGGCCAGTGTGGCTCAGTCATTCTCCAGGCACCATTGGGGCGGGTGGTCGTAAACCAGCCGGCCGCCAACGGAGGATGAGCGGTTGCTGTCGAAGCAACTGCCTAGACCAGGTCGCTGCGGGTATGGGCATCGTAGCCACCGTCGATATACAGCACCGAGCCGCAGATATAGCTGGCGTCGGGCCCCAGCAGGAAGCTGATTGCGGCGGCAATTTCCTCCGGCTTTCCGGCCCTGCCCAGGGGCGTGTTGTCGATGAGGTATTGCATCACTTCCGCCATTTTGGGGTCATCGAACAGCGGTTTGGTCATGGGGGTATCCACCGGCCCCGGCGCCACGGCGTTCATGCGGATACCGTCCTGCGCGTAGGCCATGGTGTTGCGCCGCATCCAGCAGGCCAGGGCGCGCTTGCCAGCCATGTAGTGCATGCCGTTGTCGTTGTCCCTGGCGATTTGCAGGGCCTGTTGTTCATCGCCTGCCAGCAGGCTGGCGACCAGGGGGTCTTCGGGAGACGACATGGGCGCCGAGTTGGAGCACAGCAGGACGATGGCGCCACGCTTCCTGCTCACCAGGTCGCGCAGGCCCTCGACGACTACCACCGCGCCGAAGTAATTGACCGAGGTGATCAGGGTGCCGGGTGGGCCGCTGCCCCCGACACCTGCCACGGGCACCAGCCCGTCCAGGCCCTGGGGCGCCCGCTCGCGGACGCCGGCCACCGCCGCCTGCCGGCCGGCCGGGGTGGAGAGGTCGGCGATGACGTCGGCCTCCCGTATGTCCACGTTGATGACCTTGTGTCCCTGCTCCCGCAGCAGTGCTGCGAGGCTGGCGCCGATACCCGAGGCGCCGCCGGTGAGGGCGTAAGTTCCCATGTCGCCAGTTTCCTTGTCGATGGTGGCCGGCAAGCTTAGCAAACCCGGCCCTGCTGCGGGCTGTTCGCGGGCGCAAACTATTGGTATCCCGGCCCCGGGGGCGGCGCTATAGCCCCTCCGGTCTGCTATGCCATACCCGTTTTGCCATGCCGTCCAAAGCGGTTTATATCGTCAGGCGATGTGGTTAGGCTGGGTGCTATTCAGGCCCCCGCAGGGCGACGGAGAGCAGGCCATGCCCCGCGAAGTATCCGCACAAGTCCTTATCGATATGCCACGGGAGCAGGCCTGGTATCGATTGCGGGATATTTCCCTGGCTCACAACTATGTCCCCGGCATTGTCAGGACCGAGATTGTCAGCGCCCGCACCGAGGGCGTGGGCGCCAGTCGCTATGTCTGGCGCAATGCCAGAAGCTACCTGCAGGAAACCGTGGTGGAGTGGCGCGAGGGGGAGGGCTTCCTGATCCGCCTTCACAAGGGTGACAAGCCCGCGCCGCCATTTCGCAGCGCTTCCTTCCGCTATCAACTGGCCGACCAGGGTCCCGGCCAGACCCTGTTTACCGCCTCCCTGCAGTTCGAAATGCCCTGGGGCCCCCTGGGCAACTGGCTCGAAAAGCTGATGGCCAAGCCGGTGGCGGCCACGGTGGCGGACGTGGCCACCGCGATGAAGCTCTATTACGAGACGGGCGAGCCCACCACTGCAGCGGCCCTCAAGGCCTACAGGGCAGCCCATCGCTAACAAGCGCTTTCCCAGAGCCGTTCAACTGTGTAATTATTCGGGGAAGGTCGGGCGGCTCGCGAGGCTGCCCGGTAATGAAGCAGGATAAGAACAAGGGGTTACCATGGTGCAGAGGAAATCAGTCGCATTAGCTGTCCAGGGCGCCGTGCTGGGCGCCACCCTCGCTATGCCGCAGTTCACAATTGCCCAGAGCGGCGCGTCGCTGGAAGAGGTGGTGGTGACCGCCCGCAAACGCAGTGAGAGCCTGCAGGACGTGCCCATCGCGGTGACTGCTTTCACCCAGTCGGAAATCCAGAGTGCCGGTATCGAGCGCCCGGCGGATTTCATTGCCCTGACGCCCAACGTCTCCATCGTCGATACCGCCAACGTCGGCGATACCCAGGTGACCATTCGCGGCCAGTATTCCACCCGCGATGCGGAGAGTTCCTTCGCCTATGTGGTGGACGGCGTGCTGATCACCAATCCCAACGGTTTCAACCGCGAACTGTTCGATATCGACCAAATAGAAATTCTGAAGGGACCCCAGGGCGCCCTGTACGGCCGCAACGCCAGTGCCGGGGCGATCATTGTCAATACTGTCAAGCCGACTAACGAGTTCGAGGCCAGTGTCGGCGGCGGCTTCGGCGACGACGACCTGGTCAAGGGCAACGCGATGGTCAGCGGACCGCTGATCGAGGACAAGCTCCTCGGCCGCCTGGCCCTGAGCTACCGGGATACCAACGGCAGCTTCAGCAACGCCTTCACAGGCAGTGACAGCTCGGTCAATTACCTGGAAGACATGAGCGGTCGGGGCCGGGTGATCTGGCTGCCCAGCGACCGCCTGACCGTGGACTCCCAGGCGGCCTACAGCAAGGTCAAGGGCGGCGCCATCAATTTCAACGCCACCTTCGCCCTGCCGCTGGCGGCGGAATTCGTGCCCAACCCCGACCTATACAAGAACGTCAACGACACCGACTTCAAGTACATTTTCAACGTCCCCGGGGAGAACAAGCAGGAAAATTCGTTCTTCTCGGTCAAGACCGATTACGAAATGGACCCGGGCACGCTGACGGTCATCGGTGCCTATGACAAGCTGGACGAATACCTGTTATCCGATGGTACCAGCGCCGCTTTTGGCGGGTATTCCCTGGGCGCGCCGGCTTCCCAGACGGCCTGTACCCAGACCTATAACAGTTTCGACACCTCGCTGCTGACCAGTCCTTTCTATGCCATCCAGGACGGTCTGCCCCCCGGTGCGTACCTGCCTGACCAGGGCATTCTCAACGGCCTGTTGCCCCCTTACTCGCCCACTACCTGCGACGGCTACCAGTACCAGGAGCGCAACCAGGAGAGCACCAGCGTGGAGGTCAAGTTTACCTCCGACGAGGAGGACAGCCTGCGCTGGGTGGCGGGCCTGTATTACGCCCACATCGATCGCGAGGTGGTGGTCGCCTACGGCGCCGACCTGGGCCTGGGTTTCCAGAAGCAGCCCTATGTGACCCCCGAGGGCAAGAACCCCACAGACCTGCTGTTCTGGGATGATTTCACCACCGACGCCTACGCGGCCTTCGGCCAGGTGGAACTGGACGTGGGTGAGCGCGGTGAACTGGCCCTGGCCCTGCGCTACGACCAGGAGGACCGCAAGGTCTCCAACAAGGTGCCCGATGTGCTGAATGCACAGATTTTCGTGGCCGCCTTCGGTCGCCAGCCCATCAACCCGGCCTACGATAATGCCGACACCATACCCGATCGCAACGAGACCTTCGACCAGTGGCAGCCAAAGGTCAGCTACACCCAGCGTTTTACCGATGACTTCCACGGCTATGCCTCCTACGGTGTGGGCTTCCGCTCCGGCGGTTTCAATAACCTGGGCAGCGCGGACACAGTCAACAATGCCTTTGGCACCTACCCCACGGCCCCCCAGGAAGTGCGCGACGAGTTCGACCAGGAGACCACCTACACCTATGAGGTGGGCGTCAAGTCCGAGTGGCTGGACAACACCCTGCGGATCAACGGCGCGACCTTCTACACCGAGGTGGACGACTACCAGTTCTTCAACTTCTTCGCCGGCCCCTTCGGCCTGCTGCGGGTGGTGACCAATATCGACAAGGTGGAAATCTACGGGGCCGAAATCGATTTCGCCTGGGCGCTGCACCAGTACCTCACCTTCAGCGGCGGCGTCGGGGTGGTGGATACCCAGATCAAGAAGAACAACAACCGCCCCTACACCGAGGGCAACGACCTGCCTTACGCGCCGGAGGCAAACGGCGCCCTGAGCCTGGACTTCAACATGCCGGTGTTCGGTGACCTGGAGTGGATGACCCGCCTGGATTACCAGTACGTCGGCGAGACCTGGTTTCACACTGTGCAGGACAATACCACCCAGAACTTCTTCACCGACCTGTCGGGTGTCTACGGGGTGCCCGGTTTCGGCTTCGGCCCCAGCGACTTCTCCAAGACCTCCCGGGATGACTACTGGACCATCAACCTGCGCGCCGGAATCTCTGGCGAGAACTGGTCCGTTATCGCCTGGAGCCAGAACCTGACCGATGAGGACTATCTGGAGGAAGTGATCCCGGCGCCGGAATTCGGCGGCTCCTTCAACCACAATTCGCCCGGACGGATCAGCGGGGTGGACTTTACCTATAAGTTCTAGGGGTGCAGTAACTGCCGGTCACAGCGGTGGCCGGCAGGGTCCAGAATCTGCCCAACGGGTTATCTATGCAAACCTGTGAGGAGTTTAATCTGCGATCGTAACCGCTATGATATGGCCAGCCTCGCTCGACAGCGCCGCTGTCCGGGGTTGCACAAAATTATAAATATGCTTCGGTAGCGCTCTTTTTTTTTGGACCTGCCGCGAGCCACAGCAGAGGTAAGGTGTCATGTCCGCAGGAAAAATCATTCGTTCGCCTCGTCGTCGCGTCGGGCCGGAAAGCGCCGTGTTCTGCAAGACGGCCATCGCCGGTGCCCTGGGTCTGCTTGCCATGCAGGCCCCGGCCAGCGAACTGCAACTGGAGGAGGTTATCGTCACCGCCCAGAAACGGGCAGAGAACGTGCAGGACATCGCCGCCACGGTGAACGTGGTCAGCGGCGACAGCCTGGAGAAATTTGCCGCCTTCGATTTCCGGTCCCTGGAGCAGCAGACCGCGGGCATCACCCTGTCCGCGCCCAATGCGCGCAACAATTACATTTCCATGCGCGGTGTCAGCGTCGATCCGGAGTCGGGGGTGTCCGCGGCGGTGGACGTGTACTGGAACGATGCCACCGTGCGCTCGGATATTGCCTTCAACCAGATGTACGACCTGGAGCGTATCGAGATACTGCGCGGGCCCCAGGGCACCCTGCAGGGCAAGACCTCTCCCGGCGGCGCCATCAACATGATTACCCGGCGCGCCAGTCTGGACGAGACCAGCGGCTATGTGCAGGGATCGGTATCCGACAACAATGGCTACAACGGCCAGTTCGCCTACGGTGCCCCCCTGCTCGACGGCACCCTGGGGGTGCGGGTAGCCGGCGTGTACGACCTGAACAATGGCAGCGACGTGGAGAATCTCTCCACCGGCTTCGACGACCAGGAGGTGAAGGCCTACTCCGGTCGACTCAGCACTATCTGGCAGGCCACTGACACCTTCCAGGCGGAGGTGATCTACCAGTACCTCAAGCGCACCGCCGACGACCCCAAGGCCATGAGTGGCACCGACCTGCACGACCCGGCCGATCGGCCCAGGTTACAGCCTGATGACCGCAAGGCGCTGGGCAACAGCAACGACTTCGGTGATATCTGGTTCAACCTGGCCAACCTGATCATGGACTGGGAGGTGTGGAACCACCAGGTGACCGGCATCGTCGGCTACCAGGAGTCCACCAAGCCGGCCCAGACGGAGAACGACCGGGCCTACTCCCTGCAGTACACCAATACCGAAGGGCCCAGCTTCCAGACCACCCAGACCAAGACCGACAGTATTTCCTACGAGCTGCGCGCGGCCTCCATGGACAATGATTTCTGGAACTACATGGTGGGCCTGTACTACCAGGACCAGAATACCAACACGCGCTTTGTCTCCAACGGCGTGCGCCTGGATGTGTCGGGCCTGGGCTTCCAGACGGTCGGCAAGCTGCCGGTCAATTCCAACAACTTCGCCATCTTCACCTTTAATACCCTGGATCTTACCGACACCCTGCAACTGGAGCTGGGGCTGCGCTGGACCGACTACGAGAACTATCGCCGCGCCGACATCAATTACGGCGGGCTCACCTGGGTGCCGCCGGCGCTGGAACCCTTCCGCGACCAGATCGAGGCGGGCTTTGCCGCCAATTTTCCCATTGAGGGGGTGCCCGACGACAAGGACTCCGACAGCGAGGACGCCTTCACCGGGTCGGTCGCCCTGCGCTGGGACTGGCGCGACGACGTAAACCTGTACGCCTCCTACAACCGCGGCTACCGGCCCAGCGGCATTTCCATCGTGCCCAGTCCCGATATCGAGTTCCTGCCAAATGGCGTGGATGACCTGCTGTACAACGACGAGACCAGCGACGCCTTCGAGATCGGCTTCAAGAGCAACCCGCTGGACGGTCGCGCCCGGCTGGACGGCGCCCTGTACTATCAGACCTTTGACGGTTACCTGGGTTTCACCCGCGGCGTGCAGGTGCTCAACGACCTGGGTGAGCCGGTGGACCTGCCCGGCGGCCTGGTATTCAACGGCGATGCCAATATCTGGGGGGTGGAACTATACGGCGAAATCCTGCTCAGCGAGACCTGGAACTTCGGCGGCACTTTCAGTTACAGCAAGGGCGAGTGGGACGGCGCCTCCGAGCCCTGTAACGACCGGCAGCCCGGCGAGGTGCTGGGCAGTTGCGACATCGACGGGGAGCCCCTGGGCGGTGAGCCGGAGTGGTCCTTCTCGATAAATTCCGAGTACTACCTGCCGCTGGCGAATTCCACCGAGGCCTACGTGCGCGGCCTGTTCAAGTACACCGACGATCGCATCAACACCGAGGCCTCGGCGGGCATCGGCCAGGTTGCCAAGGACTTCGAGTCCTACCAGATACTGGACCTGTTTGTCGGTTGGCGCAGCAGCCAGTACACCTGGGATGTCTCGCTGTGGGCCAAGAACGTGTTCGACGAGGACGCGGTGGTCTTCCAGCAGGGCCCCGACCAGTACGATATCGCGGTCAGCGACGGATCCTACACCCAGACCAACACCCTCAAGGAGCGGGTGATCGGCATGACTGCGCGCTACAGCTTCTAGGGCCAACTCAGGTAGTGTGAACAGGCCCTGGCGCAGCGCGTGCCCCGGGGCCAATTGACTGGGCAATACATTCCCTCTACGGTGCGGGTATCCAGGGCGGTCGGAGCAGCGAGGCGTGGGCGAGGACGAGGGCACGGGTCCGGCATTTCACACCGAAGGGGTTACCAAGGTATACGGAGCCGGCGCTTCCCGGGTGGATGCGCTGCGCGGTGTCAGCGTGGATATACCCAGTGGCGAGCTGATCGTGCTGCTGGGCGCCTCCGGCAGCGGTAAGTCCACCCTGCTCAATATACTCGGCGGCCTGGATCGGCCCACCGACGGCCGCGTCTGTTTCTTCCAGCGCGAGCTCACCGCCATGGACGATACCCAGCTCACCCAGTACCGCCGCCAGCACGTCGGTTTCGTGTTCCAGTTCTACAACCTCATGCCCAGTCTCACTGCCCTGGAAAACGTGGAACTGGTCACGGAGATCGCCGACGATCCCATGTCCCCGCAGGAGGCCCTGGCGCTGGTGGGACTGGACAAGCGCGCCCACCATTTCCCCGCGCAACTGTCGGGGGGAGAACAGCAGCGGGTGGCGATAGCCCGGGCGATTGCCAAACGGCCTACGGTGCTGTTTTGCGACGAGCCCACCGGGGCGCTGGACAGCGTCACCGGCCGCGCCGTGTTGCGGGTGCTGCAGGATGTCAACGAGCAACTGGGCACTACCGTGATGATCATCACCCACGCCGCGGCGACCGCGGAGATGGCCGACCGGGTCATCTACTTCGCCGACGGCGATATTCGCCAGGTGGTCGAGAACGAGAGCCGGTTGTCGGCCGAGCAGATCGAGTGGTGAGCACGGTATGATCAGCCCGCTGAATCGCAAGCTGCTGCGGGACCTCTATCGGGTGAGGGGCCAGGCCCTGGCTATAGGGGTGGTCATCGCCCTGGGGGTGCTGCTGCTGGTCATGATGGACGGCCTGGTCAACACCCTGCAGGAAACCCGACGCACCTATTACGAGCGCTATCGCTTTGCCGACGTGTTCGCACCGGTGAAGCGGGCGCCGCGGCGGCTGCTGGAAGATATTGCCGCCATTGAAGGTGTGCTCGCGGTTGCCGGCAGGGTGCGCGGCGGCGCGCTGGTGGACCTGCCGGAGCTGGCGGTGCCGATCAGGGCCCTCGCGGTCTCGCTACCGGTGTTCCACCGCCCGCGCCTGAACGATATTTACCTGTCCGAGGGGCGCTGGGTGGATGCCGCCCACAACGACGAGATCATCGTGCTGCAGGATTTCGCCCGCAGTCACGGCCTGGGCCCCGGGGACACTCTGGCTGCCAACCTCAATGGCGCCCGGCGGGTGTTCACCATCGTCGGCCTGGCCCAGGCGCCGGAGTTCCTGTACGCCACCCCGCCCGGCGAACTGGTCCCGGACGATGCGCGGTTCGCCGCCATCTGGATGTCCGCGGAAGCCCTGGAGGCCGCCTTCGACCTGGAGGGCGCCTTTAACGAGGCGCTGCTGTCGGTGGCGGCGGATGCGCACCTGGATGCGGTCATGGCCAGGGTCGATGCCCTTCTGGATACCTACGGTGGCACCGGCTCCTACGCCCTGGTGGACCACGAGTCCAATCGCTTCATGGTGGACGAAATCAAGGGGCTGCGGGCCTCCGGCAAAACCGTGCCGCCGATTTTCCTGGGGGTGGCGGCCTTCCTGTTGTATATCGTGATTACCCGCATGGTGCAGTCCGAGCGCGCGCAGATCGGCCTGCTCAAGTCCTTTGGCTACAGCGACTGGGAGGTGGCGGGCCACTATTTCCGCTTTATCCTGGTGATCGCCATTGGGGGCGCGCTGCTGGGCTGCCTGCTGGGGGTGCTGGCCGGCCAGCGCATGGCCCAGGTGTATATGGACTTTTACAAGTTTCCCTTCATGGTGTTCCGGGTTGACCCTGGCAGTTTCCTGCTGGCGGTGCTGGCCAGCGTGGCCGCTGCCTCGGCCGGCGGCCTGCTGGTGCTGCGGCGGGTTTTCGCCCTCACCCCTGCGGTGGCCATGAGCCCGCCGGCACCGGCGGATTACAGCCGTTCCCTGCGTCTGGGCGGCGCGCTGAACCGGCTGCTGGACCAGCCTACTCGCATGGTGCTGCGCGATTTCCTGCGCCGCCCCGGGCGCGCCCTGCTGGCGGTACTGGGGATCTCCTGCGGTATGGGCCTGTCGGTCGCCATGATCAGTGTGCTGGGCGGCTTCGACCAGACCGTGGAACTGAACTTTTCCGTGGTCGATCGCAGCGATGTGACGGTGACGTTTATCGAGCCCATGTCGGACAAGACTATTTACGAGTTGCAACGCATGCCCGGGGTGATCGCGGTGGAACCCTTCAGGGTCGTGCCGGCGGTCTTGCGCAGCGGTCGCTACAGTTATCGCGGCGCGGTCAATGGCTTTGTCGAGCGCCCGCAGCTCAATCGCGCCCTGGATGCCCGCCAGGGTGAGATCGCGATTCGCGCGGATGGTATCGTCCTGAGCAGTGCCCTGGCGGAGATACTGCATATCCAGCCGGGGATGCCGCTGCTCGTGGACGTGCGCGAAGGACGCCGCCCGCGCCTGGAGATCCCGGTGGTGGGTGTGTCCGAAACCCTGCTGGGCGCCCCGGCCTATTATGAACTGGCGGCGCTCAACGGCGCGCTCAAGGAGCCCCGGCGGGTGTCGGGTGCTTTCCTGCGGGTGGACGCCAGCCAGGGCGAGACCATCTACCGGGCCCTCAAGGAAATGCCCGCGGTCGCCGGGGTCAGCCTGCGGGCGGAAACCCGCGCGGCATTCCAGAAGATGCTGGACACGGGAGCCGGCGCGGTGCGTTTCGTGATGGCGGCCATCGCCGCAGTGATCACCTTCGGTATCATCTACAACAGCGCCCGCATCGCTTTCGCCGAGCGCGCGCGGGACCTGGCGAGCCTGCGGGTAATGGGGCTCACCCGCCAGGAGGTGGCCTTCGTCCTGCTGGGCGACCTGGGGATCGTGACGCTGCTGGCACTGCCGGTAGGCGGCGTCCTCGGCTACTATCTTGCCCAGGCCATTTCCGCCGGCTTCAGCACCGACCTGTACCGGGTGCCGGCGACCATCGTACCGGAAAGTTTTGGTGCCGCCGCCGTCGCTGTCATCGTCTCGGCGCTGGCATCGGGGGCACTTGTCAAACGCGATGCCGACCGGTTGGACCTGGTGGCAACCATCAAGACGAGGGAGTAGGGAATCTTGCCGAATAACAAGCGTTCGAGGTTCTGGCTGATGCTGTCGGTGGTGATCGTGCTGCTGCTGGGGCTGGGCTACGCCTTCTGGCCGCGGGCGGTGCTGGTCGATACCGGCCTGGTGCAGCGCGGCCCGATGCGGGTCACGATCGACGAGGAGGCCAAAACCCGGGTGCGGGATGCCTACGTGGTCTCTGCACCCGTTGCCGGACGCCTGTTGCGGGTATCAGTGGAACCCGGGGATACCGTGCAACAGGGCCAGTCCACCATCGCCCGCATGTTGCCGGTCAACCCGCCGGCGCTGGACATCCGCAGCCGGGAGGAGGGCAAGGCCCTGGTGAGTTCTGCCGAGGCGAGCCTGTGGATGGCCCAGGCCGAACTGGACAAGAGCCTGGCCGACCGGGACCTGGCGGCGGAGGCGCTGCGGCGGGCGCGCAGCCTGCGCAGTGAGGGGCTGCTGTCGCAGGCATCCCTGGACGAGGCTCAGCGCAACTACAGCGCCGCGGACGCAGCACTGCGGGGTGCGCGCTCCGCCATCTCGCAGCGAGAGGCCGAACTGGCCACCGCCCGCGCCCGCCTGATCAGCTTCAGCAATAGCCTGGTTGCGGGCGCGGATGAAGCAACTGGGGATGCCGCCCAGACCATACCCATCAACGCCCCCGTCACCGGCCAGGTGCTGCGGGTGATGCAGGAGAGCGAAACCATCGTCCCCGCCGGCACGCCTCTCATCGAAGTTGGCGATATCACCAACGACCTGGAGATTCTGGTGGAGTTGCTGTCCACCGACGCGGTCAGGGTGTCGCCCGGGGACCGGGTCAGCATCGTCAAGTGGGGTGGCGAGGAAGAGATCAACGGCGTGGTCGAGCGGGTGGAGCCCTGGGGCTTCACCAAGTATTCAGCCCTGGGAGTGGAAGAGCAGCGGGTCAACGCCCTGATCCAGTTCACCGACCCCGTGGAGCGGCGCGCCGGCCTGGGCCACGGCTACAGGGTGGAGGTGCGGATCGTGGTGTGGGAGACCGGCGACGCGCTGATAGTCCCCTCCAGCGCCTTGTTCCGGGAAGCCGACAGCTGGTCCGTATTCGTGGTGGAGGGCGGTCGGGTGCGGCGGGTTCCCGTCGAGGCCGGCCACAACAATGGCCTGCAGGCTGAGATTCTGGAGGGCCTGGTTGAGGGTCAGCAGGTAGTGCTGTATCCGGCTCCCAGCCTGGAAGACGGCCGCCGGGTGGCCCGGCGCTCGGTGCGCTGACGGCCGGGTGGTGTTACCAGTAACGCACCCGGCCGGTGTCCACGTGGATGAAGTTTGAGCCGGTGTACAGGCCCACGCCGCCCGCCTTCATGCCTTTGGCCGCCCGGTGCAACTGGGCCAGTTGGGTTCCCGGCATGCGGATATCGATGGCCTTGCCCTGCATATGCAGGCTGCGCTTGGCTACCCCCGAACTCCTGCTCTGCAGTTTGGCGTTGGTGGCGGGCGAGCGATAGCCGGAAATGACCTCGTAGCCTTTGCCGGGACCGATCTGGTTCTGCAGGGCAGACAGCAGGTCCAGCAGACCGGGGTCAATGGGATACACCTCGCCGCTGCGGTGATCGCGCAGTACCGTGTTGATCTGGGCCAGGGAATCGGGCAGGTAGTTGCCCTGCATCCAGTAGGGCTGGCTTATCCGTTCCCCGGTGTGCAGGTTGTGCAGGGTGAGGCGACGCTCGCTGGCGGCCCAGACGGTGGTGGAGATGGTGGACAGTGGCGCCGCGGCCAGCACTGCGCCGGCCACGGAGGCGCGCAGGAACTGGCGGCGGCCCGCACAGTCCGGTTCGGTCAGGTCTATTTCGTTCGACATGCTCTCAGCGTCCCCTGGGCATTCCCAAGTACATTAATTTACCTCGCCAGGGGTATGATCTACAAGAGGTTTATCTGTCGCGTCGACTTGGCGCCAACTGCCTCCGACGTTGCCCGCCATCGTTCGCGCCGCCTAGAGCTGCAGCCCCACGGCCAGTGTATACACGCCCTTGTCCCGCGCCGGGTCGTAGTTGGTGGTCGATTTGATCCAGCTGCGGCCCAGCTCCAGGAACAGCGCGCGCTGGTAGACCGCGCGCAGCTTCAGGGTGAAGGTGCGGCGCCCCTGCAGCTGCGCGCCATCCACCGAGTAACCCTGCACGTCGTGGTTCCAGCCCAGCAGCGGGTACAGGTCGACGCCGCGGGCCGGGCGCGGCAGGGAAATGGTGGCGAACAGCCGGTAACCCCAGCTGAAGTCGGTGGCAAACCCGTCCACCTTGCAGCCCCCCTGGGTCTGCCGGGTGACGGCCTGGCAGCTGCCGCCGGGTGGCATCGCCGCCCCCCAGTTCCCCTGGCGGCCGATGCGCTCCTCACCGGTATCGGGCAGGTTGTCGACCCACTGGCCGGCGGCCTCGAAAGCCAGCGAAGCGTCGATCAGGCTCAGGGCCGAAGACAGGTCGATCTGGCCCCCCAGCAGCAACTGGGTGCGGTCCGCCTTCCAGCTGCCCGCAAACAGGGTGCCGTCGCCGGCCTGGCGCATGCGCGCGGCGTATATCCCCTCGTTGAGGGTCGCGCCGGCGATCAGCTCGGGAAAATTGCGCTGCACGGGCAGATTGCGAAACTGGCTCAGCTCTCCCGAGAGGGCGATATTGCGCACCCCAGTGGCCGCAGAGATGGCAAAGGCTTCCACGTCCTCGTGGTAGTTCAGTTTCAGTTCCAGGCCGCTGGCGCCGTCACAGTCCTGCCAGCCGCCGGGGCATAGGGCGAGGTCCAGGACCGGCAGGGTGCTGTGGAAGCGGGTGTAGTAGAGCCCGAACTCGGTGTCCAGGGCCTCCACGAAATAGCGGCTCGACAGGCCGTACTGGCCGCCCGCGCCGGGCTTCGGCAGGCTGGTGCGTGGCACCAGCGCCGGGTTGGCGCTCAGCGGCCCCAGATCGAACTGTTCGCGGTCGCTGAGCGGCACGCCGGAGGTGGCCGCATAGCAGCCAGGGTCCGCCAGGATATCGACCGCCTGGTTGATGCTGCCGCAGGGCGGCAGGTGCGCCTGCTCCCAGTCCAGCGCGTAGAACGCCTCCAGGCTGATACCGTTGCGGGTGATGAGGTTGGTATAGATGCGGTTGACCGGCACCAGGGCGTCGTCCTGGCGTACCCCGGGACGGCCCAGCGCGGAAAAATCGATAGGGTTGAAGGCGTTGATCCCGGTGTGCAGCAGGCTCTCACCCCAGTTGATGGTCTGCTGGCCGACGCGGGCGGTCAGGCGCGCCGTGTCGATACTCCAGTTGCCGTACAGGTACAGGTCCAGCACGCGCACGCCGTCGAACTTGTTGTAACTGTAGTAATCGCTGTCGTCGAGCTTCTGGTCGGGCCGGTAGCCGTTGCCGATACTGCCGTGGGGCACGCTGCCCCGATCGCCGCTGTAGTCGTACCAGCTGCGCAGCTTGCCGTAGAAGCCGAAGCGGTTGCGATAGCGCAGTTCCAGGTCGGTGGTATACACAATGGGCGCGGCCACCACATCGTGTTTGCGGTAGTTGAGGTTGCCGTCGTCGTTGACTCCCACCGCGCCCCGGGCGCCCGGGTATTCCGCCCTGTTGTTGAAGCCCACCAGCTGTTTGTCGGGGTCATCCGCGCGCACCGCCACCGCCATCGCCACGCGGTTGTTCCACACCCCGCGGATATCGTCATTGACCTCAAAGGGCAGGGCGCGTACCTGGCCGGGCGCGAGCGCAGCACCCAGCAGCAGGTGGGCAGCGATCGCCGCTGGCGCCGCACGCCGCCTGTTCATGGACTAGCGGGTTCCCATGCGGCGCAGGTTCACCGGCAGGAAATCGTTGATGTCCGCGATGAAACCCCATTGCCGGGGAAGCCTGGCTGCATTGTCGAGGTCGCTGGCCAGGTAGGCGCCGGCCCTGAAGTCGTAGTGCACCGTGGCCCGGTACCAGGGCACCAGCACGTCGTAGAACAGCATTGCCGGGTGATCCCCGAAACGCCATAGCTGGCCCTTGCGATCGTAGTCCTCTTCCATGGATACCTGCCAGGTGTCCTCGTCGAGGTAGAAAATGCGCCGCGGGTAGCGATGGCGCTTTCCCGGCCTCAAGGTGGCCTCGATCACCCACACCCGGTGCAGCTCGTAGCGCAGCAGTTCGGGATTCATGTGGCCCGGTTGCAGGATGTCGCGGTACTTGAGTTTTTTCGAACTCAGTCGGTAACTGTTGTAGGGGATGTACATCTCCCGCCTGCCCAGCAGCTTCCAGTCGTACAGGTCGGGGGCGCCGTTCCAGCCGTCGAACTGATCGGAGGTGCGCAAACCCTGGGTGCGGGGGTCGAGATCGTCGTAAGCCAGGCTCGGCACCCGCACCACCCGCCGCGACACGGTCTGGTAGGCCCAGGTCTGACGACTCTGTGCCACCTCGTTGATGGGTTCCCACACCAGGGTGATCTGGCCCTCGATATTGGCCGGAGTGAGGTACAGGGCGTAGAAGTTGAACAGTCGGTTGGGTCGCGACTGGTTCATGTAACCCTGTTGGTCAAAGGCCATGGCGTTCAACACCCGCACCTCGAAATAGCGCCCGCGGGCGTCCACCGGGAACCAGCTCAGAACCCGCTTGACCGATCCGCCACGCCAGCGCAGCACATGGTTCCACATCATCTGCAGCGCGTTGTCGGTGATCGGAAAGGGCACGCTGCTGTGGCCTACGTCGAACAGGGCGTAGTCTTCCGTGCGAGGGTAGGGCGCCTGGGCCTTGACCTCGGCGCGTACCGCCGCCGGCCAGTTGGCGCTGCGCCGTGTCGGATACACGTGCATGCGGTAACTGTCCGGGTAGCGCCGGAACAACTCCCGGTGGCCATCGGTCAGTTGGGCAGCGTACTCGTCGGCGTTGGCCGCGGTGATGGTGAACAGCACGGGATCGTCTGCGTAGGGGTCAAGGTAGCCGACCCGGGGGTCTATGGCCTGCTGCGCCAGGCCGCCGGTCCAGGGGGGTATGGTACCGGCGGCATTGCCCGCGCGTTCGGCGCCCACCGGGGTCAGGTCGCCATCCAGGCGAGCAATGTCCGCGGCGGAGGGCCCGAGGCTCGCAGCGGATGCCCCGTGGGCCAGCAGTATGCCCAGCGCGGCGCGCAGCAGTGCCCGGCAGAGGCTGGCCACCAGGCCTGCCTTCAGACCACCTTGCCCGGGTTGAGGATGCCCTTGCTGTCCAATGCATTCTTGAGGGTGCGCATCAGGGCCAGTTCGTTGGCTGAGCGGCTGATACCGATATAGGGCTTTTTCTCCAGGCCGATACCGTGCTCGGCGGATACCGAGCCCTGGAAGGCGGCCAGCGGCGCGTATACCTGCTGCTCGACGATGGGGCGCAGACGCGCATAGTCTTCCGGCTTGACTGCCACGTTAACGTGCAGGTTGCCATCCCCAAGGTGGCCGAAAATGTACAGGTTGTGCTCGCCGATGGCCGCTGCCAGGTCCGTCCTGAGGTTGGTGGTGTACCGCTCCATTTCACCGATGGGCAGGGAAATATCGAAGATGATGGGGAAGCCGCAGTGCAATACCTGCTCGACGTCGTCCCGCAGGCCCCAGAAAGCCTCGCAGTCGGATTCCGACTGGGAGATGGCGGCATCCACGATCAGGCCGTTTTCATAAGCGGCCTCCATGGCGTTGTTGAAGCGCTGGGTGTCCAGTTCGCGGTCCGCGCCCTGGCTTTCCACCAGCACGTAAAAGGGGTAGTCCTGGGCGATAGGAGGCTTGCCCTTGGCCGGTGGCGTGGTGACCAGTTGGTAGAACGCCTGCCACATGGCCTCGAAGGCGGACAGGGTGCCGCCCAGGGCATGATCCATGTGCTTGAGGAAAGCGGCCACATTGTCGAAATTCTCCAGTCCCACCAGGGCCATGTTGCGGGCGCTGGGCTGTTCCCGCAGGCGCAGCACCAGCCGGGTAATGACCCCCAGGGTGCCCTCTGAGCCTATAAAAAGCTGTCGCAGGTCGTAGCCGGCGTTGTTCTTGATCAGGTGATTGAGAGAGGACAGCACCGTGCCGTCCGCCAGCACCACCTCCAGGCCCAGCACCATATCGCGCATCATGCCGTAGCGAATGACCCGGTTGCCGCCGGCATTGGTGGCGGCGTTGCCGCCCAGGGTGGCGGTGCCACGGGCGCCCAGGTCCAGGGGGAACATCAGGGCGTGCTCTTCCACGGCCTCCTGCAGGGCCTGCAGGGTCACCCCCGCCTGTACGGTGGCGGTGCGTTGCACGGGGTTGATTTCCTCTATGGCTCGCATCCGCTCCAGGGACAGGATCAGCTGGTCGGGGCCGGCGTCCGCGCCGTGTACCAGGCCGGTGAGGCCACCCTGGGTGACCACGCTGACAGCGTTGGCGTGACACCAGGCCATTACCTTCGATACCTCTTCGGTAGTGGCCGGCCGGGCCAGCGCAGCCGCCTGCAGGTTGTCAGGCCGCCACACCCCGGCGGACCGGGTGGCGGTATCGGCGGCATCCAGTACCGCGTTGTCGCCAATGATTGCGCGCAGTGATCCGACTATATCCATGTTACGGGCTCCTGAAGGTTATCATTGTCAATCGCTAGAGCGCCTTACTATGCCGCATCCGAGTAGCCCGGGTACAGCCCGGGAAGCGCGTCTTGATGGCGAGTATAGACAAGGAACCAGGAGCATGCGAAAAGCGCTATGCTATTACCTGCGCTTCCACTGCCACTTATGGAGAATGTTATGTCAGACCCGCAACAGCAGCCGCAATCCTTCCGGGATCAGGTCATCTGGATCACCGGGGCGTCCTCGGGAATAGGCGAGTCCCTGGCCCGCAGTTTTGCCGCCCGCGGGGCGGCGGTCGTGCTCTCCGCCCGGCGGGAGGCGGAGCTGCAAAGGGTGCGGCAACAGTTGCTGGAAGAGGGGGTCAGCGCGGAGCGGGTCATGGTGCTGCCTCTGGACGTCACCGACTACGCTGCCATGCCGGCGGCGGTACAGCGCGTGCAGGACAGCTTTGCCCACATCGACATGCTGATCAATAACGCCGGGATTTCCCAGCGCTCTTTCTGTGTGGACACGGATATGGAGGTCTATCGCACCCTGTTCGAGGTGGATGTACTGGGGCAGATCGCGCTGACCAAACAGGTGCTGCCGGTGATGATAGCCCAGGGTTCGGGTCGCCTGGTGGTGACCTCCAGTATCGCGGGAAAAGTAGGCGCCCCCCAGCGCACCGGCTACTGCGCCGCCAAGCACGCGGTGATGGGCTTTTTCGACGCCCTGCGCACCGAAGTGGCGCACCAGGGTGTCAGGGTCAGCACCGTGGTACCTGGATTCATCGCCACCAACGTCGCCAGGAATGCCCTCACCGGCAGCGGTGCGGCCAAGGCTAGCGCCGAGGCCGACATCGATGAGGGCATGGATGCGGACCGCTGCGCCGAGGTGGTCGTGGAGGCATTGGCCCGGGGCGAGGAGGAGATTCCCGTGGGGGAGGGACCGATTATGGGGCTGCTGGACCTGAAGCGGGATGACCCGCAGCAGCTGTTTCGCACCATGGAGGCGATGGCAGCCCAGTTGCTGACCGCTGAGTAACAGGTTCCCCGCTGGCCAAACCCGCGCGGTAATGCTATTGATATACCTATCCCTGCAAGGTGGTGTGGCGACAGGATGAGCAACTCTCTCACGATTCGAATCAACGACCTGCGGCAGATCAGGCCACTGCAAGCCTGGCGCTCCATGCGCGCTCTGATGGCCAATCCGGAAAGCACCGGTGAGGTGTTCAAGATCATCGAGGCGCTCAAGGGCAACGCTATCTTCCAGGCCGTGCAGCGTTTGCGGGACGACCCCCGGGGCAGCGTCCTGCTGCGCGACAAGCCCGACATCCTGCCCCTGCTCAATGATCGCGAGGCCCTGCGCGCACTGCCCCGCGACAGCCTGGGGCAGGCCTACCTGCGCTTCGTCGAGGCGCGGGATATCAGTGCCGACGGCCTGGTGGCCGCCAGCGAGGAGGCGCCGCGGGAGCGGGAACTGGACCCCGATAGCCGCTGGCTCGCCAACCGCCTGCGCGATATCCATGACCTGCAACACGTGATGTGCGGCTATGGTCCCGATGAACTGGGCGAACTGTGCCTGCTGGCCTTCATGCACGCCCAGACGCCCAATCGCGGCATCGGCTTCATTATCTACATGGGCAGTCGCCAGTTCCGTCGCGAAGCGCCACATATCGATATCGACAGCTGCGTGGCGGAGGGCCGGCACACCGGTGAGACCGCCACCTGGTTTGCCACCCAGGCCTGGGAACAGCGCCTGGGGGAGCCACTGGAGGCCCTGCGGGGCGAACTGCGGGTGCAGCCGCCCACGCGATACCGCGAGGCGCTGGCTACCCTGGCCCCCGAACAGCTGGCAACCGGTTAGCGTCCGGGCCGGATTATCCTGGAGAACGATATGCCCCGATCAGCCGCGAAGGCGAAACCAACAGCGAAATCACGCACCGGGACAAAATCTGGTACAACCAGGTCCTCCGGCAGCAAGGGGCTTGCCCTGATCACGGGCGCCTCCCGCGGTATCGGTGCGGAACTGGCAAAGCAGTTTGCCCGGGGTGGTTACGACCTGGTGCTGGTGGCGCGCAACGCCGGGCAGCTGCTGGACCTCGCGGCCCTTATCAACGAGGAGCACGGCCGCTGGGCGACGACGGTCGCGGCGGACCTGGGGGAACCCGGCGCGGTACAGAAATTGCGCCGCCAGTTGCAGGAGGAGGGCATTGAAGTGGATGTGCTGGTCAATAATGCCGGCCTCCTGGACAACGGCGACTTCACCGATATTTCCCTGTCGGACCACCTGCAATTGATCGAGCTCAACATCGCCGCGCTCACGGCGCTTACCCACCAGTTCCTGGGCCCCATGCGGCAGCGCGGCAGCGGCAGGATTCTCAACGTGGCCTCGCTGGCCTCCTTCCAGCCCGTGCCCCAGCTGGCGGTCTACGCCGCCTCCAAGGCCTATGTGCTGTCGCTGACCGAGGCGCTGTCCGAGGAACTGAAAGGCACCGGGGTGACGATCACCGCCCTGTGCCCGGGCTTCGTGCGCACCGGGATGACGACGGGGGGCACCGATGGCGGCGACCTGCACCTGCCGTCGGTGCTGATGTTGTCGCCGGAGTTTGTGGCCCAGGAGGGCTACAAGGCCTGCATGAAAGGGGAAACTATTCACGTGCCGGGCCTGGGCGGTCGCCTGGTGGCCGGCATCACCGAGCTGCAGCCGCGCGCGGTGCGGCGTGTCACATCCGGCCTGTTGGGCCGGATGTTGTTGAAGAAGTGACCCCTGTAAGCGCTGCCCCCCGGGCAGCGCCGGTGGATTGAAACTCGCCCTACAGGGGCTGGTTTAATGTAGGGTCGAATTCATTCGGCCACGATCAAGCCCTCAATCGATATACCGCTTCACGATATTGCCGTAGGCATCCACCCGCCGGTCGCGCAGGAACGGCCAGATGCGGCGCACGTCCTCGCTGCGCTGGAGATCGATATCCACCACCAGCAGGGCCGGTTCGTCCGCCGGGGCCTGCGCCAGGATTTCGCCCTGGGGTCCGGCCGCGAAGCTGTGTCCCCAGAAATCGATTGTCCCGCCGTCCGGCGACAGCTCGGTGCCGGTGCGATTGGCAACGATCACCGGCAGGCCGTTGGCCACGGCATGGCCGCGCTGCACGATCTGCCACGCGCCCAGCTGGCGCTGTTTTTCGGCCTCGTCATCCGCCGGGTTCCAGCCGATGGCGGTGGGGTAGATCAGCAGCTCGGCGCCCGCCAGGGCCATGAGCCGGGCTGCTTCCGGGTACCACTGGTCCCAGCACACCAGCACGCCCAGCCTGCCCACCCGGGTCTGGATGGGCCTGAAGCCGTTGAGCTCGCGATCACCGTCGCCTGGGGTGAAGTAGAACTTCTCGTAAAAACCCGGGTCGTCCGGTATATGCATCTTGCGGTAGAAGCCCGCGCAGCCCCGGTCCGCGTCCATTACCAGGGCGGTGTTGTGGTACAGGCCGGTAGCGCGCTTCTCGAACAGGGATATCACCAGCACCAGATCCAGCTCCCTGGCCAGGGCCTCGAAGCGCTGGCGGCTGGGTCCGTCCAGCGGCTCGGCCAGGTCGAACTGGCCGGTGTCTTCCGTCTGGCAGAAATACAGGCCCGAGTGCAGTTCCTGCAGCACCACCAGTTGCGCGCCGGCAGCTGCGGCCCGACGGAGCTGCCGCTCAGATTCGGCCTGATTGGCGGCGACATCGGCGCTGCAGTTCTGCTGGACCAGGGCGACCTTAAGCATGGGCGAGTACTCCTTCGGGTAATTGCATGGTGAGGCAGTGCAGGCTGCCGAATTCCTCGATGGGGACGCGGCAGTTGACGGGGACCACCTGCCGTTCACCGCAGACGGCCTCCATGGCGGCGACGGCCTGCTGGTCGGCGGGGTCGCCGTAGACCGGCACCAGTATGCTGCGATTGGTAATCAAAAAATTAGCGTAAGTGGCGGGCAGGCGCTCGCCGGCGGCGCTGACAATCGCCCCCGGCAGGGGCAGTGGCACCAGCCGATAAGGCCGGCCGTCCGCCTGCCTGAAACCCTGCAGTTCGGCCTCCATGGCCGCCAGCGACGCGAAGTGCTCATCCTCCCGGTCGGTGCACTGCACGTAGGCGATAGTGCCGGCATCCACGAAGCGCGCCAGGGTGTCCACATGGGCATCGGTGTCGTCCCCGGCCAGGTGGCCCTGTTCCAGCCACAGAAAGCGTTCCACGCCAAGGTGTCTTTGCAGGGCGGCCTGTGCCTCGGTCCGGCTCAGACCGCCGTTGCGATTGGGATTGAGCAGGCAGGTGGTGGTGCTGAGCAGGGTGCCCGCGCCATCGGTCTCCACGGAGCCGCCTTCCAGCACGAAGTCCACCTGCCGCAGGGGCGCGGCATAACCGCCCTGGGCTGCTATGGAGCGGTTGATGTCGTTGTCCAGGCTGCAGGGGTATTTGCCGCCCCAGCCGTTGAACTGGAAATCCAGCAGCTCTATCCCCGTGGCATCGCCCACTGCCAGGGGCGCGTGGTCGCGCGCCCAGGTATTGTTTGTGGGTACCGCGAACCAACGCAGGTTCCCCAGGTTGGCCCCCCGCCGATTCAGCTCCGCCAGGATGCGCTCGTGATCCAGTCGGGGGTCGCCGGCAATGACCACCTGCTGCTGGTGGCTGAGGGTGGCGACCAGCTGGTAATAAAAATCCTCTATGTCCGGCAGCAGGCGCAGCCAGTCTGTACCGGGGTGTGGCCAGGCCAGCTGGATAGCCGCTTGTGGATGCCACTCGGCCAGGAAGCGTTTGCTCATGGTGCGCTGTTCTCAGTGTTCGGGGGGCGGAGCATACAGTATAAACCGTCTCGCCGGTCAACGGCCCGGGGCGGGCCTGAACTACTCGCCCGCCCGCTTAATTTACCATGGACTGCACATCAGCCAGTAAAAGCCGTTGGCCGGGATGACAAGCTGCTCATTGAACTGTTCCGGGCTGGCGCCGCTGACGGCATCGCGCAATTCCCCCACTGTAAAACGGCCCCGGTTGCGCAGGTCGTTCAGGTCGAATTGCTCCGGGTGGTCGTTGAAATTGGCCACCACCAGCACCGATTGCAGCGGCGAGTCGGCATTGGAGCGAGTGAACACGAACAGGTGAGGGTTGCCCACGTCAATCAGTTCGCGATTGTTGAAGTCCGCCAAGGCCGGCAGCGATTTGCGCACGGCAATCAGTCGCTTCAGGCCGTTGAAAATGCGCTCTTCCACACTGCCGCGCTGGTGCCGCAACTCGGCTTTCTCCCAATCGTAGACAGGGCGATGCAGCCAGCGGTTGTCGTGTGCCTTGGCGGGGTCGCTGCCATACTCATAGTTGTTGAGGGTGCCGAGTTCGTCACCGTAATACAGCAGCGGAATGCCGCCGAAAGACATGATCAGGCTGTGCAGGAGCAGGATCTGGTCGATACTGCCCTGCACGGCGGCCTCGTCGCCGGCGTCCAGAGCCGCTTCCAGGCCCACCAGCGAGGCCAGGCTGCCGGAGATTCGGGCATCCCCGGTTTTCTCGTTGCGCCCGAAGGCCTGGCCCCTGGCTGGAGAGTCATCCCAGTTGCCGGTGTAATAGTCGAGGATGAAACGCCGGTGGGCAGCCGGGTCGTACCCCACCGCGCGGATGTCGGCATCGTCAAATCCCAGGCCTATATCATCGTGGCAACGCACGTAGTTCAGCCAGGTGGCCCGGTCCAGCTTGTCCGGCAGGCTGCTGATGCTCTGGCTGAGCAGCTTGGCGTTGTTGGTGGCCAGGGCGTCCCACAGCAGCGCCATATAGGTGGCGTTGTAGGCGATCTCGCACTCCTTGGCGATAACCGCGTCCTCGCCGAAGTATTTGATGATCTCGACCGGTGCGACAATGGCTTCGGCGATAAACAGCACCCCCGGTGCGGTTACCTGGCAGCAGTCCTTGAACAGCTGCAAAATCAGGTGTGCCTCGCGTTCGTTCTGGGAGGTGGTGCCGATTTTTTTCCACAGGAAGGCCACCGCGTCCAGGCGCAGGATGTCGGCTCCCTGGTTGGCCCAGAACAGGATGATGTCCAACATCTCGATGAACACGGCGGGGTTGGTGTAATTGAGGTCCCACTGGTAGTTGTTGAAGACCGTCATGACCCACTTGTTCATGGTCTCGTCGAAGGTGAAGTTACCCGGTGCCGTTTCCGGGAACACCTCCGGCATGCTCTGCTCGAACAGGTCCGGGATATCGCGGTTGTCGAATACGTAGTAGTAATCCTGGTAGGGCTGCTCTCCCCGGCGTGCCCGCTGGGCCCACTCGTGCTCGTCCGAGGTGTGGTTGACCACCACGTCCAGGGTGAGCAGCATCTCCCGTCGGCGCAGGTCGCTGCCCAGCATCCGCAGGTCCTCGAGGCTGCCCGCGCGGGAATCGATATCGCGAAAATTGTTGACCGCGTAGCCGCCGTCGCTGGCGCCGCGGGGACATTCCAGTATGGGCATCACGTGGACCATGTTGACGCCCAGCTCCTGCAGGTAGGGGAGGTGCTCGCCCAGCCCCGGCAGGTCGCCGGCAAAGCCGTCCAGGTAGAGCGCCATCCCTACCCATTGCTGGTTGAGAAACCACAAGTGGTCCTGTTCCCGGGAGATATCCAGGGCCTTGAGCTCGGCGCTGCGGTCGATGTACTGACTGGCCATCACACTGACCAGGCGCAGCAATTGTTGCTCGAAGTCTCCGCGCTCGCCGTACAGGCGGTGAAAGAGGCTGTGTATGGCGTAGAAATTGGCGCCCAGGCGGGTATAAAAATGGCGCAGGTCGCGCTTGCGAATCTCGGGCTTGAGCTGGTCGAGAATGTTGTTGAGCAGGTAGTGGGACTGTTGTTCGTACATGAATACCCTGGTGGTGTCAGTCAGGTGTGTGCCAGCGGTTGGAGAATGCCTTATAGAAGTCCGGGTCGGCAATAGTGGCGCCGCGGCAGCCGACCACCGCGGCGGCGAATTCCTGGGCCCGTTGCAGGGTGAGGGGCAGGGGCCATTCACTGCTCAGTCCCAGCAGCAGCACGGCGCTGAAGGCGTCGCCGGCGCCCACCGTATCGACCACCTCGGTATCGGGCCGGGGCGCCACGGTCAGGCGCTCGCCGCCAGCCAGCAATAGTTCGGCCCCCCGGGACCCATGGGTTACCAGCAGGCCGCGCAGTCCATAGCGGTGCAGGAAAAGCTGTCCGGGCTCTCCGTCGCTATCATGCTCTCCCAGCAGGGCGAGTTCCTCGTGATTGAGTTTGACCCAGTCGGCCCCAGCGAGGCTCGAGCGCAGGCGTTCAGCCTGCCACCAGGGCGGGCGCAGGTTCACGTCCACAAATACGCTGCCTGCCGCGGAGTCGCGCAACTGGCGCAATGCGGCAGCCGAGGTGGCTGCCCTGGCCGCGAGGCTGCCGTGGTAGAGCAGGCGACAGGACTCTACGGCTGTTGGCTCGATGGCATCGTAGGCGCAGTCGGTAACGATTTCGTAGGACGGCTCACCGTTGCTGAAGCTGACGGTGACCCGGCCGGTGGGGCGCCGGGGGTCGACCTGGATGTAGTCGGTATTCATGCCCCAGGAGCGCATGGCACTGAGCACCTGCTCTCCCTCGGGGTCGCTGCCGATGCGGCTGATAAGACGTGCTGACTGGCCGAAGGCCTGCAGGTGCCAGGCCACATTGAAGGGCGCGCCCCCCAGCACCCGGCTGCCGTCCGGAAAGTGATCGAACAGGACCTCGCCGAACAGGTAGATGTGGCCCTCTGGCCCCCGGCTCATCCGGCGCGCTCCACGCCGTGGTGCAAGGGCAGTCGGTCAGGCATCGGGCGCCCTGCAGAGGTTGAAAAAATCATAGTAATCCATAGCCTCGATGATGCCGCCGGCGTGGCTGCGGCTGGCGAAGTAAATACCCTTCAGGTCGGGCAGTGGTGACAGCTCCTCGTGATGGCGGTTTTCCACCACCACCGCCAGGGTGTTGCCGCGCATCATGTCTTCATCCGCGCCGGACCCGCCGGCCACCAGCATCTGCTCCAGCGGTATGTCGAAGCGCTGGCCAACATAGCGCAGGGCCTGGCCCTTGGATGCCCGCACCGGCAGCACGTCCAGGAACTGCCCGAAGGATAGGGTGACATTGGCGGTGATCTCCTGCTGGCGCAGCAGGGTGTTGATGTCGTGCAGCGAGGGCGCCTTGCTCTCGTCGTAGTAGTAGGACAGCTTGAACGGGGTTTGCTCCCTGCGCTCCTGGGTGATCAGGCCCGGCAGGCTGGACATGGCCTCGCGCACGCGCCGCGCCGACCAGTCGTAGTCGATGTGGTCGCGCCACACATCGTCCTCGGTCAGCGCCTGCCCGTACTGAATGCGCGTTCCCTGGCTGGTGATGAAAATATCCGGGCTGGGTATGCGATGTTTTTTCATCAGCGCCATGGCCGAGTCGATGCGCCGTCCGGTGGCGATGGCAAAGCTCACCTGCTTGCGGTGGCGGCGCATGATGTCGATGAACTCCTGCAGGGCCGCCGGGTCGCCTATCAGGGTCTGGTCGAGGTCCGTCACGACCAGGCGGTCGCGATAGCGCTGTCCGGACGGGGGCGGGCCGGCGGCGGCCAGCGGCGTGTACCTGCCCGGCAGCGCGCGCACCTGGTCCACATAGGCCTCGGCGTGGGCCTGCCAGGAGTACAGCTCGCGCACCTTCTCGATGCCATTGGACGAGGCCCGCTGCCAGGCATCCTCATCCCGCAACAGTTTCAGCAGGGCCGCCGCGATCTGGTCTTTATCCAGGGGGTCGACCAGTTCGCCGCACTGGCAGTTGCGGATGATATCCACCGGCCCGCCGTTTTCGGTAGCCACCACCGGCAGGCCGCTGGCCGCGGCTTCCAGCAGGGTCAATCCGAAGGGCTCGGTGAGCGCGGGGTTGATGAATACCCCGCCCCGGGCGGCGACCATACGGTAGATTTCGGGCACGTCCGCGGGCCGGTGATGCTTGGGCATGGCCACCCGGCCGTACAGGTCGTTGGCATCCACGATCAGCAGCAGGTCGGTCAGCACGGCCTGGGGGCCGTTTTCCAGGTCGCGTATATCGTCGCGATTGCCGGCAACTATCAGCAGGTTGGCGGTCTCCTGCAGCTGGGGGGTTTCGCCGTAGGTGTCGAGCAGGGTCGCCAGGTTCTTGCGCTCGTCGGCTCGGGACAGGGCCAGGACCAGGGGTTTGTCGGGGTCGCTGAAAAAGCGGTTGACGGCGCTGCTGAAGCCGAATGTGTCACCGGGCCGGGGTGGGTAGAATTGCTGCAGGTCGGTGCCGGGCGGGATGACCACCATGCGCTCCGGGTCGTAGTAGTTGTACAGCCCGTACTGCTCCTCGATCTCGTTGTGGGTGCTGGTGATCACCAGGTCGGCATTGGCCAGCACCGCTTCCTCGGCGTCGATGCGGCGTTCGATGTTGTAGGTGCTGGAGATCTGTTCCCGCGATAAGCCCCGCGCCAGCAGCCGCTTGCGCTTGTCGCGGCCCAGGGAGTGGCCGGTGTGAACCAGCGGGATGCCCAGCAGGTTGGAGAGCCTTACCCCGACGTAGCCGGCGTCGGCATAGTGGCTGTGGATCAGGGTGGGCAGCCGACCCTGTTCCTGCAGCAAGTGGGCCAGGGTGTCGCTGAAACTTTCCAGGTGATCCCAGAGTTGTTCCTTGGGGAGGTATTCCCGGGGACCGCAGGGTATGCGTACGATGCGTGCTCCCTTTCCCAGAGGCTCGATCTCCCTCGCGTATTGTGGATCGACGGCGGGGTCGTCTATCAGCCGTGTCACCAGGTCGACCTGCTGAACGTCGGGATGCAGGGCCAGCGCCCTGGCCAGGTCGACCACATACTTGGTCTGGCCCCCGGTGTCGGGATCGCGCCCCAGTTCCAGCTCGTCGGCGCGTATCAACCCGTGCACGCTCAGCATGCAGATGTACATCCCCCTGTTGTCCCGCTTGCCTGTCGAGATAGCGCTCTCCCGTATGAATTGCTCTTTGTCCTAGAGTAACATCTGCCGGCGCGGGCTTCAGCTTACCCAGATCAACAAACTCCCACTTAATGGCCCGGTTCAGGGCCGGCGCTTGCGGGTGACGGTCAGCCAGTCCAGTACGATACCGGCCCCGGGGGTAAAGCGGGCCACACGGTAGACCACCTGCAGCAGGTCCGGGTGGTGGCGTACCCGCAGTTCCTGGGAGCGGGGGATGAACCACGCAGCGATACCGACCCGCAGCAGCGAGGAGGTTGCGAATATCAGGATCACCGAGTGTTCCAACTGCCAGCTTGCGGGCAGCAGCGCTACCAGCCCCGGCAGGGCGCTGGCCAGGTAGCCGCCCAGCAGTGCCCCGCAGAACACGCCCACCGCGCTCAGGGAGGACTGCACCGCGGCGTAGCTGGCGAAGTCGGCCCGCGCCGGGCGCAGGTCGTAGAGATAGTTGGAGGTGCTCAGGGTAAAGCCGCCCCAGGCCAGGCCGGACATCACCTGTACTCCCAGCAAGTAGTAGTAGCTATCGGAAAACAACCACAGGCCCGGCAGTACCGGCAACATGCAGCAACTGGTGACCATCACCAGGCGATTGCCCCAGCGGTCACAAATCCGGCCCCAGGTAGACAGGGTGAAGAACTGGGTGAGAATGGACACGCCGATATTGCCGGTAAACTCCCAGTAGGTGTAACCCAGGTCGTTGAGCATGTAGACGCTGAAAAAGGGTCCGGAGATTGCCACCGCACCCTGCATGCCGGCAAAAAACAGGCTGTACTCGCGGAAGGCCCGGTGGCGAAAGGATTCGCGAATACGTCGCAGGGTATCGATGAAAGAGCCCGGCCTGGCGGCGCTGGCGTGGTCCGGGTCGTGCATTTGCTTTAACTGCAGCGCGGACAGCCCCCGGCCGCCGGCTGCCAGCAGCATCAGGATGAAAAACCCCGCCCACGCCGCCTGGTGATGTTCGAACCAGCCCAGCAGTGCGCCGCCGCAGGCGAACACGGTAAAGCTGCTGATCATGGTCAGGCGGGTGCGCCCGGCAAAAAAGGCGCCGCGCCGCCGGGCCGGTACCAGGGAGCCCATCCAGCTGCGCCACTGGGGTTGTACGAAATTGACGCAGGCGTGGTATACCACCGCCAGGCCGATCAGCCAGGCCACGCTGTTGTCGGGGCGCAGCAGTGCCAGCAGGGCCATGCCCGCCACGGCGGTGGCCTGCACCGCGACGCCGGTGACGATGGCGTGACGGCGGCTGAAATAGGGGCATAGCCAGACGGACAGCAGCTGGAACAGGGCCCCGACCAGTTGCGGCAGCGCGGTCAAGAGGCCCATCTGCGGCAGGCTGGCGCGCAGGTAAATGGCGAAGGCGCCCAGGTAATTGTCACAGATGCCGGTCATAGTGGAACTGGAAACCGCCTCCTTGCGGGAGGTGGACAGGGTCTGCCGCAACCAGTCGTTGCGCCGGGGCCGGGTTCTGTCAGGGGAGGCGGGAGGTACTTGGCTCACGGGGGAAATACGTCATTTTCACAGTTGTGGAAGAGGAGGAGCGGCATCGGGGATTATGCCTTATAGTTGCGCCCAGTGGTTGGGCATTTTGCCCGGTTGAGGGACTCTATGAAGAGATCGGTTGCAGGCGTCGTGAGCCTGTTGTGTGCGGCGGCCGCCCTGCTGGCGGCGCCAGGCGTGAGCGCGGGTTTTGCCGGTTCAGTACCGGTATCGGCGGAACTGGCGACCAACATGGCGCGCAGTATGTTTCCCCAGGCCCTGGCGTTCGGGCAGGTGAATCTGTTCCTCAGCGAGCCCACGGTGCTGTATCCGGATGCCAGGCGGGTTGCGGTGCGCATGCGGGTGCAGGCCTACGACCACCGGCCGGAGCAGGGTATCGCGCTGAGCGAGGAGGGCGTGGCGATGCTGTCCGGTGGGCTGGGTTACGATCCGGCGACGCGGCAGGTACTGTTGTTCGATCCGAAGCTGGATGAACTAAGATTCGCCAACGACAACGCCTTTACGCGCAAGGTGTTGCAGGGTGTGAACAGTGAGTGGCAGGCGCGGGTCAGTAACCCGGTGCGGACGGACGTGCCCCCCCACCCCTACATCCAGCCGTTCAGCAACGGCATCAAGGATATCAGTTACGGCAGGGAGGGCATCGTCATACAGGTAGGGTACGAGTGACTGCTGCCCCCGTCAGATGGCTGAACCGATGTCTGGTTGCTGCACCCGGGCTACCTGTTCCTCGACCTCCACCAGGGTGGATTCTACCTGCGAGCCGCGCATCTTCAGCTCGGAGTGCACGTAGTAGGTCGCACCCGGCTTCAGGTCCAGGGTGATGGCCTCGGTGCCGGGCATGCTGGAGTCCAGGGTGTAGGCCCCGGGCGCCCGCTCGAGAACCAGTACCTCGTCCCGGTCAAGGCGGCTGACGGCGCCGCCATTGATGTGGATAGCGGGGCGCAGGCGGCTGGTTTTGATCGATTCGTCTGCGCGGTAGATGATGATGGTGGCCGGGGCCGCGGCGTCTTCCGCGGCGGTGGCGACGGGGTTGTAAGCCAGGGCGGCACTCAGCGCAGCGGCGGCGACGACGACAGAACGGATAGACATGTGGTTGACCTCTAGCAAATGGGTGTTGTGGTCAGTTATACGGGGCCGTCTCGGGGGTGGTTCACTTGAGCTTGAACTATTTTTCGATGCCCTGGCGGAACAGTTCGCAGTGCCTGCCAGGCCGGAGTCGCAGTGCGCGGCGAAGGCGCCGACGGCAAGTAATCCGTTTCTGCGCCTGTGGCGTATAATGAAGGCGGAAAAACAAATTCAAGCGGGGGGAGCATGCTGACAAATCTCTGGTACGTGGCGGAGTGGTCAAGGGCGGTCAAGGACAAACCGGTGCAGGCGCGGCTGCTGGGCCAGAACTTCGTGCTGTTTCGCGACAAGTCGGGCAAGGTTAATTGCCTCAGTGATATTTGTATTCACCGCGGGGGCTCCCTGGCGGGCGGTTGGACCACCAAGCGCGACTGCGTGGCCTGCCCCTACCACGGCTGGGAATTCGACGCCGAGGGCAAGGTGCAGTTCATTCCCTCGAGGGGGGAGGGCGCCGAGGTCCCCGAGCGCGCCCGCATCGATGCCTACC
The DNA here is from genome assembly GCA_024234675.1 of Pseudomonadales bacterium. Classification (GTDB taxonomy): domain Bacteria; phylum Pseudomonadota; class Gammaproteobacteria; order Pseudomonadales; family Halieaceae; genus JARRPM01. The sequence continues at coordinate 972,586 of JACKNU010000001.1, read as the reverse complement.
CGACCCAGGAGCGCTACGGCATGATCTGGGTTTTCATGGGCGATCTCCCCGAGTCCGAGCGCTACCCCATCCCGCCCTTTCCGGAGTTTGACGACCGCGATAAGTGGCGCCCTATCGAAACCGAGTTCACCTGGAAGGCATCGGTGGACCGGGTGGTGGAGAACGGCATCGACATCGCCCATACCTCCTTCGTGCATCCCGGCTTCGGCTACCAGGAGATGGCGGCCAAGAACCGTATTGCAAAAATGGAGCGCAGCGATATTGCCGGCTCCTCCTCCTGCGTGCTGTACCCGCCCCCCATGCAGGGTAACGCCGGCCTGATGCGTTTTGCCCGCAAGGACAAGGCCGAGACCCACGTGCACCCGGGGTTTTACCTGTCGGGCCACTGCGTGCGCCTGCATATACAGGTCAACTCCTGGATGGAAATGATTATATTTGACGCCAACACGCCGGTGGACGAGTTCACGACCCGCTCCTTCGTGGTGCAGGTGCGCAACTTTTTCAAGTGGGGCATGTTTGACAAGGGTTCGGTCAAGCGCACCCTGAAAGTGTTTGCCGAGGACGCCCACATCGTCGAGGCGATAGCGCCGCACCACCTGCCGGAATCACTGGAGCACGAGGTGTCGGTGGAGCAGGACAAGTTCATGGCGGCCTGGCGCAAGGTGCGCAAGATCCACATCGAGGAGAAGGGCTGGAAAATCGATACCCGCGCTATGGAGCCCTATCGCGGCGAGAAGGCCTTTACCATTCCCTCCCCGGCGCGACGCCTCAACCCGGAGCTGCGCTGGGCCCTTGACACGGTGCCGCTGGTGCCGCCGCTGCGACCGCCACTGCAAGGCGTATCCCGCAGCGATGACAAGCGCGCCTAGCGGCTGGGGCGGAACAGCAGGACAGCCAGGCCCAGGGCAAAGGGCAGGCTCCGTTCCAAAAGGTCCCCGGGCGTGTCGGGCAGCAGGTAGCAAGTCACCGCCGCCGTAAAGCCGGTGGCAATGGCCGGCAGGATGCGCGCGGGCGGGGGCGATCGGCCCAGGGCGCGGCATAGTATGATCGGCCCCAGGGCTGAACCGATCGCCACCCAGGCGAACAGTACCCGCTGGAAGATGGTCGCCGGTATATAGATGGCCACCAGGATGGCGGCCACCGATAGTGCCGCGATCACCAGCCGCGAAACAAGCAGTGCATGGGCCCGGTGGCGGCCGGTGACGCCCAGGTCGTGGGCCACGGTGGTGCCCGCCACCAGCAGCATGCTGTCGGCGGTGGACATGATGGCCGACAGCACGGCCGCTAGCAGCACCGCTCCCAGCACCGAGGGGAACAGGGCGGCGTTGAGCGCGAAAAAAACCTGTTCGGGATTGTCCGTTGCCCCCGCCAGCAGGCGCCCGGCCAGGCCGACCAGGCACATCCCGAAAAACACCACTGCGTACCAGCCGGTGGCGATGATCTGCCCCAGGCGCAGCGCCCGCGTGTCGCGCAGTGCCATGAAGCGGGCCACCAGGTGCGGTTGTCCCAGGGAGGATATGCCCACCGCCAGCGAGCCGGCCAGCATGCCTGCGGCGAGCAGTCCCATGCTGCCCCCCGTGAGGCTCATGTACTGCGCCCCGGTCCGGGCGGTGAGGGCCGACCAGAATGCGACCGGACCTCCCAATTCCAGCAGCGCCGCGACCGGCAGGAGAATGGCGGCCAGTATCATCAGCAGCCCCTGCAGGGTATCGGTAACGCTTACCGCCCAGAAGCCGCCCAGCAGGGTGTATAGCAGGATGATCGCGCCGCCCAGGGCGATGCTGCTGCCGCTGGTCATATCGAAGGTGGCGGCAAAGGTATTGCCCGCCCCCTGGAACTGGGAGGCGATGTAGATCAGGAATCAGAACAGAATGATGGCGGAGACCAGCGCGATGATACGCTGGCGCTGGCGGCCACTGGTGCCCAGGGCGATAAACTCGGTGGCCGACAGCAGTTGTTGCCGGCCGCTGATGGCCACGACCCGTGGCGCCACCACCCACCATGAAAACGCACAGCCCAGCACGGCTCCCAGCGCCACCCACAGTGCCGACAGGCCGATCGCGAAGGCCAGGCCGCTCATGCCCAGAAGGGTCCAGGCGGAGGCGGCACTGGCGCAGTAGCTCACCGCCGCCACCCAGGGTCCCACTTGCCTGCCCGCCAGGAAAAAGTCCTGTTCGGAGCGTACCCGCCGTTGGGCCCATAGCCCGATCAGGATCAGCAGGATCTTGTAGACGACCAGCGTGGCCAGTACGACATCGGCATCAAGCATCCTCGCCGCACCATTTGTTAACGATATAAAATGTCATGGACAGTACCCGTGGCACGCCTGCTTGCAGCACCGTTCCAGGCCAAATGTTATATTGACATAACTTTCAGTCAAGTTATAGTCCGGGCCCAGATCGGTTATGCTCAATGACAGCTTCGGTGCATGATTTCAACATGGAAAGGTAAGTGGTAATGAGTGATTCGCAAAGACCCCTGGACGGGGTGCGGGTGATCGAGATGGGTCAGCTGCTCGCTGGTCCTTTCACCGGCACCATCCTGGCGTATTTTGGCGCCGAAGTGATCAAGGTCGAGCCCCCCGGCGGCGACCCGATACGGGGCTGGCGCCAGGTGCGCGACGGCACCTCCCTGTGGTACCGCAGCCTGGGGCGCAACAAGAAGAGCGTCACCCTGGACCTCAAGAGTGAACGCGGCCGCGAGCTGGCGCTGCAACTGCTGGAGAGCGCGGACGTGGCGATAGAAAACTTTCGTCCGGGCATGATGGAAAAGTGGGGCCTGGGGCCGGAACAGGTCAAGGCCCGCAACCCCGGGCTGGTGTACGCCCGTATCTCGGGTTACGGCCAGACCGGCCCCTATGCCGGCAAGCCCGGTTACGCCTCGGTCACCGAGGGCTTCGGCGGCTTCCGCTACATCAATGGTGAGCCGGGCAAGGCGCCGGTGCGGCCCAATATCAGCCTGGGGGACACCGTGGCGGCCATTCACGCAGCCCTGGGTATCGCCCTGGCGCTGATCCAGCGCGCGAAGCCCGGCGCGGGGGAGGGCCAGGTTATCGATGTCGCCCTGTACGAGTCGGTGTTCAACCTGATGGAGGGCATAGTGCCCGAGTACGATGGCGCCGGGGTGATTCGCGAGCCTTCCGGCACCACGGTAACCGGTATCGTGCCCACCAATACCTACCGCTGCGATGATGGCAAGTACGTGGTCATAGGCGGCAATGGCGATTCCATATTCAAGCGCCTGATGGTGGCCGCCGGCCGCTCCGACATGGCGGAGAATCCCGCCATGGCGGACAACGCCGGGCGCATCGTCCACGAAGAGGAAATCGACGAGGCGCTGGCCCTGTGGTGCGCCAGCCATTCCTCCACCCACATCATCAACACCCTGGAGCAGGAGCGCGTGCCGGTGGGGCCCATCTACAGCGTCGAGGACATGATGGCAGACCCCCAGTACCAGGCTCGCGGGCTGTTCGAAACCGTGGAAATAGACGGCAAGCCGCTGAAAATCCCCGCCATCATGCCCCGGCTGGGCGCCACGCCCGGGCGCACTGACTGGCCCGGGTCGGCGGTGGGCAGCCACAACGAGGAGATTCTCGGCGGCCTGCTGCAGCTGGATGCGGCCGAGCTGGAGCGCCTGCGCGCAGAGGGCGTGATCGACTGAAGCCGCCGGCGCGTGCCGCGGGGCTTGAAGGGCTGGTGCATGCTGCCTATAATCAAAAGATATAATGTACTAACAATGGTACATTTAACCGGAAGCGGGTCACCAGCTTGATAACGCCAGAAATCCTGGTCCTGTGTTGGACCGCCGCAGCGATAGCCTTTGTACACACCCTGTTGGGGCCGGATCACTACCTGCCCTTCGTGGCCCTGGCGAAAAGCCGCGGCTGGTCGGCGGGCAAGACCCTGCGCATGACCCTGCTGTGCGGCAGCGGCCATATCGTCGGTTCGGTGCTGCTGGGGATTATCGGTATCTATGCCAGCATCCAGCTGGGTGCCCTGGAGTGGGTGGAGGGCTGGCGCGGGGAACTGGCTGCCTGGGCGCTGCTGTCCTTCGGGCTGGTATACATGGCCTGGGGCCTGCGCCGGGCCCACCGCAACAAGCCCCATATTCACTGGCACAGCCATGGTGGCGAACGCCATGCACATGTCCACACCCACCACGGCGATCACGCCCATGTTCACAGCGCCGGTGACGCCGCCGGCAAGCAGCGTTCACCCGCCGCCTGGGCCATCTTTATCGTATTCGTGCTGGGCCCCTGCGAGCCGCTGATACCCTTGCTTATGTTTCCCGCCGCCAAGGAGAGCGTGGCGGGCCTGGCTGCCGTGACCGGGGTGTTTGCCCTGGTGACGGTGCTCACCATGCTGGCGGCGGTCATGATCGCGGTCTGGGGCCTCAGGGCGGTGCGGCTGCCGGCCATGGAACGCTTCAGCGACGCCATAGCCGGCGGCACGATCGCAGTGTGCGGCCTCGCTATCGCCGTGCTCGGACTATAGGAAGAGCGATGACTGACGACTACGGGGCCATCGATACGGTGGTCAATATCTGGACCGCGGAAGCCCTGTCCCACCGCCCGGGCTGGACCGACGAATTTTTCATGGGCAAGGTCAAGGGCGAACACGGCAGCGGCGGCATCAGCCTGGAGCAGATGCTCGCCGGCATGGACGCGGCCAATATCCAGGCCGGCTTCCTGGTGGCCGCCAAGTCCGGCCGGGTCGGGCTGCCCGGGTCCTACCATATGCCCCCCGAGGTGGTCGCGGATGCGGTGGCGCGTTACCCGGATCGCTTTCTGGGCCTTATAGGTATCGACCCCTACACCGGCATGGATGGGGTGCGGGCCCTGGAAGATGCCGTGACCAATATGGGTTTTATCGGCGCCCACCTCTATCCGCACTGGTTCGAATTGCCGGCCAATCACGCCAGGTACTACCCGTTTTACGCCAAGTGCATCGAGCTGGGCATTCCGGTGCAGATGCAGGTGGGGCAGTCGCTGATCTACTCCAAAGAGCAGCGCTGCCGTTCCGTGGGACGCCCCATATATCTGGACGATATCGCCTGCGACCTGCCGGAGCTGAAGCTGATCGGTTCCCATGTCGGCATACCCTGGCACGACGAGATGATCGCCATGGCCTGGAAACACGAGAACGTCTACATCGCCACCGATGCCCACAGCCCCAGGTACTGGCCGGAAAGCGTGGTGAAATACATCAACTCCTATGGCCAGGACAAGGTCCTGTTCGGCACCGACTTCCCGGTGCTGCGCTTTGAGCGCACGGTGCAGGAGATTGACGCCCTGGGGCTCAAGCCCGAGGTGCGCCGCAAGTTCATGCGCGACAACGCACTGCGCGTCTACGGCCTGGAGGGCCGGGTCAAGTGAGCGCGCCGCTGGAAGGTATCCGGGTGGTGGAGATGACCAGCGTGGTGTTGGGTCCCTACGCCTGCCAGATGCTGGGCGACCTGGGCGCCGACGTGATCAAGATCGAACCCCCCGGTGGCGATACCAACCGCAACCTGGGGCCCCATCGCAATCACCGCGATATGGGTTCCCTCTACCTCACCTGCAACCGCAACAAACGCTCGGTGGCACTGGATCTCAAGTCAGCGCGCGGGCGCAATGCCGCCCTGGACATCATCAAGACCGCCGACGTGGTGGTGCACAATTTCCGCCCCCAGGCCATGCAGCGCCTGGGCCTGGATTACCCGGCCGTGCAGGCGGTAAACCCGCAGGTGGTGTACTGCGCCACCTATGGCTACAGCCGCAAGGGCCCCTATGGCAACAAGGGCGCGCTGGACGATTCCATCCAGGCCGCCAGCGGTATCGCGGTGCTGCAGAGCATGGTGGAGGGCGAGCCCCGCTACCTGCCCACCATCATCGCCGACAAGACCACCGCCATGGTGGTGGTGCAATCCGTGCTGGCGGCCCTGTTCCACCGGGAACGCAGCGGCGAGGGCCAGGAGATCGAGGTGCCCATGTTCGAGTCCATGGTGTCCTTCGTAATGACCGAGCACCTCTGGGGCCAGACTTTCGAGCCCCCCATAGGCACGGCTGGCTATGTGCGCCTGATGGCGAAGCATCGGCGACCCTACAAGACCCGGGACGGTCTGTACCTGGCGGTATTGCCCTACTGGGACAACCACTGGCGCACCTTCTGCGAGCTGGCCGGGCGGCCGGAGCTGGCCGAGGACGAGCGCTTTATCGACATGGCCACGCGGCTGCAGAATATCAACCAGTCCTACCGTGTTACCGGCGAGATCATCGCCACCCGCGACCGCGCCGACTGGCTGGCCCTGCTGGGTGAGACCAACGTGCCCATGATGGTTGTGAACACCCTGGATGACCTGATAGACGACCCCCACCTGGTGGAGTCGGGTTTCTGGCAGGAGGCCGAGCACCCCACCGAGGGCCGGGTCCGCATGAGCAGCCCGCCCATGAACTTCGGCCGGACCCCGGCCTCCATTCGCGCCATGGCGCCGCGCCTGGGGGAGCACAGCCAGGAGATCCTGCGCGAGGCGGGGTTGGACCAGGCGACCATAGACAGCATGCTCGCCGCCGGCGAGGTGGTGCTGCCCGCGCAGAACTGACATCGGTATATCAAAGTAACCTGAACGCAGGAGTAGGCCCATGACATTCAAGAACCTGTTTATCGAGCACGATCTCGCACCCGAGGTCCGCCAGTGGCTGGAGGAAGAAATCGCCGAGCAGGAAGAGCGCTTCAAGCTCATCGAGAAGGAGATGCAGGACCTGGCTCCCACCCGGGAGAAGTGGTACCAGGAATTTTTCGACCGCATCACCACCATCGGTTTCAACGTGGATGGCGATGACAAGATGAAGATCAGCCAGGCCGACCTGCCGGTGAAGCCCGAGGGCCGGGAGGACCGGGTGGTATGGAAACACGGTGTGGACAGCGACTAGACACGCGCCCCTGAAGCGACCAGGACAAGACTGAATTGAAGGAGAACTGACATGGCACGTCCACACATAGAACCTTTCTGCGACCGGGATACCGGCTTCAAGAACATGATCCTGCCGGGTTTTGCCGGCGGTATGCGCTACAAGATGCTGAGCCTGGATGTCGACAGCGGCGCCTGCTCCATGACCGTGCAGTACGACGGCGGTTACCGGCGCGCCCCCGGATTTTCATGGTCCGAAATGGAAATGATCGTGATCGAGGGCGAGTTGCAGGTCGGTGACCGCACCTGCCGCAAGGGCCACTACTTTTTTGTGCCGGCGGGTTACGCCCTGCCGGAAATCAGTACCGCCCAGGGGTGCCTGGTACTGGTGATGTACAACACCGGCGAGCCCAGCCACGAGGAGTCAACCGAGCACCATCCGCTGGCCCAGGTCGACCTCTACCACAGTGTCGATTCCTACATGGACCTGCCCTGGGCCATGGGCAATGTGACCAAGCCCTCGGTGGCGGCCGGCTGCCTGATCAAGCTGCTCAACTACAACCCCATCTCCCACGCCATGACCTTCCTGTACTGCATGACACCGGGCTATTACCAGGACAACATCTCCTATCACGACTGCGCCGAGGAGTCCTACCACCTGTGGGGCACCTCCTGGATGATGCAGTTCGGCGAGGTGCCCACCGGCGGCTACTTCTGGCGCCCGGCCTATATCAACCACGGTGCCTTCGCCTCCGAGTATGGCTGTATCGCCCTGGGGCGCACCGACTCCAAGCTGTTCAATCACTTCCACTACAACCCCTGGAGCACCCCGGTTGAAAATGTGGAGCGCTCCGCCGCGCGGCTCTACAAGCGCGACCCGCTGTTGTACAAATGGTGCCTGAGCAAGGATCACAACCACCCCCACGGGCCCGAGGACTTCGAGGACACCATGCAGCGCCGCGGGGATGAGCAGGGCCACGATACCGAGCACAAGTCGGATGGCAAGACCCACGACCACTGGCACGGCCACCATCACCATGAACCGGGCAGCCCCCATACGCACACCCATGCGGACGGGACGACCCATTCCCACGATTGAGCGTATACACTGTGAGTGGTCGGGCGGCGCATACGCGCCTGCCAGACCGTATTGGATGCGATGAATCGGGAGCATATGGATAAGCAGCTAGTCATAACCGATGTCGGCCCCCGCGACGGCTTGCAGAACCAGCCCGGGATACTCAGCGTGGAGCAGCGCCTGCAGCTGATCGCCGCCATCGCCGCAGCCGGGGTGAGCAGCATAGAAGTGGGCAGCTTCGTTTCGCCGAAGGCGGTGCCGGCCATGGCCGGTACCGACGCCGTGCTGGCATCGCTGCCCGCCGGTGACCTGCACTACACCGTGCTGATACCCAACATGAGGGGCTATGAACTGGCCCGGGCCGCCGGCGCCCGCTCCGTCACCATGGTGCTGTACGCCAGCGAAAGCATGGCTCGCAAGAACGTCAACATGAGCATTGCCGAGGCCGATGAGGCCACCGCCGCCATCCTGGCCAGTGCCGCCGCCGATGGTATCGAGGTGATCGCCACCATCTCCGTTGCCTTCGCCTGCCCCTTCGACGGCGCCACCGATCCCGGGGTGGTGCGCACCAGCGCTGCCAGATTCCTGGAGCTGGGGGCCGACCGGGTGGTCGTCGCCGATACCATTGGCGCCGCCAACCCCCAGCAGGTGCGCAGCCTCACCGCCGAGCTGGTGGCGGAGCACGGCCCCGGGCAATTGGGTTGTCATTTCCACGACACTCGCGCCATGGGTCTTGCCAACGTCTACGCCGCTGTCGAATCCGGCATTCGCCGCTTCGACTCCTCCATCGGCGGCCTCGGCGGTTGTCCCTTCGCCCCGGGCGCCAGCGGCAATGTCGCCACCGAGGACGTGGTGATGATGCTGGAGCAGATGGGTTTTGACACCGGCATAGATCTCGATGCGCTGTTGCGGGCCTCGGACCTGGCGGAAGAATTAACCGGCACCGCCCCGGGTGGGCGCGCCAAGGCCTGGCTTAAGCCGTGGTTGGCGAAGCGGGCTGGTTGAGTGCCGCTCCGTTTGCCCGCGCCGGGCCGGGTACAGATAGTCGGGACTCGCCGTGAATACGTCCATGTAGGCTCGTGTTCGGCATTCATGCCTCTCACGGTCCCGCTAAGCTGCACCTGGTTCGGCGCCGGTCTAAGAATTACAGCAAGCGATAAAAAAACAGGAGTCACAATAGATGAGTTACAGGCTGGGCGTAGACGTCGGGGGAACCTTCACTGACCTCCTGTTGATCAACGAAGAGAGCGGCGAGACCCACACCGCGAAAGTGCCTTCGACCCCCGAGGACTCCTCCATTGGCGTGCTCAACGGCATCGCCCGCATCTGCGACGAATCCGGCATCGACCCCAAAGGCATCAACCGCGTCATGCACGGCACCACCGTGGCCACCAACGCCGTACTTACCGGCAAGGGCGCGCGGGTGGGGCTGGTCACCACGGCGGGCTATGAAGATACCTTGCAGGTGGCGCGCTCCTTCTGCCCCGGGGGGCTGGGCGGCTGGGTCAGTTTCGTCAAGAAGCCCCTGCTGGCTCCGCTGGAGCTGACCATAGGTGCCGAGGAGCGCATGGCCGCGGACGGCAGCACGGTGCGCGAACTGGACGAGGACAAGCTGCGCGCCGATCTCGAGGCGCTGTACGCCCGGGGCGAAGTGCAGGCCCTCACCATCTGCTTTATCAACGCCTATATCAATGGCGCACACGAGCGCCGCGCCCGGGAGATCGCCGCCGAAATATTCACCGATACCCCCATCTCCATCTCCAGCGAAGTGGTACCGGAAATGCAGGAGTACGAGCGCACCGAGACCACCGTGGTCAACTCCTATGTGCGCCCCGAGGTGGCCAAGTACGTGCGCAACCTGCAGGCCGCCCTGGAGGAAAAAATGGGCGGCGACACCCAGCTGTCCATCCTGCGCTCCGACGGTGGCCTGGCCTCGGCCCGCGGCTCCGCCGAATCGCCGGTCAACCTGCTCATGTCCGGGCCCGCCGGTGGCGTTTCCGGTGCCATCTACTTCTGCAGCCGGGCCGGTTTCGACAATATCCTGACCTTCGACATGGGGGGTACTTCCACCGACGTGGCCCTGATCCAGAACTCCCGGGCCCGGGTGCGGCGCGAGACCATCGTCGGTGATGTACGGGTGCGCGCCCCCTCGGTGGACGTGCGCACCGTAGGTGCCGGGGGCGGCTCCATCGCCTTCGTTCCGGAGCTGACCAGGGCCCTGCGGGTGGGTCCCGAGTCCGCTGGCGCGGTCCCCGGGCCGGCCTGTTACATGAAGGGCGGTGAGCAGCCCACGGTCTGCGACGCCAACGTGGTGCTGGGCTACCTGCCCTCGGATGTGCAGCTGGGCGGCAAGATGGATATCAACCGCGAGGCGTCAGTGGCAGCTGTGCAAAAAGTTGCAGACGCCATGGGGATAGACCTGATGGCCGCTGCCGAGGGCATCTGCAAGATCGTCAACGAGTCCATGTTCGGCGCCCTGCGGCTGGTGTCGGTGGAGCAGGGTTATGACCCCCGGGACTTCGCCCTGGTGGGTTTCGGCGGGGCCGGGCCGCTGCACGCCAATGCCCTGGGCATCCTCACCGATGCCTGGCCGGTGATCATTCCCCCGGGTCCCGGGGTGCTGTGTGCCTACGGCGATGCCACCACCCAGGTGCAGGACGAGGCAGCCCGCACCTACCTCACCATGGCGGGCGACCTCACCGACGCGCAACTGCTCGCCGACCTGCGGGAGCTGCAACAGCGCGCCGGTGAATCCCTGGTGGCGGACGGCATCCCCGAGGCCGAGCACGAAGTCAGCTACCAGGCGGACCTGCGCTACGCTGGCCAGGCCTTCCAGATCACCGTGGACTTCACCGAGGCCGAGCTGCGCCAGCGGGGTGTGGCCCTGCTGACCGACCAGTTCGATGCCGAGCACGAGCAGCTTTTCACTTTCAAACTGGGGGACGGGCACGAAATACTTATGATCCGCGCCCTGGCCAAGGCCCGGGCCAAGGCCATCGCCGAATTGAAGACCGGGCAGGCCGGCACCACCCTGGAGCAGTGCCGCATTCACGACAGCCGTTTCTATTACGAGGGGCAGTGGCACGAGATCTATATCTACGACCGCAGCAAGCTGCACGAGGGCCTGGTGGTGCCCGGCCCGGCCATTATCGGCGAGATGGATTCCACCACCGTGGTGCTGCCCGGCTACGACGCCCGGGTCGACCCCATCGGCAACCTGTTGATCAACCCGGCGCAAGGGGGCAACTGATATGACCGCGACCATCATCCAGAGCAACGAGACCCCCTTCGCAAAGGTGGATGTGGACGGTGTGACCGTCGATATCATCGAGAACGCCCTGCGCAACGCCCGCGAGGAGATGGACGCGGTGCTGTTCCGCACCGCCATGTCGCCCGGGATCCGGGAACAGGGCGACTGCTTTCCCATGATCGCCAATCGCCAGGGCAAGATGGTGGTGGGCCAGTTCGGTTCCTTTATCGGCCCGTTCCTGGAGGCCTACGACGCCGAGATCGAGGAGGGGGATGTCATCCTCACCAACGATCCTTACCTGTGCAACGCCGCGGTGTCGCACCTGCCCGACTGGGTGGTGCTGGTACCGGTATTCAAGAACGGCCGCCATATCGCGTGGTCGGCCATGTTCGGCCATATGTCCGATAACGGTGGCATGGTGCCCGGCTCCATTCCCATCCAGGCCACCACCATCTACCAGGAGGGGATTCGCATCCCGCCGATCAAGCTGTACAAGAAAGGCGTGCTGCAGGCGGACCTGCTGGAGCTGATCCTGCACAATGTGCGCACCCCCCAGTGGAACCGCTTCGACCTCAACGCCCTGGTGGCGGCCTGCAATACCGCCGCCAGGCGCTGTGTCGAACTGGCCCGGCGCTTCGGCGACGACGTGCTGGTGGCGACCATGGATATCATGTTGCAGCGCAACTACGACGCCATGAAGCACATCATCGGCATGTTCATTCCCGAGGAGCCGCGGGAGTTCGAGGATTTCCTCTGCGACGACGGCATGGGCATGGGGCCCTACAAGATCAAGTGCAGGATGTGGCGCGAGGGCGATGTCGCCATCTTCGATTTCGACGGTACCGACCCCCAGGCCCAGAGCTCGGTGAACTTTTTCCTCAACGAGGACATGTTCAAGATGTTCTTCGGCTCCTTCACCATCAACGTGGTGGATCCGCAGATCGTGTTCAACGACGGCTTCTACGACCTGGTGGATGTGCGCATCCCGCAGGGCACGCTGCTGAAACCCAACTTTCCCGCGGCCCTGTCCGGGCGCACCCACGCGCTGGGTCGCATCTTCGACCTGTTGGGGGCGCTGCTGGGCATGGGCGCGCCGGAGCAGATGCTGAACGCGGCGGGCTTTTCCGATTCGCCCCACCTGTTCTACTCTGGCTACGACAAGCAGGGCGAGTGGTTCCAGCTGTTCCAGATCGGCTTCGGCGGTATACCCGGGCGGCCGGTGGGCGACGGCCCGGACGGTCATTCCCTGTGGCCGGGTTTTACCAACGTGCCCAATGAGTTTATCGAATCCTACTTCCCGCTGCGCATCGAGCGCTACGAGACCATACCCGACTCCGGCGGCGCCGGCCTGCACCGCGGCGGCAACGGCCTCAGCGTGGCCTACCGTTTCCTCTGCGACGGAGAAATCGGTATTCACGACGAGCGCTGGCTGATGTACCCCTGGGGCGTGCTGGGCGGCGAGACGGGCCTGCGCTCCACCAAGCGGCTGGTGCGCGCCGACGGCAGTGAGCAGTGGCTGCCGGCCAAGGCCGAGGGTATCAAGGTGAAGGAGGGCGACCTGCTGTACTTCAATACCTGGGGCGGCGGCGGCTGGGGCGACCCCTACCGGCGCGACCCCGATCTGGTGCGCCAGGATGTGCAGCGCCGCCTGGTGAGCCGTGAGGGCGCCAAGCGTTATGGCGTGGTTATCGCTGAGGATGGCACGGTGGATACAGCGGCCACCGAAGCCCTGCGGGCAGAGCGGGTAGCCAGTCGCGGGGATGACATCGCGCTGTTCAACTTCGGCGGCAGCGTGGAGGATATCCGTGCCCGCTGCGAGGCGGAGACCCACCTGCCGGCGCCGGTGGCGCCGACCTTTGTTGCCGGTACATAACGGCGAGAGCGCCGGCGGATTGAAATCCGCCCTACAGGGGGAGGTGCTCCCTGCAGGGTGGAATTCATTCGACCAGAAATCTACAGCAACAAGCGCAACAGGACAAAGCACCCCAGTCCCACCGCGATGGTCACGAACAGCCGGCGCCACAGCAGGGCCGCGCCGAAGGCGGCAAGGGCCGCCAGCGCGTGCAGGTTGCCCAGGCTGAAATCCACCGCGCCCCCGCGCACCAGCGCGCCCTGGGCGATGATTGCCGTGAGTACGGCGATCGGTACGAAATCCAGCGCCTGTCCCAGCGGCGCCGGCAGCCGCACCCGGCCGGCCAATGCCATGGGCAGGTAGCGGGGCAGGTAGGTCACCAGTGCCATCATTGCGATCAGTAACCAGATATTCATGCCTGGCCCACGCGGCTGGCCCACATGCCCACTGCAATCGCGAGCAGGGAGGCGCACAGCAGGCCGCTCTGGTGGGGCCAGTCGTGGGTGAGCAGCGCCGCCGCGAAGGCTGTGGCACCGCAGGCCCAGTCGGCGCGCCGCCGCAGCGCCGGTACCACGATGCCGATAAACGCCACGATCATGGCGACATCCAGCCCCCAGTTTGCCAGCCCCGGTACTCGTTCCCCCAGCAGGTAGCCAAGCACCGTCGCGAGTTGCCAGAAACAGTACATGAACAGCGCCGAGCCCAGGTAAAACCAGCGCAGGCCCGGCTCGCCCGGATGCCGGTTGAGGCGATCAGTCACGACGGCGAAGGTCTCGTCGGTAAGCCAGAAGGCCAGCAGCGCGCGCAGGGGCTGGGGCCAGTGCCCGGTGTGGTGCATCAGGTTGGCGGAGTAGAGCATCTGCCGCAGGTTGACCACGAACACGGTGAACACGATCACCGGCAGCAGGGCGGCACTGGCCAGCAGGCTGAGGGCGATAAACTGCGAAGCCCCGGCGAACACAATCGCGGACATGCCCAGGGCCTCGGCGAAGCGCAGGCCGATGCCCTGGGCCAGGGCGCCGAACACCAGCCCGAAAGGGAAGGCGGCAACGACCAGGGGCAGGGTCTCCAGCGCCCCCAGCGCCATGTTTTTGCTGCGACTGTGCATCGCCGCACGTTACTGTGATTGCCCCGCTGCCGCAATATCCGCGCTGGCCTGCATTGCCGCCGGCCTGCCCCGGCGTTCATTATGGTTTAGACTGGGCAGACCAGGGGCTGGCGAGAGATAAATTATGACAGTCGAGCATGTCGATGTACTGATCGTGGGCGCGGGCATATCCGGCATCGGGGCGGCCTGTCACCTGCAGCAGAACTGCCCGGGCAAGCGCTACCTCATCCTGGAGGGGCGCGAGGCCCTGGGCGGTACCTGGGACCTGTTCCGCTACCCGGGTATACGCTCTGATTCGGATATGTATACGCTGGGCTATGCCTTCAAGCCCTGGACTCATCCCAAGGCCATTGCCGATGCGCCCCATATCCTCGACTACCTGCGCGAGACCGTTGCGGAACACCGTCTCGAGCCGCATATTCGCTACGGCCACAAAGTAGTGCGAGCGCAGTGGTCCACACCGGATGCGCGCTGGGACGTCGAAATCGAGCAGGCGGCCAGCGGCGAAACAGAACATATCAGCTGTAACTTCCTGCACATGTGCAGCGGCTACTACAACTATGCGCGCGGTTATACGCCGGAGTTCGAGGGTACCGAACGGTTCGGCGGGCAAATCATCCACCCACAGTTCTGGCCCGAAGACCTGGATTACAGCGGCAAGCGGGTGGTGGTGATCGGCAGCGGCGCGACCGCCGTGACCCTGGTGCCGGCGCTGGCGAAGACCGCGGCCCATGTCACCATGCTGCAGCGTTCCCCCACCTATGTGGTGTCGCGCCCCGCCGAGGATAAGTTCGCCAACAAACTGCGGGACCTGCTGCCTGGCAAAGTGGCCTACTTCATTATCCGCTGGCGCAATATCCTGTTCCAGCGTTACATCTATGAGCGCTGCCTCAAGTATCCGCGCGAGGCGAAGCAGCGCATTATCGCCATGGTCAGGGATGAGATGGGCCCGGATTACGATGTCGACACCCATTTCACCCCGAAGTACTACCCCTGGGAGCAGCGCCTCTGCCTGGTGCCGGACGGCGATATGTTCAAGGCGATTCGGGAAGGTCGTGCCTCGGTGGTCACCGACTATATCGACAGCTTTACCGAGCACGGCCTGCGCCTGCAGTCGGGGCAGGAACTGGAGGCGGATATTATCGTGACGGCCACCGGACTGGAGATGCAGTTCCTTAGCGATGTGGTGTTTACCATAGATGGCCAGGTGCTCGAGCCGCACGCGGCGCTCAGCTACAAGGGCATGATGGTAAGCGGTGTACCGAACATGGCGCTGTCCTCCGGTTATACCAATGCTTCCTGGACGCTCAAGTGCGACCTCACCTGTGACTATGTCTGTCGCCTGCTGAATTACATGGAGCGCCACGGTTACCGCACCTGCACCCCGGTAAACAGGGATACCGGGCTGGAGGTCGAACCGCATATGAGCCTGTCTTCCGGTTACATACAACGCGCGCTGCACAAATTTCCACGCCAGGGAGCGCACGCCCCGTGGAAGCTGTACCAGAACTACATCAAGGATATTTTCGCGCTGCGTTTCGGGCGCCTACAGGATGGCGTGATGGAGTTTTCACGCTGAACCCGCGGCGGTGATCGCCCTGATCCGCAACTATAGCGGATACGCCGGCCCGGCTGCTCTTCAGTGGAAGATATCCAGTTCCACCAGCTCGTAATGGGTTTGCATGTAGCCACCTACGCCGGCGCGCAACAGGATGTAGTCGTCGTCGGCCGTGCACCACACGTCGTAGGGCGGGTGCTCTTCCGGCAGCTGCCCCGCGGTATCCACCACCTGGAAGTGGTGGGCCTCGAACTCGCCGGCGCGCACCTCGATCCGCTCCCTGCCCACGTACTGGATGCCGAAACCCAGGCGGAACAACATGGGTCCGGTGGCGCCGCGGTGATCGGGGGACGAGAGCATCACATTGTCCAGGAAGCGCTTGCCCGGGCCGGCGCTGAGGTCGTAGGCTTTCATCAGCAGGGCGTCGCCGACGATGGGATGGCACTGCATCCACTGCACCGGCTGCGCCAGTTCTATGCGCTGGGTGATGCGCCCATCCTTGCGGTTGAAGGTTTCACACTCGACGAGCCTGTCCGTAAAGCGGAACCAGCCGCTGCCCTCGAAGGCGTCGCCCACGGTCAGGCGCACATGGCAATCCAGGGGCGCGGATGTGGCGTGGTCCAGGGCCTGCACCACGTCGCGCACCACCATGGGGGCGTCGTCGATCTCGCAGTGGGCGTGGACCACATCGGTGCCGTCCGGCTGCCGGGTGATGGTGAAGTACTCGCGGCCCCGCTCCTGGTCCAGGCGTTCGGGCTTTTTACTGGTGTAGAGAATCTTGCCCCTGATGGTGCGATATGCCATGGGTTACTCCGCTTGTTTAGGGTTGAGGGTGAACCAGCACATAGTGTTCGCCGGCAAACCCGGTGTGGGCGCTGACCGCGCTGCCGGAGAAGGGGCCGGTCTGCAGTGGCAAGCTGTTGCCAGCTGCGGCCCGCTGGCACGCAAACGCCACGCAGGCGATGCCCTGGCAGATTCCCTGGGGCGTCCCGACGGTGCCGCCTATCTGGTCTAGTTCCAGCAGTGAGTCGCCGGCCAGCTGCAGGGTCGCCACGGGGTGGCGCCGCTGCAGGTCGAAGCCGCGGGCCTGGTTGACGACCGTGATCCGGGTATCAAAGCAGAGGCCGTCCCTGTCCGCCAGCTGCGCATACTGCGCCAGGCTCAGTTCCCGCGACGGAGTGGAGAGCACCGGGATGAACAGGTGGTCTACCGGTGCCTCGCAGCGCGGCAACTCAAAGGGGGGCACAGGCGCCTTGACCTGGGTAAGGTACAGGATCTCCCCGGCGGGGCCGCGGGCCTGGCAGGCGCGTATCTGTTCCGACAGGTCGAGATCGGCGGCGGGCCGGAGCAGTTCGAAGGGCGAGTCGGCCAGGCTGGCCGCCAATTGGTCAACATCACCTACCAGCACCTCCATGGCCAGCCAGCCGTAAGTAGCCAGGTGGTCCCGGGGGGGCGCCAGGGGGCACTCGATCACCTGCAACCAGGTCCGGCCCGCGGCGTTTTGCAGCAGCCAGCTGGGGTTCCCAGCCAGTTGCGGCTGGCCAATGGCGCTGGCCGTGGCGCCGTCCAGCGCCCCGCTGGCGGCCACCTGCTGGTGCAGCCAGCCGGTATAGGCGGCGACCAGCCCAGCCCCGTCGGCCGCAACCAGGGTGCACAGGGCGATCGGGCCCAGCAGCGGGGGAGACGCCATATTAACCTCTTAGATATAATGCTATATTTATATAACAAACGGGCCTGCGCGGCAATTTCCTGGTCGCGCGGCCCCGTGTTTCCCGAGCATACCCGGTTATAGGTGGTTATGGCGCTGACTCTGTTCGACAAGTTATGGAATGAGCACCTGGTGGAAAGCCAGCAGGACGGCAGCGACCTGATTTATATCGACCGCATATTCCTGCATGAGCGCACCGGTTCCATTGCCCTGTCCAGCCTGCAGGCAGAGGGCCGCGAGGTATTCTGCCCGGAGCAGGTTTTCTGCTGCATGGACCACATCGTCGATACCTTTCCCGATCGCAGCGACGACACCACCATGCCCAGCGGCAAAGATTTTATTGTCGCCACCCGCAACCACGCCCACAGCGCCGGCATCGCCCTGTTCGACCTGCTCGACCCCCGGCAGGGCATTGTGCACGTGGTATCGCCGGAGCAGGGCATCGTGCAGCCGGGCATGAGCCTGGTCTGCCCCGACAGCCACACCTGTACCCAGGGGGCCATGGGCGCCCTGGCCTGGGGTATCGGCAGCAGCGAGGCGGAGCACGCCCTGGCCACCAAGACCCTGCGGGTACAGCGCCCGCAAACCATGCGGGTGAGTTTCGAGGGCGAACTGGCGCAAGGCGTGTCAGCCAAGGATATGATCCTGCACCTGATCGCCAGCCACGGCGCCCATGGCGGCAGCGGCTACGCGGTGGAGTTTGCCGGCGCGGCGGTGACCCGCCTCGACATGGAAGCGCGCATGACCTTGTGTAACATGGCGGTGGAGTTTTCCGCCTTTACCGGCGTCATCGCGCCCGATGCCAAAACCCTGGATTTCCTGCGGGGCCGGCCCTACGCCCCGGTCGGTGAGCGCTGGGAGCAGGCCGCAGCATACTGGCGCACGCTGCGCTCCGACCCCGATGCGCAGTTCGACCGGGAACTGGTGGTCGACTGCTCAGCACTGCAGCCGCAGGTTACCTGGGGTACCAGCCCGCAACACACGGTTGCGATCACTGCCGCGGTGCCGGCGCCGGACGCACCCGGGGCGACCGATCGCGCGGGCCGGGAACGGGCATTGGCTTACATGGGCCTGGAGGTCGGCCTGCCGCTGCGGGGCCTGGCCATCGACGCCGCCTTTATCGGCTCCTGTACCAACAGCCGTATCAGTGACCTGCGGGTGGCGGCGGCCGTGTTGCGGGGCAGGCGGATCGCCCCCGGGCTGCGCGCGATTTGCGTGCCCGGCTCCATGCAGGTCAAGGCCCAGGCCGAGGCGGAGGGCCTGGACAGGATATTCACCGCGGCGGGTTTCGAGTGGCGCGCCTCCGGCTGCTCCATGTGTTTTTATGCTGGTGGTGAGCACTTCGGTTACCGCCAGCGCGTCATCAGTACCACCAATCGCAATTTCGAGAGCAGGCAGGGCCCGGAGACCCGCACCCACCTGGCCAGCCCGGTAACGGTGGCCGCGTCTGCCATACGCGGCTGCATCACAGATCCAAGAGAGTTCCTGGAGAGCTGATGGACGAGTTTGTCCGACACGAGGGTATTGCCGCGCCGTTATTGCGCGACAATATCGACACTGACGCAATCATCCCCTCACGGGAAATGAGGCGGGTTTCCAAACACGGCCTGGGGGAGGGCCTGTTCGCAGGCTGGCGCTACCTGTCCCAGGAGGGTCGCGAGCCCAATCCTGACTTCGTGCTGAACCGGCCGGCCTACCGCGGCGCCAGTATTCTCCTGGGCGGCGCCAATTTCGGCTGTGGCTCCTCGCGGGAGCACGCCGTATGGGCGCTCAAGGAGTATGGCATCCGCGCCATCGTCGCCCCGGGTTTCGGCACCATCTTCGCCGGTAACTGTGTGCGCAACGGCCTGTTGCCACTGGTGCTGCCAGGGGAGGTCATCGCTGCCATTGCCGCCTGGGTGCGTGCGGCGCCCGGGGAAAACCGGGTGTTGATAGACCTGCAGGCGCAGCGACTGGAAGCCGCAGGTCAGGCCTTCTATTTCGACATCGATGCGGGTGCCCGGCGCATGTTGTTGCAGGGGCTGGACGCAATAGCTCTCACCCTGACTCGGGGAGAGGTCATCGACCGGTTCCACCGCCGTCGGCAGGAACTGCGGCCCTGGCTGTATTGACTGCAGGCAGTGCTGCAGACACTGAAACTCATCTTTTCTGGCCAAAATGCTCCCAAATCTTCCTGATTGCACCATACTGAAAAAAACGGAGCGGGCGTACCTGCAGCCGGGATTTTTCCCGGCAGCCTGGCAGGGGCCAGGGAGGGTATATCAATAAATTCTACGCTGGGGTAACGCTATTTTTCTGCGGCCTGTATGCCCTGTATCTGCTGGGTGGCCTGGTGTTCATGGCGCTGGCGCTGGATTCACTGGAACCCCTGATCGGTGGTTTGCTGTTCACGCTTATCTACCTGCTGCCGCTGCTGCTGGTGCTGCGTCGCGCCCGGAAGGTGCTCAAACACCAGGTCCTCATCGCCGCTCCCGACAACGCTGCTGCCCGTGCGGGGTTTTATCTCGGGTGTATTCTGCTGGTGCTGGCGGTGCTATCGGTGCTGGTCAGTTGTGTCGTAATTGCGTACGTATTGTTATCGGGCGCCCAGGGCACACCGGTCGGTATGGGCTTTGGACTTGCGGTCATGCTGTATATCGCCGGGGCCTCGCTGCTGGAATTGTGTAAAGCCGACACCGGCGGTCAAGCGGCTTAGCGAGGGCGTCCTCCATCCGCTGCCCCTTGCGGGGCCGGCTCCCCTCAGTAGGCGATCATCACGCCCTGCGCGATGAGGCGATCGAGGTCCCCGGCGCTGAAACCCATGGCCAGCAAACGTTCGCGGCCGCCCTCGCCCGGCGCGGGCAGGTTGCGTCGCAATCCAGGCTTTTCACCGTCGAACTCTATAGGCAGCCCCGGTAGTTTGATCTGCTTACCGCTTTCCAGGTTGATGTCCACGAGGCCGCCGCCCTGCAGCATGTGGGTGTCGCTCACCAGGTCTATGGGTTTGTTGATGGGCGCGAACGGTACGCCGGCGCGGTCCAGCCTGGCCATGAGTTCCTGTTTGTCCATGCCCGCGAACAAGGCCTCGACGCGAGGCAGAATGACATCGCGCTGGTTTACGCGCTTGCTATTGCTCGCCATGCCCGGGTCGTCGGCAAAATCCCTCAGCTCGAACTCCTCGCAGAAACGCTGCCACAGGCTGTCGCTGACCACCCCTACAAATACCTTGTCGCCATCACCGCAGGTGAAGATGTCGTACACCGACCAGGCGCTGCGACGCACCGACATGGGCGGGGGCTCTTCGCCCGATACGCCCTGCTGGGCAATGTGCTGGCCCACCATGAAGGCGGTGGTTTCGAACAGGGAACTGGTCACCTGCTTGCCCCTGCCGGTGTTGTGTCGCTCCTGCAGGGCGGCGAGAATGCCGATGACGCCGAACATGCCCCCGGTGATATCGATAACCGAACTGCCGGCGCGCAGCGGCCTGTCTGGCGGGCCGGTCATATAGGCCAGGCCGCCCATCATCTGGGTGACCTCGTCCAGAGCGGTGCGGTGTTCGTAGGGGCCCGACAGGAATCCCTTCAGCGAACAGTAGATCAGGGCAGGATTGACCTCGCTCAACTGGGGGTAGCCCAAGCCCAGCTTGTCCATTGCGCCGGGGCGAAAGTTCTCGATCATGATGTCGCTGCGCAGCACCAGTTCCCTGGCGGTGGCCAGTCCCTGGTCCGATTTCAAATCCAGGCACACGCTGGACTTGTTGCGGTTGTACATCGCGAAGTAGCCGGCCCCGCTCCCCTTGAGGCGGCGGGTGTTGTCTCCCTGCAGCGGCTCCACCTTGACCACGTCGGCTCCCAGGTCGGCGAGGATCACGCCTACCGCGGGCCCCATCACCATGTGAGTGAATTCGACGACTTTGATTCCATCAAGTGGCTTGCTGTGTTCAGGCATGTGCTAGGGCTGTCCCGGGCTGGTATAGGAGCTATAATGTCACTATGATATAACAATATACCAAATAGCAGAAGCGCGGCGCGGCCAGTAGCTGGCGCCGGTTGTGGGTGGAGAGATTGGCAGTGGCTACGATCGATATCGAGATCAGTGAGGTGGGGCCGCGGGACGGGCTGCAGAGCATCGCCCCTGTCATGCCCACCGCCGCAAAGAAGGCCTGGATATCGGCGCTGGCTGCGGCGGGTATCCCTGAAATCGAAGTGGGCTCTTTTGTGCCCGCCAACGTGCTGCCGCAACTTGCCGATACCGCGGAGCTGGTAGCCCATGCCCGCGCGATCGAGGGACTGGCGGTGGCCGTGCTGGTCCCCAACCTGCGCGGCGCCGAGAACGCGCTGGCAGTCGGCCCCCACAAGATGACCATTCCCCTGTCGGTGAGCGAGACCCACAGCCTCAAGAACCTGCGCCGGACCCACGAGCAGGTGTTGCAGGAGGTGCGGGCCATTCGCGCCGCCATAGACGCCCTGCCCGCGGGGCAGCGGCCGCGCCTGGAGGGCTCTTTGTCCACGGCCTTCGGCTGTACCCTGGAGGGCGTGGTGCCCCGGGACAAGGTGCTGCAAATGGCGGAAAAGCTGATCGCCGCCGGCTGCGACGAGGTCGGTCTGTCGGATACCACCGGCTTTGCCAACCCGGTACAGGTGCGCGATTACACCCGCCGCATATGGGGCTTGCTGGGCCGCGACAGATTGAACGGCATCCACCTGCACAATACCCGCGGTCAGGGGCTGGCCAATGTCATGGCGGCGCTGGAAGTGGGCCTGACTACGATTGACTCATCCATGGGCGGTATCGGCGGCTGCCCATTCGCCCCCGGCGCCAGCGGTAATATCGTCACCGAGGACCTGGTGTTCCTGCTGGAGAGCCAGGGGTTGCGCACCGGCGTCAACTTCGAGCGCCTGTTCGCCGCCAGGCGGATCCTGGCGGAGGCCCTGCCCCAGGTTGAGTTATATGGCTTTACCCCGCAGGCTGGCCTACCCAGGGATTTTGTCGCGGCTACGCCCCAGTAGGGGTGCCGAAGCTCAGCGCCTCATCAGGGTGGAGAAGCCGGCCGTTAAGGTGGTCAGCTCATCCGATGCGAGAAACCGCATGGCGTCGGTATCGCCCTTGAGGTAGGCGTCCAGGAAGGCGGTGGTGACCACCTGCAGCATGCGCAGGGCATCGACCTGGGGGGGCTCCTGCCGCTCGGGGCGGCAGATGAGGTTGCCCAGGTAGTGATCCGCCCCCCGGGTGACCAGGGCGTATTTGTCCCCGGGCCTGGCGGTTTCATAGGACAGCAGGTGCAGGCGCCAGTCCGGCCAGAAGCGCGGCTGGATATCCCAGGTGCCCGTGGTGACCAGGGTGGGCGCCGCCAGTGCCTCCCAGCTGC
The DNA here is from genome assembly GCA_024234675.1 of Pseudomonadales bacterium. Lineage (GTDB taxonomy): Bacteria > Pseudomonadota > Gammaproteobacteria > Pseudomonadales > Halieaceae > JARRPM01. Next base: position 949,797 of record JACKNU010000001.1, on the reverse strand, counting down.
CCGCGGTAATCGTGGTGAACATGGGGCCCGGGGGCGATAAGGCGACGATGGCGCCGACCAGCGGCGCTTGCACCGGCAGGAATTGCTCCGCGTCCGGATCGTAGGCCATGGCGCCGCCGAACTGCTGGGCAGTGAAGGCGCCAAAGGAGTGGCCCGCAAGTCCCAGGCGCGCAGCATCGAACTTGCCCGCAAAGGCGGGGTGCAGTCGCTGTATGTCCGGCAGGGCCGCCAGCAGGCGCCGCAGGTCAGCGACCCGGCCCTCGATGAGGCCCAACTGGCCGTAGCGCAGGCTGTTGAAAATCCCCTGTACCGCGCTGCAGCAGTCCAGGTGGTCAGGGGCGATCACCGCGTAACCGTGGCTCACCCAGTGTTCTATGACCAGGTCGTAGCTGTCCTTGTCTGACCAGTTACCGTGGGAGAACAGCAGCAGCGGGTAGCCTCCGCCATCCTCCGGGTAGTACAGGTTGAAGGCGAGTTCCCGGCGCTCAACCTCCGCGGGCAGGCTGCTGTCCAGGGCGCGGGCTACCCGGTGCGGTCCCGGCAGTACCGCGGGCAGTTGGGCGATGACGGCCTCGTCGACGCGCAGCGGCGCGGCGGGCGGCAGCTCCACTTCTTCGCCACAGGCCCCCAGTAGCGGGCCCAGCATTAACAGCAGCGCGCCATGCAGCGCCCGCCGGACCGCGCGCAGGCTATTGGCCGTCATTGGTCGGTGCCTCGCCCAGCAGGAATGCGCGCGCGTCTGCCGCGGACTGCTCCGGGATCTCCAGCGGGATGACGTGGCCTATGCCGGGGTAGATGCGCTGCTCCACCCGCGGCGAGTTGACCAGCCTGGCCGTGTACTCGGCCACCTGCGTTACCGGCAACTGGGGGTTTTCCGCGCCCCACATGATCAGGACAGGTGCCCGGATGGCGGCCAGCTCGGCACTGATGTCGCCGCGCTCCCAGGCGCGCATCCGCTGGAACTCGGCCCAGCGATTACCGGCCCGGCGATACATGAGGTGGAATTCGCGCACCTGCTCGTCGGTGATCAGGGACTTGTCCGCGACCGCCGCCTGCAGGAACGGCTTGAACAGTCCCTCCGGCAGCAGGTACAGCAGGTAGCCGGACCAATCCGGCAGCGGGGTTTCCATGTATTTGTTGGTGACGCCGGGCAGGCCCGGGGCATTGATGAGGATAAGCTTGTCCACCCGCTGGGGGTAGTGGGCCGCGTAGTACCAGGCCAGGCCGCCGCCGGTGGAAGAGCCGGCTATCGATACCCGGGTAAGGTCCAGGTGATCCAGCAACCCGTTCAGCAGCTGGCTGCCGCGGGCCCGGGAGTAATCGCCAGAGGGGTCGGGGCCGGTGAGGCCGTGGCTGGTGAGGTCGTAGCGGATCACAGTGAAGTCGTCGGCCAGGACGTCCACCCAGCGCTGCCACTGGCGCATGGTGTAGAAGTGGGAGTGGATCAATACCAGCGGCGGACCCTGTCCCTGGACGCGGTATGCCAGGTCAACGCCGTCCACCACTACCCGCTGCAGGTCCGCGCCACCGTACAGCATGTCGATTTCCGCGGCTGGAATATCGCGATTGCTCCACCACAGCCAGGCGACGGCCAGCAGCAACAGCGTCAGTACCAGCGCCAGTAGTTTTGCCAGCAGACGCATCATTCATCCCCCGCATACTGCTCGGCGGCGGCCAGCAGTTGCTCGGCGCCCAACACGCGATTCATGTCCCCCAGCTCACACAGCTGCGAGCGCAGGCTCGCGGTTGAGCCGGTGTTCGCGATCACCTGCAGCAGGGCTTGCGCCGCGGGCACGAACTGGTGCAGCAGGGCGGCGGGGTACAGCGCCACGCGGTAACCCAGTTGCTGCAACTCGGCGCCGCCTGTCACCGGGCTGTTGCCGCCCTCTACCAGGTTGTGTACCAGTGGCGTGCGGCCGCCGAATTGCCTGCCGATCTGCTGCATCTGCGCGACCGACTGCGGCGCCTCGATGAACAGGGCGTCGGCCCCGGCTTCCAGGTAGCGCTCGGCCCGCTCCAGGGCATCCTCGAAGCCGTTGACGCCGAGGGCGTCGGTGCGGGCTATGAGCAGCGTGCTGTCGTCGAGCCGCGCATCCAGGGCTGCGCGTATCTTGCCCACCATTTCAGCGACGGGAATCACGGTTTTGCCGGCCATGTGCCCGCAGCGCTTGGGGGCGAGCTGGTCTTCCATCTGCAGGGCGCTGGCCCCGGCCCGTTCCAGGTCCCGCACTGTGCGCTGCACGTTCAGGGCGTTGCCGAAACCGGTATCCATGTCCACGATCAGGGGGATGGACACCCGGTCTCGCAGCAGCGCCACGGTTTCGCGTAGCTCCGAGGCGCACACCAGGCCCAGGTCGGGGCGGCCGAAGCGGGCAAAGGCGAGGCAGGCGCCCGACAGGAAGGCGCAGTCGAAACCCGCCTGTTCCACCAGCAGCGCCGACAGGCCGTCGTATACCCCGGGTACCGGCAGCACCCTGTCCGCCTGCAGCTGTCGCTGCAGCCTTGCGCGATGGCTCATGCCAGGCCGCCTCAAGCCTTGTCGATCTCGAGGTCCATCTGGTACTGGAACCGGTCCGGGTGATAAAACACCTGCAGGTAGTCCACCAGTTGCTCCCGCTTGGCGACGGTGATGAAAGAGTGCCGCACCAGGCTTATCAGCGGCGCGCCCACTTCGGTCTGCAGGCTGGCGGCGAGATTTTCATCGGCGGCCACGGCGCTGATGGTCTGGGTGACGTGGGTGAGTTTCAGGCCCTGTTTGCGAAAGATCTCCAGCCGGGTAAAGCGCGCGAAATCGCGCTTGCTGACCGGCTTGCCCAGCCCGGCGCTCCAGCTCTCGTAATGGCCGAAGGGCTGTCCGTCGCGGGAGCGGACCCGCACCAGGTGCAGGGCCTTGTCCCCATCGGGCAGGCCCAGCAGCTCCCTGATCCGGGCGGGGGGAGTCTGCTTCTTGCACTCCAGCACCTTGACCTCCGAGTGCCTGGCCATGCTCTCTATTTCCTGCAGCATCCCCACCAGGGGCGCGCGCACCGGTTTGGGGGTGTATTCATAGGTGACATGGGTGCCGCGTCCACGGCGCCGCTGCACCAGCTCCTCCGCGGCCAGTTCGTCCATGGCGCGCTTGGCGGTGATACGCGAGACACCGAAAGTTTCCGCCAACTGCTGCTCGGTGGGCATCTGCGCGCCATTGCCTATGGTCCCGTCGAGGATGGCATGCTTGAGCAGGCTGTAGAGGCGAAAATACAGCGGGGTGGGCCGATCCTGTTGCAGTTCCCGCAACTGGGATTCGCTGAATATCTCTGCGATGGAGCTCATTGGGCGTGTCTCATGATTGCATTAGACCTAATGATATATCATTTTAATTATCGGTGTTCTGTTGGCCTGCCTGCCAGGCGCAGAGTATCTCCCCGGGGTGTGCGCTCCATATGCCGTCGTTCCGGGTGATGTAGTCCAGGGCCGCCTCGAGTTTGCCTATGCGGTGCGGCTGCCCCAGCAGCCAGGGGTGAATATTCAGGGCCAGGATGCGCCCGCCGTCGTCGCCGGCTTCCTGCAGCAGGTAATCGCAGGCATCGCAGACCTGCTCCTGCCAGGATTGCTCGGAGTGCAGGTTATTGAGCAGGATGAACTGGTCGTCCAGCTCGTTGGACAGGGGCATGGCCACCAGTTCGCCCGCCGCGGTGCGAAACGGGTAGGGCATATCGTCGTTCACCCAATCGCAAAAATAGCGGATGCCGTTGGCTGCCAGCAGTTCCGGGGTGTGCTCGCTCTCATTGCGCGCCGGGCTGAGCCAGCCGCTGACGGGCTGGCCGCTGAATGCCCGCAGGCCCGCAAGCGAGCGCTCTACCAGGGCGGCTTCCTCGCCTGCCTCCATGCCGCCGTAGTGCAGGCTGTCCATATTCCAGCCGTGGCACAGGATTTCGTCGCCGCGCGCCGCAATTTTTTCCAGCAGGTAGGGTGCGCGCTCGACCAGCTGGGTGTTCACCGCGAAGCTGGGCTTCACCCCGTATTCGTCGAGGGCGCGCAGCAGGCGAAAAATGCCGACCCGGTTACCGTAATCCCGCAGGCTGAAATGGCGCAGGTCGGGGTAGGGCATGGTCATGCCCCCCGGTACCGCAAACGGCTTGCCTCGCTGGTCCAGCGGAAAAAACTGCAGTCCCACGTTAATCCACAGGGCCAGCTTGGCGCCCCCCGGCCACTGCACCGGCGGCCGCCGCGACAGCAGGCTCCAGGCGTAGCGGTCGTGGTCCATGCCGTAACGCCGACGCGGGTACTGCAGGTGTTCCTTGTCCAGCGCCACGGTCAGTTCCCCTCGCTGCGGGCGGCGATATCGGCCACGCTCTGGTCGTAATAATGGTCCAGGAAGTACCTGGCGATTTCCCGGCCGGTAGTCACCCAGACATCGCTGTGCCCGGTGATGTATTCCAGCGCCTCCTCGAAGGCCCGCAGCCGGTGCGGGCAACTCACCTGGTAGTTGTGGGTGGGGATGCACATCACCGTGCCCGAGTCGGCGCCCTCCCGGTATAGCCGGTCGAAGTTGTCCCTGAGCATCTGCCCGTAGCGCCGCGGCTCGACTTTGTTGACCACGTAGGCGATGGTGTCGTTCATTTCCAGGGAATAGGGCACCGAGACGAAGCGCTTGCCGCTGCGGGTGTGAATGGGCGTGGGCTGGTCGTCGTGGAACAGGTCACAGGTGTAAAAGCCCGCGTCGTCGCCGCCCAGTTCGGTACCCACCTCCGCGAACAGGTCAAGGGTCAGCTCGGAGTGGGACAGGGCGGGGGCGAGATAGCCCGCGCAGTGCTGTCCGGTGTGGCGCAGGATGGTGGCCATGGAGTCGCGTATCATCTCGCGCTCCTGCTCCGCCGACATGCCGTAGGTGTAGCGGGTGTTATAGATACCGTGACTGAAGAACTCCCAGTCCCGCTGCGCGCACAGGTCGATGATTTCCGGGTGGTGTTCGCACAGGGCGGTGGACAGGGAGACAGAGCCTTTCACCCCGTAGCGGTCCAGCACTTCCATCTGCCGCACATGCCCGACCCGGTTGCCGTAGTCCCGGATGCTGTAACCCGGTGTGGCGGGGTAGGGCTGCGGCCAGGCCTTGCGAAAGGGATTGGCCGGCGGGTCCAGTTCGTAAAACTCGATATTGGGCGCCACCCAGAAAGCCAGCCGGGCGCCGCCCGGCCACTGGATGCGCGGCCGGTTCTCGTAGGGCCAGTAATCGTAGAAGCCCGGGTCCGCCTTCATGCCTGCCCGTCCAGCCACTCGAAGACTTCCTGTACCGCCACCACGTCGGCGTACTTCAGGGCCAGGTCGGTCAGGTTGGCGAAGTGGTAGCTCTCGTGTTTGTCCGCCACGCACTCCTCGGGCACGATGGTGCGATAGCCCCGCGACAGGCTCTCCACCGCGGTGGCGCGCACGCAGCCCGAGGTGGAGCCGCCGGTAATCACCACCGTGTCCACCTGGTGCCATACCAGCAGCGATTGCAGTGGGGTCTCGAAAAAAGCGGAGGGCATTTTTTTCAGGTAGATCACATCCTTTATCCGGTCTATATCCAGGCGGTCATCGAATTCGCTGCGCCGGGAGCCGAACTTGATGTTCTGCAGGGAGTCGGGGGTATCGCTGCGAGTGCCCCAGATGCCGGCGTCCTCGCCGGACTCCATGTAGGCCACGTGGGTCCATACCACGGGCCACCCCAGGGCGCGGAACTGCCTTGCCAGGCGATTCATGTATTCCAGTTGGCGGGGGTCGGTTTCGTAGGCGGTGGCGAACAGGTCGGTACGGGTGTAGGCTTTCTGCGGGTCTATGTTGACCAGTACCGCCTTGCGCCCGAAGCCGAAACGCTTGCGCGTGGGGTTGTTCCTGACCTCCTGGTAGATCTCCCTGGCGGTTTTATTGCTGGTTTCCATCTGTGCTTCCCGACGCTGATCCAGGCTAAAAGATATATAAATATGTCATTATAGTATAGTGTCAGTTCGCGCTTTCGCCGATGCAGGCGCAGATCCCGTAACTTGTTACCGACAGAGAGACAGCTCAGGTGAAACTCTACAATCTCGATCACTCTCCCTACGCCACTCGCGTGCGCATGCAGATTTACAAGAAAAACCTGGCAGTGGATATTGAGGCCCCGCCGGCGCCGCTGCGTTCGGCGGCCTTTCTGCAGCGTTTTCCCATGGGCAAGATTCCGGTGCTGGAACTGGACGACGGCACCCAGCTGCCGGATTCCTGGGTGATCATGGAATACCTGGAGGACGTCATTCCCGCGATCTCCCTGCGCCCCGAGGGCGCCAGGGGGCGGGCCCAGATGCAGTTGCTGGCCCGCTACGCGGACACCTACCTCAGCCCCGGCGCCCTGTTTCCCCTGTTCACCCGCATCCAGACCCCGGGCGGCACGGACGATGCGGCGGAGGCGCTGGCGGCGCTGGAGAACGAGTTGGCCAGGTTGGAGCGGCTATTGCAGATGTTGCCGGATATCAGCCAGCGCGAGTTGCACCTGGGCGATCTCGCCCTGGCACCCAGCATGGACTATGTGCTGTTGTTGGCCCCCCTGTTCGGGCGCCCCGAACCCCTGGCGGACTACCCGCTGGTGGCGGCCTGGTGGCAGTGGGTGAGCGCTGATGCGGCGGTGGCGAAAGGTTCGGCCCAGATGCGCGCCGCGGTGCAGAAGTTCTTCGGTGGCTGAGCGGGCTCTAATCCGCCAGGGCCAGTTCCTCCACGGTGTCCATGTTAAGGATCTCCACGGTGTGGGCCGAAAAGATGTCGATAATGCCCTCCCGCTTGAGCTTGCCGAAGGCGCGACTGACGGTCTCGATGGTCAGTCCCAGGTAGTCGGCGATATCCTGGCGGGTCATCACCAGTTCGATACGCCTGGCTGATGCTCCCGCCTGCCGCTCGGACAGTTGCCTGAGCAGGAAGCACACCCGCTCGTGGGCCTTTTTCTGGCCCAGCGCGAATACCTGGTCCAGGGTGTGAGCCAGGATGTTGCCACCTATGCTGCGCACGTTCTCCTTGAGCCGGGGTGACTCGTCCTGCATGGTCAGGAAGGGTTTGAGCGGAATCTCCTGCACCACCGCGGCAGTGAGCGCGGACACCGTGAACTCGTAGTGGGCCCGGTGGGTTATACCGATATAGTTGCCCGGGTGGCTGAAAGCCATGACCTGGCGGCGCCCGGTGGAGGAGGAACGCTCCAGCATCAGCATCCCCTCCTGGATCATGAACACCGAGCGGGCGGGCGTGTGCTGGTGCAGCAGGTAGGCCCCGGGGTCCAGGCGCCGGCGTGACACCAGCGCATCCAAGCGGGCGGCTTCGGCCGCCGACAGGCCCGAATAGATGGTGATCAGGGGCTCGATTTCACGAGTGCTTTGCGGGCTCAATACTGTTACTCACGCCGGGTCAGTGATGAGGCTGTCCCGCATGGTAATCAGTTTGGCGCGCGCTGGCCAGCCCGCGGCGGGGCCGCGGCCCACGCCAGCCAGTCAATCTATATAACTGGCCGCCAGCACATTCTCGCCCGGCTCGAAGCGCAGCACGCCGAAGGTGGTGTACTGCTCCTGCTGGGACTTCAGGAACTGCCACACGCAGACCAGGGTATAGTCCTCGTCCACCACCGTCTCCCGCGACCAGATCTTGTAGGACTGGCCGAACACGTGGCGGATCGCGTACAGGTAGCGGCCGTAGGACTTGCCGTTGCCGTACAGGTCCGGCCCGTGGAATTGCTGGCTGCCGCCGTTGCGGGTGCGCAGGGCGGTCCATTTGCCGTTGATAACGCCCTCCACCTCGATGGTCTGCTCGGAGTGCAGCAGGTTGATGGGGCGGTGGGTGACGGTGACCGTGTTAGTGCCCACCAGTTCCTGGCGGTCGTTGTAGACCTCGAACTCGCCGCGGAACACGCCCTCGTGCTTGACCGGCAGGTTGAAGGGTTTCTTGCCGTCGCGTTTCTCCTTTTCGATCCACTGCTCCACCATCTTCTGGGTGGCGGGATTGCTGGCGTGATCCTGGGTCACCACATACAGGCCGTTGAACACCCCCACCAGGGTATCGGCCTCGAACAGCTGGGAGGAGTACACCTGCATGCCCAGTTCCGGCACCACGTGGTTGACCGTGCGCAGGTTCACGTTCCAGCCCGGGGAGTAGTAGTTGGAGTCCACCAACAGGCCGTAGGGGCGGCCGGAGCCGACAAAATCCGGGCCGGTATAGATGCGGTCCTGGTCGGAGTCGATCACCCCGAACTCCATGCGGGCGCCGATCTCGAAGCGATCCATCAGCGGGCCGGTGGCGTCGAACCGGGTATCCATCCAGTAGGTAGTGCGGCCGTCCCTGAACTCGCTGGCCCGGCTCACCTTGTTGGTCCCGACATGGGTGCCGTCGTGCTCGAACAGGGAGGGGCAGCCATGCCACTCGCCTTCGATGGCCTTTTGCCAGTTGCTGGGTTGCTTCTCGTCTGCCATGGCGGGGTTCCTTGTCGTTTACAGTTCGCAGCTATTGCATGCGCTTATGGACCGCATGATCGGGGCTTAGCCTCGCCGGGTCTTTGCCATTTGTCAAAACCCCCGGGTGGTCAGCGCCGGTCACCCCGGCTGATGAACCCCTGCGGCTGCAAGAGGATGGTTTCCAGCCGGGCGCGTGCCTGCTCGTCGCCCCTGGCGGTGGCGGCTATGAACTGGGTGACGAGGTTGGCGAGCAGCCCCCTGATCCCTTCATCGGAGCCGGTGGTGGGCAGGTCGATAAAGGGGCGACCGGTACTGTCGTCGTGGGGCCAGGACAGCGAAAAGTGATTCGCCCCCTCCACCAGGGCGAGGTAGCAATCGCCCCGGTCGCGACTGACGGCCTCGTCGAAAGTGCGCTCCACCAGGGCAGTGGGGGAGGATACCTCGTCCGGGCCATAGCGCTGGGCGCTGTGGGCGATGCAGCCGTCCCGGGTGCCGCCCATGATCAGCAGGGGCAGGTCAGGTGGCAGCGGATACAGGCTGTGGGGTGCATACCCCAGGGCGGTCGCGGCCCCGACGTGGGCGCCGTAGGTGAATATTGCGCACAGCCCGGGAAACCAGTCGCGCCTGGCGTTGAGCAGGGCCACGGTACCCCCGGCAGAGTGCCCGCCCAGGATGATTTTCTGCAGGTCCAGCAAGCCCGCCAGCACCCCCTGGGCATTGAGCTTCTCCAGGTCCTCGATAATGGGAGCCAGGGCGGTGGCGGAGGGGCTCTGGCCGAACTGGTCCGGCAGCAGCAGGGGCAGGGCCAGCCCGGGCGTCAGGCTGATATACCCCGGCATCTCCTCGGCGACCAGGCTATAGGTGACGGTGACGATGCCCTGGGTCGCCAGCTCCCGGGCCAGCCAGCCGTAGCTTTCCGGCCCCACGTTGATCCCGGGCATGATGATGGTCACCGGGAACGGTGCGCCCTGGCTGGACGCGGGTATCACCCCGCTGTTGCGCTCCTCCTCGCTGCCGCCGTAACAGGCGGGATAGTAGACTTTGAGGGCGGCGCTGGCGTAGGGCGGCGTTGCGCCCGGTATGCTGATAGCGCGATAAAGTGCTCTGACTGACATCTGTTGCTCCGCTGCTGCATGGATCGGGTCCAGAATGCCATGCTGCCACCAACCGTGCCTGGAAAATTGACAATTATCAGCCTGCTTGCAGATTTAACTGACAATAATGAAAACCTGTTGCAAATTGTTCGGGCGCGAAGGGCGGGGCGATGCTAATCAATCTCTGGTATGTGGCGGAGTGGTCCAACAAGGTCGGCAAGGACCCCGTGCGGGTGAAGCTGCTGGGGCAGCAGTTCGTGCTGTTTCGCGATGCCGACGGCAAGGCTCACTGCCTGTCGGATACCTGCCTGCATCGCGGCGGCTCCCTGAGCCAGGGCTGGGTGACCGACGGCAATGTGACCTGTCCCTACCACGGCTGGCAGTACAACGGCGGGGGCGAGTGCGTGGTCATACCCTCGGAGCTGGAGAGCGGCAAGATTCCCGACAAGGCGCGCGTGGACAGCTACCCCACCGAGGAGTGCTACGGCATGGTGTGGGTGTTCATGGGCGATCTGTCGGAGTCAGAGCGCTATCCCATCCCGCCCTTCCCGGAGTATGACGACCCGCAATGGCGCGCCGTAACCGCCGAGTGGGTGTGGCAGGCCGATGCCGGACGGGTGGTGGAAAACGGGATCGATATCGCCCATGCCTCTTTCGTGCACCCCATGTTCGGCTACAAGCACACCGCCCAGCGCAACAAGATCATCAAGCTGGACCGCCACGACTGCTGGGCCACCTCCACCAACGAGATGTACCCGCCCCAGCTCAAGGGTGGCCTGCGCCGTTTTATCCGCAAGGACCAGGCCAAGACCTATGTGCATCCCACCTATTACATGCCCGGTCACGTGGTGCGCATGCACATCGAGGCCAACCCGAAAATGCATATCGTCATGTTCGACGCCAACACCCCGGTTGATGAGCACACCACCAAAACCTTCGCCATACAGGTGCGCAACTTTTTCCGCTCGCCGCTGTTCGACAAGGGTTCACTGAAGCGCCTGGAAAAAGTCCTGCAGGAAGACACCGCCATCGTCGAACAGACCAGGCCTTTCTACCTGGCGGAGAACCTCGAGAGCGAGGTGTCGGTCAAGTCGGATCGCTTCATGAGCACCTTCCGCAAGATGCGCCGCGACCTGATCGAGCAGCGCGGCTGGCTGATAGACACCGACGCGGTGGAGAAGTACCGCGGCAAGAAGCTGTTCGCGATACCCTCGCCATCGCGCCGCGCGGCGCTGGAAAAGGGTATCCAGCCGCTGTTGGAAACGATACCCCTGAAGCAACCGCTGCGGGCCACTGCGCCGGCGGGGAACCCCGGCGCTCCCCTGAGCGAATCTGCCTGAGCCGGGGGCGGGCCGGGCGTGGCCTGTTACTCGCCGGTAGGTCGCGGCAGGGTGCGGGCGCCGCCCCACAGGGTGGCGACCATGGCGTCGGCGTTGTCCTTGCCAAACAGTTTCTCGCCCAGGTTATTGGCGGGGTCGCGCTCGCAAATATTGCGGCGCAGGCGCTCGTCCCTGGCGGCGATGGCGGCGCGCTGTTCCGGTGGCGTCTTGCTGGCACTGTCGACCCAGCCCAGCCAGCGCTCCAGGCGTTCAAAGGCGATGCCGCGCACCTTGTCGATGATGTCGTCCTGTGCCTTGGCGGTATAGGCCACCGCGGTGGGGGTCATGGCCACGCGGGTATAGAGGTCGCGGCTTATGAAGGGGTTGAAACGCTCGTCTGACTGCAGGTCCAGGAATTCCTCGTTCACCTCGGTGTAGTACTGGTCGACGTAGTCGAGGTCGGGGACGAGGTCGACCCGGGGTATATAATCCATGTACATGAACAGGTCGGGGACCGTGCCCAGGGCGAAGCCGAAATTGGGCACCAGGTACTGGGGCCCGAGGCTGACGGTGATGTGCATATTGGTGAAGCTGGATTCCGGCGAACCGATATAGGAGTGCACATACCAGTCGATCTCCGGCCCGGAGTAGGTGTGCAGCGAGCCCTCGGCGCCGTCGCCCCGGCTGATGGACTTGTAGTCCTCGAAGCGTTTGCAGCAGGGGTCCAGGGTCAGTTGGAACCGCGCCTGGATTTTGTCGTTCATGGCGGCCAGGATGGCCCACAACTGGTTGAATACCTCGCGGTTGTTGACGTCCGGGGACTGTTCCACCAGGTCTATGATGGGGGTGAGGATACGTTCTGCCATGGGAGTTTCCTTGGTGATGCGCGCCGGTCGCGCCTGCTGTCAGGATCATAGTCCAGGGCCTGCAGGGGGCGCTTGACTAAAATCAAATTGGGCGGCCCTGGGCCTGCTCGACCAGTGCCGCGGGTTTCTCGGGCAGCAGTTCCAGCAGGTTCGACAGGGTGTGTTCGGCAAAACCGGCCCCCGCCTCGGCGTAGTAGTTAAACACCACATCCGCCCCCGCGGCCTTCATGGCCTCGCGCTCGTCCTCGTACTTGGCGACCGCGGCCACCTTGCCGGTGTAGCCGGAGCTGCGCAATTGCCTGACGGCGTCGACCATTTCCGCCAGCGATGGCATGGTGAACATCACCAGCTTGTAACGGGTGGTCTGCATGCCTTCCCAGAAATCGGCGTCCTCCGCGTCACCATAGATCACCCTGCGCCCGGCGGCCTGGTGCTGGGGGAACTTGGACTTGTCGGTATCCACCCCGCAGACCCGCAGGTTGTACTGGGACTCCACAGCATCGTAGGCGCCGGAGCCCACCCGCCCCATGCCGATGATCAGCACATCCACGTTGCGCGCGGGACTCTGTGGATCGTCTTCGGTCGCCAGCTTGGTCTCGAAACGTCTCAGGTGCTGGCGGAAGCGACTGTAGAGCGGGTGGGCCCGGCCGTTGATGGCCGTGGACAGTACGAAGGAAATGGATACCGCAATGGCCAGGGTCGCCATCCAGTCTTCGGACAGCCAGCCCAGCTTCAGGCTGAGGGCGGCGACAATCAGGCCGAATTCGCTGTACTGACTGAGGGCCAGCGAGGCCAGGAAAGCGGTGCGGGCCCGCATCCGGTAGCGGGACAGCAACAGGAAGAAGATTGCGCTCTTCACCGGCAGCAGCAGGCACAGCAGCAGGGCTATTCCCAGCATCTCCAGGGTTGGTGAGGCCGACAGCCCGATATTGAGAAAGAAGCCGATCAGGAAAATGTCCTTGAAGCTGATCATGGACTTGGCCAACTCCGCGGCTTTTTTGTCGCCGCTCACCAGCATGCCGAAGACCAGCGCCCCCAGGTCGGCTTTCATACCGACTGTTTCGAACAGGGAACTCCCGGCAAAGGTGAGAATAATCCCGGCCAGTATCAGCACCTCGTCGTGGCCGCTGGCGCGCAGCAGGTAGCTGATCAGCGGGCGGGTGAAGATCAGCAGTGGCAGCAGCAGGGCCCAGGCGGTGGGTATCTTGCCCGTGGATACGGTGAGAAACAGCACTGCGATAATGTCCTGCACGATCAATATGCCCACCGCGATCTGGCCGTGGCGCACCCGGAATTCGCCGTGTGCTTCCAGTAGGGACACCGCGCAAACGGTGGAGCTGAAGGCCAGCGCGAAGGCCACCAGCGCTGCCTGTTGCGAATTCACATCCGCCACCAGCGGCAGGCCCAGCAGGCCCATCACCAGCAGGAAGCAGAACACGACCAGGCCGAAGGCCAGGCCGTTTTCCAGCGTGGAGCGATAAATCTCCGGCCGCAGCAGGCTGCGTAAGTCCAGCTTCAGGCCGATGATGAACAACATCATCGATATGCCGGCGTTGGCGATGGTCTCGATGGTGGCGCTGGACTGGTAGCCGGCGAGGCCCAGGGCGAATCCTGCCACCAGGTATCCCACCAGGGGCGGTTGGCCCAGTTGGCGCGCGGCGAAGCCGCAGGCGAAAGCCGCCACGATGATCAGGCTGTCCATGGGGTGCTGCTCTCATTGTCGATGCTGCCCGGTGCATTTTCCTGCAGGCCGGCCACCAGGCCGCCGGGATATGCGCAGCGGGTATCGGGTTTACCGGTTCAGTCTACCGAGTCTGCCGCCAGATGGCACCAGATAGTCGAGCTGAAGGGCTGTTCATGCACCGGACCCTCGGGGCCGCGCGGGTCCAGGGGGTGGCGCCGGTCGCAGGTGGGCCACAGGCGGGTACCCCGGGCGGTCAGGGTGCGCGCCGCCTCCCCGTCGCGGTACAGCACGGTGTGGCGCACCCGTTCCCCGGGGGCGGTCAGCATGATGAAATCCGGTTCCATGTAGACGCCGGTGGCCGCTCCAAGCTTGCGGGCGTTGAAGGTGAGTATGCCGGGGCCGCCGGACATGCCGACATTCTCGTAGGCGCCGGGTCCCAGCGGGTCAAACACCAGCAGGTTGTCCCGCAACTGGCCGGTGAAGGTCTTGGCCGCCAGTGCCCGGCCGCGCAGGTGTACATTGGTCAGCTGCAGGCGGGCGCCGTCGAAATCGATGTACACCAGGTTGTCGAAGGGCCCCGGTCCCGGGCTGCCGCTGCCGGCCTGGGAGTCATCAGCCAGCGGGGTGCCATCCAGTTCATACAGTTCTATGTGGTCGTGCCAGGTGCCGCGCAGCAGCATCAGGTTGTAGCCCACTGAGCCGACCGCAAAAGCCGGTGGTTTTGCGCCCATGGTGTCCTCCGCCGATAGCGTCTTGTCCATGCTTGGGTCATAATGATATATCAATAATACAAGTCGATGTCAGGAGAGTGGTATGAAAACGGTGGTAGTTACCGGGAGTACGCGCGGTATCGGCCGCGGCCTGGCGGAGAATTTCCTGGCCCGGGGCTGCCGGGTGGTGATCAGCGGCAGGAACCAGCCCTCAGTCGATGCAGTGGTGGCTGAACTCGGCGGCCGGTACGGCGCCGACAAGGTGACGGGCCTGGCCTGCGAGATCACCGATGGCGGGCAGCTGCAGGCCCTGTGGGATATGGCCGCGCAGCGCTTTTCCCGGGTGGATATCTGGATCAACAACGCCGGGGTGAGCGCGCCGCGCCGCGACCTGGCCGAGACCGATGCACTGGATATCCAGCGCGTGGTCGACGTCAACCTGCGGGGCCTGTTGCTGGCCAACCGGGTCGCGCTGCGCGGCATGCAGGGGCAGGGCGGCGGCCAGATCTGGAATATGGAAGGCTTTGGCAGCGGCGGCCAGGTACAGGCGGGCATGTGCGTTTACGGCGCGACCAAGCGCGCGGTGAACTACATCAACAAGGCGCTGCAGAAAGAGGTGAAGGGCACCGGGGTGCAGGTGTGCACCCTCAGTCCTGGTATCGTGGTCACCGACCTGCTGGTGGGGGATTACGACACCTCCTCGGCCGAGTGGGAGAAGAGCAAGAAGATTTTCAATATCCTCGGCGACAGGGTGGAGACGGTGACACCCTATCTCGTCGACGGTGTCCTCAAGGCCGATCGCAGCGGCGCCAGGGTGGTCTGGTTGACCACCGGCAAGGCCTTCCTGCGCTTCATGACCGCCGGCTTCAACAAGCGCGACCTGTTCACCGGGCTCAGTGTTTAGCGCCGGCAGCGCGCAGGGGCGTACCGCGCAGTAGCAGCGCCCAGATGCACACCAGCGCCGAGATAATGCCGAAAAATACGAAGGGGCCGGTTTTCAGCCAGTGGTCGAACAGGTAGCCGCCCACCACGCTGGCCACCAGGATGCCGACCGCGCCCGTCAGGGTAAATACTCCCACCACCGACCCGCGCAGGCGGTCCGGCGCCTGCTCGGCGATTAGTACCCCGCTGGTGATAATACAGCCCACCTCCGCCATGCCCACGAAGATCAGGCAGATGATGGTGGGAACGCCGAAGGGGTCCTGCAGCCAGTAGGTGCCGCCGTAGCCCACGGCGCCCACCAGCAGGCTGATCGCCAGGGCGGTGATGCGGTTCAGGCGGTCCGCCATGATTCCGAACAGGGGGGCGCTCAGCAGGGAAGCCATGTAGGAGATCGCCAGGATGCCGCCACCCTTGCGGATGGCCTCCGCCGAGGTCATGTCCAGTTCCGAGGTGCCGTAAATGGAGGCCCACAGGGTGAAGAACGTGCCGACCACCGCCAGGTTGCCCCGGGCCACGAAGGAGGAGGTATAGGCCAGGGCGATGACCGGGCGGCGGGCCTCTGCAATCCCCTCGCGCAACTGGCGCAGCATGGGCGGCCGTTCCTCGTGGGTCTGGCGGGTGCCGAGGCTCAGTCCCAGGTACATGGCCACCCCGATAGCCAGGGTTACCGCGGCCATCACCGAGTAGGTGGCCAGCGCCGCAGCCTCGGCGTCCATACCGCCACTTTTGAACATCGCTGGCAGCTTCAGCAGGAACAGGGCCGCGGTCATCGCCCCCAGGCCGTTCATGATGCCCAGGAAGCCCGTGGCCTTGCCGCGGCTGGGATTGCTGACATAGTCGGCCATCAGGGTGATGATCATGGTACTGACGGCGGCGATGCCGGCGGAGTAAATCACCCTGCCCAGCAACAGGCCCGGAATGTCGCGGGCGAAGCCGTACATGAAGATGCCCGCGGCGACCAGCACGAAGCCCATGGCCGTGACCGCGCGCCGTCCTATGCGGTCGGACAGCGAGCCCCACAGGCCGACGGTGACAATGATGACGATCTCGCCCCAGAAATTCAGGTTGCCGCTGACCACTCCCTGGCGCGACTGCTCCAGCCCCAGCACTTCCTCCAGCAGGAAGGGCTGGGTCTGGGGGATAAAGGTGGCGAGCATAATGGCCGCGTAGCAGGCGAGATAAAAGGTCACCATGTTGCGGCCGAAGATACCGGGGTTGAGGCCTATGGTGAGGAATTTTCCCGCTGGTGCAGAGTTACCCTGGTCTGGCATGTTGTGGTCTCGCTTTATTGTTGTTAAAGGCCATACGTCCCGCGGTGGAAACTAGTTCACCAGATGGATTCCCAGGGCGGTGTTGAGAAACAGCCCTCCCCAGATCAGCCATACAAACGGCCTGCAGCGCTGTACCGAAAGTGCCATGACCCGGTTGGCGTCCTCGTTGGGGCCGCCGCTCATGATCGCGCCGAAGGCGCCCGGGAAGGGCCTCAGGTGCAGGCGGATGGCGATACCGCAGGCGACCATGGCGGCGAATACCAGCAGTTTCCACGCCACCCAGCGCGGGGTTGCAGCGTCCAGCAACAGGCTGCCGCCGTAGCCCAGCAGTACCAGTACCACGGCGATGCGGAAGTAGAAATCGATGGTCGACAGGCGGACGGTAAAGGGCTTGCCCTCGTTGGCGAACAGCACCAGCACCACGCCGAACCAGTACAGGCACAGCACCCAGGCGGCGATCAGCGCCGGGATGGAAATCGCCAGGCTGCCGCTCAGGTAGGCCAGCTGCAGTCCCAGCGGCAGTATCAGCGGCATCGCCAGCTTGGGGCCCATGTCGCAGGCCAGCATGATGCGCAGGGCCACATGCCGGGCTTCGGGGGAGTGTCCGGGGTTGATGACCTGGCGGCTGGCCAGGAAGGTGCCGAGATCGCCCCCCAGCCAGTAAACCAGCGCCATGATGTGAGCAAATTTGAGCAACAGGTAGTCGGGCATGGTTGACCGGTGCGGTAGCGGGAAGCCAGAAGTTATAGGAATATAACATTCGCGGTGCGCGGGCATTTGATTTTTGTCATCCGCCGCCCTCGCCTGCAGCGCTAAGCTGGTAGAACCTGACCTCTTTTATTGTATTGATACGGTGGGACCCGTCCCCTATGAGCGAAACCAAGACTGTCCGGGTAGCAGCGGCCCAGTTC
This sequence comes from Pseudomonadales bacterium, assembly GCA_024234675.1. Lineage (GTDB taxonomy): Bacteria > Pseudomonadota > Gammaproteobacteria > Pseudomonadales > Halieaceae > JARRPM01. The sequence continues at coordinate 932,580 of JACKNU010000001.1, read as the reverse complement.
CATGTGGGCGCCGATGTGGAGGCGAACCTGGCCAATTGCCTTGCGTGGCTCGATAAGGCCAGCCGCTGCCGTCCCGACCTGGTGGTATTGCCGGAGTTCTGCAATTACCTGTCCTGGTACCAGGACAAGCAGCATTGCTTCGACACCGCAGTGCGCCTGGACGGGCCCTTCCTGGCGGCCATCGCCGAGCGGGCCCGGGAGTTGGATATCCACGTGGTGGTGAACTGCACGGTGCAGCGCGATGACGGCAGTGCCACCGGTTCCAGCCTGCTGTACTCGCCCGCTGGCGAACTGCTGGCGGACAATACCAAGCAGATCTATATAGGCCACGAGAACGATTTCCTGGCCCCGGCGGGCAGCGAGGGACCGGTGGTGGCCACCGGGTTGGGGCGCCTCGGCATGTATGCCTGCATGGACGGCGTCATCAACGAGACGCCGCGTTGCCTGGCGCTCAACGGTGCCCAGGTCATGCTCAATAGCCTCAACTCCTTCGCCACCGACGAGGCCTCATTGCATATCCCGGTGCGGGCCGCTGAGAACAAGGTGTTCGTGGTCGCCGCCAACAAGGTGGGGCCGCTGGTGCCCGAGGACATGGTGGACGGAATCAGTGCCGCCACCGGCATCCCGGTGGCGTTCCTCAGCGGTGCCGGAGAGAGCCAGGTGGTGGCGCCGGATGGGACTGTGCTGGCCATCGCCTCGCGCCACGAAGCGGAGTATATCTTCGCGGATATCGAGGTCAGCCTTGCCGATGACAAGCGCCGTCCCGACGGCACTGACGTATTTCGCAGTCGCCGCCCCGAGCTGTATCGGGCCATCGCCGAAGACCCGGCGCGGCAGCCACTGCCGCCCATGCAGGGGCCGGCCGAGGTGTCGGCAGCCGTCGTGCAGCTGGCCGACACCACCGACCTGGACGAGGCCTGCCGGCGACTGGGCGAGGCGGTGGCCGCAGGCGCACGCCTGGTGGCGCTGCCGCCCCTGCCCGGACCGGCGAGTGATACCGAGGCCGCCATTGCCTTTGGCGAGCGAGTGATTGCAGCCCTGGCCGGGCGTTGCGGCGAGGCCGTGGTGGCGACCTCCGTTATCCGCGCCGGTGAGCGCGACGGCTATCGCCACAGCGCGGTGCTGGTCGGTGCCGACGGCCTGCTGTACGCCCAGGAGCAGGTGCATTTTTCCCGGCGCCATGCCGGCTGTGAACTGGGCCGGGAATTCACCGCCATCGAGCTGCCGATAGGCCGGGTCGCGGTACTCGCGTCCGACGACAGTATCTACCCGGAGACCTTTCGCCTGCTGGCCATGGCGGGAGTGGAGATCGCGGTGGTGCCGCTGTCGCCCCTGGAAGACTGGGAGCTGGCCACCGGCCTGCTGGAACGATCCGCCGAGAACCGCATCAACCTGCTGGTGGCCCCCGATACCCTGGCGCACGGCCCGGGTTTCATCACCAGCCTGCAGACCGATTTCACCGTGATGACCCCCTGGGAGGAACGGGCCTTCGACGGCCTGTTGAGCCAGCCCGAGTGGTATCGCTGTCCGGCGCAGCCGGGCATCAGCAGCGCCACCGTGCGCCCGGCCAACGCCGCCCACAAGGTGGTGTCGCGCAATACCGACTTGCTGGCCAACCGGCCCTGGCGACTGGCCGCTGCCATCGTGCGTTGATATTGAGAAAAATCAAGGTGGGGGCAGCCGGTGCGGTCCACACTGGCGCGGCTGACCAACGATAAGGAACAAGGAGACTTCGATGTCACAGGCACCGGCACAGGCAGTGGGAGAGTCGCTCCCGCACAAATTGTTCGACACCACCTTGCAACGCCTGATCGACACCCTGGAGCTGGAGGAGCTTGCCGGCAGCGACGGGGGAGCCTACCTGCCGCTGATCAGCCGGTTGCCCATGGTGCAGGGCGAGGTGGGCAACGTGCGCCTGTTCCAGGGCGGCGGCCTGTTCCGGGTCGTGACCTGCTCCCTGGCGGTGGCGCCCATCCAGCTCGATTCGCATATGTTGTTCGCGTTTACCCCCGCCGCCAGCCCGGTGCCGCATTTCACGCTCGATTCAGTCAAGGCGGGGGAGCACTTCGCCTTCCACCTGGACCTGATCCCGCGGCTGGATCTCGGCGCCAACCTGGCCTACATGGACGAGGTGTTCACGCCGCTGACGCCGGCCTACGAGGCGGCCGCAGCCATAGAGGGCCTGAGCCAGGCGCAGCTGTCACCCCGGCAGCACGCCGTCATGTCCCCCTGGATGCTGGCCAACAGGGCCACCGCCGAGGCCTTTGCCGGCATCGACACCGCCGTGGAGGCCTACCAGCAACACTGGTTCACGCTGCTGCGCAACGGGGTATCCGCCGCGGCCCGGGAGGGCGTCACGGATGCAGAACTGGCCCGGCGCAACCTGCGCAACAAGCGCATTATTTTTGATCCCGATGTCGATCCTGTCTGGGAGCGCATTACCGCCATGATCGGCGCTGAGGCGGTTGCTGCCCAGCGCGCCCTGTTGATTGGCGAGGACGAATAACAAGGTGAACATGAGCAGTGGCCGGGTTCCTGGCCGGCAGGGAGAGGACAGCGATATGAGTAAACTGACGGGCCAGTTCCTGATCGAGGACATGACGCCGGCGGAAATCGACCGGGCGCGGAAAGTGGAAGCGGTGCTGCCGGCGCTGCGGGAAGTGGCCGCCGAGGTGGACGCCAGGGGCGAGTTCCATGTCCCGCATGTGAAAACCCTCAGCGAGGCCGGGCTGCTGGGGCTGATCGTCCCCGAGGCCTATGGCGGCCTGGGCGGCGGCCTGCGCGATCTTTGCGCCGCGACCTTCGCCCTGGGCACCGCCTGTCCCTCCACGGCCCTGACGTTCTTTTTCCACTGCAGCTCGGCATCCCGCGGCCTGCTGGCGCTGGAGGCCCTGGAAGAGGGGCTGTTCACAGAGGAAGAGGCGCCCCAGGTGCGCGCCTTCGCCGAGCAGGTGCTCACCACAATGGGCGGCAGCGGCCGCTGGCTGGCCAATTTCGCCAGCGAGTCGGAAAAGTCCGAAAAAGCCGCCATTACCATCGGTACTACCGCCACCGAGGTCGAGGGCGGCTACCTGCTCAACGGCGTGAAATCCTTCGGTTGCGCCACCGGGGTGGCCGACCGCTACCTGGTCACTGCCAGCCTTACCGGCTATGACACCGCCGCGGGCCTGTGCACTTTTTTCGTGGAGCGCGACGCCGAGGGGGTCAGTGAACGGGAGCACTGGGACGCCATCGGTATGCGTGGCACCGCCACCCATGGCATTATCCTCAAGGATGTATTCGTCGCCGCGCAGGACGCCCTGGCCATACCCGCCGCGTTTACCCGTTGCATGCAGATGAGCCGCGGCAGTTTTGTCGGCAACCAGGTGGCCGGTATCGCGGTCTACCTGGGAGCGGCCTACACGCTGTACCAATATACCATCGGCCAGTTGCGCAGCAAGACATTCGCCGACAGCGACAAGCCGGTGGGCACCGCGCCCTACCAGCAGGAACTGATAGGCAGGATGATGGTGGAACTGGAAACCGCGGCAGTGTGGCTGCGCCGGCAGGTGGAACTGGAAAGCTGCGACCCACCGCTGTTGCCCAAGGAGGACGTGGTGAAGCGCTGGCGATTGTGCAAAGGGGTGGTGTCGGAGGCGGCCTTCAGCCTGGCCACCTGTTGCGTCAAGGCTGCGGGCACCGGCGGCGGCACCGGCAACCACGGCGTGCCCGCACGCTCCATGCGCGACCTGTGCATGGGCCTGGTGCAGGCCTTCCCGGCCGAGCGCGGCCGTTTGATGGCCGCCCAGATGGAAATAGCCGGCAGCGAACAGGCCCAGTTCGGTACCCGCCAGGGCTAGCGGAAAATTTGTGAGCAGCACAGACGACAATGATTTGCCAATGCACCGGCTGATTATCGGCGGGCGCCGCCAGCCGGCAACGTCGGGGGAGTGCTTCGAGGTGCTGGCGCCGGAAGACGAGCGCCTGCTGGCCCGTGTGGCACGCGGCGGCGCGACCGATGTCGAACTGGCGGTCGGGGCAGCGCGCAGCGGCTTTGAACAGTGGTCGGCACTGGCGCCGGCTGAGCGCGAGGCGGTGCTGTTGCGCGCCGCGGATATTGTTGCGGGGCAGGGCGAGCAGCGCCTGCTGGAAACCCTCATCGACGAGAGCGGCAGCGCTGTCACCAAGGCCCGCTTCGAGATTCGCTACACCGTCGATTTGCTGCGCACGGCCGCCGGTGAGGCGCGTCGCCTGTACGGTGATACCTTTCCCAACGACCGGCCCGACCGCCTGTCCATGGTGTTTCGCGAGCCGCTGGGGGTGGTGGCAGTCATCTCGCCCTACAATGCGCCCCTGTCCCTGCTGGCCAAGATGAGCGCCTTCCCGCTGGCAGCGGGCAACAGCCTCATCATAAAGCCCTCGGAGGAGACCCCGCTCACCGCCCTGGGCTTCGCCGATATCCTGCTGGACGCGGGCCTGCCGCCGGCAGCCGTCAGCGTGGTGACGGGGTTCGGGGCGCAGTGCGGCAGCGCGCTGGTGGCCCACGCCGGGGTGGATTGCGTGGCCCTGACCGGCTCCACCGCCACCGGGGTGGCGGTGGGCACCGAATCCATGCGCCATATGCGGCGCTGCCAGCTGGAGCTGGGGGGCAAGAGCGCACTGCTGGTATTGCGCGACGCCGATCCCCTGGCGGCGGCGGCCATAGCCGCCCAGGGGATCTTTACCCACGCCGGCCAGATCTGCATGGCCAACTCGCGCATCATCGTGGAACAGCCGGTTTACGACGACTTTATCGCCGCCCTCAAAGCGCAGGCGGAAGCCATCCACCTGGGCGAGTTGCGCGACGAGCGCACCCAGTATGGCCCGCTCATCAATCGCGCGGCGGTGACCAGGGTGCTTGGGCATATCGACGCCGCCGTCGCCGCCGGCGCGACCCTGTTGACCGGCGGCGCGCTGTTGCGCGGCCTGACCATCCGGCCCACGGTGCTGCTGAATCCCGATCGCGCCAGCGCGGTGTGGCGCGAGGAGAGCTTCGGCCCCGTCACCTCTGTGGTGGCGGTCGACAACCTCGAGGAAGCCATCACGGTGGCTAACGACAGCCAGTACGGCCTGTCGGCCGCGGTGCTCACGCATAATATCCAGTGGGGCTTGCGCGCGGCCCGGGGCATACGCAGTGGCAGCGTGCATATCGGCATGCACGCTTTCCAGAGCAATGCGCTGGCGCCCATAGGCGGCTTCGGCATGTCCGGTATCGGCCGCAGTGGCGGCAAGTACAGCACCGAGGAGTTCACCGAACTGAAGTGGGTGAGTGTCTCCCTGGAGGAATCCGGGCCGTGAGTACCGTGGCGGTGCGGCGCGCCTATTTCGATGCCCCGGGGGGGCAGTTGCATTACCGTTATGCGGGGGAGGCCGGGCGGCCGGCCCTGTTATTGCTGCACCAGAGCCCCAGTTCCTCGGCGATGTACGAGCCTATGATGCGCTTGCTGGCGGACCGGTTCTTCCTGGTGGCGCCTGACACCCCCGGATTTGGCAACAGCGACGCCCTGCGCGGCGATCCCGACGGACACCGGGTCGGCGATTACGCGGCCGCCATACACGCTCTGGTCAGCGGGCTGGGCATCGCCCCCTGTCATGTTTTCGGTCACCACACCGGCGCCGCCGTCGCGGTGCAACTGGAGCACGATTATCCCGGTACCGCGCGGACCATGGTGCTGTCCGGCCCGACCCTGCTGGGCGCGTCCCTGCAGCGCAGCCTGCCGCAGCGGGCGGCCCCGTTTCCCCTGGCAGAGGATGGCTCCCACCTGCAGGGCATGTGGCAGCGGATACGGGACAAGGACGCCCGGGCGCCGCTGGAGCTGGCGCAGCGGGAACTGTGCCTGGCGTTTGCCGCCGGCGCCGCCTACCAGGCCTCCTACCGGGCGGTGGCCGAACAGGATTTCGGCGGCCAGTTGCCGGCCCTGCAGTGTCCGGTGCTGGTGTTCGCCGGCGATGCCGACCCCCTGTACGGCGCAGTGGCGCCCACGGTGGCGCTGCTCCGCAACGGACGGCAAGCAGAGCTGCCAGGGGGCGAGCGCACCTATGTCTGCGAGCGCGAGGCGGATACAGTAGCGGACACAATCGCCGATTTTTTCCGGCAATGCGGGGGTTGAACCATGGATCTTGAACGCAACAGCCTGGGCCTGGGCCGCAAGCCGGCGCTGGTGGTGGTGGATATGATCAGGGGCTTCACTGACCCGGCGTGTCCCCTGGGTTGCGACTGCCCCGAGGTGGTGGCGGCCAACCAGCGTTTGCTGCGCGAGTTTCACAGTTGCGGCCTGCCGGTGTTTTTTACAACGGTGGTGTACCACGGCCCCAACCAGGCGCGGGTATTTCGCCGCCGTATCGAGGCCCTGAACCTGCTCACGCCCGACTCCGACTGGGTGCGGGTCGATCCGCGCCTCGACCGCCAGCCCGGTGACGAACTCATCGAAAAGCAGTGGGCCAGCGCCTTCCACGGTACCGACCTGGTCGCGCGCCTGCAGGCGGTGAGGGCGGACTCGCTGGTCGTGACCGGCCTGACCACCAGCGGCTGCGTGCGGGCCACGGTGGTGGACGGCCTGCAGTATGACTACCAGGTCGTGGTTGCGCGCGAGGCGGTAGGGGACCGCAACAACGACGCCCACCGGGCCAACCTGCACGACATGCACGCCAAGTACGCGGATGTGATGTCCGTGGAGGATATAGTCGCCTGCCTGCCCTGTGCCGTGGGCTGAGTGTGGGGGAGCAGTGGTGAGCCAGCCAACAACCTCCGTCGTAATCGCCGGTGCCGGCCCGGTGGGCTGCCTGATGGCGCTGTACCTGGCACAGCGGGATATCGATGTGCTGCTGCTGGAGAAGGAAGCGCAACTGCCGGTAGACCTGCGGGCCTCCACCTTCCATCCTCCCAGCCTGGAGATGATCGCCGAGCTGGGCTTCGGGGTGATCGAGGCCATGCTGGCAAAAGGCCTGGTGGCCGATCGCTACCAGTACCGAGATCGCCGCAGCGGCGAAGTGGCGAGCTTCGACATGAGCTTGATCGCCGACAGCACCCGCTTTCCCTTCCGCCTGCAGCTGGAGCAGTACGAGTTCACCCGCCTCGTGGTGGACCGGCTGGCTCAGCTGCCCAGCGCGTCGGTGCGGTTCGGCTGCGAGGTGACCGGCTTCGAGCAGGACGACGACCACGTGGCGGTGCAGCTGGACACGGCCGCCGGCGGCGAGACCGTGTGGGCGGATTTCCTGGTGAGCACGGAAGGCGCCCGCAGCCGTATCCGCAAGCTCGCCAATATCGACTACCTGGGGTTCACCTACAATGAGAAGTTCCTGGTGGTCAGCACCGACTTTCCCTTCGAGGACGTATTCGAGGACCTCGCCTGGGTGAACTACGTCTCCGACCCCGAGGAGTGGTGCGTGATACTGCGCACGGAAAAGCTCTGGCGGGTGCTGTTTCCCACTACCCCGGAAACCGCCGAGGACGAGGCTCGCCTGCTGTCCGACGCCTTTATACAGGAACGACTGCACCACCTGTGGGACAAGGAGGGCGATTACCACATCGGCCACCGCACCCTGTACAACGTCAACCAGCGGGTTGCCGAAACCTATTTCAAGGGCCGGGTGCTGCTGGCCGGGGACGCCTGCCATATCAACAACCCCCTGGGGGGCATGGGCATGAACGGCGGCCTGCACGACGGCAATAACCTGGCCGCCAAGCTGGTGCGGATTATCAGGGATGGCGCGCCCCACCTGGCCGAATTCGAGCACTACAACCGCCAGCGCCGCGACCTGGCGGTGCGCTTCGTGCAGGAGCATACCATCGCCAACAAGAAGTTGATGGAGGCGCGGGATATGGCGACCCAGCAGGCGCGCCAGCAAATGCTGATGGAAACGGCCGCCGACCCGGTGAAGGCAAAGGCCTTTTTGCTGGAGCGCGCCATGATCAACTGCGTCAGGGACAGCGAGGCGCTGGCGTGACAACCGGCGCGACCCGCAAGGCGCCAGGAGGGCAACGATGAGCATACCCCAGGGACAGATAGACCTGGCAAAAACCCGCGACAGGGACCAGCATACCGACGGTCACCTGGACAATTACATCGGCCACCGCGCCAGGCTGGGGGTGATCATCCCCTCCACCAACACCGCGGTGGAATACGACTGCCAGCGGATAATCCCCCGCGGGGTCACCTGGCATTTCAGTCGTTTCATGATAGAGCACGTGGATCTCAGCGACGACGAAAACTTCATGAAGTTCCTGGATATGTTGCGCCAGACCATTGGCGCCTCCATCGCCAGCCTGATGACCTGCAAGCCGGACCACGTGATGATGGGGATGTCGGCGGAGACCTTCTGGGGGGGCATCAAGGGCAATGACGGTTTCGTGGATCGCATCCAGGAGGCGGTGGGACACGACACCGGCCTGACCACGGGCGCCAACGCGGTGATCAGCGCCCTGGAGGCGCTGGGGGTGGCCGGCAACGCCAACAAGAATATCGCGGTGATTACGCCCTACCAGCCCATCGGCGACAAGAACGTGCGGCTGTTCTTCGAGGATTCGGGCTATAACGTCAGGCAGGTCCTGGGGCTGCGCTGCGAGAACGCCCACGACGCCATTGCGCTGCTGCCGGATCACCAGGTGATGGACGCCGTGCGCCGGGTGGACGGCGATGACGTGGACGCCATCATCCAGGTGGGCACCAATCTCTCCACCGCCACCCTGTTCCCGGTGATAGAGAAGTGGCTGGCCAAGCCGGTCCTGCCCATCAATGTCGCCACGGTGTGGCATGCCTTGCGCAGCTGCGGGGTGACGGACCAGTACGACCACCTGGGGAGGCTTTTTGAAGAACATTAAGGCGTGCCGCGCCTGCGGGCTGTTACTCCTGCTGCTCATTTCCCCGGGCGCCCGGTCTGAGCAGGGTGATCCCGGGTCGGTATTCTGCGCCTGGGCCCAGCAGGTGGTGGCGGGCACCGAGCTCGCCGCCAATGTGGTCACCATCACGGATTACGAGGCCTTCGTCCGTTCCAAACCCGGCAGTTCACCCCTGACGGTACAGCAGTACTGGAGCAACCCGCTACCCGCCGAGGGGGGCATGGCGCGGGTGGTGTCCTGCAAGATGAAAACGGCGGAGCGGATCAACGCCGCCCACCGCACGGCAACGGGGCAGGAGGCGCCGGTCGCCCGGGGAGACGGCAGTTGCGACAAGGTGGGTCGGGAAATGCTGGCCGCGTTGCTCAACCGCATACCCCGCGCGGACCTGGCGATCGCGGCCGAGCGGTTGCGGGTCGACCCGGAGGAAACCACCTTCATCGGCCCGATGTGGTTGCGACCCTGGCCGTTCCAGCCCCTGCAACGGGACGAGGCGGGGCTGCTGCACCTGCAATCCCGGGCCCTGTACGTGCCCTTCGCCTGGTGGATCCCGATGCCGGACCGGTTCAAGGGTACCTATTACTGCCACCTTATCGCGCCTGACTATCTCGAGGCGGTACTGCGGGGTGAGGTGCCCCCGGATTCCTGACCACCCCCTTGCACAGGGTTCGGCCCTGCGTGCAACTCAAGAACCTGGAGTAAAGACTCGATGGAAAATTACCAGCTTGCCAGCCGCGCCCGCATAGGCGTGGTCATCCCGTCCACCAATACCGGGGTGGAGTACGACCTGCAGAAATTTATCCTGGACGGGGTCACCTGGCACCCTTCGCGGTTCTGGATCGAACTGCGCAACTGGGCCGACGAGGTCGAGTCCACCGGGGACGATTCCGACACTGTATTCGAACGCTTCCTGGAGATCATGCGTGGCGAGATTCCCATCGCGTTGCGCAATGTGCTCTCGGCCGAGGTGAGCCACATCATGCTGGGCATGTCGGCGGAGACCTTCTGGGGAGGGGAGGAGGGCAGTATCCTGTTTGAGCAGGGTATACGCGAACATATAGGTGACGTGGGCCTCACCACCGGCGCCGCCGCCGCGCGCGAGGCGCTGGACTGCTTCGGGGCGAAAACGCTGTCGGTCATAACCCCCTATCCGCCGGTGGGGGATGCCAATGTGCGCCAGTATTTCGAGGAGATCGGTTTCGAGGTCAGGCATGTGCGCGGTCTCAACCGCCCCTCGGCCACCGCCATCGCGGAGACCTCCATACAGGAAGTGCTGCAGGCGGTGCGGGACGTGGACGATGACGGCGTCGATGCCATCGTGCAGTGCGGCACCAACCTGTCAACCGTCGACCTGTTCCCCACCCTGGAGCACACGCTGCAGAAACCGCTTATTCCTATCAACGTGGCGACCGTCTGGCACGCCCTGCGGGCCTGCGGCGTCCACGATCGGATTACCGGGCGGGGACGCCTGCTGGAAGAGTTCTAGCCGCCGTCAGAAACGGTAGCTGGTGCGTATCCCGAAGGTCCGCTTGTCGGCGGGGTAGGCGGCCACCAGGTCCTGGAAGGCCTGGAAGAAGTTGACGAAGGTCACACCGTTTTCCGGTGTGCGGTCGTCGAACACGTTGTCCACGTAGGCGATCAGCTCCAGGCTCTCGGTGGTGATGCCCACCTGGAAGTTGCTGACGGTGATCGCCTCGAACTGCACCTCGCCCTCGAGATCCAGGTTGCGCTCGGACATATAGCGGGTATCCCAGCGGCTGATCAGGGTCATGTCCGCGTTCAGGTTGCGCTCGTAGCGCAGGGTGGCCAGGGCGCTGTTATCCGGTGACCAGGGCAGCTTCTCACCTTCCAGGTCCAGTTGCTGGTCGCCGTCGGGGCTGCGGGCCTGGTCATACTGCTTGATTTCGGTGTGGGTATATACGTAGTTGAGGTCCAGGAACAGGCCCTCGGTCAGCGAGGTGGAGAACAGGAACTCCACGCCGTAGGTCTCCACCTTGCCGATATTGTTGACGAAGATCTCCGGGGCGCCGCCGGAATCGCTGTACTGGATATCGTTGGCCTGCTTGTCGGTATTGTCGTTGAAGAAGGCGGTGGCATTCAGTTGCGTCCGGCCGTCCTGCAGGGTGGACTTGAAGCCCAGTTCGTAGGCGATCAGCTCTTCCGGGTCGTAGGACTGGTTCAGGTCGAGCAGGTTGGCGTTGAAGTTGAAACCTCCCGGTTTGGTGCCCTTGGCAACCGAGCCGTACACCATGACGTCGTCACTCCACTGGTAGGTGAGCGCGCCGCGGGGGTTGAACGCGGAGTAGGATTCGTTGCCCTTGATCTTGTCGGGCCCGTGGTACAGCGGGGCTTCGCCCACGGAGCACAGGTTGCCCGACGGCGACGGTACCCCGGCGCAGGTCTGCCCGGGAGCGAGCGGGATACTGGGGTAGAACACCCCGGCCTTCTCATCCGGATAGGCCGGCACCAGGTAGGTGGTGTCCTGCGCGGTGAAATCGATATTCACTTTTTCCTTCTGGTAACGGGCCGACAGGTTCAGGTCCCACTGCTCGGTAAACTGCCAGTCAAAGCTGCCGTAGAAACTGCCCACCTTGGTGGTGCGTTTCTGGCGCAGGGGCAGGGTGCCCGTTACCGTGGCATCGGAGAACTCGAATTCCGGCGCCGGTGTGGACCCGGTTACATCCACCCAGGTGCCGGTCAGCAGGTTGCCGGTAGCGGTGGGGCTGCGGTCGCCGCGGGTTACCGCCTGGTTCGCCCGTTGCCAGTTCTTCTGGTCGAACTTTTCCTCGTAGTACTCGGCGCCGACCAGCCACTCCATGTCGTTGCCGGTGTCGAATACGAACTGGAAGTCCTGGAAGAACACATCCCGGTCGAACTCATTGTCGTACTGGAAGTTCAGGGGGTTGGTCTCACTCACCCAGGGAAAGGAAAACCCGGCCAGCGACAGGGACTGCACCGATGTGGCCGTACCCTGCTGGTCGAGATCGTAATTGTCGTAGCCGGTGTGGTGAATGAAGGCGGTATTGGACACCAGCAGGTAGTCCGTGGCAGGCTCCCATTCCAGCAGGTTGCTGAGCAAGGTCACGTCGTTACCCAGGCCGCGGACGCCTTCCGGTGACAGGTGAATATCGCGCTGCTTGAGCTCGCTGGGTAAATCGCCGAGGTAGATCGGCACGTTCTCGCCAAACGTCACCGCGGGCAGGTTGCTGAAATCGGGCCCCACAAAGGCGTCGAACTCGCAGCCGCCATCGACAATAGTAGAGGTGCCATCGGCAAAGGGGGTGGGGTTGGGTTTGCCGCGAATCTCCTCGCACTTGTTGTAGGCCGCGTTGGCGATTGCGTTCTGGCTCTGGTCCTGGTCACTGTAGTCCAGCCGCGTGAGGTTGCTGAGGGTGTCGTTGGGGACCCACTGCAGCGCCAGTGACACGGCATTGGTGTCGTACTTACCCAGTTTCGCGCCGGTCTCCGGGTGCCGGTAATAGCCCTCGGTTTCGTCGTGAGCGTAATTGAACCGGTACAGGAACTGATCGGTGATCGGGCCGGACACCCCCAGCTTGCCGCGATAGGTATCGTACTCCGCTGCATCCAGGTCCACTCGCCCCTCGAACTCCTCCGTGGGGCGCTTGGTGATGTAGCTTATCGCGCCGCCAAAGGCGTTGCGGCCGAACAGGGCGCTCTGCGGTCCCTTCACCACTTCCACCCGCTCCAGGTCATACAGGCCCATGCCGACCAGCTGTCCGGCCCCGGTGCCCGTCAGGGCGTCGGTGGTCATGTCGACCCCGTCGACGAGGATGGCGACGTTGCTGCGCCCGGACAATTGGGTGATGCCGCGAATGTCAGGCCTGATATCGCCGCCGCCTATGCCCCGGTTGTACGTCAGGCCCGGGGTCAGTTTGGCGACGTCGATAGTGCGGGTGACGCCCAGGCGTTCGATCTCCTCGAAACCGATGGTGCTGATGGAGAGCGGAATGTCCTGCAGTGATTCCGTCCTTTTACGGGCCGTGACGATGGTCTCTTCCAGCACCAGCGTCTCCTGCGCGGCCAGCTGGCCCGACTCCAGCAGGGAAAACACAGCCACGGCAACGGCGGTTGCCATACGGCGCTGGCTGAACGAATTGGCACGCATACACTTCCCTCGAATTGAATAGCTCTGGATCACTGTCCGGGTGCAGACAGGACTGACCGTTATTATTGTTGAAGAACGCCATTTTCATTTGATTAAAGTCAATAATGCCGGGCCGCTGGTCGTTCGCCTCTGTCGCCGCCGGTATCGGCCCGTCTGCGGCCGGCTATTGGCGCTGCGTAGCAATTGCCGATAATGATATAAAACTATAACATTATGGGATTTGGTAGCAAGGAGAATGGCGCGATGGCGACAGTGGCGGCCCTGCAGTTTGCCTCCGGTACGGATGTGCAGGATAACCTCTCCACCTGCCTGCGGATGATAGACCGGGCGGCGGGGCAGGGGCCGCAACTGATGGTGCTGCCGGAATTCTGCAACCATATCTCCTGGTACGATGATGCCGGCCACGCCTGGGAGGTATCCCTGGATTTGCGGGGGCCGTTTCTGAAGGCGATTGCCGGGCGCGCGGCGCGCCATCGCTGCTATATTTGCATCAATGTCAGCCTGCGCAGGCGGGCCGGGGCTCTGACTATCAGTTCGCTGCTGTTTGATCCGGCCGGCGAGCTGGTCAGCATCGCCGACAAGCAGACCCTGATGGGCCATGAGAATACCTGGTTTATCCGGGCCGCCGGCTGCAGCGATGTCGTGGCGACCCCCTTCGGTCGTATCGCGATGTTTCCCTGTCGCGACGGCGTCACCTTCGAAACGCCGCGGGGCCTGGCCCTGCGCGGCGCGCAACTGTTCTGTGATTCCCTCAACTCCTTCGCCCTGGACGAGGCCAGTCTCCACGTACCCGCCAGGGCGCCGGAGAACAAGGTGTTCCTGGTGGCCGCCAACAAGGTGGGGCCGCTGATACCCGAGCACTTGCTGGAGGCGGTGAGCGCCCAGACCCATATCCCGCTGCGTTTCCTGCAGGGGGCGGGAGAGAGCCAGGTGGTGGCACCCGATGGCGAGGTACTGGCGCGGGCGCCGGCCGTGGGGGAGGCGGTGCTGTGCGCCGATATCGAGCTGGCGCAGGCCGATGACAAACGGCGTCCGGACGGGACCCGGATATTCGCGGTGCGCCGGCCCGAGCTCTACGGCCCGATAGTGCGGGCGCCGCAGGGGGAGACTTGTGGTCCCGCCGCGACCGCCGTTACCGTAGCCTGTTTGTGCCCGGTCGCGCAGGATGAAGCGGCGCTTGCGGAACTGGCGGCCCTGGTAGCCGGGCTGCCCGCCGATACCGTGCTGGCGGTGCTGCCGGAGTTGTTTTGTTATGGCCCCGGGCCCGGCGCGGACCTGAAGGCCGCGGCGGGCCTGGGCGCGCGCGCAATCAGCGCCCTGCAGGCCGCCTGTGCCGGCCGCGAGCAACTCGCCCTGTGTACTTCCCTGGTGGTGCCGGCGCCCGGGGGCTTCAGCCTGGCCACGGTGCTGGTCGATTGCGAGGGTGTGCGGGGCCTGCAGCGGCAATTGCATCACTGCGAGCGCCACGCCTGGTCGCTGCCGGGGGACGACTTGAAAACGCTGGAGTTGCCCTGGGGGCGGCTGGCACTGTTCGCCGGGGACGACCTGACCCATCCCGAACTGGCCAAGGTGGCTGCCCTGGAGGGCGCTCACGCAATCGCTGCGCCTCTCGCTCTGCAGGAGGCATGGGAGGAACGCTACGGGCTGCGCAGCCGGTCCGCGGAAAACCGTCTCTGCCTGGTGGCCAGTGCGCGTCCCCTGCAGGGCAGGGCGGGCCTGATCGCCGACCTGCAGCAGGAGTTCACCCTGATGACCGAGTGGCGCCAGCGCAGTTTCGACGGCTATATCAATGCACCCCTGGTGACCGAGCAGGTGCCGGGTGCAGCGGTCACCACGGCGCCCATACATCCGGCGGCGGCTCGCAACAAACTGATGTCCGAGCGCACCGACCTGCTGCTGGACCGCCCCTGGCGCCTCAGCGGCGACCTGCTGGAGAACTGGGACGCGGTGGCGGTGGATACGGCCTGTGGCTGACCCCCGGTCTTTGCTGGCACGACATATCCTGGGCGTGGCCCACGTGGGTTTCATCGTGCCCTGCCTCGACGAGGCGGTAGCCAACGCGGTGCGGGTGTACGGCCTGGACGCAAGCACTGTCCGTTACCAACCGACCCCCGGCGAGGCGGCGCCAACACGGTTCGCGTTTTTCACGGTAGGCGATCTCGAATTCGAGCTGATCGAGCCCTGCTCGGACTATTTTCGCGAGCTGCTGCTGGCTATGCCCAGCGGCGGCGCAGGGATCAATCATGTCGCCTGGAAAGTCGACGACATCGAGGCGGCTGTGGCGCGCCTGGAGGCAGCGGGTATGTATCCCGGTCACGTCACCCCGGACGGCATCGTCGCCATTGGCGACAAAAAAATGGTTTACCTCGATCCCGCCACAACCGGCGGGCTGGTGCTAGAATTGATCGAGTATCCGCAACAGGATGAAGTGCATGACCAGTGACTCAGACAGAGGCATATACCACTACCTGCTCAACGGCGAACCCACGGGCATAGAAGAGCGCTGGCAGCGCCACCGCCAGCCCTCGGGGGACTGGCTGGTCAACAGCAGTCGCCGCGCCCGGGGCAATCATATGGAAGTGGATGCCTGGATGAGCGCGGGTCGGGTCAGCCGCTTCGAGCTTAGCTGGGCCCCGGAAGAGGGGGAGCCGGTAAGGGCTGCTTATCGCCTGGGTGACGGGGCGATAAAGGTAAGTCGCCATGCCGGCGGCCTCGACCCGCAGGAGCACGAAGTCAGCTTTCCTGCCGCGAACGGCGCGCCGTTGCTGTCACCGCTGATGCGAGTGTTCGCCGGCCCGGTGATCGCCAGGCTACTGGAGGCGGGCGGGCAGGGCACGGTGGTGGTGCCGAATATCGACCAGCCCACGGCGACTGGGAGCCTGTTGCAACCGCGGCTCAGCACCCGTCGTGCCAGGTTGCTGGAGACAGGTGTCGAGGTGCCGGGCATGGGCGAGCATTGGGCGGAACCGACCCCGGGCTGTCGCCTCTGTGAATACCAGGGCGACCAGTATGGCCCCGAGGCCCGCTTCTGGCTGGCGGAGGACGACATGTTGGTCAGATACCAGTGGCGGCAATCCCCCACAGAACACTGGGACGTGCGCCTGCAACGGCTGGGAAAGGAAGGCGGGGTCGGCTCAAGGGGATAAGCCCGTGCACAGTCATGTTGTGCCCCCGCCTGCGCGCCCCCTGTGGCGCACGCAATTACCCTATCAGACAGCACAGTCGATGCTCGGGGGAAAGTTTCTAACTGTGAACAGCGTCACAGTCGCGGTCTGAATTGGTCCGCCCCAGTTAATCGTTCACGCGCCGTGCTACCCTGGCGCCGCTGGCAACAGGATTACCTATGTTCCACACCATCGTCTTTTTCTGCTACGCCGGCCTCGTCGCCATCCTGTCGCTACGCCCCCTGGGGGACTCCGGCAGCCAGCATTTCGACAAGCTCATGCACCTGCTGGTGTATTATATTTTTGCTGTGTTCGGCTATAGGATGCTCAGCTCAAAGCGTCATTACTGGCTGCTTTGTCTCGGTATCATCGCCTACGGCGGGGTGCTGGAGTTGGCCCAGTCGCAATTTCCAGGCAGGGTCATGTCAGGGTATGACATGGTGGCCAATACCCTGGGCGTCGTCATCGGGGCGTTGGTGGTGAAGCGCGGCTACCTGCGCGCTTCGCAGGACTGATGCAGCCGCTATGGGTCTGCTTGCAGACATTGCTTCATCCCTGCCGAGAATGGAAAAAAGGGAGTTCCCACGAAGCGGGAGGCAATCAGCACAATTGGGAACGCCTTTGGCGCGGCTGCCTTTGCGTACACTTAGCTTAAAAGCAGAGTAGCGTTACCGGAATATAGAGCTTGCTGTTCAGCCTTCGTCATATCGAGATTGGCAAGATCGTTCACTTCGGCGTGTACCAGAAGATCCGGTGCGAAGGGAAAATCCGATCCGAAGAGCAGGCGACCAGCCCCCACCAACTCTTTGACCGCTCCCCACATATAAGGGGATGGACTCAGTGCCGTGTCATAATAAAACTGCTTGACGTAGTGCATGGTGCCCTTTGGGAATTTTCCGTCCTTGTCCAAAACAAAATCACCGAGTTGTAGACGCCATGCAAGGTAGGGAACTGTGCCGCCGGCGTGCGCCAGTATGAATCGTATGTCGGGAAAGCGCTCCATTGTTCCGGAAGCAATAAGATTAGACACGGCTCGCGTAGTATCAAATACAAACTCCATCAGGTAAGCGGGCATCTGGAGTCGTATATTATTCGCATAACCAGGGAGATTTGGATGAACGAACACGACTGCTTTTCTTTGATTCAATTCGTTCATAAGCGGCCAATAATCTGGATGCCCAAGATAGCACCCATCGACAGAAGACAGCAGTGTTACGCCGTCTGCACCGAGCTTGTCGAGCGCATGAATCGTTTCTGCAACGGCGTCCTTTTCTATTGTTTGGGAAATGGCAGCAAAATACCCAAACCGTGCACTTCCTGCTTTTAGCTCGCTAGCATATTCGTTGCAGTGTCGAGCGAGTTCACTCGCCTCCACTGGATCGCCAAAAAATACACCCGGGCAAGAGATCGAAAGATAAGCCCTGGATACTCCCGTGGCATCCATAACGACCAGTGAGGCATCTGGCGTCCAGTGTGGCAATGGGGCACCTGCCGCTGTATCAACTCCACGGGATTTCAGTGTTGCCGAATAGAATTCAGGCACCATGTGGTGGTGTACATCTATCTTTTCTCCCTGGCCCATTACATGAACTCCCCTGACGGTTGATTCTAGTGTCGCGGTCGTTTCGAATTCCAGCGTTACAGGTTTGGCGAAGGAAGTATAGACGCGTACTTAAGCCTGGCAAATTGGATGACGGGCAAGAGTTTGCGGCCTTAATGATCCCTATCCACCCTGCCGCGCAGGGACTTCACCTGGCCGCGCCGGGTCTTGCTGTCCATGCGTTTTTTGCGGGCGGTCTTGCTGGGGCGGGTGGCCAGTCTCTTTCTGGGAGTGTGGCTCACGCTCGTTACCAGTGCCTGCAGGCGGGACAGGGCATCGTCGCGGTTTTTCTCCTGGCTGCGGAAGCGCTGGGCCTTGATCACCACCACGCCGTCTCCGGAGATGCGCCGGTCGGACAGTGCCAGCAGCCGCTGCTTGTATTCGTCCGGCAGCGATGAGGCGCTGATATCGAAGCGCAGGTGAATCGCCGAAGAGACCTTGTTGACGTTCTGGCCGCCGGCTCCCTGGGCGCGTATCGCCTGTATCTCGATTTCTCCCTCTGGAATACTTACCCTGTTGCCGATGGCCAGGCCGCCTTGCCCGGTGCTCATCGCAGCAGGTAGCGGGGCGTGCGCTGGCAGTAGCGGCGGAAGTCTTCGCCGTGCAGGCCCAGCAGGTGGCGCTCCTCCCGGCGTATCATCCTGTGGATCAGGACAAAGGCCGGCAGCGACAGGGCCAGCAGCAGCGCGTTCTGCAGCAGTACCGTATAGCCGGCGAACATCAGCAGGTAGGACAGGAAATAGGGGTTGCGGCTGTAGCGGTAGATGCCCTTGTGCACCAGGGCGGTCTGTTGCTGCTCCAGCACGCCGACCCGCCAGGAGTCACCCAGGTCCCGCAGGGAGGCCAGCCCGACCCACAGATTCAGCGCCAGCAGCGGCAGGCTGAGCCACATGGCGGCGCCGTCGCTGGTTACCGGGAGATAACCCCAGGGCTGGCCGGAAATCGCCAGCCACAATGACAGGGCGATAAAGCCGGCAAAAAATGCGATGGCGGCCCTGGCCTCCGGGTTGGCGCCGCGAATCGGCTGGCCCAGTTTGCGCCGCAGCAGGGCATTCTTGGCAACAAACATGCCCTGGAACAGCAACTGGTGCACCAGGATGATCTGCGCGGCGTCGGTCATGGCGGGAAGCTAAGCCTGCGGGCAGGGCTGCCGGCTGTGGGCCGCTAGCGGTTGCGGCCCAGGCGCTCGTGGGCGTCCACCCACTCGTTGACCCGGGTCACCTTGTCCACCTTGGTGGCGGCGCCCAGGGACAACTCCCCGGCCAGCACCAGTCCGGCGGCGATCTCCGCGAGTTTCAGGGCCTTGCCCTTGCCGTAGCAGTCCATGATTTCCAGGCACTCGCGCTGGGTGGGCAGGGCGGTGCCGCCGCCGTAGGTGGCCATGATCAGGGCGGGCATGGTGATGGAGAAATAGTAATCGCCGTCGCGGCTCACCTTGTTGTAGGTGGTGCACTGGTTGGACTCGCCGATATTGGCGATGTCCTGGCCGGTCGCCAGGTACAGGGCCGCCAGGCCGTTGGCAGGGTGGGCGGCGTTGTTGGAGGAGTTGGTCAGCAGCGCCGCCAGGGTGCTGATGCCCTGGCCGTAGTGCATCTGGTGCGGTGAGATGCGCAGGTTGTCCATCATGACCTGCCGCGGGATGGTGATCTCGGCGGTAACCCGCTTGCCGCGCCCCTTCAGCAGGTTTACCGAAGAGGTGCGTTTCTCGGTATCGAAGCTGCCGGACAACAGGTAGTGGGACAGTGGCGGGTGCTCCTTGACGATCCACTCGCAGGCCGCGAAGGTGGCGCGGCTGGTCATGTTCTGGCCCGCGGCATCGCCGGTACTGTAGTCGAAACGGGTATAGACCATGTTGTGGGCGTGGTACTGCTCGATCTCATTGAGCTTGCCGATGGAGGTGGTGGATTCCGCCACCGCCTTGATTTCCTCGAAGTGCTCCCTCAGCCATATGCAGAAATCCCGCGCCTCCCTGGCGCTGGGGAACACGAAGGCCGGCGCGCGCTGCATGCACTCGCCGGAGACCGTGGTGGTCACGCCGCCGCTTTCGCGGATAACTTTCATACCGCGGTTGTAGCTGGCCAGCATGGTGCCTTCCACCGTTGCCATGGGCACATAGAATTCACCCTGGGCGTGCTCCCCGTTGACTAGCAGAGGGCCGGCCAGGCCGATGGGCACCTGCGCCACCCCGAACAGGTTTTCGATATTGCCGGACATGTCGGCGGGATCGAAGGAGTACTGCCGCGTGTGGTGCAATTTTGCCGGGGTGTTTTCCTCGATAAAGGCCTGGCGCTGGGCAATGATATCGGCGCTGTAATCGTCGTCGTTGGAACGGGGTATTTTCTTGCTCACGGTGGCGGCTCCTGTCGTCTGTCCAGAGGCGAGAAACTACGCCCTTGTATCCCGTGCGTCAACGTGGACCGCCGCGGGGCGTCCTGAACTCTGGTATACTGGCCCGCCTCACACCCAAGAAGCTACCGTGACCGACACCGCTTTTTCCTCCCTGCCACTGCCGCCGGCGCAATTGCGCAACCTGGATGACCTGGGCTACACCCGCATGACCCCTATCCAGGCCGCCGCACTGCCGCTGGCCATGGACGGCGCCGACCTGATCGGCCAGGCGGTCACCGGCAGTGGCAAGACCGCGGCGTTTACCCTGCCGCTGCTGACGCGCCTCAATCCCCGCGATTTCGGCACCCAGGCCCTGGTGCTGTGTCCCACCCGGGAACTGGCCACCCAGGTCGCCGGTGAGATCCGGCGGCTGGCGCGCTACCAGCAGAATATCAAGGTGGTCACCCTCTGTGGCGGCCAGGCGATAGGGCCGCAGATCGGTTCGCTGGCGCACGGCGCGCAGGTGGTGGTGGGCACCCCGGGGCGAATCAGGGATCACCTGCGCAAGCAGACCCTGGACCTGGCGCGGGTCAATTGCCTGGTGCTGGATGAAGCGGACCGGATGCTGGACATGGGCTTCCTGGAGGATATGGAGGTCATCATTGCGGCAACGCCCGACCGGCGCCAGACGCTGCTGTTTTCCGCGACCTTCCCGCCAGACATACAGCTCGTCAGCGACCGATTCCAGCAAGCGCCACGGCGGGTAGCGGTGGCATCCCTGCCGCCGGACCGGCAGATAGACCAGCGGTTTTTTATCTGCGAGCCCGGGCAGCGCCCGCAGGCGCTGCTGACCCTGCTGGGACACTTCCAGCCGGAGGCGGCCGTGGTGTTCTGCAACACCCGGCAGGAGGTGCGGGAGCTGTGCGCCTTCCTGCAGGGCGAGGATATCAGCACCGTGGAACTGCACGGGGAAATGGAGCAGCGCGAGCGCGACCAGGCGCTGGTGCGGTTTCGCCAGCTCAGTTGCCGGGTGCTGGTGGCCACGGACGTGGCGGCCAGGGGGCTGGATATCGACAAGCTCCCCGCCGTGGTCAATTACGAGCTGCCGCGCAGCGCCGATGTCTACGTGCACCGGATCGGGCGCACCGGGCGCGCCGGCGAACCCGGCCTGGCCCTGAGCCTGCTCACCGACAGGGAGCGCTACCGTCTGGATCTCATCGGTGAATACCTGCAGCGCGAACTGGATTTCGAGGCCATAGAGCAGCTTGCGGGCGGCGACCGCGGCCTGCCGCCGCCCGCCTTCGTGACCCTGGAGGTGGCCGGCGGCCGCAAGGACAAGATACGCCCGGGGGATATCCTGGGGGCCCTGACGGGCGAGGCGGGCATCGCCGCCGGCAAGGTGGGCAAGATCGAGGTGATGGATCGCGCCACCTTTGTCGCCATCGCCACCGATACCGTGGACCTCGCCCTGGGCCGCTTGCTCAATGGCCGCATCAAGGGGCGCAAGTTCAAGGTGCGCAAACTGTGAGGCCGTCGTGAAGATTCCGGCGCGGCTGATGCCGCTGTACGAAGACGGTCTCATCGACGAGGTGCTGTACCAGTTGATGAGCGGCAAGGAAGCCACCGTGTACGTGGTGCGCAGCGGCGATGAAACGCGCTGCGCCAAGGTGTACAAGGAGGCGGCCCAGCGCAGCTTCAAGCAGGCCGTGACCTACCAGGAGGGCCGCAAGCACAAGAACAGCCGCCGCGCCCGCGCCATGGAGAAGGGCTCCAGCTACGGCCGCAAGCAGGTGGAGGAAGCCTGGCAGAACGCCGAGGTGGATGCCCTGTACCGGGTGGCGCGGGCGGGGGTGCGGGTGCCCCGGCCCTACGGTTGCTTTGACGGCGTGCTGCTGATGGAACTGGTCACCGACGATGAGGGCGAGGTGGCGCCGCGGTTGGCGGAGGTGGACATGACCGCCGAGCAGGCCCGGGAAGACCACGCCCTGATGATGCACTACATCAAGCTGATGCTCTGCGACGGCCTGGTCCACGGCGACCTGTCGGAGTTCAATGTGCTGGTGGATGACTATGGCCCGGTGATTATCGACCTGCCGCAGGCGGTGGACGCGGCGGCCAACAATCACGCCCGGGACATGCTCACCCGGGATGTGAACAAGATCAGGGACTACTACGCCCTGTTCGCCCCCGAGCTGCGGGAAACGCGCTACGCCAAAGAGATGTGGTCGCTGTATGAGAGGGGCGAATTACTGCCGGAAACCGCCCTCAGCGGCGAGGCGGAGGAAGACCTGCACAGCGCCGATGTGGACGCGGTGCTTCAGGAGATCAAGGCCGCCCTGGCCGCGGAGGCCGCGCGGCGGGCGCGGTTGCGGGAGGCCGAGGAACCGGACTAGGGCAGTGCCGGCCCTCGCGGCTTCTCCGGTTGCGCGGTGGGCATTTGCCGCTATTATGGTTTGCTTTCGGGCCGCGCCCTGGAGGTCAGTATATGTTCGGTACAGCTCTGTCCGCGGGGGCGACCAAAGTCCTGCTTCTGGGGGCCGGTGAACTGGGCAAGGAGGTGGCCATCGAGTGCCAGCGCCTGGGGCTGGAAGTCGTCGCCTGCGACCGCTACGCCAACGCCCCCGCCATGCAGGTTGCCCATCGCAGCCACGTGCTCAATATGCTCGACCCCGCGGCCCTGCGGGAGGTCATTACCCTGGAAAAACCGGACTACGTGGTGCCCGAGGTGGAAGCTATCGCCACCGCCACCCTGGTGGAGCTGGAGTCCGAGGGCGTCAATATCGTGCCCAGCGCCAGGGCCACCCAGCTGACCATGAACCGCGAGGGCATCCGGCGCCTGGCGGCGGAAACCCTGCAGCTACCCACCTCGCCCTATGCCTTCGCCGACGACTACAAGGGCTTTGCCGCCGCGGCGGCCCGGCTGGGCTATCCCTGCATCGCCAAGCCGGTGATGAGTTCCTCCGGCAAGGGCCAGAGCCTGTTGCGCGGCGAGGCTGATCTGGAAAGGGCCTGGCGCTACGCCCAGGAGGGCGGCCGCGCCGGCGGTGGCAGGGTCATCGTCGAGGGCTTTGTGGATTTCGACTACGAAATCACCCTGCTGACCATCAGCGCGGTGGACGGCATTCACTACTGCGAGCCCATCGGTCACCGCCAGGAGGATGGCGATTACCGGGAATCCTGGCAGCCCCAGCCCATGACCGCGCAGGCCCTGGCCAATGCCCGGGCCGTGGCGGGCAAGGTGGTGGCGGCACTGGGCGGCCACGGCCTGTTCGGGGTGGAGCTGTTCATCAGGGGAGACGAGGTTATCTTCAGCGAAGTCTCGCCGCGCCCCCACGACACCGGCATGGTCACCCTGGTTTCCCAGTCCCTGTCGGAGTTCGCCCTGCACGTGCGCGCCTTTCTCGGGTTGCCCGTGCGCCAGGTTCCGGTGCTGGGGCCCTCGGCCTCGGCGGTGGTACTGGGCGAGGGCGAGTCCTCTGACATCCGCTACGCCGGCGTCGCCGCCGCCCTGGATGGCGACGAGGTCCAGTTGCGCCTGTTCGGCAAGCCGGATATCGCCGGTCGCCGCCGGCTGGGGGTCGCCCTCGCCCGGGCCGACAGTGTCGAACAGGCGGTGGCCAGGGCAAAAGCCGCCGCGGCCGCAGTCAAGGTAATTCTATAAATAGACGTTGGGAGATACAGCTCGTGACCACTGATAGCATGAATTTTTCCGTGAACCATCTCGCCCAGACTCACGAGGTTTTCAACCAGTCGCGCCCGCTGGTGGATTACAACGCCTACCAGCACGATACGGCGCTGGGCGAGGCGGTGCAGCGCCACGGCGCCGGCTGGGCGCAGGAGTCGCTGCTGGCGCACGGCGCGGTCACCGGCAGCGCCCGGGTCATCGAGTGGGGTTTTCTGGCCAACGAGTACAAGCCGCAGTTCGAGTCCCACGACCGCCAGGGCTACCGGGTGGACCGGGTGCGCTACCACGACGCCTATCACCAGTTGATGCAGCTGGCCCTGGCAGACGCCGGCCTGCACAGCACACCCTGGGCGGAACCCGGCCCCGGCGCCCATGTGGCGCGAGCCGCCCGGTATTACTTGCAGGCGCAGGTGGAGTCCGGTCACGGCTGCCCGGTGACCATGACCTTCGCCTCGGTGCCCACCCTGCGGCTGACCCCGGCGGTCGCCGCAGAGTGGCTGCCCAAAGTACTGGCGCGGGGTTACGATCCCCGCAATATCCCACACACCGACAAAACCGCCGTGACCATCGGCATGGGCATGACCGAGAAGCAGGGCGGCTCGGATGTGCGGGCCAATACCACCAGCGCCCGGGCGCTGGCGGCGAGCGGCCCCGGGGAGGCCTACGAACTGGTGGGGCACAAGTGGTTTACCTCGGCCCCCATGTGCGACGCCTTCCTGGTGCTGGCGCAGGCAGCCGGCGGCCTGAGCTGCTTCCTGGTACCGCGCTGGCGCCCCGATGGCAGCAAGAACCCTATCCAGGTGCAGCGCCTGAAGAACAAGCTGGGCAACGTGGCCAATGCCTCCTCGGAAATCGAATTGCGCGGCGCCCTGGGCTGGATGGTGGGCGAGGAGGGCAGGGGGGTGCGCGCCATCATCGAGATGGTCGCCATGACCCGCTTCGACTGCATGATCGGGTCCACCGCGGGCCAGCGCCAGGCCGTGGCCCAGGCGGTCAACCACGCCCTGGAACGCAGCGTTTTCGGCAAGCGCCTCATCGACCAGCCGCTGATGCGCAACGTGCTGGCGGACCTGCAGCTGGAAGTGGAGGGCTCCCTGGCGATCACCATGCGCATGGGCGAGGCCCTGGACCGCAGCCTGGCGCCCGGCGGGGATGAACACGACCAACTGCTATTGCGGCTGGGCCTGCCCACCGGCAAGTACTGGATCTGCAAGCGCACCCCGTTCCACGCCTACGAGGCCATGGAGTGCCTGGGAGGCAACGGGGTGACCGAGGATTTCATTCTCGCCAGGTTGTACCGGGATGCGCCCATCAACGCGATCTGGGAGGGTTCGGGCAACGTCCAGGCGCTGGATATGCTGCGCGCCCTGGGTCGGAGTCCCGAGGTGCTGGACGCCTGGTATGCGGAACTGGGGCAAACCCGCGGCGCCAGCCGGGTCCTGGACAACGCCGTGCTGGCGGTGCAGGAGGCCCTGCTGGACACGGACGAGGTGGAGTACCGGGCGCGACGTATCGTCGACCAGCTGGCCCTGACCATGCAGGCCAGCCTGTTGCTGCGGGCCGGCAATGAGGCGGTGGCGGACGCCTTTATCGCCTCCCGGCTGGGTCAGGCCGGGGAGCGCAACTACGGCACCCTGCCGCGCGGGCTGGACCTGGAGGTCATCCTGCAGCGGGCCAATCCCCTGGCCAGCCAGGGCCATCCCAGTTAGTGTGGACAGGCCCTAGGAGGCCTTGCCAGGCAGCTGTTGTTTGATCAGCTCGATGGTGCTATCCACTTCCGCCGGCGACATGGCGCCCTGCTTGAAAAAAAGCACTGCGCCCTGGCTGTCGGTGACGATGATGGCGGCGCTGTCCTCCTGCAGTTTCCAGGTTTGCAGCCCCACGCCTTGCTCATCAGCCACCAGCACGGCCTGGGGATAGCGCTTCTTGTTGGATTCCAGCTGGCTGATCACGAAGCCTCCCGTACCCCACATCGCCTCGTCCAGGTTGAGCACCGTGGTGGACAGCAGCGTGCCGTTCGGGAAATCGGTTTTGATCCTGTCGATGAACGGGTCGTTCAGCTCGCTGGCGCCGGTGGTCGCGGCCATGTACTGCAGCACGTGCACCTTGCCCGGCTGCTGGGGGTAGCTCCAGCTGCGATAGTCGAAGTCGTCTCCCTGCAGCACCAGCTCGCCGCGGTCGGCGATACTGAGGTCCGGCAGGCGATCGCCGACCTTGAAATCCGCCCAGGCCGCAGGCAGCGCCGCCAGGGTGGCCAGTAGTAGCAGTGTCGCTCTAATCATAAGGTTTCTCTCCACTTGTTGCTGTTGGGCGGTAGGCCGGTGATCAGGGTTCCTCGTCGGACATCAGGTCACTCACTTTCTTGTAGCGGCTGAGGTCGTACACCCCGGCCGCCAGTGGCTGAGTCTGGCGCATGTAGTCTATATGCCACTGGAAATTATCCCAGATGGCGGGGTCCATGCGCGCGACGCCGTAGCGCGCGACAATGTCGCGATACTGTGCCTCGGTACCGGCGCCGTGCAGGGCGTCGGTGAAGTCCTGCAGCTGCGCCAGCGGCACGTCGAAGAAGAAATTGGGATAGGACCCCAGCAGGCCCCGGTATACAGTCAGGGTGTCGTCGTCACGCTCGCGGCGCTCCTCCTCGTCGAACATGAAGGCGACGTTGCTGTGGGCCTTGTTGCGAATCAGGGTATAGGCCTGCGCCTGCGCCGCATCCTCAGGCACGACCCGCAGGAAGGCGACATCGGGCATGAAGTCGATAAAACGCATACCGGGGGCGGAGGCCGGCAGCGGGCTCAGGGTCTGCAGGCTTGCTTCTATACGTTTCAGCGTGGGGCCGGCGCCTGCGCTGTAGCAGGGCGCGCTGGGGCAGCGGTTGAGGACATCGGGCGGCCCCGCGGCGGCCCGCAAGCGTGCCGTCACTAGGGACACGAACTCCGCCTTCGGATCATCGCCCTGGTAGGGGATATTCACCGGCATGTCCTCGTTGACGATCTCGTAAAGCTTACTGATCTTGGTCTGGGCGTCGCTGCCGCGGTACCAGGAGTCACGCATGCCGGTGCGCACCTGCGGGGGCATGAAGTGCAGGAAATTGTTCTCGCCGTTGGCCCGCATCAGGTCGAAGTACAGGCGGGTCTCCGCCTGGGTGGCGACGCTGCCGAAGACGTTGAAGTTGACCACCAGCAGGTAGTAGGTGCGCTCCAGCATCGGATAGTCCATCACCCACAGTGTCTTGGGCAGGCCGCCGGAGAAGCCTGTGGTCACCATGGCGTTGTCGAAGTTGCGAAATACCGTGAGGGCGGCGTTTTCGTTCTCGCCGTTGCCGTCCCAGATGTCTTCCAGGGAGCGACCGCGGGGCTCGGCCTTGCGGTAGGCCTCACCGCGCAGTTCCAGGTAGCGGTTCATTGCATGCACGCGTTCTTTCCAGTCCGCATACATGGTGATCAGGCCTTCTTTCTGGGGCACCAGCACCAGGTGCGGGAGGATGCTGGCGAGGTAGTCGGGGTCCGTCACCGACAGGTCCGACTGCGGGTCCTGGAACGTTACCCAGAACTGGTCCTCGATTACGTTGGTGGCGATCTGTCCGGCGCAGACCGGGCCGCGGATGAAAGTGGTAACGAAGTATTCGGCGTTGTCCAGCATGAAGCGGTAGCGGGCCCCCGCGGGAATGTCGTTGAACGTCGCCACCGGGTTCACGGCATTGGCGCGGGAGTAGTCCGGCAACTGGCCGACTTCCCAGTCCCCGGCCAGGAACAGCTCCCGGAAGCGGTCCATGCGGTCCGCGTCCAGCGAGTAGGGCATGTGGGTCTTGTGTACCAGGGTGGAGATAACCGGGCGCAGGCGGTAGAAAAAGACTTCACCCGGATCGTCGTTGGGGCGCAGGGTGGCGATGATATCTACAGGCTGCCCCGGGGGCGTAGTGGAGCGCACCAGCTCGAAAAAGTTACCGGTATCCAGTTCACTGAAGTACAGGTGCGCCGGGTACAGGTGTTCGTAGAGGTAGCGCGCCACCAGTTTGTGCCTCGCCGAGGGTTCATTGAAAAAGGCCTCCCAGGTGGCGATCTGCGCCTGTTCCCCGGGGCCCGTTTCCCAGGGCTGCTGGTCGATTACGGCGCCCTCGAAAATCCACTGGCGCAGGGTCTCGAATTCAGTTTTGCTGAGGCCGCTCAAGGCCAGCGGCATGCCCTGCCGGGGTTTCTTGCGGGCGTACTTGTCGAACTCGCCGGGGGCGGGGCACTCGTTGTCGCGCTGCAGGCCCAGTTTGATGTCTTCCGGCACCGGCGCATTGCTGGCCAGCGCTTGCATCCTGCCCAACTCGATCATGTTGTACAGCAGCGAGTTCACCAGGTTGTCGTCCAGGGAGCCGCCCTGGTCGTTGAGCACGGAATAGAAGCCCTTCTTGCGCCACTGGGCCTGGCCGTGGGCGTCCACGAACAGCCGGGTTGGCTCGGCGTTCAATACCCGCGAGCCGTTGTATACCGGCTCGGGGGTGGCGCCGCGCAGCAGGCCCGCGCCGGAGCTCAGTTTCAGCTGGCAGGGTGCGTCATTACAGGCGTGGCAGGCGATGCACTTGGCATCCAGTATGGGTTTTACGTCCTGGCTCCAGGAGTAAGTCTGGGTCCTGGCAATGGTTGGCTCCACCACCTTCTCCTCCACCACCGACTGGGTACAGGCGGCGAGGGACGCGCCCAGGGCGAGTATCGCGAGACCGCGCAGGAGGGGGGACAGGGCAGTTGACATGGGCACTCCGCAAGCAGGTGATTACCCCCCGGGGGGGGGATGCCGGCAATTGTTCACTCTTTGCGCCGGGGGTGCAAGGCGCAGCGCCGGCAAACCACCGCTGTTCACCTCACGGCGGCGTGTTGCTCGATCACCTGCAGGAACTGCGCGCCGTATTTTTCCAGCTTGCGCTCGCCCACGCCGTTTATGTGGCCCAGCTCGGCCCTGTTGCGTGGCAGTTGGCAGCACATCTCCTGCAGCGTGCGGTCATGAAATATGACATAGGGCGGCACGCCCTGTTCTTCCGCCAGCAGGCGGCGCCGCTCCCGCAGGGCCTCCCACAGGCCCACGTCGATGTCCGCGGGCAGCGCAGTCCGGGTCTGTTGCCGGGCGGTTTTCTGCCGGGGCTGGTCCCGGCGCAGTTCTATCTGCTCTTCCCCGCGCAGCAGCGGCCGGCATTTCTCCTCCAGGCGCAGGGCGCCAAAACGGTCCAGGTCCACGCTGAGCAGCCCCCGGGCCACCAGCTGGCGGAATACCGAGCGCCACTGGTTGTTGTCCCACTGCGTGCCCACGCCGAAGGTGGGCAACAGGTGGTGATCGAACTGCATGACCTTGTCTGCCTCGCTGCCGCGCAATACCTCGATCAGGTGATTCACGCCAAAGCGCTGGCCGGTGCGGTACACCGCGCTGAGGGCCATGCGGGCGGCCTCGGTGCCGTCCCAGGTGTCCGCCGGCTCAAGGCAGCTGTCGCAATTGCCGCAGGGCTGGTCGAGCTGGTCGCCAAAGTAATTGAGCAGGGCCTGGCGCCGGCAACTGGTGATCTCACACAGCCCCAGCATGGCATTGAGGCGATGCTGCTCGGCCCGCTTGTGCTCCTCGCTGCCGGCCGAAGCGGCCATCATCTGGCGCAGCTTTATCACATCCTGCAAGCCGTAGATCATCCAGGCGTTGGCGGCCAGGCCATCCCTTCCGGCCCGGCCGGTTTCCTGGTAGTAGGACTCCACCGTCTTGGGCATGTCCAGGTGGGCCACGAAGCGCACGTCCGGTTTGTCGATACCCATGCCGAAGGCAATGGTCGCCACCATGATGACCCCCTCCTCGCGCAGGAAGCGGGCCTGGTGAGAGGCCCTGGTGGCTGCATCCAGGCCGGCGTGGTAGGGCAGTGCGTCCAGTCCCTGCTCGCCCAGCCAGGTGGCGATGTCCTCGGTTTTACGCCGGGACATGCAGTAGATAATGCCGGCGTCGCCGACGTGCTCGTCGCGCAGGAAGCGCAGCAGTTGCTGGCGGGGGTTGTGCTTCAGGGCGATGCGATAGCGGATATTGGGCCGGTCGAAGCCGGCGATGAACTGGCGGGCGTTACCCAGGTCCAGACGTTCAATGATTTCCAGCCGGGTGCGGGCGTCGGCCGTGGCCGTCAGGGCGATGCGAGGAATACCGGGAAAGCGCGTGTGCAGCAGGCTCAGCTGCAGGTAGTCGGCGCGGAAATCGTGGCCCCACTGGGATACGCAATGGGCCTCGTCGATGGCAAACAGGCTGATTGCCGACTGTTCCAGCAGTGACAGGCAGCGCTCCCGGGTGAGTCGCTCCGGGGCGATATAGAGCAGGTCCAGCTCACCCGCCAGCAGTTGCGATTCCACCTCCCGGGTGCTGGCCGCGTCCAGGGTAGAGTTGAGAAAGCTCGCCCGCACCCCCAGCTGGCGCAGGGCGCTGACCTGGTCCTGCATCAGGGCGATCAGCGGCGAGATCACCACGCCGCAGCCCGGCCGCACCAGTGCGGGAACCTGGTAGCAGAGGGATTTACCGCCCCCGGTGGGCATCAGCACCAGCGCGTCGCCGCCTTCGATAACCGTGCGAATAATGCTTTCCTGGGGAGGGCGGAAAGTCTCGTAGCCGAAGACGCTGTGCAGCGTTTGCAGTGCCTGGTTCATGGTGGCTCAGTATACCCGAATATCCTGCGCGGCCCCGCCATCATTCGCGCCCGCGGCGCCTGCGCCGGTGGCGGCTGGCGAGATATTCCTGTTATTTGTGGTCGATTCCTGTACAATGAGGCGCCTTCATAAACAGGAAAAGGCGGACCCATGGCGCGCAAACCGACGCGAGCAGCGGCAAAAAAGAAGCCCCCCGCGGCTGTACAGACATCAGAATCCATCGAAGAGCAAACCAGGCAGTTCCTCAAGTCCGGCAACAAGATCGATTACATCAAATCCGGCGTCAGCGGCCAGCCCACCATGGCCGTCAACAAGCAGATCAAGCTTGGCAACAAACAAAAGGCGGGGTGATCTGAACGATGTCATTAGCGATTGCAGATAATCATGTCGTCAGCATGCACTACCGCCTGACGGATGCCGAGGGGGAACTGCTGGACAGTTCCGAGGGCGCCGACCCCCTGAACTACCTGCACGGGGCCGGCAATCTCATTCCCGGCCTGGAAACCGCGCTGGTCGGTAAGGTCGAGGGCGATGAGTTGCAGGTGCAGGTGGAGCCCGCCGACGCCTACGGCGAGGTCCAGGCAGAGCTGGTGCAGGTGGTGGATCGCGCCGCATTCCAGGGCGTGGAAGCCGTGGACGTGGGTATGACCTTCGAGGCGCAGGACCCCAACGGCGCTTCCCGCCGCATCGTCGTCACGGCGGTGGAGGGGGACCAGGTTACCGTCGATGCCAACCATCCTCTCGCCGGCCGCCAGTTAAACTTTGACGTGCAGGTTGTCGGCGTCAGGGAAGCGACCCCCGAAGAGATCGCACACGGGCACGTTCACTAGCGAGTCTATGCATGTGCAGCTGCGCGGCGGAGCCCGCTGCGCCCTTCACTGAATCCCGAGCACCTCTTTGGCGAACGCCAGGGCGGCCCGGGAATCCACTCTGGAACTGTAGGCTTCCAGGAACAGCTTGCCCACCACCTCGCCGTCCGGGTTGACGACAATCATGCCCGGGTGCGGTATGCCATAGCGTGAATCGCCGCGCTGGTAGTCCTCGTTCAGTATTCCCAGAGTCTTGAAGCTGAGCGCATTGATGTCGGAAAGCACCGGGAAAGTGATACCGAACCTGTCGATGAAGGCCTGCTGCAAGCGCGGCTCGTCGTAGGTGATGGCCACCAGGCCGATGCCCGCCGCGGCAAACGCCGCCGCATTGTCCTGCAGCTGGATCAGCTGGCGCATGCAGTAGGGGCACCAGTCCAGGGAGCGGCTGGCGATGAATACCGTGCCATTCTTCCCCGCGAACTCGTCCAGCAGGGTGACTTCGCGGCCCTGGTAACTGGCGCGCAGGCCCGGAAACTGCGAGCCCAGCGCGGGCCCGGGATCGAAAGCGTCGCTGTCCCCGGCGACGAACATGTCGGCTGTGATGCGGGCATAAAGCGCCTGCTTCACGGGCTCCCGGAACAGGTATAGCAGGGCGGCGGCGGTCAGCAGGGCGCAGAGGCCGATCAGTAGTGCTTTCTTCATGCCAGGTGTTTTCCGTGGTACGGGCTCGAGGGGCAGGCCAGTCTAGCCCAAATGCGATGTTTATCCCACGTTGGTGCCCCCACGGTTGTCCCCCGCCCCCCCAAGCGCGTATCCTTTGGGCGTTTAATTCTTGTGAGCGAACAACCCATGTTGGACCAGCTGCTTGTTGCCGGCCTGTTCCTGGCGCTGGTGGTCAGTCTCGTATTGACCTCCTGGCCGGCCGTCTGGATATTCGCAACGGCGATGCTGGGCGCTTATTTCCTCGGGCTGGTAGACACCGCCGAGGTGCTGGCCAAGGCCACCAACTCGGGCCTGGTTACCCTCATCCTGCTGTTGCTGGTCTCCGTCGGGCTGGAAAAGCTCTCCTGGCTCACCCGCCTGGCGGGCAAACTGATAACCCCTAATTACGCCGCCAGCCTGTTGCGCATGGGGTTTTTCGCCGCCCTGTTTTCCGCTTTCGTCAACAATACCGCGGTGGTGGCCACCCTGGCGCATACCGTGCGCAGCAATCGCCTTCACCACGCCTCGAAATTACTGCTGCCTCTATCCTACGCGGCTATCCTGGGCGGCACGGTCACCCTGATCGGCACCTCCACCAACCTGATCGTCAGCAGCTTCCTGGAGGACGCCACCGGCCAGGGCCTGGCCTTCGGCGATTTCCTGCTGGTCGGGTCGGCGGTGACGGCGGTGGGGCTGGTGGTTATCCTGCTGTCGTCCCGCCTGCTGCCCGAGGGCAGCTCCCAGCACATCGACATCAACGAGTACCTGATCGAGGTCGAGGTCAGCCCCGACTCCAGCCTGGTGGGCAAGAGTATTCTGCAGAACGGCCTGCGGGAGCTGGAGGATATCTTCCTGGTGGAGATCGTGCGCGGTAATTACCTGATCTCGCCGGTCGCGCCCCAGGAGTATATCGAGGCGGGCGACAAGCTCATCTTTTCCGGCGATATCAAGAAAGTGAACGCCCTGGAGGCCTACGATGGCCTGCAACTGTTCGCCGTGGAAGAGGGTTTGCTGCGGACCAATATGACCGAGGTCATCGTCATGCCCGGCGCCACTATCGAGGGCAAGACAGTGAAGGAGAGCGGTTTTCGCTCCCTGTTCGATGCCGCCGTGGTGGGCATGCGCCGGGGCGGCAAGCGGCTGTCGGGCAAGCTGGGCAATATCACCATTCAGGCCGGTGACAACATGATGCTGGCGGTGGGCCCGGACTTCAACGAGCGCAAGAATCTCGACAAGAACTTCCTGGTGATCAACGATTCAGTGGGTGAAATCAAGACCACGCCGTTCCAGGATTTTTTCATCACCGGTATCCTGATGCTGGTGATCGGCCTGGCCTCGGTGGGGCTCATCCCGTTGATCAAGGGGGTGATCTTCCTGCTGGTTTGCATGCTGGCACTGGGCGTGGTGCGCAGTTCCGAGTTGCGCCGCCGCTTTCCTTTCCAACTGGCGGTGATCATCGCCTCGGCGCTCACCCTCTCCCAGGCGCTCACCAACTCCGGCCTGATGTCGATACTGGCCGAGGGACTGCACGCAAACCTGGCCGGGCTGGGCCCCTACGCCGCCCTGGCAGGCATTTACCTGGGCACCTTGCTGCTGACGGAGTTGATGACCAACAACGCGGCGGCCGCATTGAGTTTCCCCATCGCCTTTGGCCTCGCGGAGAGTTACGGCATCAGTCATATGCCGCTGATCATGGCGGTCGCCTACGGCGCCAGCGCCAGTTTCCTCACCCCCTATGGCTACAACACCAACCTGATGGTACAGAACCTGGGGGGCTACGAACTGCGCGATTACTTCCGCTTCGGCCTGCCGCTGTCCCTGTGCTACTCCGCCACGGTGCTGGTGATGATTCCGTTGGTATTTCCTTTTTAGGAGCACCCGGTCGGCAGGCCCGGCGCGCTCTGCTAAAGTAATCGCTGCATCACCCATAACACGATTACGGAGTGCTTCATGATATCGATGCCTGGCATGTTACAGCGGGCCGCACGGCACAACCCGGAGGGCGTCAGCACCCGCTTCCAGGGGCGCCAGGCTGACTGGACACAGACTCGTGAGCGGGTTTCTCGCCTCGCGGGGGCGCTGGCGCAGTTGGGGCTGGCGGAGGCCGACCGGGTCGGCATACTGAGCCTCAACAGCGACCGCTACTATGAAGCGGTGTTCGCCATTCCCTGGGCCGGCCTGTGCATGGTGCCATTGAACACCCGCTGGGCGCTGCCAGAGAATAATTATGCCGTCACCGATTCCGGCACCCGGGTATTGCTGTTCGACGATGCTTTTATCGAACAGGCAGGCGAATTACTCGAGGCGGTCGATACGCTCGACCAGGCCATTTATATGGGTGAAGGGGAGTGTCCGCAATGGGCCAGCTCCTATGAGGAACTGATCGCCAGCGCTGTGCCGGCGCCCATGTCCAGCCGCGGTGGCGACGATATGGCGGGTATCTTCTACACCGGCGGAACCACCGGATTTCCCAAAGGTGTGATGCAGTCCCACCGTGCGATCTGGGCCAGCGCAATGGGAAGCATGCCGGCCTTCAGGATGAATCGACAGTCCGTATACCTGCATGTTGCCCCCATGTTCCATATGGCGGATTTTGCCGGCTCGATGGGGGCGACCCTCTGCAGCGGCAGTCATGTCGTGTTGCCCGCCTTCGATCCGGAACAGGTACTGCGCACCTTTGCCGAGGAGAAGATAAGCCATTGCCTGATGGTGCCGGCAATGATCAAGATGGTGCTCAATCACCCCATGGCAGCGGTGGCCGATGTGTCAAGCCTGCAGTGCGTGGTCTACGGCGCTTCGCCCATGCCCGCGGCCACCCTGGATGCGTTCATGGCAACCTGGCCCACGGTGGGGCTGGTGCAGGCATACGGCCAGACCGAACTGGCTCCCGTCGTTACCACCCTGGCCATGGAGGATCACCACCCGGGGGGCGATAAGCTCAGTTCAGCGGGCCAGCCCACGGCGGTCAGTGAAGTGCGGATAGTGGACGAGCAGGGCGAAGATTGCCCGCCCGGCAGCTCCGGCGAAATCGCGGTGCGCGGCCCCCACGCGATGCTCGGCTACTGGAACAGGCCCGAGGAGACCGCGAGGGCGCTGCAGGACGGCTGGGTCTTCACCGGCGACGCGGGTTATCTCGACACGGATGGCTATCTCTTTATCGTAGACCGGGTAAAAGACATGGTGGTCACCGGCGGCGAGAACGTCTTTACCACCGAGGTCGAGAACGCGGTGATCAGCCACCCGGCCGTGCAGGACGTGGCAGTGATCGGCATTCCCGATGAGGAGTGGGGTGAGGCGGTACACGCGATCGTGGTGCTGCACGAGGGTGAGGAGGCGACGATGGAGGAGATCATCCGCCATTGCCGCGAGCGGATTGCAGGTTACAAACTACCCAAGGGCATCACCTTTCGGGAGGAGGCCCTGCCGCTCTCGGGAGCGGGCAAGGTACTGAAGACCGAACTGCGCAAGCCTTTCTGGGAGGGGCGGGCGCGCCAGGTGAACTAGCTGCCCGCTCGAATCAATGCCCGATGACGCGGGCCAGGCCTATTGCGCGCCGTCCGCGTAAAACTGGCTGTACCACTTGCGGAACTTGGCAAAGGGACCATCGTTGTCGCACAGCAAGGGCTTTTCAAAATATTTCTTGTGGGCCCAGATGATCTGGTCTTCCGACATCTGCCTGCAGATATCCTTGACGATGGCGTCGGCCACGCCGCCCACGGGCTCTTTGCCGTCCACTTTTTTCTGGATGAAGGCGTAAAAGGCCCGGGAGTTTTCCCGGTCCACGGGCGTCAGGTTGGCCATCAGCACCGTGTCGCAGATGCCGCTGAAGCGCACGGTGGCCTGGCCGGGGCCGGTGCTGGCGTTGGCGATGACCCCGGTGATCTCGCCCCGGGGGGTGGCCATCTTGCTCACCAGCTTGCCGCGGCGATACACGCCGTCGAATTCCATGAACTCCGGTGTGGGGATGTTCTGGGTGCCGTGGACGTAGAGGAAGTGAGCGGGGTCGACCGCGTTCTCACCGATCTCCTGCATGTGGGTCTGGATGTCCCAGCCGTGCAGCTTCATGCTGCCCCACACGTCGTTGGCCGGGTCCGCCTCGGGAATACGCTCCGGCTCGAAGCTGGGTTGCAAGCCTTCGGGGTGGTACCAGACGAATATCACCTGGTTGAGTTCGCGCACCGGCCAGGGTCGTATGACCTGCTCGCCCCGGGCTATTCTGGGCGGCAGGTTGTTGGCGTAGGGGACATCGGTGCACTGGCCCTCTCCATTATAGGCCCAGCCGTGAAACGGGCATACGATGGAGTCCCCCACGACCGCTGAACCGCCGCCCGCCTGGTCCCGGATGCCGTAGCCCAGGTGCGCCCCCATGTGCGGGCAGTAGGCGTCCAGCACCCTGGCCTCGCCGCTCTCGGTGCGAAACAGGACCAGGTCGGTATCGAAGTAGCGCAGGGGCATGGATTCGGCCACGCCCAGGTCCTGTGAATAGGCTACCTGGAACCAGCCGAAGGGTATGGGCATGGGAATGCGTTCGCTCATGGGGAAATGCTCGCTCTTGTTCTGGGGTGGGCCAATATTGCGGCTTATTGTGGGCCAGGGCGGAGGCGAATGTAATGACTTGCAAAAACTGTTTGCCCCGATACCCGGGCGAATAGCTATACCCGGCGGGACAATCCGCCCGGTTCAGTGCCGGTCACAGGTAATCCCGCTGCGTTCAGGGGGCGATGTAATCCAGGTACTTGAGATGTTTGCTGCTGACGTCGGCGTCCTCACCGCTGCCTCCCACGAGCCCGTCCGCGCCCAGGGTGAAGATCAGGTGGTCGTGGGCGATACCGCCCAGGCCACTGCGCTCGTACTGGTAGGTCCTGCCCCAGGGGTCCACGGGCAGTTGCGGCAGGTAGCCGCCCTCGCGGAAGCGGGCCGGTTTGGGTGGCATTTCCGATGGGGCCAGCAGGGCCCCCAGGCCCTGGGTGGTGGTTGGCAGGAAGTGATTGTCTGCCTGGTAGGCCTGCAGGGCCGACTCGATGAGGCGGATATCGCTGCGAATCTGCGGCAATTGGTTTGCCGGGGCTGCCACCGGGCCGATACCCAGGGTTGTCAGCAGTGCCGCCTCGGCATCCCTGCTGCAGAATATCGCCAGGTCCTCGGGCGAAGGTCTCTCCTCGGCCTTGCTGCCCCAGACCACGAAGGGGTGGTAGTTGGTGCTGCCGCGCATCGGGTCCACGGTATTGTATTCACCGCACACGGCCCCGCCGGGGTACTCCACCAGTTCGCGGAATTCCACATCGCGCTTCTGCGGCAGTATCGAGAGCAGCGATTCCCTGGCCTCCTCCTTGCGGTCGGCACAGGCCGACAACAGAGCCAGCCCTGCCAGCAGCGCAATCCAGTGCAGCAATGCCTTTCCCCTTTGATTCACCACGATCCCCCGGCGCTTGCCGCGCCTACTTATTACTTGTCTTGCTGCCTGCGGCTTTGCCGGCCGTCGCCCGCTTGGGCTGCGCGGGGCTCCGGGCGCCGCTCCTGGCCTTCAGTTGCGGAACTGCCGGGGCTTTTTTCTTGCGGCGGGTCGCGCCGGCTTTTTTTTGCTTGCCGCCAGCACCGGTTTCCGTCGCCTCGAGCCGCTGCAGCGGACCCCTGGCCCGGCCACCGCGGCGGCGCAGCCCGGCGGCATCTTCCAGTTCCACCAGCGACTCTTCCATATAGTCGATCATGCGCTGCACCTGGGGCACCGACTTGCGGCAGGCCACGATGCCGAAATCCAGGTTCTCGAAATTGCTCACCAGGGTGAAGTTGACCGCCGCGCCATCCATCGGGATCGATACCGGGTACATGCCCTCAAGGCGCGCGCCGTTCCAGTAGCGTTTTTCGCGAGGCCCGGGCACGTTGGAAATCACCGTGCTGAAAGCGGGAAAGCGGCTGCTCATGCCGGTAAGCTGGCCCAGCAGCAGGGGCGCCTGGGTAATCCCGGTGTAGACCTGGATCTCCCCCGGGGTCATCTGCTGCAGCTGGGTTTTGGAGGCGTCCATCGACGCCTTGATGGCCCGGAAACGCTTGGCGGGGTCGCGCACATTGGTGGCCAGGTCGGCAATGACCATGCCCACCGCGTTGGCTGAGTCGACATCGCCAGCGGCCCGCAACGACACCGGGGCCATGGCCTTCAGGGAAATCTTCGGCAGGTCCCGCTGCTCCTGCAGGTGCCGGCGCAAGGCGCCCGCGCACATGGCCATCACCGCGTCGTTGAGGGTGCCGTCAAAGGCCTTGCCCACCGCGCGCACCCGGGCAAAAGGCCAGGACTGGGCGACAAAACGCCGGGCGCCGGTTATCTGGGTGCTGACGGCGGATCTGGGCACCTTGTGGAAGGGCACGGCCATGGTCTTGTTGCGGCCCAGCCAGACTTCAGCGGTTTCGCGCAGGGCCCGCGCCACGTTGACCGTGCCGCCCAGCTGTTGGCGCAGCAGTTCGGTCACCGCGCGTACCTCGCTCTCCTTAGGGGTCGCCCTGGGGATCCTGCTGGCGGCGAGTTGCTTCTTGTAAAGTTCATAGGCCTCCCGCGAGAAGGGCGAGATTTTCACCTTGCTGCGGGCGTTGGTGGAATACATGCTGCTCATCAGGTGCATGGAGCCCACGCCATCGACAGCGCAGTGGTGTGCCTTGAAATAGGTGGCAAACTGGCGGTTGGGCAGCCCCTCTATAAGGTGCATCTCCCACAGCGGTCGCGAGCGATCCAGCAGGGTGCTGTGCAGCCGCGATACCAGGGCGAACAGCTCGCGGTAGCGGCCGGGCTTGGGCAGCGCCGAGTGGCGGATATGGTAGTCCATATCTATCTCGTCTTCTTCCTCCCAGAAGATATTGCCGGCCAGGCCCAGGGGCCCCAGCTTGAGCTTTTCGTGAAAAGGGCGACGCAGTTCGCCATCGTAGCGCAGGATTTTGCTGAGGTTGGCAAGAAAAGTGGTGTCGTCGACGTCCTTGGGCAGGGTGAACAGGTTCAGTCCGCCCACGTGCATGGGGGTGCGCCGGGATTCGGCGAGCAGGAAGAAGGCATCGGTGATCGGCATTCTGCGCATGGGTTCGACTCCGCTGATTATGGAATTTTATGTCGAGTGGTCGGGCTAGAATAGACTAATAAAAACCGCGAGTGAAATAGTTCCTGCGCAGGGGGGCTGGCATGACTATGTATGCCCCGCGAGCCTGACAGGGCCGTTTATTTGTGCATACTTGCCGACCTGTGATCTTTTATTTCGAGGAGTGAGCGATGAGCCTGCAGGGGAAGTCAGCTATTGTAACGGGAGCGGGGCAGGGCGTGGGGCAGGGCATCGCCCTGGCCCTGGCCGCGGCGGGGGCGCAAGTGGCGGTGGCGGGGCGCACGCTGGCCAAGGTGGAGGCTACCTGTCGGCAGATCGAAGCGCGCGGCGGCCGCGCCCTGGCGCTGGAATGCGACGTGAAGTCGGCCTCGTCCCTGGAGCGTAGCGTGACCGCGGCGGTGGCGGCTTTCGGGGGGCTCAACATTCTGGTCAACAATGCCCAGGAGGTGCCGCTGGGGACCCTGCTGCAGGTGAGTGACGAGAGTTTCCAGGCCGGCCTGGAGTCCGGTCCCCTGGCGGTCATGCGCATGATGAAGCTGTGCTACCCCCATCTGAAAGGCGACGGCTGTATCGTCAACCTGGCCAGTTCCTCAGCCCGGCGCTGGGATATGACCGGCTACGGCGCCTACGCGGCCACCAAGGAGGCCATTCGCGCCCTGACCCGGGCGGCCGCCTGCGAGTGGGGGCGGGACGGTATTCGCACCAACGCGATCCTGCCGCTGGCGAGTTCCCCCGGCATGGCCTGGTGGATGGAACACAACGCGGCAGAGGCCGCGCAGTTCCTGGACACCATTCCCCTGGGCAGGGTAGGCGATTGCGAGCGGGATATAGGCGACTTTGTGGTGCAGCTGTGCAGCGACGCCTGCTCCTATATAAACGGCCAAAGTATCGGGGTGGATGGCGGCCAGGCCCTCATAGCCTGACCGGCGCGGCCGCGCAGCCCGCCGCAGGGCCGCTTGAAGGGGTAGAAAATTGTTTCAAATCAATAGCTCTGGCTTATTGTCCCGGTACAGTTAGCTGGGTATGATGGGCCCATAACTAAATAAAGGATATGCGTACTGTGGTTATCGACCTGTCACCAACGTCATCTGCACCGCCGGAGCTCGATCGGGCGGTTTTTGGTAAGAATTGGCTAATTTTTCGAATTGCGTAGCCAAACGCGTGAATGCTTATTATCTTTACTGCCCAAACACCCGCGGCAAGGCTTGCAAAAGCGCCCGTCCGGATGGCTTGCAGAGTAAGAATAAAGTGCGCATAACAGCAGTGAACTGCACAGGCATAATAACAGACCAGGGCGGCGGCGATCGCCTGACAAAGTTTCAAGCCCAACTATACTAAAACGCTCAGAGGGATAGTCTAATGAAGAAAAAAGCGCTCGCATTGTCCGTACTTGCGGCCATCAGCTCCCAGGCCGGTGCCTTCCAATTCGATACGGGAGACGACTGGAGTATCCGCTGGGACAACCAGCTCAAGGGCAACCTGGGGTTCCGGACCACCGCCACCAAGCGCAGCGTGGTCGACCCCTCCGTGTACCCCAACGCACGCATAAACGATGACGCCTCTTTCTCGGTGAACCGCAAGAACGGCGGCGTGACCACCTCCCGCATCGACCTGCGCTCGGAGCTGGACGTGGTCTGGCGGCAGGATTTCGGTTTCCGGGTCAGCGGCGCCGGCTGGTACGACCCGACCTACGACAACAGCGACAACCCCAAGAGCGGCACCCTGCCCCGCACCGGCGGTTTGGCCTACGACTACTCCTGGGCGGGCTTGACCTATGCCCCCGGCGAGTACAGCCACGAGGCGCAGTGGCAGCACAAGGCCGGTGGCGAGCTGCTGGACGCCTTCGTGTTCGGCAACTGGAACATCGGCGAGACTGCCCTGGGCGTCAGGGCCGGTCGCCACACCATCTTCTGGGGCCAGAGCCTGCTGGCGAATGGCGCCGTCACCGGCATCGCCGGCTCCATGACCGCGCTAGACTCCAGCAAGGGCCTGTCGGTGCCGGGCACCGAGGCCCAGGAACTGTTCATGCCGTCCACCAAGATCTCCACGGTATTCCAGGCCACCGACAACCTCACCCTGAACGCCTACTATGAATTTGAACACCGGGTCAACCGCAACCCCGAAACCGGCAGCTACATGAGTCCGCAGGAAGTGCTCACTGAGAACAGCGAGTGTTTCGTATTGGTCGGGGGTGTCAACGGCGGCCCCCGGACCTGTTTCAAGGTCAGGGACGACAAGGTCAAGGATTCCGGGGAATACGGTTTCAATCTGCAGTACACCATTGAGGCCTGGAACCTGGAAACTTCATGGGTGTATATCAACGGTTCCGATCGCATCGTCGCGGGCGTCTACGGCACGTTCGGTGGGGTTGATCCCGACATCGCTGCCAAGTACGCGCAGTCCTGGGAAGATGGCGGCGCCAACGCCATCGTCGCCGGTGAGTGGGGTTGGGCCTACAAGGATGATGTCGAGACCTTCGGCCTGGCCCTGGGCAAGGAGATGTTCGATATCAGCTTCGGCATGGATATCGCGTACCGCAAGAACGCCGGCCTGAACCCCGACTTCACGGCCGGGATTACCCAGCGCCCCGGCACAACCCCCGCCGATTACGGCTACAGTGACGACGACTACCCCGGCGCCACCGGTGATATTTGGGGCGTGGTGGTCAACGGCCTGGGCTTCCTCAACGGTGACTGGGGCCTGTGGGACGGTGGTACCTGGATTCTGGAATACAGCACCAGCTGGTTGGCTGACTACACGGACGCCAACTTCGGTGGTACCGACGCCTATTCCGAGCAGTTCGCCAACCAGGCCATCCACAAAAACCGTGTCACCAGCCAGGTCGCCGCGGTATTCCGCCCCACCTGGTACCAGGTGTTCCCGGGCTGGGACATGACCCTGCCGGTAACGGTGAGCTATGGTATCGATGGCGAGCAGCCTCCCCAGGGAGTTGTCCTGCACGAGGAACTGGGTAACGGCAATGTTGGTGTGGAGTTCCTGGTCGACCAGGTGTGGACGCTGGATGCGAAGTACAATTTCTACTTTGGCCCGACTGGCGGCGGCACCCTCGGTCCGCTGAACGACCGCAACTTCATCTCCCTGACGGCCAAGCGCACCTGGTAAGGAAGGCCTGATGCTTTTCCGGGCTCCGTCAGGGGCCCGGAAGGTCGCCAGCCCCGCGGCAACAGCAAGGATCCAGTGGTATAGAGGTATCGAAACATGTACAAGAATGCGTTGGCAGCAGTACTTTTGGGGTCCCTGGCGGCCAGTGGTGCGACGGCTGCTGTAGCGCCTGAGCAGGCCGCCCGTTTGGGCGACAGCCTGACACCCATCGGCGCGGAAATGGCCGGTAACGAGGACGGCAGTATCCCCGCCTGGAACCCCAAGGGTCCGGCCCTGCCAGCCGGTTTTGAGCCGGGAACCGGCGACTACCTGAATCCCTACGCCGACGAGAAGCCGCTGTTCACCATCGATGGCAGTAATTGGGAGCAATACGCCGACAATCTCACCGAGGGCACCAAGGGTGTCATGAAGAAATTGGGGCCGAAAGGCTTCAAGATGCACGTGTATCCGACCAAGCGCGATGTCGTGTTTCCCGAGTGGGTCTGGGAGAACACCCGGAAAAATGCCACCACCGCGAAGATGGTCGCAGACGGGCAAAAGCTTGAGGGCAACCTGCCGGGCGTACCTTTTCCCATCCCCCAGTCCGGGATGGAGGTCATGTGGAACCACATGATTCGCTATACCACCGACTACACCATGGGGTACGACGTCTATTATGTCAGCAGTGACGGTAAACCCATTCTTTCGACAACCGGCTACAACACCAACGTCTATCCCGGCTTCCAGGAAGACCTCCGCGACAAGGAGTTCGGCGACACCCCCTGGGTGAAGTTGCGTATCAACTACAACGCGCCGGCCCGGCGGGCGGGGGAAATCCTGCTGGTCTGGGAGCCCGGCGCCGACTACACCGAGGGCAAGGGTCGCAAGGCCTGGCAGTACCTGACCGGCCAGCGGCGCGTGCGCCTGGCGCCGGCCGTGTCATTTGATACCCCCAATCCGGGTGTTGCAGGTACCTCCACCTACGATGACTCATACATCTATAACGGCTCGCTGGAGCGCTTCAACTGGAAGCTGGTCGGCAAGCAGGAGATGTACATCCCCTACAACACCTACGCCTTCAGCTTTCAAACCCCCATCGGCGATATGCTGGCTGCAGATTTCCTCGACCCGGAGTACATCCGCTGGGAGAAGCACCGGGTTTGGGTTGTGGAAGCCGAGTTAAAACCGGGTATGCGCCATCTGTACAGCAAGCGCCGCTACTATATCGATGAGGATTCCTGGACCGCGCTCGCGAATGACAACTACGATGGTCGTGGCACCCTGTGGCGGGTTCAATACGCCTATGCCACCCCCCTGTACGACATCCAGTCGTTTTTCTCGGCCCCCTACGGCGCTTACGACCTGCTCCAGGGCATCTACAACCTCAACGGCAAGCCGATTCCCGGCGAGTACCAGAACGG
Organism: Pseudomonadales bacterium; assembly: GCA_024234675.1. GTDB lineage: Bacteria > Pseudomonadota > Gammaproteobacteria > Pseudomonadales > Halieaceae > JARRPM01. The sequence continues at coordinate 889,063 of JACKNU010000001.1, read as the reverse complement.
GGTTGAGGAAAACGACCTGTATTTCACGCCCAAGGGTATGGCCCGTGGCGGCGTGCGCTAGCACGCAATGAGTTCTAGCTGGGCGTTGCGTCTGTGGCGCCCTTTTTATTTTAACCAGAGTAACAAAAGTGGAAGCAGAATCATGGCAATAAGAAACGCTCTGCTCGGTCTGGGAATAATGCTGGCTGCGATATCGTTGCCCGCCACCCTGGCCAGCGCCACCACCTACGACGTGCTTAAACTGCCTGCCGCGCCCACCAAGATCGCGGATCGGGCGCCCCTGTTCGTCGTCAAAAAATTTGGTGACCGGTATTTTGCCGCGGGTGAGCGCGGCCATATCATCTACTCGGATGACAATGGCAAGACCTGGACCCAGGCCGAGGTACCGGTGAGGTCGACCCTGCTGGATATCGACTTCGCAAACGAACAGCAGGGCTGGGCAGTGGGTCACGAAGGCGTCATCCTGCACTCCGCTGACGGTGGCAAGACCTGGGAGTTGCAGTATGACGGTCTGCGTTACGGTGAGGAGGGGCTCGCCTACTACGAGAAAATGGCAGAGCAGGATCCCGACAATGAATTCTACCAATACCTGATCGGGGAGATGGAGTTTGCCATTTCCCAGGGCGCTGACAAGCCCTTTTTCAGCGTGAACATGCACGACGAGCTGCACGGCCATGTCGGCGGTGCCTACGGCATGTTGATGGAGACCGAGGATGGCGGCAAGCACTGGGAGCACCGGCTGCACAATGTCGACAACGATGCTTTCAACCACCTTTTCGACGTCTCCCCGCTGCCGGAGCCGGGGCGCTTTTTCCTCTCGGGTGAGGCCGGACTGCTGCTGATCGGTGATATCAATGAGAACAGGGCTGAGCGGGTGCACTCGGTACCCTGGGAAGGCAGCTTTTTCGCCACCGTGGACGCGGCGGATGGCGCCATCGTCATGGGTGGCCTGCGGGGCAGGATGTTCCGTACCGCCACCGAGGGAGAGACCTGGACGGTCGTCGAAAAACCGCCCACCAGCGCGATAGTCGCCGAGACAAGACTGGCGGACGGCACCCTGGTGGCGGCTGGGGTGGCGGGAGAAATACTCACCAGTACCGACAATGGCCAGAGCTTCGCCATGAACCCCGCTTCTGGCAGCGTTGGTCTCATATTTGACATTGCGGAGGGTGACGACCACTCCCTGTTGGTTGCTGGCCCCAAGGGCATCAAGACAGTGACTTTGGCACAGTAATAACAACAAATTTCGGAGAATCGCAATGGCTCACGCATCCTCAGACGACCTGCCGGTAATCTCGGACCTCAAGGATTTCGATCCCCAGTCCGGGACTTTCCTGGAAAGGCTTGTGTTCAATCACCGGGCCATCGTGGTGGTCCTGTGCTTTATTACCACGATCATCCTCGGCTACCAGGCCACCAAGATCCAGCTGCAGGCGGGTTTCGAGAAGACCCTGCCCAAGGCGCACCAGTACGTTATCAATTACCAGGAAAACGCCAATGAACTGAAGGGCCTGGGCAACAACCTGCGGGTTGCGGTAGCGGTGAAAGAGGGCACCATTTTCACCAAGGAAAACCTCGCATTCCTGGAAGAAGTAAACGATGAACTGTTCTTCATGCCGGGTGTCGACCGCAACGGCATGAAGTCGATCTGGACGCCCAACACCCGCTGGCGGGTGGTGACGGAAGAGGGCTTCGAGGGCGGCCCGGTTATCCCCGGGGATTACGACGGTTCCCAGGAATCCATCGAGGAGATCAAGGTCAATATCGCGCGCGCCGGCATCATGGGCGACCTGGTATCCAACGACGGCAAATCCGCCGCCATCATCGTGCCGCTGCTGGATATCAACCCGGAAACCGGGGAGCGCCTGGACTACGCCGAGTTGGGGGGCAAACTGGAGGAGATTCGGGAGAAATTCACCGCTGGCAACCCCGACCGCTCCATTCACATCATCGGCTTCGCCAAGCTGATCGGCGACCTGATCGACGGCCTGTTCTCGGTGATGGCGTTCTTTGGCATAGCGGTGGTGATCACTATTATCCTGCTGTACATGTATACCAAGTGCCTGCGCTCCACGCTCATGGTCATTGGCTGTACCCTGGTAGCGGTGGTCTGGCAGCTGGGTATCCTGGCGACCCTGGGTTATGAACTGGATCCCTTTTCCATCCTGGTGCCTTTCCTGGTGTTTGCCATCGGGGTGAGTCACGGCGCCCAGAAATTGAACGGTGTCATCCAGGATATCGGCCGCGGCACCGTGCCCTATGTGGCGGCGCGCTACACTTTCCGCCGCCTGTTTCTCGCGGGTGTCACCGCGCTGCTGTCGGACGGTGTCGGTTTCGCGGTGCTGATGATCATCCAGATCCAGGTAATCCAGGACCTGGCCATCACCGCCAGCATCGGCGTGCTGGTGCTAATCTTCACCAACCTGATCCTGGTCCCCGTCACCCTGTCCTATACCGGGGTGGGCAAGAAGTGCGCGCAGCACGCCATGATCCCCGTCAAGAGCCAGGAGGATATGCACTGGCTGTGGCGTTTCCTGCTGATATTTACCCATCGCGGCCCGGCGGCCGTGGCCATCGTGGTGGCGGTGCTCATGGCGATTGGCGGTTTCTACGTGTCCAAGGACCTGCAGATCGGTGACCTGGACCCGGGTGCCCCGGAGTTGCGGGCCAATTCCCGCTACAACAAGGACGTGTCCTATGTCATCCACAATTACTCGGTGAGCACGGACGTCTTTGCGGTCATCGTCAAGACGCCGCCCGACGGGTGTGTGGACTACGAGCACCTGAGCCTGGCCAACGAGCTGGAGTGGCGCCTGCGCCAGTTGCCCGGTGTGGAGGACGTGCGCGGCCTGAACGTGCGTACCCGCCAGATCATGTCCGGTATCAACGAGGGCTACCCCAAGTGGCTGGCCATGTTCCGCAACCAGGACACTATCAACTATGCCGTGAACGAGCTGGTCACCCTGGAATACGTGGATCCGGGCTGTTCGATCTGGCCGATGCTGGTGTACCTGGCTGACCACAAGGCGGCAACGCTGGAGGGTGTGGTGGCAGCGCTGGAGCAATTCAACGAGGAGTGGCCCAATGACAAGGCCCAGTTCCTGGGCGCCGCCGGCAGTTCGGGGTTCGAGGCCGCTACCAACATCGTGGTCAAGAAGGCCAACCGGGAAATGCTGTTCTATGTATACGGCGCGGTGATCCTGCTGTGTATGTTGACCTTCCGGTCGGTGCCCGGCGTGGTCTGCGCGGTGCTGCCGCTGATGCTGACCTCCATCCTGTGCGAGGCGCTGATGGTGTGGCTGGGCATAGGGGTGAAGGTGGCGACGCTGCCGGTAATCGCCCTGGGTGTCGGTATCGGCGTGGACTATGCCCTGTACGTACTGACGGTGATCCTGGCCAAGGAGCGCGAGGGCAAGAACCTCACGGTCGCCTACTACGAGACCCTGAACTTCACCGGGCGAGTGGTGGCCCTGATCGGTGTCACCCTGGCGGCGGGTGTTATCACCTGGTCTGCGTCGCCGATCAAGTTCCAGGCGGATATGGGTATCCTGCTCACCTTCATGTTCATCTGGAACATGTTCGGGGCACTTATCCTGATGCCCGCCCTGGCGACGTTCATGCTCAAGCCGCACAAGGCGGAAGACGGCAACTGAGGATAGCGGCCGGTTACCAGTAGATCGGCTCAGTTCCACAATCTGGCCACCGCTATCTGGCGGTGGCTTTTTTTTGTCCGCACCCGAGACACACGGAGGCTTCGAGTACCATGGACAGATTGACACCAGTGGTTTTATTGGCTTGCCTGCTGGGCTTTGCGAGCGCTTGCAGCACACCCACCATGAATGGCCAGGCCAGTGCCGAGTTCGCCCCGGCCGAGCTTTACCCGGTGACGGGCACGGGCTTTGCCCAGGCCTTCGTCGCCCGGGACGCGCAACTCGCCAGCTACCGCACGCTGGATATCACACCGCTGGACGTCAGCGACGTGGATATCCCACAGACCCTGGTGATGGGGACGACCAAGGGCGACTGGCTGATGACACCCGAGCGCCAGCGGGCCATGCAGAAGGACTGGGCCGCGGCGATGGACCAGGCTTTCGCAGGCTATGGGCGCGCGGCACAGGGAACTGGGGTGCTGCGCATTGCGGCTAAAGTCACGCGTATCGCGCCGGGGCGACCCAATGCCGCGACTATCGGCGGCGAGATGCTGTCAGCAGGTTCCCGGGATGTGGTGGAAGTCTTCGTTGAGTTCAGGCTGTATCAACAGGACAGTGGGGCCCTGCTGGCGGTGATTCGCGACAGTCGCACAATGACCTCCGTGGCCATGTCCAGAACCGCGTCTATCGGATATGAAATAATGTTCGGTTCCTGGGCGGCGCTGTTACACACGCGCGTAGCAGGCAAGTAAGCCAGCTAACTGCGTCCCGCGGTTGACGGGCTTGTGCAGGTAGCTGGTCAGGGGGAAGGGTTACTCTAGGCCGCCTTAACAGCCTTTTTTGCCGCATTCCGCTTCTTCGCCAGCGTGCTCTTCCTGCCATACGGCCAGGGCCAGCACCGATGCAAACAGTGAAAGAATAATAGCCATGATGTTCACCTCTCTATTGGCGCCGGTCAGCAATCTGTCCGGCTACTGAACAATGTATAGGCGACCCCTCAATTCTTCAAATGGCATGAATTCAGGTGTACTATGAATATCATTCATATTTGGCGGGGCTTAAAGGATGGATATAAGGGAACTGGGCCGCCTGGACCTCAACCTGCTGGTGGCGTTGGAAGCGCTGCTGGAGGAGCGCAGCGTGTCCCGGGCCGCGGAGCGGCTGTTCATTACCCAGTCGGCCATGAGCAAGACCCTCGGCCGTTTGCGCGAGCTATTTGGCGACCCGCTGTTCGTGCGCCGGGGCAGCAGTATGATCCCTACGCCCCGGGCCGAGCAGTTGGCGGCGCAGCTCCCCCAGGTGCTACTGGCGGTGCAGGACATGTTCGCCCCGGCCAGTTTCGATCCACTCACTTATGTGGGCCAGTTCAACCTGCTGGTGCAGGGCCATATGGGTATCTGGCTGCTGCCGATGTTGCTGGAGCGCTTGCAGGGGCGGGCACCGGGTGTCCGCCTGGCGACCCTGTCGCGGGTCGATGATCCCTTTGAGCAGCTCAGTAACGGCAAGCTGGACTTCCTGCTGCAGGCCGAGAGGCAGGCCTATCCCGGCGAACTCCGTTTGACGACCATCGGCTTTGCTCCGCCCACGCTGTTCGCCCGCAAGGGTCATCCCCTGGAGGGCCAGAAAATCACCTGGGAGAACGTTTTGAGGTTTCCCCATGTACAGCTGAGCATGGACGAACTCCAGGAAATCCAGTTCCACGCCAGTCGCAACTCGAAGGTTGCCCAACATCTGAAGGAAGTGGCGCCCAACCTGAAGACGGATCAGTTGTATACAGCAGTGCAGGTTGTCCGCCACTCCGATTACCTGTTTCCGGCCCCGCCGCTGTTCATGGAACAGGATGACATCAGCAAGGACCTGATCGCCCTGCCACTGCCGGAGGGCGAGGAGGTCACGGTAAAATACGTGATGGTCAATCATGAGCGCGTCAGCCATTCACCGCCCCATGATTTCCTGTACCGGGAAATGCTGGTGGTTATCGATAGCTTCCGTTCCCGCTACGATCTGCCGCCGCTGGAACAATTGCGCAAACTGCGCAAGCTTGCGTACTGATATGGCGGTAGACGGCTGTGTGAACCCGGCCCGGGCCCTGCTACCATGGACGCGATAACGACAAAAAATCAGGAAACGTTCGGATGCCTCTGTTTGAATCAACGCGACTGGCCCGCGCCGCGGGTTCGCTGGCGCTGCTGCTCTGCCTGGACGCCGGAGCTGCGGAACTGAAGGACAGCCTGGGAGTGGTGGCGGCTACCAACGACAGCGCCGCCGCTTCCCAGCAGAAGATAGACCAGTTGTCCCGGGAGACCCGGAATATGCTGGAAGAGTACCGCAAGCTGCTCGATGGCTCCGAGTACCAGGCGGCCTACACCCGGGAACTGGAGGAGTTGCAGCGGGCGCAGGAGGAGCGCCTGGACGAACTGCGAGAGCAGATCGCCCAGGCGCGTATCACCCAGCAACGCATAGTGCCCCTGATGCGCAGCATGGCGGATGCCCTGGAGCAGTTCGTCGCGCTGGATATGCCTTTCCACCAGACCGAGCGCATCAACGCCGTGCTGGATCTCAAGGCGCGACTGCGCCGCCCCGAACTCTCGGTGACCGCCAAGTTCCGGCTGTTGCTGGAAGCCTACCAGCTGGAACAGGACTACGGGGACAACATAGAGTCCTGGCGCGGCCCCCTGGAGTTTGACGGCAGGGAGCTGTCGGTGGAGTACCTGCGTGTCGGGCGAGTGGCGCTGTATTTCCAGACCCTGGACGGGGAGGCCAGCGGTTACTGGGACCGCACAGAGCAGGCCTGGCTGCCGCTGGACGACCGCTATAACCGGGACCTGGCCCAGGCCCTGCGAGTGGCCCAGAATCTCACCGCGCCGCAGTTGCTGAACCTGCCCATGCCGGTTGCCGGGGGTGAATCATGAGCAGCCTGACCGGGATGCTGCGTCGCCTGCCGCTGCTGCTGGCAACCTGCGTTGCCTGCGCTTGTTTGGGCGCGACCAGCCAGGCCCAGGAGACGCCAGAGCCTGCGGCCGCTGCGCCCCAGATAAGCAACCTGGACCAGTTGCTGGACGCGGTGCGCCAGCAGCAGCGGCACCAGCGCGAGCTCAACACCCGGCGGGAGCAGGAATTCCTGCGGGACAAGCGCCGGCAGGAGGAGTTGTTGGCCCAGGCCAGGCGCGATTTCGAGCGCCGGCAGCAGCAGAACCAGCCGCTGGTGGCGGTCACCGGGCAGAACAAGACGGACATAGCCGGCCTGGAAAAACAATTGCAGCAGCTGGTGCAGGAGCTGGGTGACCTGGCTACCACCTACCACGAGTTCTCCGGGGATTTCGCCGCCGTGCTGCAGGCTTCCATGATTACCGCCCAGCTTCCCGAGCGCAGTGCCGAACTGGCGGCACTTGCCGGAGTGCGCGACCAGCCCACCATAGCCGATATCGAGACCCTGTGGTTGTTGCTGCAGCAGGAGATGACCGAGGCGGGCAAGGTGGCGCTGTTTGAGGCGCCGGTGGTGGCGGCCGATGGCAGCGCCAGCACGGCGACGGTATTGCGGGTGGGGACCTTCTCTGCCTACAGCGACGGCGACTTCCTGCGCTACGTGCCCGAAACCGGCGAGTTGCTGCGCCTGAGTCGCCAGCCTCCGGCCCGCTACCGGGCCGAGGCGCGGGCTTTCAGCGAGCAGGCCGGGGGCGTGGCCCCCATCACGGTTGACCCCACCCATGGCAATCTGCTGGGCATGCTGGCCTATACCCCGGGCCTGCAGGAGCGCATCGAACAGGGCGGCTCGATTGCCCTGATCATCCTGTTCCTGGGAGCCTTCGGCCTGTTGCTCACCCTGTGGCGTACCCTGTACCTGGGCTTCGTCTACCTGCGGATGAAGTCCCAGATGCGCGACCTGGACAGCCCCCGGCGCAGCAACCCGCTGGGCAGGGTGCTGGGCGCGGTACAGGGGGTGTCCCTGGACGACGAAGACATACTGCAGCTGAAACTGGACGAGGCGGTACTGGCGGAGATTCCCGCCCTGGAGCGCGGCAATGGCCTGATCAAGCTGCTGGCCGCCACTTCACCCCTGCTGGGTCTGCTGGGTACGGTTACCGGCATGATCCTGACTTTCCAGGCGATCAGCCTGTTCGGTACCGGCGATCCCAAGTTGATGGCCGGGGGCATATCCCAGGCCCTGGTGACCACCGTCCTCGGCCTGGTGGTGGCCATACCCCTGCTATTCGGGCACAGCCTCATCAATACCCTGTCGCGTTCCATGATCCAGCGGCTGGACGAGCAGTGCGCGGGCGTCCTGGCGCGCCATGCCGAGAGCCAGGGCGGTAACTGACATGCCCCAGTTGCTGTCTGTCTACCACGCCATACAGGATTTCGTCGACCAGGGCGGACCGGTCTTGTGGGTGCTGTTTGCCACCTGCCTGCTGCTGTGGCTGCTGATACTGGAGCGCCTGTGGTTCCTGCGCCTGGTCTGGCCGCGCCGTGCGCCGGGGCTGGTCGCCCAGTGGCAGGCCCGGGATGATCGCTGGTCCTGGCGGGCGAAAAAAATTCGCGAGGCCATGGTGTCGGAAGTGCACATGCAACTGCACCTCATGTTGCCGCTGATCAAGGTGCTGGTCGCCCTGTGCCCGCTGTTGGGCCTGCTGGGAACGGTGGTGGGCATGATAGGGGTGTTCGAGGTCATCGCGGTCAGTGGCAACGACGACGCCCAGGCGATGGCTCGCGGTGTCTACCGCGCCACCATACCCACCATGGCGGGGCTGGTGGTGGCCCTCACCGGTATTTATTTCACCGTGCGCCTGCGCCAGCTGGCGGATGCGGAGACCGGCCGCCTGGTGGATCGCCTGACCCTGCAACAGCACAGGGTGGAACACACAGAGGGAGTGCGCCCATGACTGCCAGACGTCACCTGCCGGCGGCGGAAGAAACCGAGCTGGACATGACCCCCATGCTGGACATCGTGTTCATCATGCTGATCTTTTTTATCGTCACCACCTCCTTCGTCAAGGAGTCGGGAGTGACGGTGAACTCGCCGCAGGCGGAGACCGCGTCGCAGCAGGAAAATGCCAATATCTTCATCGCCATTACCGCCGCCGGGGAAGTGTGGATAGACCGTCGCCCCGTGGATCCGCGCTCGGTGCGGGCTATCGTGGCGCGCCTGCACGCCGACAACCCCGAGGGTTCGGTTATTATCCAGTCCGATGAAGAGGCCTCCACGCGCATGCTGGTGGATGTCATGGACCAGGTGCGGCTGGCGGGTGTCGAGGCAATTGCCATAGCCGCCGACAAGAAGGCCGGGTGAGCGGTTAGCCGGCCGTGCGCTATTTCCTTGCCCTGCTGGGTGCTGTGGCCATCACCGTGGCGATCTTCCTGTTCATGCAGGGCCTGATCGAGAGCCGCCAGCAGCAGGACGTGGTGTTGCCGCTGCACACCCTGGTGGAGGTGCCGCCACCGGAGCGGGAGGAGGAAGAACCCGAACCCGAGGAGGAGCCACCGGAGGAGCCGCTGGAGGAACCCATTATGGAGGCCCTGCAGGTGGCGCCACCTACCCCCGAGCCGGCCCCGGAGCTGGAAATAGCGGCCCTGGACCTGGGCGTGGGCGAGATCAAGATCCAGTCCGCGGGCGATCGCTGGAACGGGCCGGTAGGCAGGGCGGGCATAGCGGTGGCCGCCGCCGGTGGCGGCGAGGATGCCCAGGGCTATATCGAAGTCATACCATTCGATACCCGCAAGCCGAACGTGCCGGACGTGGCCTGGGAAAACAAGATCAGCGGTTGGGTACTGGTGGAGTTCAGGGTGACCGCCGAGGGCACTACCAGCGATGTCCGGGTGCTGGATGCCAACCCCCGGGGCGTGTTCGAGGAAAAGGTGGTTGCCGCGGTGTCGGACTGGCGTTACAGCGTGAATTTCGACGACAAGCTGTCGCGCAGGGTAGTGCTTACCCAGCGCGTCGAGGTGTCCTGGCAGAACTACCCCACCAATATGCCCAATGTTGACTGAGTTGATGCCAGCCTGGCGCTACCTTCCGCTGTTGCTGTTGCTGCTGGCGGCGCCGCTGTCTGGTCTTGCGCAGGATAACGAGGGCCAGTACCGCAGCAAAATCCGCATCGAGAGCGGTGCGAACCTGGGCGCTGGCACCGGCCTGTCTATCGAGGAACTGGAACGCCAGATCGCGTCGATCTCCGATGCCTACGCCAAGTCCAGTGCCGGCCGGCACCTGGCGCGTCACTATGTGGAGGAGGGCGAGTACGACAAGGCCATCGAGTACTATCGCACCGCACTCGCCGCCGCCGGGCTGGCAGATGTCGCCAACCGCGAGATGCTGCGGGAGCTGGCCCAGGTCTACCTGCTGAGCGAGAACTACGCCGCGGCGGCGGATACCCTGGAGCGCGCACTGCGTATCAAGCTGGTGCCGCAGGTCGGCGACTACCTGCTGCTGGCGCAGGCCTATTACCAGCTGGGGAACCTGTCACGGGTGGTAGCGGCGCTGGACCCCATACGGGCCCAGGGCCTGGCCCTGACAATCGCGCAGAAGCGCCAGGCCCTGGCCCTGTACTACCAGGCGGGGGCCTATAACCGCTGTGAGGAATTACTGCAGCAGTTACTGGTGGCCGAGCCGGATGACCCCGCCACCTGGCACCAGCTGGCATCTGTTTACCTGCAGCAGGGCAAACGCAAACAGGCGCTTGACCAGCTTGACCTGGCCCGGGAAAAGGGCGTGCCGTTTCGCGAGCAGGACATCCTGCTGCTGGCCGACCTGCATGCGGTCAACGGCGATCCCTACGGCGCGGCCGAGATCATCGACATTGCCTTGGGGGCGAAAACCATCGAGGCCAACGGCCAGAATTATCGCAAGCTCTTCCAGTTCTGGCTGCAGGCCAGGGAGACGGAAAAGGCGACTGTGGCCCTGGTGGGCGCCGCGCGCCTGTCCGGGGATATCGAACTGTATTTGTACCTCGCGCAATTACAGATGGAGCAGGAGTCCTGGCAGGCGATGCAACAGACCATGTTGCGCGCCTGTGAGCGGCAACTGGCGGATAAATATGTCAGCCGCGCCAACCTGTTGCTCGGTATCAGCCAGCTCAAGCTCGGCGACCGCCAGGCGGCCCGGCGGTCATTTATCAACGCCACGCTGATCGGCGGCGCCAGCGAGCAGGCCGGCAAATGGCTGCAGTTCATGGAGGCCGAGCCCGCCACGAAAGCAGAAGCCAGGCGCATAGTCAGCGTCTGCTATGGCTCCCGGGACAAGCGGGTCTCAGCAACATCGATGGCACAAGCTGTGGAGCCGGACGCGGACGATGCCGCGGCGGCCAACGCCACCGCCACCGTGGCGGTACGCACGGTACCGCGGCAGACCCTGTTCTACACGGAGTACGATAAATCCCCCGCGGAACTGGCCGGCGAAATGAAAAACCTCGGCATGCGCATGGCGGTTGCGCTGCTCAAGTCCGGAGGCAGGGTGGATGGCCCCCTGCAATTGATCTCGGTGGGCCCGCCCGGCGAAAACCCGCTGCAAGTCGCCTTTCCTACGGCTGGCGCGCCGCGGGCCGGCAAGCAGTACAAGATTCGCCAGGTTCCGGCGTTCAAGTGCGCCTACCTGGTGCACGAGGGCGAGGTGGAGTCCCTGGAGGAGTTGTGGCGTGACTTCCTGGCCAGCGTTACCGAGGCCGGTTACCAGCCTACCGGTGAGGCCCGTACCGTATTCCTTGCGGCCGGGGGCGGCACCGGCGTGGAGCTGCAGCTGGGCATAGAATAGCGCCGGGCCGCGGGATAGGGTTGATCCAGTGCCTCGTGCCGGGCGTATAGACCTATACTGCCTGAGTCATCGGAACTACCCGTGCCCACCGAAATGGTCCTCGAAACAAATGCCGTCCCAACGCCGCGCTTCTCCGACAGTGTGTGGTTCAACGCGCTGTGGTTCCAGAGTGTGTGGTTCAGCACGGTATTTGGCCGCAGCGACTTCCTGCCACTGGCCGGGAGCCTGCTGCTGTTGCACCTGGCCTGCGCACGGCAGCGTCTGGTGGAACTGCGCCAACTCGCCTGTGTGGGCGGCCTTGGCATAGCTGTTGACGCCGCCCTGAGTCTCGCCGGGGTGTACCAGTTTCCCGGCCAGGTGCTGGTGCCTCTGTGGCTCTGTTGTCTGTGGCTGGCTTTCGCAGGTGTGCTCGGTCGCAGCCTTGCGTATCTCGCCTCCCGGCCGCGGCTGTGTGTACTGGCCGGCATGGTCGCGTTTCCCCTGAATTACTGGGCGGGACAGCGCCTGGGCGCGGTCGAGTTCGGCTACAGCCTGCCCCTTACCCTGGCAGTGCTGGCCCTGGTGTGGGGGGCGTTCCTGCCGCTGATGTTCAGGCTCACCCGGCAGCTCGGCCAGCAGTCAGAGGCAGCAGCCCTATGAAACGGCTGCCTGTCCTGCTACTGCTGGCCTGGGCGCTGTTGGCAACGGCCCGGGCACAGGCCTGGGAACTGGTGGGTGAAGCCCGGCTCACCTTCCTGTTCTGGCCGGTTTACGATTCCCGCCTGTACAGTCTCGATGGCCAGTACCGCGAGGGCCAGCGCCCCCTGCGCCTGGAAATCCAGTACCTGCTGGACGTGGAGGCCGACGACCTGGTGTCCAGGACCGTGGCGGAGTGGCAGCACCAGCAGTTGCAGCACCCACGGCAGCAAGAGTGGGCGCTGCAATTGGCCACCCTCTGGCCCGATATCCGGGAGGGGGATATCCTGGCGATCGAGCTGGACGAGGCGGGCGGCAATACCTTTTATCGCAACGGCCAGCGCCTGGGCGGGGTGGAGGATGACGCTTTCGGGGCGCAATTCCTCGCCATCTGGCTGTCACCGGCCACCAGTCGCCCGGAATTGCGCCTCGCCCTGATAGGAAACGACTGAGCTGGCGCTTGCCTTGACTGGCTCGCGGTCCCAGAATGCGTCGATGCTGATTTTCCCCGAAAAGACCTGTCGCTGGCTCCTGTTCTGGTGGTTGCTGACTCCGCTGATGTACGCCCATGCCGATTACCCGCCCGAGGTAAAAGCCGCGGTGGAGCAGCGCTGCATGGTTTGTCATGGCTGCTATGACGCGCCCTGCCAGCTCAAGCTGGATGCCTGGGAGGGCTTGCAGCGGGGGGCCAGCAAGGACAAGGTCTACGATGGCACCCGCTTGCTGAACGCCAACCTGACGCGCCTGTTCGAGGACGCGCAGACCACTGAAGAGTGGCGTGCGAAGGGGTTCTACCCGGTGCTGGACGAGCAGGATCCGCAGCGGGCGACGATACTGCGAATGCTGGAGCTGAAGCGTGACCACCCGCTGCCGGACGTCGCCATCCTGCCGGATAGCTTCGATTTCAGGCTCGACCGGGACCAGCAGTGCAGCAAGCCGGAGGAGTTCGACAGTTTCGCCAGGGACTATCCCCTGTGGGGCATGCCCTATGGTTTCCCCGGCCTCGAAGACGCCGAGCACGCGCTGCTGGCAGAGTGGTTGGCACAGGGTGCGCCAGGCGTGCCCTGGGCCGCGCCCGGCGCGGCGGAACAGGCCGAAATCAATCGCTGGGAAACCTTTTTCAATCGCCCCGGGATAAAACAGAAGCTGGTATCGCGCTATATCTACGAGCACCTGTTCATCGGAGACCTGTACTTCGCCGACCTGGCCGGCCCCGCCCGTTACTACACGCTGGTGCGCTCGCGCACCCCCCCGGGCCAGCCAGTGGATATCATCGCGACCCGCCGACCCTATGATTCGCCGGGGTCGGGTGAGTTTTACTACCGCCTGCAGGCCCTGCGCACCAGTGTGCTGGACAAGCGGCATATGCCCTACGCCCTCAGCGACGCCCGCATGGCGCGTTGGAACGAGCTGTTCTTCCAGCAGGATTACCAGGTGAGCCGCCTGCCGGGCTACCGGGTTGAGGTGGCTACCAACCCCTTCGTGGCCTTCCGGGAATTGCCGGTGCAGTCCCGCTACCAGTTCATGCTGGATGAAGCGCAATTCACCATCATGGCGTATATCAAGGGACCAGTGTGTCGTGGGCAGGTGGCACTCAATGTCATAGACGACCATTTCTGGGTGATTTTCACTGACCCCAATGTACTGGATCCCGACCAGAACGCCGAATTCCTGGCCAGCCAGAGTGCCCATATGCGCCTGCCCGGCGGCAGTACCAATTTGCTAGGTTCACTCGTGCAGTGGCGCGATTACGCGAAGGGGCAGCGCAAGTTCCTGAAGGCCAAGTCCGCCGAGCTGGCCAAGCTGGCCAGTACCGACGTGACACCTCTGGACTTCGAACTCATCTGGGACGGCGACGGCAGCAACCCCAACGCGGCCCTGACCGTTTTTCGCCACAACGACAGCGCCTCGGTGGTGCAGGGGCTGGTGGGCCAGACCCCCAAAACCGCCTGGCTGATCGGTTACTCGCTGCTGGAGCGGATCCACTATCTGCTGGTGGCCGGCTTCGATGTTTACGGCAATGTCGCCCACCAACTGGAAACCCGCCTGTACATGGATTTCCTGCGCATGGAGGGCGAGTACAACTTCCTGGTGTTCATGCCGGACGATCAGCGCGTACAGCTGCGCGATTTCTGGTATCGCGAGGCCAGTCCGGACGTGAAGGAGTACGTGCTCGGCCGCAAGGCCTATATTCACGCCCCCACCGGGATCGATTACCGCAGCGATTATCCCATGGCCGAGTTTTTCCAGCGCCTGACGCCGCGGCTGCCGGGCGCCGCCGCACCGCGCTATCAACCCGCGGACCCGCAGTTCGCCAGGCTGCAGACCCTGTCCGGCAAACCCTTCAGCTACATGCCGGAAGTGGCCTTCGTGCAGGTGCTGGAGGAGGGTGGCGGGGAGAGCGTCTACACCATCATCCACAACAGCGCCTACCTGAACAATACCCAGCTGTTTCGCGAGGAGCAGCGGCGCATCCCGGTGGAGGACTATCTCACCGTGGTCAGGGGCTTTATCGGTTCCTACCCGAATATTTTCTTCCAACTGCGCGCACAGCAACTGGGTGAATTCGTCGCCGCCATCGAGACCCTGGGTAGCGAGCAGGACTATGCCGGCCTGCTGCAGCGCTATGGGGTCAGGCGCACGGACCCCCGTTTCTGGCAGCTCAGCGACAGCCTGCACCAGCAGTATCGCGATATTGCACCCGTCGAGGCGGGGCTGTTCGACCTGAATCGCTACGAAAACAGGTAGCGTAGCCGACCTTGTTTCACAAGACCGGGCCCAGCATGGCCACGGCGTTGTTCCAGAGCCTGCGTTTGAGGCTCCAGGCGGCCACCTCCCCGGCGGTGACCGCCGTGGCGCTGGCGATATAGTGAAGTTGTCTGTTGCGCAGGTCCTCGCTCAGCTGCCGGTCAACCAGCAGGATGTTGTTTTCATAGTTGAGGTCAAAGCTGCGTCTGTCCATGTTGGCGGAGCCGATCAGCGCCACCTCGCCGTCGACGGTCAGCGATTTGGTGTGCAGCAGGCCCCCGTGGTATTCGAAAATCTGTACGCCTGCCTCCAGCAGGGTCGCGTAGTAGCTGCGACTGGCCGCCGCGACGACCCAGGAGTCGTTCCGGGCGGGAAATACGATAGTGGTCTTGACGCCGCGAAATGACGTGGCCCGCAGCGCTTCTATCATGGCTTCATTGGGTACGAAGTAGGGGGTGGTGATCATCAACTCCTGGCGGGCCGCGTACATGATCGACTGGAACAGCTCCGACATGGCCGAGAAACGCACCGTGGGTCCGGTGCCGACCACCTGGGCGACAAAGCCAGCCGGGGTCTCCTCGATATCCCGCTCCAGCATTTCGCTGAGATCCTCGCTGACATGCCCCATCCAGTCCCCCGCGAACAGGAACTGGTTCTGCGCGGCTATGGGCCCCTCGAACCGCATCATCGCGTCCACCCAGGGTGCATATTTCGCCTTGATCCGGAACTCCGGGTCCGCGCAGTTCTGACTGCCGCAATAGGTTATCGAATTGTCGATGACGACGATCTTGCGGTGATTGCGCAGGTCGATGCGTCCCGCCAGGGGACGCAGCAGCGGGTTGCCAACCGGCAGGGCCGTGGCAAGTCTCACGCCACTTTCCCGCATGGCGCGCCAGTGTGGCGACTTGATCATCAGGCGCGAGCCCAGGTCGTCGGCCATGGCCCGCACCGTCACACCCCTGGCCGCCGCCCGTTGCAAGGCCTCGACGACCCTGCAGCCATTGTTATCGGGAAGCCAGATGTAGAACAGCAGGTGCACTTGCTCCCGGGCGGCGTCGATATCGGCAACCAGCTGGCGGATGGTGCTGTCCGAGTCGGCGAGCAGGGCGCCGCGATTACCGGCAACCGGTTTCATGCCACTGATCGACTGGCCCACGCGGAACAGCTGTTGGTAGCGTCCGGTCACCATCTCGGTGCCATCGCGCCCGGCGCGCCCGGCAAGTGGTTGCAGGGCGGCTGACACGGTTTTCAGCCTGGCGGCGCGGCTGCGCCCCACGTTGACCTCGCCGAACAGGATATAGGCAATGACACCGCCGATCGGCAGCGCGGTAATCACTACGATCCAGGCAATGCGTGAAGCCGGTTCTCGGTCGGGGCGCAGCAGGACACGGGCGCCCACCAATAGCCCCAGCACCAGGTGGGACAGGGAAAGTACCAGGGCGACGTTCACACTCAATGCCGTGTCCGCGCAGGCTCAGCCAGTGCTACTATCTGCACGGCGCTGGAGTGGGTGGATAGCGACGGTCACGGCATGGCCCCGGGCGAATAATGCTTCCTTGCGTTAGAATTGGCGGCATAGTACCAGAGACGGCCTGGCACCTGCGCACGTTTATATGATTTATCCGCTGTCGGTACAAGGGGAAGTTAAGGGAACATGTCCGGGATGCACACTCGCGCACTCATGCCTGCAACGGAATCCAGGGGCACTACAACGGGTCACGGCCTATGAATAGCAAGCGCACCGCGCAGCAGTCCATATCCGGAGCGGCCGAACTGCAGCTGGATCGCGACAGTGGCGAGGTATTTGCCTGCAATGAAGCGGCTCGCCTGCTGCTGCCCGGGGACGGCCTGGTAGGCGGCGACTGGCGCGAGTTGCTGGGACTGGACGCGAGCAGCTACGCGCCCCTGGCCGCCGTTATAAAATCGGGCTTGCGGGCCGCGCTGCCGCCGCTATTGCTGCGCCCGCCCGGGGGCGTGGAAACCGTTGTCGGTGGCTACCTCTATCCCCAGGCGAACGACAACCGTCGCGGCATGACCCTGCTGCTTTTTCGGCTGGTGCAGGATGAAGAGCTGGAATTTATCCAGAGTATGGCGCCCGGCGATGTCGTGGTGGTACTGGGGGTGGAGCCCGCGCACCCGGCTGCCGTGCCCGATGGTGCCGCCACTGCCAGGATGATGATGGATGTGTACGCGGGCCTGCAGCAGATCGTACCGGCGGCCGAGGACGTCGCGCTGCCCAGGGGCGCGACCATCGCCCTGTTGCTGCGACAATTGCCCGTGGAGCAGGCCCTGGATATCGGCCGTGCAATACTCTCCCATCTGGGTCCCCTGTTGGCGACGCAGTTGCGTGCGCGCATCGGCCTGGCAAGGCGGGAGGACGGCAGTCCCCTGGCTACCACGGTCGCTGCCAACTCTGCGCTGACCAGTCTGCAATTCTCCGACCCCGGGGAGTTCATCACCGTGGCGAGCGAGTCGGACCAGGCGGTGCTGGCGGTGGGAACCACCAGCTCCGACGGGCTGTTCAGCGCGGCCGTCGACTCCGTGGAGCAATACGCCTACCTGTCGGGACTGCTGCGCCTGAAGGTCGATGCCAAGCGCTCCAGCGATTATCTCAAGGCAGTCGTTGCTCATACCCTGGCGCAACCCGGGGTGGTCGCCGCAGCGGTGTATCGCCGGGACCACAAGCATGGATTCCGGTTCGTGACTGCCGCGGACGGCAGCGGGGAGCAGGTGCAGGTCGTCGCGGAAAAGGCGTTGCCCAGGGCAATGCGGCGCTGCAAGTTCAATGGCGAGGACATGCTGCAGCGCGACGTGTTATCTGCGCCGGAATCCGATTGTGCGATCCTGCCACTGAAAACGGCCGACAGTCTGCTGGGCTGTGTGGTGCTGTACTGCCCCGCGAACGGCGGTCGGAACGAGGCGCCTTTTGTGCCCGGCGTGGCCGCCACGTATTACCTGGCGACCAGCTTGTCGCGTTATGCCGACTGGCGAGACAGCGAGGCCCAGGCCCCGTTGCTGCAGCGGCCGACCCTGCCGCCGGAAGAGGAGTTGGAGGGCTACGTCGCCGACAATATGGAAGGTGCCATAGACCAGGCCGTTTTCCTGGCACGGGTTGACGTCCCGGTGGCGGTCATCGGCCCTCGCGGCACCGGCAAGTTGTACGTCGCCCGTATCATCCATCAGGAGTGGGGGGGCGCCCCAGAGGACCTGGTGGCGATAGATTGCCGCGCTTTTCGCAGTCGCAAGGAGGCACTGAAACGGATCGCCCTGGAACTGGAACGCTGCGAGGGCAAGACCCTGGTATTCAAGTCTCCCCACCTGATGCACAGCGACGCGCAGTTGAAACTGGCCAGGCAGATCAGCAGCCGCGTGCTGGCCGACAGCCAGCCCCCGCGCTACCTGCCGCGGGCCCGCTTTGTGGCCCTGCTGCCCGATACCATGGATCACCTGCTGCGCTTCGGCGGGCTCAATGAAAAACTTGCCAGTGTTTTCGCCGGTTACCCGGTGCGGGTCCCGCCCATCAAGGATCGCAAACGGGCTGTCTTGCGCTGGGCCCACAAGATCCTGGCGCAGGAGGCGGGGCGCCGCGACCGACGCATCAGCGGCTTCACCCCGGATGCGGAGCAGGCCCTGCTGCAGCACGACTGGCCCGGCAATATCAGCGAGATGCGGCAGTGTATCTGTGCCGCCCTGGACAAATCCGACAAGGAGTGGGTGACGCCGGTCGATATCGGCCTTTTCAAGGGCCTGTCGGTTGAACCGACGGCGGCGGCACCCGGTGAGCATCCTTTCCTGCAGAGTGTCATGGAACCCCAGCGGGAAGAGGTGGTGTACTCCGCCTCGCCCCTGGAGGACCTGCGGGTCGCCCTGGGGGAATCCCTGCACAGCATGCTGGAAAACAACGTCATCAAGCCCCTGGGTGCGTGGCTGGAAGATGAACTGGTACTGGCTGTGTGTGACCGCTTCCAGGGTAACAAGCGGGCCGCCGCGGAGCTTCTGCATACCAAGCCGCGCAACATCGGCCGCTGGCTGCCGGGCATCGAGGCGCGCAACCAGGAGCGCAGCGCCAGCCTGTTGTGGCAAGCCCCCCGCCAGTTGGTCAGGCAGTGGGTGCTGGAGGCGGCCGTCAGTGAGGAGTCGCCGCAGCAACTGCTGCAGGGCATGCTGCTGTCCCATATACAACGGCAGTGCCAGGGGGTCAGCACAGTCGATCGCGCCAGGATCATGGGCATGTCCACGCCCACTTACCTGAAGCGCCTCAAAGAATTATCCGCTGCACAAACAGAAGAGGAAAAGCAGTAATGGCAACAAAGCAATCTCCCCAGGCCGGGACCAGGGCTTCCGGGCGCGCCGATCGCGGCCGTACAGTCGAGGATTACGCCGAGGAATACCGCCGTATCGCCGACAGCCAGTTGCCTGTTTGCCTGGGGTTTTCCGCGCGATTGAACATGCTGTGGGACCTCGCGGGGGCCGCTCCGGCGCAGACCGAGGGCAGGGTGATCAGTATCCTGGGCATCAACAGTGACTGGCGGGAATCCGACGTGCGGGCCTGGTTGCAGAAGGATGTGCTGCCCCCGCGTATGGAACTGCACAATATGGTCAAGTTCCTGGTGGCGCAGCTGGATGACAGCCAGGACGCCAGGCGCTGGGAAGCATTCCTGATTTACGGCTCCCCGATTGTCGCCTCTCCCATCAATCACAGCATGTACCGGGAGGACAAAACCCGTCGCACCATCGCCTCGATGATATTTGCGCAGGTCACGGCGGAATACGCCATTCCACCATCGGCCTACGATGCCGACACCGTATTCCAGCGCTGCCTGGCACTGATGCAGAAATTCAATATCTACGAGATGCAGGACTTCCAGTCCGGCCACCTGGAGCCCTTCCGCAACTATATGTTCCCGGCGAGCTGACCGGTCCGCAAGCCTTGCCCCCACTGGCTTTGCGCCACGCTAAGCCAGTGATTTTCCGCGTTTTTCCCCGCTCCTGAAAAAGTTGCCTTTCTGGAGAAAACTCCAGTTTTTCCTTGCTGGCCCTTTCCTCAATACAAATACTGTATTCGCAACCTTTGTTGTGATTCCGATCACAGTGCTGGAATAAAAGTTGAGGGCGAAAATGACCGACCAAAATGAAGAATTCGATATCTCGGGTGTCAAAATCGCGATCGTCGATGATGCCAAGACGATCCGTATGATGATGTCGCACACCTTGAAGTCCATGGGCTGCGAAGTGGAATGCGCAGAGGACGGGTACAAGGCCCTGGGGATGCTCAGGCGCTTCAAACCCGACCTGATCTTCCTGGATATCACCATGCCGGAACTGGATGGTTACCAGACCTGTACGCTGATACGCAATGCCGAGGCCACCCGCAATACGCCGGTGGTGATGCTGTCGTCATCCGACGGCATATTCGACATTGCCAAGGGCCAGGCCCGTGGCGCTACCGCCCACGTGACCAAGATTCCGCCCGAGCGCGTGTTGCGTCAGTTGATTCACAAGCTCACCAGCAAGCGGAAGGCGGCCTGATCCGATGACCGGCACTGCACTGCAAGCACTGGATGAACTGGCCAGGGGCCAGGCTGAAAGTGGTGTGACTTCCCCAACGGTCTCTGACGCCCGGATGACCTGGATGGGTACCTCTCTTGGAATCGCCGGTGTGCCGCTGTTGGTCGGCGAAGGTGAGCTTCAGGAAATAATCGAGACACCCCCCGTAACCGCGATTCCCGGCACCAAGCCCTGGGTGATGGGGGTTGCCGCGTACATGGGGGGGCTGCTGCCGATTATCAGCGGCGATGTATTTTTCCGCGGACGTCCCTATGTGGGCAGGGTTCGCGAGTTCTGCATGATTATCCGCAGACCGGGATTCTATTTCGGCATCACGCTCAGCGACATCGAGCGCGACATCAAGTTCCCGGTAGAAGAGCGGGACATGGAATATCCAGTCGACCCGGATTTCGCCGAATTTACCCTTGGCGGCTTTCACAGCGGTGACAGGTTTCTCGCCATCCTGGATGTGGACAAACTGGTAGCCGACAGCGAGCTGGCCAATGCGGCAGCCTCGCGTACTGCAGCAAATGAGGAAATTTCCGATGAACAATAATCAAGCGACAAACAAGTTTCCAGTCGGCCTGCTGCTCATGGGAGTGGCGTTGTTGGTATGTCTCGTTGCGACGGCTTACGGGATATTCATGCTGCAGGAAGACAGCTCTACCGGCACGGTCAACAAGCGTACCGTGGGTGAGTTGCGGCTCTTGTCACAGAAGGTGGTCACTTCGGCCCGGCGGGCGATCGAGGGCGGCGAGGAGCCCTTTGCCGACCTGGCCGCAGAGATCACCGAGTTCGACCAGCAGATGGACGCAATGGAATCGGCCGAGCTGGCCGATCAACTGAGCTTTATCGAAGTTACCTGGCAGCCCGTAAAGCGGGCGGCGCAAACCCTGGTGGACGCCGGACCGGGCATTATATACCTGCACGGTGTGGCCGAGCGCCTGGAGCGGGACCTGCCGCCCATGCAGACGGCCCTGGAGCGAGTCGTAACCAGTGTCAGGAACATGGATGCATCAGCCGCGACTGTATCCGTTGCCCAGAAGTCCCTGTGGCTCAGCGAGCGCATCAACCGCTCGGTCGCGCAGATCTATGCCGGCAGGGGCGACAGCGAGCAACTGGCCAGGAGCTTCCGTGCCGACTCTGCCCAGCTGTTGCAGGCTATCGAGGATCTCACCCGCGGGGACAGTTATCGCGGTATCAGCAAACTGACCGACCCCGGCGCCGTGGAGGCGATCAGCACGGCTTTCCGCCTGTTCTCGCCCATCTCCGCCGCGGTCGACCGTATCGCCGATGCTGCCACCGGGCAGCAGCAGGCCATGGAGGCCAGGGAGCTTATCCTGACTTCCGGGCAGGCGCTGGATAACGCCATCTACACGCTGGTGCCGGCCATGGACCAGCTCGGCGGCGGCATGAGCGAGAACAGGGGCACCCTGACCGCCGTGCTGGCAGTGCTGGGCCTGCTGGCCGCGGCTGCCCTGGTGGCCCTGTATCGCAGCCAGTACCGTCCCAGCCAGTACACCGCACAGGCGGTCGCCGGGATCAACAGCGCGCTGCAGAAAATTGCCGAGGGAGACTTCACCGTTCAGGTGCCCGAGGACAATGCCTTTACTGCGGATATCGCCCGGCAACTCAATGCCACCACCGCCCGCCAGCGTGACCTTATCGACAAGGTGCGTGGGCCATTCCAGCTCTCCGTAGACGAGATAAGCGAGATCGGCATTTCCGCCAGGGCGCAGGTCGAGAAAGCCAGGGAACTGACCCGTTCGGTCGGCGAGTCCGCCACTGCCGCCACCGAGATGGTGCGCACCAGTGAGGAAATCAAGACCTCAACGGCTGAGGCGGCGCGGACTGCGGAAAATAACTGCCAGCAGGTCGCCAAGGGATACGGTCTCACCAAGGACATGTCCAAGGCCTCGGTCGATGTGCGCGAGTCAGTCCAGGAAACCTCCAAGTCCGCCAAGCGCCAGGGCGAGCTCATCCAGTCTGTAACCGCGGCTGCGGAGTACATCCAGGCACTGAACACCAAGATATCCGTGGTGGCGATCAATACGCGCATCGAGGCGGAAAAAGCCGGCGAGTACGGCCGCCCCTTCCTGGGTATCGCGGAATCCATCGCGGACCTGCTGCGGGAGGCAGGCGAGGAGGGCCGCAAGATCATATCCGAGGTCCGCATGCTGCAGAATATGTCCGCTGACAATCTCTCCAGCATGGAAAATACCGTAGGTACCGTGGTCACCATCCTCGAGTACATCGAGAGGCTGGACAGCTCGCTGGAGGAGATCAACTCCGGCTCCGATGCGATCAGCGCGATTGTCCGCTCTGTGGACGATGCCGCCGGTAAATCCGCGGTCAGTGCCCTGCATATGAATAAATCGATGGCCCAAATCCGCGAGTGCAGTATGGAGATCGGCAAGCTGAGCGATGCGACCCGCACCGGGGTAAGCCGTCTGCAGCGTTCCATGCACCAGGCGGTTTCCGGGCTGGGACAATTCCGCCTGGACGGATCGGCCCCGGTGGTGGTACCGGTGCCTGCCGCCGTCGATGAGTTGGACAATATCGCAGTTGCCTCACGTGTCTATCGCGAGGAAGACATGAGTGCGCTGGAGCAGGCAGAGATCGCCAGGGCTTCGGTTTGAAAGCCGCCGCCCGGCCCTTGCGAATTTATCTGAATCGGAGGTTTAACTAGTGTCAAGCAAACCGGATATCGTCGCCCTCAAATGGGTTCTCGGGTTGATGAACAAGCAAGCCGAGAATGCAGAGACCGCGTTGGTGGAGTACAGCTACAATCCCGCCGACAAGAAACCCCTGCTGCAGTGCATGTGGGCTGTCCACCAGATCACCTCTACCCTGCGTATGCTGGGTATGAGCAAGGGCGAGATGCTCACCCTGGAGATGGAGCGCAGTCTCAACTACGTGTACAAGGACAAGGTGACGGGCGAGCGTCGCAAGCTGGCGCTGGGTGGCCTGATGCAGGCCCTGAAGGTGCTGCCGGCCTATCTCTCCCATACCCAGAGCTCCCGGCAGGATACGGGGCAGGGGCTGGAGCAGCACGTCAATGACCTGCGCCGGTGGTTGGGTGAAAAGCCGCGTCCACAGGCCTATTTTTTCCACATGGACATTCCCGAAGGTGCCGGCATCACCGCCGGCGCCAGTCCCGCCAGTGACGAGGAGGTCCGCAGTCGCGCCAATGTGATGCTGGCGCTGTACCTGGAAATGGCCAAGCTCGCGCTGCGTCGTCGCAACGTCAGCGAGAGTATGAAAACTGTCGCCCGGGTGGCTCGCAAGATGCAGGTGCTGTTCGCCGGAACCGAGAACGAGCGCTTCTGGTTTACCATGATTGGCCTGTGCGAGGGTATCGCCGGGGGACTGATCGTTCCCGATGAGTGTATCGCCCAGACTTTCAAGACTGGCGCGTTCATGATCAAGTATGCCCGAGAAAACGGCAGTCAGATCGATCCCTCCGTAGATTGTGAAAGCTATCTGCAGCAGATGCTGTTTTATATCGCTTCCTGCAAGTCGAAGCCGGTTCACATCGCCAGGATTCGCCAGGAATTCGGCATAGATGACCACACCGTGGCCGACGCCAGCAGGGGGCTGGTGCATATCGATGCGCTGGTCACCGCCCTCACCGGTGCCCTGGCACAGTTGGATAACGTCATCGAGTTTCTCAATAACAATGACCTGCTGGATGCTGGCAAATACCCCAAAGCCGATTTTGACAAAACGGCAATGGAGGGAGTGGAGGCCGCCATGTATCGGCTCGACGCTGCGGGCCAGGCGGCGCATGCCGATTCCCTGCAACGGGTACGCGAGAAACTGGGGCAGATCTATCGCGGTGTCTACCAGGACGCCGATGACAAGCGGGAGCGGGTCAGTAACGAAGTCATCCGCGCCATCGTCGACATCAAACTCGATATCGAGCACAAACTGGAGCACGGCCTCTCCAGTTCCTACACCAGCAAGGAATACGAACTGCGCGAGAGTGTAGTCAGTGCGACCTTTGCCTATATGGGCAGGGTGGAGGATTACCTGCAGCAGATCCTGCGTCGCAAGGCGCTGACCCGCGCCCTGGCGCGCAAGCCCTTTGATGAAGAGAGCCTGGAGCGCCTCAGCACCGCCCTGAACCGCTACCTCAACAAGTCGGATCGCGGCCATGAGGAACTGCGGCAGGCAGTGCGCGACGCCAACCGGGGAGAGCCCGATCTAGACCTGTTGTACAACCTGGCGAAAAGCTTCCTGGACGAGCTCGAGGATTTTTCCGATCGCAAGGCCATCGACCTGTCGCTGGAACTGCTCTCCGATATTTCCGGCGCTCTCGCCTTTGCGGATATGCGGCGCGAAGCAGATATCATCGACAAGTGCCAGCACTGGCTGACGGCAGCCAGCAAGGGCGGCAGCGTCAGTGAAGATGACGCCTTCCGCTGCTTTGCCGAGGTATTCGCCCAGCTCGAGTTGCACCTGCAGCGCTCCCTGATCGATCCGCTGGGCGACACGTCCCATATGATCGCCCTTGCCGAGCAGCGCGCCGCCGAACTGGAGACCTGGCAGGAACAGGTCTCACCCGGCGCCGACGTCACCACTGCTGCCGGCCAGGATGTCAGCATGGTGCAGGACGGCGAGATCATAGCGGAGTTTAGGGATGTGTTTATCGAAGAGGCGGAGGAGATCGCCATCGAGCTTGCGCAACTGGTGGAGGCCTGGTCGGCGGATCCCCAGGCGAACCAGGTATTGCGTGATATCCGCCGGCATTTTCACACCTTCAAGGGCAATGGTCGCGCTGTTGGAGCCAATATCCTCGGTGAACTGGGCTGGGCTGCCCAGGACATGCTGGACCGCGTACTGGACGGTGACCTGGAACTCGACGCCGGGGTGCAGGATCTGGTCCGGGACGTTATCCGGGCCCTGCCTTCACTGGTCGACTCCTATCGGAGCGCCGGGCAGCTGGACGAAGTGAATACCCGCCAGCTCACCAATCGCTGCTTTCTGATGGCGCACTCCGGCGGCGTTGAGCCGGGCGCTCGGGTCGCGGGTGGTCGCGGCAGCGAAGTGGCGCAGGCGCCGGTTTCCAGCGGTATAGGCCACTAGGCTGGCAATCGACCCCGTCGATTGTCCAATAAGGATTATGGAGGTAAAGCGTGCACACCGATAAGAATACAGAATCCGCGAACGGTGACGAAGCACTGGGCTTTTCCGAGGCAGATGCCGCGGAGAGCAGCGAAGAGAGTACCCTGCGTTGGCTGCTGGATATGGATATGTCCGAGCCGGAGGAAAAACTCTTCACGGTAGACCTGGACGAGCAGTCCAGCGGTGAATTGACCGGCTACGACCTCGACGTCGCCAGCCGGCCGATGATTCGCGGGTCGACAGGGGCAGACGACCTGGAAAACTATATCGACGAGGAAATCGTCATCTCCTCCGATGACCTGGCCAGCGATATCTACAGCGGGGCGACCGCCGCTCCCAATGGCAGGAGTCGGTCTGATGCTCCCCCGGCAGAGGAGAATATGGCCATTGATTTCTCCCGCCCCGGGGACGCCCGCTGGGCCAGTGTCAGTGCTTCCGTCGCCGAAGGCCTGGATATCCTCGGCCTGGATGACAACGATGATATCGGCGAGAAGTTCCTGGTAATCCGGCGCAACAAGTCCGCTGACAGCGAGACGAACAACCGGCCTGCAGACCCGGTCAAGGAAGACAGGGCTGTTGCCGCCGGTGAAAGGGCAGGCAGTATCCATCAGCAGCAGGCAGTGCCTAGGCCGGATGAGATACCCCAGCTGAGGCTGGTAAGTGCCGCTGAAAAAACTCCCGTTGCTGCGGAAGCGCCCGCTGCGCCAGAATCTGCCGCACCGCCTGCCGAGGCGATCGTGGGTTTCCTGAGCGATCCCGCCGCCACTATGGATCAGCCCGAACCCGAGCGGCCCGCGGAAGACGTGTTCGGTTATATAGCCTCTGTGCCGGCACCGGCTGACGAGGAAGCCTTCGATGACTTCCTGGTCCAGGGCGAGCAACTGGACGCCGGTGAGCTGAGTTTTGATGGCCTGTCCCTGGAAGGTGATGACCAGGACGAGGAGCTGGACCTGTGGTCGGATGGCGACATTGACTATCACCAGGACTTCACCGAACTGGAGGGCTTCGAGGGGCACCCGGCCACCAGCGTAGCCGCCCATATCCCCCGCTTCATGCAGGCGGTGGCGGCAGCCGTCGATACGCGGCTGCAGCAGCTGGCACTGGAACCCGGCTGTGTACAGGCGCAGCTGGAAGTGGCAACCGACGATGCCCACGCGCAGCAACTGCTGCAGTCCGGCTATGGGGTTGCGCTCGAGGTTTGCGGTGCGGCGCCCCAGGTATTCCAGGGTCTAAACCCGCCGGAGGTCGGCACGCTGTACCTGCGCCTGCTGCATTCCGAATCCGGTGACTGTTGGAATAAGTTGCTGGACGAGGATTTCGCAGTGCCTGGCGGTGAGGCAACGCCCGAGGAGCCGGCGGCTGCAAGTGTCGACCAGTCCTTGGACTCCGAACTGGAGGGCTTTGACTTGCTCGGCGAGGAACTGGCAGCCACGGCCGAGATGGAAAGTGTCGACTCCGACACCTGGCAGCCGGGCGAGCGGGAGCTCGAGGACATGTTTGCCGAGCTGGACGGGGATATGCTGTCGGGCCCGGAGGAGAGCGCCGATATGGGCCAGTACCTCGCCGAGCCCGAGGAGCGGGACGGCGCCGCCGAAGAGCCGATGCAGGTCTTTTCGGAGGACATTTTCGCCGAGGATATCTCCCTGGAACTGGGTACCGAGGTGGCCGAGGAGCACACCGATATAGACGCGGTGTTCGACAAGCTGCATCAGGTGGTCAGTGATGGCGATGACATCTGCGGCGTGGAGGTGGAGGAGTTCTCCACTGCCGAGGAAGATATCGTGGAGTCTGTGCCAGAGGTGGCCCAGTCGCCCGAGCCTGTGCCCGCAGCCGCGCAGCCTGGCGTGCAGGATGCACCCTGGTATCTCCCGGCGGGCGTGGTGTTTGCACAGAGCAGCCCCAGCAGTGGGGAGATTTTCCCCGACTTCCTGGACGCTTTCATCGAGGAAGGTTCCTCGGAACTGGAGAAGTTGGAAGACGCTGTCGCGGCCTGGGAGAGAGACTGCACCTCGGAGCCGGCCTACACCGCGGTGACCAGGATACTGCACACCATCAAGGGTATAGCCAAGGGCGTCGGCCTGCATTGTTACGGCACCCTGATCCACAATTTTGAAACCCTGCTGGGCGCAGTGCCGCGGCCGGACGCCGAGGGTGAAACGGAGTACTTCCGGCTGGTAAACGCCTGGCTGGACGCGGCTGTCCGCGGTCTGGACCACATCCGCGACAGCCGCAGCGATATCGCCAACACGCTGCCCCAGCCCGCGTCCTCGGCCCAGGCCGACAGCGATGTTGCCCGGGGGGACACGGCTGCAGCGGATGCAATCGCCGCCGAGCCGGAGCAGGCACCCGCCGAGACGGCGCCGGCGCAAGTCGTCGCCCCGCAAACCGAGCTGGTGCACAAGGCCCTCAACGCCAGGGAGAAGCAGCAAGCCAAGAAGCTCGCCGACGAGGGCGCCCGTGCACTGGCAGCCCAGCAGTCGGTGCGCATAACCTCGGAGAAACTGGACCAGCTCCTCAACCTGACCAACCAGGCCCAGCAATTGGGGGTGCGCACCGCCCAGGGCACGGCCCGCAGCAAGCGCTCCGCCGCCGAGATGCTGGGGCGCCTGTCCTCGGTGAGGGCGCATATCGCCAGCATCGCCGACCGGGCGCTGCGCAGCGTTACCGCCCAGGGGGGCAAGCCTGGCAACAGGATGGACGCCCTGGAGATGGACCAGTATTCCGAATTGCAGGAAGCGGCCAACATCCTGCGCGAGGGGGTAGAGGACCTGGCCGACCTGGTGGAGTTCGCCTCGCGCCAGAATGTCCAGGTAGAGGCCCTGCTCAAGCAGCAGGCCAATGTTATCTCCTCTATCGGTTCCGCCATTCGCGCCGCCAGGGTGGTGCCTGTGTCGCGGCTGGTGCCCGGGCTGCGTCGACTGGTACGCACGGTGAGCGTCGACCTGGGTAAGACCGTCTCCTTCCAGGTGTTGAATGAGCTGGGTACCCTGGACCGGGATGACTATGCCCGCTGCCAGACGATACTGGAGCACATGATGCGCAACGCCCTGGACCACGGCATAGAGCCGGAGCAGGAGCGACTCGAGGCCGGCAAATCGGCTACCGGCCAGGTTACCATCGATATCAGCAAGGCCGGTGCGGACACCATCATCACCCTGAGTGACGACGGCCGCGGGATCAATCCCGAGACCATGCGGGAATCGGCTCTGCGCAAGGGGCTGGACGTCGATGTGGATGCCCTTAGCGACGAGGAGGCCCAGCGCCTGATTTTCCACAAGGGGTTTTCCACCGCCAATACCGTCAGCCAGATTTCCGGCCGCGGCGTGGGCATGGATATCGTTCTCTCCGAGCTGCAGGAAATGGGCGGTGATATCCGCATCGAGAGCGAGGTCGGCAGAGGCACCTCCTTTATTATCCGGGTGCCTTCCTCCATCACCGTCAACGGGGCCCTGATGGTCAGGGCGGCAGAGCACAGCTACGCCATACCCCTGGGTGGGCTGGTGGCGGTGGAGCAGGTGGCGGTTACTGACTTCCTGGCCGCCGTGGACGGTGAACACAAGCTGACGCTGGCCGGAAGGGAGTGCGAGCCCGCGTACCTGGGCACCCTGTGCCAGACGGTGAATTTCCCCGACGCCAAGACCTGGCGCCACTCGGTGCCGGTCATCATTGCCGGGACGGATGATCGCTACATGGCGATCGCAGTGGATGATTTCGAGGAAGTGCTGGAAATGGTCATTCGCTCCCTGGGGGCGCAATTCTCCACCGTACCAGGGGTCGCCGGGGCAGCCACCACCGCCGCCGGAGAGGCCGTCGTCGCCCTGGACCTCAATATGCTGGTTGCCAGCGTGGGGGATTACGATCATTCCACCCTGCATGTCGAGGAGGATCGGGAGGAGGCACTGCTCGCCCTGGTGGTGGACGATTCCCGTACCCAGCGTATGGTTGCCACCAGCCAGCTGGAGACGGTCGGCGTGGAGACCATTACCGCGGAAAATGGCAGCGTTGCCATTGATCTGCTGAATACCTGCGACCGCCTGCCTGACATCATCCTGATGGACGTGGAGATGCCGGTAAAAGACGGTATCCAGACCCTGCGGGAAATTCGCAAATCCATTCGTTACAGCGATATTCCGGTCATCATGATTACCTCGCGCACCGGGTTGAAACACCGGGCGCTGGCCGAGGCCGCCGGCTGTAACGGCTATATGGGCAAGCCGTTCAACTTCCGCATGCTGGTAGGCCAGATTAATGAGCTGACGGGCGACCGTCTGCAGCTGTCCTGAGGTGCAGCTATGAATCAGAATGGCGCTTACGCGTGTATCGTGCTGCCCTGCTCGGCCAGCCGCCACTGGGTGTTGCCGCAGGCCTGCCTCGGGGAAATTCTGACCCTGGCTACCGGCGATGAGTCACCGCCGCCCGAGATCAGCTGGCGGGGAGAACAGGTCCCCGTAATCGATTTTGGCGCGGGTGGCGAGGCGCGTTGGCGGGACCCCCAGACAGGGTCCGGGCTGATAGCGGTGCTGCTGGGGCGTGAGGGGGAAAGTTGTCGGTTCTGGGGGGTGGCCGTGCGCGGCACCGGCCTGGGGGTTGCCGACCTGGACGGGGAGGAAATGGAAGATTTGCCTGATGCGGTGCAGGATTACGCCAGCGCCGCCTTCAGGCTGCAGGAAAATGTGTACCAGGTCCCTGATCTGCTTGCCATACAGCGCGCCATCGGCGCCGGCGAATTGACTTCCGGGGAAGCGACCCATGTCCATCAGTTGGAGCAGTAACTTGGAACCAGTACAGTTGAACGATCTCCTTGAGCGCCTGGAGAGCGCTTTCGGGGAAGATGAGCCGTTTGCCGGGCGCGAGCTGGCCCCCGAGGAGGTAGAGGTGCTGCAGCGGGTATTCGCCGACGGCGGACACCAGCTGTACCTGCAGGACCAGGTGAACCGGCAGATAATACGCGACTACCTGATCAATGCAGTGATGCTGGGCTTCGTGGCCGAGCAGGACCTGGCGCGTATTGCCCCCCAGCTCATGTCCAGGGAGGGCCGTGCGGCGCTCTCCCTGCAGATGTTGATGACCGCGGTCGAACAGGCGGGAGAGCTTGTTTCGGGGACCGCGCTACCTCATCTCAGGCCCCTGAAGCCCGGAACCGGGCGGCCGCCCTACATAAAACTCATCGAAAGTTGAGCGGCCGGAATAATAAAAAATGGCATACAATGTCGCTTAAGGCACTAAAAACTCCATCTTCATTAAAAATATGACGCATAAAAGTGGTATTTGCGATATCCAGTTAATTATTGGCATTCCATCTATTGCTGCGACCCGGTCTCCCAACCTATAACTGAATCGTCGTCACCACGGGTGTCGGCGGGGATGGGGCGCCAGGCCAGCAGTCTTGAGCTCCCCAGCCGGTGCAGGAAAAGCAGCTAACGGATCGGAGAATAAGGCCATGTTGACTATAACCCCTACCGCAGTACTGGACAGCAACCCCGGTGACGAGCTGGAGGTATTCGCCGTCATCGAAGGCAAGAAGGTATATCTGCCTCCCGAAGCCAATTATGTCATGCAGGACAAGCGCGGCATCTGGTACTACAGCGCGCGCAAGCCTCGCCCCAAGGAAAATGACTGGACGCCCAACAAGACCAGTATCGCCTGTCGCCACGAGGGTGGCTATGTGCGTGCCCTGATCACGCCCACCAAATCCCCCTGGCTGGAGACTTGCCAGCGCACGGTGCGGATGGTGTGCGGCGCCCAGGGCGAAGCCAGGCGGCCCGCCGACGTCTAGCACCCGGTCCGAGCTGCCCCGGGGGCAGGCCGGCCGTCATGGCTGGCCTGCGAGCCCCTCGCAGCGGCCCGATTCGGACCCGTGGGAGCACCCTCAGACGGGGCTCACATTCCTGCATGCACCTCCAGTCGCGGCGGTTGCCGACGACACCTTTCTCGCCTTAAAACCAGGCGTTCCAGGCTTCTAGCAATAAAGTGAACTTGCGTCCGGTCTGTCATTGCACCGCCATTCCCGGTCGTGGTAGTTTTGAACTCGCACAGCAGAAAAACAGCTAAAAAACAGTATTAACAGGGGATTCCGCCTGTCGCACAACAGGGCAGCGCGGGCAGCCGGCAAGAGCAACTTGTCGCAGTCTGAGGCGACTCTCATGAGCACAGTCCGCAAGCTTGAAATGCTTGCCACCGCATACGATCCGGGGCCGCGATCGTGACCATCGCCGGGCGCGTCAATACTTTGGTCATTGGCATCACCCTGGTGCTGGCCGTGCTGGTGTGCGGATTTACCGCCGTGCGGGAGTACCGCAACGCCCAGCACCTGGTTCTGCAGCGGGTAGCGGCGCTGGTGCCGAAAAATCCGGGTCTGCAGCTGGATATCTATTACCAGGACAGGCAGGGCATTGCCGCGGTACTGGGCGAGTTGCTTGACTCCCCGGGCATATCCTACGTCGCGGTATACGATGTCGCGGGCCAGCTGCTCGCCTATCGCAGCGCCACGGGTGACTTCCCCGATAACCCGCCGCCACTGAACGCGCTGCGGCGCGGAGCCAGTTCCACCGAGGGCAGCGACCTCGTCCTGGACGGTCTACACCAGCCGGCCGCCGTGGGCGCCCTGGGCCTGCTGGTAGGGGAAGATTACTTCCGCCACCTGACCCTACCCATATTCTCGGTGGTCAACCCGTTGGAGCAGGGGCACACCGAGGCAGATTTTGCCACCAGTGTCCTGCGCCCCGAGAAGGTCTCCAGCCTGTTCGTGATCGGCTACCTTCACGTGGCGGTCAGCAGGCTGGCCCTGTTCGCCAGTACCCTGCCCGTGATGGCGCCCACCCTGCTGGTATGCGCGCTGTTGGTGCTGCTGTCCAGTTATATCACGCTATCGCTAACAAGGCGTTTTACCGCTTCGCTCACGGGCCTGGTGCGGGTGGCTGACGAGGTCGCCTCGGGCGGCCTGGCCAAGCCTGTGCAGGTCCAGGGCAGCAGCGAAATCAAGGAAATCGCCACCATTCTCAACGGAATTGTCAGCGGGTTGAGTTCATACAAGACGCGCATGGATGTCGACCATCAACTGCTGAGCATGAAGGTGGAGGAACGGACCTCCCAGCTCACCCGGCGCAACCAGGAGTTGAACCAGGCCGTCAAGGAAGTGACCGAGACCAAGGATAGGCTGCGACAGATGGCGTATTACGACAGCCTGACGACGCTGCCGAACAGGCGCCTGTTCACTGAACAGCTGGACCTGTTGTTGCGGCTTGCGCATCGCAACGACGAGATGCTGGGACTGCTGTTCATAGACCTGGACAACTTCAAGCGCATCAACGATTCCCTGGGGCACCGCGCCGGTGACCTGCTGTTGCGGGAAGTGGCCGGGCGCCTCTCGGGCTGCGTTCGCGACAGTGACGTGGTTGCCCACTACGTCGAATCGGGCCCGCGCATAGATGTCTCCCGCCTGGGTGGGGACGAGTTTACGGTAGTACTCAATCAGTTACAGGCTGCTGATGACGCAGCTCTGGTCGCGCAGCGACTGATCGATGCCCTGGTTATGCCGGTGGTGGTAGAGGGGCATGAACTGGTAGTGACCCCCAGTATCGGCATCGCCGTGTCGCCCCGTGACGCCGCCGATGTGGACGGCCTGCTGAAGGCGGCGGACACGGCCATGTATCACGCCAAAGCCAGGGGTAAAAACAACTACCTGTTCTATAGCGGTGACATGGACGCGGCCGGAGTCGACCGCTTGCAGCTGGAGGCCGATATTCGCAAGGCCCTGGAGCAGGAGGAATTCGTGCTGCACTACCAGCCCCAGGTGGACACGCGCACCGGCGCCGTCGTGGGCGCCGAGGCCCTGATACGCTGGGAGCATCCTGAAAAGGGGATGATACCGCCCTTCAAGTTTATCCCGCTGGTCGAGGAGATGGGTCTTATTCACCAGATGGGAGAGTGGGTGCTGCGCGAAGCCTGCCGCCAGATGCAGAGCTTCGAGGCCCGGGGTGTCAAGTTACCGAAGGTGGCGGTCAACGTCTCCGCGCTGCAGTTCAACCCGGCCTTTATACGCAGCGTCCAGAAGATACTGCTGGAGACCGGGCTCGATCCCGCCCGGCTGGAACTGGAACTGACGGAAGGGGTGGTGATGGACGATGGCAAGAGCACCCTGCAGGGCCTGGACGAGCTCAAGGAACTGGGGGTAAGCCTGTCCATCGATGACTTCGGAACCGGCTATTCGTCCCTCAGCTACCTGAGCCGCTTCCCGCTGGATGAGCTCAAGATCGACCGCAGTTTCGTGATCGAGTTCGACAAGAGTGAGAACGATGCGAGCCTGGTCGTGGCCATTATCGCCATGGCCAGGAGCATGAGCCTGCGGCTGGTGGCCGAGGGGGTGGAAACCCTGGAGCAGTATCGGTTTCTTACCCGTAACGGCGCCCATATCATCCAGGGCTACCTGTTCAGCAAGCCGGTACCTGCCGATGAGCTGCAACCGCTGCTTGCGCCCTGGCACTTCATGGAGCAGATCCACCAGCTGGAAGGGGCGGGCATGCCGGAGCCGGCGCTGGGTATACACCGGTCGGCCTGAGCGGGTACCGGTCGGCTGGGAGGGTGGGAATCCCCGGGGCCGCTTATTTGGTCCAGTATTCCCCGGGATTACTCTCCATTTCGGAGATGGTTTTCTCCAGCTCCTCGGGAGACTCCTCGCGCACCTTCGCGGCTTCCTGTTCCATCTGCTCGTCGGTCGGGGTCTTGTATTTCAGTTCTTCGCTGTAGGTTTCCCCGTTGAAGTCCCGGCACTCCGGCAGTCCATCGCCCTCGCCGCAGACGCTGACAACGCCGTCATCCACAGTAACCCTTTCGCCCTCCACTTCACTGTTGCCTGCGCAGGCAATCAGAGCGAAGACGAGGCCGAGTATCAGTAGTCGTTTCATGCGCTTTCCATGTGGGGGTGAGCCGGGACAGGTATTGTGGGCCAGTGGCGGGCACTGTCAAGCATGCCGGGCCGCGACTGGCGATACTTCGCTGTCACCGCTTATCGGGTGGCGCCTGAAAAAGTTCGGGCGTTCCGACGGCGAGCTGCGCCCCTGTGGCAAGCGGACTATGGAAATTACCCTGTTGGCAGTGTATATATGCACCATGATTATAATGGCCCCCTGCGGTCTGTAATGGCTGCGCCACCTCCTCCGGGCCTGATGGCCTGTCCTTCCTGCGACCTGCTGTACGATGTGGCTGGTCTGCGCGATGGCGAGAAGGCCAGCTGTTCACGCTGCGGGGATTTTCTCACCCGCATGCGCAGCGACGGTTTCATCAAACTACAGTCCTATGCGATAGCGGGGCTGGTCAGCCTCATGATCGGTTGCGCCTTCCCCTTCCTGTCTTTCAAGTCCAGCGGCCTGGAAAGCGTTATGACCCTGCCGCAGATGGTCATACAGCTATACGAACAGGGTCGGCCCGACCTGGCGTTTCTCGTTGCGGCTTTCATCATCGCCTTGCCGGCCGCCGTGCTGGTCCTGCTGCTGGTCCTGTCTACCTGCATCATCAGGCAACGGTATTACGCCTGGATGGTGCCGGTCACCCGGCTGGTATTCCATATGCAGAGCTGGTCCATGGTGGAGGTTTTCTTTATCGGGGTACTGGTGAGCCTGGTAAAGATCGGCCACATGGCAACCGTGGTGATCGGCCTGTCATTCTGGGGCTACGGCGCTTTTAGCGTGCTGTTCATCTTTGCCATCGCCAGTCTTGATCGGCTGCAGTACTGGAATGAACTGGATCGCCTGGCGGGTCTGCAACATGCAGGGTGATACCGCCGCTGCACGCCACCTGGCGTCCTGCCACCTGTGCCTCAAGCTGGCGGACGCCAGCCTGCACCACTGCCCGCGTTGCGGCGAGCCCCTGCACTTGCGCAAGTCCAACAGCCTGCAGCGTACCCTGGCATTGCTGGTGACCGCCTGCGTTTTGTACATACCCGCCAACGTGTTGCCTATCATGATTACCGACCAGTTGGGCAGCGTCGAGCCCAGCACCATCCTGGGCGGGGTGGTGTTGCTGATCGATATGGGTTCGATGCCCATCGCCGCGGTGATCTTCATCGCCAGTGTGATGGTGCCGCTGGGCAAGCTCATAGCGCTGTTCTACCTGTGCTGGAGCGTCAGCCGGGGCCGGCATATCAATACCCGCCAGCGCACCGTTATTTACCGTGCCACGGAGTTGATCGGCAAGTGGTCCATGGTGGACGTCTTCGTGGTGTCCATCCTGGTGGCGCTGGTACACCTCACCGGCTTGCTGGTGATTCTGCCGGGGGCGGCGGCGGTGGCCTTTGCCGGGGTGGTGATCGTGACCATAATAGCCGCGGAAAGTTTTGACCCCAGGATAATCTGGGACCAACAGGAACAAACAGATGAGTGAAATGAAACCCGAGATCAGTACCGGCAGGCGCTTCAACCCCATCTGGGTCGTGCCGTTGGTCGCGGTCGTGATCGGGCTGTATATGGTGGTACACACCAAGCTTACGGAGGGCCCGGAGATCACCATCAATTTCTCCACGGCTGAGGGCCTGGAAGCGGGCAAGACCAGGTTGCGCTACCGGGACGTGGACATCGGCGTGGTGGAGAGCGTCGGGCTCAGCAAGTCCATGGAAGACGTGATAGTGACCGCCAAACTGGATCGCAGCGCTACCGATATGCTGCGAGCCGATACCCGCTTCTGGGTCGTTCGGGCCAGGGTTGGCGCAGGCGCCATCAGCGGGCTGGGGACGCTTCTGTCGGGCGCCTACATCCAGCTGGACCCGGGCAAAGGCAAGCCGGGCCAGCGCATATTCACCGGACTGGAAGTCCCGCCGCTGACGCCGGCGGATGCCCCCGGGGTACGCCTGGTGCTGTACAGTGAGGATGCCGGCTCGGTCAGTTCCGGGGACGCCATCGTCTACCATGGTTTCAAGGTCGGCCGTATCGAGAGCGTGACCTTCGACAGCAAGACCCGGCAGGTCCGCTACGATGCGTTTATCGATGCGCCCTACAACGACCTGGTGACCAGTTCCACCCGCTTCTGGAACGTGAGCGGCATAGCCATAAACGCCACCGCGGCGGGCATCAATGTCGTCACCGGCTCACTGGATACCATCCTGCTGGGGGGGGTGGCCTTCGATAATCTGCCCGGGCTCCCCACCGGGGACAAGGCCCAATCCGGCGCTATCTACAAACTCAATGCATCCTACGCCGAACTTGAGGAAGATCCTTTCCAGTACCGCGCCTATTTTATAATGCGTTTTACCCAGTCGCTGCGAGGTCTCGAGCCCGGCGCGCCGGTGGAGTACCGCGGTATCCAGATAGGCCGGGTGCAACGGATACTGATGAAGGAACTGGCCCTGGGGCAAAACGTCGTCAGTGGCAGCGCAATACCGGTGTTGGTTTATCTGGAGCCAGGTCGCCTGGGAGTGGGCGATTCGCCCGAACTGGTCGAGTTCATGAAAAAAACGGTCGCCAGGGGTCTCAAGAATGGCCTGCGGGCCAGCCTGCAGACCGGCAATCTGCTCACGGGGAAGCTGTACGTGAGCCTGGATTTTTATCCCGACGCGGAACCGGCGGCGCCGGAAGAGTACGAGGGATATGTCGTTATTCCCAGTATTCCCAGTGGCCTGGGACGCCTGGAGCAGCAGGTCGCCACCCTGCTGGACAATATCAATGCCTTACCGCTGGGTACCACGGTCACCGAAATCAACAAGGCGCTGGCGGGTCTCGACGACACGCTGGTCGCCATGACCGCCACCATGGGCTCCCTGCAGGGCGTTCTCGACCAGGACAGCACCCGGGCCATGACGGCGGAGCTCAATGCCACCCTGGCCGAGGTGCGCAAAGCCATGGCCGGACTGTCGCCTGACTCGGCCGTGGGCGATTCTCTCACCAGCAGCCTGTACGAACTGAACCGCACCCTGCGCAATATAGAGGAACTCACCCGCACCCTGAGCGACCAGCCCAATGCGTTGCTGTTCCCGGTCGACGCGCCCGCCGACCCCACCCCGGAGGCCAAAGCCCAATGAGATTCATTTGCCTGTTCGCGGCGGCCCTGTTGGCCGCCTGCTCCAGCCAGCCCCAGCAGACTGCAAACTACCTGCTGCGCGCTGACATTCCGGCCACCTCCGGCAAGCAACTGGCCGCGAGTACCGTGGCATTCAACGCGATCAGGGTTGCCACCTATATTGAGCAGCCCGGCCTGGTGCTGGCAACGGGGGACGGCCGGATCCATGCCGCGCGCAACCACCAGTGGGCGGAACCGCTGCAGGTCAGCCTGCGCCGCTTCCTGGCGAACGAGGTGTCCGCCGCCAGCGGCATGGACGTCAGTGCCACCGTGCTGCCGACCACCGCGAGCCGGATCAACCTGACCGTCGATCAACTGCATGGTGACGGCCAGGGGGCAGCCCTGCTGGTAGCCTATTGGGAGGTCGAAACCGGCGCACAAGTGAGCAGCTATGAGTTCGCGCAGAGCCAGACCCTGGCGAGCGACGGCTACGATGCCCTGGTGCGGGCTGAAGAAGCGTTGCTACGGCAGCTGGCAGCGGCTATAGCCGCTAGCATCAAGGCCGGCTGAGAGCTGCCGACTATTAGTTTCTGGCGGCTTTTGCCGCCTTCCTGGCCCTGCGGTCTGCCTTGATCGCCTGGTAGACCTCGGCACCCTTGCTGCGCTGCAGGCGAATAACGTCTATTTCCTGGCGGATCCTGGCCTGTTTTTCGACATCCGTGGTTGCCGCCAGATTCTGCTCCAGTTCTTTCTGTCTGTCCTTGAGCTTGTGCAGTACCTTGCGCAGCTTCTTGATATGTTTATTGTCGGCATGCTCCGCCTTTTCCATAAGCGAGCGGAGCTTGTCAAAGAGCTTGGCACTAGTCATCAGTCATCACCCGCTTTAAATCATGCTACCTGACCTCGCCCGCATGGCGGGCGATATTGGCGATCTCATCCGCCCGCAGGGCCAATTCATCGTGTACCGAGTTCTCATCGAATGGCAACTCGGCCCGGCGCAATTCCTCATGCATATCCAGCAGGTGCTGGATCACTTCCCGCACATAGGCCCCATCGTTGAGCAGCGAGGTCGCCATCTGGGAAGTGATGGTGCCCTGCCTGATCAACTTGTCGGCAACCCGCGCCGCCTCGTTTTCTCCGCCCAGCATTTCCACCCGTATCCGGTCCAGCGAGAGCAGTGCCACCACGCTGTCCTCAGTGTCGCGCAACGCCGCCAGCGAGCGCAATGCCTCGCCGATGCGCACCCGGAAGCGGTTGTACTCGCGGCGGATGTGCAGATTGTCACTGCGCATGTAGTGCAGCAGGTTCTTGCGCAGGTGTTTGACTGCCTTGATTGCCGAGACCACATCCATGTTGGAGCGGCGTATGGCGCTGTAGGCATCGGAATACTCGGGACCCGCCTCAGCCTGGGCGCGGCTCAGGAACTCGATGTTGGCGCTGTAGATATCCTTGATCATGCGCTCATACTGCTGGTCGATATCCAGTTCCATGGGTACGCCGCGCTGGTCTATCAGGGCCTGCAGGTCCTGGTCGCTGACGATGCTGGCTCGCCGCAGGCACACCCCGTGGGCGATGATGGTGAAGGCGTTGCTGAACAGGTGGCGGGTTTCCTTGGCCACCGCATGCAGTGCCACCTGGGGCAGGGAAAGAGAGGCGTCACTGAGATAGCGGGGCTTGTCGTACATTGACCGGTCTTCCTTCAGTAGCCGCTCCAGCCGGTTCACCAGGGCAGTCAACAGCGGCAGCATCAGCACAATACCCAACAGGTTGAACAGGGTGTGGAAGAGGGCGACTTTCAGCGTATGGTTGTCTGGGGCTATTCCCAGCCAGGCCCCCAGGGTATCCACTGCGATCAGCAGCAGCGGTAAGGAGAACAGAGCGACCAGCCCGGTCGCCACCTTGAATATCACCTCGGCCGCAGCCAGACGTTTGCCATTGATATTGGCCCCGATAGAGGCCAATACGGCTGTCACAGTGGTACCCACATTGGCGCCGATGGTCAGCGCCAGGGCATTTTCATAGCTGATCTGGCTGGCTGCCAGGGCGGTGATGATCAGGGTCAGGGTGGCGTGACTGGATTGCATGATGACCGTCGCCACCATGCCGACCAGGGTAAATACCAGCAGCCCCGCAATGCCGGTCATGGCGTACCGGGTCAGGTCGATCTGGCCGGAAAAATCGGAAAAGCCCTCTTTCATATAGTGGATGCCGAGGAACAGGAAGCCTATGCCCACCAGGATCCAGCCCACACCCTTGAGCTTCTTGGAGGCCTGCATTAGCAGCAGCACCCCAAATACCAGGATAGGCAGGGCGTAGGCCGCGAGCTTCACCTTCAGGCCGAAGCCCGCCACTATCCAGGCGCCGGTGGTAGTGCCCAGGTTGGCGCCGAAAATGATGCCGATGCCCTGGCGCAGGCCGATCAGTTCGGCGCTGAGGAAGGAAATGGTGATCACCGAGACCAGCGAGGACGACTGCATCAGGGTGGTGGTGACTATGCCGAGGGTGAGGCTTTTCCACAAGCGGTCGGTGCTGGCCGCCAGCAGGCGCTGCAGGGAGCCGCCGCTGTAGGCCTTGAAACCCTGCTCCATGCACAGCATGCCGAACAGGAACAGGGCGACCCCCGCGGAGATATCCTTGAAGCTGTTGCTGACCCAGAAGCCGTAGGCCAGCACCAGGAAAACAGAGGGAAGCAAGATACGCCCGAGCATGCCTAGGGAATAACCTCCATCAGGCCGTTTGATTGATCGAGGACAACAACTCCTGCCAAGGTGGCGGCCCGGCGTGTTTGCCTGTGTGACGGAATTATTACAGGTATGTGATGCTACCGGTAGCGTTTTCACGGGGCGGTGCGGGGTGCTTGCAGCCTGGATCAGGACTCCGTTAGCATGATAGCTAACGCCAATTACGGTGTTAGCGTTAATTGATTGGTGAGAACGCCAGAACTGTACTATTTTACAGGGCCCACAGCGTCTGTGGTGATGATAACGAGTATCAAGGAGAAACAGCATGTCATTGAAAGGCAGCCAGACAGAACAGAACCTGAAAGACGCCTTTGCCGGTGAGTCCCAGGCCAACCGCCGTTACCTCTACTTCGCCGCCAAGGCCGATGTCGAAGGTTACAACGACGTGGCCGCGGTGTTCCGCTCCACCGCAGAGGGTGAAACCGGGCACGCCCACGGTCACCTGGAATACCTGGAAGAAACCGGCGATCCCGCTACCGGCCTGCCCATAGGCGGCACCTCCGACAACCTGAAAGCGGCTATTGCCGGCGAGACCCACGAGTACACCGACATGTATCCCGGCATGGCCAAGACTGCCCGGGACGAGGGCTTCGACGAGATCGCCGACTGGATGGAAACCCTGGCCAAGGCTGAGCGCAGCCACGCCAACCGGTTCCAGAAAGCCCTGGACACCCTCGACGCCTGAGGCCTGTTCTACCCCGGCGGGCGCGCTGCCCGCC
The DNA here is from genome assembly GCA_024234675.1 of Pseudomonadales bacterium. Lineage (GTDB taxonomy): Bacteria > Pseudomonadota > Gammaproteobacteria > Pseudomonadales > Halieaceae > JARRPM01. The sequence goes on along the minus strand of JACKNU010000001.1, from coordinate 848,130 downwards.
GGTTTCCCCACCTTGCAAACCGACGAGGGAGAGTCCTGTGAGAGAAGGAAGCCTGGAGGCACCCACCCGCCATCCGATAGCCTGGAAAACCGAGCAGTACTGGGACAGGGCCGACCTGGAGCGGGAACTGGAGCGGGTCTACGATATCTGCCACGGCTGTCGCCGCTGCGTCAGTCTCTGCGACAGCTTTCCCACCCTGTTTGACCTGGTCGACGAGTCCTCCACCATGGAGGTGGATGGCGTCGACAAGGCCGATTACATCAAGGTAGTGGACCAGTGTTACCTCTGTGACCTGTGCTACATGACCAAGTGTCCCTATGTGCCCCCCCACGAATGGAACGTGGATTTCCCGCACCTGATGTTGCGCGCCAAGGCGGTCAAGTTCCGGGAGCAGGGCGCCAAGCTGCGGGATCGCGTGCTCACCAGTACCGATACGGTGTTTAAAATGACCTCTATCCCGCTGGTGGATGTGACGGTCAATGCTTTCAATGGCAACGCAACTTTCCGAAAAGTGCTGGAATCCGCCGCCGATATACACCACGCCGCGCCGGTGCCGAAATTCCACAGCAAGACCCTGCGCAAGCAGGTCAAGCCCCTGATCCGCGATATCGCTCCCACCCCCGTAGGGGAAACCACCGGCAAACTGGCCCTGTACGCCACCTGTTACGGCAACTACAACAGCCCGGAGATCGGGGCCGATTTCGTCAAGGTGTTCCAGCACAACGGTATCCATATCGATGTGGTGCCCAGGGAAAAGTGCTGTGGCATGCCGAAGCTGGAGCTGGGTGACCTCGAGACCGTGGACAAGTTGAAGGAGGCAAACATACCCGTGCTGGCGGCGCTGGTGGACCAGGGCTATGACCTGACTGCCCCCATTCCCTCCTGCGTGCTGATGTACAAGCAGGAACTGCCCCTGCTGTATCCCGATGATGAGCAGGTGAAAAAGGTGCAGGCCGCGTTCTACGATCCTTTCGAATACCTGTGGCTGCGCCACAAGGGCGGGGCCCTGAAGACCGAGTTCCCCAACGCCATGGGCGACATCGCCTACCAGGTGGCCTGCCACCAGCGGGTGCAGAATATCGGCCTCAAGACCCGCGATGTACTCAACCTGGTGCCGGGTACCCAGGTGACCGCCCAGGAGCGCTGCTCGGGACACGACGGCACCTATGCGGTGAAGAAGGAGACCCACGAAAAATCGGTGAAGATCGCGCGGCCGGTGGTGCGCAAGGTCGATGCCCAGGAGCCGGATCATTTCATGAGCGACTGCCCAATGGCCGGCACCCAGATAGCCAGCCTGGCGGAGAAAGTCGATAAGGCCGAGCACCCGATGACCCTGCTGCGCATGGCCTATGGCCTGTAAGCGCATGTTTAGCAAGAAGTAGAGGAGAACTGTCATGCCCGCTTTATCCCGCGCCGACCTGTGGACCCTGGAGGAATACGCCGAGCGGCGACCCACCTTCCGCCAGGAGGTCATGGCGCACAAGAAGAACCGCCAGCTGGCGCTGGGCGAGAACGCCCGCCTGTACTTCGAGGACGCCCTCACCATCAAGTACCAGATCCAGGAGATGCTGCGCATCGAGAAGGTGTTCGAGGCCGCCGGCATCAACGAGGAGCTGGAGGCTTACAACCCCCTGATACCTGACGGCCACAACTGGAAAGCCACCTTCATGGTGGAGTACGCCGACCCGGCCGAGCGGGCCCAGCGCCTGGCCCAGCTGATCGGCATCGAGAGCAAGGTCTGGCTGCAGGTGGACGGTTGTGATCGCGTCTATCCCATCGCCGACGAGGACCTGGAGCGCGCCAACGAGAGCAAGACCTCCTCGGTGCACTTCCTGCGGTTCGAGTTGACCCAGGGCATGATCGCCGCCGTGCAGAGCGGCGCCGGCATCACGGCGGGCATAGACCACCCGGCCTACCCGCTGGAGCCCGTGCGGGTGGCAACGGAAATTCGCGACTCCCTGGCCGCCGACCTGCAAAAGGCCACGTTGAACTAGGACAATAGCTACAGGCGCAGCATGCCCAGCGGCAGTTCTGCCGCTTGCGGGCTGTAGAAGCGGGTCACGTTGGGCAGCACCCGGGGCAGGTCCGAAGCCGGGACGCCGAACCAGCGCGCCAGCTCGGCGAAGTACTCGTCCACGGAAGTGGTAGGGGCGTAGATGCCGCGCCCCACGTCCAGCGGATTGCCCGGGCTTATCTCCGGGTAGTCGCCGTAGAATGCCCCGCCGTTCACCGAGCCACCCATGATGATGTGATGCCCGCCCCAGCCGTGGTCCGAACCCTTGCCGTTGGAGGTGAGGGTGCGACCGAAATCCGAGGTGGTGAAGGTGGTCACCGCGTCCAGTATCGCCAGCTCCCGCAGAGCGTTACGAAACTCCAGCAGGCCGGCGCTGATCATCGGCAGCATGGCGGCCTGCTTGGGCAACACGTCGTCGTGGTGGTCCCAGCCGCCGACGGTGATGAAAAAGGTCTGGCGGCGCGCCCCCAGTTGCTCCCGCACCGAAATGATCCTGGCAATCTGCCGCAGGCTCTGGGAAAACGGGTTGGCGCCGAAAGGCGTGCCCAAAGCCGGCGCCTGCTGCAGGGCGGCGCTGAACAACTTCTGGCTGTCGATGGCGTCGGCCAGGCGCTGGCGGTACTCGCGGCGCAGCAGTTGCTGTTGGGGAACGGCCAGCAGGGCGTCTATCATCTGTTTGCGGAAGCTGCCGAATTCACTGCCGTCATCATAGGCATTGATACCTGCGGCGCCGTTGCCCTCCGCCTGCACACTGTACTCGGTAACCGTGGTGCCGCTCTGGAACACGTTGTTGCCCGACAGGGAGATATTCATGGAGATGCCGTTGGCCAGGTTGGTCTCCTGCAACAGGTCCGCGATGCGTCCGCCCCAGCCGGTGGTGGTGCGTTCATCAGACACCCCGGTCTGCCATTGCTGAATCTGGTCGGAGTGGGAAAACAGCCCCAGCGGGGTGAGCGCGCTGCCGTTGGCGACCTTCTGGGCATTGAAGGGCTCCAGCAGGGTGCCGACATTGCACAACATGGCCGCGTCGCCGCTGGCGAACAGCCCCTGCAGTTCCGGCATGCCGGGGTGCAGGCCGTAGTGCCTGCCGCTGGCGGCGCTGCCGGCCAGCGGCAGCAACTGGTTGCGGGGCAGGGCCAGGTCCGAGCGGATGGCCCGGTACTGGCTGTACTGGTCGGTGTCGGTGGGGACCAGCATGTTCCATGAATCGTTGCCGCCGGCCAGCAGGATGCACACCAGGGCGCGGTAATCGGCGGCGCCCTGGGCGGCGGCCTGCCTGGCGAGGCCCAGGTTCAGCAGCGAAGAGGACAGGGTGGCCGTGGCCAGGCCCAGGGAGCAGCCGTGGGACAGGAATTGGCGTCGGTTGATCATGTCCGTCCTCCTCAGATCTGCACTGCGTATTCGGGTGACGTGAACACCAGGTAAATGGCGGTCTGCACCCGGAAGGTGGGGTCGTCGATAGCTTGCAGCGTAGCCAGGATGGCCTCGCGGGTTTCATCCGAGAGGGTATCGTAGGTCATCAGAATATCCAGCCGGTCGAGCAGCTCATCGGCATCGTCGGCGATGGCCAGGTAGGGGCCCAGGTCCAGCCGCGAGCGCTGGAAGGGAGCGCGGAACAGGTCGTTCACCAGGTCGCGAAACAACACGATATCGACAATGTTGCTCACCGCCACGATAGTGCTGCTGTTGGTGAGCTGGAATTCCGGTGCCACCAGCCCGGCAGCAGCGATTTCCCCCACCGGCGCATGGCCGGGCAGGAAGAAATTGAACACGCTGGGGGAGGACAGGGGGTGCTGTTGCAGCAGGTCTTCCAGGAAATAACCGGTGCTGGCGTAAAAGCCGTCGGGGCTGGCGACGCTGAAGTTCTTCAACAGGCCCAGGGCGCGCAGCAACGGTTCGCGTAGTTTGCCCAGCTGCGCATAACTGCCCGGTGGTGCCTGCGCTTCGGGGTCCAGCAGGATGGCGCGCAGCACCGCCTTCATATCGCCCCGGGGCGCACCGGTGGCGCCGTTGAAAGCGGCGCTGACCCGCGCCACGTACTCCGGCGAGGGGTTGGAGGTCACCAGCCGCTGGATAAGCTGGCGACCGATGAAGGGGCCCACGTTGGGGTGGTTGAACAGGTTGTCCAGGGCATCCTCTATGTCCTGCATGCCGCCCTGGCCCGCCGGCAGCACCGTGCCCCTGAGCAGGTGTTTCTCGCCCTGGTCATGAAAAAAGCCGAACATCTGCATGGGGTGGCGGAAGTCGGGCAGGCGCTTGTGGAAGCGGGCACCGTCACCACCGTAGGAGAGCCCGGTAAACACCCTGGCGAATTCGCGGATATCGTCGTTGTCGTAGGTGGGGATGGGGCGCCCCTGGGCGTCGGTTTGCTCCGAGCCGTCCGGGTCGAGTTCGAACAGGCCGATGGTAAACAGCTGCATGACCTCCCGGGCGTAATTCTCATCCGGGTAGGTATTGAGCTCCGGGTTGGCCTTGGCGTTGTTGACGTGGCTGAGGTAGATACCCATGGCCGGGTGCAGGGTCACCGCCCGCAACAGGTCACGGAAATTGCCGAAGGCATGGGTCAGCAGGGTGTCCTGGTAGTTGCTGAGGGCGTAGGGAAAGGTCGCCAGCGTATCGTCCTTGTCCGATACCACCAGGATTTCGCTGAGCGCGAAGGCGACCCGCTGGCGCAGCACATCCGGCGCGTAGACTGCTTGCTGCCACCAGGCCAGGCGGCGGAAGACGAACTCGATATTGTTGTTGTCCGCTTCCAGTTCCGCGAAATCGCCCGCGCGCTTGCGGCTCAGCAGTTCGGTCACTATGGGCTCATGGCGCCCGATGGGCAGCCTGAACTGCTCCTCCAGCCACGCCGCCTCGCCCTGTTCCGCGATGGCCTGGATCGCCGGGTAGTCCAGCCCGAATGTGGCTCTGGACGCCAGCCTGGAGGCGCTCGCCAGGGGCGACAATGCCGGCTGTCCGGGGGGCGGTTCCGGGGATGGGGCAGGGGTAGGTGTCGTGGGGGCGGGTGCCGCCGGGGCCAGAGCGGGGACGGCGGGCGATGCAGCGTCGCCCCCGCCGCCGCCTCCACCGCAGGCATTCAAAACACCCGCCAGGGCCAGTGTGGACACCAGTCGCAACAAACCTGAAAACACTGCCGGCCTCCTCCTGTTGGCGCCTGTCAGTCCCCCGATAAAGCCGGCGGTGGATAAAAAACGTACTATAATTGCATCAGTTCCACCGTTTGTAGCGTATGTGGGGTTGGCTGCCCAGCAATGATTGTTAAAAAGTGCGTTTTGGTACCCCTGTTTCTTGCCCTGGGCTGGATGTCCGGCGCCAGCGGGTTTCGCAGTTGCGATATAGCGGACAGCTACGCCTGGTCTGCATCGACTCACTATACCGTCGGGGAAATCGCTTTTGACGCGGTAACCGGGACGGCCAGCGGTACCGAGACCCGTTACAATTTCTCCAATGACGCCAGCGATGGCGCCGGTGAGTGCCATGTTACCTATGAACTGACGGGGACTTACGATGTGGGGGTGGAGGTGTTTACCCTGGATGCCACCCGTACCAACTACAGCGAATCATGCGCTCCTGCACTGCTTGGCGTAGAATACCCCCAGAGCCGGTTATACGCCCTGCAGATGGCCTTCGGCGAGGATGGCACCGCCAGGGTCAGCAGCGCGGCCAGCGGCGAAATGCTGGCCTCCGGTTCCTGGCAGGCGGGCAGGGCCGTCTACAAGACCCCGGAGGAGTGCACACTCTTCTAGCAGCGGCGTGGCTGCCCGCCGCCGCGCATCCCCAGGTATACAGGACCAGCATGAACATAGAAGTGATTCGCGCCGATTATCGCGATCCGCGCCACGCCGGCGATATTGTCTACCTGCTCAATGGCTACGCGGAGGACCCCATGGGCGGCGGGGCGCCGCTGGCTCCCCATGTGCGGGAAAATCTGGCGACAGCCCTGGCTGCGCTGCCCCACGCCTTCACGCTGCTGGCCTATGCGGACGGCGAGCCGGCCGGGGTAGCCAATTGCCTGGAGGGTTTTTCCACCTTCAAGTGCCGGAAATTGATCAATATCCACGATATTGCCGTGCTGCCGGCATTTCGCGGCCTGGGCCTGGGCCGGCGCCTGCTGGAACAGGTGGAGGTGGTAGCCCGGGAGCGCGACTGCTGCAAGATTACCCTGGAGGTGCTGGAGGGCAACGAGGGCGCCAAGGCCGCCTACCGCAAGTTCGGCTTCGCCTCCTACGAGCTGGACCCGGCCCTGGGCAGGGCCATGTTCTGGGAGAAACCGCTGGACTAGCCCGCCTGCAACAGGTTCGCGCGCAGTACCTCGATATCGGCTTCGTCCAGCTGCAAGCCGTCGCGGACGTAGGCATCGAAACTGCCCCAGGTGGCGTCTATTTCGTCGAAGCCGGCTTCCAGCCAGGCCGGTTCCACGCCCATCATCACCTCGATCTTGGCAGCGGTCTCCTCGCCCTTGAACAGGCGCAGCGTCAGCAGTTGCGACTTGCGTGAGGCCAGGGCCGGTTCCAGGCTGGCCATGTAGTCCTGCATGATCGTCTCCCGGGGCACCCCGAGAATCCGCAGCAGCACCGCCGCGGCGAAGCCGGTGCGGTCCTTGCCCGCGGTGCAGTGCCACAGCACCGGCGCGCCGTCCGCGGCGACCACGGTGGCGAACAACTGGCGAAACTGGGGCGTGAACACCGAGGCGAACTGGCGGTTGGCCTGCTGCATTTTCTGACCGGGGTCGAAGCCATCGAAATCGCCGCTCTCCACCCGCTCCATTACTTCCCCCACCAGGGCCTGGTTGCCCTCATCGAGAATCGGGATCTCGACCACCTCGAAAGGCAGGGGGTCGGGCAGGCGGTTGGGTTCCTCTGCTTTCTCCGGGGTGGAGCGCAGGTCAATGAAGGTGGCCAGCCCCAGTTGCGACAGCGCGGCGAGATCCGCGGGAGTGGCTTCGGCGAAGTTCGCCGAGCGATAGAGTTTCCCCCACTGTACCTGGCGGCCGTCGGCGGTGGCATAGCCGCCCAGGTCGCGCAGGTTGTGAATACCCTCGAAATTGAGCAGGCGGTGGGAATCGCGCTGTTCCGGGGGTAATTGCGCCGGCACCACCACGGGTTCCGGGGGAATAAATTGGATGACTGTCACTGCCAGTGCCAGCACAGTAAATAAAGTCCAGAAGAGTTTTTTCCTGCTCAAGGTCCGCTCCAGCGATCATTTTCAGCGTGGCGCACAGGGTAGCATTCCTGATTTGCCTGCCATAGGGCAGCGCGGCGTTCCAGACGATCAATTTGCCTCGGCCGTGACGATTAACCATAATCCCGTCACCCCTACCCAATGATGGATGATTCGCACCATGGCCTCCCTGCAAGAGCAGTTACTGCAAGCCGGTATCGTCGACAAGAAAAAGGCCAGGCAGATCGACAAGGAAAAGCGCAAGGCCGCCAGAAGCCAGCCCAAGGGGCATGCGAAGGTGGACGAGACCCGGGAACTCGCCCAGCGCGCCCTGGCGGACAAGGCCGAGCGGGCCCGCGAGTTGAACCGGCAGCAGCAGGCGCAGGCAGAGCAAAAGGCGATCCAGGCCCAGGTCATCCAGCTGATCAGGATGAACCGGATCGAGCATGGGGCCGGGGATGTGCCCTACCAGTTTACCGACGGCAAAAAGATCAAGAAGAAGTACGTCAGCGCGAAAGTGCACGAGGAACTCACTCAGGGCAGGGTGGCGATCGCCAGGCTGGGAGAGCGCTACGAACTGCTGCCGGCGGCCGCCGCCCGCAAAATCATGGAGCGGGATGAGGCGGCCATCGTACTGCTCAACAGCGAGCAGCAGAACGCCGCTGATAGCGCCGAAGACGATCCCTACGCCGAGTACCAGATTCCCGATGACCTGATGTGGTAGCGCTCGCGATAGTAATTATTGCCGGGTAGTTGAGCCGCAATCCCTTGATCTGGGTCAAGCCATGCAGCCCGCAGGGGCGTATGTTGCGTCATGCCATGTCGGCGGAGCGGTTTATCCCCGATCTCCAATAGCCTGGGTGGCCCGTGCGCACCGCGAAGTGGGTGGCAGGGCCTGACCGCTGGGTAGAGGGCCGAGAGGCCGGCATGCGCTCACAGGTATTAAGGAGCTGAGACATGACACATATGAGCAAATTAAGCGGGGTAGCAGCTAGCCTGTTACTGGTTGGTAGCCCTCTGAGCTGGGCCGATGACGAATTCAAAAGCTTTGTCGACGCCGTCAAGGGCGGCGATGTGTACCTGGATTTTCGCTACCGCTACGAGGGCGTGGACCAGGACGGCATCAGCAAGGATGCGGCAGCATCCACGCTGCGCTCGCGCCTGGGGTTGAGCACCGGCTCCTATCACGGTTTCACCGGGCTGGTCGAGTTCGACAATGTCAGCGTGGTCGGCCCAGACGACTACAATTCCACGGAAAACGGCAAGACCCAGTACCCGGTGGTCGCGGACCCCAAGGGCACCGAGGTCAACCAGGCTTACCTGAAATACACCATGGACACCGCCAATGGCATCTATGGGCGCCAGCGCATCAACTACAGCAACCAGCGCTTTGTCGGCGGCGTGGCCTGGCGCCAGAATGAGCAGAGCTTCGACGGCTTTCGCGGTAACTGGCAGATGCTCGACAGTGTCAATGTCGATTACAGCTACGCCTACCGCGTACACCGCGTATTTGGTCCGGACGACGGTACCAATCCGGCGGAGTGGTCAGGGGATAACAACTTCGTGTATGTAGACTGGAAGGTCGCCGAGGGCCACAACATCGGGGTCTTTGGTTACTTTATCGAGGTGGATTCACAGCACAGTTACCCCGCGCCGAAAACGGTCAACAACTCCAGCGATTCCTACGGCCTGGAGTACGTGGGCAGGATTGCCATGCTGGATGTGCGGGCGGCCTATGCCAGCCAGTCTGAGGCGGGCGACAGTGAGCTGAATTACACTGCCGATTACTATCTGGCCGAGGTGGGCGGTACGCTGGCCGGCATCGGGCTCAAGGGCGGCTACGAGGTGCTGGCCTCGGACAATGGCGTCGGTTTTGCCACGCCGCTGGCTACGCTGCACAAGTTCCAGGGCTGGGCAGACAAGTTCCTGAGTACACCCGGTGACGGTGTCGAGGATATGTATTTCGGCGTGAGCGGCGCGCTGGGGCCGGTCAAGCTGGAGGCGGTGTACCACGATTTCCAGGCCGAGAGTTCCAGCGAGGATTTCGGCGACGAACTCGACCTGGCGGCCAGCTGGCCCGTTAATGAGTATTTCAGCACGCAGTTGAAAGCAGCGCTTTTCAATGCCGACGGCGATGTTTACACCGATACCAACAAGGTCTGGCTGACCCTGCAACTGAAGATCTGACTGTCGTCATCCCGCCCGGCGGCCTTATTCCAGGCTCTGCTGACCGATACCCACCGGGGTGCCCCGGCGCTGAATGCCGTTCTGGCCGGTGTCCGGGCGGGAATCGCTGTTGACGGCGACGGGCAGGGGTTCCAGCAGGCCGGCGCCCCAGTCGTGATGGGGGAGTTCGTCTACCAGGTCCTCGACGTCCACCAGGGACACCAAACCGATCATGGGCTGAATGGCCCGGCCGCCGCCGGCATCCCCCTGCCACTGGGAAAAGGCGCTGGCGGTAAGCCGATGCTGGTGATCGAAGAAGGCGATCAGGAAATCACCGCTAACCCGCGCCTTGCCCCAGTCCACTGACAGCAGGTCGGTACCCAGGGCTCCCAGGCTCAGGCCGATGGTGTCCTCGCGTATTTTCCAGAACTCCCATGCCAGCACGAAGCCATCGGTGGTGGCCGAGACGCGGTGGGGAGGCCCCAGGCTGGCCAGCACCTCCCCCAGGGGCATGCCCGCGGCAGCTTCCGATAGCTGGTCCGGCAAAATTGGCGTGCCCAGGTCGTAGCGCCACTGGGTGCAGCCGCCCAGTAGCATCAATCCCAGCAGCAGGCCGGCCAGGCGCAATGTGTCAGCCCTTGTCAGGCTCATAGATGTGCGTCGAGTAGTCGGTGAGGATGTCCTGGTCATCGAAGAAAAAGATCGCCCGGTCGAAGTGGGTGTCAATCTGCATGCGGTTGTACAGGATCAGGATCAGGCCATTGCCCTGGGACTTCTCGAACAGGTAGTACAGCACGGTCTCCTCTTCCAGGGAGATCACCTGTGAGGGCGGTCCCAGCAGGGCTAGCACGTCCTTGCGGCTGCTCTGGCCGGGCTGCAGTTGGCTGGTGACCTTCGCTTCCCAGGTTACTTCCACCCCGCGGCGGTTCTCGTACTGGGCGCAACCCGCCAGCAGGGTCGCGCACAGGGCTGCCGCCAGCGCCAGTGATAGGGTTTTCGACATCGGAAAGCTCCAACAGGATCAAATTGGGTGAGACTATGCCATTGCGTCGGGCGGGGATACAAGCGTGGCTTTTCGACCTGGACAGTCACTGGACCGGGCGTTGCATGTGTCGCTGCTGTTGTTATTGTCCCCGGCTTGGCTAATATGGCTTCTATCCCAATAATTATTTTCAGGAACGCCGTCGTGACCCATAGATTCAAATCCCTGTTTGCCCTTGGCGCCATATGTATAGCCCTCATCGCGGGTTGTTCGAAACAGCAGCAGGGGCCGGCGCCGGCAGAATCCGTTGCCGTGGTGGAGGAGGTCACCGCCCCGGAGGTGGCCCCCGATGTAGAATGGCCCATGTACGGTCTCACCCCCGCAGAGGGGCGCTTCAGCCCGCTGGCCGATATCAACGCGGGTAATATCGCGAAACTGGGGCTGGCCTGGTATTTCGATTACCCCACCGCGCGGGGTATGGAAGCGACCCCGCTGGTCATCGACGGCGTTATTTATACCAGCGGCTCCTGGAGCATGGTGTACGCCAACGACGCCCGCACGGGAGAGTTGCTGTGGTTTTTCGATCCCGAGGTGCCGCGCAACTGGGCGGTGCACGGCTGCTGCGACGTCGTTAATCGCGGGGTCGCCTATGACAAGGGGCGCCTGTATTTTGGTACCTTCGACGGTCGCCTGGTCAGCCTGAATGCGGCGGATGGCTCGGTGCGTTGGGAGGTGCAGACCACCGATCCCGAGCGGCCCTACACCATTACCGGCGCGCCGCGCATCGTCAAGGACAAGGTGCTCATCGGCAATGGCGGCGGCGAGTACGGGGTGCGCGGTTATGTCAGCGCCTATAACCTGGATGACGGCGAGATGGCCTGGCGCTTTTACACGGTGCCCGGCAATCCGGCTGACGGTTTCGAAAGTGAGGCTCTCAAACGGGCCGCCGAGACCTGGGGGGGCGGTGAGTGGTGGGTAGTTGGCGGGGGCGGCACTGTCTGGGACTCCATGGCATACGACCCGGAACTCGATCTCCTGTATATCGGGGTTGGCAACGGCGCGCCCTGGAACCGGCAGATTCGCAGCCCGGATGGCGGCGATAACCTGTTTCTGTCCTCTATTGTCGCCCTCAGGCCGGACGATGGTAGTTATGTGTGGCACTACCAGACCACTCCCGGGGAAACCTGGGACTATACTGCCACCCAGCACATGATCCTGGCTGAGTTGGAACTCGGTGGCAAAACGCGCAAGGTCATCATGCAGGCGCCCAAGAACGGTTTCTTTTACGTCCTGGACCGGCAGACGGGGGAACTGTTGTCCGCAGAGCCCTACGCCACGGTCACCTGGGCTACCGGGGTGGATATGGAGACCGGGCGACCCGTAGAGGTCGAGGGCGTTCGCTACGAAGGCAAGCCCACGGCATTGCAACTGCCGGGCCCGATAGGCGGACACAACTGGCATCCCATGAGCTACAACCCGGATACCGGCCTGGTCTACATTCCGACCCAGGATACGCCCTGGGTATATGATGCCACTGAGGAGTTCCAGTACCGGCCGGGATACTGGAATACCGGTACCGATATGCGTGCCGGCGCACTGCCCGATGACCCAGTGCTCAAGGAGCAGATACTGGCCATGGTGAAAGGCGCCATGGTTGCCTGGGATCCGGTCAGGGCTGAGCCACGCTGGCGCGTGGAGCACACCGGTCCCTGGAATGGCGGGATTCTGTCCACGGCGGGAAATCTGGTATTCCAGGGCAATGGCAGTGGCCAGTTGGTCGCCTACCGGGCCGATACCGGGGAACAGCTTTGGTCCTTCGACGCCCAGACCGGTATCGTGGCGCCGCCCGTGACGTTCCGCATTGATGGCACCCAGTATGTAGCAGTGGTCGCGGGCTGGGGTGGTGTGCTGGCGCTGTCCGGTGGCGAGTCACTGAAGACGGGGCCTATCCCCAATCGCAGTCGCCTGTTGGTCTTCAAGCTGGGCGGAAAGGCCGTGCTTCCGCCCGCGGTCGATACGCCCCTGGTGATCGATCCGCCGCCCCTGCAGGCTGCGGCGGAACAGGTGGCCGAGGGCTTCAAATATTATTCGACTTTCTGCTCACAGTGTCATGGTGATGGTGCGGTGAGCGGCGGGGTCACCCCCGACCTGCGCGCCCTGACGCCTGAGAAACACGCAATGTGGGACGCCATCGTGCTGGGTGGCATGCACTGGCAGAACGGTATGGTGGGTTTTGGCGGTGAGTTGACCCAGGAGCAGGCGGATAATATCCATCACTACGTGATAGAGCGGGCGCACTTCACGCTGGCCGAGTCGGCCCCGGAAGCTGTCGAGTTGGAAGTCGAGGCAGTGGTCGAGCCGCCGCCGGCGGGATAAATCCAGCCAAAAAAAAGCCGACACCTGGGGTGTCGGCTTTTTCATTGCTTCGCGAGCAGCGCCTGGCCCTGGGGCCAGCCGCCGTCAGGAAGCTCTAGATTGCGACGATATTTTCTGCCTGGGGGCCTTTCTGGCCCGCAGTGACAGTGAATTCCACGCGCTGGCCTTCAGCCAGGGTCTTGAAGCCGCTGCCGACGATGGCGCTGAAGTGGGCGAAAACATCGGGGCCGTTTTCCTGCTCAATAAAACCAAAACCTTTTGATTCATTGAACCACTTCACAGTACCGGTAACAGTGTTAGACATTTGCTAGATCCTATATTTCCAAATAAAAGTAAGCCTTCCAAAAAAGGCAAAGGCGCTGGAAAGCGGGCTTCTTATTTACAGACAACAGGACGAGGTATTACAGCGGAACTTCGAAATGGGGAAAATAAATAACAGTCTTTCTTTCAAGCTGGCGCCACTATATACCGATTGACGGTCCTGTCAATCGGTATTTTTGCATCGGTATTTTTGCAGGACCGAACAGTGGTCAGCTGGAAGCGGGAGTCGCACCGGCCGCCTTGATGGTGGCCAGGTGGTCGCTCAGCAGTGTCGCCCAGCGACGCAGCACGCGATCGGCATCGGCCTGGTTGGTCACGCTGTTGCGCACCTGCCAGAAGTCATCGCCCAGGGCCTCGGGGTCGATCACGCGGGCGATGATGGCGCCGGTTTTGCCATCGTACAGTTCCATGTACAGGGTCATTTGTCCCGCGTTGGCGGCGAAGCTCTGCTCCATCTCCGGCGCCATGGTATCGGGCGCGGTGACTTCCAGGTTGATGATAGCCGGGCGCACGATCAGCACGCCGGAGCCGCCGGTGGTGACCATTTTGTGGCCGGCCTTGGTCAACACTTCGGTGAAAATCTTGTTGAACTCCTTGGCCAGGTCATCGCGGATCTTTTTCATATCCTGGTCGGTGATCATATTTTCCAGTTGGATGGTTTCTTCGTTGTAGTTGCGCTGCCAGTTCTTGTTGAAGGCGACATAGCAGGCCAGCAGGGCGACCTCGCTGTATTCATCCAGGTTGGCACCGGGTGCCATCCACACGGCCCGCATCTTGGTGTGCTTTACCAGGTGCAGCCCGTCATGGGTGACCTCCGGCAGGGAACTGTCGGCGGAGGCCCCGCTCGCCAGGCTCAGTGTCAGTATGGCGACAAATGATCTTGCAAGGTGTTTGATGTTCATCGATTGCTCTCCCGGTTGCTGGCGGGCCGGAACGGGCAGTCAATCTGCAAGCCGGTCCTGTCAAGAAATTAAGCCGAAAAAGTGTGGATCACTATACCTGTTAAGGCAAGTGCAGATTCAGCTGGAATCCCTGTTGCCATGGCATGTTTAAGGTTATTATCAGGCGGCAAGCAACCGCACAGGGGCGTGATAATGAAACCATCCAAAGCAATTCTCGCAGGTATTTTCGCGTTGGCCGTGGGTACTGCCAATGCGCAGATCTATGAAAGCAAGGACGCCGAGGGAGTAACCGAGTTCAGCGATACACCCAGTTCCGGCGCTGAGGTCGTGGACCTGCCCGCTACCAATGTGGTCGACCCGGTGCAGGAACCGGCAATGCCCCCGGCGGCCGATCAGGAGTCGATGCCAGCGGCAGCGGGAGAGGGTCGGATGGCCGGCGAAGCCAGCGGTGAAGCGTTACAGCCCGGCTATATCTATTATGGTGGCGACGATGAGGACGACCCGAGACTGCAGCGCCGGGAGGACGCGGCCCGGGTGGACAACCGCCTGCCCCACGAGCTAGGCGGCGAGGCCCGGGACGAGGCCGCGGGCGACGCGGCGGTTATGCATCCAGAGTCTACCGAGCAGGTTATGCACCCCGAAAACGCCGAGGGTGTGATGCATCCCGGCGAGGGGGGCGCGGTTCACTCAGGGGGCCTGCGTCGCTAGGAGTCGCCGGTTGGCAGTGCCCGGCGCTCAGGCCGGCCCGTGGTGGCCCAGTAGTTTCCCGACCGCGGGGTTGTTGCGGTAGGCGCTGCGCAGGTCGTGTTCGAAGCGTCGCCATTTGCGTTTTATTTTCCACTGGGCCAGCCACTTGCTGTGGTTGGCCAGGGGGATGAAGTCCGAGTTGCCAATATTGTCGACGATCACCAGCCTGCCATCATCGGCGGTGTACTGCTGGAACAGGATGTTCTTGGGTTTCAGGGTCATGGTGATGATGCGGTTTTCCAGCAGGTAGCCTTTCAGGTTCGCCAGTGCCGTCTGCAGCGCGGCCGCATGCTGTTCGGTCAATTGCCTCGATACCAGATAGTGAGCCAGGGTGTGGGAGACAGGCCCGTCGTGATCCCTTACCAGGTCGAAGATCGCGCCCTCACCCAGGGTGGTTTGCTCCAGGCCATGGAACCTGGGCAGCATTTCCCAGGAAATGCCGCGCTGGGCCAACTGTCCGTAGTAGGCGGCCTCGCGGTGGTTCTCGTCGATGGTTCCCGCTACCACCACTTTGACGCAGCGCGCCGGATCGTCCGGATGGACGTAGCACTCGCGATGCAGGCCCTTGCCGATCAGTGCGTGGGTATCAATTTCGATCATTGTTAGATGCTGGTATTCGCCTGGGGTTGCGACCGGCGGGCGGTCCTGCGTATTGACGGCATCATAGCATGAATACCGGCGCCCGCAGCGATGGCCGCCGGCCCGGCGCGCTCGCGGGGGTTTCCATTGCCCCGGCGAAACCTTACACTCAGGCGCTTCGTTTACTGCCCGGCACTGGCTTCCCAGGTGCAGCGGCCAGGCTTTTGATCGCAGGGAGATAGACCACCATATGGCCAGAAACTACCTCATCGGATTAGTGCTGATGCTCAGCTGTTCCTGGTCCATGGCCGCGGATGTACTGCGAGTGGGAATGAGTGCGGATTACCCGCCGCTGGCCTTCAAGCAGGAGGGCCAGATCGTCGGGATAGAGGCCGATAATGCCCGGGCAGTGGGAGAGATCATCGGTCGCAGGATACAGTTGGTCGATATGCCCTTTGAGAAACTCATTCCGGCTCTTCTGGCGCGGGAGATCGATATCATCATGTCCGGGATGAGCGTCACTGCCCAGCGCAGCGCGCAGGTCAGCTTTACGGATTCCTATATGCTGGTCGGGCAGATGGCGATCCTACACAAGGACAAGCTGGCGCGCTTCGCCCAGCCCTGGTCCATCTTCCAGCCGGGGGTGCGGGTCGGTGTCGAACCCGGGACCACCGGTGCCGGCTTTGCCGAGCGCGAACTCCCCGAGGCCACGATCAAGTCGTACCGGGATTCGGCGGCGGCTTTTGCCGGGTTGCGCCAGGATGAAATCGACCTGTATATCCACGATGCGCCCACCAGTTGGCAGCTCGCCACCGGTCGGGATAACGCCGATTTGATCAGCCTCTATTCGCCGATGACCGAGGAAATGCTCGCCTGGGCGGTGCGGCCCGACGACGGTGTGCTGGCCGGCGAACTCAACCGCGCCCTGGTCACCATGAAGGCCAATGGCACCCTGCAGTACATACTCAATCGCTGGATACCGGTGCGGGTGGAAGTGCGTTGAGTCGCGGCCGGGGCCACGACGGCCGCGCGCAACCGGTGTCAGTCGTTGACTCCCGGGAAGTGATATTCGTGACCCCACAAGTCGCCCTCGGTTGACACCGTGGGGGTGTAGTTGTCCCAGTCCACCAGCAGTCCGTCATAGCCATACTCGAAGGCGATGCCCCCCGGGGCGAGCACATAGAACGAGCACATATTGTCGTTCACATGGCGGCCCAGGGTGGCGATGATGGGGTGGCCGGCGGCCTTGGCCCTGTCCAGCGCCAGTCCCACTTCGTCCAAACTCCCCACCTCCACCATCACATGCACCACACCCGCGGGATGCGGCTGGTCGTACAAGGCCAGGGAGTGCTGGCGGGGGTTGTCAGCGTGCATGAACACAACCTGGGAAGGCGGGGCAGCCAGGTGCAGCCGGTCGCAGATCGCCAGGCCCAGCAGCTGTGTGTAGAACTGCACGGTCGCGTCGCAGGCCGGGGCCGGCAGCACGGCGTGCCCGAAGCCCAGGTCGCCGGTGCTGGTGTCCCCGGTGACAAAGCCCCTGACCCCCGCCGGTGAATTGAAGGGCCGGTAGTCGAGCTTGCGGCCGTAATAGAGCTCGACCACGTTACCCGAGGGATCGCTCACCGTGACGAAGTCACTGACACAACGGCGGGCCGCTTCCTCCTCGCTGCCCGGCGCGAGGCTGTGACCGGCAGCGACCAGGGCCTCGCAGCAGGCCTGCCAGTCTGCCGCGCTGCGGCACTCGAGGCCCACCGCCAGCAGTCGGTCCTGTCCCCCGCTCTCAACCATGAAGCGGAAGGGGTGATTATCCATGCGCAGGAAACGCGCCCCGGCGGCGTCCTCCCGCGGTGCCTCCATCAGGCCCAGCACGCTGGTGGCGAAAGTCATCCAGGCGTTGCCGTCACTGGATTGGATGCGTAAATAGCCGATGGCTGCGACCGTCATGTCTCTCTCCTGCAGGTTAACCCGGCCACGGCCGCATACGATGACGTCCGCCCGGGGATCGCCAATCATTATCTGCGATTTTAGCGACCCTCACAGCCGCCTGTCG
Source organism: Pseudomonadales bacterium (assembly GCA_024234675.1). GTDB lineage: Bacteria > Pseudomonadota > Gammaproteobacteria > Pseudomonadales > Halieaceae > JARRPM01. The sequence goes on along the minus strand of JACKNU010000001.1, from coordinate 830,830 downwards.
CGATTGCCCTGTCGCTGGTTCAAGTAAGGGAACTCCCGTGGTTGCAGCGCCTTGCATCGGGAGGGGAAACTGTCGCCTCGATAATAACCACCGTCGGGAAACAGCAGTCCATGTCAGCAGCAGATATCCTGAGCCAGGATTTTGAGCTCGGTTTCACCTATACCCGATCCACGGGGCCCATTGTGGGGCGCTTTCTCACCGGCCTGCGCGACCGGCAGATATTCGGCATTCGCGCCAGCGACGGCCGGGTGATCGTGCCGCCCATGGAGTACGACCCCGATACCGCCGAGGCGCTCAGTGAATTCGTGCAGGTGGCGGAGCAGGGCGCAATCGTCAGCTGGTGCTGGGTGGCCCAGCCGCGCGCCGCCCATCCCCTGGATGAGCCCTTCGCCTGGGCCATGATTCGCCTGGATGGGGCGGACGTCCCCATGATCCACTGCGTGGCGGCGCCCGCCGAGGCGTCCCTGGCCACCGGCGCCAGGGTGCAGGCGGTCTGGGCCCCGGAGACGCGGGGCTTTATCAGCGATATCAGTCACTTTGAGCTGGCCGGGGGAGGCAACTGATGGCGGACACAGCCGATACGATTACCGGCATAGAGTGCCCGGTGTACCTGCAGTATCACTTCACCGCGGGCAGGGCGCCGGCCCGGTTTCTCACCCGTATCAAGGAGGGGGTGCTGAGCGGCCAGCGCTGTCCCCGCTGCAGCAATGTGTACATCCCCCCGAGGGGCTCGTGCCCGGCCTGCGGCGTGCCCACCGAGGAGGAGGTCGAGTTGCCGGACAAGGGCACCGTGCAGTCGTTTACGGTGGTCGCCATCCCCATCCCCAACAACCCGATCAAGCCCCCCTTCGTGGTGGCCAACCTGGTACTGGACGGCGCCAACATCTCCTTTATTCACCTGCTTAGCGAGTGCGAGAACAGCGAGGTGCGCATCGGCCAGCGGGTGCAGGCGGTGTGGAAACCGCGGGAAGAGTGGGGCTATGCCATGGACAATATTCGCTACTTCCGGCCCATCGATGAGCCCGATGTCCCGGTAGCGCAGATCGGCAAGTTGCCGGTCACCGGCCGGGAGGGTTGACGCTATGCAACAAATTGCAATTGTGGCTTTCAGCCAGTCCGACTGCCTGGCCAGGGCGGGCGCCGCCAACGAGGTGGAGCTCATCATGCCGCAGCTGCAGGCGGTGTACGCCCAGGTCGGGATAGACAACGCCCAGGACGTGGATTTCGTCTGTTCCGGCAGCTGCGACTACCTGCAGGGCGCCGCCTTTGCCTTCGTTGCCGGGGTGGATGCCCTGGGCGCGGTGCCGCCCATCAAGGAATCCCACGTGGAGATGGACGCCGCCTGGGCCCTGTACGAGGCGGTACTGAAGATCCGCATGGGACACGCTGACTCGGCGCTTCTTTACGGGTTCGCCAAGTCCTCCTCCGGCGAGCTGCCCATCGTCCTGTCGCAGCAGCTGGACCCCTATTACCTGGCGCCACTGTGGGTGGACACCGTGTCCCTGGCCGCCCTGCAGGCGCGCCTGCTGCTGGAGAGCGGCCTGGCGAGCGAGCGGGACATGGCAGAGGTAGTGGCCAGGTCGCGCCGCAACGCCCTGGACAACCCCCATGCCCGCCTCAGCGGCTCGGTGTCGGTGGACGAGCTGCTGGCCGAGGACCTGTTCGTCTCGCCCCTGCGGCGGGCCGATTGCGCTCCGGTGGCCGACGGCGCCGCCGCCATGATTATCTGCACGGTGGAAAAGGCTCGGGAATGGGGCGTGCCCTACGCGCTGCTCAGCGGCATAGACCATCGCATCGAGACCCACAACCTGGGCATGCGCGATCTCACCGATTCGGTTTCCACCCGTCTCGCCGCCCGGGCTGCCGGTGTGGAAGACGGCCCCGTGGAAGTGGCGGAACTGTATGCGCCCTTCAGTCACCAGGAAATCATCCTCAGCCGGGCGCTGGAACTGGGCGATGACACCCGGGTCAACCCCAGCGGCGGCGTGTTCGCGGGAAACCTGATGATGGCTTCCGGCCTGTCCCGGGTAGGTGAGGTCTTCCGGCGTATCGCCGCCGGCGAAATTCGCCGGGGCGTGGCCCACGCCACGTCCGGGCCCTGCCTGCAGCACAACCTGGTGGCCGTACTGGAGAGCGCCTCATGAGTACCCTGGCAGCGGTGGTCGGCATAGGCCAGACCCAATACAAGACCCGTCGCGGTGATGTTTCCATAGCGGGCCTGGTGCGCGAGGCGGCTGTGAATGCGCTGCAGGACGCCGGGCTGGAGTGGGACGATATCGAGGCGGTCATCCTCGGCAAGGCCCCCGACATGTTCGAGGGGGTGATCATGCCCGAGAGTTACCTGACCGACGCCCTGGGGTGCAACGGCAAGCCCATGCTGCGGGTACATACCGCCGGGTCGGTGGGCGGCTCCACCGCGCTGGTGGCGGCCTCGCATGTCCAGAGCGGCAGTTTCAAGCGGGTGCTCACGGTGACCTTCGAGAAACAGTCCGAGTCCAACGCCATGTGGGCCCTGTCCACCCCGCAGCCTTTCTCGGTGCACCTCAATGCCGGCGCCGGCGGGTATTTCGCGCCGATTATCCGCGAGTACATGCGGCGCTCGGGCGCCCCCCGGGACGTGGGTATCAAGGTGGCGGTCAAGGACCGCCTGCACGGCGCCCGCAATCCGCTGGCCCACCTGCAGCTGCCCAATATCACCATGCAGGAAGTGGAGGAGTCCATGATGTTGTGGGATCCGTTGCGCTTCCTGGAGGCCTGCCCTTCCTCGGACGGCGCCTGCGCCATGGTCATTGCCGCCGAGGAGCTGGTGCACGAATCGCCCAAGCCCCCGGCCTGGATTCGCGGGGTCGCCATGCGCTCCGAACCCACCATGTACGCGGGGCGGGACGAGGTCAACCCACAGGCCGGCCGCGACTGCGCCGCCGATGTCTACCGCCAGGCGGGTATCACCGACCCGCGCCGCGACCTGGATTGCGCCGAGGTCTATGTGCCCTTCAGCTGGTACGAGCCGATGTGGCTGGAAAACCTCGGCTTTGCCGCCCAGGGGGAGGGCTGGAAGCTCACCATGGCCGGCGCCACCTCCCTGGACGAGGGCGGCGATATTCCCTGGAACTGTTCCGGCGGCGTCTTGTCCTCCAACCCCATCGGCGCCTCGGGTATGATCCGCTTTGCCGAGGCGGCCCGCCAGGTGCGCGGCGATGCCGGCGCGCACCAGGTGCCGGGGGCGAAACTGGCACTGGGGCACGCCTACGGCGGCGGCGCCCAGTTCTTCGCCATGTGGGTAGTGGGTGCGGATAAACCCTGAGATTGCAGGAACAAGCGATGAGCAAGCATTTCAATATCGCCGACATGTTCGAGCTGGTGGCGGACAAGGTACCCGAGCGGGTCGCCCTGGTGTGTGGCGACAGGCGCGTCACTTACGCAAAACTTGAGAGCCGCGCCAACCAGCTGGCCCACTATCTCGCCGGGCAGGGTGTGCGCGCCGGCGACCACGTGGGCCTTTACCTGTACAACTGCAACGAGTACCTGGAGGCCATGCTGGCCTGCTTCAAGCTGCGCGCTGTGCCCATCAATGTCAACTACCGCTACGTGCAGGAGGAATTGCTGTACATCTTTACCAACTCCGACATGGTGGCCTGTATCCACAACCAGGAGTTCAGCTCCCATATCGCCGCGATACGCGCCCAGGCGCCGGCACTCAAAACCTATGTCTACGTGGCGGACGACAGCGGCTGTGACCCGACGCCCATCGACTCGGTGGAGCTGGAAAGCGCGCTGGCCGGCCAGGACGCCGCGCGGGATTTCGGCCCCCGCGCCGACGACGACCTGTTCATTCTCTACACCGGTGGCACGACCGGCATGCCCAAGGGCGTCATGTGGCCCCACAAGAACGTGTTCTTCGCCGCCATGGGTGGCGGTGGCTGGTTTCACCCGGATGGGCCCATCAGCAAAGCGGAGCAAATCGCCGACCGGGTGGGTGACTTCGTTATCGTCGGCATGGCGCTGGCGCCCCTCATGCACGGCGCCTGCTGGTGGTATGCCTGCATCATGCTGCTGGCGGGCAATACGGTGGTGCTCAACCCGGCTCACTCCCTGGTGGGGGAGGAGGTGTGGGATATCGTCGAGCGCGAAAAAGTGAACGCCCTCACCATCGTCGGCGACGCCATGGCGGTACCCCTGCTGGATGCCCTGGAGGCCAATCCCGGTCGTTGGGAACTGGGCTCGGTGTTCAGCGTGGGATCCGGGGGCGCGGTGTTCTCCAGCAGTAAGCAGGAGGCCTTCAAGCAGCATTTCCCCAACGTCTTTATCACCAACTCCTTCGGCTCCTCCGAGAGCGGCAACATGGGCCTGGACGGCGGCGGCAAGAAGGGCCAGGGACTGGGCAACGTCACCAAGAGCGAATTCATGTCGGTGATATCCGACGTGGAGGGCGAGCCCCATCGCCACGTGGCTCCCGGGGAGATGGGTATCTTCGCCCGCAGCGGTTATATCCCGGTGGGCTATTACAACGACCCGGTCAAGACCGCGAAAACCATCGTCGAGGTGGACGGCCAGTCCTGGCTGCTGCTGGGCGACGAGGCCAGGCTGGAAGAGGACAACAGCATCACGGTGTTCGGCCGCGGCTCCAACTGCATCAACACCGGCGGCGAGAAGGTGTTCCCCGAAGAGGTGGAGCAGGCCTTGAAAGCCAACCCGGACATTTTCGACTGCCTGGTGGTGGCTGTGCCGGATGAGCGGTATGGCAGCCGGGTGGCGGCGGTGGTGACGGCCCGCGGCGACGCGACGCTGACCCTGGAGGCGGTGCAGGAGGATGCCCGCAAGCATATCGCGGGCTACAAGCTGCCCCGGGAGTTGCACGTGGTAGCCGAAGTGCCGCGGGCGCCCAGCGGCAAGCCGGCGTATCCGCAGGCGCTGGAGATTGCCCTGGGTGGGGAGCATCTTGTTTCTTGAATATGGGAGTTCATTTGATTGCGCTTAGCTAAACGGGCGCCGGATAGGGTAGGGGTTCACGGCGAGTCCCGGTAGCGCCTCCCACGGAGCGACGCCGGTCTAGCCGATTAGAACGAGAGAGCTACATGAAAGAACTGAATATAAGCACCAAAAACTGCATAGTAGAACAGGACGGTCATGTGCTGATCGTGACCCTCAACCGCCCCGAGGCGAAAAACGCCTTCAGCCCGGAAATGCTGCTGGGCATGTACAAGGCCTGGCGCCTGCTGGAAGAGGACGATGAACTGTATTGCGCCATCCTCACCGCGAATGGCGATACCTTTTGCGCCGGCATGGACCTGAAAGCGGGGGCCGAGGGACAGCAGCGCTCCACCGAGGAGTTCATGGCCGTGATGGCCGAAGTGCCCAATGTGCACTGGCAGGCCCTGCTGCGGGATAACCGTCCCAATAAGCCCTTGATTCTGGCGGTGGAGGGTTACGCCCTGGCCGGCGGTACCGAGATACTGCAGGGCACCGATATCAGGGTGGCGGCGGACAACGCCGTATTCGGGGTCACCGAGGTCGCGCGCGGGTTGTATCCCATGTCCGGTTCCACCGTGCGGCTGCGGCGCCAGATTCCCTACTGCATCGCCGCGGAGATGCTGTTGTGCGGCGAGCACATCAGCGCCCAGCGGGCCCTGGAAATCGGCCTGGTCAACAAGCTGGTGCCGGCGGGGCAAACCCTGGCGGCGGCGCGGGAATATGCGGCGCGTATCTGCGCCAACGGCCCGCTGGCGGTGAAAGCGGTGACCCGCTCCCTGCGCGAGCACCAGGAATGCATGGAAGAGGCGGCGGCGATGGCGGCGTCGGATGAACTGGCCGGACCCGTGTTCGCGTCCCGGGATGCGAAGGAGGGCATGCGCGCCTTCAAGGAGAAGCGCCCGGCCGAATTCACCGGTGAGTGAGCGCAATGGTGGTAACACCAGCGCCCGCTGCGCATAATGTCCGCTTTGCCAATACAGGACCACACCATGACCGACCGCGGCCAACTGTTTGATGAGATCGTCCTCAACCGCCGCGCGCTGCGCGCCTACCTGCCCCGGGAAGTGGAGGCGGACAAGCTGCAGCGTATTTTCCAGGTCGCCCAGCGGGCGCCCAGCAACTGCAACACCCAGCCCTGGCTGACGCACGTCGCCTCCGGCGCGGTCCTGCAGATCCTGCGGGAGGAGCTGCCAAAACGCTTCATGGGTGGCGAAATCAGCCTGGATTTTCCCTACGATGGCGTATACGAGGGCGTGTACAGGGAACGCCAGTACGGCTCGGCCCAGGCCCTGTACGACTCGGTAGGCATCGCCCGGGAGGACAAGGCGGCCCGGCATACGCAGTTCATGCGCAACTTTACCTGCTTCGATGCCCCCCACGTGGCCTTCCTGTTCCTGCCCGAGCCCTTCGGCCTGCGCGAGGCCGCCGACCTCGGCATGTACGCCCAGACGCTGATGCTGGCCATGACCGCCCACGGGCTGGGCAGTTGCCCGCAGACCGCCCTGAGTTTCGAGGCGGATTGTATTCGCGCCACGCTGGGCATAGACGCATCGAACAAACTGTTGTTCGGTATCTCTTTCGGCTATCCCGATCCCGACGCCCCGGTAAACAACTGCGCCACCGACCGCGCGGCTGTGGTGGATGCCGTGTGTTTCCACTCCTGATTGCCCGGAGCGAATCGTGAGCGACAAGATACTGCTGGACAATCGCGACGGCGTGCGGGTGCTCACCCTCAACCGCCCACAGAAGAAAAACGCCATCGACACCGAAATGTGGGTGGCTATCCGGGCGGCATTCCGGGATGCGGCGGCGGATGACGGCGTGCGTTGCCTGCTGCTGTGCGGCGCCGGGGAGCACTTCTGTTCCGGGGTCGACCTGGCCAGCTTCGGCGATGCCGCCCCCGGGGAGCAACATCCCTTCGAGTCCGCCGCCCGGGCCGTGGTCGAATTCGACAAACCCCTGGTCGCCGCGGCCCGGGGGGTGGCGGTGGGCGGCGGCGCCACCGTGCTGTTTCATGCCGACATGGTCTATATCGGGGAGAGCTTCCGCCTGCGCCTGCCCTTTGCCAGCCTGGGCCTGGTGCCGGAGTGGGGCAGTAGTTACATGCTGCAGGCCAATATCGGCGCCCAGCGCGCCGCCGAGTTGTTCTACACCGCCGAGTGGGTGAACGCGGACAAGGCCATGGATTGCGGCATAGCCGCCGATGTACTGCCCGATGCCGACCTGTTCGAGCACGCCCTTTCCCGGGCCCGGGAAATCGCCCGCTGGCCGGTCAACGCCCTGCGCGAGATCAAGCGCAGTCTGCGCCTGCATCACCTGGCGGCCATCGACCTGGCCATCAGGCACGAGCAGGAGGCCATGCTGCGCCAGGCCGGCTCGCCGGAAAATATCGAGGCCATTACCGCCTTCATGGAAAAGCGGCCGCCGGACTTCAGCAAGCTCCGTTAGCTGCCGGATATGACCCCGTTTTGGCCCGATTCGACCTGACCACTGCGGCGTTAGTTGTGGCGTTAGTTGCTGCAACTGCTCGCGACAGGCGTTATTATCTACGCAGCTTTAAACCAGAATCATAAGAGACTGTATCCATGATCAAACTCCCCGTAGCTCCCCTTTTTGCCGCCCTGGGCCTGGCCGTGCTGGCCGGCTGTTCCGATAACAGCAGCAATGCCAAGGCCGTGGTGCCACCGATCTCCGACAACACCTACCAGGCGGATGTGGTCTGGACCGAGTACGGTATACCCCATGTCACGGCCGACGACTGGGGCAGCCTGGGTTACGGCTCCGGCTATGTTGCGGCGCAGGCCAACTACTGCGTGGTCATGCGCGCCATCGTCGATGGCAACGGCGATTCGGCGCGCTATTTCGGCGCGGACGGCGACCTGGATCTCGACCTGGTCATGAAGCTGTTCAACGACGAGCAAGCCGCACAGCGCATGTTCGATGCGTTTCCCGAGTTCCTCCAGCAGAATCTTACCGGCTACGCAGCGGGGCTGAACCGCTACCTCGCGGATACCGGCGTGGACAACCTCGCCGAGGGCGACGAAGGCTGTCGCGGCGCGCCCTGGGTGCGCCAGGTGGATGCCCTGGATATCGTGCAGCGGGTGCACAAGCAGATATTGCGCGCCAGCTCCGATCCCCTGTCGGGTTTTTCCGTGGCAGCCTCACCTGACAATGCCGTAACCAGCGTACTGCCCGCCGGTATAAGCGCCGGCGAGCAATTGCTGGCGAGTGTGGACAGGGAGACGGTGACCACGGCCATGGATATGCCCGCCGTGGACGAAATCGGCAGTAATGCCTATGCCGTAGGTGCCGATGCCTCCCAGACCAACTCCGGCATCCTGTTCGGCAACCCGCACTTCCCCTGGCAGGGTTACGAGCGCTTCTTCATGTTTCACCTGACCCTGCCCGGCGAGTACGACGTGATGGGCTCCGCCCTGATCGGGCTGCCGGCGCCGGTTATCGGCTTCAGCCAGAATGTGGCCTGGTCGCATACCGTCAGCACCGGCAGCCGCTTTACCTTCTACGAGTTGGAGTTGAACCCCGACAACAAGATGCAGTACATCTACGATGGTGAGGTTCGCGATATCGAGAGCCGCACCGTCAGCGCCCAGAACCTGCTGGCCGATGGCTCGGTGGAGACCGTGGAGCACACGTTTTACCTGTCCCACTTCGGCCCCATCGTCGATCTCGGTGCGGTCTCGCCGCTGCTCGCCGGCTGGCCCAACGCGGTGGGTACCCTGCTGACCTACCGCGACGCCAACCTGGAAAACCTGCGCGGCCTGGAGCAGTGGGTGCGCATGGGCCAGGCGGCCAATATGGATGAGTTCACGCAGGCCCTGCGTCCCATCGGCATTCCCTGGGTCAACACCATCGCGGCGGATCGCTACGGGGACGCCCTGTACAGCGATATCTCCGTGGTGCCCAACGTGTCTATCAACAAGTACAACAGCTGTATCCGCGGCCTGCTGCAGACACTGCTCACGGACCAGGGTTTCGTCACCATGGACGGCTCCGACTCCGCCTGCGAGTGGGGCAACGACCCGGATACTGCCGAGGGTATTTTCGGTTATGACAGCCTGCCCAAGCTGGAGACGCGCAGCTATGGCGCCAACGCCAACGACAGCTACTGGTTGGCCAACCCGCGCAACCTGCTCACCGGCTTCTCCCCCATTATCGGCAAGGAGGACGTGACCCAGAGTATCCGCACCCGGCATACCTTTACCCAGGCGGAGAATCGCCTGGCAGGTACTGACGGCCTGGGCGCCCCCGGGTTCAATATCGACAATATCCGCCAGCTCAGCTACCAGGCGACCAACCACGCCGCCGAACTGGTGGTGGCGGATGTGATCGATATCTGTACCGGGGTGGACGACTGGTCGCTCTATTCCGACAACCCCGCCACCGTGGCCCAGGCCTGCTCGGTACTGGCGGACTGGGACCGCGCCCACAGGCTGGACAGCGTCGGCGGGCATGTTTTCTACGAGTTCTGGAAGGCGGTAAGCGGCACCGACGACTTCTGGGCGGTGCCCTTCAATGCGGCCGACCCGGTCCATACCCCGCGCGATCTCAACACCGCCAACGAAACGGTGGTGGAAGCGGTCAAGCAGGCCTTCGCCGATGGCGTTGATACCCTGGTGGCGGCCGGCATTGCTGTGGACGCTCCCTGGGGTGAGGTGCAGTTCGATGAGAAAAACGGCACCCGCTATGGCATCCACGGCGGCTCCGGCTCGATGATGTTCAGCGTGATTACCTCCAGCCTCGTTGACGGCGAAGGCTATGCCAATATCACCCATGGCAACAGCTACATCCAGGCGGTAACCTGGGACGAGAGCGATTGCCCGGACGCCTATGCCATCCTCACCTATTCCCAGTCCACCGATCCGGCCAACCCCCATTACGCGGATGCCACCGAGCTGTATTCCAGCAGTAACTGGATCGATATGCCGTTCTGTCAAGCGGCGCAGGAGGCGCAGAAGATCGGGCGGATGACCCTGGAAGAATAGGTCGGCGGGAAACGTCCGGCCCTGTGCTCAGGGCTGGACGAATTCCGTGACTTCCAGATTGAAGCCCGACAGGGCGTTGAAGTGCACCGGCGCCGACATCAGGCGCATCCTGCCTATGCCCAGGCGCTTGAGTATCTGCGAGCCGGTGCCGATCACCCGGTAATTCTGTATGCCTTCCGGGCTCGACGGGCCGGCGTGCCCGGGCGGGTCGGGAAAACTGATGACTTCCGCCAGGCTCTGCTCGGCACTGTTATGCTGGCCTATCAACACCACTGTCCCGGCACCCTCTGCGGCGATCTGTTGCATGGCGCGGCGGTATGACCAGCCGGGCCCGGCCCCCTGGATCTGCGTGCCCAGGACGTCGCGCAGGGTGTTGATGGTCTGCACCCGTACCAGGGTCTCGCGCTCCTCGTGGATTTCTCCCAGGGTCAGGGCGTAGTGCACCGTGTCGTCGATCAGGTCCAGGAAGGTGTGCAGGGTGAACTCACCGAACTCGGTGGGCATCAGCCGGCTGTCACGCAACTCCACCGACTGCTCGTGCAGGGCCCGGTACTGGATCAGGTCGGCGATGGTGCCCATGCGCAGCTGGTGTTTGGCCGCGAACTCCTCCAGTTGCGGCCGGCGCGCCATGGTGCCGTCCTCGTTCATGATTTCCACGATCAGTGCCGCCGGCTCGAAACCGGCCATGCGCGCCAGGTCGACGCCGGCCTCGGTATGGCCGGCGCGGCGCAGCACGCCGCCCGGCTTGGCGACCAGCGGGAAGATGTGACCCGGCTGGACGATGTCGTCGGGCCCCGCTGCGGGTTTCACCGCGGTCAGTACGGTATGGGTGCGCTGTATCGAGCTGATTCCCGGGCCCTTGCGCTCGGCGGCATCGATGGAGACGGTAAAATTGGTCTCGTGCTGGGAGCGGTTGTCGCGCACCATTAACGGCAGTTGCAACTGGCGGGCGCGCTCCTCGGTAATGGGCATGCAGATCAGGCCGCAGGCCTCGGAGGAGAAGAAGGTGATGATCTCGGGGGTGACCGCCTCGGCGGCGATGATGAGATCGCCCTCGTTCTCCCTGTCTTCGTCATCCATCAGGATAACCATCTTGCCGGCGCGAATGTCGTCGAGAATGTCGGGAACGCTGCTGAGAGCCATTGTGCTTGCCTCGGAAGAGGGCGGGCGCCGGCGCCCGCCGCGTTACTGGATGAGCTCGATGCCGACAGCGGTCGCTTCGCCACCGCCTATACACAGGGCGGCGACACCGCGCTGCTTGCCGTGCTGTCGCAGGGCGTGCATCAGGGTAACCATGATGCGCGAGCCGGTGGAGCCGATGGGGTGACCCTGGGCGCAGGCGCCGCCATGGACATTCACCCGCTCGTGATCCAGGCCCAACTCCTGTATGGCCAGCATGGTCACCATGGCGAAGGCCTCATTGATCTCGAACAGGTCGACATCCGCGTTCGACCAGCCGGTCTTTGCATACAATTTGCGGATGGCGCCGATGGGGGCGATGGTGAATTCGGAGGGATCCTGGCTGTGGCGCGCGTGGGCCACGATCCTGGCCATGGGTTGCAGTCCCTGCGCCGCCGCCCCGGCTTCGCTCATCAGCACCAGGGCGCTGGCGCCGTCGGATATGGAGCTGGAGTTGGCGGCGGTGATGCTGCCGTCTTTGGCGAAGGCCGGGCGCAGGCCGGGAATCTTCTCGACCGCGGCCTTGTGGGGTTGCTCGTCGTCGGTCACCAGGTACTCGCCCTTGCGGGTGCGCACCGTGACCGGGGCGGTCTCCGCCGTGAGTGCCCCCGAGTCGATGGCGCGCTTGGCACGGGTCAGGGATTCAATGGCGAAAGCGTCCATCTGCTCCCGGGTGAGGCCGCGCTCATCGGCGGTGGCCTGGGCGAAGCTGCCCATGGCGCCGCCGGTATAGGCGTCCTCCAGTCCGTCCAGGAACATGTGGTCATAGGTGCTCTTGTGGCCGCTGCCCAGGCCGCCGCGGGCGCCCAGCAGCAGGTGCGGGGCGTTGCTCATGCTCTCCATACCGCCGGCGACCACTACCTTGTTGGTGCCGGCGACGATGCTGTCGTAGCCGAAAATCGCCGCCTGCATGCCGCTGCCGCAGGCCTTGTTTACCGTGACCGCACCGGCGGCCTTGGGAATGCCGGCGCCGATAGCGGCCTGGCGCGCCGGGCATTGCTTGAGTCCCGCCGGCAATACGCAGCCCATGAATACCTCGTCCACTTCCGTGGCCGCAATACCAGCGCGCTCGATGGCGGCGGCGATAGCGGTACTGGCCAGTTCCGGCGCGGGTACCGGGGCGAGGCTGCCCAGCAGGCCGCCCATGGGCGTGCGGGCGCCGCTGAGGATGACTACCGAATCGTTACTCATGGCTCGTTTCCTTTAGCAGTTGGGTCAAAGCGGGTGTGGGGGGCCGGGGCGAGCTGCGCCGCGGCGGAAATCAGGGCGGTCATTTAGCCACAGGCCCAGCCCTTACTCAAGGTTGCCAGCGGTGAACAGCTTGCCGCGCACCGCCTGCCGGTAGCGCAGCGGGCTGACCCCGCTGTGGCGACGAAACAGTTGCGAGAAGTAACTGGCGTCCTGCAGGCCCACCTGCCAGGCGATATCGCTGACGTTGAGGTTGCTGTGCTTGAGCAACTCCCTGGCCTGGTTGATGCGCAGGCGCTGCAGGTAGGCCTGGGGACTGGTGCCGGTGGCCTGGCGGAAACGGCGATTGAAACTGCGCACGCTGAGTCCCAGGCTCGCCGCCAGGGTCTGCATGCCAACCGCTGCGCCCAGGTGATCCCGCAGCCATTGTTGCGCCTCTATTACCAGCTCGTCGTGGTGCGAGCTGTCTGTCTGGTCCTGATAGGCCGCGGCCCGGAAACTGCGGCGTATTTCCGGGGAGAACTGGTTCTCCACCGCCCGCGCCACCCGGCTGCCAAACCACTCCTCAGCTATGTGCACCATCAGGTCGGCGATGGAGTTGACGCTGCCCACGCAGTAGATATTGCCGCTCTGGGTGATCAGGTGCCGGGTCTTCAGCTGCACCTCGGGGTAGCGGCGGGCGAAGCGCTCGAAATAGTTCCAGTGGGTCGTGGCGGGCTGCCCCGCGAGCAGGCCGGCTTCGGCCAGCAGGCAGCTGCCGGTGCCCACGCTGCACAGTCGGGTGCCGGCGGTGGCGAAGTCGCGCAGCAGCGGCAGCCAGGGTCGCAGCAACTTGATGGTTGGCAGCGGGCTGCGCCAGATGGCGGGCAACAGCAGCAGGTCCAGCGACGGCAGGGCGTCGTAGGCCAGGTCGGGCTGCAGGGTCAGCCCGCTGGACAGGCGCATCGGGCCGCCGTCCGGGCCGGCCAGCAGGGTTGTTACCTGGGGGGTACCTCGCGAGCCTACACTGGCCGTCTGGCTGGCGGCCTGCAGGATTTCCATGGGCAGGGCGACACTGGTTGCCAGTGCGTGGGGGTAGAGCAGGGTGGCGACGGTGTACACAAGGCGTGGCTCCAGTGGCGACTGGTGGCCAAAATGCCATAATTTGTGACTTATATGCAATTATATGTGTCCGGCATAGGCCGTAAACTGTTGTTTTGTCATGACAACGGTGCAGGGAGGGTGTTGGTAATGGGTGGTCAGGCGTTACCGGTGATCGTGGGCTTTGGTGGTATCAATGGCGCCGGCCGCGTCTCCGGCCACCACGCGTTTCGTCGCATGGTCTACAGTGCCTTGCCCCGGGCACAGCAACAGCGGACACTGGCCGCGCTGGCCGCCCTGATGCAGCCCCGGGTCGGTGACGCCGACCGGGAGCGGTATATTCTCGACCACAGCCTGGTGCGGCGGGTGGAGAGCCAGCACTTCGATCCCGATTCGGTCAGCTGGAACCAGCGCTTTCCCACCCAGAGCAATGGCCAGCCCGTCAGTTTCGACCTGGCGCGCAAGCACCTGCCGGACCAGATTCCGCCGGATTGGGTGGTGAGCCCCACCAGCGACACCCACGTGAACGTAAAAATTGTCGGCCAGCAGGACTTCTACCTGCCCACCCACCGGGAGTTCGAGGTCAAGGCCGCGGGGCAGCTGCCAACCGGCTTTGAACCCGGGACCCTGTACCCGTCGCGCAACCACCCCCGGGGCCTGCAGATGTCGGTTTACGCCGCCTCCGACGCCCTGGGCAGCCTGGGGCTGGACTGGGATACCGTGCGTCGCAGGGTGGGTATAGACCAGATGAGCGTCTACGCCGGCAGCGCCATGGGACAGCTTGACGGTGCCGGCATAGGGGGCATGATCAAGGCGCGCTACCTGGGCCAGCGGGTGACCTCCAAGTTCTGCCCGCTGGGACTGGCGGAAATGCCGGCTGATTTTGTCAACGCCTACGTGCTGGGCAGTCTGGGATCCACCGGCGCCAGCCTGGGCGCCTGCGCCTCGTTTCTGTACAACCTGCGGCAGGGTATAGAGGATATCCGCCAGGGCCGGGCTCGGGTGGTGTTCGTCGGTTCATCCGAGGCGCCGGTCAATCCTGAAGTGATGGAGGGCTATGCCGCCATGGGCGCGCTGGCTACCGACAAGGGCCTGCGCCAGCTGGATGGCCTGGCGGAGGACCAGGAGCCCGACCACCGGCGCGCCTGCCGCCCCTTTGCCGAGAACTGCGGATTCACCATCGCGGAGTCGGCGCAAATGGTGGTGCTGTTCGACGATGCCCTGGCCCTGGAACTGGGTGCCACGGTGTTTGGCGCGGCCACCGATGTGTTCGTCAATGCCGACGGCTTCAAGAAGTCCATCTCCGGCCCCGGGGTGGGCAACTACATCACCATGGCCAAGGCCGTGGCGGCCGCCCGCGCCATAGTCGGAGAGCGGGCCCTGCGCAGCGGCGGCCTGGTGCAGGCCCACGGCACGGGCACGCCGCAGAACCGGGTTACCGAGTCCGCCATCCTCGACGCGACCGCGCGGGCCTTTGGCATAGCCGACTGGCCGGTGGCGGCGGTGAAGTGCTACCTGGGGCATTCCCTGGGGTCCGCCTCCGGCGATCAGCTCACCGCGACCCTGGGCAGCTGGCAGGACGGGATCATCCCCGGCATCAGCACCATCGACGCAATTGCCGCCGATGTGCATCACCAGCACCTGTCCTTCAGCAATGCTCACCGGCAGACAGACCCGCAGCAGCTGGCTTACGCGGTGATCAATTCCAAGGGTTTTGGCGGCAACAACGCCTCCGCCACCCTGCTGAGTCCCGCCACGGTCAACAGCATGCTGCAGCGGCGCTACTCGAAGCAGCAGTGGCGGGACTGGCAGCGCGCCAACGAGGCGGTGCGCGAGCGCCAGCAGGCCTATGACGACGGCATGCTCGCGGGCACCGTCAAGCCGGTTTACAAGTTCGATCACGGGGTGCTGGCGGACGCGGACGTGGAACTGGACGCGCACCAGATCCGGGTGGCGGGCCAGCCGGTGTCACTGGATCTGGTGTCGGCCTACGAGGATATGCACCCCGAAGGCGGCACCCGCTAGCCCAGCAGCGGCCTGACCACCTGCAGTACCGCCTTGAAACACTTGGGGTTGCCGCACACGATGTTGCCGGACTGCAGGAAGTTTTCCGAGGCGTCGATATCCGCCACCAGGCCGCCCGCCTCGCGCACCAGCAGGGCGCCGGCGGCGATATCCCAGGGCGCCAGGCCGATTTCCCAGAAGCCGTCCAGTCTGCCCGCGGCCACGTAGGCCAGGTCCAGGGAGGCGGCCCCGGCGCGGCGAATACCCGCGCACTGGCCGGCGAGCACCTCGACGGCTTTGCTGTAGGGCCCCAGCTTGTCGTCGCAGTGATCCTTGAAAGGGATCCCCGTGCCCAGCAGGGCGCCGTCCAGGCCGGGTAGTTTGCTCACCCGGATGCGGCGGCCATTGAGTTGCGCGCCGCGGCCGCGGGAGGCGGTAAATTCCTCGCGCCGCACCGGATCCACGATCACGGCGTGCTCCAGCTTGCCCTTGTACAGGCAGGCGATTGACACCGCGTAGTGGGGGATGCCCCGCACGAAGTTGGTAGTGCCGTCCAGCGGGTCTATGACCCAGCGGTAGTCCGCATCCTCGCTCCCGCTCAGCCCGGTCTCTTCGCCGAGGATGGCGTGGTCGGGGTAGGCTTTGTGCAGGTGGTAGATAATCTCCTTTTCCGCCGCGACATCCACATCGGAAACGAAGTTGTTCACGCCCTTGGCCCGCACCTCAAAACGCTCGAGATCATCGGAGGCGCGCACGATGTTCTCACCCGCCTTGCGAGCGGCGCGTAGCGCTATATTGATCATCGGTTCCATGCTGGGGTCCTGGCTGGGCTGCGTGAGGCGCGCGATTATAGCAGCATGCTCCGTGGTCAGTAAGCATCGGCTCGCTGTTCTGCCTTTTTCCCGCACCGCTCGCCGCGGTTACGGCCGGCGCGGGCCCCCGGGCTATAAAATATCGCCTCGAAACCTGCTAAACTCCTGCGCCCCACAGTTATCCAGCGCGCCCATGAATCTCGACAGTATCCGCATCGTACTGGTGAACACCACCCATCCGGGCAACATCGGCGGGGTGGCCCGGGCCATGAAGAACATGGGCCTGGCGCGGCTGGTGCTGGTGGCGCCGGTCAAATTCCCCCACGAGCAGGCTCGCTGGCGGGCGGCCTCGGCGGAGGACCTGCTGGAGACCGCGGTCGTGGTCGATACCGTCGAGCAGGCGGTCGCCGACTGCCAGTTCGTGGTGGGTACCAGCGCCCGGGAGCGACGCATACCCTGGCCGCTGCTGGACCCGCGGCAGTGCGCCGCCCGCATCGACCGGCTCTCGGACCGGGAGCAGGTGGCGGTATTGTTCGGCCGGGAGGATCGGGGACTGACCAACGAGGAACTGCAGCTGTGCAACCTGCACCTGAATATACCCACCTCCGAGGCCTACAGCTCCCTGAACCTGGCGATGGCGGTGCAGATCGTCTGCTACGAATTGCGCATGCTGCTGGTGCAGCCGGAGCTGGCTGCCAGCGAGGATGAGGTCTGGGATACCCCCTTCGCCACCGCCGAGAACATGGAGCGTTTTTACGTGCACCTGGAGCAAACGCTCACGGAGCTGGAATTCCTGGACCCCGCGGCGCCGCGGCAGTTGATGGCGCGGCTGCGCCGGCTGTACGGCCGGGTGCGGCTGGATGAGATGGAGCTGAACATCCTGCGCGGTATTCTTACCGAAACCGGCAAATGGGTGGCCCGCGGGCAGGCGGCCCGCGACCTGATCAAGTAGGAGTACCCCATGCGCAAACCGATATACCTGGATTATCTCGCCACCACCCCGGTCGACCCGCGGGTGGTGGAGAAGATGCTGCAATGCCTGTCCATGGACGGGATATTCGGCAACGCCGCCTCGCGTTCGCACATCTATGGCTGGAAGGCGGAGGAGGTCGTGGAACAGGCGCGCCGGCAGGTGGCGGACCTCATCGGCGCGGATCCCCGGGAAATCGTCTGGACGTCCGGGGCCACCGAGTCCGATAACCTCGCTATCAAGGGCGTGGCCCAGTACCACCGCGAGCGTGGCCGCCATCTCGTCACCTCCCGCATCGAGCACAAGGCGGTGCTGGACAGCTGCCGCTACCTGGAGGATGAGGGCTTCGAGGTGACATACCTGGAGCCCGGCGCCGACGGGCTGATTGCGCCCCAGGCGGTGGCCGCCGCCCTGCGCCCCGACACCATCCTGGTCAGTATCATGCACGCCAACAACGAGTTGGGCACCGTCAACGATATCGCGGCGATCGGCCGGGTGACCCGTGCCGCGGGGGTGCTGTTCCATTGCGACGCCGCGCAGAGCGCGGCCAAACTGCCCCTGGACCTGGGCCAGCTGGAAGTGGACCTGATGTCGCTTTCCGCCCACAAAATGTATGGCCCCAAGGGGGTGGGGGTGCTGTACGTGCGCCGCCAGCCAAGGGTGCGGCTGCAGGCGCAGATGCACGGCGGCGATCACGAGCGGGGCATGCGCTCGGGGACCCTGGCCACGCACCAGGTGGTGGGCATGGGGGAGGCGGCCAGGCTGGCGGCGGCGTCCCTGCAGGAGGAGATAGAGCGGCTGACCGACCTGCGGGAGCGTTTCTGGGCGGGCATCAGTGATCTTGGCGACATCCAGGTAAACGGCCATCGGCAGCAGCGCCTGCCGGGAGCCCTCAACGTGGCGGTGGCGGGCGTGGACGGCGAGGCGCTGCTGATGAGCCTCAAGGACCTGGCCCTGTCCACCGGCTCCGCCTGCACCTCTGCCAGCCTGGAGCCCTCCTACGTGCTGCGGGCCATCGGCCTGCCCGATGAACTGGCCCACAGTTCCCTGCGTTTCAGCTTTGGCCGGTTCACCAGCCCCGAGGACGTCGATCTGGCGGTGCAGCAGTTGCGCCACGCGGTGACGTCACTGCGGGCGAGACCCTCCGATACTGGGTGAAACCCGGGGCCAAAGTCCGTATAATTGCGCGGCTTTTGGCCTGCGGACCCCGGTGGTGGCACCTGGTACGCCGGCCTGCAGCTCCATATTTCCCCACAATGTCATATCAGGAGACCCCCATGGCGGTTGAACGCACGCTTTCCATCATCAAGCCCGACGCGGTAGGCAAGAACATCATCGGCAAGATCTACTCCCGTTTCGAGACCAACGGCCTGCGTGTCGTGGCGGCCAAAATGCTGCAGCTCAGCGACGCCGTCGCCGGTGGTTTCTATGCCGAGCACCGCGAGCGCCCCTTCTTTCCCGCCCTGATCGAGTTCATGACCTCCGGGCCGGTGATGGTACAGGTGCTGGAAGGTGAGGGCGCGGTCGCCAAGAACCGCGAACTGATGGGCGCGACCAACCCCCGGGAAGCCGCTGAGGGCACCATCCGCGCCGATTTCGCCTCCTCCATCGATGCCAATGCCGTGCACGGCTCCGACTCCACGGAATCCGCCGCCCGGGAAATCGCCTATTTCTTCGCTGCCAGCGAACTCTGCGCGCGTCCGGAATAGGCTGCGGCGACTAACCCATGAGCGCCCTCGTCACTGACAGCGACGGCCAGCCCAGGGTAAACCTCCTGGGCTTGTCCCTGCGCCAGATGGAGCAGTTCTTCCTGGATATCGGGGAGAAGAAGTTTCGTGCGCAGCAGGTATTGAAGTGGATACACCACGCGGGGGTTACCGACATCGCCGGCATGTCCAACCTGGGCAAGGGCCTGCGGGAAAAGCTGCTGCAGATCGCCGAGGTGCGGCCGCCGGAGGTGGTCAGCCAGAGCGACTCCGCCGACGGTACCCGCAAATGGGCAATCCGGGTAGACGGCGGCGGCCTGGTGGAGACTGTGCTTATCCCGGACGGCGGTCGCGGCACCCTGTGTGTCTCCTCCCAGGTTGGCTGCAGCCTGGATTGCAGCTTCTGCTCCACCGGCAAGCAGGGCTTCCAGCGGGACCTCAGTGCCGCGGAAATCATCGGCCAGGTCTGGCTGGCGATAAAGTCCTACGATGCCTTCCAGTCCGGCAAGGGGCGCATCGTCACCAATGTGGTGATGATGGGCATGGGCGAGCCGCTGCTCAATTTCGACAACGTGGTCGCCGCCATGGACCTGATGCTGGAAGACCTGGCCTACGGCATCTCCAAGCGCCGCGTGACTTTGAGCACCTCCGGGGTGGTGCCGGCGCTGGACAGGCTGGCCGGCTGCAGCGAGGTGTCCCTGGCCATCTCCCTGCACGCGCCCAATGACGCCCTGCGCGACCAGCTGGTGCCCATCAATCGCAAATACCCCATCGCCAGCCTGCTGCGCAGCGCGCGCGCTTACATCGAGGCCCAGCGCGACAGCAAGCGGGTGGTAACCGTGGAATACACCCTGATCGCGGGCGTGAACGACCAGCCCGAACACGCCCGGGAACTGGCAGTGCTGCTCAGGGACTTTCCCTGTAAGATAAACCTGATTCCGTTCAACAGTTTCCCCCAATCCGGGTACCAGCGCCCCAGTGGTAACGCGGTGAGCCGCTTCTGGCAGGTGCTGGTGGACGCGGGTTTCGTGGTGACCGTGCGGACCACCCGCGGCGATGATATCGACGCGGCCTGCGGCCAGCTGGTCGGCCAGGTGGTGGATCGCACCCGCCGCAGCGAGCGCCACCGGGCGGCTGCTGACACCCAGGTAATACAGGTAGGCTAATTGAAATGAAATCAATCTTGCGAACAATCTGTGTCGCCTCGCTGCTGGCGCTGGCGGGCGGTTGTATTACCACAACCGAAAGCGTTTTCAGCGAGCAGTACTCCCCCGAACAGGCACTGGACCAGCGCGTCGCCCTGGCGCGGCAGTATATCGGGGAAGGGAACTGGGACGCCGCCAAGCGCAACCTGAAGCTGGCCTACGACATAGATCCCAACAACGCCCACGTCTATGAAGCGTTTGCCCTGGTGTACCAGAGCACCGGCGAGTACGAACTCGCCGAGGAAAACTTCAAGATGGCTATCAAGATCGACCCCAAGTTCCCGCGGGCGCGCAACAACTTTGCCGCCTTCCTGTTCTCCCAGCAGCGCTACGAGGAGGCGGAGAAGCAACTCGAGGTGGTGGTAAAGGACAGCCTCTACACGGGCCGCCCCCTGGCGTTTGTGAACCTGGGCCTGTGCCGCATGCAACTGTTTGACCCGGAGGGCGCCGAGGAGGCTTTTGTGCGCGCCCTGGCCATGGACCGGACCAACTCCATCGCCCTGCTGGAAATGGCCCAGATCCGCTTTGACGCCAAGGATTACGTCAATGCCCGCAAATACTACGATACCTATCGCTCGGTGGTGCG
Source organism: Pseudomonadales bacterium (assembly GCA_024234675.1). Classification (GTDB taxonomy): domain Bacteria; phylum Pseudomonadota; class Gammaproteobacteria; order Pseudomonadales; family Halieaceae; genus JARRPM01. Next base: position 810,126 of record JACKNU010000001.1, on the reverse strand, counting down.
CCAGCAATCGGCGCGGGGATTGTGGCTGGGCATACGCCTGTCGCGGGAAACCGGTGACCGCGACGCCGAGAGCAGCTATTCCCTGGCGCTGAGCAATCTCTATCCCGATTCAGTTGAATACCAGGCCTTCAAGCGGACCGATGCCAAGTGACGGATGAGGTACAACTGGATGCCTTCATTACGCCCGGTACCCTGCTGAAAACAGCCCGTGAGGCCCAGCAGCTTTCCGAGCGGGAGGTGGCCGACCGGCTCAACTGGATGCCCGGATACACCGCCATTATCGAGCGGGACGACTTCCAGGCCCTGCGCCGCCCGGCCTTTGCCCGCGGTTATGTGAAGGCTTACGGCAAGATGCTGGGAGTCGACGAGGCGCAACTGCTGGCGGCCTTTGACCGGTTGGCGGCGGGAGACGGCCCCAGGCAGGAAAAGCGCAGCAGCAGTGGCCCGGTACAGTTGCAGCGCACGGGCCTGGGTGTGGTGACGGGGCTGGTGCTGCTGGCGCTGCTGGTGCTGGCCATCTGGTGGTGGCGCGGCGAGCCTGAAGCGGTGATGCCCGCACCCGCCAAGGATGTTTCCAGCGCCGCAGAGACCGGCGCCGCGGCGCCTGGCAAACGGGAAGACAGCCCTGGAGGTGACAGATGAAGACGGTTAACCCGATCAAACGTCGTGCCAGCCGGCAGATCATGGTTGGCAGCGTCGCGGTGGGCGGCGATGCGCCCATCAGCGTGCAGAGCATGACCAACACGGAAACCTGCGACGTGGCGGCGACTGTGGCCCAGGTGCGTGCCATAGCCGATGCCGGGGCCGATATCGTGCGCGTCTCCGTTCCCAGCATGGACGCCGCCGAGGCCTTTCGCGAGATTCGCGCCCAGGTGCAGGTGCCGCTGGTGGCGGACATCCATTTCGACCACAAGATCGCGCTCAAGGTAGCCGAGTACGGAGTGGACTGCCTGCGCATCAACCCCGGCAATATCGGTAGCGATGCCAAGGTGCGGGCGGTGATCGACAGTGCCCGGGACCGGGGCATCCCGATACGCATAGGGGTAAATGCGGGTTCGCTGGGCAAGGAGTTGCAGCGCAAGTACGGCGAGCCCACCGCCGCGGCGCTGGTGGAATCAGCCATGCGCCATGTCGCCATCCTCGAAAAGTTCAACTACCCGGAATTCAAGGTCAGCGTAAAGGCCTCCGATGTCTTCATGGCGGTGGAGGCCTACCGCCTGCTGGCCAGGGAAATCGAGCAGCCTTTGCACCTGGGCATCACCGAGGCCGGCGGCCTGCGCGGCGGCACGGTAAAATCCGCGGTGGGCCTGGGCATGCTGCTCATGGACGGCATCGGCGATACCATCCGCATATCCCTGGCGGCCGACCCGGTAGAGGAAGTGAAGGTGGGCTTCGAGATTCTCAAGAGCCTCAAGCTGCGCACCAACGGCATCAACTTCATAGCCTGCCCCAGCTGCTCCCGCCAGAACTTCGATGTGATCGCGACCATGAACACTCTCGAGCAGCGCCTGGAGGATATCCGCACCCCCATGGACGTCGCGGTGATCGGCTGCATTGTCAACGGACCCGGTGAAGCCAGGGAGGCGGACGTAGGCCTGACCGGCGCCACGCCCAACAACCTGATCTACGTGGCGGGGGAGCCTGACCATAAGGTGAGCAACCAGGATTTCGTCGACCACCTGGAGCAGGTGATCCGGCAGCGCGCCGCTGAACTGGAACAGGCGCGGGCCGCAGCGGACGAAAAACTCATTCTGAAATCGTCCGCCTGACTTTAAGAGATAACCGGAGACGCTGTGAGCAATATCAGAGCCGTCCGCGGGATGAACGATATCCTGCCGGACGAGACACCCCACTGGCAGCACCTGGAGCAGACGGTGAGCCGGGTACTGTCGAGCTATGGTTACGGCGAGATACGCCTGCCGCTGGTGGAGTCCACCCGGCTGTTCAAGCGCTCCATCGGCGAGGTAACCGATATCGTCGAGAAGGAGATGTACAGCTTCGACGACCGCAATGGCGACAGCCTGACTCTGCGCCCGGAAGGGACCGCCGGTTGCGTCCGCGCCGCCATCCAGCAGGGACTGCTGGGCGTGCCCCAGCGCCTGTGGTACGCCGGCCCCATGTTTCGCTATGAGCGCCCACAGAAGGGGCGCCAGCGCCAGTTCCACCAGATCGGGGTGGAGGCCTTCGGAGTTCCCACGCCGGACATGGATGCGGAAATCATTCTCCTCAGCGCCCGAATCTGGCGGCAGCTGGGGTTGGTCGACAGCGTTGCATTGCAGCTGAACTCCATAGGCAGCAGCAGTGCGCGCCAGGCTTACCGGTCGGCACTGGTCGAGTACCTGCAGCAGCGCGAGGACGCGCTGGATGAGGACAGCCAGCGGCGCCTGCACAGCAATCCGCTGCGCATTCTCGACAGCAAGAATCCCCAGACCCAGGCTCTGCTGGATGGCGCCCCGGCACTGGCGGATTTCCTGGACGAGGAGTCGCGGGACGACTTCGCGCGGCTGCGGGAGCTGCTGGACGCGGCGGGGCAGCGCTACGTGGTGAACGCTCGCCTGGTACGCGGCCTGGATTACTACAACAAGACGGTTTTTGAATGGGTGACCGATCGTCTCGGCGCCCAGGGCACGGTCTGTGCCGGCGGTCGCTATGATGGCCTGGTGGAGCAGCTGGGCGGCAAACCCACCCCCGCCGTGGGCTTTGCCATGGGCATGGAACGCCTGGTATTACTGCTGCTGGAGTCGGCGCAGGCTGTCCCTGCCGGGCGCGGCGTCGACGCCTATGTGGTGGCGGTTGGCGAGGCGGCGCAGCGCGAGGCCCTGGCCGCCGTGGAAGCGGTTCGCGACAAGCTGGGCGAGCTGGTTATCCTGCAGCACACCGGCGCGGGCAGTTTCAAGAGCCAGTTGAAGAAAGCGGACAAGAGCGGCGCCAGGGTGGCGTTGATCTGGGGCGAGGACGAGGTGGCCAACGGCAAAGTAACGATTAAACAGTTGCGCGATCAGGCTGCGCAGGTAGACAACCCCGGGCAGCAAACCGTGCCGCGGGAACACTTGGAGGCGACCCTGGTGGCAGCGTTCGCCGATCGAATGGGCTAAGAGGAACAGGTAGACGTGGAATCATATCGCACAGAAGAAGAACAGGTCGAGGCGCTGCGGCGCTGGTGGAAGGAAAACGGGCGCTCCACTATCGTGGCCATCATCGTGGCGCTGGGTATCGGGTTTGGCTGGCAGGGCTTCAAGCAATACAACGAGGAGCGCAGTGAAGGCGCCTCGGATCTGTACCAGCGCATGCTGCAGGCCTTCAGTACCCCGGTGTTGCCCGGTGAACAGCAGGAGGTCGCGGTGCAACTGGCGCAGCAGCTCAAGTCCGAATACGAGGGCACCAGCTATGCGCAGTTCGCCGCCCTGCAGCTGGCCAGCACCGCGGTGGGCGAGAACGACCTGACCGGCGCCGAGACCGAATTGCGCTGGGTGCTGGGCAAGGCCGACGCGGGCAGCGATGTCGCCCGGATCGCCCAGTTGCGCCTGGCGCGGGTGCTGGCCGCCCAGGGGCAGCAGGAACAGGCCCTGGGTATCCTCGCCGAGGTGGATGCCGGCGCTTACGGGGCATCCTACGCCCTTGCCCGCGGGGATATCCTGCTGAGCCTGGGCCGCGAGGACGAGGCCCTGGAGGCTTACCTGGCCGCCCGTGCCATGGCGACGGCCGACGGCGAAATCAACCTGGCAAGCCTGGAGCAGAAGCTGCAGGCGCTCGGCTCCAGGGTCCCGGCGCTGGCTGACACGGCAGCGGCACCCGCCGCCGGCGAGGGAGGCTAGGTCCATGCAGCAGGTATACCGCTGGCTGCTCGCCGCCACCCTGCTACTGAGCCTGGGAGCCTGCAGCACCATCGAGGGTTGGTTCGAGGTGGATGATGACGACCCGAAAGCGCCGGCCGAACTGGTGGATTTCAAGCAGACGGTCAAAATCAAGGAGCTCTGGTCCCATGGTGTGGGCAATGGCCAGGGTGACGGCTTCTACCGTATCCAGCCGGTGGTGAAAGGCGACGTCATCTACGCCGCCGCAGCCAATGGCGATCTCGAGGCCTTCGACCGGCACTCCGGCAAGAGCCTCTGGGATGTGGAACTCGATACCCGCCTGTCGGGCGGCGTGGGCGCATACGGCGACGCGCTGTTTCTGGGCACCAGCGACGGCCAGGTGCTGAAGGTGGACGCCAACAGCGGCGAGCAATTGTGGATCACCGAGCTCAATGGCGAGGTGCTCTCGCCGCCCCAGAGCAACGGTCGCGTGGTGCTGGCCCACACCCTGGACGGCAAGTTGCAGGGGCTGGATTTCAGCAGCGGTGAGTTGCTGTGGACCTATGACAGCAATGTGCCGGTGCTGACCCTGCGCGGCAGCAGCAGCCCGCTGGTGCGCGACAGCGTCGCCTACGTGGGCTTTGCCAGTGGCCGGGTACTGGCCTTCGATGCGGCCACCGGCGGCATAGTATGGGAAATCCGGGTGGCGATACCCCAGGGTCGTTCCGAGATCGAGCGGGTGGTCGATATCGACGGCACCATGGACATGGTCGGCTCCGAGCTGTACGTCGCCAGTTACCAGGGGCGTATCATGGCCATCGATGCGGCCAACGGCCGCAAGCTGTGGCAGCACAACGTGTCGTCCTTTTCCGGTGTTTCCCAGGGCTTTGGCAACGTCTATGTCGCTGACGAGGACGGCTCCGTCATCGCCTACCAGCGCAGTGGCCAGGGGGAACGCTGGACCCAGACCGCGCTGGCCTACCGCAACCTGTCGCGTCCCACGCCGGTCAGCAGCTATCTCGCGGTAGGTGATTTCGAGGGTTATGTGCATGTGATGTCGCAGGTGGACGGTGAGCTGGTGGGCCGGGTGAGGGCAGACAGCGACGGGGTGCGGGCGGACATGGTCAGCGTCGACAACGTGCTGTATGTCTACGGCAACAGCGGTGACCTGATTGCCTACGAGATCACCTCGAAGGACTGATGATTCCCGTCATCGCCCTGGTAGGGCGCCCCAACGTCGGCAAATCCACCCTGTTCAACCAGCTCACCCGCAGCCGGGATGCGCTGGTGGCCAACTTTCCGGGCCTGACCCGGGATCGCAAGTACGGCCAGGGTCGCCTGGGCAGCCGGCCCTTCGTGGTGATCGATACCGGGGGCATCAGCGGTGACGAGCAGGGCATAGACACCGAGATGGCCAGCCAGTCGCTGGCCGCCATCGAAGAGGCCGACGCGGTGCTGATGATGGTGGACGCCCGGGAGGGGCTCAACCCCGGCGACCAGGCCCTGGCGCGCCATTTGCGCCAGCGCAACAAGCCTTTTCACCTGGTAGTCAACAAGATCGACGGTCTCAACGAGGAACTGGCCAGCAACGATTTCTACGCCCTGGGCGTGGAGTGCATGTACGCCATTGCCGCCAGTCACGGGCGCGGTGTGAAGGCCATGCTGGAGCGGGTGCTGGACAGTTTTCCCGAGGAGGCCCCGGTCCAGAGCGAGGCCTTTCGCGACAGCATCAGGGTGGCTGTGGTCGGCAGGCCCAACGTGGGTAAATCCACCCTGGTCAACCGCCTGTTGGGCGAAGACCGGGTGGTGGTATTCGACCAGCCCGGCACCACCCGGGACAGCATCTATATCGACTATGAGCGCGACCAGCAAAAATATACGCTGATAGACACCGCCGGGGTGCGCAAGCGCAAGAACGTGCGCCAGGCCGTGGAAAAATTTTCCATTGTCAAAACCCTCAAGGCCATCGAGGACGCCCACGTGGTGATCCTGGTTATGGATGGCCACGAGGGCATAGTGGATCAGGACATGCACCTGCTGGGACACTGTATAGAGGCCGGGCGCGGGCTGGTGCTGGCGGTAAACAAGTGGGACGGTATCGAGCCCGACCAACGCGAGTGGATCAAGAGTGAACTGAACCGGCGTCTGCAGTTTGCCGCCTACGCCGATACCCATTTCATATCCGCCCTGCACGGTTCCGGCGTGGGGCTGCTGTACAAGTCGATCAACGCCGCCTACCAGTCAGCCACCCGCAAACTCAACACCAGCGCCCTGACCCGCATTCTCGAGGGTGCGGTCCACGACCACGCCCCCCCCATGGTGGACGGCCGCCGGATCAAGCTGCGCTATGCCCACGCCGGCGGCCAGAACCCGCCGCTGATCATCATTCACGGAAACCAGACCGGCAAGGTTCCCAACAGCTACCAGCGCTACCTGGAAAAGGTGTTCCGCCGCGAGCTGGACCTGGTGGGCACGCCGGTGCGTATCGAGTTCAAGACCGGCGACAACCCCTACGCCGACAAACGCAACAAGCTCACCGGCCGCCAGGTGCAGCGCAAGCGGCGCATGATGGCGCATGTGAAGAAGAAGGATAAGAAGAGTAAGAAGAAGTAGCTTGTTGCCTTGTCTGTGAGAGGTGCAGAATTGGAACAGGTTGCCAGGCGTCGGAGCCGGTACAGCCTGTCAGGACCGTGTGAGGCATGGATGCCGAGCACGAGCCTACAGGGATGTATTCACGGCGAGTCCTGACAGGCTGTACCGGCTCCGGCGCAGGTCCTGGCGCATCCACTTGCCAATCGCCAATTCAACTGTATCGATGTTTTAATTGCTCTCATGATTGCAGACAATCGACCCGACCTGGATTCAAGAGAGCATATCGAGGCTTTCGTCGACCGGTTCTACGCCCGGATGCTGGAGGACGAGCAACTCGCGCCGATCTTCCTGGACGTCGCCGCCATCGACCTGGCGGTGCACCTGCCGCATATCAAGGATTACTGGTGCAAACTGTTGCTCGGGGAACAGGGCTACCAGCGCCACACCATGAATATCCACCGGCAACTGCACGGCAAACAGCCATTGCGCGGCGCGGATTTCCAGCACTGGCTGGCGCTGTTCAATGCCACCCTGGATGCCGGCTTCGCCGGCGAGCGCACCGAGCGGGCGCGGCGGGTGGCCGCCTCCATCGCCGCCAACATGGCCGCCAGCCTGCCGGCTCCTGGTTGAGCGCGGACTGTCGGCCCCGCGGCAGGGCGGCGCCAGGTCGAGGGTACGCCGGCCCTGTGCTATGCTGCTGCAGATAACCGCTGCCGGGGAAACAACGCGCTCCGGACTGTAATAATAAGGTGCCACAATGCCAAACCTCACCCGCCAGTTGTCCAAGACACTGCTACTGCTCGCCACGACCCTGGGCCTGGCCGCCTGCTCGGACAATGACAACAACGACAACAATAAAACCCAGTCACTGACGGTTACTACCTACAACATGGGGTTTGCGCTCAACTTCGTCCCCTACACGGCCGAACGGCTGGCGGTGAACGCCGAATTGATGGCCGAGTCGGACAGCGATGTGATGTGCCTGCAGGAGGTCTGGCTTGAGGAGTACGTGGACACCATCGAGCGGGCGCTGGAGGAAAACTATCCCTATATCTACAGTGTGCCGCCAGAGCAGGTGTTCACCGAGGCTGCTGCCTGCACCGACGAGGAGATCGCCGAGTTCGCCGCCTGCGGCGATACCCAGTGTGCCGGCCTGTCTGGCAACGCCCTGGTGGGCTGCGCGTCCAGCAGTTGCGCCGCGCCGCTGGCGGCGCTTCCTCCCGCGTGTTTTGACGGCGTTATTGGCACCGTCGGCATTCCCGATATCACCGTGGAGATCATGGTCGACACGGTCACCCAGCCGGCCGGGTTGTTCTCCTACGACGGCGCGTTGGGCCTGATACTCGCCTCCCGCTACGAACTGCAGGCGCGCGAGTTCCAGGATTTCATAGACGATTCCAGCAGCAACCACCGCGGGGCCCTGTACGCCGAGATCGAGCTCAACAAGCAGAAGCACGTGGTCGGCTGCACCCACCCCACGGCAAACCTGGAGGGCACGATTCCCTATCCGGAGTCGGGCAAACACGGTTCCTGGGAGGGGGAGAACCGTTACATGCAGGAGCAGATGATCGCCTTCGCCAACCGGAAGGCGGGCGACAACCCCATATTTTTCGCCGGGGATTTCAATTGCAGCATCGCCAACCCGGGCAACGGCGTGCAAGCCGACTTCGCCGGCAACTGTGAACTGTGGTTGGCCGACGGTTTCGTCGATCCCGCGGGCGAGCAACTGCCCTGCACCTTTTGCGAGGCCCAAAACCTGATCCTGCAACCGGCGGGGGGCACCGGCAGTTGGGTGCTGGACCACGTCTTTGTCAAGAATATCAAGGATCCGGACGCCATCGTCGCCGAGCGGGTCTACGACGACCCGGTATCCATAGAGGCGCTGGTTCCGCCCTCCGAGTTACAGCCGGAAGACTCGCCGATCATGACCGACCCCTCGGATCACTACGGGGTCGAAGTGGATATCAGGCTGCGCTAGTTCCGCTCGCCCATCCAGGCGCTCCGGGACCGGTGGCGGGCGCGCCTCGGAATTTCCGGTATGAATAATAAAAATATTTACCATTTATTTTATTTATGTCTCCCCGGTAACTAATATTGGCGCCAGCTGATGGGACGGGAGCACCGCCAGGTGCATCGCCGGTCGTCGTTGTCATTTCACCACTGAGCTCAATGAGGTTCTACCATGTCAGACTTCCAGCAAGACATAGACGCTATCGCCACGCTGCGCGCCCAACAGGGTGGCACCTGGGACGATATCAATCCCGAGTACGCCGCGCGCATGAAGATGCAGAACCGGTTCAAGACCGGCCTGGATATCGCTCGCTATACCGCGGCTATCATGCGCAAGGACATGGCTGACTACGATGCCGACAGCAGCCAGTACACCCAGTCCCTGGGGTGTTGGCACGGCTTTATCGGCCAGCAGAAGCTGATTTCCATCAAGAAGCATTTCGACACCACTGACAAGCGCTACCTGTACCTGTCCGGCTGGATGATTGCCGCGCTGCGTTCCGAGTTCGGCCCGCTGCCCGACCAGTCCATGCATGAGAAAACCTCCGTGCCCGCCCTGATCGAAGAACTGTACACCTTCCTGCGCCAGGCCGACGCCCGGGAGATGGGTGGCCTGTTCCGCGAGCTGGACGCCGCCCGGGAAGCCGGTGACCAGGTGGCCGCCAAGGCGATACAGAACAAGCTCGACAACTTCCAGACCCACGTGGTGCCCATCATCGCCGACATCGACGCCGGATTCGGCAACGCTGAAGCCACTTACCTGCTGGCCAAGAAAATGATCGAGGCGGGCGCCTGCGCCATCCAGATCGAGAACCAGGTCTCCGACGAGAAGCAGTGCGGTCACCAGGATGGTAAGGTGACGGTTCCCCACGAGGATTTCCTGGCCAAGATCCGCGCCGTGCGCTACGCCTTCCTGGAACTGGGTGTTGACGAGGGCGTCATCGTTGCCCGCACCGATTCCCTGGGCGCCGGTCTCACCAAGCAGATCGCCGTGACCCACGAGCCGGGCGACCTGGGCGACCAGTACAACAGCTTTTTGGATTGCGAAGAGCTGCCGCTGGAGCAACTGAAGCACGGCGACGTGCTGATCAACCAGAGCGGCAAGCTGGTGCGCCCCAAGCGCCTGCCCTCCAACCTGTACCAGTTCCGCAAGGGCACTGGGGAAGACCGCTGCGTACTGGACAGCATCACCAGCCTGCAGAATGGCGCTGACCTATTGTGGATCGAGACCGAGAAACCCCATATCGGCCAGATTGGCGGCATGGTCAAGCGCATCCGTGAGGTGATCCCCAATGCCAAGCTGGTTTACAACAATTCACCGTCCTTCAACTGGACCCTGAATTTCCGCCAGCAGGTATTCGATGCCTGGAAAGAAGAGGGCAAGGATGTCTCCGCCTACGATCGCGACAACCTGATGAGCATCGAGTACGACGAGAGCCACCTGGCGCTGGAAGCCGACAGCTGGATTCGGACTTTCCAGGCAGACGCGTCCCGCGAGGCGGGAATCTTCCACCACCTGATCACGCTGCCCACTTATCACACCGCGGCCCTGTCCACCGACATCCTGGCCAAGGACTACTTCGGTGAGGAAGGCATGCTGGGCTACGTCAAGGGTGTACAGCGCCAGGAGATCCGCAAGGGCATCGCCTGTGTCAAGCACCAGAACATGGCCGGCTCCGACCTGGGCGATGATCACAAGGAGTACTTTGCCGGTGAGGCCGCCCTCAAGGCCGGCGGCAAGGACAACACCATGAACCAGTTTGGCTGAGTTCGGACAGAGGCCGGGGTAGCGACGCTACCCTGTCGGAAAGGGCGGGTTAATCCCCGCCCTTTTTTATGTACAGGAGGTGCCGGTCCGCGCTCGGGGTATGTCGCGAGAGGCATGGATGCCGGTAGCGACGATGTACAGGAGGTACCGGTCCGCGTTCGGGGTATGTCGCGAGAGGCATGGAGATCCTCAGCAACGCCAATCAGTTCCAAATGGGAATGTATGTGATACATTTTCGCCTGGCTTTGCCCATATCAGGGCTATCACTGCAGGAGTACTTATGCGCTGGGACGATATCGATAAACAGGTTTGCTCGGTGGCCCGGGCGCTCTCCATCGTGGGAGAGCGCTGGACCATGCTGATCATTCGCGACGCGTTCCTGGGCACCCGTCGTTTCGACCAGTTCCAGGCCAACCTGGGCATCACCCGGCATCGCCTGTCGGAGCGCCTGGGCAAGCTGGTGGAGCAGGGTGTACTGGTAAAGGTGCCCTACCATGACCACCCCCTGCGCTACGAGTACCGCCTCACCCGCAAGGGGCTGGGCCTGTACCCGGTGCTTATGAGCCTGGCCCGCTGGGGCGATGAGTGGATGGACAAGGGGGAGGGCGCACCGCTGGAATACGTCCACCAGAAGTGCGGCCACAAGACCCGCGCCACGCTGACCTGCAGTGAGTGCGGGGAACCACTGCGACCGGAGGAGGTGAAACCGCGACTCGGCCCGGCCCTGCACAAGCTGGTGGCAGCCTCGGGGGAGGAGGGCGAAGCCCACCCGGATATCCCGCCACTGTTGCGGCGCAGTATGTAAACCCGCTACCGGCAATCGTTAACAAAAACCCTGCAACTTCAGGGTTTTTGTTGCCCGCTGGCGGTAGATTTTGTGTATTAATAACACTTTGCGGACAACAAAGTTTCTAGCTTAGGGGATAGACTTTCGTCACTACCAATAACTAAAAGAAGGTGTGACCCCATGCAACACTTCAGGAAAACTCTGCTCGCTACCTCCATAGCCGCCCTGGTGCCCGCGTTTGCCGTGCCCCTGGCCGTGGCCCAACAGTCATCAGCCGGCCTTGAGGAGGTCGTGGTCACCGGTACCCGCAAAGAGGGTCTGTCGCCCACGGAGACGCTGTCGCCTATCGATGTCATCAGCAGCGAGTCCCTCAGCCGGCAGGCCTCCTTCAGCCTGACCGAGTCCCTGACCCAGATCGCCCCGTCGCTGAACACCCAGCGCTTCCCGATCGCGGACGGCACCGCCTTCGTGCGCCCGGTTACCCTGCGCAACCTGTCGCCTGACCACACCCTGGTGCTGGTGGACGGCACCCGTCGCCACCGCTCCGCCCTGGTCAACCTGCAGTTGGCACCCCTGGGCACAGTCAACCAGGGATCCCAGGGTGTGGATTTCGCCACCTTCCCCTCCGCCGCCATCAAGCGGGTGGAAGTACTGCGTGACGGCGCCTCGGCCCAGTACGGCTCGGATGCCATCGCCGGCGTGGTGAACGTCATCCTCAAGGATGCGGACGAGGGCTTCACCATCAGCGGCCAGTACGGTGAGTACGACAAGGATGGTGACGGCCAGCGCACAGTGGTCAGCGCCAACGGCGGTTTGAGCCTCGGCGGCAACGGCTTCCTGAACCTCACCGGTGAGTACGCCAGCACCGACACCACCAGCCGCGGCCAGGCGCGCCCGGACGCCGCCGGCATTGCGGATATCGTCGGCAAGAGCCTGGTGCCCTACGATGGCCTGGGCCAGCGCTGGGGCGACCCGGAGCTGGACTCCTATACCGGGGTGTTCAATACCGGCTATAACCTGACTGACAACGTGGAGCTGTTCGGTAACGGCAGTTACTACTACAACGAGACCAAGGGCGGCTTTTTCTATCGGGGCCCCGTGCTGCCCACCGCAGAGGACAACATCGCCTTCCCGCCTCGCTCCACGCTGATGACGGACAGTAATGGCGACGGCCTGCCCGATCCCGCCGACCAGAGCCTGGTCAATTCCATCATCGCGCAGGGCCTGGATCCCAGCAATTATATTACCCCCAGCGCCAGCAGCCCCAGCGGCTTTGTATTGCTCAACCCCATTTATACGCAGTTTCCCGGCGGTTACAGCCCGATATTCGGCGCCGACATTACCGACGTCTTCGCGGTCTTCGGGGCGCGGGGTGAACTGGTAGGCAGTGACCTGAACTGGAGTGCCAAGGTGCGCTACGGTGAAAACGAGGTGGATTACAACCTCAAGAACAGCATCAACCCCAGCCTGGGCATTCTCAGCCCCATCGATTTCAATCCGGGCACCCTGACCCAGGAGGAGACCGGGGTCAACCTGGATTTCGTCAAGACCTTTGACAACAATCCCGCCAACCTGGGTTTCGGTGTGGAATGGCGGCGCGAGACCTACAAGATCCAGAGCGGCGACCAGGCATCGATCGAGGTGGGACCCACCTATGCCCAGTTCGGCGTGGGGTCCGATGGCTTCCAGGGCTTTTTCCCGGAATCCTCCGGCAGCTGGGACAGCGACAGCTATGCGATCTACTTCGACCTGGAAACCGAGATTACCGAGAAAATCAATGGCGCCATGGCCGTGCGCTATGAGAACTTCGAGGAGTACGGCGAGACCCTGGACTGGAAGATATCCGGCCGCTACGATTTCACCGATAACTTCGCGATTCGGGCCACCGCCAACACCGGCTTCCGCGCCCCCACCCCGGGCCAGGTCAACACCCTCAACGTGACCACCACAGCCGACAGTTCCGGCAACCTGATTCCCAGCGGTACCTACCCGGTGGACAACCCGGTGGCCCAGGTGCTGGGGGCGACCGACCTGGAGAACGAGACCTCCACCAGCTATACCGCGGGCCTGGTCTGGACCCCGGGTGACAGGGTCAGCATCACCTTGGACTATTACAACATCAGCATCGATGACCGCATGGCGCTGTCGTCCAATACCATCAACCAGCAGGACGTAGACGAGCTGAACGCCTTGGGCTATCCCGATGCCGAGCTGTTGCTGGGCTCCAACGCCAATTACTTTACCAATGGCTTTGATACCCAGGTCACCGGTGTCGACCTTGCAGTCACCACCTGGCTCGATATCGGCCCCGGTACCCTCACCTCCGATTTGCGCTACAACCACAACAAGCAGGAAATTTCCAACGTCAAGACCAACGCCATCGACGAAAGTCGTGTCTATGACCTGGAAAACCAGGTGCCGGAGGATAACTCGGTGCTGAGTTTTACCTACGACGTGTATGACCTGAGCACCCTGCTGCGGTTCAATTACTACGGTAACTGGCAGACTACGCCGGGCCTGTTCGGGGATGGCACGGATTCGAAGGCCAACACCTACCACTACAACGACGCCGTGCTGGTTGACCTGGAGATCAGCTACACCCTGCTGGATCACTACACGGTCACGGTGGGTGGCCAGAATATCTTCGACGAGTATCCCGACAAGGAGGGCGACCCGACCCTGCAGTTCCTGGGTGACGTCTACGCGGTCACCTCGCCCTTCGGCTTCAACGGGGCCTTCTGGTACGCGCGTTTGTCAGCGGCGTTCTGAGCGAACCCGTCCCTGTAGGGCGCAATTCATTGCGCCCTTTGCTTATGGCGTTATTGCGCCGCCACCAATGCCTGCTCGATATCGGCGATGATGTCGTCGATATGTTCGATGCCTATCGACAGCCGCACCATGTCTGAGCTGACGCCTGCCGAGGCCAGTTCCTCCTCGTTGAGCTGGCGGTGGGTGGTGCTGGCAGGGTGGCAGGCCAGCGACTTGGCGTCGCCGATGTTGACCAGCCGCAGGATCAGTTGCAGGGCGTCGATGAAACGCCCGCCCGCCTCGAAACCGCCTTCGATGCCGAAGCTCAGAATACCCGCCGCCTTGCCCTTGCAGATTGCCTTGCAGTTGGCCCGGTAGGGACTGTCCTTGAGGGCGGCGTAGTTGACCCAGCGCACCTGGGGGTGTTTGCTCAGGTATTTGGCTACCTTCTTGGCATTCTTGCAGTGCCGCTCCATGCGCAGGCTCAGGGTTTCCAGCCCCTGCATGATCAGGAAGGCACTGTGGGCGGACAGGGCGGCGCCGGTGTTGCGCAGTGGTACCACCCGGCAGCGGCCGATGTAGGCGGCCGGGCCCATGGCCTCCGTGTACACCACGCCGTGGTAGGAGGGATCCGGGGTGTTCATGATGGGGAAGCGGTCGGCGTGTGCCGCCCAGTCGAAATTGCCGGAATCGACGATCGCGCCACCGATGGTGGTGCCGTGGCCGCCAATGTACTTGGTGAGGGAGTGCACGGCGATATCGGCGCCGTGATCGAAGACCCGGCACAGCACCGGCGTGGCCACGGTATTGTCGACAATCAGGGGCACGCCTGCGGCGTGGGCGATGTCAGCCCACTTGCGGATGTCGACGATATTGCCCGCCGGGTTGCCGATGGACTCGCAGAACAGGGCCTTGGTGTTTTCATCTATCAGGTCGGCAACCCTGTCGAAGTCGTCGGCCTGGGCGAAGCGCACCTCTATGCCCTGGCGCGGGAAGGTGTGGGCAAACAGGTTGTAGGTGCCGCCGTACAGCTGCGAGGTACTGACGATATTGCTGCCCACCTCGGCGATGGCTTCGATGGCGTAACGTATTGCCGCCATGCCAGAGGCCAGGGCCAGGGCGCCGACGCCGCCTTCCAGTTCAGCCAGGCGCTGCTCCAGGACCGCATTGGTGGGATTCATGATACGGCTGTAGATATTGCCCGGTACCGCCAGGTTGAACAAATCGGCGCCGTGCTGGGTGTTGTCGAAAGTGTAGGAGGTGGTCTGGTAGATCGGCGTGGTGGCGGCGTGGGTAGTCGGGTCGCCGGCGTAGCCGGCGTGCAGGGCAATTGTTTCCGGTTTCATGGTTTATCCTTGTATCGGTGGTTGGACTTGCGGTGCGGACAGCAGAGCTTAGCAAACGGCACCGCACTGGCAAGCCCTATTCGCGCGCGTCCATTGCCTGGTCCCCGGCTCGCAGGCTGTGCAACTGGCTGCAGAGTGAGCGTGCGCCCTGCAGCACCCTGGCGGTAGGGCGCTCCAGCAGGTCGGGATCGACGAAGAACAGGCCCCCGTCGCGCACGGCGGGCAGGTCGGGATAGCGGCGCCACTCGTCCAGCCAGCCCGGGCGGGTGTCCTGCCGGCCGCTGGCCACGATCGCCCGGGGCGCCCGCGCCAGCACGGCTTCGATATTGACCTGCGGCGCCAGGGAGGCCAGATTGGCAAAAATATTGTGGCCGCCGCAGAGCTCGATGACCTGGCTTATCAGGTGCTCGCCGTTGATGGTCTGCAGGGGCTGGTTCCAGATTTCATACATGACCGGGATGGGTTGCCCGCCGCGGTAGCGCTCGCGCAGCGCCGCCAGTTCGCTGTCTATGCGCACCGCTTCGCGCTCGGCACTGGCCCCGGTGCCGGCCAGTTGGCCCAGCAGGCGTATATCCCGGGCGATATCGGCCAGTTGTCGCGGTTCGCTCACAAATACCGGTATGCCCAGCATTTCCAGTTTGGCCAGGGTGCGCATGCCGTTCCCCGAGCCCCACATGAGGATGAGGTCCGGCTGCAGACTGGCGATGGCTTCCAGGCTGTAGGCGTTGAAGCTGCCCACCTCGGGAATGTCCCCCGCCTGGGGCGGGTAGTCGCTGTAACTCACGACCCCCACCAGCCTGTCGCCGGCGCCGGCACTGTACAGGTTTTCCACCAGGTGGGGGGCCAGCGCGACGATGCGTTGCGCCGGCGCCGCCAGGCTGACCCGGCGGCCGGCGAAGTCCGCGACGCTGACGGCCTGGGCAAACGCCGTGGTCGCGCACAGCAGGGACAGCCAGGCAAAGGTCAGTGAAGGGAGTTTTTGCATGGGCTCAGCAGCTGACAACCAGGGGTTGGTCCCGCAGCGGATGGCGCTGCACGATGACCTCGATGGCGAACACCTCGCGGAACATCTCGGGGGTGAACACCCTGGCGGGTGGGCCGCAGGCGGCCAGACGACCATCTCGCAGCACGGCGATGCAGTCGGCCAGCCCGGCGGCCAGGTTGAAATCGTGAATCGCCAGCACGATGGCGCAGCCGCGCCGCGCCAGGTTGCGCACCGCCTCCACGACCAGCTGCTGGTGGGACAGGTCCAGTGCCGTGGTGGGTTCGTCCAGCAACAGCAGCGCGCCGCCCGCATCCGCCGTATCCCAGACCTGGGCCAGCACTCGCGCCAGCTGCACGCGCTGGCGCTCGCCACCCGAGAGCTGCGGATACAGCCGCGCCCGCAGGGCGGTGACATCGGTGGCCGCCATAACCTGTTCGACGATCTGTTGGTCCGCTGCCCGGCCGGTGGCATGGGGCATGCGCCCGAGGGCGACGACTTCCTCCACGGTGTAGGGAAAATTGAGCAGCGACAGCTGGGGCAGGTAGGCCAGCCGCCGCGCCAGCTGCAAACGCGGCCACTGCTGCCGGGGTCGCTCGCCGATCAGCAACTCGCCACTGGCCGTGGCGATATCACCGGCGACCAGGCGCAGCAGGGAGGACTTGCCTGCGCCGTTGGGTCCCGCCAGTCCCAGCACCTGTCCCGGCTGCAGCGCCAGGTCGATTTCCGTGAGCAGCGCCGTGCCCCAGGGCGCGGCGCACACCGAGCGCAACTGCAGGGCCGTCACGACTGCATACCGTAGTGGTGACGCTGCCGCAGCAGCGAGATGAAGAAGGGTACGCCGAGGATCGCGGTGATGATGCCTACGGGCATTTCCGTGGGGGCGATCAGGGTGCGCGACAGGGTATCGGCCACCACCAGTAAAATAGCGCCTGCCAGGGCCGAGGCCGGCAGTAACACACGGTGGTCGGGGCCCAGCAGCAGGCGCACGATATGCGGCACCACCAGGCCGACGAAGGCTATGGTGCCCACCAGTGCCACCGAGGTACCGACGCCCAGCGCCACCCAGGTGATCAGGGCGAATTTGGCGCGGTCTACATCGATGCCCAGGTGGCGGGCTTCGGATTCACCCAGCAACAGGGCGTTCAGGGGGGCGGCGTAGCGGGGCAGGGCCACCAGCAGGGCGCCGCTTACCAGCGCGCCCAGCAGCAGGCGGGGATAGTTGGCGCCGTCCATGCCCCCCATCTTCCACAGGGAGATGCGCCGCAGCATATCGTTGTCGGCGCGAAATTCCAGCAGGCTTCCCAGGGCGCCCGCCAGGGCGGTGATGGCGATGCCCGCCAGCAGCATGGTGGCCACCGAGGTGCCGCTGGGGGAAGTGGCCAGGCGGTAGACGAACACCACGGCCACCGCGCCCCCGGCAAAGGCGCCGGCCGATACCAGGGTGAGGGCGGTGTAACCCTGCAGTAAGCCACCACCCATGACGATCACCAGGGCCGCGCCCAGGGAGGCACCGGCGGTGACGCCTATCAGCGAGGGGTCCGCCAGGGGGTTGCGGAACAGGCCCTGCATGGTCGCGCCACTCATGGCCAGCACGGCCCCCATCAGCGCCGCCAGCAGCACTCGCGGCAGGCGGATATGGGCGATGATCAGGCTGGCCTGGCCGGGCTCGGCATCGCCCAGCGGAGCCAGCAACCCGCGGATGACTTCTCCGGGACCGAGGTGCACGGCGCCGCTGGCAAGGCCCAGCAACATGCACAGCGGCAGGGCTGCGGCCAGGCAGCCCAGCAGCAGGCGGGCGCGCTGGTGCCTAATAGTCCACACCCCTGCGCGCCTTGATGCCAGCGCGGTAGGCGTGTTTGATCTCCCTGACCTCGGATACGGTGTCCATGACCTCCTGCAGGGCCTTGCCGCCGCCGCGTCCGGTCACCACCACGCTCTGGCCGGCAGGCCGCCGGCGGATGGCTTCGATGATGTCCTCCTCGGGCAGGTATTTGAACGCGATCATGTAGGTCAGCTCATCCAGTACCACGAGGTCGAAGCCGGGGTCTCGCAACATGGGTTGCGCCTGCTCCCAGGTGCGCCGGGCCGCGGCAATGTCGCCGCTGCGGTCCTGGGTGTCCCAGGTGAAACCGGTGCCCATCTGGTAGAAGGCCACCTGGGGGCAGTGTTCCCGCAGGTAGATCTCCTCCCCGGACAACTGCTCGCCCTTGATGAACTGCACCACCCCCACCTTCTGGCCGTAGCCCAGGGCCCGCATCACCATGCCGAAGGCCGAGCTGGACTTGCCCTTGCCGTCGCCGGTCAACAGCAGGGCGACGCCGCGCTCGGTGTCCGCCGCGGCAATGCTGGCATCGACTTTCGCCTTCTGTTTCTGCATGGCGCTCTTGTGCTTCGCATTTTTGTCGGTCTTGGCCATAGAGCGATTCCTAGAAAGTATATTTCACCCCGGCGTAGCCGGCGGCCCCGCTGGTATTGTAGGTGGGAACTTCCTGGTAGTCCTCATCCAGGGCGTTTTCCAGGCGGCCGAACAGTTGCAGGGAGGGCAGCAACTGGTAGCTGGCGGAGAGTTCCAGCAATTGGTAGTCGTCCAGCTGGGAGCCATCCACGTCCTCGGCGTCCTGGGACAGGCGCCAGGCGGCTCCCAGCACCAGGGTGTCCGCCAGCGTGCGCCAGCTCAGGCCGAGGTTGGCCAGGTGCTCCGGTCGGTAGGGGCGGCTCTGGCCGGCGGCGGTTTCGGTGTTATTGAAGGTGTAGTTGGCCGTGAGCGAGAGGCTGGCAACGATCGGCCAGGCGACGCTCAGCTCGACACCATTGGAGTCGGTAGTGCCATCGCGCTGCAGGTAGCCGGAGTAATTCGCGAGGTCAAAGTAGATCTCGTCCTCGATTTTCTGGTCGAAGTACACGGCCTCCAGGTACAGGCCCGAGTCCGCGCCCCAGGACAGCCCGAGGTCGTAACCCTTGCTCTGCTCCTCCCGCAGCGTGGTCTCGGATGCGGGCGGGTAGGCGAAACTACCGCTGTTGTAGGCGACTTCATACAGGCTGGGGGCGCGAAAACCCGTGCCGTAAGTGCCCTTGAGCTTCAGTTCCCCGCCGGCCAGCGGGATCAGGTAGGCGCTGCTCAGGCGGTAGGAGGTGTGGGTGCCGAAGTCGTCGTTGTCGTCGAAGCGGGTGCCCGCGGTCACGAACAGGCGATCGCTGAAGCCGCCCTGGTATTCGAAATAGTAGCCATATTGATCGCGGCTGGCGTCGGTACTGCCGTCGTCCATGGACTCCTGTTGCCGCTCCGCGCCGTAGACCAGCCGCAAGTCATCGCTGTAGCGGAAGTTCCCCAGGTAGCCGATGCGCTCCAGGGTTCCCCTGGCCCGAAAACCGGTCTGCCCATCCGAGAAAAATTTGCGGTCGGTATCGTTGCCGGTGTAGGCAAGCTGGTGCTCGAAGCGGCCTGCCCGGTAGTCGCCGGCCAGCCGCCAGGCCTGCTGTTCGTATTTGTCCCGGCAGCGATCGGTGGGTTCGAAGGTGTCTACCGTATAGCAGTCGTCGTAGCGGTTGTTGCCGTCCACGTCCCGGCCCACCAAGGTGAAACGCAGCGCTTGGGTGGCCTGGTAGCCGATGCGGGCGTTGACCGTACTGTTATCGTAACCGTCGTCGTCCCTGACTACAGTGTCGGTGCTGCGTGCGTTGAATCCGTCGTTGCTGTAATCGGCACCGGACAGGTTGAAATCCACGGTATCGTTGCCGCCGCCGACGTTACCCGAGAGCTGCTGTGCCCCGTAGCGGCCGCCCTCGGCACTCACCTCGCCGCCGAAGCCGTCGCTGGGGGCGATGGTGGTAACGTTGACCACGCCGCCGGCGTCGCCGCCGTACATCAGCCCCTGGGGGCCGCGCAGGATCTCCACCCGTTGCACGCCGGAACTCAGCAGTTGCCCGAAGCGCGGGCTCACCTGTGGGCCGGAAGTGTCGGATATATCGATGCCGTCCAACAGCACCAGGGTACGATAGCCTTCCTCGCCGCGAATGCGCAGGGACGTGGCGCTGCCCGCACCCCCGGTATTGGTGACGGAGACACCCGGCTGGGTGCGCAGCACGTCATACAGCGAGATAAAACCCAGCCGCTCGATCTCCTCCTGGTCGATCACGGAAATCGAGGTGCCCACCTGGCGCAAGGGCATTTCTACCCCGGTGGAGGTCACGACGATTTCTTCCAGCATGTTGTCGGCGAGGGTGGTTAGACAGGTACTGGTACCTGCCAGGGCAAGCACTGCGCCAGGTAGTAAACGATTCATGGTGTTACCTCAATGGTCAATTGATCAATGACGATTGAGAGAGGAAACCAGGGAACACCGCGCGCAGGCGGGGCGACCTTGTCTGAAGCCCTCCGCTCCATCGGTGCATGCGCCAGGCAGGTATCGGGCTCACAGTCTTCGACTGTATACCGTTGCGGGGGCAGCGGTGGATTTGGCGCAGGCCATACCACACTTCCCATTTAACCTGCCCAGCGCTCACGGCAGTGAGGGCGGCAGGCACCTGGTTCGGGGCGGGACTTTAGGGATTGGGGACAACTTTGTCAAACCCTGGACGCGTTCGGCGCCGGCGGATCCCGCGACCCCGGCTCGCGAAATCATCCCGGATTCGTATTTTCCTGCCGGCTTCGCGTAGAATTACAGGCCTGTCGTCAGCAGGTGCTGCCTTTTGTCCATAGACTCATCGACACAAGACCGTGTGACGCAGCTGCTGGGCAGGGAGCCCCGGGGCCTGCGGGCTGTCGCGGTCAGTTCCCCCAGCGGTGAGCCAATGGTGATCCGGGTGGCCTCGCTGGTCGATGACAAGCCGTTTCCGACCCTGTTCTGGCTGGTGGATGCGGACCTGTCCTACCGCATAGACCAGGCCGAGGCCGGCGGGCTGATCAAGCGCCTGCAGCAGCGGGTGAACAGCGATGTCGGCTTGCGGCGGGCCATGGCGCAGGATCACGCCGCCCACATCGCCCTGCGCGCGGAACACATTACACCGGCGGAGCTGCAGCGCTTGCAGCAACTGGGGATGGCGCAGGTGCTGGCCCGGCGCGGTATAGGTGGGATTGCCGATTTCACTCGTATTCGTTGCCTGCACACCTGGTATGCGGCGCACCTGGTTGTCCCCAATACCATCGGCGCGCTGTTGGAGGAATGGTGGAGGCTACCGGTAGCGGATCGGGACGCGGCTGGCGGCCACCCGGTTTGCGGGACTCGGGCCGACCGCACAACAGCACCTGAATGAGGCGGGAGAGAAGATCATGTTTGCATTACAGGCCCTGAAGATCGCGCTGTCAGTGTTGCTGCTCGCGCTGCTGTCAGCCTGCGGCGAGGGGCCGCAGGGCGCGCCGCCGGCCGAGGCGGCCAGCCGCGTCCTGCAGCCCGCCGACCCGGAGCTGGCCCAGGTATACCAGCGCAGCTGCGCCAGCTGCCATACCGTGGCTGCCACCGGGGCACCCCTGACGGGTGACGCCGCGGCCTGGGCGCCGCGCCTGGACAAGGGCATGGACACGCTGGTGGATAACGTGGTCAACGGTTTCGGCGGCATGCCGCCCTTTGGCCTGTGCATGGATTGCGATGCCGCCCAGTTTGAGGCCCTGACCGGCTTCATGGCCACGGGGCAGTAAGCATATGCTCAGGCGCCGGAGTATGTTGACCGCCCTGGTGGCCGCCGCGCTGGCGCCACCGGGTCTGTTGGCTTCGCCGGGCGCGCAGGCGGCCCAGCCGCGACGCCTGCCCTGGCGCAACTGGTCGGATTCACAGCAGTGCCTGCCCGAGGCCCGGGTGGCGCCGGCTACCGTGGCGGAGTTGCAGGAACTGGTAGCCGGCGCCAGCGGCGTGGTGCGCGCCGTGGGGGCAGGGCACTCCTTCTCCCCACTGGTGCCCACGGATGGGACTATCGTTTCCCTGTCGCGACTCAGCGGGCTGCTGGGCCACGATCCACAGACCTTGCAGGCCAGCCTGTGGGCGGGCAGTCGCCTGGGGGATATAGGCGCGCCGCTGGAAGCCGCCGGCCAGGCGCTGGTCAACATGCCCGATATCGACGAGCAGACCCTGGCCGGTTGCGTGTCCACGGCCACCCACGGCACGGGCGCGGCTATCGGTTGCATGTCCACCTTTATCGAGGGACTGCAGCTGGTGGATGCGCGCGGCGAGCTGGTGGACTGCGACCACCAGCACAACCCCGAACTGTTCGAGGCGGCGCGGGTGTCCCTGGGAGCGCTGGGCATTGTCACCCAGTTGCGCCTGCAGAACGTGGCGCCCTATCGGCTGCGCCGCGAGACCGTGTGGATGGAGTTCGATGAGATTCTCGCCAACGCCGGCAACATGGCGGACAGGCACCGCAATTTCGAGTTTTACTACGTACCGTTTTCCGGCATGGGCTTTACCGACGCCCACGATATTACCGACGAGGCGGTGAGTTCGACCGACAAGCTGGACGGCAACGAAGGCGTTCGCGACCTGCAGACGGCGCGCGACTGGCTGCAGGACTGGCCGCGCCTGCGGGAACTGGTACTGGGTTCCTACATGAAAACCCTGCCCGACGAAGTGACCGTGGAGAACTCCTGGAAAAACTATGCCAGCGAGCGCAATGTGCGTTTTAACGAGATGGAGTACCACCTGCCGCGGGAAAACGGTATTCCCGCCCTGCGCGAGATACGCAAGGTAGTGGAGACTCAGCATCCCGAGGTGTTTTTCCCCATTGAAGTGCGTTACGTCGCCGCCGACGACATCTGGCTCAGTCCCTTCTGCCAGCGCGACACCTGCTCCATCGCCGTGCACCGCTATTTCGAGGATGACTACAAGCCCTATTTCGCCAGCATAGAGCCGATCTTTCGCAAGTACCACGGCCGCCCCCACTGGGGCAAGCTCAACACCCTGCAACCGGCCGACTTGCGGCGCTTGTACCCCCGCTGGGATGACTTCGCCGCGGTGCGTCGGGAGGTGGATCCGCAGGGCCGTTTCCTCAACCCCTATCTCGCCGGTCTTTTTCCCGGTGCCGGTAGGGGAGGTGCCGCGTGAAACGCCGCACACTTATCGTAGGCGCCGCGGCCGGGGCGCTGGGGCTGGGCTGGGTGTTGCGGCCGCGCGAGGGCGGTGCCGATCACGCCCCGTACTTCCTGCAGTTGAGTGCGGCATTGGACGAGGCGGGCCTCGCCAAGCCCTCGCTGGTGATAGATCGCGAGCGCCTGCTGGAGAATGTGCGGACCCTGATGGGTCATATAGACGGCCGTTTCCACTACCGTATCGTCGCCAAGTCACTGCCCTCGCTGCAACTGCTGGATACGGTGATGCAGGCTTCCGGCAGCAATCGCCTGATGCTGTTTCACCAGCCCTTTATCAACCAGGTGGCCAGCCGCTACCCGCAGGCGGACGTGCTGCTGGGCAAGCCCATGCCCGTTGCGGCGGCCCACAACTTTTACCGGCAGTTCGGCGGGGGAGGCTTCCAGCCCCAGCGCCAGTTGCGCTGGCTGCTGGACACGCCGGAACGCGTGGCCCAGTACGATGAACTGGCGCGCAACCTCGACCATGTCATGCAGGCCTGTATCGAGCTGGACGTGGGTTTGCACCGTGGCGGCGTGCGCAGTGACGAACAGTTGCTGGCCATGCTGGAAATGATCGAGGCGTCACCGAACCTGCACTTCTGCGGCTTCATGGGTTACGAGCCCCACGTGGTCAAGGTGCCGATAGGGGAGGCGATCACCTATCGCGACCGGGCCATGGACCTGTACCGGCACTACATCCACGTGGCCAGGGGCTACCTGGGTGAGCGCTGGCCGCAGGACGTGGTGCTCAATGCCGGTGGCAGCCCCACCTACCAGTTGTATGACCGGGGCGACTTCCCCATGAATGAACTGGCGGCGGGTTCCTGCCTGGTCAAGCCAACCGATTTCGACCTGCCGACGCTGGCCGACCAGGTGCCGGCGTCCTATATCGCCACGCCCGTACTCAAGCGGCTGGACAGCCTGGAGATTCCCGGCATCGACCTGGGCCCCATCCAGTCCCTGTGGAATCCCAATCGCGCCCGCACCTTTTTTACCTACGGCGGCTACTGGAAGGCAAAACCGGAATCGCCCCCGGGACTGCTCAACAACGCCCTGTTCGGGCGTTCCACCAACCAGGAAATGCTCAACGGCTCGCGCAATATCAACCTCGAACCCGACGACTGGATCTTCTTCAGGCCCACCCAGAGTGAGTTCGTATTCCTGCAATTCGGCGACATTGCGGTTTACGAGCAGGGCAGGATCAGCCAGCGTTGGCCGGTATTTGCCGAGCAGCCCGCGTGATGGTTGCCAGCCTGTGAAACACCGGCTGCTTGAACTGCGGGAGAGCCTGCGCACCAGCGTCTGGTTCATCCCGCTGGTGTTCTGCCTCGCCTGTCTCGCCCTGGCTGTGGTGCTGCAATGGCTGGAGCGGGACCTGGAGCTGTTGTTTCCCCAGTTAAAAATGTTCGCCATGTCGGTGACCTCGGCGCGCAACGTGTTGGGGGTAATCGCCGGCTCTGTATTGAGCGTCGGCGGTGTGGTGTTCTCCGTCACCATGGTCGCCCTCACCCTGACTTCCGGTCAGTACGGACCCAAGATACTGCGCCAGTTCCTCAGTGACGCCAACAGCAAGGTCAGCCTGGGTCTGTTCCTGGGAACCAGCCTCTACTGCCTGGTGATCATGGCCGGCTACGGTGATGCCGACCGCCCCAACATCACTGTAATCGCCGCCCTGTTACTGGTGCTCGTCGCCCTGGCAGGTTTTATCCGCTTTATCCACGGCACGGCAACGGACCTGCAGGCCGACCAGATAATCGAGCGCATAGGCAGCGAGTTGAGCCAGTCCCTGCGAGAGCTGTCCAGCGGCGAGAATCTGCGGGGGCGCAGCCAGGATACACTGCGGTGGCGGCGACGGGCCCGCGGCCTGCGCCCGGTGCTGATCGCCGCGCGCTCTGGCGGCTACGTCCAGACCATCGACCATGCGGCCGTAGTGCAGTGGTGCGCGGCGCGCAACTGCGTGGCCCAGCTGCGTGTGCGGGCCGGAGATTTCCTGCTCCAGGGGAC
The DNA here is from genome assembly GCA_024234675.1 of Pseudomonadales bacterium. Classification (GTDB taxonomy): domain Bacteria; phylum Pseudomonadota; class Gammaproteobacteria; order Pseudomonadales; family Halieaceae; genus JARRPM01. The sequence goes on along the minus strand of JACKNU010000001.1, from coordinate 785,038 downwards.
CTGCCTGATAAAGCTCTACGGATGCCGGGGCGAGTTGGACGACACTGACCTGGACCCGCTGCGGGCCCACATCCGCACCGGCCCGATGCGCACCCCGGTACAGGATCCGGAGTACCCGATCACCCAGTTGAACCAACTGGCGGCACGCGCCCTGTCTCCCGGTATCAACGACCCGGGCACTGCGATCACCTGTATCGATTGGTACAGCATGGCGCTGGCTGAAATCGTCGATCGCGAGCTGCCGGGAAAGGTGTTCCTGGATGAGGAGGAGGGTGCGGTACTGTTGGTGAGGTTCAGTGACTTTGCGGGCATCGCGAAAGCTTTCTATGCGCCTGCCAGGCAGTTCGCCCACGACAACATCCCGGTGCTGATCGCCCTGCTGGAATCGCTGATCAGGCTGGCTTCACTGACCGCCAGGGCGGACCGGTTGCAACAGCTGGGCGAGGAGGCGCGGCTGATCAGTGTCACGACCGAACAGGGTGACCACCTGGATTACGACCTGCGCCATTTTCGCCAGCGCTACCAGCAGCTGAGGCGCCTGACCGGGCGCCTGCAGGGCGCCTAGCCGTCGCCGCTTACAGCCATCGCTTGCGCTTGAAAATATAGATCAGCAACAGGGCGGTAGTGGCCATGGCCCCCAGCGCGTAAAAGTAGCCGTATTGCAGCTGCAGCTCCGGCATGTGCTCGAAGTTCATGCCGTACAAACCAGCGAGAAAACTCAGGGGCACGAAGATCGCGGTAATAATGGTCAGGATTTTCATGGTGGTGTTGAGTTCGTGGGAGCTGATGGAGATATAACCCTCCACCAGGTCGCCGCAGATTTCATAGTACATGCCGGTCAGGCTGAACAGGCGCTCGCAGCGATCCGCAAGCACCCGCCACAGGTGCAGGTACTCGTCCGGCCCGGTGGCCAGGTGGCGCGGTCGCTCCCGCAGTATCTCCTCCACCAGGCGGTTGTGGTAATTGAATATGCGGCGCAGCTTGCGCAGCTCCGAGCGATAGCCCACCAGCTCCGCCATGATGCGATCGGAGGGTTTGCTCAGCAGGGTGTCCTCTATTGCCCCCAGGTGTTCCTCGAATTCCAGGATTTTGTCCAGGTAGCGGTTGGAGGCGTAGTCCATCACCTGCAGGGCCAGCCTGCCCGGGGGAAACTGCGCCGCCTGACCCGCGGATTCCGACCACACCCGGTTGATACTCAGGGATTCGCCGCGGTGTATGGTGACCAGGTAGTGTTCGCCCACAAAGAAGCCGATCTGCTGGGGCTGCAGCACCAGGTCCTTATCCAGCTGGATGATGCCGCGAAAGAGGATGAAGGTATTGCCCTCGAAGGCGTGCAGTTTAGGGGGCTGGCGTACCCGGCTGATGTCGGTAATGGCCACCTCGTGGCAGCCCAGGCGCAACAGCTGTTCATGCATTGCCGGGGAGATTTCGCCCTCTATGTCCAGCCACAGTTGGCCGCCCTGGTGGGGCTGCCATTCCCGCAGCAGGTCGGCGCCGCCTTCGCGGGTCTCGCCGTCGCTTGCCATCACCCTGGTTCGAATTCTCATGTCGCCCATATCTGCGTCCCCGATTGCCCTGAGGCTCCTCCTGAATTGTCATGGCGATCATAGCACTACCGGAGGGGACCCTGGCTGCACGCCATTGGTAATCTGCCAATGGGGCGCCAGGAGTGGTATATTGGCGGCCTTTTTTCGCGGGGGAGGGTGCTCTCCCGTCTCAGCTGATAGTGGATTTTGAACATGAGTAACACCACCGACGATCTGCGTATTCGCCGGATCAACGAACTGGTCTCGCCCGAGCAACTGCTGCGCGACGTCAGCATCACCGAGCGCGCCAGCGAGACAGTGGCCAGTGCGCGCCACAGTATTCACCGTATCCTGGCGGGGGAGGACGACCGTCTGCTGGTCGTGGTCGGCCCCTGCTCCATACACGATCCGGCGGCTGCCCGGGAATACGCCGGGCTGTTGCGGGAGGCCGCCCAGCAGCATGCCCGGGACCTGTTTGTGGTGATGCGGGTGTATTTCGAGAAGCCCCGCACCACCGTGGGCTGGAAGGGCCTGATCAACGATCCCGACCTCAACAATACCTTCCAGATCAACAAGGGCCTGCACATGGCCAGGCAACTGCTGCTGGACCTGGCCGATATGGGCTTGCCCGCGGGCACCGAGTACCTGGATCTTATCAGCCCCCAGTACTACGCCGACCTGGTCTCCTGGGGCGCCATAGGCGCGCGCACCACCGAGAGCCAGACCCACAGGGAGCTGTCCTCCGGGCTGTCCTGTCCCGTGGGCTTCAAGAACGCCACCGACGGCGATATCCAGGTGGCGGTGGACGCCATCCGCTCCGCCTCCCAGCCGCATCACTTCCTGTCGGTCACCAAGCAGGGGCGCTCCGCCATTTTCCAGACTGCGGGCAACGAGGATTGCCATATCATCCTGCGCGGGGGCAAGCATCCCAATTACGACATGTTCTCGGTGGAAGACGCTGCGGCGATGCTGGTGAAGGCGGGTTTGCCGGCGCGCATCATGATCGATGCCAGCCACGCCAACAGTCGCAAGATTCCCGCGCGCCAGGTGGACGTGGCCAGCGATATCGCTACCCAGGTGGCCAGGGGCAGCCGCAGTATTTTCGGTCTCATGCTGGAGAGCAACCTGGTGGAGGGTCGCCAGGACGTGGTGGCGGGACAGGCACTGACCTACGGGCAGAGTATTACCGACCCCTGCATGGCCTGGGAAGACACGGATTCACTGTTACAGGAGCTGGCCACCGCGGTGCGCCTGCGCCGGGAGAAGTAGCTTCATGCACCTGGGCTTCAGCTCCATGAACACCGCGGATGATCCGGCACCGGCGCTGCTGGCCAGGACCCTGGAAGACGCCGGGTTCGAATCCCTGTGGTATGGCGAGCACAGCCATATCCCCGCCTGCCGCAGCACGCCGTACCCCGCCGGCGGTGAGTTGCCCGCGCCCTACCGCAAGATGATGGACCCCTACATCTCGCTGATGGCGGCCGCCGCGGCCACCAGTCGCCTGCGCCTGGGTACCGGTATCGCCCTGTTGCTGGAACGGGAGCTGTTCTCCCAGGCCAAAACCATCGCCACGCTCGATCGGCTTTCGGGAGGACGGGTGTTGATCGGCTGTGGGGTCGGCTGGAACGAGGAGGAGTTCAACAACGCCACCTCGCTGCCCTGGGAGCGGCGCTACCTGGCCCTGCGGGAGACGGTGGAGGCCCAGCGGGCCCTGTTTCGCGACCCCGAGCCCGCCTATCACGGTGAGCTGATCGACTTCGACCCGGTGTGGTTTGACCCCAAGCCGGTGCAGGCCGGCGGTCCCCCGGTGATATTTGGCGCCATGGGCCCCCTGGGCTTACAGCACGCCGCCCGCTGGGCCGACGGCTGGATGCCGGTGGACGTGGCCCTGCCGGACGTGGCTGCGGGTATTGCCGATTTCCGGCAGCGGGTGCGCGCCAACGGCCGCGACCCGGACGATGTGGAGATCACCCTGGTGGTGATGTCGACGGTGACGGAGGACCTGCTCAAGTCCTACCGCGACCTGGGCATACACCGCTGCAACATTGGCGTCGGCATGGAGAACTGGGACAAGCCGGAGAGGGTCATGCCCATGATCGAACAGTTCGCCCGGCTTATTCCCCAGCTGTAGCGGCCGCACTCAGGCGTCGCTGCTGCGACCGCCCCCGATGTTGCCCTCGGGGGCTGCCGGTGCACCGGGCTGCGCATCGGGCAGCGGCTTCTGGTCCATCCAGCTGAGAAACAACTGGTACCAGATCGCCAGTACCACCGCCCCCGCAAACAGGCCGATGATGCCGGCGGAAATCATCCCGCCGATAGCGCCGATAAGAATGATCGGCATGGGAATGTCCAGCCCGCGGCCCATCAACATGGGTTTGAGGAAGGTGTCGCTGAAACCCGCCACCAGCATCCACACGGTGAAAATCGCCGCCGGCGTGGTGGGGTAATTGCCCAGGGCGTAGAGGATGATGGGACCCGCCACGATAATGGTCGGCAACTGGGCGATGGCCAGGAACAGGATCAGTGCCGACCAGATAGGTGCTCCGGGGATGCCCAGGGCAAACAGCCCGACGGCACACAGGGCAGTCTGGATAACGGCCACACCCACCACACCCTGCAGTACGCTGCGCACCGTGGCAACGCACATTTTCGCCCATTCGCCCCCCGGCTTTTCGCCGCCCAGCCTGAGGAACAGGCGGTGGGCCATGGCGCCGGACGATTCCGCGTAGCTCATGAAGGCACCGGCGATCAGCAGGGATATGACGAACATGCCCACGCTGGCGAGGCTGGCACCGATGGCGCTGGCGGTCTTGGCTGCTACGGTCCTGAGATGCGGGGCGATTTTCACTATCGCCTCCTGGGTGTTGTCGTGGGCCAGTGACCAGGCGTCGTATACGCGCTTTCCCACCACCGGCCAATCCGCCACCGCGGGGTTTGGCCCGGGTACCTGCAGTTCACCCTGGCTGAGTTTTGCGCTCACCGACTTGGCCGAGTGCAGCAGCGCCTCGGTCAACTGATAGGTCGGTATTACCAGGGCCAGGATAAAAAACAGGGTGAGCAGGGTGGCGGCCAGACCGCGCCGTCCTCCCAGCAGGCCCTGCAGCCAGTTGACCAGCGGGAAGGCAGCGATGGCGATAATGCCGCCCCACACGATGGGAATGATAAAGGGCCTGATGATATCGTAGGTCATCCACAGCAGGATGAAGATAAGGCCGATACGCAGGGCGGATTCCACCATGTTGCGGGCAAACTGTCTGTCAAAGCTGGTGTTGGGAGTAGCTGGGTCCATTACTTTCGTTCCTCGAAACAGGGTCGGGTTGCTGCGGTTAGTTGTGTCGCCGGGCGCCGATCAAGCTGGCGACCACGATGGCGAGGTAGAAAGTGCCGGTGATTGCCTCCAGGTAGGCCAGCGTCCTGGTCAGCGGCATTGCCGGGGATATATCACCGTAGCCCAGGGTGGTCAGGGTGACGTAACTGAAGTAGAGAAGCTTGGGGAAATCACTGGTTTCCTCCACGAGCTGGAGGCCGTGCAGCGCCTCGGGTTCGAACAACAGCACCAGCGCGTACAGCGACGCCCAGATCAGGCCCAGTAACAGGTAGATGGCCATGGCGCCCACGATGACATTGGCCTTGACCTGCGGTGACAGCAGTACCTGCTGGGCTGCGTTATAGGCGGCGCCAACAAAAAAAACCAGTGCCACCAGGTGCCTGCTTAATTCCCCGGTGGGCTTGTGGAGGAACTCCCCGACGGTATTGGCCAGCACGCCCAGTACGACCAGGGTGCCCACGAAACGGTGCCAGTTGGGGCCGAAGCTCAAAGTTACATAGGCCACCACAAAGGTCGCCAGGGTGATGAGGTGCGACAGCAGCGTGCCGAGCCTGGCAGGCAGCGTGTGCGCCACCGCGGATGTCAGCAACAGAATCACCAGTGAGATCGTGAAGAAAATAAAATTATTGTGCTTGCCGATGGGCTGCATCGAGCTTACTCCTGACCGCCTGCCAGAATCATAACAGATGCCGTGAGGCCATAGCGCAGTTCGACCCCCTCGGGGAGTTGGTCGAGTTTCACCCGCACCGGAATGCGCTGAGCCAGGCGAATCCACTGGAATACCGGCTTGATGCTGGGCAGCAGGTTGTAGCCGGTGTTGCCATCGCTGGGGGCGATGCCCCAGCCCAGAGACTCCACTGTACCCGCCAGTGGCTGATCCGGGTAGGCCATCAGGGTCACCCGGGCCGGGTCGCCTAACTTTATCCTGCCGATTTCGCTCTCGCGAAAGTAGCCGAACACCCAGAAGCTGTTGCTGTCCACCAGGGCCAGGATGGGCGTGTTCGCCACCGCCTGGTCGCCGATCTGGAAATTGATATTGGAGACGTAACCGTCCACCGAGGCCCTGACCCTGGTATACCCGAGGTTCAGCCTGGCGCTGCGCAGCTGTTCTGACGTCACGTCGATCACGCTGAGAGATTGCAGGTAACTGGCCTCTCGCCTGTTGAGATCCTTGGCGGACACCGCACCGGCGTCCTGCCGGGCGATCTCCTGCAAGCGCTCGTATTCAATCGCCGATGCCCTGGAAGATATCCTGGCGCGTTTGAGATTCGCTTCGGCCTGGGAGACGGCGATTTCGAAGGGCTCCGGGTCGAGTTCAAACAGCAGGTCTCCGGCGCGCACGTACTGGTTGTCGATCACGGCGATGCGGGTCACCATGCCGGATACCCGCGGAGCGACCTGTATCACCTGGCCTCGCACCTGGCCGTCCCGGGTCCAGGGATTGGCCAGGTAATCCTCCAGCGCCTGGTAGGCATACCATGCCACCGCTGCAAGCAGCGCCAGGTTGAGGGCTCCCAGAATGAGCTTTTTGGTGAGTTTCACGACGGGCTGGTCCTATATGGGTATCCACAGGGCATCCATCAGCAGCATGTACAGGGCCAGTAGGGCCAGGAACGTGGCCGATGGAAACATGATATAGCGCGACAGGCGCAGCCTGTTCAGCACGATGACGGTGAGCCAGGCGCCCAGCAGCGCCAGCGAAAAGACCGGCAGGAAGGGCGACAGGTAGACGTCCCCCAGGGCCAGCTCGCGGGGAAACTCATTCATCCCGGTCTGCGCCCACGACGGTTGCCGGGTCCAGGTAATCCCCCCAGTCCACCCGCGATTTCATTTGCTCGATCGTTGCCGCGGGCAGCGCAGGTTCCCTGCCGAAGGGCTGCCAGCCGCCCCCCAGGGCCTTGTACAGGGCGACGACCTGGGAGGCTATTTCGCCCCGGGTCTGGGCGTAGACGTCCTCACGCAGGGTCATCTTCTCCACCGTGCTCAGCAGGCGTTGGTAGCTGACCAGGCCGTTGTTGTACTGGGTTGCCGATATGTTGAAAGCGCGGATGGACGACTGCACGGCGAGAAAGTCTATGTCGCTCTTGTGCACACTGTAGCGGTAGGCCTCCAGGGCGTTCGAGACCTCGCGCACGGCCTCCAGCACCTGTTGGTTGTAGTTGACGAGACTCTCCTGGAACAGGGCGTCCTCGATACGCACCCGGTTTTCGATCCGGTCGAACTGGAATACATTCCAGGTGAGCCCCGGCCCGACGGCGGCGGTCACCGCATCGCCCAGGTCAAAGCTGTTGCCTGCGCGCACGGTCTGGCTCACGCCGATGGAGCCGAACAGGAAGAACTGGGGGTAGAGGTCAGCCTCGGCAAAACCGATCCTGGCACTCTGGGCTCTGGCCTGCAGTTCGGCGACCTGCAGGTCGGGGCGGCGCAGCAGCAGTGCCGGGTCGATCTCCGTATCGGGCGAGGGCGCCTGGGGAATCACTGAATCCGCCGTGTACTGCGCCGTGACCACGTCGGCGCGGCTGATGCGGGTGAGACTCTGGGCCAGGTCCTCGCTCTGCCTGGCCTGTCCCGAGTACAGCAGTGGTTCTATATCCTCGGGCCGTGCGCCCAGCAGCACGGCCAGGGCATTGCGGGCCTGCAGCTTGACGATGTCCAGCGCCGGCAGCGCGCCCTGGGTGCCGTAAAGCTGGGTTTTGGCCTGCTGGACATCCAGTTCGGACACATTACCCGAGTCGTACTGCACCTGGGTCATATCCACCACCCGCTGCTGGATGGCAATATTACGCTGCGTCAGGTAAATACGCTCCTGGGCGGTGCGGTAGTTGATATAGTTGCGGGCGATCTCGGCGCTGAGGCTCACCAGCACGTCGCGGTAGGAGGCAATCGACGCATAGAGCTGGGCTTCCGCCGACTCGATCCCCCGGGCATACTTGCCCCAGACATCCATCTCCCAACCGACGTCCAGGCTCGCCGCGGCGGAGTTGAAATCGTCGCGGTCGCGGTAGATATAGCTGAGGTTGCCGTTTACCTGGGTTTGCTGCGGGAACAACAGGGCGTCGCTGATACCCAGGGCGGCGCGCGCCTGGACGATTCGCAGCCCCGCGGCCTCCAGCGCCAGGTTCTGGCGCGCCCCGCGTTCGATCAGCTCGCTCAGCACCGGGTCCTCGAACAGCAGCCACCAGGCGGTGATCGCCCGGCTGTCCGCCGCGGCGGCATCCGCATCCCAGCTGGTGGGCAGTGGCGGTGGCGCGGCGGGTTCGTAGTCCGGACCCACTACCGTGCAGGCGACCGGCAGGCAGAGCAGGATAAGCAGGGCGGGCAGCTGGCCCCCGGCGATGCGGGTCCTGCGCCCGGCGCTGCCCATCAGAACCGGCTCCCCGCCAGCTGGCGCCAGGGCAGGGCCTCCCTGGCATCGCGGCAGGCCTGCAGGCAGGCGAGCACGCTCGCCTGCAAATTCAGGTAGACGAAAAACTGCGCCAGTTCGGCGCGCTCGACTCGGCTCCTAGCGGGCAGCTCACGCAGGCTGTCGAGCAGCTCCCGCAAGCTGGCCACGCGCTCTTCCACCCGCTCGAAGGCGTCGTATGGCTCGCGCCCGGGACGCTGGGCCAGGGTGTGACACAATTGCACCAGCAGGCCGGTCTGCCCGGGCTTGTGGTGCGCGCTGATCAGCCGGTTGCGGGCGAATTCCTCCCGGCGCATCAGCAGTGCCTGCAGCTGCCCCTGCAGCAGGTCACAGGCCTGGTTGAGGCGACTGACCTGCTGCGGCTCGCAGGTCGGGAAGTACCCGCAGTCGATGCGCCCGCCCCAGGCATGCAGTTTGGCCAGCAGGTCCGAGCCGTCGTCTACGGGTAGACGCCCGGGCCTGTCGCGATAATCGCCCGCGAGTTCCAGCAGCTGCGCGCAGTTGCGAAAGTAGCGGCGCACCAGCCCCGCGTAGAGCCGTTCCGGCTTGCTGGTAAAGGGGGCATGCACAGTTACCAGCAGCAGGGTGAACATCAGATAGAAGCTCAACATGATCAGCAGGATCAGATCGACGTTATAGCTCATGGTGTTCTGGATACCCAGCGCGAATAGACCGAACAGGAAAAACAGGGAGACCGGACCCTGGAACAGGTAAAAACCGGCAAACGCATAGGTGAGCATGAAGGCGGCGAGTTCCAGCCAGTGGCTGAGCCTGGGCAACAGCAGGATGTAGGCGGGCAGGGCGCACACAAAGCCCATGGAAAACAGGATATAAAGAATTTTCGGACTCACGGGCGTATAGGAAACCAGCAGCACCAACACCGAACAGAGGGTGACGAAGGTGAAGCCGAGCGGCGGATTGAACTGTATCCACACCGCGGTGGCGAGCCAGAAGGTCGTGAACATGCGCAGCGCGGTCTTGCCGGCTTCCAGGTCGCGCCAGATAAATGCCGGCTTGCCCCGGGGCCTGGCTCCGGGAACAAACTTGCCCCTGTCAAACAGCAGACTGTCCAGGGCACTGTCCAGTTCCAGCAGTACCTGCTGGACGCGTGCCAGCAGTTCAGCCCTGCTGGCCACCGCGGCGACCGTGAGATGCGGCGCGTCCCGCAGGCTGCCCGGGCGGAAATCGGCCGGTACCACCTCGAAGCTGGCCTGTGCGTCCTCCCCCCGCCACTTTGCCTCCAGTTGGCGGAACATCGCCTCGAGCTGCTGCAGCAGTGACTGATAGTTCGCGATATAGTCCTCGAAGGTCACTTGCTGGCGATTTTCCATGCGCAGTGCGGGCAACAGGGTCACCTGCAATTGTTCATAACCGGCGAGTACCGCATGCCACTCGGTCCGGTACGCCGCCACCCTGTCCGCACTGGCCTTGACCTGGTTGAAGTGCACCTGGAAGGCCTCCTCGCTGGCCAGCAATTCGGCCAGCTGCTGGTCGCTGTTGTCGGGGCCGACTGCCACCGGGTGTGCCAGCAGGCCGAACGCGCGGCTGTAAGCGCTCATGACCCGCAACGCCAGTTGGCGGGTGTTGTCCACGGCCCGCACCGGCCACAGGGCATTGGCGACCACGGTGTACACGATGACCCCGAAGGCCGTCATAAAGGCCCTGTCCACGCCGTACAGGAAGGCGCCCTCGGCATCACCGCCGTTGAACACCATCAGCGTCACCACGGCGGTCAGCATGAACACGGTGTTGTCACCCTGGTAGGCGGTATAGAGATAAGCGAGCAGGGAGATGGTGATCGAGACGGCCAGCAGGTACGCCATGCGCTCCTGGGGAAACAGCGCAATCAGGGTCAGCCCGATGACCGCGCCAACCACGGTTCCCAGCACCCGCATGACGCCTTTCTGCAGCGAGTCGGAGGCCAGCCCGGTGGCGGCGATCAGCATCACGGTGATGGCGGCGGTCTGTGGCTGTGGCCAGCCCATGCCCATGGGGATCAGGTAGGCGAGAGTGAGGCTGAGCGCGGTCTTGAAAGCATACTGGAACCTGGTAGCGGTTGCCCTCGCTTCGCTGTCGGTAGTGGTTGTCGGCTCCGGGCTGGTCGCTGCTGTGGTCATGGTCTGTTCAGTACTCCCAGCCCAGGCCGGTAGTGACGCCGTAATCGATATCGTTGTTGGCGTCCGCCTTGTTGTCGTAGCTGCCATAGGCGGTGATATCGAAGAACAGGTCCTCGATGAGTTCCCAGCGCAGGCGCAGGTCGGAGCTGGAGCGCAACCGCCCGCTGTCAGTCAGGCTGGGGTAGATATTGAGAACGAAGTCCAGGTTGAGCTCGGGGGTGTTGAAGCGCCAGGCCTGGAATCGCGAGGACAGGTACAGTTCGAGGTTCTGGTCCTCCCCGGTGGCCTTGGATTGTTCGGTGATCACCTGCAGTCCGGCCACGCCGGCCAGGCGCTGCTGGTAGGTCTCGATCAGAAAGCGGCCGAGTCCGGCACCGACGCCTAACCGGTGTTCCAGTTCGAGTTCGTCGTTGGTCTCATAGTTGGCGAAGGTGGAGCGGAATACATGCCTGCGATCGGTCCACACCGCCCGATCGAGATCCAGTTTGCTGGCACTGGTGGTCTCGTCGTCTGAGTCGGTCATCGTGGCGCGACCGGTGAAGGTGTTGCGGCTGTCCTGGTTTTCATAGGTGACGGTGGTATTGACGCTGGTCTGGGCAACGGAGCTGGCCCGTGTATAAGAGTACCCCGCCGCAAAGTAAATATCGATCTGGTCCAGCAAATCATCCTCGATCGGGCGGATGGTCACCACCTGCAACCAGTCCACCGGGTGCTCTCCATCCACGTCACTTACCAGCAGCTGTCCGGGGCGCTTCTGGGCGTCGATACGGCCGAGGTAACGGGCGCCGTCGCCGAGGCGTATCTCGTAGAAAAACCTGCTCTGCAGGCTGGCGATTTCCTGCCACTCGATGTCGATGGTGCCCATCGAGTCGGTGCTCAGTTTGAGAATGCCACCGTCCAGGATTTTGACCTCGCCGGTGATCCGGTCACCATTGTACAGGGTGACGATGTCTGTCTTGCGCTGGGCGTGAGCAGATAGACTCAGCACGGCGCACATTATCCCGATCAGTGCGCCTGTTGTTATTCGGGTCACGTGTGGCTCCCGGAGTTTCGCAAAGGGTGGATGCGTCTTCTGCGTCCATGATAATGGAATTGCCCGGCGCTTGCCCCATCCCGCGGGCAATTATCCCGCCCGGCGACAGCCGTGCTATTCTGCGCAAAATAATGACCAGATGGTGCGAGCCACAGCCATGGTATCCCCCTCCAACCTGCTCAGTCTGGCGCTGTTATACGTCTGTATCCTGTTCGGTGTGGCCTGGTACGCGGATCGTGTCGCCACCCTGGCCGCGGAGCAGGGCGGCGCGGGCAGCCAGCGCATAAGGCTGTTTCGCTGGTGGGTCAGCGCGGCGCGGGCTCGCGGTGTCATCTATGCCCTGTCGCTGGCGGTCTACTGCAGCTCCTGGACCTTTTACGGCGCGGTGGGCAGCGCCACGACCTCGGCCTGGAGCCACGCGCCCATTTACCTGGGCCCTATCCTGCTGTTCCTGTTCGGCTGGCCGCTGATACGACGCCTGCTGGCGGTCGGCGCCCGCCACAGGGTCACCTCCATCGCCGACTACATTGGTGCCCGCTACGGCAAACGTCAATCACTGGCCGTATTGGTTACCCTGGTGGCCACTGCGGCGGTATTGCCCTATATCGCCCTGCAGTTCAAGGCCCTGGCCCAGGCCTGGACCATCGTCGGTGGCACGGTGCAGGAGGTGGAGGTCATCGGCGGTGACACCGCCCTGCTGGTGGCGATTATCCTGGCGGTGTTTACCATCCTGTTCGGCACCCGGCGGCTGGATGGGCGCGAGCGTCACCAGGGCATGATGACCGCCGTGGCGGTGGAATCGGTGGTAAAACTCGCCGCCTTCGTGGCCGTTGCGGTTCTGTCCATATCCTATCTTGCCGACATGCCGGCGGGCACGCTGGCGGACTCCGGTAGCGAAGCCCTGGGTGAGGTCGCCCTGTCCAGTGACTTCTTTGCCCGCACTCTGCTCAGTGCGCTGGCCATCCTGTGCTTGCCGCGGCAGTTCCACGCCATGGTGGTGGAAGCCCGGGACGATACCGACACCCGTTTTGCGCGCTGGCTATTCCCGCTGTACCTCAGTCTATTCATGCTGCTGGTAGTGCCCATCAGCATTGCCGGCGCCCAGGTGTTCGCCGGGGCCGCCATCAACCCGGACGTCTACGTGCAGTTGCTGCCCATCGCGCTGAACTCCGAATGGGTCACAGTGGCCGCGTTCATAGGCGGTATTTCCGCCGCCACCGGCATGGTGATCGTAGCGACCGTCAGCCTGGCAATCATGATCACCAATGAAGTGATCGCGCCGGTGGTGATGCGTATGAACGCCGATTCGCCGGCGGCGGTGCTGAAGCTGGGCGACAGCCTCAGGCGGATACGCCAGTTCACCATCGTCGGTATCCTGCTGGCGGCATGGCTGGTGACCAGGCAGATCATGGGAATTCCCTGGCTGGCCCAGATCGGATTTATTTCCTTCCTGGCGGCCGCCCAGCTGGCGCCGGCACTGCTGGCGGGACTCTACTGGCGCGGTGCGCACGGGGTGGGAGCCATCGTCGGCCTGTTGGCGGGCCTCGGCCTGTGGTTCTACTGTGCGGTGCTGCCGGCGATTCTCGCACCGGATAGTTCCCTGCTGCAGCAGGGGCCGCTGGGCATCGCCTGGCTGGCGCCGGGGGACCTGCTGGGTATCGCCGCTGAGCACCGGCTGGCCTATGCCACCTGCTGGAGCCTCGGGGTCAATCTGCTGGCCCTGGTGGGGCTGTCGCTGGTGTTGCGGCCCTCCCAGGCTGACCTTAGGCAGGCGCGTATTTTTACCGATGCCAATGACTCCACTGCGCTGGCCGGCGATATCGATTACCAGCTCAGCCTGATCCGGGTCAGCCAGCTGCAGGCCCTGCTGCCGCCCTTCATGGAGCCGGCGGAGTTGCGCAGGATGTGGCGCCAGTTCGAGGACACCTACCAGCAGCGGCTGCTGCCGGGGGACCGGGCGCCGGCTTTCGTGGTGAACCAGGTGGAGGCGGTACTGGCCCGCATCATAGGGGCGACCTCCGCACACCAGGCGATGGAGCAACTGGAACACAGCCAGCAGCTGGCCTACAGCGACCTCGCCGGCATGGTCAGCGACGCCAGTAAGCTGCATACCTTCAACCGCGAGCTGCTGCAGACCACGGTGGAAACCCTGCTGCAGGGTGTTTCGGTGGTGGACGGGGAGTTGCGCCTGGTGGCCTGGAACAAGCGCTACGAGGAAATGTTCCACTACCCCGAACGCTTTCTCTATGTCGGTTGCCCCATCGAGCGCGTCTATCGCTTCAACGCCGAGCGAGGTTTCCTCAGCGGCGGTGGTGACAACAAGGAGGAGGAGATCGCCCGGCGCCTGGAGTGGCTGCGGGGGGGGAATCCGCACCGCCTGGAGCGCAGCCTGCCCGATGGTACCGTGATCGATATTCGGGGCACACCGCTGCCCCACGGCGGTTTCGTGACTACCTATATCGATATCACCGACTACCGGGACATGATGACGCAGCTGGAGGAAACCAAGATGGAGCTCGAGGCGAGGATCGCCTCGGGTAGCCAGACCCTGAGTGAAACCAATGCCCGCCTGCGCCAGGAAAATCGCCTGCGCGCCCAGGTGGAGTCGCGCCTGCGCGACGCCCACCTCAGCCGAACGCGCTTCATGTCCGCCACCAGCCACGACCTGTTGCAGCCCATCAACGCCGCGCGCCTGTTCACCGCCGCGTTGAAACCGCAGCTGCCCCGGGGCACCAGCGAGGCGACCCTGCGAGTGGTTGAGCAGATCGACCAGTCGCTGCGGCGGGCCGAGGACCTGATCGCCGAGCTGCGGGAGATTGCCCGCCTCGATTCCGGCAAGCAGCTGCCGCGGCGCAGCCATTTTGCCGTCAGTGAGCTGTTTGAGGCGCTGGCCCGGGAGTTCCAGCCCACCGCGGAGTTGCGCGGCCTGGGCCTGCGGGTACACCACTCCAGCGTCTGGCTGTATTCCGACCAGTCGCTGCTCTATCGCATGCTGCAAAACCTGTTGGCCAATGCCCTAAAGTACACGGCGCAGGGCAGGGTGGTGCTGGGGCTGCGCCGCCGCGCAGCGGGCGCCGAAATCCAGGTGCTGGATACCGGCCCGGGCATCCCCGAGCAGGACCATGTGCGCATCTTCCACGAGTTCGAGCGCCTGCAGCGCCAGCACGGCCAGCTGGAGGAGGGCCTGGGATTGGGTCTTGCCATCGTGCAGCGTTGTGCGGAGCTGTTGGGGCATAAACTGCAGCTGCACTCACAGCCGGGGCGCGGCACCCTGTTTTCCGTGACGGTCACCTACGGCCAGGTGCGGGCCAGGCCGCCCGGTCCGGTAGCGGAAGCGCCCGGCCAGGGCCTGGAGGGCCTGCACGTTCTCTGCCTGGACAACGATCCCCTGATTCTCGATGGCATGGAGCAACTGCTCGTCACCATGGGAGCTGTTGTCACCACCGCCACCGATCGCGAGGAACTGCTGGCAATAATGCGTGCCGGCGGGCGCCCCGACATCGTGCTGGCGGACTATCATCTCAGCGATAACGACACCGGCCTGGAGGTCGTCATGGCGGCGCGCCAGGCAGGGGCGCCGGACATACCCTGCATCATCATCAGCGCCGACGACAGCGACGTCATTCGCGACCGGGCGCGTGCGGTGGGCTACCGCTTTCTCTCCAAACCGGTGGATGCGAACCGGCTGCGCGCGCTGGTACTCGCCCTGACCCGCAGCCCGGCCACCCCGGGGCTGGCCACGCAACGGCGTTAACTGCGGATATGCTTGCGATAGCCAGCGGGCGTGCTGGCGTGGGCCACCTTGAAACAGGCGGTGAAGTGACTCTGGCTGCTGAATCCGCACTCCTCCCCGATCTGGGCGATCGGCAGCGCCGTGGTGGCCAGCAGCTTGCGGGCCTGCTCCAGTCGGGTCGCCAGTATGTAGCGATGGGGCGGGGTGCCGATGGCCTCCAGGAACAGGCGGCGAAAGTGCGCCACGCTGACACCTGCCCTGGCAGCCAGCGCGGGTACCGACAGGTCTTCAGCCAGGTGGTTGTGTATATGGTTGAGCACATTCTGCAGGCGGGCGAAGTGCACATGCCGGGGGTCGAAACCGGTGGTCTCCGGGGTAGTCAGTACCCGGTAGACCTGCTCGAGCATAACCGCTACCAGGGTGGCCATGAAGCCCTCGTCACCCGCTGCCCCCTTGTGCAGCTCCGCCACCAGCTGGCGCACCAGGGCGCTGACCAGGGCGTCGCTGAACTGCAGGGGACTGGCCGCCTTGTCAGCCAGTAGCCGCAGGCGTTGCGCCACCCCGGTGGCCCGGTCGGGGAAGTAAATCAAGGCGAAATCCACGGTGCCCTCGTAGTGCCAGTGAGTGGCGCAATTGGCCGGTACCAGCAGGGACTGGCTGGGCAGGGTGACGCTGCGCCAGGCACCGGATTCACCCTCTCTCACCTTGGCGCCACCGAGCTGGGTCACCAGCCCGGGCAATGGCAGCCCGGAGACCGTGCGCTCGATGTTGGCGAACAGGTAATGCTCCACGAACAGAGTCGCCCGCTCCGGTCCGGCCCCGGTCACCAGCCCTTCCGCGAGCGGGGTGCAGCCGAGTTCCCTGCGCACTTTTTGCCAGGCTTGCATGGCGACTACCCATGATCGAATTTTGATAAAGATACGCTTGGTTTCTGCAAGATGCAAAGCCCGGGTAGCGCTACGCTGGGTAGTATCTCAAGGCACTTATAACCATAGCGACAGCAGGAGAGCACCAATGCTTAAACTCAAGTCCGAACTGAGCCTTCCCGCGGTGGGCCTGACCGGTTTCGAAACCCCGCTGTGCGAAGAGGAAGCCGCGATCCAGGGCGTGGTCCACCAGTTTGCCAGGGACGTGCTGCGCCCCATAGGCCGGGAGCTCGACAAGATGACGGCCGCGGAGGTGTGCGCTCCCGGCTCACCGTTCTGGTCGGTCTTCGAGGAGGCCGCCAAGCTGGGCATGACCCCCGATTTGCTCGAGCAGTTCGAACCGGCCGTGGCCCACAGGCTGGAATCCATGATAGGCGAGGAAATGGGCTGGGGTGATGCCGGCCTGGCGGTCTCCCTGACGGTCATGAACTTTCCCCTGGAGATGGCCCGGGCGGTCGGTAACCAGGAACTGGTCGAGCTGTGCGCCGGCAAGATCGGCTGCTGGATGATTACCCATCCCGACAAGGGTACCGACGTGGGCGCATTCGATATGCAACGCGAATGGCCCGCCGGACAGCCCGGCAACAAGGGCAGTATGCTGGCCAGGGTCGGCGCCGATGAAATCGTCATCAACGGCCAATGCTCGGCCTGGGTCTCCAACGGCGCGGTAGCCCAGGTCGCCCTGGGCTACCTGAGCGCCGACTACGGCAACGGCTTCCTGGACGAGAACGGTCGCCCCCACGGCGTCACCGTGATTATTCCCCTGGACCTGCCCGGTGTATCCCGCGGTAAGCCCCTGGAAAAAATCGGCCAGCGGGCGCTGCCCCAGGGCGAGATCTACTTCGACAACGTGAAAGTGCCGAAGCGTTTTGCGGTCGCCCTGCAGGACGAGTACTACGGCAACGTGGCCTCGGCGTGGTCCTTCGCGGGCACCCATATGGGCCAGGTCTTCACCGGCGTCGCCCGCGCGGCCTTCGAGATGGCATTGCACTACTGTCACGAGCGCAAGCAGGGCGGACAGCTGCTCATCGATCACCAGCTGACCCGCTACCGGCTGGGCGACATGCTGCGCCGGGTTGAGTTGTGTCGCGCGGTCGCCCGTCGCTCCCTGGCGTATGCGCGGCAGTCGCCCTCGGGCCATCCCTGGGCGACCGCCTCGGGCAAGGTGACCGTAACCGAAGAAGCGGAAAAAGTCGTGACCGAAGCCTTCCGCCTGTTTGGCGGCAACGGCACCACGCTGGAATACCCCATCGAAAAACTGGTCCGCGATGTGCGCGCCGCGTTGATAGAGGATGGCGAGAACACCATGCTGACCACGCGCCTGGGGTACCTGTGCCAGCAGCTTTACGCAGAGGGCTGGACCCAGGGTTGAGAACAACACCCCCCGGGGCCGAATTCATTCGGCCCCGGGGCCTGACCAACAACGCCGCGCCGCTGCGGGGCGTCCGCAATCGCTAACAGGAGAATCGAAATGGCCAAATATCCAGTAGTTGTCTACGGCGCCAGTGGTTACACCGGCATGCTCACCATGGACTGGTTGATCGACCAGAACATCCCCTTTACCGCCGTCGCCCGGGACGCCAAACGTGTCAAGAAAATGATGGCCGAGCGGGTTGTGCGTCTGGAATCCGCGACTTATGAAATCATCGAGACCCAGCACGACGTCGAATCGCTGACCAAGGCGTTCACCGGCGCAAAGGTCGTCTGCAACACAGTTGGCCCTTTTGCAAAATTCGGCCTGACCGCAGTGGAGGCCGCTCTCAAGGCGGGTTGTCACCATATCGATACCACCGGTGAGCAGGAATACATCCGCAATGTGCGCGACCAGTTTGGCGAGCTGTACGCCCAGGCCGGATTGGTGGTTTCGCCGTCCATTGCCTATATGTACTCCTATTCGGAGATCGCCGCTGAGCTGGCGCTGGAGCATCCCGGCATCGACGCACTGCAGACCTCCGCCCTGTGTCGCGGCCCGCGCGGTGTGGGCGCCGGCGTTACCGTCGGCTCCACGGCCTCAATTTTTGAAATGTTCCGCGCCAGGCAGTGCTACCTTTGGGACAACGAGTTGGTTGAGCATCCCAAGGGAACGTCCTTTAACATCAACTCCCCCGATTTCATGGAGCCGGTATTCGCGCTGCCCTGGGGTGGTACTTCCCTGCCGATCTACTTTGACAATGATCCACGGGTGCGCAGCTGCGTGTCCTGCGTCGGTTTCTACGACAACGATGCCATGAAAATGGTGCACGCGGTCGGCCAGAAGTGGGAAGAGGAATACAAGGACCTGCCCGCGGAGGCCCAGGACGAGGTGCTGAGGCAGTTGACCGAGTCCACGACCCCTGCCATGCCGCCGCGGGAACGGACCACTCTGGTGCGCACCGTGGACACCGCCATCGGTCGCGGCCAGCTTTCTGCCGTGCGCGCAACCGTCTATGGCACCACCGCATACATCGCCACCGGTGCCCTGCAGACGGCCGCGGCCATCAAGCTACTGGATAATGACACCAGCCGGGTGGGCTTTACCTCCGGCTCCAGGGCGTTCGGGCATCGCTACCTGCTGGGCTTCCTCGAGGAGCGTGGCCTGGCCCGCGCCAGTGTGACCGAGCTGTAAGCGAAGGGGAACAACGTGGCCATTATCGATTTTTACGACCGCGGCTGGGGCATGGACCCCGATGCGATCGCCTATATCCAGGACGATCGCAGCTATAGCTTCGAGGAGGTGGGGCGCCTGTCCTGCCGCATCGCCAATCGCCTGTTGGGGCTGGGGCTGCCAAGGGAAACCAAGGGCGCCATCTGGGCCGGCAACGATGTCACCGCCTGGGCCTGTACCCTGGGCCTGTGGCGCGCCAACATGACCTGGATACCGGTCAACGCGCGCAACTCGGCAGAGGACAATCACTACGTGCTCGACGCGTTTGACTGCGAGGTGATGTTCTACCAGAGCCAGTTTGCGGACCTTATCGCCGGACTGCGCCCCAGCCTGCCCAGGATCCGCCACTGGATCTGTATCGACGCGGACGGTGCCGATGCGCCCTCGCTCGACAAGTGGGTGGAAGGTGCATCCAGCGACCGCCCCGAGGTCGCGGTGGATATGGACGATGTGGTCATGCTGTCGCCCACTGGCGGCACCACCGGTATGCCCAAGGGCGTGATGAATACCCACCGCAGCTGCCAGACCTTTATCGCCCACTTCATGCTGGCCTGTCACTACGGGGCCGGGCAGCGCCCGGTCAACCTGGCCGCCGCCCCCATGACCCACACCGCGGGCCTGCTGGCAGTGCCCTGCACCGCCCAGGGCGGCACCGTGGTGGTGGTGAGCAAGCCCGATCCCGCCCTGATCTTTGAGGCTATCGGCAAGCACGGCGTCACGGAGTTTTTCCTGCCGCCCACGGTGATCTACAAGCTCCTGGAGATCCCCGGTATCGAGAAGATCGACATGTCCTCGGTGAAGTACCTGATGTACGGCGCCGCGCCCATGTCCGTGGACAAACTCAAGAAGGCGATCGACCTGTGGGGGCCCATCATGGCCGGCGGCTACGGCCAGACCGAGGCTCCCGCCAGTATTTCCAACCTGCCGCCGGATCATCACTTCGTCGACGGCGAGCTCGCCTCGGACGAGCGCCTGTCCTCGGTGGGCAGGCCCAACCCGCTGATCCGGGTCGAGATGATGAACGACGACAATGAGATCCTCCCCCGGGGTGAGACCGGTGAGATCTGCGTGCGCGGCGACCTGGTGATGAAGGGTTACTACAAGCAGCCAGACAAGACCGCCGAGACCATAATCGACGGCTGGCTGCATACCGGCGATGTCGGCCATATCGATGCCGAGGGTTACCTGCATATCACCGACCGCAAGAAGGATATGATCATTTCCGGGGGCTTCAACGTCTACCCCAGCGAGGTGGAGCAGGTGATCTGGAGCCACCCGGCGGTGCAGGACTGCGCGGTGATCGGCGTGCCCGACGAGAAATGGGGCGAGGCGGTCAAGGCCGTGGTGGAACTCAACCCCGGACAGAGCGTCACCGCGGAGGAGTTGATCGCCCTGTGCAAGGCAAAGCTCGGCAGTGTGATGGCACCCAAGACGGTGGATTTTATTCCGGCGCTGCCGCGCAGCACCGTCGGCAAGGTGCTCAAGAAGGACCTGCGCGAGAGCTACTGGCAGGACACCGAGCGCAAACTCTGAAGGGAGTGCAACACGCATGAGCGATATCTATATAGCTGGCATAGCCATGACCGTATTCGGTCGCCACCTGGAGCGCAGCCTGGAAGACCTGGCCGGCGAAGCCCTGGCCGGAGCCCTGAAGGATGCGGGCTGCGCCAGCCCCGACCTGGGCGTGGCGTTCTACGCCGGCATGACCAACGGCCCCCTGCAGGGGCAGATATCGATTCCGGGCCAGGTGGTGTTCAGCAAGATCGGGATCGAGGGGATACCCATTTACAACGTGGAAAACGCCTGCGCCTCCGGGAGTTCCGCCTTTAACCTGGCCCTGCAGAGCCTCCGGGCCGGCACCGCGGATGTGGCCCTGGCGCTGGGCGCGGAGAAGATGAATATCGCCGACAAGGCGAAGGCTTTTGCCATCTTCGAGGGCGGCTGGGATGTTTCCCGGGCCGAGGAAAACTACCAGACCCTGGTAAAAATGGGGGAGGGCGTGGAGGTGCCGCCCGGCAGCACCTCAGACAAGCCCTTCAGCAAGTTCATGGAAATCTATGCCGCCATGTGCCGGCTGCATATGAAGACCTACGGCACCACCCAGCGCCAGATTGCCGCGGTGTCCGCCAAGAACCACACGCATTCCGTGCACAATCCCTTTTCCCAGTTCCGCAAGCCGTTCACCGTCGAGGAAATTCTGGCGGCGCCGCCGATAACCTACCCGATCACTCTGCCCATGTGCGCGCCCCTGTCCGACGGGGCCGCCGCTGCCATCCTCTGTACCGAGGAGGGACTCAAGCGCATCGGCGCCGATCGCAAGCGCTGCATCCGGGTGGCGGCCAGCGTGTTGCGCAGTTTCAGCCACCGCGGCATGGACCAGCCGGAGCTCAGCGTGGGTCACCTCGCGGCGCAGCAGGCCTACGAGCAGGCCGGCCTGGGCCCCGAGGACATGCACGTCGCGGAAGTACACGACGCCTCCGCCATGGGGGAAATCCTGCAGGCGGAAAACCTCGGGTTCGCGCCCTTTGGCGAGGCCGGTCCCGCGGCGGAGCGGGGCGAGTTCACCGTGGGCGGGCGCATTCCCATCAATCCCTCAGGGGGGCTGGAATCCAAGGGCCATCCGCTGGGTGCCACCGGTATCGGCCAGCTCTATGAACTGGTTACCCAGTTACGCGGCGAGGCGGGTGCACGGCAGGTTGAAGGCGCCCGCAACGCCATCCAGGAAAACGGTGGCGGTATGCAGGGCATCGAAGAGGCGGCGGTAGCGATTCATATTCTCAGCCGCTAGCGCAGCGTGTCCTGGGTGGGGACGCGCAGAGACACGGCGTAAACGGTCCATTCACTATACATATAACAAAGGAGGCCTTTGTGAAAAAGCTCAATGCAGTCGGTAACAAACGTGAATTCTGGGCCCCGCTGCCGGTACTGCCGGGGCCCGCGCTGGCCGCGCTGGCCCGGCAGTACGAGGCCATCGGCTTCGAGGGTGTTTTTTCCACCCAGGTCTACGGACCGCCCTTTGTTCCGCTGGCGGCGGCCAGTACGGTGACGACCCGGCTCAAACTCGGCACCGGCATCGCCATCGCCGCGACCCGCAGCCCGATGGAGACCGCCATGGCTGCCATGGACCTGGACAGGATCAGCGAGGGCAGGGCGGTGCTGGGGCTGGGAACCAGTGTCTCCAGTTGGACGTCCGGCATCTACGGCACGCCGGACATCAAGCCCCTGACGCACCTGCGCGAAACCATCGAGGTGATACGCCATATCGAGGCCGGCGCACACCGGGGCCTGCAACCCTACGAGGGCACCTATTTCAAGGCTCATTTCGAGGACATGCTGCAAACGGCGCCCCCCCAGCGCGCCAGGATCCCCATCATCGTCGCGGCGCTGCGGGAGAAACTGGTGCGCCTGAGTGCGGAGATTGCCGACGGTGTAATCGGCCACCCGATGTGGTCGGTGGACTGGACCGTGAACAAGATGGCGCCCGCTTTTCGCGACGAACTACAGAAGCAGGGGCGCAAGCGCGAAGACGTGTTGGTCAGCATCTGGCCCTGGGTGGCGATCAACGACGACAAGGCCCAGGCGATAGAGGATGCCCGCTCGACGGTGGCCTACTACGCCAGCGCGGGGCAGTACGAGTCGTTCTTCGCGGAGCACGGTTTCCTGGCGGAGGCGAAGGCCTGCCAGGCGGGTATCGAGGCCAATCGCGATATCACCACGTTCAAGCACAGCGTGCCGGACGCCATGGTGGAAACCTTTGTCGCCGCCGGCAGCCTGGACGAGGTGCGGGTAAAACTCGAGCCGCTATGGGCGGTAGCCGACCACCTGTGTCCCGCGCCACCCATGTGGAACCTGGCCCCCGAAATTATCCAGGGCTACTCGGAGCGCATCGGCCAGTTCGTGATGGCCGAGCTGGGTAATTGAAGAGCAGGCAATTGCTGATCAGGAGTTTTGAAGATGTTCGATAACAAGGTCGTGGTCGTCACCGGGGCGGGCTCCGGCATTGGTCGGGAGCTTGCCATCCAGTTGGCCGCCGCAGGCGCGCGCCTGGCACTGTCCGATATCAACCGGGCCGCGGTGGACGAGACGCTGGCGAAGATCGCCAGTGCAGGCTCCGCGGTGGAGGTCCGCGCCTATACCCTGGACGTCTCCAGCCGCGAGGCGGTGTTCGATCATGCCGCCGAGGTGAAGCGCGATTTCGGCGCCGTGCACTATGTCATCAACAACGCCGGCGCCACGGTTTTTGGCACGGTGAATCACACCAGTATCGAGGAGTACGAGTGGCAGCTCGGTATCAACATGTGGGGCGTGCTGTACGGCACCAAGGCCTTCCTGCCCGTGATGCTGGCGCAGGGGGAGGGTTGTATCGTCAATATCTCCAGCGTCTTCGGCCTGCTGGGTTTTCCCACCCAGAGCGCCTACAACATGTCGAAGTTCGCGGTGCGGGGATTGACCGAGGCGCTGTGGAGTGAACTGGAGGGCACCGGGGTGCGGGCGGTCTGTGTGCACCCGGGTGGCATTAAAACCAATATCGACAAGGCCGGCCGGGTTTGCGCCGCGGCCACGGCCGAGGACCGCCTATTCGCCGACCAGGCGGACCGCATGCTGCAGACGCCGCCGGCGCAGTGCGCCGCCGAAATTATCCACGGTTTGCGCCGCGGCAAGCGACGCATCCTGGCCGGCAAGCATTCCCGCACCCTGTTCTGGCTGGCGCGGTTTCTGCCCAATTCCTACCCGCGCTTGTTGCGCAAGCTGTTCTGAACCGCTAGCGCGGGAGATAAGTTATGAACGTATCAGGTAGCCCCAGGCAGGCCTGTTGAATACCCTGGCGTCCGGGTGGCGAGTTCCACCAGGCACTCCGTCAATAGATGTGGTGCATAGTGTCAAGCTTTTGGTGCCGCGGGGTATTACCATCGACGCGGCGTCTATTCCCATTCCCCTGCGGACGTGCAATCATTCTCAGCCGCAAGTGATGGGAGTCCAGCAAAATGAAGACCCACGGCCTGGCTGCTATATACTCCCTTGTCGTATCGGCATGGTTGTCATCGAATGCGCTCGCGGCCAGCGGGCCTATTGAGGTCAACGTCGACAACTTTGCCCGGGCCCAGGCGGAC
This sequence comes from Pseudomonadales bacterium, assembly GCA_024234675.1. Taxonomy (GTDB): domain Bacteria; phylum Pseudomonadota; class Gammaproteobacteria; order Pseudomonadales; family Halieaceae; genus JARRPM01. The sequence continues at coordinate 761,217 of JACKNU010000001.1, read as the reverse complement.
CACGAGTTCGCCGGCATCCTGAAGGAGGCGGGGGGCATCAACAGGTTCAAGACCAACAAATCCCTCACGCCGATAGACCGCCAGCCGGTGATTCGCATGAATCGCGATACGCTCTACAGCCTGGGGGTGTTTGATATCTCCGAGGGCGCCACCGTTACCCTGCCGGACGCCGGCGAGCGCTACCTGTCCATGATGGTGATAAACAACGACGGCTACATGAACAAAGTGATTTATGGCGGCGGCAGCTACCACCTCACCGTGGACGAGTTCGACACTCCCTATGTGGCGGTGGTGATCCGTATCCTGGTGAACGACCGCGACCCGGCCGACGTGGCCGTGGTCAACAAACTACAGGACAAGTACCGGGTCGAGGCCAAATCGAGCAAGCCTTTCGTGATGCCGAACTACGCCCGGAATCTGTTTTTACTAGCTGGACCTGGTTTCCAAAGGAGAAATATCCATGAGTAAGCTGCACAAGCCCACCGCGCGCCTGGTGGCGGCAGCGCTGCTGGCGGCCGCCAGCCTCGGTCTGGTTGCCGAAGCTGAGGATACCGGCAACCCCGACCTGGATGCAGTTCGGACAATTGCGGAAGAGGGCTTTATCTACGGCCTGCCCATCGTGATGAACTACTCGGTGATGTATGAATTCGCGGTGGACCGCAATTCCAGCCAGTTCAAGGCGCCGTTCAACCAGATACTCAACACTGCGCGGGTGGCCACTTACAAGGACACCGCGGTGGTGACGCCCAACAGCGATACGCCGTACTCCTTTTTGTGGCTGGATTTACGCGCCGAACCGATGGTGATCTCGGTACCTGAGGTGGAGGGGAACCGCTATTACGTGGTGCAACTGGTCGACGGCAATACCTATAACTACGGCTACATCGGCACCCGTGCCACGGGCACCGGGGCCGGCAGCTACCTGGTGGTTGGGCCGGGCTGGAAGGGCGAAAAGCCGGCGGGCATCGACAAGGTCTTCCAGTCGACCACGCCCTTCAGCTTTGCCGTTATCCGCACTCAGCTTTACAACCCCGCGGATATGGACAACGTGAAAAAGGTGCAGGCCGGTTATAAGGCGCAGCCACTGTCTGCCTTCCTGGACAAGCCGGCTCCACCGGCCGCGCCAGAGATCGATTTCCTGCCCGCCAACACGGCCGGTATCAAGGACAATTTCTGGCAGTACCTTGACGCGGCCCTCGAATTCGTGCCCGCATCGGCAACCAGCAAGGACATTCGTGCCCGGCTGGCCATACTGGGCGTTGGCGCCGGCGAGACAGTCAAACTCAAGGATATCTCCGCGGCGGAGAGGCAGGCGATAGTGGAGGGCATGAAGGCTGGCGAGGAGAGGGTGGCCAAGTACCTGGCCTCGGGCATGCACGACCTGAACGGCTGGCCCACCGGCTCCCTGTTCGGTGACAAGGCCTACTACAATGGCGACTGGCTCAAGCGCGCCGCAGCGGTGAAAGCCGGGTTGTACGGCAACGACGCTGCCGAGGCCGTGTATCCGCTGACCCGCGTGGACGCCAGCGGCAAGGAACTGGATGGCAGCAAGCACAACTACACGCTCACCTTTCCCGCCGGACAGTACCCGCCGGTCAAGGCGTTCTGGTCGGTCACCATGTACGACGGCGTCAGCCAGCTGCTGATTGAGAACCCCATAAACCGCTACCTGATCAACTCGCCCATGCTGCCGGAATTGCAGAAAAACCCCGACGGCTCGCTGACCATCTACATCCAGCACGAGCCCCCCGGCAAGGAGAAGGAATCGAACTGGCTGCCGGCGCCGGACGGGCCCATCTACATGGTGCTGCGCCTCTACTGGCCGGAACCCGCCACGGCTGATCTTTCGATCCTGCCCCTGGGTAAAGGTTCCTGGGCACCGCCGAGTGTCGAAGTGGCCCCCTAGTCGCTGATGGTCGCAAACGCGCCGGTGCCATCGCAGTAAGAGTGGCGGGGTACCAGCAGTAAGCTCTAGCACTCACGCTCACGGTTCGGGAGAGTTTTATGGCGGGCAAAGGTTTCAGCAACAGGACGGTCTTTATTACCGGCGCGGGTTCCGGTATCGGCTACGAGGTGGCACTGGCCTTTGCCCGGGAAGGGGCCGACATCGTAGCCACTGATGTAGAGCAGGCGGGCCTGGACAGCCTGCGGCAGGAAGTGGAGAAGCTGGGCGTTGGATATCGGCATGCGCTGCTCGACGTGTCCGACCAGGAGGCGTTTGAAACCCTGGTCGCGGAGCTGGACGCGCAGGGCAAGCTGCCGGACATCGCGGTGAACAACGCCGGCATCGGCTACCTGGCCGCTTTCCTGGACACCACCCCGGAGCAGTGGCGCCGGACCCTGGATATCAATGTGCTGGGGGTGGCCTGGGGCAGCCGGGCCTTCCTGCGGCTGTGGCAGGCCCGGGGTATAGCCGGCCACCTGGTCAATATCGCCTCGGCGGCCTCGGTCACGCCCATGCCCAACATGGCGGCCTATGCGGCCAGCAAGTACGCGGTGGAGGGGTTGTGCGAGGTGCTGCAGATGGAACTGGCCGGGACGCCTATCCGGGTCAGCTGCGTGCACCCGGGGGTCATCAATACGGCCATCGTCAAACACGACGACCGCATGGGTTTCTCCCGCGAACAGATCGAGCGCATGCAGCGCCATTACGCTGATCAAGGCGCCCATCCCTCGGTGGTGGCGCGCGATATTCTCGAAGGGGTGAAGTCGGGTAAATCCAATATCTTCACCGGTCCCGGCACCGGCCTGCCGCCGTTGCTGAAGCGGCTGCTGCCCCGCGGTGCGTTCCGGCGCCTGCTGTTGCGCGCCGCCCGGGAAACCGGATACCTGTAGGAGCAAATGAATGAAGTATGCAATGTACGGTACAGGCTCCTTAGGCTGGCGCCAGCTTGTGGTTTCTCTGGCTTCTGGGTTACTGTTGGCGCCCGACTTTTACTGAAAGCATCCAGGGAGAAACACCATGATCGGTTATGTAACAATCGGCGTCCGCGATATGGACGCCGCCAAGAAATTCTACTCCGAGCTGCTGGCGCCCCTGGGTGCCTCCATACTGATGGACGCGGGCCGCATCGCCTTCATCGGCACCGGCATGGACAAGCCCATGCTGGCGGTCTGTGTTCCCTACGATGAAAAAGACCCCGCCCCGGGCAACGGCAACATGGTCGCCATCAACCCGGGTTCAAAAGAGAAAGTGGACGAGTTTTACCGCCGGGCCCTGGATCTGGGTGCAAGCTGTGAGGGCGAACCGGGCCAGCGTATTCCCGATATGTTCTACGGCGGCTATGTGCGCGATGCGGACGGCAACAAGCTCTGCTTCTTCCACTTCGGCTGAGGCCTTCGGCCGATTGAAATCGGCCCTACGCTGTGGGGTGCCATTTATTCGGCTGAGGCCGTCGGCCGATTGAAATCGGCCCTACGCTGTGGGGTGCCCTTTATTCGGCTGAGGCCGCTGGCCGATTGAAATCGGCCCTACAGTGTAGGGTCGAATTTATTCGACCATCGATGGCCCGCCGCTAAGGGGGGGTGGTCAGTTCCGTTGGGGGGTCCACCGCCAGGCTGCCCAGGGCCAGTACCGCCTGGGTGCGCGAGTGAACCCCCAGCTTGCGGAAGATTTCCGTCATATGCGCCTTCACAGTGGCTTCCTTCACCGCCAGTTCATAGGCGATCTGCTTGTTGAGCAGGCCGTCGGAGAGCATCGATACCACGCGAAACTGCTGGGGAGTGAGGCTGGCGAGGGCCTCTGCCACATCCAGTGACTGCAGGCTGGCTCCGTGTCCCATCGCGTCCAGGCCCGGATGCAGGCCTCGCTCGCCGGCCATGACCCGCTCGATGCACGATGCCATGGCTTCGATGTCGGCAGATTTCGACAGGAAGCCCGCTGCGCCATGATCGATGGCCCGGCGCACGGTGTCGGGGTGGGAATTGGCGGAGATCATGATAACCGGCGTGTCGGGATACTGCCCGGTAAACCAGGAGAGGGCGGAATATCCCAGCGCTCCCGGCATATGCAGGTCCAGCAACAACAGCCTGATTCCGCGGCGGGCCTCCACCTGCTGCTGCAGGCCGGCCACATCGGCGGCTTCGTACAACACGGCGTCCGGATACAGCTGTCCCAGAACCTGCTGCAGGGCACTGCGAAACAGCGGGTGATCATCTGCTATGAGGATAGAAAAACCCTCGGAGCTCACGGGCGACTCCCCTTTGTTGTTATAGGGGCATTGTCGCGGCAGTGGTGCGCGGCTGTAAAGGGAAAAAAGCCGGGCACAGCGGCCCGGCTACAGGAAAGCGGGCCTGGATGGTCGCTTTGAAGCTCTCAACAAATTCCAATACGACCAGTTTAGGCAGCCAGGGCCTGGCCAGTATTGGACTTTAGTCCAGGGTGCGCCCGGTTTTTGACCAAAGTCCAATGTGTTGTCCCGCCTTATGCCGTTATTACTGTGCACGCTCGACCCACAATACCTAGATAGGGAGCTCGCACCATGAACAAAATGAAACCTCTGGCAGCCGCAGTCATTGCATTAGGGACCCTGAGCGCCGCTACCGCAGCGACGGCAGATGACGTGGATGCACGAATCCAGGAACTGGAGCGCCAACTGCAGGAACTGAAAAGCCAGGTTTCCTCCCAGCAGGAGACCATTGCCAGTAACAAGACCGAGCTGCAGGCGGAGATAGAGGAGGCCCGGCCGATTGCCAAGGGCACCAAGTTTACCTATGGCGGCTTCATCCAGCTCGACGCCATCACTTCCGATTACAATGAAGGCAAGCCGAATAACCTGATAGAGGATTTCTACGTACCATCACTGGTACCGGTACAACCGGCTACGGGTAACGCGGATTCCTATCAGTCGACCAACTTCACCGCCAAAACCTCGCGCTTTTTCTTCACCACGGCCACCAAGACCGACGCCGGGATGATCGGCACGCGGATAGAGCTGGACTTCATGCTCAGCAACCAGGGTGACGAGCGCATATCCAACTCGTGGAGTCCGCGCCTGCGCCACGCATTCGTGAAGTGGGACTACAATTCCGATAGTTCGCTTCTGGCCGGCCAGACCTGGACCACCTTCTTCAACGTGGCCGCGCTGCCCAACCTGCTGGATTTCGTGGGCCCGGCCGGTACCATCTTCGTCCGCCAGCCGCAGATTCGCTGGACGGTCGGCAACCTGCAGTTCGCCGCGGAAAACCCCGCCACCCGCCTCAATGACGCCAACGGCAGCACGGTGTACGACAATGGCCAGGAAATGCCCGACCTGGTGGCACGCTACAACGGCCAGTGGGGTGACCTGAGCTGGTCGGCGGCAGCGCTCGGTCGCGAGTTGATGTACCAGAATCGCAGTGCCGACGGCGCCACCGAGAACGATAAGGACGACCAGTTCGGCTATGGCCTCAGCTTCGCGGGCAAGTGGCAGCTGGGTATGGACAATATCAGCTATATGTTCAACTACGGCGACGCCCTGGGGCGTTACATGGGCCTGAATTCCTTCAACGATGGCTACATCAACTCCGCAGGTGATATCAAGACGGTCGATACCTGGGGCGCTTTCCTCGCCTATGAGCACTTCTGGAGCGATCGCTGGCGCAGCACGTTCTCAATCTCCGCCTCCGAGGCCGACAATCCCGATGTCAGTGATTTCGCCGGCGCCAACTCTCTCGCCAAGAAGTACCAGTCGCTGCACGCCAACCTGAACTGGCTGCCGGCGCCCAAGCTGTCCATCGGCGGCGAGCTGATCCTGGCCAGCAAGGAGCTCGAAGACGGCCGGGACGGTGACATGAGCCGGATCCAGATGGCGGTCAAGTATGGCTTCTAGGGGTCTCTCGACCAAGGTCTAACATCCAGTGGCAGGCACTCCCGGTATAGTCGGAGTGGCTGCAACTATAACAACACCGAGGAGGTGTGCTATGTCCCCTTTGACAGAACAACAGGCGAAAGAGTACTGGCGCCGCAATGTGTCGCTGATGGTGAAGCTGATGGTGGTCTGGTTCGTGGTCAGTTTCGGCTGCGGTATCCTGCTATTTGATTTCCTGAACCAGTTCCAGATAGGTGGTTACAAGCTGGGCTTCTGGTTTGCCCAGCAGGGTTCTATCTACACATTTGTAGTATTGATTTTCTACTACGCCAAGAAAATGGCCGCGCTGGACATCGAGTTCGGCGTGGAAGAAGAATAGGAGCGGCCCCGATGGATCTGCAAACACTCAGTTATCTTTTCGTGGGCGGCACCTTCGCCCTGTATCTCGGTATCGCCTTCTGGGCCCGGGCCGGATCGACCAAGGACTTCTACGTCGCCGGTGGCGGCGTACACCCCGTCTCCAACGGCATGGCGACGGCCGCTGACTGGATGTCCGCGGCGTCGTTTATCTCCATGGCGGGCATGATTTCCTTCATGGGTTACGGCGGTTCGGTGTTCCTGATGGGCTGGACCGGCGGTTACGTCATCCTGGCGATGTTGCTGGCCCCTTACCTACGCAAGTACGGCAAGTTCACGGTGCCGGAGTTCATCGGCGATCGCTTCTATTCGAAGACCGCAAGGGTAGTGGCGGTTATCTGCCTGATCCTGTGTTCTGTGACCTATGTTATCGGCCAGATGAAGGGCGTTGGCGTGGCTTTCTCCCGCTTCCTGGAGGTGGAATACGCTACCGGCCTGTTCGTCGGCATGGTGATCGTGTTCTTCTACGCGGTACTCGGTGGCATGAAGGGCATTACCTATACCCAGATCGCCCAGTACTGCGTGCTGATTCTGGCCTACACCATCCCGGCAATTTTTATCAGCCTGCAGCTGACCGGCAACCCTTTGCCGCAACTGGGACTGGGCGGTAAGGTGGCCGGTACCGAGATCTACCTGCTGGACCTGATCGACCGCATCGTGGTGGACCTGGGCTTCAAGCAGTATACGACGGATGTGCGCCTCAGCACCCTGAACATGTTCGCCTACACCATGTCCCTGATGATCGGCACCGCGGGCCTGCCCCACGTTATCATCCGTTTCTTCACGGTACCCAAGGTCAAGGATGCGCGCTCCTCGGCCGGCTGGGCCCTGGTATTCATTGCCATCCTTTACACCACTGCCCCGGCGGTTGGCGCCATGGCGCGCCTGAACCTGATGCTCACCATTGAGCCCGAGCCCGGCGAGTTCCTGGTGTACGAGGAGCGGCCCCAGTGGTTCAAGAATTGGGAGACCACCGGCCTGCTGGTATTCGAGGACAAGAACGGCGACGGCCTGGTGCAGTACAGCGCCGATCCGGCGATCAATGACATGGTGAAGATAGACAACGACATCATGGTACTGGCCAACCCGGAGATCGCGCAGCTGCCCAACTGGGTTATCGCGCTGGTGGCGGCGGGAGGCCTGGCGGCGGCGCTGTCCACTGCGGCGGGATTGCTGCTGGCCATCGCTTCGGCCATCTCCCACGACTTGCTCAAGGGCATGATCGCGCCGAATATCTCCGAGAAGCAGGAGCTCGCCGCGAGTCGGGTTGCCATGGCATTGGCCATCCTGGGAGCCGGATACCTGGGGCTTAATCCACCGGGTTTCGCGGCGGGAACGGTGGCCCTGGCCTTCGGTCTGGCGGCGTCCTCCATCTTCCCCGCGCTGATGATGGGTATCTTCAGCGACCGGGTAAACAAGGAAGGCGCTATCGCGGGCATGGTGGCCGGTATCGGCGTCACCCTGTTCTACGTGTTCCAGCATAAAGGTATCATGTTCATCCCCGGCACCGAGTTCCTGGGCAGCATGCAGCCCAACTGGTTCCTGGGTATCGAGCCCAACGCCTTCGGCTGTGTCGGCGCGGTCGTCAACTTCGCGGTCGCCGCGGCGGTGACCAAAGTAACCGCGCCGCCGCCGGCCAGCGTGCGCGAACTGGTGGATCACATCCGTATCCCGGCGGGCGCCAGCACTGCCCATGACCACTAGGTAGCGGGCGGGAAACGCAGGAGGCATCGTTCGCGATGCCTCCTTTTTTGATTCCGGAAGGATTAGTTTCTATGGTTTTCACTAACAAGCATGTAGTCATCGCCATGATCGTGGCGCCCGTGTTAGCGGTGCTGGCCTGGTTCGCCGCCGGGCAGTTCGCCGGTGAAAAACCCCAGGCGGCGATACCCGGTCAGTCCTATCCGCTGGTTGAAAAGAGCAACTGCCGCTATCCAAGCGGCGCCTGTGACCTGGAGAACGAGGAGTTTCATTTGCGGCTGGCGCAGATCACGGAAGGCAGCCTGGAACTGGTATTGATTTCATCCCACTCCCTGGATGGCGCCGTGCTGGGCGTGGCCATGCCCGGTGAGGACAGCCCGCCGACCACGATGCGGGCGGTGGACGGCCAGGGGCTGGAATGGCGTCTGGTGCTGGGCAATGAACCGCTCCCTGGACAGCGCATTCGGCTGGTGGCGATGGCCGGCGGCAGCAGTTACTTTGCCGACGTTGCCACGGCTTTCCTGCAACCACAGGATCACCTGGGGAACTGATGAGCGAGCAATCCGATGCAAGCACCGCCACAGGCATTCAGGAGCCGGCTGTGCCGCAGCTCGCGGTGCCGGAACTGGTGCCGGTCGCCGAATTCCTGGAGCAGTCGCTGCCCTTCAACCAGTTGGGCAAGGCCGAGCTCTACGCGGTGGTGGATAAAATACGGGTGCAATACCACTGCCGCGGCGAGTTGTTCAACCGGGAGACGCCCGAGAAGGGGTTGCGCATCGTGCGCAGCGGCGCGGTTGAAATACGCGACAGCGACAACAAGCTGCTGGATAGACTGGGGGAGGGGGAGAGTTTCCATATCGGCGGCCTGAACGCCGAACAGGGTGAGGTGCAGGCCACTGTCATCGAGGACGCGCTGTTGTACCTGCTGCCCGATGAAGCCTACCAGGGCCTGCGGGAGCGCGATCGCAACTTCGACCGCTACTTCACCAGCCAGCGCAGTCGGCGCCTGCGCCGGGCGGCCCGCTACCAACCCGAACCCAACACCATGATGCAGGAGGTGCGCACCGTGATGAGCACCGATCTGCTGACGGTAAAACCCACCGACACGGTGCAACACGCCGCCCAGGTGATGGCCGCGCGCCGGGTCTCCTCGGCATTCGTGGTGGAGGAGGGCAGGCTGGCCGGCATCATGACGGACCGCGACCTGCGGGTACGCTTCGTCGCCCTGGCCCTGCCGCCCGCTACGCCGGTGGGAGACATCATGACACCCAACCCGGAAACCATCGATGCCAGCCAGAGCATTTTTGCCACCACCCTGCTGATGACCCGGCGCGGCTACCATCACCTGCCGGTCATGCTGGATGGCGAACTCAAGGGTATCGTCACCACCTCGGACCTGATCCTGGCCAAGCAGGACGATCCCGTTTACCTGGTGCAACATATCTCGCGCCAGCACGATGTGGAGGGAATAAAAGGCCTCGTTGCCGGTATGCCCAACCTCATGGTGCAGTGGGTGAATGCCGGCATGCGAGCCGAGCAGGTCAGCCAGATACTCACCGCCATCAGCGATGCCGTGACGGTGCGCCTGATCCAGATCGCCGAGCAGAGGCTGGGCCCTGCACCGGTGTCCTGGTGCTGGGTGGGTTTCGGCTCCCAGGCGCGGGCGGAGCAGTTGCTGGGAGCCGACCAGGACAACGGCATCATCATCGATAACGGCGTACAGCCCGAGCACCTGCCCTGGTTCCAGAGCCTGGCGGAAATGGTTTGTGATGGTCTCAACGCCTGCGGCTATGTCTACTGCCCCGGCGAAATCATGGCCAAAACGGAAGAGTGGCGGCAGACGCTGTCGGCCTGGCAGCAGAAAGTGCGGCGCTGGGTTACCACCCCGACGCCCGACGCGGCCATGCGCGTGAGCATATTCTTCGACCTGCGCAGCATCCATGGCACTTCCTCGCTGTGCCAGCAGTTGCAGCAGACCATGCTGGAGACGTCTTCCAGCAATTCCATTTTCCTGGCAGCACTCGCCGCCAACGCCCTGGATACCAGGCCGCCACTGGGTATTTTCCGCCGCTTTGTCCTCGATCGCGATGGCGAGCAACGCGATGTGCTGGACCTGAAGAAGCGCGGCGTCCTGCCGATTACCGAGATGGTGAGACTGCGGGCCCTGGCGAACCGCATCAGCGCGGTGAATACCCATGAGCGCCTGCGGGCGCTGGCCCAGGGCAAGCATATGACCATCGTCGACAGCCGCAACCTGGTCGACGCCCTGCACTTTATCCAGCACCAGCGGATAAAACACCAGTGCGGCCAGATCGTCCGCGGTGAAAAAGTCACCAACCACATCAATCCCAAAGATTTGCCGAAAATGGCAAAGGAGCAGTTGCGCGATGCCTTCACGATCATCGATGACGCCCAGTCCGCAGTCAGGCAGACCTTCAGAGCGGGCATGGGATGATGTGGAAGTTGCGCCTGCGCAGGCTGCTCTTCAAGAAACGGGTGGAGGGAACAGCGCTGCAGCAATGCTGGCAGGCGCCCTTGCCTGCCACTGGGGCAGACTGGCGCCAGGTATCCTTTCTGGTGGTCGATGCAGAGATGTCCTCACTGGATGTCAATGAGGGGGAGTTACTGAGTGTCGGCTGGGTGGTGGTGGAGCGCGGCGCCATCGTCCTGGAGTCCGCCCGGCATCACCTGGTCAGGGCCGAGAACTCGGTGGGCCAGAGCGCTGCCATACACAGCCTGCGCGACTGCGAGCTGACCGATGCCGAGCCCGGCGAACAGGTACTGCAGTATTTTCTCGAGGCCGCCACCGGTCGGGTACTGGTGTTCCATAATGCCGCCCTGGATATGGCCTTCCTCAACCGGGTAAGCCGCCAGGCCTTCAACGCCCCGGTGCTGCTGCCGGTGGTGGACACCCTGCTGCAGGAGGAGGCCCTGCTGCGCCGCCGGGAGCAGGTGATCAAACCCGGCGACCTGCGCCTGCACGCCTGCCGCGAGCGCTACGGCCTGCCGCCCTACCAGGGGCACAACGCCCTGCTGGATGCCCTGGCCACCGCGGAACTATTGCTGGCGCTGGCGTGTCATCGCAGTCGTGGCAAGCACTTTTTGCTCGGTCAGCTGCTGTAGTCCCAGTTCTGTATCTTGTACCAGGGCAGACTGTCGGCTCGCTAGCGAGCGCAAAACAGGGTTTGTGCGCAGCTTATATTGCCCGTAGCCAGCCCCGGTAATAGGCTTGTGCCCGACTGCATGGATACGGAATCACCCGGTGCTGGATATTGAAGAATTGCTGCGCGCGGCACAGGCGCAAACCGGCCTCGCCGATTTTGGCGGCGATGATTTTCGCGAGCCGCTGGAGCGGCTGGTGCGTTCCCTCAACACCGAGGCGCGCCTGAACGACTTTGGCAAGCTCCGCGCGCAGATGACCATCAACGCCGGGCTGACCACACGCCTCGCCATCGTCGACTACCTGGAGGCCCACCCTGAGGTGCGCGATGAAGAAATACGCAGGCCGGTGTTCATCGTGGGCCTGCCGCGCACCGGTACCACGGCGCTGCACCATATGCTCAACCAGGACAGTGGCAACCGCACCCTGCGCCTGTGGGAGGCCCAGGACCCGGTGCCGCCGCCGGAGACCGCGACCTACGAGAGCGACCCGCGCATTGCCAGGCAGCGTGAGGGCGTGGCGCTGACCGAGACCTTCCTGCCCGGTTTCCTGGCCACCCACCTGCTGGCTGCAGAGGAGCCCGACGAATGCTATATGCTCCTCAACCGCAATTTCATGTCGGTTGAGTACTCCGCCATGTTCCATATACCCAGTTACGCCAACTGGCTGTACGCCCAGCTCTGCACCCGTGACAGCTACGCCTGGCACAAGCTGCAGCTGCAGTTATTGCAGTCGCGCCACCCGGGCCTGTGGGTGCTGAAGGCGCCATTTCACCAACTGGGGCTGACCCAGATTCTGAAATACTATCCCGATGCCATCATCGTGCAGACGCACCGCTCGCCCATGAGCCTGGTCGCCTCGGGTTGCAGTTTCAGCGAGGTTCTGCGCAAAAGCGGATCCGACCATATCGATCGTCGGGAGATCGGCCGGGACTGGATGGACATGCTCAGGATTTATACGCGTACCTTTGAAGCAGACCGGGCGCGGCTGCAGCCGCAGTTTCCCGGTCAGTTCCTGGACCTGCACCACGACGATTTCGTGGCCGATCCCTGGCCGGCAATCGAGGCGATATATGCCGCGCGCGGCGAGGCCCTGAGTGAGGCGGGCAGGGAGGCCATGGCGCGGTGGCTGCGGGACAATCCCCGGGGCAAGCACGGCAGGCATGAATACCGCCTCGAAGACTACGGTATTTCCCGCGCGCAGGTGGAAGAGTTGTTCGGGGAGTACGCCCGGCGCTACGGTTTGACGATGGATCAGCAGGGAGAAGAGAAATGAGCGAACAGACCTCTACAGACAGGGTGCTCAGCGGAGCGGCCTGGGCGGATTTTTGCGACGCGCTGAAGGAGGCCGGGGAACTGCTCAACGCCCCCAGGGCCCCGCAGGATGCTTTCAATCGCGCCGAGGGCTATCGCTACCTGACGCGCATGCTGCGGGCCGGCCTGGAGAGCTTCCTGGAAACCGGCGGCGCCGACTTCCCGGTACTGCGCTGCCCGGTGCATGAAACCATCAAGATGGGCGCCGACAACCCGGACAACTACTACCAGAGCGCCAGCATCAATCCCCGCCACGACTACCGCATCACCGGCACTCGCGGCAGCGTTGATTACCTGGGCTTCGGTACCGTGATCAATCGCTACAGCACCGGTGGCGGGATGAAAACCGATGGCTACCTCGATTCCCGGGATATGGATATCGGCGCGGACGGCAGTCTCGAGATCATCGTCAGCCAGCGACAGCAGCCCGGCAACTGGCTGCCCATGGGCCCTGAAACCAATGCCATCAACGTGCGCCAGACCTTCCAGGACCGACGCACCGAGAAGCCGGCGGAAATTCGCATCGAGCGCATAGGCGCCGAGCAGGACAGGCCGCCACCCCTGACCGCGGAGCAGCTGGACAAGGCCCTGCAGGGTGTCACCCAGTTCGTGCGCAATACCACCGGGCTGTTCGAGGGCTGGGCCGAGGGTTTCCTGGCTACCACCAATGAAGTGGCCCCCGCCGACCAGGCCTTCTGCCAGGCCATAGGCGGCGACCCGAATATTTACTATTTCCACAGCAGTTGGGCCCTGGACGAAGACGAGGCCCTGCTGATAGAGGCGACCGATATCCCGGACTGCCAGACCTGGAACTTCGTACTGCAGAACTGGTGGATGGAATCGCTGGACTACCGCTACCACAACATCCACTTCAACAAGCACACCGCCACCTGTGAGGCCGATGGCAGCGTGCGCATCGTGGTGGCCCACCAGCGGCCGCCGCAGGCCAACTGGGTGGAAACCGCGGGCCACCGCAACGGCACCCTGTGCTGGCGCTGGATCGGCGCCGACCGCCATCCGCCGGTCAACGCCCGGGTGGTGAAGTTCAGCGACCTGTAGGGCAGCTGGAGATTGCCCGGTGATACCGCTCAAGTATATGCTTGAGCCGGTTCAATCCTGGAGCAGGGAAATCCATATGCTGCGTGGTGTCTGCCTCGGGCTGGCGCTCCTTGTGGCTGCGCTGGCTGTCCCCGCCCTGGCTGCAGAATCTGCAGCTGGTTTGGTGGGGGATGATTCGACCATGGTCGCCCCGGTGACCGTGGACGGCCAGGTGCTGTTCCGTCTCAGGGGAACTTCGGCGCTGCCCGCCTGGTTTCGGGCCAGGGAGGTGCGCCAGCGCATCGTGGCCCTGGCCGACAATACCGAACAGGATCCCGCCGCGATCACCGTTGAAACCATTGGCGACGGCGTGGCGCTGGTTGCGAACGAGGAGACGCTGGTCATCTTCTATCCCCCGGATGCCGAGCTGGAACAGGTGTCATTGCAACTGCTGGCGACTTCGTCCATGCGTCGCGTCATCCACGCGGTAGGGGACTACCGCGAGATGCGCGCGCCCGAACGATTGTTGCGCAACACGGGCATCCTGCTGGGTATCTCCCTGCTCGCTGCGCTGCTTTACAGGGCGATCACGGCGCTGTTTGGCTGGCTGAACCGGCTGGTGGAGCGGCGCCTGAAAGGGCAACTGGAGCAGATTGAGCAGGCCTCTCACCGCGTCATCAACTCCCGCCAGATATGGGGTTGGCTGGGGGGGATATTGCGCGGGCTGCGCACGCTGATGCTGTTCCTGCTGGTGCTGGTGTGGCTGGAAACAGCCCTGGGCCTGTATCCCTGGACGCGTCCGCTGGCCGTGGATATTTTCCGCCTGATACTGGATCCCCTGAAGGAAATGAGCGCGGGTTTGGTCGCGTCGTTGCCGGACCTGGCGTTCCTGGCGGTGCTGGTGGTGGTGATCCGCTTTTTCCTGCGGGTCATTCACACTTTCTTCGCCCGGGTGGACCGCGGCTGGATTCGCCTGGAAACCTTTGATCGGGACCTGGCCCTGCCTACCTATCGCATCGTGCGGGTGGTGGTCATCGTGTTCGGGCTGGTGATTGCCTATCCCTACATTCCCGGCTCCGACTCGGAAGCCTTCAAGGGCATGAGTATTTTCTTCGGTGTGATCCTGTCCATCGGTTCCTCGTCTTTCATCGCCAATATCATCGCCGGTTACAGCCTGATATACCGCCGCGCCTTCCGCGAGGGCGACCGGATCCGCGTCGGGGACCTGGAGGGTGAGGTGGTGGATATGAAAACCATGAATACCCGTATCCGTTCGCTCAAGAATGAGGAAATCAATGTCCCCAACTCCATGCTGCTCGGCAGTGCGGTGATCAACTACAGCAGTTACCAGCGGGACCCGGGCCTGATCCTGCACACCGAGGTGGGTATCGGCTACGACGTGTCCTGGCGCCAGGTGGAGGCGATGCTCCTGCAGGCGGCCCGCCGCACCCAGGGGCTGCGCACGGAGCCGGCCCCTTTTGTCCTACAGCAGTCCCTGGGCGATTTTACCGTGGTGTACCAGCTCAATGCCTACTGCGATGACGCCCGCAACATGAACAGGCTCTACAGTGCCCTGCACGGCAATATACAGGACGTGTTCAACGAGTACGGCGTGCAGATCATGTCGCCCAATTACGTCGCCGACCCGGACCAGGCCAAGCTGGTGCCACCGGAGCACTGGTACGCCGCGCCGGCGCAATCCCCCGGGGGCTGATCCAGCAGGGGCCGATTTCAGGCCGGGCGCAGGCGTTCTCTGGCGGCGCGGTACTCAGTTGCCAGCCGCGCCACCAGGTCTGCCGTGGGCAGCACTGCCTTCACCGCGGAGATACCCTGGCCGCAACCCCAGATATCTTTCCAGGCCTTGGCGTCCGTATCCCCGCCGGAGCCGAAATTCATGCTGGCAATATCGCCGTCCGGCAGATTATCCGGGTCCATGCCCGCCGCCTCGATAGAGGGGCGCAGGTAGTTGCCGTGCACGCCGGTAAAGAGATTGCTGTTGACGATGTCGGCCGAGTCGCAGTCCACGATGGCCTGCTTGTAGGCCTGCTGGGCGTTGGCCTCCCGGGTGGCGATAAAGGCCGAGCCGACGTAGGCCAGGTCCGCCCCCATGGCCTGGGCCGCGAGGATGCCGCCGCCGGTGGCGATGGATCCCGACAGCAGCAGCGGGCCGTCAAACCACTCCCGTATCTCCTGCACCAGCGCGAAGGGCGAGATCGAGCCGGCGTGCCCGCCCGCGCCGGCGGCCACGGCGATCAGGCCGTCGGCGCCTTTGGCGACCGCCTTGCGGGCAAACCTGTCGCTGATGATGTCGTGCAGCACGATGCCGCCGTAGGAGTGTACCGCCTCATTGACAAACTCCTTGGCTCCCAGGGAGGTGATCACGATCGGTACCTTGTACTTCACGCACATCTCCAGGTCGTGCTGCAAGCGGTCGTTGGAGCCGTGTACGATCTGGTTGACGGCAAAGGGCGCCGCGGGCCGGTCGGGGTTGGCCTGGTTGTAGGCTGCCAGGTCGCTGGTGATGCGTTGCAGCCAGACTTCCAGCTCCGCGGCGGGGCGGGCGTTCAGGGCGGGGAAAGAGCCCACCACCCCGGCCTTGCACTGGGCGATGACCAGCTCCGGATTGGAGATGATGAACATGGGTGCCGCCACCAGCGGCAGCGACAGGGTGTTTTGCAGGACGGGTGGAAGCGCCATTGTTGATTCCTCGCAGCGACGGACGGGGCGTCCCCGCCCCATGGGTACATGGCCGGCAACGATAATATGCAATCATTTGCATAGCAAGCACTTTATGCATGCTTTTGCATATCAGGGCTCGCGGGGAGTATGCTGTGGCGGTAACCGCATTGGGACAGGATGAGTCATGGCACTGGCACACGCGATAATGACGGCCCTGATCGAGGACGATTTGTCCGGGTATGAGCTGGCGCGGGATTTCGAGACCTCGCTGGGCTTCTTCTGGCAGGCCTCGCACCAGCAGATCTACCAGGAGTTGCGCAAACTTGCTGAGCGCGGCTGGCTCAACAAGCGCGAGGTCAACCAGCGGGGCAAGCCCAACAAGATCGTCTACGGCCTTACCCAACCCGGGCGCGAGGCCCTGGCGCGGTGGGTATACAGCAGTACCCGCAGCCGGCCCGCCAAGGATGAATTGCTGGTGAAGCTGTACAACCTCGATGCCGACAACGCCGCGCACATCGCCGGGGAGGTCACCGCCAGGCGCGAGGAGATGATGCGCCGCCTCTACCTCTACGAGAAAATACGCCGCCGGCATTACGGCTCGCCGCAGACCCTGCCCACCCGCCGCAAGGGGGTATACCTCGCCCTGGTGGCGGGCATTCGCCAGGGCGAGCAGTTCCTGGCCTGGTGCGATGAGGCGCTGGAGCTGCTGGGCAGTATCGACGCCTGATCACCTGTCCGCACCGATTGCCGAAATGTACAGTTAATGCTGGCCTCCCGCGTGGCCGCCCCCTAGGCTTTTGGGAGTGAGTAAGCCGCGCCCGGGCGCAAGGTGGAAATATGAAGGCCGTACTGGTGCTGTTGTTGCTGCTGGGCCCGCAACTGGCCTCGGCAAAAATCTACATGTGTCGGGACGCGGTGAGCGGCAAAACCACGTTCACCGACGTGGCCTGCGAGCAGAGCCTGGCCAGCCGCGAAGAGGTGCGGGTGCAGCCGACCAACGTGGATTCCGGCAGGCGCACCGCTGCTCCCGCGCCCCGCGGGGCCTGGATCAGCGATCGGGACACGCGTAAGACCGGTCGTGACTATAACGCCAGCGGTGGCCCGCTGGACGCGGTAAAGGCGACCGCGGTCGTCAGCCCGGCAGCTGCCGCGGAAGAGGAAAGCTAGGCCCGCTGTCCGGGTTGCCGCCGCCCCCCGGGGCTCAATTCAGGTGCCGGGTAATGGCACTGCGAAAGCTGGTAACCGGCACGAAGGTGCTGAAGCCGGCGCCATTGCCCTGGGATATCACCCCGCTGAACAGCGCCAACCCCGCGGCCGTAACCTGCACCACTGCGCCTCCCGAGGCGCCCTTGTGAGCGAAACAGTCGCTGTGGCTGGCCGCGGCCGCCTGCTCGGTTATGCGGCAGTGGCGATCAAAGGTCAGCCGGGCGCCGTCCGCGCCCATGCCCGCATCCCGGGAATACCCCGCCATACTGATCTCGCGCCCGCTGCTGGCGCGCTCCTGGTGCACGGCCAGCGCTTGTATGTCCTCGGCGGCAATGGGCTGGTACAGGCGCAGGATTGCCCAGTCCGCGTGCATGCCGCCGCCGTCTGCCAGGCGGTAGGCCTGGCGCTCCAGGGCGCCGGATAACTCCGGCAGCAGGGTAAAGGTGATGGGTTTGCTCAGGTCGTCGTAGTCGGCCAGGCAGTGCCAGGCGGTAATGATGGTATCGGCCTGTTGCCGCGGGCCGCTGACGACCAGGGTCGCACTGCAGTTCTCCTGCAGGTGTTCGCGCCTGCCGGCCCGGTAGCGACTGCCGGGCACGTGCAGTTTGCCCACCGCGCGCAGCCAGGCTGGACTGGCGGATGAGTAGGCTTCGCGGCTGTCGACTGCCTCCGTGGCCGCAGCCGCAAGACTCCATTGCGAGGTCGCGAATACCAGGGCGGCGACCAGGTAGCGACCGCGGCGCGGCGGCCGCGCCTGGGTGCGGGAGGCTGCTCCGGTCGGCACGGGGTGGTGCATGGCTAATGCTGCCCTGGCGGCTGCAACGCTGTTGGAACTCAGCGCGGACACCTGTAATGTTGAAGTGTAGGCGGATCATAATAAAGCGCCGGCAGCGGGTAAAGGAGAGCACAGATGGGCTTGCAGTCAGATCGGGTCGCGGTGGTTACCGGCGCCAGTCGCGGTGCGGGGCGGGGGATTGCCCTGGCCCTGGGTGCCACCGGGGCGACCGTATACGTGACGGGACGCACCCGTCGTGAAGGGGATGCGCCCCTGCCCGGCACGGTGGAAGCGACCGCGGCGGCGGTAACGGCCGCCGGGGGGCGGGGGATTGCAGTGTTCTGCGATCACGCGGATGACCGCGATACCCGGCGCCTGTTCGAGCGGGTCGGCGACGAGCAGGGACGGCTGGATATCCTGGTAAACAATGCCACGCTTATTCACGACGCACTGACCGCTGTCGGCCCATTCTGGGAAAAGCCGCTGGAGCTGGTCGATATCCTCGATGTGGGCCTGCGTTCCCATTACACCGCCAGCTGGTTTGCCGCGCCGCTGCTGTTGGCCAACGGCGAGGGCCTCATCGTGAACACCTCGTCCTTCGGTGGCCGGATTTACATGCACGGGCCCGCCTACGGCGCGGGCAAGGCGGCGGTGGATAAAATGGCACACGACATGGCGGTGGACTTTCGCCCCCACCGGGTGGCCGTGTTGTCCCTCTGGCTGGGCCTGCTGGCCACTGAGCGCACCCTGAGGGTGTTCGCGGCCGAGCCGGAAAAATACGCCGGCCTGCGCGATGCCACGGAATCCCCTGAATTCACCGGGCGGGTGATCGACGCCCTGGCCCGCGACCCGGCGCTCATGGACAAAAGCGGCCAGGTGTGGATTGGCGCGGAACTGGCCCGGCAGTACGGGGTGCGCGATACCGATGGACGCCAGCCCCAGTCGCCCCGGCTGCTGTTCGGTGAGCCGACCACGTTCGGCGCAGCCGTGGTCCAGTAGCGGCAATACCTCAAATGGAGGATGCGCCGGGGTGGCTCGCCGGTATTAGATACCGGATAACCACATTACATTCAGGAGTAGCGACGATGATGGCACCCCGGGAGATGGCTATGGTGAGCAACAGCGCAGAGAGCGTAGCGGGTACAGTGGGCATTGATCAGTGCGGGCTGGACAGCCCCCGCGCCCGCCAGCTGCTGGACGCGGCACGGGCCATGGGGCCGGCCCTGCGGGAGCGGGCGGAGCGTTGCCGGCTGGAGCGCCGGGTGCCCGATGAAACCATCGCGGATTTCCACGAGGCGGGTTTCTTCAAGATATTGCAGCCGCGCAAATGGGGCGGTTACGCCATGGACCCCCAGGTGTTCTACAGCGTGGGCCTGGAAATAGCCCGCCACTGTACCTCCAGCGCCTGGGTGCTGGGGGTGGTGGCGGTGCATAACTGGCAGATGGGCGTATTTCCGGACGAGGCGGCACAGGATGTGTGGGCCGATGATCCCACGGTGCTGATTTCCTCCTCCTACGCGCCGGTGGGCAAGGTCAAGGAAGTGGAGGGCGGCTTTCGCCTCAGCGGCCGCTGGAGCTTCTCCAGCGGCAGCGAGCACTGCCAGTGGGCGTTCCTGGGCGCGGTGGTGCCGACCCCGGAGGCGCCCTTCGACATGGCCAACTACCGCACCTTCCTGGTGCCGATCAGCGATTACCAGATTGTGGACAACTGGGACGTGGTGGGCCTGCAGGGTACCGGCAGCCATGACATCGTGGTGGAGGATGTATTCGTCCCCGAGCATCGCACCCACAAAGCCATAGACGGCTTCCTGTGCGACAACCCCGGTAACGCGGTGAACAGCGAACCGTTGTTCCGGATGCCCTTCATGCAGGTATTCGTGCGGGCCGTTTGCACCGCTACGCTGGGTGCCTGTGAGGGGGCCCTGGAGTCCTACATCGAGGTCGCCAAAACCCGCCAGGTAGGGCCGGCCAAAATGAAGAACGACCCCTTCGCCAGGGTGCTGGCGGCCGAGGTGCGCACCTCCATAGACGAGATGAAAACCACCATGATCCGCAACTTCGACGAGATGATGGCCTGCTGCCGCGCCGGCCGCCCCATCCCGTTGGAGGACAGGGTGCGCTACCGCTACGATTCCGCGGTGGTCGCCGATCGCTGCCTCGCCCTGTCCGGCAGGATGCTGAAGGCCGCCGGCAGCGGTGGCATACGCCAGGGCAGCGAGCTGTTGAACCGGCACCTGGATATTCTCTGCAGCCAGGCGCACGTGGCCAATCACTCGATACCCTTCGCCACCAATCTCGGCGGGGTACTGTTCGGTGAAGATAACGTCGATTTTGCCATCTAGGCCGGGCGCGTCCGGCTCAACAGAGGGATCAGTATGGGAATGATCGGGCACCTGCCAGAGGGGCGCTATGCACAGTGCGCCAACGGCTATCGCATGCATTACCTGGATGAGGGCGACCCGGCCGCGGAGGTGGTGGTGTTCCTGCACGGCTCCGGTCCCGGCGCCAGCGGGCACAGCAATTTCAAGGGCAACTACCCCCACCTGGTCGCGGCGGGTTACCGCTGCATCGTGCCCGACCTGGTGGGTTACGGCTTTTCCGACAAGCCCGATGATGTCGACCACCTCCTGGCGTTTTTTGTCGAGTGCGTGCGCCAGACACTGGATTGCGCCGGGGTGCAGCGCTGCACCCTGGTGGGCAACTCGCTGGGCGGCGCCGTTGCCCTGGGGCTCGCCCTGGAGTGCCCGCAACGGGTGGATAAACTGGTGCTGATGGCACCGGGCGGGCTCAGCGAGTTGCACGAGTACCAGCAGATGCCCGGTATGCAGAAAGTGTTCAAGGTATTCGGCTCCGGCGAGCCGGTGACCGCCGAGGTCATGAAAGACCTGTTTGCCACTGGCCTGATGCACGACCCGCGCTTTGCCACCGATGAGCTGGTGGCCGAACGCATGCAGATCATGCAGATCATGAACGGCCATGTGATGGCGACCATGCAGGTGCCGGTGCTCACCCCCCGGCTGCCGGAACTTGAGTGCCCGGTGTTGGGTTTCTGGGGACTGGAGGAGAAAATGATGCCGGAGAACGGTATCATGGCGCTGGCCCGCAATGTCTGCCACCTGCGCTTGATCCTGGTGAGCGAATGCGGCCACTGGGTGATGGTGGAACACGAGGATATGTTCAACCGCGCCTGTCTCGATTTTATACGCAACGGATAGCACAGGTCGGCGCACCGCCCACCTGGCAGTGGGGTAGAGATGCGCAGCAACAGGCTCGGCAGGAGTTCCATCGTGGTTTCCGATATCTGCATGGGAACCATGACCTTTGGCAACCAGTGTGACGAGGCCGAGGCCTTTCGCATCATGGATATGGCCTGCGACGCGGGCGTGAATTTTTTCGATACCGCGGAAATGTACCCGGTGCCCCCCGACGCGAAGTATGTCGGGCTTACTGAGGAGATTGTCGGCCGCTGGCTCAAGACCAGGGACCGCGATTCCATCATCCTGGCGTCCAAGGTGGCCGGCCCCGGCCACAGCTGGATCACCCCGCCGCTGCGCGGCGGCCTCACCGGACTGGATCGCCACCATATCATGCGCGCGGTGGAGGCCAGCCTGCGCCGCCTGGATACCGATTATATCGACCTGTACCAGACCCATTGGCCGGATCACGATTTCCCCTACGAGGAAACCCTGATGGCGCTGGACGAATTGGTGCGCTCGGGCAAGGTGCGCATCCTGGGCTGCAGCAATGAAACCAGCTGGGGACTCACCAGAAGCCTGTGGGCCGCGGACCTGCAGGGTACGGCCCGCTACGAGACCATCCAGAACAACTTCAGTCTCAACAACCGCCGCTTCGAGGACGAACTGGCCCAGGCCTGCCGGCAGGAGCAGGTGAGCCTGATTCCCTACTCGCCCCTGGCCGGCGGGGTCCTGAGTGGCAAGTACCAGGGTGGTGCCCGGCCCGAGGGGGCGCGCTTTACCTACTACCTGTCCGCGGGGGAGCGCCAACAGAAGATGGCCTCGCGTTTTGTCAACGAGCGTTCGCTGGCGTCGACTGCGCGTTTCCAGGCCATCGCCGCGGAGGCGGGCATGTCGCTGGTGACCATGGCCATCGCCTGGAGCAAGCAGCACGACTTCGTCGCCTCCACCATCGTCGGGGCGACCAGCGCGCAGCAGATGCCCGATATCCTGGCTGCGGCCGATGTAAGCCTGGACCGGGAGATCCTCGCCAGAATCGACACGGTGTCGCGCGAAATTCGCTACCCGATGGGGTAATGACGATGTCCCGGCGTTGACCACCGCACCCCACAACTACGCAGCGAAGCCCCGGCGTGGATGACCGGCAGCGGGGCCTTGTGCTGGGCGTTGCCGCCTACCTGATCTGGGGCCTGGCCCCGGTTTTCTGGATACAGACCCAGCCTGTAGATGCGCGCGACCTGCTGGCCCACAGGGCTATCTGGTCGCTGCCGTTCGTGACGCTGTGCCTGGCGCTGGCGGGGCGGGGCAGACTGGTGGCGGTGCTGGGCCTGTTTCGCCGGCCCCGCATTATGCTGGTCATGGCCGCCGCCGCGCTGTGCGGCGGCCTCAACTGGCTGATCTTCCTGTGGGCGGTGACCTCGGGGCGGGTCACGGAGGCCAGCCTGGGCTACTTCCTGTTGCCGCTGGTCAACGTCGCCATCGGCCTGACCCTGTTCCGCGAGGTGGTGGGCAGGGCCCAACTGGTGGCTATAGGCTTTGCGGTGGCCGGCCTGCTGGTTCAGGTGGTCTATTACGGCGGGCTGCCGCTGGCGGCACTGGGTGTCGCGCTGTCCTTCGGTTTGTATGGCGCCATCCGCAAAGGCGTGCAGGTGGAGTCCATAGAGGGCCTGTTGATCGAGACGGTGTTCATGGCACCCTTCGCCCTGGCCTGGCTCATTTACCGCGATGGCGGTGGGCTGGGAGTCTACGGCCTGCGGGTGGACTTGTTCCTGCTGGCCTCCGGTGCCTACACCGCCATTCCCCTGATGGCCTACGTCGCCTCCAGCCGGCTGTTGCCGCTCACGGCCCTCGGGCTGGTGTTCTATATCGGCCCCAGTGTGCAATTGCTGATGGCAGTGTGGGTATTGGGTGAGCCCTTCGATAAGATACAATTGGCCGCTTTCAGCCTGGTCTGGATCGGGCTGTTGCTGGTGAGCGTGGATACCGTGAGGCGCGCCCGGGCCCAGCGTCGTTACAGTGAAGAGTTGCAGCTCTAGGCACGCCGTCACCGGGTGCACATATTGGCCTGCACTGGCAAGGCAGGCGGGAGAAACGCGATGACATTCAAACTGTGTGCCCTGCTGTTGGTTGCCAGTCTCCCCGCCCTCGCGGGCGGGGAGGGGGCCGAGCCAGCCGCGACAGCATCCACGCATCCCGACCAGCGTTTGCTGCCCAGGACCCTGGTGTACGACTGCAGCGGTTATGAGTTCGTCACCCGCGTGGGCCCCGGTGAAATGGCCCTGTGGTTGCCGGGGCGCTACCTGGTGCTGTCGCAGGTGCGCAGCGCCTCCGGCAGCAAATACCAGGAGGGCGATATCGTTTTCTGGAGCAAGGGCGACGAGGCCATGCTGCGGGTAGGCGATGTCGAGTACCCGCAATGCCGCCTGCAGCCTGAGCGTGCGCCCTGGGCGGACGCCCGCCGCAGGGGCGTGGATTTTCGCGCGGTCGGCAACGAGCCGGGCTGGCATCTCGAAATACAGCAGGGGCGCCAGCTGCTCTTTGTGGGTAATTATGGCGAGCAGCGGCTGAGCACGCCCGACCCGGGGGTGCAGGTCGCGGGACAGCACCGCAGTTATCGCGCCAGCACCGAGGCCGTTGAACTGGCGGTGGACATTCTCGCCACGCCCTGCTTCGACAGCATGAGTGGTGAGGCGTTTCCGGCGGCGGTAACCGTCACCGTCAACGGCCGGGAACTGCAGGGTTGTGGCCGCGACCTGGAGCGGCTGTCGAATTGACGGCGGGCCGTTAACAGCGGCCTAAGCATTTGAATTGCATCCACTTTACCTGGTTTGTGTAAAACTACCGCAAGCGCTGGCACTGCATTGCCCCGATCTTGATCGGTATCAATGCCAGTCGCCGGCGCCCCCCCTACTATACGCGCCAAGTGGTGCAGCCTGGCTGTTCCGGAATCCCAGAGAAAAGGAGTAGTGCAATGAAGAAAGCGTTGTCAATCGCGCTGGTAGCGGCCCTCGCGGGCGGTAGTATGATGGCCCAGGCTTACGAGAAGGGCGATTTCATCCTCCGTGTCGGCGCCACCATGGTCGATCCCGATTCCGACAGCAGCGGTATAAACCTGCCGGGCGTGCCGACCCTGCACACCGAGGTCGATGATGACACCCAGCTGGGCCTTATCCCCGTCTACATGGTGACCGAAAGCGTCGGCCTGGAGCTGCTGGCCGCCACGCCGTTCGAGCACGATATCACCCTGCAGGGCAAAGGCGTCAACCTGAACGCCGGTTCCACCAAGCACCTGCCGCCGACCCTGTCACTGCAGTGGTATCCGCGCGCAGGCAAGAACGGCTGGCAGCCCTACGTCGGCATGGGCGTCAACTACACGATCTTCTTTGACGAGAAAACGGACCAGCAGCTGAATGATACGCTGGAAGCTATTATCGGCTCCGATCCCAAGTCTACCGACCTGAACCTGGATAATTCTTTCGGCCTGGCTTTCCAGGCGGGCATGGATATTCCACTGGGCAAGCACTGGGGCATCAACGCGGCAGTGTGGTATCTGGACATCGATACCAACGGCAAGGTCAGCACCGATGTGGCCAACGTGAACTTCAAGACCAACATTGATCCCTTCGTGTACAACCTGGGTATCGCCTATCGCTTCTGATAACCCTGTTTGACCGGCTCACCTACGGTCAAATGGCGCCTGGCCCCGCTAACTCAGCGGGGCTTTTTTTATGTACAGGAAGTACGGTATGTCGCGAGAGGCATGGATGCCGGTAGCGACGATGTACAGGAAGTACCGGTCCGCGTTCGGGGTATGTCGCGAGAGGCATGGATGCCGGTAGCGACGATATGCTTATCAGTGCTGCATCTGCGAGTGGTCCATGGTCGAGTGATCCATCGGCTGGCCGCCAGCCCCCGCGCCATGATTCATGTGGCCGGCGTGCGCCACCACCAGGTACAGGGTCCAGATACCCGACGCTACCAGCAGCAGCGCTATCAGCAATTTCAGCCCGCGCCTGCGCAGGAAGGCCTGCAGCTGGTCGGCCCCGAGGCTGGTGGACAGCATCGCCGGCAGGGTGCCAATGCCGAACAGGAACATCATCAGCGCCGAGGTGGCCGCATCCTGGGCGGTAGCCGCCCAGGCGAGACTGCTGTAGATCAGGCCGCAGGGCATCAGGCCCCAGCACAGGCCGAGGGCGAAGCCCTGGGGCCAGTGCCTGACCGGCAGCAGGCGCGACGAGAGACGCTGCACCGGTCGCCACAGGTAGGCGCCACCGCGCTCCAGCCAGACCATACCGCGCCACCAGTCGGCTACATACAGACCCATGGCAATGAGCATGAATCCTGCCAGGTAACGCAATCCCATGGTCCAGGCGCTGATGTCGATGCTGCCGGCGGCCAGCCCCAGCAGTCCGCCCAGCAGCGTGTAACTGGCGATGCGACCGCCGTGGTAGGCGAGGGTGACGGCAGGGGAGCGGTGACCACCCAGGTTGAGGGCGGCGGCGATGCCGCCGCACATACCCAGGCAATGACCCGCCCCCGCCAGGCCCAGGCCCAGTGCGCTGGCGTAGCCGAGTTCGTTCACGGTTTGTCCTCCCTGGCGTCGTTGTCGGGCGACTCGGCATCCGGCCTGGCCGGCTCATCGTCCGCCAGTATTTTCCAGGCTTCCTTGTCCAGGTCGTCGTATTGGCCGCTGTCTATGGCCCACAGCAACAGTTTGATTGCAATGGCGCAGAACAGCAGGGCGATGGGTATCAGCAGGTACAGGCTTTCCACGGGATACTTGCTCAGCTTCGGGGTGTGTTATTTAAGCGCAGTGAGTTGGCAACTACCAGCAGCGAGCTGAGTGACATGCCGATAGCCGCGGCCCAGGGCGGCACATAGCCCAGCGCCGCCAGCGGAATTGCGCAGACGTTGTACCCCAGCGCCCAGCTGAAGTTCTCCAGGATGATGCGGCGGCATTGGCGCGCCTTGCGCCAGGTGCTGATCACGCTGTCCAGGTCCTCGCCTACGATGACGAAATCGGCCTGGGTGCGGGCCAGGTCGGTGGCCCCGGCCACGGCGAAGGAAGCATCTGCGAGGCTGAGCACCGGCGCGTCGTTGAGCCCGTCACCGACCATGGTCACCACGCTGCCTGCCGCCTGCAGGGCCTGCACCCGGGTCATTTTCTGCTCGGGCTGCAGGCCAGTCTCTACCTGTTCTATACCCAGCTCTTTGGCCAGCAGCGGGCCCTGGGCAGAGCTGTCACCGGTGAGCAGTTCCACCGCCAGCCCGGCGCTCCGGGCCGCCGCCACGACGGCCGCGGCCTCCGGGCGCACCCGGTCATCCAGGCCTATCCAGGCCAGGGGTGTCGCCGCGCGACACAGGGCGATCCAGTACCTGCGCTGGTCGGGAGGCGGGGGCAGGGCGGGAGCCCACTGACGGCAGAACTGCTCGCTTCCCATACGGTAGTTGCCGTCTGGTCTGCGCCCCTCCAGTCCGGCGCCCACCCGGTAGTCCACCTGTTCCCAGCCCGGCGCGGGGCTAATGTCGCTGAAGGCCCGGCTCACCGGGTGGCTGGAGTACTGTTGCAGGGCGGCGGCGATGGCCAACAGCTCGGCTTCCTTGGCGCCGGCCAACGGCTGTACGGTGCTGATCTGCAGCGAACCCTCGGTAAGAGTGCCGGTTTTATCGAAGATGAGGTGTGTGGTTCGCGCCAGCGCCTCCAGCGCGTTTTCCCCGCGTACGATGACGCCCGCGTGACGCAGGGCGTTGGCGGCGCTGGTCAGGGCGGCGGGGGTCGCCAGTGCCAGGGCGCAGGGACAACTGATCACCAGCACCGACAGGCTGATCCACAGCGCCTGCTCCGGCGCGATCTGGCTCCATGCCAGGGCGGTAGCGCTGGTAATAAGCAGTATGGCGGCGACAAACCAGGAGGCGATGCGATCCGCCAGCTTGGCCAGGCGCGGTTTCTCGCCCTGGGCCTGCTCCACCGACCGCTGCAGCGCCGCCAGGCGGCTGTCGCGGTAGCTGCCCAGCACCCGGGCCTCGATCGCGGCCTCCAGGTTGACAGTGCCGGCGTAGATGGTGTCGCCGACCGACACGGAACGCGGCAGGTGCTCGCCGTTGAACGTGTCCTCGCGCACCGCGCTGGTCCCGACGCAAAGCCGGGCGTCGACCGGCACGGTGGCACCGGCCTTGACCAGCACCACGTCGCCGGCCTGCAGCTGGCTGCGCGGCAGGGTTACCCACTGGCCGTCACGCCGGGTGGCGACCGCATCGGGCAGGGTGCTCTCGGCGTCGAACCAGCTCAGGGCGTTGCGCTGTCGCACCCGCTGTTCCAGGAATCGCCCCAGCAGCAGGAAGAAGGTAAACATGACCACGGAGTCGAAGTAGACCTGGCCGGTGCCGCTGATTGTCGCCCAGACGCTGGCCAGCCAGGCCAGGCCAATGGCCAGCGCCACCGGCAGGTCCATGACCAGCGTGCCCTGGCGCAGGTGCCGCCAGGCGGTAGTGAAGAAGGGGCGGGAGGAGAACAGCACCACGAAACTGGCCACGATCAGGCTGACCCAGCGCAGCAGGCCCTGGTACTGGCTCTCTATGCCCTGGATGTCACCCGCGTGCAGGGCGATGGCGAACATGCCCACCTGCATCATGCCCAGGCCGGCAACCGCCAGTCTGCGCAACTGGCTGCGGTACTCGTCCTGCATCTGCTGCCGCTGGTGGCTGGCCTGGAAGGGCCGCACCCGGTAACCCAGGGCGTCTACCCGGGAGAAGATTTCACTGAGGGCTATCTGGCCGGGGTCAAAGCTGATATCCAGCCTGCTCTGTTGCAGGTTTACCCGGGCCGAATGTATGCCCGCCAGTCGCCCCAGGGTCTGCTCGATCAGCCAGGTGCAGGCGGCGCAGGTCATGCCGCCCAGCAGCAGGCGGGCGCTGGCGGCGCCGTGTGCATCGGTGGTGGTAAAAGTAGCGGCCAGTTCCGGGTCATCGTAGACCAGGTAGCGGTCGCGGGCGGGCGCCTCGTCCTGCTCGGGGCGCTGGTTGTAGGCCGTGCGCTGCTGGTAGAAACTTTCCAGGCCGTTGGCCGCTATAAGCCCGGCTACAGCGCGACAGCCGGGGCAGCACATGGGCCGCAATTCACCGCCGATAGCGAGCGAGAAATCCGCCCCGGGCGGCACTGGCTCACCGCAGTGGTAACAGGGAGTGCTCGCGGGTGCGGGCGCCGGTTCACTCGATGGCGGCATTGCCGATATCGCGACTCGCAACCGATCCATCCAGGCGCCAGGCCCCCGGCCCCGTTGATTCCAGGGTCCAGTGCCAGCGCGGGGCAACTGCAGCAGCGAGTGCGCCGCGATATTCACCCGGGCCCGTCCGCTTGAGCTCGACGCTGAAATCGCGGTCGGCCTCCAGCGGATGGGACAGCAACAGGTCCAGTTCGGCTACATCGACCGGTCCCATGACCTGCACTGTGACCAGCTCGTCGCTGAAGGCCAGGTCGGCGCTGACGCCCAGCGCCTCGCCGCGCTGTTTTTTCTCCAGCTGGAGGTTAATGGCCAGGCCGTCCTTGTAGTAGTCATCCACCACCAGGTCATCGGCGCCGCTGCTGGCCAGGTACATGGTGTAGAGGCTTGCAACCACCACGGTAGCCGGCAGGAGAATCAGGAACCAGGGCCAGAACTGCCGATACCATGGTTGCGTATCCCCGCCGGGAAAGGCTGGTTTCATTACAGCGGCTTCATAAAGCGTGATTCGGAGGTCGCCTGCAGCGAGGGCATGTCAACCGCCTCAACCCTGAAATTCAGTTCTGTGCTGGGCTTGTCCAGGGTTTCGGGCTCAACCCGTATCCGCAGGGTGATGGTGCGCACCTCGCTGGCTTCCAGCATATGGTGGGTGGCGCCAATGATCTCGGCATCCGGTATACCGGATATGCTGAGCACGTACTCGTGGGGCGCCTCGTCCATGTTGACCAGTTGCAGCGTGTAGATATTTTCGATGGCGCCGCTGTCGGTTTCAACATAAAGCTGGTTGCGATCGCGGATGGCGGTGAGTTCCACCGGGATGCGGTTGAAGATATTGTAGGAGAACACCCCCACCATGATGCACAGCACCGCCGCGTAGCCAATGATGCGCGGCCGCAGCCAGTGGGTGGTGCCGCCCTCGAGCTGGTGCTCACTGGTATAGCGGATCAACCCCCGGGGGTACTCCATCTTGTCCATGACCGAGTTGCAGGCGTCGATGCACAGGGCGCAACCGATGCACTCGTACTGCAGGCCGTTGCGGATATCGATGCCGGTGGGGCAGACCTGCACACACAGCGAGCAGTCTATGCAGTCGCCCACGTCCAGGTCCTTATGGGCCACGCTGCGCTTGCGTGAGCCCCGCGGTTCACCGCGATTCCTGTCGTAGGATACGATCAGGGTGTCCTGGTCGAACATCACCGACTGGAAGCGGGCGTAGGGGCACATGTACTTGCACACCTGCTCGCGCATCCAGCCGGCATTGATGTAGGTCGCCAGGGTGAAGAACACGGTCCACATCAGCTGCCACTTGCCCGCTGACAGGGTGGCCAGGTCGTAGACCAGCTCCTTGATGGGGTAGAAATAGCCCACGAAGGTCATGCCGGTGACAAAGCCGACAAACAGCCAGCCGCCGTGCTTGGCGATTTTGCGGGCGATCTTCTCCAGGCTCCAGGGCGCCTTGTCCAGTTTCATACGCTGGTTGCGGCTGCCCTCGGTCTTCTGTTCAATCCACATGAAAATGCTGGTCCATACCGTCTGGGGGCAGGTATAGCCGCACCAGATGCGCCCGGCGAAAGTGGTGACGGCAAACAGGCTGAAGGCGGCGATGATCAGCAGGAAGGCCAGCATGGGGAAGTCCTGGGGCCAGAACGTCAGGCCCAGGATATGGAACTTCCGCTCCGGCAGGTCAAACAAGACCGCCTGGCGCCCGTCCCAGCTCAACCAGGGCAGGCACAGGTAGCCGATCAGCAGTGGCCAGCCGGTATACAGGCGCAGGCGCTGGTAAAAACCCTCTATTTTGCGGGTGTATATTTTCTCGCGGCGTTGGTAGAGGTCGATTTCGCCGACTTCTGCAGGCGCGACCTCCTGAAGGTCGATCAGATCCTGGTCAGACATGGTCCTGTTCCGTGGCGGGCCGTTGGCCCCGATGGAGGAGGTGCCGTCCATGGCACCCCCGGGGTTGTTACAAAGTGACTACTGTTCGTTCAGGCCGTACACGTAGGCAGTGAGGATGTGGATCTTGTCCTCGCTGAGAGTGTCCTTGAAAGCGGGCATGACGCCGTTGCGACCGGCGCGCAGGGTCTGGGCGATCTGTTCTTCGCTGCCGCCGTACAACCAGACCCCATTGGTCAGGTTGGGCGCGCCCATGGCCTGGTTGCCAGTGCCGTCGGCGCCGTGGCATGCCACGCAATAGGTCTTGAACACGGTTTCACCGGCATCGGCCTGTGCCACATCGGCGTCCCTGCCATTGAGGCGCAACAGGTACTGGGTGACATCTTTGATTCCCTTGTCGCCTATAACGTCGCCCCAGGCGGGCATGACGGCCTGGCGCCCGTTGACCAGCGTAGCCTTGATGGTGGCCGCATCGCCACCATAGATCCAGTCATCGTCGGTCAGGTTGGGAAAGCCATAGGCGCCTTTCGCATCGGCGCCGTGGCACTGGGCGCAGTTGTTGGCGAACATGCGCATGCCCATTTTGCGTACCGCGGGGTCGACGGCGATTTCCTCTACCGGCAGAGCCAGGTAGCGATCGCGCAGATCGCGGTATTTCTCGTCGGCCGCGGCGACCTGCTGCTCGTACTGGCCGATCTGGGTCCAGCCGAGAACGCCCGCGAAGTTGCCCATGCCGGGATAGATGATCAGGTAGCCTATGCCCCACACGATGGTGATGACGAACATGTAAAACCACCAGGCGGGCAGGGGGTTGTCATACTCTTCGATTTCATCGTAGACGTGACCGGTCGTTTTTTCCGAGGATTGGGCCTCGCGCTTGCGGTTGGCAAACAGGATCCACGAAATCCCGACGATGGTCACCACCGTGAGAACGATTACCCAGTAGCTCCAGAAACTAGCCATTCCTTGATTCCTCCTGCAGGGTGCGTTGATTCAGCTCTTCATCCGCGAATGGCAGGTTGGCGGCTTCATCAAATGCCTTTTTTCGTTTGCTGCTATAGGCCCAGAAACACAGCCCGATAAAGGCGAAGAACAGAAAAGCAGTGCTCAGGCCTCTCAAATCATTGATGTCCATAGTGTCCTAGCGCCTCGATTGCAGGAGGGTACCCAGCTGTTGCAGGTAGGCAACAAGGGCCTCGATTTCGGTCTTCCCGGCAACGGCGGCACTGGCGCCGCTGACATCCTCGTCGGTATAGGGCACGCCGACCCGGCGCAGGGCAGTCATTTTCAACGGGGTGCGCTCGGCGTCGATCTCGTTGTCGAACAACCAGGGGAAACCGGGCATGTTGGACTCGGGCACCACGTCGCGCGGGTTGTACAGGTGGGCGCGGTGCCAGTCGTCGCTGTAGCGCTTGCCCACCCTCGCCAGGTCGGGACCGGTGCGCTTGGAGCCCCACAGGAAGGGGTGGTTGTAGACAAACTCGCCGGCGACGGAGTAGTGGCCGTAGCGCTCGGTCTCGGCTCGCAGGGGACGGATCATCTGCGAATGGCAGGTGTTACAGCCCTCGCGTATGTAGATGTCGCGGCCTTCCAGTTCCAGCGCCGGCAGCGGCTTGAGACCGGCGATCGGCTCGTTGACCTGCTTGCCGAAGATCAACGGAACCAGTTCGACCAGGGTGCCGAAGCTGAGGGCGACGATGATCAGGATGATCATCAGGCCGATGTTCTTTTCTACTGCATCATGTTTCATTGTCAGCTCCTTATGCCGCGCTTGCAGCAGCCGGGATCGCCTGCGGTTCGATGTCTTTACGGCTGGTCATGTACAGGTTGTAGGCCATTAACAACATGCCGCTGAAGAAGATGGCGCCGCCGATGACCCGCACGACATAGCCGGGATAGCTCGCGGCTACTGATTCGACAAAGCTGTAGGTGAGGGTGCCGTCCTGGTTGTAGGCGCGCCACATCAGGCCCTGCAGGATGCCGTTCACCCACATGGAGGCGATGTACAACACCGTGCCGATGGTGGACATCCAGAAGTGGGCGTTGATCAGGCTGATGCTGTACATACGCTCGCGACCGAACAGGATCGGTATCAGGTGGTACATGGAGCCGATGGAGATCATCGCCACCCAGCCCAGGGCGCCGGAGTGCACGTGCCCTATGGTCCAGTCGGTGTAGTGGGACAGGGAGTTCACCGTCTTGATGGACATCATCGGGCCTTCGAAAGTGGACATACCGTAGAAGGACAGGCTCACCACCAGGAAGCGCAGGATGGGATCGGTGCGCAGTTTGTGCCAGGCGCCCGACAGGGTCATCATGCCGTTGATCATACCGCCCCAGGAGGGTGCCAGCAGGATCAGCGACATCACCATGCCCAGGCTCTGGGCCCAGTCGGGGAGGGCGGTGTAGTGCAGGTGGTGGGGGCCGGCCCAGATGTAGACGGCCACCAGCGCCCAGAAATGGACGATACTCAGGCGATAGGAGTACACCGGACGCTCGGCCTGCTTGGGTACGAAGTAATACATCATGCCCAGGAAGCCGGCGGTCAGGAAGAAGCCCACGGCGTTATGCCCGTACCACCACTGCACCATGGCATCGACGGTGCCGGCGTAGATGGAGTAGGACTTGAAGGAGTTCAAGGCGATGGGCATTTCCAGGCTGTTGATGATATGCAGCACCGCCACCGCGATGATGAAGGCGCCAAAGAACCAGTTCGCCACGTAGATGTGGTCCGCCTTGCGCCTGGCGATGGTGCCGAAGAAGACGATGGCGTACAGCACCCAGACCACCGTAATCAACAGGTCAATAGGCCATTCCAGCTCGGCGTATTCCTTGCTGGTGGTCAGGCCCAGGGGCAGGGTGATGGCGGCCGATACAATAACCAGCTGCCAACCCCAGAAGGTGATCGCCGCGAGCTTGTCCGAGATCAGCCGTACCTGGCAGGTGCGCTGCACCACATAGTAGGAGGTGGCGAACAGGGCCGATCCGCCGAAGGCGAAAATCACCGCGTTGGTGTGCAACGGCCGCAGGCGGCCGAAGTGCAACCAGGGCAGGTCGAAGTTCAGGGCGGGCCAGGCCAGCTGGGCGGCGATCAGTACCCCGACCAGCATACCCACGATGCCCCAGACCACTGTCATTACGGCAAACTGGCGCACCACCTTGTAATTGTAGGTGGGGTGTTCCAGTGCAGAGTTAAGCTCGCTCATGGTTCAGTTCCATTTCTATTACATCAAACAAACGGGTATCGGTGTGTCGATCAGTCCGTGAAGGCCGGCGCGGCGCCGTACTCCCAGAGGATAACCGAACCCACCATAATGCAGATCAGGATGACCAGGGCCACCCCGACAACCGCACTGGAAAACAGGAAGCCGCGCTCCTCGGGGATATCCATGACGATGGGAATGCCCAGGTACAACAGGTAGACGGACCAGCAGACGGCGACCACGCCTATCAGCAGGTCAATCCACAGCAGCGGGTAGAATCCCACCAGCCCGGCGATAAACAGGGGCGTAGAGGTCAGGCCGACGATGACAATGCCCTTGGTGAGGGTGGAGGCGGCGCCGTAGGTTTCGGACATCCAGTGGATAAAATAGCCAATCACCGCCACCGAGGCGACCATCACCAGGTAGAACAGGACACTGATCTGGCGGGCACTTTCCACGGTAAGCTTGATAGCCTCGCCACTGTCACCCACAGTCCAGCCCACCCGGCTGGTGCCGTAGTACCAGGCGACTGCGGGCAGGATGGCGAAGAAACAGGGAAACAGCAGCAGGGTCCTGAAGGAACTCTCGGGCAGGTCCGCAACGGTACGCCACTGCGCGCTGGGCCTGACCAGTAAGCCAAAGGCATGTTGAATCATTAGATTATTTTCTCCCCGAAACGAAGCGGTTTAGTAGCAAAGCGCATAATAGATGAAACGCCCCAAGGCACCTTGATTTGAGTCAAGGCTCTGACAGGCCGGTGACTGTCAGACGCCCAGGTTGGCCATTTTTTTCAGCCCGTCCACGTCCAGAATCTGGATTTCCTTGTTGTCCACCAGCAGGATTTCCATTTTCTGCATACGGCTGAATACCCGGCTGACGGTTTCCACCGTAAGCCCCAGGTAGTTGCCGATGTCCACCCTGGACATGGGCAGGCGAAATTGGGTTGCGCTCAGTTTGCGCTTGGAATTGCGCGTGGAGATACTGAGCATCAGGGACGCCACACGTTCGTCTGCCGAATTCTTGCTCAGCAGGGTGATCAGTTGCTGGTCCTCGGTGATCTCCCGGCTCATCAACTGGAAAAAATGCCGCTGCAGGTTGGGCATCATCGCGCTGAGGCGTTCAAGTGAGGTGAAGGGAATCTCGCAGACCGCGGCGGTTTCCAGGGCTTTGGCGGAGGAGGCGTGGGCGTTGTTGCTGATACCGTCCATGCCCAGGATTTCGCCGGGGAAGTAAAACCCGGTGACCTGCTCGCGGCCGTCATCGGTGGTCTTGTAAGCCTTGAGGGCGCCGGAGCGAACGGCGAATACGGACTGGAAGTCGTCTCCCTCGCGGTACAGGTGCTGGCTTTTCTGCAGGGGTTTGCTGCGCTGGATGATGTCGTCCAGCTGCTGGATATCGTCGGATTCCAGGGCCAGTGGCAGGCAGATGCTGTTCAGCCTGCAGTTGCCGCAGTTCACCTGGTAGTCGTGGATACAGCGCTTGAGTTCCACACCATCCCCCGCATCCGCCAATCTGATCGTCATGCCGAACTCCCTACCTGTCCGTGGGAGGCAGTATAGACGAATTGGCCGCTTGTCTGTAGCTCGATTTTCTAGATGGTAGCGGAGAACCTCGGCGGCGGCTGGTCGCCCTGGTGGGCGTTCAGGTAGGCGTCGAAGGGCATACAGATATTGCGCAGGAAGGGCCTGCCGCGGTGGGTCACCAGGATCTCCCGGTCACCGATTTGCAACAACCCGTCCCGGGCCATGGGTTGCAGGGTGGCGAGTTCGGCCGTGAAGTCGCGCAGGAAGTCTATGCCGAACTGGCGGTTGCACTCCGGGATGTCCAGCTTCAGCTCGGAGATGAGGCTCATGATAATGTGGCGGCGCAACTTGTCGTCCTGGTTGACCTTGCAGCCGCGGGTAAACGTCAGGCCTCCGGCATCCACCAGTTGATAGTAACTGGCCAGGTCGCGCTCGTTTTGCAGGTAGAAATCGCCGATCTGGCTGATTGCGGATACCCCCAGTCCCAGCAGGTCATCGGCCATATGCAGCGAATAGCCCTGGAAGTTGCGCTGCAGCCGGCCCTCGTCCAGCGCCAGCGCCAGCTCATCCTCCGGCAGCACGTAGTGATCCATGCCGATGTGCAGGTAGCCGGCGTCCTGCAGCGTATGGCTGATCATCTGCTGCAACAGCAGTTTCTCTTCCGGGCTGGGCAGGGTCATGCGGTCGATGGCGCGCTGGCTGCTGAAGCGCTGCGGCAGGTGCGCATAGTTGTAGCAGGCGATGCGATCCGGTCGCAGGGTATTCACCTGGCGCAGGGTCTGGCGCATGGTGTAGCGGTCCTGGCGAGGCAGCCCGTAGATAAGATCGAAACTCAGGGAGCGGAAGTGATGGGAGCGGATGCAGTCCACCAGCTCCGCCACCTGCTCGTAGGGCTGGACGCGGTTTACCGCCTGCTGCACCAGGGGGTCGAAATCCTGTATGCCCAGGCTGATGCGGTTGAATCCCACCCCCTTGAGCAGGGCGATGGTTGCCGGTGCGATGGTGCGGGGATCGATCTCGATGGAATACTCCCGGTACTCCTTGTCCAGCAGGCGGAAATTGGTCGCCAGCATGTGCATCAGCTCGGTGATTTCCGCGTTGTCCAGGTAGGTGGGCGTGCCGCCACCCCAGTGCATCTGGGTGACAGGGCGCTGCTTGCCCACCAGTTGGGCCTGTTGCTCGATTTCGCGCTGCAGGCGATTGAGGTACTGCCGCGCCACGCCTTTTTCCCTGGTGACAATCTTGTTGCAGGCGCAGTAGTAGCAGATGTCCCGGCAGAAGGGCAGGTGCAGGTACAGGGACAGCGGTGCGCGCTTGTGGTCCCCATCCCTGTTCTGCCAGGCGAGGTATTGTTCTACCGGGAAATCCTGGCGGAACTGGGGCGCGGTCGGGTAGGAGGTATAACGCGGGCCGTCGCAGGCATACCTGGCGGCCAGCTCCATGTCCGCCAGGTGTTCGGCAGGTATGCCCGAGGCGGCGGGATCCGGCAGTATACTCGTCATAGTTGCTACAGGCTTTGCTATCACAGCGCACACCGTAGCAAGACCTGGCCCCGGGAGCGTTGACATAGGTCAACGGGTAGCTCCCGCAGCCCCGGGCTGCGGGGTTTTATCCCAGTGACGCCACGCTCTTGATGACCATGCGCACCAGCTCCGCCTGGCGCGATACGCCGGTCTTGGCGAAAATGGACTTCAGCTGCGCCCTGGCGGTATGGGGAGAGATATTCTGCGCCTCCGACACTTCGCTGAGGCTGAGGCCGCGGGCCAGCAAGATGGCCACATTGGCTTCCGCCGGCGACAGGGCGAACAGTTCCCCGAGTATCTGCTGGGAGGCGGAATCGCGCTGCAGGGGGTCGCTGATGAAAACAGCTGCGCGGGGTCCTACCTGGCCCTCCACGCCCGCTGGACCCGGCACTGGTTTGATGACCAGGCCCAGGGGGGGGCGCCCCTGCAGGCGGGTGACGCGCAGCGCCCGGACCACGGACGCCTGGCCTGTTTGCTGGGCCTTGAGCACGCTCGCCAGGGCCTCCTGCAGCGCCTGGTTGGCGTCCCGGCTAGCCAGTTGCAGCTGGCCGCCTCGCAGGCTCAGGCCACCGGCATCCTTGAGCAGGGCCGAGGCCAGGGCGTTGGTGTTCAGCACGCGGCCTTTGTCGTCGAGGATGATGGTCGCCACCGATAACTGGTCCACGGCGCCACTGTAGATGTCCCGTTCGGAGGCCATCCGGCTCAGCCGGTCGTAGATCAGCGCAGCCTGGCGCAGGTGTGGCGCGAGCGCCTGCAGCAGCGCCCGGTCGCCGCCGTCGAAGGCGTGTTCCTCCCGGCGCCGGGAGCAGCGCAGCCGCACCAGCAGTCCCTCCGGCTCGCCGGTATCCAGCCCCAGGATGCGGAACAGGCCGATGGGTTGCAGGTAGTGCAGGTAATAGTCCGAGGCGGTGAGCTCAGCGTCCGACAGGATGTCGTCGAGGGCGATCACCTGGTCCAGGGGCAGGTTGACGAAGGGGTCGAGTGAGAAAAACTGCTCGCGGTAGGCCGTTACCTCCCAGTCCGCGGGATCGGCGAGGGGGGCGGCCCGGGGCGCCCCCTGCGGGTCAGGGCGCACGCAGTTGAGAATGACGCCGCGATCATCCGCGGAGGGAGGGCGCAGCACCAGTGATACCACCTGTGCGTCCAGGGCCTCGCGCAGGGCGGGCAGGGCGCTGTGCCAGGGCGGCTGTTCCAGCACACCCTGGTAAACCAGGCGTACCAGTCGGTCATAGTGATTGTCGAACAAGGCCTGGTCCACGGCGGCAAGGCCGCGCCTATTTTTCTATGGTCGACAGATTCTGGGCGACCTCGGCCAGCAGCTTCGGCCGACCGACCCCCCAGCCCTGCAGGTAATCCACGCCGATTTCACGGAGTTTGTCCACGATCTGGTCGTTCTCCACTGACTCGGCGATGGTCTCCTGCCCCAGGAAGTGGGCCAGGTCATTGATGGAGCGGGCGATGGCATAATCGTTGCGGCTATTGTGGATATCCACCACGAAACTGCCGTCGATCTTCACGTAATCAACCGGTAATTCCCGCAGGTAATTGTGGCTGGCCAGGCCCGTGCCGAAGTCATCGATGGAAAATTTACAGCCGATGTTGCGGAAGGCGCGCACGAAATCGGCCGCCTTGACCAGATTGGAAATGGTGCCGGTCTCAGTGATCTCGAAACACACCCGGCTGGTGCCCACGCCGTACTCGGAGATCTGCTCGAACAGGTAGTCCATGAATTCATCGTCCGTCACGCTCATGCCCGACAGGTTGATGGACAGGCTGGGTATGACCTTCTGGGCGTCCATCAGTTGGCTGATCCAGCGGAAGGCCTCACGCACCACCCAGCGGTCAACCAGGGTCATGAAGCCGTAGCGCTCCGCCGAGGCGATGAAGCTGCTGGGGGAGGCCAGCGAGCCATCCTTGTTGCTGATCCCCAGCAGCAGTTCGTAGTGCAGGCTCTCGACGGCTTCCCCGGTGATGCGTGTCTGCACGATGGGCTGGGCCTGCAGCACAAAGCGATCCGTGGCGACCGCCTGCTCCAGGTCTTTCTTGACTCGCTGTTTTTCCCGGGTGTAGGTGCTGGCGGCCGTCTGGTCTTCTGCATACGGCACCACCCGGTTGCGGCCCTGCTCCTTGGCGTGGTGCATGGCGGTGCGCGCTGAGTCCAGTATGGTGTTTACATCCGGGCTGTACTCCCGCACAGGCGCCACCCCGATGGAAACCGTGAAGCTGATATTCTCGCCCTCGATATCGACGCTGCTGGCCTCTATGTCGCGGCGGATTTTCTCGGCTATGTGCATGGCCTGCTCGATGTCACGATCGAGCAGCAGTACAGCGAAGCTGTCGGATTCCAGGCGCGCCGAAGAGGATTTCTTGCCGTGCAACTGGGCCAGCAGGCGGGCGAATTCGAGCAGCACCTGGTCGCCGTGGACGCGATCGTACACCTCGTTGACCAGCTTGAACTGATCGACGTTCAGGTATAGCACCGCGTGCTGCGAGTGCCGGGCCCGGGCGTGGCGCAGGGCGCGCTGCACCTGGTCCACGAAAGTATCGCGGTTGATCAGCCGGGTGAGCGAGTCGTGGTTGCGCGAGAAGCTGAGCGTTTTCTGTACATGTTCCAGGGTCTCGTAGAGACTCTTGTCCACCACCGAGAGGCGATCCGCGGGCGCGGGCGGCTGCATGCCCTTGCTGAGCTGGCGGGCCAGCTGTATGGCGCTGAGGTCGGCAATTTTCTGGCCTCTCTCATTGACGAAGATGAAGCGGTCGCGCTCTTCGCTGATCCAGGCCAGCTGGATACGCACCTTGCGGCCGTTCTTGTCGCGATAGGTGAGCCAGGTATCTTTCTCCAGTTGTTCCACCCGCTTGACCCAGCGGCGCAGCCGCGGCAGGTCCTCTATGCGGGCGCGAATCTCCGCCGGTTCCGGGGCCGCTTCGGCCGCGCTGCTGCGATCGACCAGCTCTACCTCCCTGTTGCCCGCGACGATTTCCCGCAGCTCCTCCAACACCGGTTGGTGAGAGACATTGGTGGGCAGCGCCGCGGCGAGTTGTTGGCCTATCATGTCGATCAGGGTGCCTGCTTCCAGGCCCCGCTGCATCAGCAGGTCGTCGCCGGCTTCGCCCTGTTCATGCTGGCTGAGCCACAGGTTGAGTTGGTCCAGTGTCTTGAGAAGCTCTTTCCAGGCATCGCTGTCGGGCCCCTCCCTGACGTAGGTGAGTACCAGCAGGTCCCGCCAGCCGTTTTCGACCAGGTCCACCAGCACCCTGGGAGTGCTGGCCGTGCCGATGCGCTCGGCGACGGCCTTGTCTACCAGGTGCTGGGCCCGATGCAGTTTGTCCTGGCCCTCCTGGATGCGAACCACCCGTTCCACGTTGCGGGACAGGGCTCGTTCCTGCTGCGCTGCCAGGCTCTCGATTTTCCGCAGGGCCATCTCAAAAACCGCGGCATCTTCCGCGTAGTTCTCGACGATGTCCTCGATAATGCCGGCGATGCGTGTCTCCAGCGCCTTATTGGGGAAGTTGGCGGAGTTGGCCAGTTGGGCGAGTTTGTCCAGGGTCGTCCTGGCCGGGTGATTGCGGTCCAGGAAGAAGCGCTGGTCCATCAGGGCCAGTTTCGCCAGGGGAATATGCAGGTCCCCCAGGGCGGGTTTCAGATCCGCGGTCACGTCCAGCTGGGCCCTGATGGTGCCGAACAGGTTGTCGACCAGGTCCAGCTGGTTGAGGCTGTCCGCAGTGAGCCCGGCGGTTTCTTTCAGCTGCTCCAGGCTCTCCTTGTTGTTGGCCAGGTACTCCCGCAGGGAGCTGCCCTGTTCCACGGCGGCCCGTACCTCGGCGTTGCGCTGCAGGCTATCCAGCGCCCTGGCGATGTCCCGGGACCCCGCCAGCTGCTGTTGCCCAGCCTCGCCGGCGCCCAGGGCGCTGCCATCCCAGCCGCCGCCCACTGCCGCCGCCGATCCCGGCTGGCCCGAGGCGCCGGGGGCATGCTCGGCGGAGCGTCTGAAGTTCAGGGCATCGATCACCGACCTGTAGATATCGTCATACCTGGACGGCCGCGCTGCCCCGCCCTGGTCACTGGCGCGGCTCTGCTGGCTGGCAATACTCCGGGCGATGTCCGCCAGGGTGGCCTCCTTGCTGGCCGCCGTTTCGCCGGGCCTGGGCGGCTCCTCGCGCGCAGGCTTCGGTGCTGCCTTCGGCGAGGCGCGGGGCTTGCGCGCTTCGAAGTCGCTTTGCAGCAGGCTGCCCTTGGCCTCGATCTCCTGTTCCAGGCCGGGCCGTATACCGCTGGCCGCCAGGCCCTGGTTCAGCTGGGTATAGTAGCCATCGAGATCGCGCATGAACTCCCGGGTGAAGAAATCGAAAATCTTCAACAGCACCGGACCGGGGTACTTCTGGGCATTGATGACCTGCTGGAAGGCCCTGCTCAGGTGGCGCACGTGCACCGGCAGGCGGAGTTTTTTCGGGTTGGCCCCCAGCAGCTCCGCCGTGCGTATGACCAGCGCCTCGAGCTGGATGTGGTAGGCGTCCTCGCCCTCCGTGATCATGCGGTCAAGGGCCAGCGAGCTCTCGAATTCGGCGGTGTCCACCAGGTTGAGCTGGTCGCTGTGCTCCACGTCCTTGGGCTGCAGGTAGTCGTCCTGCTTCTGCGGCAGGGGCTGGTCGTACAGGGCGTCCAGCCGCTTGACGACCGCCGCGGTTATGGCCTCGGCGTTGCGCCGGATGGCCACGGTGGCGTCATAGAAAATATTCTGCTCAGAACTGGAGTGCCTCACCTGGGTGGAGAGGTCGAACAGGTAGTTGGCGAGATCGGCCAGAAAAGGCTTCAGCCGCTTTTCCATTTCCGCCAGGCTGTGGCGGCGCAGCGCCTGCAGGATGTCTTGCGGCGCTTGCTTGCGGCCCGGTACCGGTTCGACCTTCGGCGGCGGGGTGGCCGTCGCCACGGGCCTGGGCCCGGGGCGCGGAGCGGCCGCCGGCGCCCTGGCGAGCAGCCTGGCGCACTGGCGCGCGCTGTCTTCCTCGGGATTCCGGAAGCGCAGCGACAATGCGCCGCTGCTCACGGCCTCTATCGCAACCGGGCACGGCGGCGGTCTGCTCTCCCCGGGGTCCAGCGGTGACATTTTGAGGGTGGCGGCTGCGCCGCTTTGCAAAACCGGCTCCTTGCCGTCCGCGGCCTTGCGGATGAGACGGGTGGAGCTCAGCTGCAGGCGATTGCCCGGCAGGGCGCTCAGCTGTCCTCCCAGCCTGGCGCCATCGTCCAATTCCAGGATGGCCGGGCGCTCGACGGGCTGGTGCTGGGAATCGGGCATGGAATTAACGGATCCGTGTCAGGGGCCGGTTGCGTGCAGAGCCGGATATTCTTGTACTGTCTGGATGGGGCTGAGTATACCCCGATATCGATTGGCCACAAGCTCTGTCGGCAACAAGCGTCTGCCGGCGCCCAGTCTAGTTAGCGGCATTGGACGCGGTCAGGAAAGCGGGTTTCTCGCCGCCACCGTGGACGGCGAAACTGGTGCCGCTGATGTAGGACGCGAGGGGGGAAGCGAGAAACAGGCAGGCGTTGCCTATGTCATGCGGGCGACCCATGCGTGCCAGTGGTATGGTCGCCGCCACCGCGGCCAGGCCGGCCGCATCGCCGTAGTGCAACTGGCTCTGTTCGGTTTCCGTCAGGCCGGCGACCACCGCGTTGACCCGCACCCGCGGGGCCCACTCCACAGCCAGGGAGCTGCCCAGGTTGACCAGTCCGGCCTTGGCGGCGCCGTAAGCGGCCGTGCCGGGAGAGGGGCGCAGGGTACTGACGCTGGCGATATTGACGATGCTGCCGCCTTCCTCCTGCTGTTGCATCACCCTGTTGGCCACCTGGCTGAAGTTCAGCGGGGCGATCAGGTTGAGCCGAATGATGGCCTCGGAAAAGCGCGGTGAGGCGGTGGCGGCATCGGCGTGGGGCGCGCCGCCGGCGTTGTTGACCAGCACGTCGAGGCGGCCGAAGCGCTTCAGGGTGAAGTTCACGCAGGCTTCGACCTGCTCGTAGTCGCGCACGTCGCAGGGGGTGAACACCGCCTCGCGCCCGCCGCCCTGTGGCAGCGTTTCGGGTTGCGAGCGGCCACAGATCACCACCTCGGCCCCCGCCGTCAGGAAACACTCCGCGATGCCCCTGCCTATGCCCTTGCCGCCGCCAGTCACGATGACGGTTTTACCGGCAAAATCCAGGGGGTTGTTCATTTTCTCGGACTCCAGGGCCAGGTCTCCAGGCCGCGCTTGTGGTTGGCGGGTGATTTTCATAATATGCCTGCGGCAGCACGCATCGTAACCCAATTTTTCAGGGCTGGACATGCCCTGCACCGCTGGCGCCGATACCTCCACTACTCCACACGGGAATATCATCCATGACGACAGAAAAACTTCCGGTGCTCGCGATTCTTGGCGGTACCGGCGACCTTGGCACGGGGCTTGCCCGGCGCTGGGCCCAGGCCGGTTACAGCGTAATCATTGGCTCGCGAACCCTGGAAAAGGCCGAGGCCGCGGTAGCGGATTTGCGCGAGGTGATGGCCGAGCGGGGCGTCGCCGCGGTCACGGTGCGGGCCATGGCCAATGCCGAGGCGGCTCGGGAGGCGGATATCGTCACCCTCACCGTGCCGTTCAGCCACCAGGTGAGCACCCTGGAATCGGTGCGCTCCGGGCTGCAGGGCAAGATCCTGATCGATGTCACCGTGCCCCTGGTTCCACCGCGGGTGGCGCGGGTGCAGCTGCCGCCCCAGGGCAGCGCCGGGCAGATCGCCCAGGAACTGCTGGGTGACGAGGTGAGCGTCGTGTCGGCCTTCCAGAACGTCGCCGCGGCTCATCTGCAGGAGGGCAAGGGCGTCGAGTGCGACGTGCTGGTGTGCGGCAACAAGAAGGACGCCAGGGAGCAGGTTATCAAGCTGGTCGAGGCGGCGGGCATGCGCGGTTTTCACGCCGGCATGATCAACAACGCGGCGGCCGCCGAGGCCCTCAC
The DNA here is from genome assembly GCA_024234675.1 of Pseudomonadales bacterium. Classification (GTDB taxonomy): domain Bacteria; phylum Pseudomonadota; class Gammaproteobacteria; order Pseudomonadales; family Halieaceae; genus JARRPM01. Next base: position 717,607 of record JACKNU010000001.1, on the reverse strand, counting down.
CTCGGTGCTGATTGCGATCAACAAGCAGTACAACTGCCATGCCGGCATCAAGATCAGTGGCCTGGGCGATGCCTGATGGCCGCGAGGCTGGAGTTGATCGCCCTCGGGGGATTTCCCCTCGTCCAGCCTGGGGATGATCTGGTCGAGCTGTTGACTGCCGCCCTGGCGGCCAACTTCCTGGCACTGGAGGAGGGCGATGTGCTGGTGATTGCCCAGAAAATCGTCTCCAAGGCCGAGGGCCGCTATGTGCGCCTGGCAGAGGTAGAGCCCTCGGCGCGGGCCCTGGCGCTGGCGCAGGAGGCCCACAAGGACCCGCGCCTGGTGGAACTCATCCTGCGGGAGAGCCGCGAGGTCATGCGGGTGCGACCGGGCGTCATTATCGTGGAGCACCGCAACGGTTACGTGCACGCTAACGCGGGTATCGACAAGTCCAATATCACCCACCCCGAGGGCGATCCCCGGGTGCTGTTGTTGCCCCTGGACCCGGACGCGTCGGCCGCTGCCCTGCGCCGGGGATTGGCGGCGCGCACCGGCACCACTGCCCAGGTCATCATCAACGACAGCGCCGGGCGCGCCTGGCGCAATGGCACGGTGGGTATTGCCATTGGTACCGCGGGGCTGGAACCGGTGCGCGACCAGGTCGGCGAACGCGATCTGTGCGGCAATGTGCTGGAAGTGACCCAGCCCGCCGAGGCCGACGAACTGGCCGCGGCGGCTTCGCTGTTGATGGGGCAGGCGGCCGAGGCTCGCCCGGTGGTGCTGGTCCGCGGCGCCCGGCTGGGGCGCGCGGAGTGCGGCTCCGGGTCCCTGTTGCGGGAGCGGGCCATGGACCTGTTCCGTTGACGGCGGCCGTCGCAGGCACGGTACTGGCACTCTCCGGTGGCGTCGGCGGGGCCAAGCTGGCGCTGGGTCTGGAGGATGTGCTGCCACCCGGCCAGCTGCAGGTGCTGGTCAATACCGGGGACGACTTCGAGCACCTGGGCCTGCGCATCAGCCCCGACATCGATACGCTGCTGTACACCCTGTCCGGGCGGGCCAACCAGGAATTGGGCTGGGGGCTGGCCGGTGAGACCTGGCAGGCCATGCAGGCACTGGAGGAGCTGGGCGGGGAAACCTGGTTTCGGCTCGGGGATCGGGACCTGGCCACCCATTTGTGGCGCAGCCAGCAGCTGGCATCGGGCAGGGGACTGGCCGCGGTGACTGCCGACCTGGCCCGGCGCCTGGGGGTGCGCAGCCTTGTCTACCCGATGAGTGACGACCCGGTCGCCACGACTGTGCACTCGGACCGCGGCGCGTTGCCATTCCAGCATTATTTTGTGCGCTACCAGTGTGAGCCTGTCGTCACGGGCTTCACGTTCGAGGGCATAGACGCGGCCACACCCAACAGCGAGGTGATGTGTCAGCTGCGGAAGGAATGCTACCGCGCCGTGGTAATCTGCCCGTCCAACCCGTTTGTCAGTGTTGACCCGATACTGCAGCTTGCCGGTCTGTGGCCCGCCCTGCGCGACCAACCCGCGCCGGTGATCGTGGTATCACCTATCGTCGCCGGGCAGGCCATCAAGGGCCCCGCGGCCAAGATGATGAGCGAACTGGGCCAGGACGCCTCGGCCCTGGAAGTGGCCCGGTATTACTGTGCTCGCTATCCCGGGCTGGTCGACTGTTTCGTCATCGACACCAGTGACGCTAAACTGGCGGGGGAGATTGGGGAACTGGGCTTAGAGGTGGCGATCACGTCCACGATTATGAAGAGCCGCGCAGACAAGCAGGCGCTGGCGCGCTTCTGCCTGGCGCTGGGCGGGGCCTGACGCCCATGGCCCAGGCGCTGGTTCCCCTGAAAGACCTGGTGCAGGCCAAGACCCGGCTGGCAGGCTTGCTGCGCCCCTCCGAGCGCAGGGCCCTGGCCCAGGCGATGCTGGAAGACGTTATGCAGGTGCTCGCCGGCCACCCCCGCATCCGGCGCGTCACGCTGCTGTCCGATGACCCCGCCGCGCCGCTGCTGGCACGGCAGTGGGGCCTGGATCACTGGCCGCAAAGCGAGCGGGGCGGCAGCCGTCTCAATCAGGAACTCGGCCGCGCCAGTGAACGACTGTTGTCGGCGGAGGAGGGCGAGTACGAGCCGCTGCTGGTATTGCATGCAGACCTGCCGCTGTTGTCCGCGGCGGATATCACCGCGGTGCTGGAAAACCACAGCGAGAGCGGCGGGCTCGTTATCGGCTGCGATCACCGCGGTACCGGCACCAATCTGCTGGCGTTCGGGCGCCGGGCCATGCCGCGTTTCTGTTTTGGTGTGGACAGCTGTGCGCAACACCTGGCGGCGGCCGCGCAGGCGGGCACGCCGGCGCGGGTGCTGCACAGGGAGGGCATCGCCCTGGATGTGGACGAGCCGCGGGATGTCGCCGCGCTGCTGGCCCGCTTGCCCGTATCCCGGAGCCAGTACACCCGGGCGCTGCTGAACGCGACGCCACTGGGCAGCAGGATAAGCCTGGCCCTGGCCTCGCTGAGTCCGCTGTCACCGATGACAACAAATCAGGGGAAGGCTTGATGGTCGAATGGCATGATTTACGGGACGGGCTGCTGGCCGGCGAACTGCCCACTGCCGGGCAGGCGCTGGCGCTGGCGGATTGCGCCGATACGGCGGCCCTCTGCGCCCTGGCCTCGGAGCTGCGCGACCAGGGGCATGGCAAGGTGATCACTTATTCGCGCAAGGTGTTCATCCCCCTGACGCAGCTGTGCCGTGACGTCTGTCACTACTGCACCTTCGCGCAGACCCCTAAAAAACTCGAACGGCCCTTCATGAGTGTGGAGGAAGTGCTGCAGTTGTGCCGCGAGGGTGCCCGCCAGGGTTGCCAGGAAGCGCTGTTCACCCTGGGCGAGCGACCTGAGTTGCGCTACGGGGCGGCCCGGCGCGCCCTGCAGGAACTGGGTTTCAGCGACACGCTCTCCTATGTGCGCCACGTGGCGGAACGGGTGCTGGAGGAGACCGGGTTGTTGCCGCATATCAACGCCGGCTGCATGGATGCGGCTGAAATCGCGGGCCTGCGCCAGGTGAGCGCCTCCATGGGCATCATGCTTGAGTCTGCCTCGCCGCGCCTGTGCGAAAAGGGCATGCCGCACTACGGTTCGCCGGACAAGGTGCCGGCCCGCCGCCTGCAGACCCTGGAGTTGGCCGGGGAGGCCGCGGTGCCCTTTACCTCCGGTATCCTGATCGGCATCGGCGAGACCCGGCGCGAGCGGGTCGAATCGCTGCTGGCCCTGCGGGCGGTGCACCAGCGTCACGGCCACCTGCAGGAAGTCATCGTACAGAATTTTCGCGCCAAGCCCGGCACGCTGATGGCCCGGGCCCCGGAACCCGACCTGGACGAGCTGTTGTGGAGCATTGCCATCGCGCGGCTGCTATTCGGCCCCGGGATGAATATCCAGGCGCCCCCCAATCTCAGCCCCGGGGTATTGCCGCAGCTGCTCGCAGCCGGCATCAACGACTGGGGCGGGGTGTCGCCGCTGACCCCGGACCATGTCAATCCGGAGGCGCCCTGGCCCCATCTGGAGGAACTGGCGCGGGAGACTGCCGCCGCCGGCAAGTTCCTGGACCAGCGCCTGACGATTTATCCCGCCTACGCCAGCGCCCCCCGGCGCTGGCTGGATCCGGCCCTGGTACCCGCGGTGCTGCGCCACAGCGACAGCGAGGGTTTTGCCCGGCGTGACGACTGGGTGCCAGGAGAGCGTCGGCCGGTACCGGCCCTGGAAGCGCAGCTACTGCACAGCAGGCCGGCGCCGCAGCGGGTGGCGGCCGAACTGCGCGCCATCGTCGAGCGCTGCCGCCGCGGCGAGGAACCCGGCGAACAGGAGATAGAGCGCCTGTTCAGCGTGCGCGGCGAGGAGTTCGCCTGGCTGGTGGGCGCCGCCGACGACCTGCGCAGCCGCAGCTGCGGCGACACGGTCAGCTACGTGGTGAACCGCAATATCAATTACACCAACGTGTGTTACTTCAAGTGCCAGTTCTGCGCCTTTTCCAAGGGCAAGCACAGCGCCGAGTTGCGCGGCAAGCCCTACGACATCAGCGGCGAAGACATCGCCCAGCGCTGTGTCGAGGCCTGGCAGCGCGGTGCCACCGAGGTGTGCATGCAGGGGGGTATCCACCCGGATTACACCGGCCAGACCTACCTGGATATCCTGCACACCGTGCGCGCCGCGACGCCGGGCATGCACGTGCACGCGTTTTCACCCCTGGAGGTCTCCCAGGGGGCTGCGACCCTGGGGGTCACGCCGGCGGTTTTCCTGTCCCGGCTCAGGGAGGCGGGGCTGGCCACGCTGCCGGGTACCGCCGCCGAGGTGCTGCACGACGAGGTGCGCCGGGAGTTGTGCCCCGATAAGCTCAGTACCGACGAGTGGCTGCAGGTCATAGAGGCGGCCCACAATGCGGGCCTGCCCACCACGGCCACCATCATGTACGGTCATATAGACCAACCCCGGCACTGGGCGCGTCACCTGCTGCTGGTGCGCCGCTTGCAACAGCGCACCGGCGGCTTCACCGAGTTCGTGCCGCTGCCCTTCGTGCATATGGAAGCGCCCATGTACCTGCGCGGCCGGGCCCGCAGGGGCCCCACCTTTAGGGAAGCGGTGCTGATGCACGCGGTAGCGCGGCTGGTGCTGCACGGGCTGATCGACAATATCCAGGTGTCGTGGGTGAAGATGGGCGAGGCGGGCGTGGCCGCCTGCCTGGCGGCGGGTGCCAACGACCTGGGCGGCACCCTGATGAACGAGAGCATTACCCGCGCGGCGGGCTCCGATCATGGGCAGGAGTGGCCGCCGGCCTACATGGAACGGCAGATCACCGCCCTGGGGCGCACCCCGCGCATGCGCACCACCCTCTACGCCGACGCCGGGCCGCAGCGGCAGGCCGCGGCCTGCAGTGCCGCGCCGCTGGTACCCGTGGTCAACGCGCCCGCCGGTAAACGCCAGCGCAGCAAGCGACTGGTGCCCTTGGTGGCGCTGGATACCGCCGCACAGCCTGAGGGGGCAGCGCCTGAACGGGAGCAGCAGCTTTACCACGAGGTGGTGCTGCTGGCGGCCTGTAATTGAAGCCGGGCTTGTCGCCGCCCGCGGACAGGGCGGTGCAACTGGAACCCAGTTGGCTGGCGCGGCTGGAGCCGGAGTTCGCCCAGCCCTACATGGCCCAACTGCGCGGCTTCCTGCAGGCCGAGAAACGGGCCGGCAAGCGGATATACCCCCCCGGGGACGAGATTTTCGAGGCCTTTGCCCATACGCCACTGGAGCGGGTAAAGGTCGTTATCCTGGGCCAGGATCCCTATCACGGTGAAGGGCAGGCCCACGGCCTGTGCTTTTCGGTGCGCCCGGGGGTCAAGGTGCCGCCCTCGCTGCAGAACATCTACCGGGAAATTCACGACGAACTGGGTCACCCGATCCCCCGCCACGGCCACCTGACGCCCTGGGCGGAGCAGGGCGTGCTCCTGCTCAACAGTGTGTTGTCCGTGGAGTGCGGGCGGGCGGGCTCCCACCAGGGCAAGGGCTGGGAGACGTTTACCGACCGGGTGGTCGATGTCGTCAACCGCGAGTGCGAATCCGTGGTGTTCATGCTGTGGGGCAGTTACGCCCAGCGCAAGGGCGCGCTTGTCGATCGCCAGCGTCACTGCGTGCTCACGGCGCCGCATCCCTCGCCCCTGAGTGCGCACCGGGGCTTTTTCGGTTGCGGCCATTTTGCCGCCGCCAATGACTACCTGCGCGCGCGGGGCCGCGAACCCATAGACTGGAGCCTGCCGGCAGCGCCCTGACGTCGGCCGGGTGTGTTTATTGCGGCACGGGGTAGGGCAGTTCGCCCAGCGCCAGCCGGGGACCCGCCGGGCTGGCCAGGTGTAGTCCTCCGGTGGCGCCCTCCCGGGTCGCGGTAACCAGCAGCTGCCATTGGCCACCTTCGCCCTGGGCCGCGTTGACCACAGTGCCCACGCTCTGCTCGCCCGCGCTATACAGCGCCAGCCCGGGCGCTGGCGGGTCGCCGCCGGCGAGTTCACCCTGGGTGAGGCTGGCCAGGTAGAGGCGGCGCTTGGGCTTGCCCCGGTAATGCATGCGCGCGATCACCTCCTGCCCGGTGTAACAGCCCTTGCTGAAGCTAACCTGCCCGGTGAGGTCGTAGTTGAGCATCTGCGGGATGAACTCACCGCTGGTCGCCGCCGCAATCCGGGGGACGCCCGCCCTGATCAGGCTGGCCTCCCAGGCGGTCCGGGCTGCGGGCGAGGCGTCCTGTTGCAGCCTGTCCAGCAGGGTCCCGGCCTGTGCGCCCCGCAGCAGGCACTCGAACATTTCGCCGCCGGCGTCGGTCTGCACCAGCACCCGGCCCTCGCCCTGGCTGATTTGATATTGCCCACCCGGCACCTCGCCGAAAGCCCCGCGCAGCGCGGACGCCGCCCCTGGGCCCCAGCAGCCGACCAGCTGCCAGTCATCGTCGTCCGCCAGCAGCCGGGACTTGGAAAACACGATGTACTTCGCCAGCGTCGCAGCACTGTCGGCGCGCAGCTCGCTGCGCAGGCGCAGGGCAACATGCCCGGGAGCCAGTTGCAGCAGCAGGAAGTCACAGATCACCCGGCCCTGGGGCGTGCAGTACAGCCCGGGCAGGGCTTGCTCGCTGCTGAGCTTGCGGGTATCGCAGGTCAACTGCCCCTGGAGGAAGGTCAGGGTATCCGGCCCCTCCAGGTGCAGCAGGGCTTCGTTGTCCAGGACAGTGAAACAGCAGTTCAAGTTGGTGACCTCGTTGGCATGGCCGGACAATCATAGGGCCTGGCCGCGGCGCTGTCAGCAAGGCCGCCGCCGGCGCGGACACATGGCGGCAAATGAGGCTATACTGCCGCGCTTTGATGAACGGATAACGCGGCATGGCAGGCATGATAACGGACGAGGAACTCAATCGTATGCGCTGGGCGGCCCGGCGCGGCATGCTGGAACTGGACCTGGTGCTGGAACCGTTCGTGGTGGCCCGCTATGCCCACCTCGATGCAGTGGACAGGCAGCGCTTCCAGCAGCTGATGCTATGCGAGGACCAGGATCTGTTCGCCTGGTTCCTCGGTCGCCAGCAGCCCGAGGACGAGGAGCTCGCCGCCATTGTCAGCCAGGTACTCGACTTCACCCGCACTAAACCTGCCGATAGGTAAGTCCCGGCTCAGGGGGCTGCTTTACCTGCTGTTGGCGTTGTGCCTGGGCGCCAGTCTGTTGCTGCTGGGCCGCCGGGGATACCCGCTGCTCGCGCTGTGCCTGCTGGTGCCCACCGCCTGCTGCTACCTTGCCCAACTGCGCACCAGTGGAGTAACGGCCCTGGGCTGGCGTGCGGGGCAGTGGACCCTGCAGCGCGGCTCGGAGCGTATCCCGATTCGTGTGTTGCCCGCCAGCAGCTGCCTGCCCTGGGTTGTCCACCTGGACTGGGCCTCGCTGGCTGACCGGCGGCGCGGCTCCCTGTGGCTGTTCGCCGACAGTGTCCCGGCCGGGGACTGGCGGCGCTTGCGGGTGCGCTTATCCCTGCAGCGCTGAGTTGGCGGGCCGCAGCACGGTATCCTCGGCGGTCGGCAGCTGGTCCGGATAGTCCAGAGTGTAGTGCAGGCCGCGGCTCTCCTTGCGCGAGATGGCGCAGCGGATCATCAGTTCCGCCACCATCGCCAGGTTGCGCAATTCCAGCAGATCGTTGCTCACCTTGTAATTGCCGTAGTACTCGGCGATCTCCGCCTGCAGCAGCTCGACCCTGTGCAGCGCGCGCTGCAGGCGCTTGTTGGTGCGGACGATGCCCACATAGTCCCACATGAAGCGCCGCAGCTCGTCCCAGTTGTGGGAGATCACCACGTCCTCGTCCGAGTCGGTGACCTGGCTTTCGTCCCAGGGGGGTGCCGGGTCCGGCGCGCCGGTGCCGGGCAGCGCGGCGGCGATGTCACCGGCGGCTGCCTCGGCGTACACGATACACTCCAGCAGGGAGTTGCTGGCCATGCGATTGGCGCCATGCAGGCCGGTGCAGGAGGTCTCGCCGATGGCGTACAGTCCCGGCAGGTCGGTGCGGCCACGGGTGTCCACCACCACGCCGCCACAGGTATAGTGGGCCGCCGGTACCACCGGGATGGGTTCGCTGCCGATGTCGATCCCCAGCTCGGCGCAGCGCTCCATAATGGTGGGAAAATGGCTGCGCAGGAAATCCCGGGGCTTGTGGGAGATGTCCAGGAACACGCAATCCGCTCCCAGACGCTTCATTTCGTGGTCTATGGCGCGGGCCACGATATCCCGTGGCGCCAGTTCCCCGCGCTCGTCGAAGCGCTGCATGAAGCGGTTGCCGTCCGGCAGCAGCAGGCGACCGCCCTCGCCGCGGATCGCCTCGGTGATCAGGAAGGATTTCGCCTTGGGGTGATACAGGCAGGTCGGGTGAAACTGGTTGAACTCCAGGTTGGCGACCCGGCACCCGGCACGCCACGCCATGGCGATGCCGTCGCCGCTGGCACCGTCGGGGTTGCTGGTGTACAGGTAGGCCTTGCTGGCCCCGCCGGTGGCGAGCACTACTGACCGGGCCTGGAACAGTTCCACCCGGTCGTGTTCCCGGTCGAGGATGTAAGCGCCCTGGCAGCGACCGTTTGCCACCACCAGGTCCACCGCCACCCGCTGCGGGAACAGCTCGATATTCTCCGCCTGCATGGCCTTTTCAGTCAGTACTTCCGATATGGCCCGGCCGGTGCGGTCGGCGGCGTGGATAATGCGGCGGTGGCTGTGGCCGCCCTCCATGGTGAGGTGGAACTCGCGCTCCGCGATACTGTGCTGGTCCTCGCGCAGGTCGAAGTCCACGCCCTGGGAAACCAGCCACTCCACGCAGTGACGGCTGTTGTTCACAGTGAACTCTACCGCCTCGCGGTGACACAGGCCGGCGCCGGCGGCGAGGGTATCTTCCACGTGGGAGCTGACCGTATCGCGGGTATGGAGCACGGCGGCCATGCCGCCCTGGGCCCAGTAGGTCGAGCCCTCGTTCAACTGGCCCTTGCAGATCAGGGCGATGCGCAGCTGGGGAGGCAGGTGCAGGGCGAGGCTCAGGCCGGCGGCGCCGGTGCCTATGATCAGCACATCGTGTTGGTGAGGGGTGGCCATGGCGCCTTGCGCTTGCTGCGTTGGGAGTGGAAATTATATGATGCGCGTCAAATACTTAGCACACCGCTTGGCGCGAGTATATACGAGCTGGCGGGCAATAAGGAATTGCCCGATTGGGGAACTTCAGCCACTACTGCTGCTCTTATACCCCGCGCGCGGTCGGCGGAGGCGAACTTATGGCGGCTTCTGCTGTCTACCTGGGCAGTGGCCGGGCAGCCGGCGAGGCAGTGATGTCATGGACTAGGGAGAGGTACAGGGCGTGACTGCCGAAGCGACGGACCAGCAGCTTGTTGCCAGGGCGCAGAAAGGCGACACGCGGGCCTTCGATTTGCTGGTGCTGAAATACCAGCACCGGATATTCGGCCTGATCGGGCGCTATATCAGCGATACAGACGAGGTGCAGGATGTGGCACAGGAGGCTTTTATAAAAGCCTACCGGGCGCTGCCGAGGTTTCGCGGCGACAGCGCGTTCTATACCTGGCTGTATCGGATTGCGATCAACACCGCCAAGAATTACCTGGTGTCGCGTTCCAGGCGGCCACCCGGTTCGGATGTGGACCACGAGGACGCCGAACACTACGAAACTGGCGGCGGCCTGCATGAGATCGAGACCCCGGAAAACGCCCTGTTTGGCGCCGAACTCAAGGCAGTGGTCGAGAAGGCGATCGGCGCACTGCCCGATGATTTGCGCACCGCGGTAACTTTACGCGAGTTTGATGGTCTCAGTTATGAGGATATCGCCGATATCATGGACTGCCCGGTCGGTACCGTGCGCTCGCGGATTTTCCGCGCCCGTGAAGCGATCGACGCCAGGGTGAAGGAGCAGCTGGAAGGTGCCACCTGACAGCCCGGAAGAATGACCCGGCGGGGCTTGCCGCCGATGACACGCAGATATCGTGCAAAGGCACGAAGGACAAAGCGCAATGAGTGACAAGATGCAAGAGTCGTTATCCGCACTGCTGGACGATGAAGCCAATGAGATGGAGCTGCAGCGACTGGTGTCGCGACTGGGCGACGACCCCGCCCTGCGGCAGACCTGGGTGCGGTACAACCTGGTCCGGGCGGCGCTCTCCGGGCAGCACCCGGCGCACCCCGGCCTGGATATTTCCGCGCGGGTGCGGGAGTCGATAAGCTCGACGCCCGCCGGCCCGGCGCTGGGCAAACGCCTGTTGCAGCCGCTGGCCAACCTGGCCGTTGCCGCCTCGGTGACTGCCGTAGTGGTATTCGGGGGGCAGCAGCTGGCGGGGATAGACAGCGATAATTACAGTGGCCAGGCGGTGGCGGGCAGCGTTTCCCCGGTCGGCATGGTCAACAGCCTGGGGGCGACCTCGGTGCAGGCCAGCTACGGCACGTCGTCGCTGCCGGTGCTGCAACCCACCACCGGCACCGCCTACCAGGAGCTGGCGCGGCAACGCCTGCAGAAATATATGCAGGAGCACGCCGAGCACGCCGCCCTGAATTCACCCTCCGGGCTGGTGCCCTTCGCCCGCGTGCCCACCATACAGGAGTAGGCTGCGCTTGAGGGCTATCGCACACAGGCTGCTGCGCGCAGGCTTTTACCTGGTACCGGGTATCTTGCTGTCGCTGCTGGTGGCCAGGGCCGGGGCCTCGGCCTGTCCCGAGGACGATCGCGAGGCCCTGGCGTGGCTTGACAAGATGTCCCGCAGCCTCAACCAGGTCAGCTATCACGGCGTGGTGACCTTTCAGCGCGGGGACGATTTGCAAGCCATGCAGATATCCCACACCGTGGCAGACGGTCTCGCCTCTGAGCGGTTGGTGGAGCTGACCGGCCAGGGCGCAGAGGTATTGCGCATCGATCACCCGCTGGAGTGTATTCACCCCGGGCACCGCCTGTTGCGCCTCGGCGCCGAACTGCAAACCGACGAGTGCGGCCTGGCCGATTACTATCGTTTCCGGGTCAGCGACGGGGAACTGGTAGCCGGGCGCAGGGCGGTGCAGGTTCTGATTGAGCCGCGCGACATGTATCGCTTCGGTTACCTGATGGAACTGGACCGGGAAACCGGGCTATTGCTGAAGAGCCAGATCCTGGGTCGGGGCGGTAAGGTGCTGGAAAAATTCCAGTTCGCCAGCCTCTCCTTTACCCAGGACGGCGCCACCCCCGCGGAGGCGCAGCTGGTGCATCGAGCGCAGCATCCGCATCCGGCCCCGGAACTGGACACCGACACGGTCCCGCTGGGCTGGAACGTGAAGTGGCTGCCCACGGGGTTCACCCTCACCGACCTGCCCCCGGGGGCTTCCCAACGGCGTACCTATACCGATGGCCTGGCGGTTTTCTCGGTTTTTCTCGAGCAGTTGAGCCAGGATATTCGGCCGGGAGAGGGCGTGGTACGCACCGGCGGCACGACCTCCTATACCCGCGGCATGCACCTGGCCGGGAGGCCGGTACTGGTCACGGTCATAGGCGAGGTGCCACTCAACACCGCCAGGATGGTGGCCGATTCCATCGTGGAAGGGCATTGATATGCTGATCGAGACCGGCCGGGTTGTCGCCGTGGAAGCAGATGCGCTGTGGGTGGAGACGATTCGCCAGAGCACCTGTGGCACCTGTGCCGCCCGCCAGGGCTGCGGACACGGGCTGCTCAATCGCATTGGCGATGGCCGCACTGGCTACGTCCGTGTCCTGCGCGGCCCCGCATCGGACCGCCGGCCATGCGCGGTGAACGACCAGGTGCGGATCAGCATCCCCGAGCAGGTGATCCTGCGCGGCTCGGCGGTGGTATACATGTTACCGCTGCTGTGCATGCTGGCGGGCGCGGCCCTGGCGGTGCAGGTGTTCCCGGCCGGACCGGAAGTGCTGGCGGCGATCGGCGCCGCTACCGGCCTGGGATCGGGCTTCGGCCTGGTGCGCTGGCATGCCCGGCGACATCGGGATGATCGCGAACTGCAGCCAACGGTGCTGGAAGTGCTGCCGCAGGCGATCAGGGCAGTGGAATCCACCTGATTCCATCTTCAATTAGCTGTAGCAATCATCTTTAACTTTGCAGGGAAGGACGATGAATTCGATGAACCGTTTTTTTTGTGCCATTGCCGTGGGCTGCGCCTTGCTGATGTCCTCGCTGGTATCGGCGGCAGCACTGCCGGATTTTCGCGAGATCGTGAAGGAGAATTCACCTGCAGTGGTGAAAATCATCGTGGAGCACAGTGCCCGCGGGGGCGCTCCCGGCCAGCCGGGGGCCGATGAGATCCCCGAATACCTGCGCCGATTCTTCGAATTCCGCGGCGCCCCGCCGCCGCAACACGAACAGATGGGCATGGGATCGGGCTTTATCATTTCGACGGACGGGTACATCGTCACCAACAACCATGTGGTGGACGGCGCCGATAGCGTACTGGTCCGGATGAGCGACCGTCGCGAGTTCGACGCCGAAGTGATCGGTACCGACCCGCGCTCGGACCTGGCGCTGTTGCGCATTGACGCCAAAGACCTCCCGGTCCTCAAACTGGCTAAAAACGGCGAATTGGAGGTGGGCGAGTGGGTGCTGGCCATCGGCTCGCCCTTTGGGCTGGATTATTCCGTGACGGCGGGCATCGTCAGCGCCATGGGCCGCAGCCTGCCGACTGAGCGCAACGAAAACTACGTGCCCTTCATCCAGACCGATGTGGCGATCAACCCGGGTAATTCCGGCGGCCCGCTGTTCAATCTGGATGGCGAGGTGGTGGGCGTCAATTCGCAGATATTCACCCGCAGCGGTGGCTCCATCGGCCTGTCTTTTGCCATCCCGGTGCGGGTGGTGCGCAACGTGGTCGAGCAGTTGAAGGCCGACGGCCGGGTGACCCGGGGCTGGCTGGGTGTGACCATCCAGGACGTGGACAAGAACCTGGCCGAATCCTTCGGTCTGGACAGGCCCCGGGGAGCGCTGGTGGTGGAGGTGGCCGAGGGCGGCCCCGCCGACGATGCGGGCCTGCAGGCGGGGGATATTATCCTCAGCTTTGACGGCACGGAGATACCCACCTCCGCGCAGCTGCCCCACGTGGTGGGCCTGGTATCCCCCGGAACGGAAGTGCCCATGGAGGTGATGCGGGACAGGAAACGCCGGAACATCGATGTCGAAGTGGGCGGCCTGGGCGCCGATGACAGCTACAGCCTCGTCGCCGGCGGTGGCGCCAGCGGCCAGGGTGGCAGGCTGGGACTGGTAGTGGAAGAGGCCCCCCCCGAACTGCTGGAGCGCTGGGGTATCAACGGCGGGGTGGTGGTGCGGGAGGTCGCGCCGGACTCGACGGCCGCCGATGCCGGCCTGCTGCCGGGCGACGTGATCACCCTGATAGGTTCCAGTCCCATCAAGTCCGTGGCGAGCTTCGAGGAGGTGGAGGCGGACCTGCCCCAGGAAGGGTCCGTGCCACTGCGCCTGATCCGTCGCGGCTCGCCGCTGTTTATCGGGCTGAAACTCAAGGGCTGATGACCCCCGGCAGCCGCCGCGGCCCCGCTATCCCGGCAGCGGGTCACCGTGGCGGTTGCCGCACGCTTGGGTTACAATCGCGCGTTTTTTATCTGGCGCGCGGGGAAAGCTTGCCCCGTTGCTTCCTCTGTACACACCGCGGGCGGCCAGCGCCCGCGCCAACCGGGCCCATTTGAGTGAGTGAACTCAGCAACATCCGCAATTTCTCCATTATTGCCCATATAGACCATGGCAAGTCCACGCTGGCTGACCGCTTCATACAGCACTGTGGCGGGCTCAGCGACCGGGAGATGGACGAGCAGGTGCTGGACTCCATGGATATCGAGCGCGAGCGCGGTATCACCATCAAGGCCCAGAGCGTCACCCTCGACTACCAGGCCCGCAGCGGCGAGGTGTTCCAGCTGAATTTTATCGACACCCCCGGCCACGTCGATTTTTCCTATGAGGTATCGCGCTCCCTGGCGGCCTGTGAGGGCGCGCTGCTGGTCGTGGACGCCGGCCAGGGCGTCGAGGCCCAGTCGGTCGCCAACTGCTATACCGCCATAGAGCAGGGTCTGGAAGTGCTGCCCATCCTCAACAAGATGGACCTCCCCCAGGCGGACCCCGACAAGGTCAAGAAAGAGATAGAGGAGATTATCGGCATCGACGCCACCGATGCCTGCCTGGTGAGCGCCAAATCGGGCCTGGGCGTGGAGGATGCGCTGGAATACCTGGTGCAGAAAATCCCGCCTCCCGAGGGCAATCGCGAGGCCCCGCTGCAGGCGCTGATCATCGACTCCTGGTTCGACAACTACCTCGGGGTGGTCTCGCTGGTGCGGGTCAAGAACGGCGTGCTGCGCAAACGCGACAAGATCGTGGCGAAAACCATCGGCAAGGCCCACCAGGTGGACGGCGTCGGCATCTTTACCCCCAAGCGGGTCGAGCGCAACGAACTGCAGGCCGGCGAGGTGGGTTACGTGGTGGCGGGTATCAAGGATATTCACGGCGCCCCGGTGGGCGATACGCTGACCCACGACAAGCACCCGGAGGTGCCTGCGCTGCCCGGCTTCCAGCAGGTCAAGCCCCAGGTGTACGCGGGTATTTTCACCATCTCCTCCGATGACTACGAGGACTTTCGCGAGGCCCTGGCCAAACTGACCCTGAATGACGCCTCGCTGTTCTATGAGCCCGAGACCTCGGACGCACTGGGCTTCGGCTTCCGCTGCGGCTTCCTGGGGATGCTGCACATGGAGATCATCCAGGAGCGCCTTGAGCGGGAATACGATCTCGACCTGATAACCACGGCCCCCACCGTGATCTACGAGATCGTCAAGAAGAATGGCGAGATCATCCAGGTGGACAACCCCTCGGCACTGCCGGACGTCGGGGACATTGCCGAGATGCGCGAACCGATCGCGCGCTGTCACATCCTGGTGCCCCACACCTACCTGGGCAATGTCATCTCCCTTTGCGTCGAGAAGCGCGGCATCCAGAAAGACATGCAGTTCCTGGGGGCCCAGGTATCCCTGACCTACGATATCCCCATGGCCGAGGTGGTGCTGGATTTCTTCGACAGGCTGAAGTCGGTGAGCCGCGGCTACGCTTCCCTGGACTACAGTTTTGAGCGCTTCGAGGCGGCCAGTCTGGCCCGCCTGGATATCCTCATCAACGGCGAGCGGGTGGACGCCCTGGCGGTGATCGTGCACCGCGACCAGGTGCAGCACCGGGGCAGGGTGCTGACCGAGAAAATGCAGGAACTGATACCGCGGCAGATGTTCGACGTCGCCATTCAGTGCGCGGTGGGCGGCAAGATCGTGGCGCGCCAGACAGTCAAGGCATTGCGCAAGAATGTTACCGCCAAGTGCTACGGCGGCGATGTCAGCCGCAAGCGCAAGCTGCTGGACAAGCAGAAAGCAGGTAAGAAACGCATGAAGCAGGTGGGCCGGGTGGAGATCCCCCAGTCCGCCTTCCTGGCAGTACTCAAGGTTGACGGCTGACACTATGAATATCGATTTTCCCCTGATCCTGGTCATACTGGTATTCGGCAGCGGTCTGGTCTGGTTGCTGGATGCCCTGCTGCTGGCCCCCGGCCGGCGGCGCATTGTATCCCGCTTGCAGGACGAGTATCCCCAGTGGCAGGAAGAGGGCAGCGGCCAGGCCATCAAGTACCAGGCGCGGGTCGCCGAGTCGGCCCGGGAACCGGCGCTGGTGGAGTACGCGCGGTCATTTTTCCCGGTACTGCTGGTGGTGTTCGTGCTGCGCTCTTTCCTGGTGGAACCCTTCCAGATACCGTCCTCGTCCATGGTGCCGACCCTGCAGGTGGGTGACTACATACTGGTCAACAAGTACACCTATGGCATACGCCTGCCCGTGCTGCGCACCAAGGTGCTCGCCCTGAACGAACCGCAGCGGGGGGACGTCATGGTGTTTTTTCCCCCTCATATGAACGATACCTACTTCATCAAGCGGGTGGTGGGCCTGCCGGGGGATACAGTCACCTATCGCAACAAGCGCCTGTACGTCAACGGACAGCAGGTCCCCGAGGAGCCCCTGGCAGTATTGCCGGAGGGGCATGCGAGGTACAGCGTGGGCCTGGAAACGCTGGGTGGCGACACCCACCTGTTCCAGGTGGACGAGGCCCGACCCGCCCGGGATTTCTCCGTGGTGGTGAAACCCGGGCATTACTTTATGATGGGCGATAACCGCGACAACAGCAGCGACAGCAGGATTTGGGGTCAGGTGCCGGAAAGGGATATAGTTGGCAAGGCCTTTGCCGTCTGGATGCACTGGGATGAGCTGTTCAGTTTGCCCAGCTTCAGCCGGGTTGGCCTGATCCAATAATTGCAGTGGGTTTTTCGGGGGAAACGATAATGACAATACGTTCGCGTCAACAGGGGATGTCGATACCGGGAATGCTGGTAGTCGCGGCCATGGTGGGGTTCTTCGTCATGTGCACCTTGCGCATGGCCCCGCACTACTTTGAGTACCTCAGTGTGCGGGAAATCATCACCACGATTGCCCGGGAGCACAATCCGGAAGAAGAGGACATCGCCGATATCCGTCGCCGCATCGCCACGGTTTTCAACACCAACCAGATTTACGATCTGCAACCCAAGGATGTGGAGGTCTACCGCAAGGACGGGCGGACTTACATCGATGCCCGCTACGAGGCGCGCGTGCCCATCATGGGAATCATCGATGCGGTGATGAATTTCGATGACCTGGAAATCGAGACGGGTCAGCAGGCGTACTGACTCGCCAAAAATGAAGATGGCCCGGCTGCAGCGGACCCTGGGGTATGAGTTTGCGGATCCGCAGCTGCTGGTCACCGCCCTGACTCACCGCAGCGCGGGCGGGATCAATAACGAGCGGCTCGAATTCCTCGGTGACTCCATCGTCAACCATGTCATCGCGGAGGCGCTCTACCAGCGCTTTCCCGCTGCGCGGGAGGGGGAATTGAGTCGCATGCGCGCCTCCCTGGTGAAGGGCGAGACCCTGGCGGCGCTGGGGCGGGAGCTGGGCTTGGGGGAGCACCTGCTGCTCGGGCCGGGGGAGCGCAAGAGCGGCGGCTTCCGGCGCAGTTCCATTCTCGCGGATGCCCTGGAGGCAGTGGCCGGCGCCATTTTGCTGGACGGCGGCGCGCAGCAGTGCCGCGACTGCCTGTTGCGCTGGTTTGACAGCCGGCTCGAATCCCCGGCCGTGGGCGATGCCGGCAAGGACCCCAAGACCCGCCTGCAGGAGCACCTGCAGGGGCGCGGCAGTCCGCTGCCGGAGTACGAGCTGCTGGGTGTGCAGGGCGACGCTCACGACCAGGTGTTTACCGTGACCTGCCGCATCAGTCGCCCGGCCCTGGCAGTAGAGGGCGCGGGCAAAAGCCGGCGCAAGGCGGAGCAGGCGGCGGCCAGGCAGGCGCTGCAGAGGTTGGCCGCAGATGGCAGTTGAAAGCCACCGACGCTGCGGCTACGTGGCCATTGTCGGCAGGCCCAACGTGGGCAAGTCCACGCTGCTCAATCACCTGCTGGGCCAGAAGATAAGTATTACCTCCCGCAAGCCCCAGACCACCCGCCATCGGGTGTTGGGTATCAAGACCGAGGGCGGCAACCAGATCATTTTCGTGGACACCCCGGGCCTGCACATGCAGGCCGGGAAAGCGATCAATCGCTACATGAATCGCGCCGCCAGCGCCGCCATACGCGATGTTGACGTGGTGGTGATGGTGGTGGACCGCACCGCCTGGACCGAAGAGGATGCCATGGTGCTGGAGCAGGTTCGCCAGGGCGGCCTGCCATGCCTGCTGGTGGTCAACAAGGTGGACTTGCTGGAGGACAAGGCGGCCCTGTTGCCGCACCTGCAAGCGCTGGCCGCGAAGGCGGACTTCGCCGCGATCCTGCCGGTCTCGGCACTGCGCCGGCATAATATCGCCGAACTGGAGCAGGAAATAGTGAAGTTCCTCCCCGAGTCCGGCTATTTCTTCCCCGAGGAGCAGATTACCGATCGCAGCCAGCGTTTCCTGGCGGCGGAAATCGTGCGCGAAAAAATCATGCGCCAGCTGGGCGAGGAACTGCCGTATTCAATTACCGTGGAGATCGAGGAGTTCGCCCAGCAGGGCGCCGTGCTGCATATAGCGGCGCTCATATTTGTCGAGCGCAAGGGCCAGAAAAAGATCCTGGTGGGGGAGGGCGGCGCGCGCCTGCGCTCGATAGGCAGCGATGCCCGCCGGGATATGGAACTGCTGTTCGACAGCAAGGTCATGCTGCGCCTGTGGGTAAAGGTGAAGTCGGGGTGGTCGGATGACGAGCGCGCCCTGCGCAGCCTGGGTTATGACGACTAACGTTGCCCTGCAGCCCTCCTATGTATTGCACTCGCGCCCCTATCGAGATACCAGCGCGCTGCTGGAAGTGTTCACCGCGGAGCAGGGCCGCATCAGCATGGTGGCCCGGGGCGCCAGGCGCAGGACTCGCGGCGGCAGCGGCAGCGCCCTGTTGCAGCCTTTCAATCCACTGCTGCTGAGCTTCAGCGGTCGCGCCGAGCTGAAGAATCTTGGCGCCACGGAAAGCGCCGGCACGCCCCGGCAGCTGCGCGGGCAGCGCCTGTTCAGCGGCCTGTACCTGAATGAATTGCTGGTGCGCCTGTTGCACCGGCACGATCCCCATCCGCAACTGTTCGCCGCCTACGGCGCCACACTGGACGCCCTGGCCGGCAGCGAGCCTGTGGATGACATCCTGCGCCAGTTCGAGTTCACCCTGCTGGGGGAGCTGGGCTATGGCTTCAGCCTGGATGTGGACGGCCTGAGCGGCGCGGCCGTGCTGCCGGACCACTGGTATCACTATCATCCGGACTGGGGGCTGGTGGCACGGGGCGCGGGCGCCGACCCGACGCAGCCGGCATTCGCCGGGGCGGAACTGCTGGCGATGGCTGCCGGTGGCTTCGGCGGCCAGGCCAGGGGCACGGCCAAGCGCCTGCTGCGGCAGGTGCTGGCAGTCCACCTCGGCGAGGCGCCGCTGCGCAGCCGCGAGCTGTTCCGCACGCGCTCCTCCGGGGAGCGCACCGCTGCCGCTGGCGGTGACCAGGCGTGATTGCCGTGGGTACGGATATCCTGCGGATTGCCCGCATAGAAGCGGTGCAGGAGCGCCTCGGTGAGCGTTTCGTGCAGCGTATTCTCACCCCCCCGGAGCAGGCCGAGTACCAGCACAGCCGGATGCCGGCCCGCCTGCTGGCCAAGCGATTCGCGGCCAAGGAGGCAATCGCCAAGGCCCTGGGCACCGGGATAGGCCGCGGCGTGAGCTGGCAGGACATCAGCATAGGCCACGACGCCAACGGGGCCCCCACGGTCACCCTCAGCGGCGGCGCCCTGCAGGCGGCCGCGAGCAGGGGTGGCAGTCGCGTGGAACTCAGCCTGGCCGATGAGCTTGAATACGTGGTCGCCTTCGCGATCCTGGCGCAGTGAGGCGCCCCGGACCGGTGCCCGCCAGCCGTCGCTCCCGGTGCCGCGCCAACTTCGTTATACTGGCGCCCTGATGATGCGGTGCACACTCTATGTCCCAATATCCCACCATTGAAGCCTGCATAGGCAATACGCCGCTGGTGCGCCTGCAGCGCCTGCCCGGTGATACCAGCAACACGCTGCTGGCCAAGCTGGAAGGCACCAACCCGGCCGGCTCGGTCAAGGACCGGCCCGCCCTGAGCATGATCGCCCAGGCCGAGGCCAGGGGCGATATTCGCCCGGGGGATACCCTCATAGAGGCCACCAGCGGCAATACCGGTATCGCCCTGGCAATGGCGGCAGCTATCCGCGGCTATCGCCTGATCCTTATCATGCCCTCCCATATGAGCGCCGAGCGCAAGCTGGCGATGTCCGCCTACGGCGCGCGACTCGTAGAGGTGTCCCAGCAGGAGGGGATGGAAGGCGCCCGGGACCTGGCGCTGCAGATGCAGGCCCGGGGCGAGGGGCGGGTGCTGGACCAGTTCGGCAACCCGGATAACCCCCTGGCGCACTTCAATGGCACCGGGCCGGAGATCTGGCGGCAAACCCGGGGCAGCATCACCCATTTCGTGAGCTCCATGGGCACCACCGGTACGATTATGGGGTGTTCCGCCTACCTCAAGCAGCAGAACCCGGGTATCGAGATTATCGGCCTGCAACCGCTTGAGGGCTCTAGCATTCCCGGCATCAGGCGCTGGCCGGAGGCTTACCTGCCGGCGATATACGATGCGGCCCGGGTCGACCGGGTCATGGATATCTCCCAGGCCGAGTCGGAGCACACCATGCGGCGGCTGGCGGCGGAGGAGGGCATCTTCTGCGGCGTGTCTTCCGGGGGTGCCATCGCCGCGGCACTGAGCCTGTCCCGGGAAGTCGAGAACGCGGTCATCGTCGCCATCATCTGCGATCGCGGTGACCGCTACCTCTCCACCGGCGTGTTCGCCGGCGCCTAGGTATGGTGCAAGTCCGCGACCAATCGCATTTGCGGCCCGGCGGGGGAGTCGACCTGGACCAGTGGCTGCAGCGATTGCCCGTCCAACTGCGAGCCAGCGAACAGGCGCGCCTGCTGGGCGCCTGTCGCCTGGTTGAGACTGTTCGCCTGCAACCCGGTGTCGACGCCGGTGACTGGGCCCGGGAAATGGATTGTTTCACCGCTGGCCTGGATATCGCGGTCATCCTGGCGGAACTGCAGGTGGGTTGCGATTGCCTGGTAGCCGGAATGTTGTACCGCGCCCTGCGGGAGCAACGCCTGACACCTGAGCAGGTAGAGGCCGAGTTCGGCAAGCCGGTGGTCACGCTGCTCGAGGGCGTTGTGCGAATGGCCGCGATTGGCGAGTTGCGCGGCTCCAGCGACGGCCCCGTGCTGGGCCAGGCACTGGGCCAGAAAGACAATATTCGCAAAATGCTGATCGCCCTGGTGGACGATGTGCGCGTTGCCCTGATCAAGCTGGCGGAGCGAACCTGCGCTCTCCGCGCGGTCAAGAACGACGAGCAGCGCAGGTTGCCGGTGGCCCGCGAAGTGTTCGATGTCTACGCGCCGCTGGCGCATCGACTGGGCATAGGCCAGCTCAAGTGGGAACTGGAGGACCTGTCCTTCCGCTACCTGTACGGAGATGCCTACCGCAAGATCGCCCGCCTGCTGGATGGCAAGCGGGTGGAACGGGACCAGTTCATCGCCAAGGTGAAAGAGCAACTTACCCAGGTGCTGAGCAACGCCGGGCTCTCCTTCGAGATCGGCGGGCGCGCCAAGCATATCTACAGTATCTGGCGAAAAATGCAGCGCAAGGGCATCGGTTTTTCCCAGGTCTACGATATTCGCGCCGTGCGCATCCTGGTGCCGGAAATCCGTGACTGCTATGCCACCCTGGGCCTGGTGCACGGTTTGTGGCACAACATCCCCAACGAGTTTGACGATTACATCGCCAACCCCAAGGAGAACGGCTATCGCTCCCTGCATACCGCGGTCGTCGGGCCCGAGGGCAAGGTACTGGAGGTGCAGATTCGCACTTTCGACATGCATGAGGAGGCGGAACTCGGGGTGTGCGCCCACTGGCAGTACAAGGGCACGGATGCACCCAACAAGCTGGCCAGTACCTACGAGGAAAAGATCGCCTGGTTGCGGCAGGTGCTGGACTGGCATGACGAAACCGGTGACGTGGGCGAGGTGGCGGAGCAGTTCAGTTTCCAGACGGCCCAGGACCGTGTCTACGTATTCACGCCCCAGGGGGATGTTGTCAATCTGGCCCAGGGAGCGACCCCGCTGGATTTTGCCTACCACGTCCATACCGAAGTGGGGCACCGCTGTCGCGGCGCCAAGGTCAACGGTTCCATCGTTCCCCTCACCTATACCCTGTCCACCGGGGAGCGGGTGGAGATACTGACCAGCAAGGACGGCGTGCCGCGTCGCGACTGGTTGCAGCCCGGCCTGGGGTACCTGCGCACCTCCCGGGCGCGAGCCAAGGTGCAGCACTGGTTCCGGGCCCAGACCCGGGAGGTCAATATCGCCGCCGGCCGCAGCCTGCTGGAGCGCGAGTTCAAGCGCCTGGCACTGACCAGCGTCGATTACCTGCGGGTGGCACGCAAGGTACAGCAGGGCACGGTGGAGGATATGTACGCGGCGGTGGGGGCCGGCGACCTGTCGTCCACCCAGGTGATGAACGCCGCCCAGGGGTTGGTGGAAACCCGTACCCCCCAGCTCAAGCTGGCCCCTCCGGGGGGCGGCAGTTACCGCGGCCAGGTGCAGGTTCGCGGGGTTGGCAACCTGCTCACCCATATGGCCGGCTGTTGCAAGCCGCTGCCCGGCGATGCGATTACCGGCTTTATCACCCAGGGCAGGGGAGTCAGCATACACCGCGCCGATTGCGGACGCCTGATGCACCTGATGGAAGTGTCGCCGCAGCGGGTGATAGAGGTGGAGTGGGGGCTGTCGCCCGGAGAGAACTACGAGGTGGATGTCGCCATCGAGGCCTATGATCGCCAGGGCCTGTTGCGGGACATCACCGGGCTGTTCGCCAATGCCCGTATCAACGTGCTGTCTATCAATACGCAGACCAATCGCAGGAGCAATACCGCCACCATGCGCCTGCGGGTGGAGGTGCCCGACCTGGGTTCCCTGTCGAAGCTGCTGGAGCGCATCAATCGACTCAAAAACGTCGTCTCGGCCAGCCGCGTGTCGGAATAGCCGTGAGCCGGTACCGACATGGCGCGCATTAAGGAGAGCATAGTGGCATATCAACTGGCAGACCTGTTGCGCGTAATGGAGCGCCTGCGTGACCCCGAAACCGGCTGTCCCTGGGATGTGCGCCAGGATTTTCGCAGCATCGTGCCGTCCACGCTGGAGGAGTGCTACGAGCTGGCCCAGGCTATAGAGCACGAGGATTATCCCCACGTCGCCGAGGAGCTGGGAGATGTGCTGTTCCAGGTGGTGTTTTATGCACAGTTGGGCCGTGAGCAGGAGCTGTTTGATTTCGATGGCATCGTCGATGGCCTGGTGCGGAAGTTGCTGCGCCGCCACCCCCACGTATTCCTGGACGGCGAGATAGAGGGTGTAGTGACCGAGCGCGCGTCCGTGGAAGACGTCAAGCACAGCTGGGAGGCGATCAAGCAGGACGAGCGCCATGAGAAATCCCTGTCGGGTATTCTCGCGGATGTGCCGGTGGCGCTGCCCGCCTTGCCCCGGGCGCAAAAGCTGCAGAAGCGCGCGGCCCGGGTCAAGTTCGACTGGCCCGACCCACAGGCGGTGCTGGCCAAACTGGAAGAGGAAATCGCCGAGTTGCGGGCAGCGCTGGCAGCGGACAACGCGGCAGCTATCGCCGAGGAGATGGGGGATATCCTCTTTACCGGCGTCAACCTGGCCCGCAAACTCGGCCTCGATGCCGAATCCGGCCTGCGTCACGCCAGTGCCAAGTTCGAACGGCGGTTTACCGCCATGGAGGGCCGCGTGGCCGCTTGCGGCGAACACCTGGCCGACTACACCCCGCAGCAACTGGATGCATTGTGGGAGAGCGTCAAGGCCCAGGATAGCTAGGCGCCGGCCGCCCCCGTTGTCCGGTTGCCCGCCGGGGACGCCAGCCCGGGGCCGCCCGCCCGGGACCGCCGGCGGGGTTGTACTCTTTACTGACGCTGTGTATTGTTACGGCCCTTCACCACCGGGCACTGGCTCAACAAGTACTGGAGTCGCCCTTTCGACCACTGAGGACCCTTCCTGATGCGATTGATTCTGTTGGGCGCCCCCGGCGCCGGTAAAGGCACGCAGGCGCAATTTATTTGTGAGCAGTTCAAGATTCCGCAAATATCCACCGGCGATATGTTGCGGGCGGCGGTCAAGGCGCAGACGGAGCTGGGTTTGAAGGCCAAGGCGGTCATGGACAGCGGCGGTCTGGTGTCAGACGATATTATCATCGGTTTGGTCAAGGACCGTATCACTCAGCCCGATTGTGCCAACGGGTTCCTTTTCGATGGGTTTCCCCGCACCATTCCCCAGGCCGAAGCGATGGTCGAAGCCGGTGTCGATATCGATCACGTGGTCGAAATTGCGGTGGCCGACGATGAGATCGTCGCCCGGCTCAGCGGTCGCCGGGTTCACCCGGGTTCCGGGCGCATCTACCATGTGATACACAACCCGCCCCAGCGCGAGGGTTGCGATGACCAGACCGGGGAAGCGCTGGTACAGCGCGAAGACGACAGGGAAGAAACGGTTCGCAAGCGCCTGCAAATTTATCACTCCCAGACCAGTCCCCTGATCGAGTTTTACCAGTCCATGTCGGGTGACAGGGCACCGGCCTATCACCGGGTAGAAGGCGTGGGCAGCGTCGATGATATTCGCGAGAAAGTGTTCAAGGCACTGCAGCCCTGATCGAATAAGTTCGAATACGGGAGCGTAAGCTCCCTTTTTTTTTGCGAAACAGTTTACATTTCCCAAAAGATTAATCGACCCGGAATCACAGCTTGCGGATGGTGTGTTGCGCTCGTCCTTGCTGCCAAAAAACGCGAAATACACTGTATTTTAAGTATATATCTGCCTGCCACTGAGTTTCTGCAAGGCGATAGCCGCTATTTTTTGCCGTTAGATTTGCGCCATGCTCGCTCGCAGGCAGCCGGAAGTTACTGCATGTCTGCTTGTATCGTTTTGTTTTTGTTGTTATTTTTGCTCGTGCGTGACATGTCAACCACCCGGAGAAAATAAATATGGCCACTGCAAAAAAGAAGGCACCTGCGAAACGTAAAGCCGCGACGCGTAAAAAAGCTGCGCCCAGAAAGGCTGCTGCACGTAAAGCGCCGGCCAAAAAGGCCGTAGCAAGGAAAGCGCCCGCGAAGAAAAAAGCGGCTGCGAAGAAAGCGCCTGCACGCAAGGCTGCAGCCAGGAAAGCTGCCGCGAAAACGCCCGTGCAAAAAGCCCAGGCAAGCCTGCGCCAGTCCTGGGATGATGCCATGGACCAGATTGGCAAGATGACAGATTCAGCCAAGTTGAAAGCCAAGCAACTGGCCGCCAAGGAAAAGGTGCTGGAGCGCAGGGCGGAACTGGCTGCCAAGGCTGAACTGGACAAGGCCAAGCACCTCGCGGACCAGGCTGAAAAGTGGATGAAGGCCAGGGCCCGGGCCGACCAGAAAAAGGTCGCAGCCCTCGAGAAAAAGCTCATGAAGCAGCTGCGCGACGCCGAGCGCAAGCTGGTGGCCCAGGCCAAAGCCGCGGAGAAGAAAGCCGAGAAGAAGGCTCGCGCCGTGAAGAAGAAACTGGAAGCCAAGGCGCGCCAGATTACCCGCAAGCCCGCGGCCAGGCGCAAGGCGGCAGCGCCCAAGAAAACCCCTGCCAAAACCAAGGCCAAGACCAAGGCCACGTCTCGCAAGAAGAGCTGAGCGAGCCCAGGGCTGGCACCACGAACCCGCCGGAGTAAAAACGCCGGCGGGTTTTTTTATGCACAGGAGGTGCCGGTCCGCGCTCGGGGTATGTCGCGAGAGGCATGGATGCCGGTAGCGACGATGCACAGGAGGTGCCGGTCCGCGCTCGGGGTATGTCGCGAGAGGCATGGATGCCGGCAGTGCCTATCCCCTCAGGCCTGCTCCACGCGATTGATATTCCGGAAGCAGCCTCGCTGGGTGGAGAAGTCCACCGCGATGCTCTGGTGCAGTCGGTACCAGTCCCGGACTGCGCGGGTACCGGTATCCAGCTCCCGGGTCAGCGAGTCCAGGATGCGGGTGCGCAGCAGCGCACATAAATACTGTGCGCGCTCGCCGTCGTGGGCGTAGCTGATATCCGTAGCTGACCCGGCCTCCCGCAGGGCGCCCAGCAGCCTGGCGCCGAGATCGCCGGGCAAGTGCGGTGTATCACAGGGGCAAATCAGCAGGAACTCGCTGTCCAGCACCGGTATGGCGGCCTCGATTCCGGCCAGTGGCCCGGCAAAACCGGGGCGCTGGTCCGCCACGATGCGATCGGCCAGGCTCGCGTAATAATCCGGGTTGCGATTACAACTGATGAGCAGGGTTGCCACCTCGCCCCGCAGCTTCTGCACCACCTGTTCCACCAGTGGCCTGCCGCGCCAGGGGAGCAGGCCCTTGTCCGCGCCGCCCACGCGCCTGCCGGCGCCGCCGGCCAGAACCAGTCCTGTGGTGTCCGCTAGCCCCGCCATGACATGAGCCTCAAAACTTCAGTGGATTCCGTATCTGCCAGTGCCCAGTCTGGTCCGGCTGTGGGATAATGCCAGTCTACCATCGCTTATAAACCGCCGGCCATGATGTGGCCGTGCTGCTGTGGCCGGGTGACGTACCGGCGGGGATTACATGACCGGAATTCTGGCAATCGATACGGCCACCGACGCCTGTTCAGTGGCGGTTTACCTGGACGGGGAGTACCGGGAGCAGTACGAGCCTGTTCCGCGTCGGCACAGCCAGCGCCTGTTTGCCATGTTGCGCTGCCTGTTGCCGGACGGCCGCCTGCGGGAGCATGGCATTGATGCCATCGCCTACAGCGAGGGCCCCGGTTCGTTTACCGGCCTGCGCATAGGCGCCAGCGCGGTGCAGGGCCTCGCCTACGCCAGTGGGCTGCCCGCTATCGGTATATCCACCCTGGCGCTGCAGGCCCAGACCGCCCTGCGCACCGGGGCCACCAGGGCCCACGAGAGCGTGTTGTCGCTGATCGACGCCCGCATCAATGAAGTGTATTTCGCACCCTGTCACTACGAGGACGGCCTCGCGGTACTACTGCAGCCGCCCCGCGTCAGCGCGCCCGAGGCATTGCAGCCGCTGGCAGGCTACGGTTGCCTGCACGCCATCGGTTCCGGGTGTGCCCTGCTGGAGGTGGTGAGCGCGGAGATGCGCAGCCAGTTGGGCGCTGTCTCGCCCGCGGTGTCGCCCTCTGCCCGGGACCTGGTGCCGCTGGCGCTGGCCCGCCTGCACCGCGGCGCCCTCCAGACGGCGCAACAGGCCCAGCCCGTGTACGTGCGCGATGAAATCAGCTGGAAAAAGCTGTCGGAACAGGGGCGGGCACCATGATCGACTGGTTCCAGGCCTTCGCCCTGGCGATACTGCAGGGCCTCACCGAGTTCCTCCCCATCTCCAGTTCGGCCCACCTGGTGATCCCCTCGCTGGTGCTGGGCTGGCCGGACCAGGGCCTTGCCTTTGATGTCGCCGTGCATGTAGGCACCCTGTCGGCGGTGCTGTTGTATTACCGGGCCGACCTGGCGCGCATGGCAGGCAGTTGGTTCGGTTCCCTGGCCGGCAGGCCCGGGAACGAGGACAGCCGGCTGGTCTGGTACCTCGCGCTCGCCACGATCCCGGCGGTACTGGTGGGTTTCCTGGCCGGAGATTTTATCGAAAGTGAGCTGCGTACCCTGCCGGTCATCGCCACGACCACGCTGCTGTTCGGCTTGCTGCTGGGCCTGGCGGACCGCCGCGCGGTGCCCGGCCCGGCGGGCAGGCCCGTCACCCTCGCCTCGGCGCTGCTGGTGGGACTGGCGCAGGCCATCGCTCCGGTGCCCGGTGTTTCCCGTTCCGGCATTACCATCACCGCCGCCCTGCTGCTGGGGATGAACCGCCAGGCGGCGGCGCGTTTTTCCTTTTTGCTGTCGATCCCGGTTATCACCGGTGCCGGCACGCTGAAACTCTGGCAGCTGGTGAACGAGGACACCAGTGTAGACTGGGCAGTACTGGCGGTGGGTGCGCTGGTGTCAGGCGCGGTGGCCTACCTGTGTATCGCCCTGTTCCTGCGCCTGCTGGACAGGGTAGGGCTGATGCCTTTCGTATACTACCGGGTGCTGCTGGCCGCCGTGTTGTACGGTCTGTGGCTGGCGTGAAACTCTGCTAACGAATCATGGAATGACTATGGACCAGGAACAATTCAATCGCGAACTCTGCGCATTTCTGAGCCGGGCCACCACACCGTTCCACGCCGTGGCGGAGATGGTCAGGCAGTTGCGGGAAGCGGGATTCTCGCAACTGGAAGCCGGGGCCGACACCGAGCCCGGGGGGCACTATTTCGTGACCCGCAACGACAGTTCCCTGATCGCCTTTGTGTGCGGGCGCGAAGCGCCACCGGTCGCCGGCATGCGCATGGTGGGGGCGCATACCGACAGCCCCTGCCTGATGGCCAAGCCCGCGCCGGAGAAACTGCGCAACGGATATCTGCAGCTGGGTGTCGAGGTTTACGGCGGCGCGTTGCTCAATCCGTGGTTCGATCGCGACTTGTCCCTGGCGGGCAGGGTCAGTTTCGAGGCCGTTGATGGCAGCCTGCGCACCGCATTGATCGACTATCGCCGCCCCCTGGCGGTGATTCCCAGCCTGGCCATACACCTGGACCGGGAGGCCAACAACACCCGCAAGATCAATCCCCAGACCGATATCCTGCCCATACTGTGCCAGCCCGGCGAGGGCGACAGCCCTGATCTGCGCGGCATGCTGAAAGCCCGCCTGTTGGAAGAGCATCCGGATTGCCAGGTGCAGCAGGTGCTGGATTACGAACTGTGTTTCTACGATACCCAGGCCCCGGCACTGGTGGGACTGCAGCAGGAGTTCATCGCCTCCGCGCGGCTGGACAACCTGCTCAGCTGCTTTGTCGGCCTGCAGGCGCTGCTGCAGAGCGACGCCGCCGCCAGCAGCCTGCTGGTGTGCAATGACCACGAGGAGGTGGGCAGCCTGTCCGCCGCCGGCGCCCAGGGTCCCATGCTCAGTTCCCTGCTCAAACGCCTGGCCGGCAGCGAGAGCGCCTACGCGGCCCTGGTGGAGGGCTCGCTGATGATTTCCGCCGACAATGCCCACGCCATACACCCCAACTACGCGGATCGTCACGACGACAACCACGGCCCGCTGATGAATGCGGGCCCGGTGATCAAGATCAATGCCAACCAGCGCTACGCGTCCAACAGCGAGACCAGCGGCTTCTTCCGCATGCTGGCCGCCCGGGAACAGGTGCCGGTGCAGAGCTTCGTGGTGCGCACGGACATGGCCTGCGGCAGCACCATCGGCCCGATTACCGCCGGCGGCACCGGTATCCGCACCCTGGATGTGGGCGCACCTACCCTGGGCATGCACTCCATCCGGGAAACCGCCGGGGTCCGCGATGCCTGGCAGCTGCAGCGGGTACTGCGGCGCTTCTACGATTTTCGGGGCCCCCTCAACGCCGGCTGACAGGGTGGGTGCGACCCTCCAGGCGGCACGCCGATGAAGGCCCTGTTGCTGTCCGCCTATGCCGCCCGCAGTCATTTGCACTGGCAGCACAGCCTGGTGGCGATGGCTTCGTCCTGGCAGTGGCGCCAACTCAGTCTGCCGCCGCGGCACTTCAGCTGGCGGGTGCGCGGCAATCCGCTGTACTGGTCGCAGGTGGAACGGACCGCGCTGGCTGAGCCCTACGATGTGCTGGTCGCCACCTCGATGGTCGACCTGGCGACCCTGCGCGGCCTGGTGCCGTCGCTGGGGTCGGTGCCGGCGCTGCTGTATTTCCACGAGAACCAGTTCGCCTATCCCGCCCAGGCGCACCAGTCCAGCCTGCTGGAGGCGCAGATGGTCAGTCTCTACGCAGCACTGGCCGCCGACGCACTGGCCTTCAACTCCGCCTACAATCGCGACTCCTTCGTGGACGGAGTCGATGCCCTGTTGACCCGGCTGCCGGACCGGGTGCCCCCCGGCATCCCCCAGCAGTTGCGGGACAAGGCGCTGGTGCTCCCTGTGCCCATAGACCTGGAGGTCACGACAGCGACTACGGCGACCTGGCCGGGCGCCCAGGGCGCGCCCGGGCAGCGGCCCCTGCGCCTGTTGTGGAGTGGCCGCTTTGAA
Organism: Pseudomonadales bacterium; assembly: GCA_024234675.1. Taxonomy (GTDB): domain Bacteria; phylum Pseudomonadota; class Gammaproteobacteria; order Pseudomonadales; family Halieaceae; genus JARRPM01. The sequence continues at coordinate 687,850 of JACKNU010000001.1, read as the reverse complement.
CACGACAAGGGCGGGGAGGGCCTGCTGCGGCTGCTGCAACGGCTGGAGGGGCAGGGAACTGCCTACGAGCTGGCGCTCACCGGCCAGCAGTTTCGCCGCTCGCCGGCAGTATTCGCGCAGATTCAGCGTGAGTTCCGCCACCGCCTGGTGCATTTCGGCTTCGTTGAGTCAGCGGACTACCTGCGGGCCCTGCGCGGGGAGGCCGACCTGGTGCTGTCCACAGCCCTGCACGAGTTCCAGGGCCTGGCGGTGCTGGAGGCGGTGGCCGCCGGCTGCCTGCCGGTGGTCCCGAATCGGCTGTCCTACCCGGAAATATACCCGCCCCGGTTCCGCTATGCGTCGCGGCCCCTGGAGCCGGAGGCCGAGGCGGTCGCGGCCGCGGCGCTGGTACGGCAACTGGCGGCGACCCTGGCGCGGGGCACTGCCCCGGTACCGGATATCAGCGCCTACGGCCAGGCCGCACTGCAGCCGCGCTACCAGGCCCTGCTGACCCGTCTGGCGGGCCTGCCGGGATAGCCAAGCAGGGCCAATGCCAGTACCATTGGCGGCTTTTTCGGGCAGGCAAATCTGGCATGGCAAGGCAGCGCGTTTTAACCGGCATCACCACCACCGGCACTCCCCACCTGGGCAATTACGTGGGCGCGATTCGCCCCGCCATAGCGGCGTCCCGGGACTCCTCCATCGATTCATTCTTCTTCATGGCCGACTACCACGCCCTGATCAAGTGCCAGGACCCGGCCCTGGTGCGGCAGTCCAGCAAGGAAATCGCTGCCACCTGGCTGGCCCTGGGGCTGGATACCGAACAGGCGTTGTTCTATCGCCAGTCGGATATCCCCGAGATTCCCGAGCTCACCTGGGTGCTGTGTTGCAACGCGGCCAAGGGCCTGATGAACCGCGCCCATGCCTACAAGGCGGCGGTTCAGGCCAATGAGGAGGCGGGTGAGGACCCGGATTTCGGCATCACCATGGGCCTGTTCAGCTACCCGGTGCTGATGGCCGCGGATATCCTTATGTTCAACGCCCACAAAATACCCGTGGGACGCGACCAGATACAGCATGTGGAAATGGCCCGCGATATCGCCCAGCGCTTCAACCACAATTTCGCCGAGGTGTTCACGCCCCCCGAGGCGGTGGTGGACGACAGTGTGGCAGTATTACGGGGCCTGGACGGGCGCAAGATGAGCAAGAGCTACAACAACACCATTCCGCTGTTTGCCGGGGAAAAGGCGCTGCGCAAGTCCATTAACAAGATCAAGACCAACCTGCTGGAGCCGGGAGAACCCAAGGACCCGGACGATTCCACCGTATTCCAGGTATGGGCGGCCTTCGCCTCGGCGGACGAGACCGCGCGCATGCGCGCCGAGTTCGAGAACGGCATCGCCTGGGGTGAAGCCAAGAAGCAGTTGTTCGAACTGGTGAATGCCGAACTGTCCCCGGCGCGAGAGCGCTACCAGCAGTTGCTGGACGATCCCGCCCATGTGGAGGCGGTGTTGCAGCGCGGCGCCGAGCGCGCCCGCGAATACAGTGTGCCGCTGATGCAACGAGTGCGCGAGGCGGTCGGTATTGCCCCCATGCGCTGAGCGCCGGGTTCAGCTGCCGAACTGGTAGTTGATTTCCAGGTAAGCCGCCGTGGGCTGCCCCACGAAATAACGATACTCCCCGAAGCCGAAATCCGCGCGCTCCGCGTAGTCCTCATCGAGGATATTGGTGATGCGCAGGCTGGCTCCCCAGTGCCGGTCTATCTGTCCTGTCACTCGCAGGTTGAGCAGGGAGTGGCCGTCGTACTGGTGCTCGTTGGCGGACTCCAGGTAGTAGGAGTCCATGTACACCCACTCCAGTTCCACCGTGCCGGCCTCGTTGTCCGGTCCCGGGAAGTTCCAGCCGATGCGGGCGCTGCCGAAGGACTCCGGGGCGCCGTCTATGGTGTTGCCCTTGATATCGACGCTGCTGCCCAGCAACTCGACGTTGTTGTCGTAGGTGTGGCTGGCCCAGGTGCCGTCCAGGCGGGCGTACCAGTCCTCGGCGAAGCGGTAGTCCAGGCTGAGTTCGACCCCGTAGTGACGGGTTTTGGCGCCACTGACGTTGAAGCGATCGGCGTCCTGGAAGATGACATTGTCCTTGTGCATGTAGAAGGTAGCGAGGTCGTACTCAAGCTGCCCCTGCCAGTTGCCGCGCCAGCCCAGTTCGATATTGCTGATTTCCTCGGAATCCAGGTTGGCCACCTGCTGACCCGCCTGCAGGCGGTACAGTTCGGCGGTCTGGGGGGCGCGGAAGCCGTTGGCCGCGCGCAGGTAGACGATATCATCGGCGCCGATGCTGTAGCTGGCGCCGGCATTCACGCTCCAGTCGCTGAAGTCGTCGTCGCGATCGGCCGGGCGGTAAAAGCGACAGGCGCTGGCGGTGGGCTCGCAGGCGGGGCCGTCACCGGTGCGGTTGTCATAATCGTAATAGCTGTACTCGAGGCGGACGCCGCCAATGAGCTCCCAGTTGTCGCCCACCTGGCTGCGCAGCTGGCTGTAGGCGGCCGCCACCGAGGCGTCTACCTGGTAATCGTAGTGAATGCCGGCTGGCTGGTTGGGGCTGAAGTCCTTGTCCTGGTATTCCCTGAGGCGCCCCTCGGTGTATTCCAGCTCGATGCCGTTGGCCCAGGTGCCGTAATCCAGTTCGCTGACCAGCGAGGTCCGCAGGCCCAGGCTGTTGTGATCGTTTTTCTCTACCGGCTGCCAGGGCACGAAATGCATCAGGAATTTCATGTCGTTGTCCCGCAGGTAGGGGGTGATCACCAGGGTATGGTCGTCTCCCAGGCTGCGGCTGGCCCGACTGTGGAAACGCAGTGACCAGACGTCGCGGTAGGCTTCCGGGTTGGGGTTGTTGCGCTTGACGCTATCGTCCTCGTAGCCCTTGTAGCCCTCCTGTAAATAGCCTGCCGTCTCCTGGTTGAGGTTGGCCATGTCCAGCACGTTGCTGACCTGCCAAAGGCTGCCGTCGTAGTCGTAGCGCAGGGTGGCTTTTTGCTGGTCGTAGCCGGCATCGTCCAGGTAGCCGCCATCGGTGGTGCCGTTGATGCGGGCGCTCACGCCATGGGCACCCCAGGTGTTGCCGTAGCGGTACTTGGCCCGGTAGTAGTCCCAGGGACCCGCTTCCACCGCCAGGTTCTGGTCCTCGCCGGCGGTGGGGGCCGCGCTGAGTACGTTGATCACCCCGTGCATGGCGTTGGAACCGTACAGCGCGGTGGCGGGGCCCTTGATGACCTCTATGCGCCCGGCCTGCTCGGTATTGGCATCGAATAGCTGGTTGACGTTGCAGAAGCCCGGGGCGCGCAGGCTGATGCTGTCAGCGGCCACCAGGAAAGCACCGCAGCTGCCGGCGCCGGTCAGCACCGGCGAGCGCAGGGCGATGAGGCTCTCCTGGCCATTGCCACGCGCAATCCAGGCCCCGGGGACCTGCTGCATGGCCTCGTTGATATGGGTGTGGGCAATGAGTGCCAGATCCCGGTCGTTGATGCTGGACCAGGCCAGCGGCAGTTTGGCGGCGTCCTCGGGCTGTTGGCTGGCGGTAACCAGCACCTGTTCGATTTGGTCATCCGCAGCCAGCAGGGGAGTGGCCAGCAACAGGGCGGCGTACAACAGGCGCGGGGTACAACGCATGAGGGAACAGTTCCCGGGTCAGCCGGCGGCGATGATGTTGGCGTCAGTGGCCGCCGCGCTGGGCCCCTCCCGGTTGCGGATCGCATCGGCGATCCGAAACAGGGGCTGGCGCAGCATGTCCACCAGCTCTTCGCTGGCGCCGGTTTGCGCCAGGGCCTTGTGCATGCAAAGCAACCACTGGTCTCTTTCCTCGGGACCGATATGGTAGTGCTCGTGGGGTTCGGTCATGCATACCGAGCCATATTTCTGCGCGTACAGCGGCGGACCCCCCATCCAGCCAATCAGGTACTCCGCCAGCTTTTCCTTCATGGGCGCGAGGTCCGCCGCGTGCATGGCGCGCACGCCCGCGGCCTCGGGCAGGCTGTCCATGATGTCGTAAAAGGCGCTGGTCAGCTCGCGGATACCCTGTTCACCCAGTATCTGGAAAGGGGTCTGAATCGTTTGCATGTGATTGCGTACCTGTCTGTTGCGCTGGCGACCTGTAGTCTCAGGGGCTGGGATATTACACCTTCCGCAAGGCCTTGACCAAGGCGCCCGGTATACTGTGCCCGACTGCGACCGCTGTGCCCACCCGGGGCACGGACCCCGGACCGACCCGCCGTGGCACCGACCCGCCATGGCAGGTGCCGGTCCCGGCCGGCTCTGGTAACATGCCGGGTTTGCAGTTATTCACCCAGCTGGAGGGAGCGCGCTCATGAGTCTTGCCGACAAGGTTTTGGCCGTCAACAACGATCTGCCCATTCGCACCGGCGCGCCGGTGCACAGCGGCAAGGTGCGCTCGGTGTACTGGCTGAACAGTGCCGACAGTGCCCGCCTGGTCGCCCAACGCGGCTACGATGTTGCCCCCGACGCGCCCCTGGCGATCATGGTGATCAGTGACCGGATATCGGCTTTCGACTGTATCTGGCACGGCGAGGGTGGCATGAACGGCGTGCCCGGCAAGGGCGCGGCCCTGAACGCCATCTCCAATCACTGGTTTCGCCTGTTTCGGGAAAACGGCCTGGCGGACAGCCATATACTGGAAATCCCCCATCCACTGGTGTGGATAGTGCAAAAAGCGCGGCCGGTGATGATAGAGGCCATCGCCCGCCAGTACATTACCGGTTCCATGTGGCGCTCCTATGCCAGGGGTGAGCGCGAGTTCTGCGGAATCAGCATTCCCGACGGCCTGCAGCGCGACCAGAAATTGCCCGAGTTGCTGATTACGCCCTCCACCAAGGGTGTTCTCAGCGGCATCCCCGGTGTGCCCGAGGCCGACGACGTCAATATCACCCGCGACGATATCGTCAACAATTACGCCGCTTTCAATTTCAACAGCCCGGCGGACGTGGACCGCTACGAGATCCTGTTGCGCGAGGGCTTCGACCTGATCAGCCGGGAGTTGGGCAAACTCGACCAGATTTTTGTGGATACCAAGTTCGAATTCGGCTATGTGGTCGACCGGGCTGGCAACGACAGGCTGATCTACATGGACGAGGTGGGCACCCCCGATTCCTCGCGCATCTGGGACGGCCCCGCCTGGCGGGAGGGCAAGGTGGTGGAGAACTCCAAGGAGGGCTTCCGCCAGTTGCTGCTACAGCACTTCCCCGACCCCGATATCCTGCTCAACAAGGACCGCATGCCCGAGCGCATGGCCCTGGCCCGGGACAATGCCCTGCCCGCCGAGGTGTTGATGGCGGTGTCGGAGACCTACGTGGGCATCGCCGAGAAGATAACCGGCGCCGCCCTGCCGCTGTCGGACAACCCCCGGGCGGAGATCATCGATATCCTGGCGGGGGAGTACGGCCTGGTGGACTAGAACCCGCCGGGTCGGCGCCTACCTGCGCCCCAGCTTGCGGACGCTGGAGGGGGAGAAGTAGGCCGGTCCCTTCATCGGGTTGATGTCGTACAGCAGCGGCGCGCTGTCGTTGATAAGCCGCTCGGTGATATAGGCCCCGGCGCGCAGGTCGTGGTACATCTGGGCGCGGCGCACATAGGCCTGGCCGTGGTAATCGTAGATGTTGTTGAACAACACCACTTTCCACAACTCGCCGCGACCGTCGTAATTCTCGGCAATGGCGGTGAGGCCGGTGTCCTCGTCCACGTAGATGCGCCGCTTGCCGTACAGGTGCCGCTGGCCCTCCTTGAGGATGGCCTCGGCGATCCACACCCGCTTGAGTTCGTAGCGCATGTAATCCGGGTTGGCGTGAAACGGCGTCAGCAGTTGGTCATAGCTCACTTCCGGGTCGTCGAAGCGGTAGTTGTGATAGGGGATGAACATTTCCTCCCGGCCAATGAAAGTCCATTCAAAGCGCTCCATGGAACCGTTGAAGCCGCGCACCTCGTCCACGGTCTTCAGACCGCCGGGCCCGTCCGGGGTATCGAAACCCACGGTGGGCGCGCGCCGCACCCGGCGTGAACCGGGGAGGTAGCGCCATACCTCGCGCTCATTCTTGCTGTAGTCGTAGGGCTCGAAAATAGAGGTGATCAGGCCCTTGTCCCGGGCCGGCTCGGTCACGTAGGTCATGATGTAACCGCCGTATTCGCCCAGGTTGGGATACTCGTATTCCGGCGTCAGCGGGTTGTTGCGATCGGCATAGGGCGACTCCTGCAGGAAGGTGGAGCGGCGGGTGGAGCGGGTGCCGTTGGGAAATACGGCGATATCGCTGTATTCCCCTTCGCGGGTGGCATAGGCACCGGTGGTGCGGGTAAGCCATACCACCTCGGCACCGGTACTGGGCACGGGGAACGCCGCGTGGCCGATATAGTGATTGATACCCTCATTGTCCTCGGTCAGCTCGGCGTGCCGGGCGTTGTACAGAACCTTGGCGTACAGGGAGTCGGCGTAGGCGAAGTCCCGGTGGCTGGGGTATACCGGCATCCGGAAGGTGTCCGGGTAGGTCTCGAACAGGGCGATCTCCCCGGGGCTGAGGCGATTGCGATACTGGTCGAGATTGTCGCGGGTGATGGTGAACAGCGGCTTTTCACCCGGGTAGGGGTCGGGGTAGGGCGTGCCCGGCCCGTCCCAGCTCATGCCCTCCGGCAGGCCGACGATAGTGCCGGTCCACTCGGGAATCAACCCGTCGGCATTGGCGGCGCGAATGGCGCCCATCGGGGTGAGATCCTTGCCCAGGCGCGCCACGTCCTCCTCTGACATGCGGCTGGCGAGGACGGGGCCAGTCGCCAGTGCCAGTGCCAGAGTCAAGGAAAGGACGGGTGTATGGATGCTTTTCATGGTCGGATTCTCCCTGTCGCCATCAGAAACTGTAGGACATATTGAAGGACACATTGTCCCGGTCGGTCAGCAGGTTGTTGGCACCGCCGTCGAAATAGTTGGTATAGCCGATCTGGGCGGTGAAATTATTCAGGTAAATCGCCTTCAGGCCAATATTGAAGGTCGTCGCCTCCTCGGCCATGCGGCTTTCCAGGATGGTGCCGTCGAAGGTGTACTGCAGGAACAACGGCACTTTCAGGTCCAGTCCCGAGGCCACGTTGATGTAGGCGAACTCGGCGCGCAGCGCCATGGCCGTGGCCTTGTCGTCGTAGCGCAGCTCCTCGTTATCATGTGACTCAATCCAGGTGCCGGCAAATTCGAACACCACGCTGGCGTCGTCCCAGAAGCGGGTCGGCTCAAGCACCATCGAGCCGCCGAGTTGGGCCGCCAGCACATCGCCTTCCTCCGGGTCGCCGTTCTGCAACACCACGGGCGCGCCTTGCGTCCAGGAGACTTCGCCCTGCACGTTGGTGTCGGCCAGCACCGTGGCGAAACTGGCGGCGTAACCCTCCAGGTTCTCGAAATAGACGATGTTGTAGCTGCGGGGTATCTGGTCCACGGTGTTGAGCTGGTAGGCCGGCGCCTTGCTGTGTGCCTTCACATAGTAGAGGCCGAAGTCGGTGCCGCCGTCGGTAATCCAGTGCAGGGCGCTGCCCCACTGGCCGCTGTTGGAGGCGGCCTCGTCCGGCGTTCTCGGCGCGACAAAGGTGACCCTGTCACCCACCGCTACCAGGAAGTTTTCGGCGCCGGGACCCAGGAAGTCGCGGTCGCTGAAATAGCTGCCCACGCCGTTGAGCTCGGTTTTCCGCCATTCGTACTGGTAGTAGGCCTCGAAGGTAACGTCCTGGATGAGATCCACCTGGCCGTAGATGGCCCCGGTGGGCAGCAGGATTTCCTTAACCTCCACCCCGGGGGTATTGGCGGCGATGGCGTCGGCGCGATTCTGCAGGCCGTTGATGCCCTGGAAAAACGTGGACACCCCCCAGTTGATCACCTGGCTGCCCAGGCGCAGGTCGTAGAGGCGCTCCCCGGGCAGTTCGCCGCTGGTAAAGGCGAAATAATCGAGCATTTCCAGGCGCTGCCGGTGTTCGTCGCGGGTGCCCTTGGGGAACTCCTGGAAGCCGGCGTCGCCACCGTACAGCTCGCCCGAGTTATAGGTGAGGTAGGCGCTCTCGCTCTGGTCGGTGTTCTGGTTGTAGACTTCGTCGTAATAGGCGCGACCGCGGGCGAATAAGCCGTAGTTGCGCCAGGCGAGGTTGAGCTCCGATACCACCGAGGCCTTGTTCTGCACCATGGAGCGGCTGAAGTTGTAATTGCCATCGTCGGCGTTGATGAGCAGGGTGTAGCGGGTGCTGTCAGCCAGCAGGTCACCGGTGTCGCGGTAGGAAAACTTGCTCTTGTCCTGTTTCGCTACCCGCCACATGGCGGCGTAGCTGAAGGTGGTGTCCCAGTCCACCACCCAGGCGCCGTCGCCGAACTCGAAATTGAGCGCCAGGGCCGGAGCGGCCGCCAGGGCGGTACCCAGCGCCGCCGCGGCAAGGGTCCACTGCCGTGCTGCGCGCCGGCGTGGTGAAGCTGGAGCTGCTGTTGTTGTATACATGATGAACCTACCTCCGCGTTGTCACCGCCTGCGAGTCCAATCGGGCTATCCGTTGTTGTTCAGCTGCCACCATCCTGTCGGGCCTGATCAGGAAGTGGGCCAGTGCCGGCAGCAGCCACAGCGCGCCCAGCATGTTCCACAGGAACATGAAGGTAAGCAGCTTGCCCATGTCGGCCTGGAACTTGATGGGTGACCAGATCCAGGTAGCCACGGCGATGGCCAGGGTGATGCCGGTAAAACTCACCGCCTTGCCGGTGGAGGTCAGGGTGGCGAAATAGGCCGCGCGGATGTCGGCGCCGCGGCGCAGGAAATAGGCCATGCGGCTGTAGATATAGATGCCGTAGTCCACCCCCACCCCGACGCCCAGGGCGATGACGGGCAGGGTGGCGACCTTCACGCCTATGCCCAGTTGTGCCATCAGGGCCTGGCACAGCACCGAGGTGAGCAACAGCGGCAGCACGATGCACACCACCGCGCGCCAGGAAGCGAAACTGATGAACACCAGCAGGCATACCGCACCGTATACCAGCAGCAGCATCCGCGACTGGGCCCGGGCGATCTCCTGGTTGGTCGCCGCCTCGATGCCGGCATTGCCGGCGGCCAGGGCGAAATGTATGCCCTCGCGCTGGTGCTCGCTGGCAAAGGCCTGGGCGGCGTCGACCACGCCCTGCAGCGTCTGCGCCTTGTGGTCGTCCAGAAACAGCGCCACCGGCAGCAGGCTACAGCGCGTGTTCATCAGTGATTCGGGCATCTGGTTGAAGGTGGTGCCCAGCAGGCGCTGGTTGCGACTGATGGTGGCCCATTTGAGGTTGCCCTCGTTATAGCCGGCCGCCACCAGCTTGGAGACGGTGGTGGCGGCGATGACTGAGTTCACCCCCGGCACGTTCTCCATATGCCAGACAAAGCGGTCCACCAGTTCCAGATTGCGGTATTCGGTGCACTGCTGGGGTTTGGTTTCGACCATCACCACCAGGATGTCGGAACTGGTGGCATAGTTATCGGTGATAAACGCGTTGTCGCGGTTGTAGCGTGAGTCGGGGTGCAACTCGGCGGCGCCGGGGTCCAGGTCACCTATCTGCAGGGAGGTTCCGCCCAGGTAGCCCAGGGCGAAACCCAGCGCCGCCAGGGCGATCGACACCCGGGCCACCCTGCCGTCGGCGGCCCATGACAGCGCCCGCCACAACTGCTTAGCCGAGCCGCCGCGGGCCTGGCGCTCGCGCAGGCGCGTTACCGCGCGCTGACTGAGGCCGATGTAGGACATCAGTACCGGCAGCAGCACCAGGTTGGTGAGGATGATCACCGCCACGCCCACGCTGGCCGCCACCCCCATGTCGCGAATCACCTGGATGGGGATCAATACCATGGTAATGAAACCGAATGCGTCGGACACCAGTGCGGTCATACCCGGTACGTACAGTGCACGGAAGGCGCGGCGGGCGCTGTTCAGGGCATCGAAGCCCGCGGCGCTCTCCAGGCTGAAGGCGTTAATCACCTGTACCCCGTGACTCACCCCGATGGCGAATACCAGGAAGGGAATCAGTATGGAGTAGGCGTTCAGGCCATAGCCCAGGGTGGTGAGCAGCCCCAGCTGCCAGATCACGGCGATCACGGAGCACGACAGGGGGACCAGCGCGCCGCCCACGCTGCCGGAGTAGAGGAACAACAGGATGGAGGTGATAGCGATGGTGATCAGGGCGAAGAAGAAGATGGAGACGATACCGTCCAGCAGGTCACCGACGATCTTGGCGAAGCCAATGATATGGATACGCAGTTGCGGTTCGCCGTTGTCATCCCTGGACAGGTCCTCGTACTTGGCGCGCACGTTTTCCTCCAGCTCATGCGACAGCTGCCAGTAGTCCAGGGGCTCGCCGCTGGCCGGGTCCCGGTCTATCAGCGGCGCCTGGATAATGCTGGAGCGGTAGTTGTCGGCGACCAGTCGGCCCACCTCGCCGGAGCGCAGGATGTTCTGTCGCAGCTGTTCCATGGCCCGGGGGGAACCGTCGTAATGCGCGTCGATGACCTTGTCACCCTCGAAGCCCTCCTCGGTGACCTCGATCCAGCGTACATTCGGGGTCCACAGGGAGCGCATGCGGTTGCGATCGACGCCGGGCAGGTAAAACACCTCGTCATTGATTTTTTGCAGCAGGTCCAGGTACTCCGGGTCAAAAATATCGCCGCTGGTGTTTTCCACCGCGATCTGGATGGTGGTCCCCGCGGCCCCCAGGTCTGCAGCGTGCTTCATAAAGGCGCGGATGAAGGGGTGCTCCATGGGAATCATCTTCTCGAAGCTGGCGTCCGGGCGCAGTTGGGTGATCTTGTAGGCAAGCAGCACGGTAGCCAGCAGGAACAGCACCAGCAGACCGGGGCGGTGGTTGAAGATCAGGCGCTCGAGTACCCGCTCTTCCTCGCCGGGGTGGTAAGTGTGCGGGGCTGTCTGCCCGGACGGGTCGCTGTCAGTCATTGCCGTCTCCAGGCAGCGCCATGCGTCTCACGCCTCCCTGACCCGCCAGCACCAGCTGTCCGCCGCGCTGCAGGCCCGCACTCAGGCTGAGGCGCTCCGGCAGCGTGTGCATGGCAAATAAGTCGCCGCCATCGCCGCTGTGCAATACGGTGCCCACTGCGCCGACAATCACCAGCTGGCCGTCAGTGGATGCGCTGCCGCCGTTGAGGGTCATTTCGGTGCCGCTGGCTAGGGCGCGCCACCGCCCGCCGAAATCATCCGAGCGGTGCAGCTGGCCCTGCAGGCCGAACACCAGCAGGGCGTCCGTGGCAGCGCTGTAGAGCGCTCCGAACCAGCTGCCCGGGTAGGCGGATTGCAGTCGCTCCCAGTGCTGGCCGCCATCGAGTGAGCGGAACATCAGTCCTTCCTCACCGGCGATAAACACGCGCCCGGCGCCGTCACCGGTCACGGTATTGAGGTGTAGTTCCTCCGGGTTGGCCACGGCCGTCGGCGTGCTGACCCAGCGGCGGCCGCCGTCCGTAGTGGTCAGCAGTTCGCCAAAGGCGCCAACCGCCCAGCCCCGGTCCTGGTCCTGGAACCAGATATCCATCAGCGGCGAGGCGAAGGGCGGCTCCTCCAGGGCCAGTTCGGCATCCTCGAGGTCCAGCACCGCATCCTCCAGCGCTGCCTCCAGCGCGACCCGCTCGTCGGGGGAGGCGGCGGCCGCAGCCCGCTGCAGCCGTTGCACTTCCGCCAGGGCCGCCTCGCGCTGTTCCAGGTTGGTCTGCTCCTGGGCCGCGATACCGTTGCGTTGCACGCGCCATGTTTCCCCGCCGTCGTCCGTCACCAGGATGATACCGTCGTGGCCGGCGGCCCAGCCGTGCCCGGGGTTGATAAAGCATACGCTGGTGAGCATCTGGGTGGTGGGCACCCGTGCCTGGCGCCAACTCTGGCCGTCGTCGTCTGAATAGAGGATGTGTCCGCGCTCGCCCACGACTACCAGGCGGGGTCCCGCCTGGGCAATATCCAGCAGCAGTGATTGGGTCGCCCGCGGCATGATGGGGGCGTAGGCGGGACCCGCGGCGACGCCCCCGGCAGCGAATGCCAGCCAGTAAGCGATCAGCATGAAGCCTGGAGTCCATCTTTTGGGCATGCGGAACAACCAGAAATGAATTATGCGTTATGGATTTCTGTCAGGGTCATTAAAGTGCATATTCGCCTTCGGCGACTTGATTCCCGTCAATACTACATGCGATGGACGCCGTGTTTGCATCCCGCGCCGGGGTGGTATCATAAGGTGGTCTTGTGAAACCCGGATAGGGGAGCATCCTGTGATACAGCCAGCATTTGCCCGTCTGCTCGCGACCGCCTGCATTGCCCTGTTGCTGGGTGCCTGTACCGGCACCAGCGCACCCGATGAGAGCTATGACGGGCTGGTGCTGGTCCCGGACACCAAAGTCGGCGCGGTCTACACGCGCCCCGGGGTGAACCTTGCCGGTTATGGCGCCTATGGCCTGGAACACTGCTCCGTGGCCTTCAGGAATAACTGGCTGCGGGACCAGAACAACAGCCGGATGGATCTCAGCAGCCGGGTCACCCAGAAAGACGTGGACCGTATCAAGGACGCGCTCAGCGCCGCCTGTGAGGAGTCCTTCAGGCAGGCCCTGGAGCAGGCGCCGCCATACCAGCTGGTGGACAGCTTCGACGGCGGCGAGGCGGTGCTGGTGTTGCGCCCCGCGATTATCAACCTGGACATCAACGCCCCCGATGTGGTCACCCCGGGGAGGACGCGGACCTACACTACCGACGCCGGCGAAATGACCCTGTTGCTGGAGGGCCTTGACGGCACGACTGGCGAGATCCTGTTCCGGGTAGTCGACAGGCAGCGCAGTCTGGACTCGTCGCGATTGCGGTGGTCCAACTCGGTCACCAACCAGGCCGAGGCCAATCGCATTCTCAAGCGCTGGGCCAGCCAGTTGCGCACAGCGCTGGACCGGGTCACCAACCCGGCCAACAATTCCATCTGAACCATTGCCGGGGAAGCACCATGAGCTACATGAAACTGACCGATACGGTCGCCGTCGCGGGCCAGATAAGCGCGGAGCAGGTGCGCGAGATCGCAGCCGCCGGGTTCCGGGTGCTGGTCAATAACCGCCCTGACGGGGAGGATGCGGGCCAGCCAAGCGGCGCCGAGATAGAAGCCGCCGCCCTGGCGGCCGGTCTCGAATACCACCACCTGCCGGTAACCGGAATGAACTTTCCGGGGCCGGACGTGGAGCGCATGGCGCAGTTACTGGACGACAGTTCGCGGCCGGTGTTTGCCTTTTGCCGCACCGGGACCCGCTGCACCAACCTGTGGGTGGTCACCCGGGAAGAGGACTCCCGGGAAGAGGCTATCCGCCATGCCCGCGCCCTGGGTTTTGACCTCTCTATGGCGGCGAGGGTGCTGGTGTGACTGTAGAGCCGGACGTCTCCACGCCGGACGTCTCCACGCCGGACGTCTCCACGCCCGCCGTATACCAGATGGGGGAGCTCCAGGCGCGTTCCTGAATGACGCGCTGGTGCTCGGGCGCGCAGCACTGCTCCATGCCCGCGGGAACAGCGGCCGGATCGTCACAACTCACCCCGGCGTCGATGCAGGCGCGCTGGCTCCAGCGGCAGGTCGGGTTCTCCAGTAGCCGGGTGTAGTAAAAGGCCTGCGCCCGGGGGTCGAAATCGGGATCGCTCCAGACCGCGCACAGCTGCCGGTGGCCACTGCCGTAGGTTTCACAGCTGGTGATATCGACGCCGGCATCGTTGTCACCGCCGGCCACGTCTATCACCTGTTCCTGCAACTCACCATCGCGGTACCAGCCCTTGATGATCTGCAGGCGCTGCAGTTCAGTGCCGGGGTACTGCGGTGTGCCCGGGTCATATTGGGCCGAGACCACGAAGTGCGGGCTGGCGGACGGCCGCGGTGGCGGCGGCAGCTCGCCGCCCATGGGCACGCCACCGGCATAGCCTTTGGCAACCAGGTCGCCGGCCTGGCACAGGTCGGGCTCGAAGTCCCAGCCGCCAAAGAAACGCAGCAGCGGGCGCGTGCCGCTGGTGGCGTAAGCCTCGCGGCGCTGCATGGCGGCGAACAGCGAGTCGCGGGTGTTTTCCTCCGCGTACAGCACGGCGAGACCGCCGGGGCCATACTCCAGTTCGTCGGACAGCCCCGGGGCCGCCTCCGTGTCGGAGCCTATGCCCGCGGCGCCCCCGTGACCCGGATGGTTCTTTTCCATTACCAGCCCCGGCGCGGCAATGTGGGTGTCGGTGCTGGCGATCAAGCCATACTTGAAGCTGTTGACCCCCAACTCGTCCTGCTGCTGCAGGCCTTTCTTCAGCGCGTAGCGCAGGAAGTTGGACTCCTCCGGTGGCTTGCTCACCGGCAATTCCGTGTCGTCGACGAAAATAGTCATCCACTCCAGGGAGTTGCCCGCGGCGGCGCCGGTGTTCTTGCCACCGAAACTGTCATAGCCCAGTAACTCGAAGTCGCAGAACTCATCCGCCGCCCAGGTGGCGCTGCGGCTGTCGCATTCCGACGCGCCTTTGTGTTGCATGACTTCGAACAGCGGGTTCCAGCGGGCGCGGCGGGTCGCTTCCTCCACCGTGACCGCCCCCGGCGGCACGCTGTCGTCGCTGACGCGCGCGGTCTCGAACATCAGGCCACCGCTGAGATTGGAATTGTGGGGTATGGCGACCGCGTCGCAGCCGGGCCTGTCTCGCAGGCACTCCTGTTCCAGGTAGTCCCACAAATGTACCTGGGAGGGTGACTCTATCCAGCTCAGGGCCCGCCCCGGAACCCGCTCGTTGCGGAAGATCACGTTGTGGTGCAGGTTCTGGCCGGCGCCCACGCTGGCGGTCCACTCATAGCCGATAAAGCTGGTGAACTCACAGCCGCTGCTGCGATCGTAGGCCTGCTCGGCTGCATCCTGTATATCCCGCCAGGTGTCCCTGGCGGCGGCAAAGCAGGTAGCGTTGTCCTCCCCGCAAAAGCCCCAGCGTTTTTTCCCGGCCATGCCGTAGGCCCCGAAGGTGGCGAAGGAATACTGTGGCAACCAGCGGTGGGCGATACAGACCGGGTGCCAGTAGCCGCTGGCGCCGGGGGTGGTGCACAGGCGCATTTCACCCATGAACTCGGAGTGATCGGTGATCGCCGTGAAATCCAGCGGCCGATCGATCTGGATCTCTCGCTGGGGGCGGTCCTGGTCGTCGTAGGGCTGGATGCCCATGGGGGCGCCGCGGGCGAAGGCATAGGCATCCGCGGGCTTGTTGCGCGTATCCTGGCTGCTGGCGTCGAAAGACCAGGCCGTGTGCACATGGGTGTCGCCGAACCAGGGCCGGCGCAGCGGCTCGTAATCGGCGCAGGGTTCGCGCTGTTCGGTGACCGCGTAGGGCCTCACAGGTGGGTCGCTTTCCTGCTCATGCACTGCCGCTGGCTGGGCCAGCAGGGCGCCCGCACTGCAGCACAGTAGCAGGCCGGCCCCCAGAGCGACCGCGGGTGGGAAAACCATGGCACTTTTCCTTGCTGTAATCGGTGCGCGTTAGCATTCCAGTTTTCACTGCCATGCGCAAAGCACCATAGTATCAATCTGTGCACCGCGGGCAGAAAATCGCTACCATTGCGCAGCATGACAGGACGTACCGGTAGGGAATACCTCATGAGCGACACACCCCAGCCCCGCGCAGCCAGCACCGTGGTGCTGTTGCGCGATAGCGCCAACGGACTCGAAACACTGCTGCTCAGGCGCAACAAGGCGCTGCTGTTTGCCGGGGGGTTCTGGGTGTTTCCCGGCGGGGCCCTGGAGCCGGGCGACCTGGAGGCCGCCGCCGGCGACCGGGTGCTGGCCTCGCGCATCGCCGCGGCGCGAGAGGCCGAGGAGGAGTCGGGCCTGCACCCGCACCTGGACGATATGGTGCTGGTCAGCCACTGGACCACCCCGGTGGTGGAGCCGAGGCGGTTTTCGACCTGGATTTACGCGGCCCCGGTGGCGGTGGAAAGGGACGTGGTCATCGACGGCGGCGAGATCCACGACCACCTGTGGATAGGCCTCGGGGAGGCCCTGCAGCGGCACCGCCGGGGCGACCTGCCCATCATGCCACCGACCTATGTGACACTCTGCACGCTGGCCTCCTACGCGAGCGTGGCCGAGCTGGTCGCGGAAGAGCGCGACAGCGGCGTACCCGAGGTGTTGCCGGTGTTCGCCAACGACAATGGCAGGATCACGGTCATGTTCCGCGGCGATGCCGGCTATGACAGCGGCGACCCGGCGGCCGCGGGTGCGCGCCATCGCGCCGTGCTGCACGACAATGCCTGGGTTTACAGCCACGAGGGGGTCGATGCCGCCTACCCGACCCTGGTGCGGGTGTGAGCGCCGTGCCGGGCCCGGTAAAGCCCTTGTGGGACCTGCCCACCCGGGTGTGCCACTGGCTGCTGGTCTGCTGCCTGCCGGCGGCCTGGCTGGCTGCCGAGCTGGCCTGGATGGAGGTGCATGAGTGGCTGGGCTACACCGTGCTGGTGCTGGTAGTCAGCCGCATCGCCTGGGGTTTTGTGGGCAGCCCGCACTCGCGCTTCAGTGACTTCCTGGTCGGCCCGCGGGCCGTGCTGGCCTACCTCAGGGGGGAGGGCGCCGCCAGCGCCGGGCACAATCCGCTGGGGAGCTGGTCGGTACTGTTGTTGCTGCTATTGCTGTTAACCCAGGCGGTCAGCGGTCTGTTCAACAGCGATGATGTGTTTTTCACCGGGCCGCTCTACTATGCCCTCGACGCCGGTATGCGCGACACCATGGGGCTGGTGCACGAGGTGGCATTCAATCTATTGCTGGGGCTGGTGGCGTTGCACGTCGCCGCGGTGATTTATCACCAGCGCTGGCGCCGCGAACCGTTGGTACAGGCGATGCTGCGCGGCAGCGCCGACGGCCGCGAGGGCAGGGCTGCCCCGGTGTCATCCTGGCGCGCGGTGCTGGTCGCGGCAGTCGTCGCGCTTGCGCTGTGGGCAGTGCTGGCGGCGGCACCGGAGCCCCCGCCGATGATGTGGTGAGCCAGCCTGGCTGAATGACCCAGCGCGCCGTCGAGCTTTTGCTAGTCGCGTCTCGCAATAAACTGGCTGCAATCGGCAAAAGCGGCTTGGTGAGCCGGGCGCTTCTCCAGGGTTCGGAGGTAGCGTGAAAAAGGGGCGCCGCCGCACAGGTCATACATTCGCGCCCACATGACATTGTGGCCGATGACACAGTCAGCGGCAGTGAATTGCTTGCCGCAAATAAAGTCGGACCGCTCCAGCCGTGCCGTCAGTTGGGGCTCAACCTCAGCGGCGAACTTGTCGAGATAACGTGCGATGGTCCGCTGGTCGCGTTCCTGCTCTGGCAGTAGATCGCGCTGCAGGCGGAGCTGCCACAGCATCATGTCCATCCAGGACGCGCCGAAATGCAGCATCTGCAGATAATCCGCCCTGGCTGACGAGAATGTTTCCGCTGGTGGGGCAAGCTTTTGGTCCGGAAAACAGTCGGCCAGCAGCGCGATCATCGCGCCGCTCTCGATCATAGTAAAAACACTGCCGTCCGCCTGGGTGATCGCCAGCACCGGCACCGCATGGTTGGGATTGCGCTCCAGATAGGGGGGGTGGTACTGCTGGCCTTCAAACAGGGCCACCGTTTCGACATCGAAATCGTCCCCGAGCAGTTCGTGCAGCAGCCACTTCACCCTGGCACTGCGGGACAGGGGGAAGTGGTAGAGTTTGACGCGCTGGATATTCACTCTCGTACCTGCAACAGCAGAAAGGCACTGATCTTAAGTTAAAATAGCTTTACAATCAGTACCTTAAGTATAAAAATCTAGAACCATTCTAGAATATTGCTCAATAAATATAGTTCTCCGCCTTATAGTCGTCATGGCATGACTTGCAGGCCTTGCCCGCGGTTGCAACCGACTCGGCGATGGCCTTGCGATCACCGCCGGCAGTGGTCTGCTGCAGGGCGGCCAGCGCCTTGTGCAGGTCATCCATCTTGGCGCTGAAGTCGTCCTTGTTTTCCCAGATCTCCGGCTTGGCCCGGGTCGTGCCCTTGTCGGAACCGTCGACGAAGCCGCGCATCACGTCCAGGGTGGACAGCGCCGCCAGGTCATTGGCCCAGTTCTCCATCTTGGTCTGGTCCCAGGGAATCTCGCCTTTTACGGACGCCACCATGGGACCAAAATTGGCCGCCAGCAGGGCGAAGTAGGACTGCCGGTAGGACTGCGGCATCTGCTCCTCGTCGAAGTGGGATACGGCGGGCAGGGAAAACAGGGCGCCGCACAGGGCGGCCCCGGCGATGAAGCGCTTGGAATGGGTTGTGGGCATGGTCTCTTCCTGAGTGGGTTCTGTCATGGGCTGTGTCAACAAAAGCGCAGCCCGCTGGCCGCGCCATACCAGTGTATGCAACGCCGGCGCCGGTACAAGTATTTTTCACCGGCCAATTTATTGAACCTGCACAGGCTTAAGACGTTGCGCTCGCTGTTATCTGTGGCCAGTGCGCTACCATGGCGCCAATTGTCCTGAGGGTGTGCCATGAGCGCAGAGCAGCGGTGGGATTACAGTTTCGACGTGGTAGTGGTCGGTTCCGGCAACGGCGGCCTGACCGCGGCCCTGTGCAGCTACGAAATGGGCGTGCGGGACGTACTGGTTGTAGAGAAGTCTCACCTGTACGGCGGCACCAGCTCTACATCCGGTGGTGGCGTGTGGATTCCCTGTAACCGCTACGCCAGCGCGGCGGGCGCCGCCGACTCCATCGAGGAGGCGCGGACTTACCTGCGCCAGTTAATTACCACCGAGGAGGTCCCCGACTACCAGTTGGACGCCTACCTGGAAAACGGCCCCAAAATGGTCGAGTTCCTGCACCGGCGCACCCGCTCGCGCTATATCAGCCTGGCTCACTATCCGGATTACTACACCAACCTGGAGGGCGCCAGGGAGGGGCATCGCTCCATGGAGCCCGAACCCTTTAACGCCGATCAGCTGGGTGAGGAGTGGCGGCGCCTGCGTCGCACGCACCCCATGATGCACCTGGCCGGGGTCGTCGGCATCACCCAGGAGGAGGCGGCCCTGT
Source organism: Pseudomonadales bacterium (assembly GCA_024234675.1). Classification (GTDB taxonomy): domain Bacteria; phylum Pseudomonadota; class Gammaproteobacteria; order Pseudomonadales; family Halieaceae; genus JARRPM01. The sequence goes on along the minus strand of JACKNU010000001.1, from coordinate 668,808 downwards.
TGATCGGCCAGCAGCCAGGCTGGTGGAAAATCGCCGCCAGATTGTTCGGTGCCTACCTGCTGGACATACCCTGGCGCCTGAAGGACCGGTTCCACCGCCGCCTCGCCACCGGCTGCGCCGGCGTGGCCCGGCTGCGCGCTTCGATGCTGGACCGCGACATCCCCCTGTGGCTCAACACCGCCATGACCCGGGTAGTGGATGAGGAGGGCAGGGTGCTGGGGGTGGAAGTGGTGCGCAATGGCCAGCCCCTGCGCATCCAGGCCCGCAGGGCAGTGATACTCGCCGCCGGTGGTTTCGAGCACAACCAGCAGATGCGCGAGCAATACCTGCCGCAGCCTACCGATCACCGCTGGAGCGCCGGCACCCGCGACAACACCGGCGACGCTATCCGCGAGGGCATTCGCCTGGGCGCCAGGATGCACCGGCTCAACGAGGCCTGGTGGTGCAACACTATCTCGGCCCCGGGGGAGGAGATTCCGTGGCTGAGCATTATGGAGAAATCCTACCCGGGCTCCATTGTGGTGAACCCGGCGGGACAGCGCTTCAGCAACGAATCGCAAAACTATATGGCTTTCCAGCAGGAGACGTTCCGTAAACACAGCGAGGACAATCCCTGCAATCCCAGCTGGCAGATATTCGATGCAGACTTTCGCGCCAGGTATTTTGTCGGCCCGCTGTACAACAGCAAGTTCCGCCCGGACTGGATGTTGCCCAAAAGCTACGAGCGGCAGGGTTTCGTGGTGCGCGCCGATACGATTGCCGAACTGGCCACCAGGATCGGCGTCGATGTCGACGGCCTGGCAAAAACCGTGGCCGACATGAATGAGTATGCGCGCACCGGCGTTGACCCGGAATGTCATCGCGGCGAGTCGGCCTATGACCGTTACTACGGCGACCCCCGGGTGACCCCCAATCCCTGCCTGGGGCCTATCGACAAGCCGCCGTTTTACGCGATGCGGGTAGACCCGGGTGATTTCGGGACCCAGGGCGGTATGGTGACCAATGCCGATGCCCAGGTGCTGCACGAGGACGGCCATGTCATCGAGGGCCTGTATGCCATCGGCAATTGCAGTGCCCCGACCCTGCCGTGCTATCCCGGCCCGGGCTCGACCCTGGGCCCGGCCATGACCTTTGCCTACCAGGCCGCCAAGGCGATTACCGGGTACCAAGACTAGGCGTTGGGTAAAGGCGGCTTCATTGGTGTCGAGGTTCGGTCCCGGGAGGCTGTGCCGACTCACACCTGCTAAGGGTAAAGCGCGTTGAAAGCCCGGACCTCCCCCAAAAGTGATAGTTAATGAAACGGCATATTCGTGGATAATGGTGTGTATCACCACCCCGCGAACCTGAACCGGGGTGGAGTCAGCCAACCGGAGCCCGCTGCAATGACCAATATGTCCATCGACTCACGCAAACTCACCCGGGAACAGCTGGAAGCCCACTGGATGCCCTACACCGGCAATCGCCAGTTCAAGGCGGATCCGCGCATTATCGTCGGCGCCCGGGGCGTGCATTTTATCGACGATCGCGGCCGCGAGGTGCTGGACGGGCTGTCGGGCCTGTGGTGCTGCGGGGCGGGGCACAACCGCCCGGAAATCGCCGAGGCGGTGCACAGCCAGCTGCAGACCCTGGACTATGCCCCGGCCTTCCAGTTCGGCCACCCGGGTTCCTTCGAGCTGGCCAACCGCATCAAGGCGCTCACCCCCGACGGGCTGGACTATGTGTTCTTCACCGGTTCCGGCTCCGAGTCCGCCGACACCGCCCTGAAGATGGCCAGGGCCTACTGGCGTCTCAAGGGCCGGCCGAGCAAGACCAGGCTGATCGGCCGCGAGAAGGGCTATCACGGGGTCAACTTCGGCGGCATTTCCGTGGGCGGCATCGGTGCCAACCGCAAGCTGTTCGGGCCGGCTGTGGAGGCCGACCACCTGTCCCACACCCTGCGCGGCGAGAATGCCTTCACCCGTGGCATGCCCAGCCGTGGCTGGGAGCTGGCCAATGAACTGAACGACATCATCGCCCTGCACGACGCCAGCAATATCGCCGCGGTGATCGTCGAGCCCATGGCGGGTTCCGCGGGGGTCATTCCGCCGCCGGCGGGCTACCTGCAGCGGCTGCGGGATATCTGTACCGCCAATGACATCCTGCTGATTTTCGACGAGGTGATCACGGGCCTGGGCCGCTGTGGCGGCACCACCGGGGCCGAGGTGTTCGGGGTGGTGCCGGATATCATCAACCTGGCCAAGCAGCTCACCAACGGCGCGGTGCCCATGGGGGCGGTGGTCGCACACAGCGATATCTACAACACCTTCATGGAGCAGGGCGGGCCGGACTACATGCTGGAATTCCCCCACGGCTATACCTACTCGGCGCACCCGGTGGCCTGTGCGGCCGGCATTGCCGCGCTGGATATCCTGGAGCGGGAGCGGCTGCCCCAGCGGGTGGCGGAGCTGGCGCCGTATTTTGAAGAGGGGCTGCACGAGTTGCAGGGACTGCCCTATATCGAGGATATCCGCAATTTCGGTTTTGCCGGTGCCCTGCAGTTGCAGGCCTATCCCGGTGAGCCGGCGCGGCGCCCCTACGAGATCGCCATGGCCATGTGGCGCAAGGGCTTCTACGTGCGCTATGGCGGTGACACCATCCAGTTGGGGCTGCCCTTCGTTATCGAGAAAGAGCAGATCGACAGCCTGCTCAGCGCCCTCGGCGAAACCGTGATGGAACTGGCAAAATAGGGCTTCCTGAGCCCGGTATGCCCGCTCCTTGACTGGTCCCGAATCCCTGGCGCTGTTCTACAGCGCCCTGGCCGTATCCATACCGACCTTCGCATGGGTGGTCCTGGGCCTTGTACTGCGCCGCCTGGGGCTGGTCTCCGCGGAACTGATCGGCACGGTGTCGCGCCTGGCCTTCAATTACGGCCTGCCGCTGATGCTGTTCACCAGCGCCGCCCAGGTGGATTACGCCGACCTGGGCGGCGCCCGTTACCTGCTGGCGGGGGCGCTGGGCACAGGCCTGACCCTCGGCCTGGCCTGGTTCTACAGTCGCTGGCGCGGCCACCCACGGGCACTGCAGGGAATCTTCGTGCAGGCCGCGTTCCGCTCCAATCTCGCCATCGTCGGCCTGGGCCTGGCGGTGTCGGCCTACGGCGAGCGCGGACCGTTGCTGGCGGCGCTGCCGGTGGCACTGCTGACCGCGCTGTACAACGTGCTGGCCGTATGGGTGCTCAACAGCACGCTGGGCAGCGGCACGTCGCTGCTGGACCTGCTCAAGGGTATCGCCCGCAATCCGTTGATCATTGGCATCAGCGGCGGGGTGCTGCTGTCGGTTTCGCCGCTGCCGGTGCCCGCGCTGGTAGTGCCGGCCGGTGCCGCGCTGTCCGCCCTGTTCCTGCCGCTGATGCTGGTGTGCATAGGCGGCGCCATGCAATTGTCCAGGCTGCGGGGTACCGGCTCGCTGGCCTGGGAGGCGACCGCCTGGCGGCTGTGTGTCGGGCCGCTGCTGACGGTCGTGCTGGCCCTGGCCATGGGGGTACGCGGCGAGCCGCTGGGCGTGCTGTTCCTGCTGATCTCCTCGCCGGTGGCGGCGGCGAGCTTCGTGATGGTGGTCGCGGCGCGCGGCGACGGGGTGCTGGCAGCCAACATCGTGGTGCTCACGACTCTGCTGTCCATCGTGACGGTGACGCTGGGGTTTTTCCTGCTGTCACTGTTTGCGCTGGTGGGCCAGCCGGGATGACCTGCTGGCCCGGCCCGGCTGGCCGCGGCGGGATCAGCGGCCCAGTATGGAGCGCGCCACCAGCTCGCGCATGATTTCCGAGGTGCCGCCGTAGATGCGCTGGATGCGGGCATCGGTATAGAAGCGGGAGATGGGGTACTCGGCGGTGTAGCCGTAGCCACCGAACAGCTGCAGGCACTGGTCTATGGTCTTGCACTGCATCTCGGTGGAGGCGTATTTCAGCATGGCGGCATCCTCCGCCGACAGTTCGCCCGCCGCGTAGGCATTGGCGCACTTTTCGTAGAACGCGCGATTGATGGCCGCCTCGGTTTTGACTTCCGCCAGGGTGAAGCGGGTGTTCTGGAAGCTGCCCACGCTCTGGCCGAAAGCCTTGCGCTCCAGCACGTAGTCCACGGTGATGGCCAGGGCGCCCTCGGCGGAGGCCACCGCCTGGGCGGCGATGCCCAGGCGCTCGCGGGGCAGCTCCTTCATCATGATCACGAAGCCCTTGTTGAGCTCCCCCAGCAGGGCGTTGGCGGGCAGGCGCACGTCCTGGAAGAACAATTCGGCGGTATCGGAGGTGTGCTGCCCGATTTTCTCGATCTTCTTGCCGCGCTCGAAGCCGGGCAGGGTGGTGTCCACCAGGAACAGGGAGGTGCCCTTGGCGCCCTTGCCGGGGTCGGTGATGGCGGCGACGATGACCACGTCAGCGTGGATGCCGTTGGTGATGAAGATCTTGGAGCCGTTGAGTATCCAGCCGTCGCCGTCCTTGACCGCGCTGGTGCGAATGCCCTGCACGTCGGAGCCGGCACCGGGCTCGGTCATGGCCAGGGCGCCGACCGCCTCGCCGGTGACCATTTTAGGCAGCCACTGCTGCTTCTGTTCCTCGGTGCCGAAGTGGTTGATGTAGGGCGCCACGATATTGCTGTGAATGCCATACCCGCTGGCGATGCCGCCAAAACCCATGTGTGACAGCTCCTCGATTATCGCGAAGGTGACCTGCGGGGTGGTACCGGCAGCGCCGTATTCCTCGGGCATGTCCGGGCACAGCAGCCCGGCGGCGCCCAGGGTGTTCCACAGTTCCCGGGGGACGATGTGCTGCTGCTCCCACTCTTCGATGTGAGGCGCGATTTCCTGTTCCAGGGCGCGGCGGGTCATATCGCGAAACAGGGTCAGTTCTTCGTTGTCCATGGTCAGTGGTCTCCTGGGATGGCCGTTATTCGTTTGCGGGCGGCATTTTGCGTGATAGGCGGGCGAAAAACAATGGCGGGGCGCGACCGGCACATGGCCGCAGGCGCCACTGTGGAAGGACATCCTCGCGGCCCCGGCCTGTGGTTTGCTCCGCTAACCCCGCCGGGTGGTAGCGCGTTGCCGGGATAGTGCTACACTTCGCCCTCACCAGCGATTCTGGTTTTACGGTTCACAGTCTACGGAGAGCAATAATGCGCGAGTACACCCAGTTTTATATCAACGGCCAATGGGTTGATCCGGTCACGCCCAACAGTTTCGATGTCATCAATCCCGCCACCGAAGAAGTGTGCGCCCACATCGCGCTGGGCAGCGAGGAAGATGTGAATGCCGCGGTTGCCGCCGCCAAGGCGGCCTTTGCCAGCTACAGCCGTACCTCGGTGCAGGAGCGCATCGAGCTGCTGGAATCCTGCGCCGAGGTCTACCAGAAGCACTATAACGACGTGGCCGACGCCATTCGCGAGGAAATGGGCGCACCCAGGGAACTCGCGGCCGGCGCCCAGGCCTACACCGGCCTGGGACACCTGAAAGAGGCGGCCAAGGTCCTCAAGACCTTCAAGTTCGAGGAAGACCTGGGCCCCAACCGGGTGTTCAAGGAGCCCATCGGCGTCTGCGGCCTGATCACCCCCTGGAACTGGCCGGTCAACCAGATCAGCTGCAAGGTGGCCCCGGCCCTGGCCGTGGGCTGCACCATGGTGCTCAAACCCAGCGAGGTGGCGCCCCTGTCCGCTTATATCTTCGCCCGCATCATGGACGAGGCGGGTGTACCCGCCGGTGTGTTCAACCTGGTCAACGGCGACGGTCCGGTAGTGGGCACGGCCCTGTCCAGGCATCCCGACGTGGACATGATGTCCTTTACCGGTTCCACCCGCGCCGGTTCGCTGGTGGCGCAGAATGCCGCCCCCACGGTCAAGCGCGTTACCCAGGAACTGGGCGGCAAGTCCCCCAATATCATCCTGGAAGACGCCGACCTGGAGAAGGCGGTCACCAGCGGCGTCATGCACATGTACCAGAACACCGGGCAGTCCTGTAACGCCCCCTCGCGCATGCTGGTGCCCCGGGCCAGGCTGGCCGAGGCCGAGGCCATTGCGGCGAAGGTCACCGAAGCGGTGAAAGTGGGTGACCCGAGCGCCGATGGCACCACCATGGGCCCGGTGGTCTCCGAAGTGCAGTTCAACAAGATCCAGGGCCTGATCGAGGCGGGCATCAAGGAGGGCGCCAAGCTGGTCACCGGCGGTCCCGGCCGCCCCGAGGGCATCGAAAAAGGCTACTTCGTGCGCCCCACGGTGTTCTCGGAGGCCAACAACGAGATGACCATCGCCCGCGAGGAAATCTTCGGCCCGGTGCTGACCATGATTCCCTACGACAGCGAGGAAGAGGCCATCCGCATCGCCAACGATACCCCCTACGGCCTGGCCGGCTATGTACAGAGCGGCGATATAGCCCACGCTCGGAAGGTCGCGGCCCGGATTCGCGCCGGCAACATCGCCGTCAATGGCGCCGGTGCCGGTTTCGACGTGCCCTTCGGCGGCTACAAGCAGTCCGGCAACGGCCGCGAGTGGGGCGCCCACGGCTTTACCGACTTCCTTGAAATCAAGGCGGTAGCAGGCTACGGGGAGTAGGAATGGCGGAATTCGTACTGGCGATAGACCAGGGTACGACCGGCAGTACCGTCGCCCTGATGGATGCCCGCGGTGAGCTGCGGGCCAGCGTCAACCACGAGTTCCCGCAGCTCTACCCGAAACCGGGCTGGGTGGAACACCGCCCGGCCGATATCTGGGCCTCGGTGGGCAAGGGTATCCGCGCCATCCTGCGCAAGCGGGTCTGCAAGCCCACCGAGATCGCCGCCATCGGCATAACCAACCAGCGCGAGACCGCGCTGGTGTGGGATCGGCGCAGCGGCGAAGCCCTCAATAACGCCGTCGTCTGGCAGTGTCGCCGGACCACGGAGTTTTGCGAGACCCTGCGCAGCGCAGGGCATGCAGCAACTATACGCGAACGCTCCGGCCTGGTGCTGGACCCCTATTTTTCCGCCAGCAAGTATCGCTGGCTGCTCAGGAACACCCCGGGTATTGCCCGCCTGCTGAAGCAGGGCCGCGTCGCCGCGGGTACCGTCGACAGCTATCTCATCTGGCGCCTCACCGGCGGTGAGCAGCACGTGACCGATGTGTCCAACGCCTCGCGCACCTCCCTGATGAGTATAGGCAGTCGCCAATGGGATGAGCGGCTCCTGGACCTGTTCGAGGTGCCCGCTGCCATCCTGCCGCGCATCACCGCTTCCAGCGCCGTACTGGGCACCACCCGGGGCATACCCGGCCTGCCCGACGGCATACCCATCGCCGGGGTTGCCGGTGACCAGCAGGCGGCCCTGTTCGGCCAGGCCTGCTTCAGCCCCGGCGACGCCAAGTGCACCTACGGCACCGGCTCGTTCATCGTCATGAATACCGGCGGCGAACCGCTGCACTCCGACGCCGGCCTGCTGACCACGGTGGCCTGGCAACTGGGCGAGCAGGGCAGCCCGGTATATGCCCTGGAGGGCGGTGCATTTGTCTGCGGCGCGGCCGTGCAGTGGCTGCGCGACGGCCTGGGGATCATCAAGCGCGCGCCGCAGGTCGAGGACCTCGCCCGCCAGGTGGAGGATCACGGCGGCGTGGAATTCGTACCCGCCCTGACCGGCCTGGGCGCGCCCCACTGGGCGCCGGAGGCCCGGGGCACGCTGACCGGGCTGACCCGCGGCAGCAGTAACGGCCACATCGCCCGGGCCACCCTGGACGCCATGGCGTTGCAGAACGCCGACATCCTGAGGGCCATGGAGCGGGACATGGGCCGACGCATGCGGCCCCTGCGGGTGGATGGCGGCGCTGCGGCCAACGACCTGCTGATGCAGATACAGGCAGACGTGCTGGGGCGCAAACTGATCCGGCCCGAGGTGATCGAAACCACCGTCGCCGGTGCCTGCTACCTGGCGGGCATGGGCGTGGGACTATGGCGCAGCACCGGGGAACTGCGCAAGATCTGGAAGGTGCAGCGGGAGTTCAGCGCGCAAATGAAAGCGCCCGCCCGGCGCAAGCGCCTGGCCTCCTGGGATGCCGCCTTGCAGCGCACCCTGCTGACGGTGTCCTGACGGGCGTGGGGGACATCCTTCCCTTTCGCCGGCCCTCGCTCAAGGACCAGCACAAGGGCAAGACCCTGTGCCGCCACGGGCATCACAAGTGGGTGGTGGACAAGGACAAGCAATTTGACGTGAAACAGGGCAAGCTGGTTACCGTATGGCGCTGCAGTCGCTGCGGCAAACAGAAGGTCGAGACCCGCTAGCTGCCCGCCCTGCACGGAGTGTCAGGTATATGGACTTTTTTCTTTCCGGGATAGCAACGTGACGTTTTCCGCAATACGCTACGAAACCGCCGGGCGCATCGCCCGTATTACCCTCAACCGGCCCGAGCGCCTCAACGCCATATCCGCAGAGATGCCCGCGGAGATATCCGCGGCGGTGGCGCTGGCCAATGACGACGACGCGGTGCATGTCATCATCCTGCAGGGGGAGGGCAGGGGCTTCTGCTCGGGCTACGATCTCAAGGATTTCGCCGAGGCCCCGGGCGCGAATGCCGGGGTGCAGGAGATGCCCTGGGACCCCATGCGGGATTACCGCCACATGAAAGCCTGCACCGACCATTTCAGCTCCCTGTGGCGCAGTTACAAACCGACCATCGCCAAGGTACACCACGTGGCGGTCGCCGGCGGCTCGGATATCGCCCTGGCCTGCGATTTCGTCCTCATGGAGGAAGAGGCCCGTATCGGTTATCCCCCGGCCCGGGTCTGGGGCTGTCCGACTACGGCCATGTGGGTGTATCGCCTGGGTGCGGAAAAAGCCAAGCGCATGCTGCTCACCGGGGACCTGGTCACCGGCCGCGAAGCGAAGGACATGGGGCTGGTGCTGGACGCGGTGGCACCGGCGGCCCTGGAGGGGAGGGTACTGCAACTGGCCGAGCGCATGGCCGGCGTGCCGCGCAACCAGCTGATGATGCAGAAGCTGATGATCAACCAGGCCTACGAAAACATGGGCATGGCCAATACCCAGATGATCGCCACCCTGTTCGACGGCATCACCCGGCACTCGCCGGAGGGCATGTGGTTCAAGGAATACGCCGAGGCCAACGGCTTTGCCGCAGCGGTGGAGTGGCGCGACAGCGGTCGCAATATTCCCCAGGGACGGGATCGCAAAACATGACAGCCGGCACTGCCTGTAGGGTCGAATTCATTCGACCATCGGGCTGCGCATGGCAGAATGAATTCCGCCCTACACGAAAACGGCAGATTTGCGCCACCTGTACGGTCGAATTTATTCGACCGGGTGTTCTACACGGGAGATCCACATGACCGAGCAATCCCTGTTTGATGATCTGCTGGTGATCGATTGCGCCAGCTTTATTGCCGGTCCGGCGGCCGGCACCATACTGGCTGACTTCGGCGCCCGGGTGATCAAGATCGAGCCGCCAGGCGGCGATGGCTACCGCAAGCTCAAGCACCTGCCGGGGGTGCCGCGATGTGAGAGCAATTACCCCTGGCGGCTGACCAACCGTGGCAAGGAGAGCCTGGCGCTGGATCTCAAGCAGCCTGAAGCAAGGGCGGTACTGGAGCAACTGGTCGGCCGCGCGGACGTTTTCATTACCAACTATCCGCTGGCGGTGCGGGAAAAGCTGCAGCTGCGATACCCGGACATCAGGGCGCTCAACCCGAGGCTGATCTATGCCTCGCTCACCCCCTACGGCGAAGCCGGCCCGGAAGCGGGCAATACCGGTTATGATGCCACCGCCTGGTGGGCCCGCTCCGGCTTGATGGATTCCGTGCGGGCTTCCAGCGATACCCCGCCCGGGGTGTCGGTACCGGGTATGGGCGATCACATGTCCGCCTGCAGCCTCTACGGCGCTATCGTTACCGCCCTGTACCAGCGCCAGCGCACCGGGGAGGGCTGCATGGTCGGCAGTTCGCTGCTGGCCAACGGCCTGTGGGCCAATGGCTTTAATGTGCAGGCAGCCCTGGATGGCGCCAACATGGATGTGCGCCTCGATTCAGAGAAGCGCAGCACCTTTACCCAGCTCTATCGCTGTCGCGACGACCGCTGGTTCCTGCTCACCATCCTGCCCCAGGTGCAGGATGCCGCCTGGCCGCGCCTGGCCCGTTGCCTGGGCCATGGGGAGTGGCTGGACGACCCCCGCTTCGCCGATACGACAAGCCGCCATGAGCACAACCGCGAGCTCACGGCCATGGTGAGGGAGGCCATCGCGCAACAGGATTGGAATTACTGGGAGGCGAGCTTTGCCCAGCACGGGATCACCTGCGGCCGGGTGGCGAAAGCGGTGGATCACCTGCAGTGTGAGCAGGTGGCTGCCGCCGGGCTGTTCAGTGATTTCAGCGACGGCAGCGGGCGCACGGTGAACAGCCCGCTGTACGTGACCGGGGCGAAGAAACGCAGCCCCTCGCCGGCGCCGGAGGTGGGACAACACAGCGTGGGGATTCTCGCCGACCTGGGCCTGGATGCCGCAACCATCGCCGACTTGCAGGGGCGGGGAATCGTCTGCTGAAGCGCCCGCCATCCCGGACCGTGGCGGGCTATTCCAGCCCGCCCATCAGCATGTACTTCACCTCGACATAATCGTCGATGCCGTATTTGGAGCCCTCCCGGCCCGAGCCCGACTCCTTGATGCCGCCGAAGGGGGCCATTTCATTGGAGATGATGCCCTCGTTGATGCCGACGATGCCGTATTCCAGCGCCTCGGCGACGCGCCATACCCGGCCGATATCCCGGGTATAAAAATATGAGGCCAGGCCGAATTCGGTGTCGTTGGCCATGGCGATCACCTCCTCCTCGGTGGAGAAGCGCACCACCGGCGCCACCGGCCCGAAGATTTCGTTGCGGAATACGGCCATCCTGGCGTTCACCCCGGTCAGCACTGTCGGCTGGTAGAAACAGCCACCCAGTTCATGGCGGCCCCCTCCCAGGGCCACGCTGGCGCCCTGGGCGATTGACTCCTGCACCAGTTTGTCCACGTCCTCCACCGCCTTGGCGTTGACCAGCGGGCCGATGGTGATGCCGTCGTGCATACCATCGCCCACCTTGAGGGCCGCCGTGGCCGCGGTCAGTTTTTCCACAAAGGCGTCGTGCACGCCGTCCTGCACGAACAGGCGGTTGGAGCAGACGCAGGTCTGGCCGGCGTTGCGGTATTTGGAGATCATCGCGCCCTCGACCGCGGCATCCAGGTCGGCATCGTCGAACACGATGAAGGGGGCATTGCCGCCCAGTTCCATGGAGGTCTTTTTCACGGTGGCGGCACACTGTTCCAGCAGCATCTTGCCCACGGGGGTAGAGCCGGTGAAGGTGACCTTGCGCACGATGGGATTGCTGGTGAGTTCGCCGCCTATGGCGCCCGAGCTGCCGGCGACCACGTTGAGGACCCCGGCGGGTACCCCGGCGCGTTCCGCCAGTTCGGCCATGGCAAAGGCGGACAGCGGGGTCTCGGAGGCCGGCTTGATGACGATGCTGCAGCCCGCTGCCAGGGCGGGCGCCGCCTTGCGCGCGATCATGGCGTTGGGAAAGTTCCAGGGGGTGATGGCCGCGACCACACCCACCGGCTGCTTGATACAGACGATGCGTTTGTCGGGGGAAGGGCCGGGAATGACATCGCCGTCTATGCGCTTGGCCTGCTCGCCAAACCACTCCACAAAGGCCGCGCCGTAGGCGATCTCGCCGCGGGACTCGGCCAGCACCTTGCCCTGTTCGGCGGTCATGATGATGGCCAGGTCTTCCTGGTGCTGCATCATCAGGTCGAACCACTTGCGCAGGATATTGGCGCGGGCCTTGGCCGGTTGCCGGGCCCAGTCACGCATGGCGCGCCGGGCGGCGCTGATGGCCCGGGCGGTCTCTGCTGCACCCACCTTGGCAACTTCCGTGATCAGCTCGCCATTGGCGGGATTGGTCACCGCAAAGGTGGCGCCGTCGTCGGCGTCTACCCACTGGCCATCGATATAGGCCTTGTTCTTCAGCAGGCCGGCGTCGGAAAGTTGCATGGTGTACTCCTTTTAGGGTTTTTGAGGCAGCGAAGTATTGCAGATTTTGGCGTGCCGTGCTGCGCTCAGGCGCCAGATTTTTTCCGGCGCGCGCGCCGCGCCAGGCCGTGCTTGCGTATCAGGTGGCGCAACTGGTCGTAGCTCAGTCCCAGGGCTTGCGCGGTGCGACCCTGGTGCTCGCCGTGTTCCCGCAGGGCCTCCCGCAACAACTGCTTCTCGATCTGCGCCAGCCGGGTCGTGAAGTCTCCCAGCGGGGCCTCGCCCCGGGAGTCGACGGGCGCCGTCGCGGGCGCCGCCGGAGGCGAGTCGGGGTAGGGTGATTGGAACGGGTCGATCACCACCTCGGCCACCGGTTGCAGTGGGTCCCCCCAGCGAAACAGTGAGCGCTCCACGGCATTCTTGAGTTCGCGCACATTGCCGGGCCAACTGTAGTTTTGCAGGCTGGCCATGGACTGGGCGGTGAACCCGGCAAACAGCTCCCACCCAAGCTCGGAGCACAGTTGCACCGCGAAATGCTGGGCCAGCTCGGGTATGTCCCCGGGTCGTTGGCGCAGCGCCGGCAGGTGGACCACGTCGAAACTCAGCCGGTCCAGCAGGTCCGCCCGGAAGCGCCCGTCCCGCGCCAGTGCCCGCAGGTCCACATTGGTGGCGGCGATAACGCGCACGTCCACCTGCAGGGTCTGTTGGCCCCCCAGGCGCTCGAATTCACCGTACTCCACCAGCCGCAACAGTTTTTCCTGCAGGCGCACGGACATGGTAGCCAGTTCATCCAGGAACAGGGTGCCGCCGTCGGCGCGTTCGAAGCGCCCGCGCTGGCTGCGGGTGGCGCCGGTAAAAGCGCCGGCCTCGTGCCCGAACAGCTCGGACTCCAGCAGGCTTTCCGCCATGGCGGCGCAGTTGACCTTGACCAGCGGGGCGTCCCAGCGGGCGGACAGGTAGTGAAGTCGCTCCGCCGCCAGCTCCTTGCCCGTGCCGCGCTCGCCCATGACCAGGATGGGGCGGTTGATTGCGGCCAGACTGGACAGCCGCTCCAGCGCCCCGGCCAGGGCCGTGGAATTACCGATCATGGTGGTCTGGGTTCTCATGGGTGAAATATACCTAAAAAAGGTAAATAATCCCAATTAAAATGGCATATATAGCCTTAATAATGAAATCTATTCTAGATATGAAATTAACAATAAGTTGTATAAACATGATAAATAACAATTAATAACTTTCCTGGCATGCTTCCTGTAACGCGTAGGGAGAGCAAAGCATACCGGCGCGGCCGGTGGGTTACATTTCGAGGAGAGGCACCATGGGCATATTTTCCCGCATGACCGACATCATCAATTCCAATATCAATTCCATGCTGGACCAGGCGGAGGATCCCGAAAAGATGATCCGCCTCATTATCCAGGAGATGGAAGACACCCTGGTGGAGGTGCGCAGTTCCTCCGCGCGGGTGCTGGCCGACCGCAAGGCCGCGGCCCGGCGCCTGGAGCAGGTGCGGGACGAGGCCCGCAACTGGGAGGACAAGGCGCGCCTGGCCGTGAGCAAGAACCGCGAGGACCTGGCCCGGGCGGCGCTGCAGGAAAAGCGGGCCATCGAGGAGGAGGTGGCCATCGTGACCGCGGAACTGGAGGCCACCGACGAGCATATCGCCCAGTTGAACGACGAGGTGGCCAAGTTGCAGCAGAAACTGACCGACGCCCGGGCCAAGCAGAAGGCCATGCTGATGCGCAGCCAGACCGTGGAATCGCGGATCAAGGTCAAGCGGCAGATGCAGCGCGATGCCCTGGACAATGCCTTCACCCGCTTCGAGTATTTCGAGCGTCGCATGGACAACCTGGAGAGCCAGCTGGAGTCCATGGACTTGGGGCGGGACGTGGCGCCGGACCTGGCGACGGAAATCGACGCCCTGCAGGAGGACGCCCAGATCAATGAGGAACTGGAGCGCCTCAAGGCCGAGCTGCACAGGCCCGGGGACAACTGAGCCCCGCCCCGGTGTGTTTGGCTAATGAACCCGACCATGGCAGCATGAGGCGCATGCCAGGCGCTGCCCAAGGAAAGTACTAATGGAATTCTGGAAATTCATGTTTGTTCCCACCATCCTGTTCCTCGTTATCGTGGCGCCGATGTGGATCACCATGCACTACCGCAGCGTGAACCGTTCATCCCGGAGCCTGACGCGCGAAGACCGGGAGTCGGTGGAACATATGCTGGAGACCGTGGACAAGCTCAGCGAGCGCATAGGCGCCCTGGAAGCTATCCTGGACGCCGACCACAGGGACTGGCGCCAGCAGGTGAGGCGCGGCGACTCTCGCCGCGAAACGGACAAGGAGTAGGCCATGAGCGAGCAATCCCGGCGCGACCGGCGCCACGACAGACACTATCGGCGCCGCCGGCGCGGTTTCAGCGCCAGGCGTCGCAACGGCTGGGGAATGAATCTCTACCGCAATACCCGCGACGGCAAGGTCGCCGGCGTCTGCGCCGGCCTGGCCGACCACTGGGACGTAGCCCACTGGGTGGTGCGACTCGGCTGGGTGGGCGCATTCCTGTTCACCGGCGGTTTCCTCGCCCTGTGGGCCTACCTGGCCGCTTGGGTGTTGCTGGCCCCGCGGCCGGCCCGCCGCAGCGCCTCCGGCAGCTATCGCGACCTGGACGATTTTGACGAGGCCGAGGTGGAGCTGGAGTACGACGAGCGCTATCACGACTACCGGCCGCGCAAGGTATTTCGCTACAGCGACAGCAGCACGGTCAGGCTGCAGCGCGCCAGGGAGCGCCTGGAGACGGCCCTGCAGCGCGTCCAGGACATGGAATCCTATGTCACCTCGCGCCAGTTCGAGCTGAACAAGGAATTTTCCCGGCTCTGAGCGCCCGCTGCCGGCACTTTCGCCGCCTGGACATATTGGCTATGCTTGTGCCAGCAGGTCTGATTGTGCAAGGAGCCCGGGATGGCTGGAAAGCGAAGACTGAATGGCAGGGTCGCGCCGCTGCAGGATGCAGCGGCGGAGCCCTACATGCCGCCGCCCCACGCATTGCTGTCCCTGACCGAGGCCCACCGGGCCGTCATCGAGATCATTTCCCTCAACATCAGTCGCAAGCGCCTGGCCAGGATTGCGCCCAGGGGCGATGGCCACCCGGTCATGGTACTGCCGGGTTTCATGGGGGATGACGGTTACAACGCGGCCATGCGCCGTTTCATCAGCGGCCTGAACTACTCGGTGCACGGCTGGGGCCTGGGCCGCAACCTGGGGCCCCGTGAGGGGGTGCTGGAGGGCCTGCAGCAGCGCATCCAGTTTCTGTCGGAGCGCTACCAGGGCCCGGTGTCGCTGGTGGGGCACAGCCTGGGGGGTATCTTCGCCAGGGAACTGGCGCGGGAGTTTCCCGACCGGGTGCGCCAGGTCATCTCCCTGGGCAGCCCCTTCGGTCGCGGCAGGATGACCGCCTCGGTGCCCGCGCGCCTGTTCAATGCGCTCAATCCCAGCGAGGATATTCCCATAGCGCAGGACCGCATCCACCTGGCTCCGCCGGTACCCAATACCGCGATCTATTCCAAGGGCGACGGCATCGTCAACTGGCAGACCACGGTGCAGAGCGACCCGGGGCACGAGCGCAGCCAGAGTATAAGGGTGCGCGGCAGCCACTGCGGCATGACCCTCAACCCGGCCATCTGGTTTCTGGTGGCGGAGCGACTGGCCATCCATCCCGATGACTGGCGACCTTTCCAGAGCAGCCCCTGGCTGCAACTGCTTTATCCCCAGGGCCCGCACTGAGCGCTTTGCCCGGCCCCCGACACAGTCATTCAAAACAGATCGATCTGGGGACTGCCCGCTGTTCCCGGCCGCGGTGGCCTGAACAGGTCGGTGCGCGCCCCGGTCGCCTCGCCCTGCGCCAGCCCCAGGCGCTTGCAGGCCAGGGCGAAGCGCTGGGAGAGCAGGTCGGCGAAGGTGCCGGTGCCGCGCATGCGGTGGCCGAAGCGGCTGTCGTAATCTTCGCCGCCGCGGCTCTGGCGCAGCAGGCTGATCACGTGCTCCGCGCGCAGCGGGTAGTGCTGGTGCAGCCACTCGAAAAACAGCTCGCGCACCTCCAGCGGCAGGCGCAGCAGGATATAGGCGGCGCTGCCGGCGCCGGCCTCGCTGGCGCGCTGCAGGATGGCTTCCAGCTCGCTGTCGTTGAGGGCGGGGATCACCGGGGCGACCAGCACGTTGACCGGGATGCCGGCCGCCGCCAGGGCCTCGATGGCCGCCAGCCGGGCGTTCGCGGAGGCTGCCCGCGGCTCCATTAATCTTTTGAGTTGCGCATCCAGGGTGGTGACACTGATCGCTACCGAGCACAGGCCGTCGGCCGCCATCTCCGCCAGCAGGTCGATGTCGCGGATGACCAGGGCGCCCTTGGTGATGATAGCGACCGGGTGGCGGTGGCGCTGCAGCACTTCCAGCAGCTGGCGGGTGATGCGGTGCTCTTTTTCCACCGGCTGGTAGGGGTCGGTATTGGCGCCCAGGGTAATGCTGCTGCACCGGTAGCCGGGCTTTGCCAGTTCGCGCTCCAGCAGCCCGGCGGCGTTGCGCTTGTAGGTGAGGCGGGTCTCGAAGTCCACTCCCGGCGACAGGTCCAGGTAGGCGTGGGTGGGCCTGGCGTAGCAGTATACACAACCGTGTTCACAGCCCTGGTAGGGGTTGATGGATTGCAGGAAGGGGATGTCGGGTGACTGGTTGCGGGAGATGATGCTGCGCGCCGTCACGGCGCGGCACTCGGTCACCGGGGTGGGGCCGCAGATGCCGTCGTCCCACTCCACCCGGTGCGGCTGGAAGCGGCTGGCGCCGTTACTCAGGGCGCCGCGGCCCTTGCGCACGCTGCGCTGCCGCACAATGATATCGCCGTCGTCTGCCATGGGCGCCCGGAACTCCCTGTACTGTATAAAAAAACAGTATACGCGCGGCTTGGGTCGATGCAAGGTTTTGCTTTAGTCTGCCTGCACCGTTAACGCTCCCTCAAGGGAAATCGATGCTGCACCGCATCTGGCTGGGTTTCTTTCTCGTCGCTTTTATCAGTGCGCTCTACCAGTGGCTGGGCCTGGGGGACGCCGCAGTTTTCCAGCGTATGGTGACAGCCCTGTTCGACATGGCCGGGCTGTCCGTGGAGCTGGCGATCGGCCTGGTCGGTCTCATGGCCCTGTGGCTGGGCGTCGTCGCCATCGGCGAGGCCAGCGGCCTGATCGACAAGCTGGCCAGGGCCCTGTCGCCGCTGTTTACCCGGCTGATGCCGGGGGTGCCGGCGGGCCACCCGGCGATTTCCTCGATGACCCTCAACCTGTCGGCAAACATTCTCGGCCTGGACAACGCGGCCACCCCACTGGGCATCAAGGCCATGAAGGACCTGCAGACCCTGAACCCCGATCCGCGGGTGGCCAGCGATGCGCAGATCCTGTTCCTGGTGCTCAACACCTCGGCCGTGACCCTGTTTCCCGTGACCATCCTGCTGTACCGGGCCCAGTTGGGGGCCAGCGACCCGGCGGCGGTGTTCATCCCCATCCTGATCGCCACCAGCTGTTCCACCCTGGCGGGTCTGCTGGTAACCGCCTGGGTGCAGCGTATCCGCCTGGCCGATACGGTCGTGCTGGCCTTCCTGGGAGGTGGTTTCGCGCTGTTGCTGGCCCTGGTGGGCTGGTTCGCCACCCTCGGAGCGGATGAATTGCAGCGCCAGTCCAGCCTGCTCAGCAACCTGCTGATCGTGGGCCTGATCATGCTGTTCCTGGTGGCGGCGCAGCGCCGCTCGGTCAATGTCTACGACACCTTTATCGAGGGCGCCCGGCAGGGCTTCGAGACGGCGATCGGCATCATTCCCTACCTGCTGGCCATGCTGGCCGCCATAGGGATATTTAGGGCCAGCGGCGCCATGGAGCTCGTCATGAATGCCCTGCGCGACCTGGTGTCCCTGGGGGGCTGGGACAGTCGCTGGGTGGACGCCATGCCCACCGGGCTGATGAAGCCGCTGTCGGGCTCGGGCGCGCGGGCGATGATGATAGATACCATGAACACCTTCGGCGTGGACTCCTTCCAGGGGCGGCTGGCGGCCACCATGCAGGGTTCCACCGAGACCACTTTCTACGTGCTGGCGGTGTACTTCGGTTCGGTGGGCATACGCCACGCTCGCCACGCCCTGGCCTGCGGCCTGGCGGCGGACGTGGCGGGCATCACCGCGGCCATCGCAGTCGCCTACTGGTTTTACGGTTGAAGCCGGCGTCGGTGTTATAGTGAAGCCCTGCAGTACGGAGCGCACACGCGTATGACTGAACAGGCAGTCGCTGGCCATTCCCTGCTGGGCACGTTCGTGGTGCCGGTGGCCCAGGCCCTGCGCCAGCAGGGTGTAGACCCCGTGGAACTGGTGGGCCAGGTCGGTCTCGACCTGGCCAAAGCCGCCAACCCGGACTGGCGGGTAAGCCAGGCAAGTTTCAACGAGTTGCTGCGGTGCAGCATCGAGGCCACCGGCGACGAGGCGTTCGGGCTGGTGGCGGCGGAACAGCTGCAACCCCAGGTGCTGCACAGCCTGGGGCTGGCCTGGCTGGCCAGCGATACGGTCTACGACGGTCTAAGGCGCCTGCAGCGCTTCGGGCGACTGGTGGCCACAGGGCTCGAGCCGCGCCTGGAGGAGGAGGGCGACTCGGTGCGCCTGATCCTGGGCTATGACCCCGGTTCCGCAGGCGTGGTGCCCGCCAGCCGCGATTACGCGGTGGGCATCGTCAACCGCATGTGCCGGCTCACCCTGGGCGAGTTCCTGGCGCCGGTGAGTGTTGCCCTGCAACGGCCGCTGCCCTCACAGCCGGAGCGCTGGGAGTACCTGCTGTCCAGCAAGGTCATATTCGACGCCCCCTGCAACTGCATTACCTGGTATCGCGCCGATATCATGGAGCCGCTGGTGACCGGGGATCCCGCCCTGGCGCGCATCAACGACGAGCATACGGCGGCCTTCCTGGACAGTTTCGTCGCGCGTACCACCACCCGGGAGGTGGTCGACAAGATAGTGGAGAGACTGCCCGACGGGCCTCCCGGCCAGCAACAGATCGCCGACGCCCTGCATATGAGCAACCGCACCCTGCAGCGCAAGCTGCAGGCGGAGGGCACCAGTTTCACGGACCTGCTGCAGGATACGCGCATGCAACTGGCGGGGAAGTACCTGCGCAGCCCCGGTCGCTCCGTGGTGGAAACGGCTTACCTGCTGGGCTTTTCCGAACCCAGTACCTTCTCCCGCGCCTTCAAGCGCTGGGCCGGCAAGTCGCCGGCGGAGTACCGGGACGCGGTGGCAACCCCCGCCCGCGGATAGTCTGCCTGGATGACTCGCTGAACGGATCAGCTGTAATGCAGAGAGTCGTCGTCCACCGCCGCCGCGGGGAAGGCCTCTTTCTCATACCAGTAGTCCTGGGTGAATAGCCAGGGCTCGCGGTCGCCCTGGTGGGGCATCAGGTGCATGCTGCGCTGCAGGTAACCGGGATTGAAATTATCCGCTTCTATCCAGGGCCGCAGGTGCATGTCCTTATCCTCGGGCCTTAGCTGCGGCGTCACCACTGAGGCGCCGATGCTGTCCATATGCCGGAACATACGCACCAGGATATCCGCGATCAGGTCGGCGCGCAGGGTCCAGCTGGCGCGGAAGTAGCCGAACACCCAGGCCAGGTTGGGGACACCGGTGAACATGATGCCGTGCCAGGTTACCGTGTCTGCAAAATCCACCGTTTTGCCGTCCACGTCGAAGGCGATCCCGCCCAGTACCAGCAGCTTGAAGCCGGTCGCGGTAATGATCAGGTCCGCCTCCAGTTCCTCGCCGGATTTCAGCAATATGCCTTTTTCGGTAAAGGTGTCTATTTCGTCGGTCACCACGCTGGCCAGGCCCTCGCGCAGCCCGGTGAACAGGTCTCCATCCGGAATGACCGCGACCCGCTGCTGCCAGGGGCGATAGCGGGGCGTGAAATGCCTGTCGATGTCAAAGTCTTCCCCGAGGAACTCCCGGGCCGCGGCCAGTAACTCCTCCTTGACCCCCTCGGGTTCCTCCGCCGAGCGCCGCACCAGTTCCTCCTGGTCCTTGAGGATTTTTTGCCTGACTATCTCGTGGGTCCACGCGTCGGGGATATCCAGGGGCCGCAGCATCTCCGCCAGTTCATCTATATTGGGGCGCGGGAAGAAATAGGTGGGCGAGCGCTGCAGCATGGTGATGTGTTTGCACTTGCCGGCCATGGCCGGAACGATGGTGGCGGCCGTGGCACCGGAGCCGATAACCAGCACCTCCATGTCGCTGTAGTCCAGGTCTTGCGGCCACAGCTGGGGGTGCACGATCCTGCCCTGGTAGCGGTCCATGCCAGGCCACTCCGGCGTGTAGGGGTTGTCATGGTCGTAGTATCCCTGGCACATCCACAGGAAGCCGGTCGTAAAGGTGAGCTGTTCGCCGGTTTCCAGGTTGTCCACCAGCAATTGCCAGCGCTGCTCCGCGCTGCTCCAGCTGGCCGCGTGCACCTTGTGGCGATAGCGGATGTAGTCGCCCAGCCCCTGCTCCTGGATACTCTCGGTGAGGTACCTGAGGATTTCCGGCGCCGTGGCGATGGGGGCTCCCAGCCAGGGCTTCCAACTGTAACCGAAGGTGTACAGGTCGCTGTCTGAGCGAATTCCGGGGTAGGTGTGGGTCTTCCAGGTGCCGCCGAAACCGTCCTTGGATTCCAGCACGCAAAAACTGCGTTGCGGCAGGTAGGTCTTGAGGTGGTAGGCGGCATCGATGCCGGAGATGCCGGCCCCTATGACCAGCACGTCGAAATGCTTGCTGGAGTGGGCGCCAGTGCGGGTCGGTTCGGAGGCGACTGCGGTATCCATGTGGTTCTCCCTGGTAGTCTGCCTGACGGCTGCGATGGCCGCCTAATACATCCTATTTGGAGAGTGAGCGCAACCCCGCTGTGCGCTCGGCGCAATGCCCCGAGCGGCGGAGCCGGGGCGAGCGCCGTACCCGAAATTTTTTTCGCGTAAAATTTGCATTCCCGCCAAGGCGGTCTATCTTTGTAAATGCACATCCTTCCCCGGGTGTGCACACGTCCCCTGGCCTGTGTTTCTGCCCCGAAACATATGGCTATTGGCCCGCACCACAGTCTCTGTGTGCGGGCTTTTTTATGCCCCTTACACTCTCATAAAATCAAGCAGTAATCGAAGTAAATTAATGTAAATTCTATGCATTCGTCGGGATCACCCGGTCGAATCCGGCCCGGTTGGCGCCCGGGGCCATGCGACTGGCGCCACCGGCCATGTAGCGGCGCGCGTGCAATCCCTACCATATCTCCAACGTCCACGCACGGGTCGCCGACGGCTGGCCCGGCAGCAAGAACTGGAGATCGCCATGCACGAACTGGTCAGCAGAATCAACGATCCCGCGTTGTGCTACGTCTTTGCCCGCAACGCCCACCGCAATGGGCATCCTGAGTTGGCCCTGCAGGCGCACCGCCGCGCCGTGGACCTGCGCGCCGCGCAGCACGAGCCCGCCACAGAGGCCGAGGCCGCCGCGCTGCGGGCTATCTACGCCTATGAGGAAGCGCTGAGTTACGGCAAGGGCAGGCGCACCCGGGCGACAGGCACCTGGCAGCTGGTCAACCGGCACGGCCTGCTGGGGGCACTCCGCAAGCGCCTTTCTTCGGGCAAGCTGGAAGATGTCCAGCCGCTGCTGGCGCAGCTGGGAATGGAAGATTACAGCTTCGAGGCAGTGTACGCCGCCCACCGGCGGGACTTCGAGGCACTGGCCGCCTGACAGATCCCTACCTTGGCCCGGCCCCCGGCAGTGACGGGGGAATAACCGGGCCTTTTTTTCACCGGATCGGAGCGGCTGGCCATGAAGACAATGGACCTGAAGAATACACGCAGCGGCGCACAGCTGACCCTGCAGCTGGATGAGTTCGAGCTGACCAGCCTGGTGGCCCTGGTGGAGCAGGGCGTGCGCCAGCTGGGAGACCGCGAGGAACTGGGCTCCCTGCACGCCCACATGGCGAGCATCGCCAGCGAATTCTGCAGCCTGCTGGGCCATCTGGAACTGCTGGCCGCGGACGATTGAATACACCCTGGGAATCCCTACCTTTGCCCGGCCTTCGCGCCGGGTTTTTTTTGCCGGGTTTGGCTATTGTTCGTCCCTGAAGTACGCTAAATTGAGGACCTGCGCAGGCCTACCATCCGCGCGCAGGTTCCGCGGTAATTTCATAGTCTTGTTACAGGTTAACTCATGGCCAACCCGATCAAGCTGCGGCTTGCGGATCTACTCGATCACGATCTTTTTACGCCCAGGGAACTGAGCTGGCTGTCTTTCAATGCGCGGGTGTTACAGGAGGCCGCCGACAAGAGCGGGCCCCTGATTGCCCGCCTGCGCTACCTGGGTATTTTCTCCAATAACCTGGACGAATTTTTCCGGGTACGGGTGGCGGAAGTCCGGCGCCTGATTTCCATGTCCAGCGGCGGCGATCGGCAACAGTCCAAGGACCTGCTGGCCGCCATACAGCATCACGTGGTGGAGTTGCAGAAGGAATTCGACCGGATCTACAAGGAACTGCTGCACGAACTGCAGGAGCGGCGCATATTCCTTGTCAACGAGACCCAGCTGGACCCCGGGCAGGCGGCTTTCGTACAGGATTACTTTACCACCACGGTACTGCCCGAACTGGAACCCATCCTGCTCAGCGAGTCGCAGCCCATTCCCGCACTCAATGACGAGTCGCTGTACCTGGCGGTGGATATCCGCTCAGGTGACCAGTACAACTATGCGGTGGTAGAGGTGCCCACCGATCGGCTGGAGCGCTTCGTCGAGATCCCCCGGCGCAAGGGCAAGCAGGGCAAGGTGTTTATCGTCCTGGACAATATTATCCGCGCCTGCCTGCCGCAGATGTTCCGCGGGGTAATTCCCATCGAGGAGGCCAACGCGTTTTGCTTCAAGTTTTCCCGGGACGCCGAACTGTCCATCGATACCGGCATTGACCAGACGCTGATCGACAAGATGGCGCTCAGCCTCAAACAGCGGCGCAAGGCCGATGCGGTGCGCATGGTCTACGACGAGCATATGCCGCAGCGACTGCTGGATTACATCAGCGCGCGTTTCGGTTTTGGCAAATACGACAGTCTTATCGCCGGCGGCCGCTATCACAACTCCAAGGATTTCATGTCCTTCCCCAGGGTGGGGCCCCGGTACATGGAGTTCAAGCCATTGCCGCCGATACGGTTACCACGGCTGGATGAGCAGGACAGCATCTTCGATGCCATCCGCGAAAAGGATGTGCTGCTCTACTATCCCTACCACCCCTTCGATTATGTGATCGACCTGTTAAAGACGGCAGCGCTGGACCCGCAGGTGACGGAGATCAAGATCTGCCTGTATCGGGTGGCCAGGGATTCCCGGGTCATCGATGCCCTGGTAAACGCGGTGCACAACGGCAAGCGGGTGACCGCAGTGGTGGAACTGGCGGCCCGCTTTGACGAGGCTGCCAATATCAGCTGGGCGCAGCGTCTCACGGATAACGGCATCAACGTAATTTTTGGCATACCCGGCCTCAAGGTGCACAGCAAGTTGCTGTTGATCGAGCGCAAGGAGGGCATGGCCACGCGTTATTACAGTCACGTCGGCACCGGTAATTTCAACGAAAAAACCGCGCGTATCTATACGGATTTCACCCTGCTCACCTATGACCAGAACGTGGGCAAGGACCTGTTCAGCGTCTTTGATTTCCTGCAATACAATTACCGGCGTCCGGACTATCGCCTGTTGTTGGTATCGCCGCACTCCATGCGCCCGGGTATTGTCAGCCTGATAGACCAGGAAATAGCCCATGCCCGCGCCGGCTACCGTGCCAGCATGACCCTGAAATGCAACAACCTGGTGGACAAGGAACTGGTCACCAAGCTATACGAGGCCAGCCAGGCCGGGGTAGAAATCAGGATTATTGTGCGCGGTATGTGTTCCCTGCGGCCCGGGGTCAAGGGTATATCCGAGAACATCGAGGCTATCAGCATCGTGGACCGCTACCTCGAACATCCGCGCGTCTACGTGTTCTACAACCGTGGCCACCCCCGGTACATGATCAGTTCGGCGGATTTGATGACCCGCAACCTGGATTACCGGGTGGAGGCCCTGTGCCCGATTTTTGACCGGGATGCCCAGCGTACTATCCAGAACATCCTCGACCAGCAGTGGCATGACAACGTCAAGGCGCGCATTATCGACCGGGACCAGGCGAACGACTATGTGCCGCGCAGGAAGCGGGTGGCCCGTATACGCTCCCAGGAGACCATTCACCATTACCTGCAGACCGGCAAGCTGCCGCGCTATCCGCGCTCGGAAATGCACCATTCAGCCAAGCGGCGACGCAAGCCGGGCAGTTGGCCGGTGGACAGCTAGAGACCCGTTCCCTGCAGGAAATGACAGGAGGTAGATACCATGGCCGGTAGCAGCCTGCTGGTATTGCTGGACGATATTGCCGCGGTCCTCGACGACGTGGCCACCATGACCAAGGTGGCCGCCAGGAAAACCGCAGGGGTGCTGGGCGACGACCTGGCGGTCAATGCTGAAAAAGTCACCGGCGTGCGCGCCGAGCGTGAATTGCCGGTGGTTTGGGCCGTGGCCAAAGGCTCCTTCCGCAACAAGTTCATCCTGGTGCCGGCGGCCCTGGCCCTGTCGCTGGTGGCTCCCTGGGTGATACCGCCGCTGTTGATCCTGGGCGGCCTGTTCCTGTGCTACGAGGGTTTTGAAAAAGTCGCCCATCCGTTTCTGCACAGCCCCGCGGAGGACGCGGCCCATCGCGCCGACCTGATTGCCCAGGTCAGGAATCCCGCTGTCGACCTGGTGAAGTTCGAACAGCGGCGTATCAAGGGGGCGATACGTACCGACATGATTTTATCGGCGGAGATCATCGTCCTGACCCTGGGGATCGTCGCCCGGGAGAGTTTTGTTACCCAGGTCCTGGTCGTCAGTGGTATCGCTCTGGTGATGACGGTGGGTGTTTACGGCCTGGTGGCGGGTATCGTCAAGCTGGACGACGCGGGGCTGCATCTGGCGGAGCGCGAGGGGCAGGGCGCGTGGGCGAGCTTCCTGCGCTGGTTCGGTGCCCGCCTGGTGGCGTTTGCCCCCTGGTTGATGAAGGCCCTGGGGGTGGTGGGCACCATCGCCATGTTCATGGTGGGCGGCGGCATTCTGGTGCACGGTTTTCACAGTCTGGACGCGTTGATCGGGTCACTGGCGAGTTGGGCTGCCGCTCTACCGACCGCGGGTTCCCTGCTGGCGGCGGCGGTGTCCATGCTGGCGCCGATACTGGTGGGCCTGGTGGCCGGTGCCGCTGTGCTGCTGCTGGTGGGCGCCGCGGGGCGCCTGCGCGAGCTGTTCTGATCAGGCTGCGGAGGGCAACTGTTGTTCTGCGGCGAGAAAATCTTCCAGGAACCAGGCCGCGAAAGCGTGCCTGCCGTCCACCCCGGATTTCGCATAGATAGTCGAGGCCTGCTGGCGCACGGTTTTCTCGCGGGTTTCCCGCACCGCCGCAATTTCCTTGAAGGTGAGGCCCTTCAATAACAGCATTGCAACCTGCTGCTCGCTGTGGGTGAGCTGCCAGGCGTCGAACTGCTGGTGAATCAGCTCGCCGTACTGGCGCCTGGCGCCGCGCATTTCCGCGGTGATATCGGCGATGTGCCGGTCTGCCCGGGACAGGCTCTGTTTCAGTTGAGCGAGTTGCCGGGCCCTGCTGCGGCTCTCCAGCACCAGGTAGCCGGCGGTGAGTCCCGCCGCCAGGACGATCAGGCATTCCTCGACGATGTGCCAGGTGGGCACCCCCAGGTGGATATCGGTCACCACGTCGGCCAGGTTCAGCAACATGATCACACAGAGAATCACAGTGATTATAAGATCTTTCATTTTATTCCATAAAAACAATGGGTTAGAGCCTGTGGTACAAGTGTACCACAGGCCGTGTACGAACACTTGCCCGATGATCTGGCTGCCCCGAGGGGTATTATGGGCGGCTCTGTCTATCCTGGTTGAGTCTATGAAATCCCAACTGTACGCACTGCTTGCGTGCTTGGCCACAGCCTTGCTGGCCCTGCCCGCGACCGCCGACGCGACGGACCGATCCGCTGCCGGTCCCTCGCTGCAGGAGGCGTTGGCGGCGGCCATGGAGCGGGGTGCCGACCGGCAACTGGCGATCGAGGCTTCGCCCTACGAGACCTCTTCCTGGCTGGCGGGCCTGCCCAGCCTGGGCCTGACATACCTGGACAGCGAGCAGCGCTACGGCACTGACGAGGCTGAACTCAACCTCAACCTGCCGCTGAAATCGGGGCGTCGCCGCAGTGCCGACGACGCCCTGCAGGGGCTCGCGGAAGACCTGGATGGATGGGGCCAGCGGCAGCGCCAGCTGTACTATTCAGGGCTGCTGAGGGAGGTGCTGTGGGGCTACCGGCTGGCCGATGCGCAGCGCCGGTTCGCCGCGGACAAGCGGGCGGTGTTGCTGGAACTGGAGCAGCGCCAGCAGGAACTGCTGGCCGCCAGCGCCACATCTGAGTACGCCCTGTTGCTGTTGCAGACCGAGTTGGTGGACGTGGAGGTGGCCCAGCAGGAATACCTGCAGGTGACCCGGCGCTGGCGGCAACGCTATCGGCAGCTAACCGGCCTTGAGGTGTTGCCCGGCGAGATCAGGGAGACGGCGCCCCCATTGGATGGTTTCACGCCGGGACAGCACCCCCGGCTGCGGGTCCTGGAACTCGCCAACCAGCAACAGCGCCAATTGCTGCGCGCCAATAGCGCCGCGGCCGCCGACTGGAACGTGGCGCTAACCGCCAAGAATTTCGAGACCGCGGGCTACGATGAACAGCAGTATGGCCTGGGCGTGGAAATACCCCTGTCCGCCCTCGATATCGCCACCGAGTCCGACAACGCCCAATGGCGCGCCCTGCAGCGTGATTACCTGCTGGCCCGGGACCAGGCGCTCAACGAGTTGCGCGACAACTGGGAGCAGCTGCTCAACGAGCGCGAGGTGCTGCAGCAGAAACAGCGCCTGCTGGAACGCTCGGAGGAGCTCGCCGGACGCATAGCCGAGCAATTGGCCCAGTTACAGGCCAGTAACGAAATCGGCCAGGAGATCCTGCTGCGTCGTATGATGAGCAGTATCGATACCCGGGCCGCGGCGGCGGTGAACCACATCCTCCTCGACCGGAACAACGCAATGCTGCGCCAGGCAGCCGGACTGAGCCTATGATCAGGAATTCACTGGCGGCGCTGCTGTTGGCGTTGCTCTTTGCCCACGGCCTGCGCGCCCAGGAGCTGCAACTGGATGCCCTCGGCGCTTTCGAACTGGTCTTCCAGCCGGCCCGGCCGGTGCAAAACTACCCTGGTCAGCAGGTGGCGGCCGCGGTGACTTATCGCCAGGGAGAGGCCTTCATCGTACCCAGCCCCGGGCGCGTGCAGCAGATCGCCTACCTGGTAGAGCCGGGGGCAGCGGTGCGGCAGGGCCAGCCTTTCGCCGTGTTGCGGGGGCCGGAAATGCACCACTTTGAAATGGCCTACGACAGCAGTCGCGCGCTGCTGGCCGGCGCAGAGCGCCGCTACCAGGCCAACAAGGGCCTGTATGAGCGCAAGGCTATCAGTGAGAGCCAGTGGCTGGAAATCAGTGAAAAATACTATGCGCTGTCGCTGGAGCATGAGCATATGCGCCACTTTTTCGAGTTGGTGGAGGAGGGTGACAACGATCCCGACGCCCTCACCCTGACTGCCCCCCTCAGCGGAGTCATCGATTACAGCCCTGCCCCCGGCGGGGTGCAGGAGGGCGACAGTATCGCCCAATTCGTGCCCGACGCCGCCATTCGCCTGGAGGCGACCCTCCCCAACAGGCTGCGCGACCAGGTGATAGCGCTGCAGTGGGGAGCGTGCGAGCCGGCAGTTGAGCGCGTGAGCGCCATGACCGAAGGCTTTTTCGTGCGAGTCTGGAGCGTGCCGCTGGCGCCCGCCTGCCGCCCCTTGCTGGGCCAGCAACTGCTGGTAACGCCTCTGCTGGCCGTGCGGGGAGCATACAGCCTGCCGCGCAGCGCCGTGTTCCAGTTGCAGCGCCAGACCATGGTGCTGGTGCGTGATGGCGACCGCTTGCGCCCGCTGGCTGTCACCCTGCTCGGGGCCCGGGGGGAGGACTATGTGCTGCAGCCGGCTGCCGACCTGGGTGATCGCGAGGTATTGGTGTCATCGGTAAGCGCGGTACAGGGCATGCTGCTGGGCCTGGGGGGCGAGTAGGTGCTGCATAAACTCATCCGCTTTTCCCTGACCCAGCGCCTGTTCGTCGGTATTCTCACCCTGGCGGTCATGGCGCTGGGCCTGCGGGCCTGGCTGGAGTTGCCGGTAGACGCCTTCCCTGACATCTCGCCCACCCAGGTGAAAATCATCCTCAAGGCGCCGGGTATGACCGCGGAAGAGGTGGAGCAACAGGTCACTCAGGTGATCGAAACAGAGCTGCTGGGTATTCCCGACCAGGAGATGCTGCGCTCCACCACCAAGTACGCCATCACTGACATCACCCTGGATTTTCGCGAGGGCACGGATATCTACTGGGCCCGGCAGCAGGTCAACGAGCGCCTCGCCAATGTGCGCGACAGCCTGCCCGCGGATGTCAGCGGCGGGGTGGCGCCCATGAGTACCCCGCTCAGCGAGATGTTCATGTTCACCGTGGAAAACCCGCAGCTGTCGCTGCTGGAGCGACGGCACCTGCTGGACTGGGAAATTCGCCCGGCGCTGCGCACGGTGGAGGGCGTCGCCGATGTCAACGTGCTGGGCGGCTTCGCCAGGACCTACCAGATCTCGCCCCTCCCGCCGCGCCTGGCACAGGCCGGTATCAGCCTGGCCGAACTGGAACAGGTCATACGCGACAACAATCTCAATATGGGAGCCGGGCGGCTGGCCCTGGGCAACGACAATCTGGTGGTGCGCACCGAGGGCCGCATCGACAGCATCGAGGAGCTGGCGCAACTGGTGGTCAAGGTGGACGGTGCCAGGATCTACCGCCTGGGTGACGTGGCGGAAGTGGAAATCGGGCACCTGGCTCGCTACGGCGCGGTCACCCGCAACGGCGAGGAGACCACCGAGGCCCTGATTATCGCCCTCAAGAACAGTAACACCGCCCGGGTGGTCGACGGGGTCAAAGCCAAGCTGGCCGAACTGGAACCTACCCTGCCGGCCGGAACCCGGCTGAATGTGTTTTACGACCGGGCGACGCTGATCGACCGGGCCATCGGCACCATATCCTCGGCCCTGGTGCAGGCCATCGCCATCGTGGTGGTGTTGCTCGCGCTGTTCCTGGGCAACCTGCGGGCTGCCATCGTGGTCTCCCTGTCACTGCCGCTGGCGGCATTGGCGACGTTTTTCCTGATGTCCGTCGCCGGCCTGTCGGCCAACCTGATGAGCCTGGGCGGATTGGTCATAGCCATCGGCATGATCGTCGACTCCTCGGTGGTGGTGGTGGAGAACATCGTTACCCAGCTGGCGCGCAAGCAGTCCCTGCCGCGCCTGCACCTGATCTACCGCGCCTGCAAGGATGTGGCGGTGCCGGTGGTGTCGGGCACGGTGATCGTGCTGATCGTATTTTCGCCGCTGCTGACCCTCACCGGGCTGGAGGGCAAGCTGTTTACCCCGGTGGCGGTAACGATCGTGTTTGCCATGTTCGCGGCCCTGGTGCTGTCGCTGACCGTGGTGCCGATTATCGCGTCCCTGCTGCTGCGCGATGACGCGGCGCGGATACCGGCCTGGGTGCTCGGGCTGCAGCAAACCTACCAGCACAGCCTGGAGCGGGTGATGCAACGGCCGCGCTACCTGCTGTTGTTTTTCGTCGCCCTGTTGCTGCTCAGCGTGGTTACTTTCCTGTTCACCGGCAAAACCTTCATGCCGGTGCTGGACGAGGGCGATATCATCGTGCAGTTGGAGAAGTCCCCCAGCATTTCCCTGGCGGCCTCGGTGGCCCTGGACGAGCAGATCGAGCGGGCCCTGCTGCAGCGGGTGCCCGAGATCAAGCAGATCGTGGCGCGCACCGGCTCCGATGAAATCGGACTGGACCCCATGAGCCTCAACGAGACCGATATCTTCATGGAGTTGCAGCCTGCGCAGCAGTGGCGCTTTGCCAGCAAGGAGGAGCTGATCGACGATATCCGCGCGGTGTTGCTGGAATATCCCGGGATCAACTTCGGCTTCACCCAGCCCATACAGATGCGCATTTCGGAGATGCTGACGGGTAGCAGCGGGGACCTGTCGGTGAAGATATTCGGCAACGATATCGCCGTGCTCGCCGGCCTGGCCGAGCGGGTGGCCCACATCATTCGCGAGGTTCCCGGCAGCGTGGATGTACAGACATCCACCATCGATGGCGGCAAGTTTCTCAGTGTGGATGTGCACGCGGAAGTGGCACAGCGCTTCGGCCTGTCCACCGCCGAATTCGCCCGCTACCTGAAGTCCCGGCTGGAGGGTGCCCAGGTGTCGGAAATCATTGAAGGCAAGAAGCGCACCCCGATCGTGTTTGCCGTGGATCCCGCCAGCTCCCGGGCGCTGGCAACTGTGGCGGCGCTGGAGCAGCAGCTGATGGTTATGCCCGACGGCAGCCAGGCGCCGCTCTACGAGCTCGCGGAGGTCGGGTTCCGGGAGGGGCCGGTACTGGTGGAGCGGGAGCGGGGCAATCGTTTCGCGGTGGTGACCAGCAATGTGACGGGCCGGGACATAGTGGGGTTCGTGGAGGAGTTGGGCGCCACCATTGCTCAGCAGTTGCAGCTTCCTACCGGTTATAGCCTGGCCTTTGGCGGTGAGTTCGAGAACCAGCAACGCGCCACCCGCAACCTGCTGCTGGTGATTCCGGCGGCGCTGTTGCTGATCACCATCATCCTGTTCACCACCTTTGGTTCACTGTCCAGGGCGGCCCTTATCCTGGGCAATATTCCCTTCGCCATCATGGGCGGGCTGATCGCCCTGTTCGTCAGTGGGGAGTACCTGTCGGTACCGGCTTCCGTGGGCCTCATCGCGCTGCTGGGGGTGGCGGTGCTCAACGGGGTAGTGATGGTGAGCTACTTCGAGCAGACCCGTCTCAGTGAGCTGGATATCCGCGCGCGCGTGATCCAGGGCTCCGCCCGCCGCCTGCGCCCGGTACTGATGACGGCCACCACCGCCATGTTCGGCCTGGTACCGCTGGCCTTTGCCACGGGCCCGGGGGCGGAGATCCAGAAGCCCCTGGCCATCGTGGTCATAGGCGGGCTGTTCAGCTCGACGGTCACCACCCTGTACCTGTTGCCGCTGTTCTATTTTTATTTGGAGAGAAGAGGCCGTGGATAATTGCCAACTGCTGATCCTGATGGTCCCCGTGGAACTGCGGGACGACGTGGTGGATTGCCTGATGGGTTGTGAGCAGGTCTCGGGTTTCAACATGACCGCCATGGCGGGTTACAGCAAGGAGCACAGCCAGTACGACCTGCGCGAACAGGTGGAGGGCTACCGCGAGTTTTTCAAGTTCGAGGTCATGCACCCGCAGGCCCGGCAGTTTGCCCTCATGGATTCCCTGCGCCCGGTCTGTGCCAGCGCCCATGTTCGCTACTGGATCGTGCCTGTGCGGGAGCAGGGCCACCTGTAGCCGCGACCCCGCCGGCTATTTAAGCAGCGATCCCAGGATACCCCGGAACAGCTTGCGCCCCACGCTGCTGCCGGCGGCCCGGGCCAGGCTCTTGACGAAGGCTTCGCTGGCGGTCTCCCGGCTGCGGCCGCTGCGCTTCGGCTGCTCCCGGGCGGCGCGCTGTTCCAGCTCCGCCTGTTCCTGCTGCTTCAGTTTCTCGGCGGTGCGCTCGACCAGTACCTCGTGGGCGGAGCGCGGGTCATGGGGCTGGGCATAGCGCTTCATATTGTGGTCGGCGGCGAGTATCGCCTGGCGCTCAGCCGCGCTGGCCGGACCCATGCGGGAGTAGGGGGGGCGCACCAGCACCCGCTGCACGGGCGCGGGAATGCCCTTGTCCTGCAGGGTGGACACCAGGGCCTCGCCCACGCCCAGCTCGGTGATCGCCGTGACGGTATCCAGCTCGGGGTTGGCGCGAAAGGACTGGGCGGCGACCTTGACCGCCTGCTGCTCTTTGGGGGTATACGCCCGCAGGGCGTGTTGCACCCGGTTGCCCAACTGGGCGAGCACCGTGTCCGGCATGTCCGCGGGGCTCTGGGAAATGAAGTAGACGCCGACGCCCTTGGAGCGGATCAGGCGCACCACCTGCTCGATCTTCTGCAGCAGGGATCTGGGCACATCGCGAAACAGCAGGTGAGCCTCGTCGAAAAAGAACACCAGCACCGGCTGTTCGGGGTCGCCCAGCTCCGGCAGGTTTTCAAACAGCTCGGAGAGCAGCCACAGCAGGAAGGTGGAGTAGACCCGCGGGCTGCGGATGAGGGTGTCGGCGGCGAGAATATTGATCACTCCGCGCCCGTCGCGACTGGTTTGCATGAAGTCCGCCAGCTGCAGCGCCGGCTCACCGAAGAAGGCATCGCCACCCTCCCGCTCCAGCATCAGCAGGCGCCGCAGGATGGCGTTTACCGAGGCTTTGGATACCCCGAAGCCGGTGCCCAGCTCCTTGCTGTTGTCGCCCAGGTATTCCAGGGTGGTGCGCAGGTCGGCCAGGTCCACCAGCAGCATGCCCTCGTCGTCGGCGAACTCGAACACCAGGGTGAGCACGCTCTCCTGGGTTTCGTTCAGCTCCAGCAGGCGCGCCAGCAGTTGGGGACCCATTTCCGAAATGGTGGAGCGCACCGGCGTGCCCTGTTTGCCGAACACGTCCCAGAAAGCCACCGGGTAGCCGCGCTGGCTGTAGTGCTCTATGCCGATCTTTGCCACCCGCTCGTCTATTCTGGGGTGGGGCGTGCCCGCCTGGCTGATGCCGGAGATATCCCCCTTCACATCGGCCAGGAACACCGGCACGCCCAGATCGGAAAAACCCTCTGCCAGGCACTGCAGGGTAACGGTCTTGCCGGTACCGGTGGCTCCGGCCACCAGGCCGTGGCGATTGGCGTATTTCGGGTTCAGGGAAACCTGGCCGGCCTCGTTGCCGCCTATGAGAATACCCTCGGACATGATCTGGATTTCCTTCTGGGAGAGAGAGCGCAGGGTATAATGATAGCCCGCCGCTTGCCAGTTTTCGCGGCAGTGCTAAGGTGAATACCACGAGTGTGAAAGGGGAAGGCGATGCGTTGGAAAGACGGCAGGCGCAGTGACAATGTCGAGGACAGGCGCGGCCAGAGTGCGGGCTACAGCGCGGCCGGAGCCGCGCCGCTGTTATTGCGCTTCCTGCCGGCCATGATCCGTTCGAGAACCGGGCGGGTCATCCTGGTGGTCGGCGTGCTGGCGATCTTCGGCGGCAAGCTGCTGGGCATCGACGTGCTGTCGCTGTTCCTGGGCGGCGGCGGTGCCACGGTCGCGGGGCAGGCCAGCCGTGAATTCAGCCAGCAGGAGCAACAGCTGGCGGATTTCGTCTCGGTGGTGCTGGCCGATACCGAGGACACCTGGGGAGCCGTGTTCCGGCAGCAGGGTGGGGTCTATCGCGAGCCCACGCTGGTGCTGTTCAGCGGCCGGGTCAACTCTGCCTGCGGGCTCGCGTCGGCGGCGGTGGGGCCCTTTTATTGCCCCGGCGACCAGAAGCTGTACATCGACCTGTCCTTTTTCAACGACCTCAGCCAGCGCCACGGCGCCCCGGGTGATTTTGCCCAGGCCTACGTGGTGGCCCACGAGGTGGGCCACCACGTGCAGACCCTGCTGGGCATCAGCCAGCAGGTGCAGGCCGCGGGACGCGGCCGCAGTGCCGCGGAGGTCAACGCCCTGTCGGTGCGCCAGGAACTGCAGGCGGATTGCTTCGCGGGGCTGTGGGGCCACGCCGCCAACCAACAGCGCCAGCTACTGGATCCGGGTGACCTGGAAGAGGCCCTGCGGGCCGCCACGGCCATCGGCGACGACCGCCTGCAGCGGGAGGCCGGCGGCCGGGTGGTGCCGGACAGCTTCACACACGGTACCTCGGCCCAGCGCGTGGCCTGGTTCAGGCGCGGTTTCGAGAGCGGCGAGCTGGCGGCCTGCGATACCTTTGCCGCGGACGCGCTATAGGCGGGGCCGCCTCAGGTAATGACCAGCACCTGGCCGCCGGATTTATCCAGGGTGGCGTCCAGTGCCTGCGCGGCGATGCCCTGCAGGCAGTCCCTGGGCAGCAGCAACAGGTCGTAGTGTGACTGTCGCAACAGGCGGGTAATGCTGGCGGGATCCCGGTGCAGGTTCGCCTGCAGGCAAATGCGATTGCCCTGCTTGTACAGCTGCTGCAGCTGGCTGCGGTCCAGCGGCCCCACGGACAGCACGTAAACCTCCGCCACCAGCTGGGCGTCCAGCAGCATGGCCGTGATGTCCAGCACTCTCGCATCCTGCTCACACCCGGCCAGCACGATGCCCAGCCTGCGGATAGGCCGCCCGCCGGCGGGTCGGACCAGCGCCGCCCGCTGCCAGCGCTGGCGGGCGGGAAAGAAGATATCCAGCTGGCCGTCCCGCTCCAGGGCGGTGTGCAGGCGACTGCCGCTGGAGTTCTCGAATACCAGCTCCACCTGCTCGCGGTTGGCCAGTTCGTGCAGCAGGCGCCGGGTGTCGGTGGACACCAGGCTGTGGCGCTGGGAGAGGTGGTCGCGCAGCAGGCTGCGCTCACGGCCGCCTACCAGGGTAATTTCGGTGGCGAAGGGCAGCTCCGCCACCTGCTGCAGGCGGATATCCTCCAGCAACAGGCCCAGCAGGCGGCGATCCAGCTGGCGGGCCAGTTTCACCACGGTCTCCAGGGCGTCGCGGGTAATGCCGTGCAGGTCGATGGGGACCAGTATCGCGCGCCGCGCGACGGTATCAGTCATCATCGCCGCTGTCTCCCTTGTCCTTGCCGGCGAACTTCTTCGCCAGTGCGTCCAGCTCTTCCAGGCGCTGCATGATGGCGGCGTCGATCGAGGCGGCGCTGTAGCCGGTGAGCAGTTCCAGGGCGGTATCGATATTCTGGGCGCAGTAAACCTGGAACTTGCCTGCGGCCACCGCATCCTGCACGTCCTGGCGCAGCATCAGGTGGACGGCGTTGGCGGCGGGGATGACCACGCCGTGGCTGCCGCTGAGGCCCCGGGCGCTGCAGATATCGAAGAAGCCCTCGATCTTTTCATTGACCCCGCCGATGGCCTGTACCTGGCCGTGCTGGTTGAGGGAGCCGGTCACCGCCAGGTCCTGGCGCACGGGGATATCGGCGATCGCCGAGATCAGCGCCACCAACTCGGCCACCGAGGCGCTGTCGCCCTCTATGCCCCCGTAGGATTGTTCGAAGACCAGGCTGGCGGACAGGGGGAGGGGGCGGTTGCGGGCGTAGCGGTTGGCCAGCAGGGCGCTGATGATCATCACCGCCTTGGAGTGGATCTTGCCGCCCAGGTCAACCTCGCGCTCGATGTCCAGCACCTTGCCGGCGCCCAGGCGGGCGGTGGCAGTGATGCGGGTGGGCCGGCCGAAGGCGTAGTCCCCCAGCAGGTAGACCGCCAGGCCGTTGACCTGGCCCACCGCGGTGCCGCTGGTGGCTACCAGCATGATATCCCGCAGGATGCCCTCGTGGGATTTCTCCCGGAACTGGTCCAGGCGGTGGATGGCCGCATTGGCGGCGCCATCCACATGCTCCGCGGTGATGAGCTGCGCGCCGGCAGCGCGGGCGCGGAAGTCACTCTCTGTCAGCAGGTTGCCGAGGCGACCGCGGTGCAGGCTGAGTTTCTCGGCGTCCTCCATGCGCCGCGCCGCGTACTCGATTACCCGGGCGACGCCGCTGCGGTCCAGCGGCAGCAGCTCCTTGCGCTGCTGCAGGGTGCGGATCATGCGGGCGAACAACAGCGTGCTCTCGGCGGAGCGAGGCACATCCTCGGACATATCCGCCGCCACCTTGAACAGGGTGGCGAACTCGGGATCGTACTGCTCGAGGATGTAGTAGATATAGCGGTCACCCTGCAGAATGACTTTCACATCCAGCGGCAGTGACTCCGGTTGCAGCTGTACGGTGCTGACAAAACTGAACCACTGTTCCAGCGACTGGATGCGGATCTCCCGGGCCTTCAGGGCACGCTTCAGGGCCATCCACGCGTAGGGACTGGTCAGCAACTTGTCCGCGTCCAGGATGAGGTAGCCACCGTTGGCCCGGTGCAGGGCGCCGGGCTTGATCAGGTTGAAATCGGTCACCAGCGTGCCCATCTGCGAGACGTATTCCACCCGGCCCACCAGGTTGGCGAAGCCCGGGCTGTCCTCGTACACCACCGGGGCGGATTCGAGGTCGCGGTTGTCCACCAGCACGTTGACGCTGTACTGCGGGAACTGCTTGACCCGGT
Source organism: Pseudomonadales bacterium (assembly GCA_024234675.1). GTDB lineage: Bacteria > Pseudomonadota > Gammaproteobacteria > Pseudomonadales > Halieaceae > JARRPM01. Next base: position 632,421 of record JACKNU010000001.1, on the reverse strand, counting down.
TCTTGAGGTTTTCCGGGATCGCGGATTCTTCCTGTACCTGGGTGAAGGCCTCCGCTTCCTCCATGATATTGGCGTGTACCGCCTCCAGGTGGGCGATGACATCGGGGTAGTCGCGATACTTTTCCTGCAGCTCATGCATCACCGGGTCGATGACTAACTGGCTGAACTCGCGATTGAGCTCCTTGAAGGCGTTGCGGCTGTCCTTTTTCCAGCCGGGCAGCTGGCGCACGATGGCCTTGAGCTCCTGCTTGAGCTCCTCGATCACCGCCATGACCCGTTTCTTCTCCTCCTCGGGCTGGGCCTCGAAGTCCTGTGGCGAGATGATCTCCTTGTCCTTCATGGGCGCCAGGGTGTAGCCATTCGGGGTCTGGATCATGGCGATGTTTTCCGCCGCGGCCTTTTCGGCCAGCTCCTGGAAGGCCTCTTTTTCCCGGTCCTGGTACTGCTCCCCCAGTTCCTGCACCCGGGCCTGGTATTCGTCCCCCTGGAAGGTGGAGGGCAGGATGGCCAGCAGCTCTTCCACCGCGTGGCTCATGTCGTCGCGCAGCTGGCAGCCCATGCCCCGCGGCAGGCGCAGGGCCACCGGCTTGTCCGGCGCCTCGAAGTTGTTGACGTAACACCAGTCCGAAACACCGTCCCGGGCGGGCGCGGAATCGGCGTCCAGCAGGCTGTTCAGCAGCTCGCGTTTGCCCACGCCGGTACTGCCCAGCAGGAAGATGTTGTAGCCATCGTGGGGGATCTGCAGGCCGAACTGCAGGGCCTCCACAGCCCGGTGCTGGCCCAGGTGCTCATCCAGCGGCTGCAGCTCCTCGGTGCTGTTAAAGGGCAGCTCGGCCTCCTCACAGCGGCGGTACAGGCGCTCCGGGGGCAGGGGCGGATGTGCTGTCGCGGGCAGCAGGCTGGCTGGTTGGTCACTCATGTCGCTGGCTCTCCTTGTGCAGGCTCACGAGCAAAGCATAGCCCAGTTGGGGCCGCCCGGAATTAAGCCAGATCAAGGACCGGGCAGGTCAGGGGGGTGGGAGCAGAGCCCTGCAGGGTCTGCAAAGTGGTTATGCGAATGCGGATTGTTGCGGCCACACCTGTCGCCTTTTCAATCGGGTCGAAAAGTAGACAGATCGCGCGGCAGGCGATCCCGGGCAAAGATGCCAGCGTACATGGGCGAAGGGAGGAGTCACCATGAGCACCGCCAGGATGATCGAACACCGCATTACCCGGGACCTGCTGCGCCGCCGCGAGCGGGCCGGTCCCCGCAGCATGGCAGAGAGATTGATTACCGCGGCCGCGGTTACCGCCGGCCTGCTGTTGCTCGGCAGCTACCTGCAGGAGTTGTTGTGGGCGTTATTGGGGGGGGCCGTCGTCCTCACCCTGGGTACCCGTACCCGCTGAGACGGTTATCACTGGGCTGGCAGCGGTACAGGCTGTAGCATGGAGCCTGCACTGTGAGGGACGCTCGTTATGGCCAACCCGGTAATCGCGCTCAGCCTGCCCCAACTCACCCTGGCCTTCGTACCGGTGGCGATTACGCTGGTGATCCTGTTCCGCTGGTCCTTTGGCACCGGCAACGCCCTCTACGCCCTGGGGCGGATGCTGGTGCAGTTGCTGCTGATAGGCTATGTGCTGGCGTGGATATTTGGTGCCCAAAGCGGCTGGCTGATCATGCTGGTGCTGGCCATCATGCTGCTGGCGTCCAGCTGGATCGCCATGGGCACGGTCAGGGAGCATCGCTGGCAGCTGTTGCGCTCGTCGCTGGTGGCCATCTCCCTGGGGAGCGGGCTGACCCTGGCGCTGATCACCCAGTTGGTGTTGCAGCTGGAGCCCTGGTACCTGCCGCGCTACATGGTGCCGCTGGCCGGTATGGTGTTTGCCAACGGGATGACCGCCGTCAGCCTGGCGGCCGAGCGCCTGTACGCGGAGCTGGGACACGGTCTGGCGTGGGAGCAGGCCCGCCTGGCCGCCTACCAGGCGGCGATGATACCCGTGATCAACGCCCTGTTTGCAGTGGGACTGGTATCCCTGCCCGGCATGATGACCGGGCAGATTCTGTCGGGGGTGTCGCCGCTGATCGCGGCCCGCTACCAGATCATGGTAATGTGCATGATCTTCGCCGCTTCCGGGATCTCCACGGCGATTTTCCTGGCGCTTTGCCGGCGCCGGGTGCAGGCGCAACTGGCCGCCGGGGATCCCCGGGCCTAGCGACTGACCTCGCGCGCCACGTCGGCATCCCAGTCGGCGCCAGCCAGTGACGTGTCCTGGTCGCCGGCACGGGCGGCCATCACGGCGGGGTAGTGCTCGCGCATGACCGCCAGCATCTCCTCGTAGGGCAGATCCAGGTACTCGCCGCGATCGCGCAGGTATTCCATGTGCCGGTTACCCGCCAGGTCGAACTCGTGGTACAGGCTGTCTTCGCGGCCGTTGAATTCCAGCGGACGCAGGCCGAATTTTTCACACAGCTCGATATTGAAAGCGGGCGTGGCCTTCACCCACCGGCCCTGCAGGTACAGGGAGGTATAGCCGTGAAAATAAAATACATCGGTCTGCATGGCCGAGCGCAGGCGCTCGGTTGACAGGTGGTTGCGCACATCGGCGTACCCCACCCTGGCGGGTATCCCCGCCGCCCGGCACAGGGCGGCCAGCACCAGGGCCTTGGTGACACACCAGCCGCGGCCGGCGGCGAGCACGGTGCTGGCGAGATAGTCGCGTTCCGCAGTGCCGATGTGGTAGGGATCGTAACGCAGCCCGTCACGCACCCGGTAGTACAGTGCCCGGGCGTTGTGAATATCGTCCGCGGCCGGATCCACGAGGGACCGGGCCAGGGCGTCGATGGCCGGGTGGTCGCTGTCTATAAACCTGCCGGGTCGCAGGCACTCGTCCGGTGCGGGTAATGGGGTCATGGCGTGCATAGGCCTGGGGAAACGGGAGAGGGCCAGAGGGTATAACAGGCCCCCCAGTCGCTACAAGTCCCGGGAGAGACTGATCGCGCCCCGCACCTGGTCCAGGCTGTAACCGGTTGCCTGGTCATCGGGATAGTACTTGTCCAGTGCGGCCTGGGCCTCGTCGCTGAGGCCCTTGCCGTGGCACAGCAGGCACAGCGGCTCCACACCCTGGGCCTGCATGAAGCGATATTGTCCGTCCACCTCTTCGCCAAAGGCGATCCGGGCGGGCGCTTCGCCTTCCGCCTGGCGGCGATTGAAGTCATACAGCACGGCCTGCTCCCATTGGTCGGGTTGGGCGCGACCGCTGTTGCGCGGTTGCAGACTGACGCGCTTGACGGTCCACCCCGACTCGGCACTGAGGTTGTCGGCGATGGTGGGAGCAACCTCGGCGCACACTGTCACGGCCATGGCGGGCCCGCCCTGGTCCATGGCCTGTTTCAGTTGCGGCTTGAGCTGACCGACGAACTGTTTCGCCAGGGTGCGGGCCTGCTGCTCGGGACTTGGCGGCGGCTCGTCCGCGGCCAGCACGGCACTGGCGGCGACCAGCGCGGCGGCGGAAAACATCAATCTCATCGGCTTCCTCACTTGTGGTGCAGCCTGAGTATTGTATACGCGCCAACGGCCCTGGCTGCATGACCTGGCCCAAGGCAAAACGGAACAGGTAAGATGCGTGCTTGCAGCCTATACTTCAATACGTAGATACTGGTTACTGTGATGGACTTCAAAAAACACGTGCAAACATGGCTGGCAGTGGCGCTGCTTACCTGCCTGGGCGTGTCCTTTGCCCCAGCGGGCCATGCGGATGTCTGGTTGCTGGACGTGCAGGGAACCATCGGTCCGGCCACCGCCGACCACATGGTACGGGGGCTGGCCGCCGCCGAGGAGGCCGGCGCCGAGCTGCTGGTGTTGCGCATAGACACCCCGGGTGGGCTGGATGTTTCCATGCGCGAGATGATCAAGGCGATTCTCGCGGCGCAATTACCGGTGGTGGGCTACGTGGCTCCCAGTGGCGCCCGCGCCGCAAGCGCCGGAACTTACCTGCTGTACGCCACCCAGATCGCGGCCATGGCGCCGGGTACCAACCTGGGGGCGGCCACCCCGGTGCAGATAGGCGCGCCCTCCGTGCCGCGCCTGCCCGACGCAGAGCCTGCGGACGAGGGCGCTGAGAGCCCCGCGGGACCGGCCCAGCCGGGCACGCCCATGGAACGCAAGATCGTCAATGACGCGGTGGCCTACATCCAGAGCCTGGCCCAGCTGCGGGGCCGCAATGCCCAGTGGGCCGAGGAGGCGGTGCGCCAGGGAGCCAGCCTGTCGGCGGAGGACGCATTGCGCCAGGGCGTGATAGACCTTGTTGCGCCTTCCCTGGACGTGTTGCTGGAGCAACTCAACGGTCGCGAGGTGGAAGTGGCGGGCGTGGTCCGCCCCCTGGAACTGGCAGGCCTTGCGGTTTACGAGCACCCGGTGGACTGGCGCAGCGATTTCCTGGCGGTCATCACCAACCCCAATATCGCCTACGTGCTGATGCTGGTGGGCATATACGGGCTGCTCATCGAGTTCTACAACCCGGGGGTGGGATTGCCCGGCGTGGTCGGCGCGGTAAGCCTGCTGCTGGCGATGTACGCGTTCCAGGTCCTGCCCATCAGCTATACCGGCATGGCCCTGATCATACTCGGTATCGGGCTGATGACAGCCGAGGCCTTCGCACCCAGTTTCGGGGTGTTGGGCCTGGGCGGTATCGTGGCATTTGTGGTGGGTTCCATCATGCTGATGGACACCGAGTTGCCGGGCTACCAGATAGCCATGCCCATGATCGCCGCCTTCGCGGTGTTCAGTGCGGCTCTGCTGATATTCGCCCTGGGAATGATCCTGCGTGCCCGGCGGCAGGCGGTGCGGACCGGGGTGGGTCATTTGCTGGGTGCGGTGGCGACCATAGAGTCGGTGAGCAACGGCACCGCCTGGGCACGCCTGGACGGAGAATTGTGGGAAGCTGCCTGCGATGACCCCCTGGACCCCCGGGACCGGGTGGTGGTGCAGGCGATCGATGGTTTGACCCTGCGGGTCAGCAAAGACAAGGGAGTACAAGCGTAATGTTCGATCCACAGTATTTCGGCATGGTCATCCTGTTCCTGGCGATCGCCCTGGCACTGACGATGTTCCGGGTCCTGCGGGAGTATGAGCGCGGGGTAATTTTCATGTTGGGCCGCTTCTACAAGGTCAAGGGCCCCGGCCTGATCATAATCATACCGATACTGCAGCAGATGGTGCGGGTGGACTTGCGCACCGTGGTGATGGACGTGCCCACCCAGGATGTCATCTCCCGGGACAACGTATCGGTGCAGGTGAACGCGGTGATTTATTTCCGGGTGGTGGATCCCGAGCGCGCCATCATCCAGGTCGAGAACTTCCTGGAAGCGACCAGCCAGTTGTCCCAGACCACCCTGCGGTCGGTGCTGGGACAGCATGAACTGGACGATATGCTGGCGGAGCGGGAGCGCCTGAATGCGGACATCCAGACCATTCTGGACAAGCAGACTGCGGCCTGGGGTATCAAGGTGGCCAACGTGGAGATCAAGCACGTGGACCTCAACGAAACCATGGTGCGGGCGCTGGCCAAGCAGGCCGAGGCGGAGCGCGAGCGGCGGGCCAAGGTGATTCACGCCATGGGCGAGGCCGAGGCCGCCGAGAAGCTGTCCGAAGCCGCCAGGGTACTCGCCAGCCAGGACCAGGCGGTGCAGCTGCGCTACCTGCAGACCCTGGTGGAAATAGCCGGTGACAAGAGCTCCACCATCGTGTTTCCCGTGCCGGTGGACATCTTTGACAAATTCAAATCCTGAGGGGCGGCGCATTTTACCGGCGGCAGTATAGACTGGTAGCCCAGCGCCGCGGTTGGCGGGGGCAATGCCGCGGCGGGCAATGCTAGTATTTTCGCTGTAATCGGCCGGAGTGCGCAGACCCACCATGATAAATTGGAAATATTTCGGCAAGCTGCACAAGATTCTGTACAAATTGTCCGGCGGGCGCTTTGGCGCGCGCATGGGCTGGATCGACGTGGCGCTGGTGACGACCACGGGTCGCAAGAGCGGCAAGCAGCGCACCGTGCCTATTGCCTGTTACCCCTACCGCGACTCGGTGGCGGTATCGGCTTCCAACAGCGGCATGGAACGTCACCCGGCCTGGTACCTGAACATGCAGGCCAACCCGCGGGTGACGGTGCAACTGGGCAGGGAGCGCTTTGCAGCCATGGCCGAGGACGTGCCCGCCGGGGAACGCGAGGCCCTATGGCAGAGCGTGGTGAAGATCAACAAACACCAGGGCGAGTACCTGGAAGCGGTGCAGCGGGAGATCCCGCTGGTCTGGTTCCGTCGCCTGCAGGAAAGCTGACAACGCCTATACTGTTACTCTTTAGGAAACGACCTGCCGGGGAAACTGCCATGGATATCATGCAACTCGCCACCCAACTGCTCAATCACGAGCTGGGCCTCAGTCTGGACAGCGCAACCGTCGGTTCGGCCCTGTCCGGATTGCTGGGAGACGGGCAGGGTGGCGTAGACCTAGCCGGCCTGGCCAGCAAGATGAGCCAGAACGGCGACCTGGGGGCCCTGCTCGGTTCCTGGCTGGGTGATGGCGCCAACGGTGCCATTTCCGGCGATACCCTGCAGCAGTTGTTTGGCCAGGCCGATCTCGCAAAGTTCGCGGCCCAGCTGGGCGTCAATCCCGAGACCGCCACCCGGGGACTGGCCGATGTATTGCCGCAGGTGATGGACAGGGCCAGCAGTGGGGGTAACCTGCTCGATTCCGTCGGCGGGGTGGGCGGCCTTATGGGAGCGGCAAAATCCCTGTTCAGCTAGGCATCACGGCGGCCCATTTCAGTTTTCCAGTACCTCTGGCAGAGGGTTGCCAATGCTGCCCGAGGGCGCCTTGATGCCAAGGCGGGAGGAAAGGGTGGCGGCGATGTCGTAAGGGGTCACCGGCCTGTTGACGGTTTGGGGCCCGATACCCGGGCCGGAGAAAATGATCGGTACGTAGGTATCATAGTTCCACACCGAGCCGTGGGTGGTGGCGACGACCAGCCCGTCAAAATCGTTCACGAATATGTTGCTGTCAAGCACCACGTAAACATCCCCTGAGCGGCGCGGGTTGTAATTGTTCCACACCCGGCTCTCGACCACCGGGTTGCGCTCCGGGGAATAGCGGGTATCGGCGCTGGTGATCGCCGCGCTGACTCCCTCGCACTGTTCAACCAGAGAGGCCACGGCCGTGGCCACCTCTGCGCTGTTCAGCTGCGCCTGCCTGATGACCGCCTGGTCCAGGTAGATGTAGGGGTGAAAAAACTGGCCCAGCAGCCCCTTCACCGCGCCGAACCGACCTTGCGCCAGCCCCGCTTCAACCTGCTCAAGGCACTTTTCCATGTCGTAGTAATGGGCATTCTTGTTGCCCCTTGCGTTGAGGTAGGGCGGGGCATCGGGAGCGCCGTGGTCTGCAGATAGCACGATCAGGGTGTGTTGGAGTCCCACGGTCTCGTCGATATAGCTGAACAGCTCCGCCAGGGTGCGATCCAGGTGCAGCAGTACGTCCTCAGCCTCCAGGCTGGCGGGGCCGAACACGTGGTTTACGTAGTCATTGGCGGAAAAACTGATGGACAGATAATCCGGGGTGGCATCCTGTCCCAGCTGCTCATGCTCGACGATGGCCTTGGCAAAATCCAGGGTGAGTTGGTCACCGGCGGGCCCCAGGGTGAGCCTGGTGGTGAAGTACTTGTCCTCACTGCTGCCCCAGGGATGGGGGAAGGTGCGGCCGAAGCCGGGAAAGTCCGTTTCCCAGGCCTGGTCATCGTCCTCTGCAAACAGATAGTCGTCCCGGGGTTTCAGCAGCTCCCAGCTCTGGCCGCCGTAGCGAGCCAGCGGATTACTGTTGTTCCAATCCACAACCCACTGCGGGTAGGCCTGGTAATAGTAATTGCTGGTGATGAATGCGCCTGCCGCCTTGGAGAACCAGAACGCCTTGCCGGTCTGGCCCGCAAGAGGAATGGCGCCCCGGTCCTTTACCGATACGGCGAAAATCTTTGCCTGGCCCTTGGTGGCGTAGGCCAGCTCGTCGCTGAGGGTAGAGGTGAGCAGGGCGCGGGGCGAGCGTCCATCCGCCAGGGCGACGCGCTGTGTGGGGTCTATCTCGCTGCTTTTATTCACGTCGGCATTGCTGCTGAGCAGGTGGTAGCGATCATCTTCCACGTTGTAGACCAGGCGCCCGGCCTCCTTGTCGAACCAGACATTGCCCACCATGCCGTGCAGGGCGGGTGTGGTTCCGGTTGCCAGGGAGCTGTGCCCGACGACGGTCTCGGTATTACTGTGCTGGTAATTGGCATTGCTGTAGGAGACGCCATGCCGCAACAGGTACCGAAAACCGTCCTTTCCCATATTGTGTTCATTTCGCTGCACCAGGTCGCCACGCAGGGCATCGACAGTAATTTGCAGGACCAGGCGCGGGGCGGCGTTGGCGACGGCCGGCGGGAGCAGGGCTGCGCCACAGGCAAGCAGTAGTACTGGCAGGAGGCCTGTGCCCCTGTCGCGACCATTATTGCGTGGCATGCCCAATTCTCCGTATGGCCTCAAATCCAGCGGATGATGCTAATCAGATTTCCGGGGATTGGCCAGGCGGGATGGAGTAGGTACCCACCGCGTGGGCCACGGGCCGCTCGTCGCCCTCGGAATACAGGTTGACCTCGCCCACGGCCAGGCTGCGGCCCACCTTCATCAGTGTACAGACGCCGATGATGTCGCGCTGGGCCGAGGGCTTGCGCAGGAAGTTGACGTTCAGGGAGGTGGTCACCGCCAGCGGCACGATGCCTATTTCCCCGAGGATGGCGGCGTACAGGGCGATATCCGCCACCGCCATCATCACCGGCCCAGACACCGTGCCGCCGGGGCGCAACTCCTCCGACCCGATGTGATGGCGCACAGTGGCGCCCCCGTTACCGGTCCGCTCGATCACGCTGTTGCACTGCGGGAAGTCTGTTTCCATGAACTTGATGATATCGGCGGTGCTGGTCATGAGGGCTCCTGGTTCCGGGGCTGGTGAATTTGAGAAGCGGGCTCAGCGCCCGCAGCGGGCATATCAGTGGTACCGGGCTCATCCCCGAACCAGGACTGCATCCTGGCAGCGGTTTTGGCGCGCACGTCCGCGTTGATGTAACGCGTTACCGCGGCGATGGCCAGCACCAGCACACCCAGGTCGTCGGCGTAACCCACTGCGGGGGTGATATCGGCGATGGCATCCAGGGGTACGATGAAATAGCCCAGGGCGCCGGCGATGGTGGCCTTGGCCCACTTCGGCGCTTGTTCCTCCTGGGCGGCGTAGTACAGCAACAGGGCTTTTTCCACCACCTCGCGGCCGGCGGTTTTCGCGTATTTTTTCAGCTTGTTCCAGAAGCCGGTGTCAGTGAAAGCGTCCTCGAATTCGTTGTGCTGTGTCATGCTCAATTCTTCCTGTTCAGGCGAATAGCCAGGGCGACAGTTGCGCCCGGTTTTCCACGATGATCTGCTGGGCGGTGGGGTCTTCCAGCTGTTCCTTGGGGTCGATGTGCAGCAGCTTGAGCGCATAGGGCACCAGTTTGCCGCGGGTACTTATCTCCAGGGCGCCCGCCTCCATGCCGTAGTCCACCTGCACCACCTCCTGTTGCTCGCGACTGAGGCGCGGGTCGGCCACGATGCGTATGGTGACGCGGGTGTTCCACTCGCTGTCACCGGCCACGCCATGCTCCGACTCGTCCATGATCTCCGGGATGTCCCGGAAGCGGCTCAGCACGAAGTCGCGGTACTCCCGGTTTTTCTCGCACCATGCCCGTACATGCCAGCGCAGCCCGGTGTACACCAGGGTGTGGGGCACGATGATGCGACCCTCCCGGTCGGGGTTGTTGAGCGACACGTAATCCACGTCCAGGCGCTTTTGCTGCCGTGCCGCCTGCATGATGGGGCGCAGGACTTCCGGCTTCACGTCCCGCACCGGCTGTGACAGCACCTCGACATTGGCCACGTTCAGCGCCAGCGACTCGAATACGTTCAGCAATTCGTTGTTGCGCGCCATCAGGTGCAGGTATTCATCCGCCAGGCCCTGGGTAACCCGGGGCCGGAAGCCCGCTGCCGGCTTGTAGCCCTTGAGATACTTGTCGTATTCCAGGTTGGCCGGACCGACCTCGCGCAGGTAGTTGTTGATGTCCTTGCTGGCCTGCTGGCGGCCGATGCCGAAGGTGTCGCACAGGTGCCGGGTGGTGAGGCGACCCTCCCACAGGGCAATGGTTTCGATAAAGCGGTACCGCAGCAGCAGTTCCCAGCGGAAGGGCCATTGCGGGGCAGGGCGGGTCGGCATGGAAGCGTCCGGGGCAATTCGTCGAGGCGACCAGTATAATAAACGGGTACGGCTTGTATACATGTCGTTTGCGGCGGTACCATCCAGGTGATCTCCGCTGCAGGTAGCGCTCCCCCCTTATGTATCGACGTTTTATTGCGGCCACCTGCCTGATCTGGGCGGGCCATGCCGGCGCCGCGGAACTGTCCCCGCAGTTACAGGCCAGGGCCGCCGAGTTGATGGCCCGGGCGCTACAGGCCAACGAGGCCTACACCAGTGTCGAGTCGCTGACCACCGAGGTGGGGCCACGCCTGGCCGGCAGTCCCGCCGAGGCGCGGGCACGGCAATGGGCGGTCGCCCGGCTGGCAGAACTGGGTTTCAGTAATGTGCGGGTGGAGACGTTCCAGGTGGCGCATTGGCGACGCGGCGAGGAAGTGGCGGAGATTGTCGCGCCGTTTCCCCAGTCGCTGACCATTGCCACCCTGGGCGGCAGCCTGGCAACCCCGGCGGAGGGCGTTCAGGCCGAGGTGATCGCCTTTGCCTCCCTGGCTGAACTGCTCGCTGCGCCGGCGGCGACCGTACGCGGCAAAATCGTTTTTATCGACGAGCCCATGACCCGTACCCAGGATGGTTCGGGCTATGCCGTGGCCGGTGCCAAGCGCTGGCAGGCGGCATATGCAGCCGAACAGCTGGGAGCCAGTGCCGTCCTGATACGCTCGGTGGGTACCAGCCACGACCGCTTCGCCCATACCGGACAGATGGGCCCGCGGGACCAGGCGAGCGGCGATGGCGTGCCTGCGGCGGCCTTGTCCGCCCCGGATGCCGACCAGCTGGCGCGGGTACTCGGCCGGGGCCTGCCGGTGGTGGTGAAGCTGGTGTTGCGCCCCACTGTGGAGGCGGTGGCGGAATCGGGCAATGTGATCGCCGAGTTGCCCGGTCTTGAGGCGGTCGACGAAATCGTACTGGCCGGCGCGCACCTGGACTCCTGGGACCTGGGTACCGGCGCCGTCGACGATGCGGCCGGTGTGGGCATCGTGACCGGGGCGGCCGCGCTGATCGCAGAGGTACTGTCCCGGCCGACGCGGCGCACCATTCGCGTGGTCCTGTTCGGGGCGGAGGAAACAGGCCTGGCCGGTGCCAGGGCGTACGCCGAGCGCCATGCCCGGGAACTGCCGCGGCATGTGGTGGCGGTCGAGTCTGACTTTGGCGCCGGGAACATCTGGCGATTCGATACGGCGGTGCCCGAGGACAAGTTGGAGATCGCCGCCGCGATCGGCGCAGTACTGCGTCCCCTGGGCATCGGACCGGGCAACAACAGCGCCCGGGGCGGCCCCGACCTGGGGTTCATGCGCGCAGCCGGCGTGCCGGTCGTGGGCCTGAAGCAGAATGGCTGGGACTATTTCGACCTGCACCATACCGCCAACGACACCCTGGACAAGCTAGTCCCGGGCGCACTCGACCAGAACGTGGCAGCCTATGCGGCGTTCCTGTACCTGGTGGCCGACAGCGAAGTGGAGTTGCGCTGATCGACTGCAGCGGTGTTACTGGCCCAGCAGTGCTTCCTTGGCCTTGTCTACATCCACGGAGTCCATGGCTTTTTCCTTGTCGACCGCATCAGCGGCCTTTTGCATATCCACGCCATCGGCGCTCACGGCTTCCGACATCTTGTCGGTATCTACCGATTCGGCGGCCTTGTCGGTATCCACCGCTTCAGCCAGCTTGTTCAGGTCCTGGGCCATGGCAATGCTGGCGAAGGGCAGCAGGGTTGCCAGCGCGGCGGCGGGAAGCAGGTATTTCATGGTCGTTCTCCTCTCGGGTATGCAAGTTGTCGGGTGGTGCTCGTTACTGAGCGGCAGGCCGTCTCAAACGGCGGCCTGCCGGGTCAGGATGCCTGCTCGGGGGCGGTCAGTGCCGCTGCGTCGTTAGCGGTCTCACTGTCGGCAGCAGCAGCTGCTTTTGCCTGGGCTTTTTGCAGTTTTTTATCTTCTTTTTTCTTTTTCCTGGCCAGTTCGCGCTGGCGTTTCTCGAAAGAATAATTCGGTTTGGCCATGGTTTACCTCGTTGTCTGTACGGCGGGATCCAGCACAGTAGAATAAGGCATTTTGGACGCCTGCAGGGGTTTTTCTTTCACCCCGGCCGATAATTGCCGGTGCGTGAGCGCTGCGCATCGATGCCGGCAGCGCTCTGCAATTGACACGCAATCCGCGCGCTCCCACACTTGGGGCCCGCGCCGGCGTGTAGCGACAGGCGCCAGGTCCACAAACAAGGGAACCAATGCCTGCGAAAACGCCATCGCTCTCTGATCTCTACCACCTGGCCGCCCAGCTCGAACAGGACCGGGACCTGTCTGTACACGCGGTGCGCGAGCGCGATCACAGGCTGGCGCGGGACTGTCCCGACGGTGACGATGTCCAGCGCCTGGGGTTCTGGCTGGCGGCGGTGTCGGCCTCACGGGAGGGTGACACGGGCCGGGAAGGGCCGCGGTTGAGCGAGGGTTCCCTGGCCGCACTGGGGCGGGTGCTGGCCCCGCTGTGCGGTTTTGCGGCCATGGCGGCGTTTCTGCTGGGCAGCGGTCGAGGCCTTGTGAACGTTTTTGTGTTCGTGCTGCTGTTTGTCTTCCTGCAGGCGCTGCTCAGCCTGGTAGCGGCCGTGGTGATGTTGCGCACCGTCCGGGGCGGCGCGCCGGTGATGTTGCCGGTGAATCCCGCGCGCTGGCTGGCGGCGCGGGCGGTGCCCGATGGTCGCTACCTGCGTGAGGCGCAGTCGGTGTTGCGCCTGTTGTTGCTGCGCTACGGCCAGGAGTTGGGCGCACTCTTTACCCTGGGCGCGGTAGCGGGATTTTTTGTGGTGCTGTTCCTCAGTCCATTCACTTTCGTGTGGGGCTCGACCTACCAGCTCAGCGATGGTTTCGTGCAGTCCCTCACGGGGCTGCTGGCCGCCCCCTGGGCGACCTGGCTGCCCCAGGCCACTGTGGATGGGCAGGTGATAGCGGCGACCCGTTTTCATCCCGCGGCGACCGGCCTCTCCCCCGCGGACCTGGCGGCCATGGGCGGCTGGTGGCCTTTCCTGATCATGTGCATGCTTTGCTACGCGCTGTTGCCGCGACTCCTGTTATGGTTGTGTTCAAGGTTTTTTTACATGCGCCAGCTGCGGGCCGCCTTCGTCGGGATACCGGGCAGTGAACTGGTACTGGCGCGGATGCGAACACCACTGGTCAGTACCCAGGGGGCCAGCGGATCCGGGCGCCGGGACGGCGGGGCAGCGCCGCCCGCGGACCGGGGCCTGTTGTTGCTCAACTGGGCCGGCGCCCTGGGGCCCGGTGATCGCTCGCACTTCCCCGAATTTGCCAGCGTGCCCCCGGACAGGGAGGTCAATGCCGGCCTGGGATCCCAACCCGAGGAACTCGCGCAGGTGCAGAAGCTGCTGCAGTATTCGATCCAGGGTATCTATGTGGCGGTAAAATCCTGGGAGCCACCGATGGCGGACCTGGCGGATTTCCTGGCCGGCCTGGGTGACCTGCCGCGCTGCACCCTGTTCCTGGTGCCGCTGGGAGACAGGCCGGTGAGCGCGGGCAAACTGGAGGACTGGCAGGGCTTTGCCCGGGGCCTGCCCTTTGCGGCGGTGGCGGTGCATCCGCTGGGGCGCCAGTGAGTATTCCCGGTTTTGCGGTGGTCGGTCGCCCCAACAAGGGCAAGTCGAGTATCGTCGCGACCCTGGCGCGGGACGACGCGGTCTACATCGATTCCCGGGCGGGCACGACGGTGGCGGCGGATGCCTATCCCATGCGGGTGGATGGCGAAACCCTTTACGTGCTGGTGGATACACCCGGGTTCCAGCGCGCCCGCGCAGTGCTGGAGTGGCTGCAAGCCCACTGCAGTGATGCCGCCGGGCGCCCTGAGGCGGTGCGGGCGTTCGTTGAGCAACACGAGGACGACGAGCGCTATCGGGACGAATGCCAGGCCTTGCGCCCCATTGTCGACGGTGCGGGCATTATCTACGTGGTGGACGGCTCCTGCCCCTACGGCGCCGAATACGAGGCCGAGATGGAGATACTGCGCTGGACCGGGCGGCCCAGCCTGGCGCTGATCAACCCCATCGACAGCGACGAATTCGTGGACCAGTGGACCGCGGGGCTGGGCCAGTTCTTCACCACTGTCAGGGTCTTCAATGCCCAGCGGGCGGAACTGACCAAGCAGCTGGAGTTGCTGGAGTTGTTCGGCCACCTGGACCCCGCCTGGCGCGCTCCACTGGAGCGGGCGGTGACCATTTTGCGACAGGACCGACTGCTGCAGACGCAGGCCGCCAGCAACTATATTACGGACCTCATCATCGAGGGCATCACCTACCAGGTCGACCAGGCGGTGCCCGAAGGCATACCCACCGAGCCGGTGCAGAAGCTGCTGTTCGAGCGCTACAAGGCCCACCTAGTGAAGCGCGAGCGACAGTGCCGGCAACGGGTGGAGGAACTGTACTACTATGCCAACCTGAAGCGCAGCGAGCAGAGCCTGGCGCTGGAGGAGGGCGACCTGTTCAATATGGAGCAGTGGTACCTGTGGGGCCTGGGCAAGAAGGCGCTGCTGGCCGTGGGGGCCTCTGCGGGGGCGGTGGTGGGCGCCACCACGGGGATGGCGGTGGACGCGGTCTCCGGCGGCCTGCTGGCCGGGCTGGGTACGCTGGTAACCGGTGGCGGCGGGGCCATCAGCGGCGCTGTCGGCGCCTGGCTGTATGCCGACCGGATCGCCCAGATGAAGGTCAAGGGCATTCCAACCGGCGGTCATCGCATCAGCTGTGGTCCCTCCAGGAACGTCAACTTCCCCTTTGTGCTGCTGGGGCGGGCGCTGACACACCAGCGCCAGGTCAGTACCCGCACCCACGCCGATCGCGGTGAACTGGATTTGAGCCAGCCCCTGCTGGACTGGCTGGGGGAGCGGGAGCGCCGGCAGCTGGCGAGGATTTTTGCCGACCTGCGCAGCGGCAAGAAGCCGGCCCAGGGGCGCGCCGAACTGGCGGCGATGGTGTTGGAATGGTGCCGGGGCAAGGACTGATCTCGCGGCGCCGATGCAACGTAACAAGCTGTATCACGGGTCCTGCGGGACTGTTGCCGACTGAGGAGTCAATTATGAGAATGCTCGCTTTCGTATGGACGCTCGCCCTGGCAGCGGTGGGCGCCAGCGCCGCCGATCTCAAGGAGGGTGACCCGGCCCCGGATTTCACCCTGCAGGCGTCTGACGGCAAGACCTACAGCCTGGCGGATTTCCGCGGCAGGCAGGCGGTGGTCATCGCATGGTTTCCCAGGGCCTTCACCAGCGGTTGCACGGTCGAGTGCAAGTCGCTGGCACAGAACGGTGACCTGATTCGCAAGTACGATGTTACCTACTTCATGGCCAGCGTCGATCCGCTGGAGAAAAATATCGGTTTCGCAGAGGCCACCGAGGCCGATCTCCCGCTGCTCAGCGATCCCTCGAAGGAAGTCGCCGAGCGTTACGGGGTGCTGCGCATGGGCACCTTCGCCGCCCGCGAGACCATTTACATCGGCGTGGACGGCACCGTGCTGAAGATAGACGCTGACGTAAACCCGGAAACTTCCGCCCAGGACATGGCGGCCACCCTGGGTGAACTGGGTATCGCCCTGGCAGGGAAATAAAAAACTGCCCCGCGGGGCAGTAACATGGACTCCGGTGGAGTTGGAGGTGGCCCGCCGTCCCTGGCAGACCATAAAACGGTTTACACGACCAGGCTGACCACGGCCACCAGCGCTGCCAGCAGGCCCAGGGTGAAAATCAGGCCGGCGGCGATAAACTGCAGCGGCTTGCCGCGACTGAAGTCGCGCAGTTTGTTCT
Source organism: Pseudomonadales bacterium (assembly GCA_024234675.1). Classification (GTDB taxonomy): domain Bacteria; phylum Pseudomonadota; class Gammaproteobacteria; order Pseudomonadales; family Halieaceae; genus JARRPM01. The sequence continues at coordinate 616,307 of JACKNU010000001.1, read as the reverse complement.
CTTTCGACTGCACGCCAAAACCTGCCGCCAGGACGCTGCCAGTAACCTGCATCAGGGTCAGGTCCCCCGAGTCGGCTCCCCGACCCTGCTGGTCAACCGGCCCTTGGAAAGTTTGTCTGTCAGGCATGCTAACGTCTCACTGTGAATGGCCTGTGACAGCGCTTGTATGCACTTGCCTGGCTGTCAGTAGAGAGAATGCACACTTCATGCCAAATATAAATAGCACGAATAAAATACTATAACCTATTGATAATAAACTAATTAAACTTCAGGCGGGCAGTGAGCCGAAAGGTACTGTTACCAACCCATGCACCGATTCCTGCCAGATCTGGCGGAAGCCTGTGACAAATTTGGCCGGGCTCCCGGGAGTCGGCGCTGCGGGCGCTAGATCGAGAGCAGGCGCCGCAGCAGGCTGTCGTCCCCGCGGTGCTGTTCCCGGGCGAACAGCAGCTCGGTGAGCTGGGTCTCGATCTGCTCCGCCACCTGGTCGCGTATGGCCTGCTGCTGTTTTTTGGTGGGTGTGCGGCCCTTGTAGGCCGACAGGTCGATAGGCTCGCCGAAGCCCAGGTAGCAGCGCTGGGGCTTGGGCAGCGGGGTGCCCAGGGCGCCCACCGGTATAGGGGGCAGGATATCGCTGCGGATGTCGTCGGTGAGCAGGCCCATGCGCTTGAGCAATTTGCCCAGAACCGAGTTCGGCAGGTCCTGGCCCTCCATCAGGTGGCCGTAGAATTCATCGGGCCCCACCAAGCCCATCGGCATGATGGTGTAGCCGTGTTTGGCGGCCAACTTGACAAAACCGTAGCGCTGCTGCCACAGCAGTTCATATTTGCGGCTGGCGGGTTTGACTGCCTCGTAGGCGCCGCCCGGGAAGACCAGCAGGTCTTCACCGGCCTGCATCAGGGCCGCGCACACGTCCGGGTGCCCCAGTACGCCGCCGCGTTTGAGGATGAACTCGGCGACCCGGGGGTTGGCGAACAGGAACTTGTCACCCAGGCCGCGGGGAAAACGGTTCAGCTCCTTGATAAAAAGTGGGCCTATCACCCAGCCATCCAGGGCGAACAGCGAGTGGTTGCCGACAAACAGGCAGGGCTGCTCGGGTATGTTCTCCGCCCCCAGTACCATGGGCTTGAACAGGCGCTTCATCAGCTGGTAGCCCAGCTCCAGTTCCAGCCCACGGGGCATTTCCACGGCCAGGGCCTGCTCGATGTGGCGGCTAAGCGCCGCTTTGTCGCCCAGGGGTTGCTGGTCTTTGCTGAATGCCGACATGATGGATGGCCTGTTGTTTGCGGGGGAGGGCAAGTATAGCCACAAGCCCGCGGGCCTTGTAGCGGTGCGGGTGGTAATTGTCACCTTCAGGCGTGCTATCCTTGTGCGCTATTTGAGTCAAGCGAGGAAATTCCATGACCACCACCGGCCTGCAACTGCGCTCTGAAGTGAAAGCCAACAACACCCTGGAAATATCACTGGTAGAAACCGATTTTCCCGACCCGGGCCCCGACGAGGTGCTGGTGCGCATGGAGGCGACTCCCATCAACCCCTCCGACCTGGGCCTGCTGCTGGGCCCGGCAGATCCCGCCACGGCCCGCCAGGCCGGCACTGCGGAGCGGCCGGTGCTGGTGGCTGACATCCCCGAGGCGCTGATGCGCCTGGTCGCCAGGCGGGTCGGCCAGTCCATGCCCGTGGGTAACGAAGGCTCCGGCGTGGTGGTGGCGGCGGGCAGCTCCGCAGCCGCCCGGGCCCTGATGGGAAAAACGGTGGCCATAGCCGGCGGGGCGATGTACGCCCAGTACCGCTGCGTCAATGTGATGCAGTGCCTGCAACTGGAAGAGGGCACCAGCCCGGTGGAGGCCGCCTCCTGTTTCGTCAACCCGCTGACCGCCCTGGGGATGACCGAAACAATGCGCAGGGAGGGCCACACGGCGCTGGTGCACACGGCGGCGGCCTCCAACCTCGGGCAGATGCTGAATCGTATCTGCCTGGCCGATGGCATCGGCCTGGTAAACATCGTGCGCAAGCCCGAGCAGGAGGATATCCTGCGCGAGCTGGGCGCGGCGCATATCGTCAACTCCTCCGCGGACAGTTTCATGGACGACCTGGTGGCTGCCCTGGAGGCAACTGGCGCGACCCTGGCCTTCGATGCCATAGGCGGCGGCAAGCTGGCCAGCCAGATACTCACCGCCATGGAGCAGGTAGCCGTGAGCAAGATGTCCGGCTACAGCGGCTACGGGTCGGATGTGTACAAGCAGGTCTACATCTACGGCGGCCTGGATCGCAGTCCCACCGTGCTCACCCGCAACTTTGGTTTCAACTGGGGCGTGGGGGCCTGGCTGCTGACGCCCTTCATGCAGAAAGTCGGCATGGAGAAGGTGGTGGAACTGCGCAGCCGGGTGGCCAGGGAGATCAAGACCACCTTCGCCAGCCACTATAACCGGGAGGTGTCCTTCGCCCAGATGCTGACGCCCGAGGCCCTTGCTGAATACAGCAAGCAGGCCACCGGGGAGAAGTTCCTGCTGCGTCCCCAGCTGTAGCGCGGCGCTGGGCAGAGGCGGCGTTTTTGGCGATAATCGCCGCCTTTTATTTACCACTGGGAGCGTTTATCCGTCATGCGACCCCTCGCCCTGCTGTTGCTGTTGGCTCTCACCTCGCTGCCTGCGCTGGCCGCGGGCAGTCGCACCTTCGAATTCAGTTACCAGCTGCTGGCGGGGGAGTTGCCCACCGGGGAAACGGTGGATATCTACCTGCCGCTGCCGGCCGAGCATGCCGGCCAACGCGTGGTCGCCAGCTCGCTGCAGTCAAACCTGCCCGGGGAGATTGGCGTCGAGGAGCGGCACGGCAACCGCTATTACCGTATCCATCGTCCCGCCAATATCAACGCGCCGGTACAGGCTACCCTCAACTGGACCGTGGAGCGCTCCACGGTTACCGCCGGCAGCAGCGACGGCGCCAGCGAGGGGGAGCTGGCGCGCTACCTAGCGCCCAACAGCCTGGTGCCGGTAGGGCACGAGATATTGCAGCCGATCCTGGCGGAGATACATGAACAGCGCGCAGATGATTCCCCCGCGGCCACCGCCCGGGCCATTTATGACTGGGTGGTGGACAACATGGAATACAAGAAGGTGGGCAGCGGCTGGGGCAATGGTGACACCTTCTGGGCCTGCAGCGAGCGCTACGGCAACTGTACCGATTTCCACGCCCTGTTCATCGCCCTGGCGCGCTCGGAGGGCATCCCGGCGCGCTTCGAGATCGGCTTTCCGGTACCGCTGGAGCGCCCCGCGGGCGACATCGGCGGCTATCATTGCTGGGTGCAGTTCTACCTGCCGGGCCAGGGCTGGGTGCCGATCGACGCCTCGGAGGCCGCCAAGCATCCCGAGCAGCGCGAGTTGCTGTACGGCACGCATCCCGCCGACCGGGTGCACTTCACCACCGGCCGCGACCTGGTGTTGTCCGAGGGCAGCGCGGCCCAACCGCTCAATTACTTCATCTACCCATACGTGGAGGTCGGCGGCAAGCCCTGGCGCGTCAAGCTCGACACCCGGTTCAGCTACCGGGAACTACCCCCCGGCTGACCGGTGCTGCCGCGGTGCCGATTTTGTTGATGCAGGACAATTAAATTTCTGCCGGGTTGGTTATGTTGTTTCGCTGTGTACGCCCGCTGCCGGAAACAGCCATGACCGCCTATGTCGTCACCGATCTCGATGTTTTTGATATCGAGCAGTACCTGGCCTACCAGCACGCCCTGAAACCCCTGCTGGAGGCGGTCGGGGCGCGCTACCTGGCGCGCGGGGGTGAGTTCAGGGTCTATCAGGGCGACTACCTGCCGCGGCGCCTCATGGTACTGGAATTTCCCTCGCTGGCGGCCGTAGACGACTTTTACGACAGCCCTGGCTACCAGGCGCTGGAGGCCCAGCGCCGGGCCTGCAGCAGCGCGCGTATTATTGCGGTAGACGGCCTGTGATGGACACGCCGGCCAGCCAGGGGTGGATGGCAACCACTACCCCCACCACCACGATCGCGATGACCACGTTGACCACATCGGTGCCCAGTCCCGGGGCCTCGTCCTTGATCCACACGCCATCGCGGCGGTTGATGGCAAATATTTCCACCAGCGCCCACAGCCCCAGGCCGCCGAACAGTACCAGGGAGCGGCTGTCGCCGTTGAGCAGCAGGTGGGCGCCGGCCCAGAGCAGTACGCCGGTAAGCTGCGGATGCCGCACCACCCTGCGCAGGCGCGATGGCCGGGAGCTCACCACCATCAGCAGGAACGCCAGCAGGATGATGGCCATTGCCGGGTGCTGCAGGGCGGGCAGGGGTGTGTAGACGTACTGGGGAATACTGCTGCGCCAGCCCAGCACGATAAGGGCAACAGACCCCAGCACCAGCAGCGCAAAGAGTCCCTTGTAGGCGCCGTCGCCCAGTTTGCCTATCAGTCCGGCGCGTAGGCCGGGGGCCAGCGACTTGATCAGGTGCAGGCCTGCAAAGAGCAGCACGCCCAGTGTCAGTAGTGTCATCGTTGTATCTCCAGGAGAGGTTGATCGCTTCAGCGCAGGGTAACACTATCCGAGTTGAGCGCCGGGCGCCAGACTCGCTCTCACCGGCTTTCGGCCTGACCCGCCGGGGTAAGCCAAATACATAGCCCCGGCCTTCCGCCTCCGCTAAGATGTCGCCCATGCTGCCAGACCAACTACAGGACCTGCCCATCCACGAAATACTCGAGGAGCTGGCGTTGCGCCTGCGCCAGGGCAACGAACTGGTGGTGCAGGCTCCGCCCGGCGCCGGCAAGACCACTGTGGTGCCGCTGGCACTGTTGCGGGAACCGTGGCTGGGCGAGCGCAAGATCCTGATCCTGGAGCCGCGCCGCATGGCCGCCAGAGCGGCAGCCAGCCGCATGGCGCATATGCTGGGGGAGAGCGTGGGGCAGACAGTCGGCTATCGCATCCGGCTCGACAGCTGTGTCAGCGCGCGCACCCGCATAGAAGTCATCACCGAGGGCATTCTCGCCCGGCAACTGCAGCGCGACCCCGGCCTGGAGGATGTCGCGCTGGTCATATTCGACGAGTTTCATGAGCGCAACCTCGATTCGGAGTTGTGCCTGGCACTGTGCCTGCAGGGGCGTGAACTGTTCCGCGAGGGGCCGCCGCTGAAGCTGCTGGTGATGTCTGCCACCCTGGACGGCGAGGCGGTGGCCCGACTGCTGGGGGACGCCCCTGTTCTCACTTCCAGGGGACGGCAGTACCCGGTGGACACTCGCTATGGCAAGCCCTACCAGTTGCGCAATCCCATTGCGCCGGTGGCGGTGCAAGCGATACAGCACGCCCTGGTGGAACACAGTGGCAGCGTGCTGGTTTTCCTGCCCGGGCAGCGGGAAATTATCCAGGTGGCGCGTGAATTGACGGCGGCGCTGCAGGCTGCCGACAGCAGCGACGTGACTGTTGCGCCCCTGTATGGCGGCCTCAGCCTGGAAAAGCAGGAGGAGGCCATCAAGGCGGCGCCGGAAGGCCGGCGCAAGGTGGTACTGGCCACCAATATCGCGGAAACCAGCCTCACGATAGAGGGCATTGAGGTGGTGGTGGACAGCGGCCTGGTGCGCGAGGCGATCTTCGATCCCACCACCAGCGTCACCCGGCTGACCACCCGGCGCATCTCCCGCGCCTCGGCCCGGCAGCGCGAGGGTCGAGCGGGGCGCCTGGGCCCCGGCTACTGCTACCGCCTGTGGAGCGAGGAGCAGGACCAGCGGCTGGTGGCCCACGCCACCCCGGAAATTCTCCAGTCCGATCTCGCCTCGCCCATTCTGCAGTTGCTGGCCTGGGGCGTGAAAGACCCGGCGGAACTGGCCTGGCTGGATCCACCGCCCGCCGCCGCCTACCAGCAGGGCCTGGCGGTACTGCAGACCTGTGGCGCGGTCTACGCCGACCTGGAGGGCCGCTACCGGCTCACTCCCCAGGGTGTGCGTATGGCGCAGATGCCCCTGCACCCGCGCCTGGCGCATATGCTGCTGGTGGGCAGCGACATACATGCCCAGGAGACCGCCTGCCTGCTGGCCGCCATTCTGTCGGAGCGCAACCCGCTGGCGGGGCAGGGTGTGGACCTCAGCCACAGCCTGGAAGTGCTGATGGGCGAGCGCCGCTGCCTGCCCGAATTGCAGGGCTGGTTCCGGCGCATCTGGCAACAGGCCCGGCACCTGGCCCGCCTGGGCCTGGGGGAGGCCGCGCCCAGGCCCGGCAGGGCCACCCTGGGGATAGCCCGCGAGGATGTCGTCGGGGTGCTGCTGGCCAGCGCCTACCCGGACCGTATAGCGCGGCTGCGAGAGGACGGGGAGGGCACTCAGTACCAGTTGGGCAACGGCCGCACAGCCGTGCTGCCGGCGGCGGATGAACTGGCGGGCGAGCCCTGGCTGGCGGTGGCGGAAATCGGCGGGCAGTCCGGGGCGGCGACCGATCGCATTTATGGCGCCGCGCCGCTGGATCCAGAGTGCTTCAGCAATGCCCTGTCCCACCTGGTACACGAGCAGGAGCAGGTGGAATGGGATTATCGCCGCGAGCAGTTTGTCGCTGAGCGGCGGCGCATGGTGGGCAGCATCCCCCTGAGCAGTGCGGCCCTGGAGGAGATCCCGCCGCAGGCCAGGGCCGCAGTCCTGCTCGGGGTGGTGCGCAGGAAGGGCCTGGATTTGCTGCCCTGGACACCCGCCCTGCGGCAGTGGCGGGCGCGGGTGATGTTATTGCGACGCCTGGAGGAGGGCGCGCCCCAACAGCGCTGGCCGGACCTGTCCGACGCGGCCCTGTTGGCCGAATTGGAAGACTGGCTGCTGCCCTACCTGGACGGGGTGCGACGGCTGACGGATTTCCAGAACCTGGATCTCAAGGCCATCCTGAATGCGCGCCTGCCCTGGCCGCTGCCGCTGGACCTGGAGCGCCTGGCCCCGGAGCGCCTGGCGGTACCCTCGGGCTCGGTCATCGCCATCGACTACACCCAGGACCCCCCGGTGCTGGCGGTCAAGCTGCAGGAGATGTTTGGCTGTGAGGAAACCCCCGCCGTAGCCGACGGCCGGGTGCCCCTGTTGCTGCACCTGTTGTCTCCGGCCCAGCGACCACTGCAGGTAACCCGGGACCTGGCGGGATTCTGGCGCAGCGGCTACCGCGAAGTGCAGCGCGAGATGAAAGGCCGCTATCCCAAGCACCCCTGGCCGGACGACCCCCTGGAGGCCGCCGCCACCCGCCATACCAAGCGGCGCGCTGCCCAGGAGCCCTGAGCCGGTAACCGCCTCAGGCGGTCCGGGTCTCAGCGCCTTGCGCCGCTGCCTGCCCGGTCCTCCCGCGCAGGCGCATCACATCCTCGCGCACCAGCAGCAGGCAGGGCACCAGGAACAGGGTTACCACGGTGCCCATCAGCACCCCGAAGCCCAGGGAGGCGGCCATGGGTACGAACATCATGGTGGAAAGCGACTTGTCCAGCATCATCGGCGCGAGCCCCACGAAGGTGGTCAGGCTGGTGAGGACGATGGGTCGGAAACGCACGCTGCCGGCATGGCTGACCACCCATTCCAGGCCCTCGCTGGAGTCTCTCTGCTTGTTGACGTAGTCCACCAGTACCAGGGAGGAGTTCACCACCACCCCCGACAGGGCGACGATGCCCAGCAGTGAGAAGAACACCAGGTCCATGCCCAGGATGAGGTGGCCCAGTACCGCGCCCACCGCGCCGAAGGGAATTACGCTCATGATGATCAGGGGCTGGGTATAGGACTGCAGCGGAATGGCCAGCAGGGCGTAGATCACCAGCAGGGCGAGCAGGGTGGTCGCGGCCAGCGATCCCATTGAGCGGCCCCGCTCCTCGGCCTCCCCGGCCAGGGAATAGGACACTCCCGGATGGCGCGCTATGATATCCGGCAAGTCTTTCCTGACCACGGCGTTGATGACAGTCTCGGGGGGGGTGATATCCCGATTGACGTCGGCGGTCACGGTGACCACGCGCTGGCCATCCACCCGGCGGATGGTAGTGTAGCCGCGACCGAGATTGACGCTGGCGACGCTGCTGAAGGGCACCTCGGTGCCGTCCGCGGTGCGGATACGCATCCCCTCCAGGTCGCCCAGGGAGCGGCGCTCACCCTCGGGGTAGCGGACCATCACCCGTATGTCGTCCTTGCCGCGCTGGATGCGCTGGGCCTCGTAACCGTAGAAAGCCTGGCGCACCTGGTCGCCCAGGTCCACCAGGCTCAGGCCCAGGGTGCGGGCCTCCGGCAGCAGGCTCAACTGCACTTCCTGCTTGCCGGCCCGGAACGAGTCGGTGACATCCAGTACCCCGTCGTAGCCCTGCAATACCGCGCGCAATTCGGCCGCGGCGTCTCGCAGTTCATCGAAATTCTTGCCGTACAGCTCGAACTCAATCGCGCTGCCGGCGCCGAAGGCCTGGGCGGTAAAACCCAGTTCTATGGCATCGGGAATGCCACCGGTCAGCTCCCGCCAGCGGTTGGCGTAGTGGCCCGCCGGTTGGCCGTCGTAGTCGGAGGGCATATGCAGCTCGATACCGATTTCGGCCAGGTTGCTCTGGGCGGTCATGTCGCCGCTGATACTGCCCTTGGGAATAAAGGAGCCTATACTGCTGAATACGTGGGAGATCATGCTCGGCTCGCCCTCCGCCAGGCCCTGGTCCATTTCCGCCTGCAGTGCCCGCGCCGCGCGCTCCAGCTGGCCCACCGCGCGCGCGGTGGCCTCCACCGGGGTGCCCTCCGGCATGGTCAGGGTGGCGTACAGGTGGTTGCCCTCTACCGCCGGGAAGAACTGGAAGGTCATGCGCCCGCTGATGAACAGGGACAGCGCCAGGGCCAGCACCACGACGCCGCAGGCCACGGTCACGTAGCGCCAGCGCAGGGCCGCGCCGACCGCGGGCAGGTAGTAGCGGGTGGCGGCCGTTTCCAGGCCCCCGGAGATGCGCGCCTGCAGGCTGAGCCAGCGGTTGACCAGGACATTGTCGCCCTGTTCGGCCTCCGCCTTGCGATGGGCCAGGTGGGAGGGGAGGATCATCTGTGATTCGACGATGCTGAAGGCCAGGGCAATGATAACGGTGTAACCCAGGGGCTGGAAAAAGCCGCCAAAAGGCCCCGGAATATTGATGATGGGAATGAACGTGGCCATGGTGGTAAACACGCCGAAGATCACCGGTACCGACACTTCCTGGGTGCCGGTTACGGCGGCATTCACGCGGCTATAGCCCTCCTGCTCGTGGGCATAGACCCGCTCGCCCACCACAATGGCGTCGTCCACCAGGATGCCCAGCACCAGGATGAACGCCATGACCGACATGGTGCTGATGGAAATATCGACCACCGGGAACAGCGCGGCGGTGCCCAGCAGCGCGACGGGAATGCCGGCGGCCACCCACAGCGCCAGCCGAAAGCGCAGGAACAGGGTGAGCACCAGCAGCACCAGCAGCAGGCCGCTGCGGGCGTTCTTGGCCAGCGCATCCAGCCGGTCCACCAGGTCCTGTGATTCGTCCTGCCAGATGGTGACGCTGATGCCCTCGGGCAGGTCGCGCTGCGCCTGCTGCAGGTATGCCTTCACTTCGTCGGCAATCGCCAGCACATCTTCCTCGCCGACCCGTGACACCTTCAGCGCCACTGCCGGTTGGCCGTCGAAGCGCGCGCGCAGGTCGCTGTCCTCGAAACCGTCCACCACGTTGGCGATCTCGCCCAGGGTGACGGTCGTGCCGTCGACCCGGGTCAGTACCACGATGTCCTCGAACTCCTGGCCCCGGTAGGCCTGGCCCTTGGTGCGCAGCAGGATCTCGCCACCTTCGGTCTTGAGGGAGCCGCCGGGGATGTCCAGGGAGCTTTTTTCTATGGCGCGACCGACCTCCGCCAGGGTCAGGCCGTGGCGCCGCAGGGTCTGCTCGGATACTTCCACGGAGATCTCATAGGGGCGGGCAAACAACAGGTCGACCTGGGAGACACTGGGAAGGGCCACCAGGTCGTCCCGCAACTGTTGTCCCAGCAGTTTAAGGGTGCGCTCATCGGCGTTGCCGGCCAGGGCGATCTCCAGCACTGTCGCCAGGTACGTAACCTCCGAGGTGACCGGCTGCTCGGTCTCTGCGGGAAAGGAACTGATGGCGTCGACTTTGCTCTTGATGTCATTGGACAGCTTGGTTTTGTCCACCCCCTCGACCAGTTCGACGATCACCGAACAGTAGCCCTCGGAGGCGCTGGAGCTGACCTTGTCTATGCCCTCGGTGCCCTGGATGGCTTCCTCCACTCGTATGCAGACACCGGCCTCGACTTCGGCGGGGGCGGCGCCCAGGTAGGGCACGCTGACCTGCACGGCATCGACCTCGAGGTTGGGAAACTCCTCCTGGTGGGTGCGCGGCAGGGCCAGCAACCCGCCGACGATCAGAATCCACATCAGCAGATTCGCGGCTACCGGGTTGTGGGCAAACCATTCGATGACACGGTTCACTGCGCCTGTTCCCCTTCGATGAAGGGGTTCACCCGCATCCCTTCCACCACCGTCTGCAGGGGCGAAATGCACACCAGCTCGCCCTCGGCCAGGCCGTCGTCGATCAGCATGTCATCGTGCTCAAGACGCAGCAGGGAGACATGGCGGAAGTTGAGCCGGTTGTCCTCGTCCACCACCAGTACCTGGTTGTTGTCGCGCATGGCCGAGCGGGGCAGGCGGATAATATTCTCCACCTTGCGCCCCTGGATCTCAGCCTGCACGAACATTCCCACCGGTACCGGCAGGGCGTCCTCGCCGTTGACATCCATGGGCAGCCGCGCCACCCCGTACAGCATGCGCGAGCGCTCGTCGAACTCCGCCTCCAGGCGCACCAGCTCGCCCTCCCACAGCAGCCGCGCATCGCCAAAGTCCGCGGCAACGGTCACCGGGGGCCGCAGGGCGGGCGCTATCTCGCCGCGCGTGGACGTCGGCAGGCCCAGGTAAATCAGTTGATCCGCCGCCAGCGGCAGGCGCACTTCGACATAGTCGGTGGCGTAGATGGTACCTATGCTCTGGCCGCGGCTGAGGAACTGGCCGAGATCGACCTGCTCGTTGCGCACCAGGCCGTCGAAGGGCGCCCGCAACTGGGTGCGCTCCAGGTCCCGCCGGGCCTGGTCGAGGGCGGCGCGGCTCTCCGCCAGGTTGGCCGCGGCGACGTCGGCGGAGCGGCGGGCGGTGTCGAGTTGCTGTTGGCTGGCCAGCTGTTTGCCGCGCAGGCTCTGCATGCGCTTGAGTTCATCGCTGGCGAACTCGTATTCCACCTCGGCCCGCTGCAGGGCTGCCTGGGCGCGGGTGAGCGCCGTCTGGTAGTCGGCATCGTCTATGCGCAGCAGGACTTCATCGCGCGCAAAGGAGCCGCCGCCCACCAGTGAGGGGGACATCCAGACCACCCGCCCCGACACCTCGGGAATGAGCTCGCTCTGGCTGCGCGGCTGCACCGTACCCTGGGAGGTGATTTCCAGGTGCTCGGTGCGGGCCTCGACGCGCATGACCCGCACGGTCGACAGCAGTCTTTCGTAGGCCTCCGGTTCGACCTCGGGCTGGTTGATTGCGATGAGTACGGCGGCGGCCAGGCCGAGTGCCAGCACCAGCAGGGGGTATAGGACTTTCTTGTTCATGGTAGCTCCGGAATGAGGCGCGCTCGTTGTGCCATTGATGCCCTGGGTAGTGCGCTTGCAGGGCGATCAACGCCGCGATTTTTTCCTGCGACCGGGAGGATTGCGCGGCAGCCCGGTATGCTGGGTGGCGAAGGCCTGTGCGCCCGCAGGACCTCCCGGCGCCACAGTCTGGTGACGCCTGGCGGGCTGGCGCGGCGGCACGAGGTGCAGCTTGCCGTTGCCGATCAGGTCCGCGCGGCCCATCTTTTTAAGCGCCTGGCGCAACAGCGGCCAGTTGTCGGGATCGTGATAGCGCAGGAACGCCTTGTGCAGCTTGCGCTGTCCCAGTTTGCGCACGGTGGGCATGGTGTCGCTGTGCCGGGTCACGCGCTGCAGGGGATTCTTGCCGCTGTGGTACATCGCGGTGGCGGTGGCCATGGGCGAGGGGTAGAAGGTCTGTACCTGGTCGGCGCGGAACTTGTTGCGCTTCAGCCACAGGGCCAGGTTCATCATGTCCCGGTCGCTGGTGCCCGGATGGGCGGCGATGAAGTAGGGGATCAGGTACTGTTCCTTGCCGGCCGCCTTCGAGTATTTCTCGAACAGGGCGCGAAAGCGGTCGTAGCTGCCCATGCCCGGCTTCATCATCTTGCTCAGCGGTCCCTCTTCGGTGTGCTCGGGAGCGATCTTGAGATAGCCGCCCACGTGGTGGGTGACCAGTTCCTCCACGTAGGCCGGGGTTTCCACCGCCAGGTCGTAGCGCAGGCCCGAGGCGATCAGCACCTTCTTGACGCCGGGTACACTGCGGGCGCGGCGATACAGCTGTATCAGCGGCGTCTGGTCGGTATTGAGATTCTTGCAGATGCCCGGGAACACACAGCTCAGCTTGCGGCACTTCGCCTCGACTTCCTTGCTCTTGCAGGCCAGGCGCCACATGTTGGCGGTCGGGCCGCCCAGGTCCGAGATCACCCCGGTAAAGGCGGGGGAGGTGTCGCGTATGCGCTCCACCTCGCGAATGATGGAGTCCTCCGAGCGGTTCTGGATAATGCGGCCCTCGTGCTCGGTGATAGAGCAGAATGTGCAGCCGCCAAAGCAGCCGCGCATGATATTCACCGAGTGGCGAATCATTTCATAGGCGGGAATGCGGGCGTCGCCGTAGCTGCTGTGGGGCAGCCGGGTGTAGGGCAGTTCGAACACCCGGTCCAGCTCGTCTGTCTCCAGCGGGATGGGCGGCGGGTTGAGCCACAACTCGCGATCACCGTGGGCCTGCACCAGCGGCCGCGCGTTGTGGGGGTTGGTCTCCTTGTGCAGGATGCGCGAGGCGTGGGCGTAGAGGGCGCCGTCGTCCTTGACCTGTTCGTAGCCGGGGATGCGGATGACGGTCTGCCGGTCCGCCGTGGCGGTGCCCACCAGGGTGATCGGCTCGGCCCGGGCCGGGTCGGCCGCGCCCGATCCCACGACCGCGCAGCTGGCGCCACTGCTGCTGGTATTGTCCTCGTAGGGGTTGGTGCGCGGCGCCAGCGGCCCCACCACGTCGATGCTGGTGGAGTCGATCACCTGCCAGTCCGCCGGGATACGCTTGCGCACGAAGGCCGTGCCGCGCAGGTCGCGAAGCGTGTGGATAGGCTCTCCCGCCGCGAGACGGTGCGCGACTTCCACAATCGCCCGCTCGGCGTTGCCGTACAGCAGCAGGTCGGCGCGGCTGTCCAGCAGGATGGAGCGCCGCACCTTGTCGCTCCAGTAATCGTAGTGGGCAATGCGTCGCAGGCTCGCCTCGATACTGCCTATCACCAGCGGCACGTCCCGGTAGGCCTCGCGCAGGCGCTGGCTGTAGACGATCACCGCGCGATCCGGGCGACGGTTGCCTTCGTTGCCGGGTGTGTAGGCGTCGTCATTGCGGCGTTTGCGGTCGGCGGTGTAACGATTGATCATCGAGTCCATGTTGCCGGCGGCGACCCCGAAAAACAGGTTCGGTGGTCCCAGCACCTTGAAGGGCTCGGCGCTGTCCCAGGCCGGCTGAGCGATGATGCCCACGCGGAAGCCCTGCGCCTCCAGCAGGCGGCCGATTACCGCCATGCCGAAACTGGGGTGGTCCACGTATGCATCGCCGGTGACGATGATAATGTCGCAGCTGTCCCAGCCCAGGGCGTCCATCTCGGCGCGGCTCATGGGCAGCTCGGGCGCCGGCCCCAGGCACTCGGCCCAGAACTTGCGATAGGAAAACAGCGGTGTGACGTCCATGGTGTTGGCCGGCTGGCGAAAGGGCAGCATTATAGCGGTGTGGAGCGCCCGTGGGCTAAGCACTATTGCCAATGTGGGCGGGTTATTGCGTGCCGGTTTCTCCGGCTATAGGTTATAAAATAGATTAAAAAATAAATGTAACTATCTGTTATAAATATAAATTAGGACTTTTCAGTCTCTGGCGCATGGCCGGGCCGTGGCAGTTGGGAGCCGCAGGCGCGACAGTAATGGGCATCGGGGTCGGGCTCCACCGTGGAGCAGTTGGTGCAGTTGCGCGCCAGCATCGCCAGGCGCTGTTTCTTGATCTGCTGGGCCATGGTGAGTTCGGCGGTAATGATACCGGTGGGCACCGCGATAATCGCATAACCCACCAGCATGCCGGCGGCGGACACCGCCCGGCCGGCGGTGGTTACCGGGGTGACGTCGCCGTAGCCCACCGTGGTGATGGTGACGATGGCCCAGTACACGCTGGTGGGGATGTCGTCGAAGCCGTTGCCGGGCCCCTCGATCACGTACAGCAGGCAGCCGAAGATCGTGGCGAGGATCATCATCACCGTGAAGAACACGAAAATCTTGCGGCCGGAGCGCTGCAGGGCCGCAGCCAGGTCATTGGCCTCGTTGAGCAGGGTCAGCAGGCGCAGCACCCGAAAGATCCGCAGGATACGCAGCAGGCGGATAATCAGCAGGGGGGCGGTCTGGGGCAGGAAAATGGACAGGTAGGTCGGCAGTACCGCCAGCAGGTCCACCACGCCGTAAAGGCTCAGCACATACGCGCGCCGATTGGGCGTACACCAGATGCGCGCCAGGTACTCGACCGTGAACAGCAGGGTGAACAGCCACTCCAGGCGGAAGAACAGGTCCCCGTAGGACGCATCCAGTGAGACGATGGAGTCCAGCATGATGACTATCACGCTGGCGATAATGATGGCGATCAGCGCCAGGTCGAACCATTTGCCCGCGGGTGTTTCGGTGCCAAAAATGACCTCGTAGCACTTCAGCTGCAGCGGGGTCTGCTCTCTGTGGGACATACGACGGGATCTGCGCTTGGCCGGGAGCCGGTAGAGGCACTATATTAAACGGCCGCGGCCTTGTACAACTGCGCCGCCGAAGCACGCACCGGAGGTCCCGAGCACATGGAACTGCCTATTTACCAGGTCGACGCCTTCGCCGATCACGTTTTTGCGGGCAACCCGGCGGCGATCATGCCGTTGCAGCAGTGGCTGGACGACGAGACCCTGCAGGCCATTGCCATGGAAAACAACCTGTCGGAGACCGCCTTCCTGGTACCCAGTGGGGAGGGCTGCCAGCTGCGCTGGTTCACACCGACTGTGGAAGTGGATCTGTGTGGCCATGCGACCCTGGCGGCGGCGCACGTGCTGTTCGAGCACCTGCAGCACCCAGCGGACGATATCCTGTTTCACACCCGCAGCGGCGACTTGCGGGTGCGCCGCTCGGCCGCAGGCCTGACCCTGGATTTTCCCGCCGCCTCACTGCTGCCGACGGACGTGGATTCGGCGATCTGCCGGGCGCTGGGCGCCACCGCCAGTGAGGCGGTAATAGCGCGCGACAACCCCCACGCGGTGGTTTACGTGTACGAGTTCGAGGAGGATGTGGCCGGCCTGCAGCCGGACTTCGCGGCGCTGCGAGCCGCCAGTGAGCACTGCATTATTGCCACCGCTCCCGGTGATGACTGCGATTTCGTGTCGCGTTTTTTCGGGCCCCAGGTCGGCATCGATGAGGACCCGGTAACCGGCTCGGCCCACTGCAGCCTGGTGCCCTACTGGGCGCAGCGCCTGCACCTGGAAAAACTGCAGGCGCGGCAGATTTCGGCGCGGGGCGGCACCCTGGACTGCGAGCTTCGCGACGGCCGGGTTTTTATGACCGGCCGGGGCGTGACCTACATGCACGGCACGGTAGTGGCCTGCTAGGGGCGAGTTTAGTCGGCCGGTGCATCGGCGCGGGGCGCGCGCAACCGCGGGCCGAATGAATTCGGCCCTACTCAAGCTATGTAGGGTCGAATTCATTCGACCAGTGCACCGGAGCCGGCGCAATTTCGGGCCGAATGAATTCGGTATCTACGGGTGGTGGAGTATGCGTCCGGAAGAATCAGCGCCGCGGCTGGCACAGGGCGATGCCGCAGCATACCGCCAGCAGCCCGGCGAACTGCCAGGCGTGCACCGCCTCCCCCAGCAGCAGCGCGCCGGCGGCGAAGGACAGCAGGGGGATCAGGTAATTGATCAGGGAAACGAAGTTCGGCCCGACCTCTGTCACCACCACGAAGTACACCCAGGTCGCCAGCCCGGTGGAGAATAAACCCAGCGCCGCGGTCGCCAGCCAGGCATTGCGGGTGACAGCCAGCTGCCAGGGCTGTTCCAGCCAGAGTGCTGTCGGCAGCAGCAGGACGCCCCCCGCCAACAGGGTGCCGGTGGCAATTACCAGCCCGTTCAACGCCGGCAGGCGCTTGGCGAAAATATTGTTTACCGCGTAGGAAAAGGTGGCCGCGACGACGGCGAGCTGGGCCACCAGGGCCGGCCCGCCCAGGCCGCGCAGGGCGTCGGCGCCCACCAGTACAGCCACTCCGCAAAAACCCATTGCCACCCCCGCCAGGCGCCCGCCGGTGATCTGCTCGTGGGCCACGAAAAAGTGCGCCAGTACCAGCGTGCTGATCGGCACCAGGGCCATCAGCAGGCCCGCCTGGCCACTGGTGATATGCACCTCCGCCCAGGTGATCAGGGTGAAGGGGATGAGGTTGCCGGTGATGCTGAGGCCGGTGAACAGCAGCCACCAGCGCCCGCTGGCGGGCAGTCGCAGGCCCTGCCAGCGCATGATGACGTACAGTGCTGCCGCGCCCAGCAGCAGCCGCAGGGACACCAGGGTCAGGGGTGGGAAAGACGCCAGGGCGACGGCGATGAGCAGGAAGGCGAAGCCCCAGCCCAGGCTCAGCAGGCCGAGCAATATCCAGTGCCGGGGGGCGGGCTGTCGTGTCATGTCATGCTACAGCTGCGCGACCACGTCGACCATCGCCGCGGTCAGGGCGGCTACATCCTCCGTGCCCATGACATAGGGCGGCATGGCATAAACCAGTTTCCCGAAAGGCCTTACCCAGACACCGCGTTCCACGAACATGGGCTGCACGGTTTGCATATCCACCGGCTCCTCCAGTTCGATGACCCCGATGGCTCCCAGGGTGCGCACCTGGGCCACCGCGGGCAGTTCAGCGGCCGGCGCGAGGCCTTCGCCAAGTGCCTTGTTGAGGTTGGCGACCTGGCGTTGCCAGGGCTGCGATAACAACAGTTCTATGCTGGCGATAGCGGTGGCGCAGGCCAGCGGATTGCCCATGAAAGTCGGTCCGTGCATGAACGCACCGGCCTCGCCGTCGCTGATGCCCCTGCTGATGCGCTGGTTGCACAGGGTCGCCGCCAGCGTCATGTAGCCCCCGGTCAGGGCCTTGCCCAGGCACAGGATGTCCGGCTCCACCGCGGCGTGTTGCAGCGCGAACAGCTTGCCGGTGCGCCCGAACCCGGTGGCGATCTCGTCAAAAATCAGCAGGACGTCGAAGGCATCACACAGGGCGCGCAGCTTCACCAGGTAGTCCGGGGAGTAGAAGCGCATGCCACCCGCGCCCTGCACCACGGGCTCGACGATGACGGCGGCGACCTCCCGGTGGTGCTGGCTCAGCAGGTCGGTGATGGCGACCATCTCGCTGTCGGGGCAGGGGCCGTCGAAGGCGCAGTTCGGCGCCGGTGCGAACAGGTGCCGGGGCAACATTTCGCCGAACAGGTGGTGCATGCCGGTAACCGGGTCGCAGACTGCCATCGCGCCGAAGGTGTCGCCGTGATAGCCGTTGCGCAGGGCGATGACTTTCTGCTTGCCGGGGTTGCCCACGGAATACCAGTATTGCAGGGCCATCTTGAGGGCGACTTCCACCGCCACCGAACCGGAGTCGCTGAAGAAGACCCGGTCCAGGGAAGCGGGGGTCAGGGAGGTCAGCAGTTGGGCGAGCTTCACCGCCGGCGGGTGGGTGAGGCCGCCGAACATCACATGGGACATGGTCTCCAGCTGCGCCTGTACCGCGCGGTTCATGGCGGGGTGGTTGTAGCCGTGGATGGCGCACCACCAGGACGCCATGCCGTCGATGAGTTCACGGCCGTCCGCCAGCCGCAGGCGCACACCGCTGGCGGACACCACCGGAAAAACTTCCGGACCGTCGTGGGCCGATGCGTAGGGGTGCCAGATGGCAGCGCGATCCGCCGCCTGCAGGCTCTGCCAGGAGAGTTCGGGCATCAGTCGGCCAGCGCCTCCCGCACGGTCGGCAGGATGTTTTCCAGCAGGATGGGCTGGGCCGCCACCGCGGGGTGGATACCGTCGGCCTGCATCAGGGCCGGGTCGGTGGCCACGTCCTCCAGCAGAAAGGGCGCGAGCACACTGTCCGTTGCCTGGGCGATCTCTACAAAACTGTCGCGAAAACCCGCCGTGTAACGGGCACCGTAGTTGGGGGGGATTTCCATAGGCACCAGGATAACCTCGGCACCGGCCCTTTGCGACAGGCTCACCAGCTGCCGCAGGTTGTCCCGCAGGGCGTCCAGGGGAAAGCCGCGCAGGCCGTCGTTGCCGCCCAGCTCTAGAATCACCAGCGCCGGTTGGTGCTGTTCCAGCAGGCCCGGCAGGCGGCGCAGGCCGCCGCCGGTGGTCTCGCCGCTGATGCTGGCATTGACCACCTGCCAGGGCGGGTCCTCCCGCTCCAGTTGCTGCGCCAGCAGGGCCACCCAGCCCTGCTCCAGAGACATACCGTAGGCCGCACTGATACTATCGCCCAGCACCAGCACGCTCTGGCCCCGGGCCTGCACAGGCCCGGCCAGGCACAGGCCGAGCAATCCAAGCAGTAGCGCCGCCCGTACATTGCGCAAAAGGATGGTTCTGATGATCAAGGTTGAAAATCTCCTGAAGCGGGTCCCGATGGCGGGAACCGAACTGGAAATACTGAAAGGGATCACCCTGGAAATCAAGTCGGGCGAGGCAGTGGCCATCGTCGGCGCCTCGGGATCCGGTAAATCCACCCTGCTGGGACTGCTGGCGGGCCTGGACGAGGCCAGCGGCGGCCGGGTGGTGATCGGCGAAACCGACCTGGGCGAGCTGGACGAGGACGGCAGGGCGCTGTTTCGCGGCCGCCACGTGGGCTTCGTGTTCCAGTCCTTCCAGTTGCTGCCCGCGCTCACCGCCCTGGAGAATGTGATGTTGCCGCTGGAGTTGCAGGGTCTGGCGAAAGCCAGGGAGCAGGCCCAGGTGTTTCTCGAGCGCGTCGGCCTGGGACCGCGCATGCATCACTACCCGCGGCAGATGTCCGGCGGCGAGCAGCAGCGGGTGGCGATCGCCCGGGCCTTTGCCTCGCGCCCCTCCATCCTGTTTGCCGATGAGCCCACCGGCAACCTCGATACCCACACCGGCGCCCATATCATCGACCTCCTGTTTGAGCTCAACCGGGAGGAGGGCACCACCCTGGTGCTGGTCACCCACGATGACAAGCTGGCGGAGCGCTGTGAGCGCCGCCTGGTGCTGGAAGCCGGCGAATTGATCTCGTGTCAGTGACCGCGACCAAAATGCTGGCCCGCGACTGGCGCGGGGGCGAGTTGGGCGTGCTGTTGATGGCGCTGGTACTGGCGGTGGGCGTGGTCTCCGGCATCAGCGCCTTCGCCACCCGCCTGCAGAACGCCCTTACCCAGGAGAGCCACCGCTTTCTCGCCGCCGACCTGGTGGCCCGCAGTTCCAGGGCCCTGCCCGGCGAGTGGCTGCAGCGGGCCGAGGCGCAAGGCGTCAGCCAGGCCCTGACCCTGGTGTTCCCCTCGATGGTATTTGCCGGCGACGAGCGCATGCAACTGGTGTCGGTGAAAGCCGTCAGCGACGGCTATCCCCTGCGCGGCGAGCTGACCTACAGCGAGCAGCCTTTCGGGCCGGTACTGCCCGCGGCCCGGGGGCCGGCGCCGGGCCAGGTGTGGCTGGAGTCGCGCCTGTTCCCGCTGCTGGACGTGGCGGTCGGTGAGCGCATCACCATCGGCGAGGCGGATTTCACCGTGGCCGCGGCGGCCCGCACGGAACCCGACCAGGCCGCCTCCTTCAGCGGCTACGGCCCGCGGGTGCTGATGCACTATGACGATATTCCCGCCACCGGCGTGGTGCAGCCCGGTAGCCGGGTGCAATACCGGCAGTTGTACGCCGCGCCGCCCCAGGTCCTGCAGAACTTCCGGGACTGGCTGGAACCGCAACTGGAGGACGGCCAGGGCCTGCTGGATGTCAGCGAGGGGCAGCCGGGCATAGGCAGCGCCCTGCGGCGCGCCGAGCGCTTCCTGCTGCTGGCGGGCAGCCTGGGAGTGGTACTGGCCGGCGTGGCGATCGCGCTGGCGGCGCGCCGTTTCAGCGAGCGCCACACCGATTACGTGGCGATCATGAAAAGCCTGGGCGCCACCTCGGCGCGGGTCAACAGGCTCTACGGCAGCAGCCTGTTGCTGCTGGGGGTGGTGGCCACCGCCCTGGGTTGCCTGCTGGGCTGGTCCATACAGGCCCTGTTTTTCACCCTGTTCGCCGAGCAGATGCCGGTGCAGCCGGGTGCCAGCGGACCCGGCCCCTATGCGGTTGGCGCCGCCACCTCGCTGACCTGCCTGCTGTGCTTCGCCTGGCCGCCGCTGCGGCGCCTGGGCCTGGCCAGCCCCCTGCGGGTGTTGCGCCGCGACCTGCCCCATGAAAATCGCCGTACCCTGGGAGACTACCTTGTGGGCCTGGTGGCGATCTCCCTGCTCATGTGGTGGTACAGCGCCGATTGGCAGCTGACCCTGGCGGTGCTGGCGGGCCTTGCCATTACCGCGCTGCTGGGCCTGGGCCTGGCGCTCACCCTGCTGCGTGGCGGCCGCCTGGTGGGCATGAGCGCGGGCAGCATCTGGCGGCTGGCGCTGGCCGGCCTGCAGCGTCGCGGTAGCGCCAATGCCATGCAGGTGGTGATCTTCGCCATGGCCATCATGCTGCTGCTGGTACTCGTGCTGGTGCGCACCTCGCTGATCGATGCCTGGCAGACCCAGCTGCCCGAGGGTACGCCGAATCACTTCATGATCAATATCGGCCCCCAGGATGTGCAGCCGGTGGACCAGATGCTGCGCAGCCAGGACATCCCCAGCGAGGCGCTGTATCCCATGATTCGTGGCCGGATCATGGCGGTGAATGGCGAGCAACTGCCGCGCACTGACGACCCCGAGGCGCAGCGGCGCCAGCGGGAGACCAATTTCACCTGGTCCGACTCGCTGCCCCCGGGCAACCGCCTGGTCGCCGGCCAGTGGTGGCCGCCCCAGACAGACGCGGCGCTGGTGTCGGTGGAGCGGGAATTTGCCGAGCGCATGGGTATCCAGGTGGGTGACCGGGTGGGCTTCCTGGTGGGGGCGCAGCCGCTGGAGGCCCAGGTGGCCAACCTGCGGGAGCTGGACTGGCAGTCCATGCGCCCCAACTTCTTCCTGATTTTCCCGCCGCGGCTGCTGGCGGACTACCCGGCGACCTTCATGACCAGTTTTTACCTGGGGCCGGATGACAAGCCGTTCCTCAACCGCTTTATCCGCGAATTCCCCACCGTGACCGTGATCGAGATGGATGTGGTGGTGGAGCAGATCCGCAGCATCGTCAGCCAGGTCTCCTCCGCCATCGAGCTGGTGCTGGCGGTGATTCTGGCGGCCGGCGGCCTGGTGCTCATCGCCGGGGTGCAGGCCAGCGTGGATGCGCGTATGCATGAGAGTGCGATCCTGCGGGCCCTGGGCGCGCGCCGCGGCCTGGTGTTGGGTGGCCTGTTTATCGAGTTTGCCGCCCTGGGGTTATTTGCCGGGCTGCTGGCCACGGCGGGGGCCGAGTTGTCGGTCTACTTCCTGCAGGAGTGGGTGATGGACATGCGCTACGCGCCCTCGCCGTGGATCTGGCCGCTGGGCATAGGCGCCGGCATGGCGCTGATCGGCAGCCTGGGGGTATTCAGCTGCCGCAAGGTGGTTTCCAGTCCACCGGTGGCACTGCTGCGGGATCTGTAGGGTCGAATCCATTCGGCCCCGGTTCCGCGCGGCGCGCCCGCAGCGTTATTGGTCGAATGAATTCGACCCTACGACAAGGTCCCGTGTGGGGCCGAATTCATTCGGCCTTGATACCAAGGTCCCGTGTGGGGCCGAATTCATTCGGCCTTGATACCGGCCAGAAAGGTATGCACCCCCAGGTTGACCTGGCGCTGCAGGTCGATATGGCGCGCGAACAGCTCCGGCGCGTCCACCCGCAGGGTGGCGAGGCCGTGGATGCCCGCCCAGGCGGCGTTGGCGAGGTAGGCGACGTCCTGCTGGCGGAACTGCCCCCGTTGCATGCCGCGATTGAGGATGGTCTGCACCAGCAGGAAAGTCTCGCGGCTGGCTTCGCGCAGTTCCGGGTAGCGCTCCGCCGGTTGTACCGCTGGACCGAACATGAGCTTGAACAGCTGCGGCTGGCGGGCCGCGTAATCCACATAGGCGTGGGCGAAGGCGATGAGCTGCTCGGTGGGGCAATCCCCGGCCCGCTCTCCCGCCTGCCGCAGTGCCTGCAGCAGGTTGCGGTAGCCGCGGGTGGCCATGGCGGCAAGCAGCTCGCCCTTGTCGGCGAAGTGCCGATAGGGCGCCGTCTGGGAAACGCCTACGGCCCGGGCGAGCGCGCGCAGGCTGAGTTCGTCGGCACCGACCACCTGCAGTTGCTCGATGGCGGTGTCCAGCAATTCCGCGCGGAGATTGCCGTGGTGATAGCTCTTGCTGGAAGCGGATTCGTTCATGGGCTCAGCTTAACAGATTGGCGCCGGCGCGCGTGGGGCAGCCAAAGAAAAGGCGCCTGTCGCCGCGCGACAAGCGCCTGCATCGCGATGCGTCGATCAGGGCAGCAGGTGCTGGACCGCGTCGCGCTCCTCGGTGAGTTCTTTCGCCGTGGCGTCCATTTTGGCGCGGCTGAACTCGCCGACCTCGACGCCCTGGACGATGCTCCACTCACCGCCGCTGCAGCGGCAGGGGAAGGAGTAGATCAGGCCCTCGGCAATCCCGTAGGACCCGTCGGAGCGAACGCCCATGGAGACCCAGTCGTCGCCCTCGGTGCCCAGCGCCCAGCTGCGCATATGGCCGATGGCCGCGTTGGCGGCGGAGGCGGCGGATGACGCCCCGCGGGCCTTGATGATGGCGGCGCCGCGCTGCTGCACGGTGGGGATGAAGTCCTCTTCATACCAGCTCTGCTCTACCAGTTCGATCGCCGCCTGTCCCTTGACCTTCGCGTTGAACAGGTCGGGGTACTGGGTGGCCGAGTGGTTGCCCCAGATGGTCATATTGGTCACATCGTTTACCGTGGTGCCGGTTTTCAGGGCGATCTGGGTCATGGCGCGGTTGTGGTCCAGCCGGGTCATGGCGGTGAAGTTGCGCGGGTCGATGGACGGCGCATTGCGCTGGGTGATCAGGGCGTTGGTGTTGGCGGGGTTGCCCACCACCAGCACCTTGATGTGCTTGCTGGCGTGCTCGTCTATGGCCTTGCCCTGCACGGAGAAGATGGCCGCGTTGGCTTCCAGCAGGTCCTTGCGCTCCATGCCGGGACCGCGGGGGCGGGCGCCTACCAGCAGCGCGTAGTCGGCGTCCTTGAAGCCGGCGTTGGGGTCGTCGGTGCACACGATGCCCGCCAGCAGCGGGAAGGCGCAGTCCTCCAGCTCCATTTTCACGCCTTCCAGCGCTTCCATAGCGGGAGTGATGTCCAGCAGTTGCAGGATGACAGGCTGGTCGTCGCCCAGCATGGCGCCGGAGGCGATGCGGAACAGGAGAGCGTAGCCAATCTGGCCTGCGGCGCCGGTAACGGTAACTCGAACGGGTTGTTTCATCGGGTGAGGTTCCTCGCTGGTGGAAGGGTAGCTGCTTACGGGGCGCACATTGTCATGGCATTCCAGGCAAAAAACAAGGGAACCCCCGACCATGGTGGGGGTTGCGCCGCTGCCGCGGGTCGCTGGACTGGGCCCGCGCCAAACGAGTACACTGCGCGCCTGTCAAAACCCTGGTAATAATCGCCGTGCAGGAATTGTCCCGCAAAGAAAAAACCCACTTTAACAAGCTGCAAAAACGCTTGCGGCGCAACGTGGGCAACGCCATCGCCGACTATAACATGATAGAGCACGGCGACCGCGTGATGGTGTGCCTGTCCGGGGGCAAGGACTCCTATGGCATGCTGGATATCCTGCTCAACCTGCGCCACAGCGCGCCGGTGGATTTCGAGTTGATCGCGGTCAACCTGGACCAGAAGCAGCCGGGGTTTCCCGAGGAGGTGCTGCCCACCTACCTGGCGGCCCTGGATATTCCCTATTACATCCTGGAAAAAGATACCTACAGCGTGGTCCGCGAGGTGATTCCGGAGGGCAAGACCACCTGCGGCTTGTGCTCGCGCCTGCGCCGGGGCAGCCTGTACGGCTTTGCCCAGGAGATCG
The DNA here is from genome assembly GCA_024234675.1 of Pseudomonadales bacterium. Taxonomy (GTDB): domain Bacteria; phylum Pseudomonadota; class Gammaproteobacteria; order Pseudomonadales; family Halieaceae; genus JARRPM01. The sequence goes on along the minus strand of JACKNU010000001.1, from coordinate 592,014 downwards.
GCGCCACCAAAATCGCCCTGGGCCATCACCGCGACGATATCGTGGAGACCCTGTTCCTCAATATGTTCTTCGCCGGCAAGCTCAAGGCCATGCCTCCCAAGTTGCTCAGCGACGACGGCCGGAACGTGGTGATCCGGCCGCTGGCCTACTGCAAGGAAAAGGACCTGGCGCGCTACGCCGACTACAAGCAGTTTCCGATCATTCCCTGCAACCTCTGCGGTTCCCAGGAAAACCTGCAGCGGGTGCAGATCAAGCGCATGCTGGCCCAGTGGGAGCGGGAGTACCCGGGCCGCACCGAGATTATCTTTCGCAGTATTCGCAATGTGGCGCCCTCGCAGCTGGCCGACACCGGCCTGTTCGATTTCACCTCCCTGCGCGCCCGGCGTACCGACGCGGTCATCGCCGAGGACCAGGAGCTGTACTTTCCCGCCATCAGGGTGGTCAACGTCTAGTGCCGACAGAATCCGCCGGCGCGGCCCTGCTGAGTGCCGCTGGCCTCAGCCTGGAGCGGGGCGGGCGCGAGCTGTTCCGGGACCTGTCCTTCGCCGTGCAACCCGGGCAACTGGTGCAGATTGAGGGGCCCAACGGGGCCGGTAAAACCAGCTTGTTGCGCATCCTCGCAGGACTGTCGCGCTACGGTTTCGGCGGGAGCGTGCAGCGCCATGCGCCCCAGCTCTACCTGGGCCACCACGCCGCGGTGAAGGCGCTGCTGACCCCCAGGGAAAACCTCGCCTGGCACGTGGCCGGGGAGTGCGCGCACAGCGACCTGGAGATCGAGTCGGCCCTGGAGCGGGTGGGCCTCTACGGCTACGAGGATGTGCCCAGCATGACCTTGTCCGCCGGCCAGCACCGGCGGGTCAACCTGGCGCGGCTGTACCTCTCGAGCAGCCCCCTGTGGCTGCTGGACGAGCCCTTCACCGCCATAGACAAATCCGGGGTCGCGGAACTGGAGCAATTGCTGGTCAGCCACGTGGAAGGTGGCGGCGCCATCGTCATGACCTCGCACCAGCCCCTGCAGGTGGCCTACCGGGTGGAATACCTCAGCCTCCGCGCGGGGCTGGCGGCGTGAGCCGGCAGCGGCGCGCGCCCGGCACCGGGTCGTTCTGCCTGACCCTGTTGCGCCGGCAGCTGATCCTGGCGGCGCGTCGGCCCATCGAAATAGGCAACCCGCTGCTGTTCTTTGCCATGGTGGTGGCCCTGTTCCCGCTGGGCCTGGGGCCGGCGCCCGACAAGCTGGCGGATTTCGCCCCCGGCATCCTGTGGATTATCGCGCTGCTGTCCAGCCTGTTGACCTCCGACACGGTGTTTCGCAGCGATTTCGAGGACGGCAGCCTGGAGCAGTTGCTGCTGGCGCCCCAGCCACTGTATATGTCAGTACTGGCCTATATCGCCGCCCACTGGTTGATTACCGGCCTGCTGCTGGCGCTGGTGTCGCCGCTGTTCGCCCTGATGATCAAGCTGCCCGAGCAGGCCATAGGCGTCCTGGTGGGCGGCCTGCTGCTGGGCACGGCGGTGCTGAGCCTGGTGGGCGGCATAGGCGCGGCGCTCACGGTGGGGCTGAAGCGCGGCGGTATGCTGATCTCGCTGCTGATCCTGCCCTTTTATATGCCGGTGCTGATTTTCGGCAGCGCCGCGGTGCAAAATGCCATCGCGGGCTACCCCGCAGCCCCCTACCTGGCGATCCTGGGGGCCATGCTGTGCCTGGCCATCGCCCTGGCGCCCCTGGCCATCGCCGCCGGCCTGCGGATCAGTGTCGATGCCTGAGGGCCCCGGGTTTGAGACAAATCAAGCATAAGCCAGACACATGGTTGTCCAGCCAGCGGCGCACTGTATAATCTCCGCGCCTATGTGGTCCTTCTTCCATAAATTAGGCTCCCCGCCGTGGCTGTTCGGCATCGCCGGGAGCATCTTGCGCTGGCTGTTGCCCATCACCCTGGTGGCGCTGGCTGTGGGCCTCGTATGGGGACTGCTGTTCACCCACCCGGATTTTCGCCAGGGCAACAGCTACCGCATTATCTACATCCACGTGCCCGCCGCGGTGGTAGCCCTGGCGGGTTATTACGTCATGGCCATCGCCGGGGCCGTGAGCCTGATCTGGAAGATGAAGATGGCCGACGTGGCCATGAAGGCCTGCGCCCCCATCGGGGCCGCGCTCACCTTCATCGCCCTGGTCACCGGCTCCATCTGGGGCAAGCCCACCTGGGGCACCTGGTGGGTGTGGGACGCACGCATTACCTCCATGCTCATCCTGCTGTTTCTCTACCTGGGCGTGGTCGCCCTGTACGAGGCCTATGACAACAAGGAGGCCGCGAGCAAGGCCTGTGCCGTGCTCAGCCTGGTAGGCACCGTGAATATCCCCATCATCTACAAGTCGGTGGACTGGTGGTACAGCCTGCACCAGCCGGCTTCCATCAAGTTCACCGGAGAGTCCACCATCGATGCCAGTATGCTGTACCCGCTGTTGCTGATGATTGTCGCCTTTTACGGCCTGTTCACCTGCTGCATGTTGCTGAACATGCGCGCGGAACTGGTGGAGCGTGAAGCGCGTACCAACTGGGTCAGGAAACTGGCCGGCGCCGGGGCCCGCCGCTGATGATCTTGCAAGCGTGGCTGGCCCGCCTGGACCAGAACCTGTATTTCCGCAGCGTGGACAGCCTCATGGATATGGATGGGCACGGCGCCTTTGTCTGGTCCGCCTACCTGATAGCGGGCCTGGTACTGGTGGCGATCGTGGTGGTGCCGGTGCGGCGCAAGCGGAAGTTCCTGGACCGGCTTGCAGGGGAACTCAAACGGCGCGAAGGCGGTCCTAAGGCGATGAAAGAGGGCGACTGATGCATCCCATACGCAAGCAAAGACTGCTGATCGTTATCTTCGTGGTGCTGTTTTCCAGCGCCGCGGTGGGGCTGGTGACCTACGCCCTGCGCGGCAACATCAACCTGTTTTTCCCACCGGCCGAAGTGGCCCAGGGCAAGGCGCCCATCGGTAAGCCCATCCGGGTGGGAGGCATGGTGCGCGAGGGCAGCGTGCAGCGCAGCGACGACAGCCTGGAGGTGCGCTTTGTGATCACCGATTTCGAAGCCGATGTGCCGGCCGTGTATGTGGGCATCCTGCCCGACCTGTTCGGCGAGGGCCAGGGTGCCGTGGCCTCGGGGGTGCTCAACGAGGAGGGCGTTCTGATGGCGTCGGAAGTACTGGCCAAGCACGATGAGAATTACATGCCCCCGGAAGTGACCGATGCGCTGGAAAAATCCGGCTATGACCACAAAGGGAACGCCAAGTGATCCCCGAGCTGGGTCACTTCGCCCTGATAATCGCCCTGTGCTTCGCGCTGCTGCTGGCGGTGGTGCCCGCCTGGGGCGCGTGGCGACGCAACTCCCAGGCCATGGCGCTGGCGCCGGGGCTGGCCATGGGGCTGCTGTTTTTCGTGGGGATCAGTTTCGCCTGCCTGGCGATCGCCTTCCTGCAGGATGACTTCTCGGTAAAGGTGGTGGCCGGCAACAGCAACAGCCTCCTGCCCCCCATCTACAAGTTTTCCGCCCTGTGGGGCAATCACGAGGGCTCGCTGCTGTTGTGGGCGCTGATTCTCAGCCTGTGGACGGCCGCGGTCGCCGCCTTCAGCCCGCAGTTGCCGCTGCTGGTGCTGTCCCGGGTGCTGGCGGTGATGGGCGCCATCGGCGTAGGATTCCTGTCGTTCTCCCTGCTCACCTCCAATCCCTTTGCGCGCCTGCTGCCGGGCATCCCGGCCGATGGCAACGACCTCAACCCGCTGTTGCAGGACCCGGGCCTGATCATCCATCCGCCCCTGCTGTACATGGGCTACGTGGGTTTTTCCGTGGCCTTCGCCTTCGCGATTGCCGCCCTGCTGGGCGGCCGCCTGGACGCTTCCTGGGCGCGCTGGTCCCGCCCCTGGACCAACGTCGCCTGGGCTTTTCTCTCCCTCGGCATCATGCTGGGCAGCTGGTGGGCCTACTACGAGTTGGGCTGGGGCGGCTGGTGGTTCTGGGACCCGGTAGAGAACGCCTCCTTCATGCCCTGGCTGGCCGGCACGGCGCTGCTGCACTCGCTGGCGGCCACCGAGAAACGCGGCCTGTTCAAGAGCTGGACGGTGCTGCTGGCGATATTCGCCTTTTCCCTGAGCCTGCTGGGTACCTTCCTGGTGCGCTCCGGGGTACTCACCTCGGTACACGCCTTCGCCACCGACCCCGCCCGCGGCCTGTTCGTGCTGGCCTTCCTGGCGGTGGTGGTCGGCGGCTCGCTGATTCTGTATGCCCTGCGGGCGCCGGCGGTGAGCAGCCGGGTCGGGTTCAGCTGGGTGTCGCGGGAATCCCTGCTGCTGGTCAACAACATCGTATTCCTGGCGGCCACCCTGACGGTGCTGTTCGGCACCCTGTTCCCGCTGATCATGGATGCCCTGGGGCAGGGCAAGTACTCGGTGGGCCCGCCGTACTTCAACGCGGTGTTTGTGCCACTGATGGCCCTGTTGGTGCCGTTCATGGGCCTGGGGCCGGTGGCGCGTTGGAAAAAAGACTCCACCCGGCGCTGGCAGGCTGAGCTGGCCATTCCCGCAGTAGTGGCGGTGGTGTGCGGGCTGACCCTGCCGCTGCTGGGCGGCCAGTACAATGTCTGGGTGGCGCTGGCCGTGGCGCTGTCCGGCTGGCTGGTGCTGGGTCTGCTGCGCGACCTGTGGTACCGGGTGCGCGGCGCCGCCTCCCCGGGCGCCGGCCTGCGGCGGATCACGCCCAGCTACTGGGGCATGTTCCTCGCCCACCTGGGTTTTGCCGCCTGTGTAACCGGGGTGGTGGCGACCAGCCAGTACAATATCGAACACGACCTGAAGATGGTGCCCGGCCAGACCGAGGAACTGGCGGGCTACAGCTTCAGGCTGCTGGAAGTGGTACCGGCCAAGGGTCCCAACTTCGTGGCTGACGAGGCGCGTTTCGAGGTCTCCTACCAGGGCGAGGTCATAGCCTTGCTGGCGCCGCAGAAACGCCGCTACCTGGCCAGTGGCCAGGTCATGACCGAGGCGGCCATAGACGCCGGCCTGTTTCGCGACCTGTTCGTTGCCATGGGCGAGCCTGTCGGCGAGGAGGGGGCATGGGCGGTGCGCCTGCACTACAAGCCCATGGTGCGCTGGATGTGGCTGGGGGCGATCATGATGGCGCTGGGCGGTTTCACCACCACCCTGGACAAGCGCTACCGTCGCCAGCGCAGCGCCGCCCGGGTGGCGTCGGCCAGCGAGGCCCTGCATGGCACCTAGACTCAAGCTCTTCATACCGCTGATCCTGTTCGCGGCAATGGCGGTGTTCCTGTTCCGGGGCCTGAGCCTGAACCCCCAGGAGCTGCCCTCGGCCCTGATCGACCGACCCCTGCCGCAGTTCGAGCTGCCGGCCCTGGGGCAGGAGCGCGTGCTGGCCCGCGAGGACCTGTTGGGGGAGCCGGCGCTGCTGAATGTCTGGGCCACATGGTGCGTCGCCTGCCGTGTCGAGCATCCCTACCTGCAGCAGCTGGCCGACAGCGGCGTGCCGATTTACGGCGTGAATTACAAGGATGAAGACGGCGCCGCCGGGCGCTGGTTGGCGGAGCTGGGCAACCCCTATCGCTTCAATATCGCCGACCGCGACGGCACGCTAGGCCTCGATCTGGGCGTCTACGGGGCGCCGGAAACCTACCTGCTGGATGCGGACGGCGTGATCCGCTATCGCCACGTGGGCGTGGTCGACGAGCGGGTCTGGGAGACCATCCTGCAGCCGCGCTATCTGCAATTGGCCGCCGGGGGCGACACACCGTGACCCGGCGCCTGCTGTGCCTGCTCGGCCTCGCCCTGCTGGCGCTGTCACTGCCTGTCGCGGCGGTGATCGAAACCTACGAGTTCAGCGATCCGGCGCTGGAAGAGCGCTATCAGCTGCTGAGTGCGGAGCTGCGCTGTCCCAAGTGCCAGAACCAGAACATCGCCGATTCCAACGCGCCCATCTCCAAGGACCTGCGCAAGCTGTTGCACCAGCAGCTGGAAGCGGGCGCCAGCGATGAGGAGATACTGGATTACATGGTAGCCCGCTACGGCGAGTTCGTGCGCTACCGACCCCGCTTCGACGGGGCCACCGCGGTGCTGTGGCTGGCCCCGGCGCTGCTGGTGCTCGCCGGGGTCGCGATCGCCCTGCTGACGCTGCGCGGTCGGCGCCGGCAACAGACGGAGGACGCGGTGGAACTCAGCGCCGCCGAACGCCAGCGACTGCAGCAACTGCTGGACAAAACGGAGCACGACTCTTGACCACATTTACTGTCGGCTGTGCCGTCCTGCTGCTGCTCAGCGGCCTGTTCTACCTGTTTCCCAGGCGCCGCAGCGGCGGTGCGGACGAGGAACTGGAGCGGGCCAATATAGAGTGGTACCGGCTGCGCCAGGCGGAACTGGCCGAGGAGGGCGCCGATGCCCTGCAGGACGACGCGCGCCTGCGCCTGCTCGAGGACGAGCAGCAGGCCGGTGCGGTCGCCAGGCCGGCGCCGGCGGCAACCGGATCCTTTCCCGGCTGGGTATTGCTGCCGGTGGTGGCTCTGCTGTCCTCGCTGCTGTACTACCAGCTTGGTGCGGCCCCCGATGTGCTGATCAGCCGCCAGTTACAGGCCCTCGAAAACAGCGACGACCCGGCGCAGACCGCGGCGCTGATCGACGCCATCCGGGACCGGGTCGACCAGCGCCCCGGCAACCTCGACTATGTGGCGCTGCTGGGCCGCTATTACATGGGCCGGCAGGAGTACGCCCGGGCCGCCGCAACCTACGCCGAGCTGGCGCGGCAGGCCCCGGAAGACGCCTATGCCCTGGCTTATGCCGCCCAGGCGGAGTACCTCGCTGCCGGCCGCCAGCTCAGTGAGCGGGCGAGGATGTGGGCGGAGCAGGCCCTGGCCATCCAGCCGCACCAGCGCACGGCCCTGGGCCTGCTGGGCATGGCCTCTTTTGAACAGCAGCAGTACCGGGAAGCCATAGGCTACTGGCAGCGCCTGCTGGTCACGGAGCAGCCGGGTTCGGAGAGCGCCAGTATGATCAACGGGGTGATCGAGGCGGCGCGCCAGCGCCTCGGGGAAAGCGGTGAAACCGCGGTTGCCGCCGCCCATACCCTCCAGGCCGATGGCGCGGCGGGTGACGTCGCGGCCTCCGGTGCCGGGGTGACCGTGCGGGTCGCCCTGCCGGAGGGCGCCCGGGTGGCGCCCTCGGATACCGTGTTCGTGCTGGCTCGCAACGCCGCCAGCGACAGCCGCATGCCGATAGCCGTCCAGCGCCTGCAGGCGGGGCAGCTGCCTGTCACCCTGCGCCTGGACGACAGCAACTCCATGGCGGGGCAGAAACTCTCCGCTACCGAGTCGGTATTGGTGGTGGTGCAGGTGTCCCCGGATGGCCGCCCGGGTGAGGCGGGCGCCACCTGGCTGGGGGAGGCCGGGCCGCTGGCCCCCTCCACAGCGCTGGAACCCCTGGAAATCGTGCTGCAGCCGCGCAGCTGAGACGGCCGGGAGGTGGCGAATGCCGCCGTTCCGCCAGCGATTGCGATGCTCCCCTGAAACATATTCCGGATTTATCGGCGGCAGGCATAGTGTTGCCCGGGCAAAGTCTATACACTACATGTTGTGTTCCGGCACCGCCGCTGGGTTCTCGAAAATTCGAGATAAATCCATAAAAAACAGCAAGATAACGTACATATCTAAAGTATTATGCGATTAAAGTCCATCAAGCTGTCCGGTTTCAAGTCATTCGTCGATCCCACGACGGTAAATTTTCCCAGCAATATGTGCGCGGTCGTCGGCCCCAATGGCTGCGGCAAGTCGAACGTCATCGACGCCGTGCGCTGGGTCATGGGGGAGAGTTCCGCCAAGAACCTGCGCGGCGAGTCCATGACCGACGTGATTTTCAACGGCTCGGTCAACCGCCAGCCGGTGGGGCAGGCCTCCATCGAACTGGTATTCGACAACAGCGACGGTGGGGTGGGGGGCGAGTACGCCAGCTACGCCGAGATTTCCATCAAGCGCCTGGTCACCCGCGAAGCCCAGTCCGAATACTTCCTCAACGGCACCCGCTGCCGGCGCCGCGATATCACCGACATTTTCCTGGGCACGGGCCTGGGGCCGCGCAGTTACGCCATCATCGAGCAGGGCATGATCTCCCGCCTGATCGAGTCCAAGCCTGAAGACCTGCGGGTGTTTATCGAGGAAGCCGCCGGCATCTCCAAGTACAAGGAGCGCCGCAAGGAGACCGAGAGCCGCATGCGGCGCACCCTGGAAAACCTGGAGCGCCTGACCGACCTGCGCGACGAGCTGGGACGGCAGTTGCAGCACCTGCAGCGCCAGGCCCAGGCGGCGGAAAAGTATACCGAGTTCAAGGGCGAGGAGCGCACCCTGCAGGCGCAATTGCAGGCGCTGCAGTGGCAGGCGCTGGACGCCGAGGCCAGGGCGGCCGGCCACAGCATCGGCGAACTGGAGGTCAAGCTGGAGGCCGTGCACGCGGAACACCAGCAGGTGGATACCGCAATCGAGCAGCACCGGGTGGACCACACCGAGCGCACCGACGCCTTCAACCAGGTGCAGGCCAGCTACTACTCCCTGGGCTCTGAAGTGGCCAGGCTGGAGCAGACCCTCAAGCACCAGCAGGAGCGGGGGCGGCAGTTGCGCGAGGATTTGCGCCAGACCGAGGCCAGCCTGGCGGAATCCGAGAGCCACCTGGGCGAGGACCGCAACCGGCTGGGTGGCTGGGAGGCGGAGCTCGCCACCCTGGCCCCCGAGCTGGAGCTGTTGCAGGCGGTGGAAGAGACCTCTGCCGAGGCCCTGCTGCAGGCCGAGGACGCCATGCACAACTGGCAGCAGCGCTGGGACGAGTTCAACCAGCACGCCGCCGAGCCGCGCCAGCAGGCGGAGGTACAGCAGTCGCGCATCCGCCACGTGGAGCAGGTGCTGCAGCGCATCCAGGGGCGTATACGCCAGCTGGAGGAAGAGCAGCGCAGTCTCGTCCCGGGGCCGGCCGAGGAGGAGGTGGTCCTGCTGGGCGAGCAGCTGGCGGAGCTGGAGAGGGTCATGGCCGAGCACGAGGCGCGCAGCGACGCCCTGGTGGATCAGCTCTCCGCCACCCGCGACCGCAGCAGCACGCTGTCAGCCGACCTGAACCAGGCCCGCTCAACCCTGCAGCAAAAGCGCGGTCGCCAGGCGTCGCTGGAGGCCCTGCAACAGGCGGCCATGGATGATGGCGATGCCTCGGTGGGGGCGTGGTTGCAGGCCAGGCAACTGGCGGGCAAACCGCGACTGCTGGAGCAGATCCAGGTAGATGATGGCTGGCAGCTGGCCGTGGAGACGGTGCTGGGGGACTACCTGCAGGCGGTTTGCGTGGATGAGATCGGCTCCCTGGGCAGCAGCCTGGAGCAGCTGGAGCAGGGCCGGGTCGCCCTGCTGGAAGCGGGGCCCAACCCGCAGGCCCCCGCCGAGTACCTGGGCTCCCGGGTGCGCTGTGGTGGTCGCGCCAGCGCCCTGTTGGCGGGTGTGCGGGTGGCGGATGATCTCAACCAGGCGCTGGCCCAGCGATCCGTGCTGGCACCCCATGAATCGGTCATCACCCGCGACGGTATCTGGCTGGGACCCAACTGGTTGCGGGTCACGCGCCTGGGCGAGCAGCACGGCGGAGTGATCCAGCGCCAGCAGGAACTGGAGACCCTGGCGGCAGAGATCGATTCCCTGCAGGCGCGGGAGCAGGCGCTGGACAGTGAACTGTCGGCCTGCCAGGAGGCGCAGCGCAACCAGGAGGCCCAGCGCCAGGAGCAGCAGCGGGAATTACAGGCGGCCACCCGCCAGCATGCGGAACACAGCGCCACGCTGTCGGCCCACCGGGCCAGGGTGGAGCAGATCAACGCGCGGCGCGAACGGCTGAACAGCGACCTGGCCGAGGCCCGGGAGCAGTTCCGTCACGAGCAGGAGGCGATCGCCGAGGCCCGCCAGTTGCTGGCCGCGGCCATAGAGCGCATGGAGGCGGACTCCCGGCAGCGCGAGGCGCTGTTGTCGGTGCGCGATGAAACCCGCAGCACCCTGGACGCCGCCCGCCAGAAAGCGCGCCACGACAAAGACGCCGCCCACCAGGCCGCCATGCGGCACCAGTCGTTGCAGACCCAGCTGGAGGCCATGCGCGCCGCCATCGAGCGCACCAACAGCCAGGTCGCCCAACTGCGCGCCCGGCGCGAGACCCTGGCGGGCTCCCTGGATGAAACCGATGCGCCGCTGGATGACCTCAAGCTGGAACTGGAGCAACAACTGGAGCTGCGCCTGCGCTCCGAGGGCGAGCTCAGCGCCGCCCGCCAGGCCGTGGCCGAGGTGGACCACCTGCTGCGGGAGAAGGAGCAGCAGCGCGCCGCCATCGAGCACCGCGCCGAAAGCGTGCGCAACGAACTGGAGCGGCACCGCATCGCCGGCCAGACCCTGCAGGTGCAGCGCGAGAATATCCTCAAGCAACTGGTGGCCAATGGCCACGACGTGGAGCAGGTTCTGCAGGAGCTCCCGGAAGAGGCCGACGAGGCCGAGTGGCAGCGCTCCCTGGAGCGGGTTGCCAACCGCATCGCCCGGTTGGGTCCTATCAATCTCGCGGCCATAGACGAATATACCCAGCAGTCCGAGCGCAAAAGCTACCTGGACTTGCAGAACGAGGACCTGGAGACCGCCCTGGAAACCCTGCAGTCCGCCATCCGCAAGATCGACAAGGAGACCCGCAACCGCTTCCGCGATACCTTTGACCGGGTTAACAACGGGCTGCAGGAGCTGTTCCCCCGGGTATTCGGCGGCGGCAGCGCCTACCTGGAGATGACCGGGGAGGATCTGCTCGATACGGGTATTTCCATCATGGCCAGGCCGCCGGGCAAGAAGAACAGCACCATTCACCTGCTGTCGGGCGGCGAGAAGGCCCTGACGGCCATCGCCCTGGTGTTCTCGATCTTCCAGCTCAACCCCGCACCCTTCTGTATGCTGGACGAGGTGGACGCGCCGCTGGATGATGCCAACGTGGCGCGCTATGCCCGCATGGTGAAAGAAATGTCGGAAACGGTGCAATTCATTTACATTACCCACAACAAGATATCCATGGAGCTGGCGGAGCAGCTCATGGGCGTCACCATGCACGAGCCGGGCGTTTCGCGGCTGGTGTCGGTGGACGTCGAAGAGGCGGCGGAACTGGCGGCGAGCTGAGGGTCCGTTCGCAGCAAGGCAAACATTCAGGTCATGACAACGGCGCGGGAGAAATGGAGTTAACAATTCGAGACTGGATGGTCGTGATCGGGGTAATCCTGATCCTTGCGGTGGGGCTGGATGCATGGCGGCGGGTGCGCCGCGAGCGTTACTCGCGGCTGAAGGTGAGGCTGGTTGAGTCCGATGGCGGCGGGCCTGCAACGGAGTCGGATGATATCGCCTGGCTGAAGGAATTGCCCAATGGTGGCGGTCGCACGGTCGACCGTCGCGATATAATCAAGGCCACCCACAAGTCGGCCGCGGAGGCGGCAGAGCGGGAGGCCACTGCCGCGGCAGCCAGGGCACCGAAAAAGCCCCCGGCGGGCAAACCGGCCAGGCCCGCCAGGGCGGCACAAGCCGCGCCCGACCAGGACGAGGTGGAACTGGTTGAAGGCTTCAGTGGCGCCGACAAGGATGCCGAGCCCACCACCCTGGACTGGCTGGAGGACATGGGCGCCACGGATGAGCCGGCGCAGGCCGCCGGCGGCGGTACCGACCGTGCACCGGCGCCGGTGTCGGGTCCCGGCAGGTTACCGCGGGACATAGACCCCGAGGTGTTCATGCTCAACGTGGTCGCGCGCAGCCGTGAGGGTTTTCGCGGCGAGGACATCCTGCACATCCTGCTGGCCTGCGACCTGCGCTTCGGGGATATGAATTTTTTCCACCGCCACGAGTTCGAGGCGGGTCGCGGCGCCATCCAGTTCAGCGTGGCGAATATGATGCAGCCCGGCGTATTCGATATCGACAGGATGGGCGACCTCGCCACGCCGGGCCTGGTGTTTTTCGTTACCCTGCCCGGGCCCCAGGATATGATGAAGGCCTTCGATTATATGCTGGAAACGGCCCAGGCCGTGGCCCGCAACCTGGAAGGGGACGTACTGGATGAGGCGCGCAACCCGCTGAGCAAGCAGTCGCTGGAGCACTCCCGGCAGCAGGTCCGCGACCTCGAAAGGCGCATGTTGGCTCGCACCCGCTGACTTGAACCCACACCCATGCCCGCCAGTGAAATAGTCCGGGAGGCGGACGCCCTCAGGGAACGTCTGGACAACTGGAACTACCAGTACTATGTGCTGGACCGGCCCACCGTACCCGATGCCGAGTACGATCGCTGCATGCAGCGCCTGCAGCAGCTGGAAGCACAGTACCCAGCGTTACAGCGCCCCGATTCCCCTACCCAGCGGGTCGGCGCCGCACCCCTGGACAAGTTCCGCCAGGTCTCCCACGAACTGCCCATGTTGTCCCTGGACAACGCCTTCAATGAGCAGGACATGCTGGACTTCAACCGGCGCCTGCTTGATCGCCTGGGCGCGGGGCACGAGCCTCTGGAGTTCGCCTGCGAGCCCAAGCTGGATGGCATCGCGGTCAGCCTGCTGTACCGCGACGGCCTGCTGGTGCGGGGCGCCACCCGCGGCGACGGCAGCACTGGCGAGGATATCACCCACAACGTGCGCACCATCGCCTCCATTCCCCTGCGGCTGCGCGGCAGCGGCTACCCGGCTGTGCTGGAGGTGCGGGGGGAAATCTACCTGCCCCGGGCCGGCTTCGAGGAGCTCAATGAGGCGGCGCGACAGCGCGGCGACAAGACCTTCGTCAATCCGCGCAACGCCGCCGCCGGCAGCCTGCGCCAGCTGGACGCCCGTATCACCGCCCGGCGGCCGCTGCAGATGTGCTGTTACGGGGTCGGGCAGGTGCAGGGAGGCGAGCTGCCCGGCGCCCATTCGCAGGTGCTGGAATGCCTCCAGCACTGGGGCCTGCGTATCAACGCCTTGTCCCGGGTGGTGCGGGGTATTGAAGCCTGCGACGACTACTATCGCGAGCTGGCGGAACAGCGGGCCGAGTTGCCCTACGACATCGACGGCATCGTCTTCAAGGTCAACGACCTCGGCCTGCAACAGCGTCTGGGTTTCGTGTCGCGCGCGCCGCGCTGGGCAATTGCCCGCAAATTTCCCGCCCAGGAAGAAATGACCAGGCTGCTGGACGTGGAATTCCAGGTGGGGCGCACCGGCGCCATTACCCCGGTGGCGAGGCTGGAGCCGGTGTTCGTCGGCGGGGTGACCGTGAGCAACGCCACCTTGCACAACGCTGATGAAATCGCCCGCCTGGGCCTGCGCCTGGGTGATACGGTAGTGGTGCGCCGCGCCGGTGACGTTATTCCCCAGATTGTGTCAGTGGTGCCGGAGCGGCGCCCGGCAGGGGCCGCGGCCATCGCCTTCCCCCAGACCTGCCCGGTCTGCGGTTCGCCGGTGGAGCGCACCGGCGAAGAGGCCGTGCTGCGCTGTATGGGCGGACTGGTCTGCGCCGCCCAGCAGAAAGCCGCTATCAGGCATTTCGCCTCGCGCCGGGCGATGGATATAGAGGGTCTGGGCGACAAACTGGTGGACCAACTGGTGGACGAGGGGCTGGTGGACAATGTCGCTGCCTTGTACCGGCTGCAGCGTGAACAGCTGCTGGGCCTGGAGCGCATGGGCGAAAAGTCCGCGGACAATCTCCTGCAGGCGCTGGAACGCAGCAAGCACACCAGCCTGGCGCGGTTTATATTCGCGCTGGGGATACGCGAGGTGGGGGAGGCCACCGCGCTGTCACTGGCCCGGCATTTCGGCAGCTGGAAGGCGCTGGCGCAAGCCCCCGAGGAGCAGTTGCTGCAGGTCAGCGATGTGGGGCCGGTGGTGGCGGATCACCTGGTGCAGTTCTTTGACTCCCCCTCCAGTATGGCGGTGGTGGAGCAGTTGCGCGCGGCCGGCGTCAGCTGGCCGGACCTGGCGGTGAGTGCCGCTGACCTGCCGCTGTCAGGGCAGACCTGGGTGGTGACCGGCAAGCTGGAAGCGTTCAGCCGCGATGAGGCCAAGGCCAGGCTGCAGGCTCTGGGTGCAAAGGTGGCAGGCAGTGTTTCGGCGAAAACCACCTGCGTGGTCGCCGGGCCGGGTGCCGGTTCCAAACTCGCCAGGGCCACTGAGCTGGGCGTCGAGGTGTTGGACGAGACCACTTTCCTGGCCCGCCTGGCCGGCCTGGAGGGCAGCTCGTGATCCGGGTCCGGCAGGTAGTAGTGGTTGTTGCGGCGGCTCTGCTGCTGCCGGGATGCACCACCTCACCGCCGGCCAACAGCGACAACATCTGCGCGATTTTTTTCGAGAAGGACGACTGGTACGAAGAGGCAGCGGACGCCCGCGACCAGTGGCAGAGTCCCATACCCGTGATGATGGCCATCATGCACCAGGAGTCGCGTTTTCGGGCCGATGCCAGGCCACCCAGGCGCTGGTACCTGGGATTCATCCCGGGGCCGAGACCCTCCGACGCCTACGGTTATAGCCAGGCCCTGGAGTCTACCTGGGAGAGCTATGAACGCAGCTCCGGCAATTACGGCGCAGATCGCGACGACTTTGCCGACGCCATCGATTTCATAGGCTGGTATAACAATCAGTCCCATCGTCGCAACGGCATCGCCCGCCACGATACCTACAATCTTTACCTGGCTTACCACGAGGGGCAGGGTGGTCACAGTCGGGGCAGTCATACCAGGAAGCCGTGGCTGCTCAAGGTCGCGCGCAAGGTGCAGGACCGGGCCAATACCTACCAGCATCAGCTGCAGGTCTGTGAGCAGGAGCTGCAGGAAGAGGGCTGGTTCTTCGGTTGGTTCTGAAACGCCGGACGCGGTGTGGCCCGGACAGAAAATAGAGGTAATAGTGCAGATGCTTTGGTGTAAACAGCCCCCACATGTGCCACAATTTTACGGTTTGCAATAGACATAACCCGCAATCAAATTAGCGCAATCCAACGCGAGCGAGCACAGTGAAGCCGACCGATATAAAAGATCCAGAGTACTTCCACAAGGTAGTGGACTGCCAGTACGCCTGCCCCGCGCACACTCCCGTGCCGGAGTATATCCGCCTGATCGCCGCCCAGCGCTACAGCGACGCCTACATGATCAACTGGTATTCGAATGTCTTTCCCGGCGTGCTGGGGCGCACTTGTGACCGGCCCTGCGAACCGGCCTGCCGTCGGGTGCGGGTAGAGGAGCAACCGGTAGCCATTTGTCGACTCAAGCGGGTGGCGGCTGACAACAAGGACGACATCAGGGATCGCCTGCCGGCGATCCCGAAAAAGAAGAATGGCAAGCGTATTGCCCTGATCGGGGCCGGCCCCGCCTCACTCACGGTGGCGCGCGACCTGGCGCCCCTCGGCTATATCATCGATATCTACGACAACCAGTTCGCCGGTGGCGGCATGATGCGCAGCCAGATTCCCTCGTTTCGCCTCCCTCTGAGCGTACTGGACGAGGAGGTCAATTACATTCTCGACATGGGTGTGAACGCCACCTTCGACGTACAGGTGGACAGCCTGCGGGAAATACTGGACCAGGATTACGACGCGGTGTTTATCGGTACCGGCGCTCCGCGCGGCAAGGGCCTCAACCTGCCCGGCCTGGAGGATGCCCGCGATCATGTGCACCTGGGCATCGACTGGCTGGCCAGCGTCGCCTTCGAGCACACCGAGAGCATAGGCAAGCGAGTGCTGGTGCTGGGTGGTGGCAACACGGCCATGGATTGCTGTCGTACCTCCAGGCGCCTGGGGGGCGAGGACGTGCGGGTCGTGGTGCGCAGTCCCTTCGAGGATATGAAGGCCTCTCCCTGGGAGAAGGAAGATGCCATGCACGAGGGCATACCGATCTACAACAATCATGTGCCCAAGGAGATCGTGGTCGAGGACGGCAAGCTGCGGGGCATGTTGTTCGAGAAGGTCGAGGCCCACTACGACGAGAACGGCAAGCGCAGCCTGGTGCCCACCGGAGAAGAGCTGGTATTCATGGAGGCGGACGATGTGCTGATGGCCATCGGCCAGGAGAATGCCTTTCCCTGGATAGAGCGCGACCTGGGTGTCGAGTTCGACCAGTGGGATATGCCGGTGGTGGACAAGACCACTTTCCAGTCCACCAATCCCAAGGTGTTTTTTGGTGGTGACTCCGCCTTCGGGCCGGAAAATATTATCACCGCGGTAGCCCACGGCCACCAGGCGGCGATCAGCATCGACCTGTTGTGCCGCGGCGAGAGCGTCGC
Source organism: Pseudomonadales bacterium (assembly GCA_024234675.1). GTDB lineage: Bacteria > Pseudomonadota > Gammaproteobacteria > Pseudomonadales > Halieaceae > JARRPM01. Next base: position 575,728 of record JACKNU010000001.1, on the reverse strand, counting down.
CAAGCGGCCGCCGCCGCGCACCACTCTTGCCAGCCAGAAGATGGGCGTGCACGAGTGGAGTTACGACAACGCGGTGGCGCCGGACCCGCGCTATGTGGTGCCCCTGGCACCGCTGGACAAGACCCTCTCGGATCGCAAATTGGAAGTCGAACTGGGTTTCGATCCGGACACTGGCTACAAGGAAGCCGAGCGCTGCCTCAACTGCGATGTGCAGACGGTATTCGAGGAGCCGCGCTGTATCGAGTGCGACGCCTGTGTCGATATCTGCCCCACGGACTGCATCACCTTCACGGCCAATGGCGAGGAGGAGGAACTGCGCACCCGGCTCAGCGCCCCGGCCGGCAATCTCGCCCAGGATCTGTACGTCTCGGAAATACTGCCCACCCGGCGGGTGATGGTGAAGGACGAGAACGTCTGCCTGCACTGCGGGCTGTGTGCGGAGCGCTGTCCGACCGGCGCCTGGGATATGCAGAAATTTCTCTACAACGTGAGCGGGACACTGGCATGAAGCGGCTGGAATCAGTAAATGACTTTGTGATCAAGTTCGCCAATGTGAACGGCACGGGTTCGGCCAGTGCCAACAACCTGTTCGCCAAGGCGCTTTTTCGCATGGGCCTGCCCGTCAGCCCCAAGAATATCTTTCCCTCCAACATCCAGGGCCTGCCCACCTGGTACGAGGTGCGCGTCAGCGAGAAGGGCTACCTGGGACGGCGTGGCGGCGTGGACATCAGCCTCTCGGTCAATCCCCAGAGCATGGCCCAGGATATTCGCGAAGTGGAGCCGGGGGGCTATTTCATCTATGACGATACCAAGCCCCTGGACCTGCGCCTGCAGCGCCGCGACATCACCTTCATAGGCCTGCCGCTGACCCGCATATGCAACGAGAACTACCGCGATCCGCGGCAGCGCCAACTGTTCAAGAACGTGATCTACGTGGGTGCGCTGGCGGCCCTGCTGGACATGGATTTCCGGGTCCTGACCGACCTGGTGGCGGACCAGTTCAAGGGCAAGGAAAAGCTGATCCTGCCCAATATCCAGGCGCTGGAGCTGGGTCACCAGTACGCCCGGGAAAACTATCAATGTCCCATTGGCATACGGGTACAGAGCGTCGACAAGGTGGGTGACAAGATCCTGCTGGACGGCAATACCGCCCTGGGCCTGGGGGCGATCTACGGTGGCGCCACGGTGGCCGCCTGGTACCCCATCACGCCGTCTACCTCGGTGGTGGATGCCTTCGACAAATACGCCCGCCGGGTGCGCATAGACCCGGGCACGGGACGGCGCAATTACGCCATTGTGCAGGCGGAGGACGAACTGGCCGCCATCGGCATGGTGATAGGCGCCAGTTGGAACGGTGCCCGCGCCTTTACCGCCACCAGCGGCCCCGGCCTGTCCCTGATGAGTGAGTTCCTCGGGCTGGCCTATTTCGCCGAGATACCCACGGTGCTGTTCGATGTGCAGCGGGCCGGCCCCTCCACGGGCATGCCCACGCGCACCCAGCAGTCCGATGTGTTGTCCGCGGCCTACGCCTCCCACGGCGATACCAAGCACGTGCTGCTGTTCCCGTCCACGCCGCGGGAGTGCTTTGACTTCGGCGCCCTGTCTTTCGACCTGGCCGAACGCCTGCAAACCCCCATAATCCTCATGACCGACCTGGACCTGGGGATGAACGACAATATGTCCCCGCCGCTGGAATGGGATGACCAGCGACGCTACGACCGCGGCAAGGTGCTCAAGGCCGAGCAGTTGGAAGCAATGGAGCGCTACGGCCGCTACCTGGATGTCGACGGCGATGCCATCTGTTATCGCACCTACCCCGGGGCCCACCCGGACAAGGGCGCCTTCTTCACCCGCGGCAGTTCCCGGGACGAGTATGCCATCTACACCGAGAAGGGCGAGGAGTACGAGAAGAACATGCTGCGCCTGCTGCAGAAGTGGGACACCATCAAGGAGTATGTACCCGGGCCGGAGATCATTTCCTGCGGCAAGCCCACCGACATGGCGGTACTGTACTTCGGTACCAGCGAGGAGTCCTCCCGGGAGGCCGTGGACTACCTGGCGGAAGAGGGGATCGCCCTGGACGCGATGCGGGTGCGGGCCTTCCCTTTCAACAAGCAGGTAGAGGATTTCATCGATTCCCACGAGCGGGTCTTCGTCATCGAACAGAATCGCGACGCCCAGTTACGCACCTTGTTGATGGCCGAATTCGAACTGGGTCCCGACAAGCTGAAGTCGGTACTGTGTTTCGACGGCACCCCCATCAGCGCGCGCAATATTCGCAAGCAGATCCTGGAACACCTGCCAGGTAATAACGTCACACCGCTGCATCGCAAGGTCAAGGTCGGTGGCGCAGGAGAGATAGCATGAGCTACCAGATACCGAAATTCCGTCATCCCGAACTGCCGGTCAATGACCTGGGGTACACCCGCGCCGCCTACGAGGGGTCGATTTCCACGCTTTGCGCGGGCTGCGGCCACGACTCCATCAGCGGCGCTATCGTCAGGGCCTGCCATGAGCTTTCCATCGAGCCTCACAAGATTGCCAAACTCTCCGGCATTGGTTGCTCCTCGAAAACGCCCACCTATTTCCTGGGCAAGTCCCACGGCTTCAACTCGGTACACGGGCGCATGCCCTCGGTGGTAACCGGCGCCGCCATGGCCAACCGCGACCTGTTGTACCTGGGTGTGTCCGGGGACGGCGACACGGCCTCTATCGGCATGGGCCAGTTCGCCCACGTGATCCGCCGCAACCTGAACATGGTCTACATCGTGATGAACAACGGCTGCTACGGCCTCACCAAGGGCCAGGACTCGGCGACCGCCGACGAGGGCTCGGCGGGCAAGAAGGGCGACGCAAACCCCTTCAGCGCCATAGATCTGTGCGGTACGGCGCTGCAGTTGGGCGCCACTTTTGTGGCCCGCAGTTTCTCCGGTGACAAGGAGCAGTTGATCCCATTGATCAAGGCCGCCATGAGCCACCGCGGCTTTGCCCTGATCGACGTCATCTCCCCCTGCGTGACGTTCAACAATACCGCCGCATCCACCAAGAGCTATGAATTCGTGCGCGAGCACGCGGAGGCCACTGGCACGGTGGATTTCGTGCCCATGCGCAAGGAAATCACTACCCGCTACACCGCCGGCGCTGCCCACGAGGTGACCATGCACGACGGGTCGGTCCTGCACCTGTACAAGGACTCCGATACGCTGGATCCCTTCGACCGACGCTCCGCCATGATGGCGCTGATGGATCACCAGCAGGACGGCACGGTGCTCACCGGCCTGATCTACCTGGACAAGGATTCGCGCGACCTGCACGACGTGCTGGAGACCGCGCACCGGCCGCTGAACCAGCTGGATGAAACCGACCTGTGCCCGGGCAACAAGATGCTGATGAACATCAACGCGAGCCTGCGCTAGTGCGCCAAAATCGCGCGCTTGTCATTTTACTGTCACAATTTCATCATCTAATAGTGCCATCTCGCAGCTGGATGGAAAAAAGTGACCCATGGATGAAGCAACGGTACTGATCGTCGATGACGAGGGAGCCATTCGCGATATGTTGAGAATGGCGCTGGAAATCGCCGATTTTCGCTGTATCGAAGCCGACAATATTCACGATGCCTACACCCTGGTCGTGGACGAGCGCCCCGACCTGGTGTTGCTGGACTGGATGTTACCCGGTGGCAGTGGCCTGGAGATGCTGCGCCGTATCAAGCGCAGCGACACCACCCGGGAATTACCGGTCATCATGCTCACCGCCAAGACCACCGAAGACAATGTGATCCAGGGGCTGGATGTGGGTGCCGACGACTACATCACCAAGCCCTTCGCCCCCCGGGAACTGATTGCCAGGGTGCGTGCCCTGCTGCGCCGCAGCGGCGGCGGTCACGGAACCGAACGCATGCAGGTCAGCGAGCTGGTGCTGGACGGCGAGAGCAAGCGGGTAATGATAGGCGATAATACCGTGGAGATGGGGCCCACCGAGTTCAGGCTGCTACAGTTTTTCATGTCGCATCCCGAGCGGGCCTACACCCGCAGCCAGCTGCTGGACCAGGTCTGGGGCGCAAACGTCTATGTCGAGGAGCGCACTGTGGATGTCCACATCCGTCGCCTGCGCAAGAGCCTGCAGTCCCCCCATGGCGACTACAGCAACCTGATCCAGACCGTGCGGGGCACCGGCTACCGCTTCTCCTCCCGCGGAGTGGGGTGATGCGGGGTAACATGACCTGGTTGTCCGCCGCCGCTCGCATTGGCACGCTACTGGCCGTGGCAACGGCTTTGGGCTGGTATTACGGCCAGCCGCTGGCGGCTGTGACAATCGCCCTGGCGGGGCTGGTCATACTCTGGCTGTACCAGATGTACCAGGTGCAACGCTGGCTGCAGCGACCGGGTGAGCCGCCCCCGGAGGCCTACGGTATCTGGGGTGAGCTGCTCGGCCAGATCTACCAGTTGCAGAAGCGGGGCAGGGAGGCCAGGGCGCGCTTGCAATCGACCGTGGACTACCTGCAGGACTCCTTCGCCTCCATGCGCGACGGTGTAGCCATCGTCGACGACCAGGGGGTGCTGAAGTGGTTCAACGAGTCGGCCCAGCGGCTGTTGGGGCTGCGCCCCGATGATCGCGGCCAGAGCCTGATGAACCTGCTGCGTACGCCCGAGTTCCTGCGCTATTTCAATCGCGAGGATTACAGTCAGCCGCTGCAGTACCGTGTCGGCGGGGACGACGGCGTCTACCAGCGCGTGGAGATTACCCGCTTCGGTGACGGCGACCGCCTGCTTTTTGTACGCGACGTAACCGCCGAGGTGCGCATGGAAAAGGTGCGCAAGGACTTCGTCGCCAATGTGTCCCATGAGCTGCGCACGCCGCTAACTGTGATCTGCGGTTACCTGGGCACGTTTCTGAGCGATACCACCAGATTGGAACAGCGGTATATCAAACCCCTGCAGCAGATGTTGCAGCAGGCCGTGCGCATGGAAAACCTGCTCAAGGACTTGCTGCTGCTGGCGAGGATCGAGAGTGAGCAGGGCATAGTGCGGCACGTACCCATCGAGCTGTGCGCCCTGCTGGCGGAGTTACAGGACGAACTGCGCACCGCCCATGCCGACCGGAAAATCGAGTTGGACCTGGAACTGGGCGCCGGCCACAAGGTGCTGGGAGATTACCGGGAGCTGTACAGCGCGGTATCCAACCTGGTGCTCAACGCCATCAAGTACAGTCCGGTGGACAGCCTGGTGACCATAGTCTGGCGCCAGGTCGGGGTGAATTATGTGCTGGAAGTGAAAGACCGGGGCATAGGCATCGATCGACGGCATGTCCCGCGCCTGACCGAGCGCTTTTACCGTGTGGAGGACAGTCGTGCCTCCAGTACCGGTGGCACTGGCCTGGGCCTGGCCATCGTCAAGCATGTTGCGGCCAGTCATGGTATACGCCTGGAAATCAATAGCGAACTGGGCAAGGGGAGCGTCTTCAGCCTGGTGTTCGGACCCCAGACACAGGTCACGAGCCCACCACAGCAGGCCAGGGCCAACCCGGCGGCGTAGGGCGCCGCGCACTCCATTCACGAGAGGTTGAAGCAATGTTGAAACAGGAAGATTACACCCACCACATCTCCGGCCAGTTCAACGTGGAGTTGGAGAGCCTGCGCAACCACATGCTGGAAATGGGCGGCAAGGTGGAGCAGCAGTTATCCAATGCCGTCGAGGCGCTGGTCAATATGGACAGCGGCCACGCCGAGCTGATCATCAATCAGGATCACGAAGTCAACCGGATGGAGATGAGCATCGACGACCAGTGCTCTTCCATTCTCGCGCGGCGACAGCCTGCGGCCAGTGACCTGCGCCTGGTGGTGGCCATTATCAAGGTCAATACGGACCTGGAACGCATAGGCGACGAGGCAGCCAAAGTGGCGCGGCAGGCGGTGCGTATGTCTGAGGCTGGCAATTCTCCCAGCAATTTCGTCGAAATCCGGCATATCGGCAACCGTGTTGCGGATATGCTGCGGCGTTCCCTGGATGCATTTGCCCGCCTGGACGTCGATATGGCGGTGGATGTGGTCAAGAACGACGCCCTGGTGGACCGGGAGTACGGCAGCGCCCTGCGCAGCCTGATGACCTTCATGATGGAGGACCCCCGATCAATCGGCACCATTATCAACGAGATGTGGGCCCTGCGCAGCCTGGAACGCATTGGCGACCACGCCAGTAACATAGCGGAGCAGGTGGTCTACCTGGTGCGCGGGCTGGATGTGCGCCACGGCCGGCTGGAGGAACTGGGGGACAAGGTGCATGGGCCGCTTTGAAGGTCGCCGCGCCCCTGTATACGCGGGGTGTCATTTTTCTGTAACAATGCTGGCATAGACTCCCTGCGTCCGTTGGGGAGCCGCCCCGGCAGCCATCTCAGCCAACCTAGGGAGATTAACCCAAGTGAAAAAACATCTAGTGAATGCAGCAGTACTGTCCGCGTTGATCGGTGCCACCACCCAGGTGCAGGCCCAGGGCGCCGGGCGGGATACCATCAGCATCGTCGGCTCATCCACCGTTTACCCTTTCGCCACCGTGGTCGCCGAGCGTTTCGGCCGCTCTACTGACTTCAAGACCCCCAAAATCGAGTCCACCGGTTCCGGCGGCGGCCTCAAGCTGTTCTGCAAGGGCGTAGGGGCCAATACCCCGGATATCACCAACTCCTCTCGTCGTATCAAGAAGAGCGAATACGATGACTGCCAGGCCAACGGCGTGACCGAGATCGTCGAAGTGTTGATCGGTTATGACGGGATTGCCCTGGCAAACGCGTCCAGCGCACCCACATTCAAAATGAGTATGAAGGACGTCTACCTGGCGCTGGCCAAGGATATCCCCGGCGCCGATGGCAAGCTGATCGCCAACCCGCACAAGACCTGGAAGGATGTCAATCCCACTCTGCCGGCCACCCGTATCGAGGTACTGGGCCCGCCCCCAACGTCCGGCACCCGCGATGCCTTCGCCGAACTGGCGATGGGTGGTGGCGCCAAGGCAATCCCGGCACTCAAGGCCCTGCGCAGCCTGGAAGCTGGCCAGGAGGCTGAAATCAGGCAAGCCATGGCCCAACTGGGGATGCCCGCCGGTGTCTACGACGCGCTCAAGGAACAGAAGGGCAAGGCGCCCAAGGGTGAGGATGTGTTCAACACTATCGCTTACGCGGTGCGTGAAGATGGCGCCTATATCGAGGCCGGGGAAAACGATAACCTGATCGTGCAGAAGCTCGCAGCCAACCCGGATGCCCTGGGTATCTTCGGCTTCAGCTTCCTGGAAGAAAATGGCGACAAGGTGCACGGTTCCGTGATTGACGGGGTCACACCGACCTTCGACACTATCGCCGATGGCGATTACCCGATTTCCCGCCCCCTGTACTTCTATATCAAAAAAGCCCACGTGGGCAAGATACCGGGTATCCAGGAATACGCCCTGGAATTCACCTCCGAGAAAGCCATGGGCGAGGACGGCTACCTGCCAGAGAAGGGGCTCATTCCCCTGGCCGACGATGAACTTGCCAAGGTCGAGGCCGACGTCAGGAACATGAACACCCTGTCCATGTAGCAGCAATGCTGGAAGAGTGTCAACTATCGGGGCCACAGGCCCCGGCTAGCGACCGTCGCGCCCGTTTCAGCTTGATGTGAACGTGGCGTGGCGTCGTTTTTTTGTAGCTAAGGGACGCAAATGGATACCCCAACGGTCTTTCTGTTGTTGATAGTCCTGAGCATCGCCGGCTTTTTCCTCGGCCGTCGGCGCTCCCGCACGGTGGTGGCCGGGGAGGGGGGGGCACGGGCCTTGCATTCGCTGCCCAAGCACTACGGCTATATGGCGGCGCTGTGGGCTCTGCTGCCTGCGCTGGGCCTGTTGCTGCTGTGGATGCTGTTCGAGACCAGCATCCTGGCGAACATTGTTATCGGTGAACTGCCCGCCAGCGTCCAGCAACTGCCTGAGAGCGAACGGGGGCTGTACTTCAACCAGGTCGTGAGCTACGCAAGGGGGGCTGTGGATGCCTCCCAGCTGAGCGATGTGCAGGTAGCCGCGGCGGAACACTACCGGGAGTTGCTGGCCGCCAGCGGTAAATTGAAAGCCCTGCTGGTGGCGTTGATGGCCGTGATCGGCGGGCTGCTGGCGCTGCGCCGGATCGCCCCGGCGCTGCGGGCGCGCAACCACGTCGAGAATATTTTCAAGTGGATGTTGTTTGCCTGCTCTTTCCTCGCGGTGCTGACCACCCTGGGCATTGTGCTGTCGGTGTTGTTCGAGGCTATCCGCTTCTTCCAGAAAATACCGGCGACCGATTTTCTGTTCGGCCTGGAGTGGAGCCCGCAGATGGCCATCCGGCCGGACCAGGTGGCGGCTTCGGGATCTTTCGGGTTTGTGCCCCTGTTCGTCGGCACCCTGCTTATCTCTGCGGTGGCCATGGTGATCGCCGTTCCGGTGGGACTAATGTCGGCGATTTACCTGTCCGAGTATGCCACCCGTCGGTTCCGTTCTGTCACCAAGCCGGTACTGGAAATACTCGCCGGCGTCCCTACCGTCGTCTATGGGTTCTTCGCCGCGCTCACCGTGGCGCCTTTTGTCCGTGAGCTCGGGGAGTCCATGGGCCTGAGCGTGGCCTCGGAAAGCGCCCTGGCGGCGGGCCTGGTGATGGGTATCATGATCATTCCCTTCGTGATGTCGCTGTCCGATGACATCATCAACGCCGTTCCCGATACCATGCGCGAGGCCTCGCTGGGCATGGGCGCCACCATGAATGAGACCATCCGCAAGGTCCTGCTGCCCGCGGCACTCCCCGGTATAGTGGGCGGCATCCTGCTGGCAGTGTCCCGGGCCATAGGCGAGACCATGATCGTGGTGATGGCGGCGGGGCTGTCGGCCAAGTTGACGATCAATCCGCTGGAGGCGGTCACCACCATCACTGTGCAGATCGTTACCCTGCTGGTGGGCGACCAGGAATTCGACAGTCCCAAGACCCTGGCTGCATTCGCGTTAGGCCTGGTACTGTTTTTTGTGACCCTGCTGCTCAATGTCATAGCGCTCTACGTCGTGAGGAAATACCGTGAACAGTACGAATGAGCCCCGGCGGTCCACAAGCTCCGCGGCGATACAGGCCTCGCTGAAGAGGCGCTATGCCCGGGAGCGGCGCTTCCAGTGGTACGGCCGCCTGGCGGTGCTGACGGGCTTCGTGTTCCTGTTTATCCTGTTGGCCGATATCGTAAGCAAGGGATACCCGGCGTTCACCCAGCAATACATCATGGTGGAAGTTGACTTCGACAAAGAGCAGCTGGGCCTTGCAGCTGATGCGACAGCCGAGCAAATAGCCGATGCGGACTACCTGGGACTGATCAAGCGCAGCCTGCGGGAGATGTTTCCCGAGGTGACTTCGCGCTCCGAAAAGAAGCAGCTCTACAGGCTGGTCAGCATGGGCGCCGAGTACCAGCTGCGGGATATGGTGATGGACGATCCCGGGCTGCTGGGACAAACCCGGGAGATCTGGCTGCAGGCACACTCCGAGGCCGGCAGCTACCTCAAGGGTCAGGTCGCTGCTGACAGTGACCAGGCGGACCGGAAAGTGAAGGACCAGCAGGTACTGTGGCTGGACCAGCTGCGGGCAGCGGGGCGTACCGAGTCCCGCTTCAACACGACGTTTTTTACTGCCGGCGACTCGCGGGAGCCGGAGATGGCTGGCATCAAGGTGGCCCTCTACGGCTCCTTCTTCACCCTGTTGGTGACCTTCTTCATCGCCTTCCCCATCGGCGTTTCCGCGGCGGTGTACCTGGAGGAGTTCGCCCCCCGCAATCGCCTGACCGACCTGATCGAAATCAATATCAACAACCTCGCGGCAGTGCCGTCCATCGTGTTCGGGTTGCTGGGACTGGCGGTCTTTATCAACTTTTTTGAGCTGCCCCGCTCGGCGCCACTGGTAGGCGGTATCGTGCTGTCGCTGATGACCCTGCCGACCATCATTATCACTTCGCGGGCCGCGATCCAGTCGGTATCGCCGTCAATCCGCGAGGCCGCCCTGGGTGTGGGCGCGTCCAAGCTGCAAACGGTCTTTCACCATGTGCTGCCGGTGGCGATGCCGGGCATTCTCACCGGTTCCATCATCGGCATGGCGCAGGCGTTGGGCGAGTCCGCGCCGCTGCTGATGATCGGTATGGTCGCTTTTATCATGGACGCCCCCACCGGGATCACGGACCCTGCCACGGTGCTGCCGGTGCAGATCTACCTCTGGGCCGACAGTCCCGAGCGCGGCTTTACCGAGAAAACCTCGGCAGCGATCATGGTGCTCATGGGCTTCCTGATTGTCATGAATGCTCTGGCGATATACCTGCGCAAGCGCTTTGAACTCAAATAATTGTTGTGCCGGAGGTATGAATGGACAGTCCGAAAGCCTTAAACTCGCTGTCTTCGGCAGCAGGGGAGAATGTTATGGATACCGGTAGTACCCAGGAAACTGTTGCCAGCGAGGCCGCTCCCCGCATCCCGCTGGATATACGTGATCACGGGTCGGTAGGCGATGCCTATGAAACGATCGGCACGCCGCTAGTCGAAAATGCCAAGATGAGCGCCCGCAAGGTCAACGTATACTACGGCGACAAGCAGGCCATCACCGACGTGTCACTGGATATTGGCCGCAACGAAGTGATCGCCATGATCGGCCCGTCAGGCTGCGGCAAGTCGACGTTTCTGCGTACCCTTAATCGCATGAACGATATAATTCCCATCTGTCGGGTCGAGGGAGAGTTCTCCCTGGATGGCGAGGATATCTACGGTTCGGGGCAGGACACCGTGTTGCTGCGGGCCAGGGTGGGCATGGTTTTCCAGAAGCCCAACCCCTTCCCAAAGTCCATCTACGAGAACGTCGCTTACGGCCCCCGGATTCACGGCTTGGCCCACAACAGGGCCGAGATGGATGAGATTGTCGAGAACAGCTTGCGACGAGCCAGCCTGTTTGAGGAGGTCAAGGACAGCCTCGATAAGCCGGGAACCGGTCTTTCCGGCGGGCAACAGCAGCGTCTTTGTATTGCCCGGGCCATTGCGGTGAGCCCGGAAGTGATTCTCATGGACGAACCATGCTCTGCGCTGGACCCCATCGCCACAGCCCGTATCGAGGAACTGATCGACGAGTTGAAAGAGAACTACACCATTGCAATCGTCACGCACTCTATGCAGCAGGCGGCCCGGGTTTCCCAGCGCACGGCGTATTTTCACTTGGGGAAATTGATCGAGGTCGGCGAGACCAAGCAGATATTCACCATGCCCCGGCACGAGTTGACAGAGAACTATATCACCGGCCGTTTTGGCTGACAGCGGACGGGAGGCGTGCCTTATGGAAAATAATACCAAAATTGGCGAGCACACCTCGCAGCGTTACAACGCCGAGTTGGAAGCGTTGCGCGAGCGGGTGCTCACCATGGGTGGCGTGGTGGAGCGACAATGCCAACTGGCATTGGAATCACTTGTGAAGGGGAACGCGGAGTTGGCCTCGCAGGTGGCCGGCGGTGATTACGAGGTGAATGACCTGGAGGTGAAGATATGCGACCAGTGCACCGATATCCTGGCGCGCCGGCAGCCGGCGGCGGGCGATCTGCGCATGATTGTCGCCATTATCCGCATGGTGGCCAACCTCGAGCGTATCGGTGACGAGGCGTCCAAAATAGGCCGCAAGGCACGCAAGCTGGCCGACGCCCCCGATAGGCATGCCTATATCGCGGAGCCTTTGCACCTGGGAAAGGAAGTGTCGGAAATGCTGCGCGGTGCGCTGGATGCGTTTGCCCGCCTGGATGTGCAGTCGGCCATAGAAATAATAGCCAGGGATCCGGAGATAGACCGGGAATTCAAGTCGCTGAACAGGCTGCTGATCTCACACATCATGGAGCAACCCCAGCGAGTCAAGAACATGCTGCGGATAAACAGTTGTGCTCGGGCCCTGGAGCGCATTGGCGACCACGCGGTAAACCTCTGTGAGGAAGTGGTCTATCTGGTCAGGGGAGCCGATGTGCGTCACTTGAGTGTGGAGGAGATAAAGCAGCGCTATCAACCCCGGGCATAGACCGGCCGGGGCGAGGCCTTCGGATTGCTAGTTTTTCCTGGCCTCTTTGCCGTCTTTTTTTTCCGCTTCCTTGACCTTGCTCGATATCAGGTTGGTAACCCAGTTGGACAGGGAGCGCCCATCCGCCTCAGCGAGCTTCTTTGCCCGTTTCTTGAGGTCGGGGTCGATGCGGATGTTGAGCAACTTGGTCTTGGACATTCAGAGTTTACGCTAACTAATTGTTAAGAAATGGTATTTTAGCACAGCTGTGAGCCTTGTCTTTACCTCATTCGCGTGTATTATATGTATATACAAACGACACCAAAGGACGGTGGTAGTAGTGAACTTGCAGACAGCACACAAAGAACTGAACGCCAGGAGCCCTCGCGTTACGGCGCCTTGGTTGGCTTTGGAGGCGCTGGTGGTCGTCAGCATCAGCTACGCTCTGGTCGGGATCTTCACCTGAACTGACTGGTCCAGACGCGTTTTCGCGATAGGCTCCACCGCCCACCTTGCTGTCGGCGCAGCTTCAGCCGCACCAAAAAAGTGCCTCCAGGGAAGCTTTGTTACCAAGAGATGACACTCCACTGGCAACGCAGGCCTCTGCCCGGAGGCTATTGTAATAAAAACGTCATAATTCAGCAGTAAGCTCTGCCCCCGATGCACGGCTGCGTGCATACCAGGAAACCAACCGGGGGAAGGCAACATGAACAAACTACTTGCGGCGGCAGTATCCAGCACCTTGCTGGGCAGCAGCGGCGCTTACGCGGCGGTGTCCGATGCCGAATTTGCTGAACTCAAGGCACAGATGGCGGCCATGGCGCAGCGCCTGAGTACGCTGGAGGCCGAGAACAACCAGCTGCGGGAATCCACCACCAATTCGGTCCAGCAGCTGGAAGGCGCCAGGGAAGAACTGGTCGTGGCCAGGGATGACCTGACGCTGGTCAAAAAGCAGAATGAGGAGACCTCCTGGGCAGAGAGAATAAAGTGGAAGGGAGACTTCCGCTATCGCTACGAAGACATACAGCAGGACAGCAGGTCGGACCGCAGTCGCGACCGTATCCGGGCCCGGGCCGAACTCATTGCCAAGACCACTACCAACACCACCGTCGGCCTGGGTATGGCCACCGGCGGCGACGACCCGGTATCCACCAACCAGACCCTGGGAGGCGGCGGCTCCACCAAGGACCTGCGCCTGGATCTCGCCTACTTCACCTGGACCGGCCTTGAGGACACCGCGGTCACCGCCGGTAAATTCAAGAATCCGTACTACGTAGAGCAGAAGAGCCAGCTTATCTGGGACAGCGATTTTCGTCCCGAGGGCGCTGCGGTGCAGTGGGCAAGCGGCATGTTCTTCGCCAACGGTACCTACAGCTATATCGAGAGCGACAGCAACACCGACGATGAGGCCTTCTGGGGCGCGCAGCTGGGCGCCAACTTCGCATTATTCGACAGCATGCAGTTGACCGCCGCCGCCGGCTACCTGGATTTTCCCACCAAGGGGCTGCAGTCAATTTATGACGACGACTTCTTCGGCAACTCAACCGTCATAGTGAACGGTGTCGAGGTCTATGAGTACGACTACAAGCTCTATCACGGCTCCCTGGGCCTGACCTTCGAGCTGTTTGACCTGCCGCTGGCCGTATTCGGTGACTACGTCTACAACGATGATGCCGACGAGTATGACAGCGGTTATATTGCCGGCATCTCACTGGGTAAAGCCAAGGGCAAGGGCAGCTGGCAGCTGGCCTACCAGTACGAACAACTCGATGCCAACGCGACCCTGGGCCTGGTCACAGACTCCGATTTCATGGGCGGCGGTACCGACGGCAAGGGCAGCAAGTACAGCGCCACCTATATGCTGGATAATAACTGGGCCATCGCCGCGGGTTACTACGACGGCAATACCGGCGTGGACCTTGGTAATGACGACGGCTATCAGCGTCTACAGCTGGATACATACTTCAAATACTAGCACTCGGCAGCGGCCAGGGATGGCCGCCAGGGAGGTAAAGGCCCTGTCTCACCCCGCCGCCAGGGCGGGGCAGGCAGGGCCTTGGTTTCAGGCCCCGACGCTGATCAGCTCGGTGCTGCTGGAACCGTCGCTCTCCTTGCGGTAGCGGTACTTCACCGGACTGCCGTCCTCCGCATCCTGCACTCTGGGATCGGGCGGGAGCTTGAACTCCATTTTCTCACCGCGCCGGACCCGGCAGTTGGCATCCTCGTCGTACTTGCTGACGGAGTGGAACTTCACGTTCACGCCCTGTTGCGCGGCGTCACTATTCTTGTGGACCGTGCCCTCCAGAATGCAGTCTTTGCTGCTGTCGGCGAACGCGGCGCTCGCCAGCAGGGGCAGGGCGGCGGCAGCGATCAGTACTTTAACGATCTTCATGGTCGTCTCTCCTTATATATACGGCCGTCTGCTGCGGCCTGTTGCAAACGCGGGGCTTCCCGACGTTCCAGATTAAGTCTTCAAACTGTCATCAAACAGTAAAATAACTGTGTTAGTGACGTCTCAACGGACTCTACCGCGAAAACCGGCGGCATAACCACCTTTGTCATAAAATATTCATAATAGTGAAACCTGGTTCTGCTAGTCACGCGCTTCCGGTCCGCGACCATACTGTCAACAAACTGTCACCGGAATGTCATCAAGCGGCGTTATCTTGGCGCTGATCCGGCGGGCCTGCTCCCGTTTAACCAACAGCCAGGAACACCAATGAACCACAAGACGATCCTGTTCGTACTCAGTCTGCTGGCCAGCGGCCAGGCACTGGCTCTCTCCCTGGCCCCCGAGGAATTTCACGCCTCGCGCCAGCTGGCCTGCGTGCTGGCCGAACAATCCCTCGGTTACCTCAGTGAAGAAGAGTACGGCGAGCGCACCCATAAGGTGCTGGATGGTTTTCAGGACAGTGAGCGCGACGCCATCCTCGCCAAAGCGCTGGGCTATTATGATGGGCTCATGTTCTCCGTCGCCGCTGACGATGCCCGGCAGATCAACGAGCGTCTCGAGTCTTTCGTGAGCAGTGACAATTGCAGTGCCCAGGGTTTTCGCCACGTCACATTAGCGCTCTAGACCGCCGTACCGCACACGGGGCGCTCAGGCCCTGCAAAACTGGCAGTTGTTGGCGCCGGCCTCTTCCCGTCCCCTTTCCAGTCGTACACGCGTCGCCCTGAAATCGGGGCGTCCAAGCGCGCTGCGTCGTCGCAGGCATGTTCCGGTCGCGGTCTCTGCGCAGCGAAAATGTAATCATTCTGCAATACAAGCTTCACCCGGCTGTCATCTGTTGAACATAGGATGTCGCCAGTCGGTGCAAGGCGCGAGCTGATCGCACGGCCATATTTTACTGAACCATAGGGGTTAACCAATGTCATCCGAAACAGGAACGAAAAAATTCTTGCTGGCGCTGTCTTTGTGCGGTGTCGTATCCGTCCTCACGGCCTGCGGTGGGTCGTCCAGCAACGTGTCGCCAGGCAATGTCGTCATCCCGCCCGATGGCCCCACCGACCCCACTGATCCAACCGACCCCACTGATCCCGTCGAGCCACCCCCCTCAGGTGGCGATGAGGTCGCCTCGGTCATTCCCGCCAACCTGAGCGATTGCATCACCGATTCCGGCGCAACCGCGGCCGGCAAACCCGTCTATGTGATTTCCGTGGCTTGCCTCCCGGGCGGCACCCTGGACCCCACAGGCTTGCTGCTGGGGAATGACTTCATTTACCGCATAGAAGGTGGTGCCCTGCGCATCGCCCGGAACTAGGGAGTTACGGACATGAAGAAATGTAAGATTTATGCGGCCATGACAGCCGGCCTGGCGCTCGCCGGATGGCAGCAGGTACAGGCGCAGGACTGTGTCCTGGAAATTGCTCCGGGTGCGGTCATCACCGGCGGCAGTTCGGCGGATTTTATAGTCATCGAACAGGGCTGCCAGATAGACGCGGAAGGCACGGCGGAGCAGCCGATCATTTTTACCGCCTATGAGGCGGTAGCAGGCAGCGTGGCCTCCAATGCGCGCGGCCTGTGGGGCGGGCTGGTCATCAACGGCTTCGCACCGATCAACGACTGCCCCGAAGGCGCCCAGGGCGGCACGGCCCAGTGCACCAAGGAAGGCGAGGCAAATTCAGGCACTTTCGGCGGCGACCAGCCGGCTGACAACTCGGGTATCCTCAAATATGTGGTCGTCAGCTATGCCGGCTCCAACGTCGATCCTGAGAACCAGTTGAATGGTATCGCCTTCCAGGGCGTCGGTTCCGGCACCACTGTGGATTACGTCCAGGTGCACAACAACCTGGATGACGGCATCGAATTCTTTGGCGGCACGGTAAGCGCAAGGCACGTCGTGTTGACCGGCAATGCCGACGACACCCTGGACTGGACCGACGGATGGCAGGGCAATATCCAGTTCCTTTACATGGAGCAGAGCGACGGCGGCGACAACCTGATCGAGGCCGATAACCGCGAGGGCGACGAAAATGCCCAGCCGCGCTCGATGCCGGCCATCAGCAATATGACGGGCTATGGCATTCCCGGAGAGAACGGGCTGCGCCTGCGCCGGGGTACAGGCCTGTTCCTGACGAATTCAATCGTTACCGATTCCTCTACCTGCCTGCGCGTGGAGGGCGAATCCGTGGGCCTGCTTGGGTCCGATCTCACCATTGCCGGTACCAGCTTCGGCTG
Organism: Pseudomonadales bacterium; assembly: GCA_024234675.1. GTDB lineage: Bacteria > Pseudomonadota > Gammaproteobacteria > Pseudomonadales > Halieaceae > JARRPM01. Next base: position 559,014 of record JACKNU010000001.1, on the reverse strand, counting down.
TCCCGAAACCGTCACCGGCGACGACGCCGGCATGGTTACAGCCTATCTCGACAGCGCCGACGAAGTGTCCACGGACGGCGGTGAAGTGAGTGCGGTACCGCCGAGCAACGCTTTCTTCGAGGCGGTCGACTACGTTGGCGCCTTCGGTCCCGGCAGTGGTGACTGGACCAGCGGCTGGACTGTTGCCGGTTCCGTGAGCAATCCCGGCGTGCCCTCCCTGGGGTGCCCCGCCGGCACCGAAGAAGCTGCTGGGGACGTCAATGGCACACGGGTCTGCGAGCTGACCGGTGAGATCACCGAGGATGTGGAACTGACCGCCGGCAACCTCTATGAACTGGTGGGCAAAGTCGTAATCGGGGGCGATAATGCCAACTCCGCAACGCTGACGGTCCAGGCTGGCACTACCGTCTACGGTGGCACCAGCAGTGACTTCCTGGTGATTTCCCGCGGCTCTCGACTGGTGGTCAACGGTACCCGCAACGCGCCAGTGACCTTCACAGCGCTGGGAGACCTGCTTGGCGACGCCGACGAGACGACCCGTGGATTGTGGGGTGGGGTGGTGATCAATGGCAACGCGCCCATCAACGACTGTCCCGAGGGGGCAGAGGGCGGCACTGCGGCCTGCACCAAGGAGGGTGAGGCCAACTCCGGCCTGTTCGGCGGCGCTGACCCCACGGATTCCAGCGGCAGCCTCAGGTACATGGTCGTCAAGTACGCCGGTTCCAATGTCGATCCCGAGAACCAGCTCAACGGTATCGCCTTCCAGGGCGTGGGTTCCGGTACCTCGGTCGAGTTCGTCCAGGTCTACAATAACCTGGACGATGGCATCGAGTTCTTCGGCGGTAATGTCAACGCCAAGTACGTGGTCCTGACTGGTAACGCCGACGATTCCCTGGACTGGACGGATGGCTGGCAGGGCAGTATCCAGTACCTGCAGATCGACCAGGCGGAAGACGCGGGTGACAACGGCATCGAAGCCGACAACCGCGAGGGCGACGAGAATGCAGAGCCCCGCTCCATGCCCAATATCGCCAATATGACTATCAATGGCAACAGCGGCGAGCGCGGTATCCTGCTGCGTCGCGGTACCGGGGCGTTCGTATACAACTCCTACGTGACCGGCAGTTCGAGCTGCCTGGAAATCTCGGGCGAATCACAGGCTCTCCTGGGGAGCGATATCGTCTTCGACGGGGTTTCGCTGGGTTGTCCGATAACGGTCAGCGACGACAATGCCGATACCCAGTCGTGGCTCGATGCCAGCAATGTCAACCAGCAGGGCGGGCCGGTAACACCCGCCGACCTGTCCGGCGACAGCTTCTTCGACGACACCGACTACATCGGCGCGGTTGAAAACGCGGCCAATAACTGGACCGCCGGCTGGACGGTGGGTATGCAAGACGTCACGCCGCCAGTGGCCGGATGCCCATCCGGCACTACGCCGGGCCAGCCTATCAACGGCACGCCCTCGTGTACCCTTTCCGGCACCATCATCTCAGACCTGACCCTGACCCGTGGCAACCACTACGTGCTGGATGGCAAAGTGGTCGTTGGTGGCGACAATACCGACTCCGCGGTACTTACCATCCAGTCAGGCACCACGATCGTCGGTGATGACGATGCGGATTTCCTGGTTATCTCTCGCGGCTCCCGTATTGTCGCCAACGGTACCGACATGTCGCCGGTAACGCTGACCGCAATCGAGGACGTACAGGGCGCCGGTAACCTGGACAACGCCCGCGGCTTGTGGGGCGGCCTGGTCATCAACGGTAACGCGCCGATCAATGACTGTCCGGAAGGTGCCGAGGGCGGCACCGTCGCATGCACCAAGGAAGGCGAGGCCAACTCCGGCCTGTTCGGCGGGGCCGATCCCAATGACAACAGCGGCGTACTCAACTATGTCGTCGTCAAGTACGCGGGCTCCAATGTGGACCCGGAGAACCAGCTCAACGGTATCGCCTTCCAGGGTGTAGGCTCCGCCACCACGGTGGACTATATCCAGGTGCATAACAACCTGGACGATGGTATCGAGATGTTTGGTGGCACCGTCAACCTCAGGCACGTGGTACTCAGCGGCAATGCCGATGACTCAATGGACTGGACTGATGGCTGGACCGGTGATGCCCAGTACGTCTATATCGAGCAGGCCGCCGACGCGGGTGATAACGGCATCGAGGCGGACAACCGCGAGGGCGATGAGAATGCCCTGCCGCGCTCCAATCCTACCATTGCCAATATGACCATCGCCGGCAACGCTGCCGAGCGGGGTATCCTGCTGCGCCGCGGCACCGGGGCGGACATCTACAACTCCGTGCTCAGCGGTTCAGCGGTCTGCATGGAAGTTGCCGGGGAGTCAGTGGCCCTGCTGGGCACCGATATCAACCTGGCAAGCGTGTCCCTGGGTTGTGAGACAGCCTCTGGTGGGGTAGATCCGGAGTTGCAGAACTACCTGGATGGCGCGCCCAACGTAACCCAGGACGGTTCCATACCGCCCTCGAGCAGCCTGCCTAACAACGGCTTCTTCGAACAGAGCACCGTAATCGGGGCAGATCTTGACAGCTGGAAAGGCGCCTGGGTGTTCGGCCTGTAAGCAGAACTGGCGAGAGACTGGAGCAGGGGGCCGGGCATGTATGACGGTCCCCTGCAACAACGCGGCGAACAACTGGAAGTATGTCCTGCCTGGAAGAGCGATTTATGCCAGCAGGCGCGGGTCCGACAGCGGGCTACTTACAGGCAATGAGAGATAGCAAAATGAAACGAAATAGATTGACTGTGGCGGTGATGGCGGCCCTGGGAATGCATGTGCCCATGCTGGCGGCACAGGTCCCGGAGATCGAGAATGCCGATCCGGGCGTGGACATAGAGGAGGTGTTCGTTCTCGGTGAATTCGTACCGGAAGAAAAGCGCGACACCTCGGAAATCTCCAACGTGCTGGATACCGAGGACCTGAACTTCGTGCCGGAGACCAACGTTGGTGCGGCCCTTTCCAGGGTTGCGGGACTCAGCCTGGTAAGTGGCAAATACGTGTATGTGCGCGGCCTGGGGGAGCGGTATTCCTCGACCCTTTTGAATCGGGCGCGGATATCCAGTCCGGTCCCGTTCCAGAAGACGGTGCCCCTGGATATAGTGCCCAACAATATTGTCAGGAGCCTGCTGGTACAGAAAACGTATTCGGTAGAGTACCCGGGTGACTTTTCCGGCGGTGTGGTGGATATCCGCACCAAGACCACGCCGGACGAGGACTACCTCATACTCAAGCTGAGCGCGGGCGGCAACTCCAAAACGACCAACGGCGACGGGCTGACTTACAGCGGTGGCAAGAAAGACAACTGGGGCTATGACGACGGCACGCGGGCCATCCCCAAGCCGGTGCAGGATCTGACCACGACCGAGTTTGACGAAACGGTTTATCCCGAGCGCGCCAATCTCGGCGCAGGCTTCTACGACAAGTGGGATATCCGCGAAAAAACCATGAAGCCGTTCTACACTGGCGAAGCCGAGTTCGGTAAGCGCCTGGAGTTCAGCAATGACATGGTGCTGGGTTTCATTGGCAACTACAAGTACAGCAATCGTTGGGTGAATACCGACAAGGACCTGCGGCGTTACGAGTTCACCGGTGTCGATGGCGGCAGCAACCAGACAGTAGACTACAATCGCTTCATTACCACCCAGAATATCGATATCAGTGCTTTCGGCAGTATCGGTCTGGAGTTGAACGAGAACAATTCGATCGTATTTAACGCTACCAAGCTGCAGCAGACCACGGACCAGGTTCAGCAGGACAAGGGTCTGTCCAGTGAGGATAACGTGAACAACGGCACCCCGGTCGAGAGCTACCTCCTGCAGTGGACCGAGAACCAGATCGAGTCCTACCAGCTCACCGGCAGCCATTACTTCCCGGCGCTGAACGACGCGTTGATCGAATGGCGCGCCGTGGATGGCAGTGGCAAGCGCGACGCCCCGGATACCCGCAGTTATACCTACGCGGAGGGCAACAGCGGCCTGATGGAAATGGTGACCTCGAGCAGCCAGGCGGCAGGTGACCTGCGGGATGTGTACCAGGCCCCGGAGCGGAACTACAGCAAACTTAACGACAGCATAGACGAGTATGGCCTGGACGGGGAGGTGCCGTTTACCGTATTGGGTATCGACAGTGTGGTGAGCGCTGGCATCTCCGACTACGATCGCAAGCGCGACAGCACGGACCGGCTGTTCCGCTTCGATATCACGGCCTCCGCCCCGTACTACGTGCCCTGGGAAACACCCAACCAGGTATTCGGGGACGATAACTGGGTCGACCAGTACGTCAGCGTCAGGGACTTTTCCAACAGTGCCGCCAATGCCAGCGGCATTTACCCCTACGCAAAGTCCTCGGAGAAAGTCGAGGCCTATTATCTGTCCCTCGATTCCCAGGTGCTGGCCACCGTGCGGGTGCAGCTGGGGTTACGCCAGGAAGACACGACCATCGAAGCGGATGCCTGGGGCGGCAATACCGAACCCGGCACCGATAACAAGGTGAAGCGAGACTACGACGATACCCTGCCGGCGCTGTCGGTGACCTGGGAGTTCATCGAGAACATGCAGTTGCGTGGCGCCTACTCCGAGACGGTCAACCGGCCCAGCCTGCTGGAGGTGACCGGCTCAACCCTGCGCAACCCCGAGGACCAGAACCTGTATCGCGGTAACGTGTTCCTGGAACCCGCCGACCTGACCAACTACGACCTGCGCTGGGAGTGGTATTTCGGCGCGGCGGATGAAATGTCACTGGGTGCCTTCTACAAGGAGTTCGACAATCCCATCGAGTTGGCCAAGATCCAGGCCCAGGGCGACATCTATACCTGGTTCAACGCCGACAAGGCGGAGTTGAAGGGGCTGGAATACGACGTTCGCAAGGAATTGCCACTGGCGACCTGGTTTGACCTGGACCCGATGTGGGATGGCTTCAATATCGCCTTCAACGTGTCATATATCGATTCCAAGGTGACCCTGCTGGGATCCGGAGAAACCGCTGCGGATGTGCCACTCACTGGTGGACGCCAGATCGCGCCACTGTACTCCAACGAGCGCAAGATGACGGGCCAGTCGGACTGGCTGGGGAACATCCAGCTCTCCTATGCCGATTACGACCTGGGTATCACCGGCAGCGTGCTGTACAACTACACCGATGAGCGCATCGTGCTTGTCGGAGACAATAACGCGCCGGATATTATCGAGGAGGGCAGGGGGGTCGTCGACCTGTTGTTCAAGTACGAGTTCGCCTGGAAAAAGTCCAACCTGGAATTCGAGGCCAAGGCCGGCAATATTTTCGATACCAAGATCGAGTGGACCCAGGGAGACCTTCCCTACGAAAACTGGCAGCCTGGAATCAATTACCAGCTGGGATTGCGCGTCAGCTTCTGATGTCCCGGGCCATCCGGACATGGACCGGGTGGCCCGCTGCCGTCTTGCAATGCGGGTTTGCTTGGGTACAATAGCGCGCTCCCGACATTACCCGTCGGGGCCACTACGTCCCCTTCGTCTAGTGGTCCAGGACCCTGCCCTTTCACGGCAGTAACAGGGGTTCGAACCCCCTAGGGGACGCCACTATCCGGACAAGCCATGAGTCGATTCTGGAGCGACATCGTTGGACAGCTCACGCCCTACGTGCCGGGCGAGCAGCCCAGGCTCAACAGGCTGGTCAAGCTCAATACCAACGAGCATCCCTATCCGCCGTCCCCGGCGGTGCTGCAAGCCATCGCCGCGGTCAGTGGCGATGAATTAAGACGTTATCCCGACCCCGAATCCAGCGACCTGAAGCGCGCTTTCGCGCAGCGCCATGGCCTGCAGCCCGGCCAGGTATTCCTGGGCAACGGCTCCGACGAGGTGCTCGCGCACGTGTTCCAGGCGCTGTTGCGCCACGAGGCGCCCCTGTTGTTCCCCGACGTCACCTACAGCTTTTACCCCGTGTGGAGCGAGCTGTACGGCGTCAACTGCCGCGCGGTGCCGCTGGCGACCGATTACTCGGTGGATCCGGGGGATTACAGCGCCGGCAGCGGAGCTATCATCCTTCCCAACCCCAATGCGCCCACGGGCATGCTGTTGCCGCTTGAAGGGATTCGCCAGCTCCTGGTGCGCAACCCCGATGCGGTGGTGGTGATCGACGAGGCCTACATCGATTTCGGAGGGCAGTCCGCGGTGCGGCTGATCCCCGAGTTCGACAATCTGCTGGTGGTCCAGACCCTGTCCAAGTCCAGGTCCCTGGCGGGCCTGCGGGTGGGTGTGGCGATGGGTTCCGCCCAGCTGGTAGAGGGGCTGGAACGGGTCAAGAATTCATTCAACTCCTACCCACTGGATATCCTGGCCCAGCGAGCCGCCCTGGCGGCCCTGGAAGACGAGGCCTATTTCCAGGAGGCAAACCAGCGGGTGATCGCCAGTCGCGAGCGCCTGGTGGCGGCCCTGCAGGGCATGGGGTTCTCGGTGCTGCCCTCAGCGGCCAATTTCGTCATGGCCTCGCACCAGCGCAAGGAGGCCAGCGAGCTGTTCGCGGCCCTGCGGGAGCGGGGGATAATCGTGCGCTATTTCCACCAGCCGCGTATCGACAACTACCTGCGCATCACGGTGGGCACGGACGCGCAATGTGACGAATTGCTGGCCGCGCTGGCGGAACTGCTGGCCTAGACCTTCCTGAGCACCACGCTGCCGATGCTGTAGCCGGCGCCGAATGAGCACAAGACGCCCAGTTCCCCGCTCTGGAAGTCGGCGCGGTGTTTGTGGAAGGCGATAACTGAACCGGCCGAGCTGGTATTGGCGTATTCGTCCAGGATGGTCGGCGCCTCGTCGGCCGTTGCCTCGCGTCCCAGCACCCGGCGGGAGATCAGCTGGTTCATGTTCAGGTTGGCCTGGTGCAGCCACATGCGCTTGATCTTCTCGGGGGCGATACCCAGTCCTTCAAGCTGCCCGGATATCTGGGTGGCCACCGCCGGGCAAACCTCCTTGAATACCTTGCGACCTTCCTGTACGAACAGCTTGTCGGGTTTGCCGATACCGGTTTCGTCACAGCGGTTGAGGAAGCCGAAGTTGTTGCGGATATTGTTGGAGTAGATCGTCTGCAGCTTGCTGTCGAGGATGGCGTACTGGTCTTTCGAGGTGGCGGTGTCCGCCGCCTCGATGATCACCGCGGTGCACACATCGCCGAAGATGAAGTGCGAGTCGCGGTCGCGGAAGTTCAGGTGGCCGCTGCAGATTTCCGGGTTGAGCATCAATACGCAGCGGGCGCTGCCGGACAGGACCGCGTCCCGGGCCTGCTGGATGCCGAAAGTAGCCGAGGAACAGGCCACGTTCATGTCGAAGCCGAAGCCCTCGATGCCCAGCGCATCCTGTATTTCCACCGCCATGGCCGGGTAGGCGCGCTGCATATTGGAAGCGGCGACGATCACCATATCGATATCAGCGGCAGTCTTGCCTGCCTGGGCCATGGCTTCCCTGGCGGCGGGCAAGGCCATTTCACACTGGATCGAAGGCTCCTCATTGGGGCGGTCCGGCAGGCGGGGCACCAGGCGGGTCGGATCCAGGATGCCATCCTTGTTCATCACGTAGCGGGCCTTGATGCCCGATGCCTTCTCAATGAACTCCACTGAGGAGTGCTGCAGTGGAGGCAGCTCCCCGGACGCTATTGCGGCGGCGTTTTCGCTGTTGTAAAGGTCCACGTAGGCGTTGAATGACGCCACCAGCTCGTCGTTGCTGATGGACTCTGCCGGGGTGAATAGGCCGGTTCCGCTGATGACAGTGGCAGTCATGGTGGCGTGCTTCCTGGTTTGGATAGAGACAGGTTTATGGTATTGCCACGAAAAAAGGCCGCGTGGCGGCCCTTGATCTGTAGCCTTCGGCTCCTACTTGCGTTCCTGCAGCGGTACATAGTCGCGCATAACGTGGCCGGTGTACAACTGACGCGGGCGGCCGATTCGGTAGCTGCCTGAGATCATTTCGTTCCAGTGGGCGATCCAGCCCACGGTGCGGCCCACGGCGAAGATAACCGTAAACATGCTGGTGGGTATGCCTATGGCCTTGAGGATGATACCGGAGTAGAAATCGACATTCGGATACAGCTTCTTCTCGATGAAATAGTCGTCGTGCAGGGCGATCTCTTCCAGCCGTTTGGCGATGGCCAGCAGGGGGTCGTTCTCCAGGCCCAGTTCCGCCAGTACCTCGTCTGCGGACTCTTTCATCACTTTGGCCCTGGGGTCGAAATTCTTGTACACCCGGTGGCCGAACCCCATAAGGCGGAAGGGGTCATCCTTGTCCTTGGCCCTGGCGACGAACTCGTCGATGCGCGACACATCGCCGATCTCCTCGAGCATTTCCAGTACTGCCTCGTTGGCACCGCCGTGGGAGGGGCCCCACAGCGCGGCTATGCCCGCGGCGATACAGGCGAAGGGGTTGGCGCCGGAGGACCCTGCCAGGCGCACCGTGGAGGTGGAGGCGTTCTGCTCGTGGTCGGCGTGCAGCAGGAAGATGCGATCCATGGCCCTGGACAGCACCGGGCTGATATTGCTGGGCTCGCAGGGGTTGCCGAACATCATGTGCAGGAAGTTTTCGGCGTAGTTGAGGCTGTTGTCGGGGTACATGAAAGGCTGGCCGGTGGAGAACTTGTAGCTCATGGCCGCCAGGGTCGGCATCTTGGCGATCAGGCGGAAGGCGGCAACCTGGCGGTGCTGCTCGTCGGATATATCCAGCGAGTCGTGGTAGAAAGCGGACAGGGCGCCCACCACGCCACACATGATGGCCATGGGGTGGGCGTCCCTGCGGAAGCCGTTGAAGAAGGTGCGGATCTGCTCGTGCACCATGGTGTGGCGGTGTACCGTGCTGACGAACTTCTCTTTCTGGGCTTTGTTGGGCAACTCGCCGTAGAGCAGCAGGTAACAGGTTTCCAGGTAGTCGGACTCGTCCGCAAGCTGCTCGATAGGGTAGCCTCGGTGCAGCAGTACGCCCTTGTTGCCGTCGATGAAGGTGATCTGTGACTCGCAGGCCGCGGTGGATACGAAGCCGGGATCGTAGGTGAACATGCCCCTGGCGGTCAGGCCGCCGACATCGACCACATCCGGCCCCAGGGTTCCTGAGTAGATGGGAAGCTCCACGGCCTCGGCCAGTCCGTCTATGCTCAGGGTGGCTTTCTTGTCGCTCATATAGGGGATCCTGCGAAGTAAAACGATGGGCGATCCACTATAGAGTCTCACGCGTTTTTGTCAATTGATCTGGCGCTATGTGCCGGTTTGCAAAGCGCTTTTCGACTAAAGTCTATAGTCGGGAGGCATTTTTCCCCGACTGGCGCGAGCCGGATCCTGAGGCGCCCGGGCAGGGCCGTCGCATTTTCGCAACAGGTTTGTAATCGCAGCGCTAAGTGCCTATAATTTGGCGCGTTTTCGATGGCGGGCCGCAGCGGTCGCCAGCGGAGCGAGAACTTCGTGTCAACCCGATTAATCGCCCCTTCGGGCGTCACAACGATGGTATCCAACAGTGAAAGACAAGCGTCCTGTGAACCTGGACATCGGTACCATGCGGCTTCCCATTACCGCATGGGCCTCGATTGCCCACCGCGCCTCCGGCGTATTCCTCTTTGCTGGCATGGCCGTGCTGATCTGGGCACTGGATGCCAGTCTGGCCAGCCCGGAGAGTTTCGCCTCCCTGGGTGAGTGCCTGTCCAGCCCGCTGATGAAGCTGGTCATCTGGGCGGTCATGGCGGGCCTGATCTACCACTCTGTGGCCGGCGTAAAACACCTGGTGATGGATTTTGGTATCGGCGAGTCCATGGAGGGCGGTATCCGGGGCGTGAAAATCGTGGTCGCCGTCTCGGTGGTGCTCATTTTGCTGGCGGGAGTATGGATATGGTAACTGCAGTAACGAGCATGGGCCGATCCGGCCTGTACGACTGGATGATGCAGCGGGTCTCGGCGGTCATCCTGCTGGCGTACTTCATCTTTGTGGGCTGCGTGCTGCTCAACGGGGTGGATTACGCGGCGTGGAAAGCCCTGTACTCCCAGACCTGGATGCGTATCTTCAGCCTGCTGGCGCTGTTGTCCCTGGGCTTGCACGCCTGGGTTGGGCTGTGGGCCGTGTTCACGGACTACCTGACTGAGCGCCTCATGGGCACCACCGGCAATGTCCTGCGTTTCCTGGCCCAGGCGGTCAGCGCGCTTATCATGTTCACGTATGTAGTCTGGGGCGTCCAGATTTTGTGGGGTTTATAAAGATGGCTGCTCTTCGTACTATCTCTTTTGACGGCGTGATTGTCGGCGGTGGCGGCGCCGGCATGCGCGCCGCGCTGCAACTGGCCCAGTCGGGTTACAAGACGGCGGTGATATCCAAGGTGTTTCCCACCCGTTCACACACGGTATCGGCCCAGGGCGGGATCACCTGCGCCATCGCCAGCGCCGACCCCAACGATGACTGGCGCTGGCATATGTATGACACCGTGAAGGGCTCCGATTACATCGGTGACCAGGACGCCATCGAGTACATGTGCAGTGTCGGTCCGGAGGCCGTGTTCGAACTGGAGCACATGGGCCTGCCGTTCTCCCGCACGGAAGAGGGCCGCATCTACCAGCGCCCCTTCGGCGGCCAGTCCAAGAATTACGGTGAGGGCGGCCAGGCCGCGCGCACCTGTGCCGCGGCGGACCGCACCGGCCACGCCCTGTTGCACACCCTGTACCAGGGCAACATGAAGAACAACACGGTGTTTTTTAACGAGTGGTACGCCACTGACCTGGTCAAGAACCAGGACGGCGCGGTGGTCGGGGTAATCGCCATCTGCATGGAAACCGGCGAAATCGTGTACGTCAAATCCAAGGCCACGGTCTTTGCCACGGGCGGCGCCGGGCGCATTTACGCCTCGACTACCAACGCCCATATCAACACCGGTGACGGCATTGGCATGGCGCTGCGCGCGGGCTTCCCGGTGCAGGATATCGAAATGTGGCAGTTCCATCCCACCGGCATCGCCGGGGCCGGGGTGCTGGTAACCGAGGGTTGCCGGGGTGAGGGCGGCTACCTGATCAACAAGGATGGCGAGCGTTTCATGGAGCGCTATGCGCCCAACGCCAAGGATCTGGCGGGCCGCGACGTGGTAGCGCGCTCCATGGTGCTGGAAATCATCGAGGGCCGGGGCTGCGGACCCGAAGGCGACCACGTCTTCCTGAAACTCGACCACCTGGGCGAGGAAGTGCTGGAGAGCCGCCTGCCGGGAATCTGCGAACTGTCGCGCACCTTCGCCCATGCCGACCCGGTGAAGGAACCCGTGCCCGTGGTTCCCACCTGTCACTACATGATGGGCGGTATTCCCACCAATGTGCACGGCCAGGCCCTGACCGTGGACGCCAATGGCAACGACCAGATCATTCCCGGGCTGTACGCCTGTGGCGAGGTGGCCTGCGTATCAGTGCACGGCGCCAACCGCCTGGGAGGCAACTCGCTGCTGGACCTGGTGGTATTCGGGCGCGCCTCGGGCCTGTATATCGAAAACGCCCTGCGCTCCGGTATCGAAATGCGCGATGCTTCCGACAGCGACATCGAGCAGGCCAGGTCGCGCCTGGATAAACTCAACCAGTCCAGCGGCGGCGAGAACGTGGCAGCCCTGCGCAAGGAACTGCAGAGCACCATGCAGAATCACTTTGGTGTGTTCCGCAACGCCGAGTTCATGCAGAAGGGCATCGAGAAGCTGGCTGACCTGCGTGGCCGCATCGAAAATGCCAGGCTGGATGACAAGAGCATGGCCTACAATACCGCTCGTATCGAGGCCCTGGAACTGCACAACCTGTTCGAGGTGGCCGAGGCGACCGCCATCGCGGCGGAGGAGCGCAAGGAGAGTCGCGGCGCCCACGCCCGGGACGACTTCCAGGAGCGCGACGACGCCAACTGGCTGTGCCACTCCCTGTATTTCCCCACCGACAAGCGGGTGGGCAAGCGAGCGGTCAATTTTGAGCCGAAGACGGTTGAAACCTTCCAACCGAAAGCACGCGTTTATTAAGAGGCAGTAGACATGTTGCAAGTGAGCATTTATCGCTACAACCCGGAAACCGATTCCGAGCCCTACATGCAGGATGTGCAGGTCGATACCGGTGGCAAGGACCTGATGGTGCTCGACGTACTGGAACTGATCAAGTCCCAGGACACGACCGTTACCTATCGCCGCTCCTGTCGCGAGGGTGTGTGTGGTTCCGATGGCATGAACATGAACGGCAAGAACGGCCTGGCCTGCATTACGCCCCTGTCCGAGACGGTCAGGAACAACAAACTGGTGCTGCGTCCGCTGCCCGGACTGCCGGTCGTGCGCGACCTGGTGGTGGACATGAGCATGTTCTACGCCCAGTACGAGAAGGTGCAGCCCTTCCTGATGAATGACACGCCTGCGCCCGCTATCGAGCGCTTGCAGTCCCCCGAGGAACGGGAGAAACTCGACGGCCTGTACGAGTGTATTCTCTGCGCCTGCTGCTCCAGCGCCTGTCCCTCGTTCTGGTGGAACCCCGATCGCTTTATCGGTCCCTCTGGCCTGCTGCAGGCCTACCGCTTCCTGGCGGACAGCCGCGACACGGCCACCGAGGAGCGCCTGGCAAAACTCGACGACCCCTTCAGTGTGTTCCGTTGCCACGGTATCCAGAACTGCGTCAATGTATGCCCCAAGAATCTCAACCCCACCAGGGCTATCGGGCATATCAGGAATATGTTGTTGTCGCGTGCGACCTAGCATTAAGAAAGCCATTTAAGACATTGATATAAAACGGAATATCAATCGGGAATGAGAGGTCGGCGGCAGGCTGCAGCCGCCGGCGGGGGGACCGGTCCAGCGGCGGGAACACGTCGGGGCCAGCACTGCTACACTCATGTACCTGATTAGCCTGATCTAACTGTTCAACCCGCTGGAAGGGTCGAGATGCAAGAAAGTTCCATGGAACAGCTGTGGCGCAGCTCCCACATTTCGGGCGGCAACGCCACCTATGTGGAGAGCCTGTACGAGGACTATCTCAAAAACCCCAACGGGGTACCCGAACAGTGGCGGGATTACTTCGACAAGCTGCCGCGGGTCGAGTCAGCCATCGTGCAGATGGAGGACGTGCCGCACTCGGTAGTGCGCGACCGCTTTGCCCAGATCAGCAAGATGCGGGTACGCACCGAAGCCACCGTGCAGCACGATTCCCAGGCCACCGAGTACGAGCGCAAGCAGGTACGCGTGGTGCAATTGATCTCCGCCTACCGCCAGCGCGGCCACCAGAAGGCCCAGCTGGATCCCCTGGGGCTGGCGCCCCGCGAACATGTCGTCGACCTGGAGCTGGGCTTTCACCAGCTGTCCGCCGCCGATTTCGACACGGTGTTCCAGACCGGCAGCCTGCACATCGGCAAAGCCGACGCCACCCTCGGTGAAATCGTCCAGGCCATGGAGCGCACCTACTGCCACACCGTGGGCGCCGAGTTCATGCACATCGTCGACACCGAACAGCGGCACTGGATCATGCAGCGCATGGAATCGGTACGCTCGGCCCCCGATTACGGCAGGGAAGCCCGGCTGCAGCTGTTGAGCAGCCTGATACAGGCGGAGGGGCTGGAGAAGTCCCTGGGTTCCAAGTACCCGGGCACCAAGCGCTTCGGGCTGGAGGGCGGCGAAAGCCTGATCCCCATGCTGTCGGAGATGATCCAGCGCTTCGGTTCCTACCGGGCACAGGAGATCGTCATCGGCATGGCCCACCGGGGTCGCCTCAACGTGCTGGTCAATATACTCGGCAAGAATCCCTCGGAGCTGTTCGCCGAATTCGAGGGGCGGGTGCAATACCAGAGCTCCGGTGACGTGAAGTATCACCAGGGCTTTTCCTCCAACGTCATGACGCCCGGCGGCGAGATCCACCTCGCGCTGTCGTTCAATCCCTCGCACCTGGAAATCGTCGCCCCGGTGGTGGAGGGCTCGGTGCGGGCCCGCCAGGAACGGCGCAATGACAAGGTTGGCGACCTGGTGGTGCCCATCGTCATCCACGGGGACGCCGCCTTTGCCGGGCAGGGTGTGGTGATGGAGACCTTCCAGATGTCCCAGACCCGCGCCTACAAGACCGGCGGCACGGTGCATATCGTGCTCAACAACCAGGTGGGGTTTACTACCAACCGCCGGGAAGACGCCCGCTCCACGGAGTATTGCACCGATATCGCCAAAATGGTGCAGGCACCCATTTTCCACGTCAACGCAGACGACCCCGAGGCGGTGCTGTTCGTTACCCAGATGGCTGTGGACTACCGCACCGAGTTCAAGAAGGACGTGGTCATCGACCTCATCTGCTATCGCCGTCGCGGCCACAACGAGGCCGACGAGCCCTCGGTCACCCAGCCGCAAATGTACGCCAAAATTCGCAAGCACCCGACCACCCGGGACCTGTACGCCCGCAAGCTGATCGGGGAGGGCGTGCTGACCGAGCAGGAGGACAGCTTCCTGGTGGATCGCTACCGCGATTCCCTGGATCGAGGCGAGCCCCTGGTCAGCGGCCTGGTATCGGAACCCAACAAAAGCCTGTTCGTGGACTGGTCGCCCTATATAGGCCACGAGTGGACGCTGCAGGCAGATACCCGCATGGATATCCATGAGCTGCAGGCCCTTGCCCATGACAGCAACGTGCCGCCGGACAATTTTCCCCTGCAGCGCCAGGTCGCCAAGATCCTGGAGGACAGGCGCAAGATGGCCGCGGGCGCCATGCCCATGAACTGGGGTTTTGCCGAGAACCTCGCCTACGCCACCCTGCTCAGGCAGGGCTACCCGGTGCGCATTACCGGCCAGGATGTGGGCCGCGGCACCTTTTCCCACCGCCACGCGGTGCTGCACAACCAGAAAACCGGCAAGACCTATCGCCCCTTGCAGCACCTGGGTGAGGGTCAGGCGCAGTTTAAAATTTACGACTCCCTGCTGTCCGAGGAGGCGGTGCTGGCCTTCGAGTACGGTTATGCCACGACCCGCCCCCAGGGGCTGGTCATCTGGGAGGCCCAGTTCGGGGACTTCGCCAACGGCGCGCAAGTGGTCATCGACCAGTTCATCACCAGCGGGGAACACAAGTGGGCGCGGCTGTGTGGGCTGACCATGTTGTTGCCCCACGGCTACGAGGGCCAGGGCCCGGAGCACTCCTCCGCGCGCCTGGAGCGCTTCATGCAACTGTCCGCGGAGCACAATATCCAGGTCTGCGTGCCCACCACGCCCTCACAGGTCTACCACATGCTGCGCAGGCAGGCGATCAGGCCCCTGCGCAAGCCGCTGATCGTCATGTCGCCGAAAAGCCTGTTGCGCCACAAGGAGGCGACCTCCACCCTGGAGGAGCTGGCCAACGGCCATTTCCACAATGTGCTGGACGACACCGACGGCCTGGACAAGAACAAGGTGGAGCGGGTGATTCTCTGCAGCGGCAAGGTGTTTTACGACCTGCGCGCCGCGCGCCGCGAGCGCGGCATCGACAATATCGCTATCCTGCGCCTGGAGCAGTTGTATCCGTTCCCGGAGGAAGAGCTGCTGGAGGCCCTCGGCAACTACCCCAATATCAACGATGCGGTGTGGTGCCAGGAAGAGCCCATGAACCAGGGAGCCTGGTATTCCAGCCAGCACCATATGCGCCGGGTAATCCACCAGCACGGCAGCGACATCTACCTGCGTTACGTGGGGCGGGATTCCTCGGCGGCGCCGGCGGCCGGCTATATGGCCCTGCACGTGGAACAGCAGGAAAGGTTTATCAACGAGGCTCTGGCTGAGGACAAGCCAGCAGCGTGACAGCACCCTTAAAGGAAGCGAAATGGCTATTGAAATAAAGGCTCCCGCCTTTCCCGAATCGGTCGCAGATGGCGAGGTGGCCAGCTGGCACAAGGCAGAGGGCGAGTCGGTTGCGCGGGATGAGTTGCTCGTCGAGATCGAGACCGACAAGGTGGTGATGGAAGTTGTTGCCCCCGAGGACGGGGTGCTTGTCAGGATTCACGCCCAGGAAGGGGAGACCATCCAGAGCGAACAGCTGCTGGCGACCCTGGAGCCCGGCGCGGCGGGGGAGACACCCGCAAAGGCGGCGCCTGAGTCCAGCCCCACGGCGGGCGAGAGCGAGGCTGGCGCGCCGGCCCTGGGTCCCGCGGCGCGCAAACTGGTCGAGGAGCACAAGCTCGACCCCGGCCGTATCGCCGGTACCGGCAAGGGCGGGCGCATTACCAAGGAAGACATTCTCAAGCATCTCGAGTCCGCCGGGGACGCGGCCCCGGCCGCCCCGGCGCCAGCAGCTGCGGCGTCGTCCAGCGCCGCCGTGGACGTGCCCGCCGGTCCTTCCGGCGAGCGGATCGAGAAGCGCGTGCCCATGACCCGTATGCGGGCCAAGATCGCCGAACGCCTGCTCGATGCCACCCAGCAGACCGCCATGCTGACGACCTTCAACGAGGTCAATATGGCGCCGGTGATGGAGCTGCGACGCAAGTACAAGGATCAGTTCGAGAAGACCCACAATGGCACCCGGCTGGGTTTCATGGGCTTTTTTATCAAGGCAGCCTGTGAGGCGCTCAAGCGCTTCCCCGCGGTCAACGCCTCCATAGACGGCAATGACGTGGTGTACCACGGCTACCAGGATATCGGCGTGGCCGTGTCCACCGAGGGCGGCCTGGTGGTGCCGGTATTGCGCGATGCCGATTTCATGAGCCTGGCCGATGTGGAGGCCGCGATTCACGACCTGGGCGTGCGGGCCCGGGACAACAAGCTCACCATCGACGATATGACCGGTGGTACTTTCACGGTCACCAATGGCGGGGTATTTGGTTCGCTGCTGTCCACCCCCATCCTCAACCCGCCCCAGACCGGCATCCTGGGTATGCACAAGATCCAGGAGCGGCCGGTGGCGGTGAACGGCCAGGTGGTCATCCAGCCCATGATGTACCTGGCACTGTCTTACGATCACCGGTTGATCGACGGTAAAACCGCCGTGCAGTTCCTGGTCGCGATCAGGGACCTTATCGAGGATCCGGCGCGCATCCTGCTGCAGTTGTAGCCACGGGCGCGCCTTGAAATGAATTTACGCGGGACCAGAGCATGTCTGAAAAATACGATGTAGTGGTAATCGGCGCCGGACCGGCGGGCTATGTGGCGGCGATCCGGGCCGCCCAGTTGGGCCTCTCAGTGGCCTGTGTCGAGCAGTGGCTGGATGACAAGGGCAAGGTCCGCCTGGGTGGCACCTGCCTCAATGTAGGCTGTATCCCCTCGAAGGCGCTGCTGGACAGCAGTTACAAGTTCGCCGAGGCACGGGATCACCTGGCGGTGCACGGCATTGCGGTCAAGGGCGCCGAAATCGATGTGCCGGCCATGCTGCAGCGCAAGGAAAAGATCGTCGAGCAGTTGACCGGCGGCATAGCCGGGCTGTTCAAGCACAACGGCGTTACCCCCGTATCTGGCACGGGCAAGGTCCTGTCCGGGGCGCGTGTGGAAGTGACCGACAAGGACGGCAACGTGCAGGTGCTGGACGCGGGCAACGTGATCATTGCCGCGGGCTCCGTGCCGGTGGAGATCCCCCCCGCGCCCATCGATGACGAGTACATCATCGATTCGACCGGCGCCCTGGAACTGCGGGAAGTACCCGCGCGCCTGGGGGTTATCGGGGCGGGTGTCATCGGCCTGGAACTGGGCAGCGTCTGGAACCGGCTGGGCTCCGAGGTGGTCATGCTCGAGGCGCTGGACGAGTTCCTGCCCATGATGGACGTGCAGATCGCAAGGGAGGCTGCCAGGATTTTCAAGAAGCAGGGCCTGGATATACGCCTGGGAACCCGTGTCACCGGCGCCAGGGTCAAGAAGGGCGCGGTGGAGGTGTCCTACACCACGGCCAACGGCGACCAGACCGAAACCTTCGACAGGTTGATCGTGGCGGTGGGCCGCAAGCCCCGCTCCCAGGAACTGTTCGCCAGTGACAGCGGCCTCACCCTGGATGAACGCGGCTACATTTTCGTCAATGACTACTGCGAAACCGAGGCCCCCCACATCTTTGCCATTGGCGATGTGGTGCGCGGTCCGATGCTGGCTCACAAGGGCTCTGAAGAGGGTGTCATGGTGGCCGAGCGTATCGCCGGCAAGCCCGCCCAGATGAACTACGACTGTATTCCCTCGGTGATCTACACCCACCCCGAGGTGGCGGCAGTGGGCAAGACCGAGCAGGAGTTGAAGGCGGATGGCACGCCCTACAAGGCCGGCGTATTCCCCTTCGCAGCCAGCGGCAGGGCCCTGGCCTCCAACGACTCTGACGGCATGGTGAAGATACTCGCCCATGCGGACACCGACAGGATACTGGGCTGCCACGTGGTAGGTCCCTCGGCGGCCGACCTGGTGCAGCAGGTGGTGATCGCCATGGAATTCGGCTCCAGCGCCGAGGATATCGGCCTCACCGTGTTCGGCCATCCCACCCTGTCGGAGGCCGTCCACGAGGCCGCCCTGGCTGTGAACGGGCATGCGATTCATATCGCCAATCGCAAACAACGGAAGTGAAATTCGCCGCTGCGTGGACAAAACCATAATCCCCGGCACGCATTGGCTACAGGCGGGAAGGCACAGTGAATCATCTCACCCTGGTTTCCCATAACAAGCAGAGCAGCAACCGAGAACAGGATAGCAAATGAACCTTCATGAGTATCAGGGCAAGCAGCTGTTTGCCGAGTACGGGTTGCCGGTTTCCAGGGGGTATGCAGTGGATACCCCGGAAGAAGCGGCAGCGGCAGCGGAGAAGATCGGCGGGGATATGTGGGTGGTAAAAGCCCAGGTCCATGCCGGCGGTCGCGGCAAGGCCGGTGGGGTAAAGCTCATCAAGAGCCCCGACGAGGCGCGCGAATTTGCTGCCCGGTGGCTGGGCAAGAACCTGGTCACCTACCAGACCGATGCCAATGGCCAGCCGGTGAGCAAGATTCTGGTGGAGACCTGCACTGATATCGCCGACGAACTCTACCTGGGCGCCGTGGTCGATCGCGCCTCGCGCCGGGTGGTCTTCATGGCTTCCACCGAAGGCGGCGTGGAAATCGAGAAGGTGGCCGAGGAGACTCCCGAGAAAATCCTGCGCGCGACCATCGACCCGCTGGTGGGAGCACAGCCCTACCAGGGCAGGGAACTGGCCTTCAAACTGGGCCTGCAGGGCGACCAGATCAAGCAGTTCGTGAAGATCTTCCTGGGCCTGTCGCAGATGTTCCAGGAAAAGGACCTGGCGCTCATTGAAATCAACCCCCTGGTGATCACCGAGGCCGGTGACCTGCACTGCCTGGATGCCAAAATCGGCGTGGACAGCAACGCCCTGTACCGGCAGAAGGCCCTGCAGGAAATGCACGACCCCAGCCAGGAGGATCCTCGCGAGGCCCACGCGGCCAAGTGGGATCTCAACTACGTGGCCCTGGACGGCAGCATAGGCTGCATGGTCAACGGCGCCGGCCTGGCCATGGGCACCATGGACATCGTGGCGCTGCACGGCGGCTTCCCGGCCAACTTCCTGGACGTGGGCGGCGGCGCTACCAAGGAGCGGGTAGCCGAGGCCTTCAAGATCATCCTGTCGGACGACAACGTCAAGGCGGTGCTGATCAATATCTTCGGCGGCATCGTGCGCTGCGACCTTATCGCCGAGGGCGTGATCGGCGCCGTGGAGGAGATCGGCGTCAACGTACCGGTGGTGGTGCGCCTGGAGGGCAACAATGCCGAACTAGGCCGCAAGGCCCTGGCCGATAGCGGCCTCAATATTATCGCGGCCAGCAGCCTCACGGATGCGGCCCAGCGAGCGGTCGAAGCAGCGGGAGGAGCGGCCAAATGAGTATATTGATTGACAGCAACACCAAGGTAATCTGCCAGGGCTTCACCGGTTCCCAGGGCACCTTCCACTCAGAGCAGGCGATCGCCTACGGCACCAGGATGGTGGGCGGCGTGACACCCGGCAAAGGCGGCCAGGAGCACCTGGGATTGCCCGTGTTCAATACCGTGGCCGACGCGGTGGCCGCCACCGGCGCCGATGCCTCCGTGATCTACGTGCCGGCCCCGTTTTGCAAGGATTCCATCCTCGAGGCGGCCAATGCCGGGATTCAGCTGATCGTCTGTATCACCGAGGGCATTCCCACCCTGGATATGCTGGAAGCCAAGATCAAGTGCGACGAGTTGGGTGTGCGCCTGATCGGCCCCAATTGCCCCGGCGTGATCACTCCGGGGGAGTGCAAGATCGGCATCATGCCGGCCAATATTCACCTGCCCGGCAAGGTGGGCATCGTTTCCCGCTCCGGTACGCTGACCTACGAGGCCGTCAAGCAGACCACCGACGCAGGCTATGGACAGTCTACCTGTGTCGGCATTGGCGGCGACCCGATCCCGGGTTCAAGCTTTATCGATATTCTGGCCATGTTCCAGGAAGATCCGGCCACCGAGGCTATCGTCATGATCGGTGAGATCGGCGGTACCGCCGAGGAGGAGGCGGCGGCCTATATCAAGGCCAATGTCACCAAGCCGGTGGTGTCGTATATCGCCGGCGTTACCGCGCCCAAGGGCAAGCGGATGGGGCATGCGGGCGCTATTATTTCCGGCGGCAAGGGCACGGCGGACGAAAAATTCGCCGCCCTGGAAGACGCCGGGGTAAAAACCGTGCGCAGCCTGGCGCAAATAGCCGCTGGACTGGCCGAGGTAACCGGCTGGTAGGCTATTGCCGGCATCGCTCCGGGCCGGGCCTGCCCCAGGGTGGGTCCGTTTTGCGACCGGTGCACAAGCGGCCTTGTTGGGATCGCGCTTGATCTGGCTCAACAAGACCGATTTCCATGTTTTCCGACCGGGGGCAATCAGGTGTCGGATGACTTATAATTTCGCGGCCGAGAATGGAGGCGAGGTGCAGGTGGCACCGTCGACCATCACCGGTCCATCAGCAGGACAGCAGGCAGACGACTATGACAGGCAGTATTGACTTAAGCGGCTACGGGATAACCGACACTACCGAAATCATCCACAACCCCTCCTACGAGCAGCTCTTCGCCGAGGAGACCCGTGCCGACCTGGAGGGATATGAAAAGGGTATCGTCACCGAACTGGGTGCGGTGGATGTGCACACCGGTATCTTTACCGGCCGTTCCCCCAAGGACAAGTTTATTGTCCTGGACGATGTCAGCCGCGAGCATATCTGGTGGAACAGCCCTGAATCCCCCAATGACAACAAGCCGATTTCTGCGGAAAACTGGCAGGTACTCAAGCAACTGGTCTCGGACCAGTTGTCCGCGAAACGGCTGTTCGTGGTGGACACATTTTGCGGCGCCAACGAGAACAGTCGCCTGAAGGTGCGCTTTGTCATGGAGGTGGCCTGGCAGGCCCACTTCGTCAAGAATATGTTCATCCGCCCCACCGAGGAAGAACTGGCCAACTACGGCGAGCCCGACTTCGTGGTCCTCAACGGCTCCAAGACCAGTGATCCCGACTGGCAGTCCCACGGCCTCAACTCCGAGGTCTTCACGGTCTTCAACATGACTGAGAAAATGCAGATCATCGCCGGCACCTGGTACGGCGGCGAAATGAAAAAGGGCATGTTCGCGATGATGAACTACTACCTGCCCCTGCGGAATATGGCCTCCATGCACTGCTCCGCCAATGTCGGTGAAAAAGAGGACGTGGCCATCTTTTTCGGCCTGTCCGGCACCGGTAAAACCACCCTGTCCACCGATCCCAAGCGCCGCCTGGTGGGGGACGATGAGCACGGCTGGGATGATGATGGCGTGTTCAATTTCGAGGGCGGCTGCTACGCCAAGACCATAGACCTGGACCCGGAGAGCGAACCGGATATCTACAAGGCCATCCGCCGCGACGCGCTGCTCGAAAACGTGGTCGTGGACGAACAGGGTAAGATCGATTTTGCCGACCGCTCCATCACCGAGAATACCCGGGTTTCCTACCCGATTTACCACATCGACAACATCGTCAAGCCGGTGTCGCGGGCCGGTCACCCCACCAAGGTGATCTTCCTGACCGCAGACGCCTTCGGGGTGCTGCCCCCGGTATCCATACTGGATCACGAGCAGACCAAGTATCACTTCCTGTCGGGCTTTACCGCCAAGCTGGCCGGCACCGAAAGGGGCATTACCGAGCCGGTACCGACCTTTTCGGCCTGCTTCGGCAAGGCCTTCCTTACCCTGCACCCGGTGATTTACGGCAAGACCCTGGTGTCGCGCATGGACGCGGTGGGGGCCAAGGCCTACCTGGTCAATACCGGCTGGAACGGTACCGGCAAGCGCATCTCCATCAAGGATACCCGGGCTATCATCGACGCCATCCTGGACGGCTCCATCGAAAATGCCCAGACCAGGCAACTGCCCATTTTCAACCTCACCATCCCGCTGCAGTTGCACGACGTGGATACGGGCATCCTGGATCCGCGGGATACCTACCAGAACGAGGCCGAGTGGGAAGTCAAGGCCAGGGACCTGGCCGCGCGCTTTATCAAGAACTTCGAGCTGTTCAGCGGCAATGAAGAGGGCAAGTCCCTGGTGGCCGCCGGGCCGCAACTGTAAGTTACTCGCGGGCGGCTCGCGCCGCCCCGTTTTCCCCTCATTTGCCTGACCGACTCTTGAAAAAGGCCGGTGGCGTCCCCATGTCTGGCCCATCCAGCAGAGTTACCCGGCTACAACCCTGAACCGACGAGAGGATCCCATGACAGCAGACGTACGCAAGGAAACCCTGGGTTTCCAGACCGAGGCCAAGCAGCTTCTTCATCTGATGATTCACTCCCTGTACTCCAACAAGGAGATTTTCCTGCGCGAGCTGATCTCCAACGCCAGTGATGCCATCGACAAGCTGCGTTTCGAGGCCCTGGCCGATGACCGCCTGTTGGAGGGGCAGGGGGACTATCGGATTACCGTGGACCTCGCCAGGGACAAGAAGCACCACACCATCACCATCAGTGATAACGGCATAGGTATGAATCGTGACGAGGTGATCGAAAACCTCGGAACCATCGCCAAATCGGGCACCTCGGCTTTCCTGGAAAGCCTGACCGGGGACCAGAAAAAGGATTCCCAACTCATCGGCCAGTTCGGGGTCGGTTTCTATTCGGCGTTTATCGTTGCCGAGCGGGTGGAAGTGCACACCCGCAAGGCCGGCGAAGCCGCTGACCAGGGCGTGCTGTGGGAATCCCACGGGGAGGCCGAGTTCTCCATAGAGCCCCGGCCCAGGGAGCAGCGCGGTACCAGCATCACCCTCTACCTGAAGAAGGACTGCGAAGAGTTTGCCGATGACTGGCGGGTACGCAGTGTCATCAAGAAGTATTCCGACCATATTTCCGTGCCGGTGATGATGGCCAAACCCCCGGCGCCGGCGGCGGAGGGGGGAGAGAAAGCCCCCGAGGACGCCCCGGTGGAGTACGAGGCCGTCAACGAGGCGACCGCCCTGTGGACCCGGCCCCGCACCGACATCAGCGATGACGAGTACAAGGCCTTCTACAAGCATATCTCCCACGATTTTGCAGACCCGCTGACCTGGTCGCACAACAAGGTAGAGGGCAAGCTGGAATACACCAGCCTGCTCTACCTGCCGAAAAAGGCGCCTTTTGACCTTTGGAACCGGGACATGAACCGGGGCCTGAAACTGTACGTGCAGCGCACGTTCATCATGGATGAGGCCGAACAGTTCCTGCCCAACTACCTGCGTTTCGTAAAGGGGGTCGTGGACTCCAACGACCTGTCCCTGAATGTGTCCCGGGAAATCCTGCAGCAGGACCCCGCCGTGGAGTCCATGCGCGGCGCCCTGACCAAGCGGGTGCTGGATATGCTGGCCAAGCTGGCCAGGAAAAAGACGGGCGATGAGTATGCCACTTTCTGGAAGGAATTCGGCCAGGTTCTGAAAGAGGGCCCTGCGGAGGACTTCGCCAACAAGGAGAAGATCGCCAAACTGCTGCGCTTCAGCACCACCCATACGGACCAGCCGGAGCAGGACCAGTCCCTGGAAGATTACGTGGAGCGGATGCAGGAAAAACAGGCGAAGATCTACTACGTCGTGGCGGAGAGTTTCGACACTGCCAAACACAGCCCGCACCTGGAGGTATTCCGCAAGAAAGGCCTGGAAGTCCTGCTGCTGAGCGACCGTATCGATGACTGGCTGATGAATCACCTGCAGGATTTCGATGGCAAGCAGTTCCAGGATGTCGCCCGCGGCGCACTGGACCTGGCGGTGGACTCCGAGGAGGAAAAGGCCGAGCAGGAAAAACTCAGCAAGGAAGCCGAGGCCCTGGTCGAACGCCTGGGCAAGGTGCTGGAAGCGCGGGTGGCCGAGGTGCGCGCCACCGGCCGGTTGACCGATTCCGCTGCCTGCCTGGTAGTGGGCGACTACGATATGGGTGCCCAGATGCGGCGCATCATGGAAGCCGCCGGCCAGCCGGTGCCCGAAAGCAAGCCGATACTGGAAATCAACCCTGGCCACCCGCTGGTGAAAATGCTCGACCGGGAGGCGGACGAGGAGCGTTTTGCGGACCTGGGCAACATCCTCTTCGACCAGGCCAACCTGGCCGAGGGCGGGCAACTCAAGGACCCGGCCAGCTACGTGGCGCGCATGAACAAGTTGCTGCTGCAGTTGAGCGGCGGCTGAATGCCTGACAGCCGCGTTGCCGGCGGCGGCAGCGCGCAACGGGAGCCCGGCGCATGATCCTCACCATATGGCGCCACGGCCAGGCGGGCTGGGCGGCCAGTGATCGGCGGCGCGAGTTGACCGATCGCGGTACCGACGATATCGGCTTTGCCTGCCCGCAGTTTCACGCGGCCTGCGAGGCCCGCCAGTTGCCGCCCCCCGACCTGATTCTCCACAGCCCCTGGCTGCGCACCACGCAGACAGCGGGCATTCTCGCGTCCGCCTTCACCCATGCCCAATTGCGCAGCCACCCGGCGCTGCAACCGGGTAGCAGACCGCCGCAGGTGGATATCCTGCTGGAGTCGCTGCTCAGCGGCCAGGACTGTCCCCGCCACCTGCTGCTGGTGTCGCACCAGCCGCTGGTTTCCCAACTCGTCGAGCGCTACCTGGGGGAGCCCGGTCAGGTGCCGGTGCTGTCCCCGGGCGCGCTGGCCACCCTGGAGCTGGAGGCCGTCGGCCCCGGTGTCGGGCGACTCCTGTTCTGGGCCATGCCGCCCGAATACGAGACCAGCATATGACTGATGCCGCGCCGCGCGAGCTGAGCTGGCGGGTCAACGGCCTGCGCCTGGCGGGTCTGGCCTGGGGAAACCCCGGCGCCAGGCCCTTGCTGGCGCTGCACGGCTGGTTGGACAACGCCGCCAGCTTCAGCCGGCTGGCGCCGCTACTGGAGCGGCACCAGGTGGTAGCGGTGGACCTCACCGGCCACGGTCGCAGCGACCGGCGCTCGGCCGATGCCGGCTACCAGATATGGGAAGACCTGCCGGAACTGACGGGGGTACTGGACGCGCTGGGCTGGGAGACCTTCGACCTGCTGGGGCACTCCCGCGGAGCGGCCATAGCCAGCCTGCTGGCGGCGGCCTTCCCGGAGCGGGTTGCCAGGCTGGTATTGCTGGACGGTCTCACCCCGGAACCGGTGGCGGAGGATCTTTTTCCGTCACAGCTGCGTAAGTATGTCGAGGACAAACACTATTGGAGGGCCCGCGACAACCGGGTCTACGCCACTGTCGAGGCTGCGGTGGCCAGCCGGGCGGGAGAAAAACTGTCCACCGAAGCGGCAGAGGCGCTGGTGCGGCGCAACCTGCAACCCTGCGAGGGCGGCTACACCTGGACCACCGACCTGCGACTGCGCGGGGCCTCCGCGGTAAAATTGACTGCTGGCCAGATTCGGGCAGTATTGGGGGGCCTGTCCATGCCCACTCTGTTGCTCATGGCTGAAGACGGCCTGGGCAAACATCCCGCACTGGCCGCAGCTGCGCGGCAATCCATCGCCAACCTGCAACTGGAGACTGTCGCGGGTGGCCATCACGGTCACATGGAGGCGCCGGTGGTGGCTGTGGCCAGCAGGATTAACCGGTTTTTGCAGTACTGAGAAGTATGGGAGCGACATGACACGAGTAACAACCTTGCACCGGCGTTGCCGCCGCGCCGCAATGCTGGCGGTTATGGTTTTCTCCGCAGCGGGCGCGCAGGCCGAGACCGGGGCGGAGTTGTTGCAGCAGCTCAACGAGTTTCCCCATGCCAAAGCGCTGGACTTCAGCGAATCCGAGGTGCGCGATTACGAAGTGGGGCTGGGGGCTATGCGTAAGGTGGGCGGCGCCTGGACATTCAAGCGCAGTGAGCGCCTGGACGGCCTCCTTACCCGCTATACCTGGCAGATTGTCGACGGTTATACCTCGCTGGAGGTGCTGGACGAGCTGGAGGCGACCATAGCCGAACGCACCAGGGGGGAATTGCTGTTCGCCTGTGACGGCCGCGCCTGCGGGCCGGGCGTGCAGTGGGCCAACCGGGTGTTCCAGCAGCGCCTGTTGTACGGCCGCGAGGAGTTACAGCGCTACCGCGTATACGCCATGGGCGACGAGCCCTTTGACCTGCTGCTGGTTTACAGCGGCTCGCGCACCGCCGACCGACAGTACCTGCATGCGGAACTGCTGCAGGTGACGGGCGACTAGCGCTTCATTTGCAGCAGCGACAGGAACTCTTCGCGGGTTTTTTGTTCGCTGCGAAAGGTTCCCAGCATGGCAGAGGTCTTCATCACCGAGTTCTGCTTTTCCACCCCGCGCATCATCATGCACATATGCTGCGCTTCTATGATCACGCCGACCCCCTCGGCATCCGTGACCTCCATGATGGTAGTGGCGATCTGCGTGGTCAGCGCCTCCTGGATCTGCAGGCGCCGGGCGTACACGTCGACGATACGGGCCACCTTGGACAGACCCAGCACCTTGCCGGTGGGTATGTAGGCTACGTGGCACTTGCCGATGAACGGCAGCAGGTGATGCTCGCACAGGGAGTACAGCTCGACGTCCTGGACCAGGATCATCTCGCTGGAATCAGAGGGAAACAGGGCGTTGTTCACCACTTCCTCAACGGACTGCCCGTAGCCGCGAGTCAGGAACTCGAAGGCCTTGGCGGCGCGCTTGGGGGTGTCGGCAAGCCCCGGCCGGTGCAGATCCTCGCCTATGGCTTCGATGATTTTTGCCCAGTGTTGCTCCACCGCATCTGCTCCTTTGGCGAAGTGAAAAGGCGAACCCCCGGGGGCCGCAAGGCAGGGGATAGTAGCAACCCCCAGGGGAACAGGCAATTGGCTACTCCGGGGCCATGATCGGGTACACTTGCGCCATGGATACCGATCTTAACCCCGAGGGGCGCCCCGCAACCGTGGGCCAGGCGCTGGAGTACTGCAGCCGGGCGCTACAGGACAGCGACGTGTGTTTCGGACACGGCACCGACAACGCCTGGGACGAGGCGGTGCAACTGGTGCTGGCGGTGGCCGACTTGCCGCTGGATTCCGACGATGGCGTGCTGCCACACCCGCTGGAGGCGGCCGCCTGGGAGCGGCTGCAGTCCCTGTTGCGGCAGCGCATACAGGACCACAAGCCCTTGCCCTACCTGCTGGGCCGGGCCTGGTTTGCGGGCCTGGAGTTCGGCTGTGACGAGCGGGCCATCATTCCCCGTTCGCCCATCGCCGAGCTGATACTCAACGAATTCCAGCCCTGGTACAGCGGTCCCGCCCCGCGGCGGGTGCTGGACCTGTGTTGCGGTGGCGGCTGCATAGGGCTGGCGGTGGCACACTATTATCCGGAGGTCGCGGTTGACCTGGTGGATATAGACCCCGGGGCGCTGGCGCTGGCGCGCGAGAATGCCGCCTCCCTGGGGCTGGCCGAGCGGGTGAACATTATCGAGTCCGACCTGTTCGCGGCCCTGGACGGGCGGCGCTACGACCTGATTCTCAGCAATCCTCCCTACGTCGACAGCGAAGACCTGGCGGCACTGCCCGGGGAGTTCCGCCACGAGCCGGAGCTGGCGCTGGGTTCCGGGGTCGACGGCCTGGACCTCACCCGGCGACTGCTGGCTGCCGCAGCCTCCCACCTGGTGGATACCGGCCTGTTGGTGGTGGAGGTGGGCAACAGCTGGCCAGCCCTGGAACGGGCCTATCCGCGGGTGCCCTTCACCTGGCTGGAGTTCGAGCACGGCGGCCACGGGGTTTTTGCCCTGACTGCCAAGGAGCTGCAAGATTACGGCGCAGGCTTGCGTGGATAGCTTTATAATAGCGGGCTTTTGCGGACGGGCACGGGCGTAACATGGCAGGCAATACAATCGGTAAACTGTTCACGGTAACCAGCTTCGGAGAGAGCCACGGCCCGGCCCTGGGATGCATCGTGGACGGCTGCCCGCCCGGCCTGGAACTGGCCGCCAGCGACCTGCAGGGAGACCTGGACCGGCGCAAGCCGGGTACTTCCAGGTACACCACCCAACGGCGCGAAGCAGATGAGGTGCGCATCCTGTCCGGCGTGTTCGAGGGGCGCACCACCGGTACGCCCATCGGCCTGCTCATAGAAAACACCGACCAGCGCTCCAGGGATTACTCTAATATCAAGGACACCTTCCGGCCGGCCCATGCCGACTACACTTACAACCAGAAATACGGCTTTCGGGATTACCGGGGCGGCGGCCGTTCCTCCGCCCGGGAAACCGCCATGCGAGTCGCGGCGGGAGCCATAGCGAAGAAGTACCTCGCCTGGCGCTACGGCATCCAGATTCGCGGTTACCTGGCCCAGTTGGGACCCATCGTCGCCGAGGCCCTGGATTGGGATACCGTGGAAACCAATCCCTTCTTCTGCCCGGACCCGGCGAAAGTGGCGGAGATGGAGACATTCATGGCGGCCCTGAACAAGCGCGGGGACTCCATAGGGGCGCGCATCAATGTGGTTGCCACCGGGGTAATGCCGGGCCTTGGGGAGCCGGTATTCGATCGCCTGGATGCGGATATCGCCCACGCCATGATGGGAATCAACGCCGTGAAGGGCGTGGAAATCGGCGCCGGCTTCGCCAGTATCGAGCAGCACGGCAGTGAGCACCGCGACCTGCTGACCCCCGGTGGCTTTGTCGGCAACAATGCCGGCGGCATCCTGGGGGGGATATCCAGCGGCCAGGACATCACTGTCAGCATAGCCCTCAAGCCCACCTCCAGCATCCGCCAGCCCGGCGCCACGGTGGATACCGCTGGCAATGCCATGGAGATGTCCACCCACGGTCGCCACGATCCCTGCGTGGGTATCCGCGCCACCCCCATCGCCGAGGCCATGCTGGCCGTCGTGCTGATGGACCACGCCCTGCGCCACCGCGGCCAGAACATGGATGTGCAGTGCGATACCCCGGTACTGCCGGCTGCCGCGCCGTCCTCGGACAGCTGACGGCCGGGCGATGAGCAGGGCCCGTCGCCGCTATTACCGCAGCATCGTCATCAGCCTCCTGGCGCTGGCGGCGCTGTTGTGGGTGGCGGTGGACCAGTTCGGGATCAGTGGCGCGGAAATACGCGAGCTGGCGCTGACCAGCCTGCTGGTATTGCTGCTGGTGATCCTCGCCGCCGCCGGGGCGGTAGCGGCATGGATGCTGCTGCGCAAGCTGTTCAGGCGCGACTGAGGGGGTATTCAGCCCTCGTGGTAGTTGCCGCGCTCCAGCTCTATTTCCAGGGTCATGCTATCGGCGATCTCATCCAGGCTTTCCTGCAGGTCATCCAGGTCCAGCTGTGCGGGAATTTCGGCGTCGATGCGCGAGTGGAACAGCATTTCCGCACTCATGGGCGCGCTGCTCACGTGGCTGTCCATTTCCACCACGTTGACCTGCCGCTGGGCGAGGGCGCGGGAAATCTCCCGCACGATTCCCAGGCGGTCCGGCCCGATCACCGTGAGGGTGATATTGCGGCCGCTGCTCGCTACCGGCGCAGAACTGGCCGGCGTGACCCGCACGCTGAGCCCGCTGGCGGACATTGCCTTGAGTTCTGCCTCGAGTTGCCCGGCGCACTCACCGGGCAGTGACACCAGCACCAGGCCGGCAAATTTACCGCCCAGTTGTGAAAGCCTGCTCTCCAGCCAGTTGCCCCGGTTGCTCTCGATTACACGAGCGAGCTGTTCTACCAGCCCGGGGCGATCGTCCCCTATGAAGGTGACGATGAAGGAAGTTTCCACTGATTTGACTCCACTTTCGCTGGCGCAGGCCGTATATTAGCGCGCATTCGGGCATTACAGAAGGGAGGGAGTCGCGCGGGCCGCATCCGGCGAAGGCGGTGTCGCGAGGCAGCAGCGACGGCCATGGCGCATTTTGTCGAGATACCGGTAGAGCGCCTGCGATCCGAGGTGTTGCAGGCCCTGCTCGAAGAGTTCGCCAGCCGGGACGGCACCGATTACGGCGAGCGGGAACTCAGCCTGGAGCAGAAAACAGGGGAGTTGCGTATGCAGCTGGCCCGCGGCGAATTACAGTTGCTGTACGATACCGACAGCGAGAGCTGGGACCTGCTGCCGCCCGAGAGCGCCGCGCTGCTGCTGGATGACTAGCGATTTACTGACCATGAACCCCGAAGCCGATCATATCCTGGACGCCACCGGCCTGTATTGCCCCGAGCCGGTCATGCTGTTGCACAAGCGCATTGCCGAGATCGCCGCCGGGGACACCCTGCTGGTGCTGTCCACCGACCCCGCCAGCCTCCGTGATGTCCCCAAGTTCTGCCATTTTCTCGGTCACGACCTGCTGTGCCAGGACGAGGCCGACGGCCACTATCGCTTCCTGTTGCGCAAGGCTGCCGGCGAGACGGAGGCGCCCGGGTGAGCGCGGTGTTGCCGGCCGCGGCCTGCGAGGAAGGCTTCCTGGCCAACCGCCTGGAACAGCTGTTCGGGGACTGCTTCGCCGCTCGCTGGCGCACCCTGCTGGTGGGTGGCGCCCGGGAACCCTTTTACCAGCCGGCGCCGAACCACGACGGTTTCCACCTGCTGTATTATCGCCTGGATTATTTCGCCAGCGCCCTGCACGAGGTGGCGCACTGGTGCATCGCCGGTGCGGAGCGCCGGCAGCTGCCGGACTTCGGCTACTGGTACGAGCCAGATGGGCGCAATGCTGCACAGCAGCGCGCCTTTGAAGCCGTGGAATACAAGCCACAGGCGCTGGAGTGGTTCTTCTCCCGCGCCTGTGGCTACCGCTTTCGACTCAGCAGCGACAACCTGGCGGCTCCCGCGGACGAGAATACGGCTTTCGCCCTGCGGGTACTGGAACAGGCCAGGCACTGGGCGGACGCGGGCCTGCCGACCCGGGCCGGCCTGTTTTTTGCGTCGCTTAGCGAGGCCTTTGGCACCGGGCTGCAAGCGGATGCCCTGGTATTCGAACTGGAAGAGCTGCGGTGAGCAACCACGCCGCTGCGACTGTTTGCCGGAGCCCGGTGGCGTGACCCTGCGCATCCTCGCCGACGAGAATATCCCCGCGGTAGAGCATTACGTGGGCGCGCTGGGCCGGGTTGAGCGCTGCAGTGGCCGCACCCTGGCCAGCGCGCAGCTGGCGGGCGTGGACGTACTGCTGGTGCGCTCGGTTACCCGGGTGAATGAACAGCTGTTGGCCGGCAGCGGGGTGCGTTTCGTGGGCACCGCCACCAGTGGCGTGGATCACGTGGACCGTGCCTGGCTGCAGCGCCAGGGCATAGGCTTCCGGCATGCACCGGGATCCAATGCCAATTCGGTGGTCGAGTATGTGCTGGCGGCTGTCGCCGCGGTGGGCGAACACCTTGAGCAATTGCTTGCCGGGGGCAGCGTGGGCATCGTCGGCTACGGCCATATCGGCAGGGCGGTGGCCGCCCGGCTTGAGCGCCTGGGTATTCGCCACCGGGTTTATGACCCCTGGCTGGACCAGCAAAGCCTGCCGCGGGCCGCCAGCTGGGATGAGCTGTTGGACTGTGACGTGATTTCCCTGCACCCGGAATTGACCCTGGAGCAGCCCTGGCCCAGCTTCCACCTCCTCGAGGCCAGGGCGCTTTCCCGCCTGCCACCGGGCTGCCTGCTCATCAATGCCAGCAGGGGAGAGGTGCTCGACAGCGCCGCGCTGCGCGAGCACCTGGCGGACCGTAACGCTGTGGATGTGGTGCTGGATGTGTGGGAGGGAGAGCCCCGGGTGGACCCCCGCTTATTGCGGCAGGTGCAGCTGGGAACCGCCCATATCGCAGGCTACAGCCTGGATGGCAAGCTGCTCGCCACGCGGATGCTGGTGGAGGCCATGAGCGCGCACCTCGGCATACCCTGGCAGGACCCGGGCAGTGCAGCGGGTGAGCCGCCCCCCATTACCGTGGCGGAGCAGCTGCAACCCGCCGCGCTGCTGCGCCACTTGTTGCGCGCCCGCTACCGCATAGAGGAGGACGACCGTGCGCTGCGCGAGGTGGCGCTGGGCGACCCCGCCGCGGCGCCGGCGGGTTTCGATCGCCTGCGCCGTGACTACCCGCCGCGTAGGGAGGTGTGCGGCAGCCGGGTCTTTATGCACAATCCCTCCGTTGCCTCCCGGGATATCCTGCGCGGGCTGGGTTGCCTGCTACAGGAGCACGAATCATGAGCGCGATCCTGCATATAGGGCTGATCGTCAACCCACTGGCCGGCTTGGGGGGCAGCCTGGGTCTGAAGGGCAGCGATGGCGCCGAACTGCGGGAGCGCTTTGCCCGCCTGGAGCCCGCCCAGCGGCACCGGGCCCTGGACAGGGTGCAGAGGGCGCTGGGCGCTATCGCCAGACTGGAGCAGGGGGTGCGTATCACTACCTGGGGCGGCACCATGGGCGCCGAGGTAGTACAGGCGCTGGACCTGCCCTGCGAAATAGCCGGTAGCGCCGATGCCGCCGGCAGTTCCGCCGCGGATACCCGCCGGGCCGCCCGGGCGCTGGTGGAGCGCGGCGTCGACCTCATCCTCTTTGCCGGCGGCGACGGCACCGCCAGGGATATCTACGATGTGGTTGGCGCCACGGTGCCGGTGCTGGGCATACCGGCAGGAGTCAAGATGCATTCCGGCGTGTTCGCGGTATCCCCCGAGGCCGCCGGCGAATTGCTGGTGCAACTTGTCCGGGGCGGGCTGGTGGGCCTGACCCTGCGGGAGGTGCGCGATATCGACGAGGAGGCCTTTCGCCACGACGTGGTGCGCAGCCGCTTCTACGGCGAGATGCTGGTGCCCGGCGAGGGGCGCTATCTGCAGCATACCAAGGTCGGCGGGCGGGAGAGCCCCGACCTGGTGGCGGACGATATCGCCGACTGGCTGGCGGAGCACATGGAACCGGGGCGCACCTACCTGATCGGCCCGGGCTCGACCACCGCCGCCATCATGGCGCGCCTGGGCCTGCCCAACACCCTGCTGGGCGTGGATGTGATCCGCGACGGGCAGGTGCTGGCGACGGATGCCGATGAGGCATCCCTGCTGGCGCAACTGGAGCAGGCGCCCGGGGACAGCTCCATAGTCGTCACAGTGATAGGTGGCCAGGGCAATCTCTTCGGCAGAGGCAACCAGCAGTTTTCACCGGCGGTCATCCGCCGGGTGGGT
This sequence comes from Pseudomonadales bacterium, assembly GCA_024234675.1. Classification (GTDB taxonomy): domain Bacteria; phylum Pseudomonadota; class Gammaproteobacteria; order Pseudomonadales; family Halieaceae; genus JARRPM01. The sequence continues at coordinate 525,576 of JACKNU010000001.1, read as the reverse complement.
CTGGACAACATCATGATCGTGGCAGCCAAGTCCAAGATTGCCGCCCTGGAGGGTCGCCCGCTGCTGGTCGATACCAACGACCCGGCCCTGGACGCCGAATTGTGCGGCTGGCGTACAGTCATCACCGGCTACGATGATCGCATCCTCTATCGGGTCGCAACCGGGGTCCAGGGCTGAGCGCGTCAGCTGGCGCCGATGGGTGGGTGTGACAACAGGTAACTCACGCAGCGGCGCAGTGTGATGCTTGACCCGTCCGCCCTGGCGGCCCGCAACTGGCTGATATTGGTCATGCTGTGCTCCAGCACGCTGGGGGGCAGTTCCCCCGGCTTGGCGGGCTCCGCCGCAGCCAGCCGGGAGCGTGAGGACAGCAGTAAGAAGGCTTTCTGGCTGAGCACCGCCTGGTCCAGCGCCTCCTGCCGGATGGTGTCCTGAAAGTTGATATAGCCGTGTTCGGCCAGCCACACCATGGCGCTGAAACCCGCCTCGAAGCGCGGGTGATGCAGGCCGAATTCATCCGGCTGGTCAGGACCGCAGATATCCTCGACGTAGAGAATGATCTTGCGGGGAAAGGTCGCGTACAGGGTCAGGAATATTTTCGCCACATCGCGGTAAAAGTCTTCTATATGGAGGTCCGCCATCCCCGGGGGAGCCTGTAGTGCTTGAGGAAGGATAAGTGTACGCTAAGCCCGAAACCCGTTCTAGCGAGGAGTCAAGGATGCAAGATGACGAGTACTGGCGCGCCCGGCTGACCCCGGAGGAATTCCATGTGATGCGGGAAAAGGGCACCGAGCGGGCCTTTACCGGAGAGTACTGGGATTGCAAGGAGGAGGGCGTATACCACTGTCGTTGCTGTGGCGAGCCCCTGTTCCTGTCGGAGACCAAGTACGATTCCGGTTGCGGCTGGCCCAGCTTTTTCCAGCCGGCGGACGAGAACAAACTTGTCGAGGAGCGCGACACCAGCCACGGCATGATTCGCACCGAGGTCATGTGCAAGAAGTGCGGCGCTCACCTGGGGCATGTATTCGAGGACGGGCCCGCGCCCACCGGATTGCGCTATTGCATCAACAGCCTGTCGGTGAAGCTGGATTCAGGGGGTTAGGGATCTTTCGATACTGGAGCGGGAAACGGCGGGGGTCGCCGAACAAAAATGGAGCGGGAAACGGCGGGGGTCGCCATCGACTTCGAACCGGCACGCCGGTTGAGGGATATGTGATTGGAGCGGGAAACCGGGTTCGAACCGGCGACCTCAACCTTGGCAAGGTTGCGCTCTACCAACTGAGCTATTCCCGCGCTGCAGACTCTTGATGAGTGGCGTCCCCTAGGGGGTTCGAACCCCTGTTACTGCCGTGAAAGGGCAGGGTCCTAGGCCACTAGACGAAGGGGACGCATTGGTCTCAATCAAGAGGCGCGCATTGTAGGTAGAGACCTGCAGCGCGTCAAGCCCCCGGCGGGCAATTTTCCCGGGCAACTCATTGTAACTGCAGCAGTTTAGCGCGCGTGGCCCGCAGGTCCATGATTTCCCCGCGCCCGGCGGCCTCGTGGCGCAGTTCGTCCAGCTGCTGGTACAGGGCAATTTCCTCGTCGGGCATGAAATGCAGACAGTCCCCGCCGAAAAACCACAGCAATTCCCGGGGCAGGGTGGGCGCGAAGTCGGGATAGGTGGTAAACAGGCGATCCACCAGCGGCTGTGCCCGGGTATGGACATCCTCCTCACCCGGTTGCAGCAGGGTCAGGAACCCCTGCGCCAGTTCCCTGAGTCCATCTCCCTCGGGCAGGGAGGCGGTGCGTCGGGCCAGGCCGTCGGCGAACTCCGCCAGCAGGTTGAGGCAGTGGTCCAGATACTGTTGGTCATTCATTGGCGGTGTCGTTTAGCGGGGCGAATACGGGTACAATGGCGGGCTTCATCCGGCGCGCCTGGCGCCCGCGGCATTTCGCGATTATCGGACAGACATGATACCAGCACTTACCATAGAAAATCTCTGCAAGGTCTACGGGGACGGCTTCGAGGCGCTCAAGGGCATCAGCCTGCAAGTGCAGCAGGGGGATTTCTTTGCCCTGCTGGGACCCAACGGGGCGGGCAAATCCACCACTATCGGCATTATCTGCTCGCTGGTCGCCAAGACCGCCGGGCGCGTCTGTGTATTCGACGTGGATATCGACCGGGACTTCGCCGCCGCCAAGAAATACATAGGCATCGTTCCCCAGGAATTCAATTTCAACCAGTTCGAAAAAGGCTTCGACATCGTGGTGAACCAGGCGGGTTATTACGGCCTGCCGCCCGAGCTGGCGCGGGAGCGGGCCGAACAATACCTGCGGGCACTGGGCTTGTGGGACAAGCGGGATGTGCCCTCCAGGATGCTGTCCGGCGGCATGAAGCGCCGTCTGATGATTGCCCGCGCCCTGGTTCACCGGCCGAAGTTGCTCATCCTCGACGAACCCACCGCCGGGGTCGATATCGAAATGCGTCGTTCCATGTGGGATTTCCTGCGCAAAATCAACGCCGAGGGCACGACTATCATCCTCACCACGCACTATCTCGAGGAAGCCGAGGCCCTGTGTCGCAACATCGCCATTATCAATCGCGGCGAAATCGTGGAGCACAGCTCCATAAAGGACCTGTTGCGCCGGCTGCACCGGGAAGTATTCATTCTCGATTGTGTGGAGGAGTTGCCCGAGTCCCTGGCGATAGACGGCTTCACGGTGCGCCGCACCGACGCCCACGCCATGGAAGTGGAGGTCGAGAAAGGCCAGTACATCAACCAGGTGTTCCTGGAACTCGAGCGGCAAGGTATTCACATTAACAGCATGCGCAATCGCGCCAACCGCCTGGAGGAAATGTTCGTGAACCTGGTGGAGGGCGTCGCGTGACCCTGTCAGAACAGTACATCGCCTTTATGACCATCGTGCGCAAGGAGATCAAGCGCTACCTGCGCATCTGGACCCAGACCCTGTTGCCTTCCGCGATCACCATGTCCCTGTACTTCGTGATTTTCGGCTCGCTTATCGGTTCGCGCATAGGCGAGATGGGCGGCTTTACCTATATGCAGTTCGTGGTGCCCGGCCTCATCATGATGGCTATCGTCACCAACTCCTACTCCAACGTGGTGTCCTCTTTCTTCGGCTCCAAGTTCAACAACAGCGTGGAAGAGTTACTGGTGTCGCCGACCCCCAACTACGTGATTCTTATGGGCTACGTGGTGGGCGGCATTACCCGGGGCCTGTTCGTCGCCGTGGTGGTGACGCTGGTGTCCCTGTTTTTTACCCGCCTGCACGTGCACAGCTATTTCATCGTGGTCATCACGGTGCTGCTGACGTCCACCCTGTTTGCCCTGGCGGGCTTTATCAATGCCGTCTATGCGAACAACTTCGATGATATATCCATTATCCCCACCTTCGTGCTGACGCCGCTGATCTACCTGGGAGGCGTGTTCTACTCCATGGACCTGCTGCCGGATTTCTGGGCGGGCGTGTCCAGGCTCAACCCGCTGGTGTACGTGGTAAACGCTTTTCGCTATGGGGTGCTGGGGGTTTCCGATGTCAGCCTGACGCTGGCCTTCTCGATGATCACCGGGTTCACCGTCGCGGCTTTCACCTTCAGCATGCACCTGCTGAACTCCGGCACGCGCCTGCGCCAGTAATGGGCCCTGAAGATCATGTCGGGATGCTGCTGGGCCAACACACCCCAGTGGTGGATCGCTACGCCCCGGAACTGCTGTTTCCGATACCGCGCGACCAGGGGCGCCGGAATATCGGCCTCACCGGCCAGCCGCCGTTTTACGGCGGCGACCTCTGGCATGCCTACGAGCTGTCCTGGCTGGACGCCGGGGGCAAGCCCCTGGCGCGGGTGGGACGGCTGTACATTCCCGCCAGTTCTCCCAATATGGTGGAATCCAAGTCGCTGAAGCTGTACCTGAACTCATTGAACAACACCTGCTTCGACAGTGAGGGTGATTTCGCCCACACCGTTGGCACCGACGTATCCGCAGTGGTGGGTGAGCAAGTGGAACTGGAGTTGCTGGACAGCTGCGCGCCGCAACTGGCCGGCGCCACACTACCGGGCCAGTGCCTGGACGCGCTGGACCTGATCCCCACTCACAGCCGGCCCAGCGCGGAACTCCTGGAAACGGGTGCCGTGACTGGCGAGCAGCAGCTATTCAGTCACCTGTTGCGCTCCCTGTGCCCGGTTACCGGCCAGCCGGACTGGGCTACCGTGTGGCTGCACTACCGCGGCCCCCGCATCGAGCCTGAATCACTGCTGCGCTACATCATCGCCTACCGCCGCCACCAGGAATTCCACGAGCAGTGTATCGAGCGCATGTTTAGCGATATCTATATGCGGTGCGCACCGGATATCCTGCATATCCAGGGTTTCTACGTCCGCCGGGGTGGCCTGGATATCAACCCCTTTCGCAGCACCGACCCCCGGGCACGGCCACTTCCCAGGCTCGACCGGCAGTAGTGGTCCCGGAGCCGGAATTTACCCCGGCCGGGACTGGCAAGTGGCACATCTTGTGGTATGATTCGCGCCCTCAACGGTGAGGTGGCCGAGTGGTCGAAGGCGCACGCCTGGAAAGTGTGTATACGGCAACGTATCGAGGGTTCGAATCCCTCCCTCACCGCCACTCAAGTAGCCATATATCGGCAATAGATCAAACCCCCGCGCATATCCTCGCGAATCCACCTGCCGCAACGGCAGCGGACTATCCCCCCTTCGGCGTGCATGGCCGTATGTCTATGGAAAATTAGGCATTAGTACAGTTTGGGCTTGGCCAGGTCGCGGCTGATGGGTTAGCCTGCAGGGGCTCATTGAGATCACCTGGGTATGCTCCTGGATCGATCGCTATGAGTACGGTCGGTCCGGGTGGCGACCCGGGCCGACCAACTCTCCCATCCCCACCAATGCTATCCCTACCACCAGAAGCGCACGGGCAGCGAAATATTGACCGTGTAGTCCGGGGAATCCTCGGTGAGGCCTACGCCGGCTGACACGGCAAGCAGGGTGTGGCGTCCCAGGACCGAGGATGCACCGAATAACAACTGGGCAGTATTTGCGGATGTGCCATCCACGCGGCTGCCATCGATTTTAAAATCCTCTTGAAACGACTGCACCAGCGCGACCGACAAGGATGTCGACGGACTGGAAGCCATTGACGTACCCAGGCTCAGGCCGATCTCATCGCCGGGTTGCAGGTCATTTTTTTCCAGCGAATGCTGATATGACAGCGTGGCCGTAAACGCCAGCGGATCCTGCCGCTTTAACCCGGTGAAGGAAAATCGGAAATCGTCGAAACCATTGCCCAGCGGTATGCCGTTGTTGACCGAGTCGCCGGTATCCGTATCCCATGTGAACCTGGCCAGCAGGTCCGGTTTCCAGCCCTCCTGGCGCAGTAGCGTTTTGGCAACGCCGATCCGAATATCGCCGATGGAAGAGCCGTGCTCACTGCTGTTGTCGACCGGGAACCCATTGAATGTGCGCAGGTGGTTTTCCTTCACGTAGCGATAGGGAATATCGAACTCGAATTGACTCGCAAAGGGTAGCCCGATTCCGCCTCTCAGGCCGGTGGTGAATTCATCGCGCTTTATCCGCTCGAAGCCGACAGTGGTGAAATCCTCAAAACCCAGCAGGATAGGGAATTCAGTGTCACGGCGGGTGTAGTCCGTATACGGCGCAACTTCGATGACACCTTTTGGCAGCAGCAGGGCGCCCTCGATAGTCAGTGTTCTTTCCAGGGCTCGATCGGCTGCGCGTTCATCGACCACTACCGTGCCCGGTGCAGGCTGCTCTGGTTGCGCCCCGGCAACGGTAGTACCGGGTGGGGTAACACTGGTCGCGACCGGCGCCTGGCCAGCGTATGGCCGGGGGTCAGAGGCGGCGGCCGGGGACGTGCTGTTGCCCGACGCCTGCCGCTCCAGCGCATCGACCCGCCGCAAAAGCTCATTGATCACGGCGTCGCGATCCTTGATTTGCTGCAGCAGTTCCGCGTTGGAGACCTCTGCGGCGAGCAGGGGATCAATGGCGCCCAGGCTGATTGCGATTCCGAAAACCAGCGATTTTCTGCTGTGGATAGGCAGTTCCATTTTGTTCATCTTTGCCTCCTGCAATTTCTTCTCTGAACAAGCCTGACGACAACAGTATTCAAGCTCGGTAAAGCATCTAAGGATGATCTCTCCCGTTAATTCAGCGTTACAAAATCAGAGGCGCGAGGTGCCAGCCGACTGGCAACGCCCGCCGCACTATCCGGCGGGGCCTGCACGACAAAACCCACCCGTCCTATCTTGAGATACTCGATCCAGGCCTTTTCGAACTCGGCAATAGTCATCGTGCGATTGCCCCAGGCGGGATCCGCCAACAGCACCCTGTTGCCCAACTGACCGCGAAATACGACGAAATGGTTGTATCCGAACACGCTGATTGGCACCAGGATCGGTGCGCGCCTGGTCAGGTCATCCACGGTCATCCGGCCGAAGCCCAGGCCTCTATAGCCCCGTGCATCGACATAACGCTTGAGATCCAGCAGTGAAAAACCCTGGCGTATTCTCACCAGATCCGGGTTGGCGATGTAGATGTCGCGATCGATCAGGCCGAGTGCGACCTGCTTTTCGGTGACCGTATCGCCGTGCTGATAGCGCAACAGGGTGGTCAAAGCCGCGGCCCCACAGCTCAGGTCCCATTCCTGCATAACGATGTTTTGCTGGCGAATCTCCAGCAATGAACGTACGGATGGTGAAGCCGCCTCGCACAAACTGACCAGCAGGCAGCCCAATAGTGCGTAAGTGGGGCAGCGCACCGAGCTAGTCATTCTTTTCATGGCAGTTCTTTCGCAATCGCAACTTTATCGCCGGAGCCGTAATTCAGGCACAACACCGTCCGACGTCGCAGCACAATCACATAGCCTCCTCGCCCCGTCTCAATCGACTATCGAGGACGGCACGAAACAATCGCCCTGCGCAGAACCAATAGAGTTTAGTGCCTGATTCGCTTCTCAAGCTCCGCAAGCGCGCAGCTCGCGATGCGAATCAGGCAGGGTCTCCATTCCGTTACACCTAGTTGGCCAGTGCAGCTGCCGAAGCCGAGGCGCTGGCCGCAGCGGAGGGCAGGCCGACGATAATGCTCGAGGCCAGTGAGGTGTTCCAGGCCGCTGCGGCTGCGAACGGCAGCACGGCGGTAGTATCGGTCGCAGTGGCGGCCATGCTCTCGGTATCAGACAGCAGGGTGCCCTGGGTCTGACCGGCACCGACGCCTGCTGCTACGGCATTTCCGTCAGAGTTCGAAGCAGCCTCAGCAGCTGCTGCAGAGACTATTTCAAATATCGCGCCGAACTGACCCGGCAGGATATTGACGGACTGCGTGGTAGCCGCCGTGTTGGTGAATGCCGATGTGACACCACCCAAAGCAGTAGCAACCGCATCCGCGAATGCAAAGCCCGCGGCGTTGACCCCGTCCATTTCAGTTGGAGATAAAGCTACTTCAGCGTTGGCGACCGCTGAAAATGCCAGTACCGACGCTGCTGTGACAGTACGTAGATATTTCATAGTTAGTGCTCCTGGATCTTGTCTATATCATCATGATGTTGAGCTGCCCGTTAGAGCAGCATGTGCAACCTACACCCTTGTAAGTTGCTTTCCGCCCGAACCCTTACGGGTCGGGCTGGAAACCGCTTACACTCCTTCCCGGCCGTTGCCTGCGTGGGACAAGGGCTAGTTGGGGAAGAAGCGTGTTCCTACTCTTTGCAGCATGTTATAGGTCAAGACGCCCGATGGCTGTACCGACGAATAACCCGATATTTGTGTTGGGCCAACGGTTATCGAGCGGCTGATTACCTGACCCAGCGGCGTGGTGCCATTGCTGTCATCGCTGGAGGAATACGAGGTACTGCGACTTTCATCACCGGTGGCGGTGGCCAGGGCGTTGGATGAGATTATCCAGTTCCTGCCGTAGCCGTACTGTACCGTCGTACCGTGGCCGACCACGTTGGCGCTGGTGAAAGTGCCGGTCATCGCCTGTTTTCCCGAAGCGGTGGAGACTGCCGTGATGGTCGCGTAGGGGGCGGGTAACTGGAACATACCTGCCGTAACGCTGTCCATTTGCGCCGCGCTCAGCGCTATCGATTCGACCTGGTTTTGCTGTGCAAAAGCAATTGATGGAAGCGATGCCAGCAGGCCGGCGGTAATAAACGCACAAGTTTTCATAACGAATACTCTCCTTGAAATTTCCGTTTTGCTACGGACTTTAGCTTCCTTGTGCTGTGTACTTATAGACTGCTTTATGCAATCACGCCTGCCGATTTAGCGCTCGATTTAATAAGCAGCGGTTACCCCGTTTCAGGCGCGATAGTAAAGTTCTTTGAAAATCAGAACCTTATACACTTATATGGGACACGGCTATTTCGGGAGGGTCTTGTAATGAAAAAATAGTCTGAAATACCCTGTGATATCGGCCTGATCAAAATCAGAAAAGAACTATAAAAATAGGGTTTGTTGCATGATTGGGCTGAGGAGTTCCTGTGGCAAAACCCAAACGATGTACTAGTGTTAAGCGCAGGTACACTGAATGCAGGCCCACTCGGGGGTGTCCTATGGTTTGGCTGCGTGGAATAGTAATCATCCTTTCGTTGCTTTTGGTCTCCGCCTGTAAGCTCAAGGTTGTACCGCAGGAGGGCGGCAACGTTACCAGCGAATCCGGTACCTATACCTGCGAACCGGGCAGCCCCTGCACAATCGATGTCACCGATATTTTTTTCAATGAGACGTTTATTGCCAATCCCGCACCCGGTTATGAGTTCCACGCGTGGCGCACACAGCGGCGAGCGTTGTGTGCCGGTAGCGCCAATCCCTGCAGTCTGTCCACGGAGCTGTTTGCCGACTATCCCGCCCTGATGGACCTGCTCACCTCCGACGAGGTTTTTTTCCTCAATCCCGTCTTTGTCAAAAAAGCGAATGCACTCAGGGTGTTCAAGGCTGGCAATCGCATAAAGTACCGGGGGGTGATCTCCAGTATCGCATCAGACGGCACGCGGACGAATGAGCATGTCACGGCAAAGCGGGAGTTTTTTGAATCCGAGAATAAAGTCGACGGCAAACCCGTGCTGCTGCACCAGTTTACGCTACGACTCAACTCCGACGGCAACGAGTTTCCGGAGGCATCATTTTACTATCAGACGGAAGATGGTACCTGGATCGATGTAACCGATACCGCCGGCAATTTTATTGTCGACAGTTCAACCAACACCTTTGGCGTGTTGGGCTATCCTTCCCCGCTGGTGCCAGGCTATGAGCAAGAGATTCCTTTTCGTCTGGTGTCGCTACCGAACATATCGACGGCGCTGGCAACCGGCACATTTCATCTGAGTGTATCCCAGGCTCGCGGTATGTCTGTGCCGCTGGGTGCCTTCAGGGCATTGCTGGTCACTTCGACAATAGATCTGGAGTCGGTCGTCGGCGAGTCCGCGGGTGCGAGACTGGAAGTCGTGCAGGAGCACTGGGTTGTTCCCCACATCGGTCCGGTGAAAATCAGGTTTTCACAACGCAGCTATGACAACCGGGGCAACTATACCGGTACCTACGAATCCCAGTTTGAAGCCGTGAATATCAATTTCTGAAGGCGGTTTCCGGGCAGTCCATCGGGTCACTCTGGTCCGCCGCCCTATGCTGTGCGTCTATTGCTGTACCAGGCCGCCGGGCCTATCAACAGCAGGGCCATCAAACCGATACTCCAGCGGGGCATCGTGGCCACCGGTTGCGGGTCGCGCGACAGCAGTTCGCAGGGTGGCGCGGCGTCGCAGCTGAAGCTGGCGGCTGGAGCGAACAGGCGCAGGGACGTATTTGCGCTGGCCGCTGCATTGCCGCTGCCGCCGCCGGCGGTGTACGCCTGGGCGCCTACACTGATTTCGTACACATCGCCGACCCTGCCGATCCAGGATCCTGCCGGTGTATCGCTGCTGGCGGAATCGTCGCGGGCGACGGCGGGGCCGAGCGTATCCACCAGGCAGTATTCCCGTCCCCTGTTCAGGGCGATGTAGTTGCTCGCAGCGGGTCGTCGTGGCTGGGCGGGGACTGAGGCGCTGGTGGCAGTGCAGGTCATCGTCGGCTCACCCTCTGTACATCCCTGGAAGAATTGTTGGGGAATCCGGGCGAGCGCGGCAGTATTGGTCGATCCGGTTTCGGCCTCGGCAGTGTAACTGTCACCGGCCACGGCGGTCTGTAGCCCGTAGTCCCATTCATACTGGATCTCGACACAATCCCCGACCGCGGCGCCTGCAGTGGGCACCAGCCGGACCTTGACATAGCCCCAGGCGGTGGCACTGCCGTCCCTGAACGGGTCATTGTTTTCGGACAGCGTCTCGGCTGTGGTGTTGATTGCTACCGACAGCGCTTCCACTGTGGCTTCGGCGCTGGCAAACGCACTGCTGCCCCCCTGTGGCGGGATGGGCACAGGCTGCGGCAGGGTTGGGAACTGGGCGGATACTGCCTCGCGCGCACTCTCGAAAAGGGCTGCTGCCGATGTGCTGAAGCCACCAACAATCAGCGCGAGCACAACGGCTACCTTTCCCCCGACCTGCCTGCGGTGCAGCATGTCTCTCCCCAGCGTATCGATACATTGTCGATCTGTCTTTTAGCTATCTAAAAATCAGAATAGAGCGTCAATGTCAAGTCTTTCCCGGGAACCCGGGAAGTGCCGCCTGCGGCTGCAAGCTCATGTGCAGTACTGCAACTGGCTCTTGCCGCCACAGCTCGTCGTCGGGTTATTACTTTTACCCCAGGACTGTATGCGGCATGATTACGTCCTGCGCGGGTGCGACGAACCGGCGTATAGGAGATAGACTTCCAGTGCGCGACTAAGCGGAGACCTGGCCATGCCCAGACTGCGACAAGTGGCAAGGCGAGAGGCCGGAATCCTCGCCACCAGACTTTATGACCTGCTATTCCCGGGGCGCGACCCGGTCGCTGAGCCGGGCACCAGTACCGGTACGCCGGGTAACTGGTGGACCGTATTCGCGCTCGTTCCCGATTGCCTGCAACATGCCGTAGACGGCTTTCGGTTCTATCGCGATCCCGCTCGCAAGCTGGATCCTGCACTGCGGGAACTGGCCCAGACCAGGGCTGGCTTTGCCCGGGGTTCGCAGTTCGTATTTTCGCAGCATTGCAAGGCGGCTCGCTCGGTTGGCCTGGCGGAGGACAAGATCGCCGCGCTACCCAGCTGGCAGCTGAGTGATGCCTACAGTCCCCTGGAGCGCGCGGTACTGGCGTACACGGACGCGCTGGTGCTGGAGGGCGGGCGGGTACAGGACGCGGTGTTCGAGGCCCTGCAGCGGTCTCTTTCCGACGAGGAAATCCTGGAGCTAACCTACATCACCGCGCTCTATGATATGCACGCGGTGATGTCGCGGGCGCTGCGGCTGGAATATGATGACATCGCGGAGCGCATCCTGGAGATCCCGGCGCCGGCGGGAGCGGGGCAGGATGCCATGGGCGTGGTCGATACCACTCGGGAGCAATAGGAGCTGAACATGTCTTACCATCACCTGGCACTGGCCTGCCGCGATATCCGCAGTATTCACCAGTTTTACGAAGGTCTCATGGGTTTTGAACTGGTCAAGGTGGAAATTGCGCCGGTGCCCGGGGGTGGCAAGGCCAAGCATTTTTTCTACCGCATGGAGGACGATGCGCATTTCATCGCCTTCTGGGAACTGCTGGATGTACCGGGATTAGGCGATTTCGAGACCAACCTGTCCAGGGCAGCGGGCTTGCCGGACCATATCAATCATATCGCCTTCGGGGTCAGCAGTGCCGCTGAACTGCAGGCGAGGAAACAGCGCTGGCTGGACGCGGGCCTGGAGGTGATGGAGATCGACCACAACTGGTGCCACTCGATATACACCCGTGATCCCAACGACAACCTGGTGGAGTTCTGCCTGACCACGGGTGCATTCAGCGAGACGGATCGCCAACGCGCCCTGGCCGCACTGACCGATGACAGCCTGGCGTTTTCCCCCGGCCCCGCGACTGTGGCAACACACAAGCCGGGCACTGCCGCCGGCAGCGAGGCGCTGGAGTAATGTCCCCCGCAGCGCGCATAATAGCCCTGGTGATCGCCGCAGCGATGTTTTTTTTCAGTGCCTGGATGTACAGCCGGACCGGCGATTGGGTGGCGGTGGTTTTTGCCCTGGGCAGTGTCGCCTACGGTGTGTATTTTTTTAGTTCCGGCCCCGACAGGCGGGGTTAGCCCGCGTCGCTGCCGGACAGTCTTACAGGGAGTCGGCCCATGCCAATTCGCACCAGGTTGTTTTTCCTTGCGCTGTTGTGCAGTGCCCTGCTGGCCGGTTGCGCCGGCCTCACCACCAAAATGGACCCACCCAGCGTCAGCCTGGATAGTTTTACCAGCCTGCCCAGTGACGGCGGTGGCCCCCGGTTCGAAATCAAGCTGCGGGTGCAAAACCCCAATGAGCAGAGCCTGGACATCGCCGGCATCAGTTACACCATCGAGCTGCTGGGCAAGGAGGTGGTCTCGGGTGTGACCAATGAGGTGCCCACCATAGAGGGCTACAGCGAGGAGGTAGTGACCCTGCAGGCCAGTCTCAAACTGTTCCAGCTGCTGCGCCTGCTGGCGGGTCTGGGACAGACCCCGACGGATGAACTGACCTACCGGTTTGCCGCCAAGATCGATTTCCGGGGCCTGGTCCCTACCCAGCGGGTAGAGGAGACCGGACAGATCACGCTCAACTAGGGCCGGCTGCCGCTTACAACAGGGACTGGGCGAATATCGCCAGGATGATCAGCGGGCAGACGACCCGCACCCACCAGGGCCAGATCTTCCAGAACAGCCCCCGCGCCACTTCCGGGTTGCCCTTGCGCAACTCCTGCAGCAACTGGTCGCGGTGCCAGATCCAGCCCACATAGATGCAGAATACAAAGCCGATCAGCGGCTGGCTGTAGCGGGTCGTGACCGCGACCACCAGGCCGAACAGGGTTTCGAAGTTGAGCAGGATAAGGGTACTGGCCAGGCCGATACAGGCGCCTATCGCCAGGGCCGCCTGCTTGCGGCGCACACCGTGGTTTTCGACAGTGTAGGCCACGGGCACCTCCAGCATGGAAATGGAGGAGGTGAGGGCGGCGATGCTCATGAGGAAGAAGAAAAACAGGGAGACCACAACGCCCGCAATGCCCATGCTCGCGAACAGTGACGGCAATACGGTGAAAATCAGGGTGTCCTCGGAGATCAACTCGCCGCCGGCGGTGAAAATCTCCACCCCGTTGTGCAGGGCCACGTACATGGCCGGGAGGACCAGGAACCCTGCCAGTACCGCGATACCGATATCCACCCCGGTCACCAGGCCGCCGACCAGTGGCAGGTTCTGCCTGTCGTCCAGGTAGGAGCCGTAGATGAGCATGGTGCCCACGCCCAGCGACAGCGAGAAAAAGGCCGCCCCCAGTGCCTTGAGAATGAGATCCGGCGCCAGGGCGCGCCCGAAATCCGGCAGCAGGTAAACCCTGAGGCCATCCATGGCGCCATCCAGGGTCAGCACGTACACGACCAGCAGCAGCAGGGTCAGCAGCAGCACCGGCATCAACCGGGAAGACCAGCGCTCTATGCCATCCTGCACGCCCCGGGCGATGATGGCGACCGTCAGTCCCATGAACGCCACCATCCCCAGGATGTTGCGCTCCAGGGAAAAGTCCGTCAGCCACAGGGCCAGTGAGTCGGCGCCCGCCAGGGTAGCCAGCGAGGCGATACAGAACGCCATCATCCAGCCGGCCACGATGGCATAAAAACTGAGAATAAGGCTGGCGACGACGAGTCCGATCAGGCCGGTGGTGCCGCCTATGAGGCGCTGCGGCGCGGTATTGGAGAGTTGTCGCAGGGCGGTGACGGCGTTGGCATGGGCGTGGCGGCCTATGATCAGCTCGGCCATCAGGGCCGGGTAGGCCAGGGTGAATGCCACGATGAGATAGACCACCAGGAACGCGGCTCCGCCATTGCTGGCCGCCTGGGTGGGAAAGCCCCATATATTACCCAGCCCCACGGCGCTGCCCGCGGCGGCCATGACAAAGCCAAAGCGGGAGCTGAATTCGCCTCTTGCCGACGCCATAGCACGTCCTGTGATTTATTTTTAGTGTAGCGCGAGTGTAGCACGAAGTGCGCGCAAGCCGCAGAGTCTAATTACCTGTATCGGCCTTGCAGGGTCGGTAGCTGCCGGTGGCCTGCTTGTTGATGCCGAACAATTTCATGGTCAGTTCCGGAATCAGCATCAGGGCGGCGGAGGCCGCGTCGGCAACAGCGTTTACCGGGGAGATACTGGCCTGGGGCTTACTCATCTCCCCGCGCAGCCGCACCTCGGAGGGAACCTGCAGGCTGCGCGATTTGGAGAGCGGGGTGATGCGCAAGTCCATGGTCTGGTTGACCAGGTCGAACTTCGCGGTGCCGGTGGCGATCATTTTCGAGGACTCGATATACAGGCTGTCGGTGCTGGCGACGCCCTGGGTGAACTGGAATTTTGCCATGGTGCAGTCGATATGGGTGGACTCCTCGGCCATCGCCCCGGAGTAGATCCAGGCCAGCAGGTCAGTGGCGAGCAGGTCGTAGGCGGCGCCCTCGATCACCGCATTCTCCAGGGCCAGGGCCAGGCTGCCGTTGAGGTTGCCAATCAGTTCCGGGGCATTGTCCCCGGTGAGGGTCAGACCCCCGAGTATGGTCAGGGCGCCGCTGGCGCTGCTCTTGACCCCGACGTCCGCAAGTATCGCAGCCACCGGCAGGGCGGTGGCGCTCGCCGACAGGCTGATGGCGGCGGGCCTGGCCTGGATATCGACGATACCCCGCAGCTCCGCCAGCGCATTGCCGTAGGAAATAGTGAAATTTTCCAGCGTATAGCGGTGGTCGATGCCGGTCACCCGCAGGGCCATGCTGTCGATGTGGGTGTTGTCGCCACTGATGCCGCCAATGTTGATGGCGGCATCGATGGGAAAACCCGGAGGTGAGCGGCGCACCTGTTCCATCGGTTCCAGCTGTTCGGCATCCGCCGGGACGCCCGCTGCGGCCACCAGGTTTTGGCGCACGTTGAACAGGTCCTGCAGGTACAGGTGCGGGGTATCCAGCGATACCTGCAGGCTGTGGACGGCGCCTTCGCTAAAGGCGATGACCGCGTTGGTGCGCAGCAGGTTGCGACCGATCTCAGTCCTGAGCAGGCCGTGAATCCCCGCAGCGGAGCTGCTGACGCTCAGTTCGGCGTCCAGCGGCTGCAGCGGCAGGCCGGTCAGGGTCTGCAGCACGTCGGGATCGCTGATGCTGGCGCTGGCCTCGATGGTCGGCTCGGCCAATCCTGTCAGGTCCTGCAGCTGGCCACGGGCCTCAAAGCTGAAGCCTTCCGACTGAACCGTGGCGAGTATATCGCGCAGTTGATAGCTCGTCCCTTGCTGGGTGAGTTGCGCGCTCGCCTGCAGGGGGCCCAGCACGGGTGCCCTGGCGGCGGTGTACTGGGACAGGGCGCTGGTATCGCTGAGCTCGAGGCGGAGTTTGGCTTGCAGGCGGGAGAGGGGCGGCTCCCGGCCGGGGCGCAAGACCGCGCTGACGCCATCCGCATTGAGTGCCAGGTCACTGCCGGTAATCGCCAGGCTGCCGTCGCTGAGCCGTAGTTCTTCCAGGCTTCCCGCCAGCGCCAGACCCGCCCGTATCCGGTGGTAGGGGGGGAGATCCCGGCCCAGTAACGGGCCCAGCTGCGCCGAGTCCGGCACCACGCCCTGCAGTTGCAGCTCGATACCACTGGCCGCCAGCGCCGCCTGTTCGTCGCCGGGCAGCAGGATGCTGGCCACCTTGCCGGTGGCCCGCAACTGTATGGACTCGGGAGCGCCGGTTTCAAACACCAACTCGTCGATGGCGATGGCCCGTTGGTCACCGGAAATAAGGCCACTGGCCCGCCAGGGGCCGGGATCGTAGGGCAACTCACCCAGCCACTCCTGCAGCACCGCCAGAGAGGGGCCCTGGGCATCGACGAATACTGTGTTGTGGGTATCCGCCTCGTCGTCGTCCTGCCCGTATAGTTTGATGGCGCGGCCGCTCAGCGCCAGCTGCAGCCCGGTATCGCTGCCCGTGGTGAGGCGGAAGGATTCGATCACCGGCTTATCGAGGCTGCCACGCAGTTGCACACTGCTCTGGGCCCGTCCCAGGCCGGGCAACTCCAGGTCCAGCCAGTCCACCAGGTAGGCGACGGAGGCCAGCTCGCCGTTGGCAGACAGGTCTATGCGGCTGTCACCGTCCCAGCTGTAGGCCAGTTCGCCGCCGGCCTCGAAGCCATACTCGGGCATGTTATCCAGCATAAAGTGCGCGCCGGAGAGCACGAAGCCGGCAGCATCGCCGACCATCCTGCCATTGAGCTGCAGGCTGCCGGCGAGATTTTCGCCGCCCTCAAACCCCTTGAGAAACTCGCTGATGTCCCGGTAGGCGGCATCCAGTGCAACATCGTACTGAAAGTCCCGGCTGTCGCCATGCAATAACCCCTTGACCTCGACCCTGCTGCCGCTGACGGGCGCGTTGAAGGTGATGCGGGCACTGGTTTCCGCCTGGCCGCTACCGCTTTGCAGGGCGAGAATCTCCAGCTCGATGTCCAGCGGTTCACCGCCGTAGTCGGCGCTGGCCGAGGCCAGGTAGTGACCGGACCGCTGGCGGTCGCCGCGGACGTTCTTGAGGGGAAAGATCCAGGTGTTTGCGGCGGCCGTGATCATGTGCACCTGCCCCAGGTGCAGGGAGCCGGGCAGCCAGTCGAGGTAGCCCAGCCACTGGGTGGGGGCGGGGGGTGCCGATTTACCCTGCTCGGAGACGAAGATCATCAGGGACTCCGCCCGCAGGCTAGTGTCCAGCAGGGAGCCCCGCGGCCAGTCGCCCCACGACAGGGCGGCGGCGACATCCAGCAGGGAAACCAGGGCCGGACCCTCGCCGGAAGCCGGCAGCAAGTGGATTTCGTCCGCCCTCAGGGTTCCCGCGTAGGTATCGATGTGGGGATTGCGCAGCTCCAGGCGCAGGTCGGTGAAGGTAGCCATCGCCCAGTGGAGCGCATCCAGTACGAAGGACTCTGAGCGGGCGGCCCACAACAGGACGGCAATCGAGGCGAATACTAGCCCCGCGATGGTGAGGAAAAGTCGGCGCATCTACCGCGAACTGGTGTTGGGCATGGCAGCGCAGTGTAGCATGCCGGCCCTGTTCCCGGCGGCCCCCGCTGGCCCTGAATCAATAAAAACTGTGTTATGATGCCGCCGCTTCCAGGCGAGGCAAACCTTGCGAATCATCCCGCGCCCGGGTGGTGAAATTGGTAGACACAGGAGACTTAAAATCTCCCGCTGCTAACGCGGCGTGCCGGTTCGATTCCGGCCTCGGGCACCATTTGCGGCCGTTGCCGGGCCGGCCCATTCGCTAATAGAGGAGGCGTTTTGGAACAGGCACTCATTAACATGCTGCGCATGCAGCACAGCATGAATTCCCGGGTTCACGACCACTGGGTGGAACAGAATTTCGCCTGGTATCGGGCCGCCTGGATAGAGTGCGGCGAACTGATCGAGCACTACGGTTACAAGTGGTGGAAGAAGCAGGCGCCCGATATGGAACAGGTGCGGCTGGAAGTCATCGATATCTGGCACTTCGGGCTGTCGGCGCTGTTTCGCGACGGCAAGTCGGTGGAGCAGATCGCCGGTGAGATTGCCCGCGAACTGGCGTCCCACCAGCCCTCCGGCCTGCAGGTGCGCGAGGCCACCGAGCAACTGGCGCTGTATTGCCTGCAGACCAAGAGTTTTTCAGTGTCCCTGTTCTGGGACCTGATGCTGGCCAGCGGGCTGGATTTCGACAGCCTCTATACATCCTACGTGGGCAAGAACGTCCTCAATTTTTTCCGCCAGGATCACGGTTACAAGGAAGGCAGCTACATCAAGAACTGGGCCGAGCGGGAAGACAATGAGCACCTGGTCGAAGTGCTCGAGTCGCTGGATCACAGCGCCGCCGATTTCGCCGACGCGGTGTACGCCGCGCTGGCCCTGCGCTATCGCGAACTGGTGCCCGCGCCGCGCTGATGGAGCCGGAAGATAACAGGCTCTCCACCACCGCGCTGGCGAGAAAGCTCAAGATTCCCGCGCAACAATTGTTCGCCACCCTCAGGGACTACGGCTGGATACAACGCGCCGGCGACGCCTGGGTGCTGACGCCCAAGGGCGAATTCGAGGGCGGCAGCTTCCAGCACAGCCGCCGTTTCGGACGCTATATCGTCTGGCCGGAGCGCCTGGAACAGCACCCGCTGCTGGCGGCCATCGAGTCCAACCAGCGCATTACCGCCGCCTCCATGTGCCGCTATTACTCCCGCCTGCACCCCAGGCAGATCAACCGTGCGCTGGCGGAGTTGGGCCTGCAACACCACAGTATTCTTGGCTGGGAGCTGACCGCCCTGGGCAGATCCCTGGGCGGGCAGCAGGAAGAGAGTGAAAACAGCGGGGCTTTCTACGTCACCTGGCCCCATGAAATTATCGACAACCCGGTCATTCACCGGGAGCTCACCCGCCAGTCAGACCAGAGCCAGCCCGTGGCGCCGCCCGCTGACGGCGAGCCGGACCTGTTCAGTGCCGCCAGCGCCGCCGTGCCCTGCCAGGGCGTAGACGGGCATAGACTGGCATCGCCACTGGAAACCCGGGTCTGCAACTGGCTGTACCTGGCCCAGCTGGCCCATGCCTACCAGCGGGCCCTGCCTGTCGAGGAACTGGTGCTGGCGGATTTCTACATACCCGACGGCAGTATCTATATCGATTGCTGGGACGCGGACATTCCCGCCGGCGAGCTCGCTGCCAAGCTGCACCGACGCGAACTCTACGCCAGGCTGAAACTCAGGCATATCGAGATCAACGCCGCCGACTCGGAGCGCCTGGACGAGGTGCTTGGGCGGCGCCTGTTGTCCTTCGGAATCCGCTGCTGACTCAGAGCAGGCTGTCTATGCGGCGGGCGAGGATAAAATCCCGCTCCGAAATGCCATCCACATCGTGACTGGTGAGGTAGATCTCCACCCGGTTGTAAACGTTCGACCACTCCGGGTGGTGATTCATGGTTTCCGCCAGCAGTGCCACCTGGGTCATGAAGCCGAAGGCGTCGATAAAATTCTCAAACACGAAATGCCGGAACAGCTTGTGCTTGTCCAGTCCCCAGTCGGGTAGCGCCGGCAACAGTTCCTCGATTTCGGCGGGGGAGAGTTTTGCAGTTGACATCGTGGTCTCCTTCGGCGACAGCCGCGGGTGTTGGCCAGGTCAATGATCGCGTTGCAGCAGGAGTACGCCGCACTCCATGTGGTGAGTATAGGGGAACTGGTCGAACAGGGCGAAGTCGGCAATGTGGTGGGTCTTGCACAGTTGCTCGAGGTTTTTTGCCAGGGTATCGGGATTACAGGATATGTAGATCACCGCAGCGAACCCGGCCGCCATGGCCAGGGTGTGCTCATCCAGGCCGGCCCGGGGCGGGTCCACGAACAGGGTGCGCAAATCGTATTCGTGCAGCGCCCGGGGAAGCTCCGCCAGCCGCCGGAACACCCGGGTGCCGGCCAGGGCCTCGGCCACTTCCTCCGCGGACAGGCGGATCACCTGCACGTTTTCCACCGCGTTGGCGCTGATGTTGTCGCGCGCGGCCCGCACCGACGTCTTGGCGAGTTCGGTGGCGATGACCTGGTCGAAATGCCGGGCCAGGGCGAGGGTAAAGTTGCCGTTGCCGCAGTAGAGTTCCAGCAGGTCGCCGTCCAGGCCGGCGGCGCGTTCACAGGCCCAGCCCAGCATGCTGATATTGACACCCGCGTTGGGTTGGGTGAATGACTGTTCGTACTGGATATAACTCAGTTCGCGGCCTTCCACCAGCAGCAGCTCACGCACGAAATCCCGGCCTATCACCCGTTTTTGTTTCCGGCTGCGTCCCACCAGGGAAATCTCCAGGGCCTGGGCCAGGGTTGCAGCCTCGGCCTCCCATTGCTCATCCAGCGGGCGGTGATAGACGAGGGTGACCAGGGTGTCGCCGGCCAGGGTGGAGAGAAACTCCACCTGGAACAGCTTGCGACGTAGCATCCGGTTGGCCCTGAGCAGCGCGCGCAGGCGGGGCATCAGCTGCTGGATGCGCTGGCAGGCGATGGGGAAGTGGTCTATCGCCACCGGTGTCGCCCGGTCCTCGGGGCGGAACATTACATAGTCCAGATCATCACCGCTATGCCAGATGCGAAACTCGGCGCGCATGCGAAAGCCGGTGGGGGCAGACGGGTATACCCGCGCCGGCGGCGGGCCGAGCGGGGCGAGCAGCTCGCTGGTTCGCTCGCACTTGGCCTGCAGCAGCGCCTGGTAGGCGTCGGGGTTTACCTGGGACAGCGGCATCAGCCTGCCCCAGCCCTTGCCAGCCGGCCGGGATCGCGGGCCTGCCACAGGCTGGCGGCCCTCTCGCGCGCCGCGGCCATGTCGAGGCGGGGCTCCAGCAGCAGCAGGGCCGCAGTGGTTGTTCCCAGTACCGCCTCCCTGGCGTAGTCATCCTCCAGGGAGCCATGCCACAGCGCCCGCAGCGGCGCAACGCCCGGGATGCTGACGTCCGCCACCCGCTGGTCCAGGCGTCGTTCCAGGGTGAGTTCAGTCTGCTGGTCACCCTCCAGCAAGTAGAGGCGGGTATCGGCGGTGGGTTTGATTTCCACCTCGCCGCTGTCGCCCTTGAAAACCAGCGCCCGGGGCTGCCCCAGCAGGCGATCCGCCTGTTGGTGGAGGCTGGCGTAGGCGGGGTGAAAAATACTCTGGATACCACAGGGCGCGCCCAGGGGGTTCAACATCCGCGTGAGGGTGTTTACCGGAGAGCGCAGGCCGAGGAGGGGGCGCAAGTGCACCAGTTCGTGCAGGCCGGGGCAGAAGGCGCGCAGCGGCAGGTAACTCAGGCCCAGCGTGTCCAGCTGCGTCTCGACCTCGGCCCAGCTCCCGGCCACGGGCAGGGCCAGCTCACGCAGCGCCTGTTCGGTGTACAGGCGCCCGGCGGTATGGCCATCGGCGCCGTGGATGAATATCCGGTAACCGGCCTGCACCAGCAGCAGTATCGCCAGGATGTACCAGGGGTGCTGGTGTTTCTTGCCGGCATAACTGGCCCAGTCCAGGTCCACCGCCAGGGCCGGCGGCGCGGTCATCTGGGCGCGGCAGGCCTCCACGAAACCCGCCAGTTCGGCGCCCGTTTCCTCCTTTACCCGCAGCAGCATCAGGAACGCGCCCACCTGCACCGGCTGGGCCTCGCCGCGCAGGATCATGGCGAACGCCTGCTGCGCCTCGGCCCGGCTGAGGGAGCGGCTGCCGCTCTTGCCCTTGCCGAGAATACGGACGAAGGCGGCGAAGGCGTGCTCCACCGTCGGCTCCCGAAAATGCTTGGCGTTCACGTCGATTCCCTACAGGCAGTTATCGGGTTTGGGCAGGCCGGCGAGCTTGCTGCCCAGCTTGGCGGGCGAGCCGGGAAACAGTGACAGCAGGTAAATACTCCTGCCCTTGTCGGCGCCCAGTTTCAGGGCACAGTATTTTACCAGCGGTCGCATGGCCGGCGAGCTGTCAAACTCGCGGTAGTAGTCCCGCAGCAGCCGGATGACCTCCCAGTGGGCGTCGGTCAACACCAGCTGCTCGCGGGCGGCGATCTGCTCGGCCACCTCGGGCGTCCAGTCCTCCAGGCTGCGCAGAAAGCCCTCCCTGTCAAAGGCGGTGTCGGGCAGCATGGCATTCAGAACCAGGCGAGCTGGCGGGGGCAGCGCTCTGACAGGGCCACGAAGCCGGCCATGTCCAGCGCAGCCACGCCGCTAAGTTGATCCAGTATGCCCGCGGCGGCGGCATCCTGTTCAAGGACATGCAGGTCGGCGTCCGTCGCCTCCAGCTGCGCCCGGGCCGCGGTGCCGGTGATGGCCGCGTACACCCCGTCGCCCAGCAGCAGAATGCTGTCACCCGGCGCCACCAGTCGCAGGCACTCCGCAAAGGCCCGGCTGGCGGGTGAGGCGTTGACAGTGTGCAGGACCACCCTCAAAACCCCAGCAACTGGTCGTGCTCGCGCAGCAGCGCGCGCAGGGCGGTGGCTTCCAGTGGCACCGCCGCCACCGGCGACTGTGCCAGGTCCACCCGGTAACGTGCCGCCGACTCGGCATCCACGTAGACCTGCTCTATACCGTACAGGGGCAGCGAGGCCAGCAGGCGGGCAAGGTTCTTGCGGCCCAGCGCGGCCGCGTCCTGGGCGGGCAGCAATTGCAGCACGCCGTCGCCCATGAACAGCAGCTCCACGGGCTGGTCGAAGGCGGCATTGGCCAGGGACACGTCGATGGCGGCGCGGGCGAGACTGCTGCCATAGGGCGCGTGCCGGATGACAGCGAGGGTGCTCCTGGTTGCGGGTTCCACCATGCTCAGCCCCCGAAGGTTACCAGTCGGTCCGAGGTCGCGGTGGCGTCGACCAGTTGGCCGAGCCCGGAAATCGTGAAACGCGGGTGGATACTCGCACAGGGCCGTTCGTGGCGCTCGGCTTCCGTATTATCCAGCATGCCGTAGCGCAGCGCGGAGCTGACGCACAGCACCAGGTCCACCCCGTGCCGCTCCGCGAGGTCCACCCAGGCCTGCAGGCCACTGCTTTCGTCCTGGGGAAACACCGCCAGGGAGGAAGCGCAGGTGACGCCCTCATCGAGGAAGAACACCCGGCGTATGCTGTGCCCCGCCTCGATCAGGGCCTGGGCAAAGCGGGCGGCAGTGGCCGCGCTGGAGCCGGAGGCGGGCGGTGACATGACCAGCAGGGAATAGATCATCGGCGTTGCGGGGCGGCGGCGCTAACGGCATCCATGCCTGTCGCGACATACCGCAGGTCCTGTGCACGAAGAAAAAACCCCGGCCGGGACCGGGGTTTGCTTGCGCCGTCGCAGCTGTCAGTCATCGCCGCCCATGGCGGTGAGCAGGTGCAGCAGGTGAATGAACAGGTTGTAGATATTCAGGTACAACGACACTGTCGCCCTGATGTAGTTGGTCTCGCCGCCATTGATGATGCGGCTGGTGTCGAACAGGATCAGTCCGGACATGATCATGACGACCGCGGCCGAGATGGTCAGTGACAGCGCAGGGATAGCCAGGAAGATATTGGCGATCATCGCCACCACGGCCACCAGCAGGCCCACCATGAGGAAGCCGCCCATGTAGGAAAAATCCTTGCGGGTGGTCAGGGCGTAGGCCGACAGCCCGAAAAATACCACCGCGGTGCCGCCCAGCGCCTGCATCACCAGGGCCGGGCCATTGGGCATGGCGAGGTAGAAATTCAGCATCGGGCCTATGGAGGCGCCCATCACGCCGGTGAAGGCGAAGATGGCGAGCAGGCCCTTGCTGCTGTCAGCTGTGCGGTTCACCACGAACAGCAGGCCGAAACCCACCAGCATCAGGATAAGGGCCGCGCCCTGGCCCAGCCCCACGGCCATGGAGATGCCGGCTGTGACAGCGCTGAACAGCAGGGTCAGACCCAACAGCATGTACGTGTTTTTCAGCACCTTGTTGGTGCCGATCACCGACTCCAGGCCGGCTGCATTCATGTTGTAAAGGCTCTTGTCTTGCATCGAATTACTCCGTAGTTGCGCGCACGACAGGTGCGTTGCTTACTGAGACAGATAATAAGGGCGAAATATCCAAAAACCAAGGGAGAAAGTTGGTCAATGGCCGACACCCCGCAGACTGGCGCCGGCAGCCACATTGCTGGCGCCCCGGGCCATATCGTCCAGGAGTTGTATAGGCTATCATACGGGCTGCAAACTCCACCGAGACATTCCTGATGCGTCTAGCACCCGCGCTGGCCCTGTGCCTGTTTGCCTGCGGCCAGGTAAAGGCCGACCCCGTCGAACTGATCAGCCGGCTCGCCCCGACACTCAAGCCCGCTGCCATCGAGGAGGCCGTCGCCGCGATGAAATGCGCGCAGGACAAGGGCGTGGGCGAGGACGCTCACCGCCTGGCCATAATTGACTACACCATGCCCTCCCGCAAGCAGCGCCTGTGGGTGGTAGACCTGGAGCGCGGCGAGCTGCTTTTCAAGGAGCATGTGGCCCATGGCCAGGGTTCAGGTGGCGACATACCCACCGAATTTTCCGACCGCAACGGCAGTCACCAGACCAGCCTGGGCCTGTTCCTGACCGACAGGACCTACCAGGGGGGCAATGGCTACTCGCTGAAGCTGCACGGCCTCAGCAGGGGCTACAACCAATCCGCCATGGAGCGCCTGATTGTCATGCACGGAGCCCCCTACGTGGATCCGGACGGCGCCCAGGCGGCGGGACGCCTGGGGCGTTCCTGGGGTTGTCCTGCGGTCCGCACCGAAGTCGCGAAACCCATGATCGATACCCTCAAGCGTGGCCAGTTCATCTACGCCTACGGGCCTGGCACCGACAGGCTGTCCAGCTGTACAGCCGAAAATCTTGCCCTGGCGGTGAATGCGGGGGAGGCCACCCGGGACAGGAAAGCCTCTTGAGGGGGATGCTGGCCGGACCTTGACAGTCGGGCGTCGGAGCTTGGCAACCGCTGGCGGCAGGCGCCCCGGTGGCTACCAGGCGAGTCCCACCATTACACCCAGGCCCGCCCCGGCTAACATACCGATGGCCATGCCCATCCAGTAGGCGTAGTCGGTGGCCTGCTGCCAGTGTCGCCTGGCGGTCAGCTTGATGCGTCTGTCAAAGATTGCTGGTTGCATGGCTTAAGCATACGCCGGGCAGGATACGCGGTGGTCTTGTTTGCAATACCCATATTGGGCACATGACAGGCGCGATCGCGAAGCCATTCGGCGGATCCGGAATGAAAAAGGGGCCTCGATCGCTTGAAACCCCTTGAAATGGCGGTGGGCCAGTCCGACAACCGCCATACAGTAACTGTTTTTAAATCAACCACTTAATTTTAACATGATCTATAACATCTTATATAACATATAGTTATGCACATTTATTAATGTTTTATGTAATCTCTTATCAGTCGGTGGTAAACTGTATTTGATATTTTTCGTGGGTTTTATCGTGGGTGGGAGTTAGCAAAATGCCGAAGGTAGTAGCACCATTAAGTGAAGCAGCAGTCCGCAAATTGAAATCCCAGGGAGTTTACACGGTCGGGGGTGTAGTTGGACTGAAACTACAAGTTTCTAACGAGAACTCCCGTTCATGGATTTTACGTGCGACCGTTGCCGGTAAGGTGCGCGACCACGGCTTAGGAAGCTATCCGATTGTTTCGCTTAAAGCGGCGAGGGAAGTGGCTGGCGAGATGAAACGCCAGATACAGCAGGGGTTGGACCCTTTGAGTGAACGCGATAGAAAGAAAGATGAACTGGCGGCTGCTCGCGCCAGTCGTAAGACGTTTGATGATTGTGCAGCCGATTACATTGCTTCCATTGAAAAGAAGTGGAAGAACCCGAAAACACCAGCCCAGTGGAGTAGCAGTTTGGACGCCTATGCCACTCCTATAATAGGCGAACTAGCGGTATCTGATATCACTACCGCACATATCATTAAAGTTCTGGAACCAATCTGGACGACCAAAACAGAAACGGCAAGTAGGGTGCGAGGGCGTATAGAAGCAGTCCTTGCATATGCCACCACGCGAGGTTTCCGCCAGGGCGATAACCCGGCGAGGTTAAAGGGTCACCTGGACACGCTGCTACCCTCGGCAAGTGCATTAAAAGGTAACAAGCACCACCCAGCATTGAGTTACTGCGAGATAGGACGATTTATGGGTGACTTAAAGGGCACGCACTCTGTTGCTGCAAGGGCATTAGAATTCTCCATATTGACTGCCGCACGATCAGGTGAAGTACGGTTCGCAAAGTGGAGCGAGATCGACCTTCATGAAGCCCAGTGGACGATACCAGCCGACCGGATGAAAGCGAAGAAGCTGCATGTCGTGCCACTTTCAAAACAGGCCGTAAGCCTCCTTAAGACGTTACAAGGGCAAACGGATGGTGAGTATGTATTCCCCGGCCAGCGTGCCGCAACGTTGTCTGATATGACCATTGCGAAGGTCGTAAAGAGCCTCCATAAGAAGGCGGTGGTTCGCGGGGACGAAGGGTACACAGATCGCTATATGGAGAACCGAGTGGCAACCCCACATGGCTTCCGGTCCACTTTCAGAGACTGGGCCGGAGAACAGTCGCCATTCCCACGAGAAGTGATTGAGCACGCTTTGGCGCACCAACTGAAGGACAAAGCGGAAGCAGCCTACCAACGCGGTTCGTACTTGCCGAAGCGGACAGAGCTGATGCAAGCGTGGGCTGATTACTGCGAACATTCAGGTGGCAAAGTGGCGAAAGTTATACCGATTTCGCATAAGAGGGCATGAATCTATATCACTGTTCTAAGCTGCACCTATCATCCATTGTCGGAAAGTTTCAAACTATCGTAATTTTTACTGAATGGCAGTACGCCAACTCCAGCATTCAAACCGATTGTTGATTTGACACACTGTTGTTGATCGGCGTTAATTGCCATTCCAGCGCCTACCGCCCATGCCTCCTGGAGCAACTCGTCGAGCGGGCATAAAAGTTAACTCAAATTAATAGCGAGTTAACGATTTCCCGGCCCACTACCGGGTTACCAAATAGCTGCGATTGAAGTTCATTAAGCCTCGAAAGGGAATGGATTTTTACTGTCCGAGTGTCGCAGCTCACGTCATATTTTGTGCAATGTGCGCTTGGACATTGGTGAGGAATCATTAATGTCTACTACACCGCCTTTAAAGCATGATCGTTGTTACAAGTCACCATCTCTTAAAGAAACTGCTTATCCAAAACTGGAGGTAATAAATGCCCCAACTCTGACTACAGCCGCAGCCGCGTACTACTTGAATCGAAAGTCGCAAACCTTAAGGGCGTGGGCCTGCTACGGTGGGCCTATCAGGCCAATACGTTTCAATGGCCGGTTGGCTTGGCCGGTGAAAGAAATACGGCGCATCTTGCAGGTAGAACCAGCGGTTAACTGTTCTAATAAAAATGTTTCGGCAGGGTCGCAAACATCGAAGGCATCTCGTGATTTTCAATATCAGGAGGGAGCTTGCGATGATTAGTATATATATGGCTGGGAAGATTAAAAAGAACTGCTGGCGACACCAGTTGGTGCCTGGATTGCGAAACCATACTTATTCCGATGGACCAATTAAATGCAGCGGTTTCACCTATGTAGGCCCTTTTTTCACTGGGTGCGACCATGGATGCTTTCACGGTGAGAATACGCATGGTGTTTTCGGCTCCTTGATCTGTGAAGGCGCTCAGTTATCACGCACACAAGTGATTCATCGTTCACACCGCTGCATCGCCGCCAGCGACCTCGTTATTTGCTACATAAACTCGCCTGACTGTTACGGCACCATTGCAGAAATTCAATACGCGGTCTCAGAAAAGAAGGAAGTTATAGCTGCCTTTGCACCCGGAATCGCTTCAAGTCAGTCAAATGACTTTTGGTTCGTGTCAGAACAATGCCATAAAACTGTATTCCACGTAGATGAAACCCAATTGGGTGCATTGCTAAAATCAGTCTTGGGCGCATGATTCATGAATAACTCCTTAAGAAAATACAAACAAACTGGTATTCACACCGAAAACATACCCGACTTACTTAAGCTACATGACCGATGGGTCATCTGGCAGGCCGGGGAAGAAAAAGCAAATGGCAAGTTCGACAAGATACCCATAAGCATTACATCCGGTAACAAGATAAATGCACTCAAACCCTGTAACTGGGCATCATTCGATAAGGCATATAACGCTTATGAAGAGGGTAAATCTGACGGAATAGGCATCGTACTTACTGATGAGCCTATTACAACGGACGACGACGGCAATGGTCTTTATCTTATTGGTGTTGATCTGGATGGGGTGAGTGAGAATATTGACGAAGCGAAATCAGTATGGAAACGCCTTGGCACATATAGGGAAATCAGCCCCAGTCTGAAAGGGCTTCGGATGCTCGGTTTAAGTAGAACAAAGATAAAAGGGGGGAATGCAGGTCAAGGAAAAGAACTTTACGGCAGCAAACGGTTCCTGACAATCACTGGTATTTCCGGTAGAGGGAACGTTGTTGACGCTACAGAAAAGTTTTTGGAATTGGAGCGTGACTGGTTTGGTAAACCACCATGCGACAATGTTGTACATTTAAACAGCCAGAAAGACATATTAACAGACACACTCGCTGGGCAAGCGTGGCCCGAAACAGAAAGCAACGTACAAACAATAACGAGCGCGTTATGTCAGATATCCCCGGATATTCCTTACGACAACTGGCGGGATATTATTTGGTCTGTTGCATCACTTGGATGGTCTGTAGGTAAAGACCTTGTGACTGAATGGAGCAAGCAGTCTGAAAATCATTGGGCAGACAGTAATAGTGCAAAAGATGCGGAAACTTCATTGACCAATATTTTCAATACATATGATCGTTCAGGTGGGATTGGTATCGGCACTCTGATGCACCATGCCAAAGAGCACGGATGGCAATATAAGCGAGCTGTTGAAATAGATGACTCAGGGAAAGAAGTAGCTCAACCAAGGTTCAGATTGCTCAGCCCCCGTGATCTGTACGATCAGCCACCGATGGAATGGTTGATAAAAGACCTGCTACCTGCGCAGGGATTAGCTGCGATCTACGGTGCGCCAGGGTCGGGGAAGACTTTTCTGGCTCTTGATATGGCAATAGCGGTCAGCGAAGGGCGTTCTACTTGGTTTAACAGACCGATACAGCAGCGCAGCGCAATATACCTTGCTCTGGAAGGAGCAACAGGAATCGCCAAGCGTATAAGGGCTTGGGAGATTCACAATCAGTCACCGGTG
The DNA here is from genome assembly GCA_024234675.1 of Pseudomonadales bacterium. Lineage (GTDB taxonomy): Bacteria > Pseudomonadota > Gammaproteobacteria > Pseudomonadales > Halieaceae > JARRPM01. The sequence continues at coordinate 496,769 of JACKNU010000001.1, read as the reverse complement.
GAAAATCTTCGCCTTGTACTTGATGCGTTCAACCTGAAGTATCGGCCAGACGTTGATGCCCTGTTGGATGTAATTCAGCAAGAAGTCGGCGACGAGTGCGTTGTCTTTATTGACACGCTGAATCAGGCTTCACCGGGGTCGGACGAGAATTCATCGGTTGATATGGGGCTGCTGCTGGCTGCTGCCAAGGCGATCCACAAGGCATTGAATGGACTGGTTGTACTGGTACACCATTCTGGAAAAAATCCGTCTAGCGGTCTGCGTGGCCACTCCTCCATGAACGGAGCAATGGATACCGTGATACTTGTGAACAAACAGGCTGATGGTCATAAATGGAAAATTGACAAATCAAAGGACGCTGACGGGTCGGTGTCGGAGTCATTCGACCTCGCTTCATATAACGTGGGCAAAGATGCCACTGGCCTGCCTGAAACCAGTTGCGCCGTTGTGTATACCGGACCGGCCTTACCTCCCCGCAAAAGTCTGAACGGCAACCAGAAGGCCGTATACGAGGTGCTGCGACCGGAATTGACTTCTGTTGGCCAGCTTAGCTATGACGATGCCTTTGAGAAGGCAAAAGACGCGCTACCAGATATTCCTACAAGCCATCGCGCAGACAGAGCGCGAACCGCTTTAAAGGGGCTAATCGCTGGCGGCCACCTTATACAGGATGAGGGGGGTATATCATTACCAGAATCACCGAATCACTCACCGTTACCGACCCCCTTATAGGGGGATCGGTGAAATCGGTGCTGGGTGATTGCCAAAATCGTAACCGTTTCGGTGATTTCGGTGATTTTATTGCGTATATATTTGTGCACCGTCGTCACCGTTTCGGTGCAGTTCGGTGATTTCGGTGAAGCCTGGAACCAACTTTCGAAAGGTCAGCGACTAATAGCTTAGTACGGAAAGCCTATGCCACTTCCTCACATTAAAAACCAGTGCACGGCGATAAAGCGTTCAACAGGCGAACGCTGCAAGAACCCGGCAGCCTGGGGGTGCAAAACATGCCGATTCCACGGCGCACGCCGCCCTTCATCCATCAAAAAAGGCCCTGACCACCCACAATACCGCCATGGCGAATGCACACAGGAGGCGCGAGCGGCATACAGTGAAGCCAGTTCCCGGCTTCGTGAGCTTGAAGAGATGGGGTATAAGTATGGGCTGCTGTCAGGCAACCGGACGCCGGGGAGGAAGCCGCGAGAAACCTAAACATATCCGCAGCATTGCTTACAGCTCAGGAAATAACCAAGAAGAGGCGGCAATCAAATAAACTGGCTAGTCACAGGTTGTTTTTACTATTCCGCCATAGTTAGTAGAGGTGCAGTTGGTCTGGTTTCCTCTGATACTCGGCATCGTTATGGGCTTATAACTTTCCATACCTCGATTAAATCCATCCGCAAATGCCTTAGCGGACGCGGCAGCCTGCTGCCGGTTCTGCTCCTTTATCTGCGCCAGCTTGGTCTGTACCGTCTCTCGTAACTTCATTTTCTCGTGAAAATATTCGGTGTACGTTAAGCCGCCTGATAGGAATTCGCCCTGGACCCTATATAGTTGGTTTAATCCTGCATTAAACACGATCATTTCAGGCGACGTTGCATCAACTCCTACTGCGTTCAAGTCTCGTTCAAAGTTTGATCGGCATTGAAATTGCTGATCCCAATAATTTCCGATTAAATCTACATGTCTGCGTGTCGGATATTTGTGGTTTGCTAACTGAGAAGGGCTTGGTCTCACGTCATACCCGACCAAAGTTTTCGCCACAGCATTTTCAGGTCGAAGATCGACTTGCTTGAGACATGCGTCAACTTGGTCTGCGCTGTTTTGTATTTTAGAAGCTGCACAACCGGCGAGGATCATACAGACCACGATTATCAAGAAGAACGGCTTCATGGTAGCCACCCCAATCACGATTCAGCTATCTTTTACCAGTGAGGTTAACCCATCACGCTTTAACGATGAAGCAGAATATATTGGTCAGGTTGAAGCGTGAATCGAGTAGATCATGGGGTCCTGTGCATCGAGGTGCTACCCCTACAAAGATGACGATAGAAAAATGCTTAACACTAGCAGGCGATAAGATTCGATGTCCCAGGTGTCAGGCCACCTCAAAACACACCACACAGCATTGCAGATCACCCGCACTGAGCGGCAAGCGTGTGTGCCGAATCTGCGGTGGCAAATCCACAGGGCCGAAGACAGACGCCTGGAGGCAACGCTGTGCTGAGGGAAAGACTATCAATGGCTATGAAGCCAGACCAGTTCGTGCCGAAGGAGTCTGAAACTGGCAGAGTTGCGCGGAGCGCGAGCTTAATGCGACGGGATTGATATAGGGTTTTATGGGTAACTAGTATGAAGAAACCTGCTTATAACTCATTTCTATCGATCTGGTAATCTTGCTGCATGGACTGGAATAGCCCGACAACTCGAAAGCACATAAAGGAAGCGGAGGCGCGAGGGTGTAAGTTGCTGGGTGCAGGCCAGAATAGAGCCACTCGCCTTTACAGGCTCACCTGTGGACATGAGCAACTTGTAGCAACTGCCAAAATGCGCCAGGGCGGCTTCCGCTGCCAAACCTGCATGGCCGAAAAGTTGAATCAGGAGGCCGAAGCACAGGGCTGTAAGTTGCTGGGGCCAGGACGCGACGCAAATTATCGGCTCTACTTGTTGCCGTGTGGTCATGAACAAGAGATTCACACCGCTGGCATGCGCAAGGGGGGCATCCGATGTAGTTCCTGCCTTGAAGATCGACTTCGGCGGGAAGCCCAGGTACAGGGTTGCAAACTGTTAGGTTCAGCGGATAACCCAAGATATCGCAAATACCAATTGCCATGTGGTCATGAGCAAGAAGTACACACATACGCTATGCGTGAAGGAGCAGTACAATGCAAAATTTGCCTTTACGACAAGCTGGAGCAGGAGGCTGCGGAGAACGGCTGTGTGCTATTAGGTCCGGGCAAGGACACCAATTACCGTGTTTACCGTCTACGCTGTGGCCACGAGCAGGAGTTAGCGCCGACTAGTGTTCGCAAAGGCTCTTTCCGTTGTCATACCTGTCTCGATAATAAGTTAAATCAGGAAGCAAAAGAAAAAGGCTGCGAGTTACTGGGCAGGGGAAGAAGTAAAGCCTATCGGTATTACAGACTGCCGTGTGGTCACGAACAAGAGGTTCAGACTGGCGATGTGCGTAGAGGTGATTTTGACTGCAAAGTTTGCAGATCGGAAAAGTTAAAACAGGAGGCCGAAGAGCAGGGATGTAAGCTGTTAGGGTCTGGGAAGAAGAATAACTATCGCTTGTACAGACTACCCTGTGGTCATGACCAGGAGGTTCAAACCGGCGATATGCGTAGAGGGAACTTCCTTTGCCAAATCTGCGAAGAAACCAGCCGTTCACTGCCCAGCAATCTATATCTGCTACACATCAAAGTTGACTCTGACGAATGGCTGAAACTCGGATATGCGAAATCAGTAGACAATCGTGTTACAAGATATGGGCTACCGGAGGCTGCCTTAGTTAAAGTGGTCAAATCGGTGCCATTTGAAACTGGGAATGAGGCTCATGCGATAGAAGCTGATATCCATAAGCGTTACAGACGTAAGCGTCTGCCAAGGGAGCAGGTTGAATTTTTTCATACAAGAGGCGGTTTCGACGAGTGCTACCCCATCACCATGCTGGAAACCTTACTGGCAGAGTTTGAGGCCTTGAAGCAAGATCAGCCACGATAAAGCTGACCAGTTAGGGAGGTTTTTATTTCATAACCATTGGTTATTTTTCGCAAACCCCCTGGTCTTCAAGGAATTTCAAAAGTTCACTCTTATCATTGAAAAAAGGTTTAATAGAAATCAGGCATAAATTGGGTGGGTGACCATTGTTAGTGGGAGGGAAAGGATCGCAGATGAAATTTGTTGCATACTTTCCTGGAACACTTGAGCCATAGCAGTTGAACTTGGTGTAGGGCGTCGCCGCGCAACTATTATTATTTGTATGTGCCGCAAACCTTAAACCTGATATAAACAATTGTGATTCGTTTTGGAAATCGATATACAGGCCTCCCCGCAATGCACGTGACGATGGATTTATGTGACGAATATTTCTAATAAGGTTTGAAGTTGAAGGATGATTTTCAGGCAGGAACCAGTTCCCATGTCTACCAACATCATCTGGATTGATACCGCATTTTTTCAGCGTCCTATCCACAGTCATACTGTCCCATAAGTCTTCCATGCTGCCAGCAAATCCCGGCGAACATACCAATAACAAAGAAACGAAAAGCCAATATATTGCGGTGAGTCTTGTAAACATACTTCGGACCATTTTATAAGGAGTGTTATTTTAGTTTGATCGAGTTCAGGAAGGCAGTAATTCCTGGCTGTGGAAAAGTTTTGGAAGGCCCGCCAACATACATTGATGCGACTGAATTTCTACCTACATATACGTGGATAATATAGGTGGCTTGTGTTTCACCAACTCGCTTGTAACCACGGATAGTTCCAAACATCCCTTTAGAAGTTTCAGCGTAGCTGTATTCCGGGTATTGTAAGCCATTCGTTTCAGCGAACCAGATCAGTAATTTGTAGATGCCATCTCTGTTTATTGCGGTTGCATCCCTATACGCGACACATTCTGCGCGGAGAAAGTAGCTATCATCAACACTGCCAAAATTGTAAGAAGCTTCAACCCGTTCACCGACTTGAGGGTCATAAATGTTTCGATACGTAGGCTGGCCAGGGAATTCAAAAGTGTATTCGCAGCTTTTTGGGGAGAAGGTATTATCAGCCGCATAGGCAGAAGTAGTTACGTAGAAACATGCACCCAATAGAAAATACAGAAAAAACTTAAATCCAGCCTTGGCATTGGCATGCGCTAGATCGTAATACGTCACTTGTATATTCCGCACATGCTTTCTACGAGATATTTGTGGCTGTTTAAAAGTTCGTAGACTCGTACCTTTGCCTCTTCCTCGGATGTACTCTTTGTGACGCTGGAATGCACGCCGATGTTGTAAGTTGCCCCCGTAGCCTCGTACCTTACTTCATAAAATGCGAACCCCTTCCCCCTGAGTGCTTCTTTATCCTCGTCAGACATGGGGTGAAACGACCAGCCATCCCAGTAAACCGCACAACTCTTTAAACCAACAGGTTCATCTGCTTTAAAAGGGTTCCAGGCCCATACAGAGGCGCTGTAATAAAGTACAAAAAATAAAAGCAATTTCCTCACTTTATACCCCTGATAATTATGTTGTTATTCTACATTTATTATCCACACAGGTATCTTGATCCAGTGCAATACATCTACCGATGCCAGTTTCGAATGAAGCGTTGCGCAAAATCGTTCGTCAAGATTAATAAGTAGAGGGTAGCTTAGGAGTCCCAAACGTAAAGTGGGGGGCACCCCAGGGGTGGGGGTCGGTTCTGTTTGATACGGGGAGGAGTCCCTTCGGTGGATAAAGTGTAGAAAGATCAGTGGAGGAGGGGGACGAAAGCCCATCAAATTCTATTAATGGGCATATTCGTGGGTATAAAATCAAAAACGATATAACTCCTTGATTTTAAAGGTTATATGGCGGTGGGCCAGGGATTCGAACCCCGGGAGGGGATAAACCCTCAACGGTTTTCAAGACCGCCGCTTTCGACCACTCAGCCAGCCCACCGAAAAACCTTGTTGTAAACCCCGTTGCGCGAGGCAGGCGAGATTATACAGTTATGCAAAGGTGACACAAGGCCCATTGGCGGACCCTGTGCCAGAGCGGCCTCAGGACTGCCCTGAGGCTTCCGCCAGGGGCTCGTCCTGCTGCAGGGGCCCGCGCGGGTCGTTGACCGCCCGGGTACTGGCCCTGCCACTGGGTGTCACCGGCGGCGCCACCTGGTCGCTGAACAGCACCGGGTGGGAGGTAACGATCTCCACCACGCCCACCGGCCTGGGCTCGACCCGGGGGTCGTTGTAGGCCCGTCCCATGGCATCGATGCCGGCGGTGCTGGCGGGCTGTTCGCTTGCAGGCGCTGCCCTGGGTGCCGGCTCAGGTGCGGGCTGCGCTGCAGTCGCCCCGGCTTCGGGCTCCGGCTGCTCAGCCACGGCAGCTACCGGCGCCTGTGGCGCATCGACCATGGCGGCCGTTTCTGTCTCGGCGGCCACCGCTGCGGTGGGGGTCGGCTCGACTGCGGATGCCTTGTCAGCCTCGGGCTGGTCACCGCGCAGTTCCGCTGCGGCATCTGGCGCGGGTGCCGCTACCGGTTCTGCAGGCTGCGCTTCGCTGCTGTCCGCCGCCGGCTGTGCGGCACTGACAGCTGTGGCCTCGTCCCCAGCGGTATCTGCGTTCTCGGTCCTGGGTTTGCGGTTGCGATTGCGGCGCCGGGGTTCACCGCGCTTCATGTCACTGGGACGCTTGCGCGGCTTGTCCTGGCCTGTGGTCTCGTCATCGCGCTCCGCGGCGGCATCGAGATTTTCATTGGCCGCTTCGTCCAGGGCCTCCTCGGGGCGCCTGCGTTGGCCGCCCCGGCGCCGGCCCTGGCCGCCGCCGTTGCTGCGCTCGCCATCGGCGCTGCGTTGACGCTGCCTGGGCTGGCCCGCGCCGTCCTGGGAACGTGTTTCCCGGTCCTCTGCATCGCGGTTGCGCGTCGGCCGCTCGCCCTGGTTGTTGCCTTTGCCGCCGCGGCGGCGATTGCGGCCACCCTGGGGTTTCTGTTCCCCTCGGGCGGCGGGCTTGTCACTGGGCTCGGGCTGCTTTTCTGTCTTTTCCTCGACCACCTTCGGCTCGGGCTCTGGCTCGCCAAACAGGGCCGGCAGGAGGCGCGCCAGGAAGCCGCGCTGGGCTTTGCCCGCGGGCGCCGCCTGGCGGGCGGGCGCGGGTGCCGTCGCCGGGGTTGCGGCGGGCGCGGGAGCAGGCGCGGGCGCTGCGGTGGGTGCAATGCGCTGTACGGCGGCGCGCTGTACGGGGATATCGGCACTGTGAGTATCGCTGATTGCCTCGGTATCCGGCACCGCGATATCGATGGTGTAGCTGACCTCGTGGTCGCCCTCGATCTCGTCGTCGCGCAGGCGCTGCACCTCGAAATGCGGCGTCTCGAAGTTGGGGTTGGGGATGACCAGCACCCTCGACTTGGTAACCTGTTCGATCTCGCTCAGTGCGGCGCGTTTCTCGTTGAGCAGGTAGGCGGCCACGTCCACCGGTACGATGGCCCTGACCTCGACGCTGCGCTCCTTGATCGCTTCTTCCTCCAGCAGGCGCAGAATGGACAGTGCCAGTGACTTGGTGTCGCGGATGGTGCCCTGGCCGTTACAGCGCGGGCATACGATGGCGCTGGTTTCGCCCAGCGATGGACGCAGGCGCTGGCGTGACATCTCCAGCAGCCCAAAGCGCGAAATCCGCCCGACCTGGACTCGGGCCCGGTCTATCGCCAGGGCATCGCGCACCCGGTTCTCTACCGCGCGCTGGTTGCGCGGCGCCAGCATGTCGATAAAGTCGATCACCACCAGCCCGCCCATGTCGCGCAGGCGCAACTGGCGGGCGATCTCATCGGCCGCCTCCAGGTTGGTCTGCAGGGCGGTTTCCTCGATGTCACTGCCGCGGGTCGCGCGCGCCGAGTTGATGTCGATTGATACCAGTGCTTCGGTGGGGTCGATCACGATGGAGCCGCCGGAGGGCAGCCTGACTTCGCGCTGGAAAGCGGTCTCGATCTGGCTCTCGATCTGGAAGCGGTTGAACAGGGGGATGCTGTCCTGGTACATCTTGATGCGGTTCTTGTATTGCGGCATCACCAGGCTGACAAAGTCAGTGGCCTGCTTGTAGGCGTCCTCGGAATCGATCAGTACCTGGTCGACATCCTCGCGCAGGTAGTCGCGCACCGCCCGGATGATCACATTGCTTTCCTGGAACAGCAGGGCCGGTGTCTTGACTTCAGCGTTGGCCGTGGTGATGGCCTCCCACAGCTGCAAGAGGTAGTTCAGGTCCCACTGCAGTTCCTCCGCAGTACGTCCCACACCGGCCGTGCGGATGATGACGCCCATGCCGTTGGGGATCTCCAGGGCGCTCAGCGCCTCGCGCAACTCGGTGCGGTCATCGCCGTCGATACGGCGTGAGATGCCCCCGGCGCGGGGGTTGTTGGGCATCAGCACCATGTAGCGGCCGGCGAGGCTGATAAACGTGGTCAGGGCCGCGCCCTTGTTGCCGCGTTCTTCCTTGTCCACCTGGACGATGATCTCGGTACCTTCCTTGACCACGTCCTTGATTTTCATCCGCCCCTCGTTGTCACCGGGCGGCTTGCGATAGAAATACTCCCGGGCAATCTCCTTCAGGGGCAGGAAGCCGTGGCGATCCGCGCCAAACTCCACGAAGGCCGCCTCCAGGCTGGGTTCAACCCGGGTGATCTTGCCCTTGTAGATGTTGGATTTTTTCTGCAGACGGGTACGGTTTTCGATGTCGAGGTCGTACAGGCGCTGCCCGTCGACCAGTGCTACGCGCAACTCTTCGGGTTGAGTCGCATTGATTAACATTTTCTTCATGATTAGCCATTAGCCTTGTTGCAACAGGCATGGCGGGGCAGGAATCAGCTATGTGGCCGGTCGCGAAGACCGGATCACAGGAGTCGGTGTAACGATAATGGCCCGTGCAGCCTGCAAAACAAGGCAAGGGCCTGAGTCGGTAGCGCCGCTCCTGGCGCTCAGGTGTCTAGTCAACGCCAACCACCTTTATATCGGTGATCGCTACAGCGTCATTGGGGAAAGTTTAGTGGTACTGCTTTCGCCTTTTTGCTAGTGTCGCAGCACCTGAGACCTGCGACGACGCCGTGTTATCTGGATAACTGATTCTTTGTCCCGGCAGACCTTGCTGCGCGGTTTATTAAACTGTCGCCTTCACTGTCCAGTTCAGTCGTTGCTGGTAGTCGGGCAGTGGCTGCCCGCGTCCTGAACAGGGGTGACGACATCCTATAGTCGAGTGTGATCTGACTGGCGGGACCGTGCTGCTCTTCGGCAGGCCCAAAGCTGTCGCCAGGGGGTAGCGTAAACACCGGCACCGGTTTGCATTCACGGGCTGGCGCAATCACACCGGCGGACTATAGCAGCAAATGGAAGAAAATTAAATGATTTCGGTAACTTATGCCCGACGATAAGGCGCAGCAGCCGGCGCCCGCTGTGCGCCACCTGAGCGTGGACGAGAACTCGGTGGGGCAGAGGCTGGATAACTTCCTGGTGCGGGAACTCAGGGGCGTGCCCAAAACCCGCCTCTATCGGGCCCTGCGCAAGGGCGAGGTGCGCGTGAACAAGGGGCGGGTGAAGGCCGATTATCGCCTGGCGGCCGGCGACGTGGTGCGGATTCCGCCGCTGCACCACCCCGCGGCCACTGCCGTTGCGCCGGTGCCCCGTTACTGGGCCCGGGAGATCGGCAACCGCATTGTCTATGAAGACGACAGCCTGCTGGTCATCAACAAGCCGTCGGGTCTGGCGGTGCACGGCGGCAGTGGTCTCAGTTTTGGCCTGATCGAATCCCTGCGCCAGTTGCGTCCCGAGGATCGCTACCTGGAGCTGGTACACCGCCTGGATCGGGATACCTCCGGCCTGATCCTCATCGCCCGGCGCCCGGCCATGCTGCGCGAGCTGCATCGCCAGTTGCGCGAGGACAAGATCGACAAGCGCTACCTGGCGCTGGTGGCGGGCAGTTGGCCGTGGAGCCTGCGGGTGGTCGAGGCCCCCCTGGAAAAAAACGTGCTGCAGTCCGGGGAGCGCATGGTGCGGGTAGCCCGCGAGGGCAAACGCTCGGTGACTGAATTTACCGTGGTCGAGCGGCTGCGCGGCGCCACGCTGCTGGAGGCGAAACCGATTACCGGCCGCACCCACCAGATCAGGGTCCACGCCCGGCATGCCGGCTTTCCCCTGCTGGGGGATGACAAGTACAGCGACGAGGCCAGCGCCGCCCTGTGTCGCAGCCTCGGCCTGCAGCGCCTGTTCCTGCACGCCAGGGCACTGCGGATAGAGCTCCCGGAAGGGGTATTGCAGCTCGAGGCCCCCCTGGACAGGGATCTAGAAAATATATTAGATATATTACGTAACTAATTGTAAATATGATAGTTATATTTGACTGGGATGGAACGCTATGCGATTCCGTAGAGAGTATAGTGGCGTCAATGCAGGTCGCCGCCGCCGAGCTGCAGCTGCCGGTGCCGGAGCCCGCTGCCGTGCGTGAAATCGTGGGCCTGGGCCTGTCCCAGGCCATGGCGCAGCTGTTTCCGGAGCTGGAGGAGGGCCTCCGGCAGGAGCTGGCGGCAGCCTACTCACGCCACTACGCTGCCCCGGAGCGGACCCGGACCCCCTTGTTTCCGGGGGCGCTGGCGACCCTGGAAACCCTGCGGGGCCGGGGGCTCGAGTTGGCTGTCGCCACCGGCAAGAGCCGGCGTGGACTGGACCGGGTGCTGGCGTCGCTGCAGCTGGCGGATTTCTTCGATGCCACCCGGTGCGCGGACGAGACCCGCTCCAAGCCCCATCCGCTTATGTTGCGGGAGATCATGGCCGAACGCGGCAAGTCCCCCACCGAAGCGGTGATGGTGGGCGACAGCGAATACGACCTGGCGATGGCCAGGGAGGCGGGGGTCAGCTCGGTAGGGGTCAGCTATGGGGTTCACCCCAGCGCCAGACTGGCCAGCCACCAGCCGCTGGCGATTATCGATGAGTTGCCGCAGTTGCTGGAATTGTTGCCGCTGCAGTCCTAGGCGGCCAGTACGTCGACCCCGGCTGCCTCCAGCAGGCGCACCAGGGAGACCAGCGGCAGGCCTTCCAGGCTGGTGGGGTCATCCCCCTGCAGGCGGGTAAACAGGGCGATCCCCAGGCCCTCCCACTTGAAGCTGCCGGCGCAGTCGTAGGGCTGTTCCCGCCGCAGGTAGGCATCTATCCCGGCACTGTCCAGGCTGCGAAAAAATACCCGGAAGGGTTCCACGTGAAACTGCCACAGGTTCTGCGCGGCACAGGCCAGGGCAACCCCTGTGTGGAATTGCAACTCGCGGCCGGAGCAGGCCTGCAACTGGGCCCGGGCCGCCTCGTGGCCGCCGGGCTTGCCCAGCACCCGGTCACCCAGCGCGGCGACCTGGTCGCTGCCGATGACCAGTGCTTCGGGGTGGAGCCGGGCCACAGACTCGGCCTTGGCAAGTGCCAGGCGGCCGGCCATGGCGGCGGGTGCCTCCCCGGGCACGCGCGCTTCTGCCACCGGGGGAGCGACACAGCTGAAGGGCAACTGCAGGCGCTGCAACAGGGCCCTGCGGTAGGGAGAGGTGGAGGCCAGGATGATGTCCATGATCGGGGAGGGCTGCTCCTGCAGGTTTTGGCGTGAACTGTTTGTATTTTAAAGATATTTTTGACAAAGGCCGAAACCGCCCCTATGATGCGCGCCTATGTTGAGTGAGCCCCTCCCGAGCACGCTGGATGTCCGCAAGGCAGCCGGCCGTGGCGTGAGTGTCAGGGGAGCGCTGAAACCCCTTGATTTACCGCGTTTCCGGTCACTTCTGGCCGCTGACGACGGGACCATCCAGGCGGAACTGGCGTTCACCAAAGACGAAGAAAACAGGCATTTGATTCACCTGGCTATCACAGCCGAAATGGTGGTCACCTGTCAACGTTGTCTGGAGGCGTTGCCCCGGTCGCTGGCCAGTGAGAATACCCTGGCAGTCGTCTGGTCCGACGAGCAGGCTGCGCATCTTCCCCGCCACCTGGAACCACTGGTGCTGGAAGAGGAACTGTGCAACCTGTGGAATGTGGTGGAGGACGAGTTGATCCTGGCCCTGCCGCCCTTCAGTTATCACGACACAGAGCATTGCAGGCAGATACTGGCAGACTACTCGGTGGATGAGACGCCCGAAGAGCAGGCTGCCGCAGGGGATAAACCCAACCCGTTTAACGTGCTGGCGCAATTAAAGCCCGGCAGCAAATAGCAGGAGTCAGTCATGGCTGTCCAGAAGAGCAAGAAAACGCGTTCTCGTCGCGGCATGCGCCGTTCGCACGACGCGTTGTCCGGTCCCACCCTGTCGGTGGACCAGACTTCCGGGGAAACTCACCGTCGCCACCACGTGAGCGCGGACGGGTTTTATCGCGGCAAGAAAGTCGTGGACGCCGGCGGCGAAGAGTAATCACCGGGCTGGTTAGTTGTTTCCAAGGGTGTCAATCCTGCGGCCCAACTGCTCGTCCAGAATACCTGCGAAGGCGCCTGTCTTCGCCGCAAGATCGCCAGCCGCACCCCGCGGTGGGCGCTGCACGCTGCTTTCGCACAGCGCTCCCAGACAGTACCCTGACCCGGTGGGGATAACCCCACCGGGTGCTTTGCCGTTTGCGGCCTCCCGGCCGGGCATGCGCTAGACTACTGCGGCAGAGACCGGGGCAGGCGGCAGTCCAACAGTTCATCACCATAATAAGGAGCACCCTATGTCGGCCAGGAACATTGCCTTCGTATTCCCCGGACAGGGATCCCAGCGAACCGGAATGCTGGCGCAGGCCCACGAGCGCTTCGAGTCCGTGCGCGATACCTTCGCCGAGGCTTCACAGACGCTGGGATATGACATGTGGGACCTGGTACAGAACGGTGACCAGGCCCGGTTAAACCTCACAGAAACCACCCAGCCGGTACTGCTCACCAGCAGCGTGGCGCTGTGGCGCGCCTGGCTGGAACAGGGTGGGCCGCGGCCGTCTGTGATGGCCGGGCACAGCCTCGGGGAATTTTCCGCCCTGGTCTGCGCGGGCTCCCTGGCATTTGCCGACGGGGTCGAACTGGTCCGGCAGCGGGGCGCTTTCATGCAGACCGCCGTGCCGGTGGGGCAGGGCGCGATGGCGGCCATCATCGGCCTCGATGACGAGGTCATCAACCGTATCTGCGAGCAGACCTCGGCCGACAGCGGCCAGGTGGTCGCCGCTGTCAATTTCAATTCCCCGGGGCAGGTGGTTATCGCCGGGCACAGCGCGGCAGTGGAGGCGGCCATAGTCGCCCTGAAGGCGGCGGGGGCCAAGCGCGCCATGCCACTGCCCGTCAGTGCGCCTTTCCATACGGAACTCATGAAGCCTGCCGGTGAGCGTCTCGCGCAAGCCATGGCGGACATCACCTTCGAAACCCCCCAGATACCGGTCGTACACAACGTGAATGCCGCCACCGAAAGTGACCCCGACAGCATACGCGCACTGTTGGTCGAGCAGATATACAGCCCCGTGCAATGGACACGTTGCGTCGAGGCCATCGCAGCCAGTGGCGTGACGGATATCGTGGAGTGCGGCCCCGGCAAGGTGCTGGGCGGGCTCAACCGGCGCATCGACAAGTCACTGCTCAGTTATTCCCTGGAGGAACCGGAGCAACTGGTGACCACGCTGGAAACCCTTATTTGACACGCCTGGAGCGTAAGGATTTAGCCATGACAGAACAAACCAGAGTCGCGTTGGTAACCGGCGCAACAAGGGGTATCGGCAAGGCCATTGCCCGGCAACTGGCCGCCGACGGTTGCACCGTCGTGGGTACTGCCACCAGTGACGCGGGCGCGCAGAGCATCACCGCCTATCTCGCCGAGGCGGGCAACCCGGGGCGCGGCATGGCCCTGAATGTGGCGCAGGAGGACAGTGTGGTCGCACTGGTCAAGGCCGTCACCGAGGAGTTCGGCGCGCCGCTGGTGCTGGTCAACAACGCCGGTATAACCCGGGACAATATCCTGATGCGAATGAAACCCGAGGAGTGGAACGATGTGATCGACACCAACCTCAACGCCCTCTATCGGGTGAGCAAGGCCTGCCTGCGCGGCATGACCAAGGCGCGCTGGGGCCGTATCGTCAACATCACCTCTGTGGTCGGCTCCATGGGCAATATAGGCCAGAGCAATTACGCCGCCACCAAGGCCGGCGCCGAAGGCTTTTCCCGCGCCCTGGCCCGGGAGCTGGGTTCCCGCTCGATAACCGTGAATTGCGTCGCGCCCGGTTTCATCGATACCGATATGACCAGGGACCTGCCCGAGGCGCAGCGCGAGCTGATGCTGGGACAGATACCGCTGGGGCGGCTCGGTGCGGCCGGGGAGATCGGGGCCCTGGTGGGATTTATTTGCAGCGATGCGGCGGCCTATATCACCGGCGAAACCATCCATATAAATGGCGGCATGTATATGGCTTAAGTTTCTGATTAAGAGTGATAAATCAGGGTTCGGGCAGACCGTTCAAAAAAAATTTTAACCTCGCAGGCAAAACAGAGTAAACTGCGCGCTCAAGCCGGGTAATCGGATTGATCAAGCACTAATCTCAGGAGCATCGAATAATCATGAGCAGCATTGAAGAACGCGTTAAGAAAATCGTCGCAGAACAACTTGGCGTAAAAGAAGAAGAAGTGCAAACCGAAGCCTCTTTTGTAGAGGATCTTGGTGCGGATTCCCTGGACACAGTAGAGTTGGTGATGGCGCTTGAAGAGGAATTCGAAACTGAAATCCCGGATGAAGAAGCCGAAAAGATCACCACCGTGAAACTGGCGATCGATTACATTACCGAAAACCTCGCCTGACCCCACAATTTCGTTTCGCAGAGAAGCCGTTTCTATTCACCATAGAACGGCTTTTCTTATTTCTGGATGCGAAGCGCTGGTGGAATAGGAGCTAGTACCTTGATTGGCAGAAGAGTGGTAGTGACAGGCATGGGGATGCTGAGTCCCCTGGGCAATACCGTGGATACGACCTGGGAGAATATCCTGGCGGGCAAGAGCGGGATGGCCCCCATCGAGAGCTTTGATGTCTCCGCTTTCAGCACCCGTTTCAGTGCCAGCGTCAAAGATTTCGATGTCTCCCTTTACCTGCCGGAGAAGGACGCGCGCAAAATGGACCTGTTTGTGCAGTTCGGCATGGCCGCCGGCATCCAGGCCATGCGCGACAGCGGCCTGGAAATCACCGAGGAGATGGCCCCCCGGGTGGGCTGCGCCATCGGTTCCGGCATCGGCGGGATAGGGCAGATAGAGAAAAACGCGGCAATCATCAGCACCTCCGGTCCGCGCAGGATCTCCCCGTTTTTCGTACCCGGTTCCATCATCAACATGATCGCCGGCAACCTGTCGGTGATGTATAACCTGCAGGGCCCCAACCTGGCCATCGTTACCGCCTGCACCTCGGGGACCCACAACATCGGGCTGGGCGCTAAACTCATTGCCCAGGGCGATGCCGATGCCATGCTGGTCGGCGGTGCGGAAATGGCCACCACGCCGGTGGGCCTGGGCGGATTTGCCGCCGCCAGGGCGCTCTCCACCCGCAACGATGACCCGACAGCCGCCTCGCGGCCCTGGGACAGGGACCGGGACGGCTTTGTACTCGGTGACGGGGCGGGGGTTCTGGTGCTGGAGGAATACGAGGCCGCCAGGGCCCGCGGGGCCAATATCTACGCGGAAATAATCGGCTTCGGCATGAGCGGGGACGCCTACCACATGACCCTGCCGCCGGAAGACGGCCGCGCGCGCCGCTGCCGCCATGTCCAACGCCATCCGGGATGCCGGTGTCAACGTGGAGCGCATCAATTACATCAATGCCCACGGCACGTCCACCAGCGCCGGTGACCTGGCCGAGAGCCGGGCCGTGGAAACGGTACTGGGCGCGGCCGCGGCACAGGTAGCCGTGAGCTCCACCAAGTCCATGGTGGGCCATCTGCTGGGCGCTGCCGGGGCGGTAGAGGCGATCTTCACGATCCTGGCCCTGCGCGACCGGTGGCGCCGCCCACCACCAACCTCGACAACCCCGACGAGGGTTGCAATCTCAACTATGTTCCCAACACTGCCCAGCAGAGACCCATTGACTGCGCCCTGTCCAATTCCTTTGGTTTCGGCGGTACCAACGGTTCGCTGCTGTTTACCAGACCTGACTGATTTCTCGCCTGGTGCTGGGGGCAACCGCTACATGGCTTGACGGGGCACCTGTTTCCTCCCTGCCCCTGCCGGACCGGGGTCTGGACTTTGGCGATGGCCTGTTCGAAACCATCCTGCTGCACCAGGGCCGCCCCTGTTACTAGACCTGCACCTGCAGCGCCTGCAGCGAGGCCTGGATGTACTGCGGTTTCCCGCCTGTGTTCCAGCGCTGCAGCAGCGACTGCGCCAGGCCAGTGCCGCGATAGCTGAGCTGGGCTGGCCCTGGAGCGCCCCTGCGCGCCACGGTGACCCGGGGTGCGGGGCCGCGCGGCTATGCGCCGCCGGCCACGCCACAGCCGCGAGATTCTGCTGCGGGCCACGGCCCTGGAATGCGATCCCCTGCAGATGTCGGCGCCGGTATCCCTGGCACTGGCTTCTATCCGCTGCGCCACCCAGCCGGCCCCTGGCCGGGATCAAGCATCTCAACCGCCTGGAGCAGGTACTGGCCGCGGCGCAGGCGGCGGAAGCGGGCGCTGCGGAGGCCGTGTTGCTGAACCAGTCGGGTGAGCTGGTGTCGGTCAGCAGCGGCAATATTTTCCTTTGTGTGACGGGGTCCTGCTCACGCCGCCACTGGATGCCTGTGGCATCGCCGGGACTCGCCGCAGGCTTATCCTGCAGCAGCTGGCGCCGGCCTGCGGCCTGGAAGTTCGCGAAACGCGCCTGACGACCCGGCAACTGGAGCAGTGCGACGAAGCGTTTTACAGCAACAGCCTGGTCGGGCTGCGGCCCGTCGGTCGTTTCGGTGAGCGCAGCAGCTGGACTCCCACCCGGTATGCCAGGCCCTGTTCGAACAGTACCGCGGGACGCTGTCGTGATCCGCAAGGCGGCACTGCTGCTGTTGGTGCTGGCGCTGGCGCTGGTACTCGTGAAGGGTGAAATCAATCCCGCTGGCAGCAGCCCTCGGCGCTGCCGGATCAGGGCCTGCACCTGGAGGTGCTGCCCGGCGACTCGCTGCGGGCAGTCACTGACCGGCTGCACCGCGAGGGCGTGCTGCAGCACCCCAATTATTGACCCTGTATGCCCGCTGGACCGGCCTGGACCAGCAGATCAAGCACGGCGAGTACCTGCTGGAGCCGGTTATGACGGCGCAAAGGCTGTTGGAGTTGCTGGCCAGCGGCAGGGTTATCCAGTACCGGTAACGCTTCCCGAGGGTATTACCTGGCCCAGGCCCCGGCGATACTGCAGCAGCAGGCCGAGCTGGAAGCGATCCTGTCCGGTCCCGACGACGCCCGTCTGCTCGAGCTGACCGGGGCCTACGGGCATCCCGAGGGGCTTTTTTCCCCGATACCTATCTGTACGCGCGGGGCGCGACTGACTGGCAGATTCTTCAGCGCGCCCACACGGCGCTGCTGGATATCCTCGAGGCGGAGTGGCGGGACCGGGATCCGGAATCGCCCTATGCAACACCTACGAGGCGCTGATCATGGCCTCTATCATCGAGCGCGAAACCGGCGTCCCCGAGGAGCGTGACCAGATAGCGGGGTGTGTTCGTGCGGCGCCTGCAGCGCGGCATGCGCTTGCAGACCGACCCGACGGTCATTTACGGTGTGGGCAGTGAGTTCGATGGCAACCTGCGGCGCACCCACCTGCAGGATGAGGACAACGCCTACAACACCTATCGCCACGGCGGCCTGCCACCTCTCGCCGATCGCCCTGCCGGGACGGGCATCGATTCACGCCGCCCTGCACCCGGCCCCGGGCGAGGCCTTGTTTTTGTGGCGCGCGGAGATGGCGGACATGTATTCAGCGCATCCCTGGCGGAGCATGAAGCCGCCGTGCGCCAGTACCAGCTGCAGCGCCGCCAGGACTATCGATCCAGCCCGGAGCAACCCCTGACATGAATTCCAGAGGCCTGTTCATTACCGTGGAGGGCGGCGAGGGCGTTGGCAAATCGACCAATATCGCCTTCATTCGCCAGCGGCTCGAAGCTGCCGGCGTGCAGCTGGTGGTGACGCGAGAGCGGGCGGTACACCCCTTGGGGAGGAGCTAAGGGAGGTGCTGCTGGCGGTCAGGGACGGCGGTATCAGCCCCATGGCCGAGTTGCTGCTGATGTTCGCCGCCCGGGCCCAGCATATCGAGAGGTGGTGATAGAGCCCGCGCTGGCGGCCGGCAGATGGGTGCTTTGCGACCGTTTTTACCGATGCCACCTATGCTTACCAGTGCGGCGGCAGGGGCTGGACAGGAGGCGGTGGCCACGCTGGAGAGCCTGGTGCAGGGTACCGGCGCCGGACTGTACCCTGCTGCTGGATGCGCCCGTCGACACCGGGATGAACCGCATCGAGGGCAGGGGGCGAGCCGGATCGTTTCGAGCGGGAGGAACTCGCCTTTTTCGAGCGGGTGCGCGCCAGTTACCGGCAACTGGCGAACAACAGCAGCGGCCGCTATCGCATCATCGACGCCAGCCGGCCCCCGGAAGCGGTTCAGGGGCAACTGCTGCAGGTCTGCGAGGAGCTCGTTGCCTGCTGGGGCGTGAGGCACCAGCAACCGTGAACGGCGTCGACGCGGGCCGGAATGTAACGGCGCCCCTGCCCTGGCAGGCTACCGCCTGGGAGCGCGTATTGCAGCAACTGGAGGGCGGCAAGCTGCCCCACGCGCTGCTGCTCAGCGGCCCCGAGTACGGCAGCAAGTCGCGCTTTGCCCTGGCCCTGGCCAGGCTGCTGTTGCAGCAAGGCGCCCGTGGACGGCCTCAACTGCGGCCACTGCCATGCCTGCGACCTCAGCGGCAGTGGCAACAACGGGGACCTGCTGTGGCTGGCGCCGGAAGGCAAGAGTCGGGTCATCAAGATAGACGCCGTGCGGGCGCTGGTGGATTTCACCAATCGCACCGCCGGTTTCGGCCTGCGCAAGGTCGCGGTGCTGTGCCCGGCGGAAAACATGAATGCCAGCGCCGCCAATGCCCTGCTCAAGTCGCTGGAGGAGCCCTCCGCCGAGACCTATCTTATCCCTGGTGAGCCACCGTCCCCACGGGCTGCCGGCCACCGTCCGCTCCCGCTGCCAGATGCTGCGCCTGGGCGTCCCTGAAACCGCCCACGCGCTGGCCTGGCTGCAACAGTTCATTCCCGACCGGGGACGCTGCGAGGAGTTGCTGACGCTGGCGGGAGGTCGGCCCCTGCTGGCGGAGATACTGCAGCGGAGGAGGAGGCGCGACCCGGCTGCTACAGCTGCGCCAGGCGCTGCAGGCGCTGCTGGCCGGGCACCCTGCGGGGGCCGAGGCGGTGAGCAAGGCGGTGGGCGGGGAGCCGCTGGAGTTCGCCCTGGCGCAACTGGCGGAGACCCTGCAGGCCAGCATACGGGGCCTGGAGGCGCAGGCACTGACGGCGCCGGCCGGGCGCGCGGCGTTCCGGCTGCTGGATGAAATAAACCGCATCCGCGGCGCGGTGGCCGGGGGCTCAAACCCCAATCCCCAGGTGCTGCTGGAGGCATTGCTGGCACGCATGCAGCGGGAGTTGGGCGACAGGGGCGTTGGTGCTAAGATTCTCCGGGATAAGCAAGGAGTCGCACCATGAATGACGAAAGGCATAACAGCCGCAACGGCATCCTGTCGCTGACGATAAAGGACAAGGCCGTGCTGTATTCCGCCTATATGCCCTTCCTGCAGCACGGCGGCCTGTTCGTACCGACCAACAAGCCCTACAACATAGGGGACGAGGTGTTCATGCTGCTCACCCTCATGGATGAGCCGGAGAAGATCCCCATCGCGGGCAAGGTCGTGTGGGTGACCCCCGCGGCGCCCAGGGCAACCGCACTGCCGGTATCGGCGTGCAGTTCAGCGAGCAGGACGCCAACGCCAACGGCAAGATCGAAAATCACCTCGCCGGGTCGCTTTCATCCGACAGGCCCACGCACACCATGTAGCACGTTCAGGTCAATTCTGGATATCCGCTGCAACCAATTGAATAATATGAATTATAGGCAAAAAAATGGGTCCCGAGAGGGACCAATTAAGACTCATTAGGAGTGAAACATAAAGGAATTTCTTCCCTTGAAGAGCATTGGGTTTGCTCCGTGACCGCACAGTTCTTACAGGGGATAGGCGGACACGCCCTTAGTATCGCTCAAAGATGGTAATTTTCCACAGAGTGAAACCCGTTTTTTAGCATTTTTTGAAATATATATATTCCATATAATCGCCAAAAGGTATATGGGGGAGGTAAGCACCGTGCCAGCAACGCTCCTGACCGGCGTGATAGAAGGCTTCTACGGCCGGGGCTGGCCCTTTGAAACCCGCCTCGCCTACGCGGGTTACCTGAGTCGGCTGGGCCTGAACACCTGTCTTTACTGTCCCAAGGAAGACCCGTTTTTGCGCAAGCGCTGGCGTGAGCACTGGCCGCAACAGCAGTGGCAGCATCTGCGGCAGCTCGCCGGGGCCTATCGGCAGCAGCAGGTATTGTGGGGGTGGGCTTGTCACCCTACGAACTGTACCGCGACTACGGCCGTCCCCAGCGCGCCGAGCTGCGGGCCAAGATCCGGCGCCTGGCCGAGCTCGAGGCCCCCCTTGCTGGCGATCCTCTTCGATGATATGCCGGGCGATATGAGCGAGCTGGCGCAGCGGCAGGCGGAGATTGTCGCCGACGTGGCCGCTGAACTGCCCGGCGTGCGCCTGCTGGTCTGTCCCACTTACTATTCGTTCGACCCGGTGCTGGAGAAGTTTTTCGGTGCCATGCCCGCCGGATACTGGCCGCTACTGGGGCGACCATGCCCCCGGACGTGGATATTTTCTGGACCGGCAACCGGGTCTGTTCCGATGCGGTGCGGCAGGCTGATATAAGCAGCATAGTGGAGCAACTGGGCCGTCCGGTGCTGCTGTGGGACAACTACCCGGTCAATGATGGCGCGGTGCGCAGTAATTTCCTGTACTGCCAGCGCCTGTCCCACTGGGACAGGTTGCCCGTTGGGCTGATAAGCGGGCACCTGTGCAATGCCATGAACCAGGGCACGGCTTCGCTGCCGGCGCTGCTTGGCCTGGCGGAACTCTATGGCCGTGGCCGGGGCTGCGATGACGCCTGGCTGGGCCAGGTCATGGGGCAGGCAACCTGGCGGCAGTTGCAGCGGGACAGCGAGGAGTTTCTGCAGGCGGGCCTGTCGGGCATGGGGCCCCGGCGCTGCCAGCAACTGGCGGCGGATTACCGGGCGCTGCTGCCCAGGGCCGCGGCAGCGGAAATCGCCAGCTGGCTGGCGGGTGAATATACTTTGATCCCGCCTGTCTGACGGATTGACGACGTTTTGAGACATACACTGCCTGGCGTATCTGCCATCAGCTATCGTCGCGGCGATCCGCTGGCGGAGTACGACCGCTGGCGTCGCCTGGGGGCGGTGGCGAGCGCCTGCTGCTGGTGGATTTCGAGTTGCGGCAGTACTGGTTACCGAACGCACCGCCGGTGTCCCTGACCGCCCTGTACTGCCTGTCCGGAGAGCGCTTGCAGGTCGCTGTTAGCGGGCAGGCACTGGTGGCCGATGCGGGCGCCCCGCGGTCCCAGTACCGGGCCTGGACAGCGCGCCACGGGCTTGGCCAGCTGGGAACCTGGCATGCCGCTGGAGCTGTCGCCGGTGACGGTCCCCAAGCCCTGGGGCAGGGAGATCTGGTACAGCGGTGTGGAGCAGCGCGGGGTTTGCAGCTTCGCCTGTGGCGGCGGTCACAGCCCGATTCCCTGGTTGCAGGCCGTGGTGCCCGACAGCGGCCTGGGGGTGGCCGCCGAGCCGCTGGTGCTGTTGAAAATTCTCGACCCCCGTCCGCAGCCGGTGGTCGGCGACCTGTACTTCGAGCTGCATGAGGAAAAGCGCGAGGTCTATGTGGTTACCGGCATCGACCCGGTGGCCTGGCCCGGCGGGCAGGGGGGGAATTCGGCTGGGCTTCGATCCCCGGCGCCTGCCGACTATCCCGACCAGCAGGCCTTTCGGCAGGCCTACCTGCGGGCGGTGCAGGCCTATGAGGCGGTGCGCCGGGAGCTGGACGGGCTGGCCGGACAGGGCCTGGCGCCTGGGCCGGAGCAACTGGAGCAGGAGCGATTCCTGCGTGAGGCCATGAACGACTTCACCTACCTGCAGCCGGTCGCGGTGGGAGATGTGGTAACCGTTCCCCTGCGGGTGCCACACTCCCTGCAGCACGGCGTGCGCACCATCGAGTTCCAGACCCCGGTGTACGAGCGCAAAATCCTGTCTTTTGCCCAGCAGGTGCAGACCCAGGACCACTGGGACACCGCGGAAGCGGTGCAATCGATGCTGCTGGAGGCCCCGCCACAGCCCGCGTTGCCGGTGCTGCAGCAGGGCGAGGGGCTGCGGGTGGAGCGCGTGGTCGATTTTCCCGATTTCGAGGTGCGCCGCATCACGCTGCAGGGGGTTGCCCGCCTGGACCTGGAGGCCGGGCAACACTACGCCCTGTTGATGGTCGTGGCGGGGAGCCTGCGGCTGGGGGGAGCCGCGTTTCGGGCGGAACAGGCGATGCTTCTACCCCGCGGCTGGGCGGGAGTACTGGAAAGCGCGCAGGCCGCGCAGCCACTGGTTTTGCTGTGGGCTGTGCCGCGCCGCTAAGTGGTTGAACAGGGGCGTCCTTTGTGGCAGAATCTGCGCCCTTGTGACGGCTCTCAGCAACGGCCAAGGCGCACCATAATTTCCTTTTTTTCAGGTGGTTAAAGGGAAAATGTAAGGAACTTTCTAACTGGATGTCGGCCGGCTCCAGGGCTTTCATACAGCGGAAGTGGCGAAATTGGTATACGCGCTGGATTTAGGTTCCAGTGCCGCAAGGCGTGAGAGTTCGAGTCTCTCCTTCCGCACCAGTATATTCAGCCTGCCTACCCGGGGCGCAATGCCGCGCCGGGAGCGGCCTGATTAAGCGGGTGCACAGCGCCCGACACCCATCGGATCGTAGTAGAGGAAATACCATGCAGGTTTCGATTGAGACGACTTCAGGCCTGGAGCGTCGTTTGACCGTTGGCGTACCCGCAGAGCGCATAGAGACCGAGGTCGACAGCCGTCTGCAGAAAGCAGCCGGGAATGTGCGCCTGCCGGGCTTCCGCCCCGGCAAAGTGCCCATGAAAGTCATGCGCCAGCGCTTCGGCGCGGGCGTTCGCCAGGAAGTGCTGGGGGAGGTGATGAGCCAGACCTTCCAGGAAGCCATAGTCCAGGAAAAGCTGCGTCCCGCAGGGCAACCCAGCATCGAGCCTCGCAGCCTGGAGGCCGGCAAGGACCTGGAGTATGTCGCCACTTTCGAGGTGTTTCCCGAGGTCGAGGTAGTGGAGATCAAGGGTATCGAGGTTGAGAAGCCCGTGGCCGAGGTCAGTGACGCCGATGTGGACAACATCATCGAAGTCTTTCGCAAGCAGCAGGGCACCTGGCAGGCCGTGGATCGCGAGGCCAGGGAGGGAGACAGGGTCAACCTCAATTACGTCGGCACCCGCGACGGCGAGGCGTTTGAGGGCGGCAGCGCCGAGAACAGCAATCTGGAACTGGGTTCCGGGCGCATGATCCCCGGGTTTGAGGACGGTATCGTCGGCATGAAGGCAGGCGAGCAAAAAACCCTGCAGTTGAGTTTCCCGGAGGACTATCACAAGGAGGAACTCAAGGGCGCCGCCGTTGAGTTCGCCATTACCCTCAATGCCGTCGAGGAAATGGTCCCGGCTGCACTGGACGAGGAACTGTTTGCGAAATACGGCGTGGAAGAGGGCGGCCTCGAAACGTTCCGCAAGGAAGTGCAGCAGAACATGGCCCGGGAGCTGAAAAACGCGGTCCAGGGCAAGGTCAAGCAACAGGTCATGGACGCCCTGGTTGCGGCCCACGAGTCGCTGGAAGTACCCCGGGCGCTGATCGCCCGTGAAATCGACGCCATGCGCCAGCAGATGTTCCAGCAATTTGGCGGTGCCGGCGGCCAGGACCTGGACCTGAAATCCCTGCTGCCGGACGACATGTTCCGGGACAACGCCGAGCGGCGGGTCAAGCTGGGCCTGGTGCTGGCGGAACTGGTGGGCAAGCTGGAACTCAAGACAGATCCCGCGAAAGTGCGCGAAGCGATAGAGGAAATGGCGTCCACCTACCAGGACCCGGATGAGGTAATCAACTACTACTACTCCAACCAGGATCAGCTGTCGGCGATAGAATCTCGTGTTTTGGAAGATCAGATGGTTGAAAAGCTGCTGGAGAGTGCCAACATAGTTGAGAAGCAGTGCAGCTACCAGGAGGCCATCGGCCAGGCGCAGGCTGAAGGCTGAGTCACCGGGGGCGGGAACGCCCCTCCACCCACATTTGCCGCCGTGCAGGGGAATATCCATGTCATTTGAGTTCGATGGCCAAAACAAGAATACGATCAATAACCTGGGCCTGATACCCATGGTAGTGGAGCAAACCGCCCGCGGTGAGCGCTCCTATGACATCTATTCCCGCCTGCTCAAGGAACGCGTGATCTTCGTGGTGGGCCCGGTGGAAGACCATATGGCCAACCTGATCGTGGCGCAGCTGCTGTTCCTGGAGTCCGAGAACCCGGACAAGGATATCCACCTGTATATCAATTCCCCGGGTGGCTCGGTGACCGCCGGCCTGTCCGTCTATGACACAATGCAGTTTATCAAGCCGGATGTGAGCACCATGTGTATCGGCCAGGCGGCCTCCATGGGCGCGTTCCTGCTCAGCGGTGGCACCAAGGGCAAGCGTTTCTGCCTGCCCAATGCCCGCACCATGATCCACCAGCCCAGTGGCGGCGCCCAGGGCCAGGCCACGGATATCGAAATCCAGGCCAAGGAGATATTGATCATTCGCAAGCGCCTGAATGAACTCATGGCGGCGCACACCGGCCAGCCACTCGAGGTGATTGAGCGCGACACCGAAAGGGATCGCTTCATGAATGCCGAGCAGAGCGTCGAGTACGGCCTGGTAGACGCTGTCCTGGATCGCCGCGCTGCCGCGGTCAAGGACAAGTAAGCCCGGCGCCAGGGCTGTTTGCCACAGTCCTGGCCGCCCAGTTAGGGTCCAGGATATCCGGCATTAAGTGCCACCGGGACTTGCAAAAACCGGCAAAAGTCATCATCGTAGTAGCCGAGATGATGGGCAATTCTGTTTCAGGGCGTAAGGCGGTCGAATGAGCGACAACACCACCAACTCCAGCGAAGGCGGCAAGCTGCTGTACTGTTCCTTCTGTGGTAAAAGCCAGCACGAGGTTCGCAAACTGATTGCCGGGCCATCGGTATTCATCTGTGATGAGTGCGTGGACCTGTGCAACGACATCATCCGCGAAGAAGTGCAGGAAAGCGGCAGCGACAGCGCCGAGGACCATCTGCCGGTACCGCGCGAGATCAACGCGATTCTCGACGAGTATGTCATCGGCCAGGCACGGGCCAAGAAAGTCCTCTCGGTGGCCGTGTACAACCATTACAAGCGCCTGCGTCACGGCCAGGGCCGGGCCCAGGACGTGGAGCTGGGCAAGAGCAATATCCTGCTCGTCGGGCCGACGGGCAGCGGCAAGACATTGTTGGCCGAAACCCTGGCGCGCCTGCTGGACGTGCCCTTCACCATCGCCGACGCCACCACCCTGACCGAGGCGGGTTACGTCGGGGAGGATGTCGAGAACATCATCCAGAAACTCCTGCAGAAGTGCGACTATGATGTCGAGAAGGCCCAGGTGGGTATCGTCTACATCGATGAGATAGACAAGATTTCGCGCAAGTCCGACAATCCCTCCATCACCAGGGACGTGTCCGGAGAGGGCGTGCAGCAGGCGCTGCTGAAGTTGATCGAGGGCACCGTTGCCTCGGTGCCGCCCCAGGGCGGTCGCAAGCATCCCCAGCAGGAGTTCCTGCAGGTGGACACCTCCAATATCCTGTTCATCTGCGGCGGCGCGTTCGCCGGCCTGGACAAGGTGATCCGCAACCGCTCGGAAAAGGGTGGCATCGGGTTTTCCGCCGAGGTCAAGAGCAAGGATGAGCGGCGCAACGTTGGCGAACTGCTGTTTGACCTGGAGCCCGAGGACCTGGTGCAGTACGGTCTCATTCCCGAGTTTGTCGGCCGCCTGCCGGTGATCGCCACCCTCGAGGAACTGGACGTCGACGCCCTGGTCAAAATCCTGACCGAACCGAAAAATGCCCTCACCAAGCAGTACAGCAAGCTGTTTGAAATGGAGGGTGTGGAAGTGGATTTTCGCGAGGACGGGCTGCGCGCCGTTGCCGAGAAGGCGATGGAGCGCAAGACCGGTGCCCGCGGCCTGCGCTCCATCCTCGAGAGTGTGCTGCTGGACTCCATGTACAATATCCCCTCGCGGGATGATGTCATCAAGGTGGTCATAGACGAGTCAGTCATTCGCGGCGATTCGGAACCCCTGTTGGTGTACCAGAACCACGAGCCCGCCCCCAGGGTTGCCTCTACCGACGAGTAGCGGCAGTCCCACCCGCCAGCGGCGGGCATGCCGGCGGCGCGCGACTGCCGGGGGAGCGCGGTCGCCGGTTGATTTATCGAAAATCGCCCCCACCATATGATGAGCGATACATTGCCTGAGTTACCCGGAGAGTGTTATGGGTTCGTCTTCCGTTATTGATCTGCCTCTGTTACCCCTGCGCGATGTGGTGGTTTATCCCCACATGGTGCTGCCCCTGTTCGTGGGGCGGGAGAAGTCCATAGAGGCCCTTGAATTTGCCATGGCCAACGACAAGCAGGTGCTGCTGGTGGCCCAGCGCAATGCCGCGGACGATGATCCCGGTGCCGATGACATCTACCAGATGGGCACCGTGTCCAACATCCTGCAGTTGCTCAAGCTGCCGGACGGCACCATTAAAGTGCTGGTTGAAGGCGGTTACCGGGCGGTTGTGGACAGTGTCGACGACGAGGGCAGTTTCGCCGTCGCCGGCGTGCGCGAGGTACTTTGCGACGACATCCCCGAAAGCGAAGTCGAGGGCCTGCTGCGCTCGACCATCACC
The DNA here is from genome assembly GCA_024234675.1 of Pseudomonadales bacterium. Lineage (GTDB taxonomy): Bacteria > Pseudomonadota > Gammaproteobacteria > Pseudomonadales > Halieaceae > JARRPM01. Next base: position 469,999 of record JACKNU010000001.1, on the reverse strand, counting down.
CAGTTTGAAAAATACGTCAACCTGAGCAAGAAGGTGCCGGCGGAGGTGCTGACCTCCCTCACCGGTATCGACGAGCCCGGGCGCCTGGCCGACACCATTGCCGCGCACATGAGTGTCGATCTCGAGGAGAAACAGCGTGTCCTGGAAATCACCGGTATCCGCGCCCGCCTGGAGCATTTGCTGGGGCTGATGGAAGCGGAGATCGACCTGTTCCAGGTCGAGAAGCGCATCCGCGGCCGGGTCAAGAAGCAGATGGAAAAGAGCCAGCGCGAGTACTACCTGAATGAGCAGATGAAGGCGATCCAGAAAGAGCTGGGGGACATGGACGAAGCTCCCAACGAGCTGGATGAATTGCAGGCGCGCATAGAAAAGGCGAAGATGCCCGAGGAGGCGAAGGACAAAGCGCTGGCGGAACTGGGCAAGCTTAAGATGATGTCGCCCATGTCGGCGGAGGCCTCCGTGGTGCGCAGCTATATCGACTGGATGGTGAGCGTCCCCTGGTCCAGGCGCAGCAAGGTCAAGCACGACCTGAAGTATGCCGCCGATATTCTCGACAAGGACCACTACGGACTGGAGGAGGTCAAAGACCGCATCCTGGAATATCTCGCCGTGCAAAAGCGGGTGCGCAAGGTAAAGGGCCCGGTGCTGTGCCTGGTCGGCCCGCCCGGGGTAGGCAAGACCTCCCTGGGGGAATCCATAGCCCGTTCGACCAACCGCAAGTTCGTGCGCATGGCGCTGGGCGGGGTTCGCGATGAGGCTGAAATTCGCGGTCACCGCCGCACCTACATCGGCTCCATGCCGGGCAAACTGCTGCAGAAGATGGCCAAGGCAGGGGTTAAAAACCCGCTGTTCCTGCTGGACGAGATCGACAAGATGGGTATGGACCACCGGGGCGATCCCGCCTCCGCCATGCTCGAAGTGCTGGACCCGGAGCAGAACCACGCCTTCAACGATCATTACCTGGAGGTCGACTACGACCTGTCCGACGTGATGTTCGTCTGCACGTCCAACACCATGAATATCCCCGGCCCGCTGTTGGACCGCATGGAAGTGATCCGCATTCCCGGTTATACCGAGGATGAAAAACTCAACATCGCCGAGCGCTACCTGATTCCCAAACAGATCAGGCTCAACGGTTTGAAAAAAGGCGAGCTGGAGATATCACCGGAAGCAGTAACCGACATTATCCGTTACTACACCCGCGAGGCGGGGGTGCGCGCGCTGGAGCGCGAAATAGCCAAGACCTGTCGCAAGATGGTGAAGGCTATTACCCTCGGCGAGGCGCAGGGGGGCGTGTGTGTCACGCCCGAAATGCTGCCGGACCTGCTGGGCGTGCGTAAATTCAACTACGGTACCGCGGAGCAGGAGAACAAGATTGGCCAGGTAACGGGGCTCGCCTGGACTTCGGTAGGCGGCGAGTTGCTCACTATCGAGGCCGCCGCGCTGGCGGGCAAGGGGCGCTACGTCAAGACCGGCTCGCTGGGCGATGTCATGCTGGAGTCCATTCAGGCGGCCTCGACCGTGGTGCGCAGTCGTTCCCAGGTACTCGGCATACCCGCCGGTTTCCATGAGAAACACGATGTGCACATTCACGTGCCGGAGGGCGCCACCCCCAAGGACGGTCCCAGTGCGGGCATCGCCATGTGCACCGCCCTGGTGTCGGTGTTGACCAATATTCCGGTGCGCGCCGATGTGGCGATGACCGGTGAGATCACCCTGCGCGGCGAGGTGCTGCCCATCGGCGGCCTGAAAGAAAAATTGCTGGCGGCGCGCCGCGGTGGAATCAAGACGGTCATTATTCCCAAGGAGAATGAGCGCGACCTTAAAGAAGTGCCAGACAATATAAAGGAGCACCTCACAATCCGCGCCGTGAAGTGGATCGACGAAGTGCTGGCGATCGCCCTGGAGAGCATGCCGGAGCCGTTGAGCGATGAAGATTACCGGGCCGGCTCCATCACCGCCGGCTCAGATGGCGAACAGGACGAAAAAAACCGCATAAATACGCACTAACGCGCCGCTTCCGTGTTGACCGGAATCTGGCCTCTGGTATAAAGTCTTGCGTGCGATTACACCGGTATTCTTATGGATGCCCGACCCGCTTCGGGCTCCGCCAATTTGCAATCTTTTCATGACGCCTGTTACAGGACGCCTGTAAGAGGCAAGGCACGGCGCCTGATGACTGATTGCGCCGGAGTTTAGCCTGCCGAGCCGTGCTCCCGGGCGCCGAAACTAGGACCATAAAATTTATCTCTCAAAGGGGAAAAGTGTGAATAAAACTGAACTGATCGATGCTATTGCGGCTTCTGCCGACCTGCCCAAAGCTGCCGCAGGGCGCGCTCTGGATGCCGTGGTCGACAGCATTACCGATGCTCTGAAAAAAGGTGACCAGGTTTCACTTGTGGGCTTCGGAACGTTTTCTGTCAAGCCGCGCGCCGCTCGTACAGGACGCAACCCGCAAACCGGCGCTGCTATCCAGATCAGTGCCTCCAATGTTCCCGGCTTCAAGGCGGGCAAGGCATTGAAGGACGCTGTTAATAGCTGAAGCCCGGGACAAGATCGGGACAGCCGGACAGCGCCAGGTACTGCGCCGTCCTTCCGGTCGCGGGATCTTCCAAGCAAGCAGAAAGGCGCACCTACCCGTGCGCTTTTTTTTTATTTTCCCAGAGTAATTTTTGATGCTGCAGAACATACGTCAGAATATCCAGGGGCCGACCACCAAGATCGTGGTGTGGCTGATCGTCATCTCATTTTCAATCTTCGGTATTGAGTCCATCCTGGTGGGTGGTGGCGGGGGCGGCGTTGCGGAAGTCAACGGCGAGGAAATCGGCGCGGGCGAACTGCAGCAGGCAGTCAACAACCAGAAGCGACGTCTCATCAGCATGATGGGTGACAACTTCGACCCGACCATGCTCGACGACGATTTACTGGGCGCCCAGGCGCTGGAGTCATTGATAGACCGCAAGTTGCTGATGCAGTCTGCGGCGGAACTGGACCTGACAGCGTCCAAGCGGGAAGTGGGCGCGCTGATCGCCAACATGGAGCAGTTCCAGATCGAGGGGAAATTTTCGCCCCAGTTGTTTACCAGCGTGTTGTCCAACGCCGGATTTACGCCGGCCTATTTCAAGGAGACCCTGGCCGAGGATGTCGCCCTTACCCAGTTGCGAGCCGGCCTGATGGGCAGCGAGTTCAGCACGCCGCTGGAATTGTCGCTTAACGCCCGGCTGGATGCCGAGCAACGCGACCTGGCTTACCTGACCATACCCATAGAGTCGTTCATGACGGACGAGCCTCCCACCGAAGAGGAAATAGCGGAGTATTACGCCGCCAACCAGGAGCGCTTCCTGTCCCCTGAGACCGTGGAACTGGACTATATAGCGCTGACCCCGGAGGACTTTCTGGCCCCTGTGGATGAGGATGAGCTGCGCCAGGCCTACCAGTTGGAAGTAGACAACACGCAGTACCAAACCGAGTATCGCGTCTCGCACATCCTGTTTGAACGCGGCAGCGACGAGAGCGAGGAGGCGCTGCAGCAACGCGTGGCCGCGGCGCAGGCCGAACTGGCTTCCGGCACCGATTTCGCGACGGTGGCGGGCGAGTTCTCTGACGATATCGGCTCGGCGAGCAGCGGTGGCGACCTGGGTTTCACCAGCGGTGACGCCTTTCCCCCGGAGATGGAGGAGGTGATCGCCCAACTGCAGCCCGATACTGTTTCGGAGCCGGTTACCACGGACGCCGGTACTCACCTGATCATGGTCACTGAGCGCAGGGAGGGCGCGGCGCCGACTTTCGAGGAACTGCGCCCGCAGCTGGAAGAGCAGTTGCAGCTCACCGCGGCCAGGGCCGAGTTGTTACTGGCGGTGGAGGAACTCAAGGACCTGGTGTTTAACGCGGAGGACCTGACGGGTCCTGCCCAGGACATGCAGCTCGAGGTGCAGCGCAGCGAACCGGTGAGCAGAAACCAGCAGGGCGGCCTGTTCGCCAATCCGGCACTGCTGGCGGCGGCGTTTTCCGAAGAGGTGCTGCAGGCCGGGCACAACAGCGATGTCATCGAGTTGGGCGGTGACCAGTTTGTCGTGCTGAGTGTGCGCAAACACAATTTGCCCGAGGTATTGCCCCTGGCGGAGGTGCGCGAGGGCATCGCGGCGCTGCTGCTCGAAGATAGCGCCCGCGGCAAGGTGCTTGCCGCCGCGCAAGGCGTGGTGCAGGCGCTGCGCAGTGGCGCGAGCATTGCCCAGGTAGCGGAGGAGAATGGCTATACCTGGCAAGCAGAACCCGGTGCCCAACGGGATAACACCAACCTTCCCCCGGAGGTGCTGGGCAACGCCTTCCAGATGCCCGCTCCAGACGGTGACGACCCTTTGGTGGACCTGGTGATGACACCGGCGGGTGATGCCCAGGTGGTCTCGCTGACCCGTGTAGAGCCCGGCAGCTGGGAGCACCTGGCAGCGCCGGAGCAACAGGCGCTGCGCCGCCAGCTGAGCACGGAATTCGCCAATTTATTGAACACTGAGTACCAACGCGGTCTGCGCGCCAGCGCCGACATCGTCGTTAGGTAAGACACTGAGTTTATCGAGGTAAGCATGGCCAGGAAGGTACTGACACTCAACCAGATCTCCATCAAGGGCCTGGAGCGACTGCCGCGCGATTGCTATGAGATCGCCAGCGAGTTTTCCAAGCCCGACGCCATCCTGCTGCGCAGCTACCAGCTGCAGGCGCAGGACATCGCCGACTCGGTGCTGGCCATAGCGCGGGCAGGCGCCGGCGTTAACAACATTCCGGTGGCAGAGTGCACACGCCGCGGGATTCCGGTCTTCAATTCTCCGGGAGCCAATGCCAACGCCGTCAAGGAACTGGTGGCCGCTGCGCTGTTGCTCGGCTCGCGGGGCATCATCGAGGGTGTTCGCTATGTCGACACCCTGTCCGCCATGCAGGACAAGGCCGAACTCAACAGCGTTCTCGAAGCCCACAAGAAGCAGTTCAAAGGCCGGGAGCTGGTAGGCAAGACCCTGGGGGTAGTGGGCCTGGGAGCGATTGGATCCATGGTGGCCGAAATGGCCCTGACCATGGGCATGGAGGTAATCGGCTACGACCCGGCCCTGTCTGTGGACGCCGCCTGGCGTCTCTCCAGCAAGGTGCGCAAGGCCGAAAACCTCTCCACCCTGTTCGCCCGCAGCGATTACATCAGCCTGCACTTGCCCGTACTGGAATCGACCCGTGGCCTGGTCAACGCCGAACTGCTGGGTGCCGTGCAGCCCGGGTGCTGCCTGCTGAACTTTGCCCGCCAGGAAATCGTCGACGAGGACGCCGTGATCCAGGCCCTGGAGGATGGCAAATTGCGTCGCTATATCGCCGACTTCCCGTCTCCCGCCCTGATCGGGCGCGGCGATGTGATTCTCATGCCCCATATAGGCGCGAGCACTGAAGAGGCGGAGGAGAATTGCGCCATCATGGCGGCGGAGCAACTGCGCGACTTCCTGGAAAACGGCAATGTTCGCAACTCGGTCAATTTTCCCAGCCTGCAGCTGGAGCGCGTAAGTGGCTGCCGGCTTTCGGTCAGCAACGAAAACGTACCCAAGATACTGGGCAGCGTACTGGCGATCCTGGCGGACGAGAATATCAACGTCATAGATATGCTCAACAAGAGCCGGGACGAGATCGCCTACAACCTTATCGACATAGACAACGGGGCCAACGAAGCTGTGCTCGAGAAGATGCGGGCGCTGAAAGGGGTGATCAATGTGCGCCTCATTGGCGACTGCGCCTAGCTCGCGGCGGAGCTGATGAAAGACCCCCTGGAGGAAATCGAGAAGCAGGCCGGGGGGCGCAATTACGAGTCGCCGCCGCTGCACCTGTGGCATCCGCCCCTGTCGGGGGACATCGACATCCGCATCGCCGCCGATGGCAGCTGGCACCACGAGGGCAGCCCGATAACCCGCGCAACGCTGGTGCGCCTCTTTGCCAGTATCCTGCGGCGTGAGGCGGACGGCCACTTCTACCTGGTTACGCCCGCCGAGAAGTGGCGTATACAGGTCGAACTGCACCCTCTGCTGGTGACGGATGTAGAGATAGTGGGAGACTCGTCTGGGCAATTACAGGTAAGCCTCAACACCGGCAAAAAGGTGCCGGTGGACGCCCGCCACCCCCTGGCCCTCGAACCGTCCCTGGAGATCCCCTATATCGAGCTGGAGCACGGCCTGACGGCCCTGTTCTCGCGAACTGCATGGTACCGCCTGGTAGACCTCGCCGAACTGCGCGACGGGGTGGCGGTGGTGCACAGCGGTGACTACCGTTTCGAGATGGCAGTAAAAACCCCCGTAGAAAAACAGCGATAAAACGCCCCCCAACCCCGTAGGACCGAATAAATTCGGCCCCACGGGTTTTTCTATCCCCGTAGGGTCGAATTCATTCGACCATGGCGTTGTCGAGGTGATACAAGGCCGAATAAATTCGGCCCTATAGGTGGGCGGCCGGTCCCCAACTACATATTGGGGTAGTTGGGACCGCCGAAGCCCTCGGGGGTAACCCAGACGATATTCTGGGACGGATCCTTGATGTCGCAGGTCTTGCAGTGAACACAGTTCTGCGCGTTGATCTGGAAACGCTGCCCCTGGGCGTCCTCGACGATTTCATACACGCCCGCGGGGCAGTAACGCTGCGCAGGTTCATCGTAAATCGGCAGGTTGCGCTGCAGCGGGATGTCAGGGTCCAGCAGGGTGAGGTGACAGGGTTGGTCTTCCTCGTGGTTGGTGTTGGACAGGAATACCGATGACAACCTGTCGAAGCTGATCTTGTTGTCCGGCTTGGGGTATTCGATCTTCTTGCACTCGGCCGCGGGCTTCATGGCCGCGTAGTCGGGCTTGCTGTCGTTCAGGGTAAAGGGCAGGCGGCCGCCGAAAATGTTCTGGTCGATCCAGACCATGGCTGAGCCCAGCAGGATGCCGAACTTGTGCATGAAACCAGAGAAATTGCGGGTGGTATACAACTCCTCGTAGAGCCATGAGGCCTTGAACTTTTCCTCGTAGGACACCAGATCCGCCGGCGCGGCATCGCCCAGGGCCAGGGCCTCGACCACGGCTTCCGCCGCCAGCATGCCGCTCTTCATGGCGGTGTGGTTACCCTTGATCTTGACGCTGTTGAGCGTGCCGGCGTCGCAACCGATCAGCAGCCCGCCGGGGAAGTACATGCGCGGCAGGGAGTTCAGTCCGCCCTTGGTAATCGCCCGGGCGCCGTAAGTGATGCGGGTACCGCCCTCTATATATTTCAGGGTCTCCGGGTGGTGCTTCCAGCGCTGGAACTCCTGGAAGGGACTCATGTGGGGATTGCTGTAGTTCAGGTCCGCGATCAGCCCCAGGTAGACCTGGTTGTTTTCCGCATGGTACAGAAACGCGCCGCCGCCAGTACCGCTCTCGTTCAGGGGCCAGCCCAGTCCGTGCACCACCAGGCCTTCATCGTGCTTTTCTGGCGGGATTTCCCATATTTCCTTGATGCCGATGCCGTAGTGCTGCGGGTCCTTCTCCGCATCCAGGGCGAACTTGCTGATCAGTTGCTTGCCCAGGTGGCCGCGGCAGCCCTCGGCAAACAACGTGTAGCGGGCATGCAGTTCCATGCCGGGCATGTAGCTGTCCTTGTGCTCGCCGCTGGCGCTCACCCCCATATCGCCGGTGGCCACGCCCTTTACCCGGCCATCTTCGTGGTACAGCACCTCGGCGGCGGCGAACCCCGGGTAGACCTCTACCCCCAGGCTTTCTGCCTGCTCGGCCAACCAGCGGCAGACGTTGCCCATGGAGACAATGTAATTGCCCTCGTTGTGGGTGGGCTTGGGTATAAAAAAGTTGGGCAGTTTTACGGCGCTGCTCTTGCTGAGGTAGAAGAAAAACTTGTCGCCTTTGACCTTGGTGTTTAGCGGGGCGCCGAGTTCTTTCCAGTTGGGGAACAATTCTTCCAGGGAGCGTGGCTCCAGCACGGCGCCGGACAGGGTATGGGCGCCCACCTCGGAACCTTTTTCAACCACGCAGACAGTGATTTCCTGCTCTTTCTCTTTCGCCAGTTGCATGATGCGGCAGGCGGCGGACAGGCCCGCGGGGCCCGCGCCAATGATCACAACATCAAATTCCATTGATTCTCGTTCCACAATCCTGTCCTCTTTATGCGGGTTGGGCTTATGCCAGTCTACATGCCCCGGGCATGCCTGTGTGAGCGTCGAACACTATTGCCGTAACGACGAATGGGTAGCCCGCAAGTATATAATTTTTATGGATAAACATCCATCTCGGCGCGGCGGCCGGTGAGGGGCGGGCGACAGTGGCGGGGAGCAGCCGCTATTGACCCCGGCATCGTTAGTGGGCATGATACCGGGCCGAAAATATGCTGACGCAGCCTTTGCCGAGCGCTGTGCCTCGATCCACCCACCTGAGAAACTAGGGAGAATCCATGAAGGTTCTTGTAGCCGTAAAGCGCGTCGTTGACTACAACGTCAAGGTTCGTGCCAAAGCAGATGGCAGCGCCGTCGACCTGAATAACGTCAAGATGGCCATCAATCCCTTCTGCGAAATTGCCGTAGAAGAAGCGGTACGCCTTAAAGAGGCGGGCGTGGCCACGGAAGTGATAGCGGTCTCGGTCGGCGACAAAGCCTGCCAGGAGCAGATCCGTACCGCCCTGGCCCTGGGCGCCGATCGCGGCATACAGGTGGAGACTGAGGGCGTGGTGGAACCGCTGGTCGTGGCCAAGCTGCTCAAGGCAGTGGTAGACAAGGAGCAACCGCAGCTGGTCATCCTCGGCAAGCAGTCCATTGACGGCGACAACAACCAGACTGGCCAGATGCTGGGCGCCCTGGCCAATATGCCGCAGGGCACTTTCGCCTCCGAGGTCGCGATTGACGGCGACAAGTTAAAGGTCACTCGTGAAGTGGACGGCGGTCTGCAGACCGTCAACCTGAACCTGCCCGCCATCGTGACCACCGACCTGCGCCTCAACGAGCCGCGCTATGCGTCATTGCCGAACATCATGAAGGCCAAGAAAAAGCAGCTCGACGTCTACACCCCGGAGGACCTGGGCGTCTCCGTCACCTCACACCTCACCCAGGTCAAGGTCCAGCCTCCCGCGGAGCGCAAGGCCGGCATCAAGGTCGCGGACGTAGCTGAACTGGTCGACAAACTGAAGAACGAGGCGAAGGTAATCTGATGAGCACACTGGTAATTGCAGAACACGACAACAGCAGCCTCAAGGTTGCCACCCTCAATGCGGTAGCCGCAGCCCAGGCCCTGGGTGCGGATATCGACATTCTCGTGGCCGGCGCCAATTGCGGCGCGGTAGCCGAGGAGGCGGCCAAGGTCGCTGGCGTGGGCAAGGTACTGGTGGCGGACAACGCCGCCTACGAACACCAGCTGGCGGAAAATGTCAGCCTGCTGATCGCCGAAGTGGGTGCTGGCTATGACAATATCATCGCCCCGGCGACCACCAACTGCAAAAACACCATGCCGCGTGTCGCCGCGCTGCTGGACGTTGCGCAGATTTCCGAAATCACCGCGGTGGAATCCGCCGATACCTTCCAGCGACCCATTTATGCCGGCAACGTCATCGCCACCGTCAAGAGCAGCGATGCCAAAAAGGTCATCACTGTGCGCACCACCGCGTTTGACGCGGCGCCGGCTGAAGGTGGCTCCGCAACGGTAGAGGCGCTGGACGCCGTGCATGACGCCGGTATTTCCAGCTTCGTGGGAGAGGAAGTTGCAGTTTCCGATCGTCCCGAGCTGACCTCCGCCAGCGTGGTTATTTCCGGCGGTCGCGGTATGCAGAACGGCGAGAACTTCAAACTGCTGGAAGGCATTGCCGACAAGCTGGGCGCTGCCATCGGCGCATCCCGCGCCGCGGTGGATGCCGGGTTCGTGCCCAACGACATGCAGGTCGGCCAGACTGGCAAGATCGTCGCCCCCGACCTGTACATCGCCGTCGGCATCTCCGGTGCGATCCAGCACCTGGCGGGCATGAAGGACTCCAAGGTCATCGTCGCCATCAACAAGGACGAGGACGCCCCCATTTTCCAGGTGGCGGACTACGGCCTGGTGGCGGATCTGTTCAACGCCCTCCCGGAACTGGAAGAGAAGCTCTAGTAGCTACTCGACCAGCAGCAAGAAAAACCGGCATCGAGCCGGTTTTTTTTCGTTCCGGGCAAGTGCTAGTCCCTGCGCAGCCGGTCTGAAATGGCAATCGGGGTAGGATAGTTCAGCACTACGATATAGGACGACGCCAGCAGCGTGATGATGGTGGTGGCCTGTATCAGCAGGGAGGCCTGTTCGGAAATCACCGCGTTGGCCACTGCCACATAGGCAATAAGCAGCGAGAACTCGCTGGCCTGGCCCAACCGAAAACCCAGGTCCCAGGCCAGGCTGCGCTTTTCACTGACCCCCTTGAGCAGGAAGCGATACACCACCGGTTTGCAGACCAGCACCAGCAGCGCCAGCACCAGGGCGGGCGCCAGCACCTGGTCTATCAGGCCCAGGTCAAAGCGCGCCCCCACAGAGAAGAAAAACAGGATCAGGAAAAAGTCCCGCAGAGGTTTCAGGTTGACCGCTATATACTGGGAAATAGGGCTGGTGGCGATGGTGATACCGGCTATGAAGGCGCCTATTTCCTCTGACAGCCCCAGGGCGCTGGCGCACTCGGCCAGCCCCAGGCACCAGCCCAGGGCCAGCAGGAAAATATACTCGTGAAAGCGGTCGAAGCGGGTTATCAGGGGAAGCAGCACATAGCGCACAGCCAGCCAGGCACAGGCGGCCAGCAGCGGCAGGCTCAGCAGCGAGATCCCCATGGTGGCCGCCATCTCATCGCTGGAACCGCTGGCGGCACTGAGCAGCGCCATCAGGACGAGGATGGCCAGCAGGTCCTGCAGCAGTAACAGGCTTATCATCAGTTCGCCGATATGGCGGTGATGCAAAACCGTCGTGGGCAACAGTTTGATACCGATAATGGTCGAGGAGAACATCATCGCCGCGCCGGTGATCAGGGCGTCGGTCACGGCGAAGCCGAACAGGTAGGCGACTGCGAAACCCAGGCCCAGGAAGACTGCGGAACTGAACACCGCCACCACCGTGGACTTGCGCAGCGTTGACCACAATGCCTGGGGATGCATATCCAGGCCCAGCAGGAACAACAGGAAGATGATGCCCACGTGGCCGATGCCCGTTAGCAGGCCCAGGTCGGTGACCAGGGACAGGCCGTAGGGGCCTATACAGGCGCCCAGGGCGATATAGGCGATGATCAGGGGCTGGCGGGTGTAGAGCGCCAGCGTGGCAACAATGGCGGCGCCACTGAAAATCAGGAAAAAGGAAAAGGTGATACTGCTGCCAATCATCCGCGGGCAATCCCTGCAAGCCACGCTAGAGTGTAATCAAGCGCCGACGGGATAGAAAGGCAGTTGGCGCCTCGATTCAGCCGCGGCGCCGAAATAGTGGCAGGGGTTGGTCGATGGAGGCCTGGTAGTACTCGTCGAAATCCGCCAGCCCCGCCAGGGCTTCCTCCAGCCGGCTTTCGTCCGCCAGTTGGAAAGCGTCGAAGCCGCAACGGCGCAGGTAAGTCATCTGGTCAGGCAGGATGTGCCCGCAGGCCCGCAGTTCGCCGGCAAAGCCGCGCTCGCGCAGTTCCCGGCCGTAGGAAAACCCGCGACCGTCGGTAAACACCGGGAAATTGATTGCGACCAGGGGTATCTCCTGCAGGACATCGAACAGGGGCGAGGGCGCCTGCCCGGGCTCAAGTTGTACCGCCAGCCCCTGCTTGTCGGCGCGCTGTGTCCACTGTTCCAGGGTGAGGATGTGCGCGTCGCCGGCGCCGTCCTCCTGGGCCGGCAGCCAGTCGTCCTCGACGATGGCTCCGTGCTTAATCAGCCTTGGCATAGACGCGCTCCTTGAAAGGTTCGATACCGACGCGGCGGTAGGTGTCCAGGAAAGTCTCCTCCTCGTCGCGCAGGTCCAGGTAGGTTTGCAGGATGCGCTCGATGATCCCGGGCATGTCCTCCTGGCTGAAGGATGGGCCCAGAATCTTGCCGATGGAGGCATCCTTGGCCTGGCTGCCGCCCAGGCAGACCTGGTAGAACTCCTGGCCCTTTTTATCCACCCCGAGAATGCCGATATGGCCGATGTGGTGATGCCCGCAGGCGTTCATACAACCACTGATATTCAGCTCGATGGGGCCCAGGTCGTAAAGGTAGTCCAGGTCGTCGAAGCGGGCCTGTATGGCTTCGGCCACCGGAATGGATTTGGCATTGGCCAGGGAGCAGTAATCGCCGCCGGGACAGCAGATGATATCGGTGAGATAACCGTGGTTGGGTGTCGCCAGGCCCGCTGCCTGCAGCCGCTGCCACAGTGCGTACAACTGGTCGGCCTGCACATCCGCCAGTACCAGGTTTTGCTGGTGCGTGGTGCGCACCTCCCCGAATGAGTACAGGTCGGCCAACTCCGCTACCAGGTCCAGTTGGGAGTCGGTGATATCACCGGGGGCGAAGCCGGTGGCCTTCAGGGAGACGTTGACGATGCGGTAGCCGGGCACCCGGTGCTCCAGGGTATTGCGCCTGACCCAGTTGCCGAAGATGGGGTCCTGCTCGCCCTGTAGCCGCAGCGACTCGCCGGCGGCATCGCCGTCCAGGGCCACGTAGGGGGGATCGGTGAAAAAGGATTTGGCCCGCTCGATCTCCTGCTCCGTCAGCGTGCTGGGCCCATCCTTGAGCGCGGCCCATTCCTGCTCCACGGCCTCGCGGAAGGCATCGACCCCCATGGCCTTGACCAGGATTTTGATACGGGCCTTGAACTTGTTGTCGCGCCGGCCGTTCTGGTTGTAGACCCGCAATATGGCCTCGAGATACGTCAACAGGTGCTTCTTGTCCAGCCACTCGCAGATGACCGCGCCGATCACCGGGGTGCGGCCCAGGCCGCCGCCGGCGAGAATCTTGCAGCCGATCTCCCCGCTGGCGTTGGCCACCAGTTCCACGCCGATGTCGTGGGCGTAAATCGCGGCCCTGTCCTCGGTGGTTCCGCACACGGCAATCTTGAACTTGCGCGGCAGGAAAGCAAATTCCGGGTGCAGGGTTGACCACTGGCGTATAATTTCACAATAGGGGCGGGGGTCTTCCAGTTCATCGGTGGCCACCCCGGCGTACTGGTCGGTAGTGGTATTGCGGATGCAGTTGCCGCTGGTCTGGATGGCGTGCATCTGCACGCTGGCCAGGTCGGCGAGTATATCCGGCACCTCTTCCAGGCGCGGCCAGTTGAGCTGTATGTTCTGGCGGGTGCTGACATGGGCGTAGCCCTTGTCGTAGACCCGGGTGATATGGGCCAGCTTTCTGAGCTTGTTGCTGCTGAGCAGGCCGTAGGGCACGGCGATGCGCAGCATGGGTGCCAGCCGCTGTATGTACAGGCCGTTTTGCAACCGCAGCGGCAGGAACTCCGCCTCGGTCAACTTGCCGGCGAGGAAACGCTCGGTCTGGCCCCTGAACTGGGTTACCCGCTGGTCGACGATTCTCTGGTCGTACTCGTCGTAAACGTACATCAATAGGTCCTGTTAGTGTCGTGTAGGCCGGGCTGCACTGGGCCGGAAGCAATTTTCAGGTGGGCTACCTTACCAGAAAAGCCCGCGCCGCAATTAGTAAGATTTTTCATAAGGTTAGAACGGGCTCGCAGGGCGGGGAACACGCTCTGGCGGGGCACTTTCAGCTCTTGGGAAACGGGCCAATACTGCTATAATGCCGCCCGGATAAACCCTCACTCCTGGAGAAAGAAAGTGTCTGATAAAGCGAATATCGACGAGCGCGAAGCCGATGGCGTGGCCGACTCCATAGCCGTAACCGGAATTATCGCCGTGATCGTGCTGGCCATGTACATCTGGCTGTCCGGTATGCCTTCCTGAGCGCAGAGGGGGACGGAGCCCGCTCAGTCCCCCGCGCCCCTGAGTACCAACTGGACGACGGTAACCACTCCAGCGATAAATAACAGGGTAAAAACGATTCCCGCGGCGATAAACACGCCCAGTTTTCCCTGCTTGAAATCCCGCTCCCTGTTCTTGCTGCTCTGCACCCCGAGCCCGGCAGCAAACACGCTGCTCACTACCTGCAGGGGATTGAGCTTCTTCTCGGCCGGCTGCTCCTGCGCGGTGCCGGATTCCTCTTGCTTGCCATCAGTCATAGTGCGCTATCCAGTGTTAATCCAGCACGGGGCGCAACCAGCGCTCCATGGTCCTGGTGGGTTCTCCCTTGCGGCGGGCAATATCCTCGAGCTGGTCGCGACCAATCTTGCCCACGGCGAAATATGCCGCTTCCGGGTGTGAGTAGTAGAAGCCACTGACAGCGGCGGCCGGGCTCATCGCAAAACTTTCTGAAAGCCGTACACCACAGCTGTTGGGGGCATCCAGCAACTCGAACAGGGTGGCTTTCTCAGTGTGGTCGGGACAGGCGGGATAGCCCGGCGCCGGGCGTATGCCCCGGTAGCGCTCCCTGATCAACTCTTCGTTGCTCAACTGCTCGTCGGGGGCATAGCCCCAGAGTTCCCGACGCACCATGCGGTGCAGTTGCTCCGCAAAGGCTTCCGCGAGGCGGTCCGCCAGAGCCTTGAGCATAATGCTGTTGTAGTCGTCGTGGTTCTTCGCATATTCAGCGACCTGTTCGTCCACACCGTGACCGGTGGTGACGCAGAAACCGCCGATATAGTCGGGCACGCCCGAGGTGACCGGCGCGATGAAGTCGGCCAGGCTCATATTGGGCTTGCCGTTGGGCTTCTCTACCTGCTGGCGCAGGTGGTGCAGGGTGGCCAGGGTCTCGGTGCGCGATTCGTCGGTATACACCGCGATATCGTCGGCGCCAACCCGGTTGGCGGGCCAGAAGCCCACCGTGGCACGCGCGCGCAGCAGTTTTTCGTCGACAATGCGGCGCAGCATTGCCTGGGCATCATTGAAGAGCTCGGTGGCCTGGGCGCCGATCACCTCGTCCTGCAGGATTCTGGGGTACTTGCCCGCCAGTTCCCAGGTGATGAAGAAGGGGGTCCAGTCTATGGTATCGATGAGGTCCTGCAGCGGGTAATCATCAAATACCCGGGTGCCGAGAAACGCCGGGCGCGGCGGCGTGTACGCAGCCCAATCGAGCTGCAGGCCATTGGCCACGGCCTCGGCGTAGCTGAGCTGCCGACTGCGCGGCTCGCGATTGGCGATGCGCTGGCGCACTTCCTCGTACTCCGTGGCGCGGGCCGCCACGAAGGCGGGCTTGCCGTCACCCACCAGTTGGGTAGCTACGGCCACGCTGCGGGAGGCGTCCGGCACATACACCACCACGTCCCGGTCATAGCAGGGGTCGATCTTCACCGCCGTGTGCGCCTTGGAGGTGGTGGCCCCGCCGATCATCAACGGAATATCGAACTCCAGGCGCTGCATCTCACTGGCGACATTGACCATCTCGTCCAGGGAGGGCGTGATCAGGCCACTCAGGCCGATGATATCGACCTTCTCCTCCCGGGCCGTGCGCAGGATGTCATCGCAGGAGACCATGACGCCCAGGTCGATGACCTCGAAGTTATTGCACTGCAGCACCACACCCACGATATTCTTGCCGATGTCGTGCACATCGCCCTTCACCGTGGCCATCAGGATCTTGCCATTGGTGCTGTTGCCCTCGGTTTTCTCTTCCTCGATAAAGGGCTGCAGGTAGGCCACCGCCTGCTTCATGACCCGGGCACTCTTGACCACCTGCGGCAGGAACATCTTGCCCTCGCCAAACAGGTCTCCCACCACGTTCATACCGTCCATCAGCGGGCCCTCGATCACCTGGATGGGGCGCTCGAATAACTGCCGTGCTTCCTCGGCATCCTCTACCACCCAGGTGTTGATGCCTTTCACCAGCGCGTGTTCCAGGCGCTTGGTGACCTCCTGCTCGCGCCAGCTCAGGTCCTCGACCCGGGCCTCGCCCGCGCCGGTGCTGCGGTAGTTCTCCGCCAGTTCCAGCAGGCGCTCGGTGGCGTCGTCCCGGCGGTTGAGGATGACATCCTCCACGGTGTCGCGCAGGTCGGCGGGCAGGTTGTCGTAAACGGCCAACTGGCCGGCGTTGACGATACCCATGTCCATGCCCGCGCGGATGGCGTGGTACAGGAACACCGAGTGAATCGCCTCGCGCACGGCGTCATTGCCGCGGAAGGAAAACGACACGTTGGAGACGCCGCCGGACACGAGCGCCCCGGGCAGGTGGGACTTGATATAGCGGGTGGCTTCTATGAAATCCACCGCGTAGTTGTTGTGTTCCTCGATGCCGGTGGCGACCGCGAAGATGTTGGGATCGAAAATGATATCGCAGGGGTTGAAGTCCAGTTCGCCCACCAGCAGGTCGTAGCAGCGCTTGCAGATTTCCTGGCGCCGCTGCAGGTTGTCGGCCTGGCCATCCTCGTCGAAGGCCATCACCACCACAGCCGCGCCATAGCGCTGGCACAGGCGCGCCTGGGTCAGGAACTCCTCCTCCCCGGACTTGAGACTGATGGAGTTCACCACCGCCTTGCCCTGTATGCACTTCAAACCCGCCTCGATGATATCCCACTTGGAGGAGTCGACCATGATCGGGACCCGGGCGATATCCGGCTCCGAGGCGACCAGGTTGAGGAAGGTGACCATGGCCTCCCTGGCGTCGAGCATGCCCTCGTCCATGTTGATATCGATGATCTGGGCGCCGTCTTCCACCTGGTTGCGGGCCACTTCCAGGGCGGTCTCGTAATCACCCTCGAGAATGAGCCGCTTGAAGCGGGCGGAGCCGGTCACGTTGCAGCGTTCACCGACATTGACGAACAGGCTGTCAGCGGTGATATTGAACGCCTCCAGGCCGCTGAGGCGGCAGGCCGGTGGATGACTGGGCAGTGGCCGCGGCGGGATGTCCCGCACGGCGTCGGCGATAGCCTGGATATGCTCGGGCGTGGTGCCGCAGCACCCCCCCGCCAGGTTGAGAAAACCGCGCTGGGCGAAACCGCGGAAATCCTCGTACATGATGGCGGGGGTTTCGTCGAACTCGCCGAAGGCGTTGGGCAGGCCGGCGTTGAGGTGGGCGCTGAAATAGCAGTCTGATACCTTGGACAATTCCTCGATAAAGGGCCTGATCTCGCTAAAGCGGCGGCCGCAGTTGGTGCCCATGATCAGGGGGCGGGCGTGGGCCACCGCGTTCCAGAACGCCTCGGGGTTTTGGCCGGACAGCACGCGCCCGCTGACATCCGGGAAGGTGACCGAGATCATCAGCGGGTACTTGCGCCCCAGTTCATCGAACACCTCCTGTACCGCGAAGATGGCGGCCTTGGCGTTGAGGGTGTCGAAGATGGTCTCGATCATCAGCAGGTCGACACCACCCTCCAGCAGGGCCCGGGCCGCGACGGCGTAGTCCGCGCGCAGTTCGTCGAAGGTGATGCTGCGGGCGCCGGGATTGTTGACGTCCGGGGAAATGGAAGCGGTCTTAGGGGTGGGGCCCAGCACACCGGCAACGAAACGCGGCTGCTCCGGAGTCTCGGCGCTCATGCGATCCGCCGCCTCGCGGGCAAGCTGCGCCGCCGCCAGGTTCAACTCCCGGGACAGCGAGCCCAGTTGGTAGTCATCCTGGGCAATGGCGGTGCTGTTGAAGGTATTGGTTTCAATGATATCCGCCCCGGCTTCCAGATAGCGCCGGTGAATGCCGCTGATGACATCGGGCCGGGTCAGGGACAGCAGGTCATTGTTGCCCTTGAGATCGCTGGCGTGCCCGGCAAAGCGTTCACCGCGGTAATCCGCCTCTTCCAGGCCCGCCTGCTGGATCATGGTGCCCATGGCCCCATCTAGGACCAGGATGCGGTGCCGCAGGGCTTGTTCCAGCGCGGAGGGATCGAAGGACTTGACTGCCATGGTGTCGCCTGTCTCTGAACTGTTGTGGGGTCAACCCGCCAGGTTCCCCCCTTGAAAAAGCGCGCTAGTCTAGCAGATTGGGCCGCTCATTTCCGGCCCCCGTGGGTAGCTCTCGCGTTTTTGTGCACAAGGTTGCTATAATACCTGAGTAATTTACTCGGAATGAAGGACTTCATGGTTACCATCACTGAATCAGCCCAGGATTACCTCGCTGAATTGCTCTCCAGGCAGGAAGATGCGCTGGGAGTGCGGGTGTTTATCAACCAGCCCGGGACGCCCAAGGCGGAGACCTGCATAGCCTACTGCCGCGAAGGCGACCTGCAGGAGGGCGACGAGGAGCGCGAGTTCAGGGGCTTCAAGGCCTGGTTCGACGCCCGCAGCCTGCCTTACCTCGAGGACGCCCTGGTGGATTATTCCAAGGATCGCATGGGCGGCCAGCTGACGATCAAGGCGCCCAACGCCAAGATGCCCCGGGTGGGCGCGGACAGCCCTCTGGAAGACCGCATCAACTATGTGTTGTACAACGAGGTCAATCCCGCGTTGGCCGCCCACGGCGGCGAGGTGAGCCTGGTTGAGGTCACCGAGGATTGCTACGCGATATTGCGCTTTGGCGGCGGCTGCCAGGGCTGCTCAGCGGTGGACATGACCCTCAAGGACGGCGTGGAAAAGACCCTGCTGGAGCAGTTGCCGCAGCTCAGGGGCGTGCGCGACATGACCGACCACAGCGACCGCTCCCAGTCATACTACTAGGCCGGACGGCTCCCTTCAGCGCCGGGGCAATACCTCCCTGAGGCTCGCGCGCATCGCCCGCAGGGAGGCCTCGGTCGTCTCCCAGTCGATACAGCCGTCGGTAACCGACACGCCATAGGCCAGGTCTTCCAGGTTTTCCGGAATGGACTGGTTACCGGCGTGGATATTGCTCTCGATCATGAGCCCGACGATGGACTTGTTGCCCTCCAGGATCTGGTTGGCCACGTTCTCCACCACCAGCGGCTGCAGCTCCGGCTGCTTGTTGGAGTTGGCGTGGCTGCAGTCCACCATGATGTTGGGCGCCACCCCCGCTTTTTCCAGTTCCTGCTCGCAAATCCTGATATGCACGGAATCGTAATTCGGCCCGGTGCTGCCCCCGCGCAGGACGATATGACCGTAGGGGTTGCCGCGGGTTGTGAACAGCGATACCTGGCCCTCGCTGTTGATACCGAGAAAGCGGTGGGGTTTGGCCACCGAGTTGAGCGCGTTGGTCGCCACGGTCAGGTTGCCGTCGGTGCCGTTTTTGAAGCCCACGGGGGAGGACAGGCCGCTGGCCATTTCCCTGTGGGTCTGGGACTCGGTGGTGCGGGCGCCGATCGCGCTCCAGGTGATCAGATCCTGCAGGTACTGTGGCGAGATCGGATCCAGTGCCTCGGTTGAGGTGGGCAGCCCCAGTTCCAGGATATCCAGCAGCAGACGGCGGCCGATGTGCAGGCCCTCCTCGAGCTTGAAGGAGTCATCCAGGTGTGGGTCGTTGATCAGCCCTTTCCAGCCCACCGTGGTGCGCGGCTTCTCGAAATAGACGCGCATCACGATGTACAGCGTATCGTCCAGCTCCGCGGCCAGCGCGCGCAGGCGGCGCGCGTAATCCAGGGCGGCCACCGGGTCGTGAATGGAGCAGGGGCCGACCACCACGAACAGGCGGTGGTCCTTGCGATCCAGGATGTCGCGAATGACCCGGCGACTGTTGGCCACGGTCGCGCGCACCGCCTCGGACATCGGCAGGGCCTGCTTCAACTGCAGGGGCGTGAGCAGCACTTCCTGCGAGTCGACGTTGATATTGTGTACTTCGATATTGCTCATCGGTGTTTACCTGATAGAGTCTTGCACATTTAGCCGGGGTCGGGCTGCGCAAGCCGGGCCGCGCAGGCCGGTTCACTCGCGGGGGCCCAGGTTCCCCGAAGGGGGCGGCATTTTATAGCAGCCGGCGCGGTTTGGGTAGGACAGCCAGGCGCAGGGCGGTTGCGCACGGGACGTGGGAGCGGATTTGGCGAGAAAACTTTACGATACGGCCCCGCTGCAGCCCCTGGTTGCGGCGGGCTATGTGCTGCTGACCCCGAATTTCCGCCTGGCCCGGCGGATCAAGTCCGAGTGGGACGCCGAGTGCGCCGCCCGCGGCGAGCGCGCCTGGGAGTCGCTGCCGGTGCTGCCGCTGGAGAGCTGGTTGCTGCAGCGCTGGGAGGAAGCCGTCGCGAATTCGCTGTTGGCGCCACGGGTACAGCTGGGGCAGGCACAGGCGCTGTTATTGTGGCAGCAGGCTATCGCCGCCGAGGAACGCGACAGCGATCGCTACCACCTGTTGCGCCCGGCGGCCGCCGCGGAAATCGCCCAGCAGGCCCGCGACACTTTGCTGCGCTGGCAGGTGGATACTGCCGATGCCAGTATTCGCCAGCTGTTCCGGCTGGACACGGACTGCGACACCTTTCTGCGCTGGCTGGATATTTTTGAGGGCAGCCTGCAGGCGGCGGGACTGGTGACTGCAGCCGATTGCATACGCCAGTTGCACGGCTGTGCCGGGCAGTTGCCGCCGGCGCGGGTGGCACTGCTGGAGTTCGAGGACATTCCGCCCCTGCTGCGCGCCACTGTGGACGCGCTGTGCGCCGATGTCAGGGAACCGCAGCCGCGCGGCAGCAGTGCCCGGCAATTGCTGCATGGTTGCGAGGACAAGCGCGCGGAGCTGCGCGCGGTCGCGCAGTGGGCTGTCCGCAACAGTCGCGACCACCCGGGCGAGACCGTCGGCATCGTACTGTCAGACATGGCGGCGGACCGCACTGCCCTGGAGTACCTGCTGCGGCGCGAATTCGACTGCCTGGGTGAGGACTACGGCAGCCTGCCGGTGAACTTCTCCGCCGGGATCGCCCTGGAGCGGGTCCCGGTGGTGCGCGATGCCCTGGCCGCGCTCGCCATGGCCCTGCCCGAGACCACGGTGCCGGGGGTAGTCAACCTGCTGGGCTCGCGCTTCCTCGATCTGCCAGACGCCGCCACGCCGCTGGCCAACCGGCTGCTCAGCAAGCTGTTCGAGACCGGCAGGGAGAGTCTGCAGGTGGCCGAACTGCGCTATCTGGCCAGCGAGATCTCCCTCGACGGACTCAAGGGGCTCAGCCTGGGGCGCCACCTGATGGCGATCGCGGGCCTGCGCCCTCTCAGGCAGCAGCTGCCGCCCTCCGGGTGGGTGGACATCTTTAGCCAGATCCTGTCGATCTGGGGCTGGCCCGGCGGGACAAGCCTGGACTCTCTGGAGTACCAGCAGGTCGAATTGTGGTACCGGACCCTGGACGAGTTCTGCCGCCACGATGTGGTGAGCCGGCCTATGGAGTTCGGCGCGGCGCTGCAGCTGCTGCGGGACAGCTGCAGCCGCCAGGTTTTTCAGCCCGAGACCGCTGACAGTGATATCCAGGTGCTGGGACCGCTGGAGGCGGCGGGGCTGGTTTTCGATCATTTGTGGCTGGTGGGCCTGCAGGCCGACGGCTGGCCGGCGGCGCCGCGCCCCAACCCCTTCATACCACTGGCCCTGCAGCGCCCCCTGCAGATGCCCCATGCCACGCCTGAGCGGGAGTGGGCCTTTGCCTCCGGCCTGCTGGCTCAGTACACCCGGGCAGCTGCGCAACTCAGGGCCAGCTACTGCCGGGAGCTGGACGGTGTGCCGCAACAGCCCAGCGCGCTGGTGCAGGACTTCGAGACGGCGGAACTGCCGTCGCCGGGCGGCAGCCCCCCGGACTGGTCTGCAGCCTGGCGGGAGCGCGACCTCGAGGTCCTGCAGGAGCCTGCGGGCCCGGTAGTCGGCGGCGCGGAGCTGGCCACGGTGGGCGGCGGTAGCGGCCTGCTGGAAGACCAGTCGCAGTGTCCGTTCCGCGCCTTTGCCCGGCGCCGGTTGCTGGTGGAGCCATTGGGCGTATTTGGCGTGGGCCTGTCCGCCGCCGACCGGGGCTCCCTGCTGCACGCCGCGCTGCACGCACTGTGGGGCGAGTTGGGCGATCATGCCACTTTGCTGGCCACCGCTGACGAAGCCCTGGCCGGCGCGGTGGACGCAGCCGTGAATGTGGCGCTGGACGGGATACCCGGGCGCCAGCGGCGGGCGCTGGGCACAACCTGCTGGCGCCTGGAACAGCAACGGCTCAGCGCCCTGCTGGGCGAGTGGCTGGCGGTGGAGCGGCTGCGCGCCGGGTTCGTGGTCAGCCAACGGGAGCAGCAGGTATCGCTGCAACTGGGCCAGTTGTCCATCCGCCTGCGGGTCGACAGGATAGACAGTCTGCCGGACGGCTCGCAGTTGGTCATCGATTACAAATCCGGCCTCTGCAAGGTACAGGACTGGATGGGGGAACGGCCGGCGAAACCGCAGCTGCTGCTCTACGGTATCGCCGCCCCGGGCGCCGCCAGTGCGCTGGCCTTCGCCCAGGTCCGGTCCCGCGAGTGTCGCTTCGTCGGTCTGGGCAGCGTGGCGGCGGCGCCGGGCATACAGACTGATATCGACAAAGCGGTCAGGGGGCGCATGGACGCCGGAGACTGGCTGGCGCTCAACGACCGCTGGCGAGAGAACCTGGAGGCCCTGGCGCAGGCATTTGTCGCCGGGGAAGCCGCGGTGGACCCGCTGGGGCCGTCCAGTTGCACCTGGTGTGGCCTGCAGCCGCTGTGCCGGATCGGCAGTGCTGTGGCCGAGGAGGACGCTGAATGAGCATTGTCGACGCCCCCCAGCGTGCCCTCGCCATCGACCCGGGCCGCAGCTTTTGTGTCAGCGCCCCGGCGGGCTCCGGCAAGACCGAACTGCTGATCCAGCGCTATCTCGGGCTGCTGGCGCGGGTCGAGCGACCCGAGCAGGTGCTGGCGATTACCTTTACCCGCAAGGCCGCCGCGGAAATGCGCAGCAGGGTGGTCGAGGCCCTGCAGGCTGCGCGCAGCGGCGCGGCCTGCGAGAACCCGCACCAGCAGGTTACCCGGGAACTCGCCCGGGCGGCGCTGGCGGCCGATGAGCGCAACAACTGGCAGCTGGAACGGGATATCTCCCGCTTCAACATCAAGACGATAGACAGCTTCTGCGGTGCCCTGACCCGGCAGATGCCGGTGCTCAGCGAATTCGGTGGCCAGGCGGCGCTGCTGGACGATGCCAACCAACTGTATGCCGAGGCGGTGGCGGACCTGTTCCGGCAAATGGATGAGGGGCACCCGGCCGCCGCCGATATGGCCGCCCTGATGCTGCACTTCGACAATAACTGGGAGCGCCTGCAGGACCTGCTGGTGCAGATGCTGGCACGGCGCGAGCAGTGGCGCCCCTACGTGGGTCTGCACCACGCGCCGGATGAGTCCGAGGCCTACCTGGTGGCGACGGTGACGGCACTGGTCGCAGCGGAACTCGCCGCCCTGTGCGAGCGCCTGGGGCCCTACCAGGGTGAGCTGCTGGACCTGTGGCGGTACGCGGCGAACAACTCGGGTGCCCCGGTGCCCGCGGACTTTCCCGGTACCGGCCCCGGGGATATCGCCGCCTGGCGCTCCCTGCGGGAGCTGCTGTTGACCCAAGACGGCGGCTGGCGCAAGCGCGTCACGACCACCATTGGATTTCCCGCCGGCAAGGGCGAGGCCCAGGCGCGCAAGGACCAGTTCAAGGCGCTGCTGGAGGAGCTGGCGCAACTCGATGGTCTCGACCAGCTGCTGGCGGATGTCACCTTCCTGCCGGAGATGGCGCCCGGCAGCGATGGCTGGCAGCTGTTGATACACCTGTCCCGGGTATTGCCGATGCTGGCGGCGCAATTGCTGCTGGTATTCCAGCGTCGTGGCGCCGTGGATCACAGCCAGGTCGCGCTGTCTGCGCTGCAGGCCCTGGGTGAGGACGATGCGCCCACGGAGCTGGCGCTGCGCCTGGATTACCGCATTGAGCACATCCTGGTGGACGAGTTCCAGGATACGGCGATCAACCAGTACGAGCTGCTGCGGCTGCTCACCCGCGGCTGGGGCATCCACAACGAGAGCAACCCGGGCGCCCCGCGCACCATCATGGTGGTAGGGGACGGCATGCAGTCCATCTACGGCTTCCGCGGCGCCAACGTGGGGCTGTTCCTGCAAGCGCGGCTGCAGGGCTTCAACGGCGTGCGGCTGGAGCCCCTGAGCCTGCTGTGCAACTTCCGTTCCGATGCGGGTGTGGTGGAGTGGGTGAACGCGAGCTTTGCCGCCGCCTTCCCCGCCCATGACGATGTCAATCGCGGCAGGGTGCGCTACACGCCGGCAACAGCCGTGCGCCCCCACGGGGACAGGCCGGCTGTTGGCCTGCACGTGTTCAGCGGCGAGCGGGCCCGCGACCAGGAAGTGGAATTCATCTGCGCGGAAATTGCCGCCGCCTGTGCGCAATCAGCCGCTGCCAGTATCGCCGTGCTGGGGCGCACTCGCGGCCATCTGCAGCCCGTGCTGGCGGGCCTGCAGCGCCAGGGCATAGCCTACAACGCCCAGGACATGGACAGCCTGGCTGAATCGGCCCTGGTGGGAGACCTGTTCACCCTGTGCTGCGCCCTGGCCAACCCGGCTGATCGCCTGGCCTGGATGGCGCTGCTGCGGGCCCCCTGGTGCGGCCTGCAACTGGCCGACCTGCACCGGATAGCACAGTGGGGCGCGGCGCCGCGCTATACCCCGCTGCTGCAGGCAATGGCCGATGAGGGCCTGCGCCAGAGCCTGAGCAGCGACGGCCGCCGGCGGGTGGAGGCCCTGCACGGGGTACTGGTATGGGCACAGCAAAAGCGCGACCGGTTGGGCTTGCGGGCCTGGATTGAATGCGCCTGGCTGCAACTGGGCGGTCCCGCCACCGCGACCACGGAGGCTGAGCTGGGGGATGCCGAGAGTTTCCTGCAATTGCTGGAGCAGGCCGAGCGGGAAGGGTTGGGGCTGGACACCCAGTGGCTGGCCCGGCGTCTGGAACAACAGTTCATGAACGCAGGAGAGCCTGGCGCCAGGGTCCAGGTCATGACCCTGCACAAGGCCAAGGGGCTGGAGTTCGATATGGTGATCATGCCCCAGCTGGCCCGACCACCACGGCCCGATGGTCGCCAGTTGATGCTGTGGGACGAACACGGCGACCTGCAAGGAGGGCGCAGATTCCTGCTGGCGGCGGACGATCACAGCGGCAAGGGCGAACCCACGCTGTACAATTACCTGCAGCAACGGCGCGCCGAGAAGAACCTGCTGGAAGGCACCCGGCTGTTGTACGTGGGGGCCACCCGCGCGGTGCGGCGCCTGCTGCTGACCGCCAGCCTGGGGACGGATCCCAGGACCGGCGCGCTGCGCCCGCCGCCCGCCCGCAGTCTGCTGAGTCCCATCTGGGACACTTGCCAGCAGCAGGTGGTCAGCCATGACCCGGCGCAGTTGCCGGCCCCAGCCAGCCTGCCGGCGCAGCGACCGCTGACCCGCCTGCGCAAACTGCCCGTCGCGATGGCCCCCGCGCCGCAGGCACAGTCCGGCGGCAATGTCCCGGACCGGGCCGCCAACCTGACGGAACGCAGCGTCGGCACGGTGGTTCACCTGGCGCTGGAAGAACTGTCCGCACGGGCGATCCTGCCTGAGCAAGTCAGTGATAGCGATCGCCAACGCTGGCGCGCCCAACTGGTCCGCCTGGGGCTCTGGGGCGACGGGCTGGCTGCCGCCACGGCGGAGGTGGAGCAATCCGTGCTGACGACGCTCGCGGCGGGCGGTGCCGGCCGCTGGCTGCTGGGCAGCGGGCATCGCCAGGCGCACAGCGAGTGGGCCCTGACCAGCGTGGACCCCGAAGGTGCCATCCGGGAGCTGGTGATCGATCGCAGCTTCATCGATGCCGCCACCGGCCTGCGCTGGCTGATCGATTACAAAAACAGCCGGCCGGCCCCCGGGCAGTCCCTGGAGGACTTCCTGGCGGGGCAGGGGGCCGCCTATCGCGAGCAGTTGCTGCGCTATCGCAGGGCGTTGCGTGAACTGGGTCCGGAGCCGTTGCGCTGCGCCCTGTACTTCACCGCCCTGGGCCATCTACACCACCTGCCAGAGCTGGACCTGGCCTCGCTGGCGCAACCCCATGCCGATGTTTAACGGCCGTTTCGTACAGCGCCTGGTGGTGCTGACCGGTGCCGGCGTCTCGGCGGAGTCCGGAGTGCCCACCTTTCGCGACCCGGATGGCCTGTGGGAGCAGTACGACCCCATGGACCTGGCAACCCCCGAAGCCTTCCGGCGCGATCCGGCGCTGATCTACCGTTTCTACAACAGTCGCCGCGCCCGGTTGGCCGGGGTAGAGCCCAACGCCGCCCACCTGGCGCTGGCCCGGCTGCAACGTGAGTTCGCCGGCGATGTGTTCCTGGTCACCCAGAATGTCGACGATCTGCACGAACGGGCCGGCAGCCCCCAGGTGTGCCATATGCACGGCGAACTGCTGGCCAGCCTGTGTGGCGCCTGTGGCAACAAACGGCCCACGGACCAGCCCTTCGACGGCGCCAGCGCCTGCCCAGCCTGTGCGAGTCGCGGCAGTCTGCGTCCGGACGTCGTGTGGTTCGGGGAAATACCGTATTTCATGGACGAAATCGAGGCGCGCCTCGCCGATTGTGACCTGTTCATCGCCGTTGGAACCTCCGGGCTGGTGTATCCTGCGGCGGGCTTTGTGCGCACCGCCCGGGCGTCAGGGGCCACCGCGGTGGAGGTGAACCTGGAGCCCAGCGACACCGCCAGCCTGTTTCACCTGCAGCGCCGGGGGCCCGCTACCGAGCAATTGCCGGCGCTGGTCGCGGAGTTGCTGTCCTGATGGCGGGCCGCAGCCGGGTCTAGTCGCGACGGGCCCGCCACACCGTAAAACGACGGTCTCCCGCCAGCTTGCTGATATGGCGAAAACTCCTGCGCAGCACCGGCGTGTAATCCAGGTGCCGATTGGCCACCAGGCACAGGACGCCACCCGGGGCCAGGTGAGCGGCGCACTGGGCTGCCAGCCGGCGCCCGGCGTATTCGTCCACAGCGTGGTTGAGGTGAAACGGCGGATTGCACAGTATCAGACCTGCGGCCGCCCCGGTGTAAGCCAGCAGGCCGTCGCCGTGATGAAAGCGGCAATCGCCGGCCAGGTCGGGAACAAGGCGGGCGACGTTGCCCCGCGCCGAGGCGATGGCCATGGCCGATTCATCGGCGAATACCAGCTCTGTGGCCAGGCCCTGGCGCAGCGCCGCCAGCCCCAGCACCCCGTTGCCGCAGGCCAGGTCGATGACCGTAGCGGCCGGGGAGAGCCGCGGCAGCACCTCCAGTAGCAGGCGGCTGCCGCCATCGAGTCGGTCGCGGCTGAAAACATTGGCCTGCGCCCGCAGCTCGCCACCGGCGGCCTCGCAGCGATAGGCCGCTTCCCCCGGGGGCGACGCGGCCGGGCGGCCATCGCGACAGGCGCTGAACAGGCGCGCCTTGCGCTGGCCGCGGTGTCGCTGGGTGGGACCGATATAGTGTTCCAGCAGGCTGGCGACCCGGGGCGACAGGTGCTTGTCCATGCCGGCGGCCAGGACGGTGCTACCGACCGCGATATGGTCCGCCAGGCGGGCCAACTGGTATTCGAGGAAGGGCAGTTGCTTGGGCACTCGCAGGGCCACCACCGCGGGCGTCGCGGCGGGAGCATCGGTGCTCCAGGTCACCCGGATGGCCGGGCGCCCGTTGGCCTCCAGGTTGTGCGCCAGGGCCAGGGCCGCCAGCGCCGAATCGGTCCACAGCTGCCCGGCGGCGGGAGGGATTGCCAGGGCGCCGTGTTCGTCATTCACCACCAGCAGCTGCTCCCCGCCCGCCCCCAGGCGGTGCAGTTCCTCCAACAGCAGCAGGTCGGCGCCGCACCAGGCCTGCAGGGGTTCATCGCGGCGGGTGGGATAGCGCTGCAGGCGCAGGGCGCCAAAGGGCGTCTGGCAGAGGGTGTCAGCGCTCATGGCCGGGGGGCGCGGGCCTCAACGCGGTACGTACAGGGTCAACCTCTGGCCCGGTTGCAGGTACTTGCGCGGGTCCAGGGCGTTCCAGCTAATGATGTCATTCACCGCCACGCCGTACTTGTCGGCAATGCGATACAGGGAATCGCCCATCCGCACCTGGTAATCCAGTGACGGCGGTTCGCCTCCCGGACCCGTTGCGAGGCCGCCGGCCCATCCCTCGCCGCTGGGAATCATGAGTTTCTGACCGACCCGGATAAGGCTGCCGCTGATGCCGTTGGCACGCTGCAGTTGCGCCACACTGGTGTCGAACTGCCTGGCGATGGCGCCCAGGCTGTCGCCCCGCCGGACGCGATAATAGCGCCAGCGCATCCGTTCCGCCTGGGTCAGCCGGCTCGCGCTGGCCTCCAGGATTGCCGCAGTGCCCAGCGGCACCAGCAGTTCCGGGGGACGGTCGGGGGCCGTGGCCCAGCGCAACTGTCCCGGGTTCAGCTCGCGCAGGGTATCGATGTCCACATCTGCCAGCTCCGCCGCCACGGCGAGCTCGATCTGGCCGCCGGTTGCGGCGACCTCGAAGGCGGGCTCGTTGGGAACGGGGGGAATATACAGGCCATAGCTCTCTGGCTCGGCGATCATCTGGGTAAGCGCCAGTACCTTGGGCACGTAGCGGCGGGTTTCCCGCGGCAGCTCCAGGGACCAGTAGTCTTCGGGCAGCCCGCGCTCCCGGTTGCGTTGCCGGGCTTGCGCCACCCTTCCCGCGCCGGCGTTATAGGCCGCCAGGGTCAGCAGCCAATCACCGTCGAAGCGCTGGTTCAGGTCCTCGAGATAATCCAGGGCGACCGCGGTGGAATCCCGCACGGCGCGCCGGCCATCGAACCACCAGTCCTGCTGCAGGCCCAGGTGCTCGCCGGTGGCGGGCATGATCTGCCACAGACCGGCCGCCGCATTGGGCGAAACCGAGAACGGGTCCATGGTGCTTTCCACCAGCGGTACCAGCGCCAGCTCCATGGGCAGGCCACGCTTTTGCACCTCCTCGACGATGTAGTACAGGTACAGGGAGCCGCGCTCGGACACCATGGGCATGTAGCCGGGCTGGCGCAGGTAGTTGTCCACCGCCTTGTCGACTTTCTGGTGGTCTATCTCCTGCCAGCTCAGGTTCTCGCGGATTCGCTCCCACAGATCGTCCGGTGGCGGGGTCTCCGGCTGGCTGCGGGGCGCCCTGGCCACGATCGGCGCGGGCGGGGCGGCGGTGGGGGTGACAGCGCTTTTAGCGGGTGAGACGGGGTGCTTGCTGATGGCGACCGAACCGCAGCCCGCGAGCAGCATGATTAGAGAAATAATACTAATTTTTCTAATTAACATGCTGTAAATATATTTCTTATTAACTCGTTGTCATTTTTTTTCTGTCAGAAAGTGTCTTTCCAGGCGCGCACGGCGGCAAATACGTCCACCACGGAGTCGCCATCCAGGCGACCCTGCCGCTTGAGACCGGTCACGACCTCATCCCTGTCACAGCGCAAAAACGGGTTGGTTTCCCGCTCCAGGGCGATGTTGGAGGGCACCGTGGGCGCGCCGCGCTCGCGGCTTTGTCTGGCGCGGGCTATACGTTCGACGAGTCGCTCGTTGCCGGGCTCCACGGCTGCGGCAAAGGCCAGGTTCGCCAGGGTATACTCGTGGGCGCAGTACACCCGGGTACTGGCGGGCAGTGCAGCCAGCGCCTGCAGCGACTGGTGCATCATGGCCGGTGTACCCTCGAACAGGCGTCCACAGCCCCCCGCGAACAGGGTATCTCCGCAGAACAGCAGCGGGGTATCGTCGGCGGGGTGAAAGTAGGCAATATGATCCAGGGTGTGCCCGGGCACCGCCAGCACCTCGAACAGGTGATCCAGCACCTCGATGCGGTCACCGGCTCCCAGGGTGTGGTCTATGCCTGCTATCGCCGGGTTGTCAGGGCCGAAGACGACCGGGTTCCAGGTGTCGCGCAGGGCTTCCAGGCCGCCGACGTGATCAAAGTGGTGATGGGTCACCAGAATGCCTTCCAGGTGCAGGCCGCGCTCTTCCAGAGCGCGCTGCACCGGCGTGGCGTCACCGGGGTCGACCACGAAGGCGGCGTCCCGGTCGCGATAGGTGATAAGCCAGATATAGTTGTCGTTGAATGCGGGTATGGGTTCTACGCTGAGCATGGGGCACCGTTCCAATCAGCCGAAAATGCAGTAACATGGCGGCCGAGGTTAGCAGGCTGCCGCGGCGGCCCCAATACCGGGAATGGGGCCTTGACTGGGCAACAAAGAATGACAGGTGAGTGTATCGACATTCTGACGGAACTGGAATCCTGGTATGCACGCGACAGTGGCCAGCACCTGCTGCGGGCCAGCGAGACGGCCGTGGCCGATATACTCGACACGGCCTTTGGCTACCACCTGCTGCAGATAGGCTGTACCCGCGGGCACCCACTGTTTCGCAGCAGCCCGATAAATCATCGCATTTATGTAGCCGAGCGCGGCGGGGAGGGCATCAACCTGCTGGCCGCGGCGGATGAGCTGCCCCTGGAAAGCGACAGTATCGATACGGTGATCGCCCACCACAGTCTCGATTTCGCCGCCAACCCCCACCAGGTATTGCGCGAAATCCAGCGGGTACTCACACCCCAGGGACAATTGCTGGTGATAGGGATCAATCCCTACAGCCTGCTGGGCGTCAATACCGTCCTGCGGGGCCTGGACCGGCGTTCGCTGTGGCACTGGCATTCGCCGGTAAGCCAGAGCCGCCTGACCGACTGGCTGCACCTGCTCGGCTGTGAGGTGGAACACTGCACACGGGTGGGCAGCGTGCCGGTGGCGGGCGGCCAGACCCTGCGCCGCTGGCTGGGGCGCGCGGATGCATGGGGCAATCGCCACAACCTGGCAGTGGGTGGGCTGTACATCCTCCACGCCATCAAGCATGTACCGGCCCTGCGGCGCCCCCGGCGGCAGTGGCGGCTGCGCCGTGAGCGCCTGTTCGGGCTGTTGCCGCGGCCCGCGCCCGCACCCAGCCCCACGCCCTTCGGACAGGCCGGCACCGGTCCCGGACGCAACCAGCACCAGAGGATAACCAGGCATTGAAGCATGTCGAAATCTTTACCGACGGCGCTTGCCGCGGCAACCCGGGCCCGGGGGGCTGGGGTGCACTGCTGCGTTTCAATGGCAAGGAAAAAAGCCTGTATGGCGGTGAGTTGCAGACCACCAACAACCGCATGGAACTGCTGGCTGCCATAGAGGCGCTGCGCGCGTTGCGCGAGCCCTGCAGGGTGGACCTGACCACCGACTCCGTGTACGTGCGTAGCGGTATTACCAGCTGGCTCGCCGGCTGGAAACAAAAAGGCTGGCGCACCGCCGGGCGCAAGCCGGTGAAAAACGTGGACCTGTGGCAGGCGCTGGACGAGCAGAACCAGCGCCACCAGGTATCCTGGCACTGGGTGAAAGGGCACAGCGGGCACCGCGAAAACGAGCTGGCCGACCAGCTCGCCAATCGCGGCATCGACGAACTGGTGAGCCACAGGGGCCAGCGGGCATGAGGCAGATCGTACTGGATACGGAAACCACAGGGCTGGAGGTTTCCCAGGGGCACCGCATCATCGAGATAGGTTGCGTGGAACTGCAGAACCGGCGGCTGACCGGCAACCACTTTCACCAGTATGTAAACCCCAGGCGGGAGATAGACCAGGGGGCCATAGAAGTGCATGGCATCACCAACGAGTTTCTCGCCGACAAACCCCTGTTCGAGCAGATTGCCGCCGATTTCCTGGAGTTTGTAAGCGGTGCCGAGTTGATTATTCACAACGCGCCTTTCGACCTGGGCTTCCTGGACGCAGAGCTGCAGCGCCGCGACCCCGGGGGGCCGTCCATCCGTGAGCTGTGCACCGTGATCGACACGCTGGTGATGGCCCGTGGCAAGCATCCGGGGCAGCGTAACAACCTGGACGCGCTGTGCCAGCGCTATGACGTGGACAACTCCCAGCGCGATCTCCACGGCGCCCTGCTCGACGCGGAAATACTGGCGGACGTCTACCTGGCCATGACCGGCGGGCAGACGACCTTCTCCCTGTCCGACGCCACTGCCAGCAATGACGCGAACGGGCAGGGCATAACCGGCATCAGGCGCATCCCGGCCGGGCGCAAACCCCTGCCCGTCATCCGGGCCAGCGAGGCTGAACGCGCGGCCCACGACGCGCAACTGGAGGCGATTGCGGCGAGCAGCGATGGCCGCGTCCTGTGGCGCGAGCTGGCGGAACAGGGATAGGGCGCTTGCCCCTCGCGGAGGGCACGCATACTATAGCCGGTCATTTTTATCGCGGGGTTTCGAGTTTTGTTTCGACCTGACCACCGTCCCCCCGCTTCCAGCGGGGATGAACTGCACATTATTTTCCAGCGCGGGGCGCTGGTGAGCGATATGCGCTCGCCCCAGCCCTGTCTCATCGCCGCGGACCAACTCGCCGCCATGGGCTGGCGGGTACAGCGGCGCCAGTTCCTCGGTTACTGGCAGGAGCGACCCTGTTTCGCGCTGGAAATAGACGAGATCGAGCAGGTGGATCCGCTGCAATACCAGTTGGGCAGCCTCTACCAGGTGCTTGGCCGGGTGGATGAGCAGTTGTTTGCCCTGGCCGGCCGGGCATCGCAATTACTGGACTGGGAGCGCGATCACCAGTTCTGTGGCCGCTGCGGGCAGCGCATGACGGTCGATTCGCAGGAGCGGGCCATGCGCTGCGAGCCCTGCGGCGCGATCAGTTACCCGCGTATCGCCCCCTGCGTTATCGTGCTGGTGACCCGCGGGGAGGAATTGCTGCTGGCGCGCAATGTGAATTTCCCGCGGCCCATGTACAGCACCCTGGCGGGGTTCATAGAGGCCGGTGAAACCGCGGAGGAGACCCTGGTGCGGGAAGTGCGCGAGGAGGTGGGCGTGGAGGTTCGCTCGCTGCGCTATTTCCAGTCCCAGTCCTGGCCTTTCCCCAACCAGTTGATGCTGGGTTTTTTCGCCGAGTACGCCGGCGGGGATATCGTCTGTGAGCCCGGTGAGATAGCCGACGCCCGCTGGTTCCACTACCGGGAGCTACCCATGATTCCGCCACCTTCATCCGTATCGGGGCAACTGATACGCCATTACGTCGACAACCTCTAGCCAACCGGGAGTCAAGCGCTTGGAATATATCTACGAGTACGGGCTGTTTCTGGCCCAGGCAGTAACCTTTGTCGCCGCCATCGTGCTGGTGGCCGCCAGTCTGGTGGCAATCGGCCAACGCCAGAAGGCGGAGCAACACGAAGGGCATATCGAGGTCCGGGACCTCAACGAAAAATACCGCCAGATCGGCGACAGCATCCAGCACATAGTGGTTGAGCCCGATGAACTGAAAGCCCTTAAGAAGGCCCGGAAAAAAGCCGACAAACAGCTCGCTAAGCAGGCCAGGAAAAAGTCCGGCAAGCCCGCGGACAGCGCCGCGGAGCGCCGCAAGCGGCTGTACGTGCTCAACTTCGAGGGCGACCTGAAGGCCAGTGCGGTGGACAACCTGCGCGAGGAGATCTCGGCGGTACTGCCGCAGATCGTGGCCGGTGATGAAATGCTGGTGAAGGTGGAGAGCCCGGGCGGCCTGGTGCACAGCTACGGACTGGCCGCCAGCCAGCTGCGGCGCATCAGGGATGCGCAAGTGCCCCTGACCATCGCGGTGGACAAGGTGGCCGCCAGCGGCGGCTACATGATGGCCTGCGTCGCCAACCAGATCGTGGCGGCACCGTTTGCGGTGCTGGGCTCCATCGGCGTGCTGGCGCAGCTACCCAATTTTCACCGCCTGCTGCAGAAAAACAATATCGATTTCGAGCTGTTCACGGCGGGCGAATACAAACGCACCGTGACCATGTTCGGCGAAAATACCGACAAGGGCCGGGAAAAATTCCTGGAAGATATCGAGGAAACCCACGAGCTGTTCAAGGACTTTGTGAGCAGTAATCGCCCGGCCCTGGATATAGCCCGGGTCGCCACCGGCGAAGTCTGGTATGGCAGCAAGGCCCTGGAAGTGGGGCTGGTGGATGCCCTGCAGACCTCCGATGCCTTCGTACAGCAGCGCCTGGCGGACTGGGATGTGTTCGAAGTGAAATTCGTGCACAAGAAGAACTGGCAGGAAAAACTGGGCTTGGCCGCGGAGGGCGCCCTGGAAAAGGCGTTCCTCAAAATCTGGCAGCGTGGCCAGGGGCACAATACCTACTAGGGCCGGTTCACCCCAGCCTGCAGCCAACCGCCCGGTGCCCTGCGTGGCACCAGCGGCCCGACGCGTGCCGCGCAGTCACTCGGAACGACTCTCCTTGTTGTCCTGCTCGCACTTGCCCCGCAGGATAATGGCGCGGTTCACCAGGGCCTCCTGGTCGCCACCCTGGTCGGCGATCACGGCGGCGCTGACATCCGCCTGTGGATCGTCGCAGGGATCTTCCTCCGGGGGCATGGTGATCCATGCCAGCAACCAGACAAGAAACACGACGAAGGCGAACGTGGCGATCTTCAGGATCCAGCTGTTGCGCATGTTTGCTTCCGGGCCTCTGCAACCCTGATGACTACCCGGCAGGTTAGATGATATAGGGCTCTATTTCATCTGCTTTCAGCGCCTTGACCGCCTGGTGGTGGGTGAGGAAGACCCGCCCGCTCAACTCCCGCAGGAAATGTGACTTTTGCAGCGCGTCCATCACCGGGCCCTTGACCTCGCTCAGGTTGAGGCTGAGGCCCTGTTCCCGCAGGCGGTGGTTGATAGCCTCCAGGGCTTCCAGTGCGCTCAGGTCGATCTCGTTGACCGCAGTGCACTGCAGGATCACGTGCTCCAGGCCGTCGATGTCGGCGACCAGGCCGTAGACATAGTCCTCCAGGTAGCTGGCGTTGGCGAAGTACAGGCTTTCGTCTATCCGCAGCGAAATGATATTGCGGTGGGTGATCACATTGTGGCGTTCCACATTGCGGAAATGCTCGGTACCCGCCACGGCGCCCACTACCGCGATATGAGGGCGGGTGGTCTTGTACAGGTGCAGGCCGATGGAGGCGACGATACCGGCGAGCACTCCCAGTTCCACGCCCAGCAGCAGGGTGAATCCGATGGTTGTTACCACCGCGATAAAATCCGAGCGCGAGTACTGCCAGGCGCGCTTGATCACGCCGAAGTCTATCAGCGAGGTCACTGCCACGATAATGGTTGCGGCCAGGGTGGCCTTGGGCAGGAAGAACAGTACCGGGGTCAGCAGCAGAGCTGCCAGGGCGATGCCCGCTGCCGCGATAACACTGGCGGCCTGGGTCTGCGCACCGGCGTCGAAATTGACCACCGAGCGGGAAAAACCGCCGGTAACGGGAAAGCCGCCGGAGACCCCGGAGGCGACGTTGGCCGCCCCCAGGGCCAGCAGTTCCTGGTTCGGGTCAATGCGTTGGCGCCGCTTGGCAGCCAGGGTCTTACCCACGGAAACCGACTCGACAAAGCCGATAATGGAAATCAGCAGTGCCGATACCACCAGTTCGGACCACAGGCCGGCCTCGAAGGTGGGCAGGGTAAAGACGGGCAAGCCGCTGGGCACCGCGCCCACCAGGGCCACCCCGCGGCTTCCAAAATCACCCAGGTAGCTGGCCAGCGTGGTGACGATGATCACCAGCACCGGCCCGGTCTTGGCCAGGAAACCGGCGGCCGTGTCCGTCATGCCCAGGCGCTGCAGCAGGGGTTTGAGGTCCCTGCGCGCCCAGAACAGGAACGCCGTGGCCAGCACGCCGGTCACCAGGGTGACGGTGTTGAAATCCGGCAGGTTGGCCGCCAGGCCCTGCAGCAGTTGGGGCAGGGTCTCGCCGTGGCCGCCCACGCCGAAAATATGCCGCAACTGGCTCAAGCCGATGATGATGCCAGAGGCGGTGATAAAGCCCGACACCACCGGATGGGAGAGGAAATTGGCGAGAAAGCCGAAGCGCAGGCAGCCCATGAGCAACAGCATGCCGCCGGACAGCATCGCCATGGCGATGGCCGCGGTGGCGTAGCCGATGGTTCCGGTGGCCGCCACCTTGCCTACGGCGGCCGCGGTCATCAGTGAGGCGACCGCGACCGGGCCCACGGAGAGAGTGCGACTGGTGCCCAGCAGGGCGTAGGCGACCAGCGGCAGGATGCTGGCATACAGGCCCATCTCCGCCGGCAACCCCGCCAGCAGGGCGTAGGCCAGCGATTGCGGAATCAGCATGATCGTGACGATCACGCCCGCCAGGGCATCGCTGGCCAGCAGGCCGCCATTATAGCCCTTTGCCCACTCCAGGACCGGCAGCCATTTTGCGAGGCGCCCGCTCAACCGCCGGATGTCCCGGCTTTGCAGTGCTCGGGGTCGACCATCCACTCCTTGCCCTTGAGCATGGCTTTCCAGTAGACCGGCGGCAGGATCTTCTCTTTGAGAATCCAGGCCAGGCGGGAGGGCTTCTGGCCGTTGATCAGCCACTTGGGGAAGCTGGGCAGCAGCTTGCCGCCATAGCCGAATTCCGCCAGTACGATCTTGCCCCGCTCCACGGTCAGCGGGCAGGATCCGTAGCCATTGTAGTGGGCCACGCCGGTCACCAGGGACATATCCTCCAGCACGTTGTTGGCGACGATGGGCGCCTGCATGCGCGCCGCCGCCGCGGTCTTGGCATTGGGTGCGTTCATGGCGTCCCCCAGGCCCCAGATGTTGGCAAAGCTCTTGTGCCGCAGGGTATTCTGGTCCACATCCACCCAGCCGGCCTCGTCGGCCAGGGCGCTTTCCCGCACGAAATCCGGTGCGCACTGTGGTGGGCAGACATGGATCATGTCGAATTCCGTCTCCACCAGCGTCTTTTCCCCGTTTTCCGTGTTCTTTTCAAACCAGGCCCTGCGGTTGTCGCCATCTATTTTTACCAGCCGGTGACCGAAGCTGATGTTGGCGCCGTAACGCTTGATGTACTCGTTCAGGGCCGGCACATATTCCTTGACACCGAATAGTACTTCGCCGGCGTTGAAAAAAGCGATATCGATATTGCCCAGCACACCGCTGCGCTGCCAGTGATCCGCCGACAGGTAAAGCGCTTTCTGGGGTGCCCCGGCGCACTTGATGGGCATGGGCGGCTGGGTGAACACGGCGCGCCCTTTGCGCAGGTTCCGCACCAGTTTCCAGGTATAGGGCGCCAGGTCGAAGCGGTAATTGGAGGTCACGCCATTGTGTCCCAGGGTTTCCACCAGGCCCTCCACACCGTGCCAGTTCAGCTTGATGCCGGGGGCAACGATCAGGCGCTCGTAATAGACTGGCCGGGAATCCTCCAGGGTGACGCGATTGTGCTCCGGGTCGAACCCGCCCACCGCGGCCTTGATCCAGTGCACGCCGTCGGGAATGAGCGAGGCGGTGGTTTTTACCGTGTCGCACTGCTTGAATATGCCCGCGCCAACCAGGGTCCAACCCGGCTGGTAGTAGTGCACCTCGGCGGGATCGATAATGGCGATATCCAGATCGCGTACCCGTCCCAGCAGGCTGGAGGCGACGCTGATGCCCGCGGCGCCCGCACCGACGATCAGGATGTCGTAATGAGCCGCCCCCGGCGGGCGTTCATGAGCCGTGGGGGTGGGCGTGACGCCCAGTGCGCTGCTCAGGTCGTAGCCGAGTTTGCCGGCCGTTGCCAGCAGTTCCTGTGGCTGCCTGCCCTGGCGCAGCTGGGCCAGCGACCACAGGGTGATTGAACGCGTGCCCGTGCGACAGTAAGCGTGGGTGGGCTTCGGCAGGCGCTGCCATGCCGCCAGGAAATCGGCAATATCGGCGCCGCTGAAATTGCCAGAGACCACCGGCAGGTAGGCCAGGGCCATGCCCGCTTGCACGGCGGCTGATTCAATCTCGCTGACGTTGGGCTGATCGGCCGCCTCACCGTCGGGGCGGTTGCAGATCAGCGACTTCACCCCCAAGCTGGCGAGTTCGTGGACATCTGCTTCGGTAATCTGGGCGGATACGGAGAAATCGCCGCTTACCTGCTTGATTTCGGTCTGCATTATTTATCTTCCGTGGCGGTGAAGTCGGTGATATCAGCGCCGCCAAAGGCGTTGACGGGCAGCTGCAGGAACACCTGTCCGGTGCCGGCCGCCGGCGGAAAATAGCCGGCCCGCATATTGACCTGCAGGGAGGGCAGAATCAGCGTCGGCATGCCCAGGGTGACGTCGCGGGCGGTGCGCATTTCCACGAAGGCGTCCTCGCTGATACCGCGGTGGACGTGGATATTGTCCTGCAGCTCCGCTGCCACGGTGGTCTCGTACTCCAGCTCCCGGCCATTGGGCAGGTAGTCGTGGCAGACGAATATGCGCAGCTCACCCGGCAGCGACAGGATGCGCTGTATGGACCGGAACAGGATGCGGGCATCGCCGCCGGGGAAGTCGGCGCGCGCGGTGCCTCCATCGGGCATGAACAGCGTGTCACCCACAAAGGCCGCGTCGCCCAGTACATAGGTCATGCAGGCCGGGGTGTGACCGGGGGTGTGCAGCGCGCAACCGGTCATGCCGCCCACCTTGATGCTGTCGCCATCGCGCAGCAGCACATCGAATTGCGAACCGTCGCGGGCAAAACCCGGCCCGGCATTAAAAATGGTGCCGAAGGTCTCCTGCACCACCGCAATGTGCGAGCCAATGGCAATCTTGCCGCCCAGTTCACGGCGGATGTGGGGAGCGGCGGACAGGTGGTCGGCGTGGACGTGGGTTTCGAGGATCCACTCCAGTTCCAGCTGTTGCTCCCTGATGTAACTGATGATCTGGTCCGCCCCCGCCGTACTGATACTGCCGGAGGGGTAGTCCAGGTTGAGTACCGAGTCCACCACGGCGCAGGCATTGCTGCCCGGATCCTTGACCACGTAGGACAGGGTATTGGTCGGTTCATCAAAAAATGTGGTGACTTGCGCCCGGGTGGCGATGTCTATACCTGGCTGGGTGGCATGGTTCATGGCGTAGCGTTCTCCTGTCTTTTCAGCTGGGTTCCTGCGATCTACACGGTGTGGATTGCAGATACTGTTATATCAATCAGCAATGAACGTGCCATCTACAGATAACATTAATTAATCCCTACAACTTGCTGATAAATAATAGTAATGGTTTATCAATACACCGTTAAAGTCATTTCGAGCTTGTCGTCTTAGCCCGAATCTGCCAAATTTGACGCATCTTTTGTCACAATTGGCACATATGGAAATCATCGCCACCGATACTGACAGCACCCTGGCAAGGATGCTGGACAGCTATGAACACCCCGCCATCCTGGTGACCCCGGACTACCGCATCCTCGCCACCAACGATCTCTATCGGGAGGCTTTCGGGCAGATCGAGACCGACCAGGGCCCCGCCCGCTGCTACGCGGTATCCCATAACTTCGATCGCCCCTGCGACCAGGTGGGGGAGGAGTGCCCGCTGGCGGCCGCCAGCAACTCCGGAACCCGGGAGCGGGTGCTGCACATTCACCAGACGCCCAGAGGAGAAGAGCACGTCGATGTGGAAATGCTGCCCATTCTGAACGAGGATGGCACGCCGCGATTCTTTGTCGAACTGCTGAAGCCGGTAACCGTGGCCGGGGCAGTGGCGGGTGACAGGCCCATGGTGGGTACCAGTACCGCCTTCAACCAGATGCTGGGATTGATCTCCCGAGTGGCTCCCAGCGACGCCGCCGTGCTGCTGCTGGGCGAGTCCGGCACCGGCAAGGAGCTGGCGGCCAGGGCACTGCACCAGGCCAGCAGGCGCTCCCGCGGCGCGCTGGTGACCCTGGAGTGTGCCGGCCTCAGTGAAACCCTGTTCGAGAGCGAGCTCTTTGGCCACGTCCGCGGCGCGTTCACCGGCGCCAACTACACCCGCCAGGGCCTGGCCGAGGCTGCCCATGGCGGTACGCTGTTCCTGGACGAGATAGGTGATATCCCATACCCGCTGCAGGTCAAGCTGTTGCGCCTGATCGAGACCGGGACCTATCGCCCGGTCGGCAGCAGCCAGGTCAAACAGGCCGATTTTCGCCTGGTGTGCGCGACCCACAAGAACCTGGAACAGATGGTGGAGCGGGGAGAATTCCGCCAGGACCTGTACTACCGCATCAACGTATTCCCCATCAGGCTGCCCTCGCTGGCCGAGCGATCGGAGGACATTCCGCTGCTGGCGCGCAGTATCCTGCAGGACAACCGCGGCCCGGACGGCATGAACTACCATCTCACCGAGTCGGCGGTCAGTGTGCTGAAGGCGCATCGCTATCGCGGTAATATCCGCGAGCTGCGCAATATACTCAGCCGCGCCACCATACTGGCCAACACCAACGTGATCGACCAGGAGCTTATCAGGCGGTCACTGGGGGAGGGCGCTGCCGGCGCTGGTGACCGGGCACAG
Source organism: Pseudomonadales bacterium (assembly GCA_024234675.1). Classification (GTDB taxonomy): domain Bacteria; phylum Pseudomonadota; class Gammaproteobacteria; order Pseudomonadales; family Halieaceae; genus JARRPM01. Next base: position 429,850 of record JACKNU010000001.1, on the reverse strand, counting down.
CCCGGGCGCGAGCCCAGCCTGAAGCAACTGGAACTGGACTACCTGCGCCAGCTGATGCGCAGCCACGACAACGACAGGGAAACAGTGGCCGCCATCGCCGGCATCAGCGTTCGCTCTCTGTACCGCAAGCTGGAGTAGGCCGCCCGGCGGACATTTCGCACCATCGCGGCGGCCTGTAATGGGCCGCGTGATGCCACCGGTTCAAGCACGGCCGGGAGCGCGGGCCGGCTAGCTCACTTTTACCACCAGCTTGCCGAAGTTGGCGCCGCTGAACAGCCCCAGGAAAGCCTGCGGCGCGTTTTCCAGGCCGTTTACCACGTCCTCCCGGTAGGTGACCTTGCCCTCGGCCAGCCAGCCGGACATGTCGCGCACGAAATCCGGGAAGCGATGGCGGTAGTTGCTGACAATGAAGCCCTGCATCCTGAGGCTGCGGCGCAGGATGAGGCCCTGCAACTGGCTCATCCGGTCGGGACCCGGGGGTAGCTCGGTCTGGTTGTAGTGGGCTATCAGCCCGCACACCGGTACCCGGGCAAAGTTGTTGAGCAGCGGCATGGCCGCCTCCCATGAACTGCCGCCGACATTCTCGAAATATACGTCGATGCCGTCGGGGCAGGCCGCGGCCAATTGCTGGGCCAGGTCGTCATCGTAGTGGCTGATGCAGGCATCGTAGCCCAGTACCTCGACCGCGTACTTACACTTCTCGGGAGCCCCGGCGATGCCCACCACCCGGCAACCCTTGAGTTTGGCGATCTGCCCTACCACGGAGCCGACGGCTCCCGTGGCCGCCGCCAACGCTACGGTTTCTCCCGCTTTCGGCTCGCCTATATCAAGCAGCCCCACATAGGCGGTGAGCCCTGGCATGCCCAGTACACCCAGGGCGTAGGAGGAGGGTTTGACCCGCGGATCAATTTTCATCAGGTCCCCGCCATCCGACAGGGCGTAGTCCTGCCAGCCGGCATAGGCGGTGACCAGTTCGCCCGCTTCATAAGCGCTGTTGCGGGAGCTGACCACCCGGCTGACGGTACCCCCGACCATCACCCCGTCCACCGGGACACTTTCCGCATAGCTCTCTGCCGCGCTCATGCGGCCGCGCATGTAGGGATCCAGCGACAGGTATTGGGTCTGCAACAGCACCTGGCCCTCAGCGGGCTGCGGCACGGGCGCGGTCTCCAGCCGGAAGTTATCCAAAGTGGGCTTGCCGTCGGGGCGCGACGCCAGCACGATGCGTCGGTTGACCGCGGGCTGCGCAGCCGCGGCGGGATTGACGGCGGCGGCACTCAGGGCGGCGAGTGTGGCAAAATTAAAATCGCGGCGGGTAAGGTCCATCGTTATCTTCCATCCGTATCGGGTGTTGCCTCAGCTCAGCCCAAGGCGCATCCTGCTGCTCAAGTGGCAACTGGTCCGGGTTTCTGCCTGGTTACCTTGTCGATATCATCTTCCGCAAGGCGCTTATTACGTTCCCGCTGTTCCCGGGTGGTGCAGCTCTTCCTGGAAATCCGGGTTCCGGTAACCGGCTCGCGTACACACACTATGCCCTCGGCTTTTTGCTCCTCGGTGAGAATTGGCAGGCCGTCAGCGTCCACGGCATTGCCGGCGGTCTGCGGTTTTTCGGTGGTTGAACAGCCAGCCAGCAGCAGGGCAATCATTGTCCCTGCACCGAAAAGGGTGGTCCTGATTCGCATCGTTTCGATCCTCCTTCGTTATCCCCGGGCCTGGTGAGCAGCCTGCGCTGCCAACGCAGGTATTATGTCATGGGCATTTACACACGTAACCACCATCCTGCCTACGCCTCAATAGTTATAGCTCGCCTGCAGGCCCAGCGGCAGGCCGAGTGCCCAGTATCCCAGCAGGAACAGCGTCCAGGCGATCAGGAAGCAGATGGAGTAGGGCAGCATCATGGCGGTCAGCGTGCCGATGCCGGTATTCCTGACATAGCGCTGGCAGTACACCACAACCAGGGGAAAGTAGGGCATCAGCGGGGTAATGATATTGGTAGTGGAATCGCCGATGCGATAGGCGGCCTGGGTTAGATCGGGAGAGATGCCGAGGGTCATCAGCATCGGTACGAAGATGGGTGCCAGCAGCGCCCACTTGGCGGACGCTGAGCCGACGAACAGGTTTAGCAGCCCGGTAAGCAGGACCATGCCAGTGATCGTGAGCGCCGCGGGCAGGCCCAGTGCCTGCAGGGCCGCGGCGCCCTCTACGGCCATCAGTATCCCCAGCCTGGACTCCCCGAAGGCATAAATGAACTGCGCGATGAAGAACATGATAACCAGGTAATAGGCCATGCTGCTCATGGCTTTGGTCATACCTTCGATGACATCCCTGGAACTGGTAACAGTACCGGCAACGACTCCATAGACGATGCCGGGAATGATGAACAGCAGGAAGATAAGCGGCACGATGGAGGCCATCAGGGGCGATCCGAGTTCCGTGAGTGAGCCGCCGGGACCGCGCCAGGGAGAATCGGCCGACCAGGCGCTGAGGATCAACAGGGCGATGGCGACCAGCATGCCCAGCAGTGCGTAACGCAGCGCCGAGCGCTCCCGGTGACTCAGGGTATCCATCGATGATTGCACCTCGATCTGCGGATCCAGTTGGGTGGCGGCCAGCCTCGGTTCGACAAATTTGTCGGTAACCAGCCAGCCCAAACCGATAATCAGCAGGGACGACACAGCGGTGAAGAAATAGTTGTTGAGCGGGTTGAGGATTATAGCCGGGTCGATAAGCTGGGCCCCGGACTGGGAAATCCCCTGCAACATGGGGTCAATTGCCGAGGGGATGAAATTGGCCGAGAACCCGCCGGAGACGCCGGCGAAGGCGGCGGCGATGCCCGCCAGGGGGTGGCGCCCCGCGGCGAGGAAGATCACCCCACCCAGGGGTATTACCAGGACATATCCGGCATCGGCGGCGGTATGGCTGACAATGCCGACCAGGATGATCATGGGCGTGAGCAGCCAGCGCGCCGTGACCGTCAACATGGCCCGCAGCGCGCTGTGAATAAAGCCGGTGTGCTCCGCCACCCCTATGCCCAGCATTGCCACGAGCACCACCCCGATGGGGTGGAAGTGGGCAAAAGTGCTCACCATATTGGCAAGAAACGAGGTCATGGCCTCGCCGGACAATTGGTTGATGACCTGTACCGGCTCGCCGGTTCGCGGGTCTGTGGCGCCGAAATGCAGGTAGGAAAGCAGCCAGGAGAGCGCCCAGGTTATCAGCAGCAGGCCCACAAACAACATGGCAGGATCAGGCAGCCGGTTGCCGGTGCGCTCGATTACTGCCAGGGCGCGTTGCGTAAACGAGTTGCTTGGTTCCGGTTGCACGGCAAATTCCCGATCGTGATTCACGCCCGGGATTGTAACCCGACATTGCCCTGCGGTAAGCATCCACGGGTTGCGGCGCCGGTTTCTGGCAAAAAGTGGAGATAAGTAGACTTTCCGGCCTGTCCCGCTTGGACGCAGCCCACAGACCTTACTAAGCTCAGCAAGGATACCAGCCGCGCCCGAGGCAGGGAGTTCCGCCGGGCGATGTACTGGCAGCGCCTTGCCGTTGCCAGGTGGGGTATCAGGGATGATCAGATGGTGCAGATAGTACTGGATATCTTCGAACGGGCGCTGTTGGCTCCTCCGCAACGGTCCGTCAAGGAAGTATTGCTGTTAAGGCTGAGTGGCATTATCGCCATCTCGCTGATTCCGCTGGCGTACGCCCGTATGCGCGAAGCCCAGTGGGCCATGGTCTACCTGGATATCCTCATTGTCTGCGTGATGTCATTGTTATTCCTGTTTGTGTATGTCAGTCGCCGGGTGCGCACCGCCGGAGCGTTCCTGGCATTTGGCTTTGTGGCCGCCGCTCTCATGACCACGCTGTTGCTGGGCGCGGACCAGGTACTGTGGGCTTACCCGGCACTGATCGTGGCGTTCTTCATGCTCGATACCCGCCAGGCGACTATCCTGAGCGCCGGGTTTGTCCTGTGTTTTCTGGGGATACTCTGGCGGGAATTGCCCATCCAGAGTCTGGCGAGAATATGCCTGACGCTGGTGGTGACCATGCTGCTGGCCAACGCCTTTGCCCTGACCAACCGGCGACAGCAGCGGCAACTGCGGGAAATGGCCAACATCGACCCGCTGACCGGCGCCGGCAACCGGCGTGCGCAGAACGCACAACTGGATCGGGTGACAGCGATATTCATGCGCAGCAGTGCGCCCGCCAGCCTGCTGATTCTGGATATAGACTTCTTCAAGCGAATCAATGATGTCCACGGGCATATCGTCGGCGACCAGGTGCTGGTGGAAGTGGCAGACCTTATTCGCCGATGCACCCGCCTGACCGACAGCCTGTATCGTTACGGGGGAGAGGAGTTCGTGGTCATCGCCGAACAAACTTCCCTGCAGGCGGCTACCAGTGTTGCGGGAAAGCTGCGGGAGGCGATGGAGCGGCACATTTTTTCCGCGGGGATAAGGCTAACGGTGTCGATAGGTGTATCCCAGCTGCAACGCGGGGAGGGACGCCAGGGCTGGCTGGGGCGCACAGATGCGGCGCTGTTCAGGGCCAAGACGGAGGGACGCAACCAGATTGTAATCGCTCCCGCAGCAGAGCCGGTCATCCGTCGCGCAAAGGTGGCTCTCAGCTGAGTGTCGACGCTCCACCGGTATCGGGGAGGGCACACTCCAGGCCCGCTTCCAGAGAGGAAATCGTACATTACTTTCGTGTTATGGTACGAGATCAACAGCATGGGCGCGGGACTGGACCATTAGCGGGGGGAGTGCGGTGAAATGAACGTCAAGGATTTGATCGACGTCTGGGATAGCGAGGCGCACGGTGAGTTGTCTGGTGAGACCTACCAGGTCCGCCTGCCGCTGGATACCGCAGCCAAACTCGAAGCGCTGGTGGAGTTATTCCCGTTGCGCACCCGCGAGCAGTTTATCGCCGAGTTGCTGGGTGTGGCCCTGGATGATGTCATGTCGAGCTTCCCCTATGTGCAGGGAGACAAGGTTATTGCCAGGGACGAGGAGGGTGACCCAATGTTCGAGGACGTCGGGCATACGCCGCGCTATCTCGAGCTGGTGCACAGGCACATGGAGAAGCTGCGTACCGACAAGCAGGAGTAATGCCCACCGCCACTGCCGCGTGTCAACAGGAGCGCCAATGTATGCCGACAGGCAATTGACAGCGCTCGTTCGCTCATCTATCACTCAGTAGTTCGCGAGGAGGGTTTCGTTATGCTTTCAGAGTTAATGCTGTTCCTTTTGCTGCTCGGTATAGTCATGTACCGCGGCTGGTCCCTGGCCGCGGGATCCCTCGCGCTGCTGGCCTGGGCTGCGCTGCTCACTGCGAGCAGTGGCGGCATGTGGCTGGTGTTGCTGGCGACCGCCGCGGCAGTCTTCGTGCTCAATGTGGAGTCCGCGCGCCGGCGCTGGCTGGTGGAGCCGGTGTTTCGCATGTTGCGCAAGGCGATCCCGCCCATGAGCAAAACCGAGCAGGAGGCGCTGGAGGCGGGGACCACCTGGTGGGAAAAGGACCTGTTCAGTGGCGCGCCGGACTGGTCCACTTTCGACCGCATCGAGTTGCCGGTCCTGCGCCCGCAGGAGCAGGCCTTTCTGGACAATGAAGTGGAGGGCCTGTGCCGGCTGATCGATGACTGGGCGGTGCAGCAGCGCCAGGACCTGTCCCCGGAAACCTGGGATTACCTGCGTGCAAAGGGCTTCTTCGGCCTTATCATCCCAGAGGAGTACGGCGGCAGGGACTTCAGCCCCTACGCCCAGAGCAGGGTGATGGGAAAAATAGCCAGTCGCTCCATTGCCGCGGCGGTCACCGCCATGGTGCCGAACTCCCTGGGACCCGGCGAGTTGCTGGTGAAGTATGGCACCCAGGAGCAGAAGGAGCGCTGGTTGCCGGGGCTGGCGGACGGTTCGGAGTTGCCCTGTTTCGGCCTCACCGGCCCCGAGGCGGGCTCCGATGCCGGCGCCATCCCCGACCTGGGCATCGTCTGCAAGGGCGAGTTCGAGGGCGAGGAGGTCATCGGCCTGCGCCTCACCTTCAGCAAGCGCTGGATTACCCTCGCGCCGGTCGCCACCGTGGTCGGCCTGGCCTTCCAGTTACGCGACCCGGACGGCTTGCTGGGCGACCCGGATACGGTGAACTACGGGATAACCTGCGCGTTGCTGCCGGCCAGCCACCCCGGCATCGAGATCGGCCAGCGCCATAACCCCGGCTCACCCTTCATGAATGGCCCGATCAAGGGCGAGAACGTGTTCATCCCCGCGGACTGGATTATCGGCGGCCCGGAGATGGCGGGGAAGGGCTGGCGCATGCTGATCGAATGCCTGGGAGCGGGGCGGGGCGTCTCGCTGCCATCGCTGGCCACCGCTAGTGGCGAAATGTGTTACCTCACCGTGGGCGCCTTTGCGCGCATACGCCGCCAGTTCAACATGGAAGTCGGCAAGTTCGAGGGCGTGCAGGAAGCGACAGCGGAAATCGCCGCCGGCGCCTATACCCTGGAGGCCATGCGCCAGCTGGTCACCCGCGGCCTGGAAGATGGCCCCCCCGGGGTGTTGACGGCCATGGCCAAATACCACGCCACCGAGCGCATGCGCGACCTGGTCAATCGCGGCATGGACGTGGTCAGTGGGCGCGCCATCCAGCTCGGCCCGCGCAACTTCATGGCTTCGGCCTACCACGCATTGCCGGTGGCGATCACCGTCGAGGGCGCCAATATTCTGACCCGCTCCCTGATGATCTTCGGCCAGGGGGCCATGCGCTGCCACCCGTACCTGTACGAGGAACTGCAGTGCCTGCAGAACGAGGAAGAGGAGGAGGGCCTGGCCACCTTCGAACCGCTGTTGCTCAGGCACCTGGCGCAGCTGGGCGGCAATTTTGCCCGGGCAACCTGGTACGGCCTGAGCGCCTCGCGTTTCAGCCCGGTACCGGCTGACACCACCGAGCTGAGTCGCCGGGGTTACCAGCGTATCAACCAGTTGAGCGCGGCCCTGGCCTGCTGCGCCGACGTGGCCCTGGGCGTACTGGGTGGAAACCTGAAGCGGCGGGAACTGCTCTCCGCGAGGCTGGGGGATGTGCACAGTGAACTGTTTATTGCCTGCGCCATCCTCAAATTCCACGACAGCCAGCCCCCCAGCGAGGCGGCTACCGAGCATGCCAGCTACGCCCTGCAGCGCGCCCTGCACGCGGCCCAGGAAGCGCTGCTGGCCTTCCTGGCAAACTTTCCGGTCAGGTCGCTGGCGCTGCTGTTGCGCGTGGTCTGCCTGCCCCTGGGGCGTTTCGCCAGTGCCCCGGACGACGGGCAGGTGCGGGCGCTGGGCGAGCTGATCATGCAGCCCAACCCGGTGCGAACAGCGCTGGCTGAGTATGTCTATGTAAGCGACGATCCGCAGGACGCGGTAGGCAGGCTGGAGAGCACCTATCGCCTGCTGCTGGAGGTGGACGAGGCCTGGCAGGCCTTCAGCCGCGCCCGCAGCAAGGGTGAACTCGCAGCCGCTACCCTGGACGAGGCGCTGCAGGAGGCCGTGGAGAAGGGCATCATCCGGGCGGAAGACGCGGGACCGCTGGCGGAATACGACGCGCGGCGCTACGACTGTCTGCTTACCGACCATTTCGAGAGCCTGGGATGAATTTTTTGCGGCCCCACGGCGTTAGTCGCTTTGTCACGTGCGGGAAGGGAAACGCAGCCGAGGGCCGCAAAATGCACTTATCAGCGGTTTTCGGTTGTCTTTCCTGAACGGGGTCCGATACCCTCAGTGACAGCGGGAATGACTGTACAGCAGCGCAGTCATCGACACTTGCATAAGGAGTGACACCATATGAACAAACTGATACTGGCAGCAGCGGTACTGAATGCGTCTATTTCGGCGCAGGGCGTGTTCGCCGCCAACGATAACAACAACGGCAAGGTCAGCGTCTGCCACAATGGCAGAACGGTCACCATCAATGCCTCTGGCCTGCAGGGTCACCTGGGGCATGGTGATTCCCCGGGATCCTGCGAGGACCGCCGCAGCGCGGTGGTGATACTGCAGTGCGCGCCCGATGGCGACGGCATAGTGGTTGACGCGGTGAGCAGTTCCCCGTTTGTGGATCCAGAAGTCGTACCCACGCCGGGCCCGGAATCAGACTGCGCCACCGCACTCGCTGCTATGGTGGATGCCCAGCTGGCAATCAGGTCGGTCACGGCGGGTGGCAATGGCACTACTGAGTATCTGTTACTTGGCTATGTCGGTATCTCCGCGCCCTGATGGCCCGGCGCTGCAGCGCTTACTGGGCAGGCTGACAGGATAGTCCTGTACCACCCGGAAAAGCTCCGGGTGTCAAAGCCTTCGTCAATATTCATTCTCCCACGGCCATACGCGCCGCAGCGGGTCAGCCTGCGTCCACCAGGGGCTGACACAACTTTGTGCGCTCCTGTTTCCCAGTTACCTCAATAACCGATTGTCCATTTTAGCCGCACTCTGGCTGAAGAGGGGGCATATCTGTGTGAGGCCAACAAGTGCCTGTGCATAACTGTGTGCCCCAATATATCATTTAACATAATATATATTATACGCATATGTGGATAAATATGCGGATGGCTGGATGTGCTGCTTTTTAGGGGCTTTTTGGGGGTTTTAGGTGTTTCCGGGACGCCGGTCCCGCGCACGGCGCACGGCGCACAAGGCCATAATCACTCAATTGCCCCAATGTCTGACGACAAGCTGCAGACAGGCGCAACGGACACGACTCGGGGGCCTGCCAGCGCGGCTGGTTCGGGTTCGATTACTCAGCAGATTCATGCAGCGGCCATGTCTGCCGATGACTGCTTTGGATAACTCTGGGTTGAGCGCATAGGCCACCAGGACGACCTGCACAGGCGCTACGGGCCCGTTACTACGCGCTGCTACGCGCCTGGTTTCAGTTTTCGCGCCCCCTGGTGCCCGACCAGGAGCCCTGGCGCGTCCCGGTATTGGCCGCTGCTGTTAACAGCCTCGCCATATGCCAGGTTAGCTTTCTTCGCAGTCTGCGTATTGGCGTGCGACCATGGACCGTGACTCTCGGGAATGCCTGCCATGGCCAGGTTAGGCCGGGGAAACAGCGTGGCTTCCTCATCAAGGCCGAAGCCCTGGTGTGGCGAACGCCCTGAACAACTCGTGTGAACTACCCGCTACGCCACGGTCCGCTACCTGCACGATCGGGTCATCCGCAACCACTTCCGGCTCGCGAAGGGCAAGCATTGCCAGCCAATAATATTATTATGTTAAATAGTCTGACGATGAACTGGCTGCGCAAATAGTTGCAAAGGTGCTCTGGATGTACCGCTACCAGTCGCTACGCAGCGGGATCGGCCAAGATCAGCGCCCAGGCCGCGGTGTTGGCCTGTTGACGGGCAGGCATCAGGCCCCTGCCCTGTCCCCAGGCGCACTTTCATTCCGCCGGGGGCTGTTGCAGGCTCTGCCCGCGCCGGGCCTGCTGGATGATGTAATCGCGGATCGCCGCTGCCTGGGACTCGTCCAGCCACTGGCCGAACGCCGCCATCCCGTTTGCCTTCAGTGCCCCGTCCCGTACCACCGCGTTCCAGCCGGCGGGGTCGTGCAGGTAAGCCGAGCCTCGCAGGTCCGGTATCAACAGGCCGGAGACGGCGTTGAGCCCGTGGCAGCCCATGCAGATATCCTGGTACAGGGCGTAGCCTTCGCGGATACTCTCCTCGCTGCCGGTTTGGGCCGGCGGATTGAATACCACCCGCGGCTGCCAATCCGGCTGCGGCAGTTTGCCATCGGCGCCCAGCTTGAAGGTCAGCACCCGGCTGACGTTCGGCAGGCTCGCGGGGGTGACGAACTCCCCGAATACCAGTGCATAGGCGCCGCCCCAGCCGACGTTGACGGAAATGTATTGCTCACCGTCAATGGCATAGGTCATCGGCGGGGCCACCACGCCCGTCTGGGTGGGGAAATCCCACAGCCGCTCGCCATTGTCAGCCCGGTAAGCCACGAACTTGCCGTCCGCGGTGCCCTGGAAAACGAGGTTGCCGGCGGTGGTCAGCGTCCCGCCGTTCCAGGGGCCGTCGTGCTCCACCCGCCAGGCCTCGCGCTGCGTTACCGGGTCCCAGGCCAGCAGCCGTCCCTTCATGAGGGGCCGCATGGCGTCGCGCTCGGCCTGCGCGTCGGGCAGGCTGCCAATGATGCCGTCGGAGCCAGTATTGGCGACGCCGGGACGGTAGATAAACGCTTCCGGTTGGCCATAGGCGGCGGGGAAATCCAGCACCGGGATATACACCAGGCCGGTATCGGGGCTGTAGGACATGGGATGCCAGTTGTGCCCGCCCAGGTAGGAGGGGTACACGGTAAACGGCCCCTCGGTATAGCGTGCGCCTTCGACCTCAACCGGCCGGCCGGTTGCCATATCCACATGGGTCGCCCAGGTGATGTCGATGTAGTTGTTGGCGCTCAGCAGGGTGCCATCGGTGCGGTCGATGAGATAGAAAAAACCGTTTTTGGGTGCCTGCATCAGCACCTTGCGGGTTTTCCCCTCCAGCTCTATATCGGCCAGGATTATGTGCTGGGTCGCGGTGTAATCCCAGGTCTCACCGGGCGTGGTCTGGTAGTGCCAGACATACTCGCCGGTGTCGGGGCGCACCGCCACAATCGAGGACAGGAACAGGTTGTCGCCACCCCCGGGTGAGCGGATTTCCCGGTTCCAGGGCGTGCCGTTGCCGACACCGAAATACAGCAGGTCCAGCTCGGGGTCATAGGCCATGGCGTCCCAGACGGTACCCCCCTCCTCCACCGAGTTCCCACCACTTGCCGTTCCAGTCTTCGCCGCCATTTCCATCGCCGCGTTTTCGAAACCCAGCTCCGGGTTGCCGGGGACGGTATAGAAGCGCCACACCATGGCTCCGCTGTCGGCGTCATAGGCGCTGAGGTAACCGCGTACGCCATATTCGGCACCGCCGTTGCCAATCAGTACCTTGCCCTTGATCACCCTGGGTGCACCGGTGATGGTGTAGGGCTTGCTTTGATCCACCGTGACCACTTCCCAGTTGACCGCGCCGGTGGCGGCATCCAGTGCCACCAGGCGGCCGTCGAGCACGCCCACAAACACCTGCCCCTCCCAAACGGCCACGCCCCTGTTGACCGCGTCGCAACAGGCGTGGCGGGTGACGTCCTTCTTGACGCCGGGATCGTAACTCCACAACAGCGCACCGCTGGCGGCGTCCAGCGCGTAAACCTTGCTCCAGGCGGACGTCAGGTACATCACCCCGTCGACCACGATGGAGGTGGCCTCGATGCCGCGTTCGGTGTCCAGATCGAAGTACCAGGCCAGGCCCAGGTCCTCGACGCTGCTGTCGTTCACCTGCTTGAGACTGCTGTAGCGTTGTTCGCTGTAGGTGCGGCCATAGGACATCCAGTTACCCGGCTCACTGTCGGCGGCCACCAGGCGCTCACTGTCCACTGCGGCGACGGCAGCAGCGGCGGCTGCTGCGACAGCCGCGGGCTCGCTTTCGACGTCCTGTGAGGGTGCTTCAGCGGCCTTTTGCTGGCAGGCGGCAAACAATGGCAGCAGTGCGCACAGCACCGCGGTGCGCATATGGGCTCCTAACATCTCGGGTTCTCCAGTGAGCGGTTTGTTATGTCCGCTATGTTACCCGGCGATTGCCGCCGGGGATACTGCTGTGGGTATACCTATGCGGCCTCAACCCGCGCAGCGCTTGGTGTGCCGGGCCAGCTGTCGTGAAAGCGCCAGGGTGCATAACATCCCCATGGTGCAGATAAGTGCTATGAGCAGGAAATAGTGCTGGAAGCCGGTGGCGCCGGGGTTGGCATCCAGTATGCGACCGGTTACCGCTGCGAAAAATATATCGGGCGTGAATCCCAGTACGGATATGAGCCCTACTGCCCGGCCGGTGATGCCCCGCTCCAGACCGGCCTCCTCCAGCAGGCTGAAGTAAATGCCGCGCAGGGCGTAGACGGCGCAAAACGTGATGAGAATATTGGCCAGCAGAAATGTCCGCGGCAGGGCCGAAGCCACGTCCAGGCCCAGCCAGGAGTACGCCGCGGCAGCGCACAGGAAAGCCACGGTGACTACCCCGCTGGTACGCCAGCGGTCTGCCCAGATCCCTGCCGCGATCGCCGCCACTGGCCGTGCGTAACTGGCATAGGCATTGAGGGCGGCCGATTCCAGGTGCGTCATGTCCAGCACCTCCACGGCGTAAAGCCCGTAATTATCCAGCGACTTGTAGCCGCAGTACGCGCAGATCACCACCCCAGCCTGCAGCCAGACACTGGGCTCTGTGATCACCCTGCGCCAGGAGGATTGGATCGCCGCGGGGCTGCCGACCGGCCCGATGCGGGGCGTGGGCAGGGTGCACCACAGGACGGCGGCCGTGAGCAGGGTGATGACGCTGTAAAAGAGCACGACGGCGACCAGCCCCTGCGGGTCACTGCCGGTGTTCAACAGTCGCGCCCCCAACAGCAGCATTGCCAGGGTCGCGAGGACACTGGCGACCAGGCCGCGGCCGCCGTCCAGGACGCCGAATGCCAGACCCTGGGTATGCTGGCCGCCCCAGTCGCGGGTGGCCTTGATCAGCGCGGCCCAGAATAACAGGATGCTGGTCAGGCCCCAGTAGGCGAACAGCAGATAGAGCATGGGCGGGGGTGGCAGGGTCGCCAGGTAAAAGCCCCCCAGCGCGGTGGCGACCAGGGACAGGGTCATAAGCGCCCGGGCGCTGTAGCGATCGGCGATAGCACCGCCCGGAAAGTACGCCAACAGGGCCACCACGCCGTACACTGCAAAAATGTCCCCCAGCTGGGTATTGCTCAGCCCGAAGACCTCCAGCATCGTGGGCCGGAAGAATCGCGGAATGTGAAAAGGGAGACTGAAAATGACTTCGCCCGCCAGGATAAGGGCGAACAGCGTGCCGAAGCGCTGCAGTCCGAGCTTAGTTATGGTGGGCTCCGAACTCCACGATGGACGTCACGCGACTGTCAGGTAGTGAATGCTGAACAGTCTGTTTTCATCCAGCCAGCTCTTTTCCAGCGCCAGCCCCGCTGACTCGCTCAACTCCGAAAAACCCTCCAGGGTGTATTTGTAGGAGTTCTCGGTATGCAGTGTCTCACCCTTGTGGAAGCGGATGCTGCTGCCATTGAGGGCCACGACCTGCGATTCCCTGCTCACCAGGTGCATTTCAATGCGTTTCATCTCAGTGTTGTAGAAAGCGCGGTGCGAGAAAGCCTGTTCACGGAAGTCGCCATTCAGCAGGCTGTTCAGCGCGTTGAGTATATTCAGGTTGAAGCTGGCGGTGACGCCGCTGGCGTCGTTATAGGCCGCATTGAGCAGCTGCTCGGACTTATGCAGGTCGACACCAATCAGGATACCGCCGTCCCCACCTACCCACTGGCGCAGGCCTGACAAAAAATCCCGGGCATCGCGCGGCTCCATGTTGCCAATGGTGGAGCCGGGATAGAAGACCACCCGCCGCCCCGCGGGCAGTTCGGTGCGCGCCTGCCACTGGCTACCAAAATCGGCACATACTGCCTGGATTTTCAGCCACGGGAACTCCAGTCCCAGCTTCACCGCCGCCTCGTACAGGAACTCGGCAGAGATATCCACCGGCACGTAGGCTGCCGGCCGCATGGCATTGAGCAGCAGCCGGACCTTCTCGCTGTTGCCGCTGCCGGGCTCTATCACCACGCAACCGGTACCACAATGCGCGGCGATCTCCGCGGCGTAGTCGCTGAGAATCGCCTTTTCGGTGCGCGTCGGGTAGTACTCCTGCGTCCGGGTTATCTGCTCAAAGAGTTCCGAGCCGCGGGCATCGTAGAAGTACTTGGGATCGACCTGTTTCTGCTCAAGTTGCAATCCGGCCAGCAACTCGGCGCGGTTCGCCGTATGGGCCGGTTGGTGATCCTCGAACACGACGTTGTCCGGTTCACTGCAGTCGACGGGCGATGCTTCATTTTGGGTAAAAGCCATGCTTAAAGGTCCCTGGCCAGGCGCAGGCCACTGAATTGCCAGCGATCGTGGGGGTAAAAGAAATTCCGGTAGGTGCAGCGCACGTGTCCCTGCTGGCTGACACAGGACCCGCCGCGCAACACCCACTGGTTGGCCATAAACTTGCCGTTGTACTCGCCGATGGCGCCCTCGCCGGCCCGGAAACCGGGATAGGGCCTGTATGCGGATCCGGTCCACTGCCAGCAATCACCATACAGCTGCAGCAAGGGGTTCTCGCCAGCGGCTGGAGACGGGTGCAATTTGGCCGGGTCGAAATCCGGTGCCGATTCGGGCTGCACCCTGGCAGCGGCCTCCCACTCGAATTCCGTGGGCAGGCGCGCGCCAGCCCAACTGGCATAGGCGTCCGCCTCGTAGCCGCTTAGATGACATAGGGGCTGGTCCGGGTCCCGTGGCTGCAGTCCACGCAAGGTGAATTGCAGCGGTCTGCCGTCTCTTTCCAGCCAGTAAAGCGGTTGCCGCCATTGCCGCTCCTGCAGGATCGCCCAGCCATCGGCCAGCCAGAACTCGGGGCGCAGGTAACCGCCATCGGCTATAAACGCCTGGTATTCCGCGTTGGTCACCAGCCGGTCGGCCAGGGCATAGGGATTCAGGTACACGCTGTGGGCCGGGCCTTCGTTATCGAATGCGAAGCCGGGGTCCCCTGTCCCTTTGGTGGCCGTTCCCACCTCAACCAGTCCGCCGGCAAATTCGCGCCACTGGAACCCCCCTGAACCGGCCTGGTGCGGCTTTGCGGGCGCAGACTGCCCGGGCGAGTCAAGGTAAGCAGGATACAGGGGATTGGCAAACAGCGAGTACTTGAGGTCGGTGTAGAACAGTTCCTGGTGCTGTTGCTCATGCTCGATGCCCAGGCGGCTGCGAGCGATAATCTCGTGGCGCTGCGGATGCCCGCTCTCCTCCAGCAACGAAGTCATGGCACTGTCGACATGCGCCCGGTAGGCAGACACCTCCTCCAGGGTGGGACGCGACAGCAGGCCGCGCTGGGGCCGCGCATATTGCTGGCCGACGCCGTTGTAGTAGGAGTTGAACAGCATCTGGTACTGCGCGTTGGGCGTGCGGTAACCAGCGAGAAACGGCACCAGCAAAAACGTCTCGAAAAACCAGCTGGTATGGGCCAGGTGCCACTTCGGCGGGCTGGTAAACGCCTCCGCCTGCAAACCGTAGTCTTCTATGAGCAGCGGCTGGCATGCCCTGGTCGATTGCTCGCGGGTGTGCAGATAGCGCGCCAGCAGGTCCTGCTCAGGCATTGCCGGCCATCCCGGGGGCTGGCGGGCAGCGACCGGCTGCTGGCAGCCGCACCGCAGCGCCTGTCGTCGTTTGCCCTGTCGGCATTGTTCTGGAGATATACTTCACCACCTCAAGGTTAGCACGAGATGGACCTCAGCGTGGCGCGAGGGGCCAAATAGGTGCCCTGTCCCCTGCATCACCACCTGGCAGGCAATGTCGCGCTGGTGCTGGTACCCGGAGCAGCAGTGCAGTTTCCGGTTTCCGTGCTACTGTTGCCCTATGTCCCCAGGAGCAACGCCCATGAAAGAAGACATAATCGAGGTATCCCCTGATTTCTGGAATATCCGCGGCTCCTTCAAGATAGGCGGAGTCGTCGATATCAAGACCCACGCCTCCCTGGTGAGGCTGGCCAACGGCAATTTTGTGTTGCTGGATTCATACTCCCTGGGCCGCGAGGCCAGGGAGCGCGTCAGCGAAATCATGGGCGCCAGCGGCGTGCTCGAGGCCATCCTCAACCTGCACCCTTTCCACACGGTGCATGTGGAGCGTATGCACGCGTTATACCCCGAGGCCAGACTCTACGGCACGGCCCGCCATAAGGAACGCTTCCCGGATCTTCCCTGGGAGGACGAGCTCACCGAGGAACCGGCGCTGCATGCGCTGTACGCGGAGGATTTCGAGTTTTCGGTACCGCGGGGGGTGGATTTCGTCTCCGACAACGAGAATATCCACTTTGCATCGGTGCTGGTGCTGCACAAGGCATCACGCACCATTCATGTGGATGACACCTTTATGTACCTGGAACTGCCGCTGCCGCTGCGCCTGCTCGGCTGGAAAGACTCGCTGGGGTTCCATCCCACGCTGGCCAAGGCACTGGAGCGCCGCACCGGGGCCGCGGACGAGTTCCGGGAATGGGCCGGGGAACTTATCCAGCAATGGCGGGACGCCGAAAACCTCTGCGCCGCCCATACCGCTCCCCTGCTGGCCAGCGCCAATCGCGGGGCAGCCATTTCACAGCGACTGGAGAAGGCTTTGAGGCGATGCGAGCCGAAGCTGCGCATCCACGAGCGCCGCTTCGGCTAGGCGTTCTCGCAACTGGCCTTGCTCGCGCCTAGCCGTTCACCATAGTGGCGAGGCGCTCGTTGATGATGCGCTCGGCGTCGCCCATGATGTTGCGGACCAGTTGCTCACAGGTGGGGATATCGTTGATCAGGCCGCCGGACATACCGACGGTGACCATGCCCGCCTCTATATCGCCTGTTGACCAGGCCTTGTCCTGGTTTTTGCCCGACACCAGGTGATGCACCTCGCCAAACTCGCCGCCGGCCGCCTCGACCTCCGCAACCTTCTCGGCAATGCTGTTCTTGTAGACCCGGGCGGTGTTGCGATAGCTGCGGAAAATCAACTTGGTCTGGGTCTCGTCCATCTCCACGATCTTCTGCTTGATGCCCTCGTGGATGGGTGCCTCCTGCGTGACCATGAAACGCGAGCCCATGTTGATGCCCTCGCAGCCCAGCGCCAGCGCCGCCACCAGGCCGCGCCCGTCGGCGATACCGCCGGATGCTACCACCGGTATCTTGAGTGCCTGGGCGGCCGCCGGAAACAGTACCAGGCCACCGATATCCTGCTCACCCGGGTGGCCGGCGCACTCGAAACCGTCGATGCTTACCACATCCACGCCGATGCGCTCCGCCGACAGGGCGTGGCGCACGGCTACGCATTTGTGGATGACCTTTATACCTGCGGCCTTGAAACGCTCCATGAAGGGCTCCGGGCTGCGGCCGGCGGTTTCGATGATCTTGATCCCGCTGTCGATGATGACGTCCACGTAGTCATCGTAATTGATTTCCGTGGCCACCACTCCCACCGTCAGGTTGACGCCGAAGGGTTTGTCCGTCAGCGACCGGCATTTCTCGATCTCCGCCCGCAGGCCCTCGGGGGTGGGCTGGGTAAGGGCCGTCATCACCCCCAGGGCCCCGGCATTGGAGGCCGCGGCCGCCAGCTCGGCGGTACCGACGCGCATCATACCGCCGCAAATGATCGGTGTTTCGATGCCGAGTAGTTCAGTGATACGGGTTTTCATGGAGGCTGTTTCTCCTGTTGCGATGTAAGTAGACTAAACCTGCCGGAGCAAATAGTGGTGGCATACTATATGCCGAATGACTTGCATGTCCATGCCAATGGGCCGGGCAGCGACCACATCGCCAATATTGAGGTGGCAATATGATTGCAGCCAATCCGATAAATATCACCCACATCGATCACGTCGTTATCCGGGCGAGGGACTTGCCCGGCATGGTGGACTTCTATCGCGAAGTGCTGGGTTGCAGGCTGGAGCGAGGCCCCGGGGAGCTGGGGCTGGCGCAACTGCGGGCGGGCCAGTCCCTGATAGACCTGCTCGATGTCCACAGCGAGTTGGGCAAGCAGGGTGGCGGGCCGCCGGACCATGGGGCGCCGAATATGGACCATTTGTGCCTGCAGGTGCAGCCCTGGGACACCGAGGCCGTCCAGTCCCACCTGCGTCGCCATCGGGTGGATTTCGATGAGCCGGCACCGCGCTACGGTTCTTCGGGAATGGGCCTGTCCATTTACCTGCGCGATCCCGAGGGCAATACCGTGGAGCTGAAAGAGGCCGGCTGAGCGGCGGGGTGTCCTCAGGCTGGCACGACGTGACGCAGCAACTGGCCGTAGCCCCTGAAAACGGGTACCTCCGCCAGCGCGCTGCGCTGTTGCAGGTGGGCGCGCAACGCCGCCAGCCGGTAGCAGGGTACGCTGGCCATGAAGTGATGTTCCAGGTGGTAGTTCACCCCGTGGGGGGCCATTACCATGCGCTGCCACCAGGGGGCCTCGACGGTGCGGGTATTCAGGCGTGGGTCCGGATCGTACAGGTCGGGCACCGCGGCGTGCTCCGCCACCTGGCGCACCCGTATGATCAGCATGAACACTGTCAGAAACGTACCCAGCCACACCAGGTAGACCCACCCTATTCCGGCCAGCAACAGGACCGCGGCCAGCACACACTGTACCAGCAACAGGCGCAGCGCGGGCAGCGCGCCCCTGCGCTGTTCCCGGCTGATGACACCCGAGGCGCCGCGGGTGATCGCCGCCAGCAGTTTGAGGCCGGTCTGGCCGCTGAGGTCGCGCACCACCTTGCGCCGGAAGCTCTGTCGTGAAATGGGATAGGCGGCGTAGTTGGGCAGGTCGGGGTCTTCCCGGGTACCTGCCTTGCGGTGGTGTTCGAGATGTCCCCGGGCATAGGAGGGCATGTCATTGAACACCGGGGCGGCGCACAACCACTGCCCCACCACGTCATTCAGCCAGGGGGTGGCAAACAGGGTGCGGTGCCCGGCCTCGTGCATGAGCACCGATAACCCCAGTTGCCGGCCCCCCAGCAATATCATGGCGATCACAATCACCAGCGGGTTCGGATAGGCGGCCACCAGCGCCAACAGCGCGGCAATAGCCAGCCAGTTGCCCAGTACCAGGCGCCAGCCGTGAAGATCGCTCTTGGCGGTGAAGCGGGCAATATCGTCCCGGTCAAGGTAGTCGGCTATGCGCATGGGTTTGTCCTGCATGATCCAGCCCCCAACTATACGCTACGCAGCAGGTGTTTGCTGAGGTCCCCCACCAGCCGGGTATCTATCCTGCGCTCGGTGAAATACCAGCCCTGCGGCGCCTTCCGGAAACGATCTTCATAGCGCACGCCGATGATCGGCTGCAGGGGAAAGCCATCAACGGCCTGGAATACCACGGCACTGGACTGTGCCCCGGCCGCGGCGCCGTCGTCTTCCACAGTGACCACAATATTGCCGGTCAGGTGCAGCGTATGGGGGGTGCCATCATCCGGATACAGGCGTGTGAAGGAGGCGTACAAGGCGGCGACGGCCTCGGCACCTTCTGTGGTCGTGTCCCCGTCCCCTCCGGCCGCAATGATTTTGCCGCGGCTGAACAGGCCGGCAACGGCCGCCAGGTCGCCCCCATCCAGGTAATGGGCATACTGGTAAATAAGCTGCTTGATGGCGCAACCGGCACACTCCATCGCAAACCTCCCCACTTTTCACTCCGCGCACCAGTGTGGCGCCGCTTTTAAATGGCGATCCTTCATGGCATGTTATGGTCACCATGGCTGCCCGCTTGCCTCGAGTCAAGGCGGGCGAAGCCCGGGCCGGCGAACAGGTGAAATACTGTACCGGCCAACCCATCCAGAGGTAATACAAGCATGAGCAACCTGAACTATGTTACCGCCGAGGAGGCGGTGCGCAATATCCAGTCCGGCGAGCGGGTGTTCCTGCACAGCGCCGCGGCCACTCCCCAGCTGCTGGTCGACGCCATGACCGCCCGCGGCGGCGAGCTGCGCGGGGTGGAACTGGTGAGCATCCACACCGAGGGCTCGGCGCCCTACCTGGATCCCTGCTACGACGGGGTGTTTCACCTCAATACCTTCTTCGTCGGCGCCAATACCCGCGCCGCCGTGGCCAACGGCATGGCCAGTTATGTGCCCGTATTTCTCAGTGAGATTCCCAACCTGTTCCGCTCCGGCATCATGCCGCTGGATGTGGCGATGGTGCAGGTCAGCCCGCCGGACAAGCACGGATACTGCTCCGTGGGCGTGTCGGTGGATATCACCAACGCAGCCATAGAAACCGCCAGGCACGTGATCGCCCAGGTGAACGAAAACATGCCGCGGGTACACGGCAATGGGATCATCCACGTCTCCGCAATCGATGCCCTGGTGCGTTGCGACGACCCGATTTTCGAGCTGGCGCCGCCGGAGCTGACCTCAGTCGAGCTGCGCATCGGCGAATATATCGCCGACCTGGTGGAGGACGGCGCGACCCTGCAAACCGGCATTGGCGGTATTCCCGACGCCGCCCTGCGCGCGCTCAAGGGGCACCGGGACCTGGGCATGCACACCGAGATGTTCTCGGACGGGGCCATGGAACTGATGCGCTGCGGTGCGTTGACGGGCAAGAAAAAGCGCAAGCAGACGGGCAAGCTGGTATCCGGCTTCTGTATGGGTTCGCGCGAACTGTACGACTTTCTCGACGATAACCCGATGATTGAAATGCGGGATATCTCCTATGTGAACGACACCTCCATCATTCGCATGAACCCCAGGGTCACCGCCATCAACAGCGCCCTGGAGGTGGATATCACCGGCCAGGTCTGCGCCGACTCACTGGGCAGCACCCAGTATTCTGGGGTGGGCGGCCAGGTGGACTTTATCCGCGGGGCCGCCCTGTCCGAGGGCGGCAAGCCCATAATTGCCATCAACTCGCTCACCAGCCACGGGGAGTCGAAAATTGTCGCCCGGCTCAAGCCGGGTGCCAGCGTGACCACCAGTCGCGCCCATGTGCACTACGTCGTCACCGAGTACGGAGTGGCCTATCTGTACGGCAAGAACCTGCGCCAGCGCGCTTCCGCGCTCATCGCCATCGCCCACCCCGATCACCAGTCGCAGCTGGAGCGGGAGGCCTACGAAATTTTCAAACGCCACTGAAGAATATGTTAATGCTATGAAAAACAAGGTGATAGGATGGATATTTAAATCGATTTATAATTTCTATATGCCAACACGCCCCGCCTGCCCCGCAGGGAACTTTAGCAATCTGTGGATATCTATAAAGAGGCTGTTTAACCGTCTGCCCCTCGGGGGTACACTTAGCCACTATTTGACAATCATCAGGTAATCAGATTTTGAAGCTTTCCATCTGCACTCACCGCACTGTTGGTCTGGGCCTCGCCGCCCTCCTGCTCACCACCCTGGCGCTGCCCGGCTGGGCACTGATAGAACCCAGCGACAGCCAGCGCGAAACCATGGTGGAGATGATCGACCAGCTCGAGAACCGCCACTACGCCAAGCACCGCTACGATGACGATATGTCTTCGTCCCACCTGGACAGCTATATCGACAGCCTCGACAGCGCCAAGATGTTTTTCACGGCCGCCGATATTGCCGAATTCGAGAAGTACCGCACTGCCATGGACGACCAGTTGCACGAGGGCAACCTGGAAGCGGGCTTCGTGATTTTCAACCGCTTTCAGCAGCGCCTGGAAGACCGCCTTGAACTGGTTGTGAACAAATTGCCTGAACTGTCAGCCAATATGGATTTCAGCGTTGACGAAACCATGCCCCTGGAGGTCGATGAGTGGGTGTGGGCGGCGAATGACAAGGAACTGGACGACCGCTGGCGCAAGCGCCTCAAGAACGAGGTGCTGAGCCTGAAACTTGCCGACAAGCCCACGGATGAAATCGCCCCCACCCTGGTCAAGCGTTACGAGAGCCAGCTGAACCGGGTCAAGCAGTACAACAGCCAGGACGTGTTCCAGATCTACGCCAATTCGCTGACCGAATTGTACGATCCCCATACCAACTATTTGTCTCCGCGCCGCTCCGAGAACTTCAACATCAATATGAGCCTGTCGCTGGAGGGCATAGGCGCCGTCCTGCAGCAGGAGGACGAGTACACCAAGGTAGCCAGGCTGGTCGCCAAGGGCCCTGCGGACAAGCAGGGCGAACTCAAACCCTCTGACCGTATTGTCGCCGTGGGCCAGGGTGAGGAAGGCGCCATGCAGGACGTGATCGGCTGGCGGCTGGATGAAGTGGTGGAGCTGATTCGCGGCCCCAAGGATTCCACCGTGCGCCTGGAAATCATCCCCGCCAACTCCAAGACCGATGAGCACAAGGTGGTGACCATCGTGCGCAATACCGTCAAGCTCGAAGAGCAGGCAGCGCAGAAAAAAATCATGGAAGTGCCCATGGGTGGCGACGATATCAAGGTGGGTGTGATCGACATCCCGGCCTTCTACATCGACTTCGAGGCCATGCGCCGCGGCGACAAGGACTACAAGAGCACCACCCGCGACGTGAAGAAACTGCTGGACGAACTGCAGGCCGAGGGTGTCGAGGGTATCGTGGTGGACCTGCGCAATAACGGCGGCGGTTCCCTGCAGGAGGCCAATGAGCTGACCGGCCTGTTCATCGAGTACGGCCCCACCGTGCAGATCAGGCACTCCTCCCGCCGCGTGTGGCGCGACGGCAAGCGCCTCAAGACCACCTACTACGATGGTCCGCTGGTGGTGCTGATCAACCGCCTCAGCGCCTCGGCCTCGGAAATTTTCGCCGGCGCGATACAGGACTACCAGCGCGGCATCATCGTGGGCGACCGTTCCTTCGGCAAGGGCACGGTACAAACCCTGATTCCCCTGACCGAAG
The DNA here is from genome assembly GCA_024234675.1 of Pseudomonadales bacterium. Lineage (GTDB taxonomy): Bacteria > Pseudomonadota > Gammaproteobacteria > Pseudomonadales > Halieaceae > JARRPM01. Next base: position 407,421 of record JACKNU010000001.1, on the reverse strand, counting down.
GCCAGCTCAAGATTACCGAGAGCAAGTTCTACCGGATCTCCGGTGACAGCACCCAGCACCGCGGCGTGGTGCCGGATGTCACCTTCCCCTCGATGTACGATCACGATGAAATCGGCGAGAGCTCACTGGACCACGCCCTCAACTGGGACCAGATCAACCCCGTACGTCACCACCGCTACAACGACCTGTCGACGGTCGTGCCCAGGGTGACAGCGCGATTTGTCGAGCGCAGTGCCGGCAACCCGGACTTTGTCTATCTGGAAGACCAGGTGGAACTCGCTCGCCAGACCCGCGAGATCACCGAGTTGCCCTTGAACGAGGCCGCCCGGATAGCGCTGCGCGAAAGCCAGGAACAAAAGGCGCTGACCATTGAAAACAAGCGGCGCAAGGCGCTGGGTGAACCGCTGCTGGAGTCCCTGGAGGACGCAGAGGAAGACCTGGACGCGGATGGCCTGGCAGACGCCGAAGCCGAGAAAGCTACCGCTGCAGACGAATCGGAAGTGGACGATGTGCTGCTGACCGAGGCAGGCAATATCCTCGCCGACATGCTGCAGATGAAGCGGCAGGCCTTCGCGGTACATACCCCGGCAGCAGCCGTTGCCGAGCAGTAGACGCTCCGCCTGGCGCGGGCAGAGCACGCGCTAGCCGACGCGCTCCCCGAACCAGGCCAGGCTCTCATGCAGGCTCACTACCGAGCCGATGATGATCAGGGTCGGTGCCTGCGGCTGCTGGCGCTGGACGATAGCGGCCATAGTGGCCAGCGTGCCGGTGATCACCCGCTGTTCGGCAGTACTGGCCCGCTCGACCAGCGCGATGGGGGTATCGGCGGGGCGGCCGTGACGCTGTAGCTCCGCGCAGATAATGGGCAGGCCCACCAGCCCCATGTAAAACACCAGGGTTTCCTTCTCCGACAGGAACTGGGTCCAGTCGTGCTCCAGGCTGCCATTTTTCAGATGGCCGGCGACAAAGCGCACGCTCTGGGCGTGATCCCGGTGGGTCAGCGGTATGCCCGCATAGCAGGCGGCGGCACTGGCCGCGGTAATGCCGGGGACCACCTGGAAGGGAATATGGTGCCGGGCCAGTAACTCGATTTCCTCGCCACCCCGACCGAAGATAAACGGATCGCCTCCCTTGAGGCGCACTACCCGCTTGCCCTGCTGTGCCAATGCCAGCAACAGCGCGTTGATCTGCTGCTGTGGCAGGCTGTGGTCGGCGCGCGACTTGCCAACGTAGATTCGCTCGGCATCGCGCCGGGCCAGCTCGACGATGGCCGGCGCCACCAGGCGGTCATAGAGCACCACATCCGCGCTCTGCAGCAGCCGCAGGGCCTTGAAGGTCATAAGGTCGGGATCGCCGGGGCCGGCGCCCAGCAGGTAGACCTCCCCCCGGTGCAGGGCGCTGCTGTCAGCCAGCTGGCGCTGCAGCAGTTGTTCGGCCTGCTGCTCCCTGCCCGCCAGCACCAGTTCCGCCACGGCGCCGTCCATGGCCTGCTCCCAGAACAGGCGGCGCGGTGTTTCACTGGCGATAGCGCTCCTGACAACCGCGCGCATACGGCCTGCGAACAGGGCCAGGCGCCCATAGGCCGCGGGCAGCATGGCTTCGAGTCGCCGCCGCAGGGCGCGCACCAGTACCGGGCTGTTGCCGCTACTGGAAATCGCTATGGTGAGCGGCGAGCGGTCCACGATGGAGGGAAATATCACCGTGCACAGTTCGGGGGCGTCCACCACGTTGACGGGCAGCTGGCGGGCCCGGGCATCCCTGGACACCTGTTCGTTGACCGCCCGACTGGGGGTGGCGGCCACGACCAGCACGGCCCCCTCGATACAACTGCTGTGGTATTCCCCCTGCTCCCAGCGGCCGCCAGTGGCCTCCAGCAGCGTCGCCAGTTCCGCCTGTATTGCCGGCGCCACCACCAGCAGGCGGGCGCCGGCCTGGCACAGCAGCCTTGCCTTGCGGGTGGCGACCTGCCCGCCGCCCACCAGCAGCACGGTGCTGTCGGTGAGCCGCAGGCTGATGGGCAGGAAGTCCAAACCGGCTAGCCTTTTTGCAGCCTTGCGCAGCCCAGCAGGGGTTGCAGGGCCTCGGGAACCGCGATGCTGCCGTCAGCCTGTTGGTAGTTCTCCAGGATGGCGACCAGGGTCCTGCCCACGGCCAGCCCGGAGCCATTGAGCGTATGCAGCAACTCGGGCTTCCCGGTTGCGGGGTTGCGCCAGCGGGCCTGCATGCGCCGCGCCTGGAAATCGCCGAAGTTGCTGCAGGAAGAGATTTCCCGGTAGGTATCCTGGGCGGGCAGCCAGACTTCCAGGTCGTAGGTCTGGCGCGCGCCGAAACCGATGTCACCGTCGCAGAGAATCACCTTGCGATAGGGCAACTCGAGCAGCTGCAGGACGCGCTCGGCGTGGGACGTGAGCTGTTCCAGGGCCGCCTCTGACTGCGCCGGGCGCACCAGTTGCACCAGCTCTACCTTCTCGAACTGGTGCTGGCGAATCATCCCGCGGGTGTCGCGGCCGTAGCTGCCGGCCTCGCTGCGAAAGCAGGGGGTATGGCAGGCGAATTTGACACCTTCGTCGCCCAGTTCGGCGTCTTCGAAAATGCGATCCCTGGCGACATTGGTAACCGGCACCTCCGCGGTGGGAATCAGGTAGTAGCCCTGCTCTCCTTCCAGCCTGAACAGGTCCTCCTCGAACTTGGGCAACTGGCCGGTGCCGCGCAGGGAGTCGCGGTTGACGATATAGGGCACATAGATTTCCCGGTAGCCGTGCTGGCCAGTATGCAGGTTGAGCATGAACTGGATCAGCGCCCGATGCAGGCGGGCCAGCTCCCCGTACATGACCGTGAACCGCGCGCCGGTAATCTTGCCCGCCGTGTCGGTGTCGAACAGCCCCAGTCCCTCCCCGAGGTCGACGTGGTCCTTTATCTCGAAATCAAAAACCCGCGGCGTCCCCCAGCGGCTGATTTCCACGTTGTCTGCCTCGCTGGAGCCGGCGGGTACGTTGGCGGCGGGCAGATTGGGCATACTCAGCAGCAGTTCATCGAGCTCACCCTGTACCTGTTTCGCCTGTTCGGTGAGCGCGTCGACCTGCTGCGCTATTTTGTCCAGGGTCTGGTTTACCTGTGCCTTGGCCTCCTCCACGGGCACGCCCTGCCCCACCAGTTGACCGATTTTCCTGGAGACGCTCTTGCGCTCGGCCAGCAGATTCTGGCTGTCGATATCGGCCTGCTTGCGGCGCGCATCCAGTTCCTTGAAAGCGGCCACATCAAAGTTGTAACCGCGTTTTTCCAGCGCCCTGGCGACACCTTCCGGGTCCTGTCGCACTGCCTTGATATCCAACATGGTGAAAGATCCTGTATTCGGTTTGGTGGCGCCGTGTCTGTCTGTGCTGCCTAGAGAAGCGCCCGGGTCAGTTGCATGGCGGCGCCGGCCATCGCCACGCAGAGCACCGTGCTGAGCAGCATATACCCAATGGCGTAGGCCAGGTGGCCAGCTTCCAGCAGGCCGATGGCTTCCAGCGAAAACGTCGAGAAAGTGGTGAATGCGCCGAGAAATCCCACCATCAGCACACTGCGCCAGTCCTGGTGGATGAGTTGTTTTTCCACCAGCAGCACGTAGATGATACCGATGCTGAAAGAGCCCAGCACGTTGACCAGCAGGGTGCCGACAGGCAACTGGCCCTCCCACAGGCGGTGAGCCCAGCTGGAGAGCAGGTAACGTGCTACAGCGCCCGAGGCACCTCCCAGGGCTATGAACAACAGGTATTTCATGGTTGCATTGCGGTCGCTTCGCCGGAGGCGGGATTGTACCGGTTTTGGCAGCGCGGCGCAGTTGTTTCCGGGCGTTTGCCCACGCTGTCAGGGCAGGTCTGGATAGCCCTGGGGGTTCTGCTGCTGCCAGCGCCAGCTGTCGGCACACATGGCGGCCAGGTCCTTTTGTGCTGCCCAGCCCAGTTCCTCCAGGGCCAGGGCCGGGTTGGCGAAACACTCGGCTATATCGCCAGGGCGACGGGGTTCGATGCGGTAGGGAATGGCCTTGCCGCAGGCCTGTTCGAAAGCGGCGACCATTTCCAGCACGGAGTAACCGGTACCGGTGCCCAGGTTGTGGGTGATCACGCCGGGGCGCTGGGCCAGTTTGTCCAGGGCGCTGAGGTGTCCCAGTGCCAGGTCCACCACGTGGATATAGTCGCGTACACCGGTGCCATCGCGGGTGGGATAGTCGTTGCCAAACACCGCCAGGCAATCCCGCATACCGCTGGCGGTCTGGGATATGTAGGGCATGAGGTTGTTGGGCACGCCGCTGGGATGCTCGCCGATGCGACCGCTGGGGTGGGCGCCGGCCGGGTTGAAATAACGCAGTATGGAGATATTCCAGCGCGCGTCCGAGGCGCCCAGGTCGCGCAACATGTCCTCGATCATCAGCTTGCTGCGCCCGTAGGGATTGGTGGCGCTGAGCGGAAAATCCTCACGGATGGGATTGCTGTGCGGGTCGCCGTAGACGGTGGCCGAGGAACTGAACACCAGGTCGGTCACGCCCGCGGCGGCCATCGCCTGCAGCAGGCTGATCGCGCCGTTGATATTGTTGTCGTAATAAGCAAGCGGCATGGCGACGGACTCGCCCACCGCTTTCAGCGCCGCGAAGTGGATGACGGCGTCCACCGCATACTCCCGCAGCAGGGCTTGTACCGCGGCGGTGTCGCGCACGTCGCCCGGCACAAATAGGAGGGGCTTGCCGGTAATTTCCTCCACCCGCTGCAGGGCGACGGGGCTGCCATTGCAGAGATTGTCGATGACCACGACCCGGTGGCCCTGCGCCAGCAGTTCGACACAGACGTGGGAGCCGATATAGCCGGCGCCCCCGGTGACCAGTACAGTTCTCGTCATGCTTGCAAAGACTCCTGTTGCCGGCGCTCAGTCCGGGTCGCCCCGGTGGGCGTCGCGGTAGCGCTGCCTCGGGCTGGCCTGGTCCAGCGCTCGCAGCTGATCCAGTTTTTCGCGGATGCGGCTTTCCAGGCCGCGGTCCACCGGATGGTAGTACTGCCGGTCGCGCAGGGCCTCGGGAAAGTAGTTCTCCCCGGCTGCGTAGCCGCCCGGCTCGTCGTGGGCGTAGCGATAATCGCTGCCGTGATCCATCTCTTTCAGCAGCTGGGTGGGCGCATTGCGCAGGTGCAGGGGCACCTCGCTGCTGCCGCCCGCCCGCACCTCCGCCATGGCCGTATTGAAAGCGGAATAGACGGCGTTGCTCTTGGCCGCGCAGGCCAGGTAGACGATGGCCTGGGCGATGGCCAACTCCCCCTCGGGGCTACCCAGGCGCTCCTGCACCTGCCAGGCCTCCAGGCACAGGGTCAGGGCCCGGGGATCGGCATTGCCGATATCCTCGCTGGCCATCCGCAGTACCCGCCGGGCGATGTACAGCGGGTCGCAGCCGCCGTCCAACATACGGCAGAACCAGTACAGGGCCGCGTCCGGTGCACTGCCCCGCACCGCCTTGTGCAGGGCGCTGATCTGGTCGTAAAACAGGTCGCCGCCCTTGTCGAAGCGGCGCAGGGAGGCCTGCAGCACCTCCCCCAGGGTGTCGCTGGTGATCACACCATCCACAGCCAGGTCGGCCGCCAGTTCCAGCAGGTTCAGGGCGCGGCGGGCATCGCCGTCGGCCTGGCGGGCGATCTCGGCGAGACAGCCTGCCGCGGCCCTGGTCGTGCCGCCCAGCGCCGCCATGCCCCGCGCCAGCACCGCCTCTATATCCCCCTGCTCCAGCGGGCGCAACTTGTACACCCGGGAGCGCGACAGCAAGGCGTTGTTGAGTTCAAAGGAAGGGTTTTCGGTGGTGGCACCGATAAATATCAGGGTGCCGTCTTCCACATAGGGCAGGAACGCGTCCTGCTGGGATTTGTTGAAGCGATGTACCTCGTCGACAAACAGCACCGTATCGCGCCCGGCCTGCTTCTGGCGTCGGGCCTCGGCAACCGCCTCGCGGATATCCCGCACCCCGGACAGCACCGCGGAGAGTTGCAGGAAGTGGGCCTTCGCATGGCCCGCCGCAATGCGCGCCAGGGTGGTTTTGCCCACGCCCGGAGGGCCCCAGAAAATCATCGAGTGCAGCTGGCCGCTGGCTATCGCCTGACGCAGGGGCTTGCCCATCGCCAGGATGTGTTGCTGCCCCGCGTAATCGTCGAGGCCGGCGGGGCGCAGGCGCGCTGCCAGCGGCTGGTACCCCGCCGGTGATTGCCCTGCCGGCGGGTCGTCTGCCACCGGGGCCGGGTCGTCGAACAGCGAACTTTGCTGCCGCGCGGGATGCTCTGGTTCGCCGGCCGGGATGCCCTGTGGCCCGGGCTCACTCGTCATAGTAGAACAGGTCCACCTCCCCCTGCGGCGGGGTGAACTCGAAATCGGCGCTGTCCAGGGGGGTGCTGGTATCCACCTCGCGAAAATCTACCACCACCCGCTGGCCCAGCTTGTCGACGATATCCATGCGGCCGATAGTGTCCCCGGCGAAGCTCACTCCCAGGCGCCGAAAGCTGTGATCCGGCCCCAGCGGGGTCAGGGTAAAGCTGTCGCTGTCGTTCTGCTCCACATCGTACTGGTCGCGCAGGGCGGTTTCGTCACCCCCCAGCACCTGCAGCGGCGATGCCTCTATATTGCCCACCACCGGCCGCCGGGTGGCTGTCTGCAGGTCCATATCGTAGTGCCACAGATAGTCCGCGTTGGCGACGATAAGCTGCCTATCCGGCGCCTGGATTTCCCAGCTGAAATACACCGGCCGCAGCAGGCGGAACTCGCCGCTGGATTCGGCCAGCACCTTGCCGTCGTCGCTGTACTGGCGCTGGATGAATTTACCCTGCATGTGAGAGATGCGGTCCAGGCGCGCCAGCAACTGGTCCGTGGCCGCTTCATCCTGCGCCCTGGCAAGCCCCGCGAGCAGGCTCAGGACAAGAAGGGCACTCGCTGCAACTCTGCTCATAATCAATCTTCGTGTGGTGGTGGCGCCAGCACTTCCCGCTGGCCATTGCTGCCCATGGCACTGACGACCCCGGAGGCCTCCATGGTCTCTATCAGCCGGGCCGCACGATTGTAGCCGATTCGCAACTTGCGCTGCACACTGGAAATCGAGGCGCGCCGGCTCTTGGTGACATAGTGCACTGCTTCATCGTAAAGCGCATCGTTTTCGTCGTCGCCCTCGCTGGCGTTGGCCTGCAATTCACCGGCGGTAACCGGCGTGCTGCTGCCCTCGTCCAGCAGCCCTTCGATGTACAGGGGCTCACCGCGACGCTTCCAGTCGGCGACCACCCGGTGCACCTCCTCGTCCGAGCAGAATGCGCCGTGCACGCGATTGGGCACCCCGCTGCCGGGGGGCAGGTACAACATGTCACCGTGACCCAGCAACTGCTCCGCGCCGCCCTGGTCCAGAATCGTCCGGGAATCAATTTTTGAAGAGACCTGGAAAGCGATGCGGGTGGGGATATTGGCCTTGATCAGGCCGGTGATGACATCCACCGAGGGACGCTGGGTGGCCAGGATCAGGTGAATCCCCGCCGCCCTGGCCTTCTGGGCAATCCGCGCAATCAGCTCTTCCACTTTCTTGCCGACCACCATCATCATATCGGCGAATTCATCGATCACCACCACGATGGCCGGCAGTTTCTCCAGACCCGGCGCGGTTTGTTCCTCATCGGTCAACGCCAGGATGGGATCCGGTGTCCACAGGGGGTCGGGAATGGGTTTGCCGCCCTTGTTGGCGTCTTCCACCTTGCGATTGAAGCCCGCCAGGTTGCGCACGCCCAGCGCCGCCATCAGCTTGTAGCGACGCTCCATTTCCGCCACGCACCAGCGCAGGCCGTTGGCGGCGTCCTTCATGTCGGTAATCACCGGCGTCAGCAGATGGGGAATACCGTCGTACACCGACAGCTCCAGCATCTTGGGATCCACCAGGATCAGCCGCACCTCCGCGGGTGAGGCCTTGTACAGCAGGCTCAGCAGCATGGCGTTGACGCCCACTGACTTGCCCGAACCGGTGGTGCCGGCCACCAGCAGGTGCGGCATCTTGGCCAGGTCCGCCACCACCGGCTGACCGGAAATATCGTGGCCCAGGGCCAGGGTGAGGGGCGATTTGTTGTGGTCGAACGCCCGGGAGGCCAGTACCTCGCGGAAATTGACGATCTCCCGGTGCTCGTTGGGAATCTCGATACCGACCACCGACTTGCCCGGGATGACCTCCACCACCCGCACGCTGATCACGGCCAGTGAGCGGGCCAGGTCCTTGGCCAGGTTGGAGATGCGCGAGACCTTGGTACCCGGCGCGGGCTGGATTTCAAAGCGCGTCACCACCGGCCCGGGGTAGACGGCCACCACCTCGGCACTGATACCGAAGTCTGCCAGTTTCAGCTCCAGCAGTTTGGAGAGTCCCTCCAGCGCCTCCTTGGAGTACCCCGCGTCGGGGTCGTTGTCGTTCGGATCCAGCAGTTCCAGGGGCGGCAGGGAGCCACTCACGGGCGCGTCGAACAGGGGGCGCTGCTTTTCCTTCTCCTCGCGCTCGCTTTTTTCCTTCTTCATCTTGGGGGGTTTGATCTTGGGGGGCGTGCGCTGCTTCTCTTTCTCGACGTGCTCGGCGATCACCATCTTGCGAGCCTCCACCGCCTTCTCGCGGGCGCGCCTGTCCCGCAGGTTGTCCACCGTACGGATCAGCCAGCTGCGGGTGGCGGTGAAAGCCGCGATACTCCAGGCCCCTACCCTGTCCATCAACTTCAACCAGCTCAGGTCGGTGAAGATGGTCATGCCGAACAGGAATACGGCCAGCAGAATGAGGCGGCTGCCCACGGCGCTGAAGGCACGGGTAAAGCCGGAACCGATGGCCTGCCCCAGGATACCACCCGCCCCCTGGGGCAGGCCCGACATGCCGGTATCGTTCATGGCCGCCAGGGCCGTGCCGGCGATCATCACCAGCACCAGGCCCAGGGCGCGAATTCCGAAGGTCACCCAGTCGAAATGCTTGCCCTCGTGGCGCTCCAGCAGGATGATCACCGCGCGGTAGGCGAGCAACAGCGGAAACAGGTAGGCCGCATAGCCCACCAGCGAGAAACACACGTCCGCCAACCAGGCCCCCGTGGGGCCGCCCAGGTTGCCGATTTTGCCGCCACTGCCGGTGGCCGACCAGCCCGGGTCGCGGGGACTGTAGGTGACCAGGGCCAGCAGCAGGTACAGGCACACGGCACTGACGCCTATAAACGCGCCCTCGCGCAGGCGGGGCCCAAGGAAGTTGTCAGTCTTGCTCGCTTGCGCCACGGCGGTGCTGGTCCTCGTCATCGGCGTTGGGAGCGGCGGCACAGGGCGCCGCTCCGGGAATTATAATTACGCATAGTGTGAGGGATTTTATCATTTGTTTCAGATAGTTATAGGGTTTTTTTAGAATTTATCTCGTCTTTGCCGGATATCGGCCTTTAAAGTACCATAGGGCGCCCCCATCGAGGACACAGCGCAGCAGGGTAGCGGGCCCCTGGAGTGGTTCATCCGCCCAGGCCTTCCGCCAGAAGCGGGACAGGGCTGCATTTAACAACAGCAAGCGGGAAATAACCATATGAGCGACGTGAGGCACCACCCCCTGATCATCCTGGGCAGCGGCCCGGCGGGCTACACGGCGGCCGTTTACGCCGCCCGGGCGAACCTCAAGCCGGTGGTCATTACCGGCATCCAGCAGGGGGGGCAACTCACCACCACGACCGAGGTGGAAAACTGGCCCGGCGGCCCGGCCGACCTGCAGGGCCCACAGCTGATGCAGCAGATGCAGGAGCACGTGGAGCGCTTTGATGCCGAAATCGTTTTCGACCATATAGAGGAAGTCGACCTGGCGGCCCGGCCCATGATCCTCAAAGGTACCGCGACCTACAGCTGTGATGCCCTGATCATCGCCACCGGCGCCTCCGCCCAGTACCTGGGCCTGCCCAGCGAGACGGCCTTTATGGGCAAGGGCGTGAGCGCCTGCGCCACCTGCGACGGCTTCTTCTACCGCAACCAGAAGGTGGCGGTTATAGGGGGCGGCAACACTGCGGTGGAAGAGGCCCTGTACCTGGCAAATATCGCCTCCGAGGTGGTGCTGGTGCATCGCCGCGACGCCCTGCGCGCGGAAAAAGTCCTGCAGGACCGCCTGTTCGCCCGCGCCGAGGAAGGCAAGGTGCGGATTCTCTGGGACCACACCCTGGATGAAGTACTGGGAGACGACAGCGGCGTCACCGGCATACGAGTGCGCTCGGTGAAGGCCGGCGTTGCCACTGATGTCGACGTGGCCGGGGTGTTCATCGCCATCGGCCACAAGCCCAACACCGATATATTTGCCGGCCAGCTTGACATGAAGGACGGCTACATCACTATCCGCAGCGGCACCGAGGGCAATGCCACCGCCACCAGCGCGCCCGGAGTGTTCGCCGCCGGTGATGTCGGCGATCATGTCTACCGCCAGGCGGTCACCTCGGCGGGCTTTGGCTGCATGGCGGCCCTGGATGCGGAAAAGTACCTCGATACCCACTAGTGCCGTGCCGGCCCAGCGCGATCGCCGCGGGATTCACTAGTGTCCGGGCGCATCCCTTTCCTGGGCCCCGGTGACGATTTCCCCCGCACGGAGGGGGCCTTGCGGGAGCCCAATGGCCTGCTCGCCGCCGGCGGCGACCTGGGGCCCGCGAGACTGCTGGCGGCCTACCGCCGCGGTATCTTTCCCTGGTATGAAGAACCCCAACCGGTGCTGTGGTGGAGCCCGGACCCGCGCACGGTGCTGTTCCCGACCGAGTTGCATATCTCGCGCACCCTGCGCAGGCGGCTGCGCCAGGATCGCTTCGCCCTGGCCGTCGACCAGCGCTTCAATGAGGTGATGCGCGCCTGCGCCGAGCCCCGCAAGGACGGCCTGGGCACCTGGATAGGCACGGATATGCTGCGCGCCTACACCGCCCTGCACTACCGCGGCATGGCGCACTCCATCGAGGTGCTGGCTCCCGACGGTGAGTTGGTAGGCGGCCTGTACGGTATTGCCCTGGGCCGGGTATTTTTCGGCGAGTCCATGTTCAGTCGCAGTACCGACGCATCCAAGGTGGCACTGGTGGCGCTGGTGGACATATTGCGGCGTGGCGGCTACACCATGATCGACTGCCAGGTGGGCAATCCACACCTGCGATCACTGGGCGCGCGCGAGCTCGACAGGCTGGACTTCGAGCAGCGCCTTGCCCAGAATATAGACTTGCAAACCGACCCCGGCTGCTGGCTTTTGCCGGACTCATGTGGAGGCTTGGCGTGACCTCATCGATGCGGGACCTCAAGGTATACACCACCTATCCCCACAGCTGCAGCTACCTCGATGACCAGGAAGCCACCACCCTGTTTGTGGACCCGCGCCAGCAGGTGGACAAGCAGCTCTACAGCAAGCTCTCGGTGCTGGGCTTTCGCCGCAGCGGCAACCACATTTACCGCCCGCACTGCACCCACTGCGAGGCCTGTGTGCCCGCCCGGATTCCGGTGGCGCGCTTCCAGCCCAGCCGCAGCCAGCGGCGCACCGCGCAGCGCAACGAGGACCTGCGCGTACGCCGCAGCGAGGACCTGCGGGACGAGGAAGCCTTCCAGTTATACTGCCGTTACATTGAGCTGCGCCACGCCGACGGCGATATGTTCCCGCCCGATCGCGAGCAGTACGAATCCTTCCTCAACAACGCCTGGGACTGCACCCACTACTACCGTTTTTACGACCGCCGCGCCCTGGTGGCCCTGGCGGTGGTGGATGAACTGCAGGACGGGTTGTCCGCCATCTACACCTTTTTCGACCCGCTGCAGGACAAGCGCAGTCTCGGCAGCTATGCCATCCTGTGGCAGGTGCAGCGCGCCCGGGCCCTGGGGCTGGATTACCTGTACCTGGGGTACTGGATAAAGGGCTGCCGCAAAATGGCCTATAAGTCCGCCTACCGGCCGCTGGAACTGCATGTAAAAAACCGCTGGACAGCGATCAGCTGAGCCCGCCCACGGCCGCGCCGGCGGCGCAAGGGCAGCCCGATGGCCCCCGAACCGGGCATCTCAACCACTCCCCGAAGGCCCAATTTTTACAGTGGCTTTAGCGCCCGCTTTCAGGCAAAATGCGCGACTGTTTTTTCATGAGGGTTGCCAAGTAATGGCAAAAGAAGACCAGATCGAAATGGAGGGTGAGGTCATTGACACCCTTCCCAATACCACTTTTCGAGTCCAACTGGAAAATGGTCACGTGGTGACCGCACATATCTCCGGCAAGATGCGCAAGAACTACATACGCATTCTCACCGGGGACAAGGTTCGCGTCGAACTCACTCCCTATGACCTGAGCAAAGGCCGCATCACCTACCGCGAAAGATAAGCCGGGTTAACTCTTCTCGAGTTCCCTCTCTTCCTCTTCCACCGTTACTTCCAGTTTGTCTTCGGCCTTGTTCAGGCGCACCAGCGCGGTGCCGCCGGACTGGGCCAGGCGGCCAAACAACACCATTTCCGCCAGCGGCTTCTTGATGTGTTCCTGAATGATGCGCGCCATGGGGCGAGCCCCCATGTGGATGTCGTAGCCTTTCTCCACCAGCCACAGGCGGGCGTCCACGTCCACGTCCAGGGTCACGCGCTTCTCGTCCAGTTGTCCCTGCAACTCCGTGAGGAATTTGTCCACCACGGTCAGGATCACGTCCTCTCCCAGTGGCTGGAACTGCACGATGCTGTCCAGGCGGTTGCGGAACTCCGGTGTGAACATGCGGTTGATAGCCTCCAGGCCATCTGTGCTGTGGTCCTGGGTGGTAAAGCCTATGGTCCGGCGACTGATGCTTTCGGCGCCGGCATTGGTGGTCATCACCAGGATGACGTTGCGGAAGTCCGCCTTGCGACCATTGTTGTCGGTCAGGGTGCCGTGGTCCATCACCTGCAGCAGCAGGTTGAATACTTCCGGGTGGGCTTTCTCCACCTCGTCCAGCAGCACTACCGCGTGGGGATGCTTGGTGACCGCGTCGGTCAGCAGGCCGCCCTGGTCGAAACCCACGTAGCCCGGGGGCGCGCCGATCAGTCGCGAGACGGTATGGCGCTCCATGTATTCGGACATATCGAAGCGAATCAGTTCCAGCCCTAGTATGCGCGCCAGTTGGCGGGTGACCTCGGTCTTGCCCACCCCGGTGGGGCCGGCCAGCAGGAATGAGCCGATCGGCTTGTCGCCCGACTTCAGCCCGGCCCGGGCCAGCTTGATGGAGGTCGCCAGGCTGCTGATCGCCTGGTCCTGGCCAAATACCACCATCTGCAGGTTCTGTTCGAGTTTCTGCAGCACCTCCCGGTCATCCGTGCTGACGGACTTGGGGGGGATACGCGCGATCTTGGCGATGACCGACTCGATGTCGGCCGCCCCAACCAGTTTCTTGCGCCTGGAAGGCGGCTGCAACTGCTGGTAGGCGCCGGCCTCGTCGATGACGTCGATGGCCTTGTCGGGCAGGAAACGATCGGTGATATAGCGGGCCGACAGGTCCGTGGCCAGGCGCAGGGCCTTGTTGGTGTAGCGCAGCCCGTGGTGCTCCTCGAAGCGCGATTTCAACCCTTTCAGGATGAGGTAGGCATCGTCGGCGCTGGGCTCCATGACATCGATCTTCTGGAAGCGCCTGCTGAGCGCCTTGTCCTTGTCGAAGATGCCGCGGTATTCGTGAAAAGTCGTGGAACCTATGCAGCGCAACTTGCCCGAACTCAACAGGGGCTTGAGCAGGTTGCTGGCGTCCATGACCCCGCCGGAGGCGGCACCGGCCCCGATAATGGTGTGCACTTCGTCGATGAACAGGATGGCGTGGTCGCGTTTCTTCAGTTCGGCCAGCAGGCCCTTGAAGCGCTTCTCGAAATCACCGCGGTACTTGGTGCCCGCCAGCAGGGCGCCCAGGTCCAGGGAATAAACCACTGCGTCCTTGAGAATGTCGGGCACGTCGCCATCGACGATCTTCTTGGCCAAACCCTCGACAATCGCCGTTTTGCCCACCCCGGACTCGCCCACCAGCAGCGGGTTGTTCTTGCGCCGCCGCGCCAGGGTCTGGGCCACGCGCTCGACCTCGGCGATGCGCCCGATCAGCGGGTCTATATGCCCTGCCCTGGCCTCCTCGTTGAGGTTGGTGGCGAAACTGTCCAGGGGGTTGGCCTCACCGTCCTCGCCCGCGGGCTCCCCGGCCACCGAGGGACCCGGTTCGGAAGACTCTTCATCGTTGGACACCTTGGAGATGCCGTGGGTGATGTAGTTGACCACGTCGAGGCGGGCCACGCTCTGGGTCTTGAGGAAGAAGACGGCCTGGCTTTCCTGCTCGCTGAAAATGGCCACCAGCACGTTGGCCCCGGTGACCTCGCTCTTGCCGGAGGATTGCACGTGAAAAACGGCGCGTTGCAGCACGCGCTGGAAGCCGAGCGTGGGCTGGGTATCGCGCTCCTCGTCGTCTTCCGGAATCAGGGGAGTGGTGGCGTCGACAAACTCCACCAGGTCGCCGCGCAGGGCGCTGATATCGGCGCCGCAGGCTTTCAGCACACGGATGGCGTCGTTGTTGTCCAACAGCGCCAGCAGCAGGTGTTCGACAGTCATGAACTCGTGCCGCCGGCTGCGGGCGCCCCTGAAGGCCTCGTTCAGTGTCAGTTCCAGGTCTTTACTCAGCATACAAGCGCTCCCGGGCTGTTCAGCCCTCCGATGCCTCGATCTCACACAACAGTGGATGTTCGTTTTCCCGAGCGTACTGGTTTACCTGGGCCGCCTTGGTTTCGGCGATGTCCCGGGTATAGATCCCGCATACTCCCTTGCCTTTGGTATGTACCGTGAGCATGACGTGGGTAGCCTGTTCCCTGTTCATCCTGAAGAACACTTCCAGCACTTCGACCACGAACTCCATGGGAGTATAGTCGTCGTTGATCAATACTACTTTGAACAGTGGCGGGCGCTTTAGTTCAGGTTTGGATTCCTGCAGGGCGAGGCTGCCGTCGGAGCCGCCCTGTTCTTCCTTGCTCATACGCACGCCGTCACTGCGGCGAATATCTGTCACTGCTGCCATCTCTCTCATCGGGCATCGCAAACCTTGTACATGGTTACATTATACGGGAATTCAACAGGGGGCAATGGCAGGTGCCGCGCTTGCATGAGCACCGCGGCAAGCGCTTTCCCCGGCGCTGCCAGCCGTGCCGAACGGGCAAAAAAAAGCCCCCGGAGACCAGGGGCTTTAGCGCACCTGGCGCGTTTTACATGGAATCGATGATCGCCTGTCCGAACTCTGAACAGCTGAGCAGGGTCGCGCCTTCCATCAGGCGCTCGAAGTCATAGGTGACCGTGCCCTTCTGGATGGCGCCATTCATGCCATCGATGATCAGGTCGGCGGCCTCGTTCCAGCCCATATGGCGCAGCATCATCTCGGCGGAGAGGATAAGCGAACCCGGGTTTACCTTATCCTGGCCGGCATATTTGGGCGCGGTGCCGTGGGTCGCCTCGAACACGGCGATGGTGTCCGACAGGTTGGCGCCGGGCGCGATACCGATGCCGCCCACCTGGGCTGCCAGGGCGTCGGACAGGTAGTCCCCATTGAGGTTCAGGGTGGCCACCACGCTGTAGTCCTTGGGCCTGGTGAGGATCTGCTGCAGCATGGCGTCGGCGATGACGTCCTTGATGACGATCTCCTTGCCGTTATTGGGGTTTCTGAGCGATACCCAGGGGCCGCCGTCCAGCAACTCACCACCAAACTCTTCCCGCGCCAGTTCGTAACCCCAGTCGCGGAACGCGCCTTCGGTAAACTTCATGATGTTGCCCTTGTGCACCAGGGTCACGGATGGCAGGTCCTGGTCAATGGCATACTGGATGGCCTTTCGCACCAGCCGCTTGGTACCCTCCTCGGAGACCGGCTTGATGCCGATGCCGACGTTGTGGGGGAAGCGGATCTTGGTGGCGCCCATCTCGTTGATGATGAAATCCACGACCTTCTGCGCCTCCGGGGTGCCGGCCTGGTACTCGACGCCGGCATAGATGTCCTCGGAGTTCTCCCGGAAGATGACCATGTTGCAGGCACCGGGGTCTTTCACCGGCGAGGGCACGCCCTCGAACCAGCGTACCGGGCGCAGGCAGGTATACAGGTCCAGCTCCTGGCGCAGGGCGACATTGAGGGAGCGGAAGCCGCCGCCCACGGGAGTGGTCAGGGGGCCCTTGATGGCGACGATGTATTCCTTGATCGCGTCCAGGGTCTCTTCCGGAAACCAGTCGCCCTCGTACAGTTCGGCGGCCTTCTCGCCGGTGTATATTTCCATCCAGGAAATCTTGCGGGCGCCCTTGTAGGCCTTGTTCACGGCGGCGTTGACTACGTCGATCATCACCGGACTGATGTCGACACCGATGCCGTCCCCCTCGATATAGGGGATAATCGGATTTTCAGGGACGTTCAGGCTGAAGTCGTCATTGACGGTGATTTTGTCACCCTCAGTGGGTACCTGAATATGCTTGTAGCCCATAGTTTGCTCCATTGCTGCTGTTAGTTTTGCTGTAGTGTCCCGGTGACACCGGTACGCGATCACCATTGGTAAAACGGCGCACAGTGTAGCACGATTAGGGCCGATTCAGTCGGCGGGCGCCGGGATTTTATGCCCGCCACGACCAGTGTTCCTGTAAAGTCCGGTTTTGTTATGGCAAGCATCATTTTATTCAACAAGCCTTTTCGGGTGCTGAGCCAGTTCACCGACGCGGCGGGGCGCGCCACCCTGGCAGACTATCTCGCGGCGCCGGGTTTCCGGCCCGCGGGGCGCCTGGATTACGACTCCGAGGGGCTGCTGCTGCTGACCGATGACGGCGCCCTGCAACAGCAGATCGCCAACCCGCGCCACAAGTTGTGGAAAACCTACCAGGCGCAGGTGGAGGGCGAGATCGACGAGCGGGCGCTGGCCGCCCTGGCGGCGGGCGTGGAACTCAAGGATGGCCCCACCCTGCCCGCCCGGGCCCGGCGCATAGACCCGCCCGGGCTGTGGCCGCGGGACCCGCCGGTGCGCTGGCGGCAATCCATCCCCGACAGCTGGCTGGAATTGACCATACGCGAGGGGCGCAATCGCCAGGTGCGCAGGATGACTGCCGCCGTGGGCTTCCCCACCCTGCGCCTGGTGCGCATCCGTATAGGCGACTGGGAACTGGGCCAGCTGGGTCCGGGGCAGTTCCTGCGCCGGGAGCTGTCGCCACCCGCCGGCACCGGGCCCGGCCGCAGCGAACAACAGCGGCGCCCGCGCCGCGGGAGGCGCAGATGACCGCATGGCAGCCCCACGTGACGGTCGCCACCGTGATTGCCCGCGGGGGTCGCTACCTGCTGGTGGAGGAGCGCGACAAGCACAGCGGCGAACTGGTCTTCAACCAGCCCGCGGGCCACCTGGAGCAGGGTGAGACCCTGGCCGCGGCGGCCCTGCGTGAAACCCTGGAAGAAACCGGCTGGGAGGTGCGCCTGCAGGGCATCCTGGGGGTGGCCCTGTACACCGCGCCCGGCAACGATATCACCTACTATCGCACCACTTTTCTCGCGGCGCCGATCGGCCCGGTGGCCGACGCCATACTGGATGCGGACATCCACGCCGTGCACTGGCTGGATTACGAGGCAATTCGCGCCAACTCTGCTAGAATGCGCAGCCCGTTGGTGCTGGCGAGTATCGAGCTGCACCGCCGGGACATCTGTTACCCCCTGGACCTGATTTACAGCCAATGAGCCTGAACTCTGCCAGCAAAGTGATCGTCGGTATGTCCGGCGGCGTGGACTCCTCCGTGGCGGCACTGCTGCTGCGGGAGCAGGGCTATCGCGTGGAAGGCCTGTTCATGAAGAACTGGGAGGAAGACGACGGCACCGAGTACTGCACCGCGAAAGAGGATTTCGCCGATGCCCGGGCGGTGGCCGACAGTCTGGGTATCACGCTACACGGCGCCAACTTCGCCGCCGAGTACTGGGATAACGTGTTCGAGCATTTCCTGGCAGAATACCGCGCCGGCCGCACGCCCAACCCCGACATCCTGTGCAATCGCGAAATCAAGTTCAAGGCCTTCCTGGAGTACGCCCGGCAGCTGGGCGCCGATTTCATCGCCACCGGCCACTACGCGCGCCGCGGTGAAAGGCAGGGCAAGGGCACGCTGCTGAAGGGACTGGACGACAACAAGGACCAGAGCTACTTCCTGCATGCGGTGGGCCACACCGAGCTGGAGCAAACCCTGTTCCCCGTGGGCGCCATTCCCAAGCCCGAAGTGCGTGACATCGCCCGGCGGCACCAGTTGGTCACCGCGAAAAAGAAAGATTCCACCGGCATCTGTTTTATCGGCGAGCGCCGCTTTCGCGACTTCCTGCAGCAGTACCTGCCGGCGCAGCCCGGGGAGATCCACAGCCTGGAGGGCGAATACCTGGGACAGCACAGCGGCCTGATGTACCACACCATCGGCCAGCGCCAGGGGCTGGGCATCGGCGGACTGGCCAACCACGGCGACGAGCCCTGGTACGTGGTCGACAAGGACCTGCAGCACAACGTGTTGCTGGTCGCCCAGGGCAATGAACATCCGGCCCTGTTCAAGTCCACACTCTACACCGGTGAGCTCATGTGGATTGCGGGAGAGGCCCCGGCACTGCCCTTGAGCTGCAGCGCCAAGGTGCGCTACCGCCAGGCGGACCAGGCCTGCACGATATTCCCCGCGGCCAGGGGCTGTCGGGTGGAATTCGAGCAGCCGCAGCGGGCGGTGACCCCGGGGCAATCGGTGGTCTTCTACCGCGGCGACTGCTGCCTGGGTGGTGGCGTGATCGAGCGGGCGGCCACATGAGTGCCAGCGCCCTGTCGCCACTGCAGCAGCAGACCCTCGCCCTGGCCGGCGTGGCCCAGGCCGCCAGGCTGGTGGACCAGGTGTCCAAGACCGGCAGCTATCCGCTGGAGTTCCTGACGCCTTCCATCCACAGCCTGTTCATGTTCGAGGCGGATTCGGTGGAGGAAGTATTCGGCGGCGTCGCCGGCGTCAAGCTGGGGCTCAACAATCTCGCCAGCCTGCTGGCCAGCCGCCAGGCCGACGAAAACCGGGATCTGGCCCGCTACGTGTTTGCCATGCTCTACCTGGAGCGCAAGTTCGCCACCGATCCCGCGATGATGTCGGTGGTACACTCCCGCCTGGAGCACGCCAGTTTTCGCGCCGAGCACTTTGCCGCTCACGTCAACGACATCTGTCACAGCGTCTCCGGTATTTACCAGGATACGCTCAGCAAGCTGCGTTTTCGTATCAAGGTCACCGGCAGCGCCCAGCACCTGGAAAACAGCCGCAACGCAGACATTATTCGCGCCCTGCTGCTGGCGGGCATACGCTCGGCCTATCTCTGGCGCCAACTGGGTGGCCGCCGCTGGAAGCTGATCATGCAGCGCCGCAAGCTGCTGGAAACCTGCCAGCAACTGTCACGCGGTCTGGGCCTGGTGTAAACTGAACCCCTGTAATTTGCGGAGTATTTCATGGATTTGTCAGCCCTGAGCGCGGTATCGCCCATCGACGGCCGCTACGGCAGCAAGACGGTGCCCCTGCGGGGTATCTTCAGCGAATTTGGCCTGATCAAACGCCGGGTGCTGGTGGAGGTGCGCTGGCTGCAGTGCCTCGCGGCCCACGAGGGCATTCCCGAAGTACCCTCCCTGTCCGCAGCGGCGAGCGAGGCACTGAACGCCATCGCCGCCGACTTCAGCGAGGCGGACGCGCGCCGCGTCAAGGCTATCGAGGCCACCACCAATCACGACGTCAAGGCGGTGGAGTATTTCATCAAGGAGCGTTTTGCCGACCATGAGGAACTCAGGGCCGTGGGCGAGTTCGTGCATTTCGCCTGCACGTCGGAAGACATCAACAACCTCTCCCACGCGCTGATGCTGCGCGACGGGATGCGGGAAGTCCTGTTGCCGTCGATGCGCGAGATTATCGACGCCCTGGTCGCGCTCGCCCACCAGAGCGCCGCCGCCCCGATGCTGTCACGCACCCACGGCCAGACCGCCAGCCCCACCACCATGGGCAAGGAAATAGCCAACGTCGTCGCGCGCCTGCAGCGGCAGGTGGGCCAGCTTGAACACATGGAGTACCTTGGCAAGATCAACGGCGCAGTAGGCAATTACAATGCTCACCTCAGCGCCTACCCGGACATCGACTGGCAGGCCAATGCGGAGCAGTTTGTCACCTCCCTGGGACTGCAGTGGAACCCCTACACCACCCAGATAGAACCCCACGATTACATGGCCGAGCTCTTCGATGGCCTCGCCCGGTTCAACACCATTCTCATGGATTTCGACCGGGATGTATGGGGTTATATTTCCCTGGGCTACTTCAAGCAGAAAACCGTGGCCGGCGAAATCGGCTCTTCCACCATGCCCCACAAGGTCAATCCCATCGACTTCGAGAACTCAGAGGGCAACCTGGGCCTGGCCAACGCGGTTTTCCAGCATCTTTCCGCCAAACTCCCCATCAGCCGCTGGCAGCGCGATCTCACCGACAGCACCGTGTTGCGCAACATGGGCGTGGGGGCGGCCTACAGCCTGATCGCCTACCAGTCCGCCCTCAAGGGCATCGGCAAGCTGGAACTGAACGAAACCCGCCTTGCCCAGGACCTGGACAACAGCTGGGAAGTCCTGGCCGAGCCTGTCCAGACAGTCATGCGCCGCTACGGCATCGAAAAACCCTATGAAAAACTCAAGGAACTCACCCGCGGCCGCGACATGGACGCCGCCGCCATCCGCGAGTTCGTCGCCCGCCTGGAGCTGCCGGAGGCGGCCAGGCGCGAGCTGCTGGAACTGACCCCCGCCAGCTATACCGGCAATGCCGCGACCCAGGCCCGGGCCATAAAATAGCGTGTCTGCCGGGGAACTCAAGCTCGACAAAGAGGCCTTCCTGGCACGCCACTGGCAACGCGAACCACTGCTTATCCGCCGCGCCATCGCCGATTTCTCGCCGCCCCTGAGCGCCGCTGAACTGGCCGGCCTGGCGCTGGAGGAGGACATCGAATCACGCATCGTCGAATACCGCGACCGGCAGTGGCAGCTGCACCACGGCCCCTTCAGCGAGGCCGACTTCCGGCGCAATGTGCCCTGGACCCTGCTGGTACAGGCGGTGGACCACTACAGCGAAGCCGTGGCGGCCCTGCGCCATCTGGTCGACTTCCTGCCCCGCTGGCGGGTTGACGATGTCATGGTCAGCTACGCCGTCGATGGCGGCAGCGTCGGCCCCCACTACGACAACTACGACGTATTCCTGCTGCAGGGCGAGGGAGTGCGCCGCTGGCGGATCGGCCAGCTCTGCGATGCGGACACAGCGCTGCTACCCCACGATGAATTGCGCCTGCTGCGCGATTTCCAATGCCGACAGGAGTATCGGCTGGAACCCGGTGACATGCTCTACCTGCCTCCGGGCGTGGCCCACTGGGGTATCGCCGAGGGCGAGTGCACGACGTTTTCTATCGGTTTCAGGGCGCCGCGGGTCAACGATATGGTCTCCCGCTGGGTCGACTCACTGCTCGCAAAAATGGAACCAGACCTGTTCTACAGCGACAGCCATATCGAGCCCGCCAGCCGCGCCGGTGAAATCCGGCCGCGCGACCTGCAGCGGGTGACCGCCCAGTTGCAGGCGGCCCTTGCCCAGGACTGCGACAACCACTGGTTCGGCGAGCTGGTGACGGAGCCGCGTTACGATACCGGCAGCGACGACGAGGATCTCGCCGGGGCCGCCGCCCTGCTGGCCAGGGGCCCCGAACTTGTCGCCCTGTCCCCTGCCGCCCGGCTGGCCTGGCAGCAGGAAGCCGCCGGCATCGTGGTGTTTGCCAACGGTGAGGCGCGGGTGTTCAGCGCCGCGATACTGCCCGATCTGTTGCTGTTGTGCGAAACCTGGCGCCTCGCCGGCCGCCCGCTGCGGCTGGCGCTGGACCGCCCGGATACCCGGCTATTAATCGAACATCTGCTGACCCTGGGGTGCATCCATGTCGAATGAATTTCTCACTGGGGTGGCCTACCCGCATCCCTTTGACGAACTGGCTATACAACTGTGCGACGAGGCCCTGCGCCATATCTGCATTCTCAGCCCGGACCTCGATCACGCGGCGTTCGACAATGAACAGCTGGCCGCGAGCCTGACGGCGCTGGTACGGCGCAGCCGGCAGACTACGGTGCGCATCCTGATAGCCGATTCCCGGGCGCTGGTCTCGCGGGGGCATCGGCTGCTCAACCTCTCCCGGCGCCTGCCCAGCGCCATCGCGCTGCAAAAACTGGCTGAACACCCGGACTGGAACGGCGAGACCGTGGTGATCCGCGACCGCGATGGTGTACTGTACAAACCTGGTGGCAGCGACCACGACGGCTTCTACGAACCGGGATCGCGCGCCTCCACCCGCAAGCACCTGGAGCTGTTCGAGGAACTCTGGCGGCACAGCGCGCCGGATGTCGAACTGCGCACCCTATCGCTTTAGAAGAGCCCTTGCCGGCATGAGCAGGTCCGTTCACCTGGACGATATTCCCTACCGGCCAGACAGTTGCGAGCTGTTCGAGCAACTGCGCGAATTGCCCGGCGCCGCGTTCCTGGACAGCAGCTATCCCCATGCCAGCAGCGGCCGCTTTGATATTCTCAGCGCCCTGCCCGCCGCCACCCTGGCCGCCCCCGCACCCGGTGCCGGCGAGCCGGAATGTGAACAGTTCTTTCGGCGCCTGGCTGCTTTCCACGACCAGCACTTCGCGGGCATACAGCCGGTCTCCCACGACATCCCCTTCTGCGGGGGCATACTGGGTTGCATCGGTTACGATAGCGGCAACGGCCTGCACGGCGTCAGGCACCCGCAGGACAACCCGGCGGATGCCCTTCCCGCCACTTTGGGGGCGTACCACTGGGCCGTGGTGCAGGATCACCTGTTGCGGCGCTCGGTGCTGGTGGCCCAGCCCGGGGTCGATAGCAGGCAGCGGGCGGAACTGTTGGCCATGCTGGCCCGCCCGCCCAGGTCCGCCCGGGAGCCTTTCATGCTGCGAGGCAGGTTCGGCGCCAACTTTACCGCAGCCCAGTACGCGGCGGCCTTCCGGCGCGTACAGGCCTATATCCAGGCGGGCGACTGCTACCAGGTCAACCTGGCCCAGCGCTTCAGCAGCGGCTATAGTGGCGACCCCTGGGAAGGCTATCGGGTGTTGCGAGAGGTGGCGGCAGCGCCCTTCTCCGCCTATCTCACGCTGGAGGACGGCGGCGCCGTGATGAGCCTCTCCCCGGAGCGCTTTATCTCCCTCCACGGGCAGCACGTGGAGACATCTCCTATCAAGGGTACCCGCCCCCGCCATGCCGACAGCGCAATGGATCGCGCGGCGGCGCAGGAACTGCGCGGCGCGGACAAGGATCGCGCGGAAAACCTGATGATCGTCGACCTGCTGCGCAATGACCTGGGGCGCAGTTGCACACCGGGCAGCATCCACGTGGACAGGTTGTTCGAACTGCAGAGCTTCCCCACCGTGCACCACCTGGTGAGCACTATCAGCGGCGAACTGCGCGGCGACTGCGGCGCCGTGCAGCTGCTGGCAAACAGTTTCCCCGGCGGTTCGATCACCGGCGCGCCCAAGCGCCGGGCGATGCAGGTCATCGCCGAACTGGAGCCTCATCCGCGCCAGGTGTACTGCGGTTCGGTGCTGTACATCAGCGCCGATGGACGCATGGACAGCAATATCGCCATCCGCACGCTGCTGTGCCGCAACGCCGAAGTGCACTGCTGGGCCGGCGGCGGCATCGTGGCCGACTCGAGTTGGGAACAGGAATACCAGGAAACCTTTGACAAGGTGGGTCGGCTGCTGGCCGGGCTGGAGGAAATGCACGGCGGGCCGCGCTTTACACTATAGGCACTAGTGTTGCCTACTGGTCGGCCGGCGATGCGCTCGATGACACAAACCGGGCCTGACATGGGCTAGCGATAAGATATGTACAACAACAATATCAACACTTTGCGATTCCTGGGCGCCTTCCTGGTGTTGTTCGGTCACACTTTTGTTCTGTGCGGGGGACCGGGAGGCGGTTATGACCCAATTTCCCAGTGGCTCAAGGGCGTAACGGCCTACCAGGCCAAGTTGCCCGGTATCGGTGTCGCCATGTTTTTTGTATTGTCCGGGTACCTGGTCACCCGCAGTTTCGATAATCGCCGTAGTTTGATCCAGTACCTGGAAGCCAGGGCGTTGCGAATATTTCCGGCTCTGTGGGTCACCCTCCTGCTAACCGTGTTGGTACTTGGGCCGCTGGTGACCACGCTGGAACCCGGCGCCTACTTCACTCAGCAGGGCACGTGGAACTACCTGCTATACAATGCCAAGTTATATCCCGACATCATGCACCGGTTACCCGGCGTCTTTATGGATAACCCCAGGGCGGGAGGTGTCAACGGTTCGCTATGGACCTTGCCTGTAGAAGTCAGGATGTACGCACTGGTAGCCCTGCTGGGCGTCGCGGGCGTAATCCGCAGGCGGGCCGTTTTCAACCTGCTTGCGCTGGTGATTGTCATCTGGTTCATCCTTTCTCCCGAACACTTTTTCCTGCTCTACAGGCCGGAGCATGAGGTACTCGCCGTGTACTTCCTGCTCGGGGCCTTGTTCTACGTCAACCGGGACAGCATCAGCTACCACTGGATCGGTGTCGCGCTACTGGGCGCCCTGGTCTTCATCAGTTTCAAGGGGGCGATGTACAACCTGGTCTACGCACTGTGGTTCAGCTACCTGGTGCTGTATCTGTCATTCCACCGCCGTCTAAAATTACCGGACCTGGGAAAGCGTGGCGACTTTTCCTATGGTCTCTACCTCTGGGCTTTTCCGGTGACGCAGGTCAATATTCTTATATTCGGGCCACAGCACCCCTGGTTCCTCGTCCTGGTCACATTCGCGGCCACCATGGTTCTGGCAGTCTGTTCGTGGTACTACGTCGAGAAGCCGGCGCTGCGATTGAAAGGCAGGTTGACGGGTGCCGGATCCGCGGCAGGATAAGGCACCTTACTGTAACCCTGCAAACGAGGTCAGCAACCCACCTCCGCCTCCGGGCTGTGCGGAAAAGGTCTTCAGAGAGACAGATTGCGATTACTTGCCCCGACAAATGCTGCCTTGAGTTCCTGCAACGTGTTCACAGGTGTGAACTGGGGGAATTCGTCGATGACGTTCTGCGGGGCGTGGATGAGGAAACCGACATCCGCCTCACCCAGCATGCTGGTATCGTTATAGGAGTCACCGGCGGCTATGACCCGGTAGTTCAGGCTGTGCAGCGCTTGTACCGAGGCCCGCTTGGGATCTTTCTGGCGCAGCTTGTAATCCACCACCCTGCCCTCGCCGTCGATCACCAGCCGGTGGCAGAACAGGGTCGGCCACTTCAGCTGCCGCATAAGCGGTTCCGAGAATTCATAGAAGGTGTCGGACAGGATGATCACCTGGAAGCGTTCGCGCAGCCAGTCGACGAAGTCGATGGCCCCGGGCAGAGGCTCCAGGGTGGCGATGACCTCCTGGATGTCACCGATACGCAGTTTATGCTCATCGAGCAGGCGCAGGCGCTGCCGCATAAGCACATCGTAGTCGGGAATGTCGCGGGTGGTGGCACGCAGTTCGTCTATGCCGGTGCGCTCGGCAAATGCAATCCAGATCTCGGGGACCAGGACGCCCTCCAGGTCGAGGCAAGCCAGTTCCATGATGTGGTCTCCTTGGGCGGGTAGTGAACCAAAGCGGCACAATCTAGCGGCTTGGGCCGGCCGGTACAAGTCCCGACGGCGGATCCCGGGAAGAAAAAGACCGGCCGGTTCCCGGGGCTACGGGGCAGGCCGTCCCGGGCGATGCCAGCGACCTCTAGCCGGGCGCCACCACGACGTTGCGGCCCAGGTGTTTGCCCCGGTAGAGACATTCATCGGCCTGCCTGAACAACGCTTCCGTATCGCGGGCATCATGGGGAAAGGTCGCCACCCCGAAAGTGGCGGTCAGGTTGCCGCCGGGTTGGGTGTGCTGGTGCGGCAGGTCCGCGGCCTCTATCGCCAGCCGCAGCTTCTCCGCGACCTGCAGGGCGAATGGCTTGTCGCAATCGGGCAGCACCACCAGGAATTCCTCGCCCCCGAAACGGGCGGCGAGGTCGCCACGGCGCAATGCCCTGGGGAGCAAGCCTGCCAGGGCCTGCAGGATCTTGTCGCCATTCTGGTGGCCGTGTTTGTCGTTGTAGTACTTGAAGTGATCCACATCCAGCAGAATCAGTGAGAAGGGGCGATGCTGGTCCGGGTAAACCAGTACCAGGGCCTCGAGGAACTCCTCGAGGCGGCGCCGGTTGGCCAGGCCAGTCAACTGGTCGGTTTCCGCGGCACTCTCCGCCCGGTCCAGTTCGAGGTTCTTGTAGTAGGAAATCCGGGCCTTGCTGACGGCGTGTTCCAGGTCAAATGGCAGGCAGGGTTTGGCAACGACATCCTCCGCACCCTGCCGTATCAGGAACTCGCGCCTGGAGGCCTGCTGGCATGACTGACTGACAATCATGACATGCGCCCCTCGCAACTTCATGGCGGCGAGGAAATTGGCCACGGAGGTCGCGTCATTAAGGAAATCATCGAAAAAATCCACATCGGCAATGATGAGGTCAAAGCGAAACGTGTTGGGGCACTGGTAGAACTCGGCCGGGCTGGCGAACTCCGTGATCATGGCCTCTGGCCAGATGGATCGCACGGTCGCCCCTGCGGTGGCGCGATCCGCACCGCAGGCGTCGATTATGCCCACGTAACTGTCCCCCGGGGACGTCACCCGCTGACTTTTCCGGATCAGGGACTGGGCCGTGGTCATTCGCAGTTTGGCTGCCATGATGTGGGCAAACAGGACGTACAGTATGGAGGCCCGGGGCGAGTCGGCATCGATTTCAAACAGGTCCGATGGAAAAGATATCAGTCGGCACGGCGTTTCAGTAATCACATCGGCCGAGCGAGGTGTGGACTGGATAACGGCCATTTCGCCAACCACATCGCCGGGTTCGGCAAGTCGCAGGATAAAGTGGCCGTTCACCACGATGGCGACCGAGCCCTCTACCAGAATATACATCCGCGAGGGAGACGCGTCCCCCTCGCGTATCAGGCAGTGGTCCTGCTCCACGTCTATCAGGGTGCCCTGGCGGAGAATATTGCGGAGTAAGGGACGGGGTATGCGCTGGAAATACCTGCCGGCGCCGATGAGCTCGCCCAGCTCGTCAAGATCCGCCAGGTCTGCGGCACGGCCGGCCTCGCCGATATACTGCTCCATCAGGCCAGCTCCCTGAGGGGATTACCCGCGGCGAGCAGCTCCCTGGCCTCGCGCAGGTCGGCGCAATCGACGCTGTGGTCGAACTGCTCCAGCACCTGCTCCAGCAGGCTGCTCGCCTCCGCCCGCCGCGCCGGCAGCAGGTAGCGGGCAAAAGCCGTGGCGACACGCAGTTCCACAGACCGGGCCCGCAGCTCGCGGGCATGGGCCAGTCCCTCCCGGAACAGCGCTTCGGCGCCGGCACGGTCATTGCCGCGAAACTTGAGCTGGGCGCGCAGCTGCAACAGTTCGCCGCGAAACAGGATCTCGCCGGTGCGCGCCATCAGGTCGGCCGCCTTGTCCAGGTAGGCTTCGCACTCCTCCGGGCGGGAACGCCTTAACAGCAGCTCCGCTATCCTGCAGTAAAAGAAGGGCACGAACATGCCTACCCCCAGGTCGGTCGCGGCGCCCACTCCGCTCTCGATCTCGCCCAGGCAAGCGTCGAAGTTGTCCGCCGTCAGGTCAGCCCAGGCGAGCATTGCCCTGGCCAGCGTCGGCCAGGCACCCACCGGGTGCTGGGTAGCCAGTTCCAGCATCTGGCCGGTATAGTCGCGCACGGCTTCTGGATCCCGCAGCAGAAACGACACCAGGCCGCAAAAATGCAGGGATATGGCATGGGACTGCAGGTGCTCGATGGCGCGCGCTTCCGCCAGCGCGGTGGCCGCGCTCTGTCTGGCGTCCTCCGGTGCCCCCTGCAGCCAGAGTACCTCGCTGAGAAAGCAGCGGCCGGCAACGCGCAGGTTGACGCCATAGACCGATGCGAGGGAAGCGTGTCGCTGGGGGTCGTAGTCGGCTATCAGCCTGCCCAGTTCCTGCCTGGCGCGATCCAGTTCCCCGAGGCACATATGCGATGCCCCCAGCATGCGATTGCTGGCGTAACGGGCATCCGCATCGCCCTGCTGCTCGGCGAGCCGGGCAAACTGGTAGGCGGTATGGCGGGAATTCTCCATCAGGCCGAAGGTGAGCTGGTAGCCCCACTGGCTGTAGAGCAGGGTATAGATGCGCGGGGTGTGCTTGATGCGCTTGCTCACAGCCAGGGCGCTGTTGATACAGTCCTGGAGCTCATCGCAGGTATAACCGCGTTCCACGATCAGCGGCATGGCCATGCCCACCCACAGGTCGAACTCCAGTTCGTCACGCTGTTCCGATGCGGGCAGCTCGGGGATCAGCCGCAGCCCCTGTTGGAAGTGGGCAATGGCCTCGGCATTGGCCGAGGCCTCCGCCGCCAGGCTGCCGGCGCGTTGCCAGTATTCGATGGCCATGGCGGGCTCACCGGCATTGGTAAGGTGGTAGGCGATAAGTTCCGGCTGGCGGTGACGCACGGTCTCGTCGAGTACGGTGGTGGCCAGGCGGCGGTGCAGTTCGCGACGCTGCATCCTTAACAGCCCATTGTAGGCGACATCCTGTACCAGGGCATGGGTGAACCGGAACACCCTGTCACCGCGTGCCTGTTCCTCCCGCAACAGACCCGCACCGATGGCGGTGGCTACCGCATCCAGCAGGGCCGACTCGCTCACCCGTGCCAGGGCGCGGCAGGCGTTGAACGGAAAATCCCGGCCGATCACAGATGCCACCTGCAGCATGAGCTTGGCATCTCCCATATTGTCCAGCCGCGCAGCGAGGGAAGACTCCAGCGATTCAGGGAGCATGAAGCTGGCCCCCTCCACCCCCTGTTCTATGGCGGTGAGGGTCACCTCCTCTGCAAACAGCGGCACGCCGTCCACCCGCTCGACAATATGAGCGATGTCCGTCGCCGCTAGCACACCCTCTGTGTCCATGCTGCGCGCGAGACTGGCTATCCCTTCCCGGTCTATGCCGGAGAGTAAAATTTCCCGGGTCGATTCAGAAGTGACCAGCGTTACAGTGCTGTTGCGACGACAGGTAACCAGGATGAGCAGCGCCGTCTCGCGAATCCTGCCGATGATGGAATCCAGCAGCTCCCTTGTGGAGGGATCAATCCAGTGGATGTCTTCCACCACAAACACCACGGGGCCGCCGTCAGCCCTCAACAGCGCCTGCCTCACCATGGCCTCGATCGTCTTGCTGCGTCGCTCCTGTGAACTCAGGTGCGCCGTGGAGTTTTGCTTGAACTCACCGATGGATACCAGCCCCGCCAGCAGCCCCAGCGCCTGGGGGTCGCGTACCACCTCCGGGTTCAGCGCCCGGGCGAGTTTTTCCAGTTTCAGGCTGTTGGAATCGGCATTCTGGTCTATACCGGCAATCCTGCCGAAGTGCTGGATAACCGGATAAAAGGCGCTGTTGACGTGATTCGGTGAGCAGTGAAAGTGCATGACCCTGGTGTCGGGGGGCAGGTAGTGATTGCAAAAGTGCCGGAGCAATCGCGATTTGCCGATCCCCGGATCACCCTGCAGCAGTATCACGCTGCCTCTGCCCGAGCAGGTGCGCTCCCAGGCCTCTCGCAATATTTGCAGTTCCGGCTCACGCCCTACGAATCTGGAGCGGGCGCCACCGCGTGACTCCAGGCGACCCAGGTATTCGTGTTCCCGCAGCACGATCCAGGCTTTTTCCGGCTTCTCGAAGCCTTTGAGTTCGGCACTTGCCAAAAACTGTGTTTCAAAGCGATCGCCAATCGCCCGGCGGGTGGCGGAGTCGACGACAATCTGGCTGGTTTCCGCCAGGGACTGCAGCCTCGCGGCCAGGTTGGGCGTCATCCCGAAAGCGCTGTCCAGGTCCTGCTGTCCGCCCACCACCACGCGTCCGGTCGCGATGCCGATGCGGCAGTGTATCGTCAGGTTTTCCTGCTGCTTCAGCCTGGCCAGGGCGCGGATAGCCTCGAAGCCGGCGCGCACTGCCTGGCTGGCCTGGTCTTCGTTTGCCAGCGGCCAGCCAAAATAGGCCAGCACCCCGTCACCGGTAAAGCGGGCGACAAAACCGGCGTGCAGGTTGACCGCGTTGACGACGGTATCCTGGTACAACTTCAT
Organism: Pseudomonadales bacterium; assembly: GCA_024234675.1. GTDB lineage: Bacteria > Pseudomonadota > Gammaproteobacteria > Pseudomonadales > Halieaceae > JARRPM01. The sequence continues at coordinate 377,224 of JACKNU010000001.1, read as the reverse complement.
TTCATTGCGAAACTGCTCCGGGTCGACCGCCACGGACCTGGCGGTAGAGCCGACCATGTCACAAAAGAAAACCGAGAGCAGGCGCCGCTGGATCGTGCCCCTGGCCCGATCAATTGACAGCAGGCGGATCTCCTTGAAAATGCGTTTCCGGTCAGCCAGGCGGACGACACCCAGTTCCTTGAGGTCCTCGTCGTGCAATTCCTGCAGCAGGTCCATGTCGATGCCGTTGTCGGCGAAGGCAGGTGCAAAATGCGCCATGCCGATTTGCTCCAGCCAGCTTGTAATGGTCTCTGAGCCGCGCTCAACCATGGCCGTCGATCCTGTCGAACTCAAGGTGGTAGTGCAGCAGGTCGGATGAGCGGAAAGCGCCGGCGACTGACAGCAGGTAGTACTCGAACATCAGCCGGGTGGTCTCCGAGTAACGCTGGCTGAGCCGCGGCCAGGCCGCCATGAAATTGCGGTGCCAGTGGCGCAGGGTAGTGATGTAATCGGCGCCGAACTCCTCGACGATGCGGAGCCGGAACAAGCCTGCGCAAGCTGACTCGATTTGCCGCGCACTGGGGATGATGCCTCCCGGGAAGATATACTTGTCGGTCCAGGGCTCGCAGCGCTCCGTGGCGGCCAGGGCGCCGACGGTCTCCATGACCATCCTGCCCCCGGCTTGCAGCAGGCGATGCATGGTTTGCATGAAGCGGCGGTAGTTTTTGGGCCCGACATGGGTAAACATCGCAATGACGGCAATCTTGCTGAAGCGCCCGCGCAGATCCCGGTAGTCACTCCTGACCACGTCGACGTTGGCGTCCCGGCAGTATTCGCGGGCATGGCGGATCTGGCTGTCGGATATGTTTACGCTGGTTACATGGCAGCCGCTGGTTTCCGCCGCAAAGCGGGCAAACTCGCCCCAGCCGCCACCGACGTCCAGCAGGGTGTCACCCTCCTGCAGTTCCAGCAGCTGACACAGGCGCCGCATCTTGGCAAGCTGCGCCTCATCGAGTGAGTCGGTGTCCCTGAAGTATCCACAGCTGTAATTCTTGTAACGTCCCAGGAACTCGAAAAACAGGTCATTGCCCAGGTTGTAGTGGTGCTCCGCATTGCTGAGGGCCCGGGACGGGGTCTGGCGGTTGCGCAAGCGACTGACAGAACTGTTCAGCAGTTGTGTCGGCAGGCGTTTGGATATCCGTTCCAGGTTTGAGGAGGTCAGCCGAAAAAACAGCTCCTCCAGGTCAGCCGCCCGCCAGTACTCGCGCAGGTAACTCTCGCCCAGGCCCAGTGACCCCTTGAACAGTACCTCACGGTAGAAGCGGTCATCGTTTACCTCGATATCCCAGGGCTCACCACCATTGATGGTCACCCCTGCCGAGGAAAACAGCTTCCTGACTGGAAATTCAACTAGTCCCACCAGCACCCTTCCGTGGCTGTTGTCTAGTCCTGAATTTTACGGCAGTACTCTGGTCTTATGAAGCGAAGCCACGGCATATCTTTACTTTTCGGCCACCGCAAATCAGTACACCGGCAACTCCAGGTGGGAGAACAGTCCCTCCAGTTCTGCCCTGGTGTGGCGCTGGAAGGCTTCCTGCACCAGCTCGCGCGTGAGGTGGGGGGCGAAATCCTGGATGAATTCGTACATGTAGCCGCGCAGGAAGGTACCGCGCCGGCAGCCGATCTGGGTAACGCTGCTGGCGAACAGGTGGCTGGCATCCAGGGCCACCAGATCTGCGTCCTTGTCCTGGTCATAGGCCATCGCCGCCACAATGCCTATTCCCAACCCCAGGCGCACGTAGGTCTTGATGACGTCGGCATCGGCGGCGGTGAACACCACCCTGGGTTCCAGGCCTTTTTCCAGGAAGGCCTCATCCAGCTTGGAGCGCCCCGTAAAGCCGAACACATAGGTGACGATGGGATGGGCCGCGACATCCTCCAGGCTGACCAGCGAGCGCTGGGTCAGAGGGTGGTCCCGGGGGACCAGGATACAACGGTTCCAGCGATAGCAGGGCATCATGATCAGGTCGGAAAACAGCTCCAGCGCCTCCGTGGCGATGGCAAAGTCCACGCTGCCGTCCGCCGCCATTTCGGAAATCTGCATGGGCGTACCCTGGTGCATATGCAGGGCGACGTCCGGATAGCGCTCGATGAAGGACTTGATGGTCGCGGGCAGCGCATAGCGAGCCTGGGTGTGGGTGGTGGCGATAGATAACTCGCCCTTGCGTTCGTTGGAATACTCCTGGGCGACCTGCTTGATGCTTTCGACCTTGCGCAGCACCTCGCCGGCGGTCTCCAGGATAACCTTGCCCGCGGGGGTAACATGGGTCAGGTGCTTGCCGGAGCGGGCGAAAATCTCCACCCCCAGTTCATCCTCCAGCAGGCGTATCTGCTTGCTGATACCCGGCTGGGAGGTAAACAGGCTCTGGGCCGTAGCGGAGACATTAAGTTCGTGATGCGCTACTTCCCAGATATAGCGCAGCTGCTGCAGTTTCATGCCAACCCCCGGGTTAGGCCTTATAGGAGACGACGCTTACTTATGAAGAATAGCCATTAAAGCAGGGAAAGGCCAAATAATTCAGTAATAACCAATCCGTGCCGCTTCAGGGGCTGTTGGCTATGCCGTGCGGCACGTGGCCGGTGGCGATATGAGGGCTCGCGGAGGCGCAGTGGGTCTGCTGATCATCGAAAAATACATCGGCCTGGTAGGCTCGCAGGAACTCGGTCTTGTCCAGGCCGCCGAGGAAAATCGATTCATCTATGCGGATATTCCAGGCTCGCAGTGTCCTGATCACGCGCTCGTGGGCAGGTGCCGAACGCGCCGTCACCAGCGCGGTGCGTATGGGGGCCTCGGAGGGCGGGAAGGCCTGCTGCAGGCGATGCAGCGCGGCCAGGAAAGGCTTGAAGGGGCCGCCGGCCAGGGGCTGGCGGGCAGCGGCGATTTCACTGGCGGTAAAGGCCTCCAGGCCCTGGGCCTTGTACACCCGTTCGGCCTCGTCCGAGAACAGCACGGCATCGCCGTCAAAGGCAAAGCGCAACTGGTCGCTGTCGCTGCCGCCGCCCTTGCTGGATACCAGGGTCGCCGCTGCCACACCGCAGTCCAGGGCATAGCGTACGTCCTCGGCCTCGTTGGACAGGAACAGGTGGCAGCCGAACGCGTTGATATAGCGCCAGGGGCTCTCGCCCCCACAGAAAGCGGCGCGGTTGATGGCGAGTTTGTAGTGCTGGATGGAGTTGAACACCCGCAAACCGGTGTCGGCGCTGTTGCGAGACAGCAGCACGACCTCCACCTGGGAGTTTTCCCCCAGGCGGTCGTTGAGCCTGAGCAGTTTGTGCACCAGTGGGAAGGCCTCGCCTGGCTCCAGGGGTTCGTCCTCCCGCTGTACCTGGTAGGCGGAGTAGGCTTCCAGGCCCTCGCTCTCATAGACCCGGTGGCTCTCGTCCAGGTTGAACAGGGCCCGGGAAGAGATGGCGATGACCAGTTTGTCGTCCAGGTGCTGTGGCATGCCCGGAGCATACCTGTTCCCCGCGGGGTCCGCCAGCCGGCGTAAACCGCCTGGCCCGTCACCTGACCTTGAGGGAACCCTGCTCATCCAGTTCCAGCATCAGCAACTGCTGGATCAGGAAGTCTTTGGTGGTGTCCGGGTGCTCCAGGTGCAAGCGTTCCAGGAAGGGCCGGGCCGCCTCCTCATTGCCCTTGTGCAACAGTGCCCGGGCGGCCGTGGCGATAAAATGGCCGGGTTCCTCGCTCAGCGCCTGGATCTTCTTGAGACTGGCGGCCAGTGCCAGTTCCTGCTCGGTGAGGTCGGTGCCAAAGGGGTAGGACGGCAGCAGCCCGGCCTGGTACAACGGCGCCAGCTGCTGTTGCAGGCGCTCGGGGGTATTGTTGCGCGCCTCGAAGGGTATGCGGTAATCCCGTTCCAGCTTGCCGTGATTCTTGGCGAATTCCAGCAGCTCCGTCTGGAAGCGCGAGTCGGCAATGTTGATCAGGCGTTTGATGATTTCCGAATCACTCTGTCCGCGCAGGTCCGCCACCCCGTACTCGGTGACGATGACGTCCCGCAGGTGCTTGGGAATCGTGATGTGGCCGTAAAACGGCACCACATTGGAGCGCAGCTGCTTGCCGCTGCCGCGGGTGCTGCGGATACAGAGGATGGAGCGCGCGCCTGGCAGGTCGTGGGCCATGGCGACAAAATTGTACTGGCCGCCGACGCCGCTGATCACGGTGCCGTCCTCCAATGCATCGGACGCCACCGCGCCGGTCAGGGTGACCATCATGCCGGTATTGACGAAGCGCGCCTTCTGCCGCTGGGCGCAGTACAGGTGATAGTCGAGCAGCAACTGGTTGGTGCGGCTGACCCCGGTCATACAGATTTTTTCCTGCCCGGCAGCATCCAGTTCCCGCAACTTGCGGTAGAAATCCGCGGGGCCGAGAAAGAAGCCGCCGTGCAGGATGCGGCCGTGGCGCAGGGCGCGCCCCTCACCCGCGGCGAGCACTGCCGTCCGGGTACCGGGATCGTCCATGTCGTTAGCCTGGTCCCGGCCGGCAATCACCAGCCCATCGCCTGCCAGTCTGGTGTCCTCCCCCAGGATTCCCCAATACTGCAGTTCCGCCAGGGCGGCCTCATCCAGGCGCGCCGGGATCAGGCCCTTGTCCCGGGCATAGTCGTACAGCCGTGCGTCGATGCGGTGATCGATTGCGCCCCCGTTGAGACCCTGCTGCAACGCCAGGTTGTCGTAGACCCGGCGCTTGACCACGCCCTGCTCGATCAGGTGCATCATGCCGTTGACGAACATTTCGGTAGATACATACAGGCCCTGCTCAAAGGGCTCGCAGGCGTCGGTGAGGGCCACCTTCTGGTGGGTCAGGGCCTCGATCGCCGCGCGGTACTCACTGTTGTGCTGTTGCCGCAGAATACAGCTGTAGGCCACTGCGTCTCCCAGGGAACCGATGCCGATCTGCAGGGTGCCGCCATCGGCAATGAGGGAACTGGCGTGCAGGGCGGTGGCGTAATCCTGCATGGGCACTGCGGCGTTGGGCACCGCGAACAGGGTCTTGTCGTACTGCGGATTGCGTACCAGCAGGTCCATGGCGTTCACGCCGATCTCGGCATCGTTTTCCATGTAGGGCATGTCCGCGTGGACCTGGCCTATGGAAATGCAGGTCCGGTCGGAGTCCGCGTACAGTTGCATCAGTTCGATGCCGGTATCGGGGTTGGAAGACAGACTGACGGATAGCCCCTCGGGGGTGTCCCGGGCGGCAACCAGCTGCACCAGCACGTTGGCGCCGGCGGCGAACATATCGCGGGCGATATGGGTGTAGTTGCTGGAGATGTAGTTGCGCTGCGCCCCGGGAACGTTCTTCATCGAGCCGGCCTTGAAATACAGCTCACTGATCTGGATATTCGCCGGCAGGGTCCCGGCGCGCATGGGTTGCATGAACGCCAGTTCCTCGTAGTCGCCGAACAGGCGCTCCTTGATGGGACCCGCCAGGCTCGCCTGGACGCCCTCCCCCAGCGGCGGGGTTTCCAGGCACAGTGCGGTGTATATGTGCAGGTTTATGGCCGGGTCGGTCACGGCCCGCTGGTAAAACGCGTTGATCAGCTGCACCGGCTTGCCAAGTCCCAGCGGCGCCATCAGCACAAGGTCGGTGCCCACACGGGCAATCGCCTGGTCCACACAGGCTGCAACGCTATCGAGTATCTCGGTCATGATTCTGCTCCGGAAAGTGCTGGCTGCGCAGCCAGGGGTTGGCGGGAAAATTAACCCTGCAATGCTACCTCCATGACACCGGGCTATCCTTGATCTCGCGCAAATTCAGTCGCGCTTGAAATACTCCCGGGTCATGCTGAAAACCATGGGGCTGAGCAGCAGCAGCGCGATCAGGTTGGGAATAGCCATGAATGCATTGAGTGTATCGGCTATCAGCCAGACCAGGTCCAGGGCGACCAGCGGCCCCAGGGGAACGACCAGCACCCAGGCCAGCCTGAAGGGCAGGATGGCGCGGGTGCCGAGCAGATAGACGATGCAGCGCTCACCATAGAACGACCAGCCGATCATGGTGGTAAAGGCGAACAGGCACAGTCCCATGGTGACGATGTACTGGCCGCCGGGAAACGCGTTGGCAAAAGCCATGGAGGTCAGGTTGGCGCCGCTGACACCGGTGGGCCAGACATCCATGATAACGATGACCAGGCCGGTCATGGTGCAGATGATCAGGGTGTCGATGAAAGTGCCCAGCATGGCGATCAGGCCCTGCTGCACCGGCTGGTTGGTGCGCGCCGCGGCATGGGCAATGGGGGCACTGCCCAGGCCGGCTTCATTGGAAAACACGCCGCGGGCGACCCCGAAACGCAGTGCCGCCCACACGGTGGCGCCGGCAAACCCGCCCGCCGCGGCGGTGCCATGCATGGCGCTGTCGATAATGGTGGCCAGGGCCCCGGGTATGACCTCCATGTGGGTGATTATGACGACCAGGGACATGAGCACGTAGCTCAGGGCCATCAGCGGCACCAGGAAGCTGGCGACCCTGGCGATGCGTTTGACGCCCCCCAGCACCACCGCCCCCACCAGCAGCATCAACGCCAGCCCGGTGGCCAGGGGCGGCACGCCGAAACTGCCCTCCAGCGCCTGGGCGACGGAGTTGGACTGCACCGTGTTGGCGATGCCGAAACCGGCGAAACTGCCGAACAGGGCGAAGGCAAAGCCCAGCCAGCGCCAGCGCCGATGCAGGCCATTGCGGATATAGTACATGGGCCCGCCGCTGTAGTTGCCCAGGTCGTCCTGCTCCCGGAACCGCACTGCGCAAACCGCCTCGGCGTACTTGGTGGCCATGCCCAGCAGCGCGGTGATCCACATCCAGAACAGCGCGCCCGGCCCGCCCAGGGCCACCGCGGTGGCCACTCCGGCGATATTGCCGGTGCCTATGGTGGCGGACAGCGAGGTCATCAGTGCGCTGAAGGGTGAAATATCACCCTCGCCCTTACCCCTGGTACCCTGCAGCAGCAGCCGCAGGCCGGTGGGGATGCGGCGTATGGTGATGAAGCGCAGGCCTATACTGAGGTAGGCGCCGGTTCCCAGCAGCAGTACCAGCATGACCGGGCCCCAGGCCCAGCTGTTGACGGTGGTGATCAGCTCGGTCATGTCTTGGTCCTGTAATTGTTATTGATTTTGCAGGCCCGCGCGCTGGGGAAACAGGCCGAATATACCGCCGGTGTGCATGAACACGATATCGCGGCAGCCCTGGAAACGACCGGCGGCGATTTCGGCCAGCATGCCGGCAAAGGCCTTGCCCGTGTAGACGGGATCCAGGACCACGCCCTCCAGGGCTGCCAACTCGGCGATCAGGGCAAACACCTGCGGCGAAGCGATGCCGTAGCCCTGCCCCACATAGCCGTCTATCACCCGGGTCCGCGTCTCCGCTGCCGGTACGCCGGGATAGCGGCGGCGCCAGTCGGCAGTATCGGCCGCCACCTTGTCCAGAAAATACTGCTCGTCATCGCAGACATTCACGCCCCAGACGGTGGCCGGTAAGCCGTGCAGGACGGCCCCCAGAGTCAGGCCGCACTGGGTGCCCCCGGATCCGGTGGCGGTCACGATGTGCGCCTGCTGTATGCCACAGGCGGCGAAATCTGCCCGCAGTTCCTCGCAGGCGGCGATGTAGCCCCAGGCCCCGATACCGTCGCTGCCCCCGGTGGGCACTGCCAGCGCCTTGCGTCCCAGGTCGGCATAGTGCTGCTGCCAGTGCTGGAACAGGGCATCGATCTCGGCGACATACTGGTGTTTGGGATAGCAACTGACGGTGGCGCCGGCCAGCTGATCCAGCAGCAGGTTGCCGTCGGCTTCGGCGGGCGCCTCGCCGCGCAGCAGCAGGTGGACCGACAATCCCAGCTGGGCGCCGGCAAAAGCGGTGGCCCGGCAGTGGTTGCTCTGCAGGCCCCCACAGGTAATCAGGGTGTCATAACCCTCATCGATGGCGTGGGCGGTTATAAACTCGAGCTTGCGGACCTTGTTGCCGCTGAGGGTACAGCCGGTCAGGTCGTCGCGCTTGATCCACAGGCGATGCCCATTACCCCAGCGCGCGGTGGCGCGTTCCAGAGCTTGCAGCGGGGTGGGCGTGCGGGCGAGGGATAGCCTGCGTGGGTAGCTGAGCTTCATCCCTGCCCGCTGACGTTAGCCGATGGACTTGAGAGTGCCCTTGGGCAGGACCGCGTGGACGTGTATACGCTGGAACTTCAGATCGACGTTGTTGGCGACGTTGAGCACCATGTAATTGTCATCCAGCGCGGTCACCCTGCCGAGAATGCCGGACGAGGTGACGACCTCGTCGCCCTTGCTCAGCGCCGCCACCATGGCCTGGTGTTCCTTCTGGCGCTTGCGCTGGGGGCGGATCGCGATGAAGTAAAACAGGACGAACAGGCCCACGAGGAAAAAGATCTGGAACATTTCGCCGCCCTGTGCGGCTGGCGCTGCGGCCTGGGCGTGGGCACTGGCAATAAACAAACTCATCGAACAATTCCTGTAGCGGTTTGGCTCCCGGAAAAAGGAGCGGGGGAAACGCGGCTAATGTACAGGGTTTCACCCTGCCTCGCAATTCGCGGGGGCCGCGCTAGGCCTCGATCGACAGATCGTAATCCATGATCTGCGGCGCGTGGTCGGAGAAGCGCTGTTCCTTGTAGATATCCGCAGCGCGCACGGCCTGGGCCAGGGCCGGGGTGATCACCTGGTAGTCCAGCCGCCACCCCACGTTCCTGGCCCAGGCCTGGCCGCGGTTGGACCACCAGGTGTACTGCTCGGGCTCTTCGTTTACCAGCCGGAAGGAGTCGATATAGCCGACCTCCTCATAAAGGGTGTCCAGCCAGGCGCGTTCCTCCGGGAGAAAACCGGAGTTCTTGCTGTTGGCGCGCCAGTTCTTGAGATCGATTTCCTTGTGGCAGATATTCCAGTCGGCGCAGATGATGAATTCCCGGCGCTTGCGCCGCAGTGTCCGCAGGTGCTCCAGGAACTTGTCCATGAATCGGAATTTTTTCTCCTGGGCCGCCTCGCTGCTGGATCCCGAGGGCATATACAGTGATATGACGCTGAGCCCGCGGTAATCCGCCTGCAGGTAACGCCCCTCGAGGTCCGCAGGGTCCCAGCCCAGGCTGCTGGTCACCTGCCGCGGCTTTACCCTGCTGTACAGGGCCGTCCCGCTGTAACCCGGCTTGAGCGCATCGTTGTAGAAGCAGTGATAGCCCGCGGGCCTGAATACCGGGTCACTGAGCTGGTGCTCCTGGGCCTTGGTTTCCTGGATGCACACCACATCGGCATCCTGGGTTGGCAGCCAGTCGAAGAAGCCCTTGCGCGCCGCGGCGCGTATGCCGTTGGTATTGCACGTGATGATCCTGGCCATGGCCTGTTCCCGCTGCTGCAAAAGCGGCGCAGTGTAACCAAACAGACCAGTGGCGTCCAAATTGCAGTATCGACCCCGCACTACCGCTGCGGCGCCCAACCGGCGCCCAACCGGCTTGTGACTTCAGGGGCTTTTGCTATCATCCTGAGCATATCAATAGCCTGGCCCGGGAGCGCCCCCTGCCCATGCAAGACGAGCACAGTCAGCAGAATACCCGCAGGCTCTCAGGCACCCTGGCTCGCATCCTGCGAGAATTTTCCCGGGACTACGACCGCCGCGTCGCACGGGGCATACAGGCCCGCGGCCACCCCAGAATCAGGCTTTCACACCAGGTGGTGTTCGCCAATATCGGCCTGGGGCGAATCCGGGTCACCGAGCTGGCGGAGTGCGCGCAGATCACCCAGCAGGCCATGGGCAAGACCCTGCGGGAGCTGGAGGCGCTGGGCTACATCGAGCGCGCCGTGGACGAGCAGGACCGCCGGGCGAAAGCCATCCGGCTGACCCAGCGGGGTCGACAGCTGGTGGCGGATGCGATTGAGGTCGCCGAGGAAGTTCGCGGCGAATATGCCGCCAGGATCGGCGCCACGGATTTCGCGGAACTGGACAGCCGCCTGCGCGAGGCCGCGCGCAAACTGGAGCTGGGTTACCTGCCTGCCTCCTGGGCCGATGACACCACCGCTGCCCCCTAGCCTGGTCCCTTCTCCCGGTCCTCTGCGGACTGCGCCCCCAACACCATGCTGCGGGCATTTTTCGAGAACGCCTCGGCGTCCTCCTTGCGCTTGGCATCCATCAATTCGGCAATATCCACCGGCACCTTGACGCCGCGCTGTGCGCCCGGCCTGGAAGCCACCGCGCCCAGCCAGCGCGACAGGTTGTCCAGGCCCTCTATGTTGATCCCGGACCAGCCGTGGGTGCGCACCCAGGCCCAGTTGGCCATGTCGGCAATACTGTAATCCCCCGCCAGGAACTCACTTTCAGCCAGGCGCTTGTCCAGCACCTCGAACAGCCGCCGCCCCTCTGCCTGGTAGCGGTCGATGGCGGGCTGTATCTTTTCGGGGAAGTAGCGAAAGAACACGTTGGCCTGGCCCATCATGGGACCGACACCGCCCATCTGGAACATCAGCCACTGGATCACCCGGGAGCGACCGCGCACGTCCGTGGGCAGGAACCTGCCACTCTTTTCCGCCAGGTAAATCATGAGGGCCCCGGATTCGAACACCGCGAAATCGTCCTCCTCGGTATCGACGATGGCGGGAATACGACCATTGGGACAGATGCGCAGAAACTCCGGCTTTTTCTGGTCTCCCTCCCGCAGGTCCACGGTGTGCACCCGGTACGGGATTTCCATCTCTTCCAGGGCAATGGAGGCTTTATAGCCATTTGGGGTCGGTGCCGTATACAACTCGATCATGGCTTGTCCTCTACAGGTTCATGAATCCAGGGGTATTGAATACCCAGCTCTTTACTTCCTCGCGGCGGCTTATGCGCCAGCCCCGGGGTGTGCGGCGATACTCGTCCACATACCACAGCCCCAGGAAAAACACCTGGCTGCCGCCCTCTGGCAGCGCCATCTGCATGGGGTTGAAACACATTACCCTGCCGCTGGCGGTGTCACCGTCCACTTTGACCTGCACATTGGCATTCAGGTGCTGGGTATTGGGGAACAGTTCGGCCCCCAGCGCCGCCTGCAGAAACGCGATGGTTTCCTCCCGCCCTCCCACGCTGCCCCCGAAGGCACTGTAGTCGATATGGGCGTCCTCCGTGAACACCTCGCGCAGGTCGTCGAAAGACCGGCGGTCTATCAGGTCGGCGTAGTGAAAGACCAGGTCCTGGATTTCCAGGCGATCGGACAGTTCCTGATGTGACAGCATCGGCAGGTCAAGCTCCCTTTTAAGTTAATGTTAGCTCTTATATTTTCTCTATATCTATATGTTTTATTTACTAAACCTGAATGGGCGGCTGATCGTCCGCGAGGCTGCGGTGCCGGCGCTGGCGCAGCGGCAGGGTGTCGTCGATGGAGCGATACACGTAGTGGCCGGCGGCGTTGAGGCTGCGCTCCAGCTGGCCCCGCTGGTGCAGGTAATTGAGGTGGGCGACACACTCTCCCACCGCCAGGCCCAGCTGGTTTTCATCCAGGGCGCGCTTGAACAGCACCGGCAACAACTCCAGCGCGGTGGGCGCTGCTTCCAGGCAGGCTTCTTCCAGGGCCAGCAGGTGCTCCTCGTGATGCTCGACAAGATGCCGCAGGCGCGTGTGCAGGCCGTAAAACGGCACATTGTGGGCGGGCAGGACCAGGGCGTCGGGCGGCAGTACTTCCAGCAGGTGTTCGTGGGAGGCGAGCCAGTCCTTGAGGGGGTTGGCTTCCGGCTCCCCGCCCATCACGCTGACGTTGGAGGTGATCCTGGGGATGACCTGGTCGCCGGATATGAGGATATTCAGCGACTCACAATACAGGCAGGCGTGCTCCGGCGAGTGACCCCTGCCCACGACGACTCGCCAGCGACGGCCACCGATCACCAGGCTGGCGCCATCCACCAGCCGTCGATAGGCCATGGGCATGGGCTTGATATAGTCCCCGAAGCCGGCAAAGCGCGCTCCCGCCTGTTCAATGTGCTGCGCAGAGAACCCGGCGCGCTGCAGGTACTGGGCGGAGCTCCAGCTGAAGTGCTCGCGCTGCATGCGGCTGAAGGCCAGGCCGCTGAGGTATTCGGCCTGGGTCATGTAAAACGGCACGCGCCAGCGCTCACACAACCAGCCGGCCATGCCGATGTGATCCGGGTGGTAGTGGGTGGCGAGCACGGCCTTGACCGGCTTGCCTTTCAGGTGCCGCTCAAAGACCTGCTCCCACAGTGCCTCGGTGGGATCGATGGCGATCCCGGTGTCGACCAGCCACCAGCCATCGCTGTCCTCCAGCAGGTAGAGGTTGATATGGTCCAGCGCCATGGGCAACGGCATGCGCAACCAGTAGATGCCCGGGACAATTTCCTGCAGCTCGCCCGGGCCGGGCAGGTGGTCAAACGGGTACTTGAGGGCGTCGGCCGTAGGAGTCCCCACCTAGAGCCCCAACTCCTTGATGAGGGCGATCACATCGTCGTGGTGAGTCTTGGTATTGACCTTGTCCATCACATGCCTGAGGCGGCCGTCCTTGCCTATGATAAAGGTGGTGCGCAGCACGCCCATGAATTCACGACCCATGAATTTCTTCAGGCCCCAGGCGCCGTATTTCTCCGTCACCGCGTGGTCCTCATCGGATAACAGGGTGAAATTCAGGTCCTGTTTGTCGATAAACTTGCCCAGGCGTGCCACCGGATCCGGGCTGATCCCCAGCACCACGGTATCCAGCCCGGCCAGGGCTTTCTTGCTGTCGCGGATACCGCAGGCCTGCACCGTGCAGCCCGGGGTCATGGCCTTGGGATAGAAGTACAGCACCACGTTCTGCTTGCCCTTGAATTGCCGCAGGCTCACCTTGTTGCCGTCCTGGTCCAGCAGGGTAAATGCCGGCGCCATGTTACCTACCTTGGGAAATGCCATAGGGAATGCTCCTTGCTCAAAATGGTTCGGGGCTTACGCGCTGGCGACTCACAATGCCGTCAACCCGGTTTGCGCCTGCGTTCTACCGTGGATACACGCACCGGGAAATGACCTTCCCGGACATCGATAAAATACTGCTTCAGGGTCTCGTAGACCACCGGGAAGGCGATCTGGTCCCAGGGAATATCATCCTGCTGGTACAGTGCCGATTCCAGGCTCTCCGGCCCGACCCCGAAGCGCCCGTCGTCGACATCGCAGCGATAGAACATATACACCTGGCTGATGTAGGGCACGTCGAATATGCGGTACAGCTCCAGGTTGCTGACCCGCGCCCGCGCCTCCTCCCAGGTTTCCCGGGCCGCGCCCTCGGGTGTGGTCTCGCCGTTTTCCATGAATCCCGCAGGCAGGGTCCAGTAATTCCTGCGCGGCTCAATGGCGCGCTTGCACAGCAAAATCCTGTTCTCGTAGACCGGGACGCAGCCGACGATGACCCGGGGGTTGGTATAGTGAATCTGTTCGCAGGCAGTGCAGACGAAACGCTCCCTGTCATCGCCCGCCGGGATTTGCAGGGTCACCGTATTGCCGCAACTGGTACAAAATTTCATGAACAGGGGTCACAAGCGCTGAAAGCCATCCAGTATAAAGGCTAATGCGGGCAGCGGCGAGCGCGACCACTAACCCAGGTGGCGATATCCGCCGCAGTAGAACAGCAGCGGCTCGCCGGCTTCCCGCGCGTGCATCGCCGTTACCCGGCCGACAATGATCAGGTGATCGCCGCCCTCGTGGGTGGCGTGCAGTTCACACTCGAAGCTGACCAGCGCCTCGTTGATCAATGGCGAGCCGAATTGGCCGGGGGTGAAATGCGCCGGGTCCAGCAGGTGATCGCCTTTCTTCGCATAGCGGTTGGAGTGCTCGTGGTGCTCCCGCGCCAGGACATTGATGGCGTAGTGTTGCGGCCGGGAGAACACCTCGAACACATCGGAGTTATTCTGCAGGCTCCACAGCACCAGCGGCGGATCCAGCGACACCGAGGCGAAGGAGTTGGCCGTCAACCCCATGGGCTCCCCCGCTTCCGACACCGTGCTGATTATGCACACGCCTGTGGCGAAGCGCCCCAGCGCGTTGCGCAATTCGCGGCCGTCGATTTCCATAACAGTTCCCCTCTCACCCATTGTCTGATTATTGTCCTGCTCTGCGCCATTGCAACGCATGTCGCGGTCCGGCACATCCCCCGTTCGGGCTATCAACCCGCAGGGTCCTTCCAGCGGGCTGCCCGGGCGTTGTCCTCGGACCTGGCCTCTACCCAGTGCGGGCCATCCGGGCCGATTTCCTTTTTCCAGAATGGCGCCCGGTCCTTGAGGTAGTCCATCAGGAACTCGCAGGCACTGAAGGCCGCCGCCCGGTGGGCCGAGGCGACCCCCACCCACACTATCCGGTCACCGGCCCGCAGTCGACCCACCCTGTGCACCACCGAGGCCGCCAGCAGCGGCCAGCGCCCGGCCGCCTCCTGCAGAATGCCCTCTATGCTGCGCTCGGTCATACCCGGGTAGTATTCCAGCTCCATGGTTGCGACCGCCTGCCGCGCGCCGGCGGCGCGCACATAACCGGTGAAAGTGGCCACCGCGCCCTCTTCCCGCGCGCCCGCCAGCAACTGCTGCTGCAGCGCGGCCACGTCGAAGTCCGCCTCCTGCACGCTCACGGCCAGGCGCGGCGACAGGGCCGGCTCAGCCACCGGTCACCGGCGGGAAAAACGCGACTTCATCACCGTCCCGCAACGGACTGTTGCCGGTGATCACGGTCTGGTTCACCGCCCTGATGGTATTGTCCCTGCCCAGCACCTCGCGCCAGCGCTGGCCGTGCGCCCCGGCGAGTTGCTTCTGCAGGGCATCGAGGTCAGCCACCGCCGGATCCCAGGGCAGTTCAAGCCCCGGGCAATCGAGCTCTTCCCGGATACGGGCGAAAAACAGTACCTTCAGCATCAGTCCATGCCCGCGTCGTGCCGCAGCCAGGCGCCGGACTTGCCCCCGCTTTTCTGCAGCAGGCGCACGCTGCGAATTTCCATGCCCTTGTCCACGGCCTTGCACATATCGTAGACGGTGAGGGCCGCCACGGTGACCGCCGTCAGGGCCTCCATTTCCACGCCGGTCTTTCCGGAGACCTTGCAACTGGCCTCTATGTGCAGGCAGGCGGCAGCCGGATCGCTGCGGAAATCCACTGCCACGGCAGTGAGCATCATGGGGTGACACAGGGGAATCAGGTCCGGGCACTTCTTGGCGCCCTGGATGCCGGCGACGCGCGCCACGGCGAGCACGTCGCCTTTCTGGTGGCCGCCCCGCTCCAGCAATGCCAGGGTCTCCGGGCGCATGCTGATCGCGGCAGCGGCCACCGCCACCCGCTCGGTGACCTCCTTGGCGCCGATGTCCACCATGCGTGCGGCCCCGGTTTCATCCAGGTGAGTCAGTTCGGCCATTTGCAGCTCCGGCTGTGGCGGCGATAGCGAGGCGCATGAGTCTATCCAAATGCAACGGGCCTTGACAATCGCCCGGGGCAGTTCAGTCAGCATGCGCGATGAGATCCCGCCGATGAGATCCCGCCGTTGCCTTCCACCGCTGATCACGTAAAGTAACGCCTCCATACGAGGAGAGACATCATGGCAAAACTTTCGCTGGGCTTACAACTGGGTTACTGGGGCGCACAGCCGCCTACCAATCATGTCGAAATGGCGCAGGAGGCGGAGCGCCTGGGCTACGACTCGGTGTGGACCGCGGAGTCCTACGGCAACGATTGCTTTACGCCCCTGAGCTGGATAGGTGCCCACACCTCGAAGATTCGCCTCGGCACTTCCGTGGCCCAGCTGTCGGCCCGCACCCCGGCGGCCTGCGCCATGGCGACCATCGCCCTGGATCACTTGTCCGGCGGGCGCATGATCCTCGGCCTGGGGGTATCCGGCCCCCAGGTGGTGGAAGGCTGGTACGGCCAGCCCTACAGCAAACCCCTGACCCGCACCCGCGAGTATGTCGACATCATCCGCAAGATACTGGCCCGGGAACAGCCGGTGACCAGCGACAGTGAATTCTATCCCCTGCCCTACAACGGTCCGGGGTCCTGGGGCCTGGGCAAACCCATCAAGTCCATCACCCACCCGCTGCGCGCCGATGTCCCCATCTTCATCGGTGCCGAGGGACCCAAGAACGTCACCCAGACGGCGCAGATCGCGGACGGCTGGCTACCGCTCTACTATTCGCCCTACCGCCAGGAGGTGTATGCCGACCAACTGCGGGACGCCAAACCCGGCTTCGAGATCGCCGCCCTGTGCCTGGTGAATGTCAACGACGACCTGGCCCAGGCCCTGTACCCCGTGAAGGCCATGCTGGGTTTCTACGTGGGCGGCATGGGCGCCAGCAAGCGCAACTTCCACAAGGAATTGATGGCACGGATGGGATTCGCCGACGAGGCCGAGGAAATCCAGCGCCTGTTCTTCGCCGGCAAACGCGACGAGGCCATCGCCGCGGTGCCGGACCAGTTCGCCGACGAGATTTCCCTGTGCGGGCCGCCGGAGCGGATCAGGGAAAAAATAAAAGACTGGGAGAACTCCCCGGTGACCAGCCTGCTGGTACATGGCGATATCGCTTTGTTGCGGAATGTGGCAGAGTGGGTGCTTTGACCGGGGCGCGATCAACGCCCCACGCTTGACACCACAATAACAACAAGGATGCCGGTGCAATGGACGCTTCAAAGAGCCCCATAGAACAGGATTTTTCCCCCGGCTACAAACGCTTCGCCCTGGCCATGCTCACGGCGGTTTATGCCCTGAACTTTATCGACCGCCAGATTCTGGTCATCCTGCAGGAGCCGATCAAGGCGGAAATGGGTTTGAGCGACGCCCAGCTCGGCCTGCTCAGCGGATTCGCCTTCGCCGTGATTTACGTCACCGCAGGCATTCCCATCGCCTACTGGGCGGACCGGGGCAACCGGCGCAATATCGTCTCGCTGGCGGTGACGGTCTGGAGCGGCATGACGGCCGTCTCAGGCCTGGCCCAGAACTTCAGCCACCTGCTGCTGGCCCGCATCGGGGTCGGCCTGGGCGAGGCCGGTGGCAGTCCGCCGGCGCACTCCATGATCAGCGATTACTACCCGCCCGCCCAGCGCGCGACCGCGCTGTCGATCTACTCGACCGGCATTTACGCAGGCATCCTGGTCGGCTTCATGTTCGGCGGAGTGCTGGCAGAAGCCTTCGGCTGGCGCACCGCGTTTATGGTAGTGGGGATTCCGGGCGTCCTGTTTGGCCTGTTCCTGCGCTTTGCCCTCAAGGAGCCGGCCCGGGGACGCTGGGAGCCGCCTGGCGAGGGCGGGTCCAGTCCGGGACTCAAGCAAACCCTGGCGTTGCTGCGCAACCGCCCCTCCTTCTGGTACCTGGCCCTGGGCAGCGCATTTATTTCCTATGTCAGCTACGGCAACGGCAATTTCATCCCCTCCTTCCTGATTCGCAACCACGGCATGAGTATCGCCGAGGTGGGCACCGCCCTGGCGCTGGTGTCCGGCCTGTCGGGCGCCATCGGCACCTTCCTGGGCGGCTACCTCGGCGACAAGTACGGCGCCAGGGATATGCGCTGGTATCTGTGGATACCCATGCTGGGAATCCTGCTGGCCTACATTCCCTACAGCTTCATGCTGGTTACCGAGCACACCATGCTGGGCCTGTGGGTGTTGTTCTTCGCCCTGATCCTGAACACGTTTTTTCTCGGCCCCTGCATCGCCATGTCCCACACCATGGTGGCGCCGGCGATGCGTGCCCTGACCTCGGCGGCCCTGTTTTTCGTTATCAACATGATCGGGCTTGGCCTGGGGCCGTTTCTTACCGGCCTGGTCAGCGACCTGCTGGTGCCCGCCTACGGCGACCAGGCGTTGCGCTACTCCATGCTGATCACCACCCAGGTTTCCCTGCTGGCGGTGCTGATGTTCGCCCTCGCCGCAAAACACCTGCGGACAGACCTCGCCAGGCAGCGGGGCGAAGCCGCCTGAACCCGGAACAGGGGCGCGTGGATAGTGCAGGCCACTAGTTCAAGGCGGCGCCTGCTGTACAGCAGCGGCGTGGTGAATTACGCCCTGAAGGATGCCGCCTTCGGGGTGTTCGTGCTGTTCTACTACAAACAGGTGCTGGGGCTCAGCGGCACCCTCACCGGGTTGGCCATCGCCCTGTCGGTGGTATGGGATGCGATCTCCGATCCGCTGGTGGGCGCCTGGTCCGACAAACTGCGGTCGCGCTGGGGGCGTCGCCACCCGTTTATGTTCGCATCGGTCATTCCCCTGGCCCTGAGTTTCGTCGCCATCTTCTGGCCCCCTGGATCGGTGCTGGACTCGCAGCTGCCCCTGTTCTACTGGCTACTGGCCAGCGTGCTGCTGCTGCGCACCGCGCTGACGTTTTTCATGGTGCCCTTCCTGGCGCTGGGCGCGGAAATCTCCACGGATTACCACGAGCGGACCTTGCTGGCCAATGCCCGCACCAACCTGGGATGGTTTATAGGGGTACTCGTCCCGGCCACCTCGCTGGCGGTCGTATTCACCAGCGAGGGCGCTACCGACGGGCGTTTTATCATCGGCAATTACCAGTCCTACGGGCTGCTGTCGGCAGCCGGGGTGATCATCGCCAGTATCGTCTGCATCAAGGGCACCCAGCCCTATATCCCCACCCTGCCCCGCAGTACCAGCACTGCAGGCGCCAGCATGTGGCGCGACATCGCCGCCACTTTTCGCAACCGCAACTTTCGCTATATCGTGGTGCTGGAGACGGCGCTGGGCGGCATGGGCGGCATCATCAGCACCCTGCTGATGGTGACCTACACCTACTTCTGGGAGCTGAGCACGGCGAGTATTTCAATTATGCTCGCCGGTCCCCACCTGCTGGCGGTGCTGCTGGTGACCAGCAGTTCCGGATGGCTGCACAAGCGCCTGGAAAAACAGCAGCTGCTGCGCCTGAGTTGCCTGCTGGGGGCGCTCAACCTGCTGTGGCTGACCCCGCTGAAACTGCTGGACTGGCTGCCCGATAACAACGGCCTGGTACTGGGCCTGATCTTCCTCAACTACACCCTCAACACCGTGTTCACGATTTTGCGCACGGTCTCCAACCATTCCCTGCTGGCCGACATCGCCGACGAGCAGGACCTGGCCACCGGGCAGCGCCAGGAGGGCGTGATGTTTGCCGCGGCCTTCTTTGCCGCCAAGTTCATCAGCGGTTTCGGCTACCTGGTCGCGGGGCCTTTCCTGGACCTGATCGGCCTCGAGGCGGGCATGCAGCCGGGCGAGGCCCCCTACAGTGTTATCCTTGGCCTGGGCCTGATCATGGGGCCGGGGCTGGCGCTGATACTGCTCATTCCCGCCTGGATGGCGTTTAAACTGGACCTCAGCCAACAGGGCCAGTTGCAGGTCCAGCAAGCCCTGCGGGTCAGGCAGGGCGTGGCCGACGGCTAGCCTGCCAGGGCCGCCCGGTTCCACAACTCAATTCACCAACCGTTTGAGATTTTCTCCATGCAAAGCAAACTCCCCTTCATCCTTTCCCGAGCAGATGAGGAAGCCGCCATTCTGCGGGCCCGTTTCCAGGAATTCGGCTATCTCTTCTTCCGCGGCTATGTGCCCGCTGAGACCTGCGATGCCCTGCTCGCCGAACTGCTGGCCCAGACCGACGGCCAGGTGACCCTGGACGCTGACAGCGGCCTGCCGCAGCTGGCGGGGCGTCCGTTTGTGGAGTCCGACCCGGACTGGGACCGAATTTACCCACGCATACAGGCCCTGGAGTCCTTTCACGGTTTTTTTCACAGTCCGCCCATGCTGGATCTGATGCGCACTGTGGCCGGCAAGGAGGTGTTCCTGTACCCCATGAAGATGGCGCGCATCTCCACCCCGAACAAGATCGGCTACGAAACGCCGCCCCACCAGGACGCCTATTCCCACCACGCCGGCCCCACCATGGCCGGGATCTGGGTTGCCCTGCACGCTATCCAGGCGGGTATGGGACGCATCATGGTATTGCCGGGCTCCCACAGGGACGGCGTGCGCAAGGTGTTCGCCGCCGAGGGCGTGGGCGGCGTGCAGTGCGAAATCTATCCGCACGAAACGACCTGGCACGTGGCTGACTGCAGCCGCGGCGACGTGCTGATATTCCATTCCGCCACGGTACACAAGGCCGAACCCAACACCACCGTCTCCACCGTGCGGGTGAGCGTGGATACCCGCTTCTGTGACTACGGCGCGCCGGTGTTCTCCACCAACCTGGAACCCCATCACGGCTGGCGCATCGAGGGGCTGGAGTGGGACGCCATCTACCGCGGCTGGCAGGCGCGGGAGTTGCAGCACTACTGGCGCGACTATCCCAATCTATTCTGAACAGCACCGGGACAATACCACCCGAATACGAACACCCGGGAAGCAACGGGTAAATTGCCCCTACATTCATTGCTGCCCGGGCAAGTAATTGCTGTTAACATTCCACCGTCATCCGATAACAAGACAGGATCCCCAATGCACGCCCACCAGCAGATCGTATCCGCCCTCACCCTCGCCGGCCTCGTCGCCGCCGCGGGCTGTTCCGACAACAATGGCGGCAACAACGCCGTGGTCGGCCCCGCGCCGGCCCCCTTCCAGGAGATCATCGACCAGGGGGTGACCCGCTACCAGGGCGTTTACACGCCCATGCTGTCGGAACCTGACGGGGACGTGGTCAACCACAGCTTCGGCGCCGGCGACGGGCCGCTGTGCATTGATGGGTCCGAATACAGCATGGCCACCCGGGATACCGGCTCCGACGAACTGGTGATTTTCCTGGAGGGCGGCGGCGCCTGCTGGTCTACTTTTTCCTCCTGCACCCAGGCAGTAGAGAAAGGGATTCCCAAAAACGGTATTCTCGACCCGGACCTGCCTGGCAACCCGGTCGCCGGCTGGAACACGGTCTACATCCCCTATTGTGACGGTGGCCTGCACGCCAGTGATGCCGACAATGACTACGATGGCGACGGCCAGGTGGAGAGCTTCCAGCGCGGCCTGCACAACCTGTCCGCCTCTCTTGACGTGGCGGTCAGCACCTTCCCCTCACCCAGGCGGATCCTGCTGACCGGCAACAGCGCCGGCGGCTTCGGGACCACCTATGCCCTGCCACTGGTGAGGGCGCTGTATCCGGATGTGCCCATCGAGCTGATCAACGACTCGGGCCTGGGCGTCTCCAAGCCTGATGACCCGGACTATATTCGCCTGTTGCTGAGCGACTGGAATGCCGGCGCGTTTTTCCCGCCCAGCTGCGAGACCTGCATAGGCGAAGACGGGCATACCACCGACTACCACAAGTGGCAGCTGGAACAGGATGACAACTTCCGGCTGGGCATGATGAGCTACAAGCAGGACTTCGTGATCGGCAACGCTTTCCTGCAGATCGGCGGTGAAGCATTCGAGGCGGCGCTGCTGGAGGAAATGGCTGACCTCGGGGCCGCCTATCCGGAGCGCATGCACAGCTTTATCGCCAATGGCACCAACCACACGTTCCTGCAGGCCGACCTGGGGGTCACTGCGGGCGGCGTCACCGTGCTGGACTGGGTAACGGCCATGCTGGACGGCTCGGACGCCTGGCAGTCCACCAGCGACTAGGCCCGCAGGCGATTCAGGTTCCCTGCAGGCACTGGTAGGCGGTCCTGACCAGGCTCATCGAGCGCGGGTCGCCCTCCAGGTTGAATTGCATGGCGTTCGTCACGTAAGCAAAGCCCAGCTGCGCGTCGGGGTCCGCAAACGCCAGGGCGCCGCCGGCGCCGGGGTGGCCAAAGCAGCGGGGACCGCCACCGGGTGCCAGCGCCGGTTGCAGGGCGTAGCCCAGCCCGAAGCAGGTCTCGTGGAAAATGACCGCATCCGGACCGCGCACCTGCTGTACGCAGGCCGCGGCCAGTTGCTCCTCACCAAGCAGTCTCACTCCGTCCACTTCGGCGATCAGGGCCGCGTAGAAACGCGCCAGCGAGCGCGCGTCACCGACCCCGTTGGACGAGGGCATTTCCGCCGCCAGCAACTCCGGGCGATTCCACATTTCGTTGTAGCCGAACAGACCACTGGGGCCGCTCATCACCCTGGCCGTCAGGCTGTCCGCGCCCAGCAGCGCGGCGACTGTGTCGCTGCCGCCCTCCGGGGGCACCAGGGTCGCGCAGCGGGGCAGTTCCCGGGGCGGCAGGCCCACCCAGTAGTGCAGGCCCAGGGGGGCGCAGAGTTGCCTGTCCAGGAAAGCCCCGGGCGACTCACCGCTGATGCGGCGTATCAACTCGCCCAGTATCCAGCCGAAGGAGCGGGCGTGGTAACCGTGCTGGCTGCCGGGCTCCCAGTTGGGCGCCTGGGCGGCTATGGCGGCCACCACCGGGTGCCAGGCCAGCACCTGTTCCAGGGTGAGGTCACCGTCCACCGCGGCCAGCCCGGCCTGGTGGGACAGGACCAGGCGCGTGGTAATGCCCTCTTTGCCGTTGCAGCCGAATTCCGGCCAGTAGTGGGCGACGGGCAGGTCCAGATCCAGCTGCCCGGACTCCACCAGGCGATGAATACAGGTAGCGGTGGGGCCCTTGGCGGCGGAAAATACCAGGCAGATCGTGTCCTCCTGCCAGGGGCGCCCCGCGGCAGTGTCCGCCAGCCCGCCCCACAGGTCTAACACGGGACGGCCGCGGTGATACAGGGCGCAGGCGGCCCCCACTTCCCCATGGGCGGTGAAATTCTCGGCGAAAGCCTGTGCCACAGGCTCGAACCCGGCGGCAACCTGACCGCTGACACTGCCTTCCGGCAATGGGATGGTGATGGTTTTCAGTGGTTTCTCCCCGCAGCTCCGGTTGTGGCGCGACTACCACTCCCGCACCTGCTGCCACTATACTGCGCCTCCCACGACTAAGGAACTCATCCATGGGCCGCGCCTACCAGAACCGCAAAGACTCCATCGCCAAGACCTCCGACGCCAAGGCCCGGGTGTACAGCAAGTACGCCCGGGAAATCTATGTCACCGCCAAGAGCGGCGGCACCGACCCGGTGGGCAACCTGGCCCTGCGCAGCCTGATCGAGCGTGCCAAGCGCGACCAGGTACCCAGCCATGTGATTGACAAGGCCCTGGACAAGGCCAGCGGCGGCGGTGGCGAGGATTTCGCGGTCGCCCGCTACGAGGGCTTCGGCCCGGGCGGCTGCATGTTGATCGTGGACTGCCTGACGGATAACCCCAACCGCACCATAGGCGACGTGCGCGCCTGTTTCACCAAGACCAAGTGCAAGCTGGGCGCACCCGGCAGCGTGGGTCACCTGTTTGACCACTGTGCCATCCTGGTATTCGCCGGTGATGACGATGAAGCGGTACTGGAAGCGCTGGTGGAAGCTGACGTGGATGTGACCGATATCGAAAGTGAGGACGGCCTGATCAGCGTGTTCACGCCTGTCAGCGACTACTACAAGGCCAGACAGGCCCTGCTGGACACGTTCGAGGGTTTGGCCTTCGAGGTGGACGAGATGCAATTCCTGCCCCAGACCACCACGACACTGGAGGCCGAAGACCTGGCCCAGTATGAACGACTGCTGGACATGCTCAACTACCTCGACGATGTCCAGAACGTCTATACCAACGTGCAGCCCGGCTGACAGGGCTCAGGCGGCGTCGTGCAGGCGCCGGGGGCTGCGCACCGATCTGAGCCTCCCGGTACCGGACTCTTCCCCGGCGTCCCCGGGAGTCGACAGCATCACCTGCAGGGCTTTCTCCATCAACCAGCGCGCCTGGCCCGCATAGGCATAGGCACAGGCGCGACTGGCGGCCTGTTGCCAGTCGTCCACCGGCGCGTCGGCCATACGCTGCTCGAACTCCGCCAGGTTACCGACCAGTTCGGACACTGTCCGCAACCCCTCCCCAGGCAGCTGTAACACCCGCGCCAGTTCCTCGGCGGAAAACTCCCGGGGCTTTTCCTTGAGCAGGGCTCCCAGCCGGTCACCCGGCTGGTCGCCCGCCTCCTCGGCGGCGCAGCGGGTCACTTCGAAGGCCAGGAAGCCCGGGGCGGGGGGAAAGCTGGAGGTGGCGATGCCCTGTTGGGCCAGGGTGGCGACAGCCCGCTCGCGGGGCTGTGCACAACTGACGAGCACACGCGCCACTCCCAGCCGTTCCGCCAGTGCCTGGATTTGCTGTAACTGCACAAACCCCAGGGCCTCGCAGCCGATGACCAGCATTTCTACGGGCCCGATCTCGCCCTCCGGCACGTCGCAGGCAGCGGCCAGATCCACCCTCGCGAGCTTGGCGGACACACTGGCCAGACACCCCTGGTGCTCGTCTATCCACTGGCACAACTGGATGCCGACAAACAGCACGGAGGGCTTGCAGACATCGCGCCGTGCTCCCGGTTCGCCATTGCGCCGCAGCATGATTTCCAGCGTCTTGCGCCCCGCAGAGGCGATCTCACCGATGCGGGTACCGGTGCTCACCAGTTCGGCCACCAACTGCAGGTGCTCCAGATCGGCCTGGGTGTACTGGCGCCTGCCCGATGGGGACTTGTGGCTGGCGCCGAGACCATAACGCCGCTCCCAGACACGCAAGGTATCCGGCTTGAGCCCCGTCAGGCGGGCAACCGTGCCGATAGCGTACAGGGGCCGTGGCTCGAGAATCACTGCTGTCATGCTTACTGCCTCGTCAGGACGTGTAGGAATGTACGCAGCTGCCTCGCGAGCGGATGTCATTTTTGGTAGATAGCCTGCAGCGCTCTGTCGAGACCGGGGTAGGCAAAGGTAAACCCGGCATCCTGAAGCCGGGCAGGCACCACTCTCTGACCCTGCAGCAGTAGTTCTTGCGCCATGTCACCGACCAGCAGCCGCATCACGGGCGCCGGCACCGGCGCGGCCAGCCAGGTGCGGTAGTGTTGTTGCAGGGCCGCGCAGAATCCCCTGCTGGTTACCGGCTCCGGCGCGGTGATATTGAACGCCCCGCGCAGGTCAGTGCGCTCGTCCAGGAAGCGGATGGCGCTGACCACGTCTTCACGGTGCACCCAGCTCAGCCACTGCCGACCATCGCCCAGCCAGTTGGCGACGCCAAAGCGAAACGGCCGCGACATCTCCTGCAGCGCGCCACCGCCGGCATCGAGCACCACGCCCAGACGCAGCAGGCAGATCCGTACGCCCTCGTCCTCGGCGGCGCGCGCCGCGCTTTCCCACTGTCGACACAGGTCGTGCGAGAAACCCTGCGCAACCGCGCCCTCCTCGTCCAGCACCTCATCGCCGTGGTGGCCGTAGTAGCCGATGGCGCTGGCGCTGAGCAATACCGGGGGTTTTTGTTCCAGTCGCTGTATCAGTTCCACCACGCGCCGGGTGGTCTGCAGGCGACTGTCGATAATCGTTTGCTTGTAGGCCGCGGTCCAGCGGGCGCCCGCCAGCGAGGCGCCGGCGAGATTGACGATGCTGTCGATAACCGTGTCTGCCGGCAGGGCCGCCAGGTCGTCGATATAACTGACCTGGCCCTGCGCGGGCCGCTGCTGGCGGGTGAGTACGGTGACCCGATGGCCGCGGGTTGTGAGGCTGGCCGTCAGTGCCGTGCCGATAAAGCCGGTGCCGCCGGTGATCAGATAGTGCATGGGACGCTCCCGGTTGAAAATGTCATCTGTTAATTACGTTGCCGCCGCAAACCGGATCAGGCCGACTGTCATCGCAAGCGCCCGGACCTGCGTATACTAGGGCCAACGCAACGAGTGTGAACAGACGATCCCATGAACACCCTGCACACAGAAATATCGGGGCTGCGGAAGTTTGTCGCGGAGCATCCCCGGCTGGTCGTGCTCACCGGCGCCGGTATCAGCGCCTCCTCGGGCATTCCCACCTACCGCGACCGGCAGGGCACCTGGCGCCACAGCGCGCCCATTACCCACCAGGAATTTATCGGCGATGGCGACCATCGCCGCCGCTACTGGGCCCGCTCACTGCGGGGCTGGCCGGTGGTGCGCGAGGCCCGGCCCAATGCCGCCCACCTCGCCCTGGCGCAGCTGGAACGGCGCGGCCATGTGGACCTGCTCATCACCCAGAACGTCGACCGTCTGCACCAGCGGGCGGGCAGCCATGCCGTGATCGACCTGCACGGCCGGGTGGACCAGGTGCGCTGCCTCGCCTGCGGGGCCCGCGTCTGCCGCGAGCAGCTGCAGCAGCGCATGCTGCGGGACAACCCCCGGCACAGCGACCGGGCCGGGGCGGTGCGTCCCGACGGTGACGCCGCTATCGACGCGGACCTGGTGAGGCAGTTCCGCCCACCATCCTGTGACGCCTGCGGCGGCACCCTGATCCCCGACGTGGTGTTTTTTGGCGGTGCGGTGCCAGCGGCGCGGGTGCAACAATGCCAGGCCGCCGTGGCGGCTGCCGACGCCCTGCTGGCCGTCGGCAGCTCCCTGCAGGTCTACTCCGGGTTTCGCTTTTGCCGCCTGGCCAGCCAGTTGGGCAAGCCGCTGGCTATCATCAATCCCGGGATCACCCGGGCGGACTCGATGGCGACGCTGAAATGTCACACCGAGTGTGAAAGCCTGCTCGCCGCGCTGGCCGCCAGGCTGTGATCCCCCCGCCTCCCCTGAACGTAACAACTCTATGGCAAACACGATTATTTACTGGTTCCGGCAAGACCTTCGGGTACAGGACCTGCCGGGCCTGCTCGCGGCCGCCGCCACGGGCAAACCGCTGGTAGCCTGCTTCATCCTCGATGACGAAACTCCGGGTGAGCACAGGCCGGGGGCTGCCAGTCGCTGGTGGCTGCACCACAGCCTGCTCTCCCTGCAGGACGAACTGCGGGGACTGGGCGGCGAGCTGCTGCTTCGGCGCGGCAGCGCGCCACAGGTACTGGAAGAGCTGGTGGGGGCCTGCGACGCGGACGCCATCCACTGCAGCCGGCAGTACGAACCCTGGGCAGGCGCGCTGGAACAACAGTTACACAGCACGCTGGCCAGCCGCCAGATCGACTTCAAACGCTACCCGGGCTCGCTACTGTTCGAGCCCGGCCAGGTCATGACCCAGGCAGAGGCGCCCTTCAAGATATTCACGCCTTTCTGGCGCCAGTGCCTGCGCAGCAGCGAGCCTCGCCGGCCCCAGCCCCCGCCGGTGGACATCAACTGGCACCCCACCCCGCCCCGGGGGGAGTCCCTGCTGGACTGGGGGTTGCTGCCGCGGGACCCGGACTGGGCCAGCCAATGGCCGCCACTGTGGTCCCCCGGCAGTACCGGCGCAGCCGAGCGCCTGGCGACATTCCTGGCCGGCCCGGTGGCCGACTACAGTGAGGGCCGCAATCACCCTGCCCGGGGGGCGACCTCGCGACTGTCGGCGCACCTGCATTTCGGGGAAATTTCTCCCAGGGCGGTCTGGCACGCGGCCCGCGGACTGGCGCATGCCGACCCCGACCGCAAGGAGCAGGTCGACAAGTTTCTCAGCGAGTTGGGCTGGCGGGAATTCTCCCATCACCTGATGTACCACTTTCCCCACATCGTGGAGCAACCCTTCAAGGAGCCATTCCAAGCCTTCCCCTGGCTGGGCAACGAGACTGCCCTGCGGGCCTGGCAGCGCGGCCTGACCGGCTACCCCATCGTCGATGCCGGCATGCGGGAGCTGTGGCACACCGGCTACATGCACAACCGCGTACGCATGGTCGTGGCCTCTTTCCTGACCAAGCACCTGCTGACGCACTGGCGCACGGGCGCCCGCTGGTTTCACGACACCCTGGTGGACGCCGACCTGGCCAATAACAGTTGCGGCTGGCAGTGGGTGGCGGGCAGTGGCGCCGATGCCTCGCCCTACTTCCGCATTTTCAACCCGGTGACCCAGGGGGAGAAGTTCGATGCCCAGGGCGACTATGTGCGCCGCTGGGTACCGGAGTTGGCGGAACTGCCGGATCGCTACCTGCATAAGCCCTGGGAGGCGCCTGCGGATGTCCTCGCCAGGGCTGGCGTCGCTCTGGGGGATGACTACCCCGCGCCCATCGTGGAGCACAAGGCCGCGCGGGAGGCCGCGCTGGCGGCCTACGGCTCGATCAAGGGCTAGTCGCCGGTGGGAACAAGGCCGCGGCAATTGCGGCCACGGGGCTTAACGGCGGACGACTTTAGGGGCACACTAGCCGCTTGCCGAAAACCAACCAGACGGACTACCCCGATGCAAGCCTACCTGCAACTGGAAGCGCGCCAGAAAAAAATCGCCGCCCTCGATAACGCCATGGGCATCCTCCACTGGGACCAGGAAACCATGATGCCCGCGGGGGCGGCGCCCGCCAGGGCCAGCGTGCTGGCGGAGCTCAGTGTGATGGTGCACGACCTGGAGACCGCCGACGGCCTGGAGGAACTGATCCTGCAGGCCGAGGCGGAGGCCGCCTCCCTGAACCCCTGGCAGCAGGCCAACCTGCGGGAGATACGACACGGCTTTGTGCACGCCAATGCGGTGCCCGCAGAGCTGGTGGAAAAACTGGTGCTTGCCTCGTCCCAGGCGGCGATGACCTGGCGCGAAGCCCGGGCCGCGGATGATTGGGCCAGCCTGGAACCGAAACTGGATGCCCTGTTCGCGCTCAAGCGCGAAGAGGCCGCCATCAAGTCCGAGGTGATGGGGGTAACACCCTACGAGGCCCTGCTGGATCAGTTCGATCCCGGTCGCCGCGAGTCCCAGGTGGACCGGATATTCGACGACCTGGCTGCTTACCTGCCGGACATCCTGCTCCAGATCAGGGCCAGGCAGGACGCCGGGCCCCGGCCCATTATCCCCCCGGGTCCGTTTCCGGTGGAGCGGCAGCGGGAACTGGGGCTGGAACTGATGAAGATACTGGGCTTCCCCTTCGACCACGGCCGCCTCGACATCGCCCACCACCCCTTCAGCGGCGGCGCCAGCGGCGATGTGCGTATCACCACCCGCTACGAGGACAACGACTTCATGGCCAGCCTCATGGCGGTGATCCATGAGACCGGGCACGCCCTGTACGAAGACGGCCTGCCCGCGGACTGGGCCACCCAGCCGGTGGGCAAGAGCCGTGGGATGACCCTCCACGAGAGCCAGTCACTGCTGCTGGAAATGCAGGCGGCGCGCTCGGCGGAGGCCATCTCGTTCCTGGTACCCGTCATCAGGCGTGTGCTCGGCAGCGAGGGAGCAGCCTGGGAGGCCGACAACCTGCTGCGCATCTATCGCCGGGTAGAGCCCGGCCTGATTCGCGTCTATGCCGATGAGGTCACCTACCCGCTGCACGTGATCCTGCGCTACCGCCTGGAGAAAGCCATCATAGCGGGCGAACTGGCGACCGCCGACCTGCCCGGCGCCTGGAACGAGCTGATGGAAAGCCTGGTCGGCATCCGCCCCCGGGACAACCGGGACGGCGTCATGCAGGATGTGCACTGGCCCGAGGGGATACTGGGTTACTTCCCCACCTATTCCCTGGGCGCCGTGGCGGCGGCCCAGATATTTGCCGCGGCGAAACGCGCCGAGCCGGACCTGCTGCCGGGCCTGGCCAGGGGCGACTTCCAGCCGCTGTTCAGCTGGCTGGACGCCAATATTCGCAGCCAGGGCTGCCTGTACATGCCCGATGACCTGATCGCCCGGGCCACCGGCGCGCCCCTGGGCACCGAGGCCTTCAAGGCCAATATCCTGGAGCGCTACCTGTCGAGTTGAGTCCCTCGCGGGAGCCCGGGCACGCTCCGCAGGATACCGGCAGCACTACCAACCGCCGCCGCCACCACCGCCGCCTCCGCCCCCGGAGGAGCCGCCGGAACCCGAACTGCTGCCCGGTGCGGTAGCCGCCGAGGCAATCGCGGAGGAGAGCTTGCCTCCCACGCTGCTGGCGAAACTGCCCATGCGGCTGGAGTTGAAGCTGCCCTGGTACCAGGCCGGGCTGTAGGCTGCACCCCGGGTGGCCTGCAAGCGGGCAAAGACCTCACTGAACTGCTCGGCCCAGGCCTGTTCCACGCCCAGCGCGATGGCGTAGGGCAGGTACTTCTCAAACAGTTCCGGCGTCATGTCCGGCGGATGGCGCAGCTCGAGATCGTCTTTTTCCGCCACCTCCAGGTACAGTTTGAACCCCTCCAGTTGGTCCATCAGGCGGCGGCCTCGGGCCGAGGGCGCCTTCAGCAGGTAGGCAAAGAGGATATGCAGCACCAGAACCCCGGCATAGAGGGCAAACACCAGCGGCACCAGCTTGCCGGTGCTCACGATCACCAGTAGCAGCAGCGCGGAAATCACGATGGAGGGGAGCATCAGTATGGCGTTGGTCTTGAAGTACTGTCCCAGGTAGTCCCGCTGCAGGGCCTGCTTGTGGGCGGACCGGGCAGCCGACACCTGCGCATGGTTCTTGTTGTCCAGTTCCAGCACCGCACCGTTGCGAAACAGGCGCTCCAGCAATACTTGCTCGCCCGCGGCCAGCGGCGCGGAGGACGGCAGGCGTCCCAGGGTATAGTCATCATCGTCACAGCTGATCGAGACATAGCCCTTCACGGCCAGGTTGATGACCGCGGCCGTAAATGTTTCCTTGTCGTAACCCATCTCGTTGATGAAGCGCGCGGCCGCGGGAGAGTAGCCCTCGGGGGGCTCGTAGTGCGGGAATATCACCCCCTTGCCCGGATCGCGACCGTGCCGGGACCACATGGTGTACAGGTAACAGGCGCTGCCGACCAGGGCCAGCAGGGCAAGCAGCAGCCCCAGGTTGTCCCCCAGCAGGTAGCCCAGGCGCCGCAGGGGCCCCGGTTCCGCCACCACCCCCTTGGGCCATCCCATCACCAGCGTCAGTCCGGACCCGGGAGGCAGCGCGCGCGTGGTCCAGATCAGCCCCTGGCCCTGCCCCACCCGCTCATCGTAGTCTGTGCCCCTGGCACCCTGGGGCCCGGTGTAGCCGCTGAGGGTAAGGTTGGCGGCGTTGACCGCCTCGGGCAGCCTGACCGTGGCGCGCGCCTGCTCGATGGCGAAATCCCAGCCGTTACCGGTTACATTCCAGTACAGTTCATCATGGGTTTCAAAAAAGCCGATCTGGCGATCGGTCTCGTAGACGAAGGTGTAGGTGTATTCCCCCGGGCTCAGGTAGGTATCCGAGCGACCGGCATAGATGCGCACGCCGTTGCCGAGTCGTTTCCTGTGCCAGGATTCGGGCTCGCCGTCCCGCAGGACTTCGCGCACGCGAAAGCGCACCTCCACGTCGTTGCCGAAGCGATCCCGGTAGCGGGTGGGAAAATCGCGATAGATACCGCGGCGGATGTCCCTGCCCTCGGCGACCACGCGTATGGTCTCGCGCACCGTCATGCTCGCGTCGGCGGCGATGGCGATGTCACTGTCGTAGGACAGTATGCGCTCGACCGCCAACGCCGGCTGGCACAGTGCGAGCAAGCCCATACAGAGCAGCCGCACCAGCATGCCGGGGCTCATTCAGCGCAACCCGACCGTCGGCGTGACACGGGCCGCGGCATCGTCTATTTCGAAATAGTCCGCCGCCTCGAAACCCAGGGGGCGTGCCAGCAGCAGGTCGGGAAAGGACTGCACCCGGGTGTTGAACAGCCTGACAGCGCCATTGTAGAAGCGCCTGGCGTACTGGATCTGGTCTTCCGTATCCGTGAGCTCGGCTTGCAGCTGGCGGAAGTTCTCGTCCGCCTTGAGCTCCGGGTAGGCCTCCGCCACCACAATAAGCTTGTGCAGACCGGTATGTATCGCGTCCTCCAGGGCCGCTTTTTGCGGCAGCTCGGGGGTGGCCATACTCTGCTCGCGCAATTCGGTCACTGCGAGCAGGGTGGCCTTTTCGAAATCCGCGTAGGCCTTTACACAGGACACCAGCCTCGGCACCAACTCGTGGCGGCGCTTGAGCTGCACGTCGATATCGCTCCAGGCAGCGCGCACCTGGTTGCGATCACGGACCAGCCGATTGTAGATCCAGACGCCGGCGACGGCGACCAGAACCAGCAGAATGCTGATGATAGTCATCGGCCCAGTATAAATGTGCCGAACGCAAACCGGTAACAGGAATCAGCAGTCTCCGGGACCGACACCGGCGAGCTTCAGGTCTTGCCCGCGGCGGCCAGTTCCTCCTCAACCTGGCCCAGGCGTTCCTTGCCGAAAAACATTTCATCGCCGACAAAAAAGGTGGGAATGCCGAACACGCCGCGATCCGCCGCCGCCTGGGTATTGGCTTTCAATTTCTCCTTGATGGCATCGGTCTGGATCAGCGCCATGATCGCCCCGGCATCCAGGCCCCCGTCCTTCAGGGCCGCTGCAATGACCTCCGGATCGTCCATCTTCAGGCTCTGCTCCCACATAGCGGACAGCACGACCTCAATATACTGCTGTTCGCAGCCCAGCTCCTGCGCGGCCACCAGGCCGCGCATAATGCTCACGGTATTCACCGGAAAATGGCTGTTGAACACGAAGTCGTTGAGCTGATGTTTCTCAGCAAAGCGTTTGCTTTCCAGCATTTCATACTCCAGCTTGCCCTTGACGCCACCGAACGCCAGCATCGGCGGCTGGTTGCCGGTGATCTTGAAAATCCCCCCGAGCAGCACCGGGTGAATGACCAGCTCGGCACCGGTGCGCGCCAGAATAGCCGGCAGTACCTTGTACGAGTAATACGCATTGGGACTGCCGAAATCGAAAATAAAATCCAGTGTGGGCATAAGCTTGTTCCTCGTGTGCAAGTCAAATCAGGGAATCTAGTGGTTCCACCAGGCAAGGTCTGAATACGCCCGCAGATCCAGTTCGTGGGTCCAGGCGGAGCGGTGTTGGTGCGCCACATGGTAATAAGTTTCCGCCATCTGTGCCGGCAGCATCAGCCCGTCCTGCGCGCCGCCGCGTTGGCCGCGCAGCTGCTGGAACGACTCTGCCCCCAGCATCTTGCCGAGGGTATCGGGAGCATCCACCATGCCATCGACGAGCACGTGCGCCACATGGATACCCTTGCGGGCAAATTCCGCGTTGAGTGTCTGGCACAGCATCCGTCTCCCGCCCATGGCGGCCGCGTGGGAGTGCTGTCCGGCGTTGCCGCGCACCGCCGCGGTGGCCGAGGTGACCAGGATCACGCCCTTGCCCCGCTGTACCATCTTCGGGCATACCGCTGAGGCGATACGAAACAAGCCGAAGGTGCCGAGTTGCCAGCCCATTTCAAACGCCTTGTAGCTGGTGTCGGCCAGGGCTCTATCCCCGATCTGGGCTCCCAGGTTGTAGACCACGACCTCTATGGGCCCAAGTTCTTCCTCGATGGCGGCCACGCGCTCCTCGATGCTGCCCGGTTCGATCGCGTTGAGCAAATAACCGCTGGCCGAGCCGCCCGCCGCCTCTATCCCGGCGACCAGTTGCTGCAGGCCCTCTTCATCACTGCGACGACATAGCACGGCGTGATAGCCGCCGGCGGCGAAGCGCCTGCCTACATTACCGCCGATACCGGCACCTGCGCCTATGACCAAACAGACTGGCTTCATTGTGAACTCCTTGATTCAACCATGGTTTGCCTCACGGCGGTTGCCCCATTGACTCCGGCGCCGGCCCGACCGCCACCCTCACCATCCCGCGCAGCCAATACCGTCGCGCACCGCAGTACTTCCGCCTGGTAAAGCTTGCCGCGCTCGTTAAAGAAATCCAGCACGTGCAATGCGGTTGGCACGAAAGCAAAGCCTATTTCCAGTTGCGGATGCCACTGGAATATGGAACCGCCCAGGCCCATCCAGCCGTAGAAGCCTTCCCTGCCGACGGTGAAGTCACGCTCCAGCCGGCTGCACCCGGGCCCGCAGGGAATGAAGCTGTCGACACCGCCCTGGGTAAAACGGGTGGTTATAACGCCCCCCATTTGCGCCTTCACGGGCCTGGCATGCAGTGCCGACCAGGCCTGCATGCTCAAATACTCCCTGCCCTCCCAGCTACCTCCGGCCGCTACCATGGCTCCTACTTTCGCCAGCCCCCGGGCGGAACAGGTGGCGTTGGCCGAGGGGGTTTCACCCCGGGCAAATCCCGGCTCGTTGAAAAAGTCCATGACCCCGAAACCGACAAGGGGTGGCCGGGTAGCCGACTTTCTCGCCTTGAGGACGGAGGGGATCATTCGCGCCAGTCTGCCGGCCAGCTGGAAGATGTTGTGAACAATGCGCCGGCCCAGAAATTTCGGTTTCAAACTCTGCAGGAACTCAAAGCCAAGGCCCAGGGGCGAGACTCCGGCCACGCGCCCCATGTCCTGTTCCCTGACCCCGATCATCACGTCCGCACCCAGCGGCTGGCTGATATCCTCCCGAAAGAATTCGCCGATGGTGCGGCCGGCGGGGTCGACCCGCCGGAACACCTCGTTGACAATCCAGCCCCGGGTCAGGGCGTGATACTCCCGCTTGCCCCGGCGGTAGGAAAGGCCATGCCGCTCTATGATGCGGCCCACTGCATTGGCCTTGATGTTTTCGGTAAGCAGGTCCTCCATATCGAGGGAGGTATCAAAGTTGGCGAGCCCGGCCTCGTGTCGCATCAGGTCGGCAATAGTCAGCCCCTCCTTGCCGTTGGCGCCGAACTCGGGCCAGTATTCGGTGATCCGGGCGTCGTAACTCAACAGGCCCTTGCTGACCAGCGCTGCCATGGCGATTGCCTCCAGGCTCTTGCCGCTGCTGAATATATTGACCAGGGAGTCCGCCGCGAAGCCGCTGTCCGCCTTGGAGGACGCCCACAGGTCGACCACCCTCTCGCCGCGGTAGTAGACGCAGAGCTGGGTATTTTCCTCCGCCATGGTTTGCATCTGCTGCTCGTAGAGCTGCCTGACCGGTTCAAAACCGGGCGCGACCGTGCCATTGCATTGCATACGCGTTGGTTCTCTCTGGCTGCTTGCCTGTCTGGCAAGCCGGGGATGAAGTGACGTCTCGAAGTATACGTGAGTTGCCGCAATGAGCGAAAAACAGGTACCAGCTCGCCCCGGCTCCAACCGAATTACCCCGCGAACCCGGCGATATCGTTACTGCTGGTCCCCGGCATCACGGACATGCCTGTAGATCGCAAACCCGTGCGCGTGCCGGTCGTCGACGGGGTGTTCTTCCAACTGTTCTGTCCGCCAGCTGCTGAAGTCAAAGGGTGTTACGAAGGTATCCCCCTCGATATCTGCGTGTACTACCGTTTCGTAAGCGGTAGTGGCCCCGGGGAACGCCTCTGTGAGCAGCCCGCTGCCACCGATCACAAATATCTCGCCTCGCTCTCGCGCGGCAATGGCTACCGCTTGCACCAGCGAACTGGCTCGCAGCACCTTGGGCGCCAGCGTCAAATAACTGTTGCGACTCACGACAATATTGACGCGTCCCGACAGATAGGAATTGTGATCCTGATAGGTTTTTCGACCCATGATAACCGCGCCACCGGTAGTGGTGCGGGTAAAGTGGGCAAATTCGTCGGGCAGGTCCCAGGGCAGGTCGCCGTTGCGCCCGATGCAATAATTCTGTGAACGCGCATAAATGATGGAAAGCGGCATACCCGGCACCCTGTGCACTGCAAGTGACGCGCAG
Source organism: Pseudomonadales bacterium (assembly GCA_024234675.1). GTDB lineage: Bacteria > Pseudomonadota > Gammaproteobacteria > Pseudomonadales > Halieaceae > JARRPM01. The sequence goes on along the minus strand of JACKNU010000001.1, from coordinate 341,875 downwards.
CATAGCCAACCGCCGGCGGATATTCATCCTGCACCGGGAGGGAAACCAACAGGTGGGCGCTCTCGCCGGCGTGCACGGTAACCACGCTACGGGGATACTTGAAAGATTGGAGGCTCGGGTCGGAATCGAACCGGCGTTTACGGAGTTGCAGTCCGCTGCATAACCACTCTGCCACCGAGCCTGTAAGACATTGATTTGATTCAAGAAAGAAACAAAACCGCAAGTAAATCAATCACTTGCGGGCGCCATTTTACGGCCCATGCCAGGGCAGGTCAAGGCAAACTGAGATAAACAAAATTATTATTGGCCGCCCCCCGGCCTGTTTTGAATGAACACAGGATAGCGGCTGCCACGGTATGGCTTACATGGCCCGATACGCCAGCGGCATGACACTACCCGCCACTTGCCTGGCTGCAGTGGGGCCAATCGGCCTCGACGCGCAGGCAGGTGACAGAGAGCGGCACATTTTGTCGCTTCCTGACACAAAATGCGCTCCGCCACCCTTGGCGGAATGCCAGCCACCATGGGCCTCCCGGCCCCGTTTGCGGGCGCGTCGGGGGGCAGTTGGGGCTGAAAATCGCTGTTGCCGAGCCGATCAGCCGCCATTACAGCCAAAATTACTGCCCGCGCCATTCCGGACCGGGCAGGTACTGGAACCAGGCGCCCAGTGCATCGCGTTTGGCAAGCCAAATCGGTGGAAAAACCCACAAAAACCATTCTGGCCTGCGGCTTGCTAGTAACTGTCAATAAATCTGTGAATTCACTGGTGCCTGCGGGGTTAAGACATGCGCTTGAATACAGCCGGAACTATTAATCAATTGCTTGCCAAACGCGTGCTGGTGGTGCTGGCCGCCCTGCTGCTGGCAAGTTGCCGCCTGGTCATCCTGACGGACGAAACCGGCCGCATAGATTCCGCCTCGGGCACTGCTGACTGTGACCAGGCTTCCTGCGTAGTTCCTATCGAAGAGCTGTACTCCGAAACCTTCACCGCCGTAGCGGCCGACGGTTACCGCTTCGTGAAGTGGAAGGGAGTCTGCGGCATAACCGTCATTCCGATATGCGAGGTGAAACTCGCACCCCTGCCGGAGCAGTTCGCCGAATTCGATGGCGACGTGGAGTTGTCCGCGGTCTTCGAGCCCACCACCAGCAAACGGGCCTGGTACCGGGACGTCGACGGGGACCACTACGGCGCCGCCGACAAGAGCACCATGGCATTCGAGCAGCCCCGGGGCTTCGTGGGCAACGACCTGGACTGCGATGACAGCAACGGCGCAATCTACCCGCGGGCCCAGGAACAGGCCGATGGCCTGGACAACAACTGCAACGGGCGCATAGACGAGGGCTTTGTCGCGGCACGGTTTTTCCGGGACCGCGATGGCGACGGCTACGGCGACCCCGCCACCAGCCGGATGGAGTTGCGCAAGCCGGCGGGGTACGTGGCGAACAAGCTCGACTGCGATGATTCCAGGGTGTCGGATCATCCCGGTGCCAGCGAGGTCGTAGACGGTCGCGACAACGATTGCGACGGCGCCACTGACGAGGGCGCCCGGCGACTCTATCCTGACGTCGACGGCGACGGCTTCGGCGCCAATCGCGGCGCCATACAATCGGTGGACCCGGTGCCGGGCTACGTGGCCGACAACACGGACTGCGATGACAACAACAGCAGCATTTTCCCGGGAGCGCGTGAGCAGTTCGACAGCGCCGACAACAATTGCAACGGCACTATCGACGAGGGCTTTACCAGTCGGGAGTACTACCGCGACGTGGACGGCGACGGTTATGGTGATCCGGCGGACAGCATCGTGGCGGTGGAAATGCCCGCGGGTTACGTGACCAACAACACCGATAACTGCGTGAGCGTACGCAACCCGAGCCAGGCGGATATCGACAGGGACGGCCTGGGGGATGCCTGCGACCCGTTTACCGACACTGACCGCGACGATATACAGGACAGTGCTGACAACTGCCCGGCCCATTTCAACCCGAACCAGGCCGATGCGGACAATGACGGCATCGGCAACGCCTGCGACAGCCAGAACGATCTGGACCTGGATAACGACGGCGTCAATGCCGGGAGCGACAACTGTCCCAGCACCTACAACCCGACCCAGAGCGACCTCGATGACGATGGTCTGGGTGACGCCTGCGACCCCGTAGACGACCGCGACGATGGCCCGCAGTCCGCCCCGCCGGTCAGTGGCAACTGTGCCCTGAGTGCCGAGGAGCAGTCCATGCTCAACGCGGTCAATGCCGCCCGGGCGCAGGCCAGGATGTGTGGCTCGACTTCCTACCCGGCCACGGCGCCGCTGGCCTGGAGTTGTAAACTGGAAACGGCGGCAGTCGGCCATTCCACGGACATGGCCAGCAACGACTTCTTCAGCCACACCGGCTCTGACGGCCAGTCGGTGGGAACCCGTGCGACCCGGGCGGGTTACACCTGGTCCACGGTGGGAGAGAACATCGCGGCAGGATACAGCTCTGTCAGCTCGGTGATGGCCGGCTGGCTGGGCAGCCCCGGTCACTGCGCCAATATCATGCGCTCCAGCTACACCGAGATTGGCACCGCCAAAATCAGCAATCCCTCCAGCACCTACAACGTCTACTGGACGCAGGTATTTGGCAGGCCGCGGTAGCAATTCGGCGTTGGTGCGGGAAACGGCGGGGGTCGCCATCGATTTCGAACCGGCACGCCGGTCTAGGGGGTTTGGGATTGGAGCGGGAAACGGCGGGGGTCGCCATCGACTTTGAACCGGCACGCCGGTTTAAGGGGTTTGGGATTGGAGCGGGAAACGGCGGGGGTCGCCATCGACTTCGAACCGGCACGCCGGTTGAGGGATATGTGATTGGAGCGGGAAACCGGGTTCGAACCGGCGACCTCAACCTTGGCAAGGTTGCGCTCTACCAACTGAGCTATTCCCGCACATCGCTGCGTGTATCCACCGCCGTGGTCGCCGGAACCGTCGAGGCTGCGCGCCCCGCCTCACCCATGGCAAGGTTGCGCTCTACCAACTGAGCTATTCCCGCGCGTTGCTGCGTGTCCGTTCCAGACCCCGACTATTTTATGCCGCGCGGGGCGGGAGTCAAGAACTATAGCAGCTAACTCATGCAAGCGCCTGAATTACAAGGCATTATCCCTGGCCTTGATCACCTCCCAGGCGGCTTGCAGGTAAATCACCATGGACCACAGGGTCAGCACCGCGGCGGTGTACAGCACCAGGTAGCACAGGGCCAGCAACCAGCTCTCGTCGCGGGCGGGGTCTATGGCCAGCAGGCCGGTGATCGCCAGCATCTGGGCGGCGGTTTTCACCTTGCCGATAAACGACACCGCCACCGAGGTGCGCTCTCCCAACTCCGCCATCCATTCGCGCAGTGCGGAAACCACAATTTCCCGACCGATGATCACGCAGGCCGCCAGCGTGAACAGCAGGGTATCGTGGCGCTCTACCAGCAGCACCAGGGCGATGGCCACCATGAGTTTGTCCGCCACCGGGTCCAGGAAGGCACCAAAGGCGGTCATCTGGCCCAGGCGCCTGGCCAGGTAGCCGTCGAACCAGTCGGTCACCGCGGCGAAAGCAAAAATGCCCGCCGCCACCACCAGGTGGTTCTTGAAGGGCAGGTAAAACACGATCACCAGCACCGGTATGAGCAGTATGCGCAGAATGGTCAGGGCGTTGGGGACGTTAATCGGCAAACTCGCGCTCCGCTGGAGTCAGTCACTGATGTTGTGTAAATGATCGTAGATCTGTTGTGCCATTGTGGCACTAATTCCGGATATTTTCCTCAGCTCGTCGGCACTGGCGTTTTCCACCGCCTGGGCACTGCCGAAATGCCGCAACAGTTCCCGGCGGCGCTTGGCGCCCACGCCGGGAATGTCTTCCAGTGCCGACCGCTGGCGCGCCTTGTCCCGGCGCGCCCTATGGCCGGTGATAGCAAAGCGGTGGGCCTCGTCCCTGATCTGCTGGATCAGGTGCAGGGCCGGGTTATCGCCGGCCAGCTGGCGCTCCCGTCCGGTGGCGCCGTTGAGCAGGGTCTCGAAACCGGCCTTGCGGGTCACCCCCTTGGCCACCCCGATAACCTCCACCCCGCTCACCTGCAGGTCCGATAACACCGCCATGGCCTGGCTGACCTGGCCCTTGCCCCCGTCGATAAAGAGAATATCCGGCAGTGGCGCCTCGCCCGACTTGAGGCGCTTGTAACGCCGTTCCAGGGCCTGCTGCATGGCGGCGTAGTCATCGCCGGGGGTGATGCCCTCGATATTGAAACGCCGGTAGTCGGACTTGCGCGGACCGTTCTGGTCGAACACCACGCAGGAAGCCACCGTGGCCTCGCCGGAGCTGTGACTGATATCGAAGCACTCCATGCGCTGCGGTTGCTCGGGCAGGTCCAGCAGCTCCTGCAGGGCCTGCAGGCGCTCGAGCACCGACTGGCGGCCGCTGAGGTGCGACGCAAGGCTGGTCTCGGCAGTCTGCACCGCCAGTTGCAGCCAGCGGGCGCGCGCCTCCCGCACTCGGCTGCGCACCCGCACCTGCCGGCCGGCCTGCGCCGACAGCGCCTGCGCCAGGGTGGCGACATCCTCGGGGGGCGCATTGACAATGATCTCCCCCGGGATAGCGCGGGCCCCGCCCAGGTAATACTGGGGAACAAACGCGCCCAGCACCTCGGCGGGGTTCTCCTGCAGGCGCAGCGGCGGGTAGTAGGTCTTGCTGCCCAGCACGCGCGCCGCGCGCACGAACAGCACCTGCACGCAGGCGCGGCCGGCCTCCACCGCGGCGGCCAGGATGTCCAGGTCACCCTGCACCCCCTCTATGCCCTGGCTGGCCTGTACCTGTTGCAACTGGGAGAGCTGGTCGCGGTAGACGGCGGCTTTCTCGTAGGCCAGCTCGGCGGCGGCCTGTTCCATGTCGTCGGCCAGCCGCACCATCAGTTCCTGGGACTTGCCGCGCAGGAAGAGGGTGGTGTTCTCCACCTGCTGCGCGTACTCGTCCTCGCTCACCAGGCCCACGCAGGGCGCGGTGCAGCGGTCAATCTGGTGCTGCAGGCAGGGACGCGAGCGGTTGCGAAAGTAGCTGTCCTCGCACTGCCGCACCTTGAATACTTTCTGCAGAAAATGCAGCGACTCACGCACTGCACCGGCGCTGGGATAGGGGCCGAAGTACTGCCCCTTGCGCCGCTTGGCGCCGCGGTGCAGCGACAGGCGCGGAAACCTGTCCTCGCTGGACAGGAAGATATAGGGATAACTCTTGTCGTCCCGCAGCAGGATATTGTACGGCGGCTGGTGGGACTTGATGAGGTTGTGCTCCAGCAGCAGCGCGTCCACCTCGGTGGTGGTAACGGTGACCTGTATCTCCTGAATGCGCGCCACCAGGGCCATGGTTTTTTCGGTCAGGCCGCTGGCGCGAAAATAGCTGCCCACCCGGTTTTTCAGGTTGCGCGCCTTGCCCACGTACAGCAGCTTGTGCTCAGCGTCGTACATCTGGTAAACCCCCGGCCGCGTGGTCAGGGTCTTGAGAAACGCCTTGTGATTGAACTCAGCCAAACCTATGCACCGTATACCCTGGGCTCAATTTCCAGGGCGATGCCAAAATTGTCGCACACCGAGGCGGCCACCTCCGCCGCCAGTGCCAGCAGGTCTGCGCCGCTGCTGCCGCCCCGATTGACCAGTACCAGGGCGTGCTCCGGGTGCACCCCGAAGCCGCCGCGACACCTGCCCTTCCAGCCGCAGTACTCGATCAGCCAGGCGGCCGCCAGCTTGACCTGGCCATCCGCCTGGGGATACTGCGGCAACCCCGGAAATCGCGCCGCCAGTTCCGCGGCCAGGGCCGCAGCCACGACCGGGTTCTTGAAGAAGCTGCCGGCATTGGGGATCCGCGCGGGATCGGGCAGCTTGCTGCGACGAATGCCTACCACGGCGTCGAACACCGCCTGCGGCGTGATTGCAGCGGCAGGCTGCTGGGCCAGCGCCGCCGCCAGCGCCGGATAGTTGACCTGCAGCGCGGGCTTGCGCTGCAGTTGCAGGTCCACCGCCGTAATAATCACCTGGTCCCGCAGGCTGCGCTTGAAAATACTGTCGCGATAGCCGAATTCGCAGGCTGCGCCCGCCAGGGTGTGCTCCCGCCCCGAGGCTATATCAACGCAGTGCACGGCCCGCACGAACGACGCCAGTTCCACCCCGTAGGCGCCGATGTTCTGCACCGGGGCGGCGCCGACCGTGCCGGGAATCAGGGCCAGGTTTTCCAGGCCGTAATAGCCACGCCGCAACGTCCACTCCACCAGCGGATGCCAGACCTCGCCCGCGGCGACCCGCAGGCTGGCCTGCTTATCGTCTTCCTCCAGCAATTCGATGCCGGTGATCGCCATGCGCAGGACCAGCGCCTCGATATCACCGGCGAGCACCACGTTGCTGCCCTCCCCCAGCGGAATAACCGGCAACTGCTGGCGGCGGGCCCACGCCAGGGCGCGCTCCAGTTCCGCCGCTGCGCGCACTTGCAGGAACGCCCGCGCCCGGCCCTGCAGGGCCAGCGTGTTGTAGCGCAGCAGCGGCTCCTCAGTCAGCACGCGCACGGCGGATCTCCCGCAGCAGCCCCTCGCTGGCCGCTTCCACCAGGTCCAGCACGTGGGCAAAGCCCTCGTCGCCGCCGTAGTAGGGATCGGGAACCTCCCGCTCGCCGCGCTGTGGGGCGAAATCCAGGAACAGGCCCAGGTGACCACTGAAATCGCCGGGGCACAGGGTCCGCATATCGGCCAGGTTGTTTTCATCCATGGCGAGCATGTAATCAAAGCGCCGGAAGTCGTCCGCGCGCAACTGCCGTGCGCGCAGCGATCGCAGGTCGTACCCGCGGGCGCCCGCCTCCAGCGTGGCGCGCCTGTCGGGTGGTTCGCCCACATGCCAACCGCCGGTGCCGCAGGAATCGACCTCGATACTGCCTGCCAGGCCGTCGCGCTCCACCAGCGCGGCGAAGACACCGTGGGCGGTGGGTGAGCGGCAGATATTGCCCAGGCAGACGAACAACACCCGGGTGGGTGGCCCGGCAGCGCTCAAGGTGCCTGCTCCGCAGCGAAGCTGGCGCGCACCGTATCCAGGTCGGACTGGGTATCGACGCCCCCGGGTACCGTACAGCAGGCCCGGGCCACATGAATACCGGTGCCGTTGTACAGTGCCCGCAGCTGTTCCAGCTGCTCCAGTTGCTCCAGGGGGGCCGGTTCCCAGGTGACGTAGCGGTGCAGGAAGGCGGTGCGGTAGGCGTAGATGCCGATATGACGGTACCAGCTGCCCTGCCCCGGCATCGCCCCGGGCTGCGACCTGAAAGCGTCCCGCGGCCAGGGAATGGTGGCGCGGCTGAAATACAGGGCCATGCCCCGGGCGTCGAACACCACCTTGACGGCATTCGGGTCCAGCAGTTCCCGCACCTCACCTATGGGTTCGCACAGGGTGGCCATACCGGCGCCGGCCTTCGCCGAGAGGTTGGCCGCCACCTGGTCGATAACTGCGGGCGGGATCAGCGGCTCGTCTCCCTGCACGTTCACCACGATCTGCTCGTCCCCCCAGCCGCAGCGGGTCGCCACTTCCTGCAGCCGGTCGGTACCGGAGGGATGATCGGCGCGGGTCATGCAGACGCTGGCGCCGAAGGCCCCGGCGGCATCGGCGATGCGCTGGTCATCGGTGGCGATGATGACCTCGGCTGCACCGCTCCTGCGCGCCTGTTCCCACACGCGCTGCACCATGGGCTTGCCGGCAATGTCCAGCAGGGGCTTGCCCGGCAGGCGGGTGGAGCCGTAGCGGGCTGGAATGACAATATTGAAAGACATGCGTACTCCGTCCGGATATCAGGGCCTGGCCAGGGCCGCCACCGCCGTGGTCAGGGTGGGCGGCAATTGCGCTTCGATTTTCAGGTACCAGGCATCGGCGCCAGCCAGGGTCCGGCATTTTACCGCGTCCTTCTCGGTCATGATAATCCGCTTGTCCACCAGCGCGCTGAAGTCAGCTGCCGAATAATCGTGGTGATCGCCGAAGGCGTGCGGCTGTGCCCGGAAGCCCAGCGTTGCCAGGGTGGCAAAGAATTGCTCCGGCTGGCCTATGCCGGCCACCGCGTGGACACCCTGCCCCGGCCGGTCGGGCGCCGCCGGGCGCTGCTCGCCAGTGGCCACATTGACCAGCGCCACGGCGCGATACCGGACGCCGGAATCGGCATCGTCGCTGCCCCGGTAGAGGACGCGATCCACCCGCTGCAGGCGCGACAGCGGCTCCCGCAGGGGCCCCGCCGGCAGGCAGAAACCATTGCCTGTGCCGCGCGCCGCATCCAGCACGGCGATTTCCATATCCCGGGCCAGGGCATAGTGCTGCAGGCCGTCGTCGCTGAGTATCAGCTGCACGGGCGCTGCCGCCAGCAGGGCTCGAACGGCCTCGGGACGGGATGCCGAGACCGCGCAGGGGCAGCCGGTACGCCGCTGGATAAGCAGCGCTTCGTCGCCGCAATCCCGGGCCGTGCTGTGCTCACCGACCAGGTGGCTGCCGGCCCCCGACCCGGCGCCGTAACCGCGGCTGACCACCCCCACGGCTATGCCCCGCGCCTGCAGGGACTCGACCAGGGCGATAACCACGGGCGTCTTGCCGGTGCCGCCCACGGTGATATTGCCGACGACGACCACCGGCACCGGCGCCCGGTAGACCGACAACAGCCCGCTGCCGTATAGCCAGCGGCGCAGGGCCGCCAGCAAACGGAACAGGCCCTCGACGGGCCGCAGCAGCCACAGCCACCAGGCGCCGCGATACCACGCCGCGACCAGCGTTTCGGCCCGGGCACCCATCAATCGGCGAACTGCTGGTGGTACAACCTGGCGTAGAGACCGCCCTGGGCCAGCAGTTGCCCGTGACTGCCGCGGGCGACGATGGCGCCCGCATCCATCACCACGATGCTGTCGGCTCGTTCCACCGTGCTCAGCCGGTGGGCGATCACGATCGTGGTGCGGCCGGACATGACGTGCTCCAGGGCTTGCTGAATGTGGTGTTCCGATTCGTTGTCCAGGGCCGAGGTCGCCTCGTCCAGGATCAGTACCGGCGCGTCCTTCAGAATTGCCCGGGCAATGGCCAGGCGCTGGCGCTGGCCACCGCTGAGGCCGCCGCCATCGTCCCCCAGCACGGTGTCAAAACCCTGCGGAAGTGCCTCTATGAAGTTTGTTGCATAGGCGGCGTCCGCGGCCGCCCGCACCGCCTCATCACTGGCATCGGCCAGGGCTCCGAAGGCGATGTTGTTGCGCACCGTGTCGTGGAACAGGGTTACCTGCTGGGAGACCATGGCCAGCTGGGCGCGCAGATTGGCCAGCTGGTAGTTACCCAGGGGCACGCCGTCCAGCAGTATCTGGCCCTCGCCAGGCTGGTAAAACCGGGCCAGCAGCTGGACCAGCGTGGTCTTGCCGCTGCCGGAGCGGCCTACCAGTGCCACGGTGTTGCCGGCGGGAATATCCAGACAGATATCCCGCAGCACCTGGTCGCGGGCGCCGGGATAGGTAAACGCGACATGGCGCAGGCTGAGTTCGCCGCGGGCCCGCGGGGTGACGTGAGTGCCCCGGTCGATCTCGGTATCCTGGTCCAGCTGCGCGAAAATATCCTCCGCGGCGGCCAGGCCGCGCTGGATTTCGCTCTGCACCTCACTCAACTGGCGGATGGGTTTGCCCAGCTGGGTGGCGGCGGTCAGGAACGCGACCAGGGAGCCGGCGGTAAAGCCCCCCAGGATGTCCGGCCCCAGGGCAAACCACACCAGGGTGGCGAGGGCCAGGGCCAGCAGGCTCTGGATAACGGGCGTACTCAAACCCTCGACGAATGCCAGTTTCAGGTTCTGGGAGCGGTTGTACTGGCTGGCCTGGCGAAACCGCTGGTGCTGCTGTTGCTGGCCGCCGAAGATGCGGATCTCCTTGAAGCCGCTGATGCTCTCCCCCGAGACCTGGGTCACGTCCCCCATGGAGGCCTGGATACGGCGGCTGTAGCGCCGGAAATGCCGACCGACGAAGGTGACCACCACGGCGATAACCGGGGTGACCACCGCAAATACCAGGCACAGGCGCCAGTTGAGGTACAGCAGGTAACTCGCCAGGGCCAGCACGGTCAGCCCCTCCCGCACAATGGTTTTCAGCGCCTTGGTGACGGCGCCGCTGACCTGCTCCACGTTGAAGGTGATCTTGGAAATCAGCGCGCCCTGGGCCTGGCCGTCGTAGTAGGCGCTGGGTGCCACCAGCATCTTGTCGAACAGCTCGCAGCGCAGCTTGTGGATCAGACTGCGGGAAACATAGTTCATGCAGTAATTGCCCAGGAAGAAACCGGTAGCGCGGGTAGCCGCCATGATCACCATGGCCACCGGCACCGCCACCCGCGCGAACTCGATGCGGTCCAGGCCGCCGGTGTCGAAGTAGCGGTAGGCGATTCCGGAGATGATGCCGGAGTCCACCTTGTCGGACTGGTTGAGGGAATCGAGCAGGAACTGCAGCAGGTCGGCCAGCAGTACATTGCCCGCCGAGTAAATGACGTAGCCGACCAGGCTCAGGGCAAACATGAACCACAGGGGCTTTACGTAGGACAGTAGGCGGCGGTAAATCTGCCAGTCGCTCATGGCCTCCGGGCCGCCGCGGCGCCGGGACACTCCGGCGTGCCTAGTCACCGCTGTCAGCCCCCTCGGGCTGCCTGGTGGTAATGCTGAGGTGCACGAAGCCCATCTGCCCCGCCGCGTCCATGGCCCGCACCACGTACTGGTGCGCGGCCTGGGCATCGGCGGTGATGATCATGGGCAGGGTGGTATCGCCCGCCGACAGCTTGTAGATGGCCGCCTGCAGGGTGCGGGCGCGATTATCCACCAGGCCCTGCCCGTTGACCCGGTAACCGCCCTGCTCGTCGATCAGTATCTCGATCTGGTTGGGACTGGGGTCGGCCAGCTTGCCCTCGGCCTCCGGCAGGTCGATGTTCAACTGGGTTTCCCGGGTAAAGGTGGTGGATACCATGAAAAAGATCAGCAGCAGGAATACCACGTCGATCAGCGGGGTCAGGTTGATCCCCACCTCCTCCCGGCGCTGGCGGCGGAATTTCAAGCCGACTTGTCCGTGTTTTCTTCGCTGTGCAGGGCGTCCACGAGCTTGATGGTTTCCTGCTCCAGCTCGACCACGATGCCGTCTATCCGGCCGACAAAATAGCGGTGCATGACCAGGGCCGGAATAGCCACCGTCAGTCCGGCCGCGGTGGTAATCAGCGCCTGGGAAATACCGCCGGCCAGGGCGCTGGCATTGCCGGTGCCCTGGGCCATGATTTCAGCGAATACCCGGATCATCCCGACCACCGTGCCCAGCAGACCCAGCAGCGGCGTCACCGCGGCGATGGTGCCCAGGGTATTGAGGTAGCGCTCCAGGTCGTGCACCACGTGGCCGGCGGCCTCCTGGATGCTCTCTTTCATCACGTCCCGCCCGTGGTAGGCGTTGCCCAGGCCCGCGGCGAGGATGCGCCCCAGGGGGGAGGACTGCTTCAGCTTGCGCAGCCGCTCCGCGTCCAGTTCGCCGGCCTTGAGTTGTTTCCAGACATTGGCCAGCAGATGCGGGGGGGCGATTTTTTTGGGGTTGAGGGTGTAGAGGCGCTCAACACAAATGGCCAGGCCGACGATGGAGCACAGCAGAATCAACACCATCAGCCAACCACCGGCCGTTACGAGCTCAAGCACGTCCCTACTCCCCTGTTATAGTCTGTGGGCGCCATTATACGCACAGGCCCTCGGGGTAATAAACACAGACAAATCACATCCAGAAGCGGCGCATACTGTCGCGGTAGCGGCTCACAAGGACAGGGGCGCCGGGGCGCAGTTCGAACTGCAGGGCGCCACCGCTGGCGGTATCGTAAAACTGTGCGCCGGACTGCCCCAGCCGCTCCATGACCTGCCTGTGGGGGTGGCCGAATCGATTGGCGTAGCCACTGCTGTTGGCAATGATCCCGGGACGAACGTGCTTGAGCAGGGTGTAGGTGGAGGAGGTATTGCTACCGTGGTGCGGCAGCAGTAACCAGTCGCCCGCCAGGGCGGCGCCCCAGTAGCGCACCAGCTCGCGCTCGCGGGTGCCCTCGATATCGCCCGGCAGCAGCAGGCGGTGGTCCGGGGTCTGTATCTGCAACACACAGGAGGCGTCGTTCGAGGCCAGGCCCGAGTGACGCTCCAGGGCCGGGGACAGAAAGCGGAAGCGCACCCCGCCGGGCCACTCCCAGGCCTGGCCCGCCACACAGGGGCGCCCCCCGGGCAGTTGCATCTCGCCGCCGGAAAAAATTCGCCGCACCGGCATGGCCGCCAGCACGGTGCTGGCGCCGGCGCTGTGGTCGTTGTCGGGGTGGCTGACGATAAAGGTATCGAGTTCGCTCACCCCCTCGTGGCGCAGGAACGGCAATAACACCGAGACAGCCATATTAACGCCTGCCGGGTCGCCGCCGCCGGTATCGTAAACCAGGACCCGCCGCCCACTGCGCAGCACTACCGCGGTGCCCTGTCCCACGTCCAGGACCGTCAGCCGCACAAGGTCCTGCGGGGTGTCACCGGCCCACCTGGCGGGCACCAGCAGGGGCAGCATCAGCAGCAGGGCCAGGGCTCGCACCCGCAGGGCGACCGGCAATACCAGCAGCGCCGCCCCCAGGGTACCCAACAGGACCGCGGGCAGGGTCGGGGCCAGTTGCCGGTAGAGCCAGCGGTGTTCGCCCACCGCCAGGTACTGCGCCGGCGGCAACAGCTGCTCCAGTGGCCAGGCCGCCAGGGCCCAAAGGGTGGGCTCCAGGGCAGGCAGCAGATACATGGCGGCGACCGCCGCCAGCGCCAGCGGCACCACCAGCATCCCCACCAGGGGAATCATCAGCAGGTTCGCCAGCGGCGCGACCAGGCTTGCGCCGCCAAACCACCATCCGCCCAGGGGCAACATCACCAGCGACATAAAGGCGTGGGTGGTCAACAGGCGCCGCCAGGTCGGCAGCGCGCGCTGCCAATGTCCCAGCCACAACAGGGCCGCCACGGCGGCGAAGGACAACCAGAACCCGCTGCCCAGCAAAGCCAGTGGATTGACCAGCAGCACGGTGGCAGCGGCCAGCAACAGGCTGTTGGCCGCGCTGCTGCGCCGGCCCAGCACGCCCGCGAGCAGGAAACAGGCCAGCATGCACAGGGCCCGCTGGGTGGAGATGGAGAAACCCGCCAGCGCCGCGTAGGCGCTGGCACAGGCCAGGGCCAGCAGCGCCGGCAAGCCCGACAGCGACAGGCCGCCCGACAGCAACAGGCGCTGCAGCAGCGCACCGAGCAGGAACCCCCCTCCCCCCACAAGGCCGATGTGCAGGCCGGAGATCACCAGCAGGTGATTGATCCCGTAGAGCTGGAACAGCGACCAGAGGGAGGCATCGATGCCGCTCTTGTCCGCCACCGTGATGGCTGCCAACACGGCTGTTGCCTGTGACCCCAGGGGCTGCGCGGCAATACGCTGGCTGATCGTGTGGCGCAGGCGGTTGGCGAGGTCCCCGACAGTGGTTGGCCGCTGCAGTGGGCTGGCCCCGTTCTTCAGCACACTGCCGACGGCGTCGATGCCGCTTTCAGCCAGCCAGGCCTGCAGGTTGTAGGACCCGGGATTGGCCAGGCCCCAGGGCTTCTTCAGGCGGGCAGTGAACTGCCACCACTGCCCCGGCTGCAGCTGCTGCTCGCCGTAGTAGGACAGCAGGACCCGGCGCGGACCGGCGCAGGGCACAGGGCACAGCGACTCGACGTCAAACTCGAAGCGCTGGCGGGTGACGCCATCTGCCATGGCACTGCGCCTGGGCAGCGATGCCACCCTGCCGGTGAGCGCCGTGGGCTGGCCTGCACAAGCTGCCTCCAGCCGCCCCTGCAGCAGCCAGTGTCCGTGGGCTATGGCAATGGCTGCGCCGAGCGCCAGCCCGGCGCAGCCGCGCCAGAACCGGCTTTTGCCCAGCAGGCCGATGCCGCCCGCGAGTGCGAGCCCGCCGGCGAAGCCTGGCGGCGGCAGGACCGCCAGCAGCGGCACCGGCGCCATGCCCAGCAGCAGGCCGATCATCCATGAGCGCATGCGGATCACCTCCGGTGATCTGGGCGACGCCCGGGCAGGGCGCTAGAGAACCCACCGTTTTGGGGGCATAATGGCAGGGGCCAAAACAAACCCGCCCAGTGCCGCCACTGGCATCGCCAGACCGCGGGGTCAGTACACCATTACTCAACGCGGAATAACACAGCACTTCCAGCCAGCGAAGCGATGCCGAAAAAGACTCTCAAATCGATAATGCCCAGCGTGGCGCGTATCCGTGAAATCAAGTCGCTGCGATTTCTGGGTGACTGGATTTACGAGACCAACCTGTGGCACATCAATCGCTACTCGGCGTCCATGGCCTTTTTCGTGGGGCTGTTTATCGCCTTCATGCCCATCCCCGGGCAGATGGTGGTGGCCGCCCTGTTCGCCCTGCTGCTGCGCTGCAACCTGCCGCTGTCTATCTGCCTGGTATGGGTGACCAACCCCCTGACCATGCCGGCGCTGTTCTTCATGGCCTACGAGGTCGGCGCCCTGATCGTGGACGTCCCGGTTACCGAGGTAAAATTCGCCCTCAGCTTCCACTGGCTGACACATACCCTGATCAGCATCTGGCAGCCCTTTCTGCTGGGATGCCTGCTGTGCGGCCTGTTTTTCGGCTGCCTGGGGTACTTCGTGGTGAGCCTGAGCTGGCGCTGGCGGGTCGCGGTGCACTGGAAGGAGCGCCAGCGCAGGCGCGCCAACAAGCGCGCTAGCGATCCTGGTTGAGAACCAGCGCCGGCGCCAGGCGGGCCGCGCGCAGGGCCGGGTAGATAGCGGCCACCACGCACATGGCCAGGGCGATTCCGCTCACCAGCAGCACATCCCGCAGCAGCAGGTCCACCGGCAGGAACGACACCGGGTACACGTCGGTGTTGAGGAAATTGATATCCAGCAACTGCTCCAGGCCCGCCACCAGATCCGGCACCGCCAGGCTGCCCAGTGCACCCAGCAGAGCCCCCAGCACCACACCGACCAGGCCGATCATAGCGCCCTGCAGCACGAAGATGGCGGCGATGTCAGCGGGCGAGGCTCCCAGGGTGCGCAGGATGGCGATGTTGCCCTGCTTGTCGAAGACCACCAGCACCAGGGAGGAGACCACGTTGAAGGCCGCCACCGCGATGATGGAGAACAGCAGCACCGTGATCAGGTCCCGGGACAGCTGGATGGCGGAGTACAGGTTGCCGTGGGTCATCATCCAGTTGGTAGCGTAGTAGCCGGGGGGCATATTGTTCACCAGTTCCCAGCCGATACGCGCCACGTCGAACAGGTCGCTGGTCACAATGCGCAGGCCGTTGACGTCGCTGCCGATGCCGGCCAGCTCCGAGGCCAGCGCCAGCGGCACGATGGCCGCCACCTCATCGAGTTCGGTGCGGGTTTCCAGCACCCCGGCCAGGCGCACCACCTCAAAGCGGGTGGGCTGCACGTTGCCGCCCTGCCCGATGCCCGGCACGATCAGGGTGATCTCGTCACCCGGGACGACCTGCAGGCGGTCGGCGATGCCCACCCCGAGCACCAGGCTGCCCTCCTGCTCCCGAAACAGGTCCAGGGCAGCCGGCGGCAGAGAGCCCAGCAGGCGCGCCACTGCGGCCGCGTCATCCCGTGCCAACCCTAGGCCCCGGGCGGTTTCTATCTGGTTGCCGCGCATGAACAGGGCATCGAACTCGACGAAGGGGGTAACCTCCAGCACATCGGGGTGCTGCGCCACCAGCGCCGCCTGCTGGCGCCAGTCCGCTATCGGCGCGTGAGAGTGCAGCGTCACATGGGGCACCATGCCCAGGATGCGCTCGCGCATCTCCTTGTCGAAGCCATTCATCACTGATAACACGATGACCAGCAGGCTGATGGCCAGCACCAGGCCCAGCATGGACAGGCTGGAAAGAAAGGTGGACAGCTGCCCGCCTCCCAGGGAAAACGTGTAACGTGCGGCAAGCCGCAGGCGGTCTCCCGGGCTCATACCAGGCTTCCGTCGCGCAGTTCCAGGATGCGATTCATCTGCCCGGCGATGGCCGGGTCGTGGGTGACCACCACGAAGGCGGCGCTCTCCTGGCCCAGTTCGTCGATCAACTCCAGCACCTGGCCCGCCGAGTGGGGATCCAGGTTGCCCGTCGGCTCGTCCATCAACACGCAATCCGGTGCACCCACCAGGGCGCGGGCGATGGCGACCCGCTGGCGTTCACCGCCGGAGAGCTGCCCGGGACGGTGGTCGAGGCGATGGGACATGCCCACGCGGTCCAGCATGGCGGCTGCCCGGCGCCCGGCGTCGGCGCGCTTCAGCCCTCCTATCAACAGGGGCATGGCGACGTTCTCTCGGGCGTCGAACTCCGGCAGCAGGTGATGAAACTGGTAGACAAACCCCAGCCGCTGGTTGCGCAACCGGCACAGCTCGCGCTCCGACAGCGCCGCCAGGTCGCGCCCGGCCATCAGTACCCGGCCGCTGGTGGGGTTGTCCAGCCCCCCCAGCAGGTTGAGCAGCGTGGACTTGCCGGAACCCGAGGCGCCGATGACGGCAATTTTCTCGCCGGCGCACAGGCTCAGGTTCACGTCCCGCAGCACGGTGACCAGCCGGTCGCCGTCGCCATACACCCGCGACAGCCCCGTGCATTCGAGTACCACCTTACTCATAGCGCAGCACCTCCGCAGGCGCGATGCGGGTAGCCCGCCAGGCCGGATACAGGGTGGCCAGCAGGCTCAGCAGCAGCGAGGCAAGCACCACCGCGCCCACATCGGACCACTGCAGGTCGGCCGGTAACTCGCTGATAAAGTACACACTCGGGTCAAACAGTTTCACGCCAAAAACTCGCTCGGTCAGCGCGGTCACCCGCGAAATATTCAGGGCCAGGCCCACGCCCAGCGCCGCCCCCACGGAAATGCCCACCGCCGCCAGGGCGATACCATGGGCCACGAAGATAACCATGATGCCGGCGGCACGGGCGCCCATGGTGCGCAGTACGGCAATGTCGCGGCGCTTTTCCGCCACCGACATGACCAGGGTGGAAACGATGTTGAAGGCCGCCACCGCCACCACACTGAGCAGCAGCAGGCTCACCATGACTTTCTCCATTTTTACCGCCTGGAACAGGGAGCCCTGGGTCTGGCTCCAGTCGCGGGCCTGGTAACCGCCGGGGAGCGCGTCGCCCAGGGAGGCAATGATCTGCGGAGCCTGGAACAGGTCGGTGGTGCGCAGCTGCAGGCCGTCCACCCTATCGCGCATGCCCAACAGTTTCTGGCCGGAGTTCAGCGACACGAAGGCCTGGAAGGAGTCGGGCTGGGCGCCCACCTCGAACAGACCGGTCACCTGCAGACGCTTGCTGCGGGGAAAAACGCCCAGTGGGGTCACCGTCAGGCGCGGCACCGTCACCTCCAGAAAGTCGCCGGACTGTACCCGCAGCATGCGGGCCAGGCTCGCCCCCAGGACGACGTTGAAACCGGGCTCATCCAGGGATTCCAGGGAACCGCTGGTCACCGTCGCGGGAATGCTGGATACCCGCGCCTCCAGGGCCGGGTCTATGGCGGTCAGGAGTGCCCCGCGCTGGTTGTTGGGGCTGGTCAGGATCACCTTGTCACTGATATAGGGCGATACCGCCACGACCCCGGGCCGGGATGCCAGGGTGGCCTGCAGCGCCTGCCAGTCCGGGATACCGTCCTCGTCGTTGGCGACGTAGCCATGGGGTACAAGGGACAGTATCCGACCGCGCAGTTCCCCGGCGAAGCCGTTCATGATGGCCAGCACTGTGATCAGGCTGGCCACGCCCAGTACCATGCCCAGCATGGATACCATGGCGATGACCGAGGTAAAGCGATTGCGCTTGCGACTGAAGCTGTAACGGGTGCCTATAAACGGGGCGTAGTGGAGGATGGAACCGCCGCGGGAACTCACCTGTGGGTGTCCGGAAACTACTTGTCAGCGGGATCGTCAGCCCGGTAGTACAGCTGGGGAACTTTTTTGCCCACCTCGCCGTCGCGGGTTTCTTCATCGCAGCGCTGGGGGTCGCCCCCGCAAATTTCGCAGGCGGTATCGATACCCAGGGCACCCATGCCGCCGCAGGAACCCTTGATGGGGGCCCTGCCATTGATGACCCCCACCGCCATGGCCGCCATGACCAGGCAGATAACAAGCAGGCTCACTATGAATAAGGACATCTTCTCTCTCCGGAATCCACTGGACCCCAATTACCGGTCATTGTCGCCGTTTTCGAGGAAAGGCGCAAAGGCCGGGCTGTGGCTGCTGTGCAGCGTGTCGCCCTGCCGCTGGATGAAATATACCGCCAAGCCCTGCTGCATGGCCACCGCCATGGCCCGTTCCTGGCCCAGCACCACCAGCGCGGTGGCCCAGGCATCGGCGCGCATGGCGCTGTTATCCAGCACCGTAACGGACACCAGGTCGTGGCTTACCGGGTAGCCGCGGCGGGGGTCGATGCTGTGCGAAAACCGCTGCCCGTCCACCTCGAAATAATTGCGGTAGTCCCCGGAGGTGGCAATCGCCACATCGGTGACACTGATGGCCTGCTCGGCGGTGCGCAGGGCGCTCTCGGGCCGCTCGATGGCAACCCGCCAGGGATCGCCGCGTCCACTCATGCCGGACAGGCGCATCTCCCCCCCCACCTCCACCAGGTAGCGATCCAGCCCCTGGGCGTCCAGCCAACGGGCGACCAGGTCCACCCCGTAGCCCTTGGCGATGGAGGAAAAATCCAGGCTCACCGGGCGGGTTTTCAGCAGCCGGTAACCCTCCTCCCCGTCCAGCCGCAGGTTGTCCTGGCCCACGTTCTCCAGCACATCGGTGATGCGGTCATCCGAGGGGGGCGTGCCGACATGCCCGGCGGGACCGAAACCCCACAGGTCCACCAGTGGCCCCACGGTGACGTCGTAGGCACCCTCGCTTTGCCAGCCCACCGCCATGGCCGTGGACAATACCGCCTGGAAATCCTCCGACACCTCGAACCAGGTATCCGGCGCCAGGGCATTGAAACGGCTGATCTCCGAGTCTTCCCTGTAGGTCGACATGCTCTGGTTGACCCGCTCCAGCTGCGCCTCGATACCGGCCTGCAACACCGCCCTGTCGGGCATGCCGGCTGTCGGCACCAACGTCACGTGCCAGGTGGTGCCCATGCTCTCGCCGCTGAGGGTGAAGGATTCCGGCTCGCCCTGGCAGCCGGCCAGCAGGGCCGTCCACAGCAGGCAGCAGAAGTAAAAAAGCCACCCTTGCGGGTGGCTTCGGGTATCAGCCGCCGAAGTCATCTAGCAATATGTTCTCGGGTTCAACGCCCAGCTCGGTGAGCATCTGGATAACCGCGGCATTCATCATGGGCGGACCGCACATGTAGTATTCGCAGTCCTCGGGCGCCGGGTGATTCTTCAGGTACTCGTTGTAGAGCACGTTGTGGATGAAGCCGGTGTAACCTTCCCAGTTGTCCTCGGGCTGTGGATCGGACAGGGCCACGTGCCACTCGAAGTTGTCGTTCTCCGCAGCGAGCTGGTCGTACTCGTCCTGGTAGAACATTTCCCGCAGGGAGCGCGCACCGTACCAGAAGGAGATCTTGCGCTTGCTGTGCAGCCGCTTGAGCTGGTCGAACAGGTGCGAACGCATGGGCGCCATGCCCGCGCCGCCGCCGATGAACACCATTTCGGCATCGGTGTCCTTGGCGAAGAACTCGCCGAAGGGGCCGTAGACCTTGACCTTGTCACCGGGCTTGAGATTGAACACCCAGGACGACATGATCCCGGGGGGGATGCCCTGGCTGCCAGGGGGCGGCGTGGCGATACGGATGTTGAACTTGACCAGGCCTTTTTCCTCGGGGTAGTTGGCCATGGAGTACGCGCGGATCGTGGTTTCCTTCACCACCGACTCCAGCTTGAAAAAGCCGAAGTGTTCCCAGTCGCCCCGGTACTCCTCCTCGATATCGAAATCGGAATACTTCACGTGGTGCGGGGGACATTCCAGCTGCACATAGCCGCCGGCGCGAAAATCGACGCTCTCGCCCTCGGGCAGGCGCAGGGTCAGCTCCTTGATGAACGTGGCCACGTTGGGATTGGACTCCACCGTGCACTCCCACTGCTTGACGCCGAACACCTCTTCCGGCACCTCGATTTTCATGTCCTGCTTGACCGCCACCTGGCAGCTCAGGCGCCAACCCTCGGCGGCATCGCGCTTGGTGAAGTGCGTTTCCTCGGTGGGCAGCATGGCACCGCCGCCCTCCTCAATGATGCACTTGCACTGCGCGCAGGTACCGCCACCGCCGCAGGCGGAGGGCAGGAACAGGTCCGCCTCGGAGAGCGTCTGCAGCAGCTTGCCGCCGGCCGGTACCGTGATGGTCTTTTCGCCGTTGATTTCTATCTGCACAGCGCCGGAACTGACCAGCGCCGAGCGGGCGGCGAGAATGATGGCCACCAGCACCAGCACGATGACGGTGAACATGCTGACGCCGTATACAATTGTCATATCCATATCAGTTCAATCCCGCTTAGATATCGATGCCGCCGAAGGACATAAAACCCAGTGACATCAGGCCCACCGCGATGAAGGTGATCCCCAGGCCCTGCAGGCCTTCGGGCACATCCGAGTACTTCAGCTTTTCGCGTATCCCCGCCAGGGCGACGATCGCCAGGGCCCAGCCCACCCCGGAACCGGCGCCGAATACCACACTCTCGGCAAAGTTGTAGTCGCGCTCCACCATGAACAGGGAAGCGCCGAGGATAGCGCAGTTCACGGTAATCAACGGCAGGAATACGCCCAGGGCGTTGTACAATGCCGGGACAAACTTATCGAGAAACATCTCCAGGATCTGGACAAGCGCCGCGATCACCCCGATATAGGACAGCAGCCCGAGGAAACTCAGGTTAAGGTCCGGGTAGCCGGCCCAGGCCAGGGCGCCATCCGCCAGCAGATAGGTGTAGATCAGGTTGTTGACCGGCACCGTGATGGCCAGCACCACGGTGACGGCAATGCCCAGGCCCAGCGCCGCCTGGATCTTCTTGGAGATGGCGAGGAAGGTACACATGCCCAGGAAGAAGGCCAGCGCCATGTTGTCGATGAAGATCGAGCGAATAAAAAGACTCAGGTAGTATTCCATTTACACGCCCTCCCGTGCCGGCTGGTGCGGGGCGAGCTTGTAATCCGGCGCCTCCACCTGCTCCTTCTTGACACTGCGCAGGGCCCAGATAAACAGGCCGATGAGGAAAAACGCGCTGGGCGGCAGCAGCAACAGGCCGTTGGGGTTGTACCAGCCGCCCTCTGTCACCAGCGGCAGTATCTCGATGCCCATCAGCTTGCCGGCGCCGAACAATTCGCGCACCACCGCTACCGCGATCAGCACCACACTGTAGCCGAGACCGTTGCCGACACCGTCGATAAAGCTGGCCACAGGCGGGTTTTTCATGGCGAAGGCTTCGGCCCGCCCCATGACGATGCAGTTGGTGATGATCAGGCCCACGAACACTGACAGCTGCTTGCTGATATCGTAGGCGTAGGCCTTGAGAAACTGGTCCACCACGATGACCAGGGAGGCGATGATCACCATCTGCACGATAATGCGGATGCTGCCTGGAATATGGTGGCGAATGCTGGACACGAAGAAGCTGGAGAAGGCCGTTACCACGGTCAACGCCACGCACATGACCAGCGTGACCTGCAGCGACGAGGTCACCGCCAGCGCCGAGCAGATGCCGAGAATCTGCAGGGCGATGGGGTTGTTCCGGAAGATCGGCGCTGTCAGCGTTTCCTTGACTGTATCCATGGTTATGCCTCCCCTGCTTGCAGGTTGTTGAGGAAGGGTTCAAAGCCGTTTTCGCCCAGCCAGAAATGCACCAGGTTGGTAACGCCGCGGGAGGTCAGGGTGGCGCCCGCCAGTCCATCGACCTGCCAGGCGGCATTGTCGCTGTCCGGGTCGACAGAGCCCTTGACCAGGCCCAGTTCCACATCCCCGTCGCGGTATACCTGTTTGCCGGGCCACATGCCTTTCCAGCGCGGGTTGTCCACCTCACCACCCAGCCCGGGGGTCTCGCCGTGCTCGTAAAAACCGAGCCCGGCCACGGTGTTGACGTCCTGTTCCAGGGCGATAAAGCCGTACATCGTTGACCACAGGCCGTAGCCGCGTACCGGCAGGATGATTTTCTCCAACTCGCCGGCGGAGTCCTCGACCACGTACACCAGCGAGTAGTTCTCGCGGCGGCCTATGTTGGCGATGTCTTCCTCATCGGAGAGTTTGGTGGAGGCCTTGGGATCCTTGGCGGCCTTGCGCTGGTCGTAGCCCTGGGGGTCCATATCCTCAACGAACTTGCCGGTGCTCAGGTCTACGAGCCGCGTGGAAACCTGGGAAAACTGCTCCTCGACGCTCTTGCCCTCCTCCAGCATACCGGCGGCCGCCAGGATATTGCGCTTGCGGTCCAGGGTCTTGTTGATCTCCTGGGCGGGCTGCAGTACTACCGCGGCGGTGGATACGAAAATCGCGCAGACGATACTCAGGGAAAAGGCGACCACCAGCGTTTTAACGGTGCTGTCATTACTGGACACGTGCAAGCCTCCGTTTGATATTGGCCTGGACCACGAAGTGGTCGATCAGCGGGGCGAACAGGTTGGCAAACAGGATCGCCAGCATGATGCCCTCGGGGAAAGCCGGGTTGACCACCCGTATCAGCACCGTCATCACCCCTATTAGGATACCGAATACCCACTTGCCGGTATCGGTCATGGCGGCGGAAACCGGGTCGGTGGCCATGAACACCATGCCGAAGGCGAAACCGCCGGTCACCAGGTGCCAGTACCAGGGCATGGCAAAAGACAGGTTACTGTCGGAGCCGACCACGTTGAACAGGGTGGACAGGCCGATCATGCCCAGCATGACGCCCGCCATGATGCGCCAGGAGGCGACCCGGGTGAGCAGCAGCAGGACACCGCCTATGAAGATGGCCAGGGTGGAGGTCTCACCGATGGAGCCGGGTATCGAGCCCAGGAAGGCCTCCATCCAGCTCCACTGCTGCTGCAGGGCCTCCATGCCCTTGGACGCCGCCAGCGACAGGGCGGTGGGGCCGGTATAGGCATCGGCCTCCAGCACGGTGGTGGCGGCGGTGTAGCCATCGAAGGCACGCCACACGGTATCGCCGGACATCTGTGCCGGGTAGGCGAAGTACAGGAAAGCGCGGCCGGTGAGGGCCGGGTTGAGGAAGTTCTTGCCGGTGCCGCCGAACACTTCCTTGCCGATCACCACGCCGAAACTGATACCCAGGGCCACCTGCCACAGGGGAATGTCCGGGGGACAGGTGAGCGCGAACAGGATGGAGGTGACGAAGAAGCCCTCGTTCACCTCGTGGCCGCGCCGGATGGCGAACAGGATCTCCCAGCTGATCCCCACCAGGAAGGTGACGATATAAATGGGCAGAAAATACACCGCCCCGAACCAGAAGCAGTCCCAGATACTGCCGGGATCGTAGCCGCTGAGCATACTGATGAGGTAGCCGCGCCAGCCCTCCAGGCCCTCCATGCGCTGCCACTCGGGCATCACTTCGTAGGACTGCAGGCCCAGGTTGTACATGCCGTAGAACATGGCGGGAAAGGCCGCCAGCCAGACGGTGATCATGATGCGCTTGAGGTCTACCCCGTCGCGCACATGCGCGGTGGAGCGGGTGACGCTGTTGGGCGCGTACAGGAAGGTATCGAATACCTCGTACAGGGCGAACCACTTCTGGTAGCGCCCCCCTTCCTGGAAATGATGTTCGATATCGTCAAGAATCTTGCGCAGTCCCACGCCTTAACCCTCCTTCTCGATTCGAGTCAGGTTGTCCCGCAGGATGGGGCCATACTCGTACTTGCCGGGGCAGACGTAGGTGCAGAGCGCCAGGTCTTCCTCATCCAGTTCCATGCAGCCCAGTGCCTGGGCCATTTCGGTGTCGCCCACGATGAGCGAGCGCAGCAGCTGGGTAGGCAGAATGTCCAGCGGCATGATTTTCTCGTAGCTGCCCACGGGCACCATGGCCCGCTCGCTGCCATTGGTGGTGGTGGTCATGGGCAGCGGCTTGGTGCCAAAAAAGCTGGTGAAATAGATGCCCATGTTGGAGTGTTTGTTGAAGCCCGGCGATATCCAGCCCATGAACTCCCGCTTGCGGCCCTCCAGCAATACGCTGACCTGGTTGTGATAGCGCCCCAGGTAGGCGGTGCCGCCATGTACCGCGCGACCGCCCAGCACCGAGCCGCTGATGATGCGGTTGTCCCCGGCGCGCAACTCCCCCGCGCACAGGGCCTGGAGATCGACACCCAGGCGGGTGCGCAGCAGGCGTGGCCGCTCGACCTGGGGCCCGACCAGGGCGATCACACGCTGGGTGTAGAGCTTGCCGTCCAGGAACAGGCGGCCGATGGCGATGACGTCCTGGTAGCCGATGGTCCAGACCACCTTGCTGGCGCTGGCGCCCTCGAGAAAATGTACGTGGGTTCCGGCGAGGCCGGCGGGATGGGGGCCGGAAAACCGGGCCAGCTCGATGTTGCCCGCCCGCCCCTGGGGAATATCGGCCTCCGGTGCCGCGCAGACATAGACCTTGCCGGCGGTGAGCTTCGCCAGCAGGTCCTGGCCCAGGGCGAAGGCATCGCGCTGTTCGGCGATGATAACCGCGGGGTCCGCCGCCAGCGGGTGGGTGTCCATGGCCGTGACAAAGATGGCGGCCGCATCGCTGTCCGGGGCCGGTACCTTGCTGTAGGGGCGGGTGCGCAGCGCGGTCCACTGGGCGCTGTTCACCAGTTGCCGGCGAATGGCAGCGGCGTCCAGCGCCCTGGCCGCGTCGGCGCTGTGGCTGTCAAACTGTTCGAATTCGTCGCCGTCCAGGTCGATAACCACGGACTGCAGCACGCGCCTGGCGCCGCGGTTGATGGCCGAGACCACGCCACTGCCGGGCGCGGTGTAGCAAACACCCGGGGTTTTCTTGTCGGTGAACAACAGCTGGCCGCATTTGACACGGTCGCCCTCCTTCACTTCCATGGTGGGCTTCATCCCCACGTAGTCGAACCCCACCAGCGCCACGGCCCGCGGCGCGGGCGCGTCATCTATCACTTGCTGGGGAGCTCCCAGGATAGGAATGTCCATGCCCCGCTTGATCTTGATCATACGATCTGCCTACAGATTCGAAAAATATGTGGATGGGCTGAAGCCGTCTCAAGGGCGAAAACCCTGTTGGGTGCGCAGCAAGCGCATGTCGGCACCCGGACCGCGCGCATTATAGCGGATTGCCTCCACCAAACGCCACACGGCGCCCCCGAGTTCTTTGATTCCGAACAAGTTTTGTTGGATTCAAGATAACCCGGTGACCGCGGCGCACCGGCCGCGGCCGCTCTCTACCAGCCTACCCCTCTCGCGGATACTCGGCGAAGTGGATGCCCGCCATTTTCTCGAGCACGCGATGCACCTGGCAGCTGTAACCAAATTCATTGTCGTACCACAGGTACAGCACCGCCTGCCTGCCGTTGACGATGGTGGCCTGGGCATCGAAGACACAGGCATGGCGCGAGCCGACGAAATCCGTCGACACGATCTCCGGGGAAGCGGAGTAGTCGATCTGGTTGCGCAGGGCCGAGTGCAGGGCCTGGTTGCGCATGAACTCATTGACCTCCTCCACGCTGGTCTCCCGTCCCAGGGTCAGGTTCAGGATGGCCATGGACACGTTGGGGATGGGCACGCGGATGGCATTGCCTGTCAATTTGCCCATTAACTGCGGCAACACCTTGCCCACCGCCTTGGCGGCGCCGGTCTCGGTAATCACCATGTTCATAGGTGCACTGCGGCCGCGGCGCGATGCCTTGTGGTAGTTGTCGGTGAGGTTCTGGTCGTTGGTGTAAGCGTGCACCGTTTCCACATGCCCGGTGACCACGCCGTACTCGTCGTCCATGGCCTTCAGCGGCGGGGCGATGGCATTGGTGGTACAGGAGGCGGCCGAAATGATGGTATCGGAGGGCTCGATCAGGTCGCTGTTGATCCCGGCGACGATATTCTTGAGATCGCCCTTGCCCGGCGCTGTCAGGATCACCTTGCTGGCACCCTTGCTCTTGAGGTGTTGGGACAGGCCCGCCTCGTCACGCCAGGCGCCGGTATTGTCGATGATGATCGCGTTGTTGATACCGTACTGTGTATAGTCGATTTCGGCCGGGCTGTTGGCGTAGATCACCTTCACCTCGTTACCGTTGGCCACGAAGGACTGGTGCTCCTCGTCCACCCGGATGGTGCCGTCAAAGGCGCCGTGCACCGAGTCGCGGCGCAGCAGGCTGACCCGCTTGACCAGGTCGTTGGGCGCGCTGCCCTTGCGCACCACGATGGCTCGCAGGCGCAGGCAGTCGCCGCCGTCGGTCTTCTCGATCAGCAGCCGGGCCATCAGGCGACCGATACGGCCGAAACCGTACAACACCACGTCCTGGGGCTGCTCCAGCGGCCTGTTCTTGCTGCCCACGAGGTCGGCCAGCTCCTGCTCCACGTACTGCTCCAGGCTCTGGCCGGCGGGTACCCCCTCCTCCTGGTAGCGCACCGCCAGGCGGCCGACATCGATGTGGGCGGGGCCCAGGTCCAGGCCCATCAGGTGGGTGAAAACGGGATAGGTCTCAAACTCGGACAGTTCGTTGCCCTCGACCTGGCGCACATAGCGGTGATCCTTCATGATCTCCAGCACCGAGCGATTCACCAGCGGCTTGCCGTAGATGTAGCACTTGACGCTTTTCTCGCGCGACAGCCGTCCCACCAGGGGAATCATGCCCTCGGCGAGGGCCTCCCGCTCTTTCCAGTTCTTGAAGTAGTCGTCGGGGCGTGGGCGCTGGCGATCTTCGGTCACGTAGGTGTTCCTCAGGCTGGGCGGGGTTCGGGGCGCGTATTATCGTCATAGCGCCGGGGCCGTGCAAGTTGCGAGGGGCAATTTTCCGGGACCCAACCGCAGCTTGCTGGTTATCCACGCGGGCTTGGCGCTACAATAGCGCCGCAGCGCCCCTCGCCCACCCACTCCAGAGCCTATGTTTTCCAAACTCCTGTCAAGCACCCCATGGCCCCGGCAAGCAGCCACGCGCACCGCCCTGGGTCCCTTCGCCGGCAGCGCCGACGCCCGTTGCATCGCCGAACTGGCACAGCCCGGGCGCCTGCTGGTGGTGATTACCGCGGACACCAGTTCGGCACTGGCGCTGGAGCGGGAGCTGCCTTTCTTCCTGGACGCACCAGTGGAGGTGCTGGCCTTCCCGGATTGGGAAACCCTGCCCTACGATAATTTTTCCCCACACCAGGACATCATTTCCGAGCGCCTGGATACCCTGTACCGGCTCCCCGCCGCGACCTCTGGCATCCTGGTGGTCCCCATCCCGACCCTGATGCACCGCCTGGCGCCCACCGAGTATATCGCCGGTTCCAGCCTGGTACTGGAAACCGGGCAGTCGCTGGACATAGACAGCTTTCGTCGCAACCTGCAGCGCAACGGCTATGCGAACGTGGAGACCGTCTACGAGCACGGTGAGTTCGCCCTGCGCGGCTCCCTGCTGGATATCTACCCGATGGGCAGCGAACTGCCCTACCGGATCGACCTGCTGGACGACGAGGTCGACAGCTTGCGCAGTTTCGACCCGGAGTCCCAGCGCACCGTGGAAAAGGTAGCGGCCATCCGGCTGTTGCCGGCCCGTGAATACCCCCTGGATCGCGGCGCTATCAGCCGCTTCCAGATGAACTGGTATGACAGTTTCGAGGTGGATCCGGATCTGTGCCCCACCTACGTGGAGGTCAGCGCCGGGCGCAGCCCGGGGGGCTGCGAGTACTACCTGCCGCTGTTTTTCGAGCGCTGCGCCACGCTCTTCGATTACCTGCCGGAAAACACCGCGCTTATCACCAGCGGCGATCATCACGGCGCCGCCAGCCATTTCTGGGAGGAAGTCAACACACGCTTCGAGGAATACGGCATCGACCCGCGGCGCCCCCTGTTGCCCCCGCGGCGCTGCTTTACCCCGGTGGAGGAGCTGTACCAGATTCTGGGTCGCTACGCGGTGCTGGAACTGCGCCACAACCAGGACGCGCCCGTACACCGGCAGTCGGGGGTCAAACCACCCCCCGACCTGGCCGGGGACCGCAACCTGACAGCGGCGGAGCGCCTGGCTCGCTTCCTGGATGAGCACCGGGCTCCCGTACTGCTGTGCGCGGAATCCGCCGGGCGCCGGGAAGTGCTGCTGGAGTCCCTGCGGGAGGTGGGACTGGAACCGCCGCCGGTGGCCAACTGGCACGACTTCCTGCAGTCCGGCCTGGACTTCGCCATCGCCACGGCGCCGCTGGACAGGGGCATGTACTTCGGACCCGAGCAGCCCACCCTGGTATGCGAGGCGCAGCTGTTCGGCAACCGGGTGGCCCAGCGCCGCCGCCGCAGCCAGAAGCAGGACGAGGCGGCGGCAGCCAATATCTTCCGGGACATCAACGAGCTGCGCGAGGGCGTACCGGTGGTCCACCTGGAACACGGCGTGGGCCGCTACACCGGGCTGCAGACCCTGGAGGTGGACGGCCAACAGGCGGAGTTCCTGACCCTGGAGTATGCCCAGGGTTCGAAGCTGTATGTGCCGGTGGCCTCGCTGCACCTCATCAGCCGCTACGCGGGCGCCGACCCGGAACTCGCCCCGCTGCACAAACTGGGCTCGGACCAGTGGGAAAAAGCCCGCCGCAAGGCCAGCGAGAAGGCCAGCGACGTGGCGGCACAATTGCTGGATGTCTACGCCCGGCGCGAGGCCAGGCAGGGCTTCGCCTTCGGCGCCTGCGACCACGACTACGAGCAGTTCGCCGCCGCCTTCCCGTTCGAGGAAACCCCGGACCAGCAGGACACCATCGACGCGGTGATAGGCGATATGCAGAGCACCCGGGTGATGGACCGGCTGGTCTGCGGCGACGTGGGCTTCGGCAAGACCGAGGTGGCCATGCGGGCGGCCTTCCTGGCCACCCGCAGCGCCAAGCAGGTGGCGGTGCTGGTGCCCACCACCCTGCTGGCGCAGCAGCATTTCAACTCTTTCAGCGACCGCTTTGCCGACTGGGACGTCACTGTCGAAGTGGTGTCGAGGTTCAAGTCCGGCAAGCAATTGAGCGAGGTGACCCGACGGGTGGCCGCGGGTGAAGTGGACATCCTGATCGGCACCCACAAGCTGCTGCAGAACAACTTCCGGTTCGCTGACCTGGGGCTGCTGATCATCGACGAGGAGCATCGCTTCGGGGTCAGGCAGAAGGAAGTCATCAAGGCCCTGCGCGCCGAAGTCGACGTACTTACCCTCACGGCCACCCCCATACCCCGGACGCTCAATATGGCCATGGGTGGCATGCGCGACCTGTCCATTATCGCCACGCCGCCGGCCCGGCGCCTGTCCATCAAGACCTTTGTGCGCGAGCACAATATCGCCCTGATCAAGGAAGCCGTGCTGCGCGAGACCCTGCGCGGCGGCCAGGTCTACTACCTGCACAACGAGGTCAGGACCATAGAGGAACAGGCCCGCAAACTGCGGGAACTGCTACCGGATCTCAGCATCGCGGTGGGCCACGGGCAGATGCGCGAGACCGAGCTGGAACAGGTCATGTCGGCCTTCTACCACCAGCGCCATCACATCCTGCTGTGCACCACCATCATCGAGACCGGCATCGATATTCCCAATGCCAATACCATCATCATCGAGCGTGCCGACAAGTTCGGGCTGGCGCAACTGCACCAGTTGCGCGGCCGGGTAGGTCGCTCCCACCACCAGGCCTACGCCTACCTGATGATTCCACCCCGCTCAGCCCTGACACCGGACGCCGGCAAGCGCCTGGAGGCCATCGAGGCCGCCGGCGACCTGGGAGCCGGCTACCTGCTGGCCACCCACGACCTGGAGATACGCGGCGCGGGTGAACTGCTGGGGGACGAACAGAGCGGGCAGATTCACAGCGTGGGTTTTTCCCTGTACATGGACATGCTGCAACGGGCGGTGAAGTCCCTGCAGCGCGGGGAGATACCCGATATCGATGCGCCGCTGGAACAGGGCACCGAAATCAACCTGCACCTGCCGGCCCTGATTCCCGAGGACTACCTGCCGGATATCAACAGCCGGCTGGTCTTGTACAAACGTATCGCCGCCGCCCCCGATGAGGACGGCCTGCGCGAGCTGCAGGTCGAGATGATAGACCGGTTCGGGCTGTTGACACCGCAGATCAGGAACCTGTTCCTGCTGGCGAGGCTGCGCCTCAAGGCGGAGCAGCTGGGAATCCGGGCCATCGAGGCCGGTGCCGGTGGTGGCAGCATCGATTTCAAGACCAACACCCCGGTGAATCCCCTCACCCTGGTGAAACTGGTGCAGGGCGAGCCCCGTGCATATAAACTGGCCGGGGCCACGCGCCTGCGCTTCGAGCGCGAACTGCCCGACCCGGCCGAGCGCCAGCAGTTTATCGAGGCGCTGCTGGACACTTTTGCCAATGACCTGACGGAAAACGCTGCCTGATGCCCAGATTAACCCCCCTGCACCCCCTGCACCCCCTGCCCGCCCTGGCGGCCATCGCCCTGTTGCTGGCCAGCGCTACTACCGTGGCCCAGGACAACCGCTGGTTCCGGGTGGAACTGGTGGTCTTCGCCCACCGGGCGGCGCCTGCCGAAGCGGGCGGAGCGGCCAGCCCGGAGCAGTGGGAAGCCATTCCCAGGCTGGACTACCCCGACGAGGCACGCTTTCTGATCTATCCCGAGCGGGTGCGGGCCAACCTGCGGCAGTATCCCGGCACGAGTATCGTGGATACCTACGGGCGCCAGATCATCACCCTGCCGGGGCCCGGCACCGGCGGCGCGCCTGTGCCGCCGCAGCCCGTGATTGTGCCGCCGCAGCCCGTGATCGATACCGCGGCCGCCGCCAGCGCGGGCAATACGGCAGCCGCAGCCCCGGCCACCGGCGCCCCCGCGGACGGCGCGGCGACCGAGCCCGCCGGCCCGGCGGCGACGGCAGGGCCGGTTCCCTTCGTGGTATTGCCGCAGGGGTACCGGGAGTTGGGCGGCAAGGTGGCGCAACTGGAGCGCAGCGGGCGCTACGAGGTCCTGTTTCACGAGACCTGGGTGCAGCCGGTGCCCTCCGAGGGCGACAGCCTGCCCATCGTGCTGGATGACTCCGGCGACACCGGCCAGTGGCCCCGCCTGCAGGGCAGTATCAAGCTGTACCTGACCCGCTACCTGCAGGTGGAAACGGACCTGTGGCTCAATACCGCTGGCAGCTATCTGCCCGGCACCTGGCAGATGCCGGCCCCACCCCTGAGCCCGCCCTCCCTGATTATCGAGGAGCCGCTGCCAGCGGGCGACCTGCCGCTGCCCGCTGCATCCGCCGGCGCGGCGGCGCAGGAAGCACCGGAGCCGGTCGCTACAGCCGCCACCGGCATGGGGCCACAACCGGGCGCCGCCGCCGGCACCCTGGGCGAGGACGGCCTGGCGGAGGTCATACCCGAGCTGGACACCCGGCCCGCCTATCCCTTCCGCCACGCCGTGGCGCTGCAGCAAAAAGCGCGCATGCGCAGCAATGAGACGCACTATATCGACCATCCCCTGCTGGGCGTGGTCATCCGCTTCACCCCGGTAAGTGCCGAAGAGCTGGCGGCGATCGCCGCCCAGCAGCCGCCCCTGTCCGGGACTCAGGCTCCGTAACGGTCCTGCAGCAGGGCCCGCAGCAGCATTCTCACCACCGCCGCCTCCCGCGCCAGCGTGGCGCGCATCATCTGCAGGGAAATGGGCTCCTGCCCAAGGCCGGCGGCGGGGTTGACCACCATGCACACGCAGGCATAGGCCAGCCCCAGTTCACGAGCCAGTGAGGCCTCCGGCATGCCGGTCATGCCCACCACGTCGCAGCCGTCGCGCGCCATGCGCTGAATCTCCGCCGCGGTTTCCAGGCGCGGCCCCTGGGTGACCCCGTGCACCGCGCTGCTCGCACAGGGGATACCGGCACCGGCCGCGGCCGCCAGCAGGGCGGCGCGCAGGACGGGATCATAGGGCTCGGTGAAATCGATATGCCGCAGGGCGCCTTCATTGCCGTCGTCGACGGTGTGCTCGCGTCCCCAGGTATAGTCGATGAGTTGGTCGGGAATGACCAGCCGCCCCGGCAGCATGCCGGCTGCAATGCCACCCACGGCGTTGATGGCGACAATATCCGTGGCGCCCAGCGCCTGCAACGCCCACAGATTGGCCCGGTAGTTGATCAGGTGCGGCGGAATCATGGCAGGGCTGCCGTGGCGTTGCAGGAACAACAGCCCAATGCCCCCCAGGCGGCCCTCCTGGATAGCGCGGGAGGGCTGGCCGTAGGGCGTTTCCGGCATGTGCGCAGCGACGATATCCAGGCCCTCCAGCTCGTCCACGCCGGTCCCGCCGATAATCGCCAGGCGGTTCACGGGCTGGGCTCCGGCGCCGTTTGCTCCACATGCAGCGTGCGGGTGGGAAAGGCCACGTCCGCGTTGTGGTCGTGAATAATGGCCAGCACCTTCAGCAGCACGTCCTGCTTGACCCTGTGGAACTCCACCCAGTTGGTGGTGCGGGTAAAAGTGTAAATAAAGAAATCCAGTGACGAGGGCCCGAAGGACACGAAGTTGACGATCAGGGTGCGCTCGAGATCGATGTCCGGGTGCTGCTCCAGCATGGTCCTGACCTGCTCCACGATAGCCGCCATGGCCGCCGCGTCCTGGTAGCGGATGCCGATGGTTTCGTAGATGCGGCGATTGAACATGCGCGAGGGGTTTTCCACCGAGATCTGGCTGAAGGTGGCATTGGGCACGTACAGCGGGCGCTGGTCGAAGGTGCGGATGCGCGTCAGGCGCCAGCCTATGTCCTCCACCGTACCCTCGATCTGCTTGTCGGGAGAGCGTATCCAGTCGCCGATGGTGAAGGGGCGGTCCAGGTAAATACTGAGACTGCCGAAGAAATTGGCCAGCAGGTCCTTGGCGGCAAAGCCCACCGCGATACCGCCTATACCCCCGAAAGCCAGCAGCCCGGAAACGGAGACCCCCAGGGTCTGCAGCACCATGAGCGCAGCTATCATCCACAGGGTGATGCGGGCGAGTTTGGATGTGGCCCGCACCGTGGCCTTGTCGGTGGAAGCGGTCAGGTCGCGCTTGTGTTCCAGCAGCTCCCGTTCCACGCCGGCGATCAGCCGGTGCAGGAACCAGGCGAACAGCAACACCAAACCGGTGTAGTAAACCTGCTGCGGGGCTTTTGCCAGCAGCGGTACCATGCGCTGGACCTCCAGCGCCAGGGACAGCACCACCAGCCACAGCAGCAGGCGCAGGGGCCGCTCCAGGGCGGTGATGATCACATCGTCCCAGCGCTGCTCGCTGAGGCGGGCGATGCGGTGCAGGCGCCGGAAAAAGAATCCCAGCAGCAGGTGCGCGACCGCGCCCAGCACCAGCAGGGCCGCCAGCGTCAGCAGTTGCGCCTCGACGCTGCCGAAGTCGGCGCCCTGGGTCAGGAGCTGTTCAAAGCGATTCATGGGCGGGTGGGACTCCGGTGGTTTTGCCTGTCGGCAAGTAGCCGCTTAGACAGTTTTTTCATGTCAAAACCGACAGGTTAGCAAGGAACGAGTATATAAAGGGCATGGCCAACTTAAGTCAACTCTGGAAAGCCCGCGCAACTGCTTGATCGCGGTACAAAACATTTCTGTTAGGAAACGCGGTAATTTGCAACGTTATTCTTATGCCGTTCTCACATAATGGACAGCACATGACAGCGTGATATGTTGACCTGACAAACCCTTTTTCAGGACAGCGAATCATGAAAATGCTGACTCCCCTCATCGGTGAATGGTACAAGGATACCGAGTCCGAGGCACTGTTCGAGGTCATCGACTGGGACCCCTCGACCCTGACCATAGAGCTGCAGTACCTGGACGGTGAGGTCGCGGAGTACGACCTCGACGGCTGGCGCGAACTGCACCTGCAGAAAGTGGCCGCCCCCGAGGACTGGCGCAATCCCTTCGAACTGGATGATGAGGATATGCTGGACCCCGATCTCCCCTATCATCCCGAGGAGTGGAACAGCCCCCTCAACTTCGTCGAGCCGGACACCATGTACGGCGTGGAAGACTACTGAGCCGGAGGCCAGTCCACCACAGCCGGCTCCCCTCCCCCCGCGGCGCCAGGCCGCCTGCTAAAGCCGCTTGTGCCCGCAAGCACACACTGTATATAATCACAGCACCTGTATAAATAACCAGATGGTGCCCGTGATGGAAAAGCTCACTGCGCGACAACAGCAAGTGCTGGACCTCGTACGCCAGCATATCGACCAGACCGGTTATCCCCCCACCCGGGCCGATATCGCCAGGGAGTTGGGGTTCAGGTCCGCCAACGCGGCGGAAGAGCATCTCAAGGCCCTGGCGCGCAAGGGCGCGATCGAGATGATCGCCGGTGCCTCACGGGGCATAAGGCTGCCCGAGAGCGCGGGCATACCCATCGTCGGCCGGGTGGCGGCGGGCAACCCGGTGCTGGCCCAGCAGCATATAGAAGACTACTGCGACCTGGCGCCCTCCTTTTTCAAACCCCCGGCGGATTATTTCCTGACGGTGCAGGGCGACAGCATGATCGAGATCGGCATCTTCGACGGCGATTTGCTGGCGGTGCACAGCACCCCGGTGGCCGACAATGGCGATATCGTGGTGGCGCGCATCGACGACGAAGTCACGGTCAAGCGCCTGCACCGGACCCGCCAGAAACACCTGCTGGAACTGCTGCCGGAAAACAGCAGCTATGAGCCGATAAAAGTGGATTTGCGCGAACAGTCCTTCGCCATCGAAGGTATCAGCGTGGGTGTTCTGCGCCGGGGCAACTGAGCCCGCGGCCGAGATCAGTGCAGAATACGGGCGGTAGTGGTCGACGCAGCGCTGTCCGCTTCCACCTCGGCCTGCTCGGCAATAGCCGCGGCCGCCTGGATGCCGGCCTGTATCATCGCCCTGGCAACTTCCAGACCGTTATCCATCAGGTAAATGCGTGTTTCATCAGAAAAGCGGATGGTAACCAGCGGTTCCGCAGCGTCATCCGCCCTTTGCAGGACAACCTCGCCGTCTCCGAGATCGACGATCTCCAGTAAAGATGCAGGCATTCAATAAACCTCTGTTTGCTGCATGTGAGCGGCCAGTCTAACAGCCCGGGGCGCGCGCGACCACCCGCGCCTGCGGCGGGTCTAGTATTCGTTCAGGGAGTCGCCCATGCGTTCAAACAGCGCCCCCAGCTTTGCCAGCCAGTCCCGGGCCTCTGCCGCGCCGGGCATAGCCGCCGTCGCGATCACGAGGTTGTCGCGGGCGACAGGCTGCGGGGCAGCCAGCGGCTGTTCGTCGGCCAGCATGTCCGCCAGCCAGCCGCCGGACTCCAACTGGGACAGTTCCCGGATCTCACCCGGTACCGCCTTGCCCTCGGGAACGGGCGGCAACTCGGCACTGCGGGCCGGGGGCCGCTCAGGCAGCCGGTCCAACTGGGCGGCAGCCAGGAGGAACCAGCCGTAGGCCTGGCCCAGGTGCAGCTTTACAGCCGGTAAAAAGGCCTGGTTGACGACCCTGGCAGGGAGTTCCTGCCGGTCCAGGGCCTCGTCCCAGGCGTCCAGCAGGATACGGGCCAGGTACAGGGACTGGTTGGCCCTGCCCCGGGCGGCACTCACTTCTTCTTGCGCCGGGCGGGCGCCTTGCTCTTGGCTTTGGCGGCGGATTGCTCCACCTGCCACTTGCCACCCTGGTAAAACGCCTTCCAGCCGGTGGCCTTGCCATCGACCTCGGTCATCACGTACTGCTCCTTGGTCTTGCGGCTGAAACGCACCTGGGCGCGATTGCCGTCGGGATCGGCCACCGGCGCACTGAACAGGAAGCTGTACTTGGGATCGATTTCATCCTTGTGGGGCAGCAACTCGTCGAGGTACGGCGCGCGGGTTTCGCGGTTGCGCGGGAACTGGCTGGCGGCGAGGAACAAGCCGGCGGCGCCATCGCGCAGGATATAGTGGTCCTCCACTTTCTGGCATGCCAGCTCGGGCATCGGCACGGGGTCCATCTTGGGGGGCGCCGCCTCGCCGTTGCGCAACAGCTTGCGGGTGTTCTTGCAGGCCTCGGCGGTACAGCCGAAATACTTGCCGAAGCGGCCCGTCTTGAGTTGCATATCGGCGCCGCACTTGTCGCACTCGATCACCGGGCCGTCGTAGCCCTTGATCCTGAACTTGCCCGTTTCCACCTCATAACCCGGACAGTCGGGATTGTTGCCGCAGACGTGCAGTTTGCGCGACTCATCGATCAGGTAACTGTCCATGGCGGTATTGCACAGCGAACACCGGTGGCGGGCGATCAGCAGCCTGGACTCGGCCTCGTCGTCCGCGTCCTCGCGGATGGCCTCGTCCCCCGGGGTGAGGTTGATGGTGTTCTTGCAGCGCTCCTTGGGCGGCAGCGCGTAACCGGAACAGCCCAGGAACACCCCGGTGCTGGCGGTGCGAATCTGCATGGGCCGGCCGCACTTGCTGCAGGGTATATCGGTGGGCGTCGGCTCGTTGGGCTGCATGCCCCGGGGTTCGGGTTCCTCGGCCAATTCCAATAGCCCTGAGAACTCGCCGTAGAACCGGTCCAGCAATTCCCGCCAGTCCAGCTTGCCCTGGGCCACCTCGTCCAGGTGCGCCTCCATGGAGGCGGTGAAACCGTAATCCAGCAGCTCGGTAAAACTTCTCTGCAGGCGCTGGGTGACGATCTCACCCATTTTCTCAGCGTAGAAACGCTTGTTCTCCAGGCGCACATAGCCGCGGTCCTGGATGGTGGAGATGATGGCGGCGTACGTGGAGGGCCTGCCTATGCCCCGCTTCTCCAGCTCCCGCACCAGGCTGGCCTCGCCGTAGCGCGGCGTGGGCTTGGTAAAATGCTGGGCCGGATCGAGCTTTTCCAGGGTCAGGGCATCGCCCTCTTTCATATCCGGCAGCACGGTGTCGTCACCCTTGCGGCCCGCCGGGGCCTGTACCCGGGTGTAGCCATCAAAGACCACGATGCGGCCCTTGGCGCTGAGCTGGTAGTCGCCGGCGGTGACGGTTACCACCGTGGAGAGATATTGCGCGTCGGGCATCTGGCAGGCGACGAACTGGCGCCAGATCAGCTCATAGAGGCGCTCGGCGTCGCGCTCCATGCCCTGCAGGGCGCTCTGGGACACGGTCACGTCCGAGGGGCGGATGGCCTCGTGGGCCTCCTGGGCGCCCTCCTTGGAGGAGTACAGCCGGGACGCTTCGGGCAGATATTTGGCCGGGAACTGCTTGCCGATATAGTTGCGACAGGCCGCCACCGCCTCGGCGCTGAGGTTGGTGGAATCGGTCCGCATGTAGGTAATATAGCCCGCCTCGTAAAGACGCTGGGCCATCATCATGGTCTTCTTGACGCTGAAACCCAGGCGGGTGCTGGCTGCCTGCTGCAGGGTGGAGGTTATAAAGGGCGCGCCGGGTTTTGACCGGGTGGGCTTGTCCTCGCGCTTGCTGACCACATAGGGCAGCCGCTGCAGTGCGTCGGTGGCGACCTTGGTGGCCTCGGCGCTGTTGGGGCGGAACTCCTCCCCGCCCTGTTTGCGCACCTGGAAACGCGCCATATCGTTCCGGGCGGTAGCCAGGTCAGCATGCACCTCCCAATACTCCTCCGGCACGAAGGCGTGGATTTCACGCTCGCGCTCCACGATCAGGCGTACCGCCACCGACTGCACTCGCCCCGCGGAAAGCCCCCGGGCTACCTTGGCCCACAGCAGCGGCGACACCATGTACCCCACCACCCGGTCGAGAAAGCGGCGGGCCTGCTGCGCGTTGACCCGGTTCTGGTCCAGATCGGAAGGTTGCTCGAAAGCCTCGGTTATGGCTTTTTTGGTGATCTCGTTGAACACCACGCGCTGGTAGCGGCTGTCGTCGCCGCCGATGGCCTCCCGCAGGTGCCAGGCAATGGCCTCCCCCTCGCGGTCAAGGTCGGTCGCGAGGTAGATCGCGTCGGCGCTGGCGGCGAGCTTCTTGAGTTCGCTCACCACTTTTTCCTTGCCCGGGAGAATCTGGTAATTGGCCTTCCAGCCATGCTCCGGGTCGATGCCCATGCGCCGGATCAACTGGTCCCGGGACTTCTGCTTGCGGTACTCGGCCTTTTTTTCCGGGGCCATCTTGCGGGTCTTGGCGGCCTGGGCGGCGCGCTCCTTGGGGTCCACACCGGTGCCGCTGCCGGCGGTCGGCAGGTCGCGGATATGACCCACGCTGGACTTGACGATAAAGTCCGGGCCCAGGTACTTATTGATGGTTTTCGCCTTGGCTGGCGATTCGACGATGACTAGTGACTTACCCATAGATTCCTTTACTGCCCACCCGGTCTGGTGAATGGACCGGCGCTCGCGGCCAGTGAAAAGGTGGCATATATAGTGTGCCTGCCCCACGGGGTCAAGCGAATTCCCGGATTCGCCTGCGCCGCCTACCCGCGCAACTGACCCGACCAGGCCTCCAGAGCCTGCCTGATCTGCTCCACAACCTCAACCCCGCCCGACTCCCGCCAGTAGGCGCCGCAACTGTGCTCGTCGGCGCTGGCGGCCAGCACCTGGGGGGGCAGTTCCTGCAGCGCGGCGGGGATACCCGTGCTACGCTCCATCGCCCGCCAGGCCTCGCCCTCGCGCAGCCAGGCCTGGGAGCTGGCGCTCTTTTGCCGCGAGGCCGGCAGGCGTCGCCCGTAGTAGATAGTCTGGTTGCCCGCGGATTCCCGGGGTCTGCCAGGCGCCTGCCCCGGCAAACCGCGAAATTCCACGAACAGGCCGTGCACCGCCGCATACTCGCGCAGGCGCGCCACCTCCCGCTGGCGCTTGCTGGGAACGAAATGGGACAGGGGCGCCAGCGCCAGGGCGATTACAAATATGATCAGCAGATACGTCATGTCCATGTTCCCAGCCCCCAGGCGTCACCGGGATCGCCCCCGGCAACCCCGCGGGCACATTACCCTGCGCCCATTCTATGCTATAACTGCCCCAGTTATTTTCACCCGATGTGGAGTACCGACATGTCCGACTACCAGAAAATCCTCGTTGCCATAGACCTGAGCGAGGATTCCGCGATGATCTTCCAGCGGGCTCGCGCTGTCGCCAGCGGCACCACCGCCCAGTTGCACCTCATCCACGTCATCGAACCCCTGAGCTTCGCCTACGGCGGCGACATTCCCATGGATTTCTCCGGTATCCAGGACGAGATTTACCAGCAGGCCAGCCAGCAGCTGGAACGCTTCGGCACGGCCAATGGTATCGACGCCGAACACCGCCACCTGGTTATGGGCCGGCCGGAAGTCGAAATCCACGCCCTGGCCACCGAACTGGA
This sequence comes from Pseudomonadales bacterium, assembly GCA_024234675.1. Taxonomy (GTDB): domain Bacteria; phylum Pseudomonadota; class Gammaproteobacteria; order Pseudomonadales; family Halieaceae; genus JARRPM01. The sequence goes on along the minus strand of JACKNU010000001.1, from coordinate 302,536 downwards.
TGCCGACCTCATCGTGGTGGGCAGCCACGGGCGCCACGGCCTGGCACTGCTGATGGGTTCTACCGCCAACGGTGTGCTGCACGGCGCCAAACGCGACGTGCTGGCCGTGCGCGTGGGCGGCAAGGACTAGGGTACTGCCAGGAAGGAATAGAGCACACTAGGCACTGCAAAACACCCGCAGTTGCTCGGGGGAAAACGGCCAGTCCAACTCCCGGCCCCGGGAATCGGCGAGTACCGGAATTCGCACCCCATAGCGCCGGAACAGCTCATCCGACTCGCTGATATCCACCTTGGTGTACTCTAATTCCGCAGCCGCACACAGCGGCCGCAGCATATCCTCCGCCAGCTCGCAGAGATGGCAGGCGGACGTACCGTAGAGGGTGAACCGGTCGCTGTCAGCTGACATCTGTTGCATGGTGGGGGGCACCTCCGAAATAAAAACCACAGCGCGACTGGCGCTGGCTTGAACTGACCTGATCGCTGGCGTTACCATAGCGCCAGGTACAATAAATTATACTCGTATCGGGTGACGCGGCCCAGCCTGCCCCACCCGCCCACAGCGTTACCGGAGTCATACAGTGGCACTTTTCTCCCAACCTACCGCCCGGGCACTGGCCATCCTGGACCTGCTCATGGCCAACCCTACCCAGGCCTTCGGGCTCACCGAAATGACCCGGCGCCTGAACCTCAACAAGGCCACCTGCCACGCCATCCTCACCACCATGGCGAACTACGGGTTCCTGGTGCAACACCCCAAGACCAAGGCCTACCGGCTGGGCCCGTCCATCATCGCCGCGGGCAACGCCGCCTTCGCCCAGTTTCCGGTGCTGGAATATGCGCGCCCCGAGTTGGAGGCCCTGCAAAACGAGCTGGCGGTGGGCTTCGCGGTCACCGGGCGCTCCAAGTTACACCAGGTATTGCTGGCCATGTACGGCAACGCCACTCCCCTGCTCGACTCCTTTCAGCTGGGGCTGCGCCTGCCCAACACGGCACCGGTGGCCGCCTGTTTCGCCTCGTTCTCCCCGGCCCGTGAGCTGGAAGCCTGGCTCAGTCGCGCCCATGAGGCCCGCGGCGGTTACGACGAGAAGCTCGACCAGAAGCTGCGGGTGGCGGCTATCGGCATTCGCGCCCGGGGCTACGAGATCACCCTGAAAACCCGCGCCGAGGAAAAGCTGACCGCCGAACTGAATCGCATCCACAACGCCTGGAGCCTGGACGCCCTGGAGGCGGCGGCCAACCAGTTCCAGTACGACCTGTGTGACGAGTTCTACCACCTGGACCGGGTCGATCCCAAGGGACGCTACGAGGTGAGCACCATCTCGGTACCGGTGTTCGTACTCAAGGAGATCCCGGTCATGTGCTTTGTCGCCGGCTCCATCCACAAGCCCATCAGCGGCGCGCAGATCGAGGAGATCGCGGCGCGCATGCAACAGTCCGCCGACCGGGTGACCCGACTGGCCACGGGCCGGGAGTCGGTCGCCTGAACGCGAGCGGCCACGCCCCCATGGAGGACAGCCCCCAGTACCGGGCCCGCAAGGCCCGCTTCAGCAAGATGCTGACGGTGTACGGCCGCAAACCGGCGCTGGAGGCGCTGCGCGACCCCGCCCTGCAGTGCCACGCCCTGCACCTGGCGGACAACAACCGCGAAGGCGGCATTATCGCCGAGTTGCAACAACTTGCAGAGGGGCGCGGCGTGCCGGTGCAGCGACACAGTCGCGCCGCCCTGGCGCGCATCTCCAAAAACGGCAAACAGGACCAGGGCGTGGCGGTGGATATCGCCTGCCCCGCGTTCCAGACCCTAGAGGACTTCCTGCCCCGGCTGGCCCGGGAGCGCTCCCTGCGCCTGCTGGCGCTGGACGGTATCAGCAACCCCGCGAACCTGGGTATGATCGTGCGTTCGGCCTGCGCCGGCGGCATCGACGCCATCCTGTGGTCGGCCCGCGGCAACGCGGCCCTGGGGCCGCTGGTGGTCAAGGCCAGCGCCGGCACCCTGTACCGGGCGCCGGTGGTGATCTGCCCTGAGCTGCCGGCGGCATTGCGGGCCTGTGGCGACGCCGGTACCGCGATCTGCATCCTGGCGGCCGATGGCGAGGCGTCGGTCTTCGACTACCGGCCGGCGGGCAACTGTGTATTCGTGCTGGGCAATGAAACCGAGGGCGTAAGCCCCGCGGTACGCCAACTGGCGGGCACCAGCCTGAGTATTCCCATGGCCAACGGCGTGGAATCCCTGAACGTGGCGGTGACCGCCTCCCTGATCGCCTATGCGGGCGACCTGGGCAGGAATCACTTGGACAGGTAGGCCATACCCTCTTCCAGCCCCTTGAGCGTCAGGGGGTACATATGGCCCTCCATGAGCTTGTGGGTGATCGCCACGGACTGGGTGTACTGCCACTCCTCCTCCGGCAGCGGGTTGATCCAGATGACCTTGTCGTAGACTTCCTGCAGGCGCCGCATCCACAGCTCGCCCGATTCCTCGTTCCAGTGTTCCACCGAACCGCCGGGCTGCATGATCTCGTAGGGCGACATGGCTGCATCTCCCACGAATATCACCTTGTAGTCATGGCTGTACTTGTGCAGCACGTCCAGCAACGGGGTGCGCTCGTTGTGGCGGCGAAAGTTGTTCTTCCACACGCTCTCGTAGAGGAAATTGTGGAAGTAGTAGTACTCCATGTGCTTGAACTCGGAGCGGGCGGCGGAGAACAGCTCCTCGCAGACCCGCACGTGGGGATCCATGGAACCGCCCACGTCAAAGAACAGCAGCACCTTCACCGCGTTGTGCCGCTCCGGCACCATCTTGATATCCAGCAGGCCGGCATTGCGGGCCGTGGAGCTGATGGTATCGTCCAGGTCCAGTTCGTCGGCGGCGCCGGTACGGGCGAACTTGCGGAGCCGGCGCATGGCGATCTTGATGTTGCGGGTACCCAGTTCGACACTGTCGTCCAGGTTCTTGAAGTCGCGCTTCTCCCAGACCTTGACCGCCCGCCTGTTGCGGCCGTTGGGCCCGACCCGGATGCCCTCGGGGTGGTAGCCCTCCTGGCCGAAGGGCGAGGTGCCGCCGGTGCCTATCCACTTGTTGCCGCCCTGGTGGCGCTTCTTCTGCTCCTCCAGGCGCTTCTTGAACTCCTCGATCAGCTTCTCCAGGCCGCCCAGGGACTCGATCTTGGCCTTGTCCTCCTCGGACAGGCTCTTCATGAACTCCGAACGCAGCCAGTCGTCGGGAATCAGCGCCTCGATCACATCGTCCAGCGCCTCCAGGTCCTGGAAATGCAGGCCGAACGCGCGGTCGAAACGGTCGAAATACTTTTCGTCCTTGACCATGCAGGAGCGGCTGAAATAGTAGAACTCGTCCATGCTGCCAAAGGCGATATGGCGTTTCAGGCCCTCCAGCAGATCCAGCAGCTCCCGGGTGGTGACGGGCACTCCCGCATCTCGCAGGCCCTGGAAGAAATTGATCAGCATGGCCTAGCGGGACTCCCGCCGGTGCATGAAGGCCAGCCGTTCCAGCAGGTGTACATCCTGTTCATTTTTCAGCAGCGCACCGTACAGGGGCGGGATCGCCTTGCTCTGGTCGCGGTCCTTGAGAATGGCGTCGGGAATATCGTCCGCCATCAGCAGCTTGAGCCAGTCAATCAATTCCGAGGTGGAGGGCTTCTTCTTGAGACCGGGAATGGAGCGCACATCGAAAAAGACTTCCATGGCCTCCTGTACCAGCTGTTTGGTGATGTCCGGGTAGTGCACCGCGACGATCTCGCGCATGGTGTCCCGGTCCGGGAAATTGATGAAGTGGAAGAAACAGCGGCGCAGGAAGGCGTCCGGCAGTTCCTTTTCGTTATTGCTGGTGATGATGATGATGGGCCTGTGCCGGGCCTTGATGGTCTGCCCGGTCTCGTAAACGAAGAACTCCATGCGATCCAGCTCGACCAGCAGGTCATTGGGGAACTCGATGTCGGCCTTGTCCACCTCGTCGATCAGCAGCACCACCTGTTCCTCCGAGTCGAAAGCCTCCCACAGCTTGCCTCTCTTGATATAGTTGGCAATGTCGTGGACCTTCTCGTCGCCCAGCTGCGAATCGCGCAGGCGCGACACGGCATCGTACTCGTACAGGCCCTGCTGCGCCTTGGTGGTGGACTTGATGTGCCACTGTATCAGGCGCTTGCCCAGACCCAGGGCCACCTCCTCCGCCAGCATGGTCTTGCCGGTACCGGGCTCGCCCTTGATCAGCAAAGGGCGCTCCAGGGTTACCGCGGCATTGACCGCCATGCGCAGGTCATCGGTGGCAACGTAACGTTCAGTTCCTTCAAATTTCATAGTCTGCAAATCACTCTGGTTCTGGAATAAAGCGGAACAGGGTACCGACTGGCCGGAGCCTAATCAAGAAGCCCTGCGGAAGATGGTCAGGCGCAGCAGCAGCGCCAGCACCACGGCCGCGGTCACGGTCAGGGCCAGGGGGCGCAGCGCATGCATGGCGCCGTCCACGCCCTCCAGGGCCAACTGGAAACCGGCCACAATCAGCGCCGGGGCCAGGGTGGTAACCCCCTCGCGGGGAAAGGCCGGGGTGAGCAGCAGCGCCGCCGCCAGCAGTACCAGCAGCGCGACGGTGCCGGGCCGCCAGTACTTGCGCAGCCAGAATGCCAGGTACAGCAACATGGCCAGGCCGGCGCCGAGATAGGCATAGAGCGCCGCCAGGTAAGAACTCTCGCTTAACACAATCCCCTCCTATTCTACCCAGTGCACGATGTGTTCATCGTAGCCATCGGGATGGACAAATTCATCGGAAATACAGCGACCGCGTATGGATATCCCGGCCCGGTGTACCGAGTCGGGATCACCGCTGACCAGCGGGTGCCAGGCCGCCAGCGGCAGGCCCTGGGCCCGCAGGCGATAGGCACAGGTGACGGGCAGCCACTCCAGCGAGCCGACGCTGGAGGCGTCCAGGCGGATACAGTTTTCCACCAGTACCGAGCGGTTCGGGTAATCGCTGCAGCGGCAGGTCTGCTCGTCCAGGTAGCGGCAGCGCACCCGGGTATAGAAAACTTCCCCATCGTCCTCGTCTTCCAGCTTGTGCAGGCAACAGCGGGCGCAACCGTCGCACAGCGCCTCCCACTGCCGCGCATCCAGTTCCGCGAGCGGCTTCTGGTTCCACCAGTCGGTCACCGGTCGCCCTTCCCGGCCACGACATCCGCCACGCTGGGCGGCATTTGCAGGTAGAAACCCTGCTCGCCGATCTGCGCCAGTACCTGCGCCGCATCCGCCCGGGCCAGTTTGCGCCCGGGTTCCAGCAGCATGCTCAGCACCGGCTGTGGCTCGCCGAAAGTCGCCAACAGGCTCTCGGGCACATCCTCCAGCGCCCGCTTTTTGTCCACGTACAGGTACATTTCGGCTTTACGGGGACTGCGGTATACCTGCACCAGGCGCTTCATGACCCGCCTCCCTGCAGGCTGGCCCGCAGGGGCTCCAACACTATTTCCCGCCGCCACCCCTGCCAGTGTGGCGGCTGCTCCACGGGCTCGCCACGGGACTCGCGCAGCAGCAATTCGTAGTCCCTGCTCTGCAACAGGGCCTCGGGGGCCGCCCCCAGGCGCCGGGCGATATCGCCCACCTGCGCCTTGAGGCGTTTCAGGCGCTGGCGTTGCCCGGCATTGAGCGGGCCCGGCAGGCGCCGGGGTAGATCCGCCTCGGCCACCTCCCGCTGGGCCGCCAGCACCTGCAGGATGGCATCGCCATCGCGGCGCAGGGCGGACGCCGGCAGTTCCACCCGGGCCTTGAGCTCGTCCGGGGTGCCGGGGCGCGTCTGCGCCAGCTGCAGGCAGGCGGCGTCGTCTATGATCCAGCCGCGGGGCTTGTCGCGGCTGCGCGCGGTCTGCTCGCGCCACTCACACACCGCCAACAGGGCGCCCAGCTGGCGCCGGTCCAGTTTCCAGGCGGTCTTGATCCGTTTCAGGTAATCCATGCCGGGTGCGCGGTAGACGGCCAGGGTATCGCGCCCGTCCGCCAGCACCCAGTCCTCCTTGCCCTGCTCCAGGCAGCGCTCGTGCAGGTGCTGCCAGACCGGCAGCAGCCAGGCGACATCCTGGGCCGCGTATTCGCACTGGGAGTCGGTCAGCGGGCGCTGCAACCAGTCGGAACGGGTCTCGCCCTTGGGCAGGTCCACGTCGCAGACCAGCTTGACCAGGGCACTGTAGCCCAGCCCAAACCCCACATTCAGCAGCGCCGCCGCCCGCTGGGTATCGAACAGCGGCTCGGGCAGCACCCCCAGCCAGCGCTGGAACACTTCCAGGTCCTCACTGGCGGAGTGCAGCACCTTGGTGATCGCAGGATTGCCCAGCAGGTCCGCCAGCGGTGCCGTATCGGAGATGGCCAGCGGGTCGACCAGCAGGGCCTCGTCACCAAAGCACAGCTGCACCAGCGCGACCTGGGGAAAAAACGTATTGCGGCGCATGAACTCGGTATCCACCGCCACTGCGGGACTGCCCGCCATCGCCTCGAGGGCGCCGTGCAGGGCGGCGTCGGACTCTATCAGCTGCCACTGCATCGGGCGTACCTCGTCATCGGGCGACCGGCCTGCGGCCGGAGAGGGCGTGCGCCAGGGTGGAGCCGTCCACGTACTCCAGTTCGCCGCCCAGGGGTACCCCGTGGGCGATACGGGTAACATTGACACCCTCGCTCTGCAGCATGTCCGTCAGGTAATAGGCCGTCGCCTCCCCCTCCACCGTGGGGTTGGTGGCGAGAATGACCTCGACGACTTCCTCGTCCACAATGCGCTGGTGGAACACGTCCAGGCCGAGTTCCTCCGGCCCGATGCCGTCTATGGGCGACAGGTGCCCCATCAACACGAAATAATGCCCCAGGAATCCGCCGCTCTCCTCTATGGCCAGCACATCGGCCGGTGTTTCCACCACGCAGATCACGCTGCTGTCGCGCCGGGGATCAGCGCACACCTCGCAGACCTCCAGTTCGGTGAAATTGCGGCAGCGGCTGCAGTGGTCTATGCGCTCCACCGCGGTCTGCAGGGCCAGCGCCAGCGCGGTGGCACCCTCGCGGTCGCGCTCCAGCAGGTGCAGGCTCATGCGCTGGGCCGACTTGGGGCCCACGCCGGGCAGGCAGCGCAGGGCCTCGATCAAATCTTGCAGGGAGGGACTGAATTTCATGGGTACTGAAGGCCGCTCAGAAGGGCAGCTTCATGCCCGCGGGCAGGTTGAGGCCGGAAGCCAGACCGGCCATGGCTTCGCGGTTGTGGGCCTCGACCTTGCGCACGGCGTCATTGACTGCGGCCGCCAGCAGGTCTTCCAACACTTCCTTGTCCTCGCTGAACACGGCGTCGTCGATGGACACCCGCTTGACGTCGTGACGGCCGGTCATCACCACCTTGACCAGGCCGGCGCCCGCTTCACCCTGCACCTCGGCCCGGGCCAGTTCCTCCTGGGCCTTCTGCATATCGGCCTGCATTTTCTGGGCCTGCTGCATGAGGTCTGAAATACTTCCTTTCATGGCTGTTTCCTATGAATCGACTGGAACAATGGAGGCGCGATCGAGCTCGCCGTCAAAGCGCTTGATCAGGTCCCGCAGCACCGGATCGGCCTCCAGTGAGGCCACAGCGGACTGCTGCCGCTCCCGCGCCTGCCGCTGCCGCGCCTGTACCGGCGTCTCCGCCTGCAGCGCTCCGGGCTCTATTTCGACCGAGAGGGAGCGCCCCAGCTGTTGCTCCAGCGCTTTCCTGATCTGTTCGAGGTGGCCTGGGTTGTAAAGCGACACATTGGCGGGATCCAGCACGAACTGCAGCGCATCACCCGCACAGCTGCGCAATTCGCAGTTGCTGGCTATGTTATACACAATTCCCCGCAGGCCCAACTGCTCCAGCAGCGCGGGCCACCCCTGGGGAGACAGGTCCACTGCCCTGTTACCGCCCTCGACCACTGGCGCCGGCCCGGGTGTGGTGGTCTCAGGCGCAGCTGGCGCTGCTGCGGCGGGTATTGCCGCCGCCGTCTGGCCAGCGAGACCTGCGAACAGGGCGGGAGCCGGAACAGCCGGCTCCCTAGGGGGCTTTTTTCCCTGGGGGTCGACCTCCCGGGCGACATCGCTGCTGGCCGCCAGGGCGGGGGGCACCTCCTGCAGGTCGACCGCTGCATCGAGGACCGCCGCCGGCCGGAACGCGACCATGCGCAGCAGGATCATCTCGAATCCGCTGCGGGGATCGGCGGCAAAGGCGATATCGCGCTTGCCGTTGAGGGCGATCTGGTAAAAAAGCTGGGTGTCCTCGGCGGTGATCGTCGCGGCCAGGCCGCTGATCCGCTCGGCATCACCCCAGCTGTTATCGATGGCCGCCGGTACCACCTGGGCCACCGCCACCCGGTGCAGCATGGAAATCAGCTCGTCGAGGCTGCCCTCGAAATCCGGCGCGTGCTCGGCCATGTGGGCGACCCGCTGCAGCAGGGCCGCGGCATCGCCGGCCGCCAGCGCATCCAGCAGTTCGTATACGAAGCCCAGGTCGACGCTGCCCAGCATACTGCGCACATCGGCCTCGGAGAGCTTGCCGGAGCCGAAGGCAATGGCCTGGTCGGTGAGACTGAGGGCATCGCGCATACTGCCCGCCGCGGCCCGGCCCAGCAGGTACAGGGCCGGTTCCTCGAAGCTGACCATCTCCTGCTCGAGCACGTTGCGCAGGTGGCCGACGATCTGCTCCGGCGGCATATTCTTGAGATTGAACTGCAGGCAGCGGGACAGGATGGTCACCGGCAGTTTCTGGGGGTCCGTGGTCGCCAGCAGGAACTTCACGTGGGGCGGCGGCTCTTCCAGGGTCTTCAGCAGAGCATTGAAGCTGTGGGCGGACAGCATATGCACCTCGTCGATCAGGTACACCTTGTAACGCGACCGGGTGGGCGCATACTGGACGTTTTCCAACAGCTCCCGGGTGTCCTCCACCTTGGTGCGCGAGGCCGCGTCCACTTCCAGCAGGTCGACGCTGCGCCCCTCGGCGATCTCCAGGCAGGACGAGCACTGGCCGCAGGGCTCCGAGCTCACCCCGGTTTCGCAATTGAGGCACTTGGCCAGGATGCGGGCGATGGTGGTCTTGCCCACCCCGCGTGTGCCGGTGAACAGGTAGGCGTGGTGCAGGCGATCGTGATCCAGGGCATTGACCAGGGCCTGCAGTACGTGCTCCTGGCCGACCATTTCGCGGAAGCTTTTTGGTCGCCACTTACGCGCCAACACCTGGTACGACATGAGGGGTTATGCCTTGGGCTGATTGAAAGGGGTGACAGGATACACCAGCCGGGAGGCGACTCAAAACACCGCCCGCCCTCCCCCGCCCCGGCAAACCGCCCCTGACCCGGTGCCTGCGGGTAGCCAACTCGCCCCATTGTGGCACTATTGCCACAGGCACTGCCCACGACAAGAGAGAAAAACGCCCATGAACGCAGAACTCACCCTGTTTCGGGACAACGTAAGACGCTTTATCGAAGCGGAAATAGCGCCCCACTACGAGCAGTGGGAGCAGGCCGGGATCTTTCCCCGCGAACTGTGGCACCAACTGGGACAACAGGGCCTGCTGGGCGTGGACCTGCCCGAGGCCTATGGCGGCTTCGGCGCCAACTTCCTGTTTTCCATGGCGATTGTCGAGGAATTCAGCCATGCCAATTACGGCTCCATAGGCGGGCCCATGACGGTGCACTCGGATATCGTCGCCCACTACATCCTCAACAACGGCACCGAGGCGCAAAAACAGCGCTACCTGCCGGCCATGGCTGCCGGGGATTGCGTAGGCGCGATCGCCATGACCGAACCCGGGGCCGGCAGCGACTTGCAGGCGGTGCGCACCACCGCCAACCGAGAAGGCGATGAGTTTGTTATCAACGGTTCAAAAACCTTTATTACCAATGGCCAGCACTGCGACATGGTGATCGTGGTCGCCCGCACCAACACCGAGGTCGCCGGCTCCAGGGGCACCAGCCTGTTCCTGGTGGACACCGCCACCCCCGGCTTCCAGCGCGGGCGCAACCTGGAAAAAATCGGCCTGCACGCCTCCGACACCTCGGAACTGTTTTTCGAGGACCTGCGGGTGCCCGCCAGCGCGCTGCTGGGGGAACTGGACCGGGGTTTTGCGGTACTGATGGGAGAGTTGCAGCGCGAGCGCCTGTCGCTGGCTATCGGCGCCGTTGCCGCCGCCGAGGGCGTACTGGCCCAGACCATCGCCTACGTGAAAGAGCGCCAGGCCTTTGGCGCTCCCCTGGCGGCATTGCAGAATACCAAATTCAAGCTGGCCGAGGCCGCCACCGACATCCGCGTCCATCGCGCCTTCGTGGACGAATGCAAGAGCCTGTTGATGAGCGGCGAGCTTGATGTCGCCACCGCCAGCATGGCCAAGGTGGCGACCACCGAGATGCAGGGCCGGGTGGCCGATTCCTGCCTGCAATTGTACGGCGGGTATGGATTCATGCGCGAGTACGGTGTGTCCCGGGCCTTCGTGGACGCCCGGGTGCAACGCATCTACGGCGGCACCTCGGAAATCATGAAAGAACTGATCAGCAGAAGCCTGCTGGCCTGAGGGAATTTCCCCGGGGCATAATCACTGGAGTCGCCAGCCAAACAGTAGTTGGTCTATTGATTGACAAGAATTTGGAGGCGACCCAGACAGCCACACCCCGGCACACGAGTCGGTAACTACCGTTGCTCCCTTCCGGGCCTGGCGGGGTTCACTACCTATCGTTGCGAGGGGACCGCCTGGATCACCATAGCGCCTGCGGGCAGCCGCAGAAGGCGCGTATTGTGAGGGAAAGGCGATTGCGCTGCAAGCGCGGATGGCGTCCGACGCCTGATCCGCCCCCGCTCAGCGCCCAAGGCTGTCGACCAGGGCCTGCCAGCGCCCCACATCCGTGTCATCCACATCGAGCAGTTCCAGGGCCGCAGTCCAGCCCGGGCCGGCATCGGCGCGGGGAACGGGATGGCTGCCGGCCACTTCCGCCACCAGGTGGAGTACACAGGCGGTGCCGGGCAATTCCACGGCCAGCTGCAGGATGGCGCCTGTCGGCAGGGCGTGCTCCATAGCCAGGTCCAGCCCCTGCCTGCGGATGTACTCGCTGCGAACCCGGGTGAGGGTACCGGGCTTCTTGCTGCCGAACTCCGGGGCAACCAGTTCCAGATAGACCGTGTTTGCCACGGCCAGTCCAGGCTGGGGCCGATAGCTGCGGCGCCAGCCCGGATCCTCGGCCTGCTGCACATCCAGGTCGTAGTTGCCCGGCTGCCACTGCTGACCCTGCTCCCGGGCCTCGCGAACTTCATCCCGGAACCGGGAGCGCGAGGCCAGGATATCGGCCACACCCCGGGTGATGACGATCAACAGCTCCCTGCCGCTGAGTTTGCGCAACGGGCGACCGTAGCGGTCGACGAACAGGTACTGGTCCTGCTCGCGCCGGTGGGCTGCCAGCAGGGCCAGCTCAACCTGCTCGTCATCCCGAAAGCCCACCCAGGTGCACCGGGGCAGGTGCAGGCTGCCGTCGCCTGGCGGATTTGGCGGCGGGGGGTGTTTCAGGGCCTGGCTTGCGGGCTGGTCGCGGTAGCGACAGCAGATATATTCCCACTGTTCCTGCAGGTGCGCCGCCGCTTCCCGCTCATCCTCCAGCTGGCGGCGCTCCTGTTGCGCCTGTTCCAGCCGCGCCTGTTCGGCGGCCTCGCGCTGCTGGCGCTGGCGCTCGGCTTCCTGCTCTTCCAGGCGCAGCTGCTCCAGCATGGCCTCCTTGCGCTGTTGCCGCTCCTGTTCCGCGCGCTCCTGCTCCGCCCGCTCCAGTTCCCGGCGCCTCTGCTCCTGCTCTGATTTGCTGCGTTGCTGTTCCCGCTGCCTGGCCTTCTGCGCCGCGACGCCAGTGAATTGTTCCAGGTCGTCCAGGGTCTCGATACCCGCGCTGCGGGCCAGGCTCCTGCTGAAACTCGCCCCGGAGTCCAGCGGGGTCACCTTGCCTTTGGCTACCAACCCGGCAAAGTCCGCAAAGCTCTTTTCCAGCACCTTCATACCGGCCTGGTTTACGAACAGCAGCTGCTGTTCGTCCTCGTTGCGCAACGACAGGGCCACCCGCAGCGAGGGGCTGCTCTCGGTATCGAGGATAAACCACTGGCCCTCCCGAAACGGCTCCAGCGCTGCGTACGCAGGCGCAGTACCAGCTGCTTCGCTCACCTGGGGTATCGGTGCTACAGCCTCCAACTGCAGTTCCTGCGCGCGCAACAACTGCCGGTGAACTCTCTCGATCACCTCGACGCTATCATCGACCGCGGCGCGATCGTGCTGAAGGCTGTAAAGGCCTGCACGCAGCTCCCTGGACAGCTCGGCAATCAGCTCGAACAGGTACTGTCGGCGACTGGTATCGCCCGCCTTATCGGCGGCGGCCGGTTGCAGCGAATCCAGCAGCCTGCTGGTTGTTGCCACCACCTGCGCCCACTCCGCGGATTGAGACCCGTACTTGAGCAGGGCCAGCTGGGCGCTCTCATACCACGGCCCCTTCAGGAACCGACCTATTTCGGCGGTAGCCTGGCGACCGTCCAGCGCGGCATTGATCATCCGGGCGGCTTCGCGCTTGCTGTCGCTGATCTTGCGCTTGCCCTGCTCAGCTTCCGCCAGGCGCCTGGCCATCCGATCGGCATGGGCGCGGGCTTTGGTGGACGCTGCGACCGTGCGACTGCTGATCCTGGCCAGGTCAGTGGTGGGGGCGTCAAACCAGGCCAGCGCGGCATCGACGGTTTCGCCAATGTGCTTTTCCAGGGTCTGCCCCACCCGACCCAGGCGCGGCTGCCAGCCGATCGCGTGCGCGTGAATAGTATCCAGCATCTGGTGCAGAGGGTGCGCGCCCGGAGTCAGGAACGCGGACTCGCTGATCGCCACTGCAGCCAGCAGCGGCTTGAGCCGGCGCAATTCCGTTGCCAGGGGCTCCTCCAGGGGAAACTGCCGTTGCCAATCACTGAAGGCGGTACCCAGCCATTTCATGATCGTCATCTGCTCGAGACTGGGAACCGCGGGATCGCCTATCGCCTCGGTCTGCTCAAGTATACCCTCCAGGGGGTCGAGGGCCTCGCTGTCCACGTTGCGCAGATAGTTGAACAGATCATCCCGCTCCATGGTTACCCCACCGGCCGCGGGCGCCACAGCTGCGGTAAACCGCTCCAGCACTCGCTTATGCAGTGAACAGGGCAGCGGAAAATCTTCGGCTCTCAGTTTCAGAGGTTGTACTTCCCGGTTATCGGCCATTCCGGCCGGTCACTTATGCCTTGGCAAGCTGCCCATGCGCGAGGTATTGGGGGAACAGATCTGGTGCTCTTCAAAGGGCACCAAGGTTATTGCATCAAGCGTCGAATTGGCAAGGGCATGCCCCGTCCAAACTGAACAAATATCCAGAAATGACCGCCTGCACAAGCCGGAGAAAACTACCCCGCCGCGGTGCTACCGGCGTCAGGCGCCGGCCTGCGCCGCCGCGCGCTGCATCGCCCGTTCCAGCAGGGCCAGGTTGCCGCCGCTGTAGTTGACCACCAGTTTCGAGCGGCAGATCTTCAGTCCCGCGCCATCGCGCTGGTACCAGTTGGTATATTCGCCCACCACGGTTACCACGTCCTCGGGGGATACAATGGGCAGCTCCGGGCTGGCGAATATGACGTGATCGGCGCTGAGGTAGGCGGTGCAGCTGAGGGAGCTGTCGCTAATCACCGGCCGATGGTTGGTAATGGTGTGGCGGGTTATATCGAATCCGTTGATCACGCCCTGCAGCACCGGCATCCAGTCGTCGCTGTTACGGGCGACATCGGGCGAGCCGGTGGGGTCGCTGATACTGCCGTAGTCGATAAACACCTGATCGGCAAAACAGGCCCGCACCAGCGCCCAGTCCTTGCTGTCGAGGCCCTGGGCATAGGCGTTGTAGTTGTCGATCATCGCGTTGCGAAGCTGCAGCTGCTCTGCGGTAGTGGGCATGGCGCTTTCCCGTCAGTGTTTGGGCACAATGCCCGCGGTGAGGGTGGAGGTATTGTCGATAACCAGTGCGGCGCCATTTACGGATGCTTTGATGAGTATGTGGGTCGGGTGGAGCCGACCACCAATCCTTTTGTACCGTAACTGTAAACCATGTGTCCGGTATAATCTGTAAAGGATGTCTCCGGTGTACACCCCGTTGAAAAGTGGCGCGCCTGGGAGGATTCGAACCCCCGACCAATAGCTTAGAAGGCTACTGCTCTATCCAACTGAGCTACAGGCGCGAGGACGCGATGCTAACCTGACACGGCGCATATTCCAAGCGCAGGATTGGTACAACCGGGCACGCACAGCCGGGATTCCACAACCCTGAAACCCGCGGGCTCTCGGACTAGATCAACAACCAGAAAACAGTGGCAAGACCGACAAGCGCAACAGCATTTTCAATGATCATACCGCCTCCCCCATCTTCCGGTTTTCGAGAACCCGAATATAGGCGATCCACATTTTCTAATGCAGCCCGGTCGATACCACAATCAGGGCAGGCAATCCGGCCTTCTAGCGCTTGTTGTCGTCCTCCCCTTCCTCCAGCTTCCTGACGAAGCTGCGCAACTCTCTCGCGGCTCGCTCCCGCTCCGCTTTAATAGCGTCTATCTGCGCCGGAATCGAGTCAAACACCTTCTGAAGATATGCCGGTCGATCGGCCGGCTTGCCAGACGCCTTGTCGCATTTGTCAGCGCCCCTGGTTGGATCTCGCTTGGTCATGGCAGTTTCTACATCTGTGGCCATGTCGGAACAGGTACATTCTTGTGAAAGTTGGAATATTGGCCTGCTACGACAGCGCAATCGGGCAAACAGTTTGCCCGCCTACCTGAATGATACCTTTTACACAGACAAACCAAAGGGCTATCTGCAAACATTGGTTATAAAGATAATGCATACCCAGTAAGCTTTTATATTACCGATTCATTGACGGGCACTGACGCTGCTGCACCGCTCAAGCAGGCAATACAGCTGCTAATGCTGGTCGGCGCTACCTTCGAGTTCCCGTCTTTTCACATCCCGGACAGTGTGCCAGGCACAGACGAAGGAGAACGTGGCTACCCACAGCAACACTGTGCCCGGATCCATCACCACACCCCCCGCGCGGCTTCGCGATTGCCAGAGCGTGGCTGCCCGCCTGCCGCCGCGGCGATATACGCTTCGGACAGGGCCAGTTCCTGCGCCAGCGCCCTGGGCAATTGTGCCGTCCTGATCTGCTGCCACTTCAATTCCGCATGCCTGGCCATCAGCTTCTCGAGTTTTGCGTCCACGTCGTTGTTCATAGTCAATTCCTCCTGAGCCAATATAGGAAGTACTGGACTGTTTGCAGATGGCGGGAGGCGCCAGCTGCATGGCCATAGGCGCCAACCCACAGAACGCTGCCGGGCGGGTTGCAAAGGTGATCAAGGCTGAAAGAGGTGCTCGAAACAGAAACTGGGGTGGCCGACGGGTCTCGAACCCGCCACCTCCGGAGCCACAATCCGGTGCTCTACCTGATGAGCTACGGCCACCATCGCGAGGTGCTGAAAACCGGGATAACCAACTCGCTCCGTGTGTGGCTGGAAAGTTGGTCGGGGTAGAGAGATTCGAACTCCCGACATCCTGCTCCCAAAGCAGGCGCGCTACCAGACTGCGCTATACCCCGAGCTATCACAGGCGGCGCGGGCGCCGACCCCCTTTTTCAGGAGGCAGCATCATACTCACCAAGCTGGTGAGCGTCAACGCCGCAACGGCCTAAATTAGCGGCCGTGGAACCATAAACCTTTCACTCCCGGGGCCCCTCGTGGGACAATGGCGCCCCCGCGCCGGGCGCCTGGATTTTCCCGGCCAGCGGGTGCAACTGCCAAGCCATTCACACGCTGCAAGAGGAATCTGTCGCCATGCCCGCACTGGTCCTGGACGGTAAAACACTGGCAAGCCAAACCGAAGAGGCCCTGCTGGCCCGGGTGGAACGCCTGAAAGCCAAAGCCGGCGGCAAGACGCCCATCCTGGCGACGATCCTGGTGGGCGATGACCCGGCCTCGGCCACCTACGTGAAAATGAAGGGCAACGCCTGCCGCCGTGTGGGCATGGACTCCCTGGCGGTGGAACTGCCAGCGGCCACGACCACAGAGCAGTTGCTGGAAAAGATCGCCCGGTTGAACGCCGACCCGGATGTCCACGGCATCCTGTTGCAACACCCGGTGCCGGAACAGATCGACGAGCGCGCCTGTTTCGACGCCATCGCCCTGGGCAAGGATGTGGACGGCGTGACCTGCCTGGGTTTCGGCCGCATGGCCATGGGCGAGCCGGCCTACGGCTGCGCGACCCCGCAGGGCATCATGCGCATGCTGGAACACTACCAGATAGAGATAGAGGGCAAACACGCGGTGGTGGTGGGCCGCAGCCCAATCCTGGGCAAACCCATGGCGATGATGCTGCTGCAGAAGAACGCCACGGTCACCATCTGCCACTCCCGTACCAAGGACCTGCCCGGGCTGGTCGCCCAGGCGGACATACTGGTTGGGGCGGTGGGCAAGCCGGAGTTCATCAAAGCCCACTGGGTCAAGCCCGGGGCCGTGGTCGTGGACGCCGGCTACCATCCGGGCGGCGTGGGCGATATCGAACTGGCGCCGCTGGTGGACACCGCCAGCGCCTACACCCCGGTGCCCGGCGGTGTCGGCCCCATGACCATCAACACCCTGATCATGCAGAGCGTGGAGTCGGCGGAAAAAAGCCTGGGCTGATCAGCCCTCGCGCCGCCACTGGGTACCCTCGCGGGAATCCTCCAGCACCACGCCCTGCTCCAGCAACTCCTGCCTGATTTCGTCAGCGCGACCATAGTTCTTGTCGAGCTTGGCCTCGTGGCGTTCGGCAACCAGGGCCTCGACGGCGTCCGCCGAGATCGCGTCCTCCGAAGCACCACCCTGCATCCACTCCTGGGGATCCTGCTGGAGAATACCCAGCAGGTCGCCCGCGGCGAGCATGCGCGCTTTCAGGCGGGGCAGCTCGGCTTCCGGCGCCTTGTGCAATTGCTTGGCGATGGCGTGAATTTCAGCGATGGCCACGGGGGTATTCAGGTCATCGTTCAGCGCCTTGTAAAACGCTTCCTCCGCCAGCGGCACCTCCATATCCAGTGATATGTCCTGCACCTCGCGCAGCGTGCTGTACAGGCTTCCCAGGGTGGTCTCGGCCTGCTCGAGCAATTCGGGGGAAAAATTCAGCGGCGACCGGTAGTGGGCCGACAACAGCGCAAATCGCAATACCTCGCCGCGGTAACTTGCCAGCAGGTCGCGCACCGTGCGGAAGTTGCCGAGTGACTTGGACATCTTCTCGCCGTCGATGTCGAGGTAGGCGTTGTGCATCCAGTAGCGCACATAGTCGCCGCCGTGGGCGCAGCGGCTCTGGGCGATCTCGTTTTCGTGATGGGGAAAGATCAGGTCCCGGCCGCCGCCGTGGATATCGATGGTTTCCCCCAGGTGGGCGCGAATCATCGCCGAGCACTCCAGGTGCCAGCCCGGGCGGCCGCGACCCCAGGGGCTGTCCCAGCCTGGATCCCCAGCCGCGGCCGGCTTCCACAGTACGAAGTCACCGGGATGGCGCTTGTAACTGGCCACCTCCACCCGGGCGCCGGCGAGCATGTCATCCAGTGAGCGCCGCGACAGCTTGCCGTAATCCGGCATGGACTCCACCGCGAACAGCACATGCCCCTGGGATTCGTAGGCGTGTCCCTTTTCGATCAGCGTGCGGGTGAGCGCTATCATCGCCTCGATATTGTGGGTGGCATGCGGTTCCAGGGTGGGCGGCAGGGCGTTCAGGGCCGCCATGTCCTCCCGGTACTTGGCGGTAAACTCGTCGGTAACCGACTCGATGCTGCGCCCGCCCTCCCGGGCCGCGGCGATGATCTTGTCATCGACGTCGGTGATATTGCGGGCGTAAATGACCTTGTCGAAATGGGTTTGCAACAGGCGAAACAGGGTATCGAACACCACCACCGGCCTGGCGTTGCCGATGTGGGCCAGGTTGTAGACCGTGGGGCCACAGACATACATGGTGACCTGGTTTTCCACCAGTGGCACAAAGGGCTGTTTCTCGCCGCCCATGGTGTTGTAAAGCTGCAGGCCCATCAATTCGCTCCCCCGCCTTGCTCGCCCCAGCTGTCGCGCAGGCCGATGGTCAAGTTGAATACCGGCCCCGCTTCGCCGTGGTCGTATCGGTCCGCCACAAAATATCCCTCCCGCTCGAACTGGAAATGCTGTTCCGGCTGCGCCTGCGCCAGCGACGGTTCTATCCAGGCACTGGCCACCACCCGCAGCGAGGCCGGGTTGATGAAGTCCAGGAAGTCGCGCTCGCCCTTGTCCGGCGATTCGTGCGTGAACAGGCGATCATAGAGGCGCACCGTGGCCTGCCTGCCCTCGCTGGCGGACACCCACTGGATGACCCCCTTGGGCTTGATGCCGTCCGCCGGGTCGTTGCCCAGGGTGTCGGCAATGATGCGGGCGTGAACCTCCAGGATCTCGCCGGCGCTGTCTTTCACCAGGTCGTGGGCCTCGATAACATAGGCGTTGCGCAGGCGCACGCGCTTGCCCAGCACCAGGCGCTTGTATTTCTTGTTGGCCTCCTCGCGGAAGTCATCGGCGTCGATATACAGCTCCCGGGTAAAAGGCAGCTGGCGCTGCCCCAGTTCCGCCCGGGATGGATGGCAGGGCGCGGATAGCTGCTCCACCCTGCCCTGCTCGTAATTGCTGAGCACGACTTTCAGCGGGTTCAGCACGCACATGGCCCGCGGCGCGTTCTCGTTGAGGTCCTCACGGATGGCGAATTCCAGCATCGCGACATCCACCACCCCGTCGCTGCGGGTTGTGCCTATCATCTGGCAAAACTTGCGGATCGCCGCCCGGGTATAGCCGCGTCGGCGCATCCCTGAAATCGTCGGCATGCGCGGATCATCCCAGCCGGCCACCAGGCCATCGTCCACCAGCTGCTTGAGCTTGCGCTTGCTGGTGACGGTGTAGCTGGGGTTGAGCCGACCGAACTCGTACTGGCGCGGTCGCGCCGGCACCGGCAGGTGCTGGATAAACCAGTCGTACAGCGGGCGGTGGTCCTCGAACTCCAGGGTACAAATCGAGTGGGTTATGCCCTCGATCGCATCTTCCTGGCCGTGGGCGAAGTCGTAGGTCGGGTAAATCACCCACTGCGTGCCCGTCTGGTGGTGCGCGGCCTTGCGAATGCGGTACAGGATCGGGTCGCGCATATTCATATTGGGGGAGGCCATATCGATCTTCGCCCGCAACACCTTCTCGCCGTCGGCGAACTCCCCGGCCTTCATACGCGCCAGCAAATCGCGGTTTTCCGCCACGCTGCGTTCGCGATAGGGGCTGTTTTTACCGGGTTCTGTGAGCGTACCGCGGTATTCCCGGGCCTGCTCGGCATTCAGGTCACAGACGTAGGCAAGCCCCTGGTCCACCAGGTGCAGGGCCCAGTCGTACAACTGCTGGAAATAGGAGGAGGCGAAGCGCACCTCGCCGTGCCACTGGTAGCCGAGCCAGCGCACGTCTTCCTGGATTGAGTCGATGTACTCCTGGCTCTCCTTTTCGGGGTTGGTGTCGTCGAAGCGCAGGTTGCAGCGCCCGCCAAAGCTCTCCGCGAGACCAAAATTCACGCTGATCGACTTGGCGTGTCCGATATGCAGATAGCCGTTGGGCTCCGGCGGGAAGCGGGTAACCACGGTTTCCACCCTGCCGGCGGCCAGGTCCTCGGCGACGATGTTCTCAAGGAAATTACTGGCGGGGGCATGTTCCATAATGTTTCATACAGGCTCTGGCAAAAGGGCGCGTATTATAGCCACACAGAGGCCGCTCTTATAGCAATTGCAGGCGGCTTGCCGGCATATGCACGCTTTTGTGCCGAACTTTCCCCGGGAATGTTTTCCTGCCCGCCAAAAGTCCGTATCATTGCCCGCCTCTAACAAATACCGGCAGGGAAACAGCATGGTTATCATTCGCACTACTTTCGGCGATATCAAACTGGAACTTGACGCCGAGAAAGCCCCGGCGACGGTCGCCAACTTTCTTGAGTACGCCCGCTCCGGGTACTACGACGGCACCATTTTCCACCGGGTCATCAATAACTTCATGATCCAGGGCGGTGGTTTCGACACCAATATGCAGCAAAAGCCCACCAATGATCCCATCGAAAACGAGGCCGACAATGGCCTGAAGAATGATTTCGGCACCATCGCCATGGCCCGCACCACGGACCCGCATTCGGCGACCGCCCAGTTCTTTATCAACGTCAAGGACAATGACTTCCTGAACCACTCCGGCAAGAACATGCAGGGTTGGGGCTACGCGGTATTCGGCAAACTGGTGGAGGGCGAGGAAGTGCTGGAAAAAATCCGCACGGTGCCCACCGGCAGCCGCGGCGGCCACCAGGACGTGCCGGTGGACCCGGTCATCATCGAGACCGTGGACATCATCGAGGACTGAGCCCCTCCCCGGGCCGGACACGTGGCCACCACCCTCTTTATCTCCGACCTCCATCTCGACGCCTGCCGGCCCGCCACCACGCGGGCCCTGGCGACCTTCCTGGGCCGCCAGCGGCACTGCGCACAACTGTTCATTCTGGGGGACCTGTTCGAAGCCTGGCTGGGGGATGATGACGACTCGCCCCTGGTGGCGGAGGTTGCCGCCATGCTGCGCGAATTCACCGCCGCCGGCCCGCGCCTGGGCATTATGGTGGGCAACCGCGATTTCCTGCTGGGAACGGGCTTCTGTGAGCGGGCCGGTGCCCGCCTGTTGCGCGATCCCACGGTCATCGACCTGTACGGCGAACCCACGCTACTCATGCACGGGGACAGCCTGTGCACCGCCGACACCGATTACCAGGCCTTCCGGCGCCAGGTGCGGGACCCCGAGTGGCAGGCGCAGTTACTGCGGCAGCCCCTGGCGCGGCGCCGCGACCTGGCGGCAGAGCTGCGCGCCCGCAGCAGGGATGCCAACAGCATGAAGCGCACCGACATCATGGATGTCACCGCTGCCGAGGTGGAGCGGCAGATGCGCCGCCATGGGGTAGGCCAGCTGATACACGGGCACACCCACCGCCCGGCGCGCCATGAAGCTGCCGCGGGACTGCGCTGGGTGCTGGGAGCCTGGGAGGAGAACGGCTGGTTTATCAGTGCTTCCCCTGAAGGGGTTTCACTACACTCATTCCCTATTATTCAATAGCTTACAAAATATATTTAATGTAGTTTATTGATAAGGTATACCGCTGTGAAAGCGGAATTCCCGGTCCGCCGTCGTCACCAGTTCACACTCCCGCTGCAACAGCGGCGGCAGGCGCTCAGCCACTTCCTGCGCGGTGCCCACGGCCTCGGCCAGCTCCAGGTAATCGGTGAAGTGGCGCGCCTCCGATTTCAGCAATGACAGGTAGAACGCCGCCAGTTCGTCGTCCAGGTGCGGCACCAGCGCCGCGAAGCGCTCGCAGGAGCGGGCCTCGATAATGGCCCCCACCAGCAGGGTATCCACCAGCCTGCCCGGCTCCGCGTGGCGCACCAGCTTACGCAACTCCCCGGCATAGCGGGAGGCGCTGAGCTGGGGATAGTCGACATCCCGCTCCCTCATCAGCGCGATCACCTGCTCGAAATGGCGCAGTTCCTCCCGCGCCAGCCGCGACAGGCGTTGCAACAGGTCGTGGTGTCCCACGTAGCGATACATCAGGTTGAGGGCGGTGGAGGCCGCCTTCTTTTCACAATTGGCGTGGTCGATGAGGAGGACGGCGGGATTATCCAGGGCCCACTGCACCCAGGCAGCCGGCGTCGGGCAGTACAGGAAGGCCTCGATGGGCGCCATGTCCACAGCAATGCTCATTCGGCCTGGCCCGAGGACGCGGCAAACAGGTCAGCGGTCAGCATATAGCGCTCGTAATGGGCCTGGGACAGGGTGTAGAACTCCCGGTCGATCTGTTCCCGCAGCGCCGCCAGGGGCAGGTCGCGATAGTCCATGGCCACCTCGAAGCCGTAATCACGGGTGTTATCGATCTGGCTGGCGCCGGCCTTGATAAGGCTGAACACCCAGCAGTACTCGTCGTGGTCCGGCCGGTAGCTTATCTGCTGGACCTGCAGCTGCCACTGCAGCAGGGCCTTGTCCACCACCCTGAGCTTGTTGCTGACGCACTGGGAGAGAAACCCCGCGAGGCGGCCGTCCACCACCCGTTTCTGCTCCGGTGTGTAGCTGTTCCAGTCGATCACCTCGTGGGCGAAGCGCTTGCAGCCGCGGCAAACCGAGTCGCCAATGCCGGTGGAGCAGACCCCTATGCAGGGTGTTTTAACGGGGCGTAAATGCATATCCGGGAGGTGTTGTTACAGCGGGCATGGCAGCCGCAAGTGTACGGTATCAGCCCAGTGAATGCACGGTATAAGCGCTTGATTTATTTCTCTTAATGCCGGGCTGGGCTATACTTGCGCACCGGTTTCCCATCGACCCCCTGATCGCCCTGCCGCAGCCGCTGCGCGGCGATTCCGCCGACCCAAAGGAGCTCTACCGTGCTTGAAGCATACCGTGAACACGTGGCTGAACGCGCCAGCCAGAACATTCCGCCCAAACCCCTCAGCGCCGAGCAGGTCGCCGCGTTGGTAGAGTTGCTCAAGAGCCCCCCCACAGGTGAAGAGGAGTTCCTGCTGGACCTGCTCAGCAACCGCGTGCCCCCGGGCGTAGACGAGGCCGCCTATGTCAAGGCCGGCTTTCTCTCCGCCGTGGCCAGGGGCGAGACCAGCTGCCCGCTGATCGACAAGCCCGCAGCCGTGAAACTGCTGGGCAATATGCACGGCGGCTACAATATCGAAACCCTGGTGTCCCTGCTCAAGGACGACCAGCTGGGCGAACTGGCGGCCGTCGAACTCAAGCACACGCTGCTGGTGTTCGAGGCCTTTCACGATGTGGCGGAACTGGCCGAGCAGGGCAATGCCAACGCCCAAGCGGTCATGCAGTCCTGGGCCGAGGGCGAGTGGTTCACCAACCGCCCCGCCGTTGCCGAATCCATCAAGGTGGCCGTCTTCAAGGTCACCGGGGAAACCAATACCGATGACCTGTCCCCCGCCCCGGACGCCTGGTCCCGCCCCGACATCCCCCTGCACGCGCTGGCCATGTACAAAATGACCCGCGAGGGCCTCAGGCCGGAGGAACACGGCGTGACCGGGCCCATGAGCCAGATCGCCGAGCTGCAGGAAAAAGGCCTGCCGGTTGCCTTCGTCGGCGACGTGGTCGGCACCGGCTCCTCGCGCAAGTCCGCCACCAACTCGGTGCTGTGGTTCTTCGGTGAGGACATTCCGGGCGTGCCCAACAAGAAAGGCGGCGGCATCTGCATAGGCGGCAAGGTCGCGCCGATTTTCTACAACACCATGGAGGATGCCGGCGCCCTGGTCTTCGAGGCCCCGGTGGACGAACTGCACATGGGCGACGTCATCGAGATCCGGCCCTACGAGGGCAAGATCCTGTCTGAGTCCGGCACTGTGCTCAGCGAGTTTGAACTGAAGTCGGACGTGTTGCTGGACGAGGTGCGCGCCGGCGGGCGCATCAACCTGATCATCGGCCGCGGCCTGACTACCCGGGCGCGCGAGGCCCTGGGCCTGGGCGCCACCGACCTGTTCCGCACGCCCGAGGTACCGGCCGACACCGGCAAGGGCTTCACCCTGGCACAGAAAATGGTGGGCCGGGCCTGCGGCACCGAGGGCATCCGCCCCGGCACCTACTGCGAGCCGCGCATGACCACGGTAGGCTCCCAGGACACCACCGGCCCCATGACCCGGGACGAGTTGAAAGACCTGGCCTGCCTGGGTTTTTCCGCCGACCTGACCATGCAGTCCTTCTGCCACACCGCAGCCTACCCCAAGCCCGTGGACATCGACACCCAGCACACCCTGCCGGATTTCATCATGACCCGCGGTGGCGTATCCCTGCGGCCCGGCGACGGCATCATCCACTCCTGGCTGAATCGCATGCTGCTGCCGGACACCGTGGGCACCGGTGGCGACTCCCACACCCGCTTCCCCATGGGCATCTCCTTCCCCGCGGGCTCCGGCCTGGTGGCCTTCGCCGCCGCCACCGGGGTGATGCCACTGGACATGCCCGAGTCGGTACTGGTGCGCTTCAAGGGCGAAATGCAGCCGGGCATCACCCTGCGCGACCTGGTGCACGCCATTCCCTACTACGCCATACAGGAGGGCCTGCTGACCGTTGAGAAGAAAGGCAAGAAGAATATCTTCTCCGGCCGTATCCTGGAGATCGAGGGACTGAAGGATCTCACGGTGGAACAGGCTTTCGAATTATCCGATGCCTCGGCGGAACGCTCCGCCGCGGGTTGCACCATCGCCCTGGACGAGGACACCATCGCCGAGTACCTGCGTTCCAACGTGGTGCTGCTGCGCTCCATGATCGCCGAGGGCTACGGCGACGCCCGCACCCTGGAGCGCCGCGCCCGCAAGATGGAAGAGTGGCTGGCGAACCCCAGCCTGATGAAGGCCGACGCCGATGCCGAGTACGCCGCGGTAATCGAGATCGACCTGGCCGAGGTGAAAGAGCCCATCGTCTGCGCCCCCAACGATCCGGACGACGCACGCCTGCTGTCCTCCGTGGCCGGCGACAAGGTGGACGAGGTGTTCATCGGCAGCTGCATGACCAACATTGGTCACTTCCGCGCCGCGGGCAAACTGCTGGAGAAGCACAAGGGCGGTATTGCCACCCGCCTGTGGATATCACCGCCCACCCGCATGGACCAGCACCTGCTGATGGAAGAGGGTTACTACAATATCTTCGGGGCCGCCGGCGCGCGCACCGAGATGCCCGGCTGCTCCCTGTGCATGGGCAACCAGGCGCGGGTAGCCGCCAACTCCACGGTGCTGTCCACGTCCACCCGCAACTTCCCCAACCGCCTGGGTGACGGCGCCAATGTCTACCTCACCTCGGCGGAACTGGCCGCGGTGGGCGCGATAATCGGCAAGCTGCCCACGCCGGAGGAGTACCTGTCCTACGCCCGGGACCTGGACGCCATGTCGAAGGAGATCTACCGCTACATGAACTTCGACCAGATCGTGGAGTTCCAGAAGAGCGCCGAGGAAGGCAAGCGTATCGCCGCGGTGGAGATCCAGGAACTGAAAGCCTCCTGATCCACGCCAGCTGCGCATCGAGCAGGGCGGAATCCGTTCCGCCCTGCCCCCCTGCAGGGTCGAATTCATTCGACCAATGAACCACCGACCGGACCCGCGGAACCCCGGCCGAATAAATTCGGCCCTACAGGGGGTATTGTAGGGTCGAATTCATTCGACCAATGAGGCGCCAGCATCACCCACCGAGGCCGAATAAATTCGGCCCTACGGAGAGGGACATGTAGGGTCGAATTCATTCGACCAATGAGGCGCCAGCATCACCCACCGAGGCCGAATGAATTCGGCCCTACAGGGGGTGTTACCCGGACTCCTGGTTAAACCCCGTCAACCGCGCCGGGTCCAGCAGGCGCTCCAGTTCCTCGCGGGAGATATCCGTGTCCTCCTCCGCCACCTCGATAATGGGCCGCTGCTCGGCGTAGGCGCGCTTGGCTATCGCCGCCGCGGCGTCGTAGCCGATACGCGCGTTCAGGGCGGTCACCAGGATGGGGTTGCGGGCCAGGTTGGCCTGCAGGCGCTGATGGTTGACCGTGAAGCCCGCCACCGCGCTCGCCGTGGCATCGCAGGCACCGGCCAGCAAGGCGATACTGCCCAGCAGCTTGTCCGCGATCAGGGGCAGCATCACGTTCAACTGGAAATTGCCGGAGCGCGCGGCCATGGCGATGGTGGCGTCGTTGCCGATCACCTCCGTGGCCGCCATCAGGGCCGCCTCGGGCAGGATGGGATTGACCTTGCCCGGCATGATGGATGAGCCGGGCTGCAGCGCCTGCAGCTGGATCTCCGCCAGCCCCGCCAGCGGTCCCGAGGACATCCAGCGCAGGTCCGTATTGATTTTCACCAGCACGTGGGCCACGGCCCGCAGGCAGGCAGAGCACTCGACGGCGCAGTCCTGGCCGGCCATGCGGGCAAAGGGATTGCCGCAGGCGGTGAACTGCGATACCAGCTGCTGTGACAGCGCTGCCACGACCTCCTCGGCAAATCCAGCCGGCACATTGACCCCGGTGCCCACCGCCGACCCGCCTATGGGCAGGGCGCGCAAGCGCGGCTGCAGGGCTTCCAGGCGATCCTGGCATTCCTCCAGCTGGTAGGCCCAGGCCCCCATTTCCTGACCGAAGGTTATCGGCAGCGCATCCATCAGGTGGGTGCGACCGGTCTTCACGGTATTCCCCAGCTCCTCGATCCGCTGTTTCAGGGCCTCGTCCAGGTCCTGCAGCGCCGGCCGCAGCTGCTGCTCCAGCGCCAGCGCCGCCGAGACCTGTATGCAGCTGGGAATCACGTCGTTGCTGCTCTGGCTGCAGTTGACATGGTCGTTGGGGTGCACCTGGCGACCGCCGCTGTCGCTGGCCAGGCGCGCCAGCACCTCGTTCATATTCATATTGGAGCTGGTACCCGAGCCCGTCTGGAATACACCCACCGGGAACTGGTCGCCGTAGGCGCCGCCCGCAACCTGCTCCGCCGCCCCGGCAATGGCCCGGGCGATAGCTTCGTCCAGGGCCCCGCAGGCCGCGTTGGCCAGGGCGGCCGCGCGCTTGACCTGCGCCAGGCAGCGGATGAAATGCGCCGGCATGGTGCGCGCTGAAATGGTGACATTATCTATCGCCCGCTGGGTCTGGGCACCATAGAGGGCGCCGGCCGGCACCTGCACCTCCCCCATGCTGTCGCGTTGTGTCGTAAAGGTCATGTGATACCCTCCTGCTATCCTTAGCATAGTAAATATCCGCAACGGCGTTTGGCGCGTAGACCTGCCAGGGGCAGCAAAGGAGGACAAGCAGATGGATACCAGCAACCAATATGCACAGGAGCTGAATGTAGACGGGCAGCAATACACTATTTTCCCGCTGGAGCAGTTGGGGGAGGCAGCCCGCACCCTGCCCTACTCGCTCAAGCTGCTGCTGGAAAACCTGCTGCGCCACAACTCGGAGGATTTCGTCACCGAAGACGACGTCGCCGCGCTGGTCGACTGGGACCCCGCGGCCCAGCCCAGCCAGGAAATCGCCTTCGTACCCGCCAGGGTACTGCTGCAGGACTTCACCGGGGTGCCCGCCATCGTCGACCTGGCGGTAATGCGCGACGCCATGGTGGACCTGGGGGGCGACCCCGGCAAGATCAACCCGCTGTCGCCGGTAGAGCTGGTCATCGACCACTCGGTAATGGTCGATGACTATGGCAATGCGCAGTCCCTGGAGCGCAATACCGACAGGGAGATCCAGCGCAACCTGGAGCGCTATCGTTTCCTGCGCTGGGGGCAGGAGGCCTTCGACAACTTCAAGGTGGTACCCCCGGGTACCGGCATCGTGCACCAGGTCAACCTGGAGTTCCTGGCGCGCACCGTGTTCACGACTGAACAGGATGGCGTCAGGCTCGCCTATCCCGATACCCTGGTGGGGACGGACTCCCACACCACCATGATCAATGGCCTGGGGGTGCTGGGCTGGGGTGTGGGGGGCATCGAGGCGGAGGCCGCCATGCTGGGCCAGCCGGTCACCATGCTGATTCCCCAGGTGGTGGGGTTTCGCCTCGTCGGCCAGCTGGCCGAGGGCGCCACCGCCACCGACCTCGTACTCACGGTAACCCAGCAGCTGCGGCAACACGGCGTGGTCGGCAAGTTTGTCGAGTTTTTCGGCCCCGGCCTGCAACACCTGCGCCTTGCGGATCGCGCCACCATCGCCAATATGGCGCCCGAGTATGGCGCCACCTGCGGCATCTTTCCGGTGGACAGTGAGACCATCAACTACCTGCGCCTTACCGGTCGCGACGAACCGCAGCTGGCGGTCGTGGAAGCCTATATGCGGGCCATGGGCATGTGGCATGACCCCGACAGCCCCACCGCCCGCTATAGCGCCACCCTGGAGCTGGACCTGGGCACCGTGGTGCCCTCCCTGGCGGGCCCCAAGCGGCCCCAGGACCGCATCGCCCTGACCGACAGCAAGGCCGCTTTCCAGCGGGAACTGGACGAATTCCAGCAATTGCGCGTCGCCACCGGCAGCGAGGCCGAGTGGGCTGACGAGGGCGGGCAGATCGGCGGCCCCTCGACCGCCATGCAGGGTGTGGCGGTGAGCATGGATGGCAAGGAGTTTCACCTCGACCACGGCGCCGTGGTCATCGCCGCCATCACCAGCTGCACCAATACCTCTAACCCGGAGGTACTGGTGGCCGCTGGCCTGGTGGCGCGCAAGGCCAGGCAGTTGGGCCTGGCGAGCAAGCCCTGGGTGAAGACCAGCCTGGCGCCCGGCTCCAAGGTGGTCACCGAATACCTGGAGAAAACCGGTCTGATGGACGACCTGGAAGCGCTGGGTTTCTATCTGGTCGGCTATGGCTGCACCACCTGTATCGGCAATTCCGGGCCCCTGCCGCCGGCCATCGATGCCGCCATCGACAAGGGTAGCCTGCTGGTCACCTCCGTGCTCTCGGGGAATCGCAACTTCGAGGGTCGCATTCACCAGAAAGTGCGGGCCAATTACCTGGCCTCGCCACCGCTGGTGGTGGCCTATGCCCTGGCCGGCAACATGAACGTCGACCTCTACCACGACGCCCTGGGCACCGGTCCCGACGGCAAGCCCGTCACCCTGGCCGACATCTGGCCCACCGGCGCGGAGATACGCGAGCTGGTGGAAGCCAATATCAATGCCGATATGTTTCGCTCCCGCTATGCCGACGTCTACAGCGGCAACAAGACCTGGAATGAGCTGCCCGTGGACGCCAGCGCGCGCTTCGCCTGGCCCGACTCCAGCTATGTGCGCAAACCCAGCTTCTTCGACAACATGCCGGCCGAGGCACCGCCGGTGCGGGACATTGTCGATGCCCGCTGCCTGGTCAAGGTGGGCGACAGCGTCACCACTGACCATATCTCCCCGGCCGGGGAGATAGCGGTGGACAGCCCCGCCGCCGAGTACCTGCTGGAACGGGGCGTGCGGCAGGCGGATTTCAATTCCTATGGTTCCCGCCGCGGCAATCACGAGGTGATGATGCGCGGCACCTTCGCCAATGTACGGCTGCGCAACCAGCTGGCCCCCGGTACCGAAGGCAGCTGGACCACCTGTTTCCTGGACGGCCAACGCATGTCCATCTTCGCGGCCGCCCAGGCCTACCGCGAGGCGGGTGTGCCGCTGGTGGTGCTGGCGGGCAAGGAATACGGCACGGGCTCCTCTCGGGACTGGGCGGCCAAGGGGCCCTCTCTACTGGGGGTGCGCGTGGTAATCGCCGAGAGCTATGAGCGTATACACCGCTCTAACCTGGTGGGTATGGGCATTCTGCCGCTGCAGTACCCCACCGGCGAATCCGCCGCCAGCCTGGGCCTGAGCGGCGAAGAGCGATTCAGCATCGACGCCATCCGCGCCACCGACAGGCAGGTCGAGGTGCGCGCCGTGGGGCCTGACGGCGGGCAGTGCACCTTCACCGCCACCGTCAGGATCGACACGCCCAACGAGTTCGCCTACTTCCAGAACGGGGGCATCCTGCACTACGTGCTGCGGCGCCTGGCGGCGTCCTAGGATCCGGCGGCCGCGCGTGCCGGGGGCGAAAACTGCCGCACGGCGCGCCTGAACTCCGCCAGGGCGGCGCTGTCTGCCGGGGGCTCCAGCGCGTAGGTCAGCTGCACGTAGAGCGCGCTTATGCGCTGGATACCGGGCGCCAGCGCCGGCAGCTCCCGCGCCGCCCTGGCGGCAAAGACCAGCGGCGGTTCCCCCGGCTCGCGCCTGACGCCGGCCCCGGCGAGACGGTCGCAGAAGCGCAGGTAACAGCGATCCGTCTCACTGAGCTGGTGCTGATGGCGTTTGCGCAGCAGGGTAAACGCCACGGGGCCCAACACCAGCAGGCCGCTGGCCAGTAGCACCGCCATGAATTTGCGGGCGCTGATGCCGTCAAAGGCCTTGTTCAGCAGACGGAACTGTTCCGCCCGGTCAAAACCCACCACCCAGCTCTGCCAGCGCCAGGTAAGCGCGTCGTAGCGCAGCCGCAGGGTATTGAGCCAGGCGATCCCGCGATAGCGCAGCGGCGACAGGGGCGAATCGCTCAGGAAGCTGCCCTCGCCCTCCATCGCCTGTTCCAGTCCCCACTCGATGCGCTCGGGCGCCACCGCCGCGGTCGGGTCTACCCGCACCCAGCCCTCGCCCTCCAGCCAGACCTCTGCCCAGGCGTGGGCGTCGAACTGGTGCACGATAACGGTGCGATTCAGGGGGTTGATCTCGCCCCCCTGGTAGCCCGCCACTACCCGGGCGGGCACGCCCGCGGCGCGCATCAGGGTAACGAAGGCCGCCGCGAAATGCTCGCAAAAACCCAGCCGGGACTGGAACAGGAAAGCGTCCACCTGGTCCCGGGACGGCAGCAGCGGCGGCTCCAGGGTATAACCGAAGGCCTGCCGGGAGAACATCTCCAGCACCGCCTGCACCAGTTCGGCATCGTCGCCGGCGCGGGCGCGCAACTGCGCTGCCAGGGCGAGAGTCCGGGGGTTCTCACCGGCGGGCAGGCGCAGGTCGATCTCCCGACGCCAGTCCGACAGGGTGGCATCCAGCACCGCGTCGGGCCAGGATTGCACCCGGTACAGGCGCTCATCCTCCACCTCTGTCGGCGAGAACAGCAGGTAATCGGCGCTGCTCATCACCCCCGGCGTCACGGGGCGGGCGTAGCGCAGGCTGTACAGCCAGTTCTGCTGGGTGGGCGCCATGATGACCTGGTAACCCAGCGGCTCGCCCTGGATCGCCACCGGTGGCGGGCGGCGCTCGCTGGCGGGGATATCGTAATAGCGCAGGCTGCGCCAGGCGCCCTCCTCCAGGCGGCTGAACACCAGACCGCGCCAGTACAGCGACGACTGGGGCGGTATGTCGCCATCGAATTGCACCCTGAACGCCACCTCGTCGGACTTGCCCAGGCGGGAAATATCACCGGGCCGCATGAAGTCGCTGACCCCGGTTTTGGCGGTGTGGCTCTTGATGGGTACCGTCCACAGGGGCCCTATGCGCGGAAACAGGAAGAACAGCACCAGCATCAAGGGCAGCGACTGCAGTACCAGGATGCTTGCCAGCCGGATGGTCTTGCGGTTGAACTGGTGCTCGCCGGGGCGGTGCAGGGCCACCAGCGCCGTGGTCACCAGCACGACATTGAACAGCGAGTACAGCACCACCAGCAGGTCCTGGCTGAACAGGAACTCGGTAATGCAGATAAAATAGCCCAGGAACAACAGCACGTAGGCATCCTTGCGCCGGTGCAACTCGACCAGTTTCAGGGCGAAGGCGGTGAGCAGCAGGGCTATGGTCGGCTCCAGGCCCAGCAATGATCCATAGCTGAGGTAGATGCCGGAAAAGCCGGCGACAATCAGCGCCGTTTTTACCAGCCGCCCGGGAAAAGACCAGCGGCCCTGGTAGACCATGATGCGCCAGCCGGCGGCGAACAGGTAGACGGCCAGCACCCACAGGGGCAGCCGCTCCGCATGGGGTGCAACCAGGGTAAACAGGCTGATGATAATCCACACCAGCGCATTGCGGGGCACCTGCTGGTCGGGCTTCACGCCGGCCTGCCCACTACGCCGTACAGGGCCAGCGCCTGCAGCACACGGTCGCGATGCCGCTCCCCGGTGCCCGGCTCGATGCGGACGCCGGGCATGTGCAGGCCGTACTCCTCGCCGCGCCCCTCGAACTCCAGGGCCCAATGGCACAGATGCGAGAGGCGCTGCTCGACCCCCACCCCCGGGAACATCTCCCAGTCCAGCCAGGCGCTGCGACTGGCATAGGCGCCGTACTGCTTGGACTGGGGCGCCATACCCCGCGCCAGCCCCTTCCAGTGAATCTGGCGCAGGGAGTCGCCACTGCGGTAGTCCCGGAAACCGTAAAAATCATCACTGCCCAGGGCGGGCACGGCGGCGCCGTCGGGCTGGTCGCTGGCCAGGCCCGGCAGCTCCGCTGACGCCAGTGGACGCGGATAGACCATGGCGCACAGGTCCAGGTCGACCCAGGTCCAGCAACGCAACAGACCCAGCGGATAGGTGGACTCCAGTCGCAGTCGTCCCGGGCTGTACCAGCCGCGTTCGCCCACCGGCAGGTGCAGGTGTACCTGGGCACTGTCTTCCTCCACCAGGTTGACCAGGGTCTCGTTGCTGCCGGGCCACTGCAGGTGCAGGGCAAAACGCTCGCGGGAATCGCCGCGCTCCAGTTGCAGCACAAACTCGGATTGCTGCCCGGGGAATACCGCTGCCGCGCGCACCGCACGCAGGGTCAGGCCGGACAGGTTGGCGTAGGTATGCAGCGTCGCCACGATGAACAGGGTGGCGAGCAGGAAGGTCAACGCATAACTCATGTTGTTCTGGTAGTTGATCGCCACCAGCAACATCAGCAGCAGGCAGGCACCGAAAAACAGGCCGGTCCCCGAGGGAAAGATAAAAATGCGCTTCTGGTCCAGGGTAACCACACGGGCCGGGGGAATGCGCCGGTTTACCCAGCTGCGAAAACGCTGCCGCAGGCGCTGCCTGAAATCCTGCCCGGTCGTACTGCGACGGCCTTTCACCATGGCTCAGGCCCGGATTACATCGACTTCACGCCGCAGCAATTCGACCAGCGCCATGCCATCGCCGGCATAATCCCCGGCTGGCACCAGGCGATGCGCCGCCACCGCCGGCAACACCATCTGCAGATCCTCAGGCACCAGGTGCCCGCGGTTGTGCATCAACGCCCAGGTGCGGGCGCAATCCAGCAGGGCCAGCGCACCCCGTGGCGAGAGTCCCACCGCGAACTCGGCGGAGCTGCGGGTATACGCCACCAGGCGCTGCAGGTAATCCAGCAGGTTGTCGGAGGCGTGCACCGCAGCGGCCTGGGTACGTATCAGCTGCAGTTGCTCATGGCTGATGCGCTGCTTGAGTACCACCCGCTCACTGCCGCTGGTGCGCTTGCGCTGGAACATCTGCCGCTCGGCGCGGGGATGGGGATAGCCCAGTTCCAGGCGCATCAAAAAGCGATCCAGCTGCGACTCCGGCAGCGGGTAGGTGCCGGACTGGTGCACGGGATTCTGGGTGGCGATGACGAAAAACGGCTCCGGCAGGGGCCGGGTTTCCCCTTCCACCGTTACCTGTTGCTCCGCCATGGCCTCCAGCAACGCGCTCTGGGTGCGCGGCGTGGTGCGGTTGATTTCATCGGCCAGCAACAGCTGGGTGAAGATGGGGCCGGGGTGAAAACTGAAGCTCGCGTCACTGCGGTTGTAGATGGAAACCCCGAGAATATCCGCCGGCAACAGGTCACTGGTGAACTGCACGCGCTTCCAGGACAGTCCCAGGACGTCGGCCAGGGCATGGGACAGGGTGGTCTTGCCCATGCCTGGCAGATCCTCGATCAGCAGGTGGCCACGGGAAAACAGGCAGCAAAGGGCCAGCCTGATCTGCGGTTCCTTGCCCAGCAGCACGCTGCCCACCTCGGCCACAGCCGCATCGATCAATCCCTGTATCTGCATTGCCCCGGTCCCGAATCCAGTGTGTTGCGCGCGCTGTCAGCCCAGCGCGGCGAACCCGCGTTGCAGGTCGGCCCGCAGGTCATCTACATGTTCCAGGCCCACCGCCACCCGCACCAGGTTGTCACCAATGCCGGCCTCTTCCCGCTGCTGCGCAGTGAGCCGGCCGTGGGTAGTGGAGGCCGGGTGCACGATGGTGGTCTTGGCGTCCCCGAGATTGGCGGTCAGGGACATGATGCGCACCGCATCGATAAAATCCCAGGCCTGCTGCCGGCCGCCCTGCACCTTGAAGGACAGCACCCCGCCAAAGGCGCGCTGCTGCCTGCAGGCCAACTCGTGGCCCGGGTGGTCGGGCAGGCCCGCGTAGAACACCTGCTCCACCGCCGGTTGTTGCTGCAACCAGGTCGCCAGTTCCAGGGCGCTGCGGCTGTGGGCCTCCATGCGCAGGCGCAGGGTCTCCAGGCCTTTCAGGAACACCCAGGCGTTGAAGGCGCTCATGGTGGGCCCACAGGTACGCAGGAAAGTCATGACCTCTTCCATCAGCGCGGCTGAGCCCACCACGGCGCCCCCCACGCAGCGACCCTGGCCGTCCAGGTACTTGGTGGCCGAATGCACCACGATATCCGCGCCCAGCGCCAGTGGCGTCTGCAGGGCCGGTGTACAGAAACAGTTGTCCACCACCAGCAGCGCCCCATTGTCCCGGGCGAGGGCCGACAGGGCCGCCAGGTCGGCCACCTCACACAGCGGGTTGGATGGTGTTTCCACGAACAGCATCGCGGTATTGGCGCGCAGCGCGTCCCGCCACGCATCCAGCTGCAGCAGGGGCACGAAGCTGACCTCCACGCCGAACTTCTCCATATACCTGGAAAACAGGTTTACGGTGGTACCGAACACGTCCCGCGAACACACCACATGGTCGCCGCGCTTCAGCAGCGCCATGCAGGTGCTGAGTATCGCCGCCATGCCGGAGGCGGTGCCCACGGCGCTCTCCCCGCCTTCCAGCGCGGCGATCCGCTGTTCAAAGCTGCGCACGCTGGGGTTGGTGTAGCGTGAATACACATTGCCGCCGGCGGTCCCGGCAAAGCGCGCAGCAGCGTCGGCGGCGTTGTCGAACACGTAGCTGGAGGTGAGGAAAATCGGTTCCGAGTGCTCCCCCTCGCCGGTGCGGGCGATACCGGCGCGCACAGCCAGTGTGTCGAGGTGGGCGCCTTGCAGCGCGCCGGACTCTTTTTCGTCAGTCATAGTATTTGTTTCAAGCGTCGTTATGGATACCGACCAGGGCGCCATCCTGCTGGAGCGCCGCGCGGCGTTGCGTCTGGGCATCATCATTGCGCAGCGATTCCACCCGATCAAGGTAATTCTGGTCGACATCGCCGGTTATGTAGTTGCCGTCGAATACCGAGCAGTCAAAGCCGTCTACGCCGGGGTTGCCCTCCATGGAACAGCTCACCAGGTCGTCGAGATCCTGGTACACCAGCCAGTCGGCGCCGATCAGTTCGCAGACTTCCTCATCCGTCCTGCCGTGGGCTATCAGTTCCGATGCGGAGGGCATGTCGATGCCGTACACATTGGGAAAGCGCACCGCCGGCGCCGCGGACGCGAAATACACCTGGGCGGCGCCGGCGTCACGCGCCATCTGGATAATCTGCCGGCAGGTGGTACCGCGCACGATGGAGTCATCCACCAGCATGACGTTCTTGCCCTCGAACTCCAGCGGTACCGGGTTGAGTTTCTGGCGCACCGACTTCTTGCGCTGGCTCTGCCCCGGCATGATGAAGGTACGGCCTATGTAGCGATTTTTCATCAGCCCCTCGCGGAACTTGATATCCAGTTCGTAGGCCATGGACTGGGCGGCGATGCGACTGGTATCGGGAATGGGAATAACCACGTCTATATGCAGGTCCGGTCGCAGCCGTTGTATCTTCCTGCCCAGTGCTTCACCCTGGCGCATGCGGGTCTTGTAAATCGATATCTCGTCCATCAGTGAGTCCGGGCGGGCGAAATACACATGTTCGAAAATACAGGGGTGCAGGCTGGTTTCCCGGGCGCACTGGCGCCTGTGCAACTGGCCCTGCATATCGATGAATACGGCCTCTCCCGGCGCCACGTCCCCCAACAGGGTAAAGCCCAGTACATCCAGGGCCACGCTCTCCGAGGCCACCATGTATTCCTCGCCGCGGCCGTTGTCGCGCACGCCCACCACCAGGGGGCGAATGCCCAGCGGATCGCGAAAAGCGACCACACCGTAATTGACCACCAGTCCCACGGCGGCATAGCCGCCGCGACAGCGCTGGTGCACCGCGGAGACCGCCGTGAATACGTCCTCGGGGGTTGGGCTCAGCTTGCCCAGGGTCTGCAGTTCGTGGGCGAAGACATTGAGCAGTACCTCGGAGTCCGAGTCGGTATTGAGGTGGCGCAAATCGTCCTGGAACAGTTCCTGCGCCAATTGCTCGGAATTGGTCAGGTTGCCGTTGTGTGCCAGGGCGATACCGTAGGGGGAGTTCACATAGAACGGCTGGGCCAGGGCTGCGCCGGAACTGCCCGCGGTCGGGTAGCGCACGTGGCCGATGCCGACAGTACCGCGCAGCATCTGCATATGGTGCTGGCGGAACACGTCCCGCACCAGGCCCTCGCTCTTGCGCTGGGCAAACCGACCGCCGCTGCAGGTCATGATCCCCGCAGCGTCCTGGCCGCGATGCTGCAGCATCGTCAACGCATCGTAGATCTCGGGGGCAACATCGGTTTTCCCAACCATTCCAACCAGGCCACACATCGGCTCAACACCTCATCGCAATTCAATTCAGCTAGTCAACTGGGGCAACTGCCCGCCGGCATCGTTAAACAGTGACCGTGCCCAGCGTCCCAGCATGTCCAGATGGGGCATAAGCTGGGACTGGTCCAGCCACAGCAGGTCAGTGGGGGACACCAGCTGGCGCAGGATAAAAACACAGACCAGTATCAGGATCACACCCCGCGCAAAACCGAACACGGTACCCAGCAAGCGGTCCAGCAAGCTGAGCCCGGTGGCCTTCACCAGCTGCGCCGCCAGGTAGGTGAGCACGGTAGAGGCCGCCAGTGTGCCCACAAACAGGATGGCATAAGCCGCCACGTAGCGCCCGGTGACATTGTTTATGGCCCCCGCCAGTTCACTGGCCATCTGGTCCACGAACAGGTTGGCGACGATGAAGGCCAGCACCCAACCCGCCAGGGACAGCGCCTCGCGCACGAACCCCCGCCACAGGCTGAGCAGCACCGAGACCACCAGCACCACGACGATGACCCAGTCCACCGCCCCGAACTGCGAGAAGGCAAACATCAGGGCAGGTACCTGACTATCAGCGATTCAACCCCGAAGCGGGCGTCGACGCGGGCCCGCGTCTGCTCCAGTTGGGCGCGCTCGAATTTGGGCCCCACGAAAACCCGGTACAGATCCCGGTCGCCGCGCTCGAGCTTGCGGACATAGGCTTTTTCCTGCATGGACTGCAGCTGCTGTCGCAGTTCCTCGGCCTTGGCTGCGCTGCTCACGGTGGCCACCTGCAGGCTCCAGGCCACCGGCACGCCATTGGCATCCAGCGCCGGCGCCTCCGGGGCACTGCTGCGCGCCTGCACGGCAGCGACAGGGGCGGCTGGCGCGGGCTCGACGACTGCGGCCTCGACGACTGCGGCCTCGTCACCGCCCTGTTCCGGCTGCGGGGTCGCCGCGGGGGCCGCTTCGGTCCCGGCCAGTAGCTCGTCGTCCGTCGCCGCAACCTCCTCAACCTCTTCATAGCTCTCGGTGGAAGCGCGCCAGCGCTCGAGCTGCGGCGGCTCTATGGGGCTGGTGTCCACCGCAGGCCGCGGCGGTGTACTCACTTGCCCCGGCTCGACGCGAGCACCCGGCTCGACAAAAATGATCGGCCAGAACACCACGCCCAGGGCAACCAGGATCAGGGCGCCAACCAGCCGCTGTTTGAGAATATCGTTCACAGGCTCTCCCGCATCCCGCCCGGCCCTGTTTCCAGCAGGGGCAATACCCCGGCGACAGTGGTAAAGGAGCCGAATACCACCAGCCTGTCGCCGGTGCGCATCACACCCTGGGCCCGGCGCAGGGCCTGGCGCAGGTTTTTGCTGACGCTGACCATGCCCTGCCCCGCCGCATACAGGGCGGCGGCAATGTCCGCGCCGGTCGCAGCCCGCGGATTGTCCGGCTGACCGGCCACGAACCAGGCCTCGAAGTGATCGCCTGCCGCCGCGATCATCGCCTGGATATCCTTATCAGCCATGACCGAAAAAAGAGAAATAGTCTTTCCTTTACAATGATTTAGTGAACTATATTCAACCATTTTCTGTACCGCTGCCGGGTTGTGTGCCACGTCCAGCAGATATTCCCGCCCGGCGCTCACCCACAGCTCGCAGCGCCCCCTGGGGCCGGCGTGTCGCAGCAGTTCCGGCAGCTGGCCATCAGCCGCCTCCACGCCCAGCAGGCTCGCCGCCTGCAGCGCGCTGCAGACATTCTCCGGCAACAGCGGTCCCCGCGGCAGGGCGGGCAGGATCCTGGCCCCGATGCGTCCTCGCCAGCTGCCTGCCTGGCCCGGTTCGAAGCCAAAGTCATGCCCCAGGCACAGCACGGGCTGCGCCCCCACTGTCGCCGCACAGTCCAGCAGCGCGGCGGGGGGCTCGGGGTCGCCGATCACCACCGCCCTGCCCGCGCGCATTATACCGGCCTTTTCCCTGGCGATGCTGTCGCGGTTATCGCCCAGCCAGTCCTGGTGGTCCAGGTCGATGCGGGTGATCACGGCCACCGTCGGGTCGACGATATTCACCGCGTCCAGGCGTCCGCCCAGGCCCACCTCCAGCACCATCACCTCCACCTGCCGCGCGCGAAACACCAGCAGGGCCGCGAGGGTGGCAAACTCAAAATAGGTAAGACTGGTGGAACCGCGGGCACTGTCTATCCTCTCAAAGGCGGCAACGATCTCCTCGTCACTGACCTCTACCCCTCCCACCCGTATACGCTCGTTGAAGCGCAGTATATGCGGGGAGGTGTACACCCCCGCGAGCCGCCCCGAACCACCGAGCAAGGCCTCCAGCACCGCGACCGTCGAACCCTTGCCGTTGGTGCCCGCCACGCTGACAACCGGCACCGCCACTGGCAGCAGGTCCAGCGCCGCGGCCACCGAGGCCACACGCGCCAGGCCGAGCTCAATGGCCCTGGGATGAAGCCCTTCCAGCCGCTGCAGCCACTGCGCGAGTGACTGCTTAACCATCCCCTTCCGCGGCTTCGGCGGCGGTCTGCTGCGGTGCTGCGTCGCTCTCGTCCTCCAGTTCCACGACCGGCACCAACGGCGTATCGGTCAGCTTGGACAGCAGCCTGGAGACGGTATCGCGCATTTCAGTGCGGTGGACAATCATGTCAATGGCGCCGTGTTCCAGCAGGAACTCGCTGCGCTGGAAGCCCTTGGGCAGTTTCTGGCGGATGGTCTGTTCAATGATATTGGGGCCGGCGAATCCTGCGCGCGCCTCGGGCTCGGCGATATTGATGTCTCCCAGCAGCGCCAGGGAGGCGGATACTCCGCCATAGATGGGGTCCGTCATCACCGAGATATAGGGCACGCCCTCCAGTCGCAGGCGCTCCAGCACCGCGCTGGTCTTGGCCATCTGCATCAGGGAGATGAGGGCCTCCTGCATGCGGGCGCCACCCGAGGCGGCGAAGCAGACCAGGGGCATGCGCTCGGCCAGCGCCAGTTGCGCGGCGCGGGTGAATTTTTCGCCCACGGCGTAGCCCATGGAGCCGCCGTGAAAATCGAACTCGAAGGCCACACTCACCAGCGGCAGTCCCTGCAACTTGCCGCGCATGGCAATCAGCGCGTCTTTTTCACCGGTGGAGCGCTGCGCCGCGGTAAGGCGGTCGCGATAGCGCTTCTTGTCCTTGAACTTGAGGCGGTCTACCGGTTCGATCTCGGTGAGGATTTCCTCCCTGTCGGCAGGATCCAGGAAGATGTCCAGGCGACGCCGCGCGCCGATGCGCATGTGGTGATCGCACTTGGGACAGACGTCATCGTTGCGCTCGAGATCCGGGCGGTAGAGCACGGCGTCGCACTTGACGCATTTCTTCCACAGTCCCTCGGGCACGTTGGAGCGCTTTTCACCCTCGTCACTGCGCACGCCGGAAGGCAAAATCTTGTGTATCCAGCTCATGGCAAACCCCGCTGCGAAGAAGGCGCTATTATAAACGCCCCGCGGGTCAACTAGGAAGCGATGCTATCTATTCCCGCGCGGATCTCCGTCACCAGGGCCACCGCGGCGTCCATGGCGGCCGCGTGGCCGCCGCCGGCCTCGACCGCGGCGGCCATGCTCGCGACCAGCGCGCTGCCAACCACCACCCCGTCGGCCACTGTGGCCACGGCTTTGGCGGAGGCAGCATCCTTGATACCGAAGCCCACCGCCACCGGCAGTTGGCAGTGCCCGCGTATCAGCGCGATATGTTCGGCCACGTCCGCCACGTCCAGGTGACCGGCACCGGTGACGCCCTTGAGTGAGACATAATAGATAAAACCACTGGCCTGGGCGGTGATGCGCCCGATGCGCTCGTCGGGCGTGGTGGGCGCGACCAGGAATATGTTGTCCATGCCGACGCGCTGTAATTGATCATTCAGGTTGGCCACTTCCTCAGGAGGAATATCAACTGTCAGCAGGCCATCGACACCCGCTGCGATGGCGGCATCGGCAAAGGCCGCGTAGCCCATGTGCTCCACGGGGTTGGCATAGCCCATCAGCAACACCGGGGTCCGGGCGTCCTGCTGGCGAAACTCACGCACCATATCCAGCACGTGGCGCAGGCCGATGCCATTGGCCAGGGCCCGCTCGTGTCCCAGTTGCAGTACCGGCCCCTCGGACATGGGGTCCGAGAACGGCACTCCCAGCTCTATGATATCGGCCCCCGCCTGCACCAGGCGGTGCATCAGGGGCACGGTGATTTCCAGGGCCGGATCGCCCGCCACCACATAGGGAACCAGGGCCTTGCGCCCCTGCTGTGCCAGTTGTTGAAACCGTCCTGCAATGCGACTCACCAAGCAATCCCCCTAGAATTCAATGCCGTCGATCTGGGCAACAGTGTGGATATCCTTGTCGCCACGCCCGGACAGGTTGACCACGATGACCTGGTCCGGTGTCATCTGTGCCGCCAGCTTCTCGGCGTGGGCCAGCGCGTGACTGCTCTCCAGAGCGGGCATGATGCCCTCCACCCGGGTGAGGGTGTGGAACGCCCGCAGGGCCTCGTCATCGGTGGCGACCACGTAATTGACCCGGCCCAGGTCTTTCAACCAGGCGTGCTCGGGACCCACACCGGGGTAGTCCAGTCCGGCCGATACCGAGTGGGTATGCATGATCTGGCCATCCGCATCCTGCATCAGGTAGGTGCGGTTGCCGTGCAGGACGCCCGGGCTCCCCGCGGTCAGGGGCGCCGCATGCTGGTTGGATGCAATGCCGTGGCCGCCGGCTTCCACGCCGTACATGGCAACACCCTCATCGCGCAGGAAAGGATGGAACAGGCCGATGGCGTTGGAACCCCCTCCCACGCAAGCCACCAGGGCGTCGGGCAATTTGCCGGTCTGCTCCAGGGCCTGGCGCCTGGCCTCGCGACCGATGACGCACTGGAAATCCCGCACCAGCAGTGGATAGGGGTGCGGGCCCGCCACGGTGCCGATGATGTAAAAGGTGTTGTCGACATTGGTCACCCAGTCGCGCATGGCCTCGTTCATCGCGTCCTTGAGGGTGCGCGAGCCCGAGGTGACGGGCACGACTTCGGCGCCCAGCAGCTTCATGCGGTACACGTTCAGGGCCTGGCGGCGCACATCCTCCTCACCCATGAACACCTGGCACTGCAGGCCGAGGCGCGCGGCAATGGTGGCCGTTGCCACGCCGTGCTGGCCGGCACCGGTCTCGGCCGTGACGCGGGGCTTGCCCATGTGCTTGGCGAGCAGCGCCTGGCCCACGGTATTGTTCACCTTGTGGGCGCCGGTGTGATTCAGGTCCTCGCGCTTCAGGAAGATCCGGGCCCCGCCGATGGAGCGGGACCAGCGTTTGGCTTCATACAGGGGCGAGGGCCGCCCCACGTACTGGGCCAGGTCCTCATCGAGTTCCCGCTGGAACTCGGGATCGACGGACAGCTTGCGGTAGAC
The DNA here is from genome assembly GCA_024234675.1 of Pseudomonadales bacterium. Lineage (GTDB taxonomy): Bacteria > Pseudomonadota > Gammaproteobacteria > Pseudomonadales > Halieaceae > JARRPM01. The sequence goes on along the minus strand of JACKNU010000001.1, from coordinate 260,832 downwards.
CGCCTCGAGTTCGGACAGCGCCGCCATCAGCGTTTCCGCCACGAATTTGCCGCCATAAATACCGAAGCGGCCGTCCGCATCCGGTACCGCCGCGAACACATCTGCTTTCAGGTCACTGGTCATCTGTTGCTCCATTTCTCGGGGCTTGTTCACACTAGGGAATCAGCGCTGCGAACCGCAGCGATAAAGCGCTCGATTTTCCGGGCGTCCTTGCTGCCCGGCGCCCGCTCCACCCCGCCGCTGACATCCACGGCCGCGGGGCGCAAGCGCGCCATGGCCGCGCCGACATTGTGCTCGTTGAGTCCCCCTGCCAACACCACCGGCAGGGGCAACGCATGCGCCGCGAGGCTCCAGTCGAAGGCAGTGCCCGTGCCGCCGGGAACGCCATCCTGCCAACTGTCCAGCAGGATGCCCCGCCCCTGCCGGTACTGCTGGCAGGCGGCGGCGAGATCGACTCCGGGCTTGACCCGCAGGGCCTTTATCCAGGGCCTGGCGAACTGACTGCAAAACTGCGCCGTCTCGCTGCCGTGAAACTGGATCATATCTATCGCGACGCCCGAGAGGATACGCTGCACAGTGTCAGCCGGTTCATCGACAAACAGGGCCACAACCGTGACAAACGGCGGCACGACGGCCGCGATTGCCGCTGCCTGTTCCACGGTGACTGCCCGCGGGCTGCGTGCATAGAACACCAGGCCGATAGCGTCGGCGCCACAATCAACGGCGTTGCGGGCATCGGCCACCGTGGTGATGCCACATATCTTGATCCGGGTCTGGGTCACTGGTCTGGCTGGGGTCGGAAAAAACAGGCGCGCATGATAGCAGATCGGCCTCGCCCCTGTCTGTACTTCCCAGCGGCTATCGGGGTCGCTCAGGCCCCCGGCAGCAGGGGTTCAGCAGGGGCGCTGGGCAGACCGAAGTGCGCGGGGTACTCCACCTCCACCAGGTAGAGGCCCGCGGCGGGCGCGGTATCCGCCGCCTTGCTGCGATCCCTGCCGGCCAACAGCGCCGGCAACCACCCGGGCGCGGCACGGCCGGCCCCCACCGCGATCAGCGAGCCGACTATGTTGCGCACCATGTGGTGAAGAAAGGCGTTGGCGCGAATATCCACCACCAGCAGGTCGCCCCGGCGGGCAACACTGACGGCCTGCACATTGCGCATGGGCGTACTGGACTGGCAGGCGGCGGCGCGAAAGGCGGAAAAATCCTGTTCACCCAGCAAGCTCTGGGCCTCGGCGTGCATCAGTTGGTGATCCAGGAGACGCCGCTCCCAGGCGAGTTGCCCCGCCATCAGCGCGGGGCGCACCGGGGTATTGGCTATGAGGTAGCGGTAGCGACGCGAAAGCGCGGAAAAGCGCGCGTGAAACTCAGGCCCCACGGCCTGCGCCCAGTGCAGGCGCACATCGGGTGGCAGGTTGGCATTGGTCCCCATTACCCAGGACTTGGGGCTGCGCGCCACCGGCGCGTCGAAATGTATGATCTGGCAAAAGCCGTGCACACCGCTGTCGGTGCGCCCGGCGCAATGCACCCGCAGCGGCTGGCAGGCTACCGCGGCCAGGCCGTTTTCCAGCGTGTCCTGGACGGTTTTGGAATCCGGATGAGGTTGGGACTGCCAACCGTGGAAGCGACTGCCATCGTACTCCACGCGACAGGCGATGCGACTGCCCGCCGGCAGCGGGTCAGCCGCAAAGGGTAAAACCCCGTCAGCCAATGCGCTCGAGTAGCGCGCGCGCCTCTTCCTGCAGTTCCGCGCTGCCCTCGGCGGCCACTTCTTCGAGAATCTGGCGGGCGCCGTCGTCGTCGCCCATATCCATGTAGGCCCTGGCCAGATCGAGCTTGGTGGACAGGCCATCGCTCTCGGCGGCGATAACCAGTTCTTCCTCCATGCTGTCGGCGTCACTCCCGGCCCGCTCGAAATCCACGGACAGGTCCAGGTCATCCTCCAGCGACTCGCCCGTCTCCGGTTCCTCTATCGCCAGGTCGCTGAAGTCCGATTCCAGCGTTTCGCCCGACTCCCCCAACAGGTCCCTGCCCGCGTTATCGGTAACCGGCACTGCGTCCTGGCGCGCAGCTGCCAGGGCTTCCCTGGCGGCTGCCAGGCTGTCCTCGTCTCCCAGGGACTCCAGTTCGGTCAGTTGCTGCTCCGCAGCCGCGCGATCACCGGTCTCGGTGTACAGCTGCAGCAATTTCAGGCGGTAGGCGGCATTGCCAGGATCATTCAGCAACGCGTTGCGCAGCAGGTCTATCGCCTGGGGATAACGACCGTAGGCGATGTAGATATCCGCCTCGGCAAGCGCCCCGTTCGCCTCGATGTCAGAGGCGTACTCGTCGTGCTTGCGCTGGCCGTAGCCGCGATTTTCCTTGCGGGCGGCCGCCAACTCGTCTTCCGGGGACTCTTCCGGGCTCTGGGGCTGAACATCCTCCGGCGCTTCCAGTTCAACTTCCTGCTCGGTCAGCTCGACATCGGCGAAGGCATCGACCGGTGCTGCCACGACCGGGCTGGTATCCAGCTCATCGCCCTCGTCATCCGTCTCCTTGCGACGGCGCAGGAACAACCAGCCCAGCAACGCCACCACTACCGCGCCCAGGATGTACCAGAGCGAACTCATGCCTTCGGCAGGCTTCGTGGCAGCCGGGGCCGGCTCCGCCACCACGACCTCTTCCTCGACGACCTCGGCCGTTTCCGCGGCGGCCGTTTCCTCGGCGGCCGTTTCCGCGGCGGCCGTTGCGTCGGCGGTGCCATCCGCGGCGGCTTCGGAACCGGCCAGCTGCAGTTCATCCTCTGCCGCGTCCGCAGCAGCGGCGGCATCCAGTTGTTCGATTTCAGCAAGCAATTCATCGCCCAGTGCGGCGGCATCGTTGCCGGCACCATCCGTCCCCTGCTCACCCGCGATCACGCCCTGCAGGGCAGCGATCTGGTCGTCCTTGAGGGAGACTATGCGCTCCAGGGTTTCAACCTGCGCCTCCATCGCCACCAGGCGCTCCTGCAGCTCGGCTCGCGCCAGCTCCGACTCCGCCAGTTCCTCCAGCGCCACGTTGGTCGAGGTGGCCGCCGTTACGGCGCCCGCTGCCGATCCCGCACCGCCGGCCGCGGCTCCCGCTGCGGCGGCCTCACCGGGCTCCTCGGCAGAAATCCTCAGCGAAGGCCCTGTATACACAGTGCCGCTGGCACGCCCCTCTCGCCAGGCCTCATTCTGCTGGCGCACCACCTGGTTCGCGGCGTCGAGGTCGGCAGAGCTTATCTCGGCCTGGGTAGGCAGGTAGATGATGTAGCCGGCCTTGATCAGGTTGATATTACCGTTGATAAAGGCATCGGGATTAAGGCGCTGTATGTCCAGCATGGTCTGCTGCACGGAGGCACCGCCGGGACGCGCCCGGGAGGCAATGCTCCACAGGGTGTCGTCGCGGTGGATCATGTAGCGGCTGCCGGATATGGGCGTGTTCGCAGTATCGGCGTTGAAACTGCGCCGGGGCATTTCCCCCGGCGCCAGGTCACCCTGCTTTAAATCGACCCGGGTACCGCTGGTGACGACCTCAGTCGACTTTTTTTTTGCGGGTGCGGGCTGGCCATCGATATCGGCCACCCGCTCGCTGGCGGACACTACCGGCACAGCCTGGTCGAATACCGGCGGATCCACCAGCACGGTGTATTCGCGCAGCAGGCGGCCGGACGGCCAGCGGGCCTCGACGATGAAGTCGAGGTAGGGTTCCAGCACGGGATCCTCGGACGTGAGTACGATCCGGGCGCGCCCGCTATCGTCGATCTCCACGTTGAAGCTGATACTGGTGAGAAAATAGGCGCGGTCCACGCCCATCCGTTTGAAATCTTCCGCGGTCGCCAGCCGAATCCTGATCTGGTCTTCGTGCAAACCCTGGACATTGAGCAGGTCAACTTCTGCCCGCAGTGGTTCATTGAGGTAGGATTCCAGGCTTATTTCCCCGAGTCCCAGAGCCATCAAGGGACCAGCCTGCACGCATCCCAGCGAAAAAACTACAGCAGCTAACTTTCGAGCCATACCGACGCCTTGTTATTTTTTCTGCTTCATCCTACACCGGCCTCCCCGTGGTCCGGCAACTGATTCGGGCTCTACGCAGTTCCGCGCCAGGCACCTTGCCCCTACCGACGCAAATCCCGCTTCCCTGCGTGCGTACAGACCCGAATTAGCCAAAGTATCAGTTATGTACCTGCATTAATCAAGGTAAGTAGTGAGCATTAATCAAGGTAAGTGGAGATTAATTTCTCGGCAATTTGCACACTGTTGAGGGCTGCTCCCTTGCGCAGGTTATCGCTCACAACCCACAGATCGAGGCCCCGGGGATGGGAAATATCCTCCCTGATCCGGCCCACGAAGACCGGGTCCTTGCCGGCGGCGTCCACCACCGGGGTCGGGTAGCCGCCATCCTGGCGCTCGTCGATCACGGTCACGCCGGGCGCGCGCTCCAGCAGGGCCCGGGCCTCGACGGCGGTGATTTTGTCCACGGTTTCAATATGTACCGCCTCCGAGTGGCCGTAAAAGACCGGTATACGGACACAGGTGGGATTTACCTGGATGGACTGGTCGCCGAAGATCTTGCGGGTCTCCCACACCATTTTCATTTCCTCGCGGGTATACCCGTTGTCCTGGAACGTGTCGATATGCGGCAGGGCGTTGAAGGCGATCTGGCGCGGATAGACCTCGCACCTGGCCTCCTGGCCATTGAGCAGTCGCGCGGTCTGGGACGCCAGTTCTTCTATCGCCTCCTTGCCCGTGCCGGAAACGGCCTGGTAGGTGGCCACATTGATGCGCTCTATGCCCACCGCATCGTAAATGGGCTTGAGCGCCACCAGCATCTGGATCGTCGAGCAATTCGGGTTGGCGATGATATTGCGCCGGGTATAGCCAGCCAGGGCTTCAGGGTTTACCTCCGGCACGACCAGGGGAATATCCTCCTCCTGGCGGAAATGGGAGGTGTTGTCGATCACCACACAGCCCGCCGCGCCCGCCCTGGGGGCAAACTCCGCGGAAATACTGCCGCCGGCGGAAAACAGGCCGATCTGCACCTTGCTGAAATCGAACTCGGCCAGGTCGGTCACTGCCACCGACTTGCCGCGAAACATCACGGTTTTGCCAGCCGAGCGGCTGCTGGCCAGCGGATACAGCTTGCCCACCGGGAAATTGCGCTGCTCCAGGATGGAGATCATCGCCTCACCCACCGCGCCGGTGGCACCCACTACTGCTACATCGTAAAGCTTGCTCATCGTTGCTACCTCATCAGCTGTCGCTGCATCGTCAATTACTGTCTGTCAGGCCTGCAGGGCGGCCGCCACGGCATCGCCCATCGCCACCGTGCTGACCAGTTCGGTGCCCGGCGACTGGATATCCGGCGTGCGCAGGCCCCTGTCCAGCACCGCGCTCACCGCCTGCTCGATAGCGTCAGCGGCCTCCGGGCAGGCCAGCGTGTAGCGCAGCATCATGGCCACCGAGAGTATGGTCGCCAGCGGGTTGGCCTTGCCCTGCCCGGCGATATCCGGCGCCGTGCCGTGGCAGGGTTCGTACATGCCGCGGCCCGCCGCATCCAGTGAGGCCGAGGGCAACATGCCTATCGAACCCGTCAGCATGGCAGCCGCATCCGAGAGGATGTCCCCGAACATATTGCCGGTCACCATGACGTCGAACTGCTTGGGGGCCCGCAGCAATTGCATGGCGGCGTTGTCCACGTACATGTGGCTGAGTTCCACATCCGGGTACTCGGCACCGACCTCGTCCATTACCTCGCGCCACAGCACAGTGACCTCCAGTACATTGGCCTTGTCCACCGAGCACAGGCGGCCGCCGCGCTTGCGGGCCAGGGAGAAGGCCAGGTGGGCGATGCGGCGGATTTCCGACTCGCGATAGACATAGGTGTTGAAGCCCTCGCGCTCGCCGTTCTCCAGGGTGCGAATACCCCGCGGCTCGCCAAAGTAGATGCCGCCGGTGAGCTCGCGCACGATCAGGATATCCAGCCCCGCCACCACCTCCGGTTTCAGGCTGGAGGCGTCCGCCAGTTGCGGATAGAGAATCGCCGGCCGCAGGTTACCGAACAGCTTGAGCTCGGAGCGAATGCCCAGCAGGCCCCGTTCCGGGCGCAGGTGCCGCTCCACCGCGTCCCACTTAGGACCGCCCACCGCGCCCAGCAAAATGGCGTCCGCGGCCCGGGCCGCGGCCAGGGTTTCAGGCGGCAGCGGCACCCCGGTGGCGTCTATGGCGGCCCCGCCCAGCAGCCCGTGCTCGAGCTCCAGGTCCAGGCCGAAGCGCCGATCCACCACCTGCAGCACTTTTACGGCCTCGGCCATGATCTCCGGACCGATATAATCCCCGGGCAGTACCAGTATTTTCTTTCCCATCGCGACCCCGCTCCCTACCTGATGACATCGAACAGCCAGGGCGAGCGCTCGCGCGAGCCCAGCTCATAAGCGCGAATCGCGTCGGCGTCCTCCAGGGTCAGGCCGATGTCGTCCAGCCCCTTCAACAGGCAATGGCGCCGGAACTCATCCACCTCAAAGCTGTAGATATCCCCATTCGGGGTGGTGACCTGCTGCTCCTCCAGGTCTACCGTCAACTCATAGCCCTCGTTGGCGTACAGCTCGCGAAACAGGGTATCCACCACATGCTCATCCAGGACGATGGGGAGGATGCCGTTCTTGAAACAGTTGTTGTAGAAAATATCCGCGAAGCTGGGCGCGATAATGCAGCGAAAACCGTGATCCTCCAGCGCCCAGGGGGCGTGTTCACGGCTGGAGCCGCAGCCAAAATTCTCCCGCGCCAGGAGGATGGACGCGCCCTGGTAGCGCGGCTGGTTGAGGGGAAAATCGGGATTGACCGGGCGCTTGCTGCAGTCCTGTCCCGGCTGTCCCTCGTCCAGGTAGCGCAGGTCGTCGAACAGGTGAGGGCCGAACCCACTGCGCCTGATCGACTTCAGGAACTGCTTGGGGATGATCAGATCGGTGTCCACGTTGGCGCGATCCATGGGCGCTACCACGCCCCGTTCAGCTACAAAGCTTTTCATGTCGGTATCCTCCTACCAGTCGCGCACGTCGACAAAGTGACCCGCTATCGCCGCGGCCGCGGCCATGGCGGGGCTGACCAGGTGGGTGCGGCCGCCAAAACCCTGGCGGCCCTCAAAATTGCGGTTGGACGTGGATGCGCAGTGTTCGCCCTGCCCCAGTTTGTCGGCATTCATCGCCAGGCACATAGAACAACCCGGCTCCCGCCATTCCATACCGGCCTCGATGAACACCTTGTCCAGGCCCTCTGCCTCGGCCTGTTTTTTTACCTGGCCCGAGCCGGGCACCACCAGGGCCTGCTTCAGGGATGCCGCCACCCGCTTGCCCCTGACCACGGCGGCGGCGGCGCGCAGATCCTCAATCCGCGAATTGGTACAGGAGCCGATGAACACCCGGTCGGGCCTGATGGCGGTGATCGGCATGCCCGCCTGCAGCCCCATATAGTGCAGGGCGCGTTCCACCGCCGCGCGCTCGGTCGCATTCTCGATGTTGGCCGGGTCGGGCAGACAACCATCGATGGGGAGTACCATTTCCGGCGAGGTACCCCAGGTCACCTGGGGCTTGATGTCTTCCCCGCGCAGCACCACCACCCGGTCGAAGTGGGCGTGGTCATCGCTGCGCAACTCCCGCCAGGCCTGCTCGGCCCGCTCCCACATGGCGCCGCGGGGTGCATAGGGACGGCCCTTCACATACTCCAGGGTGGTGTCGTCCACCGCCACCATGCCCATGCGGGCACCCGCCTCGATGGACATGTTGCACATGGTCATGCGTCCCTCCATGCTCATGTTGCGCACCACCTCGCCGCCGAATTCGATGGCGTAGCCGCTGCCGCCCGCGGTGCCGATCTCGCCGATGACCGCCAGCACCACGTCCTTGGCTAACACACCCGGCTGCAGCCGGCCATCTATGCGCACCAGCATGTTCTTCATTTTCTGCTGGATCAGGCACTGGGTGGCCAGCACGTGCTCCACTTCCGAGGTGCCGATACCGTGGGCCAGGGCGCCCAGGGCACCGTGGGTGGAGGTGTGGGAATCGCCACAGACTACCGTCATCCCGGGCAGGGTCGCGCCCTGCTCCGGCCCCACCACATGCACTATGCCCTGGCGCACGTCGTTGATCTCGAATTCGACGATGTCGAAATCGCGGCAGTTGTCGTCCAGGGTCTGCACCTGCAGGCGCGACACCGGATCGGCGATGGCCGCCACCCCGCCACTGCGCTCCACGCGCTCGGTGGGCACGTTGTGATCGGGCACCGCCAGGTTGGCATCCAGGCGCCAGGGCTTGCGCCCCGCCATGCGCAGGCCCTCGAAAGCCTGGGGTGAGGTCACTTCGTGGATAAGGTGGCGATCGATATAGATCAGGGCGCTGCCGTCGTCGCGCTGCCGCACGAGGTGGCTCTGCCACAATTTGTCGTACAGGGTTTGTCCGCTCATGGGATACACCTCGGGTTGTCGCTGGAGCAAAGACTAGTTCAGTCTGGCATTATCGCCTTGCGGTTTAGATAACTCCAATTTATTATTTTTATATTATGTATTCCTATAAGGAATTCAAATGGACATCCAGAACCTCGCTGCTTTCCTGTTGGTGGCGGAGACCGGCTCCTTCTCCCTGGCCGCCGAAAAACTGCACCTGACCCAGCCCGCGGTGAGCAAGCGGGTCTCGTTGCTGGAGCAGCAGCTGGCTGCGGAACTGTTCGACCGCATAGGCCGTACCGTCAGCCTGACCGAGTCCGGCAAGGCCCTGCTGCCCCACGCCCGGGCGGTACAGCAGGCCCTGCAGGCGGCCCGCCAATCGGTGCGCGACCTGTCGGGCGAAGTCGGGGGCGAGCTGCGCCTGGCGACCAGCCATCATATCGGCCTGCACCGCCTGCCGCCGGTGCTCAGCGATTTCAGCCAGGCCTACCCCGGCGCCCACATAGACATCGATTTCATGGATTCCGAGCAGGCCTACGAACTGATCCTGCAGGGCAAGGCGGAACTGGCCGTGGTCACGCTGGCCCCCACCCGGGACGCCAAGCTGGTGACCCTGCCCGTCTGGCCCGATCCGCTGGACTTCATGGTGGCCAGGCACCATCCGCTGGCGGGCCAGCGCAGGCTGGAACTGGCGACCCTGAGCGCCTATCCCGCGGTACTACCCGGACTCAATACCTACACCGGCCAGATCGTCGCGCGCCTGTTCGAGCAGTGCCGGGTTGACCTGCAGGTGTCGATGGCGACCAACTACCTCGAGACAATCCGTATGATGGCCTCGGTGGGGCTGGGCTGGACGGTCCTGCCGCGCAGCATGGCCGACGACTCGCTGGTGACCTTGCAACCCAACGGAGCCGGCATCAGCCGCACCCTGGGGATTGTCTACCACCAGGGCCGCAGCCTGTCGCGCGCGGCCCGGGCGTTTATCGAAGTGGTGCGAGCCGCGGCCTGAAAAAAGCTATGATCCTAATCGTCGAGCAGGGCGGGAAGGCCGTCGCCGATTGCGCCCGGCTTCACCATCCCCTTGTGCTCAGGCAGGTAAAACGTGCCATTGAAGCGCGCCACCACACCCTCGCTGTTGGTGATCAGGCCACTGCAGAAGCCGAAACGGCGCTTGACGGTCACACTGTGCACATCCGCCTGTATCCACTGCCCCATGCGGGCGGCGGCAATGAAATCCACCGCCAGGTTGATGGTCGGGCTGCCCGCCCTCACCCCCCTTGCCACATTGACACCGGTGGCTGCGGTCACATCCGCCAGGGTGACCAGCACGCCGCCGTGGCATATGCCCATTACATTGCCGTGCTGGCGCTCAACCACCAGGCCGAAACTGACCGCCTCGCCTGCGATGCGCCGGAAACAGGGCTGCAGGTTGTCGGTGAATCCCAGCCCCGTCGGCAGCCGGACAAAGCCATCGGGTACCGCCTCGTTTCCTGTGTCGTTCATGCCTTATCGTCCCCGCTAGAAAATGCCCATGGCGATGCCCGCGGCAAAGGCCATGCCCAACTCCGCCGCGGCCTGCAGCTGCGCGGCGTCGAGCTCACCGCGCAGAATTACGGTCTCCGCAGCCGCTGGGAAGGGGTAGCCTGACAGGATACGCCCCGCCTGGCGGGCCGCATTGCGCCCGTCGTTGCCGGCGCTGACCAACAGCGCGTAGGGCAACACCAGGGCCCGGTCTATGGCGGGGTAGAAAGTGCGATCGAGAAAGTCCTTCATACCACCGCTGAGGGCGCCGGAGTTTTCCGCCGCCACCAGCAGCAGGCCGTCCACCCCCTGCAGGTCGGCCACCCCGGCATCCCAGGCGCGCTTGAGCAGGATCTCGACACCCGGCTCCGTCCCCGCACCCTCACGAGCGGCGCCGGCCAGCCGGGCGCAGCTCCCGCTCTGGCTGTGGTAGACGATCAGCAGTGACTTCATATACCCCTACCCCGCTGGAAATCCCCGCGATTGGAACACAGTGCAGCCAGCCTGTCATGTCCACCAACCACGGGCAGCTGCCGCTAAAAAGACATGCCGCAGCCACCTCCCGGGTCTGTTCAGATGGCGATGTAGCTGGTGTAATACCGGCCCCAAACCACGCCAGAAAAAGGAGAATCAAGGCATGAGCGACGTGAACAGGCAGTGGCTGCTGAAGGCGCGACCCACGGGCATGATAGGCCCGGAGCACTTCGAACTGGTGGAGTCCGCCATGCCGCGGCCCGACTTCGAGGCGGGCCAGGTGCTGGTAAAAACCCTGATGCTGAGTTTCGACCCGGCCATGCGCGGCTGGGTGATGGACGAACCCAGCTACCTGCCCCCGGTGCCGCTGGGTGAACCCATGCGCGCCAGCGGCGTGGGCCAGGTCGTGCAGTCCAGCAACCCGGCGCTGCCGGTGGGCACACTGGTGCAGGGACTGGTGAACTGGCAGGAGTACAGCATCGGCGACCCGCGCCACCCTCTCGCCCCGCCCACTCCCCTGCCCGCGGGTACCCCGCCGGGCATGGCCCTCAGCATTTTCGGCTCGACCAGCCTGACCGCGTATTTCGGCCTGCTCGATGTGGGGCAGCCCCAGCCCGGGGAAACGGTGCTGGTGTCGGGCGCCGCCGGCGCCACCGGCTCGGTGGTGGCCCAGATCGCCAGGCTCAAGGGCGCCCGGGTTGTCGGCATCGCCGGCGGCGCGGACAAATGCCAGTGGCTGCGAGAGGCCTGCAAAGTGGATGAGGTAATCGATTACAAGCGCGAAGACCTGCCTGCCCGCATCGCGCAACTGTGCCCGGAGGGCGTCAACGTGTTCTTCGATAACGTGGGCGGCGATACCCTCGAGGCGGCCCTGGCCAACATGGCGGATTTCGGCCGCATCGTGCTGTGCGGCGCCATCGCCGGTTACAACGACGAGACCCCACGGCCCGGTCCCCGCAACCTCATGAATGTAGTGACCCGGCGGCTGCGCATGCAGGGATTCATCGTCATCGACTACCTGGCCCGTGCCAATGAGGCCGTCGCCGCGCTGGCCGAGTGGGTCGCGGCGGGGGAACTGGCCTGGCGAGAGGACGTGCAGGAGGGCTTCGAGAACATACCGGCTACCCTGCAGCGCCTGTTCGACGGACGCAACCAGGGCAAACAGCTGTTGAAGCTGGCTGACCCGGAATAGTTATCCACAGATTCTCCTGTGGATAACTATGGGGACATTATCTGATCAAGGTGGCGGGTAATTCTAAAAAACGAAGTTTTGGTTTTTCTCCAGCGGTCACCCTGGGCAGGGTTTAGGAATATTAAATCAATGACTTAGCGATTTTTTATAGTGTTTCCCGGCACCCCGGTACGCAAAACCCTGTTATAGCAGCGCGGCTGCCGCCAGTGTGGATATTTTCTGCCGGCCACTGTTTGTGGCCACTTACCGGCTAGCCCGCATCATCACAGGGGGTTGCAAATGTATATACGTTTGCATCACCCTCCCCGGGGCGCCTGTGCCCGCCGCCTGCGAGCGGCGCCCGCCTGGGGTTGGGATGGCTGCCCAGCAGCGGGCCAGGCAAATTTCCGGTCCCGGTGGCGCACCAGCCAGCAGCAGTGAATCCTGCGATTGCGCTGGAAATCCGGATCCAGGGTCTGCCCGGTGATGTCCTCGCAAATGAACTCCTCCAGCAACTGCGCATCCAGCCGGAAACCCCGGCGGTTATTGGAAAAATACAGGGTGCCGCCGCTGCGCAGTACGCCCATGGCCGCGCGCAGCAACTCCGGGTGGTCGCGCTGCACATCGAAACTGCCGGTCATGGCCGTCGAATTGGAGAAGGACGGCGGGTCCAGTAACACCAGGTCATAGCGCCCACCGGCCTGCTTAAGCCACTCCAGGCAATTGGCCCGCTGCAGGCTATTGCGGGTTTCATCCAGGCCGTTGTGAGCCAGGTTCTTGCGCAGCCAGCCCAGGTAGGTATTGGACAGGTCGACACTGGTGGTAGAGCGCGCGCCTCCGAGGGCGGCCTGCACCGTGGCCGCACCGGTATAGCAAAACAGGTTGAGGAAATCCTTGCCTGCCGCCTCCCCATAAAGCCGGCGACGCAGGGGCCGATGGTCCAGGAACAGGCCCGTGTCCAGGTAGTCATGCAGGTTGACCAGCAGTCGCGCGTTCCCCTCGGTGACGCTGATGAACTCCGCCCTGCTGGCCTGCTTTTCATACTGCTCGCTGCCGCGCTGGCGGCGCCGCTGTTTGTAGGCGATCGCCGCGGCGGGCACCTCCAGCGCCTGCGGCAGGGCCGCCCTCACCTCTTCCATGCGGCGCTCCGCCGCGGCTGGATCGACGCCCCTCGGAGCCTGGTACTCGGCCACGTGAACCTGGTCGCCGTAGACATCCACGGCCACCGCGTACTCCGGCATGTCGGCGTCGTAGAGGCGATAACAGCTGATGTGCTCCCGCTTCACCCAGTTTGCCAGCCGCTTGCGATTCTTGCGCAGCCGGTTGGCGAACATGCGGCCACCCTCGGCCAGGGGCGCCTCTCCGGCAGCCGTTGCGGCGCCGCCTGTCCCGGTAGCCGCCGGGGACCGGGGTGAACGCAGCTCATTGGCAGCCAGGTCGAACAGCAGCAGATGCGCGGCGATGGCGCCATTCCACAGGGCATAGCGCTTGTGGCTGCGCAACCCCGTGGCTTTGCCCAGCTCCAGATCCGAGGTCAACAGCGCCGCCTGCCAGCCGCTGAACTCGGCCGCCATCAGGTCCCCCAACTGGCGATACAGGTACACCAGGCTGGCCTTATCCCCCAGTCGCTCACCGTAGGGAGGGTTGCACACGAGCAGCCCGAACGGCATGGGCGCGTGAGAGGGTTTTTTCAATAGTGACAGTGATTTGACACTGACTCTTACAGTTTTTTCCAGGCCCATTCGGGCGATGTTCTGCTGGGCGCTGCGAATCACCCCGGGGTCCGCATCGTAGCCGCGAATCTCCGGCAGGCTGGAGGCCCTGCCCCGCTCGGCCCGTCCCCTGGCATCGGCGAGCAGCGCCTGCCACTGGGTCTCATTGTGGCCTTTCCAGCGCTCGAACCCGAAGCGCCGCCGCGCCAGCCCGGGGGCGATATCCGCCGCCATCATGGCCCCCTCCAGCAACAGGGTGGCAGAGCCGCACATGGGGTCGAGCAGGGCCCCGCCCCGGGCGGCGATTCCCGGCCAGTCCGCCCGCAACAGGATGGCGGCAGCCAGGTTTTCCTTCAGTGGCGCGGCGCCGGCCTGCAGCCGATAGCCCCGCTGGTGCAGGCTGCCACCGGAAAAATCCAGCGACAGCACGGCCTGGTTGCCGGACAGGCGAATATTGAGGCGGACATCAGGCTCCTTCCTGGCCACCGAGGGGCGCCTGCCATCGCGGGCCACAAACCAGTCGACGACGGCGTCCTTGCTGCGCTGCGCGCCGAACTGGGTATTGCGGATCTGGCGGTTCTCACCGGAGAAATCGATGGCGAAGCTCTGCTCGGGCCCGAACAACTCCCCCCACTGCACCTCCTTGAGCTGACTGTACAGGGTATCCGCATCCCCGGCCTCCAGGCGCGCGATGGGGCGCAGGATGCGGTTTGCCAGGCGCGACCAGAGGCAGGCGCGATAGCCGATCGCCAGGGGACCGGTAAAGTAGACACCCGCCACGGTTTCCCGGGTCGACGTGGCGCCCAGGGTCTCCAGTTCCGCCAGCAGCAGCCCCTCCAGCCCCTTGGGGCAGGCCCCAAACCACTGGTCCGCGGCGAATTGATCACGTGTCATAAAGCCCTGTAACCGATGATAATAAAATTGACATAACCAATATATTTCAATGCGTTACAAGCATTAAGTGATCTAGATTATAGCTTTTGGGGAGCGCCCGGAGACCTCAGGAGGCGGGGCGTTTCGCTGCGGGAGCCCGCTTGCGTTTGCGCGGTGCGGCCTTCCTGGCCCGGGTTGTGCTCTTGGCCCTGGGCTTACTCTTCGCCGCGGCCTTGTCCGCGCCCTTGTCCGCGCCCTGGCGCTTGCCGGCATTGGCGGATTTCTCCGACTGCATCACGTCCAGCACCAGGCTGATGGAACCCTGCATGTAGTGAATAAAGCGCTCGTACTCGGCATCGGTAAAACCGCGCAGGATATCGTGCTGGCGATAGAGATTGATAAAGCGCCGCTCGCGTTCGTACTGTTTGGGCAGCGCCAGCACGCCCCACTGCTCCAGGGTTTTCTCCAGCGCCGGGTTGTAGGTGCGCATGAACTTGATGAGAAAGGGAATCGGGTCGTGCCGGGCCAGCAGGGAGGCGCTGCGCAGCATCACCTCCAGCGGCATGATGGTCTGGCCGCTCTCGATGTCCTCCAGCATGGACTTGTCCTGCAGACCCAGGCTTTCGGCCAGGTCCTTGATGGACATGCCCGCGGTTTCCCTGGCATCGCGCAGGAAGTGCCCGGCCTCGGCCATGGCTTCCAGGCGTTCGGGCTCCAGCTGGTTGAGCACAGTGGAGCGCAACCAGTTCTCGCCGAACATGGCGGTCATGGCGGCGGTATTGCGCGCCAGCCCGAGGGTGCCGCCCGCTACCTGGCCGGTGAGTTTACGCAGCGAGAAGAGCAGCGATTCGTGTTCGTTATCTTTATCTTTGGCAGCCATGTGCGAAGCATAGCCCATTAAAGGGCCCCTGCATAAGTGGTCTGTGCAATTAGCCGGGCGTGTCGGCGGGCAGGCCGGTCTCCAGGGCGAATATCCTGCGCAGGATATCGCGCCACTCGTTGTACTGTGATTCCAGGGTGCCGCTGAGCCGGAATACCTTGCCGCTGGCTTCCATCACCGTGGGCGCCACTTCATTGTTGAAGCCCAGCGCCATCTCGTCCAGGTCCTGCTGCTGGATCTTTATCTGCTTGTACATGTTGTAGGTCTGCTCCATCGCCACGAAGCTGCCGCGCTGGCCGTAGCGCTCCCTGCCCTGGGCGCGCTGCTCGTAGTCCTGGCGATACAGGGCCTGCTCCCGGTCGTACTGGCGCCAGAGGCTGTAGGTGGTGGCCATCTGCTCGTACAGCTTGACGTACTGCTCGTCCACGGTGTCCACGAACAGGTGCTCCTGGTTGCGGATACGCTCTACCCGCTCCATCATCGGGTCGCCCTGGGCCGGCAGCCTCAGCACCCGGTAGCGGCCGGCAGGGTCACGCTGCAGGAAGCCACCGAAAGCCTCTTCCGACAGGCTGGCCGCATAGCGCAGCAGGGCTACCTCACGGATGCTGCGCAACTCGGCTTCATCCAGCTGGCGCCGCGCCGCCAGCAGATCGTTGGCGATCCGGCGATATAGATCGGCGTAGGGATCCTGCGACTCGCGCACGGGGTAGTCGCCCTCGCCGGCTTCGTCCAGGTAGGTTCGATCCAGCCACTGCCGACCCGTGGCGTCCAGCGCGCGTACCTGCAGGGCCAGGAACTGGCCGTCGGAATGCAGTATGCGCCCGGTCACCAGCAGCTCGGAGGTGGTCTGTTCATCCGGCAGCACCCGCACCACGCCCCAGGCGTTGGCATTCTGCAGTACGTTGCGCAGCAACACGGGGATGTACTGCGCCTCAGCCTTGCGGATCTCCGGGAAAATGCCCAGTGCGCTGTGGGTGGACGCGTCGGCGGGAATGCCGGCGTCGAACACGGCCAGCCCCACATCGAGCAGGCGCTCCTCCCGCGGCGACTGCTCCACCTCCAGCGTCACCCGGCCCACCGGCGTCACCTCCGCCTCAGGATCCAGGCCGGCCAGCGCCGGTTGCTGGGCCCTGGCCGGAGCCAACAGCAGCACCAGCCCGGCGGCGAGCAACAGCCGCGCTACTGCTTTTCGGTCGTGCATACCCGCCCCCGAGAAATCGTCATCTTGCAACTGTAGCCACTGTCCGTGGGCTGGTAGCGGTTGTAGACCCGGTTCACCGTGAACGGCGAGGTAACCCGGTCGGAAATCACGGTGGTGGCAATGTTCAGCCGCCGGCGATCGGCGCCCATGGTGAGCACCTGCTGTATAGTCAGGCCCTCGGGCAGAATGGTCTTGAAGATAAGCTGGTGCCCGTCCCAACCACAGATCTCCTTGCCCAGGGGGGTCTCCAGGGTGTGGTACTGACCCGCAAAGAATTCGCAGGTCAGGGCGTAGTCCTCCTCGCGCTTGACCTTGATATCGTGGGTGTCCTGTTCGATCTCCAGCAACTGGGACTGGGTGACCAGGTCGGCCATCTGCGCCAGGCCTATGATCGAGGTGCCGCTGTTGGTACCGCCCGGGCCGCCGATGATGACCCCCGCGGTGGGCTGCTGGTATACCCCCGCGGCACCGGCGCGCTGCGCTGACTGCTTGCGCAAATCGCGCACCAGGCTATCCAGCTTGGCCTGGATATTATCGCTCTGGCTGTAGTCCAGCTCCCAGAAGCCGCTGAAATTCACCTCTGTCGGAGGCTGGTTGGGCACATGCCGGGGCTGGGGAGTACTGCCACAGCCGGCCGTGCACAGCGCCCACAGGGAGAACAGTGTCAGCAGGGCAAACCGAATTGGGGCGATCGAGAACATGACGGGCGCTAGTGTACAGCAGCCTCGGGCGGGAGAAATCCACCGCAAGACGAATCTTTAGCGGAAAAGTTGTATTTTTGCGGGCCCCGGCTCAGGTAAACAGCGCCTCCCCTGCGGCGAGGCGGCGTCCCAGCGCGGCTGTCTGGGCCGCGCTGCAGCCCAGGGTCATCTCGTTGTGGCGCAGCCACAGGCAATAGCGCCACAACGGGTACTCCCGGTCTATGCCGGTACCGCCGTGCACGTGCTGGCTGGCATAGCTCACCCGGTGGCCGGTATCGCCTGCCCAGATCTTGGCGATCTGCACCTCGGTGAGGGCCGGTTGCTCGCTGTCCAGCAGGGACACGGCCTGGTAGGTCGTCAGTCGCAGGCACTCGATATCGATGTAGCAGTCGGCCATGCGGTGCCCCACCGCCTGGAAGGTCGCCACCGGCACCTCGAACTGCTTGCGCTCGGAGGTATACCCGGCCGCCATACGCATGGCGCAATCCGCGGCCCCCAGCTGATGGGCGCAGATGGCTGCGGTCACACGCTGGGCCAGCCAGTCCATCATCGCTGCGCCATCGCTGGTGCAGATGATGTCCGCGGCGGGCACCCGGGCGCCGTCCAGCAGCATGTCGTACTGCGGCTCAAAGCTGGTGGTTTCCAGCGCTTCCAGGCTCACCCCCGGGGCGCGGGGATTCAGCAGCAGCACTGCCACGTCGTCGCCGTGGCGCGCCGCCAGCAGGATGCGATCGGCCTGGGCGGCGAAGGCCACGGCGGTCTTGACGCCCTGCAGCACCAGATCGTCGCCCTCGGGCCGCGCTTTAACGGCCAGCGGCAGCGCCGGATCTTCGTTGAGCGGCTCGCTCAGAGCCACGCCGAGCAGGATCTCGCCGGCGGCTGCCGCCGGCAGCAGGGCATCCCGTATTGCCCGACCGGCGAAGCGCTGCAGCGCCAGGGCGGCGAGACCGTGACTGATCACCGGCAGTGGCGCGATGCTGCGCCCCACCTCCTCCACCAGCAGTGCCAGTTCGGTAAAGCCAAAACCCATGCCCCCGTGGCACTCGTCCAGGGCCACGCCCGCCAGCCCCGCAGCGGCCAGCTGCTGCCACAGGGCGGCATTAAAGCGCGGCTGCGCATACTCGTCGTAGGCCGCCAGCGACTGGGCGCTCACCTGCTCGGACAGGATTTTCCGGGCCAGGGCCTGCACTTCCCGCTGCTGCTCGTTGAAACCAAAGTCCATTTCCCCTCCCTCTCAGCGACTGGCGCGGGGCATCCACAAGCCCGCGGCAGAGATGATGTCGCGCTGGATCTCGTTGGCGCCTCCACCAAAGGTGATAATCGAAGCGGTGCGATACAGGCGTTCGATTTTGCCGGCCTCGGCACTGCCCTGGCCGCTACCCGATCGCAGCAGGCCCGCCTGCCCTACCACCTCCCCCAGCATGCGATAGATCTCTATGAACCCCTCTGAACCGTAGACCTTGGCGGCCGAGGCATCGGCCATTTCCAGGGCCCCCACGGTCATGGCCCAGGACTGCTTGTAGACGATCAGCTTCATGCACTCGATCAGGGCGCGGCAGCGACCCAGGTTTTGCTGCACCCAGGGTTGGTCCGCGACCCTGCCGCCTGCGGGCAAGTCTGTCTCGCGGGCCCAGCGGGTCACCTGGTTGAATAACTGGGAGATGGGGCCGAAATTGATCAGGCTGAGGCGCTCGCGATTGAGCTGGCCGGTAATCAGCTTCCAGCCGCCGTTGAGGTCGCCCACCAGGTGGTCGGCGCTGACCCGGATATTGTCGTAGTAGGTGGCGTTGGTGCGCACCCCGCCCAGGGTGTGTACCGGAGTGCAACTCCAGCCGGGATCGCTGTTGGGCACCAGGAACATGGAGATGCCCTTGTGTTTTTTCGGGGCATCGGGATCGGTGCGCACCGCCAGCCAGGTGTAGTCGCAGAAGTGGGCCAGGGAGGTCCACATTTTCTGGCCGTTGATAACCCAGTCATCGCCGTCGCGCACCGCGCTGGTCTTGAGGCTGGCAAGGTCGGTGCCGGCGCCGGGCTCGGAGTAACCGATGGCGATCAGCAGCTCGCCCTGCAGTATTTTCGGCACCAGTTCGGCGCGTATCCAGTCGTTGCCGTGCTCGGCCAGGATGGGGCCCACTGACTCGGTGGTGAGGAAGGGGAAGGGGTAGCCGGCGCGCATCACTTCCTCGACGAAGATGAACTGTTCCAGGGGGGTTAGCCCGCGGCCGCCCCAGGATTCGGGCCAGCCGACGCCTATCCAGCCGTCGCGCCCCATTTGCCGCAGGGCTTCCCGCCACAGCGGTCCGCCGCCCTCCCCCATGTCGCGTTCGCATTCGGCGCGCAGTTCCGGGGTCATCAGTTGCGCGAAGTAGGCGCGCAGTTCGTCGCGCAGGGCCAGCTGCTCTTGGGTGAACTGGATGTTCATTTGTTATCCTCGTCGTGACCACCGGGGTCGCGGCGCGAAGGGTTTTACGTGACTCGCCGTAGACCCATCCATGGGGGCTCGTATCGCGGTTGGCCGCCCCGCGCCTCCATGCGCTCAACGGTCACGCAAAACCCTTCGCCCCGCACCCCCTCCTTGCTATTCTCAAACACCTGATCGTCCGACCGGCCTAAACCGGCCCCGACACCTCAGTGCGTCATCTAAGGCGGATTGCCAATCTTCTACTTTTCTTTTTTAAGCCCTTCAACGATTTTCTTCCACATCCCATCCGGCGCCGCGTAGGGCGCATAAATCGCCAGGCGGTCGGCGTGCTGGCCATATTTCGCCAGCAGCTTGCCCGCTATCTCGTCGGGCTCGCCGCGGGTAGTGAAGGCCTCCAGGAAATCATCGTCTATATGCTCGCCGAGCTCCTGCCACTTGCCGGCCTTGGAGAGGCGGTTGAGTTCGGGTTGCAGGTCGCCGCGGCCTATGGCTTCCATGGGGGGACGGTAGGCCGGGGTGGAGGCGTAGAAGCCCAACAGGCTTTTCACGCTCCGGGTGGCGGCGGCCATGGCCTGCCCGCTCTCGCCGGTAATGACCATGGCGTTGAGCTGCAGGGTGAAATCCCCCCGGTCACGGCCGGCCCTGGCGAGGCCGCGTTGCACCGCGGGCAGGGCCGCCTGCTCCAGGAAGGGGATATTGTTGAAGGGATGCACGATCAGGCCATCGGCGACCTCCCCCGCCACTTCGGTCATCAGGGGGCCCAGGGCGCCCAGCAGCACCGGGGGGATGCCGAACTCGTTGGGGCCCGGGTTGAACATGGGGGTCATCAGGGTGTGCCGATAGTACTGGCCGTGAAAATCCAGTGCCGCGCCGTGCTGCCAGCAGGCGAAGATGGCCTTGAGCGCCTGGATGTATTCGCGCATGCGCGCCGCCGGGCGATCGAAGTCGGTGCCGAAGCGTTTCTCCACGTGGGCCCTGACCTGCGACCCGATCCCCAGCAGGAAATGCCCCTTGCTGAAACGCTGCAGGTCCCAGGCCTGGTAGGCCAGGTGCATGGGATTGCGCGGAAAGGCCACGGCGATGCCGGTGGCGATATCCACCCCCGGCGCGTGCTCACTGGCCAGCACCAGCGGCAGGAAGGGGTCCGAGCTGCCCTCCAGGGTGTAGACGCCATCGTAGCCGATGGCGGCCAGGCGGGCGGCCTCGGCGGCTGCCTCCTCGAGACGGGCGTAGAATGGACCGTCTATTTTCATGACTTGCTTCCCGGAAAGGTGAGGCGTTCCCGGAGAACCTTAACCTGAGCACATGGCTCCACCAAACCTGAAAGGCTCCGGGCCATAACATTTCTTCCCTGGTACAGAAAGGTGAACAGCCGCCGGCGACAACTCGGCTAAGATATTCGCCTGGACCCGCAGCAAGGAAAAACCCCATGAAAATCGGCCTCTGCCTTCCCTACATGAAAGCCGGCCTGAGCCGCGAGGATTACCTCGCCTGGTTCAGCGCGGTGGATGCGGGCCCCTTCCACAGCATTTCCTGCGGGGAGCGCATCCACGGCCCCACCCTGGACATGAGGGTGTTGCTGGCGGCCGCCGCCACCGCCACCAGCCGGGTGGAGATCACCCCGACCCTGTACGTGCTGCCGATGCACAATGCCATCCGGGTGGCCAAGGAGGTTGCCACCCTGGACCTGCTGTCCGGCGGACGCGTCAAGCAGATGGCGGTGGGCTATGGCGGCCGGGAGCAGGACTACCAGGCAGTGGGGGCCTCCTTCAAGGGTCGTTACGGCCGTATGGATGAGCAGGTAGAGTCCATGCGCAAGCTGTGGCGTGGCGAGGAGATCATCGCCGGCGCCGGTCCCATCGGGCCCGCCTACAGTTGCCCTGCCGGGCCGCGCCTGCTGGCGGGCGTGCTCGGGCCCAAAAGCATCGAGCGCTGCGCCCGCTGGGCCGACGGCCTGTACGCCTGGTCGGGCAATGGCGAGCAGGAGGAACTGGCCAGGGCCTTCACCATGGCGGATGCCGCCTGGGAGCGCGCCGGGCGCGAGCACAAGCCCTACCGCCTGGGGGGCTTCTGGTACAGCCTGGCGGACGATGCGGCCCAAAAATTGTACGACTATGTCCATGAATACCTGGCCATCGCGGGCCCCGAAATCGCCACCATGATGGCGCAGTCGGTGCACCGCAGCTCCGCTGACGCCGTCAGGGAGGCGCTGGACAGTGCCGAGCGGGCCGGTTGCGAGGAAGTGTTCCTGGTGCCGGCCACCGCCGAGTTGACCGAGGTTGAGCGCCTGGTAGATTTGCTGGCAAGCCGCTGAGCGCTGTCTGGGAGAAACGACAAGGCACCCGTCATATGACTATTAACACTCCCTGTTGCCGGCCCCAGCCGATATAATCACGCGCTAGCCGCAACCTCAACGATCACCGGGAGCCCCCATGGCCAAACGCGTATACCTGTTCAACGAAGGCAGCAAGGATGATAGGGAGCTGCTGGGCGGCAAGGGGGCCAACCTCTGTGAAATGACCAGCCTGGGCCTGCCTGTGCCCTATGGCTTCATCATCACCACCAGCACCTGCCGGGAGTTTTTTGAAAAGGGCAACCAACTGCCGCGCCTGCTGGAACAGGAATACCGGGTGGCCCTGGACCTGGTGGAAAAGAAAATGGGCGCGCGTTTCGGCGACCCGGAAAATCCCCTGCTGTTTTCCGTGCGCTCCGGCTCGTCGGTATCCATGCCCGGCATGATGAACACCATTCTCAACCTGGGCCTCAACGACGAGATCGCCGAGGGCCTGGCCCGCAAGACCAACAACCCGCGCTTCGCCTACGATTGCTACCGTCGTTTTATCCAGATGTTTGCCAACGTGGTCATGGGGGTGAACGGGGATAAATTCGAGCACGAACTGGAGCGCTACAAGGCCGACAGGGGCAAGACCCTGGACGTGGACATGAGCGCCGGGGACTGGCAGGAAATCATCGCGGTCTACAAGACCCTGGTGAAATTCCCGGAAGACCCCTTCGAGCAGCTCAGAATGGCTGTGGAGGCCGTGTTCCTGTCCTGGCATACCCCCCGCGCCATCGTCTACCGCGAAATGAACAACATCCCCGACAGCCTGGGCACCGCGGTCAATGTGCAGGCCATGGTGTTCGGCAATTTCGGCGACGATTCCGGCTCGGGCGTCGCCTTTACCCGCAACCCCTCTACCGGGGAGCACAAGTTCTTCGGCGAGTTCCTGTTCAACGCGGCGGGCGAGGACGTGGTGGCCGGCATACGCACGCCGCTGTCCGTGGAGGCGTTAAAGGAGCGCCAGCCTCATATCTACGATGAGCTGTATGCCGCCCAGGCCCTGCTGGAGAAGCACTACCGGGATATGCAGGACCTGGAATTCACCGTCCAGGAAGGCAGGTTCTACATGCTGCAAACCCGCAGCGGCAAGCGCACCGGGCGCGCATCGGTGAAAATCGCGGTGGACATGGTGAAAGAGGGACTCATCACCGAGAGCGAGGCGCTGATGCGTGTCTCCACCAATCACGTGGAGGCTTTCCTGCACCCCATGGTCGACCCGGCCGCCAAGACCGACATCGTGGCCCACGGCCTGCCGGCCAGCCCCGGCGGCGCCACCGGCCAGGTGGTGTTCTCCGCCGAGGAGGCGGAGCTCGAGGTGGCGAAGGGCCACAGGGTCATCCTGGTGCGGCGCGAAACCACCCCCGAAGACATCCACGGTATGAAAGTTGCCGCCGGCGTGCTCACCGAGCTGGGCGGCATGACCTCCCACGCGGCGGTGGTGGCCAGGGGCATGGGCGTGTGCGCCATCACCGGTTGCGGTGACATCAGCATCGACTACGCCGAAGGCACCGCCACCACCGCCGCCGGCGTGGTCATCCGGCGCGGCGATGTCATCACCCTGGACGGCACCTCCGGCGAGGTCATGCTGGGCGATATTCCCAAGACCGAGGCCAGTTCCAGCGAGGACTTCCAGACCCTGCTGTCCTGGGCCGACAAGCACCGCCGCCTGCGGGTGCGCGCCAATGCCGAAACCCCCGAGGACGCCGCCAAGGCCCGGGAACTGGGGGCCGAGGGCATCGGCCTGTGCCGCACCGAACATATGTTCTTCGATGCCGGCCGCATCGATGCGATGCGGGCCATGATCCTGGCCGAGACCACCGCGGAGCGGCAGGTTTTCCTGGACCAGCTGCAGGTGTTCCAGCGCGAGGACATGCTGGCCCTGTTCACAGTAATGGACGGCCTGCCGGTCACCGTGCGCCTGCTGGACCCGCCGCTGCACGAGTTCCTGCCCCAGAGCGAGGAGGACATCGCAGACCTGGCCCAGCGCATCGGCAAACCCGCGGACAAGATACGCGAGATCACCGAGCGCCTGCACGAGGTCAACCCCATGCTGGGTTTCCGCGGCTGCCGGCTGTCGGTGGTCTACCCGGAAATCACCGAGATGCAGGTCAAGGCGATCATCAGCGCCGCGGCCGACGCCATGGACCAGGGCCTGAAGCCCTTCCCCGAGATCATGATTCCGCTGGTAATCAACGTGCGGGAAATTCGCCTGATCAGCGATATCATCGAAAAAAGCATTCGCGAGGTAACCAGTAGCCGGGGCATCTCCATCCCCTACAAGATAGGTACCATGATGGAAACCCCGCGGGCCACCCTGGGTGCACACCGACTGGCGCCGGAAGTCGAATTCATGAGTTTCGGCACCAATGACCTGACCCAGATGACCTACGGCTTCTCCCGTGACGACGCCGGCAAGTTCATTCCCAAGTACCTGGAAAAGAAACTGATCGACTCCGATCCCTTCGTCACCCTGGACCAGCGGGCGGTGGGCCGGCTGATGGAAATGGCGATAACCGAGAGCCGCGCCCGCAAGCCGGGCATCAAGTACGGCATCTGCGGTGAGCACGGGGGCGACCCGCGCTCAATCCGCTTCTGCCACGACCTGGGCCTGGACTACGTGTCCTGCAGTCCCTACCGGGTGCCTATCGCCAGGATCGCCGCGGCCCAGGCCAACGTGGGCGAGGAGCTGCCGGATTAGCCCGCCAGTTCCTCCTTCAGCACGAACTTGAGCACCTTGCCCGCCGGGTTGCGCGGCAGGGCGTCCACCAGGTGCAGGCGCAGCGGCAGCTTGTACTTCGCCAGGAAGGGTTCGGCAAAGGCGCGCAGCTCTTCCAGGGTCAGGCTCTCGCCCTCGTGCAGGGCCACCACCGCGGTCACCGCCTCGCCCCACTTCTCGTCGGGCAGGCCCAGCACCGCCACCTCGGCGATACTCTCGTGCTTGTACAGCACCGACTCCACCTCAGCCGGGTACACGTTCTCGCCCCCGGAAATAACCATGTCCTTGAGGCGGTCGCAGATAAACAGGAAGCCGTCCTCGTCCACATAGCCGACGTCGCCCGAGTGAAACCAGCCCTCCTTGTCGATCGCCTCGGCGGTGGCGTCCGGCCGATTCCAGTAACCTTTCATGATGTTCGGGCCGCGCAGGCAGATTTCCCCGCGTTCCCCCGGGGCCACTTCGCGATTGTTGTCATCGACGATGCGGGTGTCGCTGTACAGGGGCGGCTGGCCGGCGGACCCCAGCTTGCTCACGGCCCATTCCGGAGTGAGGAAAGCCGAGAAGGGCGAGGTCTCGGTGAGGCCATAGCCCTGGCAGAAAGGTACGCCGCGGGCGCCGTATAACTCGATCAGCGACTCCGGCACCGGCGCTGCGCCGCAGATAACGGTCTTGATGGATTCCAGGTCGGTGTCGGCAAACTGCGGGTGCTGGGACATGAACAGGTACATGGCCGGGGCGCCGAACATATGCGTGACCTTGTAGCGCTGGATATTTTCCAGTACCTGGCCGGCGTCGAAGCCGCGCATCAGCACCAGGGTCGACCCGGTGTGGAATGAGGAGATGGTCATCACGTTGAGGCCGCCGATGTGGAACAGGGGCGCCGCCGTGATGACCACGTCATCGCGATCGCCGCCGAAAGCCAGCATGGCGTTGATATTGTTCCACATGATGTTGCCATGGGTCAGCATCGCGCCCTTGGGCAGGCCGGTGGTGCCGGAGGTGTACATGATGATGGCGACGTCGTGCAGGTCGCTGGAAACCGGCTGCCCCAGGGGCTCGGCCGCGTCGCGTTCACTGGCCAGGTGCCGCCAGCCGTCCGCCGGACTTTCGGAGGCGAAGAAATGGCGGCAGCACAAGTTCTCCCGGGCCGGCTCTATCACCTTGCGCAGGGAATCATCCACCACCAGGCTGTGGATGCCCGCGTCATTGATGATGAAGGTGAGTTCCTCGGCGGTCAGGCGAAAATTCAGGGGCACGAAGATCGCACCCAGGGCCTGGGCTGCGAACATGGTCTCCAGCAACGCCGGGTGATTGAATCCCAGGTAGCCCACCCGGTCGCCCACACACACGCCCGCCTTGCGCAGCATGCCGGCCTGGCGTCGCACCCGGTCCGCCAGTTCAGCGTAGCGGGTTTCCTGGCCTTCGAAAATCATCGCGAGGCGTTCCGGGTTAAGCTGCGCGCGGCGCAGCATGGTGCCGGCAATGTTGGGTTCGATACCTGGTCTGTTCATCAAGGACTCCTCGCCTGTATTTATGCTTATCCAGCTGGTTCCGGGACACCGGCCACACGCCCTGTCCCGACCCGCCAATGGGAGACCGACGATACTAACACGCCTGCACAGGCCGCTGAACAGTGTGATCGCAGCCACCTGGCTGCCGCCGGACCGTGCCCTTATAACGCCTGTGTATGGGCAGTATTCCCCGGGGGCACTTAAGCTCGGTGGCAAAACCTGCTACCGTTTGCGCTTTTTTCCGCACACAGGACACGCACATGAGCCGTAGTTTTTATCCTCCCCAGCGCACCCTGATGGGGCCCGGCCCCTCGGACGTCTCACCCCGGGTACTGGGCGCCCTGGCGCGCCCCACCATCGGCCACCTGGACCCTCTGTTCGTGGAGTTGATGGACGAGGTGAAGGCCCTGCTGCAGTACGCCTTCCAGACTGACAACCAGCTGACCCTGCCGGTGTCGGCACCCGGCTCCGCCGGCATGGAAGCCTGCTTCGTCAACCTGCTGTCCCCGGGGGACAAGGTGATCGTGTGCCAGAACGGTGTCTTCGGTGGGCGCATGAAGGAAAATGTCGAGCGCTGTGGCGCCACCGCCGTGATGGTGCAGGACGACTGGGGCCAGCCCGTGTCTGTCGACAAGGTGGCAGCCGCCTTCGACGCCCACCCGGACACCGCCATCCTGGCCTTCGTCCACGCGGAGACCTCCACCGGCGTGCGCAGTGATGCCGAGGCCCTGTGCGCCCTGGCGCGGGAACGCGGGGCGCTGTCCATCGTCGATACGGTCACCTCCCTGGGCGGTATCGAGCTGCAGGTGGACGCCTGGGGCGCCGATGCGGTCTACTCCGGCACCCAGAAATGCCTGTCCTGTATCCCCGGCCTGTCGCCGGTCACCTTCAGCCCCCGCGCCGTGGAGCGTATCCAGAACCGGGACCACAAAGTGCAAAGCTGGTTCCTGGACATGCAACTGGTGATGGGCTACTGGGGCGGCGGCGGCAAGCGCGCCTACCACCACACGGCGCCGGTGAACGACGTCTACGCCCTGCATGAGGCCCTGCTGATGCTGCGGGAAGAGGGGCTGGCAGCGGCCCACGCCCGCCACCGGCACAATCACGAGGCCCTGGTAGCCGGGCTGGAGGCCATGGGCCTGGCCATGGCGGTAGCCCCCGAGCACCGCCTGCCGCAGCTCAACTCGGTACTCATTCCCGACGGCGTGGACGATGCCGCGGTGCGCACCATCCTGCTGCGCGAATTCGATCTGGAGATCGGCGCAGGGCTGGGCGCCCTGGCGGGCAGGACCTGGCGCATCGGCTTGATGGGTTTTGCCAGCAGCGAACGCAATGTCCTGTACTGCCTGGCGGCGCTGGAAGCGGCCCTGGCGCGGGAGGGTGCCCCCATCAAGGCCGGGGCGGCAGTGCCGGCTGCCATGGCCGTGTTCGCGGCCTGAACCGCGACCGCCACTGGCGGCAGGCCGCTACTCGCCGCCGGCGACCATGCTCCACATCAACGCCGCCCGGTTGTTGCCGGTATTGCGGTGCACCCGGTAGGCGGCGTGTTCATCCCGGCGCGCCTGGGGGCTCAGCTCGATGCTCCACAGTGGGGCTACCTCGTTGGGAATGATCGAGTAGCGTATGTCGATGACGCGGTTGGGAAACAGCGGATCGCGGGCGATATAGCCGTTGCTGAACCAGCGAAAGCGCTCTATGTCGCGAGCCTGCTGGGAGTCCCTGTCCAGCCAGGGCAGGTCCCGTCCCACATCCAGCTTTTGCACGCTGGCCCCCGGGAATACCCGCGGGGACCAGCGGGCGCGCACTGCATCAACGTGGAAGCTGTCGTCGGTCTCGTACACCACTTTCCACACCAGGATGTTGGCAAAACTGGGCTTGGCTTCCAGCCGCAGCGGCTCGTGACCGCGCTGCGCCGCCAACTCGTAACCCATGGCAATCGCCTCGTTGCGCTGCCACAGCCCCATCGCCATGTACAGGCAGGCCCACACCAGGCCCAGGCGGGCGAACAGGGGTCGGCCCCGGCGGGCCGCCAGCACCACCGCCGCCAGCAGCGGGAGGGTGAACAGCGGATCGATGATGGAGATGGTATTCCAGGCGATACGCGCGTCGCTGAACGGCCAGAAGAGCATGGTTCCGTAGGTGGTACAGGCATCCAGCAGCGCGTGCGTGGCGTAGCCCAGGGTGCAATACAACCAGCTTTGCCGAAAGGCCAGGCCGCGCCGGCGGCCGACAAGGGCGTGCAGCACCCCCGCGCAGATCAGGCCCCCTATGGGAATGAATACCAGGGAGTGGGTAAACTGGCGGTGGTACTCCAGGAACAGCAGCGGGTCGGTACCCGAGCGGATCAGCACGTCCAGATCCGCGGCCATGCCCGCGAGAAAGCCCAGGATACCGGCGATCGCCGCCTGCCGGCCCTTTACCGCTGTGGCCTGGGGCAGGGCCGCGCCCAGCACACCCTGGGTCAAGGGGTCCACGGGCTGCCCCGGCGGCGGTAAAATTGACGGAAAGTCTGTCCACTCATTACTTTTTGCTCTCCCGGCGATTACCATAACAGTCGCCTGGATAATTACGCGGGCCGCGGCGCGCCGGCCCACCAGGGGGTGCAAATCTTTACACAGACAGCGTGAACATTACACCCGCAACGCCATCCAGGGCGAGAATTACAAGCAGCACGTATCCAGAGGAGAATCGACCATGCGCCTGACCACCATACTCGTCGCCGCAGCTTGTGCCGTGCTGGTCGCCTGCACCACCAACCCCTACACCGGCGAGCAGCAGGCCAGCAAGACCGCCACCTACGGACTGGGCGCAGCAGCCGTCTGCGGCCTGGTAGGCGCCATGGACTCGGCCAAGAAAGCGCGCAACGCCGCCCTGGGCTGTGGCATCGTCGGCGCGGGCGTGGGCGCCTACATGGACGTGCAGGAAAAGAAGTTGCGCGAACAGTTGCAGGGCACGGGCGTGCGCGTGGTGCGTGAGGGCGACAACATCCGTCTGGTCATGCCCGGCAATATCACCTTCAACACCGACTCCTACCAGTTGCGTGCCGACTTCTACCCGGTGCTTAACTCCGTGGGCCTGGTGCTGGCCAAATACGCCGACACCACCATACGCATCACCGGCCACACCGATAACAGGGGCAGCCGCCAGTACAACCTGACACTCTCTGAAAAGCGCGCCGACAGCGTCGCCAACTACCTCGTTACCCGGGACGTGGCCCGCGGGCGCATGTATATCGAGGGGGCCGCTTTCGACCAGCCTGTCGCCGATAACGGCACCGCGGCGGGCCGCGCCGAGAACCGCCGGGTGGAGTTGTATATCCTGCCGAAAACCACCTGATCGTCGCCGCCCGCTGGACCCGCGGACGGCCCACTCCGGAACCGCTGGCTACCCGGCTCCACCCTGCTGCCGGGCGGGAGGCGGCGCGCCCACGTGGGCCTGGCCGCGCTGGCGTGCCAGCTCGACCTGCTTCTGACGCTCCCGAAAGCGCGCTTTCTGCTCGTCGCTGAGGGTGTCGTAGCAGCGCGGGCAACAGACCCCCTTCTGGTACTTGTCCGAGAGCTTGTCCTGCTCGGTGATCGGGTGACGGCAGCCATAGCACTGGTCGTACTGGCCTTTTTCCAGGCGGTGGTTCACCGCTACCCTGTTGTCGAATACGAAGCACTCCCCCTCCCAGGTACTGTCCTGCTCCGGCACTTCTTCCAGGTATTTGAGAATACCGCCCTGCAAGTGATAAACCTCCTCGAAGCCCTCCTTGAGCATGAACGCCGAAGCCTTTTCACAGCGGATGCCACCGGTGCAGAACATGGCGATCTTTTTATGCCTGCGCGGATCCAGCGTGGCGCGCACATAAGCCGGGAACTCGCGGAAGCTGGTCGTGCGGGGATCCAGGGCGCCGCGAAACGTCCCGATGCCGTACTCGTAGTCGTTGCGGGTATCGATCAGCAGTACCTCGGGGTCGTTGACCAGTTCATTCCAGTCCCGGGGCCTGACATAGGTGCCCACCCGCTGGTTGGGATCTATGCCGGGCACGCCCATGGTGACAATTTCTTTCTTCACCTTGACCTTCATACGGTAAAAAGGCATGTGGTCGTCCGCGGACTCCTTGTGCTCCAGGTCCGCCAGCCGCGGATCGGAGCGCAGGTAAGCCAGCACCTCATCAAGCGCCTCGCGGCTGCCGGCGATGGTGCCGTTGATACCCTCGTGGGCCAGCAACAGGGTGCCGCGTGTGCCCGCTGCGATACAGCGATCCAGCAGGGGCTCGCGCAACTGGTGAAAATCCTCCAGCGCAACAAACTTGTAAAGCGCGGCGACAATGACCTTATCCATAGCGTCCTCCAATTACCTGTCTGCCTTGCTGCCGCCGCGACACTCCGGTGAGGCCGGCGCAAGATGCTGCCGGTCATGCCACTCCGACCCGGTGTAGGTATGCAGCGCCAGGGCGTGGACCGGGCCCGCCAGCAGCTCAGCCAGCGCGGCATAGACCCGCTGGTGGCGCGCGACCTGGCGCAGACCCTCAAACTGTGCGCTAACCAGGGTCACCTTGAAATGGGTCTCGGAGTTCGCGGGCACGCTGTGCTGGTGGCTTTCATTGACGACTGCCAGGTAGTCGGGGGCGAAGGCCGCCGCCAGCTGTCGCTGTATGTCCTGCTCAACTGTCATCGGGATCTCCCCGTAAAATGGGCGGGCATTATACCCGAGCCGGCGGGGAGGCAACAGCGACCCCGGCTCGCCCTTCGCTGCGGCAGCCCCGAGACCCGCCAGGCTATTTTGCGTATACTCGGGGCATAACAGAGGGGGGGGGTGCTGTTCATGGATACTCGCTACAACGTGTATTTCGCCGGCCAGGTTCTGGAGGGGCAGGATCCCGCCAGCGTGCGCAGCCGGCTGGGCCAGTTGTTCAAGGCCGACGCTGCCACCCTGGATAAGTTATTCAGCGGCAAAACCCAGCTGGTCAAGCGCAACTGCGACAAGGCCACCGCGCTCAAGTACCAGCGGGCTATGGAGCAGGCTGGCGCGGCGCCGCTCATCAGGGCGGCGGAATCGGCGGCTGCACCCGCCAGCGGCGAGGCAGCGCCCGCCGCCAAACTGACAGCGGCGCAGCGTATCGCCATGCTGGCCAACGCGCCCGACGTGGGCCATGCCGACGCGGCCCGTGCGCAACCGGCTGGCGGTGAGCAGCCCGCGCCCGCTGCCGCGCAACAGGCGGGCGGCATCGGCATCCTGCCCGCGGGCAGCGACGTGCTGCGGCCCGAGGAGCGCCAGGGGCCAGTCGCAGCGGCGGTAACAGCGCCGCAACTGGACGTGGCCGCCAGTGGTGAGCGCCTGTCGACGGCGCCACCGCCACCGCCGCCGGCGCCCGACACCAGCCACCTCAGTGCCGCCGCCGTGGGGGAAACCCTACCTACCCTGCCCTCCACAGCCGTGCCGCTGGCGCCGGACACCAGCGCCCTGCAACTGGCGCCGGAGGGCACCGACTTTTCCGATTGTGCCGCCCCGGATGCGCCGCCACCGGATCTGGACCTGACCGGCCTCGACCTGGCTCCCGCCGGGTCGCACGTATTGGAGAGCCGATACCGCACGAGGCAGCAGCAGGCGACAGTGAACACGGACCACCTGTCTCTGGATGGCTGAGCCGCTCAACCCACCGCGACCCGCCCTGCCCCGCCGCCTGGTCGCGATGCTCTATGACATCCTGCTGGTCCTGCCGCTGGTGATGGTGAGCGTCGCCGTGGTAATGGGCCTGCGCAGCCTGCTGGGCTTCGGCCCCTCGGCCGAAGGCATCGTGCGACTGAACGCCCACCTGGTGCAGTTGATTGCCCTCCTGACGGTCATGGCCTTTTTCAGCTGGTTCTGGCTCAAGAACGGCCAGACCCTGGGCATGCAGGCGTGGCGCATTAAACTGGTGGGTTTCAATGGCCAGCCGCCGTCGGCCAGGCAGGTCATCCTGCGCTGCCTGGGCGCCGCGCTCTCGGCCGCCTGCCTGGGGCTGGGCTTCCTGTGGTGCCTGGTGGATCGCAACCGTCGCTACTGGCACGACTACCTCTCCTCTACCGAGCTGGTGCTGCTGCCCAGGAAAGGCGCCGCAAAGGCGCCCGCCAACACCGACCCCGCCTCCTGAGCGTTAATTATCGGCCGGCGCTGTTCAGTTTACCGGGCTATCGTCATACACTTGGCAGCTTGCATTCAGCCAGGAACCCGTCATGACCAAACTCAGCTTCAGCGCTCGCAAAATCAAGGATGCCTCCCAGGCCAGGACCCAGTGCGCCATCCTGCCGGTGTTCAGCAAAAAAACGCTTTCCGTCGCGGCCCGGCAACTGGACAAGGCCTCCGCCGGCGCCGTGACCGCGGCGATACGCCTGGGTGATTTTACCGGCAAGTCGGGCCAGAGCTGCATGCTGCCCGGTGTCGGCGGCAACAAGCGCCTGCTGCTGGTGGGCTGTGGTGACAAGGGGAAGTTCGACCGCGCCGCTGCCCGGGAACTGGGCAAGACTGTCAGCAAGGCGCTGGCCAACAGCGAGGCCAGCGAGGCCATCCTGTACAGCGCCGACCTGGAATTGCAGGACGGCGACAGCCGCTGGTTGCTGTGCTGGCTGGCGCGCCACTTCACCTGCGCCGCCTATCGCTACACGCAGACGCTGTCCAAGCCCAAGCCGGCTGCCAAACTGGCCCGCCTGGTTGTAGAGCCGGGCAGCCTGGGCAGCGCAGCGGCGGGGAAAGCGCTGGACCGGGGCGCCGCCATGGGCCGGGGCGTCAACGAGGCCCGCGAGCTGGCCAACCTGCCCGGCAATATCTGCACCCCGTCCTACCTGGCGCAACATGCCCGCAAGCTGGGGCGCGAGCAGGCCAACCTCAGCGTCAGCGTGCTGGAAGAAAAGAAAATGAAAGAGCTGGGCATGGGCTCCCTGCTGTCGGTGTCCGCCGGCAGCGACCAGCCCGCCAAGCTGGTGGTCATGCACTACAAGGGCGGCAAAGCCGGCCAGAAGCCCTACGTGCTGGTTGGCAAGGGCATCACCTTCGACAGCGGCGGCATCTCCATCAAGCCGGGAGCCAAGATGGACGAGATGAAATTCGACATGGGCGGTGCCGCCAGCGTGTTCGGCACGCTGCGCACGGTCACCGAGCTGCAGTTGCCGATCAACGTGGTGGGTATCGTGGCCGCCGCCGAAAACATGCCCAGCGGCAGTGCCACCAAACCCGGCGACGTGGTCACCAGCATGGCCGGCAAAACCATCGAGGTGCTCAACACCGACGCCGAGGGCCGCCTGGTACTGTGCGACGCGCTCACCTACGCCGGGCGTTTCCAGCCCCGGGTGGTTATCGATATCGCCACCCTGACCGGCGCCTGTGTGGTCGCGCTGGGCTCCCACGCCACCGGCCTGTACGCCAACGAGGACAAACTGGCGGAGGAACTGCTGGCCGCCGGCACCGAGAGTCACGACCGGGCCTGGCGCATGCCCCTGTGGGAGGACTACCAGAAACAGCTGGACAGCAACTTCGCCGACATCGCCAACATAGGCGGCCCCGGTGGCGGCAGTATCACCGCCGCCTGTTTCCTGGCCCGCTTTGCCGAGGACTACCACTGGGCGCACCTGGATATCGCCGGCACGGCCTGGGACAGCGC
This sequence comes from Pseudomonadales bacterium, assembly GCA_024234675.1. GTDB lineage: Bacteria > Pseudomonadota > Gammaproteobacteria > Pseudomonadales > Halieaceae > JARRPM01. The sequence continues at coordinate 227,252 of JACKNU010000001.1, read as the reverse complement.
GCCCAAGGGCGCCACCGGTCGCCCGGTAGCCATGTTGTCCCAGTACTTGATCGAGCAGGCCGGTTGATGGCCGGGCGCGGCCCGTGACCCTGGTCGGTTTCTACGTGGTGCAGGCCGCCGACCAGGCCCGCCGCCTGGAGGTGGCGGTGCGCCTGGCGGACAAGGCCTTCCAGAGTGGCCACCGCATCTTTATCAACGCCACCGACGAGGACCAGGCCCGCCGCCTGGACGAACTGCTGTGGACCCAGCGCCCGGCCAGTTTCCTGCCCCACGGCCTCTGCGGCGAGGAACACGACGACACGATCGCCATAGGCTGGGGCCAGGAACCGCAGGGACACAACGACCTGCTGATCAACCTGCAGCTGGAAATCCCCGCCTTTTTCAGCCGCTTCCAGCGGGTGGCGGAGGTGGTCACCCAGGACCCGCAGAGCCTGGCGGCACTGCGCCGTTCCTGGAAGCAATACAAGGAGCGCGGCTACCAGCTGGAAAAGCACGATATCCGTTAGGCACTGGACTTTGAGTGACGTCCCGCGCTGGCCTATAATCGCGCCCTTTTGCGCCCCCATACCGACCGGACCCCAAGCCATGGAAAAGACCTTCCAACCCGCCGACATCGAAACCCGCTGGTACCAGCAGTGGGAGGCCAGCGGCTATTTCGCCCCCCAGGGCGGGGAGCAGGCCTACTGCATCATGATCCCGCCGCCGAATGTCACCGGCAGCCTGCACATGGGCCACGGCTTCCAGGAGGCCATCATGGACGCCCTGATCCGCTTTCACCGCATGCGCGGCGACAACACCCTGTGGCAGGTGGGCACTGATCACGCGGGCATCGCCACCCAGATGGTAGTGGAGCGGCAACTGGAGGCCGAGGGCCTGAGCCGGCATGACCTCGGCCGCGACAAGTTCGTGGAGAAGGTCTGGGAGTGGAAGGAACAATCAGGCGGCACCATCACCCGCCAACTGCGCCGCCTGGGCTCGTCCCTGGACTGGTCACGGGAGCGCTTCACCATGGACCCCGGCCTCAGCGAGGCGGTACAGGAAGTGTTTATCCGCCTGTACCGCGAGGGCTTGATCTACCGCGGCAAGCGCCTGGTCAACTGGGACCCGATACTGCACACCGCCATCTCGGACCTGGAAGTCATCCAGGAAGAAGAACAGGGTCAGCTGTGGCACTTCAAGTACCCGCTGGCGGGCGGCGAAGGTCACCTGACCGTGGCGACCACCCGGCCGGAAACCATGCTCGGCGACTCCGCCGTGGCCGTCCACCCGGAGGATGAGCGCTACCAGCACCTGATCGGCCGCATGGTGGAACTGCCCCTGACCGGGCGCCAGATTCCGGTCATAGCGGACGACTACGTGGACCGCGAATTCGGCACCGGCGTCGTCAAGATAACCCCGGCCCACGATTTCAACGACTATGAGATGGGCCGCCGCCACGGCCTGCCGATGATCAATATCCTCGACGACGATGCCGCCATCAATGAGGAGGCGCCGGCAGCCTACCGGGGGCTGGATCGCTTCGAGGCGCGCCGGCGCGTGGTCGCGGACCTGGAGGCCCTGGGCCTGGTGGACAAGATCGAGCCCCATAGTCTGCGGGTACCCCGCGGGGACCGCTCCGGGGTGGTAATAGAACCCTACCTGACCGACCAGTGGTACGTCGATGCCCGGGAGCTGGCCAAACCGGCCATTGCCGCCGTCGAGAACGGCGCCATCCAGTTCGTGCCGAAGCAATGGGAAAACACCTATTTCGCCTGGATGCGCGACATCCAGGACTGGTGCATCAGCCGCCAGCTGTGGTGGGGACATCGCATCCCCGCCTGGTACGACGAGCGGGGCAACTTTTACGTGGGCGCCAGCGAGGAGTCGGTGCGCAGGGAGCACGAGCTGGGAGACGATATCGCCCTGCGCCAGGACGAGGATGTCCTGGATACCTGGTTCTCCTCCGCCCTGTGGACGTTTTCCACCCTGGGCTGGCCAGAGGAAACGGCGGAGCTGGCTACCTTCCACCCCACCTCGGTGCTGGTCACAGGTTTCGACATCATCTTTTTCTGGGTTGCGCGCATGATCATGATGACCCTGCACTTTCGCAAGGAAGTGCCTTTTCAGACGGTCTATGTCCACGGCCTGGTGCGCGACGCCGAGGGCCAGAAAATGTCCAAGTCCAAGGGCAATGTGCTGGATCCCATCGACCTGATAGACGGTATCGACCTGGAGAGCCTGGTGGCCAAGCGTACCGCCGGCATGATGCAGCCCCAGCTGGCCGCCAGAATCGAGAAAACCACGCGCGAGCAGTTCCCCGCGGGCATCGCCCCCTACGGAACCGACGCGCTGCGCTACACCTACTACTCGCTGGCCTCCACCGGCCGCGACATCCGCTTCGACATCGGCCGTATCGAGGGTTTTCGCAATTTCTGCAACAAGATCTGGAACGCGGCCCGCTACGTGCTGATGAATTGCGAGGGCCAGGATTGCGGCTTTGCGGGAGACGCGACGGTGGAGTTCAGCCTTGCCGATCGCTGGATAAGCGGCAAGCTGCAGGCAACCACCGCGGAGGTACACAAGGGCATCGCCAACTACCGCTTCGACCTGGTCTCCCAGACCCTCTATGAATTCGTATGGAACGAATACTGCGATTGGTACCTGGAATTGTCCAAACCGGTCTTGTGGGATGACAGTGCCAGCGAGGCGGCCAAGCGCGGCACGCGGCAAACCCTGATCACGGTACTGGAGCAGACCCTGCGCCTGCTGCACCCCCTGATGCCGTTTATTACCGAGGAAATCTGGCAGACGGTTGCACCCATCGCCGGCAAGACCGGCCCTACCATCATGCTGCAGCCCTACCCCGAGGCCGGGGAGAAAGGCGTAGACAGTGCTGTAAATGCAGATATAGAATGGCTCAAAGGCGTGATTCTGGGTGTCAGGAATATTCGTGGGGAAATGAATATTCCGCCCGGCAAAGCACTGCCGATTCTGCTTCGCAACGGCGATGAACGGGACCGGCAGCGACTGGCTGACAACGCGCAGTACCTGCGCAAGTTGGCCAAACTTGAAAGCGCCGAGTGGCTGGAGGCGGCAGACGAGGCGCCGGTAGCGGCCACTGCGCTGGTAGGAGAACTGGAAATACTGGTCCCCATGGCGGGCCTGATAGATCGCGATGCTGAGCTGGCGAGGCTCTCCAGGGAAATCGAAAAGCTGGAAAAAGAGCTGGCACGCATACAGGGCAAACTGGGCAACCCCGGTTTCCGGGACAAGGCCCCTGCCGCTGTAGTAGCGAAGGAACAAGAAAAAATGCAGGCGCTGCAGCAGGCGCTTGATACGTTGCAGGAACAGGCCAGGCATATCGGCCAGCTGTAACACCTCGGAAAAAACGGATTCAAGTTTGTCGGTCACCTTGGCCGGCGCAGCGTAATAAAAGCAATATGTAAGTCCGAGGAAAGTGGTATGAGTGATCGTGTAAGTGGCACGGTAAAGTGGTTTAACAACGCCAAGGGATTTGGTTTCATTACCCGGCAGGAGAGCGATGACGACGTGTTCGTGCATTTTCGCTCTATCCAGGGAGACGGCTACCGCACCCTCAACGAGGGCCAGTCGGTAGAGTTCAAACTGGTGGAGGGTCCCAAGGGCCTGCAGGCCGAGGACGTACTCAAGCTGTAGCCGGCCGGTCGCTGCAGGCAGCGGCCCAACGTACAGCAAGCGGGACATGCGGTAGCATTGCCGCCGTTGTTTCCCTACCCACTGCGGCAGCGCCTCGCCACAGGGTTTTATTGCCCCTGTTTTTATCCGGCTCGAACACATCTGGCGGCGATTGGTGTTAAAATCGCCGGGCCCGCTACACCACCTGTCTACTCCGGGCTGACACCCAAAGAGGAACACAATGAGCCTTGTTGTAAAAATCATTCTCAGCCTGGTGATCGCCGGGATCGCCGCCGCTGCCACCAGTTCACTGCAACTGGCCGGGGCGCAAGTCTACATCGCTTTTGCCGCGGCTACCGTCGCCACCGCACTGCTGGCCTCCATCAGCCGCCCCGGTGCCGCCGGCAAGCGCCCCGCCGACTCCACCAGCGCCAAAAAACCGCCCCGGGAAACCGCCGCTGCAGCCGGACGCGAGCAGGGCCAGGTCAAATGGTTCAACGTGTCCAAGGGCTTCGGTTTCATCACCAAGGACGACGGCGAGGAAATATTCGTACACTTCCGCTCCATACGCGGCGGCGGTCGCCGCGGCCTGCGGGATGGCCAGCGGGTGACGTTTGTCGTCGCGCAGAGTGACAAGGGACCCCAGGCAGAGGACGTCGAGGGCATTGACTAGATCCGCTGACACCATGCCAGTTGGCGCCATCGGCGCAGCAACAAGGATTACAAATTGAGCAAGAAACAAGCGCGTACCGAACGCCGCTTTCGGGGCGTCATTATGCCTACGGGCTCCCATCCCGATATTCGCCGGGTAAAGCGCCAGGGCAATTATCCGTCCATCCACGGCACCAAACTGTGGAAGTCCAGCTGCCTGATAATCGACTACCTCAACCGCAACCGCCCCGAGCACGCGAATTCGGTCATCGATGTGGGTTGTGGCTGGGGCGCTTCCGGCATCTGGTGCGCAAAGAAATTGGGCGCGGACGTCACGTCGATGGATGCCGACCCGGCGGTATTCCCCTTTCTGGAGGTGGCCGCAAAGCTGAACGGGGTCAGCACCACGCCACTGGTAAAGCGCTTTGAAAAGCTCACCACCCGCCGGCTGAGTCAATTCGACATGCTGATCGCCACCGACATCTGCTTCTGGGACGAACTGGTGGACCCGGTCTACAAGATGGTGAACCGCGCGGTAAAGGCCGGCGTCAAGCATATCCTGATCGCCGACCCGGAGCGGCCGACCTTCCACGAAATGGCCGAGCGCTGCGTCAAAAAGCACTGCGCCGAACTCATCGAGTGGGAAACGCACTCCCCCATCAAGGCCCGGGGCGCCATCATGATCATCGAAAACGCCTGAGCCGTCATCAGCGCAGCCATGCGTAGCGGCGGGACAGGCCTTGCACGGCTCCCGGCTCGCCCTCCAGGTAGGCGGGACGAAACCGCATATCAGCCAGCTCCCGGCGCAAGCGTCTCGCCCTGCCCTCGTCGTCCTCCTTCTCTACCCGGGTCTCGATGTTGCGCGCCCGCCCCTCGACAGATACATCGAAACCGGCCTCCACAACTACCGCCTGGGCATCCCCGGCGGCCTGCGGCAGCTCAAACACACCGTTGGCGGGCAGCTCCCTGGGGGTACCCAGCCACTGCCCCGACAGCGTCGGCTCATCGGTCTCGGCCAGTAAGCCTATGACCCGCCGGTAGGCGGCATCGGCGTCGCTGCGCTTGTCGTTCCACTGGTTCCAGTCGCCCAGCTCCAGGTAATTCAGGGCCAGTTCCAGCGGCTCATTCGCCGGTGTCCTGCCGATAAGTTCATCGAGCAACTCGCGGCCCCTGGAGACCGCGCCGCGCTGCAGCATGTCCAGTCGATACTCATTTGCCTCCCGGGGCTCCCAGGCGCCGGCGGTCAGGTGCTGGGGCACCTCGTTACTGGACTGCAGTTCGGGTCGATACAGGTGCTGCACGAGATAGAGGTTGCACAACTGGCTGAGCACCAGCCGCCTGTAGAGCGGGTAAGGAATACCCTCCTGCGTGGCCGCCGCGTCCAGCACTTGCTGGTTGAGATTGTACAGGGACAGCAGGCGCCCGGAGGGCTCCGGGTCCAGTTCCAGCAACAGCGCCTCGCGCTGCCAGCGCAGGTACTCCAGCGTGGCGCCCAGGCGCAGGTCGGTGTAGGGGGGCTGACCCGCTCCGTAGAGACGGAAGTAATAGTTATAGCGCGCATCCAGGTCCTGCATTTCCCCGGTCTGGCGGTAGGAGCCAAACAGCTGCCTCAATATGGGAACCTGGCGCTCACTGTAGAGGCCCTCGTTTACCCGCACCAGGTGCAGGGCGCGCTCGTACAGGCGCCTTGATTGCAGTGTGTCGCCCTGCTGTTCCTGCAGCCTGGCCAGGGCTGTCAGCGGCTCGGCCAGCGCAGCGGCATAGGGCCCGCCCTGCTGCTCCATCTCCAGCAACTGTCGTTCGTACTCGGCCTCGCCGCCGCCCTCCGTGGCCGCGGGCAAGTCGTCCGCCGCCGCTTCAGTGTTGGCGGCCTCACCCTGCTCCAGCAGGACAAAATGCTCGCCATAGGCGCTGGGCGCTCCCGTGGCCGGAGCGGATTGGCACAGGGTCGCGAGCACGCAAAGCGCCGCGCACAGCAGGTGCCCGTGCCTGCGCATCGCGGACCAACTATGCAAATCACCGTCCAATTGCTGCTGCCATCTCCTAGCGGGCCAGGGGGGTTAGATGATATAAGGACCACCTGCCTGGCAATGTGTCAGGCGAGCAAGATGCCATGCACTCCAGTTTCCCGCAAGGACAGCGACGCGACAGATGGACGGGGCCGCGCAAACGGCAACCGGCCCACAGCGTTATCGCCACGGGAAACCCACAACTGCGGAGACTCGCGCCGCTGCGAGTGAACATTATATGAAGCAACTCGGAATCATCGACGCCGCTTTCATCAACCTGGAACAAACCAACACGCCCCAGCATGTGGGCGGGCTGGGCATCTACGACCCCTCCACTGCCCCGGGAGGCTTCGTGCGTTTCAAGGATGTGATCGCCGGCGTGGTGCGCCGGCTGGACAAGCTGCCGCTGTTTCGCACCCGCCTGGTGGAGGTGCCCGGGGGGCTGGACCGCCCCTACTGGGTAAAAGACGCCAACTTCGATGTCGAGTTTCACCTGCGCCATATCGCCCTGCCGGAACCCGGTGACTGGCGGCAACTGTGCATTCAGGTGGCGCGCCTGCACTCCCGGCCCCTGGATATGTCCCGGCCACTGTGGGAGGCCTATATCATCGAGGGCCTGGACAATATTCCCAATCTGCCACCCGGCTGCTTCGCCGTGTACACCAAGATGCATCACTCACTGGTGGACGGTGCCGGCGGCTCCTCCTTCATGGCGGCCCTGCACGACCTGAGTCCCGACCCGGATCCGGACGACGAGATTGACAGCGATTCCCTGCCGAGATTGGTCGATACCGACCCGAGCATGTCGGAGCTGCTGACCAAGGCCTCCGTAAACGGGGTGAAGAATACCCTGCAGCTGCTCAGGTCAAGCGCCAGCAACGCCGTGGAAATGGGCAAGTACGTGCTGGATGTGGCGCGCAAGGAGGTGCCGGCGCCGGATATCTCCGCCCCCAAAACCATTCTCAACAAGGCGGTGGGGCCGCACCGGGTTTTCGATGCCGCGGAATTCCCGCTGGCGACCTTCAAGGCCATCAAGAATGCCACCGGGGTAACCCTCAACGATGTCGCCCTGGGGGTGATAAGCGGCGCGCTGCTGCGCTACCTGCAAGCCAAGGGCGAGGCGCCCGCGGAGGGTTCGCTGGCGGCCGCCATGCCGCTCAATATGCGCACCCGCAGGGGTACCACGGCGGATAACAACCAGGTGGGCTCGGTGTTCGCCTCCCTGCACACCGACATAGAGGACCCACTGGAGCGCCTGGCCGCCATCCGCGAAGGCACGCTGGAGGCCAAGCGCAGCGGCGAAGCCAGTCCCATGGTCGACACCATGATGCTGGCCGGCGTGTTCTCGCCGCTGGTAACCAAGGCGGCGGCCCGCTTCTGGGCCCGCAACCAGTTGTCGCGCTTTATCCCGGTAAACGTCTCCACCTGTATTTCCAATGTTGCCGGGCCCGACTTTCCGCTGTACTGCGCAGGCGCCCGCATGGTGGATTACTATGGCCTCGGGGTACTCACGCCGGGCATGGGCATTTTCCACCTGGTGTTCAGCTACGCCGGCAAGCTCACCCTGTCGGTACTGGCTGACCGCGATATCATGCCGGATCCTGAGTTTTACCACGACTGCCTGGTGGCCAGTTACGAGGAGCTCTACCGGGCAGCCCTGCAGGGTGACAGCGGCGCACCAACCAGTGCCGACGTGTCGCCCAAGCGCCGGGGTGCCGGTATCCAGGACGGGCGCAAGCCGGCCAGCGCGGGCCCCAAAAAGGCCCGGCCGGGAAGGGAGCGGCCCAAGGCGAAGGCCCGGCCGGGAAAGGCGAGGCCCAGGGCAAAGACCAAATCCCCGGCCAAATCGGCCCCCGCGAAGAAATCCGCGGGCAAGCCGCGGGCGGCCCGGGCCTAGCGGTCCCTGGGCCTGGGGACCGGCGCGGGCGAGCGCACCCAATCATTGCAGCGGTAGACAGCACAACATGAGCAAGACCAGACGTCGGGATATCCCGCGCTTCCAGACCCCGATCATCGAAACCCACTGCCACCTGGACTACCTGGACGAGGAGGCCCTGGAGGCGACCCTGGAGCAGTCTGCGGCGGTGGGCATAGAGCGCATCATCACCATCGCCGTTGCCCCGGGCAACCTGCAGCGGGTCATGCAATTGACCCGGGTCGACACCTGCATCTGGGGCACGCAGGGCATTCACCCACACGAGGCCGACAGTTTCAGCGACGCGGTGGCCGCGCTGATCCGCCAGCACGCGCAGGACGAGCGCATCGTCGCGATCGGCGAGATAGGGTTGGACTACTACTATGATCACGCCGATCGCGACCGGCAACGGGCCGCCTTTGAGGAGCAACTGCAGCTCGCCGTCGACCTGGATATGCCCGTGGTCATCCACACCCGCGAGGCGGATGAGGACACCCGTACCATCCTGCAGGCCTTCGCGCCCCGCCTGCGGCGCAAGGGTGTCATTCACAGTTTCACCTCCAGCCTGGCACTGGCGGAGTTTTGCCTGGCGGAGGGTTTCATGCTGGGCTTCAACGGCATCGCCACGTTCAATCGCGCCGACAATGTGCGCGCGGTGATCGCGGCCACCCCGCTGGAGCAGGTGCTACTGGAGACCGACGCGCCCTACCTGACACCGGTTCCCTATCGTGGCAGGCCCAACGCCCCCTACTACCTGCCTTTCATAGCGGAGCGGGTCGCCGAGGTTAAACAACTGGAGCCGGAGCCCATGCTGGCGCAGATACACCGCAACAGTATGCAGCTGTTTTTTGGAGCCCGCAGCTGATGGAATACCTTGTCGGACAGCGCTGGGTGAGTCATGCCGATGCCCAGTTGGGGCTGGGAGTCGTCGTCGAACTGGATGGCCGCCGCGTCACCCTGGCCTTTCCCGCCGTCGAGGAGGAACGCACTTACGCCATGGAAAGCGCCCCCCTCAGCAGGCTGCGCTTCAAGGTGGGAGACCGTATCTCGACGGTGGACAAGGTCGAACTGCTGGTCACGGGAGTCGACGAGCAGCAGGGCCTGCTGCTGTACACCGGCACCGATCACCACGACGTCGAGCGGACCATTTCCGAGCTGGAACTGGACGCCTTTGTGCAGTTGACCACGCCGCAACAGCGCCTCCTCAATGGTCATTTCGACAGCAACGCCGAGTTCGCCCTGCGGGTCGCCACCTTCGAGCACAGTGATCGCCTGCAGCGCTCGCCGGCCCGCGGCCTGATGGGGTCCCGCACCAGCCTGCTGCCCCACCAGGTGTACATCGCCAATGAGGTGGGGCAGCGGCACGCGCCGCGGGTACTGCTGGCGGATGAGGTGGGCCTGGGCAAGACCATCGAGGCCGGCATGATCATGCACCAGCAGTTGCTGACGGGGCGGGCCTCGCGCATCCTGGTCATCGTGCCGCCGAGCCTGCTGCACCAGTGGCTGGTGGAAATGCTGCGCCGCTTCAACCTCCGCTTTGCGCTGTTCGACGCCGAGCGTCTGCAACAGTCACCCGATGGCAATCCCTTCGACAGCGAACAGCTGGTGCTGTGCCCCATGGACCTGTTCAGCGCCGACCCGGCGGCCCGCGCCCAGGCCCTGGCAGCGGAGTGGGATCTGGTGGCCGTGGACGAGGCCCACCACCTGCATTGGTCCATCGAGGGAGCCGGCGACGACTACCGCTTCATCGAGGCGCTGGGTACTGCCAGCGCCGGCCTGCTGCTGCTCACTGCAACGCCGGAGCAGATCGGCCAGGCGAGTCATTTTGCGCGGCTGCGACTGCTGGACCCGTCCCGCTTCCACGACCTGGCGGTTTTCCAGGCCGAGGAACAACAGTACCGGCGCTGGAGTGAAATGGCGGATGCCCTGGAAGCGGGCGAACGCCCCGCCGATCTGCCCGCCGGGCTGGACCCCGACGCCCCGGCGCAGGAACTGATAGAACAGATACTCGATCGCCACGGCACCGGGCGCGTGTTGTTCCGCAATACCCGCGCCGCCGTTGCCGGTTTTCCCGGCCGGGTGCTGCACAGCTATCCACTGCCCTGCCCCGAGCAATACCGCTACGCCAGCAGCGCCGACATAGAGGAGCGACTCTACCCGGAACGTCCCTATCTCGACGAGACCTGGCTGGAGTTCGACCCGCGGGTGAGCTGGCTGGAGCAGACCCTGAAGGACTTGCGGCCGGCCAAGGTACTGGTCATCTGCGCCAGCGCGAGCACTGCGGTGGCGCTGGAACATCGCCTGCACCTGCGCGCGGGTATACGCTCCGCCGCCTTTTACGAGGGCCTGTCCATCATCGAGCGGGATCGGGCGGCTGCCTATTTCGCGGATGAAACCAATGGTGCCCAGACCCTGGTCTGCTCGGAAATCGGCAGTGAGGGGCGCAACTTCCAGTTCGCCCACCATCTCATCCTGTTCGACCTGCCGCTGAATCCCGACCTGCTGGAACAGCGCATAGGCCGCCTGGACCGTATAGGCCAGCAGCGGGATGTGGAGATTCACGTACCGTTCATGGAGGACAGCGCGCAGGCGACGCTGCTGGACTGGTACAACCGCGGCCTGGACCTGTTCAGGGACAGCTGTTCCGCCGGCTACCTGATTTTCGAGACCTTCCGGGAACCCCTGCTTGCCCAGTTGCAGCAGCGTACCCCGGAATTTGAGGAACTGCTGGTGGCCACCGCTGAGTTCACCCTGCAGACCCGCCGGGAGCTGCGCGAGGGACGCGACCGGCTGCTGGAGCGCAATTCCTGCAAGCCGGAGCTGGCCGCCGCGCTGATCGAGGAGATCAGGAACAACGAACAGGGCGATACCCTGGAGCGGTACCTGGAGGCCCTGTGCGATGCCTTCGGCGTGGACCAGGAATTCCACTCCGAGCAGACCCTCATCCTGCGCCCCTCCGAACACATGCTCACCGGGCATTTCCCCGGCGTGCAGGAAGACGGCACCACGGTGACCTTCGATCGCGACAAGGCACTGGCCCGGGAGGACATGGAATTCGCGACCTGGGAGCACCCCATGATCCTGGAGGCCATGGAAATGGTGCACACCATGGAGCTGGGCAACGCCGCCATCGGCACCATCAAACTCAAGGGGGTGGCGCCGGGCACCATGCTGCTGGAAGCGCTCTATACCGTGAATTGCATCGCCCCCCGGACACTGCAGGTGGAGCGTTTCCTGCCCCTGTCACCGATGCGCCTGCTGGTGGATGCACGGGGAAAGGACCTGGCGGCGTTGCTGCCCCGGGACCGCCTGAACGAAATGGTCCAGAGCGTCAAGAAAGCCACTGCCCTGGCCATCATCAAGCAGGTGTACCAGGAAGTAGAGGCCAAGATGAGCCTGGCCACCGCCGCGGCTGAACAGCAACTGGCCAGCATCGCCGCGGAGGCGGAACAGACCATGCGCCTGGAGCTGGGCGAGGAACTGGATCGGCTGCGCGCCCTGCGCAGGGTGAACCCCTCCATCCGGGAGGAGGAAATCAGCTTCCTGCAACACCGCATCGACGAGTGCGCCGTGCATATCCAGCACGCCAGTTTACAGCTGCAGGCCCTGCGCCTGATTATTACCACCTGAGCAGGGGTTGCGAGCCTTCGCGCGGGATGCCACCAGCAGCGCTGCCCGGGATTCCACCGACCGCGGCGTCCCTGCCGGCACCGGGTTCAGTCCGGCAATAACTGCTGCAGGGTGCGCACCAGGCGCTGCAGGTCGGCGGGTTCGGAGAGCCGGTGATCGCCGTTTTTGACCAGCTGCACCTCTACATCGTCACTGCGCAGGCGCTCGGCCAGGGTGAGGGAGAGCGCCCAGGGGACATCCTCGTCGCGCTGGCCGTGAATCAGCCGGACCGGCAGCTGCAGCGGTATTTCGCGCTCCAGCAACAGGTGCGCGGCCCCCTCCTCCAGCATATGCCGGCCGATGCGGTAGGGCTGGCCGTCATCGTAACAATTGGGCAGGTCGGCATAACCGCTGGCGGCCAGCTGCTGTCGCTGCTGCGCGCTCAGGGAGGCTTCCAGGCGCGCGGTGAAATCCGGGGCCGCTGCCAGGCCCAACAGCCCGCACAGGCGCTGTGGTCGCTGCAGCGCCACCAGCAGCATGATCCAGCCCCCCATGGAGGAGCCAACCAGCAGCTGCGGACCGCTGGTGACTGCATCCAGCACCGCCAGGGTGTCGTCCCGCCAGCGACCGATGCAGCCGTCCTCCACCGCGCCGCTGGAGCGACCGTGGCCGAAGTAGTCGAAGCGGGTGAACTGCCTGCCCTGCTCCCGGCACCAGGCATCCAGGGCCACGGCCTTGGTGCCCTGCATGTCGGAGTTGAAGCCTGCACAGAACAGGATACCGGGGCCGCTGCCGGGATGGTGACTGTATGCCAGGCGAGAGCCGTCCCGCAGCGACAGGAAATGCGGCTGGTCCATACCTCAGGCCGCGGCCACGTGACCACCGTCCAGGCAGATGATATTGCCGGTTACCCAGGCCGAGGCCCGGGAACTGAGGTAGATCGCGGTGCCGGCGGCGTCCTCCTCGCGGCCCAGCCGGCCCCGGGGAATCCCCTTCGCGAGTTCCGCCTCATGGGGCAGCAAATGGGCCGTCATCTTGCTGGGAAAGAAGCCCGGGGCAATGGCGTTGACATTGATATTGTCGACGGCGAGGTCGGCGCCCAGGTGGCGGGTGAGATGGTGCACCGCCGCCTTGCTGGCAGAGTAGGAATAATTGTTCATATGGGAATGGGTGACACCATTTACCGAGCCGATGTTGATCACCCGGGCGGGATCGTCGGCGGTCGCCGCACTGCGCAGGGCCGGCAATAACTGCTGGGTGAGGAAAAACAGGGATTTGACATTGAGGTCCATCACCTTGTCCCAACCGCTCTCCGGGAATTCGTCGATACCGGCGCCCCAACTCGCGCCGGCATTGTTCACCAGGATGTGCAGTTGCGGCTCGCGCTCACGGATGGCGGCGGCGAAGGCCGCAACCCCCTCCAGGTCACCCAGGTTGGAGGGCAGCGCAATGCACTCCCCCAGCTGCGACAGTTCCGCCGCGGTGGCCTGCAGTTCCTCTTCTTTGCGGGCGGTGATATAGGTTTTCACGCCGCTCTCCACGAAACCGCGGGCGATCATGGCGCCGATGCCACGCGAACCGCCGGTAACGACCGCCACTTTGCCGGCTACATCAAACAAATTTTTCATCGCAACTACCTCCTTGCTGCCAGGAATAATCAGGTTCAGGACCGGCCCGGGTCACCAGGCCGCGGCGGACGCAAAGGCCCGCAGCACCACCGAGCGAGTATCCGCCGGATCGATCACCGCATCGATTTCCAGGTGGGCGGCGGCCTCGGTGGCCTTGCCGATTTCGTACATGCGCTGCACCAGCTGCTGGAACAGGGCCTCGCGCTCCGCCGGGTCCGCCACCGCGTCGAGTTCCTTCCTGAACCCCAGGGTGACCGCGCCCTCCAGCCCCATGCCACCGAATTCGCCGGTCGGCCACGAGGCCGCATACACCGGGCGGGCAAAACTGCCGCCGGTCATGGCCATGGCACCCAGGCCGTAGCCCTTGCGCAGGAAGATCGCCACCAGCGGCACGGTCAATGCCGCGCCGGCCAGGAACAGCCTGGACATGCTGCGCACCGCGCCCTGGCGCTCGCTGTCGGGACCCACCATGAAACCCGGCGTGTCGGTGAGCGACAACACCGGCAGGCCCAGGGCGTCGCAGATCTGCAGGAACCGCGCGGCCTTGTCCGCGGCCACCGTATCCACCGCGCCGCCCAGCTGCTGGCAGTCGTTGGCGATCACCGCCAGCGGGCGGCCCTCCAGGTGCATGAAGCCGGTGATCACGCCCCTGCCGTAAATGCGCTGCAATTCGAGGAAGGAGCCGCTGTCGGCAATGGTTTCGATGATCCGCCGCACCGGATAGGCCCAGCGCCTGTCAACCGGTACGGCATCGCGCAGGGGTTCCTGGGGGGCGGCGCTCCAGCCCACCACGGGACCCTGGAAATAGGACAGCAGCTGGCGCGCCAGGGCGGTGGCATGGGCCTCATCCTCCGCCAAGATATCCACCACGCCATTGCGCTCCTGCACTTCAATGGGCCCGATGTCGGTGGGGGCGAACTTGCCCAGGCCGCCGCCCTCGATCATGGCGGGCCCGGCCATGCCTATCCAGGAGTTGCGCGTGGCGATGGTGAAATCCGCGCAGCCGAACAGCGCCGCGTTGCCGGCGAAGCAGTAGCCGTTATTGACGGCGATGCGCGGCACCCGGCCGCTCAGGGCGGCCCAGGTAGCGAAGGACGGGATATTGAGACCGGCGATCTGGGTGGTGACATCGGTGTCCCCGGGGCGCCCGCCGCCGCCCTCGGTGTACATCACCAGGGGCAGGGACTGCTGCAGGGCGAGTTCGCAGATGCGATCCAGCTTCTTGTGGTGAAAATAGCCCTGGGTACCGGCCAGTACCGAGTAGTCGTTGACGATGATGGCGGCCCGGGCGCGACCTGCGCCCACCTGCCTGGCGTTGATGGTGCAGGTACCGGTGATTATGCCGTCGCCGGCGGTACTGGCCTGCAGCTCCTGGTAATCGCGCCGACTGCGCTGGGCGGCCACCGCCAGCTGGCCGTATTCCAGGAAGGAGCCCGGGTCGACGAGCTGGGCCACGTTTTCCCTGGCGGTGCGATAGCCTTTTGCGTGCCGCTTGTCCCTGGCCTCGACCCGGTGTTCGTCCAGGGTGCGCGCCAGGCGCTCGCGCAGCGCCAGCAGTTCCGGGCGGTTGTCTTCACTCATGCCAGGCTCCAGGCCATTCGGGAGCGGCTACTATACAACAGCGAATGCGCCCTCGCCCGCTGCCCAGCCGGGTTACCTGCCCTGCCACTTGGGGGCGCGCTTTTCCATGAAAGCCGTCACGCCCTCTTGCGCGTCACGGCTGGTGAGGCAGAGATGCTGCAGGCGCGCCTCACCGGAAATGGTGTCCGCGAGGTTATTCTCCACGGCCTCGGTGACCGCCTGCTTGGAATAGCGCAGCGCCAGCGGTGCCTTGTTGGCCAGTTCCCCCGCCCAGGCCAGCGCCTCTTCCATGAGCCGGTCGGCTGGCGCGACCCGGTTGCAAAGACCCCAATCCAGGCATTTCGGGGCGCGTATCTTTTCCCCGGACACGATGACCTCGTAGGCGCGTTTGCGTCCGATGGTGCGCGCCAGGTGCCAGGTGGCGCCGCCATCCGGCACCAGGCTGATAGCGGCAAAGGCCTGGTAGAGATACGCGTCCTCCGCCATAACGGTCAGGTCACAGACCATGGCAAAAGCGCTGCCTATCCCCGCCGCCGCGCCGTTGACAGCACTGATCCAGGGCTTGGAGGCGCCGGTAATCTCCAGCATGATGGGCTTGTATTCGCCGTTGAGCTGGTCCTCGACCCGGAAGTGTTCCTGCTGGGTGACGGTTTCCGCCAGGTCGGCGCCGGCGCAGAAAGCGCGGCCCGCTCCGGTCAGGATCACCACCCGCACTGCCTCGTCGTCGTTGACCTCGCGCACCGCAAGCAGCAGCTCCCGTCGCAATGCCGCATCGAACGCGTTGAGGCTGTCCGGGCGATTAAGGGTGACGACCGCGATGCTGCCGCGGCGCTCCACTGCTACTGTCTGGTATTTACTCATGTCGACTCCATGCGGTATCAAGCTATTCAGGCGATGGCACCGGCCTGCTTCAGTTCTGCGATTTCACGTTCACCAAAACCCATCGCCGCCAGTACCGCGTCGGTATCCTGGCCGCTGTCGTGCCCCCCGTGGCGCACCTGCGAAGGCGTGCGACTGAAACGCGGCGCGGGTGCGGGCTGGGTGATGCCATCCACGTCGATATAGGTCTCGCGCGCCACATTGGCGGGATGAGACGGGGCGTCCATGAAGGACAGCACCGGGGCAAAACACACATCCGTGCCCTCCATGATCTCACACCACTGGGCCTGGGTTTTCTGCTTGAAGACGGCGGCGAGTTTCGCTTTCATCTGGGGCCATTGAGCCGCGTTGTTCTGGTCGCCAAAGTCCTCTTCAGGCAGGGCTGCCAGCTCCTTGAGCAGGGCGTAGAACTGCGGCTCGATAGAGCCGATGGAGACATACTGGCCATCGGCACACTCGTAGGTGTCGTAGTAGTGCGCGCCGCCATCCAGCATATTGGACTCCCGCTGGGTGGCGTCCCACATGCCCATGGCCTGGAAACCGTGGAACATCCACATCAGCTGGGCTGCGCCGTCCACCATGGCCGCGTCGATGACCTGGCCCTTGCCGGAATTGGCGGTCTCCAGCAGGGCGGCGAGAATGCCGTTCACCAGCAACATGCCACCGCCCCCCATATCTCCCACCAGGTTCAGGGGCGGCACCGGCTTGTCACCCTTGCGCCCCATGGCAAACAGCGCCCCGGTAATGGATATATAGTTGATGTCGTGCCCGGCGGCCTGGGCCAGCGGGCCCTCCTGGCCCCAGCCCGTCATGCGGGCGAAGACCAGCTTCGGGTTGCGCTGCAGGCAGACCTCGGGACCAATGCCCAGCTTTTCACAGACACCGGGACGGTAGGGGTCGATAATCACGTCCGCGTTCTCGACCATGCGCAGCAGGGTCTCTATCCCCGCGGCTTGTTTCAGGTTCAGCACCACGGACTTTTTGCCGCGGGCACTGACGTCTTTCATCAGCAGCCGACTGGTGCCCGCGGCGCGGTCGATGCGAATGACCTCCGCGCCCATATCGGCCAGTATCATGCCGCCCATGGGCGCCGGGCCAATGCCCGCGAGCTCGAGGACGGTGTAACCGTTCAAAGGCCCCATAGTGGTCTCCTCGCTAGCGCGGCTGCATACGAATAGCGCCGTCCAGGCGGATGCACTCGCCATTGGCATAGTCATTTTCGGCTATAAACACCGACAGGTGGGCAATCTCCTCCGGCCTGCCCAGCCGCGGCGGATAACACACGCTGGCCTCCAGCGACTTGTAGGCCTGCTCCGGCAGGGATTCGAACAGGGGGGTGTGAATCAGGCCCGGCACGATGGTGTTGACGCGGATACCATAACTGGCCAGGTCGCGCGCCATCGGGATAGTCATACCGACAACACCGCCCTTGCTGGCTGAGTAGGCCACCTGGCCAACCTGGCCCTCGTAGGCCGCCACCGAGGCGGTATTGATAATGACACCCCTGCCGCCATCACTGTTGATCGGGTCGTTCTTCGCCATCTGCTCAGCGGCGTAACGCGACACGTTGAAGGTGCCCACCAGGTTGATGTTGATAACCATCATGTACTGGTCCAGCGGAAACACGCCGTTCTTGCCATAGGTCTTGCAGGCATTGCCGATCCCGGCGTAGTTGTTGCATATATGCAGGGAGCCGAACTTTTCCACCACCGCCGCGACAGCGGCCTTGACGGCCTCTTCATCGGCCACGTTGACCTGCCAGAAGGCGACCTTGTCCTCCCCCAGGGCGGCAATGACGTCCTTCGCGTTGGCCTCGTTCATGTCGAAGATGGCGACCCTGGCACCTTTGGCGACGTAGGCTTCCACGGTGGCCCGGCCCAGGCCGGACGCCCCGCCGGTGACAATGGCTACTTTTCCTGCGATATCCATATTCTTGCTCCTGATCGTGAATTTAAAAGTTACGGGTGTTGAAGGGGACGTAATCGTCTCCCAGGCAATCCCGGCTGATGATAATCTTCATCACTTCGGAACTGCCTGCATAAATAGTTGAGATCTTGGCATCGGTATACTGCCTGCTGATGGGGTACTCGTCCATATAGCCGTGGCCGCCGTGGAGCTGTACGCCGAGATCGGCGACCGCCACCTGCAACTCGCTGGTGACCAGCTTGGCCTTGGCGGCGTCCACCGCCGTCAGGGCGCCGGCGTTGAAAGAGCGCACGCACTGGTCCACGTAGACCTGGGCCAGATCCAGCTGGGTGCGCATCTCGGCGAGCTTGAACTGGGTGTTCTGGAAGGCGGCCAGCGGTTTGCCGAAGGCCTTGCGCTCTTTCACATAGTCGGCGGTGAGGTCCCAGGAAACCTGGGCGGCGGAAAGGTAGCCCGCGGCCCCGATGAGGCGCTCCTCGGCAAGCCCCTGCATCAGGTAGATGAAGCCCTTGCCGGGCTCTCCCAATACGTTGGCCCTGGGCACTTTCACATCGTTGAAAAACAGCTCGGCGGTGTCCTGTGCCTTGAGGCCCATTTTTTTCAGGTTGCGGCCGCGCTCGAACCCCTCCATGCCCCGCTCTACCAGGAACAGGGTCATGGCGTGGGGATTGTTGTCGGGATCGGTCTTGGCCGCCACCACCACCAGGTCGGCGTTGATGCCGTTGGAAATAAAGGTCTTGGAACCGTTCAACAGCCAGTGATCGTCTTTCTCGACGGCGGTGGAGCGCATACCCGCGAGGTCGCTGCCGGCGTCCGGCTCTGTCATGGCAATGGCGAGGATGCACTCGCCACTGGCGCATTTCGGCAGCAAGCGCCGGCACTGCTCCTCGTTGCCGAAGCGGGTCAGGTAGGGACCCACCAGCCTGCTGTGCAGCGAGTTGTACCAGTCCCCGACCCGGGCGTAGGCAGTTTCCTCTATGATGATCTGCTCGAAGCGAAAGTCGGGATCGCCCATGCCGCCGTACTCCTCAGCCGGCCAGACCATCAGGAAGCCCTGCTCACCGGCCTTGCGAAAAGCCTCGCGGTCGACAATTCCGGCCTCACGCCAGGCCTCCATATGTGGCACAATCTCCTGGGCCAGGAACTTGCGGTAGGCGTCCCGGAACATGATCTGCTCGTCGGTAAACTCTCGCTGCAGCATGGTGCATATCCTTCCGTAGTGCGAAGCGGCGCACAGTATGGTCCGGCGCAGGAAGGCGAACAATGACCTGCCCCGACACGAAAATTGACTTAAAATGACAGCCGGCACCAGGGCGACGACAAGGATCGGGATGGAGCAGATTTCCACCATTAACTGGGCATACATGCATTTCGCCCTGATATTCGCCATTACCTGCGCCCAGATGCTGGTAGTCTACACCCTGGCCGAGTCCAGCAAGCCCCCGGCGGGGCTGGGTTTGTACACCGTGTATTTCATGGCCTCGCTGCTGGGCTGGATCGCCCTGACCCTGCAGCAGAACTCCGGTGTGGAAATGGGCGTGGACCTGCCCTCGGTGATCGCTATCCTCAACGGCTTTATCCTGTTTATGGCCGCGGGGCAACGCGGCGGCATCGTGGCCGGACGGGCCCTGCTGGGGGCGCTGTGCCTGGCGGCCTGCCTGTGCGTGTTCTTCCTCCCGGCGAAGACCATGTTCCTGGTGGAGGCACTGGGGTTGGCCCTGTTCTTTGCCGCGGCGGGTCTGCTCAGCGGCTGGCGGGGTTGGCGCCAGCGCAATGTCGGCGATGGGATTATCGCCAGCGCCGCCCTGCTGATGACCGTCGCGATGCCGGTGGCGAGCTACTACGTGCTGGCGGAGTCCAACAGCCCCAGGGCCGAAAGCATCGCTTTCGGCGCTCATACCGTGGCCTACACCCTCGTCGTCATGGGCTTTCTCGCCAGCGTGCTCATCGAGTACCAGCAGCACCTCTCCCACCTGGCGACGGAGGACACCCTGACCCGCCTGCTCAACCGGCGCGGACTGGAGGACGCCCTGCAGGTGAGCATGGCCCACGCCCAGCGCCACGAGCTGCCGACTTCCGCCATCATGGTGGACATAGACCATTTCAAGCAGGTCAACGACAGTTTCAGCAACGAGACGGGTGACCACGTTATCCGCCTGGTCGCGGATGTCATCTCACGGGTGTGCCGCTCCAGCGACGTGGTCGCCCGTACCGGGGGCGAGGAGTTCCTGGTCATACTGCCTGACACCGATCTCAACGCGGCGCGCGTGCTGGCCGAGCGCATCCGCCAGGCGGTGGGCGAGCGACCGCTGCTGGTGGACTTCCAGCGCATCGCCGTGACCATCAGCCTGGGAGTCGCCAGCAGCAACGGCCATGTAGATCTCGACAGTCTCGCCCTGGAGGCCGAGCGGGCCCTCTACCTGGCCAAGCACGGGGGACGCAACCGGGTGGCTTCGGTGGAACCGCGGCGCGTCCACCTCAGCAATACTGCCAGCCGGAATACCATGGCCTGATGCGCAACCTGTCAGTCTCTGTCCATTTTGCGCGGGCGGTGCTCCGCCACAGCGTGAACGCCGGGCTGGACCCGGTGGCGCTGCTGCGCAAGAACCGTATTTCCCCCCGCCTGCTGATGGAGGACGACGCGCGCATATCGGTGGAGCGTTTTGCCGACCTGCAGGTCAGTACCATGCTGGCGATGCAGGATGAAACCCTCGGTTACGCGCCGCGGCGCATGCCCATAGGCAGCTGGTCGATGATGTGTCACGCCGTCATCGGCAGCGCCACCCTGGGACAGGCGATGAGCCGATTCTGCCGCTTCTTCCAGCTGTTCGAATCGGGCCTGGAGCCGGTGCTGGAGGAGGATGGCGACGCTACCCGGCTGCGGCTGCAGTCCAGCCCGGGGCAGGCCGATCGCGGCGCCTATGGCAGCGAAATGTTTCTCTACAACGCCCATCGCTTCTGCAGCTGGCTGGTGCAGGAACACCTGCCCCTGCTGCAGGTCGACCTGATCGGTCCCGCCGCGGCACGCCCTGCCGAGTACCAGCAGGTGTTCCTGCGCAACCCGGTGCATTTTGACCAGCCATCGGCCAGCCTGCTGCTGGCCTCCAGCCTGCTGCAGCAGCCCCTGCAACAGGGCGAGGCGTCGCTGCGCCACTACCTGCGACACCCGGTGCTGTTCATGCTCACCCAGGATTATGCGCGCCACAGCTGGACCGCCCGGGTGAGGGATCTGCTGCGCCAGAATATGGGCCAGTTGCCGGAACTGCGGGAGGTGGCGCGGCTGCTGGACGTCCATCCGCAGACCCTGCGCCGGCGCCTGTCGGCGGAGGGAGCCAGCTACAAGGACATCAAGACCCGGCTGCGCCGGGACACCTCCCTGCACTTCCTGGGCAAACAGGGCCTGAGTATCGAGGAGATCGCCCACCGCGCCGGCTTCTCCGAGTCCAGCGCCTTCATCCGCGCCTTCAAGGGCTGGACCGGGGTAACCCCCTACACCTACCGCAAGGGCTTGTGAGCCGCCCCGAGGCAGCGGACGTACAAATATCGATGCCGAGCCCCCACAACCCGCCCTGTTTTGGCTATAGTCTCTGGGTTGAACGCTGACAAGGAAGTATTCGTGCGCAAGATTATCCGCATTCTCGCCATTATCTACCTGGTTTACCTGGGACTGGTGCTACTGGTCGTCACCCCGGCCCTGTATTTCCTCCCCGCCAAGTACGTCAAGGACTACCTGGGCCGGGACCTGCAAGCCGATTTCATCCTGTTCAACCCCTTCACACTCAGCCTGGAGGCCCGCAATCTGGCGCTGCCCGACCGCGACGGCAGCCCCTTCGTCAGCCTGGACAGCGCCAGCGTTAACCTCTCCCTGGCCAGTATCTGGCAACCCGGCATCGTATTCGACCGGGTCGCCGTGCTGGGGCTGCTGGTGGACATCAAGCAGGGGCCTGACGGCGGCTTCAATTTCGACGACCTGATTCCCCCCGCGGACCCCGATGCCCCGCCCGCGGAGCCCACGGAAATCCCCGGCATTACCATCGACCAGCTGGAGTTCCAGGCCCGGCAGCTCATGTTCTCCAGCGCGGCCAGGGAGCAACCCTACAGCACCCATCTGGATAATATCGCCTTCAACGTGCAGGGGCTGTCCACGGTGCTGGAGGAAGGCAAGCCCTACCGCCTGGAGGCCTACGGCGAGGACGGCGGTGAGCTGCACTGGGAAGGCGAGATATCCATTCCCCGCGGCCACAGCGAGGGGACCCTCAGGCTGGTGACCCTGCATATGCCGCAACTTTGGCGCCTGCTGGAACCCTGGGTCGCGTTTGAAGTGCGCTCGGGGGACCTCAGCATCGGCGGCCACTATGAGCTCGAATGGCAGGAGCAGCTGGCCTACCGGATAAGCGCTGGCGAGATCAGCCTGGACAGCGTCGATATCCAGCCCAAGGTCGCGGACGCCCCGGCGGACACCCGTGTCAGCCTTGGGAACCTGGCGCTGTCGGGCATTGCCCTGGACAGCGACGAACAGCACCTGGACATCGACGGCCTGGAGATCGCGGAGCTGGCCGTCAGGGGCTGGAGCGAGGGCAGCGAAACCAGCCTGACCCGCCTGTTCGCCGTCAACTTACCCGCCGGCGACAGCCCGGACCCCGCCCCGGAGGAACCGACTGACGATGCGGGCTGGACCGCACAGCTCAAGCGCCTGCAGCTTGCCGACAGTGAGCTGCACTGGCGCTCCGAGTTCACCGACCCGGCCAGGCTGGAGGTGCTGCCCATCTCCGCTTCCGCCACCGCCCTCACCTGGCCCCTGGGCGGCGACAGCGAACTCAGCCTGACCCTGACTGTCAATGGTGAGACCTCGGCCACCGTGGACGGCAGCCTGGACCTGGGATCGGGTAGCGGCCAGCTGGACTACAAGCTGGAGGCCCTGCCTCTGCCCTGGTTCAACCCCAACCTTCCCGCCCCCCTGAAGGCGAAAATAACCAGCGGACAGTTTCGACTAGCCGGAGATATGGGGCTGGCCGGTTTCGCACCGACGCAGATTAACGCCAGCGGGGCCATCACGGCGTTTTCCGGCCAACTGGAGGGGGCGGAAGAATCGCTGACCTCCTGGGAGACGGTGCGCTGGGACAAACTGGCCGTCGACCTCGAGCAGCGCAGCGTCAGGCTGGAGAAGCTCTCCATCGATAACTACGTAGGCCGCATTCACATCAACGAGGATGGCTCCATCAACGCCCAGAATGCCTGGGAGGCGGAGCTGGCGACCGAGACCGGGGAGCAGACCGACAGCGGCGCCACCGACATGGAGCCGGCCCAGGCCAGCGCCTCCGGGGAGGAGACACCCTGGGCGGTCAGCGTGCCCCGGATCCACATTACCGATAGCGAAATCGACTTCAAGGACGAATCGCTGCCTATCAGCTTTCGCACGGTCATAGGCGATATCAACGGAGATATCGACGGCCTCAGCAGCCAGCCTGACTCGCCGACCAAGGTGGATATCAAGGGCTCCGTGGACGGTTACGCCCCGGTGACCCTGAAGGGAACCGCAGAGCCCCTGCTGACGCCGCCCGCCCTGGACCTGGCACTGGTCTTCAAAGGTGTCGACATGGCGCTGCTCAGTCCCTACTCCGGCACCTATGCCGGCTACGCCATCGAGAAGGGGGTGCTCGACCTGGACCTGAACTACGG
Organism: Pseudomonadales bacterium; assembly: GCA_024234675.1. Taxonomy (GTDB): domain Bacteria; phylum Pseudomonadota; class Gammaproteobacteria; order Pseudomonadales; family Halieaceae; genus JARRPM01. The sequence goes on along the minus strand of JACKNU010000001.1, from coordinate 203,742 downwards.
CCTCAGGGACGACAAGCTGGATGGTCGCAACCAGATCGTCATTCACCAGATGGAACTCGGCCAGAAAATAGAGAGCGACCAGGCCGCCGACCTGCCGCTGGAACTGGCGCTGGCACTGTTGACGGACAGCCAGGGCGTAATCGACATGGACATCCCGGTCAGCGGCGACGTCAACGATCCCGAGTTCAGCGTCGGCAGCGTACTATGGGGAGCTCTTGTCAACCTGATAACCAAGGCGGTCACCGCACCCTTCAACCTGCTGGCGGGCCTGGTGGACAGTGAGGAAGACCTGCAGCGCCTGAACTTCAAATCCGGTTCTGCTGAACTCACGGATGCCACCCGCGGCAAGCTGGATGATCTCAGTACAGCCCTGTCACAGCGACCGGAACTGGGGCTGAGCATCGTCGGTCGCCTGCAACTGGACGCCGACCGCGAGCGCCTGCAGAAAAATATCCTGGGTAGCGAACTGGTGGCCGCGGGACTGTCACCCCAGGAGCTGGCCGACAAGGCACCCGCCTGGGAAGCGGCGATCAATGAACGCTACCGGGAGATGGCTGGAGAACCGGGTGAACTCAGTGTGCGCGAGCAGTACCTGGCGCTGGTCAAACAGGTTCCCCTGCCGGACAGTGCCCTGCTGGAGTTGGCCCAGGCCAGGGCCGTGGCGGTCAAAACCTACCTGGTCAATGACAAGGGCCTGGATCCCAGCCGCGCCGCCATAGGGCAGGCCGACCTCGCCGAAGACCAGAACCTGTACAGCGGCGTGGAACTCGCGCTGGACGTCTGAGTCAGCCGGCGTACACCAGGTCGCCGCCGCAGGTCCGGCAATGGTAGCGGCCGCTATTGCGCTGCACCCGGTTGTGGCGGGTACTGGACACCTGGTGCAGGCGACAATCACAGCGATAGGGATGGGTGCGCTGCCGCCGCCGCGGAATACCGTCCAGGTCCAGGTCGAAGGTGACCTCGGCGGCGGCGCCAAAGCGCTGCATGACAGCCTGCCACTGGGGGCCGTGCGGTTTGACGCCCCGGGAACCATACAGCTCATGCACCACGAAATGCGCGACCTCGTGAGGTACCGTATCGCGCAGGTTTTCCTCGAAATACTTGGAAAAGATCCACGGGTTATAGCGGATCCAGCGGCGCTGCCCGACGACCTTGAACATACCCGCCGCCCGCCCTCGCAGGTCGAACAGCACAGGTACGCGTTCGAAGAGGCGACCGAACAACTGTTCTGAACGCAGCACCAGGGCCTCCGTCGCCGCCAACACCTGTCGCTGCTGTACCTGGCCGATAGGCTCTACCAAGAAACTTTCACCCCGTCCGCTGGTCCGCGCCGGCGCCCTCCCCCGGGGCCGATCTACCAGCAGGATAACGCCCGGCGGCGCGGCACTCAAATATTTCCCGTTGCGTCCCGCTTGCTGTACATTTGTTCCCCACATTTTCCGGGGAGTATGAAAATATCACCATGAGCACACAGCAACTCGACACGGCCAGCCTGGGCGCGTATCTCGCCCGACATATCGATGGATTCAGCGGCACATTAAGCGCCGAGAAATTCGAGGGAGGACAATCCAATCCGACCTTCAAGCTGACCGCGGGGGGAAAATCCTATGTCCTGCGACGCAAACCGCCGGGTGAATTGCTGAAGTCAGCGCATGCGGTGGACAGGGAGTACCGGGTCATCAGCGCCCTGCAGGCCACCGACGTACCCGTACCGCACACCTACCTGCTGTGTGAGGACGAGAGCGTGATCGGCTCCATGTTCTACGTCATGGAGTACATGGAAGGCCGCATCCTGTGGGACCCGCTGGTACCCGAGGCAAAGGACAACGCCGAGCGCGCCGCGATCTACGACGCCATGAACCAGACCATGGCGGCGCTGCACAGTGTGGACGTGGACGCGGTCGGCCTGAGTGACTACGGTCGCCCGGGGAACTACTTCGCCCGCCAGACAGACCGGTGGACCAAGCAATATCGCGCCTCCGAGACCCAGCGTATCGAGGCCATGGAGCGCCTCATCCCCTGGTTGGTGGAGAACATGCCCGAAGACGATGGCGTGGTAAGCCTGGTACACGGCGACTACCGGCTGGACAATATGATGTTCCACGCCACCGAGCCGCATGTCATCGCCTTGCTGGACTGGGAGCTGTCTACCCTGGGTCATCCGCTGGCGGACCTGGCCAACCAGTGCATGGCCTGGATGCTGCCCCGCGAGGGCGGCATCAAGGGCCTGGCCGGCGTGGATCGAAAATCACTGGGGATTCCCAGCGACGAGGAATATATCGCGCGCTACTGCCAACGCACCGGGCGCGACGGCATCGAAAACTGGAACTTCTATATCGTGTTTTCGCTGTTCCGTCTCGCGGCAATCTGCCAGGGCATCGTCAAACGCGCCCAGATTGGCACTGCCTCCAGCGCCGAAGCCGACAGTCGCGGCGACGCCGTCATCCCGCTTGCCGAGATGGGCGCCAGCCTTATCTGAGGGGTAACCGGGGCGAGCCTACGCCCCCTGACGGCCGGCGTCAGTCGGGATGGCAGCGCCCACTTTCTTCTTCGCCGCCGGCTTTTTCCGGGTCGCGGGTTGCTTTTTCGCAGCGGGTTTTCCAGCGGCCGCGGGTTTGCTCCCGGCCGTGGGCCGTTGCCGCGCCGCTGATTTTTCCCCGGGGGCCGACTCGCGCGCCCGCTCTGCCAGCGCCTTGCGGTCGGCCTCTGAAAGTGGCGGCCGGCGGCGCGATGCCCGGGGACGATGGAACTCGGACTCGTCGGGGCGCAGGTCGCCGGCCTCGAAACGCAACAACAACTCCTCCATGGTGCGGCTGATCCGGGTGCAGATGCGGATGGCCTCGATGCTTGGATAGGTTGAGTGCGCGCCGCCCTCCATCAGGGCGATCAGGTCCTTCTCCGAAAGATGTGAGAGTATCTTTGTCGGGTTGTACCAGCGGAAACTGGGTACGATGTTGATATCACCGCTGTATTCCTGGTCCATCAGGGCGTGGATGCTGTTCATCAGCATATTGAAGCGCGGCCAGTTATCGCCCTCGCGCTGGGCCACGCCGCGGTAAAAATTCAGTAACTCCCGGCCCATGCCGACACCTAACGTGCCCAGTGCGGAGCCGATGGCGCTGCGGCTGCCCTCCTTGCGGATAAAGGGAATGGCAATGGGATTGACCATGCTGACGATGTAGTGGTTAGTGCTGTACAGGCGGGACAGGCGTTTGGCAGGCAGGTCATCGGCGATGGAGCCATCCACCCACTTACGGGTGGGCAGGTAGGGCTGTGCCTCGCCGTGCACGTTCTTGGCCATCAGCATCACCGGGGGAAATACCCCTGGCACGGCGCAGGACGCCATCACCGCGGAGCGCACGTACACGTTGGGCGAGGTGATCGCGTTCAGCAGCCGCGAGCGCTGGTGGGTTTCCGCCGGCGCCACGGTAACGCTGATCTGGCGACCGGTTTTTTCGTAGGCCTCCTGGAAGGTCATGTCCGGTATCATGCGCGCGATCAGGCGCTCCAGATCGCCCACATCGATCTGCGGATTGGACCCGAAAAACATCCGGGAAAAAGCGCTGGCCTCGCGCTCCGCTTCGAACAGCACGTTCTCGGGACGATAGAAACGCTCCAGTTCCTTGTCCGTGTGCGTGCCCACCACCCCCGCCACCAGGGATCCCGCGCTCGAACCGGAGATCACCCGCGGCAGCAGCCCCTGCTCCAGCAGTGTCTTGACCACGCCCAGGTGATAGAAACCCAGCACGCCGCCGCCGCTGAGCATCAGCGCGGAACGCCCGAAACAGACGTTCGCCCGGTAGAAGAACTCCAGCTTCTGCTGTGGCGTGATTTCATCACTGTCCAGTTCCGCCAGGTAGCGCAGGGCGTCGTCTACCTCTTCGATGTATTGCTCTATGAGGCGCTTGGTGCCGAACTTGGAGCGGTGATACAGGCTGCTGCGACCCATCCCGCCCATGTTGCCATGTATGCCTTCGTTGAGCGTGAACAGCAGACCGTGATGATCGTGCCGCGCCCGCAGGCTGCGGATGCGATCGAGACGCAGGCGGATCTGGGCATAGTCGTACTGGGTGGTCTGGTCAATCTCCCGCCAGCGTCGCTTGCCCGACAGTTCGTCGTGCGCTATTGCGGCCTCGCGCCACTCCTCGTAGCTGGTGGCCTTGTCCATCTTGCGCTGCAACTTTTTCAGTTTGCCCGATTTGACCACTCTCTTACCTCCAACTCGCAGGGAAACCCGACCACACTACCAAATTTGGGGCAATTGCAACAGCGTGCGCGGCACGCACAAAACGCCTAGAATCCGCACACTTCGGATCAGCTCAACCGCCCACATTGGGGAGTCCTGGGTTTGCGCGCATATCTTATGGTTATCCTGCTGCTGCTGGTGATATTCGGCGGTATCGGGGGCTACCTGTTCCGCCAGTTCTCGGCGCTCTCCAGCATGGACTTCAGCGCGCCGGCGGTCACCGTGAGCGCAGCTACCGCGCAACTGCAGGAATGGCATTCCGAGCTGGCCGCCATCGGCACCCTGCGCGCCGTGCGCGGGGTCGAACTGAGCAGCGAGAGCAGTGGCGCGGTGATCGCAGTGGATGTCGCCTCCGGCGATCGCGTACAGCGGGGGGACCTGCTGGTCACCCTCAACGACAGCGTGGAACAGGCAAGCCGCGAAAACCAGCAAGCCGCGCTGGAACTGGCGCGCCTGCTGTTCGACAGGGACCAGCAGTTGATCAAGCAAAAGTCCATCCCCCAGAGCCAGTATGACCGCTCCAGGGCCGACCTGGACAGCGCCATAGCCCAACTGGCGGAAACTGAAGCACTCCTGGACAACAAACGCATCAGGGCCCCTTTTGCCGGCACCATCGGTATCGTGCATGTGCGGGTCGGCAGCTACCTGCAACCCGGGGACCCCGTCACCGCGCTGCAGGACCTGAGCGCCCTGGAAATCGATTTCACGGTTCCGGCTCGCCATTATCCGCTGCTGCGCCTGGGCCAGTCCGTCGCGGTGCGGGTGGATGCCCTGCCGAAACGGGTCTTTGCCGCCACCCTGCAGGCCATAGACTCCAGGGCGGATGCCGACACCCGCAACCTGCTGCTTCGAGCCACCCTGGAACCGGACAGCGGGCTGCTGCCGGGTATGTTTGCGCAACTGACGCTGGACCTGGGTGATTCCCGCTCTCTGGTTACCGTGCCGGAAACCGCGGTGACCTACTCACTGCAGGGCAATATCATCTGGGTGCTGGAGCGAAGTGGCGACGCAATAGTGGCCACACCACGGGTTGTCACGACCGGGGCCGTGCGGGATGGCCACATTGCGATTCTGAACGGCCTGGAAGCGGGGGCGGTGGTTGCCAGCTCGGGCCAGAACAAGTTGTCTCGCGGCACCCATGTCATCATCGATGACAGCGTGGAACTGGAAGGCCTCTGACCAATGAATGACGAGGGTTGAGTGCAGTTCACTGACATTTTTATCAGGCGACCCGTACTGGCCATCGTCATCAGCAGTCTGCTGTTGCTGCTGGGGCTGTCATCCGCAGGAAGCCTCACAGTCAGGGAATTCCCCGAGCTGCAGCGCAGCGTCATCACTGTCTACACTGTCTATGAGGGCGCCAGTGCCCGCACTGTCGAGGGCTTCGTCACCACACCCCTGCAGGTGAACATCGCCGGCGCGCGCGGTGTGGAGTACATGACGGCGCTCAGCGAGCCTTCCTACTCCGAGATCAAGGTGCATGTGCGCCTGGGTGAAAACAGTAGCGACGTGCTGGCGGAGGTCATCGCCAAGGTCAACGAAACCCGCGCGGAACTGCCGGCAGAGATCGAGGACCCGGTGGTGTCCACCGGGGTTGGCGGCGACGCCCTCATGTACCTGGGTTTTGCCAGCGACCAGATGAGCATAGGCCAGATAAGCGATTACCTGCTTCGCAATGTACAACCCGAACTCGCCACCATCGAGGGCATGGGTAGCGCCCAGATCATCGGCAGCAATTACCTGGCCATGCGAGTCTGGCTGGACCCGGTGCGGATGGCGGCCCTGGGAGTAACCGCGGCGGACATCGGCGACGCCATTCGCCGCGACAATTATATTTCCGCCACCGGCAGCACCCAGGGCCGGCTGATCCGGGTCGAGGTGGATGCCCGCACTGACATGCAGACTCCCGAGGCTTTCAAGGCGCTCACCGTGAGACAGGTCGGCGATCGACGGGTGCGTCTGGGCGATGTTGCCGACGTGGAAATGGGCACGGAAAACTCCGAGTTCCGCTCCTATTCCAGCGGTTATCCTGCGGTCTACATCGCCGTCACACCCTCCCCCGAAGCCAACCCCCTGGAGGTCGCGCGCGCCGTCAAGGCGGCCATGCCGCGCATAAGTGCCAGCCTGCCTGCGGATATGGAACTGCAGGCCAGTTGGGACTCCACCCTGGCTATCGAGGCGGCACTGAAGGAAGTCGCCACCACGCTGGTGGAGGCCGCGCTCATCGTGGTGCTGGTTATTTTCCTGTTCCTGGGTTCGCTGCGGGTGGTTCTGATACCGCTGGTGACTATACCCCTGTCGCTGACAGGGGTGCTCTTCCTGGTGTTGATGCTGGGGTTCAGCCTCAACCTGCTGACTCTGCTGGCCATGGTTATCGCCATAGGGCTGGTGGTGGACGACGCCATCGTCGTGGTGGAGAACGTACACCGGCACATCGAGGAGGGCGCCAGCCCGCTGGATGCCGCGCTACTGGGTGCCAGGGAGGTGGCTTGGCCAGTAGTCGCCATGACCCTGACCCTGGCTGCGGTATATGCCCCTATCGCCTTTATCGGCGGCCTGACGGGTGCCCTGTTCAGCGAGTTCGCCCTGACCCTGGCGGGCGCGGTGCTGATGTCCGGCCTGGTGGCGCTAACCCTGAGTCCCATGATGTGCTCCCGGGTCCTGACCGCACACCAGGACCAGGGACGCTTCGCCTATTGGCTGGATGAGCAATTCGAACGCAGCATCGGCAGCTACCGTCGCCTGCTGGGCAAGTGCCTCGACAATCGCGGTGCCGTGCTGCTGTTCGGCTGCGCCATTTTCGCCAGCATTCCGGTGCTGTTCAGCCTGTCACAGCGTGAGCTGGCGCCACAGGAAGACAGCGGCGAACTCTACATCATGTCGAACCCGCCCCCCTACGCCAATATCGACTACACCAGTTATTTTCTAGACCAGATTGTCAGCCTGTGGCGCGAAATACCCGAGGCCAGCCACTCCTGGCAGGTGGCCGACGGCAGCTTCGTACTGGGTGGGCTGACGCTGCTCCCCTGGCAGCAGCGGCAGCGCAGCCAGGATGCGGTGCAGGCCGAACTACAGGAAAAACTAAATGGGGTGGCGGGCCTGGAAATCTTTACCTTCGGCTCCCCACCCCTGCCCGGATCCGATGCCGGCCTGCCGGTCAGCTTCGTGGTCGCATCCACCGCTGACTACCGGCAGGTGCAGCAGGTAGGCGAGGAATTGCTGGCGGCAGCGCGCCAGTCGGGCCTGTTTATCTTCGTTACCCAGAGCCTGCAATTCGACCGACCTGAGATACAGGTTGAAATAGACCGCGAGCGGGCCGCCCGATTGGGTATCAGCGCCGAGGACATCGGCCAGACCCTGTCGACCATGCTGGGGGAGTCGCCAACCAATCGCTTTACGCTGGAGGGACGCAGTTACAAGGTCATCTCGCAGGCCCAGTCGGGCTTTCGCCTGACCAGCCGAGCACTCGACGACTACTACCTGCGCACCAGCAACGGTGACCTGGTACCCATGTCTACGGTGATCTCACTGTCATCGACGGTGGAGCCCAACCTGCGCAGCCAGTACCAGCAGATGAACAGCACCACCCTGGAGGGCATGATGATGCCACCCAACAGCGTGGGGGCCGGGCTGGCCTTCCTGCGGCAGGAGTTGGCGAGGATAGCCCCGCCCTCTTTCCGCGATGGCTACACTGGCAGCTCGCGCCGTTTTATCCAGGAGAGCGCATCCTTCCCCATCCTGTTCGGCCTGTCCATGCTGCTTATCTACCTGGTGCTGGCAGCCCAGTTCAATAGCTTCCGGGACCCGCTGGTGGTACTGGTTTCGGTACCGCTGTCGATTTTCGGCGCGATCGTACCCATCGCCCTGGGTGTGGCGACACTCAACATCTACACCCAGGTGGGCCTGCTTACCCTCATAGGCCTGATCAGCAAGCACGGGATATTGATCGTGGACTTTGCCAATCACAGGGTAAGCGAGGGCCTGACACGCCGGGAGGCGGTGTTGCAGGCAGCAGCGCTGCGCCTGCGCCCCATCCTGATGACGACCGCTGCCACCGTGCTGGGGGTGCTGCCGCTGGTTATCGGATCCGGGGCCGGCGCCGAGGCACGCTTCAGCATAGGCCTGATGATTACCGTGGGGATGATGGTGGGAACACTGTTTACGCTGTTCGTGCTACCCGTTCTTTACCTGCCACTGGGCAGTGTCAGGGCCGGCCCCGACACCACCACAACCAGCGTCGGGCAGGCTGTGCCCGGGCCCTAGCCGTCGGGCTGGTCGCCGGGCGCGGGCTTGTCGTTGGGACGAGTGCCGCCGCGGTACTCATCCACCAGGTGGCGCTTGTACAACTTGCCGTTGTCCATACGCGGTAGCTTGGGGTGAAAGTCCAGGGAGCGCGGCATCTTGATATGGGAGATGCGCTCGCGCAGCCACTCCAGGATCTCGAAGGCAGTCTCGTCGGTGGCGTCCGCCCAGTTCATCGGCTCCACCACTGCCTTCACCTCCTCCCCGAACTCCTCGTTGGGAATGCCGAACACCGCCACGTCCGCTATCTTCTCGTGGCCCACCAACAGGTTCTCGATTTCCTGGGGGTAGATATTCACACCACCGCTGATGATCATGAAATTCTTGCGGTCGGTCAGGTACAGAAAGCCATCCTCGTCCACATAGCCCACATCGCCGGTGGTGGCCCAACCTTTGTCGTTGTACGCCCCTGCGGTTTTTTCCGGCTCATTGTGGTATTCGAAGCGGGCCTGCTCGCCGCTGAAATAAATAGTGCCGATTTCCCCCGGTGGCAGTTCGTTGCCGTCATCATCGACGATATGGATCTGCCCCACCAGTGCGGGACCCACCGAGCCCTTGTGGGTGAGCCAGTTGGCAGAGTCGATAATGGTCACCCCCGCCCCTTCGCTGGCAGCGTAGTACTCGACGATCACCGGGCCCCACCAGTCGATCATTTTTTCCTTCACCTCTACCGGACAGGGCGCGGCGGCGTGAATGGCGAACTGCATGGAACTCACATCGTAACGTGCGCGGACTTCGTCCGGGAGCTTGAGCATGCGGATGAACATGATAGGCACCCACTGGCTGTGGGTGACGCGGTGCTCTTCTATCAATTGCAAGGCCCGTTCGGCGTCGAACTGCTCCATGACCACACTGGTACCGCCCTGGTAGTGCACCATCATGTTGTAGTGCAGCGGCGCCGCGTGGTAGAGCGGCGCGGGGGACAGATACACGGTCTCCTCGCTGAAGCCGAAGGCGGCGCCCAGGCTATTGGCCAGCGGATGCGGGGTATTGACGTCGCTATCCGCCGGCGGCACGAACACCCCCTTGGGCTGGCCGGTAGTGCCGGAGGAGTACAGCATGGGCACCCCGTTGCTCTGGTCGTCGATAGGCGTGGTGGGCATCAAATCGATAGCCTCGTCCCAGGACTCAAAACCAGGCTTGATGCCGTTGACCATGTAAAAATGGCTCAGCTGCCCGGGCGCATCCGCCACGATCTGCGCGGCGATGTCCGCCAGTGCCAGCGAACCGATAAACACCCTGGCGCCGCAGTTCTCCAGGATATAGGCCGCCTCGGCGCGCTTGAGGTGGGTGCTGATGGGTGTGAAGATGAGCCCTGATCGCTGCGCCGCCCAGACGATTTCCATGAATTGCCGACTGTTCTCCAGCATCATGCCGATATGGTCGCCCGCCTTCAGGCCCAGGGTGCGGAACAGCTGGGCCCCCTGGTTGGAGCGCTCGTCCAGCTCCCGGTACGTAACGATCTCACCGGAATCGCCCATGATGATGGCCGGCTTGTGGGGGTAGGTCTCGGCGGTAATACTGGGATGCGGCATATTGCGCTCCTCGCTTGCTGTTATGGGACTGGGGGCACTATAGATTCATTGGGCACCCGGTTACAACAGCTGCCTCAGCGCCTGCGGATCATGCTCTGTTGCATGCTGGTCGCCACCAGGCGGCCAGCGCGCGTGAAAAAGCTGCCCCTGGCCAGGCCGCGGCCGCCGCCGGTGCGCTCTGCCTCGACGATATGCAGTAGCCATTCATCGGCGCGGAAGGACTCGTGGAACCACAAGCCATGATCCAGGCTGGCCACCTGCCAACTCGCATCGTCGTACTTGCGCCCGTGGGTGATCAGGCAGACGTCCACCAGGTAGGCATCCGACATATAGGTGAGCAGCGCCTGGTGCAGGCGGCGCTCGTCGGGCACCGGCCCGGTGGTCTTCATCCACGCCTGCAATACAGGCTCGCGCGGCTCCAGGTTGTTCCAGTCCACGGGTTCCACCACCCGGATATCCAGATCCTCGCCGGTGGTAATCATAAAGCTCTCATCGAGCCGGCCCGCTTCCAGGCTGAGCTGGCGTTCGTTGGGCAGCGAATCCGGCGGCACCACCTGCGGCATCACCGGCTGGAAATCATCTCCGACGGAGGCCTTCTGGAAGGACATGGAACTGACCAGTATGGCTTTGTCATCCTGGCTGGCCACAACCCGGCGGGAACTGAAACTGCCGCCATCCCGGGCCCGCTCCACCTGCAGCACGATGGGCTTGCGCACATTCCCGGGACGCAGGAAATAGGCGTGCTGCGAATGCAATATCCGATCATCGTCCACGGTTGCCACCGCGGCGCTGACCGCCTGGGCCAGCACCTGGCCGCCGTAGACGCGAAAGCCCCCGGGGTGCATATTGGCGCCGATGAAACGGTCGGGGCCATCGGGTACGGGGGACAAAACATCGATCAATTGCTGTAACACGCTCAACTAGGACCTGCATCCTGGAAACCGAGCCGACATTATCCAGATTTGCCAAACTGTGCCAAACTAATTCCCCGGAAATTCTCTGACCGGGCTGCGCCAGCAGACAGCGGTGCTGTAATTACCGGGCTACAGGACAATTCATGGAAAAATTACTCTCCCCCGCCGCCCTGCGCGGGGCGATACGGTCGGGAGCACATACCGGCAATACCTCCGGGTACGCCCCCGGGTTCGTGCAGTGCAACATCGTCATCCTGCCGGCGGACTGGGCCGACGATTTCCTGCGCTTCTGCCAGCTCAATCCCCGCCCCTGCCCGCTGATTGCAACGTCAACCAGCCCCGGGGATCCGGCGCTACCACCTTTGGGGGATGTCGACATCAGGACCGACGTGCCAAGCTACCGCGTATTTCGCGAGGGACGGCTGGCAGAGGAGTTACCGGACATTCGCGCCCTGTGGCGCAATGACCTGGTGACTTTCGCGCTGGGCTGCTCGTTCTCCTTCGAGGAGGCGCTGCTGGCGGACGGGCTGGAGGTGCGCAACGTCACGGAAGGCGTCAATGTGCCCATGTATCGCAGCGACATGGACTGTATCCCCGCCGGTCCGTTTGCGGGCAAGATGGTGGTCAGTATGCGCCCCTTCGCGGCAGCTGACGCCATACGCGCGATCCAGATCTGCACCCGTTTTCCCGCCGTCCACGGCGCGCCGGTGCACCTGGGGGATCCGGGCCTCATCGGCATCGCCGACCTGGACAGGCCCGACTACGGCGACGCGGTAAGCCTGTACCCCGGCGAACTGCCCCTTTTCTGGGCCTGCGGCGTGACACCACAGGTGGCGCTGGAAGCGGCGCGGCCGCCCTTCGCCATCACTCACAGTCCCGGCTGTATGCTGGTAACGGATTTGCGCAACAGCCGACTGGCTGTACTGTAAGGACAGGAACTCAACATGCTAATCAACTGCGACCTGGGAGAGAGTTACGGCAGCTGGACCATGGGGCTGGACGCCCAGGTCATGCCCCACATCGACCAGGCCAATATCGCCTGTGGCTTCCACGCCGGCGACCCCCTGGTCATGCGCGCCACCCTGGCACTGGCTGCGGAACACGGCGTCAGCATCGGCGCTCACCCGGCCTACCCGGACCTGCCGGGTTTCGGCCGCCGCAGCATGGCGCTCAGTGCCGGGGAAATCATCGCCAGCATTCACTACCAGGTAGCGGCCCTGGAGGGCATGGCGCTGGTCGCGGGACTGCAGCTGAGCTATGTGAAACCCCATGGCGCCCTGTACAACGACATGATGGCTGACGCGGCCGTGCGCGCGGCGATCCTGGAGGCCGTGGCCAGCTATCACCGACCACTGGCCCTGATGCTGCAGGCTACTCCCGCACGCGAACAACATCTGGCCGAGGCCGGGGCCATGGCCGTCGAGTTGCTGTTCGAGGCCTTTGCCGACCGCTGCTACGACGACGACGGCAGCCTGTTGTCACGTCGCAAGGCCGGGGCGGTGCACAGCCGCGAGCGCATGCTCGAGCAAGTGCAGCAGTTACGCGCCGACGGCTGCGTCACCACGGTCAGCGGCCGCAAGCTGCCCCTGCAGGCCGACAGCCTCTGCGTGCACGGCGACAACCCGGAGGGCGTGCAGGCCATTCGGGACATACGGGCGCTGGTGGACGGGAGCTGAGCAGCGGTGGAGTTGCATAGCGCAGGCGAGAACGCCCTCATGCTATATCTGGGGCAGGAGACCAGCCCGGCCGTGGCGGCGCGGGTACAGGCCGCTGCCGCGGCCATCGAAACCGCGCTGGGTGATCACCTGGTCGATATGGTGCCCTCCTACGCTTCCATCCTGATCCTGTACGACGCCCTGGCCACCGATCACCTCGCCGTGAGCCACCGGGTGCGCCAGGCCCTGGCACAACTCCAGGAGGCCGACAGTTCCCTTGGGCGGCAGGTGGTGCTGCCGGTTTACTACGCCCTGGAGGCCGGCGCCGACCTGGAGGCACTGGCCCAGCGGGCGGGACTGTCCCCGGAGCAGGTCATCGAACTGCACGCGGGAACCGAGTACCGGGTTTACGCCATCGGCTTCGCCCCGGGCTTCGCCTACCTGGGCCAGGTTGACGAGCGCATCGCGGCGCCCCGCCTGGCCACACCCCGCCTCAAGGTGCCGCGCGGAGCCGTGGCTATAGCCGATCGCCAGACTGCGGTGTATCCGGCGGTATCTCCCGGTGGCTGGAACCTGATAGGACGCTGCCCCACCCGCATGTTCGACCCCTCGGCGACCCCCTGCATGCCCGTGTCCGTTGGCGACCGGGTGCAATTCGAGCCCATCGACCGCAGTCGCTACCTGGCGCTGGGGGGCGAACTGGAATGAGCCTGGAAGTCATCCAGCCCGGCATTCTCAGCCTGCTGCAGGATCGCGGGCGATTCGGCGCCCATCGCATCGGCCTCACCAATGGCGGCCCCCTGGACCCCGAGGCCTTCTCCTGGTGCAACCGGCTGCTGGACAACCCGGCCAACGCCACCGCGGTGGAAGTGAGTTTCGGCGGTGCGCGGTTGCGCGCCCGGGTCGATACCTTCATCTGCGTAACCGGCGCCGCCATGCCGCTGCACATCAACGACCGGGAACAAGCGCTGTGGACCGTGCACCGGGTCGGTGCCGGAGACGAGATCAGCCTGGGATTTGCCGAGCGCGGCTGTCGCGCCTACCTGGGCGTGGCCGACGGGTTCACCGTGGCGCCCAGCTTCGGCAGCAGCGCGACCGTGATGCGGGAGTCCATCGGTGGCCTGCACGGGGACAAGCTGCGCAGCGGTGACCTGCTGCCCTGCGCGGCGGTAGAGCAGCGCAAGCGACGCTACCTGCACCCCGCCAGCCTGCCCCACTACCACGACCAGGTAACCCTGCGCGTCATCCCGGGCTACCAGCAGGCACACTTCAGCCGGCTGCAGCAGCGGCGTTTTTTCAGTCATGCCTACATGGTATCCGAACGCTGCGACCGTATGGGCTACCGCCTCGAGGGTCCCGCCATCCAGTGCGACCTGGAGGGTATCCTGTCCGAGGGCATCTGTGCCGGCGCCATCCAGATCCCCGCCGACGGCCAGCCCATCGTACTGCTGAACGACCGCCAGACCATAGGCGGCTACCCGAAGATAGGCTCCGCACTGTCTCTGGATACCGCGCGCCTGGCGCAGTTGCGACCCGGTGGCACAGTGCATTTCGCCCCCATCAGCCCCCACGGGGCCCACAACGCGCTGCACCTGGCCCACAGCCAGGCCCTGCGCAAAACCATGCTGGAGCACCGCGATTGAATGACCTCGACCTCAGCCAGGCCATAGAGGCACTCATGGTCGCCCGCAACCCGCGCGACATGCAGCTGGCCAGGGCCGCCCTGCAACCGGATTATTACCTGCGCGCCGCGCGTCTCCTGGAAGATATCCGCGGCACGGTGATCATCGGCACCGGTTTTCCCGTCATCGACACCTTTGAGACCGACGGCCCGGTGGGCGCCATCGCCCTTTACGAGAGCCTGCAGGCGCTGGGGGCGGAGCCGGTCATCGCCTGCGGGCCACCCCTATCGCGCGCGATCTCCGACCGATACCAGGTGCTGGAACTGGCCGCGCCGGACCTGGCCAGCGCCACCGAAGAGGCCGAGGCGATGCTGGCCGCCCTGCAACCGGCGGCGGTTATCTCCATAGAGCGTCCCGGCCTGGCCGAGGACGGACGCTATTACAATATGCGCGGCGAGGACATTACGGCGCGCTGCTCTTTTTTCGATCCCTATGTCAGGCTCGCCCGGTGTCCGACCATCGCGATCGGCGACGGCGGCAACGAGATTGGCATGGGCAAGATCGGCCCCGCCATCGCCAGCCTGAACATACGCGCCTCGGTGACCGATTGCGATGAACTGCTGGTGGCCGATGTGTCCAACTGGGGTGCTTACGGCCTGATCGCCCTGCTGGCAAAATGGTCCGGGCGCGACCTGCTGGCACGGATTTCGCCGCTGGAAATTCTCGACTACCTGTCCGCCCGTGGCAGTGTGGACGGGGTGACCCGCGAGAACACACTCACCGAGGACGGGCTGGACGCCGCGGAAGGGATCGCGCTATTGCAGGAATTGCGCAGCCTCAGCGGCTTTTTGCAACGCTAGAATGCACCGGGTTAACAAGGGAAGATCACCATGAGCACTGTATACCTGAACGGCGAGTATATGCCGATGAGCGAGGCGCGCATCTCGCCTATGGATCGCGGCTTTCTCTTCGGGGACGGCATCTACGAGGTGGTTCCCTCCTACGATGGCCGGCTGGTGGGGTTTGCCCCGCACCTGTTGCGCATGCAGCAGGGACTGGACGCCATCGAGATCAAGCTGCATGTGGAGCACGAGGCCTGGCGCAGGATAGCCGATGAACTCATAAAGCGTAATGGCGGCGGCAACCTGGGCATCTACTTTCACGTCAGTCGCGGCGCCGACACCCAGCGGCATCACGCCTATCCGGAGGGCCTTAAGCCCACTCTCTATGCCTTCGCCTTCGAGATACCCCCGGCTCCGGTAGCGGACAAGAGCGCGGCCAGCGTCTACACCGTGGCCACGGCGGAGGACCTGCGCTGGAAGCGCTGCAATATCAAGTCCACCGCCCTGCTCGGCAATGTGATGCACTACCAGTACGGCCATGCCCAGGGCCACAAGGAGACCATCCTGTACAACAGCGACGGCGAAATCACCGAGGCCGCCGCCTGTAACGTATTCGTGGTCAGCAAGGGCGTGGTTGCCACCCCCCTGCTGGATCACCAGAAACTGCCGGGGATCACCCGCCTGATGCTGCTGGAAATCCTGCGCCGGGACGGCAGCATCCCGGTTCAGGAACGGGTGGTTACCCTGGATGAGCTGGGCAGCGCCGACGAGGTGTGGCTGACCAGCTCCAGCAAGGAGATCGCACCGGTGCTGTCCATAGACGGCAAGCCCGTGGGGACCGGCGAGGTGGGCGATGTCTGGCTGGCCGCCCAGCGCCTGTACTCCACCCACAAATTCGATTTTTGATGACGCGCCCCGCCCAGGCCAGGCTGGATCTCGCCGCGCTGCGCCACAATCTCGGCGTGGCCAGGGCACTGGCACCCAACTCCCGGGTCATGGCGGTGGTCAAGGCCAATGGCTACGGCCACGGCGCCCTGGTGGTGGCGCAGCAACTGGCACCCCTGGCCGATGCGCTGGCGGTGGCCTGCATTGAAGAGGCGGTGGCGCTGCGCGAAGCCGGCATCGCCGTCCCCATCCTGCTGCTGCAGGGGGTATTCGAGGCCGCGGAACTGCCCCTGGTCGCCGAACTGGACCTGTGGCTGAGTATCACCAATGCCCAGCAGCTGGCCTGGCTGGAGGAGGCGAGCCTGGCCCGGCCGCTGCAGTGCTGGCTGAAACTCGATACCGGCATGCATCGCCTGGGCGTCGCGCCGGCAGAGGCCGCGGCCCTCTACCGGCGCCTGCGCTCGACACCCCAGGCCCTGCCGGAGCCGGTACTGTGCACCCATTTCGCGGCGGCGGATGACCTGGCCAGCGACCAGACCCGCGAGCAGATCGCCCTGTTTGAGCAGCTTACCGCGCCCCTGCCGGCCCCGCGCAGCGCCGCCAATTCCGCCGGGGTGCTGGCCTGGCCCGAGGCCCATTACGACTGGGTACGCCCGGGCTACATGCTATATGGCAACTCGCCCATGGCGGGCGCTCACCCCAACGCCCGGGCCCTGCGCCCGGTCATGACCCTGCAGTCGGCGGTGACCGGATTGCGCGAGGTGGCGGCCGGGGCAGTGGTCGGCTACGGCGCCACCTGGACAGCTACCCGACCCTCCCGCATCGCCACCGTGTCGGTGGGCTATGGCGACGGCTACCCGCGCCACGCTCCCAGCGGCACGCCGGTAGTCGTAAAGGGGCGCCGGGCCGCCCTGGCGGGGCGGGTTTCCATGGACATGATCACCGTGGATGTCACCGACCTGCCCGATGTCCGGCTGGGAGACCGGGTTGTGCTCTGGGGCGAGGGCCTGTCGGTGGACGAGGTAGCCCGCCACGTTGGCACGATCGGTTACGAGTTGACCACCCGCATGCCGGCCCGGGCGCCGCGCATCGTAGCGACTCCGTGACCGCAGCGCGGTGAGAACCCTCTCCCTCGGTACCCTGAAGGAGTTGCTGCGCCTGTCCCTGCCCATGGTGGTGTCCCAGGGCGCCTTCGCGGTGATGATATTCACCGATCGCTGGTTCATGTCCCACCTGGACGCCACCCACATCGCGGCCACCCTGGGGGGCGGCGTCGCCATGTACTTCTGCCTGTCCCTGTTTATCGGCGTCATCACCTATGCCAACGCCCTGGTGGCCCAGTATTACGGCAGCGGCGCCACGGAGAAATGTCCCCAGGTAGTCACCCAGGGCCTGCTGATGGTGCTCGCCTGTACCCCGGTACTACTGCTGGTGACGGTGTTCGGCGGCGAGGCTTTCGCCCACCTGGGCCACGCACCGGCCCAGGTCGAGTTGGAGACCGTTTATTTCCAGATCCTGATGGCGGGCAGCGCCTTCAACCTGGTCAAGGCCTGCCTGGCCTCATACTTCGCGGGTATAGGCCGCACCCGGGTAGTCATGATCTCCGACGTGCTGGCGGTGCTGCTGAATATCCCCCTGTCCTGGGCGCTGGTGTTCGGCCGCCTGGGCCTGCCCGAGCTGGGCATCGCCGGGGCGGCGCTGGGCTCGGTGGTGGCAACCGTATTCGGGGTGGGGCTGTTCCTGTGTTTCTACCTGGCCCGCGATCACCAGTTGCAGTTCCAGGTGGCCGCCTCGTTCCGCTTCAACGCCGGCATCATGCGCCGCTACCTGCGCCTGGGGATACCCGCCGGTATCGAGGGCTTTCTCAACATGGGTGCCTTCAACCTGTTCCTGTTGATGTTCCAGGCCTATGGCGTGGCGCAGGGCGCGGCCATGGCCATCGTTTTCAACTGGGACATGCTGTCCTTCGTGCCCCTGGTGGGCATGAGCATCGCGGTGACCAGCATGATCGGTCGCTTCGTGGGCATGGCCGACATGGCGCGAGCCAACCAGGTCATCGCCTCGGGATTCATCCTGGCGCTGGGGTACTCGGGCCTGCTGGCGCTCATCTTCGGCCTGCTGCGCTTCGAGCTGGTGGAGGTGTTTTCCACTCCCGGTGGCGAGTTCGCCGCCATCCGCGAATTGGCCGCCAGCATGATGATAGGGCTGTGCACCTATATGCTGGCCGACGCGACCATCCAGATTGCCGGGGCCACCCTGCGCGGCGCAGGCGATACCCGCTGGGTGATGTTTACCTCCATCGCCCTGCACTGGCTGATGCTGGCGGTGCAGTACTACGTCATCGTGGAGGCAAGACTCGAGCCGCTGGTGTCATGGTGGGTGTTTGTGGTGATGCTGCTGGTCATTGCCGCCGCCTACCTGCTGCGCCTGGCTGGCGGTCGCTGGCGGCGGCCGGAGCGCCTTGCCGGGGTTATGCGGGAGTAGCGGGCAGGTAGTCCCGGGTCAGCTCCTCAGACAGCAGCCACAGACGCGCGGCCATCGCCTCGTCGCGCATGGCCGCGGTCTCCCCGGGGTCGGGGTTGCAATCGGCGAAGTAATAGCCGTTCACTCCCACCAGCCCGGGGCTGGTGGCCACGTAGGTCTGGGTGGCGGCGCCCTCCTCGATGCTCTTCATGAAAGTCCAGCCGAACAGGGTACCGGCGACTTGCATATACCAGGGCAGGTGACGGCCCAGGTTGGTATTGATCACCCCCGGGTGCACACTGTTGGCGGTGGCACTGGTGCCCGAGACGCGCCGGGCCAGTTCCAGCGAACACAGGGCGTTGGCGAGTTTGGAGTGGCCGTAAGCTGTCCAGGCATCGTACTCGCCATTGGCGAAAGCCAGGTCGTCAAACTGGATACCCTGCTCCGGGGCGCGCCTGTGGGCCAGGCTGCTGAGCAGTACGAAGCGCCCCTGGGGTGCCGCCAGCACAGTTTCCAGCAACTGGTTGACCAGGATGAAGTGGCCCAGGTGATTGACCACGAACTGCTTTTCCATGCCGTAGAGCAGCTCGCGCTCCGGCAGCGCCATGATGCCGGCGTTGCAGACCAGTCCGTCCAGCGGGATGTCCAGGCCGCGTATCATGCTGGCGCAGTTGACCACCGACTCGAAATTCCCCAGGTCCAGGTACGCCGGTATGGTGACGCCCGCGATGCTGGAACAGGCTGCCTCGGCCTTGTCCATGGTGCGGGCGATACCGATGACCCGCGCTCCGCGCAGTGCCAGCACGCGCATGGTCTCGTATCCCAGGCCGGAGTTGGCGCCGGTGATGGCGTAGGTTTTACCGGCCAGGTCCAGGCCGGCGGTCACCTCCTCGGCAGTGGAATCGGCGCCGAACGGGCTGGTGGGGGGTATTTTGCTGATTATCTGCGCCTGCAACGCGGCGGGCAGCAACGCCAGCAGCGGCAGGGTTGCCAACTGGCCGACAAACTTGCGGCGGCTGATACTTGCTTTCATCCCGAGACTCCCTCCCGACCCAAGGCTGGCCGCCAGTATGTACCATGCCCACCGCCGGTGCCAGTGGGCTGGCCCTGGTTGAGCCCTCGTCCGGGAATACGCCGGCATTAGTATGTTTAGTCTAGTTTTATCTGCTCGAATAGGCGCACGTACCACGGCTGCAAGGAGCCCTGCCTGTGATTGTGCACTACATCGTCTATTCGGTTCTGGCCGCCCTGACCCGGGACCCCGCCCCGGCCGCGGTCGAGCACGATGAGCACGATGAGCACGATGAGCACCCCGGGCACGAAGACACAGGAAAAGACCAGGGCGGGCCGGCCGACAGCGCGCACCGCGACGCGCACTAATCCGGCCAGGCGGCCACCAGTGGAAAACCCCAGAGTTGTGCCAGGGAGCCCTGCGCCCCGGATCGGCCAGTCAGGAGGGCTGTGTCCCCTGGGCCTGCCGGGCGATGTCCTGGATACGCTGGACCATGGCGCGCAGGCCGTTGCCGCGGGTAGCCGACAGGTGTCGCAACAGCTCCAGCTGCTGGAAATAAGTGTCGATATCGAAGGCCAGTATTTCCGCCGGCGTCCTGTTGTTGTAGGCCGCCAGGACCAGGCCCAACAGTCCCTTGACGATGAAAGCATCGCTGTCAGCCAGCAGTTGCAGGCGGCCGTTCTCCAGGGCCGTGTCTATCCATACCTGGCTCTGGCAGCCGCGCACCAGTCGGTCCTCGGTATGCAGCTCAGCCGCCATGGGGGGCAGCTCCCGGCCCAGTTCGATAATGTACTTGTAGCGATCTTCCCAACTGTCGAAAAAGCCGAGGGTGTCGAGAATATCCTGTGTGGAGATGCTGTTCCCGAAGGGGTTCAGCCTGGCGGCGCTGTCGGTCATCTAGTAAAACATGCCCGTTTCGAGCTGGGCCTCCTCGGACATCATGTCGCGCTGCCAGGGCGGATCAAAGACCAGCTCGACCTCCACCTTGCGCACGTTGGGCACCTGCGCCACCCGGTACTCGACATCTCCGACCAACACCGGGCCCATGCCGCAGCCGGGGGCGGTCAGCGTCATGCGGATGTCCACCCTGCCCGCCTCCTGGTCCACCACCACGCCGTAGATCAGGCCCAGGTTCACCAGGTCGACGGGAATCTCGGGATCGTACACCGTGTGCAGGGCCTCCCACACCTGGGCCTCGTCTATGCGTCCGTCCTCCGGGGTGGGGAATTCCAGGCGCAGCGCTTCCAGCCCCAGGGCATCGGCGTCAGTGCCGTCCACGCGCACCATGTTGCCGTTGTACACCACGGTGTAATTACCGCCCAGGGCCTGGGTGAGGGTGACGAAGGTATTGGCGGGTATCATGATCGGATCGCCCACTGGCACCAGCCTTCCCGGGCAGTCCCGGCGGGTGGTCAATACTGTGCGTTCCTGGCCACTCATGGGATCACTCCACGCTGAAGCTTTCACCGCAACCACACTCGGCGGTCACGTTGGGATTGTTGAATTTCAGGCTGCGGTTAACGCCCTCGCGGGTATAGTCGATCTCGGTCCCGCGCAGGAAGGCCAGCGCGGCGGGAGCCAGGAACAGGCTGACCCCGTTGCCCAGTTCCAGCTCCACATCGTCCTCGCTGGCGGCGCCAGCCACCTCGTCGAGCACGTATTTGAAGCCGGTGCAGCCGCTCTCGCGCACACTGATGCGCACCCCGGACAGGCCCTTGCCTGCCAGGCTGTTGCGAAAGTGCTCCGCGGCAGCCGGGGTCACTTTCACCAGCTCGCTTTTAACGTCAAATTGTTGAACGCTCATATTCCTTTCCTCCCCGGCCTGGCTAACAGGCCCTAGGCAAACAGTCGTTGCGCCTTGCGGATGCCCTCGAACAGGCGGGTGACATCCTCCTGGGTGTTGTAAATCGAATAGGAGGCCCGCACGGTCCCGGGAATCCCGAAGCGCGCCATCAGGGGCTGCGCGCAGTGATGCCCGGTGCGCACCGCGATGCCCTGCTGGTCCAGCAACATTCCCAGGTCGGAGGGATGGCAGCCCTCCAGCAGAAAGCTGAAAATACCGGCGGCATGGTCGGGGTTGCCGATACGCCGCAGCCCTGGTACGTCCGCCGCCAGTTCGACGGTGCGTTGCAACAGCGCCTCCTCGTGTGCCGCCGCGCCCTCGCGATCCAGCCCGGCCAGGTAGTCGACCGCGGCTGCGAGGCCTATTGCTCCGGCAATATTGGGGGTGCCGGCCTCAAATTTAAAGGGCAGCCCACTGAAGCTGGTGGCGGGAAATGCCACCTGCTCTATCATCTCGCCGCCCCCGAGAAAGGGCGGCATGGCCTCCAGCAGTTCCTCCCGCCCCCACAACACACCGATGCCCGTGGGGCCGAACAACTTGTGGCCGGAAAACGCATAAAAATCACAGCCCAGGGCCGGCACGTCCACGGGCCAGTGGGCCACCGACTGGGCGCCATCGACCAGCACCAGGGCACCGGCCGCCCGCGCCCGCCGGGCGATTTCCTGCACCGGGTTTACCGTGCCCAGGGCATTGGACACGTGGTTGATGGCCACCATTTTCACGCGCCCGTCCAGCAGCGCGTCCAGGGCATCCAGGTCTATCTCGCCCGCATCGGTCACCGGGATGGGCACCACCTCGGCGCCGGTGGCAGCGGCAACCAGCTGCCAGGGCACGATATTGGAGTGGTGTTCCAGCCAGGACACCAGCACCCGGTCGCCGGCGCGCAACTGGCTGTGTCCCCAGCTGTAGGCCACCAGGTTGATCGCCGCGGTCGTGCCGCTGGTCCAGATGACCTGAGAGGTCTTCGGGCTGGCGATAAAATCCGCCACCGTCTGCCGTGCCTGCTCGAAAAACTGGGTGGCGCGATCGCTGAGGGTGTGCACGCCGCGGTGCACGTTGGCATTGTCGCGGCGGTAATAGTTGCCTATGGCATCGATGACACTGGACGGCTTCTGGGTGGTGGCGGCGTTGTCCAGGTACACCAGCGGCCGGCCGTTTACCGCCTGCTCGAGTATGGGGAAATTCCGTCGCACTCGCTGTGCATCAAAGCTCGCGACACCTGAAGGGTTGGCGGCGGTCATGAGGCTTGCCCCACCAGGGCCGGGTCCCGGGCGAAGCGGCTGGCCAGCATGGGCTGCAGGTAATCGCGCAGGGCCGCACTGCGCACCGACTCGATGACCTCGTTGATGAAGCCGAAGCTCAACATGACCTCCCCCTCGGTGCGCGACACGCCGCGGCTGCGCAGGTAGTGCAGGGCCTGTTCATCCAGCTGGGCCACGGTGGCGCCGTGGGCGCACTGCACGTCGTCGGCGTATATTTCCAGTTCCGGCTTGGTATTCACTTCCGCCCGGGTACTGGTCAGCAGGTTGCGGTTGTTGAGTTCCGCACGGGTTTTCTGGGCGTCGCGGTGGATGTGAATGCGACCGTTGAACACAGCGGTGGCGTCGTCGCCGACAATACCGCGGAAGGTCTCGCTGCTGGTGCAATTGGGCACCCGGTGCTCGATGCAGGTATGGTAGTCGATGTGCTCCCTGCCGCGGGGCAGGTAAACGCCGTTTACTTCACAGTGGCCACCCTCCCCACAAAAATCCACCACCAGGTCGACCCGCTTGAGCTCGCTGCCCAGGGCCAGGTGGAAGCTGTTGAGGGTGGCATTGGTAGCGAGGCGCGCCTGCACCCGACCGATGTGCAGGGCGGCCTCCTGCTCCAGTTGCAAACGGTAGTGGCACAGGGTGGCACCCGCCTGCAGCAGGAGTTCGGTAACGCCGTTGGTAAAGCTGCGCTGGCCGCCGATACCGCCGGCAAAATGCTCGATCACACTGGCCGAGCTGGACTCGCCGCACAGCACCAGCAAGCGCTGGTTGATGCTGAAAGCCTGCGCCTGGTTGGCGCTGACCCAGACCACGTGTACAGGCTGGCTTAGCCGTGCACCGGGAGCGAATTCGAGAAACACGCCCTCGGCCAGGGCGGCGTCGTTGAGGGCGGTAAACAGGGGCTCATCGCGCCCCGTGGCAAGCCCCAGGTGGGCGCGGATACGCCTGGACTGCTCTTCATCGGCATCGGCGAACCGCACTATGGAGACGCCCTCGGGCAGCTCGCAGGCCGATTGCAGGGGACTGTAATAGCCGTTGATGAATACCAGCCGCGGCCCGTCGAAATCGGGCAGATCGATACCCGCAGCGGCCAGTTCCACGTCACCGGGCTCGGCCCGGGCAAAGCTCTGCTGCAGGCTCTGCAGACTGCTGTATTTCCAGTGCTCGGTCTTGCGCCCGGGCAGGGGACTGGCGTTCCAGCGCTGCCGGCCGGCGCGCTGCCAGTCCTGTAACCAGGGCGGGGAGCTGGCCGCGGCGCTGTCCAGGGCCTGTTGCATGAAATCGGACATCAGGCGACCTCTTCCTCCAGCCAGGCGTAACCCCTGGCCTCCAGTTCCAGCGCCAGTGACTTGTCGCCCGAGCGCACGATGCGGCCGTCCGCCAGCACGTGCACATGATCCGGCTCGATATAATCCAGCAGGCGCTGGTAATGAGTCACCATTACGAAGGCGCGGTTCTCGCTGCGCATCGCGTTGACGCCGCGTGCCACCACCTGCAGGGCGTCGATATCCAGGCCACTGTCGGTTTCGTCCAGGATAGCCAGGCGCGGCTCCAGCAGTATCATTTGCATGAGTTCGTTGCGCTTTTTCTCGCCGCCGGAAAAGCCCTCATTGACGCCTCGTTTGAGGAATGCCGGATCGAGATCGACGATTTTGCAGGTCTCCCGGGCCTTTTTCATGAAGGTCACCGCATCGATGGGCGGTTCCCCGCGGTGCTCACGCTGCGCGTCAACCGCGGCCTTGAGAAATTCCATGTTGCTCACGCCGGGGATTTCCACCGGGTACTGAAAAGCCAGAAACAGACCCAGCCGCGCCCTGTTCTCGGTCTCCATCTCCAACAGGTTTTGCCCCAGCAGGGTCGCGCTGCCGGCGGTCACATTGTAGCCCGGCCGCCCTGCGAGAACGTGGCCCAGGGTGCTCTTGCCGGAACCGTTGGGGCCCATGATGGCATGCACTTCGCCGGACTTCACCTCCAGGTTGAGACCCTTGAGTATGTCGGTGCCATCGACACCGGCGTGCAGGTTTTCAATCTTCAGCATCGTGATGCTTCTCCAATCCGTTCGTAACAATCGGCCAGCTGTCGGCGCTTCGCCCAGGGCCTGTTCACACTAACTGGGATGGCGCTAGCCCACCGAGCCTTCCAGGCTCACTTCCAGTAACTTGCCCGCTTCCACCGCAAACTCCATGGGGAGTTCCTTGAACACCTCCTTGCAGAAGCCGTTCACGATCATGGACACGGCCTTTTCCGCGTCCAGCCCGCGCTGCTGACACAGGTACAACTGGTCGTCGCTGACCTTGGAGGTTGTGGCCTCGTGCTCGACCACCGCCGACGGGTTGCGGCTCTCAATATACGGAAAGGTATGGGCCGCGCAGCGATGACCGATCAGCAGGGAGTCGCACTGGGTGTAGTTGCGCGCGCCGGTGGCTTTGGGACTCATGCGCACCAGGCCCCGATAGGCGTTGGAGCTGTCGCCGGCGGAAATACCCTTGGAGATAATGGTCGAGCGGGTATTTTTGCCCAGGTGTATCATCTTGGTTCCGGTATCGGCCTGCTGGAAATTGTTGGTCAGCGCGACGGAATAAAACTCGCCCACGCTGTTGTCCCCGCGCAGGATGCAGCTGGGGTATTTCCAGGTGACCGCGGAGCCGGTTTCCACCTGGGTCCAGGAAATCTTGGCATCGCGGTGCGCCACGCCGCGCTTGGTGACGAAATTGTAGATGCCGCCGCGACCCTGGGCATCGCCCGGATACCAGTTCTGTACCGTGGAGTATTTGATCTGCGCGCCGTCCAGCGCCACCAGCTCCACCACCGCGGCGTGCAGCTGGTTCTCATCCCGCATGGGCGCGGTGCAGCCCTCGAGATAACTCACATGGCTGCCCTCGTCGGCAATGATCAGGGTGCGCTCGAACTGTCCGGTCCTGGCCTCGTTGATGCGAAAATACGTGGACAGCTCCATCGGGCAACGCACGCCCCGGGGAATGTAGACAAAAGAGCCGTCACTGAACACCGCGCTGTTGAGCGCCGCATAGTAATTGTCCTTGCGGGGCACCACGCTACCCAGGTACTTGCGCACCAGTTCCGGATGCGAGTGCACCGCTTCGGAAATCGGGCAGAAGATGACTCCGGCCTCCGCCAGTTTGCCGCGGAAAGTCGTGGCTACCGAGACCGAGTCAAACACCGCGTCCACGGCAACCCCCGCCAGCATCTCCTGCTCGTGCAGCGGTATGCCCAGCTTGGCGTAGGTCTCCAGCAACTGGGGGTCCACTTCATCCAGGCTCTTGGGGCCGTCCTTCATACTGCGCGGCGAGGAGTAATAGGACACGGCGTTCAGGTCAATGGGGGGATAGTGCACATGGGCCCACTTGGGCTCTTCCATCTGCCGGAAGCCGCGATAGGCCTCCAGTCGCCACTCCAGCAACCAGTCCGGCTCGCCTTTCTTCTGCGATATGAACTGAATGACCTCCTCGTCCAGGCCGGGAGCCAGTGTGTCCGAATCGATGGCGGACACGAAACCCGCCGCGTATTCCCTGTTGATGGCGCGGTCTATGTGTTCTTGAGACATGTGTTTACCTCCGGTGGCCGGTGCACAGCCGTCTGCGGGATTGATCAGCTGTTGCTGGCGAGGATCCCGTCGTCCTGGCTATCGCGCTTCTGGCTTCTGGCCTGCTGCTTCCGGGATACCTGCTTCACTTCCTGACGGTTCACCAGGTCACCCAGGGAAATGTCCTCCAGGAAGGCCCTGACCTGGTTCGACAAATCCATCCACAGGTGGTGGGTGAGACAGGTCTCCCCCTCGTGGCAGTTGCCGGAGCCGCCGCAGCGGGAAACATCGGTGTCCTCGTTAACCGCCGCGATTACCTCAGCTACACTGATCTTGCTGGCGTGGCGCCCGAGGTGATAGCCGCCGCCCGGGCCGCGCACACTGCGCACCAGTTCCCGGCGACGCAGCTGGGCGAACAGCTGCTCGAGATAGGACAGCGAGATGCCCTGGCGATCAGAAATGCCCGCCAGTCGAATGGGTCCCTGGTCGTGGTGCAAAGCCAGATCCAGCATGGCGGTGACAGCGTATCGGCCTTTGGTGGTGAGTCTCATGGAATTACGCTCCACTTGTCAGGATGCGGTTAAATGGCACCCGCAAGCGTCTCATAACCCACTATTTTAGTCAACTATTTAACAGAGTATTTTGCTCAGGTATTATCGACAGGACCGCGACGGAAGCGCGGTCGGAAAAAGTCGCAAACCAGGGGAGCCCGTTGGCAGCAGGGCCTTGCTGGGCTAATCTTCGCGCTCCCCCGAGGGGCCAGATTATCGCATCAACCACCGCGTCAACGCCAGTCGCTCGAGTGGCGATAGCCGCAACTAATAATCTGTCCGGTTCTGTAGCAAGTATTCTGTCCGGTTTCACTAAGTCCTTGATTGGAGGCAACAAGTGGGCCGGACAGCATGGTTACAGGAGACCAGACTCATGAGATTTGAAGAGGCCTATGATGGTTGGCAGGACAGACGATTGACCCAGGAGCAGGCAGCTCAGCTGCTGGGCGTGTGTGAGCGCACCTTCCGGCGCTATATCGACCGCTACGAGGAGGCCGGTATGGAGGGCTTGATGGACAAGCGGATCAGCGAAGTGTCCAGCCGCAGGGCACCGGTCGACGAGGTGCTGCGGCTGGAGGCCCTGTACAAGGAGCGGTATGACGGCTGGAGCGTCAAACACTTCTTCGAGCGCTACCAGGACGAGCACAAGGGCCAGCGGTCGTATACCTGGGTCAAATCCCGCCTGCAGGCGTCCGCACTGGCCCCCAGGGGGGCAAACGGCGCGGTACGCAGCGGCGCCGACGTCCCAGGGCACCACTGCCGGGCATGATGATTCACCAGGACGGCTCGACCCACGAGTGGGTGCCGGGTCAGGTCTGGGATCTGATCGTCACCATGGATGACGCCAACAGCGAGATCTACTCGGCGTTCTTCGTGGAGGAGGAAGGGACACTATCAAGCTTTCAAGGGGTCAGGGAGACCCTGCTCCAAAAGGGCCTGTTCAGCAGTTTCTACAGTGACCGGGGCAGCCATTACTGGGTGACCACCGAGGCCGGTGACAAGGTGGACAAGCGCCGCCTGACCCAGTTCGGCCGCGCCATGAACCAGTTGGGCATCCAGATGATAGCGGCCTACTCGCCGGAGGCCCGGGGCCGCTCGGGCGCTTCTTCCGAACCCTGCAGGACCGGCTGCCCAAGGAACTGGCCTTGGCCAACGTCACCACCATGGAGGCCGCCAACGCGTTCCTGCGCCGCACCTACCTCAAGCGCTTCAACCGCCGGTTCATGGTAACGCCTACGGAGCCAGGTAGCGCCTTCGTCCCGCTGCTGGGGGTCGATATCGACAACATCCTGTGCAGACAGGTGGAGCGCCAGGTGAGCAAGGACAGCTGTGTCAGCTACCAGGGGATGACGCTTGAGCTGCCTCAGGGGCCGCAGTTCAGGCATTTCGCCAGAAAGACGGTAAAGGTGCACGAGTACCCGAACGGGAACCTGGCGCTATTCCATGGTCCAAGGCACCTTGCCAGCTACACCGCCGATGGCAGACTAAAAGGGCAAACCAAAAAAGCAGCAGCGTAACCCGCTTCGCGGCTGCTCCGGGGTGAGAATCCCGGTTCAACAAAAGCGGACAATTCATTTGCTATAAAAACCGGACAGTTCTACTTGCTAACAACAGTCGCTCGAGTGGCGATAGCCGCAAAGCGGCCGGAATCAGCTATGCTAGGGCCTGTTCACACTATCCGGGTTGGCCCTGGCAACGAGGAGGCCTGGAGTACCTTGCCATCTGGGGCATATACAATTCCATCGGGATTAATTAACCTGCACCCAATGAATACGACGCTCAGGACTTCCACTCTTCTCGCCTACGGCCTGTTGGCGGGCTGTAGCATGTTCCAGTCCTCCCCCCAGCAGCCCGAGTGCCCCGCCACGGTGGAGGCACCGGCCTGCCCGGTTTGCCCGGAGGTGGTTGCAGAGCCCCTCAGTTGCCCCGAGCCCCAGGTGGTGGAAAAAGTGGTGACCGTGCAGGCTCCCCCTCCCCCGGCGACCGCCGCGACCACCGCCACCCAAAAGCACCTGCCGATAGTCGGCGCGGTGGAGTGGGCCACGGTTGAGCCCGCGAATATCCGCATGGAGGCCCGCATCGACACCGGCTCCGCGACTACGACCCTGCACGCCGAAAACCTGCAACTGGTGGAAAAAGACGGCAAGCGCTGGGTGCATTTTTCCCTGCTTGACCCCGCCACGGAAGAGCAGATCGCCGTCGAGGAACGACTGCGGCGCAAGGTTGTCAAGAAATCCGGTGACGGCGACAAGCAGACGCGCTACGTGGTCAAACTGTGGATCAGTCTGGGAGAGTCACGCATCCTGGCGGACGTGACCCTCAATGATCGCGACATGGAATACCCGTTGATTGTCGGCCGGAACGTGCTGGTGGACACCATGATCGTCGACGTCAGTCGCAAGCACCTCGTATCCAACTGAGCCCAGGCAGCGATGAAAGCATCCAAATACCATATGGGCCTCATAGCGGGGTCGCTGTTCTTTTTCGGCATAGGCCTCACCCTGTACAAGGCCATCAACCTGGGCTTCCCGCTACTGCCCGGTGAATCGCGGCAGGTCTGGACCATCGAGTCCAAGATCAATTTCAAGCCCACCGGCGGGCCGGTCCAGGTCGACCTCACCCTGCCCCAGGGACTGGGTGGCTGGGTGATACTGGAGGAGTATTTCGCCTCCTCAGGCTTCGGCTTCACCGTGGTGGAGGACGGTCGCGGCCGCAGCGCGCGCTGGACTCGCCAGAACCTCGACCACTCCACCACCCTGTATTACAAGATGCAGGTCTACCGGCCGATAGACGCCCTGCTGGAGGATATACCGCCCCGGGGGATAGACCGGCAACGCCTGGAAAAGGACCAGCTGGCGGCCACCGAGCGCCTGATTACCTTGCTGCGGGACCGGTCTTCCGATGATCGCAGTTTCGTCAGCCTGCTGGTCAAGGAGTTCAATGCGGATTCGCCCGATATGGATGCCCAGTTCCTGCTGGGCTCCTTCGAGGAGCCGCCCCTGGCGGTACTCCAGATTGTCCTGGCCTACGCGGGAATACCGGCCCAGCAGGTGCGCGGCATTCGCCTGGAGGACGGCCGTCGGCGCCAGACCATCAGCTCCCTGCTGGAATTTCACGACGGTAATAACTGGGTAATCATCGACCCCGAGAACGGCAATATCGGCATGCCCGCCAATTTCTTCGTATGGGAGCGCGGTAACGACACCATTCTGGGCGTGGTCGGCGGCAGGGACTCCAGTCTCGAATTCGCCCTGGTGAGCAACAGCCTGCCCGCCAAGACCGTGATGGGCATGGAGCAGCGGGTGGAAGAGTTCAACCTGCTGGATTTTTCCATCTTTGCATTGCCGGTGGAGCAACAGGGGGTATTCAAGGTCCTGTTGTTGATACCCGTGGCTGCGCTCGTGGTGGTCATTATGCGCCTGCTGGTCGGCATCAAGACCTCCGGCACCTTCATGCCGGTGCTGATTGCGCTGGCCTTCCTGCAGACCACGCTGCTGCCCGGCCTCAGCCTGTTTCTCATCCTGGTGAGCGTGGGCCTGTATATCCGCTCCTGGCTCAGCTACATGAACCTGCTGCTGGTATCGCGCATCTCCGCCGTCATCATCGTGGTGATTCTCATGATGGCGGCCACCGCCATCATCAGCTACAAGATGGGACTGGACCGAGCCCTGACCGTCACCTTCTTCCCCACCATCATCCTGGCCTGGACCATAGAGCGCATGTCCATCCTGTGGGAGGAGGAAGGGGTACATGAGGTACTGGTGCAGGGCAGCGGTAGCCTGCTGGTGGCGGTGCTGGCTTACCTGCTGATGTCCAACCGCCTGGTGGAGCACCTGACCTTCAATTTCCCCGAACTGATTCTCAGCCTGCTGGGCATCATCCTGGTGCTGGGCAGATACACCGGCTACCGCCTGTCCGAGCTGTATCGCTTTCGCGACCTGGACAAGCAGCAATGATGCACTTTATCTCGCCACGAAGGCTCAGGGAGCTGGGTATTCTGGGCATGAACCGGCGCAATATAGGCTTTATCGGCAAGTACAACCCGCGCCGCAACTATCCCCTGGTGGATGACAAGCTGCTGACCAAGCAAACCGCCCTGGCCCACGGCATCCCGGTTCCAGAGCTGTTCGGTACCATCGAGTACCAGCACCAGATCGCCGGGGCTATCCACACCCTGGAGCAGTTCCCCGCCTTTGTCATCAAGCCGGTACAGGGCAGCGGCGGCAAGGGTATCCTGGTTATCGTCGGCCGCGAGGGTGAACTCTACCGCAAGTCCAGCGGCGCCCTGATCGGTGCCGATGAAGTACGCCGCCACCTGTCGAACATACTCGCCGGCCTGCACAGCCTCGGCGGCAGGAACGACCGCGCCATGATCGAGGGGTTGATCGACTTCGATCCCTATCTGGAGCAATACAGCTACGAGGGCGTACCCGACATCCGGGTAATCGCCTTTCGCGGCGTGCCTGTGATGGCGATGATGCGCTGCGCCACCCATGCGTCGGACGGCAAGGCCAACCTGCACCAGGGCGCGGTAGGTGTGGGCCTGGACATGGACAGCGGCCGCGCCGTGCGCGCGGTGCAGCACGGTGAACTGGTGGACATCCACCCGGATACGGGAGCGCATTTCAGCGAGTTGCATGTGCCCCACTGGGATCGCATTCTGGACCTGGCCGCCAGTTGCGTGGAGATGACCGGGCTGGGCTACATCGGCGCCGACATCGTCCTGGACAGGAGCTCGGGCCCGATGCTGCTGGAACTCAATGCGCGGCCGGGACTGGCCATCCAGGTGGCGAACATGGCGGGGTTGCGCCACCGTTTGCGGGCCGCCCGAAAAATCGCCGAGATGACCGACGACCACGACACCAAGATTGCCCTGGCGCGGGAGCGATTCGGCGTCCGGCACTGACCGGATGGAGGAGCTCGCCAGCCTGCGCGGGCGTGGCACGCCACCCAAGCCGCTGCTACCATAGGCGCCCCTTTTCGCAAGATACCGGACATTGAAGCGACTACTATTTTTGTGCGCGCCGCTACTGTTACTCGCGGCCCTGCTGCACTGGGGTGACCGCATTGCAGCACGGCTGCTGGACGCGGAGCTTCCCCATATCCTGAGCAGGGAACTGGGCATACCGGTCACCCTGGGGCCCACCCGGGTACGACTGCTCAAGCTGGTGGTCAGCAGCCCTGAACTGGTCATGGGGAACCCCGCCGACCCGGCGATTCGCGCCACCGATGTCAGCGTGTCCCTGCACTGGTCAGACCTGCTGCACAGGGAATTGCGCCTGCGCCAGGCCAGCGCCGACCGGCTCTCGGTCAACCCCGCCCGCTGGCCGGGAAATGACAACCCCTGGCCCACCGATTACAGTTTTCTCGACCCCTACCTGCCGGACCAGCTGCGGCTTGAGAACGGCCTCTATATCGCCACCGACCGTCACTACCCGGTGGCCGCCGCCCACTGGCGGCGGCAGGGAGACAGCGCCAGCCTGGACTGGCAGTACACCCTGGACGGTGTACCGGTAGTCCTTGAGGCCAACCTGCAGTCACTGCCTGATTTATTGCGCCTGGCGCGCCTGCAACTGGAACTGGCGGTCACCGCACAGGGCAAAGCCGACTCCCGCATCAGCGGTGAACTGACCATCCAGCCAGGGACTGCAGGGGGATACCAGCTGTCCGCGCGGGTTGCCGCGGCCGCCTTACAAGCCAGGATCGACAGCGGCAACAAGGAAAGCTGGGCCCTGCCGGAGCAATCCACCACCCACATAAAGACCCTGGATATCCACAGCCTGCGGGTCCTGCTGGACAATTACGATCAGGCCGACCCCAGCCCCGCCACCGAGGACCTGCCGCGGCTGGACCTGCCCACCCACCAGGGCCAGTTGACCATCGATGAAATTCGCTGGCACAAGCAGGTGCGGACGGGCAATGTCCTGGAGTTCACCACGGGGGCTGAGGGCGTAACGCTGCCCTCCTTTGCCAGCCACGGCGCGGCAGGTGACCTCAGCGGCAGTGCCCGGCTGGGCAGTTCCGCCAGCGGTTGGCGACTGGACCTGATTGCGCAGGTCAAGGCGGCTGAGGCATCGCAGGGGCTCGCCACACCCTTCCTGGACAGCCAGTGGTCCTGGCATGCCGGGCGCGCTCGCATCACCGCCGAGGGCAGCAACTGGCAAACGCTGCTCAACACACTGCAGGGCGAGATCGACCTCCAGGGCAGCCACCGGGGCGAGCAGGAAACCCCGGTCATCATCGCCGCGCAGCTGGACAACCGGCCCAACGAACTGGCCCTGGAGACGCTGGACATCCAGCTTGCCGGCGGACAAATTAGCGGCTCGGCCAGCCTCTCCGGCAACGCACCGCGCCGGCTCAGTGGCAAGCTCAGCGCCCGGCATCTGGACCTGAACACCCTGCTGCCGCCGACACCCGAAGACGATGCCGCGGGCGTCGCCCTGCCCGCTTTCCTGCAGGCCCTGCCCGATATGGATCTTGACTGGCAGCTTGATGTCAGCGACCTGCAGCTGCGCCAGCTGCCCATTGAACGCGGCGCCATCACCCTGCAGCGGACCGATTCCGGCGGCCTCATGACCCTGGAGGTACAGAGCGCCTTCGGCGGCAGCGCCGACCTGCGCCTGCAGGCTCGCCGTGCCGCCGGGGAGACAATCGATCTGGAACTCGAGGCGGCGCTGCAGCAGGCGAACCTGCCCAAACTGTTCCGCCAGGAATCGACACTGACGGACAGCCGCACCAGCGGCATCATCAAGGCCAGCGGCAGCGGCAGTAACCCCGCGGAAATATTTGCCGCACTGCGCGGCACGGCCGAACTCAACATAGATTTTCGCCAGGACCATGACTGGCAGCGACCGCCCAGGCCGGAAGAACAGCTGAAAATCTCCGGCGTCGCCCGACCTGTGATGGCCGAGGACCGGATCACCGGCCTGGATATCAGCGCGCTGAAGGTGGATTCGCTGCAACAGAATCTCACCGGCAACCTGTCCATGGTAGATGGCCGCAAGCCCTGGTTGATCGCCACCCTGGAATCCGAGAAGCTCGACATTCCCGCCCTGCTGGCAACAACCTCGAGCCAGCAGGCGGGGGACAACGACACGGACGACCTGAGCGCCCTGAGAAAACTGGGCGATGCGCGCTTGAGCCTCAAGGCCCGGTCGCTGCAGCTGAGCAAGGCACTGCTGTCCGATGTCGACCTGCAGATAGACAGCCGGTCCGGGCAACTGGCGGTCGATCGCCTGGACTTCGCCATGCAGGGGGGTACTTTCAAAAGTCACGGGGCCATCAGCTGGCGCGATACCAGCGCGGCTCTCTCGGTGGACGCCCAGGTCGTGGACCTGCCCATTGACGACTTCCTGGCTGAAAAGGCTGCGGCCAGGAAAATCCCGGTGTCCGGCACCCTCTCGCTGCAGAGCGAGGGCGGCACGGTGGCGGAATTGCTGGGTGACCTCAACGGCTCCCTGGAATTGGCGTCCAGCCCGGACCCGGGTGACCCGCAGGGTAGCCCAGCGCGCAAAGTGTCGATGACGGCGCGCAGGATTCCCGATGGCATGCAGGCAACTATCCGCAGCCTGCAGTGGGGCGATACCGACTTGCGTGGCAGCGTGGTTTTCCACGACACCACGCCACCGCGAATAGAAGTTCAACTCGATGGCGGCAAACTGTCACTATTGCCCTGGGAGGATGTCGACAAGCCATCCCCGGACGCCGCTGCAAAACCGCAGGAGGATTCCCTTATCACCCGCACCGCCAGGGCCGGCCTCGACATGGTGGGGGACGTTGTCCTGGCACCACTGCGGCTGTTGTCCGGGCCCCGGGAAGCCGAGCCCGGCGACAAGATTTTCAGCAAGGATCCCCTGCCGCTGTCCTGGATAAAGGAATACCAGCTTGAGATCCGCGGCAAGCTGGATTCCCTGGAAAGCATCGAGGCCCGGGCCAGCGACCTGGAACTGACTGTCGCCATACAGGATGGACAGCTGTCAGCCGAGGCCCGGGCCGCGGTCGTCAACAGGGGCGACGCCTGGATAAAGGTGCAGCTCGATGCCAGCCAGCAGCCCGCCTCCTTGCATTTGAACGGCGAATTCAGGAATCTCCAGGGTCCCGTGGTAAAAGCCGCAATACCTCGCAGCGGCTATTTCGACGTGCGCAGCCAGGGAGACAGCCAGGCGGCTCTCGCCGCGGCAGTCGACGGGCTGATTTACCTTGAACTGGGGTCCGGACCGCTGGATTACAGCAAGTTAATGTTGCTCACCGCCGATGTGGCCACGGCGGCCTTCGACACCCTGATTCCCGGCTCGCGAGAAAAGCAACCCGAGCTGGAGTGCGCGCTCACCCTGGGCGTCTTCAAGGACGGCAAGGGCATCACCCCCTACGGCTACGCCGCCCGCACCCGCCAGGCCAACCTGGTGGGCAAGGTGGAACTGGATCTGAAGACAGAGATCATCCACATGAATTTCAGTTCCAGCAGCCGCAAGGGAGTAGGCATGTCGGTCGGCAACGTATTTTCCAACACCATAGAGATCGAGGGTGCCCTTAGCGACCCCAAGATCATACCGGATGCCACCGGCCTGCTATGGCGCGGCTGGGCGGCCATCCTGACCGGCGGCCTGTCCATCGTGGGTGAGAGCGTGCTGAAACGCGCCCTCGCCAGCGAAAACCCCTGCACTTCGGTGCAGAAGCATATCCGCAAGGACTTGTGTGGCTCCGAACAGCCGGCGGCCCAGTCCCCGCTGATATGCCCCCCGGGGCCGGTCGGATAACAGCGGTCGTGCGCCGACCGCCATTATCCATTACCCTACACCCACTCCAGCCCACGCCAGGGAACAACCCGACTTGACTGACAACACAGTGGACACCCTACCCGACGGCAGCCTGCTGGCAGCCCTGGACCTCGGCAGCAACTCCTTTCACTTGATCATCGCCAAGATAGAGCACGGGGAAATGCGCCCCGTGGAGGCGCTCGCGGAGAAGGTGCAGTTGGGTGCGGGCCTGGAGGATGGTCATTTGTCCCAGGAGGCCATCGAGCGTGGCCTGGACTGCCTGGGGCGCTTCGCCCAATTACTGGGCAGCGTGGAACCGGAGCGGGTGCGGGCCGTGGGCACCAACGCCCTGCGAATGGCCGACAACAGGCGGGAGTTCACGGTGCCAGCGCGGCGCATCCTGGGTACCCGCATCGACGTAATCTACGGACGCGAGGAGGCGCGGCTGGTGTACCTGGGCGTCGCGCACACCCTGGCTGATGACGTGCAATCCCGCCTCGTGATCGACATCGGCGGAGGCAGCACGGAACTGATCATCGGCCAGCGCTTCGAGCCCCAGCGCCTGGAGAGCCTGCAGATGGGCTGCGTCTCCTTTGCCGGGTCCTGTTTTCCACGGGGCCTGATCAGCCGCGAGAACTATCGCCGCGCCTATGAGGAGGCGCGCCTGTGCCTGGCGCCTGTGCGCCACCAGTTCCACGCCCGCTACTGGGAGGACTGCGTGGGCTCCTCGGGCACCCTGCGCGCCATCGATGCCCTGCTCACCCAGCACGGCTGGAGCGACAGCGGCATCGATAGGGCCGGACTGCGCCTGCTGGAGGAGAAACTGCTGCAATTCGACACCATAGACAGTATCGACCTGGAGGGCCTGGCCACCCAGCGGCGCAATGTCATCCTGCCCGGCGTCGCCATTATCAGCGCCCTGTTCGATGCCCTGGGTATCACCCATATGCGCACCTCCAGCGGCGCCCTGCGCGAAGGCGTGATCTACGACCTGATGGGCAGGCTGACCCACGAGGATGTCCGGGAACGCACCGTAAACGCGTTGATGCAACGCTACTCCGTGGATGCCGACACGGCGAGTATTGTCGAGCGCCGCGCGCGGGTCTTCTTCACCGCCACGCGCCAGGAGTGGCAACTCACCACCGCAGACTGGGAACTGCTGCGCTGGGCGGCTCACACGCATGAAATCGGCATGGCGATTGCCCACAAGCACTTCAACCGCCACTCCGCGTACGTATTGCGCAATGCCGACCTGCCGGGGTTTTCCCAGGAGGAACAGGAACAGCTCGCGGTGCTCGCCCTGTGCCAGCGCGGCAAGGTGATCGACGAGTACTTTGCCGATATAGCCAAAGCGGATATCCCGCGGATGCAGCGCCTGGTGTGCATCATACGGTTGGCCATGTGTTTCAAGCACGTGGAAAAACTGGAGCGGCTCCCCGACTTTGCCCTGGATTCAGGGCCGGACAGCCTGGCGCTCTCCTTCCCCTCGGGCTGGCTGGAAGAACACCCCCTGACCGCCTCGGAGCTTACCCAGGAGCAGGCCGCGATGGCGAAGATGGAGCTGAAGCTGGCTATCAGCTAGAGCTGCGCCCCCTTGCTGATAGCCACCGGGCGCCGCTACAGGTCGTAACCGCGTTCGTCGTGCAGCACCAGGTCCAGGCCCTGGGTTTCCTGGTCGCCGTCCACTCTCAGGCCTACCACGAGACCTACCAGCTTAAGCAGCACGCTGGTCACCACCACGGTATAGACCAGCGTCGCAACCACCCCGGTGGCCTGCACGGCCAGTTGCCCGCCTATGCTGTCGATGCCGTCGGAGAACCCGTTGCCGCTGAAAATCCCCAGCTGCGTGGAGCAGAAGATACCGGCCAGCAAGGTGCCCAGTATGCCGCCCACCCCATGTACCGGAAACACGTCCAGGCTGTCGTCTATGCGCAGGGTGTTGCGCAGGAAGTTGGTGGCGAAATAACACACGACACCCGCAGTGAGTCCGATGACGACGGCCGCCGCCGGCCCCACCGAGCCCGAGGCCGGGGTGATGGTGCCCAGCCCCGCTACCATTCCGGTGACGATACCCAGTACCGAGGGTTTGCCGTGGCGTATCCATTCCATGGCCATCCATGACAGGGCACCGGCGGAGGCCGAGAGGTGGGTGACCAGCATGGCCATGGCCGCGCTGCCATTGGCAGCCACGGCAGAGCCGGCGTTGAAACCGAACCAACCCACCCACAACATACCCGCGCCGGTCACGGTCAGGGTCAGGTTGTGAGGGGGCATGGCCACGCTGCCAAACCCCTTGCGCGGTCCAATAATGATCGCCGCGACCAGTGCGGCGGCCGCCGCGGTGATATGCACCACGGTGCCCCCGGCGAAGTCCTGCAGGCCCAGTTCACCCAGCCAGCCGCCGCCCCAGACCCAGTGGCAAACCGGCGCATACACCAGCACCATCCACAGGGTGCTGAACAGCAGCATGGCGGAAAAGCGCATGCGCTCCGCGAAGGCGCCGACGATCAGCGCCGGGGTGATAATGGCAAAGGTCATCTGGAAAATGGCGAACAGGGTGGCGGGTATCGTGCCGTTAACGGAGTCCATGCCGATACTGGCGAAGAACATGTTGCCAAGGTCGCCTATCCACCTGCCCTGCTCCACGCCGTCGCTGCCGAAGGCAAGGGTATAGCCGATGGCGAACCACACCAGCGACATCAGGCAAGTGAGGGTAAAACACTGCATCAGCACCGACAGCACATTCTTGGAACGCACCAGGCCGGCGTAGAACAGCGACAGGCCCGGGATGGTCATGAACAGCACCAGCGCCGTGGCGGTGAGAATCCAGGCGGTATCGCCGCCATCGATTTCCTGGGCGTTCGCGGCCGTCGATATCAACAGCGCGGCTACCGGCAGCAGCCTTGAACAGAGTTTCCTCATAACAGTCCTGGTCATCACAGCGCGTCCTCTCCGGTCTCACCCGTGCGAATACGGATACTCTGTTCCAGCGGGGTGACAAAAATCTTGCCATCGCCGATCTTGCCGGTATTGGCCGAACTGCAAATCGCTTCGATAGCCGCATCCACCAGTTGGTCGCTCAGCGCTATCTGCAGTTTGACTTTGGGCTGGAACTCCACGACGTACTCGGCGCCGCGGTAGAGTTCGGTATGCCCCTTCTGGCGGCCATAGCCTTTGACCTCCTCCACGGTCATGCCCGCGATGCCGATCTGGTGCAGCGCATCGCGCACGTCATCGAGCTTGAAGGGCTTGATAACCGCTGTAATCATTTTCATTGCACATGCCTCGCCTCGCAATGGAGGTCGTTATTATCGATGTGGCCTGCCCGCTGATGCATTGGCATCCAGGCCGCGGCCGACCGGGTTGGCGACCGCAGGGCGAATCCTGCCACAGTGAGGTCAAAAGGTTAAGGCATGCGAGGACTTTCGCTAGCGCGCCGGCGGGCAACCGCAGCGCGCTTGGTGCATAATGCGCACCGGCGCGGCCCTCCGCGCCGCCTTTCTTCCAGACCTGGACCGGATCGCAATATGCGTTTTTTCATCACCGCCATTATCTTGTGTAGCCAGCTTTTTGCCGCCACGGCAGCGCCGGCCGCTGCCGGCGCCCCTCCGCGCAACGTGATCCTGATCATCGGTGATGGCATGGACGACCAGCAGATCAGCATCGCCCGCAACTACCTGCGCGGCGCGAGCGGAAAGCTGTTGCTGGACGAACTGCCGCTGCGCGCGGCCGTCGGGGTGCTGACTATCGAGGACAAGCAGGATGGCGCCCCGGTGTATGTCGCTGATTCGGCCAATACCGCTACCAGCATCGCCACCGGCGTCACCACCAGTCGCGGCCGCATCGCCACCAGCGCCGGCAGCGACCTGGACCTGCCCACTATCGCGGAACTGGCCGCGGCCAGGGGACTGCGCACCGGTATCGTCACCACGGCAAGCGTCACCGATGCCACCCCCGCGGCCTTCGCCAGTCATGTCAGCATGCGCCTGTGCCAGGCTCCGGACAGGATGGTGGATATAAACTACCGGGGGATTCCCCTGGGCGGTTGCCCGGCGGACCTGAAAGCCAACGGCGGCCGCGGTTCGATCGCCGAGCAACTGGCGGAGTCCTCGCTGCATATTCTGCTCGGCGGGGGTCGCAAATATTTTACGCCCAGCGCGGAGGGCGCAAGCTATTCGGTACTTGAGCTCGCCAGCCAACAGGGTTTCCAGCTGGTGGTCGACAGTGCAGAACTCGCCGCGAGCGACCCCGATGGCCGGGTGCTGGGGCTGTTCTCCCCGGGCACGATGCCCGTGCGCCTGCAGGGCGAAAACGGCAGAGCGGCGGAGCCGCCACAGCCGAGCCTGCTCAACAGGCTGCACCACTACCTGGGCTCGGTAAGCATGCCGGCACCCATGCGCTGTGTGACGAACCCCGATGCCGCCAGCGTGCCCTCGCTAAAGCAGATGACCGATGCGGCCCTGGCCAGCCTGTCGCGCGACAACCAGCGGGGGTTCCTGCTGCTAGTGGAATCCGCTTCCATCGACAAGCAGGCACATGAGCGCAAGGCCTGCGGCTCCATCGGCGAGTTGCAGCAATTGGAGGAGGCACTGGCCAGCGCCCTGGACTTCGCCAGCGGGCACCCCGGCACCCTGGTGCTGGTGACGGCCGATCACAGCCATGCGGCGCAGATGGTACCAGTGGAAAGCCTGTATGCAGCCTACCCCATTCCAATCTACACCCCGGGACAACTGGTGCTGGTCGCAACGCCCGAGGGCGGCCTGATGGCGATAAACTATGCCACCAACAATTTCAGCCATGAGGAGCACACCGGCGCCAACGTACCGCTGTTCGGGAACGTCGAGGCGCTGGGGCGGGTGCCGCCCTACCTGCAGCAGCGGGATATTTTTACCATTCTCAGCGACTACCTGGGCCTGTAAGCGCCGCGGGCACTTCGCGGCTGGACTGCCAGGTTATAGATTCACCCAGCTGTTGAGGGCGCGCAGGCGGAACTGGGTGCCCTGAAAACTCAACACCACCGAATCGGGCAGGATCTCGTCCACCCGCACCCCCTTGCTGGAATCGCCCGGCTTCAGGGTTTTGCCATTGATGAGCACAAAGGAATCGGCCTTCCTGCCGGTATAGTCGTGAGCCTGGTAAAGCAGTGTGGGAATGGTGTCCTTGGTCTGCTGGGACAGCGCGCTGAGAAAAGGCGCCGGGTGTTCCGCCAGGCGGGCATTCTCCAGTTCGTCTTCGGCCATCTCGAGTAGTTCGCCGATATCGATCGGCTGTTCCTGTACCGCCCTGGCAGCGGGGGCCGCCGGTTCGGCAGCGGTATATACCTCGGGACCAGCGGCTTGTTTCGCACTGGCGGCAGCCGGCACCTCCCGCCGGGCGAGTTGCTGTTGCCGGTACAGGGCAGCCACGCTGGCGGAGGCGGAGTCCGCCCTCCGCGCCGATCCCTCGGCCACCTCCGCCGCCGAATCCGCTGGCGTGGCCACCCCTGCCCCCGGCAATGGCGCCGACCCGGCCGAGGCTGCACCACCGCGCTCCGCCGCAGCCATTGCCGGCACGGACGCCACCGCGGGTGCAGTTGCGGGCTCAGGTTCGGCTGTGTGCGCAGGTTCGGCTGTCGGCGCAGGCCCTGCGGGGGGTGACGCCGGGACAGGCGCGGGGGCGATCGCCGCGGCACCGGGAGCCGGTGCTGGCGATTCCGCGGGGGGGGCCGCAGCCCGGTCGCCGCTGCGCTCCCACAACAGCCAGATAATCAGCAGTACGGCGACCACCAGGGCGCCGGGCAGCAGCCAGCCGCGCCAGCCGGTCGTCCGGGGGCTGCTGCCGACGTCATAGGAAGTAGCCAGGCCGGGAACCTGCTGGGCGTCATTGCGGGAGCGGTTGAGGGCATCGAGGATCAGCGACACGTCGGGGCCTCCCTGGGGTAATAGCGGCCGGTTATCACGGCGCGGACACCGTGGCTGCCGTCTCCAGCCTCGCCCTGGCCTGGGCCGCTGTGGGGCTGATACCGAGTCGCTCGTTGAGCCTGAGCAAAGTCTGCATGCCCACGACGCCATCGTCCTTGAGGCCCTGTTCCTGCTGGAACAAGCGCACCCGGGTTTGCAGGGCGGGCGTAAACCGTGTCCCCGCGAGGGCCTGCTCCTGGCCGTCCAGGCGCGCGAACAGGTCCGCTATCCTGGCCACCACCGCACTGTCGTCATCCAGGGCCAGGCTCTGTGAATAGCCGGGCGGGGGATGCCACAACAGGCGGTAGCTTCCCGACCAGGACAGCCCCAGCTCACCGAGTTCCACCAGCGCGGGCCCGTTTGCTGTCGCCACCCAGGCGCTGCGTTCATCCATGCCCAGCAACAGGGTGGCCGCGGCAAACCGCTCGGGGGTTATCATATCCAGTAACAGGGGTCGATCGAATGGCGCCAGCTCGTCCCAGGTGCCGGCATAACCGGATACGCAGACCAGCTCTTCCTGCTTCTCGCCGGCGCACAGGTTCAGCGGCAGCGCCGCACTCGAGTACAGAGACCACAGGGTCGTGAGCGCCTCCAGCGGGGGCAGTAACCAATCGTCCTGTGGCGGGGCCTCGGCGGTGCTGCTGGCCGCGACCACGGGTTCGGGCTCCACAGGCGCCACCTGGGCAGGCACCGGGGGCGGCCCGGCCGGCGCCGGTTCGACCGCGAGGCTCGGCTGCCGGCTGAACAGGGAATCCATATCCCACCGGGAGCGCTCCAGCAGCCACCAACCGGCGGCACCGGCCAGCAGCAGCACCGCAGCGGCGAGGGACCACGCAAGGCGGACAGAGGCGCGCGGAGCAGGCGCCTGTGCCTCCTCTCCCATGACTTCGCGCGCGGCCAGGCGCAGCAGCGACAAATCAGTCTTGTCCTGGTTGCGCCCGTAGGCGCCCAACAGCATGCGGTCGCATACCACGTTGATCAGGCGCGGAATACCGCGGGTGCGGCGATGAATGCCGCGCACCACGGCCGGGGGAAAGACCTCCTGCCCCGCCGCCATGCCCGCCACCTGCAGGCGGTGGCGGATGTAGGCGCTGGTTTCCTCCAGGTTGAGGGGCTCGAGATTGTAGCGCGCGGTGATGCGCTGATTCAGCTGGCGCAGTTCCGGCCGGGCCAGCATGGTGGCCAGCTCGGGCTGGCCTATCAGGATAATTTGCAGCAGCTTTTCGCTGTTTGTCTCCAGGTTGGTCAACAACCTGACCTGCTCCAGCACATCGTAGTCCAGGTGCTGGGCTTCATCGATCAACAACACCGTCTTGCGACCGAGCACGTGATTCACCAGCAGGAAATGGTGCAACTTGTCGGTAAGCGCCTTGAGGGTAAGGTTGTCGCGATCGTAATCGATGACCAGTTCGTCGCAGACCGTGGCGAGCAACTCCAGCGCATTCAACGCCGGGTTGAGAATAATGGCGATGTCGGTATTGTCGGGTAACTGTTCCAGCAGGCAGCGGTTGATGGTGGTTTTACCCGTGCCCACCTCGCCGGTGAGGAGAATAAAACCGCCGCCGGCCCCAACCCCATAGAGCAAATGCGCCAGGGCATCCCTGTGGCGCGGGCTCATAAACAGGTAGCGGGGATTGACCGCTATGGAGAAGGGCGCTTCCTTGAGCCCGAAATATTGGTAATACATGCAGCCGCAGCCTGTCGCCAGTGCGCAAAGACGTCGCTCGCATTATGCCCAAGGGCCGGTGGCAAAGCTATGGACTTCATCGGTGCAGGGTTATTGGGGAGTGGGTAATGACCGCCGCTGCGGGCCGGCGGTCATCCCAAAAAACATGTTATTAGAGGCTGACGGTATTGTCCTGGTCACTTTCGGAGGCCAGCTGGTCCTCCGGGGAGTCCTTGGCAATGGGCATGCTGGCGGCATAAACAGCTGTCACCGACAGAATGGACAGGATCACGTACACGATAGTATGAATAAACATCTTCAAACCTCCTCTAAGTTTTGGTTTGAGCGTCCATTGAACCAGTCGGCGTTAGAATAAACATACTAATGCTGTGGTAATTTTGGCCTCTCGACTCAATCACAAATTTTTTTATTGTTATATATCAGTATGTTATGGAGTTTTTCGGGAAATTTTCTATGTGAATAATGCCAACATCGGCAAAATCCCAGCCGCCGGGAGCCGTTACTTGATGTCGAAGGAATAGTACAGGTCTACCGAGTTCTCCAGCCGGCTGACCACCTCCAGCCACAGACGTGTCTGCAGGTACAGTCGCGCCGTGAGCACGTTGATGGGTTCGTAGATACCCATGCCGTAGGACAGGTAGAGGCGCTCCCCGATATAGCCGCCCACCGTCGCGGCAGTATCCTCCGCGCTACCCTCCGCGCCGAAAGCCAGGTTGCTGATCCCGGGTATCTCATTGAGCTGGGTGACCAGGGGGGTCTCGTTGACCAACCCGGTTCCCAGGGACAGGGCCGTGGCGATACCGTCCGCCCCGGCGCCGGTATCCACCGGGCGCCCGCGTATGAGGTAGGACATGGTGTCGGCCTGGGACATCACCGGCTCGGAAAAAACCTGCAGTTTCGGCTGATCGAGGCTACCCTGGAGGCTGATACCGACCACCACCTTGTCGGCGGGAACCTCCCGCTGGGCGCTGACGTCCAACTCCGGGTTCTCGGGCGTACCGGAAAAACTGACCGTGCCGCGCTGGATGCGGAGTCGCTGTTGGTAGGCGCGCAACTCGCCCCCTATCACATTGAGGTTACCAAACAGTTGCAGCGGTTTGCCCGGCACCTGCAGC
This sequence comes from Pseudomonadales bacterium, assembly GCA_024234675.1. Taxonomy (GTDB): domain Bacteria; phylum Pseudomonadota; class Gammaproteobacteria; order Pseudomonadales; family Halieaceae; genus JARRPM01. The sequence continues at coordinate 159,581 of JACKNU010000001.1, read as the reverse complement.
AGCTGCAGATCGCCACCCAGGGTGGCATTGACCATATCACCCACAATCCTGAAGTTGTTCTCCAGCAGCAGGGCAATATCGATGCGGGTCAGGAAATCGCTGGACTCATTGAGCACACTGCCATCCAGATCCACCTCCACCACGTCCCCGGATAAACCGACACTGCCCTCGGGCAATTGCTCGTGCTCGAGGATGCCCTCGTGCACGATCACCCTGCCGGTAAGATCCAGTTCGGCGCCGGTCATGGCCAGCTGCAACTCCTCCGACACCAGCATCTGGGTATAGGGCGGGATCAGCAGCTCCTGCCGCTCGCCCGAAACCCGCAGTTGCAGGCGCCAGTCAGGCCGGCTGAACAGCTCGCCGCTGATGTCCAGCGATCCGCCGCCCAGCAATCCCCCGCCCCGCACTGCCAGGCTGTCCCCAACGGCAGCCAGGCTCAGTTCCAGATCCCGCAGTTCCGTGGGATTGCCCGACAGCGCCAGCCGCCCCCCGGTGAGCTGGATAGTGCCGTCGGCCAGCGGCTCGGCGAGGGTGCCAAGCAACGCGAGTCCACCGCGAAGTTCGCCCTCCAGGTAGGATAAGCCCGGGAAAAAGGGCGCCAGGTTGGCGAGTTGCATATCCTCCAGCTGCAGCTCGCCCGCCAGGTCACCCTCGCGCTGGGTAGGCAATTGCAGGGCCAGGGCGACGCGCCGCTGTTGCTGGGCGAATAAACTCGCCCGCAACTCCAGGCCTCCGGGGCCGCGGCCGACAGCCGCGTCCAGGGACTCCCAGCGGGCACTGCCTGACTCACCCGCGCCGAAATGCCGCGTCACCCGCAGGTCCCTGCCCTGCAAGCGGCCCTGCAGGTCAAGCGCGGCCCCGGGCGCCCAGTTCGCCGCAAGGGTCGCATCCAGTGCGCCGCTGACTTCGAGGTATTCCGGCAGGAAAGCGCTCAGGGCGTCAAAGCCGCTATAAATTTCCAGGCTGGCCGCGCCGGTCGCGCCCAACAGTGCCTCCCCCGGACAGATTCTCGACTGCTGGTAATACCAGCAGTGGCCAGCTACCCGCAGACGCCACGGATCGGGGTCGGCCGCCAGTTGCACCGGCTCGCTCAGGTGCCAGGTACCCTCCGGCGTCTGCAGCGAGGTGGCTTCCAGTTGACCGCTCCAGCGACCCTGCTCGTCGAATCCTCCCGCGACTGCCAGCCTGCCCTCTATATCACCCAACACAGCCAGCCTGAATGCCTGCTTGCCGCTGGTATCGCGAGCATCGATGCTGAGCTGTTCCAGGTCGAGCGGGCCCAGGCCCACCCCGTCGAGCGTAAGCTGCAACCCGGATTGCTCGTGACCCGGGTAGTAGTCGCCCTCGAGGCGCCCGGCATGCACCGTGACCTGCTCCCAGGCGAGCCCCTCCAGTGAGCCGGCCAGGCGTATATGCGCCCAGTCATCACCCGGTAATGCGCGCAGCCGCAGGTTGCCACGACTGCCCGGCAACCACAGTCCCAGATCGTCCACGGCGAGTTCCACCCGCGCCCCATCGCCCGCCTGGCGGGGCTTGTACAGCAGCAGGTGAGCGCCGTTGAGGCGCGCCTGCAAGTCACTGGGCCGCAGCACCAGGTCGCTGCCCAGTCCGCCGTAGCCGGTAATGTTCGCCGGCAGGCCATTGACCTCACCCTTGAGGGACACCCCGGACAGGGTCGCCTCCCACTCCTCTCCCGCAAGCCAGCCATCCAGTTGCAGTTGCCCCTGCAGGCGGCCGTCTACGGCCGCATTGACCGGGGGCAGATCCAGGCCTCCCGATTCCAGCGCCAGCGACCACTCCAGGCGCTCGCCGTAGCGCAGCTCGCCACTGCCCCACAGCGTGTTGCTCGAAGCGGCATCGCCCAGGCGCATATCCTCCACCGTCAACAGGCCTGACCGGTGCCCGCCCCCGAGATTCAGGGCCAGCTCCGGGTAGGGTGGAACAGAGCCGGCGGTGCTGAGTTGGAACTGTTGCTCCGCCAGGGAGCCGGTGACGGTGAGATTCAGGGGCGCGACCAGGGACAGCTCGGCAAGCTCTGCGGGCAGGGCCATGAAGCCGGCAAGCTCGAGTTGGCCTGGCCAGTCGAGCTCTGCGGCCAGACGGAAAGGCAAATCCGGGGCCAGCGTATCCAGCTGCAGCCGCGCCGAAGTGCTGACTTCCCCTCCCACCTGCAGGTGCACTGCCAGGCTGGCGACGCTGCCACTGACGTCCAGCCTCAGGTGGCGCTCAACAGGCTGAGGCCATTGCGGCCAGGCCATGGGAAAGGCATCCATCCCCAGTTCCAGCGGCCACTGGCCGGAAAAATCCAGGCTGCCGGCGGCGATCGCCGCGCCCAGCTCGGTCGAGCGCAGTTGCAGCGAGTCCAGTTGCAGGCGGGTATGGCGCCAATTGCCCTGCAACTGCAATGAGCTCAGGCTGTCCTGCCAGCCGTAAATATCCCAATCGGCTTGCTGCAGCAACAGCCCGTCGACCTGCAATTCCAGTGGCAGGTTTACCTCCGGCAACTCCACCGGCCCGGTGTCGGTCGGGGTGTCAGCCAGCAGTAAGCGGGCTTCCTGCACCACTGCCCTGGGCACATGAATGGTGGAACCGGATATGCTGACCGCGCCCTCCAACAGACCCTGGCGCCACTCGCCGCCCTGCCACTGGACCCTGAGGCCGTTGAGGTACAGGTCTGGCACTTCCACCCGGAAGGGAAATACTGTCAAGCCCTCTGCTGCCGGCCCGGGATCCGTCGCAGGGTCAGCATCTGCCGTATCAGGGCTGGGGAGCAGTGCAATGTCCAGCTGTCGGGCCTGCAACTGCTGCAGGCAGAAGACGCTGCGCCAGAGACAGCGCAAATCCAGCTCCAGCACCGCATCGCGCAAGTCCAGGCGGATATCCTCATCGGACCAGCTGAGTCGCCTGAGCTGCAACTCCCCCGCCAGGGTGCCACCGGCATACTCCAGTTCCAGAGGAGCAACGGCTGGCACCCTGGCGAGCAGCCAGTGCGTACCGCCGCCGGTAAACGGCAACAGTAGCAATACAGACAGCCCCAGCAGCAGGGGCCAGAACAACAGCCTCAGCAGCAACCGCATCAGAACTCGGCCCCTATGTTCACCACCAGGCGCCAGTCGCCGCCGTTTTCACTGACACCGTTGGCCAGTTCCAGGCGCACCGCGCCCACCGGGGACAGGTAGTGGACACCGAAACCGGGGCCGTACTTGGCGTCAAAACCCCCTTCGTCGAAGGCGTCGCCGGCATCGATAAACACTGCGCCGCGCCACCGGGGGGTAAAGTAATACTGGTATTCCAGGGTGCCGGTCAGCAGCCTGTCCGCGGCCACCGTGAGGGCCTGGGGAGTACCGTTATCCCGCAGGACCTCAATTTCCTTGCCCAGGGACTGGTAGCCGTAGCCGCGAATACTCTGGGAACCGCCGGCGAAAAAACCCAGCGAGGGAGCCAGGTTGCGGCGATCGGGGCCGGAAATGAAAACGGCGCCCAGCGCAGCCCGGGTTACCACCCGATGGGCCGGCCAGGGCGTCAGGATATAGCTGAAATTGGCCGTGGCGCGCAGCAAATCCACATCCGAGCCCAGCGCCTCGCTGCCCACCTCGATTTTGTACAACTGGCTGAACCCGCCGGAGGGATCGACGATATTGCCGCTGCGGTCGCTGCTGGAAAAGGAGATGCCCGGCAGCGTGTAGAGGTTGCTGTACTGGGTATTTTTCACCTGCCAGGACTCTTCCAGCACCCTGGCGGAGTAGCTGCTCAGCCAGCGACTGCCGCGCATCTCCCGCTGTATACCGACTTCCTGCTGGCGGCTGTCCTGGTCCCCGTACTTGTCATCCTCCACCCGCGCCGTCAGGTGCAGCACATCGTTGAGCGGGTGTTGCAGGGGAATGGAATACACGAAACGACCGCCGGGATTGACCTCCGACCAGGCGATCCGCGTCTCCTGGGAGTGACCGTAACGGTTGATGAGCGGCGTGCGCCATACCATGGAGACCCGCGCCTGGGTGTCGGTGCTGTAGCCCAGGCCGACATCGAAGCCGTGACGGTTCGCCGGGTGCAGGGTGACCTTGAGGGGTACCCGGTAATCGGACACTTCGGCGAATTCGGGCTTTATCAGTACGCCGGAGAAATACCGGGTGCGCTGTAGCGCGGCCTGCAATGCCTGCAACTTCGACTGTTCAAAAAAATCGCCCTCACGGAAAGGTTGGATGGCCGCCAGCAGCGACGGCTCCAGGCGGGTGTCGCCATATTGCACCGGACCAAAGCGGAAGCGCGGTCCGGATTCGTATAGCAAAACAATATCCGCAGTATCGCTGACCGGGTTGACTTCAACCCGGTGCTGCCTGAGCCTGGCGTCGAAATAGCCCCGCTGCTGCCCGAGGTTGAGCAACTCGTTCTTGAACTTATCGTAATCGCCATGGTTGAAAACGTCCCCCTTTCGGAAGGGAGCGCGGGCCAGCAACTCCTCGAAGCGGGGGTCCTCCAAAGCGGGCCCGGTGACCTGGACGGTCGCCTCGCGAATCAATACCGGCTCACCGGGGTCCACGCTGATTTCCAACGACCACACCGGGTCAGTGCGTTTGATCGTGGTGCTGATCCTGGCGTTGTAGTAACCGAGGGCCTTGAGACTGTCTTCCACCCGCTCGCGGGCGGTCACCAGGAAGTTCAGCCTGGCCTGCACCGAGTCGGGCGGGTCCCCCAGCCACGCCAGGACGTTGCGGCGCAGGTTGCCCTCCAGGCCCGTGACGCGGTATTCCAGAACCGGCTTGCCCGACTCCGCGGCCACACTGCCCGGCAGCAGCCACAGGGTGAGCAGGCAGAAAATGCATCGATACCACATGGATAACGGACCCAACCGGCTGCGATTTATCAGGCCCGCCGCGCCATCCCCCAGAAATTGTAGCCGGCAAAACGCGGCGTGCCCGGCAGGTAGCTCTGTTCCAGCGAGCCGACCCGGAAGCCACCCTCCTCCAGTACGGCAGGGATATCCCGGTTGAGATTGCAGCCACCGAAGAGCACGCGCCACAGCGGATTTACGCGGTTTTGCCAGCTTTGCACCCCGGGATCAGGGGCCTTGCCGTGCTCGCAGAACACCAGGCTGCCGCCGGGACGCAGCACCCGGGCCATGCCCCGCAGCGCCGCCACCGGGTCGGGAATGGTGCACAGGGCGAAAGTCACCAGCACCGTATCGACGCTGGCATCCTCCAGCGGTATTTCCCCCGCGGGCAGGCCGATGAAGTCCACCGGGAAATCCAGGTGGGCGGCGCGCTCGCCGGCGAGTTCCCAGGATGTTTCCGAGGGGTCGAGACCGATCACGCGCTCAACCCTGGCGCTGTCATAAAACGGCAGGTTGAGCCCGGTGCCAATGCCGATTTCCAGCACCGTACCAGACGCCCGGGGCACGACCTTCTCGCGCTGCCGCATCACCGGCTTGGTGGCGCAGGCGCAGTTGATAACCCTCGGCAAAATATACTTGTCGTAGAAACTCATGAATGATCTCCGGCCACGTCGGCCAGAAATTATAGTCTGATGCCCATGGCAAAAATACGTTAAAGTTGGAACTGCTAAAAAAGCTTTGGGCATGTCATGTTTGAGACCCTTGAGGTAGGCAAGCACATCAAATCCAGCGATTTCGACCAGCTGGAGCAACCCCTGCGCGAACAACTGCTCAAGGCCCAACTGGAATTGGCCGCCAGGGATTACCCGGTGATCATCGTCGTGGCGGGACCGGACGGGGCCGGCAAGGGGTCACTGATCCAGCAGCTTAACGAGTGGATGGATCCGCGCTGGATAGAGACCAACACCTTCTGGGAACACTCGGACGAGGAGGAATCACGACCTTTTTTCTGGCGTTTCTGGCGTCGCCTGCCGGCTCGTGGCCAGATTGGCATTTTCCTCGGGTCCTGGTACACCCAGCCCGCCCAGGCCGCGGTCAGCGGCGAGTTGGAGCCTGCCGAGTTTTCCCTGCGATGCAAAGAGATAGAATCCTTCGAGCAGATGCTCACCGAGGACGGCGCGGTTATCGTCAAATTGTGGTTGCATATCAGCCACGAGAGCCAGAAATTGCGGCTCCAGGAGGCCTCCCCGCACCGCCTGGCAACACAGCGTGGCAGCGATCTTTCCTACGAGTTGCAGGGCACCTACCAGCGCACCCTCGAGGTCTGTGAGCAGCTTATCCTGGCCACCGATTCCGCCCACAGCCCCTGGCAGCTGATCGAGGCCGAGGACAGGCACTACCGCGACATCACCGCCGGCCAGCTGCTGCTGCAGGCCATGCGCTCCCGGTCCGAGCGCGACCCCGGCCAGGCGACAGCCCACGCTGAGCCGGCAAACCTGCCAGTGACCGGGCAGCCCACAGTACTGGACAGCGTCGACCTGACCCAGCGCTTGAGCCGCACCAGATACAAGGACCGGCTGGATACGCTGCAGGACCGACTGCAGGACCTGGGATGGCGAGCCTACCTGGAGAAGCGATCGGTGGTTGCCCTTTTCGAAGGCTGGGATGCGGCTGGCAAGGGCTCAGCTATCCGTCGCGTCACCCGGGCGATAGACCCGCGGCTGTTTCGGCTGGTGCAGATCGCGGCACCCACGGACGAGGAGCGGGCCCATCACTACCTGTGGCGCTTCTGGCGCCAGTTGCAGCGGGACGGGCGCTGCACTTTCTTTGATCGCTCCTGGTACGGACGGGTACTGGTGGAGCGCGTCGAGGGCTTCGCCAGCCCCGCGCAGTGGCGGCGCGCCTACAGCGAGATCAACCAGTTCGAGGAGCAACTGGCGGACCATGGCGTCATAGTCATGAAGTTCTGGCTGCATATCAGTCCCGAGGAGCAGGAGCGGCGCTTTCGACTGCGGGAGCAGACACCTCACAAGCAGCACAAGCTCACCGAGGACGACTGGCGCAATCGCGACCGGTGGCACGATTACGAGATCGCCGTGGACCAGATGGTGAGCCACACCAGCACCCGGAAAGCCCCCTGGACCCTCGTGTCCGGCGATGACAAGCGCTACGCGAGGGTGCAGATACTGGAAACCTTTTGCAAGACCATCGAGGAGGCCCTGGAAACAGCATGACAACAATGCGCGCCATGGTACTGATCGCGCCCGGTGAGCCCCTGCGCTTGCAGCAGTTGCCAGTGCCCCAGCCGGCAGCGGGCCAGGTATTGCTAAAGGTTAGCGCCTGCGGCATCTGCCGCACCGACCTGCACGTGGTGGACGGCGAACTCACGGAGCCCAACCTGCCGCTGGTTCCGGGACACCAGATCGTCGGCACCATCGAAGGCCTGGGAGCGGGGGTGACAGGCCTGCGACCCGGCCAGCGGGTGGGGGTACCCTGGCTGGGAGGCAGCTGTGGAAACTGCTGGTTCTGCAATCACCGGCGGGAAAACCTCTGCGATCACGCCCGCTACACGGGCTACCAGATACAGGGCGGCTTCGCCGAGTACACGGTGGCCAACGCCGATTACTGCTTCGAGTTGCCGTCCCGGTATGCAGACCAACAGGCGGCACCGCTGTTGTGCGCCGGGCTGATCGGCTACCGCGCCTATCGACTGGTGGAGGACGCCGCCAGCATCGGCCTGTACGGCTTCGGCGCGGCGGCCCACATCCTGATACAACTGGCGGTTTATCGGGGCCAGTCGATTTATGCTTTCACCCGCGAGGGCGATACCCAGGCGCAGCAGTTCGCCCGGGACCTGGGCGCCGCCTGGGCCGGCGACTCCCTGCAAGCGCCCCCCCGGGCTCTGGACGGGGCAATTATTTTCGCGCCGGAGGGGCAGTTAGTGCCGCAGGCCCTCAAGGCGGTGCGCAAGGGCGGCAGGGTTGTGTGCGCGGGAATCCACATGTCGGACATTCCCTCCTTTCCCTACGAGCTGCTGTGGGGAGAGAGGGAGGTCTGCTCGGTGGCGAACCTGACCCGTCGCGACGGCATCGAGTTCCTGCCGCTGGCGGCGGAGGTTCCGGTGCAAACCACCGTCCACCCCTACCCCCTGGAACAGGCCAACGAGGCCCTCGACGACCTGCGCCATGGGCGCTTCAACGGCGCCGCGGTGCTGCTGCCCTAGGGCCTGCGCACAGCTATCGCGCGGGCCGTGAGGGATTTCAGGCGAAACACTCCTGCAGGAAGTCCGCCATGGCTGCCCGCGAGCGCCGCTCCGCCGTGGGGCTGTAGAGCGTGCCCATGGCGGCGTTATCGGCCTGCGGGTTGGTAAAGGCGTGCACCGTGTTGCCGTAGGCGTGCACCTGCCAGTCGGCGCCGGCGGCGCTGAGTTCGGCTGCCAGCTCAAGCATGCTCTGGGGTTTGGCCATGGGGTCATCGTAGCCGTGCAGGCACAGGACCCTGGCAGTGATGGGAGTGCCCCCGGTATTGCCGGGCGGGTTGAACAAGCCGTGCAGGCTCACCACGCCGCTCACATCGCTACCGGAACGCGCCAGGTCCAGCACGCACAGCCCGCCGAAACAGTAGCCGCTGGCGGCCACCCGGCCCGGGTCGACCTCGGCCTGCTGCCGCAGGGTGGCGATGGCGGTGTTGATGCGCTGCTGCAGAGCCGCCCGGTCTTCCATGAGGGGCGTCATCAGGGCCGTGTTTTCCTCAGGTGACGAGCCGAGCACCCCCTTGCCGTACATATCCAGGGCAAACCCCACATAACCCTGCTCCGCCAGCTCCAGCGCCTTGCCCTCCTCAAATGCCGAGCGCCCGGCCCAGGTATGGGCGATGGCGACGGCCGGGCGCGGGCCGCCAACGGCATCGTCCCAGGCCATGAAGGCTTCCAGGGTGGTGCCCTGGTCCTGGTACTCGACCAGGCGAGTTTGTATCGTCATGGGGTCTCCTCCTTGATTGCTGAGCCAGACCTGCGTACGCCTGAGCTCAGGTCTGGTATGCCTCGGGATCCAGGCGCCGCATCTCCGCCTCGATCCAGCGTTCCACCTCGTCCATCAGTTCCCCGGGCTCGCGCCCCTCCGCGCTGACAGGCTGGCCTATGGACACGTCTATGACGCCCGGCCGCAGGGCAAAGGACCGCCTTGGCCAACAGCGCCCCGAGGTCACGGCGATGGGAATCACGTGCGCCCCGGTGGCCACCGCCAGCCTGGTCGCGCCCGCCTTGTAATTGCCCTTGCTGCCGCGCTCGGTGCGGGTGCCCTCCGGGAACATGATGATCCACTTGCCGCGATCCATCAGTACCCTGCCCTGCTCCGCCACTTTTTTCCAGGACTCGCTGCCCTTGCTGCGGTCTATGTGGATCATGTCGATGGCGCCGATTGCCCAGCCGAAAAAGGGGATGCGCAGCAGCTCCTTCTTGAAAACATAGGCCAGCGGGTGGGAGGTCATGCTGGGAAAGTAAAAGGTTTCCCAGGTGGACTGGTGCTTGGGACACAGAATGACGCGGCGCATGTCGTCTGCCGAGGGCAGGTTTTCCTCGCCGTGGAGGCGGTATTTCACCCCGCCGACGATGCGTGCCGCCTCGACCACGCCACGCAGCCAGGGCACCGCGAACCACCACCACACCTTCTCGTCCCTGAGGAACAGCGAGGCCAATACCAGGGCAATGCCCTGGGGGATAAGCGTCAGTACGAGCCAGGTAAAGACCAGCAGGGAGCGTAGGGTGTTCATGCGCGCAATCCGGGGGTTGTCAGGCTGAGCATTAAACCAGATTGCGGCCACGGTAGAAAACATACCATCTGTATTCTCTGGTCATTCTGGGTAATACTCATATCTGGAAACGCAGCCGGACGCCACCATGAGCAAAGCGACACCGCATGGCTTGCAGGCATTGGGCAACAGTGCTTATGCCTGGCTTGCCCCTCACGCCAGCTGGGGCTGGAGCAACGCCGGGCTGATCGTCGACGGGGAGGAATCCCTGCTGATCGATACGCTTTTCGACCTGCCCCTCACGGAGCAGATGCTGCGCGCCATGCGCGCCGCGGAGCCGCGGGCCGGCAGGATAGACACCCTGGTCAACACCCACGCCAACGGCGACCACTGCCACGGCAATGAACTGGTGAGTGATGCCCGCATCATCGCCTCCTCAGCGTCGGCCCTGGAGATGAACGAACTGCCCCCGGAAGCCATGGCGGCGATGATGGAAATGACCGCGAATATGGGGCCAGTGGGTGATTACTTTCGCCACTGTTTCGGCCAGTTCCAGTTCGCCGGCATCCGCCAGACCCCGCCCACCCAGACTTTTGATGGCCACCTGGACCTGCAGGTCGGTGACAAACCGGTACACCTGATCGAGGTGGGGCCCGCCCACACCCGCGGGGATGTACTGGTGCACTCACCCCGCGACCGCGCGGTGTTCACCGGCGATATCCTGTTCATCGAGGGCACGCCGGTGATGTGGCAGGGCCCGGTAGCGAACTGGATAAAGGCCTGCCGCCTGATCGAGGCCATGGACGTGGACCATATCGTTCCCGGCCATGGGCCGATTACCGACAAAATGGGCGTGGTTGCCGTGCGCGAATACCTCGAGTACGTACGCGACCAGGCCCGGGCCCGCTTCGATGCGGGCATGAGCGCCTTCGAGGCCGCCAGGGATATAGAACTCTCCGAGTATTCCGCCTGGTCCGACCCCGAGCGCATCGCGGTGAACGTGGATTCCCTGTATCGCGAATTCAGCGGCGCCCAGGCAAGCACCGACATATTCGAGTTATTCACCCGCATGGCCGAGCTCGCGGGCTATGGCGGCGCCCTGCAACATCCGCAGGACCGCTGAACCCGGTGCGCCGGGTTCGCCGCAGCGGCGTCCTGTTGCTGGCCCTGTGCCTGCTGCAGCCCTTTACCGCCAGCGCCGCTGACAGTGTCGAAACCACCCTGTTTGACGGCCAGGGGGGCAGGCTGGAGGTGCTCATAAGCGCTGAATTCCAGCCGCAAATGCAAGCCAACCTGCTGGTGTGGGTCGAATTTATCGCCTCGGCATTGAAGCAGGTTTACGGGCACTGGCCGCTGCGAAAGTGGCAGGTTGTGGTCGCGCCGGCAAGCTCTGCCGGTGGCAGCGACCCCATCCCCTGGGCCGAGGTATTTCGCGAGCAGCCCACCCGGGTCGAATTCTTTACCACCGCCCGCGCCACGCCGGAGCAGCTGCACCAGGCCTGGACCGGCTATCATGAGCTCGCCCACCTGCTGATCCCCTATCGCGGCTGGGGTGACGCCTGGTTCGCCGAGGGCCTGGCCAGCTACTACCAGAACATCATGCAGGCTCGCGCCGGGGTCATCAGCGAACAGCAGATGTGGCAAAAGCTTTACGAGGGTTTTCAAAGGGGCCTGCAGGACACGGACTCTCCCGCCATACCCCTCGCCCGGGCCAGCGACAAGATGCGCCAGGAGGGCCGGTTCATGCGGGTTTACTGGAGCGGCGCCTGGTATTTTCTCGCCGCGGATACCCGCCTGCGCCTGCAATCCGGCGGGCAGCGCAACCTGGACCTGGCGCTGGCCGCACTCAACAGCTGTTGCGGCAACCAGAGCCTGTCCGTGCCGGAAATCGTCAGCCGGCTGGACCAGCTCAACCGGGTAGTCCTGTTCGGGATTTTGTACGATGAATTGACCGTTTCCACCCGGGTGCCCCCGTTTGAATCCATTTTCGCCAGCCTGGGTATCGATGTAGTCGACGGCCAGGTGCGCCTGCAGGAGGACGGTCCCGGGGCCCGCCTGCGTCAGCAGATCGCCATCGGCAAGACTCTGTAATTGTCTGCCCGCGGCGTTATACTAGGCGGTTGATGCCATCGATTGGCGGGACGCCCGAGTTGAAGAAACCTGTCTCCAAAGCCCAAGTACGCGCCGAGCTGGAAGCGGAGACCGAGCGCTTCCTGGAGCAGGGTGGCCGGGTGAAAGATATCCCCAGGGGGGTAAGCGGCAAGGAACCGGGAGCACCGCTTACGTTCCCCAATCGCCCGCTGTTCATCGAGCCACGGGCACCGCGTACGGAGATACCTGAGGTGCTCGCGGCACTGGATGCCCGTCGCAAGCTGCCGCGTGGGCGCAGTGCCCAGCCCAAGCGCGGCCGCTTGCCACAACCGCGACGCAAGATTATCTACGACGATTTCGGCGAACCGCTACGCCGGGTATGGATCGAGGACAAATGAACGGCGGGGCGCTGACCTAGTTTTCAATGGCAACGGGGGTTGAGACCTCCGCTTCATCATCGTCGCCCATTACCACCAGCGCAAAGCGATCCTCGGGCAGGAAAATATCCAGTTGCTGCCCTGCTGACAACTCACTGATCCTGTAATCACGCCCATCCAGTTTGACCCTGAAACTGCCGGGTAATTTCACGCTGCGCCTGGGCCCCTTGCTGCCGTCCGTGCGCAGGGTACGGAAGCGCAGGGTATTACCCTGCACCTGTGTCACTTCTATTCTGGCCAGCGCATAGAGCACGCCATCCTTCTGGAACACGCCGCGGCAGGCCATGGCTATGTCGGGGTTGGCCTGCAGCACCGCCTCTGACCAGCGCAGTTCTTCGCAGGTGACGGCGCCGCGCTCGTCGCCCCCCTGGGCCTGGGTCGACAGCAGCACCAGCGCGGCCGCCAGGGATTTAAAACCGGTGCATTTCATGCTGGCTCCTCTCCAACTGCTATAGTCATTACTGGCCCGGCGATAACCGGCGCAGGGCGTTTCCACTTAACCTTGCTGGCGATGACCCGCCGTGTCAACCACCCGCAGTAACGGGTAGCCGGATGAACCGACCCGCCGCCCTGCGCGTAGATACCTGAGCAACGGAGAGAACGCAAACCCGACATGATCAACCTGCACGAGAAAATCGACGTAAACCGGCCCCTGTCCGAGGCCTTCCGCTATATCGCCGATTTTCGCAACACCCGGGAGTGGGACAGCACCGCCGGCAGCGCCCGCAAGCTTACTCCCGGACCGGTGGATACCGGCACGCGCTTCGAAGTCATCTGCCGGCACCCCCTGGGCAGCGTAAACCTGCAGTACACGCTGACCCGTATGGACGAGGAAGGAGGCGTCATCGCCCTGCACGGCAGCAACCGTTTCTTTACAGTAGACGATGAAATACACCTGACCGAGACCGCCACCGGCACCCGCATAGACTACCGGGCCCTGTTCAGCTTCGAAAAACCCCTGTCGCTGCTCGCCAACCACTTTCGCGCCGGACTGGAGCGCATGGGCCACGCATCGGTTCAGGGACTCAAGCGCGCGCTGGATGACGACTTCCCCGCCCCGCAGCAGTCCAGCGCCACACGGCAGGGAGAAAAACTGTTGCTGCCCGCGATTGCCCAGTTCACCCGCTTCGGCTACCAGCGGGCCAGCAAACACTGGCTCCCAATGAGCCGCTCCATGGTGGGCAAGCACGTAGTGCTCACCGGTGCGAACTCGGGTATCGGCCTGGCAGCCGCCCACCGGCTCGCGGAACTGGGCGCCCAACTGACCCTGGTGATCCGGGACGAAAGCAAGGCCATGTGGCTGAAGCAGACACTGGAGCGGGAAACCGGCAACAACCATATTCACATCGAGATTGCCGACCTGAGCCTGATGACGGAGGTGAGCAGGTTGGTGAGCCGCCTGCACCGCCTGGACAAGCCTATAGATGTGCTGGTGAATAACGCCGGCGCCCTGTTCAACCCCCGGCAGGAGACCCGCGAGGGTGTGGAGCAGAGCTTTGCCCTGCTGCTGCTGAGCCCTTATCGCCTGACCCGTGGCCTGCAACCGCTGCTCGCCAAGGCCGGTCACGCCCGGGTCATCAATGTGGTTTCCGGGGGCATGTACACCCAGCCCCTGGAGGTGGATAAACTGGAAGCACCCGAGCGGGGCTATTCCGGCAGTGTGGCCTATGCGCGCTGCAAGCGCGCGCTGATGGTGGTGACCGAAGAGTGGGCAAACCAGTGGCGCAAGGACAATATCGCCGTCAATGCCATGCACCCCGGCTGGGCGAAGACGCCGGGCGTGGCAAGCGCCCTGCCTACCTTCAACCGGATTACCGGCCGCATACTGCGCAGCCCGGAACAGGGCGCCGACACCATCGTGTGGCTGGCGGTTGCCAACGAGGCGGCGCGGGCGAGCGGGAAGCTGTTCCTGGACCGGGAGCCGCGTACCACCCACCTGCTGTCTTCGACGCGGGAGACACCGGAGCAGCGCGGACGCCTGATGCACACCCTGGCGGACTACGCTGGCGCCACCGGGACCCAGGGGGCCGCCAGCGCCACCTGCTGAGCGGCCAGCCGGGAAACCCGCACGCCTTGCTTCAGGCGACTCCCATGCCTTAGGGTGTAGCGCCTGCCACTGCCCGGAGCCGCGACCATGAGCGACATCATCAAACCTTTTACGGCAAACGTTCCCGACAGCGAGTTGCAGGCCCTGCGCCAGCGCCTGCTGCACACCCGCTGGCCGGACCGGGAGACCGTGCAGGGCTGGGCACAGGGCGTGCCCCTGGATTACGCCAGGGAGCTGGCCCGCTACTGGGCCGAAGACTACGACTGGCGTCGCTTTGAGGCTTTACTGAACAGCTGGCCCCAGTTCACCACGGAAATCGACGGCATCGATATTCACTTCATTCACCGGCGCAGCCCCGAAGCGGGCGCCCTCCCCCTGATTCTCTCCCACGGCTGGCCCAGCTCGGTTGCGGAATTTCGCCGGGTCATAGACAAGCTGGCCGACCCCGTCGCGCACGGCGGGAGCGCTGAAGACGCTTTCCACGTGGTGGTGCCTTCCCTGCCAGGCTACGGCTTTTCGGGCAAGCCAACCGGCAGCGGCACTTCCGTGGAAAAAATCGGGCGCATGTGGGGCCAGCTGATGGCGCGTCTCGGCTACCGGCGCTACGTCGCCCAGGGCGGTGACTGGGGGTCCATGATTACCCAGAGCATGGGCCAGAGCGAAACCGACCATTGCGCCGGCATTCACGTCACCATGCCCATTGTCGCCCCGGACCCGGACACCCTGGGCGACCTGACGGATTTCGAGCAGGGTGCGCTGGATGCCATGACCTACTACAGCCAATCTGATTCGGGGTATTCCAAGCAGCAGTCCACCCGGCCCCAGACCCTGGGCTATGCCCTGGCGGATTCTCCGGTGGGACAAATGGCCTGGATCGTCGAGAAGTATCACTCCTGGATGGACTGTGAGCGCGACGGGGTCAAACACCCGGAACACGTGCTGGGCAAGGACGAGTTGCTGGACACGGTGAGCCTCTATTGGCTGAGCAACTCGGCGGCCAGTTCGGCCCGTCTCTACTGGGAGAGCTTCGGCTCTCCCAACCTGGACCCCATCGACATGCCCGTGGGCTGTTCCATCTTCCCGGGGGAAATTTTTCGCAGCAGCCGCCGCTGGGCGGAGCAGCGCTTCAGCCAGCTGATCCACTGGAACCAGCTCGAGCGCGGCGGCCACTTTGCCGCCCAGGAAGTTCCCGACGTATTCGTCACCGAGCTGCGCGACTGCTTCGCCCGGTTGCGCTGAACCGGGATGTCGCTGCCGATGCCGGCAGACAGGGGCGGGAAGCTATTCCCCGAATTCGTCGCTGGTGATCAGCGTGTCGCTGATCGGATTAGACCTGGCGTGGCCCGGCCTTTCGTGGCCCGGCCTCTCGTGGCCCGGCCTGACTGTGGGCGTATCCGAGTCCACAAACAGCGGGTCGGTAAACAGGGGATCGTTGAAAATACTGTTGCTGAAGGGACGGGTTACCGGCGGCTCCTGCGCCGACTCCAGCTGCTCCTCGTCTTCATAGCTGGCATCGGCAGTGGTAAACACTGGTGGCGGCGACAGCTCGTGAAAACTGTCGCGATCCACCAGCGAGACGGATTCGAATGCCGGCTCCGCCGCCGCCTCGGATTCAGGCTCTCCGGGCTCCGGCTCGCCCGGCCCGGCGTCCCCTTCCCGCAGTTGCGTTATCTCCGATGCCGGTGCCTCCCAATCCAGGCCGCCCAGTGAGGCATGATTTACAGGCGTGCTGACCACCGCCTGGTTCAGGGTAGCGGCGGGCCTGCGGGGGCTCCTCAGGCTGGGAGAAGGAGCACTGCCCGGCGGAGGCGCCGCCTCCGGACCCGGCCCGGCATCGAGAAGCGGCGCAAACTGGCTACTGCCTATGAATTCCAGGTTCTGCAGCGCCTTGTCCGAAGCGCGCCGGTTGTGACGCGGCGTTTCAGCTGCGGGAACGACCTCAGGCGACTCTTTCAACCCGGACCGCGCCGCCAGGGCGCTGCCGGGTTTTGACGGTCCTGCGCCCCCCACCTTCAGCTGGCGCAGGCGAAAATAGCCCGGACCCGGCTTGTAAGTGCCCGGCTGCAGCCGCTGCGCCTGCTCCGCCAGGGTATAGGCTGTAGTTGTATCGGCGGCTACCACGGGAGACGGGGCGCGCTGCGGCGGGGCGACGGCCGCGCCTCCGGCAGCGGCCTGCTGCAGCGGCTCCACCAGCATGCCCTCGGCGGCAACCTCCCCGGGCGCCTCCTGCTGTTGCAGGCCCTGCTCTTCCTGGCGCTGCAAGCGCTGCTTGAGCACCTCGTGGGCACAATCTGACCAGCGCCCGAAATGCGATGACTCCGCCGGATCCGGCATGCGGTGCTTGCGGAAATTGCGCATCGCCTCCATGAAGCGCTGCTTGACGGCGCGATAGTGGTAAATGTGATCCTCTGTGGCCAGCGATTGCACGTCCTCGCCGTCGCGGATGAGCAGCATCTGCGGCGGCAGCTGGCCCTGCAGGCTGTGCAGCAGGTCCGCGAGGAAGCACAGGCGAAACGCCGAGTGCAGCCGTGAGCGGGCCTGGGTATCGCAGGGTGTGTACAGGTAGTCCCCCAGCTCAGAATAGCCGCTGGTACGCACCAGCAGGTTGGCCGGCCCGGACAGGGGACCCAGGGCGAGCTGCCCGTCGACAATGTAATCGGCACCGCTGCGCATCGCCTCCAGGGTCGCCGAGCGCCTGGTGGCCTCGTCCTTGTCCCAGGATATATGGGCGACATTCTTGCCCTCCGCCCGCAGGGTTTCCGCCAGGTCATCCTGCCGTTCCATGCTGCTGCGCGGCGCGGCGCTGCCAAGGTCGGGGGGTATGCCGTGGTCCGGATTTTCGAGAGTGAGTCGCTCCATCCAGCAGGCGAATGGCGCTTCCCTGAAGAGGACGAAGTCTTCGGAGGTGTACGTTATGGCGTTATCGACACTATAGCGGTACATAGCTTACGGCCTGCTTCCTTTCCAGCATGAAAACGCGCGTTAAGCCATATTTTCACTTAAGCCGTTTGGCTATTTATATCGAAATGGTCGCCGGGTGTCCATGCAATCGGCGATAAAGTGGAGGGTGCCGCACATACAGGGTTTATTCGCCGGATTTTTAACCAGTTGCGGCATCCCTCAGGGAAGCCGGTAGATTGTGGCACCGCCGATAATGGTCTGTTCCACCGCCAGGTCACGCATGGCCATGGGGTCGTCCAGGGGGTTGCCGGACAGCACCACCAGGTCGGCATACTTGCCTGGCTCCAGGGAGCCGCGGTTGTCCTCCTGGAACACCTGCCAGGCGGCGTCTATGGTCACCGCCCGCAGGGCCTCCATCACGCTGATCCGCTGCTCTGGACCCAGCACATCACCGCCGTAGGTCTGCCGGAAAACCTGGCTCCACACCGCCTGCAGGGGCAGCATGGGCGTCACCGGGGTATCCATGTGGGAGGTGAATCGCAGGCCGTAATCCAGCGCCCACTTGCCCGGACTGATGACCGCGGCCCGCTCCGGGCCCAGAAAAATATCCCGGTGCCGGTCGCCCCAGTACCAGGTGTGGGCCGTGAAAAAGCTGGGGGTGACACCCAACTGCTTCATCCGGGCGACCTGGTCTTCGCGACTCATCTGCGAATGCACCAGGATCATCCGCGGGTCCGCTACCGGGTGCTGGCGCTGGGCCGCCTCGAAGGCGTCCAGGATATCCTCTATGGATTCATCGCCGTTGCCATGGATGGCTATCTGGTAGCCCGCCTCGTGCAGGGCGGCCACCTGGGCAAACAGTTTCTCCCTGGGAATCGAGGGATAGCCGCGGTACTGGGCATCGCCGTGATAGGGGGTGTGATAGGGATGACTGAGATAGCCGGTGTAGCCCTGTATGCTACCGTCGGCGACCAGCTTGACCGCGCCCATGACTACCCGGTCAGTGGCGTAGTCGGCGGGGTCGTAGCCGCCGTTGTAGAGTTCCTCGCCAAACTCGGTTTCGAAGGGGAACAGGATCAGGCGCTGGGGAATGACACCCAGTTGGCTGAACAGGGACAGGCCGGTGGCCAGTTCGGGCGTCACGCCACCGGACTGGGCGGTGGTCACACCGACGGCGGAGTATTCATTGGCCGCCGACTTCATGAGCCGATAGGTATCGAGCAGGCTGACGTCCTGCATCGCTACCATGAGCGGCAGGCGCGCGGTCTCTTCCAGCAGGCCGTTGGGCTCCGTGGAGCCGGGCAGGCGGCCGATGACCCCGCCCTCCGGGTCGGGCGTTTCGGCGTTGACCCCGATGGCTTCCAGGGCAAGGGAATTCGCCACCATCATATGCCCGGACACATGGGAGGCGACCACCGGGTGCTGGGTGGAAACCGCATCCAGTTCGGCGCGGGTGGGGTGCCGCTTCTCGGCCAGCAGGGTATCGTCGTAGTTGAAGCCGAATACCCAGTCGCCGGCCGGCGTGATGGCCGCCTGCTCCGCGAGCGCCGCCAGCACCTCTGCCATGGTAGTGAGTTGCCCCACCGGCGGGCTGTTGAGGTCCGCCCCCAGCACCCGCATACCCGAGTAGGGAAAGTGGCCGTGGGCATCGATAAAGCCAGGCAGCATGGTGCGGCCGCGCAGGTCGGTTACCAGCGTGTCATCCTCTACCAGGGCCATGATCTCATCGGTGCTGCCCACCGCCTCGATACGGTCACCGCGCACCGCGATGGCCTCCACCACGCGATTGTCCGCGTCCATGGTCAGCAGCGTCCCGTTGATGAACACCTGGTGCGCCGGGGCCTGTGGCAGCCGCGTGCCCAGGCGCAGGACGACCCCGAAGCCGACCAGCAGCGCCAGCGCCACCACCACAATGGTTTTCCACTTCACAAGCAAACTCCTTCCCGCGCGCCCATAGGGGCCTGTCAGGCCAAGGCGCCGATGACGATATCGGCCAGCCGCGACCGGTGCCAGGCAGCATCACCGAACAACAGCTGACTGTGTTTCTGGCGCTTGAAATACAGGTGCACGAAGCACTCCCAGGTAAAACCAATGCCGCCGTGACATTGCACCGAGCGCCCCGAGGCGAGTGCGGCGGCCTCGCTGGCGGAGGCCTTGGCCATGTGGGCCAGTTGCTGCGCCCGCTCCGGCTCGTGGTCTATGGCGCAGGCGGCGTTGTAGACCAGGGACTTGGCCTGGTCGATCTGGATCATCACATTGACCAGCGGGTGCTTGACGGCCTGGAAAAAACCCAGCGGTCGATCAAACTGCTGCCGGGTACCCACGTATTCCACCGTGGTCTGCAACTGCCACTCAGCCGCTCCCACCATATCGGCTGCCAGCATTGTCCAGATAGCCGGCATGGCCGACTCCAGCGCCGCCAGCCCGTTGCTCGTCACTTCGGTGGCGACAACCTGGTCGAAATGCACCCGCGCCTGGTCCCGGGTCAGGTCGACGATGGTGTCCGGCGCAATGCCGACACCCGGGGCGTCACTGGCCACCCAGTACAGGGCGATTCCCCCGGGGCCGCTGGCGCTGACCAGCAGCCGGTCGGACTTGCGCGCATCCTGCACGAACCAGGCGGTGCCGCTCAACTTGCCGTCTACACATTCGACTTCGGTGGCGCCGCCGGACCAGCCGCCATCGCCGGCAGTGATCGCCAGGGTCGCGGAGCAACCGGCGGCGATTTCCTGCAGGGCGGTGTCGGCGCCGGCGCCGCAGGCCGCCAGCACGTAGCTTGCGTTGATCGTGCCCTGCAACGGGCAGGGTACAGCGGCGCGGCCCAGCTCCTCCACCAGACCCGCCACCGCCACCGCCGGCATGCCGATGCCGCCGGCGCTTTCGGGCACCGCCAGCATGCCCCAGCCCAGCTCGATCATCTGTTGCCAGAGCTCGCGGTTCCAGTGACATGCGTTGTCGCGCTCGGGGCGGTGGTCGCCGGCCACCAGCTTGTGCAGCTGATCGGTGGGCATTTTCTCGCTGAAAAACCGGCGGGCCGACTCCTTGAGCAGCGCCGCTTCTTCCCCGAAGCCGTAATTATCAGGTTGTGCCATAGCTGCTGTGCTCCCCTACTTGGACTTCGCCAGGCCGAGCACGCGCTCGCCCAGGATATTGCGCTGAATTTCACTGGTGCCCGCGGCGATGGTCATGCCGTAGGAATTCATGTAGGCCAGCGGCCACTGGCCGCGGGCCGGCGCGTTGTCATCGCCCAGGTAGAGCGAGGCGCTGGCGCCCGCCACCTCCAGTGCCAGGGCGGCCGTATCCTGGCTGATTTCACTGGCCAGCAACTTGTTCTGCAACAACAGGCGCATGGGGTGATCCAGCAGCGCCTGCACCCGGGCGCGCCGCTGGTTCTGGGCCAGGCCGTGTTCGCGGATCAATTGCTGCATCATCCGGTCCCGCAACAGCGGGTCGGCGGCGGCGGGCCGGCCGTCCCGCTTGCTGTTGCGCGCCAACTCGATCAGGTTGGCCGCGCTGGTGGTGTGGCTGCCCTCGCTTTTCAGGCCGCCGGCGCGCGGCGTCTGCAACTCCCCTGCCCCGCGCTCGTGCAACAGCGTGGTCATGGCCACCTGCCAGCCCTTGCCCAGTTCGTCCAGGCGGTAGCCGTCGTCCACTTCCAGGTTGTCGAAAATCACCTCGTTGAAGCCGGTCTCGCCGGTTATCTTGATCAGCGGGCGCACGGTCACACCCTTGCCCAGGGCGGAGCGAATGGGCACCACAAAATAGGACAGGCCGTCGTATTTGTGGGATTTGTCGGTGCGCAGCAGCAGGATCATCCACTCCGCGAAGTGCGCCAGCGAGGTCCAGACCTTGTGGCCGTTGATGACCCACCTGTCGCCCTTGCGCTCGGCGAAGGTCTGCACACTGGCGAGGTCGGACCCCGCGCCGGGCTCGCTGAAGCCCTGGCACCAGATATCCTCCCCCGAAAACAGCCGCGGCAGGAGCCGCTGCTTGAGCGCATCGGTGGCGTGGTAGAACACCGTGGGGGCGGCCATCCCCAGGCCGATGACATTGGGAAAATAGGGTGTGCGAGCGGCGAGCATTTCCTCGTTGGCGACCCGTTGGCAGTCCTTGCGGCCGCCCCCGCCAACCTCGACGGGGTAGTCGCAGCCCACCAGGCCGGCGTCGTAAGCCGCTTTCTGCCAGGCTTGCAGGTAGGACAACTGCGCGTCCGTCATGATCTCCAGGGCGGACAGCGGCAGTCTCACAGTGGGGTCCGGGGGCCGGTTGGCCGCCAGCCAGTCGCGGCAGTACTGGCGGAACTCGGCCTGTTCGGGGCTGTCCTTGCGGGCGCTTGCTGACATGAGATCCTCCGGGAATAGTCTGCGGGATGGTTATTATCAGGGCCCCGATTCTAACCGTGCCGGCGGCCGGGGGACCAGCGCCGGTTCGCGCTTTTCCGGATGCTGCTAGTAATGCGGCGGTTTTTCCTGCCCTGGAGGGGCGCTGGCCTGCCCCCCGTCGCCCTGCTCATCCTGGCGCTGCTTGAGCAGCTGCAGCTGCCGGCGCAGCAGCAGGATTTCCCGCTGCTGATCGGCCAGCGCCTCGTTCAGGGCCCGCAGGGTATCTTCCTGATAGGCCAGCTGGGTCTGCACCTCCATCAGCAACTGCATGATCTCTTGTGCATCCGTCAAAAAAAGCGGCCCCCTTCCCTTTACCCACGATGGAAACACACTAATATACTGCCGACCAAATACAAAGGCACGGCCGGCAATGACGAAACGCAAACCAACCCACCTGGTCTACTCCACCGAGGCCGGGCGCCTCTGTCCGCAATGCCACCGGCCGGTGTTGGACTGCGGCTGCGGCAAACCCCGGCGCCCCGCCAGTGGCGACGGGATTGTTCGCCTGCACCGCGAGACCAAGGGCCGCGGCGGCAAGGCAGTAACCCTGATTACAGGTATCGCGCTGCCCGAGCGGGACATGCGCGAGCTGACCCGCGCCCTGAAGCAGAAATGCGGCGTGGGCGGCGCCCTAAAGGACGATCATATCGAGATCCAGGGCGAGCAGCGGGAAAAACTCAAGGCGGAACTGGAACGGCGTGGCTTCACCGTAAAAATTGCCGGCGGCTAGGTCGTTCCGGGCCGGGACATGCGGGTTGCGGCGCGGCCAGCAACCCGGCACGGGGCCCGCCGGCAGCGCGCCTGCCCCCGATACCCCTCACTTGCAAGCCTGGAGTTCTATGCTTTACTGACAACAAGGCCTTTTCGTTCTGTACAGGGGGGCGCCGTGCTTGTTTTCTCGATTTTCGTCTTTACCGCCATGGCGGTCACTTTCTGGTGGCTGCGGCACCCCCCCCAAAAAAGGGTCCGCAAACACGGCAAAGCCCAGCGGGGGCGGGTTATTCACCATCCTTTCCACGCGGTCTCCATACACCATAACGGCTGTGCCTGTAGCGTGGTCAACGCGGTGGGCAGCCGGCGCTTCCTGGCGGCCAACATACCGCAACTCCCTCTGCCCAGCTGCGACGCCCCCCACTGCGACTGTCGCTATGAGCACCACGATGACCGGCGCCAGCACGACAACCGTCGAATGGTCTACAGCCTGCGCTCGGACCTCTACGTGCTGGCGGGAAACAGCGAACGCCGCGCCGCCCGCGGGCGCCGCGCCTCCGACAAGGAGGCCAATCGCGCCTCAACCTTCGACCTGGAAGACATGGACATGTCCGCCTGAGCACAGCGCTGGCAAAAATTGCCCCCACCATTGCCTCACCCCGCCAGCAGATGTCGACCTTTCCGCTTTTCGACACAGTAAGCGACATTTAAGCGTATTTTAACTGCCAGATCGTAAATTTTATTTACGCGATTGCTGCTCGCTCGATCCCGGAGCAGCGAGATGACACGCTGAAACAATCCCAGTTACACTCGTTTTGCAAAATAATTATCAGATAGAGACCGCAAACCGTTATTTTTATTGGCATTATTTTTTTTGTGTGGTAAAAAGTGTGACGTAGGTCCGGAAAAGACCGTAACTGGAGGGTATCTCCGGATGCGGCTCACGATAACCGGGCCACGGAAGAACCATAACAGTGAAACAGCAGTATCTGACGGATTTTATATCCCTGCGAGGTAGTGGCACATGTACGTTACCGCAGAACACCTGAGAGACCATGTCATCAGGCCCACCTTGAAGTACCTTGGGAGTTGGTCCCCCGCCACCGAGGCGTTCCTGCTCAACGCCGCCATCGACGGTCCGGACCTGGGTTTGTTTTCCCCGCGCAACGAAGGCCTGGGATTGTTCCACATCACGGCGGCCCAGCACCGTGACCTGTGGGATCGCTACCTGGCTTTCAACCCGGATATCGCGAGCCGGGTGCGCGGCCTGGCGAGCCAACGCGCTTTCCTGAGCGACCCGGACAGCGAACTGCAGACCAACCTGAGCTATTGCACCGCCATAGCCTGGCTGCTGCACCAGCGCTCCGGGCGCCAACTCGAGGAGCAGGCCCGGCAGGAGCAGGCCGCTAGCGCCTGACAGCCGGCTCGGGGCCTGCTCCCAGGGGGCCCCGCCAGTGCACCAGGTCAGCCGGTCTATCGATATCGGCCAGGGCCGGCAGTGCCGCCCAGCGCAGACCGAGCGCCCGCAGGCGTCGCAGTGTCCGGGCATAGACCTTGTCCCCGCCCCAGGGAATACCACTGAACAGCCGGGGATCTACCTGGCGCCCCCCGATAAGCACGTAACCGCCATCCACTGCCGGTCCCAGTACCACCGGGACGCGATCCAGCGCCTCCAACGCCCGTTGCAGGTAGGCGGAATCAATCGCCGGGCAATCACTGCCCACCAGCAGCACCCGCTCATAGCGCGTCAGCCCGTCGAGCATGGCGTTGTACATACGCTCCCCCAGGTCCCCGCCGCGCTGCCGGGTAAGCCCCCGCACCCCCCGCTCCCGGCAAGCGGCAAAGAGCGGGTGCCCGGTTGAGCCGGCCACCGCCAGTTCGACATCGCCCAGTTGCGCCGCCAGCAGGGTGTTGCAGGTCCACTGCACCAGCTCACTGTGCAACCGGCAGGCCTGGCGGGGGCTCAGCGCCCCGATAAGCCGGGTTTTTACCGCCCCCTCGACCGGTTCCCTGGCAAACTGGATCAGCAGGGCGGACCCGCGCCCGCTAGCGGGCATGGTAGAGGCGCCCCAGGCGCTGCGGCGATACCCCCGCGAAATAGGCCAGCCGCAGACCCCACATCAGCAATACGGTCGCCACCACGCCGCGCTCTTCCCAGCGACGACTGGAGGTCTGCACCGGCTCGCGCACCACCACCGGCTCGCCGAGCCGGCGCAGGCGCTTGCTGTAGGCCACGTCCTCCATCAGGGGAATGCGGTCGAAGCCGCCGGTGCGTTCAAACAGCCCGCGCCGCACAAACAGCATCTGGTCACCGGTGGCCACCCTGGTGAGGGCCGAGCGCTGGTTCATGAACCAGGCGATCAGCCGGAAGATGCGGCGCCGGCCGCTGAGACTGACCCGACAGAAGCCCCAGTCGGGTCCCTGGGCGAGATACTCCCCGAACCGCCCCGGGGACACGGTGGGCAGGGTATCGGCGTGCAGGAAGCACAGGTAATCGGCACGGGCACCACTGGCGCCGAGATTCATCTGCGCCGCGCGCCCGGCCTCCCCCAGCAACAGCTGGTCGCACAGGGGCATGGCCCGCACCACCGTCTGGTCGCCGCTGCCACCGTCCACCACGATCAGTTCGCTGCCGGGAAAATGCCGCCTGAGGTAGCGCAGCAGGACCGCGATACGCTCCTGCTCATTCAACACCGGTATCACGAAGGCGATGCTGGCGGGCATCAGGGCTCCAGTGCACCACCACAACTGCTGCCCTGCCCCGCGGCGCAGCCGTAACAATGTTCCCCGGTGCGGATGCTGTTGCCCACCAGGTCCCCTATCGGCGGCAAGTCGGCGATATGGCGGCGGCGATCCGTGGACAACAGGCTCGAATCGAGCATGGGTAAATCCAGCATCTGGTTGAAGTCGCAGTCGTAGACGTAGCCCTGCCAGTCGATGCTGAGGGTGTTGCGACACATCAGGCCGGGCAGGTTGGCGGCGCTGAAGTTATCCCGCAACAGCTGCATGTAGGCGTGGTATTCGCCGCGGGCCAGCAATACGGCGCCGAAGCGGCTGATGGGCATATTGGTAATGGTGAACAGCTCATTGAAATGCAGGTCGAAGCGCCGCTGCAACTCGCGCCGGTAATCCTGCTGCAGCGCGGCCTGGGGGGGCGGCAGTACCGCGCCAATGGGGTTGTACACCAGGTTCAGGCGCAGCTTCGGATCGCGGCCGTAACCCAGGTCGTTCAACAGGCTGATCGCCCTTATGCTGTCGGCATAGACGCCCTTGCCGCGCTGCTGTTCCACGTTGCCTTCGAGGTAACAGGGCAGCGAGGCCGTGATCTCCACCTGCTGTCGGGCGAGAAAATTCGCCAGCTCCTCCTGGCCGGGCTCGAACAGCACGGTCAGGTTACAGCGATCCATGACCCTCACGCCCATGCCGCGGGCCGTTTCCACCAGGTAGCGAAAGTGCGGGTTCAACTCGGGGGCGCCGCCGGTCAGGTCCAGCAGTTCCACGCGCTCCCGGGCGACCAGCGCCAGCACCTGCTCGACCGTTTCCCGACCCATGGATTCGGTACGGTTGGGGCCGGCATTGACGTGGCAGTGGACACAGCTGAGATTGCAGACATAGCCCAGGTTGACCTGCAGCGTCTGCACGCCGGCGCGCTCCAGGTGGGGGAAATCACTTTCCAGCAGTAGGGGGCGGGTGTCCTGCATGCCAAGGGTGTGTCCTGTCGGGGCGCCGGAATCCAGCCGGCATCAGTAACGGGCGCTGCGCTCCTCGCGGGTCAGCAGGCTGGGAGTATCACCCATCAGGTACTTGAATACCACATTGTAGGCCAGTACCGCCTGGACATACTCGCGGGTCTCCTTGTAGGGAATGGTTTCCACCCAGATATCCACCGGCACGGCATCCGCCGCGTCGTGGCGCCAGCGATCCACGCGGTGAGGGCCCGCATTGTAGGCCGTGAGCGCGAAGATACGATTGCCGCCGAAGCGATCCAGCAACTGCCGGTAATAGGCGCTGCCCAGCAGCACGTTGTGATCGACCTGGTACAGGTCGCTATTGCTGTGGCGCTGCCCCAGGGAGGAGGCCACCTGTTGGCCGGTGGCGGGCATGATCTGCATCAGGCCACGGGCCCCCACGGGGGAACGGGCCTGGGGGAAGAATGCGCTTTCGCGGCGGGCGATGGCCATCAGCTCGGTAGAGGGCACCTGTTGTACCGAGGCATAGCGTTCGAAGACGTCCCGATAAGGCGTGGGGAAGCGCAGGTCCAGCGCGTCCCAGGCGCGAGCGCGGGTGACCGCGTCGATCGCCATACGGTGCCAACCCTGCCGGGATGCCACCTGCGCCAGCTGCTGGCTACGCCCCGGGTCGTCACTGCCCTGCAACAGCTGGTACCACTCCGCGTGGGCGAGATTGTACTGTTCGTGGAAATTGAGCTCGCCCACGCGCTGTACGCCCGGCAATTGCTGCAGCGCGGCGGCCACGTCCGGGTCCAGCAACGGGGTCTGGTGGTTGAAGGCATAGGGCAACCCCAGCTTGTCGGCCGCCAGGAAGCCATAATAACTGCGCTCCGCCGCCAGCGCCTGCAGCACCGCCGACGATGCCTCGGTGTCGCCCGAGCGCTCCAGCGATACGCCCTGCCAGTAACGCCACACATCCGCGTTGCGGCGCTCCTCGGACAGCAGGGGCAGGAACCGGGCGAGCGCGGGCCAATCCTGCTCCGCCAGGGCCCAGCGCAGGCGAATCTCCGCCAGCTTGTCATCCTCCAGCCGCGCCAGGGCCTGCTCCAGCCAGACCCGGTTGTCATCGCTCTGGGCGAACAGGCTGTGCAGGGCGATGGCGTACTCCACCTGTTGCACCTGCTCGGGAATGAACTCCAGTTCGTCGCTGTACTGCTGCCAGTACTGCAGCGCCCTTACCGGATTGTACCGGGCCAGCAGCACCAGGCCGTGGCTGGCAATATCCGCCGAGTAGGGACTGCCCGGGGGCAGCTGCAGTTGCCGCAGCTGCTCCGGCTGGCGGTAAGCCGCGGCCAGCTTGTCGGACCAGCTGGACAGCTCCGGGCTGCCCTGCCGGGCGGCATACTGCATCAGGCTGGCCTGGCGCGCCGCAAAGGCTTTCAACTGCCGCGACCACACCACCTCGTCCTTGAGCCCGCCCGCCTTGCGCCAGGCGGCAAAGAGGGGATCGCAGGCCGTGGGACGGGACTCGCCGTGATCCCACAGCGCCTGCGCGCCGGCCCAGGCCACATCGCTGTCGCCGTGGGCGAGCCTGGCCCGGAAATAGTAGCACTTGAGGTCGATGCTGTTGGGTTCGTCCGGCATGACCTGCAAAAAGTCATCCCAGCGCCCGTCCTTGCCCGCCTGCCTGAGGTAGGTCACGAGGAAGCGGTTGGCCAGCGGCGAATCGGCGCTGCGGTCGAGGAAACGGCGGGCTTCCGCCGGGCGCACCCTGGCGGGCTGGCGGACCAGTTGGGAGTAATCGAGATAGATAGCCAGCGGGTAGTCTTCCAGGCCCGGCCGCAGTTGCTCGTACTCGGTCCAGTTGCCCCGGTCTATCGCCTCGACCGCCTCGCCGTATTGCTGGCGATAGCGGGACAGGTCCGAGTCGGCGGCAGTCGCCCGCGCCCCCCCCGCGCCAAGGAGTAACAGCAAACAACATGGCAACAACCAGGCCCGAAACCTCACGGGAAACACCTCTTATCACAGCACCAGGCGCGCCGGTCGGACCTGCGGGCCAACCCGGACAACGCAGGCGCTAGATTGATAGGTGCGGTGGCGGAAAGCAAGGGGTAGCGGGAAATATCAAACCCACAGAGCGCGGTATGCCCTCCGGGACGGGGTACAAAGGGAGAGCCCCGGGGGGCACAGCCCCCGGGGAAGATTCACATGGCCAGACAGCGGCAACACGGGGCTGCCGCAGGTGGCTCAGCTGACCTCGATACGACGACGCTCGGGCTCGACCGGCTTTTCCTTGGGCGCTTCCAGCTTCAGGACGCCATCCTTGAAGGTGGCCTTGATATCGGCCTCCTTGATGTCCTGGCCCAGGTTGAAGCTGCGCATGTACTTGCCATAGCGCCGCTCCTGGCGGATCACCTTGCCTTCTTGCTCTTCCTTGTCCTCCTGGTTGGTCTCGGCCTCCAGGGTCAGGACACCGTCCTTGACGTGGACATGGATATCCTCCTTGGCGACTCCGGGCAGCTCGGCGGTAATCTCGTAGTGATTATTCGCCTCCTTGATATCTACCCTGGGCGCGAAAAAGGCGCTGGCCTGACTGGCGGCAACCTGCGGCCAGGTATCGCTGAAGAAACGGTCAATATCGAACAGATTGCTACGTGGAACTAAAGACATCCGACACCTCCTCGTGCTGGTTGGTTTGTCTTACCTGCCACGATATATAGGGTCTGGAGGACAATTTTCAAGGCCGACAAGCATGCAAAATTGACCCAGGTCAAGCACAGGGTGAGAGTCGGCTCGCGGGAGACTAAGATGGATTGTCTGGTCGCCGGGGTTCCGGGACGATGCCCAGGCTTGCTATACTCCCGCCCTCTCCGCCCCGGTAGCTCAGCTGGATAGAGCAAGCCCCTCCTAAGGGCTAGGTCGGACGTTCGAATCGTCTCCGGGGTACCACTATCCTATTGATATATAAGTATTTATACCCTCAGCCGCCCGCCCGGGCGGATTGCGTTAGTTCATTTTGAGCAGAATCGCCGCGGCGCCACGGCATCTGTTTGGGAGCTAGCGAATTCTTTTGGCTAACTCCCCCAATTGACCTATCTTTGACTGACCAATCTACGGGGGATAACCAATGGCGCGTTTGGGCGGAAAGAAAGCACTCATCACCGGTGCGGGAGCAGGCCTGGGCGCGCAGATCGCGCGCAGGTTCAAGCAAGAAGGGGCTGAACTGGTTATCAATGACATCAGCGATGACGCCGCCCGGAAACTTGCCAGGGAGCTCGGCGGCATTGGAATCGCGGCCGATGTCTCTGACTCGAATGCAGTACGGGAAATGTTTGCGCGGGTTGAGTCCGAGCTTGGACAGCTGGATATCCTTGTCAACAATGCCGGCTTCGCGTTCAAACCCGGGGACCAGGAAACAATAAATCGAGTTAATGAAGTACCCCTCAAACAACTGGCGGAACTGGAGGCAGGCGGACCTGTCCAGACTCACCTGGACCTGACCGTCGACATGACCGATCAAGATTGGCATCGCATGATTGCGGTACACCTCGATGGCACTTTTTTCTGCTCGCGAGAGGCGCTAAAAATCATGAACCCACAGCTCTCGGGGTGCATTATCAACATGGGTTCGATCATGGGTACGACCGGCGGCATGGGCAGCAATTATTGTGCCGCCAAGGCCGGCATCCTTGGCTTTACGCGCTCTCTCGCCCGGGAAGTGGTTTCCCGGGGTATTCGTGTCAATGCGCTGGCACCCGGATTCATCGATACAGAGCTTACCGAGCCCCTGGTCGCTGCCCGCACCCTGATCGAAGCACAGACGCCCATGCGCAGGTTTGGAGATCGCGACGATATAGCCTGGGCTGCGGTATATCTTGCCAGCGACGAGGCCAAGTTCATGACCGGCCAGGTCCTGTCACCCAATGGCGGGTACGTAATGAGCCAGTAGCGGGGCGTGAACAATCGTTAACAAGTGCCGAGAAAGCGCGATTAGTAGTGAAGCAATGACACCCGGAAGTCCGAGCGCCTGCGCCCATCTGCCAGTCCCGCCTTCAGTCTTCATGCCTGTCCTTACCGCCAATCCCTGAACAAGGCTACACCGAACCCTGTTGTTAGGCGAAAGTTGCCCTCCACAGCTGTTCGCCTCCAGCCAAGTGCCAACCTGCGACTATGGCCCTTCATAGCACGTTTCTGCCTGCCACCAGGTGAGATATACTCACGACAGATCCTCGGTTATCGACTCACAGCGGAAATTCGCATGAAAGCCCAGATTCCGAAAACAATGGCCATAGTCTCTATACTTGGCTGTTATGTGTAGGAGCGTATGACGGAAATACTCCTCCAAAATCAAGCTCTCGTAGTGGTGCTCGCAATTGCATTCTCTATTGGGGCTGTATGCACATTTATGGGTACCATTTTTGTCTTTTTGGCCTGTTTAAGCCAGAGAAGGTGGTTCTGGTCTTTCGGGGTAGCGTTTACAGGTGGCATTCTTGCCCTTGTATATACGCAAAAAAGAGAAGATCTTAGATGGGTAAAGAAATATCTACTTCTTGGTATTCCGCTCTACTTTATACCGATACTCGTTGCGGCTAATGCGGTTCTCTCAAACACATAACAAGTCGGTCAAGTGCGCGCCTTCGGCGCCGGACAGCCTAAACGCGGCTCGCGCCGCAGGCTGCCGCTTACCGAGGCGTTATGGTGCATTGCATGCTTGGTGCAACAAACTATGAAAAGTAGCATGCGATTCATTAAGTCGGCCTTAGAGTATCGTCCGATCGATGAAGTTAATATTGTCCCGAGAGGCTTGCGAGGCATTTATGCTCTATATCGGAAACAGGGCAAAGTGTACGACCTTGTATATGTTGGCATGTCAGGCCGGGATTCTAATGGACGGATTAAAAGTCGGCTGACGCAGCATAAAAGGAAGAAACTAGACTCCTGGACCCACTTCTCTTACTACGAGGTTTGGGACAACATCACCGAGCTAGAAATACGCGAACTCGAAGGACTATTTCGTCAGCTCTATCGATTCTCTGGTACTTCCAACTCCCTCAATAAGCAACAAACACATAGACCGCTCGTAGCCACTCGTAAGTTAACTGAACGCGAAGTAGGAGTACCCCCGATAAATAAAAAGACATTGGGGGTCTAGTGTGGGCTCTGCGCACCATAACAATTATGGGCTGTACGCTCCCTCCGGTCGCCGGACCGCGCTAACGCGCGTCCGCAGCCATAGGCGTTATGTTTACTCGGATAGCTCACAGCGCTACCATAGTTCGTGAGTCTCATTGGATGAGGTCGAGGTTATGTCAGGTTCCGCAAAAGTTCTTATAGATCAAGCGCTTGAGCTTCCTGCCCGGGAGCGGGCAGTGGTTGCAGAGCAGATCCTTCTGAGCCTGGACAAACCTGATACTGAACTAGATGCTATTTGGGCATCGGAAGCCGAATCCAGATTGTCTGCCTACAAAAACGGCCAAGAACCGGCCATTTCCCTAGCTGACGCCTTCAAGACTTCCTAACGTGGAAGTAAAGCTCCTCAAACTCGCTCAGCTCGAGTTTGAAGAAGCGGTGTCCCACTACGAATAAGAGCAAGCAGGTCTCGGAAGCAGGTTTCGTAGTGAAGTGATCCGCTCAATTTCTCGTATACGTCAATTTCCTGTCGCCTACCAGCAATTCAGTCCGGAGACACGACGTTGTCTCATCGCAAAATTTCCGTACGGAATAATCTATCACTTTGCTCCGGAGCAAGATGAAATTGTTATCGTGGCAATTGCACATCTTCACCGTCGCCCTGACTACTGGGTGTCTTGTGAGTCGTAAACATAACAAGTACGGGTTACGGACGGCGTACCGCCGCCGCAACCATAAGCGTTAATTGCCCCTGTTGTTAGCAAGTAGAACTGTCCGGTTTTTATAGCAAATGAATTGTCCGCTTTTGTTGAACCGGGATTCTCACCCCGGAGCAGCCGCGAAGCGGGTTACGCTGCTGCTTTTTTGGTTTGCCCTTTTAGTCTGCCATCGGCGGTGTAGCTGGCAAGGTGCCTTGGACCATGAAATAGCGCCAGGTTCCCTTTCGGGTACTCGTGCACCTTTACCGTCTTTCTGGCGAAATGCCTGAACTGCGGCCCCTGAGGCAGCTCAAGCGTCATCCCCTGGTAGCTGACACAGCTGTCCTTGCTCACCTGGCGCTCCACCTGTCTGCACAGGATGTTGTCGATATCGACCCCCAGCAGCGGGACGAAGGCGCTACCTGGCTCCGTAGGCGTTACCATGAACCGGCGGTTGAAGCGCTTGAGGTAGGTGCGGCGCAGGAACGCGTTGGCGGCCTCCATGGTGGTGACGTTGGCCAAGGCCAGTTCCTTGGGCAGCCGGTCCTGCAGGGTTCGGAAGAAGCGCTCCGAGCGGCCCCGGGCCTCCGGGGAGTAGGCCGCTATCATCTGGATGCCCAACTGGTTCATGGCGCGGCCGAACTGGGTCAGGCGGCGCTTGTCCACCTTGTCACCGGCCTCGGTGGTCACCCAGTAATGGCTGCCCCGGTCACTGTAGAAACTGCTGAACAGGCCCTTTTGGAGCAGGGTCTCCCTGACCCCTTGAAAGCTTGATAGTGTCCCTTCCTCCTCCACGAAGAACGCCGAGTAGATCTCGCTGTTGGCGTCATCCATGGTGACGATCAGATCCCAGACCTGACCCGGCACCCACTCGTGGGTCGAGCCGTCCTGGTGAATCATCATGCCCGGCAGTGGTGCCCTGGGACGTCGGCGCCGCTGCGTACCGCGCCGTTTGCCCCTGGGGGCCAGTGCGGACGCCTGCAGGCGGGATTTGACCCAGGTATACGACCGCTGGCCCTTGTGCTCGTCCTGGTAGCGCTCGAAGAAGTGTTTGACGCTCCAGCCGTCATACCGCTCCTTGTACAGGGCCTCCAGCCGCAGCACCTCATCGACCGGTGCCCTGCGGCTGGACACTTCGCTGATCCGCTTGTCCATCAAGCCCTCCATACCGGCCTCCTCGTAGCGGTCGATATAGCGCCGGAAGGTGCGCTCACACACGCCCAGCAGCTGAGCTGCCTGCTCCTGGGTCAATCGTCTGTCCTGCCAACCATCATAGGCCTCTTCAAATCTCATGAGTCTGGTCTCCTGTAACCATGCTGTCCGGCCCACTTGTTGCCTCCAATCAAGGACTTAGTGAAACCGGACAGAATACTTGCTACAGAACCGGACAGATTATTAGCTACCTACAAAGCGTTAATTGCCCCTTGCCATACACCAAGTGATAGAATAGTATCACATTTATGAAGACCGAATTAGTTACCACATTGAAGCGCCAGGCCACCAAAATCCTGTCAGAACTTCACGAGTCCAAGGAGCCCGTGCTTATAACTGAGCATGGGAAGCCGTCGGCCTACCTTGTTGATTTTGAAGACTTCGAGTCTCTTCAGCGCAGGATGCAAATTCTAGAAGGGATTGCTCGCGGCGAGTCTGCTGCATTAGAGGGCCGGGTTCTAAGCCAGGATGAAGCTAAAGCCAAAATGAAGAAATGGCTGAGCTAACTTGGACTGAGCCAGCTTTATCGGACCTAAACGAAATCGCGGAGTATATCGCGCTCGAAAATCCTTCTGCGGCACGGGAGCTAGTTCAGCAGGTATTTTCTGTCGTTGGGCGTCTTGAACGTCATCCTAAATCAGGAAAATTCCCTGCAGAGATTGAAGGGAGTCGCTATCGTGAAGTCGTAGTGGGTCCCTGCCGGGTATTCTATCGCCCTAGTAAGGGAAAGGTTCTCATCCTTTACGTTATGCGCAGTGAGCGAGAGCTTCGAAATTTCCTTCTCGAGGATCGCGATGAGCGGGGCAATTAACAAGTGCCGGCAGTACGCCCCTGGCGGGGCCGGACGGCCAAACCGCTGCGCGTTTTCCGCGCCGCTGCGGTAAGCGTTATGTGGCATAAAGGAATACTCACACTTAATGTACGCAGTCATCTTTAAAGCAGAAATAAACAAGCTTGATGCAGAATATTCGAAAATGGCTGAGCGTATGAGAGACTTAGCCATAAGAGAGTATGGTTGCACTGAATTTACGGCATGCACTGAAGGGAATAGTGAAATCGCTATTTCTTACTGGCCTTCGCTGGAGCATATCAAAGCTTGGCACAGTAACTCTGAACATAAGGTCGCTCAAAAGCTAGGTAAAGAAAAGGTTCTTCGCAGATTAGCGGGGAGCCAGAATTAGAAAAGCGGTGAATTGGAGTAAAGTTGGAGTTGCGAAGCTTCAACTAAAACAACCAAGACACCGCTTTATGGTTATCCATTCTCCTCTTGATTGCTTCCTGTGGGAAGGCTTTGAGGTCGATCGCTTCGACGTTCAGGGCAACCACATGACTTTGCAACTGATGCCACATCCCGGCCATGATCTGGCCTGTAGCCAGTGCCAGCGATCCTGCTCCAGCGTCCATGACGTCACCCATCGGCGTATCAGGGATCGGGATCTGCTCGGTTACCAAACCACGTTGATCGTCCCGGTCGCTCGGGTGGTTTGTCCATGCTGCGGAGTAAAAGCCCGCAATATCAGTTGGTTAGATAAACATGCCAGGATAACAACCCGGCTGGTCAGTCACGTCGAGGCACTCTGCCGCCTCAACCTGCCGATCAAGCACATTGCCGAGCTGACACAGCTCCACTGGCACACCATCAGGCGTCTGGACAAGGCCAGGCTGGCTCGCGAGGTACAGCCACCAGACTGGTCCCAGGTAAAGCGCCTGCTGATGGATGAATTCGCGCTGTTCAAGGGGCACCGTTACGCCACCGTCGTCGCCGATGCCGACACCCTGGAGGTCCTGTGGATCGGTATTGGCCGTAGCCGGACCGAGATCCGGCCATTCTTTGAGGAACTGGGTGACTACCGCCAGCAGATTGAGGCCGTAGCCATGGATATGAATACCGCCTTCGATCTGGAGGTGCAGATGCACTGCCCGCAGGCTGAGGTGGTCTATGACCTCTACCATGTCATCTCCAAATATGGTCGGGAAGTCATCGACCGCGTCAGGGTCGACAGGGCCAACGAGTTGCGACAGGACCGGCCGGCCAGGAAGGTGGTGAAACGAGGCCGCTGGTTGCTGCTGAAGAACCCGGCCAACCTGACGGACGAGCAGTCCAGCAAACTGGACGAATTGCTACAGGCCAACCAGCCCCTGATGACAGTCTACCTGATGAAGCAGCAACTCAAGGAGCTTTGGCGCGCCCCGACCAGAAGGGCTGCCATGCGGCGCTGGAACCGCTGGTACAGCATGGCCCTGGAGAGCGGGATCAAGCCGTTACAGCACTTTGCCAAGGTGCTGAAGCCCTACCTGAATGGCATCGTGGCACATGCAGAACATCCCCTCCACACGAGTGTGCTGGAGGGTATCAACAACAAAATAAAAGTGATCAAGCGGATGGCCTACGGATACCGGGATACTGATTACTTCTTCTTAAAGATCCGTGCGGCCTTCCCCGGTAATGCGCGATGAACCAAAGAAAAGTGGTATAAATCCTATCAGGTACACGTTACAGAGGTACTTCGATAGTATGTGCCAAACATATAACAGGCACATTAAAAATCGCTCCGCTACCTTGCGCTGGACGTCGCTGACACTCCGCCTTTTATATGGGCGTTATTGACCGACCGCTTCTGGCACAAAGCAGACCAGATCCCATTTGTTCAAAAAATGTTCAGAGGTCGGCTTCCGACGCAATACCCCTATGAGACTGCTCGATCTCTCTCGGCACTCACTACCCGATTTTTGCGCACAAGCGCCAAAGGAGTCCGAGCTCCTGGCCCACGCGTCATCAGGACTGTCACAACCCACGATATGGGCACAATAGCACTGGCGACTACTTCTGCTCACTCGCACCCGGAGCCGACAGGCGCTTGACCGCCACTGTCAGATCGGCGCCCTCAACCGGCACATAGGCACGCAATACCGCATAGAAGTCCTTACCGGTGGGGATGCCGTTGACGCCCTCTCCCGCCGGGTTGAGCGACACGGTGTAGGTACCGTCGGAATTGGGGGTTGAGGAATAGGTGGTGCGGTCATAGCGACCCGCGGGATTGGGAATCAGCCCCTTGTTGTCAATGCCGTAAACAGTGATGGAGTAGTAGCCGTCATCGTGCACGATGTTCGCGGGCACCGTCAAAACATAGCTGCCCTGGCCGCTGAGCGGGGCGCCGCTGGCATCGGTGAAAATCACCTTGTAACGCACCGAATCCGTTGGTGTTCCCAACTGGCCGAGGTAGACCGCACGCGCCAGCACCAGGGGATCGACATCGCCGGATTTTCTCCCGAATGCCTCATCCGGATTCATCCGCACGTCGGTACGTTGGATCTCGGCCAGGGCGGCCTCCTCCACTTCCGGAGAGAAGGTCGCGACCGCCCGGTTCATATCGCCGTCGCCACCCGTCATGGTGATCGACTTGCTGAGTTCCCGCACCTCGTCCATATTGTCGACCACTACCATGCGGGTGAAAGCGAGACCCTGGTCGGTCTCCAGTTCAACCACCGAGAAGTCACCCTCGGGGACAGCCTGGCCCGGTCGCACAATCGCGATCGGTCGCTCGGGATTGACGATCACCGCAGGAATATTGTGCTTCATATCGAAAATGGAGACCGAGAAAAACCTGTCATAGCGCGGCGTGTCGATAATGGCCGGGCCGTTGCTCAGGCTGAACCAGTTGTAACCATAATCAACCGTTGCCTGTGGTGTCACCACGGTGGTCTCGGTCGGATCCACCAGCCCGGTAAAATAGAAGGTGCCCGGCTTGTTGTCCTCCAGCCAGGCGTTCATCATCCGGGTCTGTTGCTGGTTGGGGTATTCGCGGATGTAGTCCTCGACGGTGTCAGCGGCCCGCAGTGTGGCGCTCAAGCCGACCAGGGTCGCGGTAATACCAAGTAGTGCCAGCAAGCGTTGCTTCATTGCACTGCGCATGGTCATTCTCCCTTCAATACCATTGTCACTTGAGCTGCACCAAAGCTGGATACGGTTAAATCTTCAGCTGCCGGGTGATCCGCCAGGCAGTCTGGCGGCGGAGAAAATACGCTCTTTTATGCGCCAGCCGGCCGGCGTTTTTACCACCCGGTCATAATAGGAACCGTGGAATACCCGGTGACCGGGGCCACCACCTGGCGCACTGATGGGGAAGACTCCCCGGCTGCGCAGCCTGATGTCATCCGCGTCCTGGACAACATGGATATTGGTGATCAGGTGGGCCAGTGGATGCCGGCCCTCGTCGTGCATATAGCGCTTGATCTCGGCCAGGCCCTCCATGCAGACCAGGTCGATGACCTCGAATACCGCGTCCTCGGTGAAGACGCGATCCAGCGCCTGCCAGTCCCTATCGTCAATGATATCGCCGTAGCGCGCCGCCAGCTCGTGCAGGTCCAGCCTGTCTTCCAGGTCCAGCGGCTTCATATCGGGACGTACACACCGGCTGCCGGGCAGGTCGCTCTCACTTGCTGACGCTGGCGACGTACGCCATGAAGTCCGGCAGGTTGGCGCTCATGTCCGCGTCTATCTTGCGCGAGATGTCCGAGTCCGCCATCATCGCGTCCCACTGGGCCAGGCCATCCACCGCGGCGACGACATCGAAGTCCAACTGGGAGGGTCCCACCAGCTTGGGTATGGCCAGGGCGTAGCGCAGGTGGATATCCGCCAGGGTCAGCTGATCCCCCGCCAGATACGGGGCAAATTTGGCCAGCGCCCTCACCGACTTGACGCCTCTTTCCAGCACGGTTCGCACCTCGGCCTTGATGGAATCAGCTATTGCGATTTTCGCCAGTGCGGCCGGCAACAGGCGTCGCGCGGGCAGTTCCAGGTACAGCTCGGCCACTTTCATCAACTGCCTGACCTGGGCCCTGGCCTCGGCGTTGGCGGGGTAGAGCGGCGTGTCGGGATAGGCATCCTCGAGGTAATCCAGCAATACACTGCTCTCCGACAGGCAGGTGCCCTGCTCCGTCGTCATGGCCGGCACCTTGCCGGTGGGGTTTACCGCCAGCATCTCCGGGGTATTGGGATAGACGACATGCTCCTCGAAGGGAACGCCCTTTTGCAGCAGGGCGTGCTTGACCATGTTGTGGTAGTTCGAGTACGCGAAGCCATGAAGTGTCAACATGAAAATTCCTGTGGTTGATTGGAAGCGCCCGGGGGCGCAACGAGTGGCGCCGGGCAGGCCCACAAAGATAGACCTCCGGCATAAAAATGCAACTGCGGCGAAGTATGGCGGCGAAGTATGGCCAGCCAGTGGGCCCCGCACACCCGGCAACAGGCGGCATCCGGCAGGGCGTTGGTGCGCTGTGGGGCTGTGGCGCTGTAATTGCTATACTGGTCGTTGTAGTGGGGCTGGCATTGCCCCAGGGGGTCGGCGATATGGCCCCACCACCACAGCCCAGGCGGAGGTCGACATGGCACAGGCAGTCAATATCATGCAATTTCCGGAAGAAACCCGGAACGAGGCGCAGCGCATCCTGCAGAAACAGCGCCAGGCGTACTTCGACAATCCCTTCCCCAGCTGCGAGGAGCGCCGGGAAAACCTCCTCAAACTCGAGCAGATCCTGGTGGACAACCAGGATGCCATTGCCGCCGCCATATCGAAAGACTTCGGCAACCGCGCGGTACAGGAGAGCAAGCTGCTGGAAATCTTCCTGTCTATCGACGGTTTCAGGTACTGCCGCAAACGCGTCAAGAAGTGGATGAAGCCGCAAAAACGCGATGTCTCCATCTGGTTCGCCGGGGCCGGCAACAAGGTCATCCCCCAGCCCAAGGGTGTGGTCGGTATCGTTGCGCCCTGGAACTATCCCCTGTTCCTGGTGATGGGTCCGCTGGCCAGCGCCCTGGCCGCGGGCAACCGCTGTATGGTCAAAATGGCCGCCAACTCCAGCAATCTCTGTCACCTCCTGCACGGCCTGGTGAGCGCGAAGTTTAACGAGGACACCGTGGCGATCCTGCCCGGCGTGCGGGGCTCCGAGTTCACCACCCTGCCCTTCGACCATGTGATCTTCACCGGCTCCGCGGAAACCGGGCGCACGGTGATGAAGTCCGCCGCCGAGCACCTGACGCCGGTGACCCTGGAACTGGGGGGAAAATCCCCCACCATCATCGCCGAGGATTTCGACCTGGAAACCGCCGCCAGCCGCATGCTGTTTGCCAAGTTTATGAACGCCGGGCAGACCTGCGTGGCCCCCGACTACCTGTACCTGCCGGAGAGCAAACTGGAAGCCTTTGTGGAGGCCGCCCGCAAGATCATGGCGAAGCGCTACCCCGATATCCGCAACGGACAGTTCACCTCCATTATCGATGCCAGTTCCTATGCGCGCCTGACCGCCACCCTGGAAGATGCGCAAGCAAAGGGCGCCAAAGTGGTCAACCTCGCCCCGGCCAGTGCGCCGGACAGCGAGTCGCGCCTGCTGCCGCCGCACCTGGTGCTGGATGTGACCGATGACATGACCATCATGCAGGAGGAAATCTTCGGCCCACTGCTGCCGGTGCGAACTTATCGCAACCTCGACGAGGTGCTGGCTTATATCAAGCGCCACGACAGGCCGCTGGGCCTGTACCTGTTCAGCAACGACAAGGAACTGCAGGACAGGGTGATCAGGAACACGATCTCCGGCGGGGTCAGCATCAACGACTGCTCATTTCACGTGGCCCAGCACGATATGCCCTTCGGCGGCGTCGGCGCCAGCGGCATGGGGCACTACCACGGGCACGAGGGCTTCGTGGAGTTCAGCAAGATGCGGCCGGTATTTTCGCAGTTCCGCTTCACCGCCCTGCCGCTGCTCTACCCGCCCTATGGCAAGGTATTCAATGCCCTGTACAAGCTGATGATCAAGCTCAAGCTGTAAAGCGGGCCGACCCACGCCGCAATGCGGAGCCGGTTCAGGGGGCGGGGTAGCCGGTAATGCGCTGGATGGCCTGGTACAGCGGCGACAGGCGGCCGTACATTTTGCGGTAGACCTGTTGGTAGAGTTGCTCGTAGAGCGCGCGGTTGGCCGGGTCGGGCTCAAACCGCCGGCCGGGGCGGGTCATATTGGCGACGGCGGTGGCGAAATCCGGGTAGCAACCCAGGCCCACCGCGGCATCGATAGCCGCCCCCAGGCCTGAGGTCTCGTAGGTATGAGGGCGCTCCGCCGGCAGGCCGAACACATCGGCGGTAACCTGCATCACCCGGTCGCTCTGGGAGCCGCCACCCGACACCCGCAGGCTGGTGATACGGGCTCCGGAACGCTTTTCGATGCGCTCGGCGCCCTCCCGCAGGGCATAGGCCAGCCCCTCCAGGATGGCCCGGTAGATATGCCCCCGGGTGTGCACGTCGCCGAAGCCGACGATGGCGCCCTTGGCTTCGGGCGCCGGCACCTTGACCCCCGGCGTCCAGTAGGGTTGCAGCACCAGTCCCATGGACCCGGCGGGTATGCCCTCCAGCAGCCGGTCGAACAGCACCTCGGGCGCAACGCCAATACGCCTGGCCTCCTCCACCTCGGGCGTGCCGAACTGCTGCTTGAACCAGTTCACCATCCAGAAACCGCGAAATACCTGGATCTCGGTGCAATAGGCCCCCGGGATGGCGGCGGGGTAGGCCGGCAGCCGGGGAATCGCCTCCAGATACTTGCCGCTGGTGGTATTGACCGTGGCCGTGGTGCCGTAGCTGATGGCGCCCACCTCAGGGCCCAGGCAGCCGGAACCGATAATCTCGCAGGCCTTGTCCGCGGCCGCGGCGATGATAGGCAGGCCGGCGGGCAGGCCTGTTTCCCGCGCCGCCTGCTGGCTGACCCGCCCCAGCAGCGAGCCGGGCGGGCACAGCGCCGGCAACTGCGCCGGCCCGATGCCCGTCGCCGGCCATTTCCAACTCAGGCGGGTCGCCCAGCGCTGATGGCGGTAGTCGAAAGGGATATAGCCGACCTGGCAGCCACTGGAATCCACGTACTGGCCGCACAATTTGTAACTGAGGTAGCCCGACAGCAGCAGGTACTTGTGGGTTCTGGCCCAGATATCGGGTTGTTGCAGGCGGATCCAGTTGCTCTCGGCTTCGCGACGAAAGTAGCGCACCATGCCCGCCTGCCCTACCAGCTTGAACAGCGCGTCCCAGCCGTAGCCAACCGGGGGCAGCTCCGGTGCCCGCCGCTGGTCCAGCCAGGTGATGGCGGGGCGCAGGGGTTCACCGCTGGCATCCAGGTTGACCACTGTAGCCCGCTGGGTGGTCAGCGCCATGCCGGCGATACGCTGCCTGTCGTCGCCGATCTCGAGCCAGAGCTGCTGGCAGGCATTGCAGACGCCCCGCCAGTAGTATTCCACATCCTGCTCCGCCCACCCGGGGTGGGACGCCCGATAGGGCTCCAGTTCCACCCGGGACTTGGCGAGGATATTGCCCTGCAGGTCAAACAACAGCGCGCGCACGCTCTGGGTACCGTTGTCGATGGCCAGTAACAGGTCCTGGTCGGCGTTTTTCATGCGGGCAGGCTGTAGAAATCCCGGCAGATGCCGCGGTAGCGATCCACTTCCAGGGCCCAGCGAGCGTCGTCCCAGGCCAGCAGGGGCTGCACCAGTTCGCGCACCCTGTCGATGTGCTGCAGGGCGCCGTCTTTCACCAGCAGGCCGATGCGGGTGCGGCGCAGCAGCAGGTCGTCCAGATGGCACACGGCCTCACGGGAGGCGGCCCAGCGCAACTCCGTCCACAGGGTGCGGGTGCCTGTTATGGTCTCCAGGTTGGCCGCCTGCTCCGCCAGCACCCAGGGGACGATAGCGGCGCCGTAGCGCCCCAGCAAACGCCGCCGCTGGTCCGCCGCCAGCAGTGGCGCAAGGCGCTTCTCCGCACCGGCCACGGGGGCAAATATCGGCTGGTCGAGGTCCTTGTCCAGGCCCGCCATGGGCAGGTGGTCCGCCGCAGCAGCCAGCACGTCCAGGGCGATGGCGCGGAAAGTGGTGAGCTTGCCCCCGGCCACCGACACCAGTCCCCTGTCCCGCCACACACTGTGGTCGCGGCGTTCCGCCGACGGGTCCAGCTTGCCGGAACTGACCACGGGCCGGACACCCGACCAGGTGGAGAGCACGTCGGCTTCCGTGACGGCGAGACCGGGGAACTGCTGGTGTACCAGACGCAACAGGTAATCGGTTTCCTCCCGGGTGATGGCGGCCTCCCGGTCGAGGTCTTCACGGTGGTCCAGGTCAGTGGTGCCGACCACCGTGGCCCCCTCCCAGGGAAAAATGAATACCGGGCGCCGGTCCGCGGGGTGCAACACGGTCACGGCCTGCGACACCGGCAGGCAGTGATAGGGAAACACCAGGTGGCTGCCGCGCAGGGGACGGATATGGTTTTCACCCCCGACCTGCTGGCGCAACCGGTCGGCCCATGCCCCGGTGGCATTGACCACCACCCTGGCGCGGATGTCGACGCTGGCGTCGCTGAGCACATCGCGAGCGCGCACGCCCGCCACCTGGCCCGCCTCCTCCAGCAGGGTCTCCACGGCCACATAATTGAGCAGCTCGACACCGTCTGCGCTGACCGCCTCATCCAGGATTCGCAGTACCAGGCGCGAATCGTCGGTGGTCGCG
This sequence comes from Pseudomonadales bacterium, assembly GCA_024234675.1. Classification (GTDB taxonomy): domain Bacteria; phylum Pseudomonadota; class Gammaproteobacteria; order Pseudomonadales; family Halieaceae; genus JARRPM01. Next base: position 117,192 of record JACKNU010000001.1, on the reverse strand, counting down.
TCGGTATACTGGCAGGCACCCTTGAGTCCTTCCGCCTGCAGGTGTGGCGCCTGCAGCTCGAGCTGGTCGGGGGCCAGGAAACGATGATCCCGCCGCCCGGCAAAGAAGTCGTAGATATTCAACAGCGCGGTAAAGGACCAGCGACCGGGAAACTGACCCTTGCGGCTGGTAAACAGGTAGGGCAGCGGCGTCACCAGGCCGGCGGCCTCCCGCAGCAGGCGCTCGCGCTCCACCACCGATTCACGGGTAATCCTGAAGTCGCCGCTGGCGATGTAGCGCAGGCCACCGTGCACCATTTTCGAGGAGCGGCTGGAAGTGCCCCAGGAAAAATCCTGGCGCTCCAGCAGCAGCACCTTGAGGTTCAGCCTGGCCGCTTCGCGCAGCACCCCGGCACCCACGATACCGCCGCCCACCACTACCATATCCCAGTGGGTCTCGCCCTGCTGCGCCAGCAGTTGCTGCCACAGCCGCCGGCGCGACGCCTGGTCTCCCAGCATGCTCATCCCGCGTCCCCGCCCGCCGCATCGGCGGGCAGCAGCTTGCCGATATTCATCTGCTGCCGGGGATCGAAGTAGGTACACAACCGGCTTATCGCGCCGACCGCGAGCGCGCCTTTTTCCGACAGCATGTAGGGGGCGTGGTCGCTGCCCACCCCGTGCTGGTGGCTGATGGTGCCGCCCGCGGCGACGATGGCCCGGGAGGTCTCGCTCTTGAGCCGCTGCCAGCACTCCAGGGTTTGCTGGTAGCTGCCCGCCATGGGGAACAGGTAAGTGGTGTAGATGCTGGAGCCCTGCGGATAAAGGTGGGACAGGTGGGTAAACAGGTGCAGCGGCGTGTCGCCGGCCGCCTCGCGCAGGGTGCCCTCCATGGTCGCCATCATGCGGTCGACATTGGGCCAGTCGGTGGCGGTTTCCAGGGTATCGACGACGTACCCCAGTTGCCACAGGGTCTCGCGCAAGTAGGGCGTGCGAAAGCGGCCGTGCTGCCACTTCTTGCCCAGGGCCGTGCCGGTAGTGACGCCGCCCGCGCTGCGAATCATGCGGTTGGTGCGCCGCAGCGCCGAACGGCACTGGTCCCGACCGCCGGTCACGCCATAGGTGAGCATGCATTTGCCCGCCCCCACGCCCCGCCAGGTCAGGTATTTCTCCAGTGCGCCCACCAGTTTCGGGTGACCGGCCAGCACCAGCTGGGTGGCCGTTTCCACCGCGCTGCTCAAGCGCAGCATGGACAGCTGCTGTTTGCTCTGCACGATCTCGCGCACCGTGTCGCGGGCGCTGCCCCAATCCGGGAGAAAGGCCACGTGGAAGGACTCGTGCTCCGGCAGGGGCAGCACCCTGACCTTCACCTCGGTCAGGATCCCCATGCGCCCCTCGGAGCCCAGCACCATTTCCCGCAGGTCGGGTCCGGCGGAAGAGGCGGGAAACGTCGGTATCCGCAGGGTGCCAAGGGGGGTTTCCATGTTGCCGCCGGCAAACAGCTGCTCGATGCGGCCATAGCGCATGGACTGCTGCCCGCTGGAGCGGCTGGCCACCCAGCCGCCCAGGGTGGACAATTCGAACGACTGGGGAAAGTGTCCCAGGGTGTAGCCCCGGGCCCGCAGCTGGGCCTCCAGCTCCGGCCCCGCCACCCCCGCGCCAAAGGTCGCCAGCAGGCTCTCCTCGTCGAGGTCCAGCAACTGGTTCATGCGGCCCATGTCCACCGTTAACACCGACCGCTCACCGGGGGCCGGCGTGATATGCCCCACCACCGAGGTACCCCCGCCGTAGGGAATGACCAGTACCTGGTGCTGGCGGGCATAGGCCAGCAGCTCGCGTACCTCAGCGGCGCTAGCGGGAAAGGCGACCCCGTCCGGGAACACGCCGAACTCACCGCTGCGCATCGCCAGCCAGTCCGGCAGGCTCTGGCCCCGGGCGTGGCGCACCCGCTCCAGCGCGGAGGCATTGACCAGCGGGTGTTCCGGCAGGCGCGAGGGCGGCACCACGGACAGCACCCGGTCCAGGGAGGCCTCGGGCAGGCTGGTGCCCGGCCCCAGCATGCGCTCTATAAACTCCCTGGCGGCGGGCTTTACCGGGTAACTGTTACTGTCATCGCCCCAACCATTCCAACGACGCATCGCGCGTGCTCCCTTTCAGTGCTGCATGCCGGGCCACCTACAGGCCCTCGAAGCCTTCCTCGAGTTGTACCTTGGTGCTGTTGAGCACCATGGACACCATGGTGTACTGGCCCAGGGTGAACAACAGGTCCAGCATTTGCCGGTCCGAGTAGAACTGTTTCAAGCCGTCCCAGGTCGCGGCGGATATCTCCCTCTGCGCCCACAGGTCGTCCGCGGCCTGCAGGATCAGCGCGTCGCGCTCGCCCCAGTGCGCAGAGCCCGGCCCCTCCTGCACCGCCAGGATATCCTCGTCCGCCATGCCCAGGCCCTGGGCGATGGCGACATGGTGACTCCACTCATAGCTGGCCTGGTGGTTCCAGCCCACGCGCAATATCGCCAGCTCCCGCTCCCGGGGCGGGATCGAGAGCTCGGGGCCGAGAATATAGGTCGCAAAGCCTCCCCAGGCCGCCAGCAACCCGGGGTTCTGCGCTATCGTGCGCGCGATGTGCAGGTTGCCAAAGCGCGGCTCCAGACTGTCTGGATCCACCATGGGAATACGCGGCTGGGTCATGGGCTCGTTCCTCAATAATCCACTTTTCCAGAGCATAACACCGCGGCGGAAAGATGGCCGCCGTTGAATACTGGCGGCATTCCCTCCAGGGCACCTCTGATCAATTCGGTGATGCCTCAGGCTTTGCGTCGAGACTGCCAGCAAGGCGCAGTCGTGCAGGAAGGCTGGTTGCCTTTCAAACGGCTGCAACGCAGCGGGCAGTCTCGACGCGAAGCCCCGCAGGGCGGGCCTCTGGCGCCCTTTGGACTGCGTTGCACCACTCGTCAAGGACAACCAGCCTTGACCTTCGCGGTGCGCCTTGCCAAAGTGCGCCAGAGGCTCCGCTGAGGCATTACCGAATTGATCAGAGGTGCCCTAGGCTGGCAAATCAAACCAGGAGACCGAAGGAACGACATGAAAGAACTCTGTGTCTGTGGCAGCAACAAGCTGTACAAACGGTGCTGCGGCCGCTTCCTGGATAACGGCGAGCTGGCTAAGACGCCGGAGCAATTGATGCGCTCGCGCTACAGCGCCTATGCACTGGGCAACCACGGGGACTACCTGTTGCGGACCTGGTTTCCACCCACGGCGGGGACGCTGACCGCCGAGGCGCTGTCCGAGCGCGGCCAGCAGTGGACCCGGCTGGAGATTCTGGCCAGGGCCCAGCAGGGAGACAAGGGCTGGGTGGAATTCAACGCCTGGTATCGCGCTGCAAACGGCAGCGAGCAGGTACTGCACGAAAAATCCGTATTCCAGCGCAGTGCGGGGCGCTGGCTGTACGTGGGCGGCGAAGTCAGCGCGACGCCCGGCTAGCCGGCATCGGCCTGCAACGCCATGGAGTCCAGCACCGCGCTTATCTCATCCATGATGGCCGGATCGTCTATGGTCGCCGGCATTTTCCAGGGCTCGCCGTCGGCAATACTGCGCATGGTGCCGCGCAGGATCTTCCCGGAACGGGTCTTGGGCAGGCGACTGACCACCGCACAGTGCTTGAAGGCCGCCACCGGGCCAATGCGGTCGCGGACCTGCTGAATCACCTCGGCGACGATGGCCCCCGGGTCGCGGTTAACGCCGGCGTTGAGCACCAGCAATCCCAGGGGCAGCTGGCCCTTGAGCTTGTCGGCAATGCCGATCACGGCGCACTCGGCGACATCCGGGTGGTCCGCCAGCACCTCCTCCATGGCCCCGGTTGAGAGGCGATGGCCGGCGACGTTGATGACATCGTCGGTGCGCGCCATCACGAACACGTAGCCGTTGTCATCGATATAGCCGGCGTCGCCGGTTTCGTAATAGCCCGGATACCTGCTGAAATATGCTTTTACATAGCGATCTTCGGCATTCCACAGGGTGGTGAAAGTACCGGGGGGCAGCGGCGACTTTATGACCAGTGCACCGATCTCCCCCGGGGCCACGGGACTGCCGTCCCGGTCCAGCACCTGCACATCGTAACCGGGCACCGCCCTGGCCGGGGAGCCGGGCACGATGGGCAGCTGTTCTATGCCCAGGCAATTGGCACAAATGGACCAGCCGGTCTCGGTCTGCCACCAGTGGTCTATCACCGGTACCTGCAGCTTTTCCCGGGCCCACTCCAGGGTGTTGGGGTCACAGCGCTCGCCCGCCAGGAACAGCGCCCGCAGCCCGGAATGGTCGTATTTGTCCAGGTATTTGCCCTCGGGGTCTTCCTTGCGGATAGCGCGAAACGCCGTGGGGGCGGTAAACATCACCTTGACCTTGTGTTCATCGATAACCCGCCAGAACGCCCCGGGGTCGGGGGTTCCCACCGGCTTGCCCTCGTAGATGAGCGTGGTGTTGCCGTTGAACAGCGGACCGTAAACGATATAGGAGTGCCCCACCACCCAACCCACATCCGAGGCCGCCCAGTACACCTCGCCGGGATCGACGTTGTAGATGTTTTTCATACTCCACTTGAGGCTGACGATACTGCCCCCGGTATCGCGCACCACGCCCTTGGGCTGGCCCGTGGTACCGGAGGTGTAGAGAATGTACAGCGGATCGTTGGCGCCCACCGGGACACAGGCGGCGGGCTCGGCATCGGCCATCGCCTCCTCCCAGTCCAGGTCGCGGCCCGGCTGCAGGGTCGCCTCCTGCATCGGGCGCTGCAGGATGATGCACTGGTCGGGCTTGTGCGTGGCCAGCTCTATCGCCTGGTCCAGCAGCGGCTTGTACGCCACGATGCGATTGGGTTCCACGCCACAGCTCGCCGACACCACCACCCTGGGCGTGGCGTCGTCGATGCGCACCGCCAGCTCATTGCTGGCAAAGCCGCCGAATACCACCGAGTGAATGGCGCCAATACGAGCGCAGGCCAGCATGGCGATCAGCGCTTCCGGCACCATGGGCATATACAGGATCACCCGGTCGCCCTTGCCCACGCCCTGGCTCGCCAGCACACCGGCGAACCGCGCGACTTCCAACAGTAACTGGCTGTAGGTGTAAGTGCGCCGGGATCTGGTCACCGGGCTGTCATAAATAACCGCCAGCTGCTCACCCCTGCCCTGCTCCACGTGGATGTCGACGGCGTTGTAACAGGCATTGGTCACGCCATCGGGGTACCAGCGGTAGAACGGCGGGTTGCTGTCATCCAACAGCCTTGTGGGCCGCTGGTACCAGTGGATGTTTTCGGCCGCGTCCTGCCAAATCTGGCTGTCACTCATGGTTGCACTCCCGCTGCAAGTAATCTGCTGAAACTAATACCCGGGGCTGCCGCTGGCAATTCGACCAAGGTGGAAGCAGGGCGAGTCCTGGCAGCGCGCGCGTCAGTTACCGGCGACGGGCTCCGGGTGGGTCTCGAGGTACAGGCGATTAGCCTCCGCAAGCACATACTGGCGAATCGCCTCGGCGTCATCCGGGGTAAGGTAAGCGCTGAAACTCACCATGCCGCGCTCCCGAAGCACGCCACCGAGGACGATATCCTGCCACATTTCATGGGTTTGCCCGGAGGACCAGCGCAGGTCAGGGGTCACGCCGCCGGTGCGCAGACCATCGCCGTGGCAGTAACCGCAGTGGCGGTGATAAACGCTTTCACCGCGCTCCAGGGTGGCGGCATCGGCGGTCGCAGGGGCCGGCCTGGGCATCTCCCGATTGTCCACCCGCGGCGGGGGCAACTCGGCCTTGCCGCCGAGCTTGAAGGCCATGACCCGCGACATATTCCTGATCTTCCAGTCGTGAGCCACCGGCCCGCCCTCGGCGGCATAACCACCGCCAAAGCCCTGGGCGATGGCGATGTATTGCTCTCCGTCGATGGCGTAGGAGATCGGCGCGGCAGCCGCGTTACCGGTATAGCTGGACCACAATTCCTCCCCGGTATAGGCATCGAAGGCTGCGAGTTGATCGGCACGGGCCACGCTGAACACCAGACCGCCGGCGGTACTCAACACCCCGCCCAGCACCGGGCGCCCTACCGGCCCCTTCCAGCGAGCCTCCTGCTTCACCGGATCCCACGCCACCAACTGCCCCAGAAACTGGCTATCGAGAATCTCGCCCAGGTTGGGGATCTTCGGAGGAGAGCCGGCCATGCGATCGAATCCCACGTTCCAGTAACCCTGGCCGGGCTTGCTGTCCTTTTCCTCGGTCGGCTCCAGGAACGCGACCGGAAATACCATCACGGGAATATACACCAGCCCCGCGTCCGGGTTATACGCCATGGGCGGCCAGTTGTGGGCGCCGGCATTGCTGGGCAGGGACACGTTTTTACCGTCGAACACCCGGGCGTTGGGGGTTTCCACCGGCCGCCCGGTGGCCATGTCGACATGGCTGGCCCAGTTGACCTGGCCGTACTGCTCGGCGGAGATCAGCTCCCCGCTCTGCCGGTCCAGCACGTAGAAGAAGCCGTTCTTGGGTGCCTGCATCAGCACCTTGCGCGGCTTGCCGTCTATTTCCAGCTCGGCCAGCATGATGTGCTGGGTGGCGGTGTAGTCCCAGGTCTCGCCGGGGGTGGTCTGGTAGTGCCACACGTACTCGCCGGTGTCCGGGCGCAGGGCCACGATGGAGGCCAGGTACAGGTTGTCGCCCCCCCCGGGGCTGCGCAGGCGCGCGTTCCAGGGGGAGCCGTTGCCGACCCCTATGTACAACAGGTCGAGCTCGGGGTTGTAGACGATGGCGTCCCAGACGGTGCCGCCGCCGCCCCACTGCCACCATTCACCGGTCCAGGTTTTGGCGGCGCGCTCCATGGCCGCATTCTCGAAACCGTCTTCGGGGTTTCCCGGCACCGTGTAAAAACGCCATACCATGGCGCCGCTGGCCAGGTCATAGGCAGACACGTAGCCGCGCACTCCCAGCTCCGCGCCGCCATTGCCAATCACTACCTTGTCGCCGGCGATACGCGGTGCGCCGGTGATGGTATAGGACTGCTCCCGGTCCGTGGTCTGCACCTCCCACAGCACCGCACCGTCGGCCGCCGACAGGGCCACCAGGCGGCCGTCGTAGGTGGCCACGATGACCTTGCCGTCGGTGTAGGCGACACCGCGATTGACCGCGTCACAGCAGCCCTTGGCGAGAAACGAGCGGTCGACCTGGGGATCGAAAAACCATTTCAGCTCGCCGTTGCGCGCATCCAGGGCGTAGACCATGGACCAACTGCCGGTAACATACATGACGCCATCCACCACCAGGGGGGTGGCCTCCACCCCGCGCTGGGTATACATATCGAATGACCAGGCCAGGCCGAGCTCCTGAACGTTATCGCGGTTGATCTGCGCCAGGGGAGAGAAACGCTGCTCCCGGTAGTCATTGCCGTGCAGGGCCCAGTCCGTGTCCGGCAGGGGCGCCACCTGCGCCTCGATCACCGCGGCGATCTCCGGGGCCCCGGGGCTCGCGGGGGCCGCGGCCTGCTCGCGGTCGCAGGCGGCCAGCAGAGCAAGCAACAGCAGGAACGGATAGCGCATGACCATCAACTCTTGAGCTTCACCAGCAGGTTATAGACCCGCGTCGCGAAGCCCTTGTAGGGCGGGCGCAGCCACTGCAGGAAGGAGAAGCTCGCCTGGTAAAACACCGGGCGCAACTTGGAGAAGGTCACGAAGCCCTCGTAGCCATGGTAGTGCCCCATGCCGCTGGGGCCCACCCCGCCAAAGGGTATATCGTGCTGGGCCACATGCATCAAGGCATCGTTCACCGTGACGCCGCCGGACATGATGCGCTCGATATACAGGTCCGCCAGTTTGTCGTCGTTGGTAAAGGGGTATAGCGCCAGGGGGCGATCGTGGGAGTTGACGTATTCCAGCACCTCGGCGGGTTCCTTGTAGGTCAGCACCATCAGCAGCGGGCCGAAGGTCTCGCGGTTGCGGATGATCATGTCCGGGGTGGTGTCCAGCACCAGGTGCAGCGGGAACTTGCGCTGCGCCAGGTTTACCTCCTGGTTGCCACAGAGGTTGATCACGGTAGCGCCTTTTTCCCGGGCATCGGCCAGCGTGTCCTGCAGGCGCTGCACCGAGCGGTCGTCGATAATCGAGGTGTAATCGACATGGTTGATGTCGGGGCAGTGCTTGGCCACGTAGGCCCTGGCCTGGGCCACGAACTCCTCCCGCTGGGTCTCGTGCACGAATACGTAGTCCACGTTGGTGCAGATCTGGCCGGCATTGAACTGCTTGACGAACATGATCCGCCCCACCGCTTTTTCCAGCGGGTAGTTCGGGTCGATGACCGCCGGGGCCTTGCCCCCCAGTTCCAGCACCACCGGCGTGAGGTTTTGCGCCGCCGCCGCCATTACCGCGCGCCCGGTCTGCCCGGAGCCGGTGAACACCAGCAGGTCGAAAGGTATTTTCGAAAACTCGATGCCGACGCCGCCGGTCTCCTCGAAAAAGGCCAGTTTTTCCTCGGGAAAATACCGCCCGCAAAGCCCGATCAGCAAGCGGCTCAGGGCAATGGAGTTTTCCGACATCTTGACCATGGCCCGGTTGCCCGCGGCGAAGGCCGAGGCCAGGGGCATGAAGCTCAGGTTAATCGGGAAATTCCAGGGTACGATGATCCCGGTCACCCCCAGCGGCTGGGGTATGACGCGGTTCTTGCCACCGAAAAACATGCTGTGGTCCACATGGCGCTTCTGCACCTTCATCCACTTCTTCAGGTGCTTGATACAGTCATTGATGCCATCGGTTACGGAGATGATCTCGGCGAACTGGGACTCATGCCGCGAGCGGTTGCCGTAGTCCTCGTTGATCGCCGCGATGATGGCGTCGACATTCTCCGCCACCATGCGCTTGAGCGTCAGCAGGTCCTGCTTGCGCTGGGCATAGTCCGGGTTGGGCGCTTCCAGGTAGGCGGCCCGCTGTTGCTCGAAACAGGACCGTAAACGGGCGGCCGTATCGGCGTGCAGGTTTTCGTTTATCGCTGTCATATCATTGTCCTCCTCAGGGCAACAGGCCAGCGGCCCGTATGCGGGGTAATTCGATTGCCGGGCAGCGATCCATCACGACCTCGAGTCCGGCCTGCTCCGCCCGGGCGGCGGCATCCGTATCGACCACCCCAAGCTGGGTCCAGATTGTCCTCGCGCCGACTTCGACAGCCTCGTCCACCAGCGCCTGCAGGTAGTGCGACTGGCGGAATACCTCCACCATGTCGATGGCTGCGGGCACCGCGGCCAGCTCGGGGTAGACCTGGCAGCCCAGCAGCTCCTGGCCGGCGAGACCGGGGTTCACCGGAAACACCTGGTAACCCTCAGCCAGCAGGAACTGCATTACCCGGTGACTGGGGCGCTCGGGTTTGTGACTGGCTCCGACCAGGGCGATACGCCGGGTAGTCTCGAGAATGCGGGCGATGTCCCGGTCGGCAGTCAGCGGCACGGCGACTCAGGCCTCGCCCCAGACCGGCTTGCGCTTGCCCAGGAAGGCGGTGGTGCCCTCGGCGGCATCCGCTGTCATCAGGCCGGCCAGCATGGCCTCGGTGGCGTACCTGAAGGCCTCTTCCAGCGGCATCTCGACCTGGCGATAAAAGGCCTCCTTGCCCAGGCGGATTGCCTGGGCAGATCTGCTGGCGATTTTTGCCGCCAACTGCTCCACTTCAGCAGCGAGTTCTCCGGCGACCACGACCTTGTTGATCAGGCCGAAACGCAGGGCATCGTCGGCGCCGAACATATCGCCCGTCAGGGCCAGTTCCAGGGCGTGCTTGCGCAGTACATTGCGACCGACCCCTACCAACGGCGTGGTGCAAAAGGCGCCGATATTCACTCCCGGGGTGCAGAACCGGGTCTGCTCATCGGCGATGGCCAGGTCGCAGGCGGACACCAGTTGCAGGCCGGCCGCGGTGGCCGTGCCGTGCACGCGGGCGATCACCGCCTTGGGAGAGTGCACGATACCCAGCATCATGCTGGCGCAGTCATCCAGTACCTGCCGCACCCGCTGCCGATGCGCCTCCGGGCTCTCGCCAGCTTGCCGCTGCATCTCGCGCAGGTCATGGCCGGCACTGAACATCGATCCGGCGCCGGAGATGACCACCACCCGCACCGCGGGGTTGTCGGCGGCACCGGCCATGGCCGTGCGCAGGGCGGTAATCATGCCACTGGACAGGGGATTGCGCTGCCCGGGACGATTCAGGGTCAGCCACAGCACATTACCCCTGAGGTCTTCGAGCAGGAAGGGCTCCGCCGGGGTGGTGTCCGCGCTAGCGTTCCCGGGCTCGGGTTGCGCCTGTAATGCCATACTGTTTACCTCTTTGCTGTGACACCGGCGGATGGCCGATACCAGACAGGTGAAGAAAAAGCCCGCTCCTGGATGCTGGCGGGCAAGCCCTCCGGCACGTCTATCCCCAGGGTTTTGGCGTCGTAGGTGCTCCAGCGCGGCGTGGGAATCTCCAGTACCCGCGCATAGTAGAAGGCCTGCTCCGACGGGTCGAAGTCGGGATCCCGCCACAGTGCCGACAGCTCGGGCGCACCGATGCTGTTAGTGTAGCTGGCCTTCGCAACATCTACCGTATTGCCCACCGCCGCCAGCTTGCCGTCGGCATCGGGCTTGCGCTCACCGCTCCAGGCCACGTTGTAGATTTTCTCCCGCTGCTGGCCGTCGGCGTCCAGCCAGCCCTTGATGATCTGGATCCGGTCCAGGTTTCCGCTGAGCGCATCCTTGCTGGCCCACACCATGAAGGTGGGCGCCGCCTGCTTGCCCGCTGCCGACAAGGTACCCCCCATGGGCACACCCCCGGCGTAACCGCGGGCGACAAAATCCGCCGCCCCCAGATCCTCGTTGTCGTAATCCCAGCCGCCGAACAGGCGCACCTTGATCTGGGGGCCGCTGGTGCCAAAGGTTTCGCGCCGCAGCATGGCCTCGTAAATGGCCTCGCGGGTGTTTTCCGCCGCCCACACCCCGGCCAGGCCGCCGGAACTGAATTCCCGCACCTGCTGTACCTGGTGGGCCGGCTGCCCCGGCACGCCCTGCAGGCGTACTTTGGGGTTGTTCTCGAAGGCGAATTTGCCGCTGTAGTTGTATTCTTCATTGCTGGCAGCGGCGTTGTGGGTATCGGAGTCACCGATAAACCCGTATTGGAACGGGTCGCCCATGCCGCGGGCGGCAAAGCCGAGACCGTCCAGCAGGGCCTGGCGGGCGAAACTGCCCTTGCGCTGGGTGGGCCGCAGGCCGTCCGCCGACAGGGTGTAGTCCCACTGTTCAAAGTTGGCGAATTCATCGTTGGGGGACAGCGCCGGGTTGGTCTCGGACGTTCCCTTGATCTGGGTGATCTCGTAGAGGGGTTCATTGGCGGCGCGGGTGCGGATATAGGCCTCGTCCAGCGGCTTGCCGTCGACGGTCTGCAGGGAAAACATCAGTCCATCGCTGGCATTGCCGTTGTGGGGTATAGCCAGCAGGGTCGCACCCTGCTGGCGTTGCTCACCCATCCACTCCCACAATACCTCCGGGTCCGTGGAGTCCAGGGAGGACAGCACCAGGTCCGGCAGGTTCCGCGAATCCCTGAACAACACCACGCGGTGCAGGTTGCGCATTTCAGGGTTGGCCGACCACTCGAAAGCCGGGAAGGTGGTGAACTCTCCCGGGCGGTAGTACTCGTCGGCGGTGGCGGCGATCTTGCTCCACACACTCTTGCTGAGAGCGGGGTCTTCGAGGGCGCGATCGCGTTTGCCGCCGCTGAAGTCGCGCAACACGGTGGCGAAGGCCTGCATGGCCGTATTCGGGTCAGGAGAGGTGATGAGCGGCGCCAGCGGGTGCTTGCTGATGGCGCTGGCGGGCTCTTCCATCATCTTGAACACACCCAGCCACTCGGCGTGGTCCGAGACCGCGTAAAAATCCAGCGGCTGCCTGATTTTCAGGTCGGGGCCACCCCCGCCACCCGGTATCGCCTCGCCCCTGGCCCACTGGTATGCCTGGGCCGGGGAAGCCAGGGTGCCATTGGTGTAGGCGTCAAAGGAATAATAGGTGTGCACATGCACCGCGCCGAAGTAGGCGTTGGACTGGGCTGCCGATTCGGCCGCCAGGGCGCCGCCCAGCGGCAGCATGCCAAGCATCGCGGCCAGCGCGCGGATATTGTTGCGTGTCGTCATTATTATCTACTCCCGAACCTTCGCTGCTGTAGCTGTTTTGTACAGGCGCTTTACTCTAGTCAATCAAGGCGACAATGCAAGCGCGGCTTATTGGGTGGCAAGGGTAATGGCGCTGGCCTAAACTGGGCCCTGCCTCAGACTGGAGATTCAACCATGACCGAGATATTCGACATTTTCAATCCCGAGCAGGCCCGGCAGGACCCCTACACCCTGCCGCTTGAACAACTGGATGTGGCCAACCCCTTCCTGTTCGCCGGCGGCGCCGAGGGGCCCTGGTTCAAGCGCCTGCGCGACGAGGCGCCGGTGCACCTGTGCCAAACCGGCTTTTTCGCCCCCTACTGGTCGGTTACCCGCTACGAGGACATCATGAAGGTGGACACTTCCCACGAGGTTTACTCCTCCGAGCCCACCATCACCATTCGGGACCCCTTCGAGGACTTTACCCTGCCCATGTTCATCGCCATGGACCGGCCCCGGCACGATGAGCAGCGCAAGGTGGTGGCGCCGGTGACCGGCCCGGAAAACCTGCGCAATTTCGAGCCCATTATTCGCGAGCGCACCGCCGATGTACTGGATCACCTGCCTGTGGGAGAGCCCTTCAACTGGGTGGAGCAAGTCTCCATCGAGTTGACCACGCGCATGCTGGCTACGCTGTTCGACTTTCCCTTCCAGGAACGCGCCAAACTGACCTACTGGTCGGATGTCTCCACGGCCATTCCCGGTATGGGCCTTATCGACAGCGACGAGCACCGCCAGCAGATCCTGCTGCAGTGCCTAGAATACTTCACCGGCCTGTGGAATGAGCGGGTGGCGGCGCCGCCCGGCAATGACCTGGTCTCCATGCTGGCCCACGGGGAGGCCACCAGAAACATGAGCCCGATGGAGTACCTGGGCAACCTGATCCTGCTGATCGTGGGAGGCAACGACACCACCCGCAACACCATGAGCGCCAGCGTGTTCGCCCTGGACCGCAACCCCGACCAGTTCGCCCGCCTCGTGGCGGAACCGACCCTGATCCCCTCCATGGTCGCGGAGACCATTCGCTGGCAGACGCCGCTGGCCCATATGCGCCGCACCGCGAAGGTGGATACCGAGTTGGGCGGGCAGCAGATCAAGGCCGGCGACAAGGTCATCATGTGGTATATCTCGGGCAATCGCGACGAGCGCGCCTTCGACCGGCCCGACGACTACATCATCGATCGCCCCGACGTGCGCAAGCACCTCGCATTTGGCTTCGGCATCCACCGCTGCATGGGCAATCGGCTGGCCGAACTGCAACTGCGCGTGCTGTGGGAAGAGATACTCAAGCGCTTCAGCCGCATCGAGGTAGTGGGCGAGCCGGAGCGCACACCCTCCAGTTTCGTGCATGGCTATACCGGGCTACCGGTGATCGTGCACCCGCTGTGAACAGACCCTGTACTGGCACTTTTTGTTGATCTGTCTCAGCCCTGGGGAGCGGGCCCTGACCGTATAATTGCGCGCCAGATAATAGCTGCAGGATGCCGCCGGCGGTGCAAAAATCCAGTTCTGTAAGCAGTGAGCGCATCACCCGGGTGATGCGCATGCTGCCCCGCGACCGTTTCATCGAGATGAGTGACCCCGACCTGGTGCTGGGGCACAGCATACCCCCTACCAATGCCGTATCAGAGATACTCCATCACGCGCAGATTGAAGCCCGCCACAAGGTACTGCAGGTGGGCACCGGCGCCGGCTACCTCGCGGCCCTGCTGAGCAAACTGGCGGCGCAGGTGGTGACCATGGAGATCAACCCGGCCCTGGCCCGCGCCGCCCAGGGACGGTTCAATACCCTGGGGCTGGCCAACCTGGTGCTGAGGCAGGAGGACGGCAACCGCGGCGCCCCGGACCTGGGGCCGTTTGATCGCATCCTGGTGTCCAGCCCGGCCATTCGCGACAAGAGCGTGCTGCTGGAACAGTTGACCCCAGAGGGGCGCATTATCGCGCTGGAGCAGGGTGGAACCAGCACCTATATTCTTGCCCGCTACGACAAGACCGAACTGGGCGCGGTGGTGCGCTCGGAACTGGCCATGGTCGATTTCTCCCGGGATACCGGCATGACGCTGCTCGATATGGGCATGGTCGACCAGGTCATGCTGTCGGAGGCTCGCCGCGCAGCAAGCCATAAAAAACAACCTATTATCAATGTATTAAGAGAAAAACTTAATCTAAAAGATACAATACTTTACCAGCGTCTGGCGGAGGCAAACGGGATGCGCTTTGCCGGCGCCGACGAGCTGCTGCACCAGGTACAGCCCCACCTGATGGAGGGCTTCTCCCGCAGCTTCCTGGACAGTCACCGCCTCATTCCCCTGTGTGTGGAAGACGATAGCCTGCTGGTCGCCACCGATGACCCCGACAGTTCGGTGGCCGATATCTACCACATGCATTCCTACGAGCAGGTCACCAAGGTCCTGGTCACACCCAACGACTTCAAGCGCCTGTGGACCACCCTGGAATTTTCCCTGCAGGGCGAGGTGAAGCATGGTTGGGGCGAACTGGACAGGAAGCAGGAAGCGGCGGAACCGAACGACAGCGACTTGCTGGCCCCGGGCAACAACCGCATCGAGGCCCACCTCATTACCCTGTGCGATGCCCTGCTGCTGGAGGCGGTCAGCGAGGGTGCCAGTGACCTGCACATCGAGCAGTACAAACACCACACCCGCATCCGCCTGCGGGTGGATGGCGACCTTCATGACGTCACCCACTACGCCCCCTCCCCGCGTGAAACCCGGGGGCTGGTCAATGTCATCAAGATCCGCGCCGACATGGATATTGCCGAAAAGCGCCTGCCCCAGGGGGGGCGTTCGCAACTGACCGCCGGCGGCGTCACCTACGACCTGCGCGTCCAGATCCAGCCCTCCCTGCACGGCGAGGCGGTGGTGATCCGCATGCTGCCCCAGTCGGGCAACCTGGTCGCCATCGAGGACCTGGGCATGGGACCCACCGTGATGCGCCACTACCGCCGCCTGCTGGACAACCCCTCGGGGCTGGTGCTGGTGGTGGGGCCCACGGGTTCCGGCAAGTCCACGACCCTGTACGCCGGGCTGTCGGAACTGGCCAAGGACGGGCGTCGCAAGGTGCTCACCATAGAGGATCCCATTGAGTACTCCATGGACAACATCCAGCAGACCTGGACCCGACCCGATATCGGTTTTAATTTTGCCGACGGCATGCGTTCCTTCGTCCGCCTGGATCCGGATGTGATCCTGGTGGGGGAAATCCGCGACCAGGAAACCGCCCTGGAAGCCATACGCGCCTCCCAGACGGGTCACGTGGTGCTGTCCACCCTGCACAGCAACGATGCAGTGGATGCCCTGCAGCGCATCTACGACCTCAAGGTACACCCCAACTCCATCGCCAGCGAACTGATGGCCGTGATCGCCCAGAAACTCGCCAAGCGCATCTGCCCCGACTGCAAGACCGAGGCCGAGCCTGACCCCGTCATCCTCGAGGAACTGTTCCCGGAGGGCATACCGGACAGTTTTCGCTGCTACACCGGCAGGGGTTGCGAATCCTGCAGCGGGCGCGGCACCCGGGGCCGGGTCGCCGTGGTGGAATACATGGAGGTCAACAACGAGATTCGCACCGCGATCTCCCTGCAATACCCGGTGGCCAGGCTGCGGGCCATTGCCCTGGACTCGGGCCTGACCACCATGCGCGACAGCGTCCTCAACCATGTGATAGCCGGGGCCATCCCCCTGTCGGAGGTGCCGCGGGTGCTGCCGTCGGACCGCATGGCGCCGGAAAAAAGGGGGGCCTGGTAACATGCCGGAATCCGCCAAGGCAGCCCAGCGGCTGCCCGCCGAAATCTACTACGCCGACGAGCTGTCCAGGTTGCGCGACACCGACCCCTACCCCTGCCCCCCGGGCTGGTGCCTGTCGCCCCGGGGCGTCGAGGCCTTCGTGCTGGGCGATGCCAGGCTGGGGGCCACACCCAAGTTCGTGGCGCCCAGTGCCATCGTCACCCGGGTGGTCATCTCCCTGGCCACCCAGCGCGGCGCCATGCTCATCGGCGAACCGGGCACCGCCAAGAGCTGGCTGTCGGAATTGCTGTGCGCGGCCATCTCCAACAATTCCACCCTGGTGGTGCAGGGCGGCGCGATCGAGACGGTACAGCAAATGTTGTACAGCTGGAATGCGGCCATCCTGGAGAGCCGGGGTCCCTGCCTGGAGGCCCTCATACCCGGGCCGCTGTACCGGGCCATGCAGGCCGGCCTGCTGCTGCGCTACGAGGAAATCGCCCGCTCCTCCCCCGCCCTGCAGGACGCCCTGCTGTCGATCATGTCAGAGCGCAGCATACCGATTCCGGAACTGGCCAATGAAGAGGTGACCCTCTATGCCAGGGACGGCTTCAACCTGATCGCGACGTCCAACAGCTCCGATACCGGTGTCAACGAGATGAGCGCCGCCCTGAAGCGGCGCATGAATTTCGAAACTATTCGCCCGATCAGTTCGGTGGACGATGAATTCGACGTGGTGCTGCGGGAATCCCGCAAGTTACTGCTGGCCTCGGGCGTGGATATCGAGCCGGAGGAGGAGATTCTGCGGGCGCTGGTGCTGATCTTCCACGAATTGCGCAACGGCCAGACTCTGGACGGGCGCAGCACCGACCGCCTGGCCTCCGCGGTCATGTCGACGGCGGAAGCCGTTTCGGTGGCCCATGCCATGGGCGTCTACGCCTACTACTACCGGGATGGAGAGATGGTGGCCGAGGATTTCACCGATTTCCTGGTGGGGGCGGCCATCAAGGACAACCCGGCCGACCTGAAGCGCATGAATCACTATTTCGAGACAGAAGTCGCCCAGCGCAAGGGCCGGTTCTGGGAAACGATCTACCAGCGCTGGCGCACATCCTTTCGCTATTAGGTGTTGTCAGGCCTCCACCAGCACGCGCTGGATAGACCTGGCGATCAGCCACAATCGGTCCTGGCCCCACGCCCAGACGACGGTATTGCCGCGCGCGTCCAGCAGGCGGAAGGTGGGCACGCCCCAGGAACCGAACCCGTACATGGCCTGCCGGTTGGCCTCCAGCAGCGGCTCCCAGTCGCGGTTGTCGATCACCGCAAGGGCCTCGGACCAGGATAAACCGGCGCGCTCCACCACGTCGCGCAGCCCCTGGTCGCGATTGGTATTCACCCCGCGAAAAAAGGCCGCCCGCAAGAATTCGCCCAGCAGCGCCACCCCCCTGCCCTGCTCCTGGGCCCAGTGGTAAAGGGAATAGCAACGCCGCACAGGCTCGCCGATGGGATCGTATACCGGGCCGAAATTCAGGCCCAGGGCACGGGCTTCCCGGGCGGCGTCGGCAAAGATGTACATCCCCTTCTCCCGCGTCGCGGGCACGCCCCGCATGACCATGGGCAGCACCGGCCGCAGCGCCAGGCGCACCCCGGTCTGCTCCGCCAGTGCCACCGCCTTGTCATATATCACGGCCGTGTAGGGGCTGCGCAGGGAGGCATAAAACTCCAGGGTCAGGCTGCCGTTGGCCTGGTAGGAGCCCGCCTCCAGTTCCGGGCGGGGATACCGCATGGGAGCGGCCTGCCCCAGCCCCAGCCGCCGCCAGCGCCGCTCCAGGTGATACAAGCGGTCCACGCCCCAGTACCACTGGCCCCCGTAAAAAAACATGCCGCCCTGGTAGTGCTTCAACTCCTTGCGCCGGGCGTCGCCACTGGCCAGCACCTGCCGGGCCTGTGCTCCCGGAACGCTGCCATACTGGCTGGCCAGCGCCCCCAGGCCATCGGCGTCGCCCGCCAGCAGCGCCTGCCCCACGGCCACCGCCACCTCCGGAAAATCGGCCGCGGTCACGGCTGCCAGGATGCCCTGCGCCTGCAAACAGTGTTCTCCCAGAGGCGCAGCCGCCCCGGTGGGATACGACAGGCCGTAATGCGGCGCGATCAGGGCCGCGTCGTAGCGCCCCAGGGCCGGCAACAGGTCGGGCTCGGGCAGGTTGGCGCCGCTGGGGCCGCTGACGAGATGCGGCACGAGCTCCACGCCATACTGTTCCAGCAGGGGCCGCAGTGCCTGGGCGGCGAGGTGACTGTAGGCATCGTCCACCTGGTGAAAGTACTCCAGGCGATGGGGCAAGCCGCTTTTCACCCGCTGGCGCTCCGCCCTGGCCTCGATTTTTTCCACCCGCCCCGGCTTGACCAGCGAGGAAAGGAAACGCGAGGTAAGCCAGCGCCGCAAGCGGCTGGGATCCATGGTGGCCGCACCGCCCTGTTCCTTGAATTGTTCAGACATCGCGCTGAAATCTCCGCTGGCCAGGTGCGCGGGCGAATCTGCTCGCGGCCCGGGCTTGGACTGCAATAATATAGGCCAGGCGTTTGGTGTTGCTCCGACCCTTGTGCTTGAATGACATGGCCCCCTGAGAATAAACGGTATGACAGTATGAAGAAAGTCGGCATAGCCCTGCTGGGTATCGCGCTGGTGGCCCTGGTGCTGTACAGCGTGCGCGCCCCGCTCGGTACGGCGCTGATGGGTCGCGCATTGGAACGCGCCATGTCCGGCAGTGCCATCGAGGCCCTCCCCGACGGCCTGCACGTGGTGTTGTGCGGCGCGGGCGGACCGCTGCCGGACCCGGAACGTTCCGGTCCCTGCGTCGCGGTGATCGCCGGGGACAAGCTCTTCATCGTCGACGCCGGCACCGCCGGGGCCCGCAACCTGGGTCCGCTGGGATACCCCGTCGGGGCGGTGGAGGCGGTCTTCCTTACCCATTTCCACTCCGACCACATCGACGGGCTGGGGGAACTGGCGACCCTGCGCTGGGTGAATGCGGGCAATACCGAACCGCTACCAGTGCACGGTCCCCAGGGGGTGGACGAGGTCGTCGCCGGCTTCAATGTGTCCTACGCCCAGGACGAAATCTATCGACACGCGCACCACGGCGACACGGTGGCACCCCTGTCCGGGAGCGGCATGACGGCCGTCAGCCACCAGCAGCCCACCGACGGTGAGGCTCTGGTCATCTACGACCAGGACGGCGTCATGGTGCAGATGATCAAGGTCGACCACCGCCCGGTCGACCCGGCCGTGGCCTACCTGTTTACCTACAAGGACCGCTCGGCCCTGATCAGTGGCGATACCGTCAAATCCGCCAACCTGCAGCAGTTCGCCGAGGGCGTGGACCTGCTGGTGCACGAGGGGCTCGCACCCCACCTGGTACATGAGATGAACAAGGCCGCGGTTCGCACCGGCAACGAGGTGGTCGCCCGGATCACGGTGGACATTCCCGACTACCACACCACACCCGTGGAGGCAGCGGAAATCGCCCGCGATGCCGGGGTCGGACACCTGCTGTTTTACCATGTGGTTCCGCCCACCCCCCTGCCCGGGCTGGAGGCCGCCTGGCTGGCGGGAGTTGACGAGGTATTCGATCGCTACACGCTGGGGGTGGACGGTACCGGCTTCTCCCTGCCCGCGGGCTCCAGCGACATCCTTCCCCTCGATTAGGTGCAGCGGTGATCAGGCAGATCGGCATACCGGTGGACGGCCAGGGCCTGTACCCGATCACTGACCGGGTCGCGCCGCTATTGGCGGCGTGCGGCCGCACGGAGGGCCTGTGCACCCTGTTCATCCGCCATACCTCCGCCAGCCTGCTGATCCAGGAAAACTACGACGCCAGCGCCCGCATCGACCTGGAGAACTGGCTGAACCGGCTGGTCCCCGAGGGCGATGCGCTCTACACCCACACCCTGGAGGGACCGGACGACATGCCCGCCCACATCAAGGCGGCCCTCACCGCCACCCAACTCGCCATTCCCTTCCAGCGCGGCAGCCTGCTGCTGGGCACCTGGCAGGGCATTTACCTGTGGGAGCACCGCCACCAGGCCGGTACGCGCCAGTTGGTGGTACATGTCTAGCGCGGTGCCGGCAAGCCGTCCGCCCCTGGACGGGGCCGCGCTGTTAGCCGCCCTGCAGGCGCTGCTGCCGGCGCACTGCATCATCGCCGCCACCGAGTCGCAACGGCCCTTCGAATGCGACGCCCTGACCATCTACCGGGAACTGCCGCTGCTGGTGGTATTGCCCGAGACTGTCGAGCAGGTACAGGCGGTGCTGCGACTGTGCCACCAGTTGCAGGTGCCGGTGGTGGCCAGGGGCTCGGGTACCGGCCTGTGCGCCGGCGCCATGCCACATCCCGAGGGGGTGCTGCTGGGCCTGAGCAAGCTGGACCGCGTTCTCGAGATCGACCCCCTGGCCCGCACCGCCAGGGTCCAGCCGGGCGTCAGCAACCTGGCCATCTCCGCCGCCGTCAAGCAGCACGGCCTGTACTACGGTCCCGACCCCTCCTCCCAGATCGCCTGCAGTATCGGCGGCAACGTGGCTGAGAACTCCGGTGGCGTACACTGCCTGAAATACGGCCTTACCGTGCACAATATTCTCGCCCTGGAGTTGCTCACCGTGGAGGGTGAGCGGGTGACCATCGGCAGCCAGGGACTGGACAGCCCGGGTTACGACCTGCTGGCCCTGCTCACCGGCTCCGAGGGCCTGCTGGGAATCGTGGTGGAGGTCACGGTGCGGCTGCTGCCGACGCCCGACGCCGCCCGGGTGGTGATGGCGGGCTTTCCCACGGTATCCGCCGCCGGCGACGCGGTGGGCGCGGTGATCGCCGCGGGTATTATTCCCGCAGGCCTGGAAATGATGGATCGCCTGGCCATTCAGGCCGCGGAGGACTTTGCCGGGGCCGGTTATCCCCGGGATGCGGAGGCCCTGCTGCTGTGCGAGGTGGACGGCAGCTGTGAGGAGGTCGAGGGCAACGCCGCCCGGGTCGAACACCTGTTCCGGGAACTGGGCGCGACATCGATCGTGGTGTCCCGGGATGAAGCCCAGCGCGCACTGCTGTGGCAGGGGCGCAAATCAGCCTTTCCGGCGGTGGGCAGGCTGGCGCCGGACTACTACTGCATGGACGGCACCATACCCCGCAGCCAGGTGTCCCATGTACTCAATGAAATCGCGCGCCTGTCCGACCACTACGGCCTGCGGGTTGCCAACGTATTCCACGCCGGCGACGGCAACCTGCACCCCCTGATCCTGTTCGACGCCAGCGACCCCCGGGAGGTGCGCAAGGCCGAACATTTCGGCGCCGCGATCCTCTCCCTGTCGGTACAGGTGGGGGGCTGCATCACCGGCGAACACGGTGTCGGCCTGGAAAAACTGCGGCAGATGCCGGAACAGTTCGCGCCCGGTGAACTGGCGCTGCTGGAGGACATCAAGCACGCCTTCGACCCCGGCCTCACCCTCAATCCCGGCAAGGGCGTGCCAATCCTCAAGCGCTGCCAGGAATACCGCGCCCTGCCCGCCGCGCACCAGCATGACTGACAAGCCCGATCGCGACCAGGGGGAGGAGATCGCCGCGCGCATCCGGGATGCCGCCGCCAGCGGGCAGGCCCTGTACATCCAGGCGGGCGGCAGCAAGCGCGCGCTGCTGGGACGCGAATGCCTGGCGCCGGTGCTGGACGTCTCCGGGCACAGCGGCATCATCGATTACCAGCCCTCTGAACTGGTGCTGACCGCCCGCGCCGGTACGCCCCTGGCAACACTGCAGGCGGTGCTGTCGGAACGGGGGCAGGAGTTGCCTTTCGACCCTCCCCTGTTCGCTGGCCGGGCCACCCTCGGTGGCACGCTGGCCTGCAACCTGTCCGGGCCCGCCCGCCCCTGGCGTGGCTCGGTTCGGGACCTGGTACTGGGCGTGCAACTCATAAACGGCAGCGGCGAAATGCTGCGTTTCGGCGGCAGGGTCATGAAGAATGTGGCGGGCTACGACGTGTCCCGTCTGCAGGCCGGCGCCCTGGGCACCCTGGGCGTGCTGAGCGAAATCAGCCTGAAGGTGCTGCCCCGGGCGGAGCACACCATAACCCTTGCCTATGACATGCCGGCCGCCCAGGCGCTGACCGCTATGAACCAACGCGCCGCGAGCGCCGCGCCCCTGTCCGGCGCCTGCTGGCTGGACGGGAAGCTGTACCTGCGGCTGGCTGGCGAACCCGGGGCAGTGACCCACACGGCCCGCAACTGGGGCGGCGAGGCGGTGGCGGAGGGCGATGAGTTCTGGCGCGACCTGCGGGATCTGCGACTGCCGTTTTTCGCCGGTGATGCCCCCCTGTGGCGGCTGTCGGTGAAACCCACGGCCACCCTGGCGTCGCCACCGCAACCGGTGCTGCTGGACTGGTGCGGCGCCCAGCGCTGGCTGCGCGGGGAGTTCCGCCTGGAGGCGCTGCAGCAGCAGGCAGCCATTGCCGGCGGCAATGCCACCCTGGTGCGGGGGGGAGATCGCACGGCCGAAGTCCAGCCCCCGCCGGACCCGGTCAGTCGACGCCTGCAGCAGCGCCTGAAGCACAGTTTCGATCCTCATGGCATATTCAATCCAGGCCGCCTGTACGGCTGGTTGTAAGCGAGGCGCGGCATGCACTTAGAGCTACATCCGGAATTCGCCGCAACCGACCGGGGTGCACAGGCCGGGAAACTCATGAGCGCCTGTGTGCACTGTGGTTTCTGCCTGGCCACCTGCCCAACCTACCTCGACACCCGCGACGAACGCGACAGTCCCCGGGGCCGTATCTACCTGATCAAGCAATTGCTGGAAACCGGCCAGGCCAGCGAGCAGACCCGCACCCACCTGGACCGGTGCCTGAGCTGCCGCAGCTGCGAGACCACCTGCCCTTCGGGAATGCAGTATGGGCAACTGCTGGACATCGGCCGCGAACTGGTCGAGGAAATCGCGCCCCGCCCTCCGCTGCAGGCTGCCTGGCGCTGGCTGCTGCGCAAGGGCATAACCAGGCCCTCGCTGTTTGCCCTGGGGCTGCGCCTGGGGCAGATGCTGCGACCACTGCTGCCGCGCTCACTGCGCGCGCAAGTGCCGCCCCGGGTCCGCGTAGCCGCGCCGCCCGCAGGGGTACACGCCAGGAAAATGCTGTTGTTGCAGGGTTGCGTGCAACAGGCGGCGACGCCGGCCACCAACGCCGCCGCCCACCGGGTTTTCGATCAGCTGGGAATCACCCTGCAAAGCGCGCCCCGGGCGGGCTGTTGCGGCGCCGTCAATTACCACCTGGCAGCCCACGGGGACGGCCTGGATGACATGCGCCGCAATATCGACGCCTGGTGGCCCGCCATCGAGGCCGGCGCGGAGGCCATAGTCTCCACCGCCACGGGTTGCGGCGCTATGCTGGCGGACTACGGCCGCCTGCTGGCCGCGGATCCCGCCTACGCCGCCAGGGCCAGCAGAGTAGCGGCGCTGGCCAGGGACGCGGGGGAGGTGCTGATGGCGGAAGACCTCGGCTCGCTGACGGCCGCCACCGAGGTGGGCAGGGTCGCGGTGCATACGCCCTGCAGCCTGCAACACGGCCTCAAACAACCCGACCTCATAGCAGCGCTGCTGGCCAGGGTCGGCTTTCAACTGGTGGCCGCCCCTGACAGCCACCTCTGCTGCGGCTCCGCCGGCACCTACTCGATACTGGAAGCGGACATGTCATTGCGCCTGCGCGACCGCAAGCTGCGGGCCCTGCAGGAAAACAGCCCCGATCTCATCGCCACCGGCAATGTGGGCTGCCAGCTGCACCTGCAGGCGGGGGCCGGCGTACCGGTGCTGCACTGGATGGAACTGCTGGACCCGGCCGCGGCGAGGTCCTCCCGGGACGGGTAGCGGAAACTTTCCGTGGAGGTTCTGCTATATTGGCGCCAACAGCTGACACAGGTAGCCGCGACAGGCGTGGCGTGGAGAACCGCAAGCAATGAATGATGTATCGTCAGAACTCATGCTGGATGCCGCCTATGAGTGGGAGCGCAACCACCCCGACCGGGTTTACCTGACGCAGCCCACCGGCGATGGCCAGGTGGTGGACTACACCTGGGGGGAAACCATGGGGCAGGCCCGCCGCATGGCCGCCTACCTGCGCTCCCTGGAGCTGCCGCCCGGCAGCCATATCGCCCTTATTTCCAAGAACTGCGCGCACTTCATTATCTGCGATCTCGCCATCTGGATGGCGGGTCACGCCACGGTCGCCCTCTACCCCACGCTGAACGCCGACACTGTCGGCTACATCCTGGAGCACTCGGACGCCAGGCTGGTATTCATCGGCAAACTGGACGACTGGGAACAGATGCAGCCGGGGGTGCCCGCCGAACTACCGGGCGTGGCTCTGCCGCTGGCACCGGCCACCAGCTACCCGCGCTGGGACGATATCATGGCCCGGCACCAGCCCATCAGCGACAACCCCTCGCGCAAGCCCGGGGATCTGGCGCTCATCTGCTACACCTCGGGCAGCACCGGGCGACCCAAGGGGGTCATGCACAGCTTCAGTTCCTGTTCCATTCCCGGCCAGCGCTTCGGGCGTGAGCTGGGGGTTACCGCGGCCGATCGCATCCTGTCCTACCTGCCGCTGGCCCACGTCATGGAGCGCGCTGTGGTGGAGTGCAGTTCCTTCTACTCCGGGGTGCATATCTTTTTCGCCGACCGCCTGGATACCTTCGTGGAGGATCTGCAGCGGGCACGACCCACCCTGTTTATTTCGGTGCCGCGCCTGTGGCTGAAGTTTCACTCCGGCGTACTGCGGAAATTTCCCGAGGGAAAATTGCAGCGACTGCTGAAAATACCGCTGGTAAACAGCATCGTACGCAAGAAAGTACGCGCCGGCCTGGGCCTGGCGGAGGCCCGTGTGGTCGGCAGCGGCTCGGCGCCACTGCCCGCCGACCTGATCAAGTGGTACGACAGCCTCGGCCTGCACATCATCGAAGGCTACGGCATGTCCGAGGACTTCAGCTATTCCCATATGTCCACCACCGAGCGGCGCAGGCCCGGCTACGTGGGTCCCGCCTGGCCCGATGTCGAGACCCGTATCAGCGCCAGCGGGGAGATAGAAATCAAGTCGCCGGGGGACATGCTGGGCTATTACAAGGAGCCGGAAATGACCGCCGCCTGCTATACGCCGGACGGCTTTTTCAAGACCGGCGACCGCGGCGAGTACTCCGAAGACGGCCTGCTGCGCATCACCGGGCGGGTCAAGGAGCTGTTCAAAACCAGCAAGGGCAAGTATGTGGCGCCGGTTCCCATCGAGAACCTGCTCAATGCCCACGGGCATGTGGAATTGTCCTGTGTGGCGGGCCTGGGCCGGCCGGCCTGCTACGCCGTGCTGCAACTGGGCGAGGAGACCAGGGAGAAGATCGATGACCCGCAGTACCGCGAACAACTGACGGCGGAACTGGCAACCCTGCTGGACGAGGTCAATGCCAAAGTCGAAGGCTACGAGGCGCTGCAGTTTCTCGCCGTGGTGACCGAGGAGTGGCAAACCGCCAACGGTTTCCTGACGCCCACGCTGAAAATCAAGCGCGAAACCATCGAGCAGGCATACGCGCCCTACCTCGACGAGTGGTACGCTTCACAACAGAAAGTCATCTGGCACTAGCAACAAATCCCGGTCCGAGGACCGGGGTTTGGGTCGGGGAAACAGCCTGGCTTACTAGCCTTCGAAGGCCTTCACGGGCTCTGAGACACCCTCGGGCTCCTTGCCCTTGAGGTAGGCCAGCATGGTATCGGCGTCGGAGACCTCGAAGGGGTCGGTGGGGCAGTTGTCGCCGAAATCGGCCTCGACAAACATCTTCTCGATCTTGCAGTCGTCCACCAGCATGGAATAACGCCAGGAGCGCATGCCGAAGCCGACATTCGACTTGTCCACCAGCATACCCATCTTGCGGGTGAATTCGCCGTTGCCGTCAGGCAGCAGAAAAATGTTCTTGTTGCCCTGCTGCTTGCCCCACTGGAACATCACGAAGGCATCGTTCACTGACACGCAGACGATCTCGTCAACACCCTGGGCCTTGAACTCCTCGTACAATTCGTCGTACCGCGGCAGGTGGTTGGAGGAACAGGTAGGCGTGAAAGCGCCGGGCAGAGAAAAAACCACCACTTTCTTGCCACCGAAGATGTCCTGGGTGGTCTTGTCTTCCCAGCGGTAGGGGTTGGGACCCTCTACCGACTCGTCCCGTACGCGGGTCTTGAAGGTTACATTGGGTACGCGTTCTATAGCCATTTCAAACTCCTTTTGCTTGGTTGATTTCTGTCAGTTGAGGCGCTCAGTACCCACTGGTACAACCGCCTCTACACTGCAACGGTGCCATGATAGGGGATTGCCGACGATAGTTAAAATAGTATTTCAGTATCGAGTTATTTGTTTCTTTCTATTGAGCTTGTGCCGCCTGCCCGGTACCTGCGGTCCGGCGCCTGCCCCCGCCACATGGTTATATGAATGTCGCTATTGAGAACCAAACAATAGTGGCCTTGGACCGGCAGCTTTGGTTTCATGCAGGGGTGCCTTTCTGCACGCATCGTTGTATTGCTTCGCTGTATTTTGAGCTTATACACGTCATACCCACTGGACGCCAGCACCCTCGGCGGTGCGCGCCGCGGGCCTGCAAAGCCCCTTCCGGCAGCGTTCGAGACGGAGAGAGACTATATGAAAAGACAGAAGCGCGACATGAACACCAGAGCATTCGATAGAGGTTACATGGCCGGTGTCAGCGGCCGCAGCAGTGATATTTGTCCCCATGAAGATGACGAACACCGCCAGAACTGGTTGTCGGGTTGGCGCGAAGGGCGCAGCGACCAGTGGGATGGCCTGACCGGCGTTTCCGGCGTACACAAGATGCGCGCGGTCTGAAACCCTGGACAGGCGTGCGGACGATCCCGCACGCGTGTCACTCAACCAGCTTCCAATTCGCCACCCAGGGTGCTGCTCTGGGCGAGATCCAATAGTTCCCGGTTCGCCACCGCGAACATCGCGAAATCCGGCGCCGGGCTGGCATGCAACTCCGCCAGCATCTGCCGCCAGCGCAGCAACAGCATTTCTTCCTTGGCCTCCCACTTCCTGACACATTTCATCAGATTGGCATCCTCGCAGAGATGGCGCAGGGCGCCGATTGCCAGGGTGCGCTGCTGCCACTCCAGGTCCTCCAGATAGGTATCCCGGGCCAGGGCCTGCCACTCGTTGTCGACCTTGGAGGCGAGGATCTGGCCGCTGAACCAGTCCAGTTCCAGCCGTTCTCCCATCAGGAAATACATGCGCGCAACCTCCAGCAGCGGTACCTGGGTGTCACTGGCCGCCTGCATGATACCCAGGGCGGTATAGGCGTGGTCGGAAGCGGCTACCGACTGCGCCAGCTCCCGGTCGACGCCGGCCTCCAGGAAGCTATTGAAGTTCGCCTGGAACTGTTCCTCCGCCCGGCCTCGCAACATGGCCGGGTAGGCCTCCCGCAACTGCTCCAGGCCGGGCTGGTAGGCGGCGATACAATCGGTGGGCGCGAGCTGGTGGCGGCGATTGCGCAACAGCCAGCGGGTCCCGCGCTTGATCAGGCGAATGATGCTCAGCATCATTTCCATCTGCACTGCGGCCGCGACCTTGTTATCCAGCTCCTCGATCTGGGCCCACAGTTCACGCAAGCCGAAAATTTCCATCACCGAGGTGTAAGCCCGGGCGACATCCGCGACGCTGGCCCCGGTGGCCGTCTGCTGCCGGTGGATGTAGCTCATGCCCATGCGGTTGACGATATCGTTGGCCAGTTGGGTCGCCATGATTTCCGCATGCAGGCGGTGTTCGCTGACCTCCCTGGCATACTGCTCGGTTAGGCGCGGGGGAAAGGCCGTGTCGACCATACGGGCCAGGAAGGGATCCCGGCCCAGGTCCGACTCTATGAGTTCCTCCTTCAACAGCGCCTTGCTGTAGGAAATCAGCACCGACAGTTCCGGCCGGGTCAGTGCCTTGCCCTGTACCTTCCGGTCCAGTAACTCCTCATCGGAGGGCAGGAATTCCAGCTGGCGATTGAGGCGACCGGAATCCTCCAGGCTGCGGATAACCCGCTGGTATTCACCGGCGCGGGCAACCGCCTGAAACTCCGCCATACTGATGGCCTGCACCTGGTGGTAATTATTGGCCAACACCAGGTCGGTAACACTGTCCGTCATCTCGGCGAGCAGGCTGTTGCGGTGTTTCTCCGTGAGGTCACCGCGAGCCACGACCGCGTTGAGCAGTATCTTGATATTGACTTCGTGGTCGGAGCAGTCGACGCCGCCCGCATTGTCGATGAAGTCGGTATTGGAGCGGCCGCCGTTGAGACCGTACTCGACTCTTCCCAGCTGCGTCATGCCGAGATTGCCGCCCTCCCCGACCACCCGGCAGCGCAGTTCATCGCCATCCACCCGCAGGGCGTCGTTGGCCTTGTCGCCCACCTCCATGTGGCTCTCGTGACTGGACTTGACGTAGGTGCCGATGCCGCCGTTCCACAACAGGTCCACCGGGGCCTTGAGGATGCAGGAGATCAGCTCATTGGGCGTGAGCACGTCCGCGGCAATGTCGAAACAGGCTTTCATCTCCGCGGAGATGGTGATCGACTTCGCCGCCCGCGAGAACACGCCGCCGCCGGCTGAAATCAGCCTGCTATCGTAATCTGACCAGCCCGAGCGCGGCAGCTCGAACAGGCGCTGGCGCTCCGCATAACTGCTGGCGGCGTCGGGGTTGGGATCCACGAAGATATGCAGGTGGTTGAAAGCGGCCAGCAGGCGAATATGCTCCGACAGCAGCATGCCATTGCCAAAGACATCGCCCGCCATGTCGCCGACGCCCACCACGGTGAAATCCTGGCTCTGGACATCAATACCCATCTCGCGGAAATGACGTTGCACCGACACCCAGGCGCCGCGGGCTGTGATGCCCATTTTCTTGTGGTCATAGCCGGCGCTGCCGCCGGAGGCGAAGGCATCGCCCAGCCAGAAATCGTATTCCGCGGAAATGGTGTTGGCGATGTCGGAAAAACTGGCCGTCCCCTTGTCCGCGGCGACCACCAGGTAGGGGTCCTCGTCATCCTTGGTCACCACATGGTAGGGCCGGATTACCTGGTCTCCCTGGCGGTTGTCGGTAATATCCAGCAGTGCGCGTATGTAGAGTTGGTAACAGGCGATCCCCTCCTGCTGGATTTCATCCCTGGACATGTCCGCGCGCAACTGGCGCGCCACGAAGCCGCCCTTGGCGCCCACCGGCACGATGACCGCATTCTTGACCTGCTGCGCCTTGACCAGGCCCAGCACTTCGGTGCGAAAATCCTCCAGCCGGTCCGACCAGCGCAGGCCGCCGCGCGCCACCTTGCCGCCGCGCAGGTGCACACCCTCCACCCGCGGCGAGTAGACGAATATTTCGTACAGCGGCACGGGCTGCGGAATACCGGGAATATCGCCCGGCCTGAGCTTGAAGGAAAAATACGGCTTCAGCGAGCCGTCGCCCTCCTGCTGGAAAAAATTGGTGCGCAGCGTCGCTTTGATCACCAGCACGAACTGGCGGATGATCCGGTCCTCGCCAAGGTTTTCAACCTGTTCCAGGGAATCGAGGATGCGCTTCTCCACCTCCTGCTCCCGCTGCAGACGCCAGTCTTCATCCCCTTCAAAAACCGGGGAAAACCGGGTCAGGAATAGTTCGACAATGCCGCCGGCGATATGCAGGTGATTGGCCATGGTCTCGGCGATATACTCGACGCTATAGGGGAACAGCACCTGCCTCAGGTAGCGCGCGTAGGCGCGCAACAGGGCGATCTCACGCCAGTTCAGGCGAGTGCCTATGAGCAGGCGATTGAAGCAGTCGCTCTCGGCCCTGCCAAACCAGATCCGCGCGAAGGCATCCTCGAACTCATCCTTGACCTCGTCCATGACGATGTCGTGGGACAGGGCATAGATGAGGGTGAACTCCTGAACCCAGTAGGTCTCGCCATCACGCGCGCGTACGCCATAGGGTCGCTCCTTGATAACCCGCAAACCCAGGTTCTCGAGAATGGGCAGCACATCGGACAGGGGCAGGCTCTCACCGCGGTGGTAGAGGCGCAGGCGCAGCATTTCATTGCCCTCCTCCACCAGCCTGTACAGGCTCATCGCCAACTGTTCGCCAGCCACCAGGCGCAGGATCTTCTTGATGTCCAGCACCGCTACCCGCGCATCGAAGTCATCGCGATAGCCCGGGGGGAAACCGGCCCCGAGTTCATGGACATAGCGCTCGCCCTGCTCCTCGCCGAACTCCTCCACCAGGCGATTGCGCAGGCGGTCCTCCCAGGCGAGGGTCGCCTGGATGATCTGGTCCTCTATCTCGGCGGCGTCGAATTCGCACCTGGACTTGGGATCGACCCGCAACACGAAATGCACCCGCACCAGGATCGATTCGGAAAAATGGGTAGTGAACTCGGATTCCTCGGCGGCGAAGGCGTCACAGAGGATGTGCTCGATCTTCTCGCGCTGCTCGGTGGTGTAGCGATCCCGGGGTATGTAGACCATGCAGTTGATGAATTTCCCATGGGGATCGCGGCGCACGAACAGACGCGTCTGGCGGCGCTCCTGGATGCGATTGACTGCGGTAACCGTATCGAACAGCTCCTGTATGCTCGACTGGAACAGTTCATCCCGCGGGAACAACTCGAGTACCCGCACCAGTTCCCTGCTCTCGTGGTCGGATGAGTCCAGGTGCGACATTTCCATTACCCGCTCGACCTTGCGCCGCAGGATGGGGATCAGTTTGGGGTTCATGGTGTACACAGAAGAGGTATACAGACCAATGAAACGGTGCTGGCCAACGACGACGCCCTCGGCATTGTACACCTTGACCTCCACGTAGTCCGGGTAGGTCAAACGATGCACCCGGGAGCGAATGCGGGATTTGGAGAAACTCAGCTGGCGGCGCAGTAATTCCTCCCGGGACATATGTTCCAGGTCGCTGGTCAGGTCGGACTGGCCGCGGGTGGTGCGATGGCGCAGCAGCCCCAGGCTGGCACTTTCGTCCAATACCACGCGCTGCTGCGCCTCCCCGGCGGCTTCCACCCCCAGGTATTCATAGCCCAACATGGTCATATGCGCCTGCTGCAGCCAGCTGATGAAGGCGGCGGCCTCATCGCGCAGCTCGGCTTCCACACAGTGACTGAGCTGTATGGCCTGCTCGACCTCCGCCAGGCGCGCGCATATGGCGGGGAAGTCGTCCACGATCAGCGCCACCTCCTCCAGTATCTCCACCAGCGCGTGACGCAATTCCTCCAGCTCTGCGGGTACGGAGTGGCGACCGATTTCAAAATAGAGCACAGCCTCCTCGGCCTCTGTGCGCTGGGCGGAGGCCTCATCGGGCAGCACCGCCCGCAGGTTGCCCTGGCCGTCCCTGCTCACCGGCAGGTTACAGCTGGCGAGGCTGTGTATGGTCAAATTGCGCCTGTTCAGCTCACCGCGCACCGAGGCCGTGCAAAACGGGATGCCGCGGCACAGTACCGCCACCACCGTGTACTTGCTCTCCCAGCCATGGCTTTGGATCTCCGGGTTGAATATGCGCACCTTGGGGGTGGTGTCACCCCAGGTACCAATGAAGCGCAGCAGCCCGTACAGGCAGCCGTAGAGATTTTCCACCGAGCGCTCGCGCATGTCCTCGGCGGGAAAACGCCCATAAAAAGAGGCGCACAGGTTGTGCAGCGACTCCCGGTCAGCGGCTTCGGCGCGTTCCTCGATGCGCTGGTGCAACTCACTCAGGAGGCTGTTCTTCAGGGTATCCCAGATCATATTGTTGTTTTTTCACTCCGCGGGCTACAGGGCAGGGCTTCTGCTGCTGACAGTCTAGCCCATTCGCCCGCAATTTTTGCCTCCTGCAGGAACTTTTATGGCGAGCGCCAGTCACAGGATGCGCGTAGCCACGCGCCGATGCCGGTCACTGCTTCCGCAGCAGGCTTGCGTTACAATGCGCCGCAGCTGCCGATTGGCCCGCTGCCCGGCGGGCGGCGCCGGGCACGCAACCGATACCAACAAGCGATTCTTTCAATTGACACTGGAGTAC
Source organism: Pseudomonadales bacterium (assembly GCA_024234675.1). Taxonomy (GTDB): domain Bacteria; phylum Pseudomonadota; class Gammaproteobacteria; order Pseudomonadales; family Halieaceae; genus JARRPM01. The sequence goes on along the minus strand of JACKNU010000001.1, from coordinate 85,216 downwards.
CTGTGGCAAGCGCAGACGTTAGAGCACTGGAAGACTGGCTCAGCAGCCAGATCATAGGCCAATCCCACCTCGTACAGCGGTTGATCATCGCCCTGCTGGCGGATGGTCACCTGCTGGTGGAAGGCGCCCCGGGCCTGGCAAAGACCCGTGCCATCAAGACGCTGGCGGAGGGGGTTGAGGGCGATTTCCATCGCATTCAGTTCACCCCCGACCTGCTGCCGGGAGACGTTACCGGCACCGAAATCTACCGCCCTCAGGAGGGCAGTTTTCACTTCCAGCGCGGCCCGGTTTTCCACAACATGGTATTGGCTGACGAGGTCAACCGCGCCCCCGCCAAGGTGCAATCAGCGCTGCTGGAAGCCATGGCCGAGCGCCAGGTCAGTGTCGGCAGTAAAACCTATGAATTGCCGCAGCTGTTCCTGGTAATGGCGACCCAGAACCCCATCGAGCAGGAGGGCACCTATCCCCTGCCCGAAGCGCAGCTGGACCGCTTTCTGCTGCATGTGAACGTGGACTACCCGGACGCCGCCGCGGAAGCCGAGATCCTGCGCCTGACCCGGGCCGAGGCAAACCACAGCAGCGCCCGGCCACCCCGGACCCTGAGCCAGGAAACCGTCTTCAACGCCCGCCGCGAGGTGCTGGCGATGCACATGGCGGCCCCCGTGGAGCAATATATCGTGCAGTTGGTCATCGCTACCCGCAACCCGGCCGGCTACTCCCCGCAACTGGCCAGCTGGATAGAGTACGGCGGCAGCCCCCGGGCCACGATCGCCCTGGACCGCTGCGCCCGGGCGCATGCCTGGCTCAGGGGCCAGGACTACGTCAGTCCCGACGACGTGCAGGCGGTGGCCGCGGACGTGCTGCGCCATCGCCTGCTGCTGAGCTTTGAAGCCGAGGCCAACGGGGTCACCCCGGACCAGGTGATTGCGGAACTACTGGCACTCGTACCGGTGGGATAAAGCGCGATGCGTGTTGCCGATGTCACTGCTCCGGCGCACGGGGCCTATGTTGAGCTGGAGGACCTTATCGCCTTGCGCTTTCCCGCCAGGCAACTGCGCCTGGCCAAGCGCAAGCGGGCCCTGGCGGCCCTGGCCGGCCCCAATAAATCCAATTTTCGTGGGCGCGGCATCGAGTTCGAGGAAGTGCGCAACTACCAGCCCGGCGACGATATCCGCAGCATAGACTGGCGGGTAACGGCCCGCACGGGCAGCGCCCACACCAAGCTGTTCCAGGAGGAGCGCGAGCGCCCGGTGCTGGTGGCGGTGGACCAGCGCAGCAGTATGTTCTTCGGTTCCACCACCTGCTTCAAATCCGTGCTGGCCGCGCATCTTGCCGGCCTGCTGGCCTGGAGCGCCCTGAATGCAGGTGACCGGGTTGGCGGCCTGGTATTCAACGAGTCTTCGCACCGCGAGGTGCGTTCGCGGCGCAGCCGCAGGACCGTGCTGGCGCTGCTGTCCCATCTCAACGAATACAATCGCTTGCTGCCCCTGGCAGACCCGGGGCGCGACAACGGCTTCGTCACCACCCTGACCAACCTGCGGCAGATCGCGCGCCCGGGCAGCAGCCTGTTCCTGATCAGCGATTTTCGCGGCGCCGGCGAGGAAAACGCCCGCGAGCAACTCTACCAGTTGGCGCAGCACACGGAGATTACCGCCATCGCCTGCAGTGACCCACTGGAGGGCGAGCTGCCCGTCGCCGGTCGCTACGCGGTTACCGACGGTGTCTCGCGCAGCGAACTGGACACCTCCGACAAGCAGCTGCGGCAGGCCTATGCCACGCGTTTCCGGGAACAGCGCGAACAACTGTCGCAGGACATGCAACGCCTGGGCATCCCACTGTTACAGGCGACCACGGACCAGGCCCCCTTCAGCCTGTTGCAGACCTTTTACGGCGATAACCGCCGGGGACAGCGACCGCGATGAACCCCCAGGACCCGTTGGCAGCCTTACATCCGCTGCGGGAGCCGCCGCCCATTGGCTGGTGGCCCCCGGCCCCGGGTTGGTGGGCACTAGCCCTGCTGTGCCTGCTGGCGCTGCTGCTGCTGGCCTATGTCCTGCTGCGTCGCTACCGTGCCAATGCCTACCGGCGCAAGGCGCTGGCGCAGCTCGAGCACCTGTACCTGCTGCAGCAGTCGCAACCCGACCAACGGCAATTTCAGGCGGAATTGAACGCCCTGCTCAAGGCCGTTGCTCTGGCGGCCTATCCGCGCCGCGATGTGGCGGCGATCAGCGGCAGGCAGTGGCTGGAGTTCCTCAACGCCGGCCTGGGAGAGGCTGACCGGTTTCCCGCTGAATTCGTCAGCGGCGCCTACAGCAGGGAACCGGCACCCATCGCTGACGAGCGCCTCCATCGCAGCGCCCGGCAGTGGATAAAGCGCCACAGGAGTAACGCGTGATCGAGTGGGAATGGCCCTGGTTGCTGCTGCTGGCACCCCTGCCCTGGCTGGTGCGGCGCGTCGTGCCCACCACCAGCGGTGCGGAGCCCGCCCTGCGCGCACCCTTCTACCGCGACTGGCAGCAACTCAGCGCCGACCAGGGCGCGGCCGGAGCCCGCGGCGGCAGGCTGCCGCTGCTGGCACTGTGGCTGTTGTGGCTGTTGCTGCTGCTGGCTGCCGCCCGGCCCACCTGGATCGGCGAAGCCATCGAGCTGCCCAACAGCGGCCGCGACCTGATGCTGGCGGTGGATATCTCCGGCTCCATGCGCATCGATGACATGCAGCAGGGACAGGCGATGGTGACGCGGCTCACCACCGTAAAGCAGGTGGGCGCCGATTTCATCTCCCGGCGCGCGGGCGATCGGCTGGGCCTCATTCTCTTCGGCAGCAAGGCCTACGTGCAATCGCCCCTGAGCTTTGACACCGCTACCGTCGAACGCTTCCTGCTGGAGGCGCAGATAGGTTTCGCCGGCCAGGAAACCGCCATCGGGGATGCCATCGGCCTGGCTGCCAAGCGCCTCAGGGAACGACCGGCGCAAAGCCGGGTGCTGATCCTGCTCACGGACGGCCAGGATACCGCCAGTTCCGTGCAACCCCTGGAGGCGGCCCAGCTCGCCAGCGAACTGGGCATTCGCATCTATACCATCGGCATCGGCGCCGACCAGATGACGCTGCCGGGCCTGTTTGGATCCAGCTTCGGCAGTCGCCGCGTCAACCCCTCGGCGGAGCTGGACGAGACAAGCCTGCAGGAGATTGCCCGCATCACCGGCGGCCAGTATTTCCGGGCCCGCAATCCGGCGGAGCTCGCCCAGATCTACCAGTTGCTGGACCAGTTGGAACCGGTCGAACAGGAACCGGTGACCTACCGGCCGCGCCAGGCCCTGGGGTACATACCACTGCTGCTGGCACTGCTGCTGAGTTTCGGCCTGGCACTGCGCCAGTTGCTGCGGGCTGCCGGGCCGCTTGCCGGCCCACAGACCGGGAGAGCGGCGTGATGGAGCTGCACCTGATGCGACCTGAATGGCTGTGGGCACTGCTGCCCGCGGCGATACTGGCCCTGCTCTTGTGGCGCGGCCGCGAGCACCACGGCGGCTGGAGTCGGGTCATCGCCCCGGAATTACTGCATCACCTGGTGGGGCCGGAAACGGGCGTCCGCCGACCCAACCTGCTGCCGCTGGTAATACTGGGGTGGATTCTGGCCGCGGTGGCCGCCAGCGGACCGAGCTGGGAAAAGCTGCCACAGCCCGTGCACCAGAAACAGGACGCCCTGGTCGTTATCCTCGACCTGAGCTACTCCATGAAATCCACTGACCAGGCGCCGTCCCGGCTGGCGCGGGCCCGGCAGAAAATACTCGACCTGCTGGCCCATCGGCGCGAGGGACAGACCGGGGTGATCGCCTACGCCGGTGACGCGCACGTGGTCACGCCTTTGACCGATGACACCGCCACAATCGCCAACCTGTTGCCGGCGCTGAATCCCGACATGATGCCCGTCCCCGGCAGTGAGCCCGGTGCTGCGGTGCAGCAGGCGGTGGAGCTGCTGCACTCAGCCGGCATCCGCGATGGCAAAATCCTGCTCATTACCGACGGGGTGGACGCCCGCGACGCGGCCAGTGTAGAGCGGGCGCTGGAAAACAGCGGGGCACAGTTCGCCGTTATGGGGGTGGGAACCGCGACCGGTGCGCCCATTCCCCTGCCAGACGGCGGTTTCCTGAAGGAGGGCGACGGCACTATCGTCATGCCCGCCCTGGATGAAACCGCGCTGCGCAAGCTGGCCGCGGCCACGGGCGGGGCCTATGCCCGCATGCAACTCGATAATGGCGACCTGGACGTCCTGCTTGCAGACCCGGTGCTCGCGGGTGCGGAGGCGACGGTGGCACTGGAGCGCACAGCGGACGCCTGGGAGGACCAGGGCTATCTCTTTATCCTGCCCTTGCTGCCCCTGGCTCTGGGCCTGTTCCGGCGCGGCTGGATAGTCTGTCTGCTGCCGCTGCTGTTCGTCAGCCAACCGCGCCCCGCCAGCGCGGATACCTGGGACGAATTGTGGCTGACACCCGATCAGCGAGGCCAGCGGGCCCTGCAGCAGGACGACAACGAGCGGGCCGCGGAGCTGTTTGAAGATCCGGCCTGGGCCGGTACCGCGGCCTATCGAGGCGGTGATTACGAACAAGCCGCCAGTAATTTTGCCACCGCGGATGACGCCGATGCCTGGTACAACCGGGGCAATGCCCTGGCCCGGTCCGGCAAGCTGGACGAGGCCATAGAGTCCTATCGCGAATCCCTGTCCCGGGCGCCGGATCGCCAGGACGCCCAGGAAAACATCGCGCTGCTGGAGCAATTGAAGGACCAGCAGCAACAACAGGACCAGCAACAACAGGACCAGCAGCAGGACCAGCAGCAGCAACAACAGCAACAACAGCAACAGCAACAGGAACAGGAACAGGAACAGCAGCAGGAACAGCAGGACCAGCAGCAACAGCAACAACAGCAACAACAGCAACAGGAACAGCAGCAGGAACAGCAGCAACAACAGCAACAGCAGCAACAACAGCAACAGGAACAGGAACAGCAGCAGCAGCAGCAGCAACAGGAACAGGAACAGCAGCAGCAACAGGAACAGCAGCAGCAACAGGAACAGCAGGATCAGCAGCAGGCCGATGAAGACGCCGAAGAGGACCGCAATGAACAGGCACAGGCAGCACTGGACCCCGAGCAGCAGGAGCGCGACCAGGCCACCGAGCAATGGTTGCGCCGGGTGCCGGATGATCCCTCGGGCCTGCTGCGGGAAAAATTCCGCTACGAAAGCTACCAGCGGCAACAGCAGGGCGCCGGGAGGAACGATGAACAGGTTTGGTAAAGTGGTGACAGCGCTGCTCACGGCGGCCCTGGTGCTGATCGGCACCAGTGCCCGCGCGGAAATCACCGCCAGTGTCGACCGCCACCAGGTGGCACTGGGTGACACCCTGCGCCTCACTATCAGCGCCACCGATGGCGAGGATATCGGTGATCTCGACCTGGCCCCCCTGAACCGGGATTTCGAAGTGCTGGGTCGCTCCATGAGCACCAATACCAGCATTATCAACGGCCGCTACTCCAGCAGCGTGGACCTGTCGCTGGATATCACGCCGCGCCGCCAGGGAACCCTGACCATACCCGCCCTGCGCCTGGGCTCCCGGGCGACCAACAGCCTGCAAATAGCGGTGGGCGCGCCACCGAGCGGCGGCGATGGCGGCAACGGGCCGGTGGTATTCGAAGCGGAACTTGATCGCGACTCGGTTTACGTACAGGGCCAGGTGATTCTCACGCTCAGGGTGCAGGAGGCCATCAACCTGGAAGACCGCAGCATCACCGAGCTGAAACTGGACAACGCTTTCGTGCACACACTCGAGCAGCAGTCTTTCCGGCGCACCATCAACGGCCGCCCCTGGGTAGTACACGAGGTGCGCTACGCCATTTTCCCGGAACAGAGCGGCACCCTGACCATTCCCGCCCAGACCTACTCGGCGCGGGAGCGCGATGCCCGGCGCAGCATCTTTGACATGGGCAGCGGCCGCCAGTTGCGCCGCCAGACCGAAGCGCTGCAGGTGGACGTTCTGCCCCGCCCCGCCAATTATCCCGATGCCGACTGGCTGCCGGCCCGGGAACTGACTGTGCAGGAGAGCTGGTCCACGCCGCCGGAGCAGTTGCGAGTCGGCGAATCCGCTACCCGCACGGTGACGATTCGCGGTCTGGGCCTGCAGGGCGCCCAGTTGCCCCCGGTTCTGTACCCCGCCACCCGGGGGCTGAAGTTCTACCCCGACCAGCCTGACATAAGCGATGGCGAGGCCGCGGCTGGGCTGGTCGGGACCCGGGTAGACAGTGTGGCCATCGTGCCCACCGAAGCGGGCACCTGGAGTATCCCGGAACTGCGCATTCCCTGGTGGGATACCAGCAGCGACGAGTTGCGCTACGCGGTGCTTCCCGCCAGGGAGTTGTCGGTAGCGCCCGCCGACCCGGCCACCGTCCCCGCGCAGCCCGCCCCGCAGTTGGCGACGGCGCCGGACATCGATACCGCCGCCACCACGCCGCCGATCATCGACCTGGGCGGGGCCAGCGCCGAGCAGGGCCGCCTGTGGCAGATCGTCAGTGCGGTCACCGGCCTGGGCTGGCTGCTGACCCTGGCTTACCTGCTGCGCAGCCGGCGCCGGGCCGCCCCACCGCCCAGCACGCCAGGGCCCGCGCAAACCGGCGAGGCGCGAGCTTTCAGGACCGCGCTGGCGGCCTGCGCCAGCGGCGATGCCGCCCGGGCCCGGCAAGCGGTCATAGCCTGGGCGGCAGGGCTTGCGCCGCAGGCGCCTCCGGTGTCCCTGGCACAGGTCGCCGCGTTGTTCGATGAGCCGGCGCTGACCTCCGCCCTGGAGGCCCTGGACCAGGCACTGTACAGTGATACGGCAGCGGGCTGGGATGGCACGGCGCTGACTCAGAGCCTGCGCCAGGCGCGGTCGCACAAGGGCGCCAACGAGCGGTCGGACGAACAAGGCCTGCAATTGTATCCACAGGGCGCCTGAAGCAGTGTACTATCGCCCCGCCCGGGGAATGGTCCAGGCAGGTCACGCGGCCGGCGTCACTTCCGGACGCCGGGTCGCAATCAACACCACCGCAAGGAGACCGGTAATGCGCGCACTCAAACCGTCGGGCCACAGTCTGGCCATACTCGTTCTGGTGGCGCTGTCGCTGCCCGTCGCGGCCGCAGAGCCCCCCTCCTACTTCAACGGCTTCGAGGTGGAGAACGGCATTATCGACCCCATCGAGATCGATCACGGCGGGCCGGGACGGGACGGCATCCCGGCCCTGGATGCACCCCTGTTCCACGCCGGCGCCGAGCGTGACGGCAAAATCAAGGCTGGCGACCGGGTGCTGGGCGTCAACTACAACGGCGTCAGCAAAGCCTATCCGATCGATATCCTGGACCACCACGAGATCGTCAACGACATGTTTGGCGACACCCCCATGACCGTGACCTTCTGCCCGCTGTGCGGCACCGGCATGGTGTTCTATGCCGAGGTGGACGGCGAGGTGCTGAACTTTGGCGTCTCCGGGCTGATTTACAACAGTGACCTGTTGTTGTACGACCGCAATACCCTGTCACTGTGGTCGCAACTGATGAAAACCGCGGTAACCGGCCCACTCGCGGGCAGCAAGCTGACCCAGGTACCGGCGCAGTACACCACCTGGGAAGGCTGGCGACAGCAATATCCGGAGTCGCTGCTATTGTCGCGGGAGACCGGACATCTGCGCGACTACGACAAGGTGATGTACGAGGAGTACCGACGCCTGCCCATGGTGCTGTACTCCACCGGACACCAGGACCTGCGCATACCGGCCAAGACCTGGGTAGTCGGCATCGATGTGGACGGGGCCGCACTGGCCTTGCCCTTCGAACAGCTGGACCGACTGCAGGCCCCGCTGGAAATCGCGGTAGGCGACAGCAAGGTAACAGTGCAGTGGGATCGGGCCGCCGCCGTCGCCCGGGCGTTCGACAGCGAGGGCAAGGAGTTGCCGGCCACCGCGGCCTACTGGTTCGCCTGGGTGGCCTTTTACCCGGACACGGCGCTGTACCTGCCCGAGTAGGGCCGCGCCTGGCGGGGCCGAATGAATTCGGCCCTACAAGGTCATGCCCCCACCCGGTAGGGTCGAATTCATTCGACCGGAAAACACCCCCGCCCTGTAGGGTCGACTTCATTCGACCTGGCACTCGCGGACCTCAATCGGCATCCTCCAACGACTTGCTCACGACCTCGAACACATCCGGCGACAGCTTCTCCATGGCCGCCAGGCGCCGCAGCTGCGAGCACATCAACTCCGCCCGCCCTCGATAGTTGCGCCACCGGGTGAGCGGGGTCAGCAACCTGGCGGCGATTTGCGGGTTGATGCCGTCCAGCTGCTGTACCACATCGGCGAGCAGGCCATAGCCCGCCCCGTCGAGGCGGTGAAAATGCACTGGATTCTGGCTGGCGAAAGTGCCCACCAGGGCCCGCACCTTGTTGGGATTGCGCAGCTCGAACCCCGGGTGCCGCATCAGCTCGCGCACCCGGGCCACGGCATCTCCCGCCGGCGTCACAGCCTGCAGGCCCAGCCACTGGTTCACCACCAGGCTGTCGTGGCGCCAATCGGCATAGAACGATTGCAGCGCAGATTCCCGTTGCGACTCCTCACCATAGAACGCGATGCTCCGCAGAGCGGCCAGGCGATCGGTCATATTGCGGGCCTGCCTGAACTGGGCCAGGGCGCGTTCGAGGTGGGAACCGCCGGCGCTGCACAGAAAATCCAGGCAGGTATTGCGCAGGCTGCGGGCGGCAATCTGCGGCCCATCCGGCGCATAGGGAGCGGAGCTGGCCAGTTGCTCATAACGCCGCAGCAAACTCTCGCGGCATGCCCCTGCCACGGCGACTTTTACCGCCTCCCTGGCGGCGTGCAGGGTGTCCACGTCTGCGCCGCCCGCATGGCTGGCCAGTTCGGCGAGATAGTCTTCGCCGGGCAGCGCCAGCATAGCGGCTACCATGGCCGGGTCCAGGGACTCATCCGCCAGCAGTTCCGAGCAGGCCTGCGTGAACAGCCCATCCACCGCAACCGGTGCTCCCGCCTGCAACTGGTCCTGGACCTCGAGAATGATGCGGGTCGCCAGCGCCTGGGCGCTGTCCCAACGCACGAAGCCGTCGTCGTCGCGGCTCATCAGTGCGTGCAGATCGCCCTTGCTGAACTGGTAGTCCAGCCGCACCGGTGCAGAGAAGCCGCGCAGCAGTGAGGGCACCGGGCGCTCCGCCACCCCCTCGAACACGAAACTCTGCTGCGCCTGGTCTATCACCAGCACCCGGCTGGTGTTGTCCGCCGTCTCCGGGTCTGGCGCTGCCCCGGCGAGTCGCAACGGCAGGTTGCCAGCATCCCCCAGCAGTCCCATCGCCAGCGGGATGACCATGGGCTGCTTGTGCGGCTGTCCCGGCGTGGGCGGACAGGATTGCTGTACGTGCAGGGTATAACGCTGTGTATCGGCCTCGTACTCATCCTGTATGCGCAGGGTCGGCGTGCCCGCCTGGGAGTACCACAGGCGAAACTGGCCAAGATCCATGCCACTGGCCTCTTCCATGGCCCTGATAAAGTCCTCGCAGGTCACCGCCTGGCCATCATGCCGCTGGAAATACAGGTCGGACCCCCTGCGAAAGGCCTCCGGCCCGAGCAGGGTATGAATCATGCCGACCACTTCGGCGCCCTTCTCGTAGACCGTGAGGGTGTAGAAATTATTGATCTCGATGACGGATTCCGGCCGCACCGGGTGCGCCATCGGGCCGCTGTCCTCGGCGAACTGGGCAGTGCGCAGCAACTTGACGTCTTCTACCCGCTTGACCGTGGGGGAACCCATGGCGGCAGAAAAAGCGGCGTCGCGAAATACGGTAAAGCCCTCTTTCAGACTGAGTTGGAACCAGTCGCGACAGGTGACGCGGTTGCCGCTCCAGTTATGGAAATACTCGTGCGCGACTATGGATTCGATCCGCTGGAAAGTGGCATCCGTGCTGGTATCGGCATTACAGAGCACGCAGGAGGAATTGAAGATATTCAAGCCCTTGTTTTCCATCGCGCCCATGTTGAAATCATCCACCGCCACGATATTGAACAGCTCCAGGTCGTATTCCCGGCCATAGACCTCCTCATCCCAGCGCATGGCTTTCTTGAGTGAGCGCATGGCGTGCTCGCATTTTCCCAGGTCTTTCTCCTCCACATAGATGCGCAGGCAGACGTCGCGGCCACCGCAGGTGCGAAAGCTGTCCTCGACGTAGTGCAGGTCGCCGGCGACCAGGGCGAACAAGTAGGCGGGTTTCGGATGGGGATCGTGCCAGGTGGCCCGGTGCCGGCCCTGCCCGGCGTCCTCGCTCGCAACCAGGTTGCCGTTGCTGAGCAGCACCGGGTAGCGCGCGCGATCGGCCTCAACCGTGACGGTGAACACAGACATGACATCGGGCCGGTCCGGGTAAAAGCTGATCTTGCGAAACCCATGGGCCTCGCACTGGGTGCAGAACATGCTGTGGGACTTGTACAGTCCCTCCAGCGAGGTATTGTCCTGGGGTCGGATGCGCGTACGGCACTGGAGCTGGAAAGACGCCGGCACCGTTTCGATTTCCAGCCCCTGTTCTGTCAGCTCATAGTCGCCGGGTTCCAGCGCGCGGCCGTCTATGGCCAGCGACAGCAGTTCCAGTTCCTCCCCGTGCAGCTGCAGCGCCGCACCGGCGGGGCTGTCAGCACGGCGCTGGAACTGCAGCCGTGAATCGACCACCACGTGGTCCTCGTAAAGCAGGAACTGCAACTCGGTGCGTTCCAGCAGGTAGGCCGGGGGTTGGTAATCCTGCAGCAGGATCGCTGTTGGCTGGGCTTCTCGCATGGTGGTACCGCTTATCCGTTGAGGGTGAGTGACAGCTGGTAACCACCATACTTGCGCATGTTGATCACGCCGCTGTCGAAAATGAGGTATTGGCCCTTGATGCCCAGCAGGGTGCCGCCGGCACGAGGACTCTTGTCGAGGTTGAACGACTTCACCCGGGTCGGGTATTCCAGCACCGGGTAGCTGATCAGTGTTTGCGGGTGGCTGTCCAGCAGGGTGATGGCCTGCAGGCCATGCTGTTGCTGCAGCGCCGCTATTTCATCCGCGCAGGCCGCCAGCAGGCGCTCCCTGGCCGCGTCCAGGTCGCAGCGATCGGCGTCACCCTTGAGCATGGCCTGCCACTGGGTGCGGTCGGCGATATGACTGCGCAGCACGTCCTCCAGCAGCCCCGAATACAGGCGCGAGCTCACCCGGAATATGGGCTGGGCCTGGGTAGCGCCCTGGTCTATCCAGCGAGTGGGTACCTGGCTGCCGCGGGTAATGCCGACTTTCAGGCCCGACGTGTTGGCCAGATAGACGAAATGGTCGATCATGCAATGCTCTTCACCCCACCGGGGCTCCCTGCAGGTGCCGGCGGCATAGTGGCACTTCTCGGGACTCATGATGCAGCTGTCGCACCGGGCCAGCGTCCGGAAGCAGGGGTAGCAATAGCCCTGGTTGAAGCTCTTGCTGGTCTTGCGGCCGCAGTGGATACAATTGATTTCGCCGCCGTACTCCAGCCACAGCTCCCGACCGAGGTACTGGTTGAGGGGCAACTCCTGCTCTCCCAGCACGAGCCGATACGCCACCGGCTCCGCCAGTTGCGTTTTCATCTTGCGCACGGCGCCCGCCGCCAGCAGTTCAGTCACAGCAATCTCCTGTCGTCAGCCTGGCTACTGCCACTTGAGCGGGGTCTCCGCCGGGGCGTCGCAGCTGTCGCCCTCCTTGTGGCCCTTGTCGATATAGCCCACGCGCTCATGCTCCGGCAGGTGCAGCTCGCCCCAGGCGATAATGGCCTGCATGGCCTCCTGGCGCTGTTCCCGGGTGAGGGCACGCCCGTCGGGCCATTTGCCCAGTTCCACCGAGCGTTTCAGGCTGCGGTAAACTTCCGGGGTCATGTTCTGTATCAGCTGGCGATAGTCCATCTCTGGCTTAACCCTGTATTTTCTGAACCTGGTCGAGAAAATGCCAGGGGCTGAGGAGCGGCAGGAACTCCTCCTCGGGCACCGGCCTGGCGAAGAAAAACCCCTGCACCACCACCACGCCCTGCTCGATCAGGAACCGGCATTGCTCCTCGGTTTCGACGCCCTCGGCCACGATACCCAGTTCCAGGCTCCTGGCCAGGGCGATGATGGCGGTGAGTACCCGGGCACTGTCATCGTCGCTGTCACAGTCGGCGACGAAGCTGCGGTTGATCTTCAATTCGTCAAGGGGGTAGTGGCCCAGGTATGCCAGCGGTGAGTAGCCCATGCCAAAATCGTCCACGGCCAGGCACACGCCCAGCTCCCGCAAGGTCTCCAGCCCCTTGCGGGCCGCCGGGTCCTTGTCGGTCATGATTGCCTCGCTGAGCCCCAGTTCCAGCCTCCGGCCCTCCAGGCCCTGCTGCTGCAGCACCTCCCCGACACGATTTATGAAATGGGTATTGAACTCGAAAGCACCGACGTTTATGGACATGCGCGGTAACTTGAGTCCCGCTTCGTCCAGGGCCCGCAACTGCCTGCAGACCTCGTCCAGCACCCAGTCGCCCAACTCGGTTATGACGCCTATTTCCTCGGCAATGGGAATAAATTCGAAGGGAGGCAACAGGCCGTGCTGCGGGTGCTGCCAGCGCAACAGGGCCTCGGCCCCCACCACCGAGCCGTTGGTGGTATTCACCTGCGGCTGGAAGTGCAACAACAACTCGCCGCGTTCCACCGCCCGGCGCAGGTCCGCTTCCAGTTGCAACCGGCCGACGGCCACCGCGTTCATTTCACTGCTGTAGTACAGGACGTTCGCCTGGCTGGATGCCTTGGCGTGATGCATGGCGATACCGGCGGCCTTGAGCAGGGACTCGACATTGCCACCGTCCCTGGGGGCGATGGCGATGCCGATGCTGGCGGTGACGATGACCTCATGGCCATCGATATGCATGGGCTCCAGCAGGGCGTCTACCAGGCGTTGGGCGACGGGCAGGGCCGAGTCGACGCTGTCGAGCTGGTTTAACACCACCGTAAATTCATCTCCCCCCAGGCGGGAAACCTCTATATTGCGATCGGCCTCCACGTTGTGCCCCACCCTGTCACTGCCGCGAATACAGGCAGAGAGACGCCGTCCCACCTCGCGCAGCGTCAGGTCGCCGGCGCTGTGTCCCAGGGAGTCGTTTACCCGCTTGAAGTTGTCCAGGTCGACGAACAGCAGGGCGAGGGTGTGGCCGTTGCGTTCGTTGAGGTCCAGCAACAGGTTCAACTGCTCGGTGAAGAGGCGCCGGTTGGGCAAGGTGGTCAGGCCGTCGTAATAGGACAGGTGGCGCAACTGGTCGCGGGTCTGGTTGATCTCCTGGGCGGCCTTGCTGAGCTCTTCCTCACGCTGGGAGAGCTGCGAGGTGCGCTCGTCGACTTTCATACTGAGCAGGCGCTGGCCCACATCGCTCTCGCGGCGGAAATTACTGAAACCGCCGATGACGCTGTTCAGTACCTGGGCGACCTCCATGATTTCGCGGTCTGCCTTGATCTGCACCGCTTCCTGCAGGCGCCCCGCCGCCACCTCCTCCGCCAGTTGCGAGAGCTGGGAAAGGCCCCGCGTAATGCGCCGGCTGACCAGCCCCACGACCAGCGCGGTCAACAACACCAGCGCCAGGCTCAGGTAGAACACCTTGCCCAGCGCAGGATAAATGCCCTGCAACAAGGCCCGTCGGGAAATATCCAGTTGCAGGTAACCGACGACCCGCAGGCTGCGATCCGTTGCCGGCTCCGCCATCGCGGCGTAGAAGTCTGCAGGCAACAGGCCGCCACGCGCCGGGTTCACCGCGGTGAATACCGGGCTGGTAAGGTAAAACGGCTGCTCCTGGTTGCGGTAGGCCGCCCACAGGCCGGTGCCGGTAGGTTCTAACCTGGCATCGAAACCCAACAGGCCGGTATCGGTCACCGGCACCCCCTGGCGCAAACGCTTGAAGGCGGGCAGGCGCTCACTGGAACCGGGGTCCCGCGCACGCCGTGCCAACGCCTCTCCCAGACCGTCGCGAGCCACGGCCAGGGAGACTTCAGGAATCTCGAGAAATACTCCCAGAATCCGCTGCAGCGCCACCGGGTCACGGTTGTAGATTGCGACCTGCAGATCGGGCCGGCTGAGCAGCCTGGCCTCACTGGCGGCGACGACCCGCTCCAGGACCAACTGGTATTCCCTGGAAGCCGTTACCCCCACCGCAACGACCGCGAGCGCCAGCACCAGGCCGATGAACAGTACCGTTAATCTCGACGCGATGGTCACACTGCCCTCCCCCTGGATACCGTACCCAAAAGCCCGCCCAGCACCGCGCCGCACACCAGGCCGCCCAGATGGGCGGCGTTGGCAATGGCGCCGAAACCCAGGCCCTCCACCACGCCCAGCAGGCAGGCCACCAGCCAGCCAACCATAAACAGCATGATGGCCGGTGACGGCCGGATCCGCCAGGCCGGCTGCAGCAGCGGCGCAACCCAGGAAAATCCCAGCAGGCCATACACCACGCCGGACATGCCGCCAAACAGGCTGGGGCCGCCGATAAAGTATTGACTGGCATTGGACACCAGCGCAATCACCAGGAACAGGCCGAACATGTTCAGGTGCCCCGTCGCCCGCTCCACTTTACTACCCAGCTCCCACAGCCACAGACTGTTGAATACGATGTGCAGCCAACCGAAGTGCAAAAAGGCCGGCGTCACCAGGCGCCAGTACTGCCCCGCCGCGCTCCCGAACAGGGGCCGGCCGTCTACGATCGCGAAGGGCGAAAAGGTGAACAGCCCGAGATAGGGGTTGAGCGCAGGCAGGTAAAACAGCAGGAAACCGATGACGCTCAAGGCGATCAGCACGAGTGTCACCGGCACCTTGCGCCAGTTCAGGGCCGGCGCCAGCGGCACTCTCGCGACCTCGCCGGCCAGCTCGATTGTCACATCGCCGGCACGCCAGGCGCGATACAGCGCCTGCACCTGCCCCACCTGGCCAGCCTGCTGCACCGACAATACCTGGCGTCCGCCCTCTTCAAACACCCGGTGTATCACGCCGCGCTGCTGCAACAGTGCGCTCAGGGGCAGCAGGTCTTCCTCAACATCCACGCTGAGGGCGGTATGAAATTCGCTCATGCCTCAGCTTACCAGCGCATCGCCCCAGCGCAGCTTGTCCCTGCAGCTGGCATAAAAACTGTGGCCCAGGGGGTGCAACAGGGTCAGCTTATGGGCTTTTTTGCGCACGTGCACCGAATCGCCGGGGCGGGCAGTCATGTTGACCTGGCCATCGCAGGTAACCGGCGGGTGAATACGGTTGCGCGCGAGTATGTCCACCCGTATCTCGGAGTTGCCTTCCACCACGATGGGGCGGCTGCTGAGCGCGTGGGGAAACATGGGCACCAGCACTATCGCATCCAGGGTCGGGTGCATAATGGGACCACCACCGGACAGGGAGTAGGCGGTGGAGCCGGTGGGCGTGGAGACTATCAGACCGTCGGCGCGCTGCCGGTAGACGAAACTGTCGTTGATATGCAGTTCG
This sequence comes from Pseudomonadales bacterium, assembly GCA_024234675.1. GTDB lineage: Bacteria > Pseudomonadota > Gammaproteobacteria > Pseudomonadales > Halieaceae > JARRPM01. Next base: position 69,677 of record JACKNU010000001.1, on the reverse strand, counting down.
AATTCGATCATCTGCGCCGAGGTGCCGGAGTTCACCACCACGTCATTGAGGGCGTCCGCCCGGCCGACAACCTTGCCCTGCCGCTCCACCTGGGCGTCCAGCAGGAAGCGGTTTTCCCGGGTGAAACGGCCATCCAGCACCGCCGGGACCTGGGTGGCGATTCCGTCCGGCACGATGTCGGTGAGAAAGCCCAGCCTGCCGCGATTCACCCCCAGCACCGGTGTATCGTACTTGGCCAGGGTGCGCGCGGCACTGAGCAGGCTGCCGTCACCGCCGACGACGATGACCAGGTCGGCGTCCTGGCCGATCTCATCGCAGCTGGCCAGGCGGTGGCTGGCATCGTCCACCAGTTCCCCCAGCCGGTCTTCCAGTACGACCTCCAGGTCGCGGGCCTCCAGCAGGGCGAGCAACTCCTGTACCACCTCGCGCAGTCCCGACTGCTTGCTGCGGCCGACCAAGCCGATTCTCTTGAATGATGCCTGCATTTCGATGGCGCCCCGCCAGGGTAAGGCTGGTATTATAAACATGAAATCTTGCGGCAGCGCAGCGACTGCGTGTAATTCGCCACTTTCCGCCACCGACATCCACGGAGCCTCCATGACCACCAGCAAATCTGTACTCATAACCGGGGCCACTCGCGGCCTGGGAGAAAACCTGGCCCGCCACTTTGCCCGGCGCGGTTACCGCCTGGCGCTCACCGGGCGCAAGCAGGCGGACCTGGAGCGGCTGGCGGCGGAACTGCAGGGCCAGGCGCCGGAGATCGTGCTGGAAACGCTCGACGTTACCGACTTCGACAGCATTGCACCCGTGATAGACCGCTGCGCTCAACGCCTGGGCGGCCTGGATATCGTGGTAGTCAACGCGGGCGTCGGGTTTCCCACCCCCGCTGGCAAGGGCCATTTCGATCTCATACGGCAGACCATCGACATCAACCTGACCGGCGCCATCGCCACCTCGGAAGCCGCCGTGGAACTGTTTCGGCAACAGGGCCGCGGCCAGCTGGTGGGCATATCGTCCATAGCGGGTTTGCGCGGCTTCCCCCGCAACGGCATATACAGCGCCACCAAGGCCGGCTTCAGTCGCTATCTCGAGGCCGTGCGTATCGAAACCCGGCGCGAGCCCATCGTGGTGACCGATCTCGCCCCGGGCTACATCGACACCGAGCTGAATCGCTCCATTCCCAACCGCCCGTTCCTGGTCACGGCGGAAAAAGGCACCGGCATCATGGTGGATCTCATCGAGAAGCAGGTGGGTTTCCGCTATGTGCCGCCCTGGCCCTGGACCCTGGTGGCCCAGGTGATGAAGTGCCTGCCGGACAGCCTGCTGGCAAAAATGTAGGCCCGACAGCGAGCGCGCGGATTCGCCTCAGGCGCCCAGCCAGGAATAGCCGCGCCTGCCCTGCAGGCCACCGGTATGGATCGCCAGCAGCGGCTGGTCCGCGGGCCATTCACCCGACTGCAGGCGCCGGTGTATAGCCAGCAGCATCTTGCCGGTATAAACGGGCTCCAGGAGCACCCCCTGCAGCTGTTCGAATTCGAGGATAAAATCCCGCAGGGACTCATTCACCCGCGCAAAACCGCCGCAGTGGGCATCGTGAAGAATACGCCAGCGGGCGCGAGCGCGGGGGTCGCCGCCGGGGCAGCCAGCCAGTGCCGTCACCACCCGCTGCTCCAGGTCCACCGCCCCCTTGAGCGCCGCGACCCCGATCACCTCGCAGCTGCGGTCCAGGCCCGCGACCACGCCGGCCAGGGTGGTGCCCGTGCCCACCGGCAGCACAATGCGCCTGGCCTGCGGGGCCAGCTGCCGCAGCAACCCGGCAATATCCTGGCAACCCCGGACCCCCGCTGAACCGGAACCACCCTCGGGAACGACCAGGCAGGGACCGAAGCGGGTCGCGACCTCCCGCAGGTAGGCCGGTTCGTTGCGACGCCGGAACTCGCTGCGCTCGACCCGGACTATTCGCATGCCCCAGGCGCGCGCGTCCGCGAGCATCGCGGACTCCGCCCCGGCGTCTGCGCCGCGCACCAGGCCCACGGTTTCCAGTCCCTGCTCGCGCCCCACCGCCGCCAGCGCATGCAGGTGGTTCGACCAGGGGCCGCCAAATGACACCAGCCGCCGGATGCCCTGGCATTGCGCAGCTAGCAGGCTGTGCCGCAGTTTGAAGTGTTTGTTGCCGGGCGCGAGGCCGCCGGTGAGATCCAGGCGCAGCAGGCTGACATTGGCCATGCTCACACCCGCCACCGGTCGCGGGTCAAGCGAGGTCAGCAGCTGCGGCGACATGGCTGGCCGGTGGCTGCGACTAGCTTAGGCCGACGTTGTTTTTTTGCAGCACCTGCTCGGCGCGGTAGCTGGAGCGCACGAACACACCGGAAACCACCTCCATAAACCCTTTTTCCAGGCCCCACTGGCGATACTGCTCGAATTCATCGGGGCTGACCCAGCGATCGATGGGATAGTGGTGCGCGGTCGGTTGCAGGTACTGGCCCAGGGTCAGGATATCCACGTCCGCGGCGCGCAGGTCGTCCATGGTAGCGAGGATTTCCGCGTCGGTTTCCCCCAGCCCCAGCATGAGGCTGGTCTTGGTGAGCACGTCGGGGCGGTGGCGCTTGGCGTGGGCCAGCACCGCCAGGGTCTGGTCGTAACTGGCCCGGGGATCCCGCACCGGGTGGGTCAGGCGGCGCACGGTCTCGACATTCTGGGCGAACACCTCGATACCGGAGTCCACCACGGTCTCGACGTCCGGCAACACTCCGAGGAAATCGGGGGTCAGGGCTTCCACCGCCGTGTCGGGATTGACTTGCTTGACCCGGCGCACGCAGGCCGCGTAGTGGCCGGCGCCGCCATCGGGCAGGTCGTCCCGGTTGACCGAGGTGAGCACCACGTACCGCAACTGCATCAGTTGTACCGAACGCGCCGTGTTGTCGGGCTCCTCGGCATCCAGCCAGCCGCGGGGATTGCCGGTATTGACGGCGCAAAAGCGACAGGCCCTGGTGCAGACATCGCCCATCAGCATGATGGTGGCCGTGCCCGAACTCCAGCACTCGCTCATATTCGGGCATTTGGCCTCTTCGCAGACAGTGGCCAGGCGGTGCTCGTGCACAATGCCCTGGACTTTCTCGTAGGTGGCGCCGCCGCGCACCCGCACCCGCAACCAGTCAGGCTTGGCCAGGCGCAGCTTGTCGCCCCTGCCCGCCTTGATGCCGTCCTTGATCGCGACAATGCCCCTGTCGTTCACGAATTTCTCGCCGCTGGCGACCTGAACCAGCGGGATCAGATCTGTGTCTGGCATACCCTGTAGCCCTGTGCAATAACTGCTGCTCGAAACACATTGTACCCCATGGCCCGCAAGCGGGCATCCCGTGCCCGGACCGTGCCCGGACCAGTGTCAACTCTCTTTAACTTGAGCCAGAACAAGGTTGGGCCCGTGCCGGTGGTCTAGTATGATCGGATTGCGAGAGGGGTCGCGCCGCGGCCCGCTGCATATTGCAACCAGTCGCAGGGGGTGCCAGGACCGCCAGTGTCGATCAAACGCATTTCAGGGCCCGCCCTGTCCGATCTGCTGCAGAGCCTCACCGGCCTGCTGCTGGTGCTGTTTGTCTGGGGCCACATGTTCTTTGAATCCAGTATTTTACTGGGCAAGGACGCCATGCTGTGGGTGACCAGGATGTTCGAGGGCGAGCATATCTTCGGCCAGCCCTATCCGCTGCTGGTTTCCGCCGTCGCCGCCGCCATCTTCGCCCTGATCGCCCTGCACGCCATTCTCGCGCTGCGCAAGTTTCCCGCCAGCGCCGCCCAGTACCGACGCTTCCACCAGCACATGGAGTCGATGCATCACGCCGACACGACCCTGTGGTATGTCCAGGTAGTGACCGGCTTCAGCCTGTTTTTCCTCGCCTCGGCCCATGTATTCCTGGTATTCATCCAACCGGACAATATCGGCCCCTACGCCTCCTCCGACCGTATCTGGAGCGGTCGTTTCTGGCTCCTGTACGCGCCACTGCTGGTCTGCGTGCACCTGCATGCGGGCATAGGCATCTACCGCCTGGTGATGAAGTGGGCGCCGATACCCGCGGCGCAAACACAACAGGTGCGGCGACGCCTGAAAATAGCCATGTGGGGCATCATCGTGTTTTTCATCGCCCTGGGAAGCGCCAGCCTGGTGACTTACATGAAAATTGGCTACGACCACGCCGACCGCGTTGGCGAGCGCTACCACGGCGCCGACGGGCGCGGGGGAGTCTGAAGCCGCTATGCACACCATCTACACAGACGTGCTGGTAATAGGTGGCGGCCTGGCGGGCCAGCGCGCTGCCATCGGTGCCAGGCGCCGCGGCCAGGAAGTCATCGTACTCAGCCTGGTTCCGGCCAAGCGTTCCCACTCCGCCGCCGCCCAGGGCGGCATGCAGGCCAGCCTCGGCAATTGCCTGGGGGCAGCGGGCGACAACGAGGACATTCATTTCGCCGATACGGTGCGCGGCAGCGACTGGGGTGCGGACCAGGAGGTGGTGCGCATGTTCACCCACACGGCGCCCAAGGCGATACGCGAACTGGCGGCGTGGGGTGTGCCCTGGAACCGGGTGCAACGCGGTGAGCGCGAGATTACCGTGGATGGCAAAAAGCAGACCATCACCGAGGCCGACGCAGCCCACGGCCTGATCACCGCCCGCAACTTCGGGGGCACCCAGAAGTGGCGCGCCTGCTATGTCTCCGACGGCACCGGTCACGCCATGCTGTACACCATGAGCAACCAGGCCATAGCCGCGGGTATCCCGGTGCACGAACGCATGGAGGCCCTGGCGCTGATTCACGACGGGGGACGCTGCCACGGCGCCATCGTGCGCAACCTGATGAGCGGCGAGCTGGTGGCCTACGTGGCCCGGGCGACCTGCATCGCCACCGGCGGCTTCGGGCGTATCTACCGGGTCTCCACCAACGCCGTCATCAACGAGGGCATGGGCGCCGGCATCGCCCTGGAGACCGGGGTGGCGACCCTGGGCAACATGGAGGCCATACAATTCCATCCCACCGGCATCTTCCCCGCGGGCATTCTTGTGACCGAGGGCTGTCGCGGTGACGGCGGCCTGCTGCTGGATGGCAGGGAACACCGTTTCATGCCCGACTACGAGCCCGAGAAAAAAGAACTGGCCTCTCGCGATGTCGTGTCCCGCCGCATGGAAGAGCACATTGCCGCCGGCCACGGCGCCTCCACCCGTTTCGGGGAGCACCTGTGGCTGGATATTCGCCTGCTGGGGGCACAGCACATCAACAACAACCTGCGGGAAGTAAAAGAGATCTGCCAGTACTTCCTGGGCATCGACCCGGTGCGTGAACTGATACCGGTGCGCCCGGCGCAACACTACTCCATGGGGGGCGTGCGCACCGACCACCACGGCCACAGTCCGCAACTGCGCGGCCTGTTCGCGGCGGGTGAAGCCGCCTGCTGGGACATGCACGGTTTCAACCGGTTGGGCGGCAACTCGGTGGCCGAGACCGTGGTTGCCGGCATGATCGTGGGTGAGGCCATCGCCGACTTCTGCGTCTCGCCCGAGGGCGCCCTGACCCTGTCCAGCACTCTGGTGGAGGAGTTCGGTCGCCGCGAGACCCGGCGTCTGGCCGCCATCGCCGAGGGCAACGGGGGAGAAAACGCCTTTGAGCTGACCCGCAGGATGCAGGAGACCATGACGGCCAACGTGGGGATATTCCGCGAAGCGGGGCGCCTGGAGGAAGCCGTGATTATCCTCCAGGACCTGCAGCGGCGCAGTCGCGCCATCAGCCTGCGCAACAACACCGCCGGCGCCAACCCCGAACTGGTCGCCGCCTACCGGCTGCAACGCATGCTGAAGCTGGCCCAGTGCGTGGCGTTTGGCGCCCTGCAGCGCACCGAGAGCCGTGGCGCCCACTACCGGGCGGACTACCCGCGGCGCGACGACGCCAACTGGATGCGGCGCACCCTGGCCAGTTGGCCGGATGCCAAGGCCACCCTGCCCACCCTGGGGTATGAACCACTGGATATCATGCGCATGGAATTGCCCCCCGGGTGGCGTGGCTACGGGGCCCGGGACTACATCGACAACCCGCAGACCGAACTGCGACAACAGCAGATAGAAGCCCTGCAGGCGACGCTGGAGGGCGCCGACCGGGAAGAGCGCCAGGCGGCCCTGATGCCCTTCAAGCAACTGTTGCCCGAACACCTGCGTGGCCCGAACCAGCGGCTGGGGGACGAATCGTGAACCAGATACCGGTACAGCAGGTGGGTCGCACCCTGCAGATAGAGATCCTGCGGCACAACCCTTACGACCCCGCCAGCAAGCCCCGCCTGCAGACCTTCGAAGTCGAGGAAGCGGACGCCATGACCCTGTTCATCGCCCTCAGCGAGATTCGCGAGCAGCAGGACCCCTCGCTACAATTCGACTTCGTGTGCCGCGCCGGGATCTGCGGCAGTTGCGGCATGATCATCAACGGGCGCCCGGGACTCGCCTGTCGTACCCTCACCCGCAACCTGCCGCAGCGTATCACCCTGGCACCCCTGCCAGCCTTCGAGTTGATCGGCGATCTGTCGGTCAATACCGGCAAGTGGATGCGCGGCATGTCCGAGCGCCTGGAAACCTGGGTGCACAGCCAGGGCCTGGAAGGGCTGGACCTGGACGCGCTGGAGCCCGCCATGGAGCCCGAGCTGGCGGAACAGTTATACGAACTGGAACGCTGTATCGAGTGCGGCTGTTGCGTTGCCGCTTGCGGCACCGCGCAAATGCGGGAAGACTTCGTGGGCGCGGTGGGCCTGAACCAGATCACGCGCTTTCGCCTGGACCCACGGGACGAGCGCAGCGACGCCCAGTTCTACGAACTGGTCGGCGACGAGACCGGCGTGTTTGGCTGCATGACGCTGCTGGGCTGCGAGGATACCTGCCCCAAGGACCTGCCACTGGCGACCCAGATCGCGTTTCTGCGCCGCCGCATGGTGATGGCCGGTTAGCGCAAGAAAGCCGGATACTACTTACTATAAGCAACAGGACGTTCACCGCATGTACGATATCGCCTCTACCGTTTCCCGGGTTGCCAATGACACCTACAGTCACACTCGCCGGATCATGCCGGAGCAGCCCTGGTGGAAAACTCTTGAAAGCAGCTTCCACAAGTTTCCAGACGACTTCGAACTGGACCTGCGCACCGAGTTGACCGTGGATAGTACCGCCGTGGCCGACTACCTGCTGCGCACGGCCGGCGCCAGCATGTTGGCCGGCCTGGCGCTGCCCAGCAGCATCTCGCCGCGCCAGTTGAAACGCGATATGGCCACCATCGGCTACTATCGCAACAAGGCCGACAAAGCCGATCCCACGGTTTTCTTCAGGAAACCGAACTCCTCGCGGGTCAACATGGAGTCGTCTTCCGCCGGTTTCCTGCGCTTCAAGCCGGACGACGGCGCCTGCGAACTGCTGAGCTTCGACAGCCCCTTCCAGACAGTGAACCCGAAGCTGCGCGAAAGCTACCCCAAAAAGCGGCGCAACATGCGCGCTGTAGCCCAGTACTGGCGCCATGACCACGGCCCTCGCCCGACGATCTGCGTGATCCACGGTTTCATGGCGGACCCCTACTGGCTGAACCGCATGTTTTTCGCCCTGCCGTGGTTCTATGCCCAGGGCTATGACATCCTGCTCTACACCCTGCCCCACCACGGCAAGCGGCAGGCGCGCCTGTCGCCGTTCAGCGGCCACGGCCTGTTCGCCCACGGCCTCTCCCACCTCAACGAATCCATGGCCCATGCCGTGCACGACTTCCGGATTTTCGTCGATTACCTGGAGTCGCGCGGGGTGCGCAAGGTCGGTGTCACGGGCATCAGCCTGGGCGGCTATACGTCTTCCCTGCTGGCCGCGGTGGAGGACAGGCTGCACTTTTCCATCCCCAACGTGCCGGTGGTCAGCCTGCCGGACCTGGTGCTGGAGTGGTTCCCCATGAACATCGCAATCAAGTCCCTGCTGAAACTGAGCGGCACCAGCGTGCGCGAGGCCAGGCATATGCTCGCCGTGCACTCGCCCCTGACCTACCAGCCCCTTATCCCCCGCGAGCGGCTCATGGTGATCGCCGGCGCCGGAGACAGACTGGCGCCCCCCAAGCATGCGCGCCTGCTGTGGGATCACTGGGACCGGCCGCGAATCCACTGGTTCCCGGGCAACCACCTGCTGCACCTGGACAAGGGCAAGTACCTGAAGGAAATAGCGCGGTTTCTCAGGGAAATAGAGTTTGACAAGGTTTGAGCGATGCTCCCGGATAATTTCCGCAACGTTTCAGGCTGGGAGATCAAGCTTTATCCCCGTCTGCAATCGGGCTAGTATCAAAGCTGCAGCAAGACCACCTGCGGTGCAAAATCGCAGAAGACCTTCGTTATGCACCCCTGACACCTGGATAAGGCGCTATGCAAAGCTGGCAAACTGACCTCCTTAACCTGCAACTCACCCTGACCGTCAAGCCGATGTTCAGATACATCAGATCCCTCGACCGGTTGCGGCAGATGGTCAGTTTAAGCGACAACACCATCGGCCGGCTGGCGATACCCCGGAACACTCTGCGCGAACCCGCCAGGATACCGGGCGCGAAATTCGAGGCGGAATGGGTCAGCGCCGCTGATACGGACCCCCGGCGGGTTATCCTTTACCTGCCCGGCGGTGCCTATGTCATCCGCATGCCCAATGCCCATACCGGCATGGTCAGTCGGCTGTGCAGCAACGCCAACGCGAAGGCGCTCATGGCCTATTACCGGCTGGCCCCGGAGGACCCCTTTCCCGCCTGCCTGGAAGACGCGGTGCTCGCCTACCGCTGGTTGCTGCGCCAGGGCATCGAACCGGACAGAATCATTATCGCCGGGGACTCGGCGGGGGGCGGCCTTACCCTGTCGACGCTGCTGGCTCTCAAGGAGCGCAAGCTGCCCATGCCTGCCTGCGCTTACATGCTGTCGCCGCTGCTGGATGTGAGCGACAAGGCACCCTCGCGCTGGAAGAACTCGGCCAGCGACACCGCACTGCCTGCACCCAAAGACCGCGCACTCAACCCCCGACCGCTCTATCTCGGGGATAACTCGCCTGAAGATCCGCTGGTGTCGCCTATCAACGGCAACTTTGACGGACTGCCCCCCATGTACGTCCAGGTCAGCGACAGCGAAATGCTTCTGGATGACAGCCTCAGACTCGCCCGGCGGGCGCATATCTACAATGTGGAAGTGAGCGTGGATATATGGCGCAAGGTCCCGCATGTCTGGCAGGCAATGGGATTCCTGCCGGAGAGTCGCGAGGCTCTGGAGAAAGCCGGCACCTATATCCGCAACCACGTCATCTAGCGATACAACCGATCCAAGCAGGAATCAACTGACATGCAGCAAGTGGACTCTGAAGACGCAAACTTCCTCTTTATAGAGCAGGTGGAAAGCCCCACCCACATCAGTCTGGTCTACCTGTACGACCAGTCAGGGCTGGGCGAGAAGCAGGTGCGCTTCACCCATATCAGGGAACACGTCCGCAACCGCTTGAATTCCGCCCCGGTGTTTACTCAGAAGATCCGGCGCGCACCGTTAGATATCGATTACCCCTACTGGGTCAACGACGAGAAATTCGACCTGGACTTTCACGTTCGCCACCTGGCGCTGCCGCAACCCGGGGACTGGCGACAATTCTGTATTCTGACATCCCGGCTGCACTCCCGCCCCCTGGACATGAGCAGGCCCCTGTGGGAGCTCTATGTCATCGAGGGACTGCACAACGTGGAGGGCATGCCAAAGAACAGCTTCGCGATCTATTTCAAGGTTCATCATTGCGCGATGGATGAGTTCACGGCGCAGGAGCTGTTTCAGTCCGCGCACGTCCATACGCCCAATCCACGCCAGCATGAGTCCTCCGCCCAGCATATCGCCCATCTGCCCAGGAGAGCACCGCAACCGATGGAAATGATCGTGCGCGGTCTGGTCAACAATTCGGTGCGATCCCTGCGCCTGGCGCTGCAATCCGTGAGTAATTTCCGAACCCTGTCCAAGATACTCACGCGCCTATCGATTCGCGCGGCGCAAAACATCGCCGAGGGGGACGGGGCGAGGGAGTCTCTCACCCGTTTCGCGCAACCCTTGACCTCGGCGCGGGTCTTCGAGGGCGCCTTCTATCCCCGCGAGGTGTTTGATAACTACCTGCGCAGGGTACCCGGTGCGACCCTGACCCATGCGCTACTGGCTATCGCCGGCGAGGCCATGCGGCGCTACCTGGAACACCACGGCGAGTTGGCCCCCGATGCCTCATTGCAGGCGCTGCTGGAAGTGAACGTGCGCAATGCGGGTGCCCATGCCCTGATCGGCAACCGCCTGGCAATCAACCAGATTGAACTGCATATACCGGTTACTTTTCCGGTGGGGCGACTACAGGCGATCTATACAGCCAACCGGGAACTGCATTCCATCGAAAATGCGGAATTGACCAGCTTTCGCCTGCGTTCCCTGTATGAGAATGTGCCGGCACCGCTTTTGGCCTGGCTGGGCAGACTGTCCAACCAGAAGAACAGTCCCAACAGGACCGTCATGTCCAGCGGCAGCCTGGGGATGGCGGAGCTGGCGGGACCGGACATGCCTCTGTACCTGCTGGGTGCCCGTGTACACGGCTTTACCAGTATTTCACCGCTGTACAGCGGCTGCGGTTTGATGTTCAGCGCCAGCACCTATGCCGATACAGTTGGCCTGACCTTCACCTCGGACCGGAACATGATGCCCGACCCCGAAATCATGCGAGAGTGTCTCGATGAGGCGGTCGCTGCTGTCGCCAGACTCAAGCGTACCGGACAGGCTCCCAAGCGGCCGGCGAAGGAAAAACGTCAAGCCGGAAAGCCGCGCGGCCGGGGCGGTAAAACCCTCGCAGCATAGGCGTCCGCTTACTGGTTCAGCAACCGACTGATGGTGCGGGACACTGCTATCTTGCCCTGGTCGAAGTACGCCTCGTGATTTTCCTCGATACGGGCCAGGTCATACAGGTAGTTGACCATAATGCCTGCGGATTGCTCTTTGCCCTTCACCGACAGGTCCGCGCCGCCGTGCAGGCGGTGCAGCCTGGCGCCGTTGCCCAGATGAAAGCGCGCCACGGGATCCCTGGGGCCATTCCCGGACTTCACCCGCAGCAGGTAATGGGCGCAGAGCTTCATCAACGCGTCGTACACGGCCGTGTCGACCACTTTGCCGATAGGCTGGCGCACTCGCGGGACGAGTTCTGCGGGCACCAGGCCCTCCAGGTCCGCCTCTAACAACCAGCGCCGGAACCCCGGCACCGGCGACAGAGTGACGAAAGTCTTGAGCCGCGGCATCTCCTTGGTCAGTTCCTGGACCACGTTCTTGATAAGAAAGTTGCCGAAGGAAATGCCGGCCAGGCCCGGGTGGCAATTGCTGATCGAGTAGAACACCACGGTATTGACGCGCTCGGCCGGGATGGCCTCCCGCTGCTGGGACAGCAGCGGCGGCATGGCCTCCGGCAGGGCATCGGTGAGGGCGATTTCGACGAATACCAGCGGATCATCCACCAGTGCCGGGTGGAAAAAGGCAAAGCAGCGCCGGTCTTCCCGCAGGCGGCTGCGCAGATCATCCCAGCCATTGATCTCGTGCACGGCCTCATAGTCGATCAGCTTCTCCAGCACATTGGCCGGAGACGACCAGTCTATGCGGCGCAGTTCCAGGAACCCCTTGTTGAACCAGGAAATGAACAGGTGCTTGAGATCGGAATCCACCGCCCGCAGGCGGGGGTTGTCCCGCAGGGTGCGTAACAGGTCGCCGCGCATGGCCACCAGGGTGCGGGTGCCGTCCGGCGCCATATTAATGCGCCGAAACAGTTTCTGCCGCGGCGCCTCCACTGCCCTGTCTATCGCCCACAATTGTTCCAGGCCGGGCTCGGCGCGATAGCGCTCAGCCGCCGCCAGTACGTCGTCGGGGTTGACATCGAAATCGTCTGCCAGCTTGAAAAAAAACTGCAGGCGTAAAGCATCGGGAAGCGAGCGGTAGCCGGCGGTAATCTCTCCTGCGAGGGCCAGGCCGGAAGCCTCCCCGCGATGATCCAGCAACTCCCGGCACAGCCGGGCCAGGCCCTCGGGAGAATCCGCGCCGGCGGGGCGGCCGCGGCGACTCCGGGCCAGGATATCCCGGCCCGCCTCCATGACCGAACCCAGGGTGCGACTCAGGGTGCTCATGGTGCCGGTTACGGGCTGGTCCAGGGTATCGGGTGGGGTAACTGGTTCTTGCATGGGGTAATCCTGTGGTTACAACGGGTTCTCTGGTAATTGACTGAACACTGTTTCGGGGCCGCCGGCTAGCGGCCGCGCGCCCTGACGTAGGCCTGTCGCGCCGCCTCGCACTCCGGGTCCAGCAGCCCGCCCACCAGGCTGTCGGCATCGGACCAGGCCCTGGCGGCCCCCACCATCTGCGCCGTGACCGCATTGACATGGGCCTTGGTCGCCGCGACCGGAAACGCCGGCCGCGAGGCGATCTGGTTGGCCAGGTCGTCAACGCTGGCATCGAGGTCGGCCTCGGCCACGACCCGGTTGAGAAACCCCGCTGCCTGGGCCTCGGCCGGGCTGAACTCGCGGCAGGTAATCACCAGTTCCTTGGTGAGCGCAGGGCCTATCTCGCGCACCAAACGGGGGATGCCGCCCCATGCCAGGGGTATGCCCAGGTCGATCTCCGGAATGGAGAAACGTGCGCTGTCGGCCGCCACCCGCAGGTCACAGGCGGCCGCCACTACCAGGCCGCCACCCACGCACCAGCCCTGGACCCGGGCGATAGTGACCGCGTGCATGGCCTCCAGGGCTTCGGCCATCTGGCGTCCCACGTCGGCTGCCTGGCGCAGGCCGGTGTCGCCCACCCTGGGGAACCCGTCCAGGTCTGCCCCCGCGCAGAACGCGCGGCCGCGGCCGCCGACTATGACGACGCGTACCCCCTCCTGCTGATCGAACCAGCGGGCGGCCGCCGCCAGCTCTGCCAGCGTCTGGGTCGACAGGGCATTGAGCCGCTCCGGCCGGTTCAACCACAGCCGGCCTATGGGACCATTCACTTCGGTCTTCAGGGTTGTAAACATGGAATCGTCCTGCGCTGTTCTCGGGACGGCACAGTGTACTGAATTAGGGCCGCTGCGGGAAAGCAAACCACCGCGCCCGGGCGAATTGCTCAGGTCTCGGTGCTGTCCTCGCCGGCCGGCGGCGCCGCACAGGCCTCCCATGCGACCCAGAAAACCCCCACCACCCCAATCACCGCCAGCCATTCCCTGCTGGAATCCGGAATCCATGACCAGAGTGCAAACGCGGGTATCGCCACCGCCAGCAATAGCGCCGCCAGCCGCAACGGTCCATTACTGCTTATTTTTATCCCCATGCAGTCTCCCCCACCTGAGCCGCCGCTTGTCCCGTGAATGCGACGGCATTCACTGGTACAGGCTAACGCGGCTGTGGCGGGCATTCATTGGGGAATTGGGGAAAAGTCGAGAAAATGGATTCAACAAGAGCACTTTCACGGCAGGGGCCGGGGAATGCGCCGGTAGCGTGTCAGGCGGTACCCGGAATTTGATCCGCGAACTCCATCCGGCCGTGTAGATGATCGAACTTGTATATGGAGTAATTGCGTGTGCTGCCAGGCAACAAAGGCGTAAAGTCGCCTCTCGCTTCTATTTGTTCTCTGCACTTCGGAATGTAATAACACAAATAGGCTTCATTTCCTGTTTCCGCGCAATGCTCAGCCAAATTCTGCAGAAAGCCCCGCATCACTTCACCGAAGAACGGGTTGTACATCCAGAAAATGAGATTACCGGCGGGAAATTCGAATTCCCGCACATCGCAGCAGGTCAGTTCGATATTCGATTTTTGCCCGCGCCTGGCTTCGAATGACGTTATATTGCGCATGGCAACACTGTGCAGTTGCGCAGAAAGTTCAACGCCGATGATCCGCTGGAAATGGTACTGCGTGGCGAAAACAAGCGCGCGCCCTTTTCCTGAGCCGACATCAATAAAGATATAGTCGGAAAGCTTAACCGGCAGGTCGGCGATGATCTCGGAGAAAACTTTCCATTTCACAGGTTCGTACCACTCAGCGCCCCGCGACTTCTCCGGGTCAATGTCTTCAAGATACAGTTTTTCGCGTTTGCGAGTTTCTATGCCGTATTTTTTATCGATGCGGTATTGTTCCAGGTACCAGGTAATCTGCCAGTTCAGGTGTTTGACTATTTTACTTATCATTTATTGTTACTCGTCATACAGCCGCAAGCGGCAGGTGGTCCGCACCGGACATCATAGTGCAGTATGTCTCTTTCTGTACGTAACGCCCGCCGACGATATACTACCCGAGGCACAACCGCCGCAGGCTGTAAATCGTTGCCGAGATATCCCGGTCAGGCTGCCGGGTCAACTCGCGGTCGCATCAGGACGGCAAGGCCAACAGCTAACCACAGTTACAGTACTGCATACCGACACAAAAGTTGCTCCCTTTGTTGGTGCAACCACGAAATTTGAGTACTCAACAGTCAATAAAAAGTAGGACGTCTTTACCGGGAAAGAATGGGCGGCGACAACCATGACTGGCAATGGCAAACGGGCGGTACTTGGGCAGGCTTCAGGCGTCGCCGGCGCCACAGGGCAAACGCCTGAATACTATGAAGAGCACCCCAAACGCAAAAACCCTGCATACACAGGGCTTGGGGGCGTCTGAATGGCGGACCGGACGGGGCTCGAACCCGCGACCTCCGGCGTGACAGGCCGGCATTCTAACCAACTGAACTACCGGTCCACGGCAGTCTGAAATTCTCGGCGAAAGTGGTGGGTGATGACGGGATCGAACCGCCGACCCTCTGCTTGTAAGGCAGATGCTCTCCCAGCTGAGCTAATCACCCCCTGACCGAGAACGCGCATTATAGAGATTCTTGCTTGCCTGTCAAACTCTGCCAGGGAAATTCGGAAAAATTTTCGGGCATTGTTAAAGCCCTTGATTTTAGTAGTAAAATCGCGCCTGCAAAAGACTGCGGGCGCGGCCTGTGGCGGCTGGCCCTCGCCCTCGCCACAGGGGCGCACTGCTGAAGGTATACAGGCATGGAAATCTACAAGGAATTTCACTTCGAGGCCGCCCATCGCCTCCCCAACGTTCCCGCGGGCCACAAGTGCGCCCGCCTGCATGGCCACTCTTTCCAGGTGCGGCTGTCCGTCAATGGCGAGGCCGCCGAGCCCGCCGGCTGGGTCATGGACTTCGCCGACCTGAAGGCGGCCTTCAAGCCCCTGCTGGAGCAACTGGACCACTTCTACCTCAACGATATAGCGGGACTGGAAAATCCCACCAGCGAGAACATCGCCCGCTGGATCTGGCACCGGCTGCTGCCGCGACTGCCGGGGCTGAGTGCTGTGGAGGTGCGCGAAACCTGTACCTCGGGCTGTATCTACCGCGGCGAGTAATCGCCGCCATCGCGGCCGGTAACACCGGAAAAAATACTTGACGGACTCCCGGAGCCTACAGAAATAGCGGTTCCCTCGCCCCGCCGCCGGCGCTTGCAACCTGTGCCGCCCGGTGTGTTCCCAATTCTGTCACCGAAGTTACCCTAGGTAGCACCCGGGAAATGTTATGCACACAGCGCCGCTGTCACGAGACTTACACAAAGTTAGCGCTGCCTTCGCAACATCTACTTCACAATAGCATTTTAACTTATTGTATTATAAGGTTTTTTTTGCATTGATTGAATTTTAACCAATCTGTAACACGGCAGGCGGCTACTGCCTCCGGGGCCCACTTAAACAATTTACACACTGACTTATCCACAGATATTGTGGAAAAAAGATGGCTGCCGCTTTCGTTACAGAATGCCTCGCGGGCCTGCCGATGCTGCCCGCCGGACGTCAATGCAGGGTGCGGGCGGGATCGCTGATCACCACTGCCTGCAGTTGCTTGCCCAGCATGATGACGTGGCCCTGGCGACGCTCCACCCCATCGTAGCTGTAATCAAAACGGTACTGCCGCCAGATACGCCAACGCCCGGCCCGATCGCGACTGAGAGAGAGTCGCTGTATATGCACGGCCTGGTCGAGCAACTGGAAATCGTCCTCCCGGCCGCTGCGCGCCACCGCCTGTACCGCCAGCTCGCGCACTCTTATGGCGCCGAGGAAATACAGGCAGACCGCGCCGAAGGCGAACAGCAACAGGACATCTGCGAGGGTAAAATGCATCAGTGCTTCCTCATGGCAGGGCATCCCGCAGGAAGCGCCTTACCAGGCTATTGAACAGGCTGGGGCGTTGCACGTGCAGCCAGTGCCCGCAACCCGGCATGATTTTCATTTCGGCCGCGGGAAACAGGCTGAGTATTCGGCTGCGGTGCTCCGCCCGGATGTAATCCGAGTCGCCGCCCTTGATAAACAGCACCGGCCCGGGGAAGGCCCGGTGACCGGTGGGCTCCGCCCGCACCGCGGTGTAACCGCGCTTCAGCCCCTCCAGGTTGAACCGCCAGCGATAAATACCCCTGTCGTCCCGCCGCAGGTTGCTCAACAGGAACTGTATTACCTGTTCTTCCTGCAGGTGCCGGCCCATGATCTCCGCCGCCGCCTGCCGCGCCGGGCATTGCGCAGCGGCCACCGCATCCAGGGCGGCGAATACCGCGTCGTGGTGAGGAGGATAAGCCACCGGGGCGATATCCGCCGCCACCAGCGCGGCCACTTTCTCCGGCTGCGCCAGGGCCAGTTGCATGGCCACCTTGCCACCCAGCGAGTGGCCTACAAACTGCGCCGGGGCCAGGCCCTGGTGCGACAGCCAGTCGCCCACGGCGCCGGCGGTACTGCCCAGGTCGGCATCCTCCAGCCAGTCCGAATCGCCGTGGTTGGGGAGGTCCACGCTGTATACCGTGAAGCTGTCCTGCAACGCCCGGGACAGGGCGCCAAGGTTACTGCCGGAACCGAACAGGCCGTGCAGCAAGACCACCGGCGGCCCCTTGCCGCGCGCGGTGGAATGCAGTTTTACGGCCATAACACGCTGTGCCTCCCCGAGGTTTTTGCTAACATGCCTCGCACTATAACGGATCGGAAAACACCATGCCTCGTTTTAGCAAGTTTCCCCCCCTGCTTTTCCTGTTGTGCCTGTCCGGGTTGTTGCCGGCCTGCAGTTCCACCCCCAGCCACAATCCCACCGTGTTCCCCTATGAGATCGACCAGCAGCGCATCGAGGGCGACGCCATCAAGACCGTGGTCATCGCCCACGTCAACCTGGGCCTGCCCTCGCGCACCTACCTGGAAAAAGAGGCACCCCGTATAGATACCTTTGTCAGCGCCTACCTCAAGGAGAACGGCTTCAAGGTATTGCCGCAGCGTGAATTCGAGCAGCGCTGGAACAAGGCAGTACGGGCCTACGGCGACCCCGTAGACCCCACCTCCGGCAAGGTCAACATGAAAACCTTCTCCCAGATCATGGTGAATGTGCGCGACGAGATGCGCGACCTGGGCCTGGACGCCTTTATCTTCACCGACCTGGTGGAGTTGCAGACCGCGTTCAGCGGCGGCCTGCAACACCTGGCCCGCTGGGACGGAGTGACCCGCAAGCCCAGCCTGCAGGGTCCGGGTGACGGGGTGAGCGCAGATTTCGACTGGAGCATGCTGGTGGCGGTGGCCTCGCTGCAGGTCAGCATCTACGACATGGAACTGCAGCGGGTATTCGCCAGCCGCGGCGGCATAGACGCCACCGAGGCCATCGACAGCCGCTCATCCAGCGGCCGCTACATTCGCCGCCGGGAGATCCTGGAGAACGAGACCTATATCCAGGAGGGGATCGAACTGGCTTTCTATCCCTTTATTCCCAGCGAGAACTGGCCGGGCAATCCCTGAGCAGCGCCCCGACCCAGGGCGCCATACCCTCATCCCACACGGCTTGTCACAGGGGAAACCCGGGTGCTAGACTAACGACTATTAGCCTGTAGCAACAGGCCCAGATGGAGGCCCCCATGGAGTTCACGGTTCCCGAGTACACGCGCCACAAGGACAACAAGCACCTGGAGCATATCCCGGGCAGCTACGGCCTGCCGGTGATCGGCAATACCTTCCGCTTTGTGCTGAATCCCTACGAGGTGCTGGATGAGAACTTCCGGCGCTACGGTCCGGTCTTCAAGGCCTCCCTGACGTTCCAGAAATTCGTGGTCGCCCTGGGCCCCGAATTCAACCAGCAGTTGATGCTGGATTCCGGCAAGAACTTTTCCGCCCGCATGGGCTACGAGACCCCGCTGGGAGACTTTTTCGCCGGCGGCCTGCTGATGCGGGACTTCGACGAGCACAAGTTCCACCGCCGCATCATGCAGACCGCCTTCAAGACCGATGCCATGCGCACCTACGTGGAACAGATGCACCCCATCATCGACCGCGAGATGGCGCAGTGGGGGCAGGATGCCAACTTTCACTTCTACCCCAACATCAAAACCCTGCTACTGGATATCGGCGCCAGGGTGTTCCTGGGCATGGATCTGGAAGGTCCCGAGACCCGCGCCCTGAACCAGTCCTTCGTGGAGATGAACGACGGTGTGCTGGCGTTGATTCGCAAGGACTGGCCGGGCCTGCTGTACCGCAAGGGCATGAACGGGCGCCGCGCCCTGGAGAAGTTCTTCTTCGAACTGGTGCCGCAGCGCCGCGGCAGTTCAGGCAACGACATGGCCACCTTCTTTGCCAATGAGAAGACCGATGAGGGAGAATACTTTTCCGACAAGGTGGTGGGTGAGCACCTGATTTTCCTGCTGCTGGCGGCACACGACACCACCACCAGCGCGCTGACCATGGCCGCCTATTACCTGGCCAACGACCAGCAGTGGCAGCAGCGCTTGCGCGAGGCGTTGCAGGGGCTGGGCAAGGCGCACCTTGACTACGGCGACCTGGGCAGCGCCATCCCCGACCTGGATCACTGCTTCAAGGAAGTGCTGCGGATGAACCCGCCGGTGCCCATGATGATGCGCCGCACCGTCAACGAGGTGGAAGTGGGTGGCTACCAGCTGCAGCCGCACACCATGGTGCAGATCTCGCCGCTGTATACCCACCGCATGGAGCAGTGGTGGCGCAACCCCCACCAGTTCGATCCGGACCGCTTTGCGCGCGAGGAACACAAGCAGCACAGCTTCCTGTGGGCGCCTTTCGGCGGCGGCGCGCACAAGTGCATAGGCCTGCACTTCGCCGACATGCTGTTCAAGGCGGCCCTGTCTCGGTTACTGCTGAGCTACCGCATCAGTTTCGCCAAACCGGGGCAGTTTCCCAGCCGCATCCAGCATTTCCCCTTCGCCAAGCCCATGAACAACCTGCCCCTGAAGCTGGAGCCGCTGGCGCGCTAGGCCGCGGGTGGTCGAATGAATTTGACCCTACAACGTGAGGGGTTTGGCGGTTAAACCAACTGGGCCAGCAGGTCGGCGCTGAAGGGCTGCAACTCTGCCGTGCGGCTGTCCCTGACCAGCTGCGCCCACTCCGGATTGGCTATCAGGGCGCGCCCCACTGCCACCAGGTCGAACTCCCGCGCCTGCAGGCGCCGCAACAACTCGTCCAGGCTGGCGGGCTCCGCTCCCTTGAAAGCCGTCTGCCCGGGGTCGGGGATGAAGTCACCGCTCAGGCCAACACTGCCCACGGTGATGGTCGGCTTGCCGGTCAGCTCGCGGGTCCAGCCCGCCAGGTTCAGGTCGCTGCCCTCGAATTCGGGCTCCCAGAAGCGCCGTGTGGAGCAGTGGAAGATATCGACACCGGCCTCGCTAAGGGGCGTGAGGAACTGTTCCAGTTCTGCGGGGGACGTCACCAACCGCGCCGCATAGTCCTGCTGTTTCCACTGGGACCAGCGCAGGATGACCGGAAAATCCGGGCCCACTGCGGCCCGCACCGCGGCGATGATTTCCGCCGCAAAGCGACCGCGGTTTTCCAGCGAGCCGCCGTACTCGTCTTCGCGCTGGTTGGTGCCCTCCCAGAAAAACTGGTCGATCAGGTAACCGTGGGCGCCGTGAATTTCCACCGCATCGAAGCCCAGGCGCCTGGCATCCGCCGCACCTTGCGCGAAAGCCTGCACCACGTCGGCGATGTCCTGCCGGCTCATGATGTGGCGGTTGACCTTGCCCGGCACGTTCATGCCCGAGGGGGTATAGCCATTGACCTCCCCCTCCGGCGGAGTGCCGGCGCGGCGCATGCCGCCACAGTGCCACAACTGGGGCGCTATTTTGCCGCCCTCTGCATGCACCGCGGCCACCACCTTCGCCCAACCCGCCAGGCGCTCTTCACCGTGGAAATACGGTACATCGGGGTAGCCGCTGGCGGCGATATGATCGATGCAGGTGCCCTCGGTGATAATCAGCCCCACGCCCCCGGCGGCGCGGCGCCGATAGTATTCCAGCACCTCGTCCCCGGGGATATTACCGGGTGATTTGTTGCGGGTCATGGGCGCCATGACGATGCGATTGCCCAGTTGCAGGGGGCCCAGGCTGAAGGGTGCGAACAGGCCAGTGTCTTGTGACATGTGTTACTCCATTATGGTCCGGGACAGCTTGTCGGCATCAGGCGAGTACTTCCAGGCCCCGCTCTATGCACCACATGGCGGAGAGCGACCCCAGGACGTAGACAGGCACCGGTAACAACCGCTCCTGCCAGCGCGCCAGCGGCTTGCGCAGCACATACCAGATAGCGAGGATGACAAGGATGAAGGCGATCTGGCCGACCTCGATCCCGACGTTAAAAAACAGCAGGGCCAGCGGCACATTGTCCTGGGGCAGGCCGGTTTCCGCCAGGGCACCGGCGAAACCCATGCCGTGCAACAGGCCGAAGCCCCCCGCCAGCCACCAGGGATTGCGCCACAGGATGTCATGCTTGCTGGTGCGGGTCAGCTCCACCGCCAGTACGAAAATACTGAGGGCGATGGCGAACTCCACCAGCGCCACCGGGTAGTCGAAAAAACCCAGGGTCACCAGTGACAGAGTGATACTGTGGCCGACCGTGAAGGCGGTGATGGTCCACAACAGGCGGGCGCCGCCACCGACCAGTAACAACAGGCCGAACACGAACAACAGGTGGTCCAGCCCCCCCCAGATATGCTCCATACCCAACCAGCTGTAATCGCCCATTACTTCCCCGGCACTGGACTGCGCCGGGATCTCGAACTCGGGCCGCTCGGCGTCCAGCACCTGCTGGTAGTTGCGCCCGTCCAGCAGGCTGACCATCACCAGGGCGGAAGCCTGGTTTTCAGGGAGGCCCTTTACCGCCAGCATTTCACCCACCAGGCCATCCGCGCCCAGCTCGGTACAGCGCATCTGCCAGCTGCTGACCTTGCCGGTGCCCTCTATCTGCGGCGGGTTGGCCTGGGTGATTTCGCAGGAATCCGGCCACAGCGGCTGCAGGGGCACGTTGCTGGTGCCCTGCGCCGGGGTTTTCCAGACCATGGCGTATTGCTGGTCACCGATTTCCGTCACCTTGAGCAGCGAGGGTGCAAAGCGGTGCGCCTGGGCGGGGCTCACCTGCACCAGCAACAGGAGCAAACAGGTCAATAACCGCAAGCCGCTCATTTGATCACCTCGTAGTTTTCCCGCATGGCGTCCACGCTGCGCTGCAGGGCCTCGGCGGTCTTTCTGGACTCGATATCCCGCAGCAGGCGCACCCGCACTTCTTCCAGGGTGGCGTCGCGACCGGGTTCGAGCGCATCTACCCACACATAGTGCAGTCCGTAGGTGGAGCGCAATGGCCCCACCCAGGTGCCGGGAACCGGCCCGGCCTCCTCCAGGTTCGCCACGAAGGCCGAGCCGAAATGGCGGGCCAGTTGATCGGGCGACTGCCGCGTGAAGCGATAACCGGGCAGGAACGGCGAACTGAATTCCAGCGCTGCGGCGGGATCCAGCTGTTGCTCATTGATGGCCGCCACCGCCGCCTCGGCCTCCGCCTCGCGCTGGGCATTGAAATACACATGCTCGATGGAATAGCGCGGCGGCAGGCGCAGCTCCTCCCGGCGGGCCTCAAACTCGGCCTGCAACTCAGCCTCGGTGGGCGCCGCCGGGGGATTGAATCCCAGCAGCAACTGCTCCATCACCTGGATCAGGCGCCGCTTGACCACCTCGTCCCCCAGGTGCAGGCGCATTTCCAGCGCCTGCTGGTATTGCTCCTGCTCGCTCATGCCCTCCCCCAGCTGCAGGAAACTCATATTGCGCAGCAGGCGCTGGTAGACCACCGTGTCGTAGAGGTGCAGGTCCAGCTCCAGGGCGCGCTGGAACAGCATGTCGCGGTCCAGCTCGGCGCTGATCATCCGGTCCAGCTGCTCGTCGCTGGGAAGGCGGCCGGTGGCGGCCACCCACTGCTGCTGCAGCGCCTCGATCCGCGCCGGGGCCAGGGGCCCGATCACCGGTTTGGGTGCGGGAAACAATACAGTCTGCAGGTAGTACAGCAGGCTGCCCAGCACAATAAAGTGGATCCACGGCCTGTTCAGCCGTGCCAGGAATCTCATCGTTGATTTACTCCGTTAGCTCTGCCGGCGCTAGTCCTCGTAGACCGCCTGTTGCTTTTCCATCTGGGCCTGGAGGCCGGCCTGTAGATCCGCCTGGGACAGCATGCCGGCGTTCCAGGTGGCGATATAGTTGAGACCTGCCGCCACCGGGTGGTCGCGGGAGTACAGCAGCATTTCCTTGGAACCGCGCACCGCCAGGGGCGACTTGGCGGCGATGTTGTGGGCGATGGCGGTCACCTCGCGCAGCAGGGTTTCCCGGTCCTCGTACACGCGGTTTACAAAACCCACCTCGCGGGCTTCCTCCGCATCCATGTTGCGCCCGGTATAGGCCAGTTCCCGCACCACCCCGTCGGCGATCAGTTTGGGCAGGCGTTGCAGGGTACCCACGTCGGCCGTCATGCCGATGTCGATCTCGCGAATGGAAAAGTAGGCGTCCTCGGTGGCGTAACGCATGTCCGCGCAACACACCAGGTCCACGCCACCGCCTATGCAGGTGCGGTGGATGGCGGCCAGCACCGGCTTGCGGCAGCGCTCTATCGCCGTCAGGTTCTCCTGCATGCCCAGTATGGTGCGCCGCAGGTGCTCGGCGCGCCGCGCCGGCTCGCTGGACTCCCCGTGCAGGCCGCCGAACATGGCCAGGTCTATCCCCGCGCAGAAATGGTTGCCGTTGCCGGTGAGCACCACCGCCCGCACCGCCGGCTCCGCGTCAAGCCATTCAAAACAGGCCTGCAGTTCCGGCCACATGGCGGCGTTCATGGAATTGGCCTTGTCCGGGCGGTTGAGGCAGACCGTGGCCACATGGCCATCGAGCTGTAAATCAAGGGTTTCGAAGCTGGGGACAGTCATCAGTGCTCTCTCTATACAGCGAATTGGGGCGGACGATGTTACCAGCTGCTAACGAAATTGGCAGTATCCAGTAGCGGCAGGTTCTTGGGAGCACCCTCGCGGCTGCCCAGGTAGACAAAGCCGACCAGTTCCTCGTTACCCGCCAGGCCCAGCTCGTCCATGACGGCGCGATGAAAGGAGGATGCCCCGGTGCGCCAGATACCCGCGTAACCAAGGGCCTCGGCGGCCAGCAGGATGGCGTGGGCAGCGCAGGCCGCCGACAGGCGCTGCTCGATGGGAGGCACCTTGGGATGCTCCTTGAGGGCAACCACCACCGCGACCAGCAGGGGCGCCCGCAGCGGCGCATTGCGGGCCTTTTCCAGGGCCGCCGCGTCCGCATCGGGCTGGCGCAACCGCAGGCAGTGCTCCAGCACACGACCGAACTCCGCGCGGCGCTCGCCGGCGATGGTGATAAAACGCCAGGGCCGCAACCAGGCGTGATCGGGGGCCCGCAGGGCAGCCCGGAAAATCTCCTCCAGCTCGGCGCCCGCAGGCGCCGGCGCGGTCAGCCGGGGAGCGGAATTGCGGGTTTGCAGAAAACGCAGTATGTCATTCATGGGGGTGATTGTCGGTGATTGACCGGCGCTTTCCAAGCGCCGCGCACCGGGCCGGCGTCCGCCCCGTCACGGCGGCGACCCCACCAGGATATTCATGAAGCCGGCATCGCCGCTCACCGCATCCACATCGTCACACCACCGGGCGAGTTCCGCCGCGGGGCAGGCCGCCAGCCGGTGCTCGATATGGTCGATGATGTGCAGGGGTTGCCCCAGCGTTGCCAGCAGTTCCACCAGCTCCCGGCCGCTGCTGCCCGCCTGCCGCAGGGACAGGGGGGTGAGCTCGATGAGGATGAGCGGCGCTCGCCCCAGCTCCCGCAGCAGTGGCAGCAGACCGGCCATGACCGCGTATTCCGCGCCCTGTACATCGACCTTGAGCACATCCACGCGGGCCACCCTGCCGCGCAGGTAGTCGCTGCCGTTGAGCAGCTGGATAGCGTGGTGGCTGCGGGCGGCGCCGCCCGCGAAGATCTGGTGGTCGCCGGCGTTGTCGGCACTCAGGTACAGTTGGCCCCGCCCTGCTGCCAGCGCCAGTCCGGCTTCCACCGCGGTAACAATATGCCCGCAGTCGTTGAGTGCCAGGTTGTACCGCAGCAGGGCAAAATTGTCGCGCCCGGGCTCGAAGGCGAATACTGCCCCCGAATCCCCGACCAGGCGGGCGGCTAGCACCGAGAAATAGCCGATATTGGCCCCGACGTCCACGAACACCGCGCCGGGCTGCAGGAAGCTTGCCAGCAGGGAGGTCTCGTAGGGTTCCCACACTCCCTCCTCGCTGATGCGGCGGGAAATAGTGTGATCCCGCTCCCCGTGCACCCGCAGGCGCAGGCGCGGCACGCCGGGGATCCGCAGGGGCACCACCGCCGTCACGGGAACAGGCCTAGGGGCTGAGATCGTCCTGCTCGACACCCTCTTTCACGGGGATCATCAGGTCTTCCTTGCTGACATTCAGCAGCATCAGCACGTTGGCCGCGACGTAGATCGAGGAGTAGGTACCGATACAGATGCCCACGATCAGGGCGATCGCAAAGCCGTTGATCATTTCCCCGCCCCATACCGCCAGGCACACCAGTACCAGCAGGGTGGTCAGGGAGGTGACCAGGGTGCGGTCCAGGGTTTCCGTGAGGGAAATATTGATCACTTCCACGGGCTCGGTGCGGCGCACCCTGCGAAAATTCTCGCGGATGCGGTCGAACACCACGATGGTGTCGTTCAGGGAGTAACCGATGACAGCCAGCAGGGCCGCCAGCACCGTGAGGTCGAACTCCATGCGGGTTACGGAGAAAAAGCCCAAGGTGATAATCACGTCGTGGATCAGCGCCACCACCGCGCCCACCGCGAACTTGAGCTGGAAACGAAAGGCGATGTACAGCATCACCAGGCCCAGCGCCAGCAGCATGGCGAGCCCGCCCTGCTCCCGCAGCTCATCGCCCACCTGGGGGCCGACGAATTCGATGCGGCGCAGTTCCACTTCGCCCTCAAACGCATCCTGCAGCTTGCCCAGCAGCACCACGCCCTCGCTGTCGGAATAGCCGTGGGGCAGGCGGATCAACACATCGCGGTCACTGCCGAAACTCACCACGGTGGCGCCCCGGTATTCCTCGGCGGACAGGGTCGAGCGTATGTCCGAGAGATCGGCCGTCTCGCTGTAGTGCACTTCCAGCAGGGTGCCGCCGGTAAAGTCCAGCCCCCAGTTCAGCTGCTGGGTAAACAGGGAGACCAGGGAGCCCAGCACCAGGGTGACGGAAAACAGCGCGGCCAGCTTGCGCCAGCCCATAAAGTTGATCACTTTCATGCGCCGCGACCTCCGATTGACAGTTTTTGTACCTTACGTCCACCGTAGACCAGGTTGATGATGGCGCGCGTCCCCATGATCGCGGTGAACATGGAGGTGATAATGCCGATGGACAGGGTGACCGCAAAACCCTTGATCGGGCCGGTGCCCACCGCGTACAGAATGACGGCCACGATCAGGGTGGTGATGTTGGCGTCGAGAATGGTGGCCACCGCTCGCTCATAGCCGGCATGAATGGCCATCTGTGGCGCCATGCCAGCGGCCACCTCCTCCCGTATTCGCCCGAATATGAGCACATTGGCGTCCACCGCCATACCGACGGTCAACACGATACCGGCAATACCCGGCAGGGTCAGGGTCGCCCCCATGATGGACATCACCGCTACCAGCATCACCAGGTTGGCCGTCAGGGCGATCACCGCCGCCACCCCGAAGACCCGGTAGTAGACGATCATGAACAGCACTACCGCGGCCAGGCCGTACTGCACCGACTTGACGCCCATGCGGATGTTTTCAGCACCCAGGGAGGGACCCACGGTGCGCTCTTCCACGAAACTGATGGGTGCCGCCAGGGCGCCGGCGCGCAGCATCAGCGCCAGTTCGGAGGCTTCCAGCGGGCTGTCCAGCCCCGTGATCTGGAATTGTGCCCCCAGGGCCGACTGGATGACCGGCGCGGTCAGCAATTTTTTCTCGTCGTAGGGGATCTTGACCGGCACCTCGGTGCCGTCTTCCTGCACTTCGTAGCGGGTGCGGAACTTGCGCTCGATAAACAGCACCCCCATGCGCCGCTTGATATTGTTGCGGGTGGCGCGGGACATCAGGCTGCCGCCCTCGCTGTCCAGGCTGATCTGCACGTTGGGCTGGCCGTTCTGGTCAAAGCTGGCCTGGGCGTTGGATACCCGCTCGCCGGTAATGATGACGTCTCGCTCCAGCCACTCGCTGGCGTTGGCCCGATCCGGGCTGCGGTATTCGAAGCGCTGCTTCTCGGACGCGGCGGCATCCAGGTTGGCCACCAGGCGGAACTCCAGGTTGGCCACCTTACCCAGGATACGCTTGGCTTCCGCGGTATCCTGGATGCCGGGCAACTCCACCACGATGCGGTTCTGGCCCTGGCGCTGCACCAGCGGCTCGGACACCCCCAGCTCATTTACCCGGTTGCGCAGGGTCGTGAGATTCTGGCTGACCGAGTACTCGGCAATCTCCTTGCGCACCTGCTCGGGCATCACCGCCACCACACTCCAGCTGTTGTCCCCGTCGACATCGTCCAGGGCCAGATCCGGCAGGCTGTCGGCTATGGCGTCCCTGGCCCGGTCGCGTTGCTCCTCGGAATTGAACCGCGCCTCGATCTGGCCCTGCCTGTCCAGCGATACGCGGCCGCGTATCCGCTCTTCACGCAGGGTGCGCTTGATGGCGTTGCTGTAATACTCCAGGCGCCGCTCTATGGCCGAGTCGACATCCACTTCCAGCATGAAATGCACGCCGCCGCTGAGGTCCAGGCCCAGCTTCATGGGTTGGGCGCCATAATCGCTGAGCCAGGCGGGGGTGGTGGGAGCGAGGTTGAGGGCGACGATAAAGCCGTCCCCAAGGGCCCGCGAGACCCTGGCCTGGGCCGGCAACTGCTTCTCGGCGTCGCGCAGCCGGATCAGGGCATTGCGCCCGCTTTCGTCCACAGCGGGGTCGAAGTGGGCGATGCCGGCCTCGTCCAGGGCTTCCAGGGCCTTGCCCAGGATACGGTCGTCGATAAGCTGGGAGCTGCTCTCACCGGTGATCTGCAGGGCGGGATCCGGCGTGTACAGGTTGGGCGCCGCGTAAAACAGGCCCAACAGGACGAAAAACAGCACGAGCAGGTATTTCCACAGCGGGTACTTATTCAGCATAGTGTTGCTCTGGCAGGGGGACCTGACTGCGTCCCCGTTAAAAAGTGCGACATTATAAGGGAACGGCCCGGCGCTACAAGGCTGCGACCGGGCCTCATTGCAGCGGACTCAGTCCACCCAGCGTCGGGCATTGCGAAACAGGCGCAACCAGCCGCCGTCCTCACCGCAGTCTGTCGGCGCCCAGGAGCACTGCACGGTGCGGAAAACCCGCTCTGGATGCGGCATCATGATAGTCGCCCGCCCGTCGCTACTGGTGAGCCCGGTGATACCCGCCGGCGAACCGTTGGGGTTGGCCGGATAGCGGGTGGCCACCGACAGGTCGTTCTCCAGGTAGCGCAGGGCCACACCGCCACTGGCCTCGCAGGCGGACTGCGCGGCGGCATCAGCGAACTCCGCACGCCCCTCGCCGTGGGCGACCGCGATGGGCAGGTGGGAGCCGGCCATATCCGCCAGCAGCACGGAGGGGCCGGGCTCCACCCTGGCCAGGGCATAGCGCGCCTCGAATTGCTCGGAGCGGTTGCGCACGAAGCGCGGCCAGTGCCCGGCCCCGGGAATGAGATCCTTGAGGGTGGAGACCATCTGACAGCCGTTGCAGACGCCCAGGGTAAACGTATCCCGGCGGGCAAAAAACTCACTGAAGGCGTCGCGCAAGCCGGGGTTGAACAGCACGCTCTTGGCCCAGCCCTCCCCGGCACCCAGCACGTCGCCATAGGAGAAGCCGCCGCAGGCCACCAGCCCCCTGAAGCCGGCCAGGTCCCGGCGTCCGGCGAGCAAGTCGCTCATGTGCACATCGAACGTCGCAAAACCGGCCCGGTGGAAGGCCGCGGCCATCTCCACCTGCCCGTTTACCCCCTGCTCCCGCAGGATGGCCACGGGCGGCCGCACCCCGGTGGCGATATAGGGTGCACTGATATCCTCCTGCGCATCGAAGCTCAGCGCCATCGACAGGCCCGGATCAGCGGCGGCGAGGCGCTCATACTCCTGGCGGGCACATTCGGGGTGGTCGCGCAGGGACTGTATCTCGTAGCTGGTGCGCGCCCACAGCTGCTGCAGGCGCGCCCGCGAGTCCGTCAGCAGGTCGGTAGCGCCGCTGCGGATGACAATGACATCGCCGCTGGTCGCCTCACCCAGCAGGTGCAGGCAGTCTGCCAGGCCCAGTTCGGCCGCCCGGGCGCTGAAGGCGGCGACATCGGCCCGAGCCAACTGCACTACCGCGCCGGCCTCCTCGCTGAACAGCTGCCCCAGCGGCTGCCCCGGCAGCGCTTCCAGGTCCAGTTGCAGGCCGCAGTGGCCGGCGAAGGCCATTTCCAGCAGGGTCACCAGCAGGCCCCCGTCAGAGCGGTCGTGATAGGCCAGCAACAGGCCGTCCTGCAGGAACTCCTGCACCAGGGTGAAAAACGCCGCCAGGTCCTGCGGGTTTTCCACATCCGGCGCCGCGTCCCCCAGCTGGCCCCAGACCTGGGCCAGGGCGCTGCCGCCCAGGCGGTTGGCGCCCCGGCCGAGGTCCAGCAGCAACAACACCGCGGCCTCCTCCGGCTGCAGCTGCGGGGTGACGGACTGGCGTGCATCCACCACCGGCGCAAACGCCGACACAATCAGCGACATGGGCGCGGTGACCGCCTTGTCCTGGTCGCCTTCGCGCCAGGTGGTGCGCATGGACATGGAGTCCTTGCCCACCGGTATGGTGATACCCAGCGCCGGGCAGAACTCCATGCCCACCGCTCGCACCGTATCGTACAGGGCCTCGTCCTCGGCGCCGTAACCGGCCGCGCACATCCAGTTGGCCGAGAGTTTGATGTCGCTGAGCTGTGCGATGGCGGCGGCGCTGATGTTGGTCACGGCCTCGGCAATCGCCATGCGGCCCGAGGCCGGGGCATCCAGCAGGGCCAGCGGAGTGCGCTCGCCCATGGCCATGGCCTCGCCGGCACAGGAATCGTAGGAAACCGTGGTCACGGCGCAATCGGCCACCGGCACCTGCCAGGGCCCGACCATCTGGTCCCGGGCCACCATACCGGTGACCGTGCGGTCACCGATGGTAATCAGGAAGCTCTTGCTGGCGACGGCCGGCAACTGCAGAACCCGCTCCATGGCCTCCTGCAGGCCGACATCCAGGGTCAGCGGCTGTTGTCGCACGGGCTGCCTGTGAATCTCGCGATGCATGCGCGGCGGCTTGCCAAACAGCACCGACATGGGCAAGTCCACGGGGGCGTTGCCGAATTCCCGGTCAGTGAGCTGCAGGTGCATCTCCCCGGTCGCCTCGCCGACCACCGCGTAGGGGCAGCGCTCGCGCCGGCAGATCGCCTCGAAACGCTCCAGGTTCTCGGGCTCCACCGCCATCACGTAGCGTTCCTGGGATTCGTTGCACCAGATTTCCAGCGGCGACATACCGGGCTCGTCATTGGGCACGGCGCGCAATTCGAAGCGCCCGCCGCGACCGCCGTCCTTGACCAGTTCCGGCAGCGCATTGGACAGCCCGCCGGCCCCCACATCGTGAATAAACGCGATGGGGTTCTGTGCGCCCAGCTGCCAGCAGCGATCGATCACCTCCTGGCAGCGGCGCTCGATCTCGGGGTTCTGGCGCTGCACCGAGGCGAAATCCAGGTCCTCGCAGCTCTGGCCGCTGGCCATGGAGGACGCCGCACCCCCGCCCAGCCCGATGAGCATGGCGGGGCCGCCCAGCACGATCAGTTTGGCGCCTGGCCGAAAAGCGCCCTTGGCCACGTGCTCCGCGCGGATATTGCCGTAACCGCCGGCAATCATGATGGGCTTGTGATAGCCGCGCACCTCGTCGCCGGCCGGCCCGGTGGCCAGCATCTCGAAGGTGCGAAAATACCCGCACAGATTCGGGCGGCCGAATTCGTTATTGAAGGCCGCTCCCCCCAGGGGCCCCTCCACCATGATATCCAGGGCCGACACGATGCGCCCGGGCCTGCCGTAATCGAGCTCCCAGGGCTGGGTATAGCCCGGTATGCGCAGGTTGGAGACGGAAAAACCGGTCAGGCCCACCTTGGGCTTGGAGCCCCGCCCCACCGCGCCCTCGTCGCGGATCTCGCCGCCGGCGCCGGTACCGGCGCCGGGAAAGGGCGCGATGGCGGTGGGATGGTTGTGAGTCTCCACCTTCATCAGCAGGTGAATGTTCTCCTGCGAGAACCGGTATTCACCGCTCTCGGGGTCGGGATAGAAGCGCCCGGCGCGATGGCCGGCCACCACGGCGGCGTTGTCCGAGTAGGCCGACAGCACATTGTCCCCGCCGCACTCGTTGGTGTTGCGGATCATGGCGAACAGGGAGTGCTCCTGCTGCTGGCCGTCGATGCTCCAGCTGGCGTTGAATATCTTGTGGCGGCAGTGCTCTGAATTAGCCTGCGCGAACATCATCAGTTCGACATCGTTGGGGTTGCGTCCCAGGCGCGTGAAACTCTCCACCAGGTAATCGATTTCATCCTCCGCCAGGGCCAGCCCCAGGGAGCGATCAGCCGCCGCCAGTGCCTCGCGCCCACCGCCCAGCACATCAACCACCACCAGGGGTGCTGGCGAGGCGTGGCGGAACAATTGCCCCGCCTCCTCGAAATCCGCCAGCACTGCCTCGGTCATACGATCGTGTAACAGCGCATCCACCCGGGCCTGGCCAGCGCTGTCAAGACCCGCCGGCAGATCCAGATACCAGGCAATACCGCGCTCCAGTCGCAATACCTGCTGCAGGCCGCAGTTGTGGGCGATGTCTGAGGCCTTGCTGGACCAGGGGGAAATCGTACCCGGGCGGGGCACCACCAGCCGCAGGCTGGCACCCGCCAGTTCCGCCGCGTCTACCCGGGTGCTGCCGGGGCCGTATTCGAGCAGCCTTTCCAGCACCGCCAGCTGCGCTTCGCCCAGCTCGCCCTGCAACTCGGCGAAGTGAACGAATTCAGCGTGACGCAGCTGGATATCGGGGTGTACGAGGGCGAGTTTCTGCGCCAGCTTGTCCAGACGAAAGGCAGACAAAGCGGGGGCGCCGCGCAGGATCAGCATGCTGGGAAGGGCTCCGGGTGGAGGGGTAAATTGAAGGCGGTATTGTACTGTATTTGGCACCCCGCGGTTAAGCCGCAACGGAAAACTTGTCGCCGATATCGCGAAGCGCGCCGCGATGCGTATCGCGAAGCGCGCCGCGATGACCCAAAAGAGCACATAATGGTGTCGGCTGGCGTCGGCATCGGGCTAGAATGCATGCCATGTTCATGCGGACCCTTGCCATCGCCCTGGTGCTGCTCAGCGGGCTCACAGCCTGTACCCGGGGCGGTGATGCCCTTGATGACATCCTCTCCAGCGGCGAACTGAGGGTGGCCACCCGCAACAGCCCGACCACCTATTTCACCGGCCGCGAGGGACCCACCGGCTTCGAGTACTCGCTGGCGGAGCTGCTGGCCGAGGAACTGGGAGTCGAGCTGAAGGTGAAAACCGCCTTCTCCCTGAATGAGCTGTTCGAGTTGCTGCGCCGCGGCGATGTCGACCTGGCAGCCGCCGGCCTCACCCTGACGGACGAGCGGGCAATGCAGTTCCCCTACACTATTCCCTACCTGCAACTGGAGCCACAGGTGGTCTACGTGGCGGGCAACCATCGGCCGCGGAATATAGATGACCTGCTGGGCAGGCAGGTGGTGGTGTTGGCCGATTCCAGCCACGCGGAATTCCTGCGCGGCCTGCAGCAGACCAGTTATCCCCAGCTCGAATGGCAGGAGATCGATACTGCCGATACCATGGTGTTACTGGAGATGCTGGACACGGGCGAAGCCGAACTGGCCATCATCGACTCCAACGAGTTTGACGCCCAGCAAAGCCTCTATTCGCGGGTAAAAACGGGTTTCAAGCTGGGCGTTGAACAGGACATGGTCTGGTACCTGCAGCCGGGCGCGGATAACGCCAGCCTGCAGGCCTACGTGGAGGACTTTTTCGCGAGGTTGCGGGCCGACGGTACCCTTGAGCGCCTGCAGGAATTGCAGTTCGGGCACACCACCGGCTTTTCCCGGATCAGCTCTCACACCTTCAACCTCAATATGCGCAATACCCTGCCCCGGTACAAGGAGCTGATCAAGCAGGTGGCCGAGGAATACCAGCTCGACTGGCAGTTGCTCGCGGCCATTGCCTACCAGGAGTCGCACTGGGATCCACTGGCCACCTCGCCCACCGGCGTGCGTGGCATGATGATGCTAACCCAGCCCACCGCGAAGGAACTGGGGATAAAAAATCGCCTGGACCCGCTGCAAAGCCTGCGCGGCGGGGCCCGCTACCTGAAAAACCTGAGGCGCCGCCTGCCCAAGGGCATCCGGGAGCCGGACCGCACCTGGTTTGCGCTGGCTGCCTACAACATCGGCCTGGGCCACCTGGAGGACGCCCGCGTCCTGACCCAACGCCAGGGGGGCGACCCCAATCGCTGGGAACACGTGCGGGAACGGCTGCCGCTGCTGCAGAAGAGTGCGCATTACAAAAACACGCGCTACGGCTACGCCCGTGGCGTGGAGGCCGCCACCTATGTGCGCAACATCCGCCACTACCAGAATATCCTCAACTGGCAGGACATCGCCGACAACAAACCCCTGCCGCCAATACGCATCGACGATTACCTGCCGGCGATGCTGCAGGGGACCAAGCTGTCGGCGCTCTAGTGCGGATCGGGTCGGGCTTCAGCGGCGCTCGCGGAAAAAAGCCTGCAGGCGATAACTGCTCTCGGCCGCCAGCACCCCGCCCTGCCACTGCACCCGGTGATTGAAGCGCGGCTCGTCCAGCATGCTGCAGGTACTGCACACCACCCCGGCGCGCGGCTCGCTGGCGGCGAACACCAGTTGCGCCACCCGGGCGTGCACCAGCGCACCGGCGCACATGGTGCAGGGTTCCAGGGTGACGTATACGGTGGTGTCGGGCAGCCGGTAGTTGCCGACCCTGCGCGCCGCCGCCCGCAGGGCGACGATCTCCGCATGGGCGGTGGGATCACTGGCGGAGATGACCTGGTTCCAGCCTTCCCCCAGTAGCTGCCCCTCCCGCACCACCAGCGCGCCGATAGGTACTTCCTGGTGGGCAGCCGCCCGGTCGGCCAGCTCGAGGGCACGCCGCATCCAGTGCTCGTGCCCGGCACTGGAGAGGCTCACAGCGGGCTGCAGCGTTGCATCGGCAACTAACCCTGTTGTGGTGCCGACCCGCGGTGGAACCGGTTACCGTGTTACTTGCCCGCGCCGATAACCGCGGCCGCGGTCGACGCGAGGTTGGCGGCCCACTCGTCCAGCAGCGGCTTCACATCGTCCAGGGTCAACTGGGCCTTGTCATTGGGGAGGTCCTTGCCCAGCCCTTTGTAGACCGCATCGGCGAGCAGGGCGTCGGTCTGGCTGTCGGTCAACTTGCCCTCCATGACCAGTTGCACGATGCGATCGCGAGTGCCGGTAGCGGCCTCGGTGAGGCTGATGACCGCAGCAATCGGCACCACGTCGTAAGCCTTCATGCCTTCGGCCTGGATGTAAACACCGGTTATTGCGAACTCCGCGGTGGCCACGCCGGGGCCGGGCTCGGTGGCCAGAATTCCCTTGGCGGCATATTCGCGCTTGACCGCTTCATCGTAGTAATCGCGGATCTCAATGAGGGTCTGGCGGCTGGCCTGCTGCTCGGGAGTCAGCTTGGGATAAAAACTCACACCCTTGGGCAGTATCTTGGTGTATTTGCCACTTTGCACCTCGGGCGACATCCAGCGCAGGTATTCCACGCCCTTCTGCTCGCCCTGCACCTCCTTCAGGTCGGAATAATTGCTGAGGTACCCGGAAAACTGTTCCTTGCTGGCCAGTTTCTCCGTCTGCGAGGCCGCGCAGGCAACCAGCAGGGACAGTCCCGCGAGTAGCGGAAAAGCCAGAATTTTCTTGCCCAGGGATTGAATCATTACTGTCTCTCCATGTAGTTATGGCAGGACCGCTGCCCCAAGTTGTATACACCCATTCACAGGTCGAGGCAAGTTGCCGCAATGGGCCAGGCGGGCGGTGCCTCACGTGTGCTCGTTGGCCGGGAACTGCAACGAGAAATCCAGGCGACGCTGCAGCCTGCCGAGCAGGGAGCGGGTCGAGTTCGGCCCGAAATCCGAGTAATACCAGGACTTCAGGGACTGGCGGTCGCACGCCGCCTTGGCTTGATGCCTGTAAAATGCCTTTACTTCCTCCAGCCCGACGGCCGGCAAGTTTTTCCATTTGCCCCGGTACAGGTTGCTGAGCACGCTGACATCCGTCAACACCTTGCTGAGGCCGGAACCCGTGGCCGGGCTGACGCTTTGGAACGCGTCCCCGATGACGATCACACCGGGTACATGATGATTACGCAGTCGATAATAGGCTGTGGACACCACCTGCACCTGGGACTCCAGCTCGATGGCGCCAGTGTAGGCAAACAGATCCGGGAACAATTCACCAAGCGTCTCTACAGTATTGGTTCTCAACCGGGGAACAATTCCGGACCTGGGGCTGAGCCGGGTGAAGAGATTTACCCGCATCCGCGTGCCGATTGGAAAAACGGTCAGGTAGTGAATTCTGTCGGGATTATCGGCCAGGAAATAGTTGAACCCATTGAATTCGAAATCCGAGCCATCCTGCCTGGCGATATAAAAACCGAAACTCAGGGATGTCAGGCCGGATTTCGTTACCCTGCGCATACCCAGTGACTTGCACAACTGGATGGCGTCTCCCGTGGCGATGACCACCAGCCTGGCCCTGATGATCTCCCCCGAATCCAGCAGGATGGTGCCCCTGTCCCCCGGACGGACTTCACTGGCCGCCGCATGGATGACCGGCACATCCGGCGGCAGCTTTGCGCGCATCGAGTTGACCGTATCGGCGTAGGAGATCCCGTACTGTTCGACTGTATCGCACACCACCAGCCTGGAGCCGTCAAAACTCAGGGTTTTTCCAACCGGCTTGCTCCTGGGAGAACGCATGTTCAGCGTGCCGTGCTCGCGCATCAACTCCGCCTGGGCGGCTTCAATTTTTTCCGCGCGAAAAATATCGGGACATGCTGTCTGTTTGTCAACGACCGCGATTTTCATGCCTTGGCCCGCCACGGCGTGGGCAAGATTCAATCCCGCGAAACCGGCCCCGATTATGGCAATATCAAGATCATGCATTTTCCCGCCCCGAGAAGCCCCGAAGGTTGGTCGGCTCTGGTATGCCCTCCATGTGGGCCAACCACTACAGCAGAAGGGACACTTATGCGCAATGCAGCCCTGCGCCCCAAAAGGGTATCACCGGCAAAGGGGCCTTTTATGCGAAAAATTCACTAAACCTGCGGAGCAATACGGCCGCTCCGCAGCAGCCGCATCTCGCCATGAATGGGCGTAGCCTCCCCCAGCGACATGGCGGGCAGTTCAACCGGGATTTTACAAACGGACTCACCGCCCCTCGCCTTTGCCAGTTATGACTAGCGCCTGCCATAATTGACAGAGCCGTCACGGGTGATGCCCGGGACGACTCCCGGGGCAGGCCCCACCAGGCCCTGCAGATACCGCGTGAACAGCCGGCAAAGACGGCTCCGCCAATGCGCAGTCCAGACTGGCATGGCATTTGCTGTAACATATCGCGGGTAGAAGGCTGTTCCCAATCCCGATCCTTTTGGCTGACACGGTGGATGAATAAATGGACCTGGACCCTTTCGTGCTGGCGCGCATCCAGTTTGCCGCCAATATCAGTTTCCACATTTTGTTCCCCGCGATCTCGATCGGCCTCGGCTGGATCCTGATCTACTTCCGCCTGCGCTATACCTGGAGCGGCGACAGGGCCTGGGAATACGCCTACCAGTTCTGGGTAAAGATCTTCGCCCTGACATTTGCCATGGGCGTGGTTTCAGGCATTACCATGAGCTTCCAGTTCGGTACCAACTGGCCCGGCTTCATGGAGAAAGCCGGCAACGTGGCCGGCCCCTTGCTGGGCTATGAAGTGCTCAGCGCATTCTTCCTGGAAGCATCCTTCCTGGGCATCATGTTGTTCGGCAGAAACCGGGTGTCCAACCGGGTGCATTTGCTGAGCAGCTTCCTGGTCGCCATCGGCACCACTCTGTCGGCCTTCTGGATACTCAGTCTCAACTCCTGGATGCAGACGCCAACAGGCTACTACCTGGAAAACGGTGTGGTGATGGTGGACAGCTGGATGGAGGTGATATTCAACCCCTCCTTTCCCTACCGGTTTTTCCATATGCTTATCGCCTCGATGCTGACCAGCGCCTTTCTGATCGCCGGCGTCAGTGCCTGGCGGGCGCTGCACGACGTGGACGGGCCCGCCACCTGGCGGGTAATGCGCACCGGGGTCCTGCTGGCCGCCGTTATGGCGCCCCTGCAAATTTTCGTCGGGGACCTGCACGGCATAAACACGCTGGAGCACCAACCCGCCAAGATTGCCGCCATGGAGGCGGTGTGGGAAACCGGGCGGGAGGTGCCCTTTACCGTGGTGGCGCTGCCGGATGAAGAGACGCGCAGTAATCGCTGGGCGCTGGAGATTCCCTATGGAGCCAGTCTTATTCTCACCCACTCCCTGGACGGCGAGGTAAAAGGCCTGGACGATTTCGAGGGGAAACACCCTCCGGTGGCGGTGGTCTTCTGGGCCTTCCGGATCATGGTGGGCGTCGGCGTGCTCATGGTACTGGTATCCTGGTGGGCGGGCTGGCAGTTGTTCAAAAACAGGAGCGCCGGCAGGCCGGTGCTGATGGCGCTCGCCGGCATGACGTTCTCCGGCTGGGTGGCAGTGCTGGCCGGCTGGTATGTCACCGAGATCGGTCGCCAGCCCTGGATAGTCGACGGTGTGTTAATGGTAAAAGACGTGGTGGCGGACCACAGCGGCGCCACCATGGCCGGCACCCTGTTCGGTTATGTGCTGCTGTACCTGTTCCTGCTGGCGTCATACATCGGCGCTTTGCGTCAACTTGCGAAAAAACCGGCCGCGTCACTGCAAATGCGTCCCGACCCGATTCTCAACACACCCGCAGAGGCCTGAGCCATGGAATACTGGTTACCTGTTTTTTACATGGCCGCGATGGGCCTGGCGCTGTTGATATACGTTGTCCTGGACGGTTACGACCTCGGTATCGGGATGCTCTTGCCGCTGGCCGACGAGCCCGAGAAAGACCTGATGGTGGCGTCCATCGGCCCCTTCTGGGACGCCAACGAAACCTGGATCGTGCTGGGTGTGGGCATTTTGCTCATTGCCTTCCCCCTGGCCCACGGCATCATCCTGACCCACCTCTACCTGCCCGTGACCATCATGCTGATGGGGCTGATACTGCGCGGCGTGGCATTCGACCTGCGGGTCAAGGCCGGCGACCATCGCAGGGCTTTGTGGAACCGGGCCTTCTTCATCGGTTCGACGGTGGCGGCCTGCGCCCAGGGTTGGATGGTGGGTTCCTACATCACCGGGCTGCAATACTCGCCCCTCAGCCTGCTGTTTTCACTGCTGACCGCCCTGACGCTGCCGGCGCTTTACCTGGTGCTGGGCTGCGGCTGGCTGCTGATCAAGGCAGAGGGCTCTTTGCTGGCCAGGGCCATTGGCTGGGCCAGAACCGCCATCTGGCCCATGGGCCTGGGGCTGCTGGTGGTTTCGATAGCCACCCCCATCGTGAGCCAGACTATCGCTGACAAATGGTTCAGCCTGCCTAATTTCCTGTTGCTGGCCCCCATTCCGCTGATCTGTGCGCTGTGCTACCTGGGCTTGCTCTACCTGTTGCGCCAGGACCGGGTACTGCAGGGCGGGCGCAACTGGATGCTGTTCGCCGGCACCGTCATGATCTGCCTGATGGCCGGGCTGGGCCTGGCCTACAGCCTCTTTCCCGATATCGTCATGAACCGCCTGACCATCTGGGAGGCCTCCGCTTCAGTCAAGTCTTTGCAGTTCACCCTGGTGGGCGTGGTGATCACGCTGCCGACCATCCTGATTTACACGCTGTTCGTCTACCGTGTATTCCGCGGCAAGGCGACGGCCCTGTCCTATGAATAAAGGGGCCGCTGCTACGGTGGCTTGACGGACTGGATTCCCGCGTGAGCGCTCTCAATGACCTGTTGCGCGCAGATTCACAACCGACGGCCTGTCCCTATCGATTTGAGGTGCTGTCACTGGAACATGGCGTGGCGGAAATCTCCAGTCCACGCTCGGCGCAGGTGCCGGTCGTACAATTCCTGCGCCTGGTTCACCCCGAACTCGCCATCTCCACCGCCCCGCCTCAGGGAATCAGCTCCAGCGCCCTGTGCAGGGGGTTGACGATGGCGAGGATGAACAGCAGCGCGACCGACACGCAGGCGAATACCCGCTCCCCGGGGAGCGGCGTTGCAGGCGCCTCCAGCAGCGCCCGCACCCGCCGCTCGATATGGCTGCCGGCAAACGCCAGCACCCCCGGCTGAGTCCCCTGCCCCTGCAGCCTGGCCACTCGCAGCAGGGCTGCCGCGACCTCTTCGGGCGCGACCGACCCGGCCGCGAACTGGTCGCTGGCCTTTTCGCAACACAGCTTCAGGTCCTCGAGCATGGTCTGCGACCATCGGCGCGGCAGCGGCTGGCCGAG
This sequence comes from Pseudomonadales bacterium, assembly GCA_024234675.1. Lineage (GTDB taxonomy): Bacteria > Pseudomonadota > Gammaproteobacteria > Pseudomonadales > Halieaceae > JARRPM01. The sequence continues at coordinate 30,590 of JACKNU010000001.1, read as the reverse complement.
CAGGCGCGCAACCAGCAGCCTGATATTGTCCCGGCGTCGCCGGTGGCCGCGCTCGTGCAGCACAATGCAGTCCAGTTCCCGCGCTGAGCAGGCCGCGTGCAGGCCGGTCGTGATAAATACCCGGGGATTCCACCAGCCCACGGTAAACGCGGCCGGCTCCGCCGTATCCAGCTCGACGTAATCGCCGCGACGCCGCCCGGCGGCGGACAACTCCCGGGCCAGGCGATGCGCGGGTAGCCACTGGCTGCGCAGGCAGCTGTAGAAACGCAGCCCGGTCCACAGCAGCAACAGTGCCGCCGGCAAGATGGCCCCCGCGGACTGGGGCCCGTGCTGGCGGCAGTTCCCCAGGTGGCAATGGCCAGTGACCAGCCAGGCCGACACATCGGGCGAATACAGCACCGCGCAGGTGAGTCCGGCGATCAGGGCGGGCATGGCAATCCAGGCGAGCAGCAGCATACTGGCCTGGGCCGGGTCGATGGACAGCAGGGTGTCGCGCAGCAAGGGATACAGCGCGCGGCCGAGCGCGCCGAACAGCAGCCACAGCAGCAGGAAGCAGAGCAACATCGAGGCCGCCAGGGTCAGCATGGCTCCTCCCCGGACCGGCGTGCCTGGCGCCGTTGCCGCACCAGTTCGTCCAGGCGATCGAGAGTCCCCTCGTCGATACGCTCCGCGAAGTCCACAAAGCTGGACAGGATCGGATCGAGGCTGCCAGTGTGCAGCTGCCTGATCACGCCGCCGAGCAAGCGGCCCAACAATTCCGGGCGAGCCAGCGCCGCGCTGTACAAATAGGCATGCCCCTGCTTGTGGCGCCGTACCAGCGCCTTGCGATGGAGACGCTCCAGGGTGGACTGGATAGTGCTGAGGCTGGAGCGGCGGTTGGCGGGCAGGCGCCGTTGCAAACCGGCAGCGGACTGCTCCGGACAGGCCCACAGCGCCTCCATCAGCGCCAGCTCCAGCTCTCCCAATTGCGGCAGGGCGTTGCCCTGGCTCAGCGATTTTCTAGACGCCACCGCCAGCCCCCGAAAAACCGATCGCCGCTCGGTGTTTCGCAACCCTCCCACCTTTTAATGTGATTTCTACTATTTGTTCTTAACATGTTGATATTTATATTGATTATAAGAAAACGCCAGATTAGTCTTCGGGCCACACGCACCCAACATAACGCAACAACACCGGGAGTCAAGCCAGCGCCAGGAAATGGCGTCCCGGTGTCGCCGCAACCACCGAGGATAAGCACAACCATGTCGCGTTCACTGCCGCTGCCCCTGCTCGCCCTGCTCGCCCTGCCCACACCGCTGACCGCGGTCGCCGAGTGGGAAGCGACTCTCGAAGAGATCGAGGTTACCGGCCGCCAGCTAAACCTGGTCGGGGAAGCTACCAGCGCCTCCCAGGGCCTGGTCAGTCAACAGGAGATCGAACTGCGTCCCATCCTGCGCTCGGGGGACGTACTGGAACTGGTGCCCGGGATGGTGGTCACCCAGCACAGCGGCACGGGCAAGGCGAACCAGTACTTCCTGCGGGGCTTCAACCTGGACCACGGCACCGACTTTGCCACCTATGTGGACGGCATGCCGGTCAATATGCGCACCCACGGCCACGGCCAGGGATACACGGACCTCAACTTCGTGATCCCCGAGACGATTGGCACCCTCGCCTACCGGAAGGGCCCCTACTACGCCGGGGTCAGCGATTTCAGCAGCGCCGGCAGTGCCGCGATGGTGACGCAGGAGCGCTTCGATAAAAGCCTGCTCGAACTGGGTGCCGGCGAGGACAACTATTACCGGGCACTGCTGCTGGGCAGTCTGGACCTGGGCCCGGGTATCGCCTCCACCGCTCTGGAATACAACAGCTACGACGGCCCCTGGAGCGATATCAACGAGGACGCGCGCAAGGTCAACGGGCTGCTCAAGTACGGCTGGGACGTCGCCGGCGGCACAGCCGCGGTGACCGCCATGGCCTATGACAGCCACTGGAACAGCCCCGACCAGATTCCCCAGCGGGCGGTCGATGAGGGTCTTATCGATGAGCTGGGCTCCATCGATGACCACGTCGGTGGCGAATCCAGTCGCTATAGCCTGTCGGCGAGTTGGAAAGACACTCACTGGGACACCTCGCTGTACGCGATCCGCTATCGCCTGAAACTGTGGTCGAATTTTACCTACTACCTGGATGACGAGGAAAACGGTGACGAATTCGAGCAAAAGGACCAGCGCTGGCTGTACGGCGGCAGGGCCAACTACCGGCTGGAGGGATCCCTGGCGGGCATGGACATGGTCAATCTGCTGGGCGTCGAGCTGCGCTACGACGACATACCCGAGGTAGGCCTGTACAAGACCCGCGGCCGCAAGCGCCTGGGCGCTGTCCGCAGCGACAAGGTTCAGGAGTGGAGTACGGGGCTCTATGCCGAGAACCAACTGAACTGGACGCCCCGGCTGCGCAGCGTGCTGGGGGCACGCTACGACTACTTCGACTTCGAGGTGAACAGCCGGATAGACGAGAATATCTACGGTGTCGACCTGAACCCCAACAGCGGCACTGAGACCGCCGATAAACTGGCCCTGAAAGGCAGCCTGATCTACAGCTTCAGCGATCAGTGGGAGACCTACGTGTCGGCCGGCCAGGGCCTGCATTCCAACGACGCCCGCGGCACCACAGCCGCGGTCGACCCCATCGACGGCGGCGCCATCGACCCGGTGGATCCGCTGGTGGACTCTTTTGGCTACGAGGTGGGGCTGCGGGGTTTCTGGCACGAACGGCTGAACACCTCGATCGCGCTGTGGTCGCTGCAACTGGACAGCGAGTTGCTGTTCGTCGGCGACGCCGGCACCACCGAGGCCTCCCGCCAGTCGGAGCGCAAGGGCGTTGAGGTCACCGCCTACTATCAACTCGTCGACGGGTGGACGCTGGACCTGGAGTACGCCTACACGGATGCGAAGTTCACCGACTCCGCGCCGGAGGGCGACCACATTCCCGGCTCCATCGAGAAAGTCCTGCAAACCGGCATCAGTGCCGACCTGGCCAGCGGCTGGTTCGGCAGCCTGCGGCTGCGCTATTTCGGGGAGCGCCCGCTGCTGGAGGACGGCAGCGTGAAATCAGAAGACAGTACCGTGGTCAACCTGCGGGTGGGTTACCGCCTGCCGCGCTGGACGTTCAAGGTCGATGTGCTCAATATGCTGGATAGCAAGGACCACGATATCGATTATTTTTATGCCTCGCGCCTGCCCGGTGAACCGAGCGGTGGCGTGGAGGACATACACTTTCACATCCTGGAGCCGCGCACCGTACGCGGCTACGTGAGCTACGCGTTCTGATTCAGCTCGAGTGGCGGGAAACGCCAGTGCAGCGGGGCAGCCTCTTGGCAGGCTGCCTGGCTCAGTGGCGTTGTTTGGCTGAAAACGAGGGAAAATAGTCCTAACGGTAAACCGCGGTATTGGGTACTTTACGGACATGGACAGACGCAACGAAAACAGCCATCCGACCCGCCACGTGGTAATGGTGTTTTATCCCGACGCGCATATCCTCGACGTGGTGGGCCCGGTGGAGATACTGACGGGCGCAGGGCTTTTCACTGACCAGGGGCCCGCGCCCTACCGGATCACCCTGGTGGCCGGCCAGCGCGGACCGACAACCACAACCTGCGGTCTGACACTGCAGGCCGACAAAGGATTTGCCGAGGCCAGGCGCGACAACGAGGAGATCGACACCCTGGTGGTGGCGGGCGGGCATGGAACGCCCGCGGCCCTGGCGGACCACAAACTGCGCGACTACGTCAATTGGGCGGCCTCCCGCGCAAGGCGCGTGGTTTCTATTTGCACCGGCGCCATGATCCTGGCGGCACTGGGATTACTGGATGGGCGCAGGGCCACTACCCACTGGTGGTGGTGCCCGATACTCGCGCGCGAATACCCCGGGGTGAAGCTGGAACCCGATGCCCTGTATGTTCGCGATGGCAATGTATGGACCTCCGCAGGAGTGACCTCGGGCATGGACTTATGCCTGGCACTGCTCGAAGAAGATCTGGGCCACGACATAGCAGTGCAGGTTGCCCGCTACAATGTCATGTTTATGATGCGCCCGGGCGGCCAGAGCCAGTTCAGCGCCCAATTGCTGGCTCAGCAGGCACAGGCGGATGGCGCTATCGGCGATATACTCGATTTCATACTGAAGAATGTGCGGGCCAATCTGACCGTAACTGCCCTGGCAGCCAGGGCATGCATGTCCGAACGCTCTTTTGCCCGCAAGTTCAAAGCCGCGACCCAACTCACCCCGGCCCAGTATGTGGAAGCCGCCCGTCTGCAGAGCGCGCGCCTGGCGCTGGAACAGAGCGATGAGCATGTAGACACCATCGCCGGTGACGCCGGTTTCAGCAATCCGGAGCGCATGCGCCGCGCTTTCCAGCGTCACCTGGGCGTTTCACCCCGGGACTACCGGGAACGGTTCCAGCGCAGCCAAGTCGCCCGGCCTCTCAAACCCGCCGACACGGGCGTCTCTCCGACAGATACGGGTTAGCGAGCACTCTAACGCACCTCCGACGGGATCATCCGGATCACCACTCGGTCAGACAAAGCGATTTTCGGCATTGGCCCGGCGCCATGCCACCCGGATGCTGCGCGCCAAAAAACACAGCGGGGGATACCCGAGAAGATGACATCCCCTGCAACGCAAACCAATGGTTGCCCTTTGCGGCACCGGAACTGACACAAAAGGAAGATAGGCATGCAAAAACTCGCACTATTGCTGTTCATGGCTGCACTGAGCGCTTGCGGCGGTGGCGGTGGCGCCGACAACACCGGTACCGGCGCGACAAACCCCGTCCGCAGTTTGCAGGACAAACTGCAGGGCGTCTGGCAGCAGCGTGGCTACGGTGTGACAGTCCGGGTTAGCGGCTCTTCAGTGGAGCGTTTCGACACAACGTCACAGACCTGTTTCCTCACAGAGAAAACCGACCTCGACGAGCTGGCCGGCCTACAACTCAGCGAGGACGAAAGCACATTTGCTATCAGGCCCACGGAGCTTGATTTTGCGGAGCACTATTATAAAACGGACAGTCTACCGGCCCCCTGCGACAACCCTGTCCAGAACAACTCTGTCGATATTTACCAACACGTCTGGCACAGCTTCAACGAATACTACGCCTTTTTCCAGGAGCGCAATGTCGACTGGCTGGCGCAACGCGACCTGACACGGGACCTTGTAAACGATGCCACCTCGGATGCAAGGCTGTTCGAGGTACTCAGCACGCTGATCTTGCCCCTGGATGATGAGCATGTGTTTTTGGACGCCGGCGAACAATACTTTGATCCCGCCAGGTCCAAAGGCTTCTTGCTGCAACTGGTGGACGAATTCAACGCGCAAAAAGAGGTCGCTGACGTCAACCAGTACGTGAACCTGGAGCTGCAAAAGTGGGATCTTGTTACGCGCGAATACTATCTGGATGGTGCGGCGGCAAGCGCGGCCGACGAGGCTTTCCTGTGGGGAAAGATTACTGATCGCATTGGCTACCTGCGGATGGATGCGATGATTCTGAATCTCACTCAACGTATCGAAGGCCAGGTGAAGACAGTCGAGGGCATTCTCGACAAGATAATGACCCAGATGGCCGACACTCAAGGCATGATTGTGGACCTGCGCCTGAACGGTGGAGGTGCCGATCCCGTTGCCTTCGCCATTGCACGCAGATTCGCTGATACGGAACGCCTGGTGGTCAGCAAATTCACCCGGACAGTGGAAGGCGAAGGACCTCGCCAGGATATGTACCTGGGCCCTGTCGACAGGCCCAGCTACCTGAAGCCCGTGGTAGTTATCACCAGTAAATTCTCCACCAGCGCGGCCGAGGTATTCACGCTGGCCATGCGTGCATGGCCACAGGTCACCCATATTGGCGAAGCCACCAACGGCTCATTGTCCGACGTGCTCGAAAAACCGCTGCCCAACGGCTGGCTGATTGGACTGGCCAACGAAGTTTACCTTGACGGCGAGGGCAACGGCTTTGAAGCCAGCGGTATCCCACCGCATATTCCGGTACCGGTGTTCAGGCTTGAGGAGCGCCGGGCAGGGCGCGATTCGGCCCTGGAAGCAGCCCTCGAGCTGCTGGAATCCGCCGCCGGGCTTCCCCGACAGGAAGGGCTTCATACGGATTAGCGATGCATTTCAACGCGATCCTGCTCAAACAGCGCCGCCAGGTGTTCCCGGCTGTAGCGGGTGTGATCTATCAGCGCCTCCATGTCACCCTGCAGTTCCAGGGGTTTCTCAAGGGTCTCCTTTGTGAGCTACGCGTTCTGATTCCGTTTCAAGCGAGCTGCGCCCTGGGTCGATGGCCGTCCGTCAGGTGCGAAAGCACCTCACCGGCCAGGGTGTTACCGACCAGGGTATAGGCCCTGCCAAAGCCTTTTACGAAACGCCCGCCCCGGGGTGTCAGCCGGAACATCCTGAAGTCCTGCAGCGCACTGAGGTTGACCGGGCGCTCACCGAATCGACCGGCGAGCTGTTCCAGTGCCTCTCGCCACTCGGTGGATTCGTGGGCGAGCAAGCTGGCCTCGACCGAGTAGTTCACCCGGATGCGGGCAAACAACTCGCCGGCGGTGTCCTCATCCTCGAGAATCAATACCGATGCTCGCGGGTTGCGCTGCAAGTTGACGCCGTGCACCGCGATTTCACTCAGCAGCACATACAGGCAGTTGTCGCCAATGGCAAACGGGGCGTAGGACGCATAGGGTGCGCCGTCTTCCGTCAGACTTGCCAGCTGCAGGCTTCTGCGGGATTGGATGAAGTCCAGCACCTCGGTGGCGAGGCGGGTTTGCATTGCTTTGTTTTTCATGACCTATCCCCTGGAAACTGTCCGTGTGTCGCGAATATGGCGGAATTTGGCGAGCTGCTGCTTATCGATCTCGCCGTCCGCGTCGCGGCCGAGAAATACCTTGAATAGCGTGTCGCCCCCGGCACTGGTGAAAGTGAACGCATAGCTGTCGCGTCCCCGGTGCAGTTTTTCCTGGAAGCCGATCGCGGCGATGGCATCCAGCCGGATATGTCCGTGGAAGCCCGGGTACGTACCCTCGAGATTGTAATAACCCTCGCCAGGTTCTCCTGACGGGAAAGGCCCCTTGAATTCGAACACACAACCGCCATGCACGATCACGGTTGTAGTCGGCCCCCAGGTCGCCAGCTCCCGCAGCAGCGACTCGGCCTGGCTACCCGCCATGCCTGTAATGTCCTGACTGGTCATTCAACAGCTCCCTAAAACTGGTAACGCGCGGAGAGGATAAGCTCCCTGCCGGGTTGGTACAGTTCCTCCCAGGCCTGCCGGTAATACTTATCCTGCAGGTTGTTCACATTGAGGTCCAGCCGCAGGCCGGGCAAGGCACCCGGCACCCAGCTCGCGTACAGATCGGTGATCCCATAACTATCGTAGGTGGTGCCAGCTTCATTGTACGCGTAGTCAGTACGTCCCTGCCGCTCGGCATACGTGAAGCGCAGCCCCGTCACGAGGCCGAGAGCGTCGAAAGCGTAGGCCATATCCGCCTTGAAGGTATCCGCCGGAATATTGGTGAGATCCTCGTTGGTCTTGTCATCCTCCCCACGCACCAGGCCGTAACCGAGTTTTACAGACAGTCCGCCGCTCAGGTAGGCCGTGGATATTTCCGCACCCTGCAGGGTCGCCTTGTCCACATTGAGCCAGGTGGTGTAGCCCGGATCCATTTCCGGAAAGAAGAACGGTCCCACCACTACCTGTTCGATAAAGTTGTCCACGCGATTCTCGAACACCGAGGTTTCCACTCGAATCGCGTCAGCCCCGGCAACATTCTCAAAGGCCATCCTGGCGTTCAATTCAACATTGGCGGCCCGCTCCGGGTCCAGGTCCGGGTTGGGCGCAAAGCTGTTACAGAAGCCAGGGAAAAGGCAGAAGTGGTAGCCGGTACTGTACAGTTCCTCGGACCCCGGGGCGCGAAACGCCTCGTCGTAGCGCAGGCTCAGAAGCAGCCATGGCGAGGCATTCCAGACAATCGCGGCCGAGGGCGAAGTCGCACTGTCGCCGGTTTTGTTGTCCAGATTCTGCGCGTGCGTCTAGTAATCGTCATAGCGCACGCCCAGCTCAAGGTTCCAGTTTGAAGCAAGCGGCAGCTCCGCCAGGGCGTAGGCGCTCCACACTGTGGTTTCAGCATCCGGTGGCACAGGCCGATCATCGCCGCCTCGTCTGGCGTCGAAATCCTCCCGATAGGCATCGACCCCGTAGAGCAGCTTCATGCCATCCATCGCGGACGAGTTGGAAAGATTCACACCATAGACCTTCTGCCTGGTCCTGTCTGATCGGCCATCGGAGCGACGAGTCTCGTCCAGCGCGACATCGTTGACGTATGCCTGTGCCTCCGGGTTCACCAGATCGGATTCACCGTCGAGGCGGTAGCTCAGGTTGTAGTTGTTCGTCGTCTGCTCCCGTGAAATCATGAAGTTACTGCCATCATTGATCTCCGCCGCGGCGTTGGTGGGCACATTGCCATCCCACTCGGCGCGTCGATAACTGAACTCCAGGTCCTGGTTGCGAGCAAGTTGCCAGTTGAACTTGCCCATACCGCCGTGGGCGCTGGAGCCCGATCCCTGCAGCTGCTCCCCATTACCCAGTTCGATATCGCTGCTGTCGCGGTAGTAGCCACTCAATAACCAGTCCAACTCGGTTGTTCGCCCCACCACCGCCGCGGTCGAAATGACGCCGCTGTCATTGCCGTTGTAGCCCGACTTGAGAAACCCGCCGAAATTATCGCCATCATCGAGCAGGTCTTTGGCCCTGATGGTATTCTGGGCGACCAGCCCACCCAGCGCACCCGAGCCCCACAGGCTGCTGGCCGGACCACGCACGGCCTCCACGCTGCGCAACAGCTCGGGGTCGAGGAAATAACTGGGGCGATGACCCGACTCGAAGCTCTGGCGCGCTCCATCCACCGTCTGCAGCACCTTGCTGCCCTCCAGGCCGCGTATATTCACTGACTGGATCTCCGGGCGAGGCCCGCCCGCGACTGTTATGTTCGGCTGGTAAGCCAGCGTGGCCGGCACTGACTGCGGCTGTATCGACTCAATTTCGTCCCTGCCGATCACCGCGATGCTCCTGGCGGTTTCACTCAAGGGAACTTCCAGCCGGGTGGCGGTAACGACAACAACCTCCAGGGCGCGCGGCCCGGTTTGAGTAGCTTCCTGTGCCCAGGCCCCCGCACCGGTCGCCGCCAGGCACACCCCCGATATGCAAGCGAATGGCTTCAGGGCTTTGCTGCGGACTGCATTCATGACCACGTCTCCTGACGAACAATGTGAAGGTGAGACGGCGAACCCTAGCAGCGAAAATTCAATATGTAAATACAAATCATTATCATTGCGTTTTAGGTTATCGAACTATAGGATGAGGCTTCCACCCCTGCAGTCCCGCGATACCAAAGGAGATTGACCACCGTGATTCGCAAGCTAATTTGCTGTTTGACCGGACTCTGCCTGAGCCTGGCCTGCATCGCATCCGTGCAGGCACAACAGCGTATTGTCAGCACCGATGCCGCCGCGACCCAGATCCTGTTCGCCCTGGGCGCCGAAGCTGCGCTGGTCGGGGTCGACGTGACCAGTACCCTGCCGCCCGGCTACCGAGAAGTGGCCGGGGTCGGCTATCACCGGGCCCTTTCCGCCGAGGGCCTGCTCTCACTGAACCCCTCGCTGGTGATTGGTTCCGAGCAAATCGGCCCGCCGGGTGTGCTTGACACGCTGGACGCTGCGGGGGTCAGCGTGTTGCAGTTGCCCGCTGCCAATACCATCGCAGCACTGAAAGCCAATATCGCGGCAATTGCTGCCGCCACGAATACAGGTGACCGGATACCGACTATCCATGAACAGCTCGATACTATGGCCAGGGACCTGGCGGCAGGCGCAGCCAGTATGCAACGGATGGCGTTCGTACTGTCAGTAGAGCCCGGCAAGCTGCGCATAGCCGGACTGGACACCACCGGCAACGCGTTTATCGAGCTGCTCGGCGGCCAGAACATCGCCGGCTTCGCCGCTTACCGCACGCTCTCGGCCGAAGCCGTGCTTGAACTGGCTCCCGCAGTCATTCTGGTGGCGAATCACGAAGGCGGCTCCCCCGCCAGAGTACTGGAGCTGAATCCCATTTTGCGCTACAGCAAGGCGGCCAGGTCGAACAGGATCGTCAGCGTCGACGCTGCCAATCTGGCGGCCGGGCTGAGTCCGGATGCGATAGCGGATGCCTCGGCACTACTGGCCAGTATCAATCTGGAGCCGCAGCCAAACTGATGCGCGCGCCAACCGTGCCCAGTGCGCTGGTGCTGGGAGGATTATTACTGCTGGGCGCCCTCGTCTCCCTGACCCGGGGCGCCATGACGATCCCCGCGGGGGACAGTCTGCTGGCGCTGGCAGATGTACTACTGGGCAGCAGCACGGCGGAGTTGGCCACCCACCAAAGGGCTGTGATCCTGGAACTGCGCCTGCCGCGTACCCTGCTGGCGATTTTCATCGGCGCCATACTCGCCCAGTGCGGGGCGGCCATGCAGGGTATGTTCCGCAACCCGCTGGCGGACCCGGGCATCATCGGTGTCTCCGCTGGCGCGGCAGTCGGCGCCGTACTGGCCATTTATCTCGCACCCGCGGATGAGGCCTGGTGGAGCGTTCCCCTGGGGGCTTTCAGTGCCGGGCTGGCAACCAGCCTGTTGATCTACAAACTGGCCCGCGGCAGCAGCGGCACCTCCGTTTTTATTCTGCTGCTTGCAGGTATCGCCATTTCCGCGCTCGCGGGGGCCTTTATCGGTTTCATTACCTACCTGTCCGATGACACCCGGCTGCGCGACCTCAGCCTCTGGCAGATGGGCTCGCTGGCCTCGGCGGACGGGCCGCGCGTGTGGATAGCCATGTTGGCTTTCGCGCTGCTGGCGCTGCGGCTGCAGCGGCATGCGGCGGCCCTGAACGCCCTGCTGCTCGGCGAGGCCGAGGCGCGCCACCTGGGTATTGACGTCGAATCCCTGAAGCGGGAACTGGTGATTCTGGTTGCCCTGGGGGTGGGCCTGGCGGTATCGGCGGCGGGTGTGATCGGTTTCGTCGGCCTGGTGGTACCGCATTTTGTCCGCATGCTGGCTGGACCCTGCCATCACGGCCTGCTGCCGCTGTCGGCGCTATGCGGCGGCCTGTTACTGCTGATCGCGGATGTCGCTGCGCGGCTGCTGCTGGCCCCGGCGGAACTCCCGGTGGGCATCCTCACCGCGCTGTTGGGCGCGCCATTTTTTATCCTGCTGCTTTTTCAGCAAAAGCAGCGCTCAGCGTGAAGAGAATCCGTTGCCATGCTTGAGATCAGGGAACTCGAATTTATACGCGGCGCCACTTTTGCCCTGACCATTGACCACTGGCAGGTCGTTCCTGGCGAAGTGCGGGCGGTACTGGGCACCAATGGCGCCGGCAAATCCACCCTGTTAAAACTGCTGTGCGGGGAGCAGCGGTCCCGCCAGCAGGTCCTGCTGCACGCACGTGCCCTGGACGACTGGAACCCCGTTGAGCGGGCCCGCCACCTGGGAGTACTTCCCCAGGCCAGCAGCCTGGATTTTGCCTTCAGCGCCGAGGAAGTCGTGTGCCTGGGGCTGATTCCCCTGACCCTGGGCTGGCGCGATGCGAGACAGGCGGTAGCCGCAATCATGCGAGCCACTGATTGTGCGCACCTGGCCAGGAAAAATTACCGGACGCTTTCTGGCGGTGAACGGCAGCGAGTACAACTGGCCAGGATTCTGGTCCAATTGAGCCAGGCGGAACGGGAGCCGGTACTGTTGCTGGATGAGCCCACCTCCGCCCAGGACCTCGGCCAGCAGCACCGGGTGCTGGACCTGGCGCGCCAGCTCGCCACGGAGCGCGACTACGCCGTGGCGGCAATTCTGCACGATCTCAACCTCGCCATACGTTATGCCGACCAGTGTATATTGCTAAGCGCAGGCGAATTAGTGGCCAGTGGTGTGCCCGCTGATGTCATCACCCGGGAAAATATCCAGCGCCACTGGGGTTATGCCGCGACAATCCTGACATCGGCTGGCGGCAAGCCGGTTATCGCCTGACAACACCTCCCCTGGGGATCAGCGGGTTATTTCGGCGCGATCCTGCTCAAACAGCGCCGCCAGGTGTTCCCGGCTGTAGCGGGTGTGATCTATCAGCGCCTCCATGTCACCCTGCAGTTCCAGAGATTTCTCCAGGGTCTCCTCGTCGTGGCGCTTGAAGATACTGACCATGCGCTGGGCGCCCTCCTCGGCAAAGCCGTACTCCTGAAGGACCAGTTCGGCGGCGGCCAGGCTGCCCGGCAGCAACTCGCGGACCACCGCCTGCACCCCCAGCTTGCGAAACAAGGACACGCTGAAGCGGTTGTGGGCGCGGACCACCAGGCGCACCTGTGGATAGTGCTCCCGCACCAGTTCCGCCACCCGCAAACTCGTCGCCTCGTTGTCCAGTGCCAGCAGCATCACCCTGGCGTGGTCTATACCGGCGGTCCTGAGCAGATCCAGGCGCGCGGCGTCCCCATAAAATACCCGGTTGCCAAACTTTTTGACGAACTCGATATGCTCGGCGTTGTTATCCAGCGCGGTAAAGGCGATGCCGTTGGCGGTGAGGATGCGCGCCGTGATCTGGCCGAAGCGCCCGAACCCGGCAATAATGACCGCCGGTTCCTCCTGGTCTCGGGCGTTGTCATAGACCCGGGGGCAATTGCGGGTACTGAAAAACTGGCTGTGCAAAATGACCAGCGGCGCGGTGAGCGCCATGGATACCCCCACCACCAGGGAGACCTGGTTGGCCAGCTCCGGCGCGATCAGGCTGCTGCCGGCCGCCTGGGTCATGACCACGAAGGCGAACTCGCCCCCCTGGGACAGCATGAGGCCAACGTGCAGGGCATCCCGGGAAGACTGCCCGGACAGGCGTAGCAGGGCCCAGATCACCATGGTCTTCAGGGCCACCAGGGCAATGGCCGCACCCACTATCAACAGCGGCTGGCGGGCCAGCAGGCCCAGGTCGAGGTTCATCCCGATAGCGATGAAAAACAGCCCCAGCAACAGTCCCTTGAAGGGCTCGATCTCCGTTTCCAGCTGGTGGCGGAAACTGGAATTCGCCAGCAGGACGCCGGCGATAAACGCTCCCATGCCCATGGACAGGCCGGCGGCCTGCATGCCCAGGGCAGTGGCCATCACGATCAACAGCGCCGAAGCGGTCATGATCTCGGCACTGCCGTAGCGGGCCATCAGGCGCAAAAAGGGATTGAGCAGAAACCGGCCCATCAGCAGCACGCAAGCGATGGCCGCCACGCTGACATACCATGCCGGCGCATTGGAAGCCGGCGACGCGGCCAGCGCCTCCACCAGCAGCAGTATGGGAATCACCGCCAGGTCCTGCATCAGCAGGATGCCGAAGCCCTGCTGCCCCGGGGGACTCCTGAGCATACGGTGCTCGGTCATGAGCTGTATCGCAAACGCGGTGGAGGACAGGGCCAGCGCCAGCGCCACCACCAGCGCGACCGGCCAGGCGTCCAGCCAATACCAGAACAGCGCGGCCATAAGCCCGGCACTGGCCAGCAGCTGCCCGCCGCCGGTGACCAGCACCGCGCCCCGCAAGCGCCACAGCTTCTCAGGTTCCAGCTCTATGCCGATCAGGAACAGCAGCAGCACCACGCCCAACTCGGCGAAGTGCAGAATCGTGTCCGGATCGCTCACCAGGTTGAACACCGAGGGGCCGATGAGCGCCCCCGCCACCAGGTACCCCAGGATGGCGCCCAGCTTCAGTTTCTTGAACACCGGCACGGCGATCACGGCCGCCCCCAGGAATATCACCGCCGACTGCATCGTACTCACTGCTCGCTCTCCGCCCCGCCCCGGGTCGGTTGCAGGGTATATGAAAAGCCGGACAGGTATAAGCAGGGCGAGACGGAAAGCAGGAGTGACACAGGCGCTATTTGCCTTGCCTGCTCGGGCAACTCAGCGACGATCAAACCGGGTCGACAGGAGGATGGCCGATTCCGTATCGCGCACCCCCTCGGTGGCGCCGATCCGGTCCAGGGCCGTGTCCAGTTCCAGCGGCGTGTTGACGCGAACCAGTGCCACCATGTCGATCTTGCCGCTGACGGTATACAGCGCCACCACTTCCGACATCCGCTGCAGGGCCCTGGCTACCGGTGCGCCGTATTTCGGCTCCACCACGATGTTGACGTAGGCCTGGAGCGTCTCGGCAACAAATCGGTCACCCAGCTTTACCCGGTATCCCGCTATAACGCCCGAGGCTTCAAGCTGCGCCAGCCGCTTCTGCACCGTGGTGCGGGACAGTCCCAGTTGCCGGGCCAGTTCACTGACGCTCTGGCGGGCATCGCACTGCAGTGCCGCGAGCAGACGCCGATCGCTACGGGTGATTTCCATTGTCGGCCTCAAGACTGTGCAATTTGCATAGCCTGATTATCATATCGAACAATATTTCGGCAAAACAACTAATAATTGCAGCTGTTCGAGCGACGACACAGCTTGGGAGAATACCCCTGTGGAATCAGGAAACTCCGACTATGACAGGCAGTATTTCCACCGTTTTCCAGGCGCGCGCTGGCGACTATGTCTACCGCGACACCAGCGCAGTCATCCGGCAGCTCCGGCCCCGGGAGCCTGTCTACCTGTTTTGCGCCGATCGGCTGGCGCAGCGCGCCGGCCAATTCCTGCGCGGCTTCCCGGGTACCGTCAGTTACGCGGTGAAGGCCAATCCGGAAGCGCGCGTGCTGCGCACGCTGGTGGCAGCCGGTATCAGCCACTTCGATGTGGCATCGCTGCCGGAGATCCGCCACGTGCTCACCTACCACCCGCGGGCCCGGCTGCATTTCAACAATCCGGTCAAGGCTGAAGAGGCCATCGCGGAGGCCTACCTGCAGCACGGCGTCCGCTCATTTGCGCTGGACGAATTTTCGGAACTGGAAAAAATCAAATCGGTTACCCGTGGCGATCGCGGCGTGCTGTACACCGTCCGCTTCAAACTGGCCCATGACGGCGCCGCCTATGATTTCGGCAGCAAGTTTGGTGCCGAGCCAGACAAGGCCGTGGCCCTGTTGCAGGCCATCGCAGCCGCGGGAGCGCGGATCGCAATCACGTTCCACCCGGGCTCACAGTGTACCGACCCCGCTGTATACGTCCGCTACCTGCAGGCCGCCGCGGACATCATCGCGCGGGCCGGTGTCACGCCGGAGCTGATCAATGTCGGCGGCGGCTTCCCCGAGTACTACCTGGACACGGCCCTGCCGCCACTTGAGCACTACTTTCAGGCCATCGCCAAAACCTCGCAACGCTGTTTCTCCGGGAACATTCCGCTCATGTGCGAGCCCGGGCGCGGCCTGGTCGCCGCCGCCGTTTCCCTGCTGGCGAGGGTTATCCATGTGCGCGACTGCGGCCGCAGCCTGTTTCTCAACGACGGGGTGTACGGCGGCATGCTTGAACAATCAGTTGTCGACCTGCGCTTCCCCGCCCAGGTCTGGCGCCAGGGGCGCCCCCTCCCGCCGGGCAGCGCCAGCTATCATATCTTCGGCCCCACCTGCGACCCGATAGACCGGCTGCTGCGCCCCGCTGCCTTGCCGGATCATCTGCAGGTGGGCGACCACGTGGAGTTCGGGCTGCTGGGAGCTTACGGCTCCGCGACCGCAACCAGTTTCAACGGCTTCCGGTCGGGCACTTACCTGAATGTGCTCCAGGCTACCGACTTCTACTGATTGCCGACCGCGCCCCCTGCCCCGCGACAGTTATCCGGTCAGTGATTCATCCCTGTCGTGGCACCAGGCTGATGTCGATTTCGCAATTGATCAGCAGATTCATGCCTAGCCCCTCTGCGTCGACCAGCAGGGCCTTCAGTACCTCCCTGGTTGCCATCAACTGATCAATACGGCTGGTGCCCGGGGGATCGGTATCACCCAGGCGCTCCCGACGGCTCCAGTCGTTGCGCTGGTGAAAACTGATCTTGTCGTGTATCAGGGTCATCAAAACCTGCCGCGCCTCTTCGGGCAAAAAAACGCCATCTATCAAGCAGTACTGCTGCTTACCTGTCTTATCCGTCATTGTGCCCTCCTTCAGTGACCGGTCTTCCCGCGAAGCGGGTATTGTGTTCCCTGCATTGCCCATGGCTACGCCTCCCAAGGCTGCCATGCCCCCGCCTGGTACACTTCCATAGAGTCTGTGTCCAGGCGCGCCAGGTACAGCCAGCGATTCTCCACCAGCTGCCTGACAGTCGCATGTCTGGCGATCACCCTGTCGATGGCGTCCCGGGGCGCCTCGATCACCACGGTGAGCCGCAGCGGCGTGTGCAGCCAGCGTTCACCATCGTGCAGGGATTGCCAGGACAGCCCGATCCGCAGGTCACCGCCGTTGCCCTCGAACACCCCTACTCGGCCATCGACCACATTGTGGAGCGTCTTGTTGCCGCTGCCGTAGCGTTTGTTGTCCACGGTGGACGCGAAATACTGCATGTTGATCCAGTGGGTCACGATCATGGGGGCCGTCATGATCTGTTCCAGCAGACTGCCGTCAGTGTCCTTGCGGTAATCGTAATCGTGCAGAAAGCTGCGCCCCTGCAGGTCGATGCCGCGGGTTCTGCAGCGGCGCGCCACAATAAACGAGGCATTATTGGCCAGCCCCCACTCGGGGCGTGTCTGGGCCCAATCCTCCGCTCGCTCACGCACCCGGCGCAGCAGGGCGCGCGGGTCCCGGGTGCTGGCGTCCAGCCCCAGGACAGGTGCCCGCTCCTGCCGCGCACCCTGCCCCGCGGCCGCGAGTTTCGAGTTTATCCACTGCAGGTCAGGCGCATGGCTTGCGGGCAGACCTTCGAGGTCGAACAGCGTCACTTCGTCGGTGGTCGTATTGTGCAGTCCGGCGATAAAGTAGGTGCTGTCAGGTATGTCTATGTTATTCCTGTCACGAAGTTGCCGGCGCACCGCGGCAGAGTTCAACAGGCCCGCCAGCGCGCGCGCATTCACAGCCCCGGTCTGGCCGCAACAGGCGCCACAATCCAGGCCTGCGCGATGCGGGTTGTTGCGAGTCTGGCTGCCATGACCAACCAGCAGTACCAGGCGCGCATACTCCCCGACCAGCCCCATCCCGCCGAGAACGCTGGCGGCGATATCCGCCTGGCCCGCCACGCCACCCGCCGTTGCCGCATCCAGTACCGGCCTGACAGTTCCGGTGCGGGCAGTGCTCAGTCCCAGGCCGTCTTCCGAGGCCAGCGGCGCGCCAGCCGGCAGGCTCCGTTTGACCAGCTTGCCCAGGTAGCCGAGACCCAGCGCCTCCACCAGGGTAAAAGCCGACAGCGGTACCGACTCGAACGTCTTCCAGCCAAGCATACCGCGCAGGCTGTGCTTTCTTGCTGCGCGGATTTTCTCGTCCGCCACAGCACTTCCGGTGCTGTCGGTGATATGCAGCGTCGGCGCCAGCAGGCCGGGAAGCTGGGGCCGTCGCGCGGCCGTGCCCAGCGGCGCGTAACTGATCGGCAGGCCAAAAAACCCGGCAAAACCAAGCGTCTGGATATCGGGCGACTGTGCCTCGAGGTGACGGCGCAACACCTCGGAGCGGACATCGATACAGAACGCTGCCTGCACCGCCGGCTGGACTGCGAGCTCAATCGCCGGGGCGGACAGCAAACGGGAGCGGAGCTGGCGCTGGTAGGCAATCTCCTGTGCCCGCTGCCAGGTGTGCAGAGCTTGCTGCATGCTGGCGCCGCCGGGCTGGCGTTGTTTCCAGTCCGCCCGCCAGGCCGCCCAGGAGGAATCCGGGTCTCGCTTGCCATCATCGAGCAGGGCTTCCCAGCCCAGGCGTATGGCCAGCAGGTCCACCAGGTTGTGATCATCCCTGCCATCCAGGCGCGCCTGCCAGCGCTGGTAGGCGCACCAGGCCGCCCAACCGCTTACCCTCATCAGCACCGCCTGCAGGTAACTGCTCCACTCCCGCGCGGGTATACCCAGTTGCTCCAGGGATGCGGCGATCTGGCGCTCCGGATCCACGGCCAGGGCAGCGGCGCGTGCCGGTATTCCCGGGGAGCGCATCAGCAGCGGGATACTGTGGTCCGAGCCCAGGGTATTGCGCCAACTGGCGTACAGGCGACCCGTCTGGTCCGGGTGCCAGGCTGCCTGGTCACGATCAAAGTAGGCGGCGCAGAACTGGGACACCTGGTGGGTGATGCTGTCGCACCAGGCAGGTTCGCGCTGCAAATCCCGCCGGCGGTCGAGCAGGTCACTGAGCAGCGGCACAGGAGTGGCGGCAGCTTGCACCCGGTCCAGCTCCGCGACGAGTTGCCGGGCGCTCAACTGACAGCCGCTTGCGGCCAGCGCCTCGTGCAGGTCGTCAATTGCTATCTCGCCCTTGTCCCATGCTGCGCGGTAATAGCCGGGCGGCAAGGTCATGGGAGAGCCCGCCATATGTGCCAGTGCGGCCGCCGCCTCCTCGAAGGTCTGGTGGATCCGGCCCCAGTAGGGGTTGACCGCGATCATACGATCCAGCGGCCAACTGGGCGCAATGCTCTCTACAGCGGAAACAATAGCATCGCGCAGCGCAGTGTCTTCGGTCAGTGCAGTGGTCATACAGGCGGTCATATTTGTTCTCCTGCAGGGGTGAGATTCCTGTTGGCCAGGGTTTGAGCCTGACCGGGGGTCAACTTGAGGGGCCAGATTCTGAAGGTCAATCGGGTAAAACTTTCATCGAGATAAAAGCCGCAGTAGGCCCACGGAAACAGGGCCCTGGCAAAGCGCCCCTGCGGAAAACAGCGCAGCCATACCTGACAGCCGTACAGCAGCGTGAAAACCAGCACAACCCACACCAGCAGGGGCGCCGAGGTCGGCCCGGGCGCGGGTGTCAGGCCCGAGAACAGCAGGTGCCACAAAAAGTACAACTGGGTAAGCGCGAGCACCTGCACCACGCCGCGCAGCAGCAGGCCCGGCGAGTTACCCCGTTCCAGCCACAGCAGTGAGGCGAGGCCGAGGGCGACAATAAACAGGGCTACCGGCGACACGACCAACCCCGGAAGCAGCGCTCCCCAGGCAGCGGCGCTGGCGGCCACCAGCGCCCCACTCAGGCCCGCCGCACCCAGGTACCACAGGGGCGAGCGCGCGGACCGCTGGGGACCCAGCAGATCATTCCTGCGCGCCAGCCGCACGGTCTCGCCGGCGCTGAGAAAGGCATGGGCCTTGTACAGCGAGTGGGCAACCAGGTGCAGCAATGCCAGTTCATACAGGCCCAAGCCTATCTCCATCAGCATGAAGCCCATCTGGGCGCAGGTAGACCAGGCCAGTCGCACCTTGATGCTGATGCGGGTCAGCATGACCAGACCCGCCAGTACCGCGGTCAGACTCCCCACCACCACCAGCACCCACTGGGCGGCCGGTGCCAGCGAGATCAGCTCAGCCAGCCGGATCAGGACGAAGCCGCCGATATTGACGATGCCGGCGTGCAGCAGCGCAGATACCGGCGTGGGTGCCTCCATCACCTGGATAAGCCAGCCGTGCAGCGGTAACTGGGCGGTCTTCAGGATCGCAGCCAGGGCAAACAACAGCGCTGCTGCGTGCAGTGCCGTCGGCAGCGCGTCCCGGTTCTGGAGATAAGTGCCCAGTCCGTCCAGCGTAAGCGTACCCGCGGTCTCGTACACGAGCACCAGTGCCACCAGCAGGCACAGTTCCGCCAGGCGACTGACCAGGAACTTCTTGTGGGCGACGACCTGGGCGGCCTTGCGCTCGCGGTAGAAGGTGAGCAGGTAATGCAGGCCAAGGCTGGTTCCGGTCCACGCCAGGACGATGACTGCCAGATGTCGGCTTACAACCAGGATGCCCACTGCCGCCAGGGTGAACAGCATGGCGCGAACAAACACCGTCTGGCCGGGTTCTCCATCCAGGTAGCGCGCGGAGTAGTTCACGATGACCCAACCCAGCAGCGCGATCAGCAGCGCCGCGGTCATCCCCACGGCATGGACCGAAACCGAGGGGGACAGCCATCCACTCACAGCGATGAGCGCGTTGCCCAGGGTTGCCAGCAGGGCCGCTACTGCCGTGCAGCGCGCGATTTGCCACTGTTGGTGCGACTGGCCGCACGCCAGTAGACACCCCAGGATGTAAATGAGCGGTAGTGGCCAAGCTGCAATGAGTCCCGACATAGGTAATCCCTTCCCCCTGCAAGATGCAGAAACCAGACATGGGCGGGATATTGCGGCAAGAAATACCTTTTTAAAAATATATTGTTTGTATACTATCGTTCTTATTTAAAGAACTTTTCTATGCGCCAGCTCAACTATCACCATCTGTACTACTTCTGGGTAGTGGCCAAGGAGGGCCACCTGACTCGCGCGGCGCAGCAGTTGCACGTTTCCCAGTCAGCGCTATCGTCGCAAATCCGTCAATTGCAGGATCAACTCGGGCACGAGCTGTTCTCCCGTGACGGTCGCTCCCTGCGGCTGACGGAGATGGGCCATATCGTGCTCGAATATGCAGAGAGCATTTTCAGCCTGGGCAGTGAGCTGCTGGCCCTGACGGAGAGCGGGGAGATGCAGCACCTGCAACGCCTGCGAATCGGCTCTGTTGCCACCTTGTCCCGCAACTTCCAGGAGAACTTCCTGCGCCCGGTCATCGGTGACTCCGAGGTCAAGCTGGTAATACGTTCGGCGAGCCTCGAGGAGTTGCTGGAACAACTGCGGGTGCACAAGCTCGACCTGATTCTCTCCAACCGGGCAGTCGCAGCCGACTCCTCAACGCCCTGGCGCTGTCAACAGATCGCAGAGCAGAGCGTGTGCATCGTGGGACCACCTGGCAAACCGGCGCGCCAGTTCAAGTTCCCCAGCGACCTACTGCATATGCCCTTGCTGCTGCCGGGACCGAGCAGTGATATACGCAGCCAGTTCGACCTGCTATGTGAAGGCTACGGAATCGAAATCGCACCCTATGCCGAGGTCGACGACATGGCCATGCTGCGCCTGCTGGCGCGCGACTCGGGGGGCCTGGCCGTAGTCCCCGAAGTGGTTGTGCAGGACGAATTGCAGAGCGGCAAACTGGAGAAATACCGGGTACTGGACAATGTGGTCGAACGTTTTTACGCCATTACCGCCAGGCGCCATTTTGAACTCGTGGCGCTAACGACCCTGCTGGAGGGTTCGAAGCAGGGAAAATAAAACGCCTGTGAACAGGCCGTCGCAGTGGCCATTCCGCGCCAGGTCTCTTGAGGCATTACCCGGCAATATGGCGATGTCGTTGAATAGCGCATGCGATTATGGTATTCATAACGCCGCCATGAATCCGTCATCCTTCAACCTGGGTCGTTACTCCCGCCTTGCGCTACTGCTGCTGATGCTGACGGCGCAGGGTATCACCGCGGCGCACGATCTTGGCGACCACCACGGGCTGAAATCTCACCCGTGCTCAACCTGCATCATCGGCCATGGGCTGGGTATCGCTGTCAGCAGCAGCTGCGAAACACCCCCATTGCAGGTCTACCAGAGTTTCGTCCCGATCCGCGAGATCAGCGCTGCGCTGTCCCCCCGCGTCAACTGCCACTGCGCCCGGGCTCCACCCGTCTCTCCCTGGAACACCTGAAAAACCGAACTGATCCACTTTTTTTGGTTTGGTCGCCGTCGCGGTGACCTGTGATCCATGTGAGAGTTAAACCATGCATATTCCAATCCGAAACGGCGTGGCAGTCGCGCTGTCCGTATACCTGTTCCCGTCGCTCAGCCTGGCCCAGCCAGGCTCCACCACCTCGTCGCCTGCTGCCCACGAGCACGACCTGCTGGAGGAAATTGTGGTCACCGCCAACCCTCTGGGGCAGACCTCTGACGACCTCTCCCAGTCCGTTACCGTGCTGCAGGGCGAAGCCCTGCGCCAGCAGCTGGCCAATTCACTGGGCGAGACCCTGGCCCGCACCCCCGGCATCGCCAATGCAAGTTTCGGCGAGAACGTCGGCCGCCCGGTGATTCGCGGGCTGCAGGGCACCCGTGTAGGCGTCCTCAGCAACAGCATGGCGGTCGCGGATGTCTCTTCACTAAGCCAGGACCACGCGGTATCCGTCGAGCCGTTTCTGGTCGACCAGATCGAGGTACTGCGAGGCCCATCCACCCTGCTCTACGGCTCCGGCGCCATCGGCGGGGTAGTCAACATGGTATCACCCACCATACCCCAGTCGATCCCCGAGAACGGCTACAGCGGACGCGCCACCGCAGAGGGTAATACCGCCGCGGACGAGGAGTTCGCCGCCGGACGACTGGATTTGGGCAGCGGCCAGTTTGCCCTCCACGTGAACGGCTTCCACCGCCGCACCGACGATTACGACATCCCCGGCAACGCCAACCTGTACCCCGATGGCGAAGATGAGCACGAGGATCATGACGAAGAGGATCACGACGAACATGAAGAGCATGAAGAACAGGACAGCGGCACCCTCGACAACAGCTTCCTGAAGAATCACGGCTGGACCGTGGGTGGCAGCTGGATCGGCGAACAGTGGCTGGTCGGGGTGGCCTATACCGACTACAAATCCGAGTACGGTATTCCCGGCGGTGCACATGTGCATGAGCATGAGGAGGAGCACGAGGAGGAAGAGGCTCCCGTCAGCATCGATTTGCAGTCGCAGCGCACCGAAGTCGAGATTGCCGGGCGCGATCCCTTCCCGGGCTTCGAGCAGATCAAGTTGCGTTATGTCGATACCCAGTACGAGCACACCGAGTATGAAGGCGACGAGACCGGCACCGTCTTCAACAGCGACAGCGACAATTCGCGGCTGGAGCTGCGGCATGATCAATGGGGTATCTGGCAGGGGGCTTTCGGCCTGCAATACACCGAGGTGGATTTTTCCGCCAGGGGCGCAGAGGCGTTTGTACCGACCTCCCACACGGATACGACCGGCGTGTTCTGGATCGAGCGCGCCGAACTGGACGCGTGGCAGTTTGACCTGGGGATGCGCTACGAGGATGTGAAATCCAGGGTGCCGAACACCTTGATAGTAGAGGAAGGTGAAACCGGTCCCAAAGCGGACGTCGACTTTCAGCCCTTCAGCGCCTCGGCGGGCGCACTATGGCAGCTGAACGATACCGTCGGCCTCAGCCTGAGCGTGGCCCACGCGGAGCGCGCACCCGCCGTGGAAGAGCTGTTTGCCAATGGGCCGCATGTCGCCACCCAGGTCTTCGAGGTGGGCGACCCGTCCCTTGACAAGGAAAAAAACCTGCACCTGGAAGCCGGAGTGAGTATCACCGTTGCCGGCTTCACGGGAAGTGCGAACGTCTACTACGATGATTTCGATAACTACATATACCTGTTCGATACCGGGGAGGAGGAAGACGGCTTACCGGTACAGCTGTGGCAGCAACAGGGTGCCGACTTCATCGGCGGGGAAGTAGAACTGCGCTACGACTTCGAACCCGGACGGTACGGACACTGGCAGGTATTCGGCTTCGGCGATATCGTCGACGGCGAACTTTCCGACAACACGGATGTACCGCTGGCGCCGCCCGCGCGCGTCGGTATGGGACTGGATTGGGATCAAGAGGGCATGGCCGCCTATCTGCTGTGGATACACGCCTACAAGCAGGACAACACCGCGCCGCTGGAGACGCCCACTCCCGGTTACGACCTGCTGAACGCGGAGGTCTCCTACTCCGTTGTCACCGGTGACCAGCTGGAATTCCAGGTCTACCTGCAGGGCCAGAACCTGCTGGATGAGGACATCCGCAACAGTACGTCGACCCTGAAAGACTACGCTCCCCAGATTGGTATCAACGCGATTTTCGGGGTGCGCGCCTACTTCTGAGCCGCCGCTCGCCGGTGTGGCGCGTCCCTGGTGCGCGCCACACCCCACCACGCCGGCCTTGGGGCTGCTACAGGCACGAACCCCGGCGAGGGGATCCTTTCGATATTTGTAAAGCCACGCATTGCAATTCGTAATAGTAATAATTATCATTCGCTTTCTTGTTCGTATTAGAATTACCACCCCCCCCCCGCACTGTACAGGATTGAGCATGAGACATTCGCCCCTATACGCCGGCCTGCGCCTGGCTTCCCTCTCCGCCGTCGGCATCGTTAGTTCCCCACTGCTACAGGCCGCAGAGCCGGCAAAACTGGAGGAAGTCGTGGTCTGGGCCACCCAGGTCCGCGCCTCGTCGGTGGACCTGGGCGAAGACGCCATCACCATTCGCCAGGCGGACCATATCAGCGACCTGCTGCGGACCATCCCCGGTGTCGATGTCGGGGGCGCGCATTCCCTGAACCAGCGTATCACCATCCGCAGCCTGGGCGATCGCGACCTGCGGGTGAGCATCGATGGCGCCAACCAGAACACCTACATGTATCACCACATGGGCAACCTGCAGATACACGCGGATATCCTGAAGTCAGTGGATATCGATGTGGGCACGAACTCGGTGATCGATGGCGGACTAGGCGGCGCGGTGCGGTTCGAGACCAAGGATGCGCGCCACCTGCTGCGCGAAGGCAAGCGCTATGGCATGCGCGTACAGGGCTCTTACGATGACAACTCCGGCTCAGGTTACTCGGCCACGGCCTACGGCCAGATCACCGATACGGTCGATGCCCTGGCCTATTACCACCACCTGGACCGGGACAATTACAAGGTCGGCGGCGGCGAGATCAAGGACAACAACGGCCAGGAGATTCCCGGCACGGACGGCAAGGTGAAGGGCCTGAAGGGCGACCTGGACGACACGCTGCTCAAACTGGGCTGGGATTTCGCCCCCGACCAGCGCCTGCAATTGTCCTACGAGGCCTACAAGGACAAGGGTGACTACAGCTATAGGCCCGACATGGGGCTGGCAACCGATATCGCCATTGGCGACAACCTCGGACTGCCGCTGACCTACCCCACCGAGTTCAGGCGCGACACCCTCGTGCTCAAGTATGAACTGCAGTGGGGCGGCCACTCCACCCTGGACGCCTCGGTGTTCGGCAACAAGAGTACCCTGTCGCGAGATGAGTCGGCGATCAACGCGATCTGGCCCGAGGACCCCGGCCACGTGGAGGGCAAGGCGCAAAACACCGGTTTCGGCCTGCTGGGCACCAGCGATCTGCAGGCGAGGGTTCGCCACCAGCTGACCTACGGCACGGACACGATCGAATACCAGACCGAGTACAAGCCAGACGGCTCGGTACTGTCACAGGAAAACGCGACCAGCTCGGCTATTTTCGTGCAGGACAGAATGGAGTTCAGCCACGGTCTGGCGCTGATCCCGGGTTTGCGCTACGAGTACTATGACATTGATTCCGCCGTTGTTGACAACGACTATTCGGCCGTCACCGGCGCGCTCGCCGGGGAGTGGGCGGCAACCGACAAGGTGCTTGTCAAGCTGAGCGGCACACAACTTTTCCAGGGGCCGGAAATCAGCGAGGTGTTTATCGGTGCGGGCTACTACGCCACACCCAATCCGGGTATCGATGAGGAATCCGGCTACAATTCCGAACTGTCGCTGGCCTACGAAGACGCCATCCTGGGCGCGGATCGCTTCTCCGCCGGTTTCACCCTGTTTCGCACCGAGATCGACAACTATATCTACGAGTACGCCGATGCACCGGCGGACATCGGCGGCTCCTGGCAGGACAACGTGGGCGATATGAAAATCGATGGCGGCGAAAGCTACATCGGCTACGACATCGGCGCCCTGCGCACCCTGCTCACCTACTCGGTCTCGGACAGCAAGCTGTCCGCCAACGCGGAATACGCCAGCCTCAACGGTGCGCGCTTGGACCGGGAACAGGGCAATACCTGGAGCCTGAACGCGGACTACCTGTTGGAGCAGCTCAACCTCACCCTGCACACCGATGTCCTGTGGGTGGAGAAGCTGGGCGCCGGCCTGGATCTGGACGGCGCCTCGCTGGACAACAGCAAGGACGGTTTCACCGTGGTTAATGTCTCCGCGCGCTGGACGCCCCCCAGCTACCCGGGCCTGGCGCTGACGGTTGGTGCCGACAACCTGCTGGATGAATACTACGCCTCGCAGTCCTCCCGTACCGGCCTGTCATTTCACCCGCGTTTCGGTGAGTTGCAGCTGACAGACTACGAGCCGGGTCGGAACGTCAAAGCCACCGTCTCCTATGAATTTTAGGAGTGCATGGTGATTACGGGTAACCACCAATTCCACCAGCAGCGGCGGGGTTAGCAAGGTGAGCCCCCTGCTAGCCAAAACCAGCCGCACGCTGCACTGGATCAGTTCCGCAGTGGGGTTGGCCAGCCTGGCGTTCTTCTCGATCACCGGCATCACCCTGAACCACCCGGACTGGTTCGACGCCCGGCCAACAGTGGCAAGCGAAGTCGTAACCCTGCCACCGGCCTGGATAGAAACGTTCCGGGCGGCTGACGAACTGGCGCAACTGGAATCGCTGGCAGCCGAACTGGACAATCGTTGGCGCCTGGGCATACCCCGCAATATCGACCGGGACGAAGTCGAATGGGTGCTGGACTACCAGCGCCCGGGCGGCTTCGCCACCGTGGTACTGAGCCTGGCGAGCGGAGAACTGTCCCTGGAACGGGTGGACGACGGATTGGTGGCCGTCATCAATGACCTCCACAAGGGGCGGCATACCGGTACGGCCTGGTTCTACTTTATCGATGTCACTGCAGTGATCTGCCTGTTGTTCGCCATCACCGGCCTGCTGCTGCTGTATGTGCACGCCGGCAAACGGCGCAGCACCTGGCCGCTGGTCGGCCTGGGAACCGCTGTACCATTTGTCCTCTACTGGGTATTCGTACCATGAAAAAACTGATCCACCCCTACCAATGCCTGGCGAAGGCCATGACGGTCTTGCCGCTGGCGGCCGGCGCGGCCGATGTCACCGTGGAACTGGAGATTCCCGCCATGCAGACGGCCGAATACCATCGACCCTATATCGCGATATGGATTGAGGATGCGCGGCGGCAGCCGCTGGCCCAGCTCGCCCTGTGGCTGGAACAGGAAAAATGGCATCGCGACCTGCGCAGTTGGTGGCGCCGGGGCGGCAGGAAACTGGCGCTGCCCATCGACGGAGTGTCCGGCGCCACCCGCAAGCCCGGCAGCTATACCATCCAGCGGGCGGCTGCCCTGCCCCCCGGCGATTACACGCTCAATGTCGAGGCGGTGCGCGAGGTGGGTGGGCGTGAGCACCTGCGCATCCCCTTCCACTGGTCCGGACAGCGCCTGCAGGACAGTGCGCAGGGCGAGTCCGAACTCGGCCAGATTACCTTCACCCTGGAACCCGGAGAGCTACCATGAAACTGTCTCGAACCACACCGGCGCTGCTGGTATTGCTGCTGATCAGCCCGCTCACCAGCGCCCACAAGCGCTGGTTTATGCCCACCGATTTCGTACTCAGTGAAGCGGAGACGGTGACCGTGGATTTTACCGCGTCCAATAATATCTTCTTCGTCGACAAGGGTATGCCCCTGGCCGGCGTCAGTGTGCACTCCCCCGCGGGGACGGCATTGCCGCTGCTGCAACCGCAGGAAGGCGCACGGCGCAGCAGTTTCGACATCGAGGTCAGCGAGGCCGGCACGCATAGAGTATCGTTCGGCGGTGAGCCCATGTATTTCGTGTCCTACCAGATGCCGGGAGAAAACGAGCCGCGTCACGATCGCGGCAACCTCGCGGGACTGAAGGCGGCAATACCGCCTGAGGCGACAGAAATCGCCTTTGCGGAAGCCCATAGCCTGATCGAGACCTTCGTCACCCTGGGCAGCGAAACCGCGCCCGCCGCGCCCGCCGACTCCGCCGGTCTGCGCCTGGTACTGCGGGATACACACCCCAACGCGCTGTACACGGATGAACCCGCCCGGTTTGCATTTACCCTGGACGGCGAACCGCTGCCGGGACTGGCGGTAAGCGTGCAGCCCGAGGGCAGTCGTTACCGGGATACGCAGGAACTGCGCGAGTACGTAACTGACGCGGCCGGCGCGGTGGAAATCTCCTGGCCGGTGGTGGGACGCTACCTGCTGGAAGCAGGCCTGGAGCAGGAGCTGGGTGAAGGTGAGATCCGCAAACGTTACTACAGTTACTTCCTCACCCTGGAGGTACTGGCCCCGTGACCGCAATTCGAGAGCCACATTCCAGTGGCGGACGAACCAGCCGACGGTGAGCCAGTCAGGCGAAATGGAGCCGCGTTCTATTGGCTATCGCCACCAGCGATAGCATCACCGGCACCTCGACCAACACCCCCACAACAGTCGCCAGGGCGGCACCGGAATGCAGGCCAAACAAACTGATCGCGACGGCAACCGCCAGTTCGAAGAAGTTGGACGTGCCTATCAGAGCCGCCGGGGCGGCAGTGTCGAATGGTACGCGCCAGAGATAGGCCCAGCCATAGGCGATAATAAAAATGCCATAACTCTGGATCAGCAGCGGGACAGCTATCAGGGCGATGATCACGGGCTTGTCCAGGATGGTCTGCGCCTGGAAGCCAAACAACAGTACCACGGTAGCCAGCAAGCCCAACACTGAAAACGGCTTGACCCTGGCGGTGAAGCTGGTGATGCGCTCGTCATTACCCGCGCCATCCAGCATCCGGCGAGTCAGGTAGCCCGCTCCCAGGGGAATCAGGACGTACAGCACCACTGCAAGCAGCAATGTCTCCCAGGGCACAACAATGTCGGTGACACCGAGCAGCAAGGCCGCCAGCGGCGCAAACGCGAACACCATGACGATGTCGTTGAGCGAGACCTGCACGAGGGTGTAATTGGCATCGCCATGCACCAGCTGGCTCCACACGAAGACCATGGCGGTGCAGGGCGCGACGCCAAGCAGGATCATGCCGGCGATGTATTCCCTGCCCGACTGCGGGTCAACCAGGCCCGCAAACACATACTCGAAGAAAATAACTCCCAGCGCGGCCATGGAAAATGGCTTGATGAGCCAGTTTACGACCAGCGTGATACACAGGCCTTTGGGCTTTTTACCGACATCTTTCAGGGCGACGAAATCGACGTTGACCATCATGGGGTAGATCATCACCCAGATGAAGACGGCCACCACCAGGTTTACACTGGCATACTCCAGGCCGGCGATCGCCTGGAACAGCGTCGGCAAAACGCTGCCGGACACGACCCCGGCCACAATGCAAAGTGCGACCCACAGCGATAGATAACGCTCGAAAAACCCCATGCTTCAGCGCCTTCAGCAGCAGGCCCGGGTGTTGCCACGCACCTCGACGCCGGCGGGCTGCTCCTCGCTTGCGGGCGCGTCACACTCGCCCTGCCCGGTCGGGTCGGGCGCGTCGAAAAGTTGCGCATCTTCCATGGTTTTATAGGCCTCCCAGGCGATGCCCGAGGGGTCTGCCACCCAGGACTTGTCCGAGCGGGCATAGCAACAGACCGTTTCGCCTTCGTCGAAAACGGACATATCCGCGGTTTTGAGCCGCTCACGCAAAGCCTCCAGCTCGCTGTCCTCGTCCACCTGTATGCCCAGATGGTCCACGCCGACTCTTGCCGAGCGCGTCGATATGGCGAAATTGATATGGGGATCGTCCAGCATCCACTTGGCGTAATCGGCCTTGGTCTTGACCGGCTGTGCCGCAAAGAGTGCGCTGTAAAACGCTATGCTCTGCTCCAGGTTTTCGACCCCGACATGTATGTGCATCCGTTTCATAGATATACCCTTCTTCAAGATTTGGTTTTCGTTGCTGGTTCACAACAATGCGCCAGTTCGATAATCGAACAGCCACTGCTGCTGTCTTCACGGATGCTGGCAAACTCGGCGCTGCAGCAATCCTTGACCAGGAAGGCAATCAGGTCGCGGGTCCTGTCGAAATTCGCGGAGTAAATCACCGAGCGACCCGCTTTGCGCGAAGAGACCAGTCCCGTCCTGGACAGGTGGCTCAGGTGAAAAGACATGGTGTTGTGCGCTGTGTCCAACCCGTCACTGAGGACCCCCGCCGCCAGACCGTCGGGGCCAGCCTGCACCAGCAGGCGGAAAGCCCTCAGCCGCGTCTCCTGGGAAAGCGCATCGAACATCGCTATGGCGTCTTCTATATCCATATGTCGATACTAGTCGACATATTTTTATATGTCAACAACTATAGACACATCAGGGTGAGTGGTGGGCCGGCTGCTTGAGCGGAGCGGCGCTTACACCTCAGGCGATGAGATTGCTTGCTTCATCGGCTATCGCGCGCAGCGCCGTTTCAGCATAGGGGCCGCGACCGAGAACCCGGATGGCCAGGGCCAGGGCCAGCAGGGCGCTGGCCCTTGGCGCCGGATCGATGTCCTTGCGGATATCGCCACGTGCCTGCCCCACCTCGATACTGCGTCGGAAAAAGCCCTCCAGTTCACGCAAGCCATTGGCGACGATTTCATTGACCTCGGCATCGTGCACGCCACTCTCGGAAACCGTGTTGAACAGGAAACACCCCTTGCGATCGGTATCGGCCACGGTGCTGGAGACAATCTTGTCGAAAAATTCACAGATCGCCCGACGCGGGTCGTCCAGCGCTTCGAGTTCCGCCAGCAGGGTCTTGCGCCGCTCCCGGTCGTACTTGAGAAGCGTCCGCACGAATAGCGGTTGCTTACCGCCGAACGCATTGTATAGACTCCCCCGGTTGATCCCGGTCTGCGCTATCAATTCGGCAATCGAGGCGGAATCGA